>OZ252285.1:0-2927844 GCA_965250055.1 Phycisphaerales bacterium | reverse complement strand
CGTGACGAGTTCATGACTGAGACGCGGACGTACACGATCAGGGCGCTGCCTTGCGGTCCTGATTTGATTGAGGACGGCTCGCTGAACTTCCTGGATCTGAGTCGATTCCTTGTGTTGTTTGGCGAGGGTGATCTCGCGGTTGATTTCACGGGTGATGGGACGCTGAACTTCCTCGATGTTTCGGCGTATCTGTCGTTGTTTGCTCAGGGATGTCCTTGAGTTGGGAGATAGTCGGGGTTTGATCGCTGAATTGAGCGATTTCCGGACTTATTTCGTGCAATATGCCGTTGGGAGGGGCGTTCTTGTTGGGTAGGGCTGGATCGGGTTGGTGTGCGTTTGTGCGTTGGTCGATCTGGGATCTATCTGGCGGGCGTTCTTGCTTTGCCTGATTCTGGAGTTGTGTGCTTGTTTTATGGTGTGTGATTTTGACCTAGACTTGTGCATCTTGAAACTATGCCGCGGGCGTGGGACCTGATTTCGCTCGCAGGGAGGATACTGAAGATGAAACGCGTGAAACGAACACTTTCGATTGCATCGATTTCTGTGCTTGGGATTCTTGCGGGCAGCTCGTCCGCTCAGCTGAGCAAGTCGGCTCCTGAGAAGAAGGATGCTCCGGCGAAGGAAGTGCAACCAGCTCAGCACGGGCACGAGGGGCACAACCACGGCAGTCATGGTCACGAGGGTCACAATCATGGCACCCAACCAAGCAATGTGCACAACATCCCGGTGAACCAGAATGGTGAGCCTCAGGCGGATGGACCACTGGTCGATTCGGCGCTGTTGTTCAAAGAGACCACAGTGAGCACGGGCACGATTCTTGATATCGAGCCGGTCCCTGTTGAGTTTGAGTTCAAGAACACTGGTACGCAGCCGCTGGAGATCCAGCTGGTGAAGCCTTCGTGTGGGTGCACTGTTCCTGAGATGGAGCAGAAGACCTTCGCGCCTGGTGAGACCGGCACGATGAAAGTCACCTTTGACCCATCTGGGAAGAAGGGCGCGATCTCTCGTGTGATTACGATCTACACCAACTCGGCGACTAAGCCTGTTCATACTGTTTATGTGCACTCGTTTGTGAAGAACGCGGTGATCATCGAGCCTCGCGTGCTTGCGTTTGATCTGACCCAGAAGGGTTCGAGCGCGACCAAGGACATCAAGGTTTATGGTCGTTTCGAGGACTTCAAGGTGTCCCGCGCGACCACGCAGGATCCGGACACGTTTGCGGTCGAGGTGATCGATGGCGGCAAGGTTGAGAAGGAAGGCGACGAGCTCTGGCTGCAGATCCTGCGTGTCAAGGTGCTCGAGAGCGCGAAGCCGGACAACCATCGGACCGAGATCTCGGTGCGGACCAATGACGAGCACAAGCCGATCTTCTCGATCGCGGCGGTTGGTCGCGTGATCGGTGATCTGGAGATGACTCCGGTCCGCATGACCATGGGTCGTTTGGTGGTTGGCGATTCGTTTGAACGCGAGATCACGATCAAGTCCAAGGCGGGCAACGCGTTTGAGATCACGTCGGTCGCGTCCAACAACGTCGTGCTTGATGCGGAGTACACCGCTGAGCCGGTCGATGCTGAGAAGCGGAACGAGTGGATCATCCGCGCCAAGGGCACGGTGATCAATCCCGCTCAGCGTTTCAACGCTCAGCTGACGGTGATGACCGATGTTCCGGACGAGGAGATGCTGACGGTACAGATGTACGGGCAGCTCCAACCGAAACTGCCATAATCGCGGCTTCTGAACTGTCCTGAACTCTCCACACACACTCACGGGGCAACTGCATGCGTATGAAGACTCCACAGCGTCTGCTCGCGATCGTCGGCGGCGCTTTTCTTTTGGGTACAGGTCACTCGCTTGTCAATGGGAAGGTCACGCTGGGTCCAGCGAACCTGACGGCTGGCACTGAGGACGTCAAGGGTGATCCTAATCGGGGCAATCCGGTTGATGGGAATCCGGTTGACGAGACTCCTGAGAATGCGGATCAAGAGAATGACCAGCAGCTTCCGGTGATTGTTGATGATGAGCCGGAGGTTGAGACACTCCCGAAGGATCCGACGGGGACGTTTGCTCCCGCGCCTGAAGGGGTTGATCTTGATGCGCCGGTTCCGGAGGGGACGCTGACGCTGCGCGAGTCGCACGAGCTGTGGGACATGGGCGCGTACTTCCTTGATGCTCGGCATGACTACGAGTTCGAGGCGGGGCACATCCAGTACGCGGCGTGGCTCCCGGCACAGTTGTTCGATACCGACAGCACCAGAGCGTTTGCGATCATGGACACGATCCCGACCGATGGGACGATTGTGATCTACTGCGTTGGTGGTGAGTGTGACGCGTCGAAGAACACCGCGGCGAGACTCGAGCAGTTTGGCTACGAGGATCTGCGGATCATGGGCGCGGGATACGAGGACTGGGTCAACGCGGGGTTCCCCACTGCGACTGGTGAGGATGACGGGATGGGGGTGTCGCCATGAGTAAAGGAAAGCTTTGGGCTGAATCCATCCTGCTTCAGTTCCCGATCCGCGTCGCGCTGGGCGGGGTCTTTATGCTCGCGGCGTACAACAAGATCAACGGGATTCAATCGTTTGCCGAGGCGATCAAGGGCTTCAAGGTGATCGATGCTGAGGAGTACGGTCATCTGATCGTGACGGCGGCGTACACGATGCCTTGGGCGGAGATGATCGTCGGCGTGCTGCTGGTGCTGGGTCTTTGGACTCGAGCCGCGGCGGCTGGGGTCTGGATCATGCTCGTGGGATTCATCGCGGCGCTGATCCATGTGATCATGGATGAGACGATCAGTGCGGATTGCTCGTGCTTTGGGGATATGGAGTTCATCTGTCCTCCCGGCGTGAGTTGGTGTCAGGTCGGGCGGAATCTGGTGCTGCTGATCCCGACGACCTACCTGGTGTGGCGTCAGGGCGGTTTTTTGGCGCTGGATCGCGTCTTTCGGGACAAATCTATGGATGATGCTCCTGAGTGGACAGTCGACAACAGCGAGAAGCGGGGCTAAACTCCTCTCCGCAAATGAAATCCGTCGCTCGGAGTGCTGATCGCGTTGATCACAGTCCGGGCCACAACGACCAGGACGGAAACAGAGATATGAGCCGATTCCAACGATTCCAGACCGCACCGACCAAGGTAACCCAGACTTCCGGCAAGGGCATCGAGTATGTCGATTACAAGGATGTCGAGAACCTTCGTCGCTTGATGACCCCCAACGGCAAGATCTACGGGCGTAAGCGTCTGGGCACCAACGCTCGTCAGCAACGCATGGTTGCGACTGCGATCAAGCGTGCTCGTCACATGGGACTCCTCCCATTCACGAACGCGACGCTCTAATACTGATTGAGCATCTGATTGAAACCACGAACCGGCTGATCAATCAGTCGGTTTTTTCTGGTGTCTTTAGAAGTGATAGGATTGGACATGGCCGCATTTGAACGTGCATATGAACCGGTTGCTCTGGCGCTCAATCACATCGCGGGGGATCGGACTCGGCGGATGCGCGAGGTTGCTGATGTGTTGTGGCGCTTCTTCAAAGATGAGGGCGTGTCTTGGGTGGGGTTCTACACGATCGACGAGGGCGAGCAGAGCATGACGCTTGGGCCTTCGCGTGATACGCCGGCGTGTTCTCCGATCGAGTTACACGGCGCGTGCGGCAAGAGCTGGCGCACGAAGCGTCCGATGATCATTGTGGATGTGGCGCACCTGGGCCCGGAGTATATCGCGTGTGATCCGCGGGATAAATCCGAGCTGGTGATCCCGATGTTTGACGACGAGGGTGCTTGCTGGGGGGTGCTCGATGTGGACTCGCGGGATCGCGATGCGTTCGGGGAGCATGACTTGATCGAGCTGCGCCGGATCATGGAGGCGGCTGGATTGAGCTGGCCGGCGCCGCATCTGCCTCCGCTGCGGTACTGATACTACTTCAGAACGGGTCTGGTGCTTTGAAGGTCATGCGCTTGCCGGTGATCGGGTGGTGGATGCTGATCATGGATGCGTGGAGGAGCAGGCGTTGTTTGTAGGGGTCGTTGACGTCTGAGCCGTAGAGCTCGTCTCCGATGATGGGGGCGTTGAGTCCGGAGGTTTCGCCTTCTTTGGGGTCCCCCACTGTCGTGACTTTGGGGTGGGCGCAGTGGACGCGGAGCTGATGGGTGCGTCCGGTGTGGGGCTCGAGCTCGACGCGGGTGGCGGGTTGTCCTTTGAACTCTTCTCTGCTGATGACTTTGTAGTGTGTGACGGAGGGCTTGCCGTAGAGGTGATCGACGAGCATGAGGGGGCGGACGTCGATGTCTTTGCGGATCGGTGTGTTGATGGTGCCTTCATCGGAATCGAGGTGTCCCTCGACGAGCGCGAGGTAGCGTTTGGTGATCTTGCGGTCCTCGAACTGTTTGGAGAGATTTTTGTGGGTCTTGGGGTTCAGCGCGAGGATCATGATCCCTGAGGTGGACTGGTCGAGGCGGTGGCAGGTCATGGGGCCGGTCGCGAGGGGGAACTGCTCCTGGATTCTGGATCGGACGCAGTCTTTTTTGTCCTCGGCGATTCCAGGGACGGAGAGGATCCCGGAGGGTTTGTCGATGACGACGAAGGTCTCGTCCTCGAAGATGATGGGGATCGGTCCCTCTGGGGGCGTGTAGGTGAAATGGGGTATAGGCCCTGTCTGGACGCGTCGGATCATCGACTCGGTGATGTCCGGCGGGTTTCGATAGATGCGTCTTGTGGACCTAGTATCTCCCATGACTACGAGTGTATCACTGCCGACCGATCGGGCCCGGAATCTCGCGATTTCGAGCGTTGCTGTTTCTTTGTTTGCTGTCTCTGCGTTGGCAACGAATCCCAACCCCCAGTGGGATGATCAATGGGAAAGCAACGAGCGTGCGTTCCTGACGAATCACTTGCAGCTGACCTTTGAAGATCAGTTCATCAAAGCGGGTGAGTCGTACTTCTCGCACGACGGGAAGCGGATCATTTTCCAAGCGATTCCAACTCCAGCGAAGGGCGACGAGCCGCTCGAGCACTACCTGATGTATGTCGCGGATGTTGTCCGAGACGGCAAGGATATTTCGAAGATCGAGCACCTCACGAATCTATCCAACTGGGGATCGTCCAACACCTGCGGTTGGTTCCATCCCAAGGATTCCTCGCGTGTGCTGTTCGGATCGACGCTTGTCGCTCCGGAGACTGAGGATGTCGCGGGGTATCAACGCGGGACGTCGAAGTACTCGTGGCAGTTCCCGCGTGAGATGGACATCGTCGAGATGACCTTGACCGAAGCGCACGGGACCTGCTGTGCGGAGATGGGCAAGAGCGAGGCGACTCCGCTCTGGGAGCGTGATGGGTACGACGCGGAGGGGTCGTGGTCTCCGGATGGTCGGTTCATTCTCTACACACGTCTTGAACCAGGGGGAACGAACGGGGATCTGTGGATCTGGGATTCCAAGTATGACACGCACACGGAGCTGATCGCTGAGCTGGGGTACGACGGCGGGCCGTTCTTCTCTCCGGATGGGAAGTCGATTTGTTATCGATCGGATCGTCGCGAGGACAAGCTGCTGCAGGTGTTTGTCTCGAAGCTCGCGTTCGGCGAGGACGGGCGTGTGACTGGGATCGAGGAAGAGATCCAGATCACGGACAACGAGCATGTGAACTGGTGTCCGTTCTACACGCCGGACGGGAAGTACTTGTTCTATGCGACGAGCGAGATGTCGCACGCGAACTACGAGGTGTTCTGTGTCGATGCGACTGGGGAGTATCCGCTCGATGAGACTCCACGCATGCGGATCACCAACGCGAAGGGGTTTGATGGGCTTCCGGTGTTCTCTCCCGATGGGAAGACGATGATGTGGACCGCTCAGCGCGGCGCTTTGCGTGGCGACGAGGGGCGTCCGAGCTCGCAGCTTTGGGTCGCTGATGTGAACCTCAAGGCGATTGATAAGGCGTACAAGAAGCTGCGCAAGAAGATGATCGCGGAGAAGGAAGAAGCGGCGTTTGAGAGCTACCAGCCTTGAGTGATTGGACGAGGTGCCGAGGTTGGTGATGTGCTGACCGATGCGGAGTGATTGATCGATGGGAGAATCACCGAGTGATTTCGGGATGAGCGCGGTGGAGACCTTCGCGCATGTGGGTGATCCGTCGCCTGCACCTGATCATTCGGTGTTCTGGAACGCGTGGTTCGAGCGGCTGGGGCAGGAAACCCCGGTGCTGAATAAGCGTGACGAGGAGGACCCCAGCGATCCGTCGGCGACGCACGAGTTTGTCTCGACGCACGGCGTTCGGATCGGGTGTCGATTGATCACGCCTGCGAAAGAGATTCCTGTGCGTGCGTCGATGGTGACGGTGCACGGGTATTCTGTGCCTGAGACTCTTGAGCACGAGAATCGACGATGGTCGGACGTCTGCGACAAGGGGGTCGCGGTGCTCGCGATCCGTTTGCGTGGATTCCCGGGATCACGCACCAGCGCTCAGGGAAAGACCATCGAGCTCGACGCGAGCGATCGCGACTGGATCACGACAGGGTTTGATAGCTACGAGCACAAGGACTGGGTGCTTCCCGATGCGCTGGGGGATGTGTGCAACGCGGTGCGCGTGATGCGCAATGCGCTGCTGGGACGCGATGCGCGGGATCTGGAGCCTTGGCTGGAGGGGGAGCCACGGCATCCGGATGTGTATTTGCACGGACGATCGCTGGGGGGTGGACTCGCGACGATCGCATCGGCGCAGTTGTCGGGACGGATGCTCGGGAGACCGATCGTGGATCGGCTCGCGCTGGAGGTCCCCTCGCTTGGCGCATGGAACTGGCGGATGTCCAACTCCGATACGGGGCTCAGCGCTCGGTTCCTGTCGATCTTGGGAGCGTATCCCGATCGGCACGAGGAACTGATGAATCGGCTTCGGCTCATGGATGCGGTGGTGCACGGGCGGAAGGTCCGCGGACCAACGCTGGCGATGCTCGCTCGGCGTGATGAGGTCGCTCCCGCGCCCTCTGCGGCGGCGGTGTTCAACGCGATCGACTCGGATCCTGGGTACAAGTGGCGGTTCTGCGTCCCCTGCGGGCATGTGGAGGGGGACGTCGCGACGAATCGGCGGATCGCGGTCTACCGCAAGGTGCTGCAGGATTTCTTTGATCCCGATGTCCATCCGATCGAGTCGATGCGGGACTGGGAAGCGGAGATGTGCGGGCGATCGGGCTGATCTTGACACGCTGATGTTTGGTTGATCGCGAGCGATCCCCTACTGTTGTGCATGAGTGAATCTGATACCAGTGTGCTGTCGAGTGTGCGGACGTTGATGGGTGGATTGATCGACTACGCAGGGCTGTTCCCTCCGAGTCAGCTGCCGATGAAACGCGCCACGGAGAACTACGCGAAGTACCTCCGCGCCCAGCACGCGGAGATTGTCGGACGATTCATCTGTCCGGCCCCCAAGCTCGACGAGCTGACCAAGCACGGCTCGATGCTGATGCCTGGCACGCACGCGACGAGCGGGTATCGCGAGCACGCGGATGTGCTTGAGCCTTGGCAGGTTTCGGGGATCATCATCGGAGATCTCGAAGAGAACCTCGAAGCGATCTATGCGTTCAACGAGCACCACGACGACGAGGCGCACGGCTTGGCGCTGGTGGACGCGATCGAGATGCGCGTCAGCACTCCCGACGAGATCGATGAGGCGCTGGAGATCATCCCAGAGATGATCGATACCGCGTTCGAGGTTCCTCAGGACATCATCATGAACGGCGATCCACGCGGACTCATCGCAGCGATGTCGGGGTCTGGGGTGCTCGCGAAGATCCGCTGCGGCGGTGTTGAGCCGAGCATGTTCCCGAGCAGCGAGAACATCGCGGAGTTCATGATCGCGTGCAAGAACGCGAGTGTACCTTTCAAATGCACGGCTGGGTTGCACCATCCGATCCGAGCGGAGCACGCGCTGACCTATGAGGACGACGCGCCGCG
This sequence comes from Phycisphaerales bacterium, assembly GCA_965250055.1. Taxonomy (GTDB): domain Bacteria; phylum Planctomycetota; class Phycisphaerae; order Phycisphaerales; family UBA1924; genus UBA1924. The sequence continues at coordinate 2,919,901 of OZ252285.1, read as the reverse complement.
CGGGATCATGCACGGGTTTATCAACGTGTTCTTCGCGGCGGCGTATGTGCGATCGACGAAGAAACCACAGCTCGAGACCGCGGTGGGCATCATCGAGGAGATGAACCCCGATGCGTTTGTGTTTGACGAGCAGGGCGCGACGCACAAGGGGGTCACGCTTTCCACGGTTGAGCTGGGACAGATGCGTGAGGGGTTCGCGACGAGCTACGGGAGTTGTTCGATTGATGAACCGATCGCTGATCTGAAGGCGATGGGTTTGCTTTGAGTGAGCAACCAACCGAAACTCGTTCGAGACCATCGCGGTTTTTCTACGGCTGGGTGATGCTGGGTGTCGCGGTGCTGATGGCGATGGCGACGATGCCCTCACAGACGGTCATCGTGTCGCTGTTCAATCTGTCGTTTCAGGAGAAGCTTGGGTTAAGCGTCGCGGAGTTGTCGCTCGCGTACACGGTTGGGACGATCTTCGCGGCATTCCCGTTGTCGTGGGTGGGGAAAGCCGCGGATAAGTTTGGAATTAGAGCGGTCGCGTTGGTGATTGTGATGGTGTACGCGTTGGCGCTGATCGCGCTGCACGAGGCGATCGGGATCGTGACGCTGGGGATCGGGTTCTTCTGTATCCGGTTTTTGGGGCAGGGGTCGATCGGGATGCTCAGCGGGCACACGATCGCGATGTGGTTTGAACGCAAGCTCGGGCTGGCGCACTCGGTGCTCGCGGTTGGGGGCTTTGCGCTGGGGTCGGCGGTGATGCCCAAACCTGTCGCGTGGATGATCGGGGCGTATGGTCCTGAGCGGACGATGATGTATCTGGGGATCGGTGTGGTGGTCGTGCTGATGCCTTTGCTGCTGGTACTGTTTCGCAACAAGCCTGAGGATATTGGTCAGCATCTGGACGGCGATGAATCGGAGCATCTGTTCCACGACGTGGCGCACGGCGGGAGTGCTCCTATTGGAGATCCCGCGTTCACGCTTGCGCAGACTCGTCGGACGGGCTCGTTCTGGATCCTGCTGGTTCTTTCATGCACATCGGGATGCATCGGGACGGCGTTGTTGTTCCACATGCAGAACATGATCCTTGCTGGGGGCGATGAGCGGCTCGCGTCGTTGAGCGTTGCTGAACTCGCATCGGTGACAGCGGGCGCGAACCAGATGTGGGCGATGAGCTTCGGGATCGGGATGCTGTGCACTGGTTGGCTCGCGGACAAGTTCAAACCCAGGGTGCTGCTCCCGATCGCGCCGTTGATGATGATGCTGGGATCGCTGGTGTGTTGGTATGGCGCGACGGGGCGATCGGAAGATGTTGTCTTTACGATGAAGATCGGGATGTTGGTCTACGGCGCTGGGATGGCGGTCTCGGTCGCGGTGGGATCTCCAGCGGTTGCTCGTTTCTTTGGGCGCACGCACCACGGCGCGATCCGCGGATTCATGACCAGTTTTGGTGTCGCGGCGACGGGGCTGGCGCCGTATCTTGCTGGGAAGTGGTATGAGCTTGCGGGAGAGGACTTTGGTCCGGTGCTGTTGAGCTTTGCGATCTGGTGTGTGCCGTTGATTGTGTTGACGGCTATGCTCAAGAGACCGACTCCGCCGGTGGATAAGGACTTGAATCCTGATCCTGATCCGGTGGATATGCATGAGGTGGAGTTGTAGTGCGTTTGTTGCAGACTCCCCTTGTTCCTCCCCCGTCCTGACGGGGGAGGTGTCGCGAAGCGACGGAGGGGGTCTTCTCGCATGGACGACGCAAAGGGATATAGAAAGAGCAAGCGTGCCGCTCCTCAAGCGAGGAATCAAGCTCAATCTCTGCGCAAAGAGCTCACGCCTCCTGAGCGTCTTGTGTGGTCGGCACTACGCGGCAAGAAACTCGATGGTTTACGATTTCGTAGACAAGCACCGCTCGGTGTCTACATCGCGGATTTTTATTGCCATGAAGCTCGCTTGGTTGTGGAGGTTGATGGCGGATCGCATATAGGAGATCGGCTCGAACACGATCACAAACGGGATCAGTGGATGAAAAAGCAAGGGATTCAAGTTCTCAGGGTACAAGCTCGCGACGTATTCGAGAATCTGGAGAGTGTGACGCGGACGATTGCTCGATTGGCGATAAAAACCTGAAGACCCCCTCCGACCTCGAAGACTCGGCCACCTCCCCCGTCAGGACGGGGGAGGAGCAAGAATCGATCTGTTTCGAGGCATACGCTGATAGATCAAGAATCAATCTCACCCAATCTTCTCCCAGCAGACTGGGAGAGGGAGGAAGGAAGAACGAATGCCATACGCGATTGATGAGACACACGATCCGAAGCTTGAGTCTTGGGTTGAGAGTGCGAATGACCCCAAGTCGGACTTCCCGATTCAGAACCTGCCGCTCGCGACGGTGATCCGTCCGATTGTGGATTCTGAGGATGGGAACGATTACACGCTCTCGGCGGTGGTCGCGATCGGGGACATGCTCCTGGATCTCAATCGGCTCTCGATGACGGAGCTCGCTCCGGAGGATGATTCGGACTGGGACTTTGTCGCGGTGGATCAGATCATCGCGGAAGGGAAGTGGAAGGGGCTGCGTAAGAAGGTGCAGGATCTGCTCCGCAAGGACAACGAGGCGTTGCAGAACCATCCGCTTCGGGACGAGATCGTGATCAAGCGGGATGATGCGATGATGTCGCTGCCTGTGATTGATCCGATCGGGGACTACACGGATTTTTACGCGTCGCTCAATCACGCGACGAACGTGGGGTCGATGTTCCGTCCGGACAATCCGCTGCTTCCCAACTACAAGCACATCCCGATCGGGTACCACGGGCGTGCGTCGTCGATCGTTCCGTCGGGGACGACGATCAAGCGTCCTGTGGGTCAGCAGGCGCCTGCTGAAGAGGGCGGCAGTCCGGGGTTTGGTCCCTGCAAGCTGCTCGATTATGAGATGGAGATGGGCGCGTTCATTGGTCGCGCCAATGAGCTTGGGGAGCCGATCGATATCAAGAATGCTGAGGATCACATCCTTGGGTTGTGCATTTTGAATGACTGGTCGGCGCGTGATCTGCAGAAGTGGGAGTATGTTCCGCTTGGGCCGTTCCTTGCGAAGAACTTTGCGAGCACGATCTCGCCGTTTATTGTGACGATGGAGGCGCTGGCGCCGTTCCGTTGCGGCGCGATGGAGCGGGACGCGGGTGATCCGCAGCCGCTCGCGTATATGGACTCGGACGAGAACCGCGCTTCGGGTGGGTTTGACATCAAGGTCGAGGTCTATCTCGCGTCCGCGAAGATGCGTGAGCAAGGCATGGATCCGGTCCACCTCTCTACGGGCAACCTCAAGGACATGTACTGGACCTTTGCGCAGATGGTCACGCACCATTCGGTCAACGGCTGTAACCTGCATCCTGGGGATCTGCTCGGATCGGGGACGATCTCTGGGACGACCCGCGATTCGCGTGGTTCGATGCTCGAGCTGACTTGGGATGGCGATCCGTTTGCCAATCCGCCGGTGTCGGCTCCAGGGACGCAGCGGACTCCGATCGTGCTCCCGACTGGTGAGGAACGCAAGTTCATCGCCGATGGTGATGAGGTGATTATGAAGGCGTTCTGTGAGCGTGAGGGGTATCGTCGGATCGGGTTTGGTGAGTGCCGCGGGATTATTGAGGCGGCACGCGAAGTATGACGAGCTCTGTGGGGACAGACCGGCGACTGACGCTTAAATATTGGCTGCTCCTGATTCTGATGGTCGGGTTCTTTGTGGTTGTGGGCGGCGAGAGCGCCGTGCGCTTTCTTCAGGAACCCACGAGCGGTGACTTCAAGCACTTCTATTACGCGGCGTACGGCGTCGTGCATGACCAGAACATCTATACGTCGGGAGAGCCGTTCACTGGGGTGCACTGGTACGCGTATCTCCCGTTGTTTGCGGTGGTGCTCTCGCCTTTGGTTTGGTTGGGGCTTGGTGGCGCGGGCGCTGTCTGGAGCGGGATCAACGCGGTGCTGATCGTGCTGTGCATTTACATCGCGGCTCGTGAATCCGTGACTCGGCTCGGGATGAAGGCGAGTCCGAATCTGCTGGTCGGGGTGTCGTTCCTTGTCGTGCTGGTGTTTATGGACAAGCTACGGAGCGAGCTTCGGATGGGGCAGTCCGATGCGTTTGTGATGATCTGGATGATGCTGGGGTTGATGTGGATCGGGAAGCGTCCGATTCTTGCGGGGTTCATGATGGGTGGGTCGGTGAACGTGAAGCTGCAGGGGCTGGTGTTTCTGCCGTATTTGATTGTGCGAGGGCGCGTGAAGAACCTGGTGGGCTTTGTGGCGGGGACGGTGTTCTTTGCGATGTTTGGGGTGCTGATCTGGGGATTCGATCGCAACATGGAGTATCTGGGGACGGTGCTGGGATGGGTCGGTGGTTTGGTGGGTGTCGAGCAGAGCAACGCGGCGATCGAGTCGGGGCTGTATCCGCTGGAATGGGAACGCAGCGTGACGATCCCTAGCATCCTGAAGCGGGCACAGCTGCACTGGGAGCTGAGTGAATCGGTCGTCAAGCTCGGGACACTCGCGATGATCGGCTTGATCGTCGGGGTTGGGTGGGCGATGTACAAGAAACGAGGCGTCCCGCTGCTCAAGGGTCGGTTTGGTAAGCGGGACGACAAGAGCGCTTGCGGGCGAGGGCTCGTAGGGTTCGAATGGGCGGGGCTGATCGTGGGGATGCTGATCTTCTCCCCCCAGTCCACGGTTCGGCATTTCTTCCTTGCGATCATCGTCGTCGCGCTCGCGTCGGCGGTGCTGCACAGCTCGATCCACTGGAAGCGGAAGATCGGGGTCGGGGTGATGCTGGTCCTGTTCTGGGCGTCGATCACTTTCCCTCCGGGCGGCGAGCGGTACGAGGCAATGACGATGCAGTGGCGCGCGATCGGGGGCTCGATGTGGATGCTGCTGGGGTTGTACTTTGTGACCTTGTGGACAGGGCTCGGGATCGTCCGAGAACTCCCTGATTCTGGGCAAAATAACGTGGATTGATGCGGGTTCCGAGCGTTCACTGTTTGGGGTATAGCGCCTGGTTCTAGGCTATACTTGTGGTCACCAAACGCGCCGATCGGCGCGGAGAGAGATCGCTTAGGGGACTGTGTGGATGACCGCTGAATCGAACAAACTGGTGTCGATTATCGTGCCTTGTTACAACGAGGAGGAGGTCCTCCCGGAGTTCTACAAGCGCAGCGTCGAGGCGGCGAAAGCGGTTGAAGCGCTCGGCTCGGGATGGACGCACGAGTGGGTGTTTGTCAACGATTGTTCATCGGATCGGACAGGGAACATCTTGTCGGCGCTTGCGGTCAACGACAGCAGAGTGAAGGTCATCAATCTGGCGCGGAATCGCGGGCATCAGGTCGCGGTGACCGCTGGGCTGGACTTCGCGCACGGCGACGCGGTGGTGATCATCGATGCGGACCTGCAGGACCCTCCTGAGGTGGTCGCTCGGATGCTCTCGCTGATTGACGAGGGGTTTGATATTGTTCATGCGCAGCGGACGCAGCGTCCTGGGGAGACCAAGTTCAAGCTCTGGACCGCGAAGCTGTTCTACAGCATGCTGCGCCGGATCGGGGATGTGAAAGTGGTCGAGAACGCGGGGGATTTCCGTTGTGTGTCCAAGCCGGTCGCGGACACGATGCGTGCGTTCCGTGAGCCGCATCGGTTCTTGCGTGGGATGTTCACGCATCTGGGATTCGAGCAGTGCATCTTGCAGTATGACCGCGACGTGCGTCATGCGGGTGAGAGCAAGTATCCGTTTATGAAGATGCTCAAGCTCGCGGCGGATGCGGTGTTCAGCATGTCGTCGGCGCCGATCCGCTCGATTATGTGGGCCGCGGGTCTGACGTGGGGATTGGGGCTCGCGTATCTGGTGTACTCGATGATCGTGTTCTTTGTGAGCGGGATCAACGAGCCGGGCTGGACGTCGGCGGTGTTCTTGATGACGATGTACACCGGGTTGATCCTGATGTCGATCGCGGTGATCGGTCAGTATGTCGGACGCGTCTTCGAGCAGGGACAGGGGCGTCCGCTCTACTGGGTATCGCAGACGCACAATATCGATCCCAAGCGGTTCAAGCAGAAGATCCCTGAGGTCGCGCTCGCGAAGCGGACCGCGATGGGTGATCGGGTCGTGGATTCATCGACAATCAGCGAACCCAAGGTGTTCCTCGCGAAGCGTCCGGCGGATGGGTGGGCATCGGCAGCAGCCGGGAATGAAACCGAAAGCACGACGGCATGAGCGGCGCCAGTGCTCGGCTTGACCATCCTGTGAGTCAACAATCCGAGCACGGCTCGTTTCTCGATGCGTACCCCGATGGGATCGAGCATCACTACTGGTCGATCGCGCGGAATCGGATGATTAAGAATCTCGTCGCTCAGCACGCGGACGCGGAGTCTCCGATCCTTGAGATCGGGTGCGCTCGCGGCGTGGTGACGCAGTCGCTGCGGGAGAACGGGATCGACTGCTGGGGGGTTGATCTCGAAGATTCTCCGGCGATGAACGATTCTGTGGGAAAGTATCTGCAGACGGGCGTGGATTTCTTTGATCTTGATCCCGAGTGGATCGGACGCTTCAGGACGATTCTGATGCTCGATGTGCTTGAGCATATCGAGGAGCCCGCTGGGTTCTTGCGAGCGGTGCTGGATCGGGCGCCGGGTGTCGAGCGGGTGATCGTGACGATGCCGGCGCGGATGGAGCTGTGGAGCAACTACGACGAGCATTACGGGCATTACCTGCGGTATGACCGCGATTCCATGCGAGCGATGGCGGATCGAGCGGGTGTCAGCATCCGCGCGTGCGGATACGCGTTTCGAGCGCTGCTCGCGGCGGGGTGGGTCACTGGGAAGCTGGGCATGAAGCGATCGACGACGATCCAGCCTCCGAGCGCGATGATGCGTCCGTTGCACGGATTCATCGCAGGGGTGATGGGGATGGAGTATGCTCTATTGCCCGAGAGCATTGCGGGGTCTTCTATATACGCGGTGCTGGGGCGCCCAGAGAAAGCTGAGGGATGATGAACGAGCAACAAACACTCGAGCAGCCTACGAATGAAACGCACACTGATGAATCATGCACGGCGGTTCACGAGAACGAGGCGGCGTTCCATGACGAATGGGCCGAGTCCACTCCGGTCGAGGACATCAACGTTTTTGAAGCGTTCGAGTCCCCCACCGCTCCGGAGAACAAGTACATCCTAGAGCAGATGGGTGACCTGACGGGCAAGAAGCTGCTCGACGTGGGCGCGGGGCTCGGGGAATCATCGGTGTACTTTGCGCTCAAGGGCGCGAAGGTCACGACGAGCGACATCTCACAAGGGATGGTGGACAAAGCGATCGAGCTCGGGAAGCACCACGGCGTTGAACTCGATGGGCTCGTCGCGGCGGGTGAGACGATCGATGTTCCGGAGGGCACCTTTGATCTGGTGTACATCGCCAACACGATCCATCACGTGACGGACAAGCGTGCGATGTACGAGCAGGTGCTGCGGGCGCTCAAGCCCGGCGGGCGCGTGTTTACGTGGGATCCGCTCGCATACAACCCTGTGATTAATGTGTACCGGAACATGGCGACAGACGTGCGGACTCCGGATGAGGAGCCGTTGACGTTCAAGGATGTTGAGCTGCTTGGGGAGTACTTTGAGAATGTTCAGCATCGCGAGTTCTGGATCGCGTCGTTGGTGTTGTTCTTGAAGTACTACCTGATCGATTCGGTCAAACCCAATGATGATCGGTACTGGAAGCGGATCTTCAAGGAGGATACAAAGAAGCTGTGGTGGTGGAAGCCGCTGGCGGCGATGGATTCGGTGCTGGGACGCACGCCGTTGGTCCGACGCATGGCGTGGAACATGGTGATGCACGGGCAGAAGCCGAGCAAGTAAGCCGATCGGTTGAGCTTTATTCTGTATCTGTAGGACAGAACGAGCAGCGCTTTCCTGGGATGTATTCTGGGGCGCAGCGGAGTTTGGTGGTCAGCGCGTGGCCGCAGGTTGGGCAGAACTTTGCTTCTTCGGATGGCGCGAGATCGTGATTGACCCCGACGCGTTCGTCGAAGACGTAGCAGTCGCCTTTCCACTTGCTCTGTTCTTGCGGAACTTCTTCGAGGTATTTGAGGATGCCGCCTTTGAGGTGGTAGACGTTCTCAAATCCCTGCTGGAGCATCCACGCGGTTGATTTTTCGCAACGGATGCCTCCGGTGCAGAACATCGCGACCTTCTTGTGGACCTTGGGATCGTAGTTGTTGTTGACGAACTCTGGGAGATCGCGGAAGCGGGTGATCTTGGGATCGATCGCGCCCTCGAATGTTCCCGCGTAGTACTCGTAGTCGTTCCGGGTGTCGATCAGCACGACTTCTGGGTCGTTGATGAGTTCGTTCCAATCGTGTGGCTCGACGTACTCCCCCACCACTTTGTTGGGATCGATGGTCGAATCGATCTCAGCGCCCAGACTGATGAGCGAGGGTTTGACCTTGACCTTGGCGCGGTTGAACACGTGGGTCGGGGCGTGGCTGGTTTTGTATGGGAGGTCATCGAGTCCGTCGTGGGACTTGATGATGTCGAGGATCTGTGTGATGGATTCGGGGAGTCCGGAGATGGTGCCGTTGATGCCTTCTTGAGCGAGGAGGATGGTTCCCATCACGTCGCGGTCGATCATCGCTTGCTTAAGCGTGGGCGCGAAGGTGTCGCAGTCGTCGATCGCGACGAACTTGTAGAACGCGACGACGTCGTACATCGTTTGGGACTCGGTCAGTTCAGACATGGTTTATTCAATGCGCCGCTGCGTTTGCGGGCTATCGATGCGCCCCGGATTCCGGACGAATTTGGAGACAATTGATAAAAAAACACCCACCGAAGCGGGCGCCCCTCGTGGGTTTGATTGTGATTTCTGCTCAGCGTCTGCGGCGGGTGCTCATCAGTCCGCTCAGCGCCAGGACGCCGAGACCGGCGGGCGCTGGGACGTTGGAGTACTCGTAGGTGACGGTGATGTCCCCAAAGTGCGAGAGCGCGAGGAAGTCGACGAAGATGCCGTGGTACGGATCACCTCCGAATGGACCTCCGAATGGGCCGTCGGGTGGATTGTTCGGATCGACGACCCAGTTTGGATCGTTGACCCACTGGAAGAATCCTTCGATGAATCCGCCGAGGAAAGTGTCGAGGTTCCCGGTGCCGGTGAACGCGGCGAACATGCGCTGATCGAACTCGGTCGATCCGTCGTACTCGGCTTCGAAGATGAAGCTGTCGGAGATGTTGAACTGCATCGTGTCAATCCCGCCGTTGTTGTAGCCGTCGGAGACTCCGAGGTCGGAGGTGATGTTCCCGAAGATCGCGCCGGGTCCGATGAATGGAGGTCCGGGATCGCCGTCACCTCCGCGTCCCTCGATGAGACCGAACTGGTGGAGGGAGATGAATCCGGTGTCCAGGAGCCAATCTCCGGCATTGAGCGCGGTGTATCCGTTGCTCTGTGCTTGGAGGTCGAGCGAGATGGTTTGGTCGTAGGAGAGCGAGAGACCTGTGAGTTCTCTGGTTCCTCCCATGGTGTCGAACTTCTCGAAGCTGACGACGCCGCCGTCGAATCCGTTGTTAAACGAAACGACCTGGTTGATGACCTCCGCTTGAGCGATCGTGCTCAGCGTCGAGAGGGTCAGGATTCCGATGATGTGTTTCATGCTCTTTCCTCGTGATACTGGGTGTAGGTGTCGTGGCCTGGTTGGTTTGCTTTCATTGAAAGGTGTCCGATCATTTCGGGCTGTTTTCCGAAGATAACGGGGACTGTGGGGCGTGTCAATATTCTTTAGAGAATTATTTAGAGATTTTTTAGAGAATGCTCAGATCGTGCGTGAATCGTGGTGAGATTCAGATATACTTGGTTTATGACCCAGAAATCAGGTTCAGATTCCGGTTTTTCACAGGATGCGGTGATTTGCGTGCGGCACGCGCAGGCCGCGTTTTCGGAGCTGCTTTCTGGAGCGGGGCTCGGCGGGGCGCGTCCGACGGAGATCGGACGGATGTGGGGGCTCGACAAAACGCTCGCATGGAAGGTCTCGCGATTCTCGGATACGGAGGACCTGGTCAAGGCGGTCAAGCACATCCCAGGCCCGGGCGGGGTGGAGATCGTGCTCAAGGCGGCTCAAGCGAACGGCGTCACGCAAGAACGGATCAATGCGGTCCGAGAGGCGAACGATGCGTTCCGTACATTTGTGCGCCAGAATGCGGGAGATCGGCGCTCGTTTGAAGCGATGCTCGCGGCGGGCGGTCGCGACTCAGCGATCGAGCTCGAGGAACGGCGTGCGTTCTATCGCTCGGGGTCAGCGATCTGGGGGGTGCGTGCTCGCGTGCAGTTCCTGACGCTGATGCTGCGTCCATCGAGGGTGGATGAGGATCGGATTGATGTGCTTCAGCTGAGCGGGTTCATTGACTTTGAGCGTTTGCGGAGCGATGTGCCTTGGATCATCCGTCGATTGTGGACGTCGGATACTGAGGGCACGAAGGACTCGACGTTTCGGCGCGAGGCGCTGTATCCGCAGGAAGCGGGGAAGCATGCGCTGCCGATGATTCCGGAGTTTTGTTCCAAGCCGATCCCGGAGATTCATCAGTTTGAGGGCGCCGATGGCGTGCTCTATGACGAGATCGCGCCGGGGGCGGTCGGGAAGAACGGCGCGCTCACGTGCGTGTCGGGAGAGCTGTACCACAGTGCGCTTCCCAAGCATTGGAATCCGGAGAACACGTTTGGTCGTTATGAGCTGATGCTGCGGACTCCGGTGGAGTCGGTGGTGTTTGATATTTACGTGCACAACGAGCTGACGCAGTTTGGGGACTTTGATCGCTCGCTCTATGGATTGCTTGAGGATCGTCCAGGAGCGGGGCGGGGCAAGACGCACAACGCGCCGATGATCGCGGCGGAGCCGGCGCATCGGATGGGTCCCCCACCATCGCCTCCGATCCCGCAGTGCTCAAAGATCCGGGACTACAGCCGGATGATTACGAGTTCGCTTGAGCGTGTCGGGTGGGGGACGGTCGATGGGTTCCGTGGGTATCGGTGTGAGCTTGAATATCCCGCGACGCCGGCGTGTTTGACGATGGAGTGTCCGATTCTCAAGCAGGATTAGGGCATCGGGATTGGCAGGATGAATCAACAAAAAAACGCCCCGCGTGAGCGGAGCGTTTTTTGTTGAGAAGTGGAGGGCAGGGGACTTGAACCCCTAACTTCCAGCTTGCAAAGCTGGCACTCTACCAATTGAGTTAGCCCCCCAGGGCTATCCGGTTTGGTCTATCGACCAGATCGGGGCATGAGTGTAGCCCGGTTTTCTTTGGTCGGCGAGTTGTTTGGGCACGGAATCTTCATCTGTTTGCCCCCTTGGTGCGAACTCGATGGGGTACGATGGGGGCAGGAGATCTATCGATGACCAAGTTTGACGTTGACGTTCCCGGTTTTGTCCGAAATCTCGTGCTTTCGAGCGTTCTCGCGTGTTCTGGGACGGCTATGGCGCAGGATGGGGCGGAGATGACCCCTGAGTCAGAGACTGGCTCTGATACTGGCTCAGATTCTGGGACGGAGTCGGCTGAGTCTGAGCAGGTTGAGCGGATTGCTGAATCTGCTGAGCCGGGGGTCAAAGTCTCGCTGGACTTGGGGGCGCGGTTTAACGCGGAGACGGACTTTGATACGGCGGTGGGCGAGATCCAGACGACGTCGTTTGGAGCGGATTTGGGGTTCTTGGTCCCGATTGATGATCGCGCTCGATTGCTGCTGAAGGTTGGGGTTGAGCTGACGGATTATGACATCACGCCGCCGGCGGGTGCGGCGGGGACTACTGCTGGGACGGTGGGTACACAGTTTGATACGGTGGTTGAGTACGGCTTTGACGGCTTGTACACGCGGGCGATCGACAGGGAGCGTTTGTTCTTCGTCGGAGGCGGTATCGGATTCGCGGGAGAAGGCGGCGCAAGCGACGCGCTGGTGTGGAACGCGCTGGGTGGGTTCGCGTTTCAGGTGAATCCGAAGCTGCGACTGGGGATCGGGGTTGGGGTGTTCTCGCAGATCGAGGATGATGTGCGGATTGTGCCGTTGCCTCAGATCTCGTACACAATTGATGAGTACTGGTCGATCCGCAGCGAGGGTCCTGGCGCTCGGATCAACTACCAGTGGAACAACGAGCTTGGGATGGGGATCCAAGCGAGGTTCGACGGGCAGAGTTTCCGGATCGATAGTGACAACACGCTGGTTCCCGACGGGGCGGTGACGATGAGCGGCGTGCCGATCTCGTACTACATCGATTACAAGGGGGGCGAGTCCTCACGCGTGTCGCTGTTCGCGGAGGTCGGTGTGACGCTCGCGGGGTCGATGGAGATCCTGAATAGCTCGGGGAACACGGTTGTGGATGAAGACATCGACCCCTCGGTGTTCTTTGGTGCGGGGCTCAAGATCGCGTTCTGATCAGCAATCTTTACTGTTTGTATAACTGTTTACCGATCCGGCTCGTTTGGATCGGGTTGTTGCGTGTCTGGTGATTGCTCAACCTGCGAGAGTGCGGGCAAGCGGTCCTGGATCGGTGGCGCATCGCGTGCGGTGCAGCTCAGGAGCATCGGTGGATCGAGCGGGCGGTCTTCGGCGCCGACTGGTGACGCGGCGATCTCGCGGATGACGGATGCTCCCTGCACGGCTTCGGCGAACGCGGTGTAGCGGCCGTCGAGGAACTCGGTGCCTTGGCGCGAGAGGGCGACGAAGACTTGGGACCCATTGGTGTCTGGATCGGAGTCGCGCGCCATTGAAAGGACCCCGAAGTCGTGGGGCAGCGTAGATTTCTCGAGGTCGATCATGTATCCGGGACCTCCGGAACCGGTCCCTGAGAGGTCTCCGACCTGGATGACGAATGGGTTGCCGTTGGGGAGCGCGGCGACGATGCGGTGGAAGATGATGTTGGTGTAGAAACCTCCTTGAGCGAGATGGAGGAAGTTGTACGCGGTGTTGGGCGCGGCGTCTGGACGCAAGCGAAAGACGATGTCTCCGGCGGTGGTGCTCATGACGACTTCTTGATCGGTGTAGATGCGGAGTCCGGAGAAGGTGCTTTCTCTGAACTGGGATTCTGATTTCCCTTGCGCGTGGAGTGCTGGGATGCGCTCGTCTTCGAAGACGACTTGTCCGCGTGGGTTCTCGGTGAGTTCCATGGTGGTCGCTTCGACGAGCGCCGCGCGGTTTGGGGTGACCATTGGTTGGAGGACGAGGGGGGCTCCTGTTGGGGTGCCGTCGAGTTCGAGCTGTGCGTAGCTGACTGTTGTTGGTTTGGTTTCCCAGAGGTGCGGGAGGAGGCTGGTGAGGTCTACTCGACCGCTGGCGGCGGGGGCTTCGTGGGTCCACTGTTTGGTGCGGGGGTCGTAGACGCGGATGGTGATCTCGCCGAGGAAGTCGTCGGGGACTTGGATGTTGACGGGGACGCGTTGTCCTACGCCGTAGTAGAGGCGTTCTGGGGTGATCTGCGCGCTCGCTTGGGTGAGGCACACGAGGAGGATGAGTGCTGGGAGCAGGCGGGTGAGTTTGTTTGTGATGATCATGCCCACACGATATCCGCAATGATGGCGCGGTGCATGGCTGGATCAGGGATGGGGGGATAGGCCGGCGAGGGTTTACTCGTCGATTGGGATGCGTGGTCCGCCGTCGAAGAGTTGCCAAGCTTGGGTGGTGTCGTCGGCGATGGTCTCGTCGGTGCGTGACATGACGGTCTGCATGATCCGGCTGTCGATGTCTTCGAACCAGCTGACGGAGAGACCTGCAGCGAGGACGTTGAGGCCGTTCTCGTGGTTGAGGTCTTCGATGGAGCGGAGGGAGTCGGTGACCATCGCGTCGGTGGATCGCATGTTGTAGAGGTGGCGTTGTCCGTCGGGACCTACACCTCGGAACTGGTAGTTGGCGATGATTTCTCCATCGGTACTGAAGTTCCATTGGTCTTCGTAGTTTTCAACCGTGTTCTCACCTGTATGGCTTGGGCAGTAGTACACGCCGGGGGCGGTGACGTAGCTCTTGTAGTAGAGGAGTCCCAGGCCGTCCCATTGATCCCACTCGCGTGGTTCGAACTCGCTTGCGTTGGTGCGGATGGTGTCCATGAGGTGCGGGTAGTACGCTTCGGTGAAGCGTGCCTCAGGGTTGGCGAGGAAGACGCTCGATGGGAGCATCTCTTTGTTGTCTTCGGCGTAGATGTTCATGCCCAGACCGACTTGGCGCATGCTTGAGGAGCAGATGACCTTGCGAGCGGACTCGCGGACCATCGAGATGCTAGGGAGCATGATCGCGATCAGCAGCGCGATGACTGAGATCGACACGAGCACATCAATCAAGGAGAACGCGCGTGCAGAATGACGCACGGCTTGATTGCTTACGGAATGACTTTGAAACTGTCTCACGAGATAGACCACTTTCGCTATCCGAAGTATCGGCGATCCACTCCTGCCGGGTGAATCGAAGATTCTCGGACCTGACCGACCGCTCGGTCATACCATCCTAACGCACTCACAAGATAGTGGGTTCGTGGGAAGTTTGCAAGCACAATTGCGTCCGATCGGCAAACAGAACACTGTTCTACACGAACACAGTCCGAATAATGACATATGAAATGTGCAGAAAATTACCTAAATGAAGGACTTGCAAGCATCCGCACAATGCTGGTAGCGTATAGGGAGGTGCTCTGTGGTCGTTTCACAGGCACCGGGCACGCTCGTGGACCCGGGATATATGAAGAAGAATGAACAGGAACAACCCGAAATCACCCCCAACAACGGCTCTGATGGAGCTGGGGCCGGTGATGAGCCTCGTCCTCCAAAGGCGAGCGATTTTTCGGGTCAAGGCAGGATCGATTTCGAGTTGATGCAGCGTGTTGCAGCCAACCAGGAGGCCGGTGTCGGCGAGCTTTACGATCGCTTCGGATCGCTGGTATTCCGTATGGCTGTGCAGTCTCTCCCGACACGGGACGAGGCAGACGATGCGGTTCAAGAAATCTTTGTCCGGCTATGGAAGACGGCGGATCGGTACGATCCTCGCAAGGCTGCTCTGGTGACCTGGGTCATGCTGCTCACACGGCGGCACCTGGTGGACAAGCTGCGGCGCAAGCGTGCTCGGATCAAGACCTCGATGTTTGATGATGGGTCAACTGGCGCCAACGGCGACGGTCGGCACACTCCGGCAGCGAAAGACATCTCGGCTCGGATGGAGCGGGACGAGAACTTCAAGGCGTTGATGATCCGCGTCGATACCTTGCCTGAACTCCAACGCACGGTTGTTGTGCGTGCGTATCTGGGTGGTCAGACACTCAGACAAATTAGTGAAGAACTCGATACCCCACTCGGGACGATTAAATCCGCGCTGAGCCGAGCACTCGTTCGGTTGCGTGAACGGACGGAAGAAGAAGTGCCATCATGATGAACACACAGGAACTAATTGAAAGCACGATGTTGCACACGCTGGGTCTTCTTGAAGACTCAGAGATTGCAGAGTATGAAGCGGCGTATAACGCGGCTCCTGAATCTGTGCAGCTGCTTGTGCGTGAAGAAGCACTGCGGATGGCAGACTTCGGTGATCTGATGCCGAATAACGAGCCTGATCCTGCGATGCGTGAGCTTGTGATCTCTGCGGTCCGCGCCGCGATGCGTGAGCAAGAGAACGAGCTCCGGATCGCGTCGTCCGCTCCTGCGGTTGCTGCTCCGGCAGCGGTGGCTGGTCGGATCACGCATGAATCGGCTCGCCGGGCTCAGCCCAAGCTCTCGACGACCCCACGTGTGCATCGCTTGTGGCGTGCATCGACGATCGGGTTCGCGGCGGCAACTATCGCGCTGAGTGTGGTTTGGACGAATAACAACCAGACGGTCAACCAGATGACTCCAGAAGCATTCCTCAGCCAGCTCTACACAGGCATCGGTGCTGAGTTCTTGGAATCCACGCTGTTTGATCCGACTACTGAGCAGGTCTCGCTGGTTTCTTCGGATGGTTCGTCGAAGGCGATGGCCGCGGTCTGGCACAATGAGAGCTGGGACTCTGCCCACTTGTTTGTCAAGAACATGAAAGCGACCGAAGAGAATCCGTTCCGCTTGGTCGTGCTCGATCAGGACGGCAACGTGGTCCGCGAGGTCGCGACGTTTGCTTCTGAGGGTGAGCTCGATAACTTCGAGGTCCGCGTTGATCTCAAGAACGATCGGAAGCTCGCGATCTACCAGGGCATGGCTGACGCGATCGAAGACGCGGAGCCGATGATGTCATCGATGGACTCAGATCTGTAAAGCGGATCTGTGACCAGTTGTTTGGGGTATTGCCTCTCTCTTGGTCTCTCAAATATGTTCTGAGGCAAAAACATCTCGTGATACAACAACCGCCGCATCAGGGCTCCTGACGCGGCGGTTTATGTTTTGGATTGAGATGTTTGTTTCTAGCGGCTTAGTCGTCGCGGCCTTCGACTTCCCATGAGTCTTCATCGAAGAGCGGCTCGACGCGTGAGTCACGCTCGAAGTTTGCTTTGATCTTGGCTAGACGTCTCCAGAAGAGGCCTCCGAAGAAGAAGGTCGCGAAGGAGGATCCTCCGAAGATCATGCCCGCGGTTTCGATGCGGGCGGTGTCCAGCGGAGCGTCTCCCGCTTGGGCTTGCGATTCCATGGTGGTCATGGCGCCGTCGATGCGTCGTGCACGCGCGGCGTTGGCTTGGCTGGTGACGGTCATCGCGAAGGTGTCGAGCACGCGCTGAGTGCGTGCGGAGCCCTCGCCTCGGTACTCGAGAGTCACCTTGCCCGGCTCGGTGCTCGCGATGTCGAGGGACTCTTGCATGTGGGCGCTGAGGGTTCCCGCGACGGAGAGTGAGTCGATGCCACGACGCTTCATGCGTGACGCGGCTTGCTCGATGAACTGGGGATCGTGGATCATCTCCTCGATGTATGACTGCCACGACGCGAGGTCATCGGAGGTGAGCGTGCGCTCTCCTGCGCCGGCGACGACGGTCACGGATGACGCGTACTGTCCCGGCTTGATCTGTCCGGCGACGAACCAGCTGATTCCCGCGATCATCATCAAGAGCAGACCAAGACCCGACAGACCCAGCAGGGTTCCGGAGCGGGCTTCGCGCTTGGCGAGCTTCGCTTGGGCATCAGCGACGGCTTGGTACGCTTCGACGAGCTCGGAGCGCTTCTGGAGGACCTTCTCGCACTGGTCGTAGCGATCGCGGAGCGCTTCGGTTGCTCGGCGGACCTTGTCGGACTGCGCGCGGAGGATGCCTTTGACTTTGTCGAGGCGCTCGCGGCGGGACTGGGTCCATTCATCGGAACGCGAAGCGGATTCGCTCGCGGCGGAACTCATCTGTTCCTGGAGTTCTTCGATCTTGGTGGTCAGCTCTTGTTCACGGCTCGCCGCGGCGTCGAGGAGCTCACCCAAGCGGTTGATCTGCTCGTTTGCTTCCTTGGCGGACTCGGCTTGCTTGGAGCTTTCTTGCTCCTGCTTCAGGAGCTGGTCGCTGAGCTGGTCGTACTTGGCGCGGATCTTCTCGATCTGCTCGTCGCGCTTGGTGACCTGCGACTTGAGCTCATCGATCGTTGCTTGGTGAGCGCCGGTGGAGTTCTGATGCTCCTTGCTCGCGGCGATCGCTTGCTCGAGCTTGGCGCTGAGTTCGGATTCGATCTTCGTGCGTTCAAGCTCGGCTTGCTCGAGCTTTTTGTTGGCGCCTTGGAGGGCTTTGGTGAGCTCGTCGATTTTGGCGCTCGACTGCTCGATGTCCTGGGTCGCGGATTGACCGATGACGTTGAGCTGGTCTTTGAGGGACGCGACCTCGGTCTGCGCGGACTCGAGCTGCTCGGTGGTGGTTGAGAGCTTGGTCTGCAGATCGGTGATCTGATCCTCGCTTGGCGCGGACGCGAGCTGTGCTTTGAGCTCTTCGATCTTGGCGATCGATTCGGACTGAGACGCTTCGATGGAACCAAACTCAGCGATGGTCTGCTGTGCTTGCTCGAGCTGCTTGGCTTGCTCGGACGCGGTCGCTTCGAGCTCGTCGATGCGCGACAGGGCGCGCTGCATCGCTTCTTCGCTCTGAGCGATCTTCTGCTCGGCTTCATCAGCTTGAGCTTGCATCTCTTCGACAAGACGGAGCGAGGAATCCTCGTCGGCGCTCGCTTTCTCGGATTGCTCCTGGAGCTGCTGCTCGAGCAATCCGACCTGGATTGAGAGTTCTTCCACGGCTTTGGCGCGGTCCTTGAGCTCGACCTCGCGTCCACCAAGTGTGGCTTTGGTCTTGGAGAGCTCTGAGGTGATCTCTTCGAGCTTGGCTTCGAGCTCGTTGTCCTTCTCGATGCGCTCGCGGGCTTGCTGCTCGAGGACCGCAAGCTCGTCCTTGCGCTTGGAGATCCCTTCGAGCTGCTTGTCAAGTTCTTCGACGCGCTGGTCGATCTGGTTGGACTTGTCCTGGACCACGGCTTCGAGTTCTTCGATGGACTCGGCGTGCTGAGCGAGCTGGGACTCACGCTGCTCCAGACCTGAGGCGCGCTGGACAATCTCGGACTCGCGTTCTTCGAGCTCTTGACGCATCTCCGCGAGTTCGACCTCGAGCGAAGCAAGCTCGGCTTCTCGGGTCTCGACGAAGTCGGCGGCTTCTTCGATCTGGGCGCGGCGCGCGGCGAGTTCAGCGGTGACGCGGCGGTGTTCTTCGTGCGCTGTGCGGAGCGATTCGAGCTGCTTCTCGACGCCTTCGATCGCGCCCAGGACCTCGTCGGCGTCCTTTGGAGGTTTGATCTCAGAGGGGAGCTGATCGACGGATTTGGACTTCCGGGGGGTCAAGCGCCCGGTTCTGTGCAGCTGTTGGTCGTTCTGTTCAGTCATACGCATCATCCTCCCAGTCCCACGCCGATGTTGGGGCGAGCCCTGAGTTCTGGGCCCTTGGTCACGTAGTTACATCGGACGGCTTCATAGAGCGTTCGATATGTTGTCGAGCAATGCGCAAAGATCGCGTGATGAAGTCATCGGAGTGGGCCGACTGTTCCGTTTGGGTGAGTCCTGCATCAAATCGGACGTGCTTTCCAGGTCCGGGAACTGCTTACGGAGCCGATGCGTGCTTTGGTGCTAGAGTCCTGCATGGCTCCGATTGAACTCTGCAATGAAACGATGCGCCTGGTGGTTGACCCGACAAACGGATGCCGAATCGATGCGCTTGATATGCGTGGTCCCGATGGTCAATGGCACGGGGTGCTTGGTCGCGGGAGTGACTGTGTGGGGAGCTTCCTGATGCTGCCTTGGACGAATCGGATCAAGGACGGACGGTTCTCGTTTGATGGGGGGTCGTATGCACTTGAGGTCAATCATCCCGACGGGACGGCGATTCACGGCGTTGGCCGGGATCATGCGTGGGGGATCGCGGATCGGTCGCCGTATTCGGCGCGGTTTGTGTTTGATTCGAGGTTGATTGATGATGTGAACTGGCCGTTCCCGTTTGGAGCGGTGTTCCGGATAGAGGTCGGGGAGGATTGGATCGAGCTGGATCTGGACGTGACGAATCTTGGTGAAGAGGCGATGCCTTGTGGGGTGGGGCATCATCCGTACTTCATGCGTTCGTTATGGGACGACGGCGATGAGCTGAGCATCCGCGCTGGGGTTGGGGGGCGGTATCCATGTGAGGATCAGATCCCGACTGGCGCGATGGTGGATGATGAGATTAGTCAAGGACTCCGCGAGGGCGGAGCGATCGGGAATCCTGGTCTTGATGATGTGTTCGGCGGATTTGATGGGCAGTGCGAGCTGCGTTGGAACAAGAGCGGGATGCGCTGCACGATGCAGTGCAGCGAGGCGTATTCGCATCTGGTGGTGTTCACGCCGAGGGATGGGGAAGCGGATTCGGCCCCCCCACTGCCTTGGGTGTGTGTGGAGCCGGTGACGATGGTCAATGATGCGCTCAACTCGGATGATCCGCAGCGTGGAACGTGGGTGCTTGGGTGCGGCGAGACGCTGGAGAGCCGAGTGCGGATGCGGTTTGATCAGATTTCGTGACGGGAACTGTGATCGAGAGCATCTTGGTGTTTGTCGGCGTCCGATCTGGTTTGAGCGCGGGCATGTCCTTGCTGGAGAACTCAAATGATCTCGATGTCGTCAGTGCTGGTGCCTTCGCTGTGTGCGCTTTCGTTTATTCCGATTCTTGGTCAGGCAGTTGAGCGGGCCGCGGAGGGGGTGATCGCGGAGCTTGCTGAGGATATCCGGAACAACTATGTGTTCCCTGAGATCGGTCAGCGGACAGCGGACTACCTGCTCAAGCGCGAGAGCGAGGGGGCGTATGAAGGGCTCGACGATCAGCAGCTCGCGATGACCATCACGCAGGACCTGCAGAGCTTTACGAGTGATCGACACTTCGCTATCCGTTTACTCCCTGAGGGCTGGCAACAGCGAGCGGAGTCGGACAGCGAGGATCTCGCGGACCCAAGACCCAACACCACACCCAACGGGTTCATGCGCGTCGAGCGGCTTGATGGGAACATCGGGTACCTGGATCTGGATGGGTTCATGCAGGTGGATTCCGCGAGAGCGAACACGCACGCGGCGATGCAGCTGCTTAACGGATCGAGCGCGTTGATCTTTGATCTTCGCGACAACGGCGGCGGTGATCCGGAGACGGTGCAGCTCATTACGAGTTACCTGTTTGATCCCGATGAGCCGGTGCATCTGAACTCGCTCTACTTCCGTCCGGCGGATGAGACGACGGAGTTTTGGACGCATGACGACATTGAGGTTGACAATGCGATGCCTGAGGTTCCGGTGTATGTGCTCACGAGCGGGTACACCTTCTCGGCGGCGGAAGAGTTTTCGTACAACCTGCAGTGCCTCAAGCGTGGGACGATCGTTGGCGAAACGACTGGTGGCGGGGCGCATCCAGTGGATGGGTTTGTCGTTGAGGATCGGTTTGTGGTCAATATCCCTGTGGGGCGTGCGATCAATCCGATCACCAAGACCAACTGGGAGGGGACAGGGGTGAAACCTGATATCGAGATCGAATCCGATCGCGCTCTGGATCGAGCGATGTTCGAGATTCTGGAGACGCTCGCGGAGACTGGGGATGACTCGGCACGCTGGGGGCTGATCAATCTGCAGAGCCGACTGAGTCCGCTTGAGCTCTCTGCGGATGAGCTTTCGGAATACGCGGGTCAGTACACGGATCGTGAGCTGAAGATGGATGGCGATGAGCTGAGGTATCGACGCAAGGGGCGTCCGAGTTGGAGCCGACTAATCGCGGTTGGTGAGGATCAGTTTGTGATTGATGGGTTCGATGGGTTCCTGATGACCTTCGAGCGCAACCGCAACGGTGAGATCACGCGGATCGTGGGTTCGTATGTGCAGGGGCACACGGACAGCTCGGAACGCGAATAAACGCACTCGCTTGTCGCGTATGATCGGGCATGACTACGTTCTTGCTCAAAACCGAACCGGATTGCTACAGCTATGACAACCTTGTCAAGGACAAACGCACGCACTGGGACGGGGTGAAGAACCCCACGGCGCTCATGCACATGCGCACAGCGAAGAAGGGCGACGAGGCGTTTATCTACCACACGGGCAAAGAGAAACGCATCGCGGGGCTCGCGGTGATCGTGACGGATGTGTATGAAGATCCGGAGAATCCGGGGCTGACCAAGAAGGGTGAGCTCAAGGGGCCTTTGTTTGATCTGACTCCGGTCAAGGCGTCTACGAAAGTGCTGACGCTCAAGGACATCAAGGATGATGGCCGCTTTGATGACTTTGATCTGGTGAAGCTGTCGCGGCTCAGCGCGATGCCGGTCCCTCCGAAGCTGGATAAGCTGCTCCGCAAGATGTGCGGCTTGGACTGATTATCTTTTGTGATCGACTGAAGAGAATCGCTTGCGGATCGCTTCGAACTGTTCCTCGCGCGCGTGCTCGAAGGCGGGGAGCGTGACCTCGTCGTTGCAGTAGTGCAGGATGTAATCCAGCGATCCGGATCGGAACAGCTTTGTGAACGCTTCCACGGCTTCAGGCCAGTACCGCGTGCCCATTCCGGCTTGGAGTTCCACGAGCGCACTCTCGGCGGCTTTGTCTCCGAGCTTGCTTCTGTAGGGACGCACGGAGGTCATCGCGTCGAAGGAATCGATCACGGCGAACATGCGTGCGCCGATGGGGATGTCCTCTTCTTTGAGTCCGAAGGGGTATCCGAGGCCGTCCCAGCGTTCGTGGTGGTAGCGGACGAGGTTGAGGATGGGTTCTTCGGAGACATCGAGGTCGATCATGCGCGCGTAGCCCGTGACGGGGTGGTACTTGATGATCTCGAACTCATCGTCGGTGAGTTTGCCTGGTTTCTGGAGGATCTCGTCTGGGAGGTCGAGCTTCCCGATGTCGTGGAGAGCCGCGGCTTGGGTGACGAGGGCGATCAACTCCTGATCGCGCCCGAACTCTTCAAGCATGGCGCGGGTGTAGAGCACCACGCGCCAGGTGTGTGCAGCGGTGGAGAGATCCTTGCGCTCGATCTGCTGGATGAGGTCTTGGACGATCGCGGGATTCATCGGTTGCGAATCCTTACTTTGACCCTTGAAACACGGTGGTTGCGAGTTGCTTACTTGTCATCGAAGAGTCCGAACATGTCGGCTTGTTCGTCGGCGAGGTAGCTCGAGCGGACGAGTGGTCCGGAGACGACGAGCTTGATCCCTTTGGATTCGCCGACGCGTTTGTACTCGGCGAACTCGTCGGGGTGGACCCAGCGGTCGATCGGGAGGTGGTTTCGGGTCGGCTGGAGGTACTGACCGATCGTGATGATGTCGCACGCGTCGCCTCGCGATTGATCGTCCTTGTCGCGTGGTCCGGAGTGGTCAGCGGTCATCGCGACGAGGTCGTCGAAGAGTTCGAAGACTTCTTCTTTGCGTTCACCGATGCCGACCATGATGCCGGTCTTGGCGACGGCGCCTTGTGCTTTGACGCGTTTGAGCAGTTCCATCGTGCGTTCGTAACGCGCGCTCGGACGCACAGCTGGATGACAACGGCGGACGGTTTCCAAGTTATGCGCGATGATGTTGGGCTTGGCGTCGATGACCATTTGGAGCGCGGCTTCATCGCCTTTGAAGTCTCCGATGAGGACCTCGATGGACATGTCGGGGCATGCTTCGCGCGTGCGCATGATCGTCTCGGCCCAGATCCCGGCGCCACCATCGGGGACATCGTCGCGATCGACGGAGGTGATGACGATGTGCTTGAGTCCGGCGCCTCTGAGTGACTCAGCGACTCTGCGTGGTTCGTCTTTGTCGATCGCGGCGGG
Organism: Phycisphaerales bacterium; assembly: GCA_965250055.1. Lineage (GTDB taxonomy): Bacteria > Planctomycetota > Phycisphaerae > Phycisphaerales > UBA1924 > UBA1924. The sequence goes on along the minus strand of OZ252285.1, from coordinate 2,896,665 downwards.
TTTGCCCGTCTTGACATTGCAGAAGCCGCAGGCGCGTGTGCAGGTGTCTCCGAGGATCATGATGGTCGCGATCCCGCGCGCCCAGCACTCTCCCATGTTGGGACACGCGGCTTCTTCGCACACGGTGTGGAGTTTGTGCGAATCGATGTTCGCTTTGGTGGCGCGGAAGTTCTCCCCTCCAGGGAGTTTGGCTTTGAGCCAGCTCGGTTTCTTTTTGACGCTCAGGTGATGGACGGCGTCGTCCTCATTGTTGAGGATCATGGAGCTCAGGGAGAGGGTGGGTTTGAGCGTGCGGATGGGGTCGCCTCCGAGGGGGCGAGGGTGGCGCGCGAGCGTTCGGGATTGCCCGGATTCGCTCGGCTTTTGAGCGTTCGGAGTCTGGGTTTGGGATGGGGGATCGGAAGGCATTGCGGAAGTTTATGTCGGAGAATTGGGGGATTGGAGAACGGGGGATATCTTTCGGGCGTATCTGCGTAGGTTATTGTTGCGCCTCTTGTGTTGAGGAGGTCCAACCCGTGACGCGCAAGGACGGCTCAAAGACCGAAAACCATGGGTTTTTCGGGGTCTGAATCAACTGAGTGGGTGTTGCTGGTCGATGGAGCGGGTTGGGAGTGCTGCGAGATTTCGCGGATGGGTGCTACACTAGAGCACCCGGCGAGATTCAGGAGTGCTTTTGAAGATTTCGGCCGGCGATACGTGGTGATGAATGCCACACACTGGTATGTCTAGGAGTGAACTTGTGACCCACTGTACTGAAAGCTTGAGCTCTTCTGAGCAAACCACTCAGATCACTGAATGCTCGCGTGGACATCGCCGGACTGGACTGACGCTTGGTCTTCTCGCTGCTACGAGCGTGCTGAGCACACTGAGCGGATGTATCAATCAGGATTCGTACCTGAATCCGAGTATTACCGGACGCTGGGAGCACACGCCTACGAGCGTGCCCATTCTTGAGCACATCGCGGCGATCGAGTCCCCTGAGGATGAGTTTGTCGAGATCTCCGAGATCACCAACGAGGACCTGATCCCGCAGACGCCGGTGTATCGCGTCGCGTCGGGTGATATTCTGACGTTGAGCATCTGGGACCTCGTTGCTCCGGATCAGGTTGAGGCACTTCCACGGCAGGTGGACCCCAACGGCTATATCGAGATTCCACAGCTTGGACGCATCTTTGTGACCGGGCTGACTGAGAAGGAAGTCGCGGATCGGATCGCTGAGGCGATGTTGAGCTTGGTTGCCGACCCCCTTGTTTCGGTGGTTGTTGAGCAACGCCGTGAGCAGACATTCTATCTGATGGGCAACGTCGCGAATCCCGCGCCGTATGTCGTTCCCAGTGCTGATTTTAGACTCCTCCAGGGCCTTGTCGGAGCGGGTGGTATCCCTCAGTTTGTTGAAGAAATCTATGTGATCCGTCAGGTGCCTCTGGACGATGCCGCGAGTCGGCTCCAGCCTGAGCCTGAGCGTCGTCCTGATGCTGTGGATCCGATGAACAGCGACAACGGCGAGGATTTGCTGGATGTGATCGATGATCTGTCGAGCCCGGGCATGATTTCGGGGTCTGGGAACGGATTGATCGCTCCATCGGCGCAGCGGATGGATGATCCGATTATTGATCTGATTGAGCCGGTCGAGACTGGTTCTCGTTCATCGGCTGGATCTGACCAAAACTCGGTGGATTCGACCAATGACATGACCTCGGCGCTGCTGACTCCGCGCTGGCGCTTTATTGAGGGCCGCTGGGTCCGCGAAGCGATCCCGGTCGCGGCTCGCAAGACGATCCCGAGCGGCGACAGCATGCAGCCTACAGATTCGCGTGGTCAGTTGTTCACGCAGCGCGTGATCCGCATCCCGACCAAGCCTTTGCTTGCGGGCGATGCTCGCTACAACGTGGTTCTTCGTCCTGGTGACATTGTGAGTGTGCCTCCGTCACCGACTGGGAATGTGTACATCGACGGGCAGGTCAACGGCCCTGGCGTGTACAACCTCCCTGTCGCGGGACGCTTGACGCTGACTCGCGCGATTACGAGCGCGGGTGGTCTCAACGGGATCGCGATCCCTGAACGCGTCGATTTGACCCGAATTGTGGGCGATAACGAGCAAGCAACGATCATGCTGAACCTCCGCGCGATTGCGGAGGGGACGCAGCCGGACGTGTACATCAAGCCGGATGATCGGATCAATGTGGGCACGAACTTCTGGGCGACGCCGCTGGCGGTGGTTCGCTCGGGATTCCGGACAAGTTACGGTTTTGGATTCCTCTTGGATCGGAACTTTGGTAACGATGTGTTCGGTGCACCTCCGAGCCGCTTGAGATAATCGATTTCCTGAGAATTGTGATGAACCTGATTGCGCTGTGACCCGTAAGAATTGCTCACCGCGGGCGCTATCTGTGCCTGAATTCCTGTGTCATTGGGTTGTGCGCCAGTTTCTGCGCCAATCATTGCGGACCCCCAATCTGCACGAAAGAATCGGGCTTCCTTGTCCGATCAGGTTGTTACCACTTTATGAGTTCAGAGAACGCACAAACAGGGAATCCAAAGGCCGCGGAGCGGTCGAGCGGGGAAGATCTGCTCTTTGGTTTCATGAGCAAGCGTGGTCTTGTGTGTGCTGTGATTCTGGGGTTGCTGCTGATCTGGTTGTTTAACCAGTGGTTTGTGTTTCAGGTCCGGATGAGCTGGAACAACAAGGAGGATTGGGGGCACGCGCTGGTGATCCCGCTGATCTCTGGGTATTTGCTTTGGCAGTCTCGAGGATTGATCAGGCAGACTCCGGTGCAGGTGTTCTGGCCCGCGATTGTGCCATTCCTTGTTGGGATTCACGCGTACGCGTACAACCTGTTCTTTATTAGTAATCCGATGCTCCAGGGGTTCTCGATGATCCTGGTGCTTGGTTCGATGGTGTTGTTCTTGACGGGGCCTGCGATGCTCCGTCATGTGTTTTTGCCGATTTTGTACTTGCTGCTCATGGTGACGATCGCGGAAGCGATCATGCTCCAAGTGACGTTCAAGCTTCAGTTGCTTGCGTCGCAAGGATCGTGGGTGATGCTGAGTCTGTTCGGCGAAGTGATGAACTTCAGCGTGGACCTTGACGGGAACCGCTTGGACATCTTTACGAGCACGGGTGAGATCCATCCGCTCAATGTTGCTGAGGCGTGCTCAGGCATGCGGATGGTCGTCGCGTTCTACGCGCTCGCTGGCGCGGTCGCGTTGATGGGCTGCACGCAATGGTGGCAGCGGATCGCGCTGATCCTGCTGGCGGGTCCGGTCGCGATCCTGATGAATATGGTGCGCGTGACGGTGCTTGGATTGCTGACGCTGATCGATCCGAATCTCGCGTCGGGTGATGCGCATACTTTGATTGGCACCATTCTGTTGGTGCCTTCGCTTGGATTGTTTATGGGGGTGGTCTGGACACTGAACCGGATCATTGGGAGCGGACCTGGTGCTCAAGAAGGCGCCGCCGCAGCGGGGAGCAAGGCATGAATGACCGGAAGGGCTCAATCTTGGCACCGATGATCGCGGGCGCGATCATGCTCGGATCGACACTCGGGATCGGGGTGTACATCAAGTACGCGGATCTGCACATGCAGAAGATCCCGATCTACCCCAAGGACAATCGGCAGGTCGCGGCGATCCCGACCGAGACCGAGAGCTGGGTGCGGCTTGGTTCTGATCGGATCTCGTCGAGTGAGGTTGTCGAGACGCTGGGGACTGAGAACTACCTTTCGCGTGAGTACATCCTTAAGGAGTCTCAGGACGCGAAGAAGAAGATTGTGGTCGAGCTGCACGCGGCGTACTACACCGGCATGATCGACACGGTCCCTCACGTCCCGGAGCGCTGCTTCGTGGGCGGCGGACTTCAGCAGAGCGAATCGTCGCGGAATATCCCGCTGAATCTCGATACCAGTTCGTGGCGTCCCGACCCTTCGGTTCCCGCTGAGCTTGCTGGGGTCGCGGGCGAGTTGTACACAGTCCGGCTGAGCAACAATCGCGAGTGGACCGATGCTCCTGGTCAGCGTGTGCGACTGCCTCGTGATGTGACTCCTGAGAACACGATCGAGATGCGCTGCTCAGAATTTTTGGTGGGTGAGGGGCAGCGGATTTACGCAGGGTATTTCTTTATCGCCAACGGCGGGACACGCGCCAACGCGAACGAGGTTCGCACGCTCGCGTTCAATCTCTCTGATGACTACGCGTACTACCTGAAGGTTCAGGTGAACTGCGTGACGGCGGACTCGATGGAAGAGTTTGTGGAGTATGCGAGCTCGATCGTGAGCGAACAGCTCGGCGAGCTCATGCGGTGCGCTCCGGATTGGATTGAAGTTCAGCAGGGGACGTATCCGCCTGCTGATGGATCATGAATATGAGCACGCGCGGATGTTCCGAGCGTGCTTTGACAACTGGTACAGGACTCCGAGCGTGAACAGCTCGGAATGAAAAGATAACTCCACACATTGGTTTGTGGAAGAGGACACTCACTATGGCTTCTCGTGTGAATACAAAGTTCGTCGTCATCCTGATCGTTTCGGTCGTTGTGGTGCTGGGTATGCTCTTCGCGGCGTACACGGTCGTCAGCAAGACTGCTGACGATCTGTCTCGAAAGGGTGACCAGGCGCTTGCGGCGGGTGATGCCCAAACGGCTCGTGAGCTCTACTCGCGTGCGGTGAGCAAGGACCCGACGATTGTTGAGAACCTCGAGAAATGGATCGGTACGATCGAGATGTGGGTGCCTGAGACTGAGACGGCGTACTACGACACGTTCCGTCGTGACTACCTTGGCGCGATCCATCAAGCGGCGGTGGTCCAGCGGACGAATGTTGAGGCGTATCACCGCGAGCTGGGGATTCAGTTTGACCTGCTGCGTCGTGAGTACTCGCGTTCGATGGCGGACAACATTATTTCTCGCACGACCCAGGTGCTAGGCAACTTTGATGGGCTCAGCGGTGTTGATCCGCAATGGCCAACGCTGCGTCGTTATCGCGGGATGTCGTGGTACCGGATCGCAGAGCGCGGCGGGGTTGTGGAACCTGAACAGTATAACCTGATCCGTGAGGACCTTGAGGCGGCGCTTGAAGCGGATCCGAGCGATGAGCTCGCACGCACGGCGTTGATGCGCTGGGTGATCTACGTCGCGGTTCAGGAGGTCGAGAACGACGAGATTAGCGGGGTTGTTGAGGCTCGCGCTCAAGCGATGCAGATGGCCGAGGATCATCTTGAGCAGTTCCCGAACTCACCTCTGGTTGCGGTGACCAAGCTTGGGATCAAGGTCGAGAGCTCTGGCTCTGACGCGTACTACGGCGAGAACGAGAATGACTCGGCACGCACGCAGGCGATCCTGGATTCTTGGACAGCGCTGCGGTCTGAGGTTGATGACATCCACAGTTGGTTATTGGCGCAGGATCCGAGCACACTTTCGATGATCCTGCTCAACCGCTTTGTTGAGATCGAGATCCGTGTTGACCCTGAGAGCAAGCTTTCTCGGAGCAACGAGCTGGTCAACATGATTCTCCAGTCGAACCCCGACTCGATCGAGACTCTTGTTGCATCGGCTGGTCTCAGCGCAATCCGCGGGGACGTGGACGAATCGATTGAGCTGTACAACCAGATTATCAACCTGCCGATCCCTCCGATGGGGATTGACGGGGTGATGCTCTTTAACGCAAAGCGTGAGGCGATGCTGACAACCGCATCGATCAAGCTCGACTCCTACGCACGCGCCCAAGCGGATTCGAGCAGCGATCCAGCGATGCTCGAGGAGTTGCTCAACGAGGCGATCACGGCACGCGATATGTACAAAGCTCGCGTGACGGAAGACAACGTGAACCTGATGCTCATCAATGGCCGCATCGAGTATGTCAACGACAACTTCCGCGAATCGCTCCGCTTGCTGAGCATGTTCAATCGCCAAACCGACAACACGAACACCGATGGTTTGTGGTTCGAGGCACTCGCCGCACGCGAGCTCAACCAGCTCGGTTCGACGCGAGATGCTCTGGAGCGGTTGATCGCTCAGAAGGCGCACGATGTGCGGGCGCTGCTGGTGCTTGCTGATACCTACATGCAGCTTCAGGACAACCGCAAGGCACTGGAGTTGTTTGAGAAGGCGCTGGTGAGTGACCCCAACAACCAATCGGCACTTGATGGTATCGCGAAGATCAAAGCGTTGGACAACCCTGATCTGATCGATGATCCGGTCACGTCATTGATTGTTCGTGCTCGTCAGATCCGGCGTGGCAAGGACGGGAGCCCGGGTGATATTTCCGAAGCGATCAACGTGCTTACCAATGGTCTTGAATCGGTGAACTATGCACCTGATGTTGTGCGTGATCTGGTCTCGCTGATGCTCGACCAGGGCGACATCAATGGTTCACGTGCGTTGCTGGATACAGCAATCGAAAGAAACCCCGATAGCAAATCACTGATCGATATGCGGACAGCAGCGCAGGGCAATGACGAGGTTGAGATCCTCGTCAGCATGATCGAACTCTCTGACCGCAACGAGGTCGAGAAACTGGTTTCGATCGCTGGCATCGCGTACTCACGCCAACGGGAGGCACTCCTCGATCAGACCATTGCTGAGCTGCTTGAGAAAGCACCGACGGATGCTCGCGTGATTGATCTCGCGTTTGTGCGTGCGATTGCATTGGATCAAGAATCTCGAGCGAAAGAGCTTGTTGAGCTTGCGACCCAGAACAACACCGATCGTGTTGACGGGCTCACCTACCAAGCACGCTTGGCGTCCTACCAAGGCAACAACGAGCGTGCGGTGCAGCTTCTCGAGCAAGCGAGTGACAGCGGTATTGCTGGTGCGAATGTCTATCGGATGCTTGCGATCGAGCAGCGCAGGGTCGGGCGTGAAGAGGCTTCGATTCAGTCGTTCGAGCGTGCACTTTCTATCCGCCCCGATGATCAGGCAAGTATTCTGGAGTACATCAACACTCTGAACTATTTCCGCAGACCTGATGAAGCACTGGGCATTGCTCGTCGATTCCAGAAGTACGCGATCGACAACCCCGACTTCCTTTCGATCTGGCTCTCGCTCGAGGCGGGCTACGGCGGTGAAGAGGGGCAGGAGTTTGCGATCCGTCAGCGTGAGAAGTTCTTGGAGCTTGATCCGAACAACACCACCAACAACTACGCACTCGCGAGTCTGTACATCGAGACTCAGCGTTGGACCGAAGCAGATAGCTTGATCAAGCAGATCGCTGCTGAGGAAGATTCTCTTCGCGTCACCGATCTTCGTGCTCGCTGGTACGCGGATCAGGGACGTGTTGGGAATGTCAACGGCCTCGCTGCGGCGCAGAGGGTGTACACCGATTACATCGAGACACATCAAGAGAACATCACGGCGGAGCCTTACATTGCGCTGGCGCGGTTCATGCTCGATCGCGGGCGTCCCGAGCTTGCGATCCAGGCGGCCTCGGACGCAGTCGAACGTCAGAACCCAGAGACCCTCGAGGGGACCAAACTGCTCGGCGATCTCTTCCTGATGCTCAACCAGTACGCGAATGCTGCGGATGAGTTTGAGAAGATCGTTGAGGGCGGTGCGGACATCGAGGACGGATATCGTCTGCGATTGATTGATATGCTGATCCGCACACGTCAGTTCAAGCAGGCGCGTACCCACTTCGATCAGCTCCCGAATGACAAGCAAATCACAAAGATCGCGATGCTCCAAAACTCGGAGATCGAGGAAGGTCTTGGCAACAGTGCGGCGGCTCTGAAGCTGCTTGATCAGGCGGTTGCGAACTTCTCAGATGACCCCCTTGTCTACATCAAGCGTGCGGAGTTCTACGCGGGATCAGAGGACAGCATGACTGACCTGCTCGCGGATGTTGACGCGGCGTTGCAGATCAACCGCAACGACTGGCGTGCGTACCGCGTTCGTGCGGCGGGCTACTTCGCTGTCGATCAGCGGAGGGACGCGCTTCGTGACCTTCAGCGTGCGGTTCGTTTGAATCCGAATCTTGACCAGGCGCTCTACGGCATCATCAACGAGATGATGATCGATGGACGCAACTCCGAGGCGTATGACTTCGCACTGGAGATCGTTCAGTCCCGAACCAAGGACGCCTCGCTGCTCAACTCGCTCGGGCAGCTGTTCTCGTCGCGTGGCGACTGGGAGCACGCGACTCAGTTCTTCAAGCTTGCTTGGAACTCGCAACGCAGCCCTTCGGCTGGTGCGATTCTCATCGACGCGATCGCGCGGACTCGTAATCCAGACACGAATCTTGCGAACGCGATTATCCAGGACCTGACCGAGATCGCTGGCGATCTTGATTCCAGCCCTGGACTGCTCGCGGCTCAGGCGCTTGTGCTCCAGGCACGCGGTCGTGACGAGCTTGCACTCCAGCAGCTTACCAAGGCGTTCGATCTTTCGACGAATGACGACCAGACTCTGATCCAGTGGTCGGGCAACATCTCTCGATTCTTCGAGGGTCAACCGATGGCCAATCAGATCGAGTACCTGCAGACGCTCAAGCGTCGGAACACGAATGCTGAGGTTCTCAACTGGATCGATCTGTTCATCGCTCAGCGACTGATCAGCGTGAACCAGCAGACCGATGTGGCGTTCCAGATCTATGACAAGCTGATCAACGCGAGCTCGCAGCCTGTGCTGCAGCGTTTGACGCTTCAGAGCTACGGGACGACGATGTTTACCTCGGGCAACTACGAGCGTGCCGCTGAGATGTGGACCAAGGGTGTTGAGCTCTTCCCGGGTGACTGGGAGATGAGCAATAACCTCGCATACGTGCTTTCAGCGGAGCTTGGTCAGCATGATCGTGCACTTGAGTTGGCATTGTCTGCGATTGAACTGAACCCAAACAGATCTGAGCCGTATGACACGATTGGGAACATCTACACCGCGCTTGGTGAGTATGAGAAAGCGCGTGAGATGTTGGCCAACGGCATGAAGTACGCGTTATCGGTCCGTTCACGCGTGACCCTTGTGATTGCACAGATCAATATTGATCTTGCTCAGGAGCAGATCGATGAGGCTCGTTCGAAGCTGACGGACATCCAGGCGCTGATGCGTGCGATGCCTACGCGTGATGTGGGTCTTGAGCAGGATGTCGAGGATATCGAAGCGAAGATCGACTCAGTTGGATAACAAAAACGGTCGATAAGAGCCGTGTACAGATATACAAAGTCGGTCCTTTGATCGATGCTACAGGATTTGGAGCCGTGTCATGAGCACACCACAACGCAAGCCGGGGATGCCCGGACCAACTCAGCAATCCGCGGGCGCTGCGGCTGTTGCGATCGACCCGATGAAGCTGCTGCACAAGTACAAGTTTGTGCTCGCGATTTCGGTTATGATCGGAATTGTTGTAGGGTATGGGGCGCACGTGTTGTTTGCGAAGTTTGCTCCGAAGTACACGTCTCACATCACCTGGGAATGCTCGCCTGCGGAAGAGTCCGTTGAGGTTATCAACGTTTCAATCGTTGACGAGACGGAAATGGAGCGGTTCATGGGTACGCAGGTCGCGACCATGAAATCAAAGCTCATCCTCAACAAGGTGATCTCTGACCCACGTCTTCCAAACCTGGCGCCGACATGGAGTGAGAACTACATGCGCCGCGGAAACATCGACGTGGTGCGTGCGTTCAAAGACTTCGAAAATATGGTGAATGCCAGCGCGATTCCTAAGACATTTCTTATCCGGCTTTCAGTGACTGCGGGCAACAAACAGGATGCGGCGGGTCTGGTGACCATGGTGCAGGACGCATACCTCAACGAGCTCAACGCCCAGTACAACCGGGATGTTGTTTCTCGCCGCGAAGCGATCCGTGACTCGGTTGATGCGACCAACGACGCGATCGAGGACCTGACCGCTCGTAAGACACGTCTTGTGCGAGAAGAGCAGATCGACTCGATTGATTCAGCTCGGTCCACCGCCTCTGAACGTCTTCGTTTGATCAACGCGGAACTCGTGGGCATCCAGCAATCACTCGAAGCACTCGCGGTCATCCGAGCAAACGATGATGCGCAGCTCCAGCGTGATACCGGCATCGAGTACGACTCACAGTTGCGCGAGACAGTGAATCTTTCGCCGATGATGCAGACCTTTAAGCAGGAACTCAAGCGTCTAGAAACTCACCTCGTTGCTCTCCAGAGCAATGGGATTCGCCCTGACCATCGTCAGTACAAGCAGGCGGAGTCACAGATCGCGGCGCATAAGCGGAAGATCGAGGACACTCGCGAGGAGCTTCTGCGTGAAGCATTTGAGTCGCGTGTCCAGAGCACGAAAACCACGATCCAGCAGCTGCGTGCTCAGGAAGCTGAGCTGATGGTTCAGAAAGAAGAACTCGCAGAGAAGCTCACTGAACTGACAAGAATCACCCAAGAAATCGCGGACATAGATCGCCAGATCGAGGGCAAAATTAAGCAACTCGGTACCGATGAGGCCGCACTGGCTGCACTTGATGCGGCGGCAAATCTTTCAAGCGCTCAGCGTGTGAATGTTGTTGAATCTGCAACTGTTCCCGATCTCCCTACATTCCCTGTCATCTATGTAATGGTCCCCGCGGGTGTGTTCTTGATCTTCGGTTTGACTGTTGGTGGAATCCTCGCGTTTGAGCTCTTTGATCAACGGATCAAGAGTGCCGCGGACATCCGGACAATTCCGCGTGCAGGCTCGCTTGGGATTCTGATGGACGCATCGGAGGACCCATCGTCACCTGACAATGTCGCGACTGCTTTTGCGGATGTTCCGACATCAGTATTTGCAGAGTATTTCAGGCAGCTTCGAACCAATATGCTCGCGAACCTGAGCAAGGGCGAGCATCGGACACTGCTGGTTGTTGGCGCGATGCCTCAGTCCGGTTCGACGACTGTGGTCACGAACCTGGCGCAGTCGTGTGTCGCTTCAGGGCTCAACACCTTGATTATCGATGCGAACTTCCGTCGCCCGAGCGTCCATACCAACCTGGGTATTGGTGACGGCGAAGGACTGGGCGATGTCCTGGCGGGCGAAGCGACCCTGGACCAGTGCATGGTCGAGATCGACGAAGGACCGAACGTGCTTCGGATCGGGTCGAAGAAGAATCGTCAGGTTGAGCGTCTGAGCAGCCGAGCGATGAAGGATCTGCTTGCTGAACTCAGCGAGAAGTACGATCTGGTGCTGATTGATGTGGCGCCTTCGATCGTCGCGGGTGACGCGGGCATCCTTGCCAACATCACCGACGCCTCGATGCTGGTCGTTCGTGCCATGAGTGAGAAGCGTGGTCAGGTGGCGCGGATGTCGCGTGAGCTGAGCGAAGCCAACAGCGAGTTCATCGGGATCGTGGTCAACGCGGTCCGGAGTGCTGCGGGCGGATACATGCGCAAGAATATCCGTACCTCGTTCAACTACCGCAATGTTGAGGAGAGCGCGAAGAAATCCTCGAAGAAAGCTCCCAAAGATTCGGCGGCATAAGATCCGCTCTCGCAGCCGCTGCGATCGGAAGGACTTCTCTTGGCTCCAACATCGCTCGAACCATCTCCGACTCCCAAACGTGTGTTGATCACCGGCGGCGCGGGGTTTATTGGTTCGCACCTTGTGGACTACCACATCGCAGTGGGTGACTCGATTGTCGTGGTGGACAACTGCTCGACGGGACAGAGTGTCAATCTCGACCATCATCTGCGCACCGATGAAGGGCGTTCGCGGATTCAGTTTCACAACTGTGATCTGGGCGATGGGCTCGAGGCGCTTGAGTCGGACACGCACCCCTTTGATCGGATCTACCACCTCGCGGCGGCGGTCGGTGTGGATCTTGTTCTCAAGGACCCGATCGGTTCGATCCGAACGAACATTGTGCAGACTGATCGGCTTCTGGAGTTCGCTCTGGCGCATGGCGCCCCTCCGACATTTATCGCTTCCTCGTCTGAGGTCTACGGCAAGCCGGGCGTGAGTGTGTTCTCTGAGGAGGATGACTCGATCTACGGCCCCACTTCCATCACGCGATGGTCGTACGCACACACCAAGGCGATTGATGAATATCTCGCGATGGCGTATTACACGCAGCATGAGCTGCCGGTTGTTGTGGCGCGGTTCTTTAACACCGTCGGTCCACGACAGATCGGGAACTACGGCATGGTGCTCCCCCGCTTTGTTCAAGCGGCCCTCGAGGGCAAACCCCTCCGCGTGTTCGGAGATGGGCAGCAGTCGCGGTGCTTCTGTGACGTCCGCGATGTTGTTCGCGTGCTCCCGAAGCTCCTCGAAACAGAGAAGGCGCACGGGCGGGTTATGAACATCGGTTCTGATCGATCGATGACGATCCTTGAGCTTGCTCGGTCGGTCATTGACGTGCTTGGATCGGATTCGAATGTCGAGATGGTTGATTACGCGGATGCGTACACGTCTGGGTTTGAGGACCTGCGTCATCGCAAGCCCGACCTGACTCGGCTGCGGTCGATTGTCGATTTTGAATATCAGTACACGCTCGAGGACACGATCCGGGATATGGCGTTGCAGATCAAGCAGGCGTCATCGAGCGGCTCGTCGCTGAGCGGGGGAGGGATCTGATGCTGCCTCCCAGTATTGTGTATGAAGAGCCGGTGAAAGAAGTTGTCTCGAGGATGCCGACGCAGCTGATGGATGACACGCCGCTCGGTGTGCTTCAGGGATACATCGGTGTGTTCGTGATCGCGTTCCTGGTAACTGTGTTAACTACGCCGATCATCCGGCGATTGGCAATCGCCAATGGGATTGTGGATCACCCCAACGAGGCGCGCAAGCAGCACAAGATGCCGATCGCGTATCTGGGAGGGATCGCGGTTTACGTCGGGATCATGGCGGGGATTGTCTACTCGTACTTCGCGGAGTCCGTCCCCGGACTGATCAACTACCACGAGATCGGGACGGAGAACCTGCTGGACGGGGTGTTTGTCAATCAGGTGCCGCCTTGGATTGCGTTGGGGATGACGATCATTGTGGTCGTTGGATTGATCGACGATATCAGCGGCATCCCGGCGCGTGTGAAGCTCGGTGGTCAGCTGATGGCTGGGGCGGCGCTTGCGATCGGTGATGTCGGGGTCAACGTCGCTGAGGGCGTGCTGCGTCCGACGCTTGGACGATTGCTCGACAACCCTCGTCTTGCGTATGACATCCCGATGCCGTTTGATGTTCCGGGATTCGGGACGAGCATCGAGTTCGACTTTATCTACTGGGCGGGCACGGTGGTCATCGCGATCTTTGTGCTTGGCGCTACAAACGCTTCCAACTTCATCGACGGGCTCGACGGGCTGCTCACCGGCGTGACATCGATCGCGATGATCGGGTTCTTGTTCATCGCTGCGGGGATGGCGCTTGCGGACAATGGTCCACTCGATGCGCCGCGGATCATTGTTGGGCTCGCGATCCTGGGCGCTTGCATGGGATTCCTCCCCCACAACTTCAATCCAGCGGTGATCTTCCTTGGTGACACGGGGTCGTTGCTGCTTGGGTATTGCTCGGCGCTGATGATTCTGTCGCTGGGTGATACCGGTCAGACGAGCTTGGTGTTCGCGGGGGTCATCATCTACTCGATCCCGATCATCGACACGATTCTCGCGATCATCCGACGGAAGCTCGCGGGGAAGAAGATGTCGGATCCCGACGCGGATCACCTGCACCACATGCTCAAGCGCTCGCTTGGGGTCAAGGGCGCGGTGCTCGCTCTGTATGGCATCGGGATCGTGTTCTGTGTGCTTGGTGTGCTGCTGAGTCAGTTCCAGGCGCGGTTTATTTATGCACTGGCGCTGCTCGTCGCGTTCTACATCGGTGTGTACGCGATCAAGATCGCTCGGCGCTCGCAGCTTGAAGCGCAGCTGGCGCAGCCGGACGCGGACAGCGATGCGGCGAATGAATCAGCGGCGCTCAAGTAAGCAGCGTACTGAATCCTGATCAGTTAGGCGTTCTCGCGTTCTTCGAGCGCTTTTTTCCCGGCTTCTGCAGAGCGGATCTGTGATGCGGGTCCTGAATCGAAGTTGAGTTTTGGTCGGGATTTGTTGAGCTTCCCGATGACCCAGCCGTCGATGATCATCGCTTCGAGCACCTGCACGAACGGGAAGATGGAGCTCAGGCCTGCGCTCTTTCTGACGCTGCGTTCAAGGGTATCGAGGATCTCTTTGAGGTCGCTCTTCTGGTTGAGCACGTCGATGATCGGTTTCCAGAGTCCGGTGTATGGGAGGATGGAATCGGCGCGTTTGTAGCAGTTGACCTGCTGGATTCTTCCTTCGTAGAGCTTGCCTTGCGTGATTTCTTCAGCATTGGCGAGGTTGAGTTTGAGCTCGTTGAACTTCGCGAGGTTGAACTTGGATTCTTTGCCGCTGAAGATCTCGATGAGTTTTTTGGATGATCCGATGTCGAAGGCGCCGAACGCGGCGGACTCGATGCTCTGGTTGGAGAATCCGCCTTGAGCGAGCCATCGCCAAGCTTGTGAGGGATTGAGTTTGAGTCCCGAGTCCTTCGCGATCTTCTGGCAGTGTTCCTGGAGATCGGTGAAGCATCCGTTGGCGGCGTACCAGTACTTCGCGAAGCGGATGTGCTGGTTGATGTTGCGTCTGTTCTTCTCGTCGTAGAACTCTTTGACCCAGTCGGCGTCGAGCTCGTCGCGTTCGATCTCGAGGATCGAGTATGCTGCGTGGCGAGCTGAGCCGTGCGCCAGGGTCATTCCCGCGGCGAGGATCGGATCAGCGAATCCGCCGGCTTCTCCGATGATCCACCAGTTCTCTCCGGCGAGTCGGTCGGCGAGGTGGGACCAGTTCTTGGTGGTCAGCACGTTGTTGTCTGTGGAGCTGCTCGCGTCCTTGAGCAGTTCGTTGATCTCTGGTTGTTCCTGGATCGCTTTGAGGTAAACCTCTTTGGGGGTCATGCCGGTGCTTTTGTAGTACTCGCTTGGACAGATGAGACCGACGGAGGCGCGGGAGGGTCCGAGCGGGATGAACCAGATCCAGCCGTAGGGGAGCGAGCGGACCTGGACGCGCGTGCCTCCGATGCCGATCTCCACGGCCCATTTCGCGTTGTCGTAGTAATCCCAGAATGCGACGTTCTTGAGCTCGTCTGGCGCTTTGGACTCCACCCCCATCGCTTTGCGGAGCAGCGCTGGATGACCTGAGGCATCGACGTAGTGACGAGCGGTGATGACTTCTCCGGAATCGAGCTTGAGTCCGGTGACACGATCGCCGTCTTTCATGATCTCGCGGACCATGGTTGCTTCGCGGACGACGGTTCCCCAGTGGTGCTCGGCGTGACGCAGGAGGATCTCGTCGTAGCGGTCGCGCTCGACCTGGAACGCGGTGTGGCGACGCTGACCCTCGTATTTCGCGGGTCTTGGTTCATCTACGAAGTTCTCAGCAGGGAAGAAGTCGAAATCCCACGCGTCGGCGTCTTTGCCCCAGGTATATGAGCCTCCGAGCTTGATGGGGAAGTTGGCTTCCTCGATTTTGTCCCAGACTTCCATCTCGTCGAGGATCTGGGAGATTCCGGGGAGTTGAGATTCTCCGACATGCTCGCGCGGGAACTTCTCTTTTTCGAGGATGAGGATGGAAAGGTCTGGGTTGTATTTCTTGACGATCGACGCGAGGGTGGTGCCGGATGGACCCCCTCCGATGATGGCGATGTCGTAATCGGTCGCTTGCGACGCTTGGCTGATCATGAAAGTGGACTCCGCGAAAGTCAGACGATTCGGCACAATCAACAGACTACACTAGATTCGACGGGTTTTGAACCCCATTTGGATCAAGTGGTTGTTCTGACCTTTATCGGCTGTGTCCTATAAAAACAGTATCCCATCAACCCAAAGCAGAAGAGCGACCACCATGAGCACTCAACGAACTCCCTACGTCGGCGGCAACTGGAAGATGAACACCAGCATGCAGGATGGTCAGTCGCTTATCGACTCGATCCAATCGTCGATGAAGGGTGGGTCGGTGGATGTCGCGGTGTTTCCGCCGTTTCCGTACCTGATGGGGATCGGGGAGAAGCTCAGCGGACCGATCGCACTGGGCGCTCAGGACCTCTGGCACAGCGACAACGGGGCGTACACGGGCGAGGTCTCGACCAGCATGCTCAAGGACTGCGGCGTTTCCGCGGTCCTGACGGGGCACTCCGAGCGTCGTCACGTGATCGGGGAGTCCGATGAACTGGTCAACGCGAAGACTAAACGGGCACTGGAAGCGGGGCTGACGGCGGTGCTGTGCATCGGAGAGCAGCTCGAAGAGCGGGAAGCGGGGCAGACTGATGCTGTGAACGAGCGTCAGGTTCGTGCGGGGCTCGAGGGGGTGAGCGAGGAGCAGCTCAATCGGGTTGTGATCGCGTATGAGCCGGTCTGGGCGATCGGGACTGGGAAGACGGCTTCTCCTCAGGATGCTCAGGATGCGCACGCGAAGATTCGGGCGCTGATCGCTTCGATGTACTCGGATTCGGCGGCTCGGAACCTGCGGATTATCTATGGCGGGTCGATGAAGCCGGGGAATGCGGCTGAGCTGATGGCGATGGACGATGTGGACGGCGGGCTGATCGGCGGAGCGAGTCTCAAGGGCGAGGATTTCTGCGCGATCATCGACGCGGCTCAGGGGTCCCTGGTCGGCTCGTGATCGGCTCCAATGCGCGGATTTGGGCAGTGATTGGGGCTTGAATCGAGGTTCAATAGGGGGTTTGGATCGGTTTCAAGGTGTGTAGCCGCCTAGAGTTGCTGCCCTGCATGCCTGGGAGGTGAAATCCCAATGATCGGCGTGTGCTGATGGAGATTCCGCGACTTATGACATTCGAGACCCTGACCAACGAATCCCTGAATCTGTCCCAGAATTTGGCCGCGACATCGCTGACGATGGCGCAGGTGAATCCGATTGTCATCAACCTGCTCGTGGGCGCGTTTTTGCTGATCTCGATCATCATGATCCTGATCGTGCTGATCCAGCGTCCGCAAGGCGGCGGGCTCGGCGGTGCGTTTGGTGCCGGCGGCGGGGGCGGTGGTGGTGGCGGCGCGGGACAGACCGCGTTTGGTACCAAAACGGGCGACGTGCTGACGGGCGGAACGATCGCGATCTTCGTGCTCTTCATCGTGTTTGCGATTGTGCTCAACTTTGTGACGCGTCCGCCTGAAGCTCCTGCAGAACAACCCACACTCTCGGCTCCGGGAACCACTGAGGTGATCCCAGTTGACGAATCGGTTGATGGAGCTGTCGATGAAGCGGTCGATGAAGTTGGGGAAACGATCGAGGACGCGGTTGATACAGGTCTGGAGCGCGCCGGCGATGCTGCTGACGCTGCGGAGGATCTGGTTGAAGATCTGGAAACTGAGACTCAGCCAGCGGCTGATCCTCAGGAAGAGGACGAGTGAGCTTCACTCTTCGCTTGAATCCAAACAACTACACACAACACACCTACACAAAAACTGATATGCTGACGACCAGAGGAGCACACACTTGATCCGGAGTATGACAGGCTTTGGCGACGCATCGGGCAATGACGGGAGCACCGTCTACAGCGTCGAGGTGCGCAGCGTCAACAACAAGTTCCTCAAGACCAGCGTGCGTGTTCCTGAACGGCTCCAGTCGCTTGAACCTGAGCTTGAGCAGATGATCCGCTCATCGATCGCTCGTGGTTCGGTGGTGCTGACGATCAGTGTTTCGGAGCAGAACGAGAAAGCCGCGTTTACCGTCAATCAGGGCGCTCTTCGGTCGTATGCCCAGCAGATCGCTGATGCCAAGGGGTGCTCGATCGATGAAATCGGGGTTGAGCAGTTGATCAATCTCCCTGGGGTGCTGCAGCCTCCTGGAGATGAGGAATCTCGATTGCAGTCGGCTCGCAAGGCGCTGCGTCCGCTCGTTGAGCTGGCGCTGGAGCATCTTGTGTCGATGCGGACGCGTGAGGGATCAGCGCTCAAGAGCGATCTCAACAGTCACCTCGAGTACATCGATACACGTCTTAAAGAGATCGAGAAGCTTGCTCCGAATGTCACGAGTGATTACGAGAAGCGTCTCAAGTCGCGCATGGAATCGCTGATGAGTGAGTTTGATGTACAAGCGGATGCCGCGGAAGTTGTGCGTGAGATCGCGGTGTACGCGGAGAAGACGGATATTGCGGAGGAAATCGCTCGACTGTCGGAACACCTCGTGCATTTCAGCGAACTGCTCAAGAACGAGGACGAGCGTCCGATCGGCCGTACGATGGACTTCCTCGCACAAGAGCTGCTCCGCGAAGCGAACACAATCGCATCCAAGAGTCCCGACGCGGCGATGAGCCGGCTGATTGTTGAGATCAAGGGCGCGATCGACCGGATCAAAGAGCAAGTCCAGAACGCGGAGTGACGCGTTTGCACACACCGGCAAGCACAACACCGAATCAACCCGCCCATCCCGCGAACGGACGAGCGAGCTTTGCGCGCGATGAGATCCTCGCGGTGCTCGAGCATTACCCGATCGGGAAGGTCCAGAGCATCCGTGAGATGATCGCGGGATCGTCCGAAGCGCCCAAAGCGGTGATCGAGTGCGAGCGCGGGAAGCTGCTGCTCAAGCGACGAGCTCCGGGGCTTGAGCACGCGTCGCTGGTTGGGTTTGCGCACGAGGTCATCCTGGGATGCTTGAAGCTTGGGGTGTGTGTGCCTCCGATGATCGGGATGTCGGCTGAGAACAACTCGATGTGCCAGATCGGGGACAAGACCTACGAGCTGTTTGTCTTTATCGAGGGGACGATGTTCGACCAGTCTGTTGAGCACGCGCGCCAAGCGGGGATGCTGCTGGGTGAGCTGCACAAAGCGATGGACCAGATCGTCACGAGCTTTGAAGCGACGGTCGAGACGAGCGTAGTCAATCCCAATCGCGTAGAAGGGATCGAGCTCGAAGCGTCCACATCGGATCGGCTCAAGAAGATCCTGGAGTACGGGCTCGATGCGCATCGCGCCAATGCTCGCGCCTCGGCGATTGTGCACGGCGATTGGCATCCGGGGAACATGATCTTCGATGGTCCCGAGATCGTTGCGATCTGTGACTTTGACAACTGCCGACTCGGATCGCGGGATCGGGAGCTCGCGCAGGCGCTGGTGTACCTTTCGATGAAACGTCCGAGCGGCGATCAGATTCCAGAAGACGCGAGCATGGAGCACGTGCTCGCGGTCTGGGATGGATACGCGGCGGAGTTTGGGAAAGCGCCAAACCCTCGGCTGATTGGATCGCTGCTGCCAGCCGTCCTGATTGACGAGGCATTGGCGGGTACTCCGGGTGGTCGTCAGGGGCCGTTGGTTGAAGCGGCGATCAGGAAAGCATGCTGGCTCGATGACCAGACCAACGAGATCGTGCGGAAGCTCGAATCACGCTAAGCTCGTTTCTTGTTGAACCTATTGCGTGACTGCCCGTATACCTTTGTGGGGATACACCCGATGAGGTATCATGCACAGATGATCCGGAAGCTCGCCATCTCGTCATTGATTGGACTCGCGATCGCGTCGGGTGGTGCGTTTGCTCAAGACGCGGCGCAGACAGAGCAAAGACTATCGCGGCTGGTTGGGCTGCTCGATGATCCGTCGTGGGTCGTCCGCGAGCAATCGATGCAGATGATCGGGAATCCCAACGAGGGGTTCGAGCTGAGCATGCTGGCGCTGGTGCTCGAACGCGAGGACCTGAGCGAGGAAGCACGCACCAGACTCTGGATCGCGGCGAGAGAGCTCTTCGGAAGAACCACCAAAGCGGGGCTCGGCGTTGGATTCGGCGCGATGCGCGACGGCGGGGTTGAGATCCGGACGGTTGTCCAGGAGATGGATCAGTTCCCGGCAGCGAGCATGCTTGTGCCTGGAGATCTGATCGTGGGCGCTGACGGACACAGACTGACAAACTCGGATGATCTTCGCGCGATGATCCTGAGTCACGATCCGGGCGAGACGCTCAACGCGATTGTCCAGCGTGGCGACCGCGTGCTGGATCTGGATCTGCCTCTGGGGTCGTACCAGTTCTTGCGCGGCGCTGCTCCGATCAGCCCACATATAGCAGAGCGTGCGATCAAGGCGCGATGGGCGCGTCAGGGGATCGTGCTCCCTCAGACTGAAGTTATGGGTGAGGGAATCGAGATCGAGGACTGGGTCAACGCGGGGTATCCGGAAAAGCCCGGTTCGTTCCGTGCGTCGAATGCGAGACGAGATCCGCGTGTGGTCAACGCGGGCGCGGGACGCGACGTGCATGTCGGGGTCGGGACGATTACGCGTGGTCGGATCGAGCCTTGGTCGAACATGACCAACGCGGAGCAAGCAATGGCGCAGGCGCGTCAGATCGAACTCTCGAAGGAACTCAACATCGTTCGGCTCCGTCTCAAGCTGCTCAAGGGCGGGATCAAGGAATACGACCGGATGATTCTCGAATCTCCCGATGATGAGTCACTCAAAGAGAAACTCAGCGTCGCGATGCGCGAGCTGCGCGAGGCGCAGAAAGAGCTTGAGGTGCTCACCGATGAGTTCGAGTCGCTTCAGGTTCCCGATTGAGTCCCTTACCCACGTTCGACAATCAGCTTGACCTTCGCGGGCGATGCGCCGTGCTCATCAAAGATGAGGAGCTCGTTGTTGGAATCTTCGTTGATCCAGCACGATGGGATCGCGAGGTTGAGCGTGGGCTCGATCGCTTTGCCGTCTGCGGTGGATGAGAAGAAGCGTCCCAAAGCATTGCCGTTGATGTAGACCTGCCCCTTGGTCAGACCTGAGGTGTCCAGCGAGATCGCGAGGTCCTGCTCTGGTGCTTGGAAGGTGGTCTTCCACCAGCTTGGTTTGCCGGTCGAGTTGAGTTTGGACTTGCTGACACTGTCGAAATCGATCTCTGCAGGTGCTTCCCACTTCGCGAAGGACCACTCGCATTTTTCAGAGATCACGTTGGCGCCCTCGGTGAACTTGATCTCCTTGACGAGCTGCGCGAGGATCTCTTCGGAGAGCTCGTTGGCAAGCTCGTGGCTCGGGGAGTCGAGGTGCAGCGCCAGCTCCAGCACGTTGTTGCCACGCTTGACGGCATCGTCGTCGAGCTCGATGGTCGTGCGGCGCATCGCGCCGATCAGTTTGATCGGTTCATCGTTGAGCACGACGATCACGCGCGCGTTGATCGGAGGGATCTCCATGTAGATGGATGATTTCTTGAGGTGCTTGAAGGACCACTGGAGTCGGTTGTGGTGTGTGGTTTCACCCTCGCGGACGCCGAAGACTGGGGACGCGTATCCGAGCACGTCGATCGGATCACCCGTGACGATCTTGGACTTGCCTGGTTTGAATGGGGTGTTCTCGATGAGGTGTCCGAAGAGTCCTTTGTTCTCGTCCATAACGGATCCGCCGGAGATGCGTCCGGTGTTGTCGGCGAGTGCGATGAGACTCTCAGAGCCCGCTTTGAGTTGCAGCGCGACGGAGTCGGAGGTTCCTGGACCTGAACCGATCATCCCGATGGGTTCGCCGTCGAGGAAGAACTGGATTCGGTCGCTTGAGTTTGGCGCGACGAAGTTGGTTTTCCCGCTCGAGAGGGACTTCACGTCGATCTTGTACCAGCCGTAGCCGTAGGGTGTTCCGAGTTCGGAGAGGTCCGCTGGTCCTGGGATGACCGCGTAGCGAGGGCTTGAGCCGTCGATGTGCAGATCGGTCTGGGCGCATTCCCAGTTTCCGAGTGTGATCTTGGGGAGTTTCTCTCCAGGATCGCGATCGAGGTATTTGGAGGTGGTGGTCTTGGCGGTTCCGTCAGGGGTGACGTGGGTGTGGGTTTTGCCGTTGGACGATGGGATGGGTTCACCCTCTTCGCTAAGACCTTGGACACCGACGTAGACCTCGGAGCCTTGAACGAAAGTCTCGTCGATCACATCCTCGGAGATGACGACGACGCAGATGCCCTCGTGCATGACCGCGATTGGTTTGCGTCCCTTGGGGACCTCGACGACGAGCGGCGACGCGTTGATCGAAACCTCTCCAACCCCCCCACCTGGTCCGAAGAGCACGAGCATCTCTTCTGTTGAGCTCAGCGCACAGAGTGAGGTGTAGTCCAGCGTGTGCTT
The DNA here is from genome assembly GCA_965250055.1 of Phycisphaerales bacterium. Classification (GTDB taxonomy): domain Bacteria; phylum Planctomycetota; class Phycisphaerae; order Phycisphaerales; family UBA1924; genus UBA1924. The sequence goes on along the minus strand of OZ252285.1, from coordinate 2,874,691 downwards.
AGGTGAGAGATTGACATCGGTGAGGCACCAGTGGACGCGCTGGGAACCCAAGCGAACTGGGAGGGATGATCCATCACTGAGCAGGAGGTTGATGGTGCCGGCTTTGGCCTTGGGCGGAGAGAAGATGAAGATGATGTTCCCTTGGGAGCCGTTCATCTGGTTGACGATGTGTCCCTGGATCGCGTCCTCGTCCACGACGGGATCGATGACGACGGGCGGGGTGTTGTTCTCGGTGTGCGCGAGCACGCGGGAGAAGGATGATCCGAAGGTCAAGAGTCGGCGTACGGGTCCCATCTCGCTGGTCATGCGTCCATGCTCGTCGATGAGTGCGCCGGCGTCGTAGGTTGGTGCGTAGGCGCAGGGTTCTCCGGCGGAAGCTTGTCCGGCCCAGAATCCGAAGGAGGTGCCGGACATGAAGTTCGCAAGGTTGAACTGACCTCCGGCGGACATGATCTCTCCGAGCTGCCGCTGGAGGGTGTATCCATCGACCGGTGCTTCGAGTTCTTGTCCGAAGATCGGACGGCGGAGCGGGCCGTAGTCGATGACGATGGTGGGTTGGTCTGGACGCACGGCTTTGAGCTGGCGCATGATCGCGAACATGTCACCTTCACCTGTCCAGCCGTCGATCTCGCCCTCGACGCCTTGCCAGAGGTTGTTGGCGTTGATCTTGGGGACGGTGAATCCCGCTTCGCGGAGGTAGCGTGCGAGCTCTCCGAGGTACTTGGTCGCGGCGAGCTGGTCGTCGCAGTCCCACTGGGACTCGTTCTGGATCATGATGAGCGGGCCGCCTTTGGTGACGGACGCTTGCATGGACTTGATCTGCTTGGCGAGTGCGTTGAAGTACTTGCCCACGGCTTCGAGGAAGGGCTGGTTCGGAGCGCGGAGCTTGAGTTCTGGGATGTTCAGGAGCCAAGCGGGGAGTCCGCCGAGGTCCCATCCGGCGCCGACGAACGGGCCGGGACGGATGATCGCGTACATCTCGTGCTTGGCGAGCAGCGAGAGGAAGTGCTTGATGTCGTTGTTGTCTTTGAAGTTGTAGGATCCTGGACGCGGCTCGATGAGGTTCCAGAAGATCGGGGTTTCGATGGTGTTGACGCCCGCGGCTTTGGCGGCGCGGATGCGGTCTTCCCAGAGTTCGTGGGGGATGCGCTGGAAGTGCATGGAACCTGAGACGATCCAGATTCGTTTGCCGTCGATGGACAGGGTACGCGAGTCGTAGTTGGCTGTCGGCATTGGTTTTGGGCTCCCACTTTTGGAATTGAATGCGAACCTAGACCGTATGCGGCATCAAGTGAAAGGCAAATTGAAAGCACCCGACCATGGGCCAAACGGTCGATTTTGTGCTCAGATTTGAAACCTTTGAAATTGACGTAAACTACTAGTAATCAAGTCTTTATGTGATTCTTAAAACTGTGATACCCAAGAGCTTCCCGCGTGTGGAATTGCTGTCTTGGAGGCGCTGAAAAATCGAAAATTCTCCGAGTGCTTGCTCGGATTTGCTTTCGTTTGTTTGGATTGTGCTTGGTTACGCAGACAGCGTGAACTCTTGATGCATGATGAGTGCATCGTTGATCTCGAGGAGGTCGGTGTGACCTGAGTTCTTGAATCCGAGCTTCTGGGCGACGCGGACGGAGCTTGGATTGTCCAGACAGATCTGGGCGCGGACCTGGTGGAGTCCGAGACCGATCGGCATGTCGGCCAGCGCGTGGTCGAGCATTGCTTGGAGTGCTTTGGTCGCGAGTCCTTTGCCGGCGTGTTTGCTGTCGATCCAGTAGTTGACCTCGGCGGACCACTCCATCCCTCGCTCGATTTTGATGAGGTTGACCATCCCGATGAAGGTGTTGTCGTTGAGGAAAATCGCCCGTCGGCAGGCAGTATTGGACTGGTCGCCTTCGATCGCTTTCTGGACCTGCGATCGGAAGTACTCGCTCGTGGTTTGGTCTTTGGACTCCAGCGGGATCCACTTGCGGAGCGGGAGACGCGAGCGATCGAGCGCTTCGACAAAGACCGCTTCATCCGCGAATCCCAGCGGACGCAGCATCAGCTCATCGGTACGGAGCCCCTGATTGGACTCGAACTCGACCGGCGCTTTGCGGGTCGTGTGGGAAGGTTGGGTTGTAGCGGTTTCCACGCTCATGATGGTCCCTTAACAGAGGTTCAGGATGGGTATCGGAACCATTGATATGGGACTTGAGGAGGGATCGGGTTTTTATGGGAGGTGAGAACTTGAAAGCGGACCTTGATTACTCAACCGTCACCGACTTCGCGAGGTTCCTCGGCTTGTCGACATCGTGACCTCGCAGCAGCGCGGCGTGGTACGCGAGGAGCTGGAGCGGGACGACGGTGACCATCGGGCTTAGGCATTCCTCGACCGCTGGGACATAGAGCACGTCCTCAGCGAGGGATTCGATTTGTTTGTCGCCTTCGGTCGCGACGGCGATGACGTGGCCGCCTCTTGCTCGGACTTCTTCGATGTTGCTCAGGACTTTGTCGTACTGGTTCCCTTGGTTGGCGATGAAGACGACGGGCATTCCTTCGTCGATCAGCGCGATCGGGCCGTGCTTCATTTCCGCGGCGGGCATCCCCTCGGCGTGGATGTAGCTGATTTCCTTGAGCTTGAGCGCCCCTTCCATCGCGGTCGGATAGTTGTAGCCGCGTCCGAGGAACAACCAGTTGTCGCGATGGACGTACTTGGCGGTGATCTCGGCGATGCGTTTGTCGGTCGTGAGGACCTGCTCGATCATGTCGGGGACGCGCTGGAGCTCCGCCATGAGTCGTGCGGATGCTTCTGGGGACATCATGCGACGGCGCGCCATGAAGAGGGAGATCATCGTGAGGACGGCGACCTGTCCTGTAAATGCTTTGGTGGACGCGACCCCGATTTCTGGACCGACACGGAGGTAGACGCCTGCATCGGTTTCGCGCGGGATGGTCGATCCGACGACGTTGATGACTCCGAGCGAGAGGGCGCCGCGGTCTTTCGCTTCGTGGAGGGCCGCGAGGGTGTCGGCGGTTTCTCCGGACTGGGAGACAGCGACGACGACGGAGCGGTCCTCGATGAGCGGGTTGCGGTAGCGGAACTCGCTCGCGTACTCGCATTCTGCTGGGATTTTGGCGAGGTCTTCGAGGAGGTACTCTCCGATCATCGCGGAGTGGAGCGCGGTGCCTTGTGCGGTGAGGATGACGCGCCGGGATTTGACGAGTTCCTGCGCGTACGCGTTGAGTCCCCCCAGCACGACCTTGCCCTCGTTCTTGTCCAATCGTCCCTTAAGGCAGCGGCGGAGCGCTTCGGGTTGTTCGTAGATCTCTTTGAGCATGTAGTGCTCGAAGGATCCGAGCTCGATTTCTTCGAGGTCCATCTCGAGCTGCATGATCTTGGGAGAGAGCTCGACGTTGTCCACGGTGGTGGTCCGGAAGCCGTCACGAGTGAGTCGCGCGACGGAGTAGTCGTCGAGGGTGATCGCTTGGGACGCGTGGGAGATGATCGCGGAGGGGTCTGAGGCGACGATGTACTCGCCGCTCCCGATTCCGATGAGCAGGGGTGAACCTTTGCGGGCGCAGACCATGACATCGGGTTCTTCTTGGCAGATGACTGCGATCGCGTAGGCGCCGCGGATCTCACGGAGTGCTGCTTGCACGGCTTTCTCAAGATCGACGCCTTGCTCTGGATCGTAGAGGTGGGAGATGAGCATCCCGAGGACTTCGGTGTCGGTCTCGGTTTCAAAGACGTGGCCCTTGGCTTCCAGGAGTGTTCGGATGGATGCGTAGTTCTCGATGATCCCGTTGTGGATGAGGGAGATGCCGTGGTCGCGGTCGCGGTGTGGGTGGGCGTTGAGTTTGTTGACGGCTCCGTGTGTTGCCCAGCGTGTGTGCGCGATCCCGATGGAGCCGTGGATGCCTCCGATGGATTCGAGTTCGTCTTCGAGGTTCGCAACGCGTCCGACGGCTTTGGCGATCTGGAGACCATCGCCGTTGATCGCGGCGATGCCCGCGGAGTCGTACCCTCGGTATTCGAGTCGTTTCAGACCCTCAAGCAGGAGGGGCTGGGCGGGTTTGTTTCCGATGTAGGCGACGATGCCGCACATAGGCGTCTCTCCGTGGAAGGTCTGGTGCTTGATGCACCTGGTCAATATCGAGCGATATGGGCTCGGTGATTGATCTTACGAGGCTTGCGGGCGGGAGTTCATGGAATCGGACGTGGATGATCGTCATAGATCCGGCTCATCTGGGGTCGATGAGCGGGCTACACTTGTCCAGTTTGCGCCTCATGACTGATATTTCCGGACCTTCCTTCATGAATCCCCACACACAGGAATCACCGAATGCCACGACGCGATGACCTGCAGACCATTCTGCTGATCGGATCGGGACCCATTGTCATTGGGCAAGGATGTGAGTTTGATTATTCAGGTACGCAGGCGTGCAAATCGCTGAAAGACGAGGGATATCGGGTTGTGCTCGTCAACTCGAATCCCGCGACGATTATGACGGACCCCGCGTTCGCGGATCGGACGTATATCGAGCCGATCACTCCCGAATCGGTCCGCAAGATCATCGAGAAAGAGATCGAGCTCGGCACTCCCATCGACGCGGTGCTCCCGACGCTTGGGGGACAGACGGCGCTCAACTGCGCCTGCGAGATGGCGGATCAGGGGATCTTCGAAGAGTTCGGCGTCGAGATGATCGGCGCGGATCGCAAGATCATCCATCGCGCCGAGGATCGGCAGGTCTTCAACGACATCTGCGAAGAGATCGGGCTCGCGACGCCGGAATCCAAAACAGTTGAAACACTGCAGGAAGCGCTTGGGTTTGCTGAGGAGATCGGGCTCCCTGCGATCGTGCGTCCTGCGTTCACTCTGGGGGGATGGGGTGGCGGGATCGCGTACAACCGCGCCGAGTTTGAAGAACTCGTCACACGCGGGATCAACGCGTCGATGATCGGTCAGATCCAGATCGACAAGTCGCTGATCGGATGGAAGGAATACGAGCTCGAGGTTGTTCGCGATAAGAAGGACAACTGCGTGGTCGTGTGTTCGATCGAGAACATCGACGCGATGGGGGTGCATACCGGAGACTCGGTCACGGTTGCGCCGTCGCTGACGCTGACGGACAAGGAGTACCAGGTCCTCCGCGACGCGGCCCTGAAGGTCATGCGTGCGGTGGGAGTCGAAACGGGTGGGTCGAACGTGCAGTTTGCGATCAATCCGAATCCGGCGCCAACAGCGGATGGGAGCGAGCCGGCGTTTGAGTTTGTGGTGATCGAGATGAATCCGCGTGTGTCGCGGTCCTCGGCACTCGCTTCGAAGGCAACCGGTTTCCCGATCGCGAAGATCGCGGCGAAGCTCGCGGTGGGATACACGCTCGACGAGCTCCGGAACGACATCACTGGGACGACGAGCGCGTGCTTTGAGCCGACGATTGATTATGTCGTGACGAAGATGCCTCGCTGGACGTTTGAAAAATTCCCGGAAGCGGACGAGACGCTGACGACGCAGATGAAATCCGTCGGCGAGGCGATGGCGATCGGACGGACGTTCAAAGAGTCGCTGCAGAAAGTCATCCGCTCGATGGAGCTCAAGCGGTTTGGGCTGGGGCTCGACAAGAATGACAACTGGCTCGCGGCTCAGCGTGCGGTGGACGGAAAGAAACCCGACGGGAGCGTGGTGGAATGGCCGATCAATGAGGATCGGTTGACGCGGAAGTTGTCGGTTCCCTCGCAGGGACGCTTCTACTTCATCCGCTACGCGATGAAGATGGGATGGAGCATCGATCGGATCTACGGGCTGACGCGGATTGATAAGTTCTTCCTGTACCAGTTCCAGGAGCTTGTGGACTTTGAGGACCAGCTTGTTGAAGCGAAGACGCTGGAGGGTGTTGATCGCGAGCTGATGCAGCGTGCCAAGGAGCTAGGGTATTCCGATGCACAGCTCGCGTATCTGTATCTCGGGAACATCAGCTCCGAGGCGATCCTGCAGGTCCGCGCCCATCGCAAGGGGCTGGGTGTCGAAGCGGTGTACAAGTGCGTGGATACCTGTGCCGCGGAGTTTGAGGCGGTCACCCCCTACTACTACTCAACGTACCAGAGCGGATCGCGCAAGGTTCTTGAAGACGGCTCGGTGCAGGAGGTCCCGCCGCAGTGTGAGCTTCGAGGTCGTCTGAACGCGGAGACAGATCCTAACGAGAAGGTCATCATCCTCGGCGGCGGTCCGAACCGCATCGGTCAGGGGATCGAGTTCGACTACTGCTGTGTCCATGCGGCTCAAGCGGCGCAGGAGCTTGGGTACGACGCGGTGATGATCAACTCGAATCCGGAGACGGTGAGTACGGATTACGACACGAGTGATTTGTTGTTCTTTGAGCCGTTGACGCTTGAGGATGTGCTCAATGTGACGGAGAAGCTGTCTGTACCTTATCTCACAGATTTATCGATGACTGTCTGGGAAGGCGAGACTCAACTCACTAATACAAACATTCAGTCATTCTTAAACACACAGGCATATAACTGGTCAGAGTACAAAGGCCCACCCCCACCATTACTCCCGAACGATACACTTCAACAAATTCGAATACTCTGTAGACAACTCGGGATTCAGCGAGCCGCAGTAATTTCTGCTGGCGGAGCAATCAAACTCGGCGAAGACAAAGCCAAAATTCTTATAGAAGTAGTTGATGATTGTGGCCAGCTCTGGCATTTCTCGGTCGAACCTGATCAACCAAACGTGATTCAGGCAAATCATAGTGCAGCAGACCCACACCCAGTGTGGGTTGATGAACGTGAAGACATTGAGCCAGAGTACTGTCTTGGCGTAGACAGTTGGCTAGCTCGATCTAAGAACTCACTTGCAGGAGTGATTGTTCAGTACGGCGGTCAGACGCCGTTGAATCTGGCGCACGGGCTCAGCCTTGCGAACGTTCCGATGCTCGGGACCGCGCTGGAAGCGATTGATCGTGCGGAGGATCGGGATCAGTTTGATCAGCTGCTGACCAAGCTCAATCTCAAACGTCCGGCGTCGGGGATCGCGCGTTCGATCGAGGAAGCGGTCGAGATCGCGGGACGGATCGGGTATCCGGTGCTGGTGCGTCCGAGCTATGTGCTTGGCGGCCGCGGGATGGAGATCTGTTCTGACGAGAAGTCGCTGCGTCACTACATGCTGACGGCCGTGGATGTTTCTGGTTTGGATGATGCGCCGATCCTGATCGACCAGTTCCTCAACAGCGCGACGGAGCTGGACGTCGATGTCGTCGCGGACTTCCGCGATGGGACGGGCGAGGCGTTCGTCGCGGCGGTCATGGAACACATCGAGCAAGCGGGTGTGCACTCGGGAGATTCGACGTGCATGATCCCGACGACGACCATCCGTCCGGCGGTGCTTGAGCAGGTGAAGGACACCGCTCGCAAGCTCGCTCAGGAGCTCAAGGTCTGCGGCCTCATGAATGTGCAGATGGCGATCAAGGACGACGAGGTGTACATCATCGAGGTGAACCCTCGCGCATCGCGGACGGTGCCGTATGCCGGGAAGTCCAAGGGCGTCGCGTGGGCATCGGTCGCAGCGAAGGCGATGATGGGTGTTTCGCTGAAAGAGCAAGGGACCAAAGAGATCCCCGACGCGGGGTACTTCACGGTCAAAGCGCCGGTCTTCCCGTTCCGCAAGTTTCCGGGCGTGGACTTTGTGCTAGGACCTGAGATGCGATCGACGGGCGAGGTGATGGGCGTGGACGTCTCGCTTTCGATGGCGTATCTCAAAGCAATGGAATCCGCTGGCGTCTCGCTTCCCAAGGAGGGCGGCGTGTTCGTCTCGGTACGCAAGGAAGACAAGCCCGCGATGATCCCGGTTGTGCGTTCGCTCCTTGCGATGGGATTCAAGGTGTTTACTTCGCAAGGCACCGCAGAAGAACTCACGCGGCACGGGCTGCGTCCGAATGTGCTTCAGAAAATCCAAGCGGGCGCTCGTCCCAATGTCATCGACCTGATGCAGAACGGCGAGATCAATCTCATCATCAACACTCCAACCAAGACCGGTTGGCAGACCGATGAAGGGCGCATCCGCGCGACTGCGGTGCGGCTTGGTCTTCCGATGATCACCACGGCGACCGCTGCGGGGCAGGCGATTCATGCGATTGAGGCGCTGCGAGCGGGGTTCTGGGGTGTTCACGCATTACAAGACCTTGGCGGGCTCAGCGCTGAGCTCAACGCCGCGCATTCTTGAGAATTCTCTTTGCTTTTAGGTTGATCCGTTGTAGGGTATTGCTGGTCATGGTTCATGGCCCTGTATGCAATGCTGGACTTTGGGGCATCTGCTCTGCGCTTCTCTGGAGAAGGCGCAGTTCATATATGCGCCGGCGGCTCCTCGTGATTCGCCGGCGTTTTTCTATTGAACAATCTGTTCGATTACTCGGCGATCACTTGCTGAGATTCGCAGACGTGAACATTGTCGCGGTCGCGTCGCGGCGCCACGTGGTCGCGGGTCCCGCTTTGGACTGGTAGAACTCCCAGAGCTCGAACCAATAGGAACGGAACTTGTGATCCCCGAATGGTTCGTAGTGTGCTTTGAGTTTCTTCATGAGTTGGGTGTCGGTGCCGGTCATGTTGAGCACGGCTTTCGCGTGACGGATGGACTCGGTATCGAGCGCGAGTCGTGAGTATCTTCCCATGAGCTGCATGATGTTTCCCGCGGCGTAGGGACCGATCCCTGGGAGCGAGATGAGGAACTTGAATACTTCGTCGTCGGTCGCGGTGTTCTCGAGCCAATGCTCGTCGATCTGACCTTTGCTGAAGAGTTTGGCGAGATCGATGATGCGCTGATCGCGGTATCCGACTCGGCAGCGTCCGCGGAGTGTGCCGACGCGTGTGCGTGCGAGTTTTTGTGCTGTGGGGAATGATGGGACACCTGAGGGCGACTTTCGGCCGCAGACTTCGCAGAGGCGTCGGTTCATGTTCACGGTGCTGGGCCAAGTGACGTTGCAGCTTGTGACGGTTTTGATGACGTCCTCGAAGAGCGTGGGGGAGCGGAAGAGGCGACCAGCACCCAACTTCTTCCATCGCGGATCGACCTTGTGGAAGGATTTGATCTCATCGTGGGTCGTGTCGAGGCAGAGCATCCGCGTGATGCGCTGCCTCGCAGTGGATTGCTCGGCGCGAGAGAGCTTTCGGTCGAAGCGGGCGCGGACACGAACAGAAGATTGATCCCTTGGTTGGTCGATTGTGCACAGCGATGGGCCGTCGTCGAGCTCCAGGACGCGGAGCATGTACTGTTGATCGACGTCCCAGTGGTTGGGCGCGAGGAGGAAGTAGCCGTAGGAGCAGACGTCGCGGGCGAGGTTGAAGTCCTTTGGCGCTTGGATATTGAGTGTGGTGCCCATCTGAAGATGGTAGGTCATGAAGCTCGGGTCTATCGGGCGCTCTATCATCGCTGAATCGCTCGAAGATCGGGCGGAATCTATAGGAGTTGACCATGCGCGTATTTCTGATGATTGGGTTGATGATGCTGAGCTCGCTTTCTGTGTTTGGGTCTCAGGACACGAGCAGTGTGCGCGAATCGGTGGTCAAGATTTTCTCGACGTACAGAGGTCCGGACTTTGCTCGTCCCTGGACCAAGCAAGCGCCTCAGGAGCTGTCGGGGACTGGGTTCGTGATCGAGGGCAATCGCATCCTGACTAACGCGCATGTCGTCGAGCAAGCGACGCGGATTTATGTCCAGCCCCCCAACAGCGCCGACAAGCTCCGCGCGGAGGTCATCGGGATCTCGCAGCAGATGGACCTCGCGGTCATCGAGATCAAGAAAGATTCAGAACGCGATGAGTTCCACGGAGCGCATCCCGTGCTTGAGCTGAGCGACACGCTGCCATCGATCGGATCGACGGTCCAAGCGATCGGGTATCCGATGGGAGGCGAGCAGGTTTCAATCACAGAGGGTGTCGTCTCGCGGATCGAGTACACGGATTACAACATGGAAGCGCAGGGGCTCCGTGTGCAAGTGGACGCGGCGCTCAATCATGGGAACTCGGGTGGGCCTGTGATTCTCGACGGCAAAGTCTGCGGCGTGGTCTTCAGCGGCGTTGAGTACGCGGAGAACATCGGGTATGTGATCCCTGCAGAGGAAGTCCACATCTTCCTCAAGGACATTGAAGACGGCAGCTACGACGGACCGGAGCGGTTGTATGACGCACGTTTCCAGACATGCGAGAACGATGCGTTACGTTCGTTCCTGGGACTGAGCCGAGAGCAGACGGGGATTGTGTACACGCGTCCCAAGTCTGAGTCCGAGACTCCGATGGAAGAGTGGGACCTGCTCGACAAGATCGGGGAGTACGACATTGATAATGCTGGGATGGTGACGAGTCATGACGGCTTGCGTCTGCACTGGCGCTACTTCATCCGCGAGCTTGTCAGCGATGGGACGATTCCGGTGACGATCATCCGCGATGGGGAGTCGATGGAGATTGATCTGCATGTGACCAACGAGCGGGACGAGCTTGTGCCGTATATCGGGAATGATTATCCGGAGTACTTCATCTGCGGCCCGATGATCTTCACGCCTGTGCGTCGCGAGCATTTCTACAACCTTTACCTCGGCTACGGCATCGTGGATGGCTCTCCGGTCGGGCTCCACATCAACGACGAGCGCGAGTTTGAGGGACAGGAGTATGTGGTCCTCGCGGCGACCTTCCTCCCCCACTCGGTCACCAAGGGCTACGAGGTCTACGGCAACCCAACACTCAAGAGCGTCAACGGCGAGGAGATCAAATCACTCTCACACCTCGTCGAGCTGCTGCGGGACAACGACGAGGACACGCTGATCTTCAAGTTTTTTGATCGCAGTCAGGAGAACCTGATCTTCGATGCCGAGGAACTGCTTGAGTCTACTGAGGAAGTCCTCGAAGACAACTCGATCCGCAACCAGGGATCGGACCGGTTCATGGACATCTGGGAAGAGTAAAGCCATGAGCGATCAGGTCGTGAATCTCAAAGAGAAGCTGGGGTTGTTCAGCGAGACATGGACCCCCAAGATCATCGGCGAGCTCAACGGGCAGCAGATCAAGCTCGCGAAACTCGAAGGCGAGCTGATGTGGCACGCGCACGCGGACGAGGACGAGCTCTTCCTGGTGCTTGAAGGATCGCTGACGCTGCAAATGCGTGATCGTGAGGTCACGCTCAATCCCGGCGAGATGTACATCGTCCCGCGAGGCGTCGAGCATAATCCGGTCGCGGAGCCGGGGACATCGGTCCTGCTCTTTGAACCTGCGCAGACCAAGCACACGGGCGAGCACGTGACCGATCGCACGGTTGTCGATCAGCAGCGGATTTGAGATTCGCGACGGGACTAGCGGACGGGGATCGTGACGATCAACACGGAGCTCTTTTCGTCTTGATTGAGGACTCCCATGAGCTTTGAGCCGTCGCCTGAGATCTGCGAGAAGTAGTACGAGTCGGCATCGATCACGATGCCCAGGCTGCTGAAGAGATCGTCGATCATGAGAAAGCGATTGTCCGCGCTGTACCACAGGAACTGATCGTACGCTTCGCCATCTCCTGAACTGCCGCTCCCAAGAATTGTGCTGGCATCATCGGTGATATCCCAGACATTGATACTGTCGAATCGGTCTGGATTTTGGATCTCGATTGTTCCTGTATCGCGAGACCAGAACCATGCGAGTGATGGTCCATAGATGATATCCCGTCTTGATTCGGTGCTGAATGGGATGTCTTCTCCGAACCCGTCCCGCCATACGCCGTATGCGGAACCGATCACGGCTTGTCCATTCCCGGAAATCTCCGTCGCGCTCATGAGAGTGTCGTAGTCGGTGTCGATTGGCGGGATCATTGTGATTTCACCTTGATCGACGACCCAAGCTTCGTGTGCCGATCCGAGACTGCGGATGTTGTTGTGCGGGGCTTGATATCGAGCATTGATCGCTGCAACCGACCCATCGAAACTGAGGGAAACGAGCTCATAATCAACTCCGTTTTCCTCTGGATCCGCAAGAACCACTTCTGCATCTCTTTCGCCACTCCATACTAGAGCGGGTTGGTTATCATCGGAATCACCGGGACGCGGTGAATATCCCACAGCAGATCCATCACCTGAAATTGCGCCAGAATAAAATGTGGTACCATACCCACGCACACCCCCTCGCTCATACCACGACTTTGGCATAAAGATCGTTGTGCCGTCTTGATAGACACTTGTGTATGACCAATCTGAGATTACCACTTTCGATCCGTCATCAGACAATCCGAAGAGCAATGGACCTAGGGCGACTTCTATAGAGCGGCTCACAAGTTTCCACTGGTTATCGCGATGAATATAGATATCCCACGCAAGCGACCACTCGCCGGCAATCGCAACGGTTGACCCGTCGCTCGAAAACTCTGCATTAAAGAGTGTGAGATCTTTAGGAGACTCAATCACCACAACCCGGGGGTGTTGACCCATTCCTGCGGGAGCAGCAGAGATGAACATTCCGAGAGAAATCGCGGCCGCGGTGGTGTTTGATATATTCATGCAATACGGATCGGCGATTGCTGATTCGTTTATCCAACATTCATCGTGATCGTCACATCGTGGCCCCTGAGGTACTCGTGGCGGAGCGTGACGAGCGGGGTTTGCTCGAGCGCCCAATCGAGCATTGCTGGGGGATCGAAGCGCACGGCGGGTGGTTGTGCGGGGGTGCGGTCCTTGTCGTGACGGTTGGAGAGGAAGTTGAAGATGAGCTTGCCATGTCCGGCATCCTTGAGCGCGTTGTAGAATCTCGCGAGCACGGCTTGGGCTTGCTCCATCTGGAGCGTGTTGAGTGATCCTGAGAAGATGAAGGTATCGACCTTCGCGTCTTGCACGAGCTGGGATGGGAGCTTGGTGTCCGCGACAAAGTCGTGCGTCTGGAAGACGGCGTTGTTGATGCCAAGCTGATCGATCCGCTGCTGCGCGTGGTGGGTCATCTCGTCGACGCCTTCGACTCCGATGAAGTGCTTGGGGAGCGCGTTGTGCTCGTGCAAGTACACGAGCAAGTCACCCTGTCCGCATCCGAGGTCGGCGATGATGCTTGAATCGTTCCCGAGTGCGTCAGCGATCACAGAGAAGCGGGTCGCTTGGGCTTCTTTGGAGAGCCAGAGCTGGGCCTCGAATCCGGGGCCCATGTCCGCCACGGCGTCGCGGTATGGATCGAGATAGGAGGAGTCGTTGCTCATGCTCACTCGCTGAATCGCATCATCGCAGCGTACTGGTCGTAGCGGTCGTGGACATCCTTGCGGGTGATCGACTGCATGCGTTCGAGAGAGAAGGACTCGACGTTGAAGGACGCGATGATGGTGCCGTGCGCCAGCGCGTCGCGGACGGACTCGAATGATCCGAGGTCTTGACCGCCACGCGATGCGAGGCGCCCCATCAATCCGCCGGCGAAGGAATCACCGGCTCCGGTTGGGTCAACGACGTGTTCGGTTGGGTAAGCGGGGAGGGCACAGAGTCCGTCGCGGTGGACGAGGATGCAGCCGTGCTCGCCCTTCTTGATCACTACGAAGCGTGGTCCCAGTTCGAGCAGGTGCTTTCCTGCTGAGACTGGGTTGCGGTGTCCGGTGTACTGCTCCGCTTCGTCGAAGTTGAGCACAAGACCGTCTACTTTCCCAAGCAGATTGGTGAGCTCGGGTTTGGCGATGTCGATCCAGAGGTCCATCGTGTCGACGACGGAGAGGTCGAGGTTGTCGAGTTGTTCGAGCATCCCGAGCTGGACCATCGGATGGGAGTTGGCGAGGAAGACGACCTTCGAGTCCTTGAAGGATTCGGGGACGACTGGTGGTGCTTCTTCGAGCACGCCGAGCTCAGTAAAGAGCGTGTCGCGGTGGTCCATGTCGTCGTGGTACTTGCCACCCCAGCGGAAGGTCTTGGATCCCTTGCGGACTTCGAGACCGGTCAGGTCTACGGCTTCGAAGGACTTGAGCGTGTCCATGAAGGGCTCGGGGAAGTCGTCTCCGACAACAGCGACGAGACGGGGCTTGGTGTAGAAAGACGATGCGGCACAGAAGTACACCGCGGAGCCGCCGAGGAGTTCCTCGCGGCGTCCGGCTTCTGGTGTTTCGACGGTGTCGATCCCGATGGTTCCAGTGACAATTAAACTCATGGTCGAGTATAGGTTCACTGCAACCTGCGGTATCGGAGACAGTACAAATGGCGCACACACAGGAGGACTTACCTATGAAGAAAGTGTTTGGACTGTCGCCGGTCGTTCCGGCTGTTATCGCATTGGCTCTCGGATCAGCATCGCTTGCGAATGCGGCGGAGAGAGAGATCAGCTCGATTGGCACGCTGAGTTTCGAAGCTGAGCCCGTCAACGAGGACGCGGTGTACTCAGCGATCAAGGAGTATGTGATTGCGAAGTACGCTGGGGACGAGGAAACAGTCCGCTCAAGGGCGCATCACGACCTCGCTCGTCGAGTGGTATCCGATACCTACTGGGGACAACCCAGTGAGGAGTGGGTTCGCACGTATTCGCACGACCAGCTCCAGTACTACGGCACTGAACTGAACCAAACCCAGATGGACTCCCCGAAAGAGGGGCGGTGCGAGATTGAAATCTTTGATGTAGAGCAGTACACCGCCGCGGCTCGAGTGATCATGGAAGATGTGGTGGACTACATGCACCTCGTGCATTTCGAGGGACGCTGGCTCGTCGCGGATTCCGCGGTCATCATCCTTGATGAAGCGGGCGCCAAAGCGCCAAGGAAGTCCACGAAGGACCTCAAGACCATCGAGCAGATCGTCCGTGACTACTGCATCGGTTTCTACGAGATCGATGGCAAGAAAGTACAGGACACTTGCCATCCGACACTCTCGAAACGCTCGGTTGAGAAACCAGAGAATGTGGACTTCGAGTTCTTCAAGCTCATCACTTGGGAAGAGATCGAGATTCTCGGCGAAACCTTCAACAAGCACTGGGGATTTGATCCTGAGACGGCACGCTGTGATGTTGAGGTCTACGAGGTCCGTGACAATGTCGCGATCGCGAAGATGACCGGCTCGGTCTGGTTCGATTACTTCCAGCTCATGCGCGTCAATGGCGAATGGTCGATCGTCAACATCATGTACGAGCCGCTCCCTCAAGAACGATGGACTGACGTGGGCTGATCATTTCCGCTGCTTTGCCCAAGAATCCCGAAGGGTCGCGGTCCGGTTGAAGACAAGTTTGTCCTCGCTGGACTCGCGATCGATACAGAAATACCCGGTGCGTTCGAACTGGAAACGACGGATCTCGTCGCTCCATTCGGGCTCGTCGGGTGTTTTGTTGAGCAGTGATCGCTCAACCTTGGCGCGGTTGCTGATCTCCAGCGAGTGTTCATTGAGATCGTCGAGGTGATTGCCCGTCGCTTTGCCCGGCTTCTCGGCTTTGTACAAGCGATCGAACAATCGGATCTCTGCATCGAGACAATCACCGGCATAGACCCAGTGGAGCGTGCCCTTGACTTTGCGGACCTTGCCCTCTTCATCAGGGGGTGGATTGTTGCCCCCTCTGGTGGTCGGGTCGTAGGTGCATTGGATCTCGGTGATGTTGCCTTCGCTGTCTTGCTTGTAGTCGTGGCACTTGACCCAGTATCCGCAGCGGAGACGCACCTCGCGATCGGGTCCCAAGCGGAAGAACTTCTTGGGAGGATCGATCATGAAGTCCTCGCGCTCGATCCAGAGTTCCTTCCCGAACGGGACCTGACGGTGACCAGCGGAGTCGTCCTCAGGGTTGTTGATGACGTCCATCATTTCTACTCGTGATTCATCTCCGCCGTCGCCCCAGTTGGTGATGACCAACTTGATCGGATCAAGGACAGCCATGCGGCGCGGGGCGCGTTTGTTGAGGTCGTCGCGGAGGGCGCCCTCGAGTCGTCCCATGTCCATCATCGCGTTGAACTTGGTTACGCCGACCCCTGTCACGAATGCGTGGATCGATTCGGGAGTGAATCCGCGTCGGCGGAATCCCGCGAGCGTGATCATGCGTGGATCGTCCCATCCCATGACGATGTTCTCTTCGACGACCTGACGCATGTAGCGCTTGGACATGTTGGTGTAGCTGATCGCGAGGCGCGAGAACTCGATCTGCTGTGGGTGATGGATCGGGTTGTCGCGGTCCTTGTTGATCGCGTCGATGAACCAGTTGTAGAGCGGGCGGTGGTCCTCGAACTCCAAGGAGCACAACGAATGCGTGACGCCTTCGATGGAGTCTTCCAAGCCGTGCGCCCAGTCATACATTGGGTAGATGTGCCACTTGTCCCCTGTGCGATGGTGCGGCGTGTTGACGACGCGGTACATCACGGGATCGCGCATGTTCATGTTTGAGTGAGCCATGTCGATCTTGGCGCGCAGGACCATCTTGCCGTTTTCGATCTTGCCGTGGGTCATCTGGTCGAAGAGGTCGAGTGATTCGCTGATCGGACGATCGCGGAACGGCGAGTTGGTTCCGGGAACCTCGGTCGATCCACGCATCTCGCGGATTTGTTCTGGAGTGGACTCGTCCACATATGCGAGCCCTTTGTTGATCAGGTCCACGGCCCAGCCGTGCATCTTGTCGAAGTAGTCGGACGCAAACAGCACATCGCCGTCCCAGTGGGCGCCGAGCCAATGGATATCGTGCGTGATGGATTCAACAAACTCAGCTTCCTCAGCAGCGGGGTTCGTGTCATCGAAGCGGAGATTGAATCGACCACCAAACTCACGCGCTAGACCGTGGCAGATGAAAATCGCTTTCGCGTGTCCGATGTGCAGATAGCCGTTGGGTTCGGGAGGGAATCGGGTCGTGACGACGGAGCGATCTCCGGGCGTCCCCCACTTCCCTGACTCGATGTCCGAGTCGATGATCTGCTGGATGAAATGTCGCTGTTCGACGGCTTCGGTCATGGCGTTTGCTCCGGTCCTGCGGCTGCAGGCACCCAAGAGTGTAAGCCAGGGATTCCGCGGAATTGCTCAGTTTGTGGACGCTTCTTCGAGCGGCGCGAACTCGGTGTATCCCTCCGGACCTCCGCCGTAGAAGGTCTCTGGGGTCGGGGTTCGGTACGGGCCGTCGTTTGCGATGCGTGCCGGGAGGTCGGGGTTGGGAATCCAGGGACGACCAAACGCGACGGCGTCGCACCAACCTGAGTCGATCGCGGATTCGGCTTGCTCAGGGGAGTAGTCGCCGTTCCCGATGTAGAGCTTCCCTCCCGCGTCTTTGAAGGACTTGACGATCGCGGGGATGACCTGGTCGACGCGCGGATCGAGCTCGGATCGGTCCCAGGTCTCCACAGCATGGAGATACTCGAGCTTGAGTTCACCCAATCCTCGCGCCAGTGCGGAGAAGGTCGCTTCGGGGTCCGAGTCACGGACATCCTTGTGCTCGCTCAGCGGCGAGATCCGATACCCCACTCCCGATGCGTCCCCCCACGCTTCGACCACGGCTTTGGCGACCATGAGCGGGAAGCGGAGACGGTTTTCGAGCGATCCGCCGTATTGATCGGTGCGGTTGTTGACGCCGTCGCGTGTGAACTGGTCGAGGAGGTAGGAGTTGGCGCCGTGGATTTCGACGCCGTCGAATCCCGCGGCTTTCGCGCGGTGGGTCGCATCGACAAACTCTTGCACAATCCCTGGGATCTCGTCGGTCTCGAGTGCTCGCGGCGGGGTGTTGTCGTGACGCTCCATCGAGTGGTCGATGTAGGTCTTGGACTGGGAGATCACATCGGTCGAGCTGACGGGCTGCTGATTGTCTGGGAGCAAGGCGCTGTGGGAGACGCGTCCGACGTGCCAGAGTTGGAGGAAGATTTTGCCGCCTTTGGCGTGCACTCGATCGGTGACAAGCTTCCATCCGGCGACCTGTTCGTCGCTGTGGATGCCGGGGGTCGCGTAGTAGCCGTGTCCCATCGGGGAGATCGGGGTCGCTTCAGCAATGATGAGTCCGCTGCTGGCGCGCTGCTCGTAGTAGGTCGCCATGAGCTCGTTGGGGTTGTTTCCCGGCATCGAGGAACGCGAGCGCGTGAGCGGCGCCATCCATACACGGTTGGCGTACGAGTCAATCGGGGAGAGCAACACGGAGTCTGGACTGGTCATTGTTATCGATCCTCACTTGCACAAATCTCGAAGCGCGTCTTCGAGTTGGGGATAGGCAAACTCGAACCCCGCCTGCTTTATTCGCTCCGGGATCGCGTATTGCCCTTCGAGGACCAGATCGGGGTTGGTCTTGAGCACAAAGCGTGCTCCGAGACGCACGGCGAACGCTGGCGCGGGGGGTCCGAACGGCATCCCCACGGCTTTGCGGAGTGTCTTCATGAAATCGCGATTGGACTGGGGATTGGGGGCGCACGCGTTGTAGGTGCCTTGGATGGAATCGTCATTGATCGCTCGAAGGAGGATGCTCGTCATGTCGTCCTCGTGGATCCAGGACATGCCTTGCTTGCCGTTGCCTGCGGCTCCTCCGAATCCAAACTTTGCGAGCTTGAGGAGCAGCGGGAACGCGCCGTCATTCTTTCCAAGCACGACTCCGGCGCGGAGGGTCACGGCTCGGAGCGAATCCGGACACGATTGACTGAACGCGGCTTCCCACTGCGTGCAGACGTCCGGCAGGAATCCGTCACCTGCGGGGGTGGATTCGGTGCATTGGTTGGTGGTGTTGCCGTAGATCCCGACGGCACTGAGTTGGACCCAGGTGGATGGCGGTTGAGTGGCGCTGCCGATCGCTTCACCCAGAGCGTGGATCGGATCCACGCGGGAGCTCAGGATCAGCTTTCGGTTCTCCTCAGTCGGATAGCAGTCGATGGACTTCCCGGAGAAGTTGACGATTGCTTGGGAGCCGTCGATGTGCTTTGACCAGTCGGATTGGGATTGGCCGTCCCACTCTGCCCAGGTCCATGGACCTGATTCGGGCTGGGAGCGCGAGAGGATGACGACTGCACGATCTTGAGCGACCAAGGCGCGGGCGAGGTTCATGCCAAGGAATCCGGTGCCGCCTGCGAGGATGATTGGTCGTTCAGTCATTGATCCACCTTCCGATATCTAATCGCAGGATATCAAATCCACTACTTGCGTGGGATATGGTCAGAAGGACATATCCGATCCCAGTACGAGATCGTAAGCGAAACCTGTGGACGGCACGATACATCGAATGCTTGCATGCCTGCGGGTTCGATGGGAAGCGCCAGCGTGATGCACGTTCTGGGTATCGACCAACGAGATTCTGACCCCTTTGAGATGATAATCAGACCCTTTCAGCGGATGCGTGCTCGATGCAGCGGTCGATCCGGTTGAGCACGGAATCCTTGCCCAAAATCGCGAGGGTCTGTCCGAGTGATGGGGAGACCCCCGAACCTGTCACGGCAACGCGGAGGGGCTGCGCGATCTTGCCCATTCCCACTTCTTTGGACTCCGCGAAGCTGCTGACCTTCGCTTCGATGGACGAGGCGGAGAAGTCATCGAATGTGCTCAGCTCATCGCGGAATGCTTTGAGGAGTTCGAGTCCTTTGTGGTCGCCTTTGATGAGTGCTTTGTGGACCGCTTTGCCGTCGAACTCGATCGCGTCGTCGTCGATGAATGCGAATCCGATGACACCCTTGCCATCAGCAAGAGTTTTGCTTCGTGTTTTGACCGCTGGCGCGAGCTCGACCATGTCGGATTCGCTAAATCGGGTCGCGAGCGAGGGGTCGTAGGTGGTCGCCCACTGGTGCCAGTGCTTAGCGAAGTCCTCATCGGAGAGGGCCGCGATGGTGTCGGCGTTGAAGCTCAGGAGCTTGACTCGATCGAACTTGGATTGTCCTTTGCCCATCCCCGACATCGCGAAGTGCGACGCGAGGTAGTCCATGTCGAAGCGCTCGAGATCCGTCCCGTCCTCGTTCTTGGTCTTTGGATTCCAACCGAGCAATGCGAGGTAGTTGTTGAGGGCGCTGGGGAGGTATCCAGCGCGGCGGAAGTCCTCGACATCGATCTCAGGGAGGTTGATCTGGAGATGCTCCGCGAGCTGCATGAGCGTGCTGGATTCGAGCTGGCGTGTTTTATTTTTCAGCCATTCCGCGAAGTCTGCATCGCTGAGTCCCTCGATCGGGGAGCTCGACAGTCCTGCATCTTTGGATGCCTTCTTCGCGGCTTTGTCTTTGTCGCGCTTTGACATCTTCGATCCATCGGGATTGAAGATCAGCGGCATGTGCCCATAGACAGGATGCGGATACCCCAAAGCAGTTTGCAGCGCGACATGGCGCGGCGTGTTGATGAGGTGCTCCTGTCCACGCAGGACATGCGTCACGCCCATCATCGCGTCGTCCACTGTCACCGCGAGGTGGTAGGTCGGGAAGCCGTCGCGTTTGCGGATGATGAAATCGTCGAACTCGTCGGGTTTGATGGTGACCTCGCCGAGGATTTCGTCGTGGACGGTGATCGCTTCGTCGGGCATTTTGAAACGGACGACGTGCGCCTCGCCATCAGCGAGACGTTGCATGCGCTCCTCGCGCGGGATGTCCAGCGCGGCGCGGTCGTACTTGTACCCTTGTTTGGCGGCGATCGCTTCTTTGCGCTTTGCTTCCAGTTCTTCAGGAGTCTCGAACGCGGGGTACGCTTTGTCTTCTTCGATGAGCTTGTTGATCGCGTCGTTGTAGAGGTCGAGGCGCTGCGCTTGGTAGTACGGCCCGACGTTGCGGGAGTCTCCTCCAAAGGTTGAGCCGTGGTAGTCGAGTTCTGGTCCGTCGTCCCATTGGATCCCGAGCCACGCGAGGTCTTCGAGGATTCCTCTGGTGGAGGATTCGGAGGAGCGTTGTTGGTCGGTGTCTTCGATTCTCAGGAGGAATCGGCCGTTGTCTTTCTTTGCGAATGCCCAGCACAGCAGAGCGGTGCGGGCGCCGCCGATGTGGAGGTGCCCTGTCGGGGAGGGCGCGAATCGGGTGATGGTCGGAGTGGATGGGGTGCTGGTCATGGGACGGAAGTTTAGGGGCGCTGCGGAGAATGACGAGCGGATGGGCGAATTGAAGCGGTCGGAATACAGGTGCTTTTGTCTTTTAATTGTCCGCGTGATTGCTATGATGGATGTTGGTCTCTGACTTCGGGACTGACAAGATGACCCGCGGGCTGCCGGCCCGCAGTGTGTGTACGGGGCCGACATCCCGCCTTACCTCAGGAAGGCGGTCCAGCCGTGACAAACGCGCGACCCACTGAAGATATCCGGAATATTGCACTTGTAGGACAGACCGGGAGCGGCAAGACCTTGCTCGCTGAGCGTTTGCTGTTCGCAACCGGCACCATTTCGCGTATGGGATCGATCGAAGAGGGCAACACCTTCTCTGACTGGTCCGATGAAGAGAAACACCATCAGCACTCACTCCGGACGACGATGCTGCATTTCGACCATGAGGGACACATGGTCAATCTGATTGATACCCCGGGGCTGGCGGACTTTGCGGGTCACGCGATCTCCGTCTTCCCCGCGGTCGAGACCATTGCGGTCGTGATCGACGCGCACAAGGGCATCGAGCCGATGACGCGCCGGATGATGAAGATCGCGAAGGATCGGAACCTGCCTCGCATGATCATCGTCAACAAGATCGATGATCCGCAGTGCGATCTGGAGATGCTCACGGAGCAGCTTCGCGAAGCGTTCGGAGGCGAGTGCCTCCCCATCAACCTCCCCACTCCTGACAAGAGCGACACGATCTCGGTCTTTGACGACGAGGGCGAGGGCGACACGCTGTTCTCATCGGAACAGGACGCGCACCAAGCGATCATCGAGCAGATCGTCGAGATGCAAGACGATCTCATGGACAAGTACCTCGAAGACGGCGACGAGTCCAACATCTCCAAACAAGAGCTCCACGACGTGTTCGAGAAAGCACTGCGTCAGGCGCACCTCGTCCCGATATGCTTCTGCAGCGCCAAAACCGGCGCGGGTGTGAACCCGATGCTGCACTTGTTTGCGTCTCTGCTCCCCAATCCGCTCGAAGGCAACCCTCGTCCATTCCTCAAACGCGAGAGCGAGGACGCAGACGAGGTCGCGTTCCACGGCGACGAGAACCCATCATCCCCAGTCGTGGCGCATGTGTTCAAGTGCACCACCGACCCATTCGTCGGGAAACTGGGTGTTTTCCGCGTGCATCAGGGGACGGTCAAAGCGAAATCCGAGCTCATCATCGGCGATCAGAAGAAACCCACACGCATCGGTCACCTGCTCAAGCGTCAGGGCAAGGAATCACACGAAGTGGAAGAGCTGGGACCTGGTGATATCGGCGCGATCGGGAAGATTGATGATGTGCACTTCGATGCCGTGCTCCATGAGGGACACGATCTGGATTCGGTGCACCTAAAACCACTCCCGCTCCCCAAGCCGTTGTACGGACTCGCGATCGAGCTTAAGAACCACGCGGACGAGACCAAGTTCTCCGCGGCTCTTCACAAGCTGCTTGCTGAGGATCCCTGTCTGAAGCTTGATCGCATTCAAGCGACGGGACAGACGGTGCTGCGTGGTTTGGGTGAGCTGCACATACGGATCGTGCTTGAGCGCCTCAAGGATCAGTATGGATTGGAGCTGCTGACCGAGACTCCGAAAGTCGCGTACCGCGAGTCCATCACGGGCAACGCGGAGGCGTCGTATCGGCACAAGAAGCAGACCGGCGGCTCGGGTCAGTTCGGCGAGGTGCACCTGCGAGTTTCGCCGCTCCCTGCGGATCATGAGGAGGGCTTCGAGTTTGTCAACGCGACGGTTGGCGGATCGATCCCTCGTCAGTTCATGCCGGCGATTGAGAAAGGCGTGCGGATGGCGCTCGAGCACGGCGCGGTTGCTGGATATCCCATGTCGGGGGTCAAGGTCGAGGTCTTTGACGGCAAGCACCATCCAGTAGACTCGAAAGAGATTGCGTTCATCACGGCTGGGAAGAAGGCGTTCATTGAAGCGGTGTCCAAAGCGAAGCCGGTTCTTTTGGAACCGATCGTGCATCTGGAGGTGACGGTGCCTTCGGATCGGATGGGTGACATCGCGGGTGATCTCTCGACTAAGCGTGGGCGCGTCCAGGACACGCTGATGCTTGCTGGGGATATGTGCACGGTGGTCGCTCAGGCGCCGCTGAGCGAACTCCAGAACTTCTCGACCGAGCTCAAATCCATCACGGGCGGCTCGGGGTCGTACACGATGGACTACTCGCACGAGGAGAACACCCCCGCTCACATCCAGCAGGAGGTCATGGCGGCCTTCGCGGGGCACGACGATGATTAATTGAGTGTTCAACGCACTCATCCACGACCTATACACACGCCCGGATCGCCCATGATCCGGGCTTTTTCGTGGACTGAGTGAAGGCCGCGCAAGAATCGACTTCCGAGAATCAGAATTCTCAAGGTCCGTGCTGGTTATGGAGGGGATTGTGCGTGATCGACGATGAAGGGTCTGGTACGATGGGTCTGTCGCTCATGGATGGGCGTGACTCAGATTGTTCATCAGCCGGGGATCGGCGAGATGAACCCCCGCGCGGATCGGGTTTGTTTGTTTCTATCCGCATTCAGTCAGGCATGTGAAGATGGACCGGATCAACGCCTCAATCTCGACGAACCACGCGCTGCGAGCGTACGCGCAGACCACCAAGGTCAACAAGCCGCTCGGCGCTCCGGGGGTCACCAAGACCTCTGCCGTTGCACCAACCACCCCAACCCAAGCGACCCAGCAGACCAGCCCGGTCGGTCGTATTGGTCAGGTTCAAAGACCTGCTGGACCACGTCCGGCGGCTGACCCCACCCGATTAGTCGCCGCGAAAGTGGATCCGATCAATCTGAGCAGCGATGTCGCGACGGTCAGTGGTCCCAAGCCGATGATGACCAGCGCCGGGACCTACTCGATCCATCCATCCGCGGCGTCACGCAACACCGCCGCGACAGGGGTCGCTGTGGGACGCTCGCTCGATCTCAATGGATGAGCGGATCGCGTAGACTCTTGGCATGAAACCAAGAACAACTCAAGACCTCCCAAAGCCCAATCCGATCATCGACCAGTTTGTCATTGATTCTGGTGTTGTCTATCTCAACCACGGGTCATTTGGTGCATGTCCAAAAGCTATTCTTGAGTCGCAAGTCAACCATTCGCTCAAGGCTGAGCGTGAGCTGGTGAAGTTTTTTGTCCAGGATGCTTGGGGCAAGATCGATCGATCTCGCATAGCACTGGCGTGGCTGATGCGTTGTACCCCTGAAGATGTCGTGTTCGTGCACAACGCGACGACCGGGGTCGCGACGGTGCTGGACAATTTGGACCTCCAGCGAGGCGATGAGCTGCTGGTCACCAACTGCGAGTACCAAGCGTGCTTGAACAACTTTGATCGCATCGCGGAGCGCACCGGCGCCAAGGTTGTCGTCGCGGATATTCCCTGGCCGATCGAGGACGATGTTGATCTGGTCGAAGCGGTCCACAGCAAGGTGACCGATCGGACCAAGATCGTGCTGCTCTCGCTGATTACCAGCTCTACGGGGATCCGATTCCCGGTCGAGGTGCTGATTCCATCGCTCAAGGAGCGAGGGATTGAGACGCTGCTGGACGCGGCGCATGGGCCGGGGTGTGTGCCGATGGATATCTCCGCGTGGGGCGCGGCGTACACGACAGGGAACGCGCACAAGTGGCTGTGCGCTCCCAAGGGCGCGGCGTTCTTGCATGTGCGATCGGATCTGCAGGATGGATTCACGCCTTTGGTGGTGTCCAATGATGCGCTCAAGCTTGAGGAAGCGTCGGCGAAGACCAACCGCACGCCGTTCATGCACGCGTTTGATTACGCCGGGACGGACGATGTGAGCATGTACCTGACCATCGCGGATTCGATCGAGTGGCTGGAATCGGCGCACCCAAATGGGATCGACGGCGTGATGGAACGCAACCGATCCATGTGTTTGGAAGCTCGGAGGATGATCTGTGATCGTTTGGGCGTGGAGCCCCCGCTTCCCGAGTCGATGATCGGGCCGCTGGCGACGATTGATCTTCCGAGTGGGAATATGACCGCGCCGGAGATCAAGCAGCGTTTGCTCGATGATTACCGCATCCAGGTCCCGGTCTGGGGGACTCCCGCCGGGACGGTGTCGGTACGGATCAGCGTGCAGGTGTACAACTCGATGGAGCAGTACGAGTACCTCGCGGACGCGCTGTGTGCGATCCTCGATCGCTGAAACATTGTCAGCCGACGACGCTCACGGCGGTTGACTCGTAAGGAACTGTCCCCGATTCAACAATTCTCTGGTCCGCGTGTTATCCGCTGGGCGACAACCGCTCGGCTCGTCGATACCCTGTGCATTGACCGACCCACAACTTTGATTGAGTGCCCGCCGTGATTGATACACCCCAAATCGCCCATCCGACCGACGAATCCGCTCGCAGCAACGACCATCGTCCCGATCCGATCCTCAAGTTTGTCGCGCATCGGATCTCCGAGCCCGCACGCTTCCCGATCCGCGCTGGACTCACGCAGCTCAACAACGGTTCCTACGGCTGCTGTCCCGAGGTTGTCGGCGCGGCGCAAGCGGAACTCCGCAGAAGACTCGAAGGCGATCCGGTCCACTTCTTCAAACACGAGCTCGAGTTCTACTCCGACGATGCACGCGGCGCGATCTCGCGATTCGTCAACGCGCCAGCGAAGGACCTCGCGCTGATCCCCAACGGCACCGTCGCGGTCTCGACCGTCCTCGCGAATCTTGATCTGCAAGCGGGCGACGAGATCCTCATCACCGACCACGAATACATGGCGACGATGAACGAGCTGAGCAAACTCTGCAAGCAGACCGGCGCGGTGCTCAAGGTCGCGAAGATCCCGTTCCCGCAGGTTGATCCGGATCAGGTGGTCGATGCGGTGCTTGGTGCTGTGACGAGCAAGACGAAAGTCGCGCTGATGTCGCACATTTGCAGCGCCAGCGCAATCGTGCTTCCTGTGGAGCGGATTGTTCCTGAGCTCCGGAGCAAAGGCATCGATGTGTTTCTTGATGGAGCGCACACGCCGGGGCAGATCCCGCTTGATATTGGGGAGTTGAATCCGACGTGGTACGCCGCGAGTTGTCATAAGTGGCTCGCGACTCCAAAGGGGACTGGGTTTATTTATGCTTCACCCGATCGGCAGGCGGAGTTCAAGCCCCTCGCGCTTTCATGCCGAGTGCATGAGGTTCGCGAGGATCGTCAGCCGTTCTTGTGCGACTTTGATTATGTGGGGACGAACGACTACACCGGAAATCTGGTGATCCCGGTCGCGATCGAGCACATAGGGGCGCAACTTCCGGGTGGATGGGACGCGCTGTACCAACGGAACCACGATCTCGTCATCGCGGGCGCCAGCATCATCTGTGATGCGCTCGGGATCGAGCAGCGTGTCCCCGAATCCATGATCGGCACAATGGTCGGCATCCCGCTCCCTGGCGAGGTGAGCAAAGGTCGGATCTACGACGATTCGCTGTGGGATGCGCTGTACCTCAAGCACAACATCCAGGTCCCTGTGTGGGCGCTGCCTGGGATTCATCCGCGTGTGATGCGCGTGAGTGCGCAGTTGTATAACACGATTGAGGACTTTGAGAAGTTGGCTGAGGCGATTAAGACTGAGTTGTGACACTCACTGTTCGGCTTGACCTACAACTCGCCCAGACCAATATCTATAAACAACTCTCTCACCAGCGTACAACCCCGCTTGGTCAGCTTTCAGAAGACGATCAATATCGACCTCTTGATCATCGATCACACGAGCGTCATACAACTTACTACCGAAGTACTGCAATCTCAGCAAGTACTGATCCCGAAAGATGCCGTCTAAATATTTACGGACAGCATCTTCAAATACTATTGAGTATTTGTCTTCTAACTCTTCATCATCAACGCGCCACTGACACCCCTTGAACCTGACGAGCCATACGGTTTGATCAGAACCATCGAGATCAAGCCAACTGACAGAATCAACAATCAGATTCAGTAAACCATCGGTAGACGAATAGCTCTGCTTTTCCACGATCAATTACAACCCATACGCCGGACGCACGCGGCTTTCGAGGTGTCGCATCAGCGGATCGGCGCTGAGCGGCTTGCCCGTCGAGCGTTCGATGATCTCGTTTGCGGTGTAGCGCCGCCCGTGCTGGTGGATGTGCTCGCGGGTCCAGTTGAGGAGCGCCCCGAACTCGCCTCGAGCGATCTGGTCGTCGAGATCAGGAATCTGCTCGTTGATCGTCTCCCACATCTGCGCCGCGTTGAGGTTGCCGAGCGAGTAGGTCGGGAAATAGCCAACCAAACCGAAGCTCCAGTGGACGTCCTGCAAACATCCCGTCGCGTCGTCAGGGACGTCGAGTCCGAGGAAGTCCTTAAACTTCGCGTTCCATGCATCGGGGAGGTCCTGGATCGCGAGCTCGTTGCGGAGCATCGCACGCTCGAGCTCGAAGCGGAGCATGACGTGGAGGTTGTAGGTGCTCTCGTCGCTCTCGACGCGGATGAAGCTCGGGGTCGCGGTGTTCATCGCTTTGGTGAACGTGTCCACATCGATGTCCGAGTACGCGCCGTCGAAGTGCTTGTTCGCGAGCGGCAGCGCCCACGTCCAGAACGCTTTGGAGCGCCCCACCATGTTCTCCCACATGCGGGACTGGGATTCGTGGATCCCAAGCGAGATGGAATCCGATAGCGGCGTGCCCCAGAACATGCCGGTCTTGGGGATGCCTTGCTCGTACAAGCCGTGTCCGCACTCGTGCATGGTTGAACCGATCGCGTCGGGGAAGTTGGTCGGGGAGTAGCGCGTGGTCATGCGTGTGTCGCCGGGACCGAATCCGGAGCAGAATGGGTGGGTGGTGGTGTCGAGGCGTCCCTTGTCGTAATCGAATCCGAATGCCGCGGTCACGGCTTGTCCGAACGCGTGCTGCTTCTCGACAGGGATCTCGCGATGCAGGAAGTCCACTTTGGGAGGGGTGCCGTTGTCACGGAGCTCGGCGATGAACGCGCTCAAGCGATCGCGGAGGGGGGTGAAGACCGCTTCGATCTCTGTCGCCTTCGCTCCCGGCTCGTACTCACCCAGCAGCGCGTCGTAGAGCTCGTTGTGCTCGTCGGTCTTCAGGCACGATGCCTTCTCTTTGGTCAGGTCCATGACCTTGGTGAGCGCTGGGACGAAGGACTTGAAATCGTTGTTAGCGCGAGCGACCTTCCAGACATCCTGCGCCTCGGACTGTGCTTTGGCGAGGTTCGCGACGAGCTCGGATGGGAGCTTGGTCGCTTTGTCGTAGTCGCGGCGCATCTCGCGGAGGTTCGCGCCGTGCTCGCTTGTTGGGTCGCTCAGCGAGGAATCAGATTCGCACTGCGCGAGGAGTTCACCGATCTTTGGGCTCGAGGCGCGTTCGTGGAGGAGCCGCGCCAGGAGCGATGACTGCTCAGCACGAGCGCGGGCGCCGCCGTGGGGCATATAGGTTTCCTGGTCCCATCCAACGAGGGCGGCGACGGATCCGAGGGTACCGATCTCGTTCTTGAGGGCGCAGAGGTCGGTGTAGTGCTTGGGGAGTGTCGCGGTGGTCATGGGGTCTCTCCGTGTATGTATATGAGTCTATCAGTACCAGTTTAGTTGATTGCGTGTTGCAAAGCGATCAGGGCATACGCCGTGACGAGGTCTGGGTTGCTTTCCATCCAGCGTTCGTGCTTGATTGAGAACGAGCCGTCGTCTTGCTGGAGTGCTTCGAGTGTGTTGATGAGATCGACGCGCCAGTCTCGGTCCGCGACGGTGTCTGAGCCGTAGGCATCGAGGGCGCGTCCCATGGCGCAGAGGAAGTAGTAGTACCCCTGATCGCCCATCCCTGGGTTTTCTTCCAATGAATAGTTGGATTCGATCCATCTCCACGCCGCGAGGACGCGCGGATCGTTGGGTGGGAGGTCGGCGAACAGGAGCGATTTGAATCCGGAGTAGGTCATCGATCCGTAGGCGCGGAGGCGCGTGATCGAGCTGCCGTCTGCGGTGGTTTCTTCAAACTCCCCCGCTTGGGATTGTCCTGGGATGCTGTCCACGGATTCCGCGTCGGGGACTGTTGCGTAGATGAATCCGCCTTGCTTGGACGCGTCCGCGTACGGCATCTCGTTGATGTCTTCGTCCATCTGCACACGTTTGAGGAACACGAGTGCACGCTTGTATGCAGGATCTTCGGACGAGACTCCCGCGTCGTGCATCGCTTGGAGGAAGAAGCTGAGGTTCGAGAGGTCGGGGCGTCCGTGCTTGCCATAGCCCACCCCGCCGTAATACGGATGGTCGGGCGCGACGGGCTCACTGAAGTCCGGCGCTTCGATGCCTCCGGTGTTCTGGTTGTGGTACTGGACGGTTCGCAGGAACGCGATCCCTGATGCGAGTGCTGAATCAGCGCGGTGCGTGCGAGCGTGGCTCAGCGCGCTGACGCAGATCGCGGTGTTGTAGCTCGGGAGCATGTTGTCGTGGATCGAGCCGTCGTCTTTGGAGAACGAGAGGATGTAGTCGATGCCGCGCTGAACCGTTGGGTCGTTTGCATCGATGCGTGGATCCAGGAGCAAGCCGTTTATAACAAGTCCTGTGATCGCGGGGAGGTTCGGTCCTGCAGGGTTGTGCGACCATCCGCCGTTGTCTGTGTTCTGGGAGGATTTGAGGTACCCGATCGCGCGATCGACGACCGCTCGTCCTCGCTCATGGACCTCACCATCAAGCGGCGCTGCGAAGGAAGCCGTGCTTGAGATCAAGGCTGCGAGACAGACGATTGCAGAGCGGATCATGGTGAATCTCCAAATGGGATCGGTGCGTGAGCGCTTGATAATGCGATCGAGGCCGCGACGACCGCGGCGGATTCTAATCGGAGCGTGTGCACCCCGATTCGGCAGACCTGCGCATCCGAGTCGTGCATCGCTTGACGCTCGGCGTCGGACCACCCCCCCTCGGGACCGATGAGAATCCTTGATCGATGGACAGTCTGTGCGGACATCGTGGACTGACCCGATCCGTCGCAGACAATGGTTGTGCCGTCGTTGCAAGCGAGCGCTTCGGTGAAGGTCATCGGAGGTTGAACCAGCAGCGAGCGGGCGCGGATGCATTGTTTGCACGCTTCGTTGATGATCCGCTCGATCCGATCGGTGCGGATGGAGTCCGGATCACGCTCGGAGCGGTCGCAGATCAAAGGCCTCCACGATTCGACCCCGATCTGCGTCAACTGATCGATCATCCGATCCAGACGATCACCCTTGGGGATCGCGGAGCAGACCTCGATATGCGGCTCGACGGGGGCGATCATCTCGATCCGATCGAGCAGGATCGCGACCATCGGTCGATGTTTGGATCCTGTGATCTCCGCGATTTCCCCCAGTCCCATCGCGCCACGCCCGTCGAGGACGCCGACGAGTTCACCGATCCTCGCACGCTTGACGCGAGCGAGGTGCTGCGCCTCGCTCCCTTCGATCGTGATCAGTTCGGGGCAGCGACAGCCGCTGAGGTCCGAGAATAGAACACGATGATGGACAGAAATAGGTGTGGTCATGGGTATTGGGATGGTCTGTTCAGATACCCATAGGGTATCCCCAGAACATAGTTTACGGGCCATCGCCCTTGAGTTCGAGTCCGATTATGCCGATCATCCCCATGTTGTGTCTGAAGATCGAGACTCCATCCAGCCCGATCTGATCGAGCGCGTCGATTCCCTGCTCGAACAGATCGAGGAAACATCGAAGTCCTATGTTCCCAAAGAGGAACGCGGCTTGGATTCTGGTGCGCTCATTTCCGACGAAGGCACCATCGCACCAGTACAGCCACAAGACACAACCGATACAGAAGACTCAACTGAGAACGACGAAGCTCAGGACACAACTGATGCTGCTGCTGAGTCTGAAACCCAGACCGAAGACCAGATTCAAGCCGAGGTCAATACTGAGACTGATGCTGAGGCTGAGTCCAAAGCAGATCCCTTAACGGAGAGTGAATCTCCGTCGACCGATTCGATCGAGACCGCTCAGCAGGCGCTCGAAGCGATCGAGGAGATCGAGCAACAAGCCGAGGATCTGGTTGGCGAGAGCATTGACGGCCTGCTGGAATCCACAGAGTCCGCTGCGGAGATCACCGCTGAGCCAGAAGCGGTATCTGAGCCGGCTCCAATCAATGAAACCGATGAGATCGACACAACACTGATCGACGAGTTGGATCTGGACATCGATGAGATCGAATCGGCGCTCGAAAGCTCGACCATCCCGGAATCGGCTCGTGCAGATTCCAGCGATGATGATTCCGCGGCTCCTGCGGAAACCGCGAGCACCGACGCGCCGGAATCAACTGCCCAACCCAATGAAGACGATGGGCTTGTCGATGCGATCGACGCGCTGCTCGATGCCGAGCCCATCGAGAACCAAACTGAATCAGCCGACGAGGTTGACGGCGTTGATGAGATTGTTGATTCAATGGAAGAGTCGCTCCAATCGCTTCCTGAAACGGAACCTGATCCCGCTGCGGAGACCGAGCTCGACGCCGAGTTCGACACTGGGCCTGAAATAGAGCCTGAAACTGCTCCTGACGAACCAACTGATACCGCTCCAGACACAACACCCGAAGCGGATATCGAGGAGCAAGAAGAGCCGCAGGCTGAGGTTGATGCGGACGAGGTTTCGCTCGAGGAGATCGAGGCCTCGCTCACGGTCGAGCACGAGTCACCTACATCGGGATCGCTCGATGATTCGATGGACCTGCTCGATTCGGCGCTCGCGATGGCGGCTGATGACATGCTCGACGGCGACTTCGAGACCGAAGAAGGCGAGCTTGTCAGCGGCGAAGCGGTCGCTTCAGCGATCGAGACCGCGCTCCAGGAATCTGAAGAATCACCCCAGCAAGAACCTGCTGATTCTGTTTCCGAAGACGACAGCATCGAAAGCTCCATCGATGATGCGGTGGGCGATCTCCTGGACAGCGCCGATATCCCTATCGCGGCCGACGAAGTACAAGAAGCCGATGAGGAAGCGGATGCCCCTGCGGAAGTCACAACTCAAGACGCTACGGAAACTGTGGAGCAAGCCGCTGCAGAGGTAGATCCAGTTGCCGAACCAGCCCCAGAACCAAGCGCACAGCAGGCTGTGGATGATGAATCAGAACTGTCCGACGAAACGACCCCTGAAGCACAGTCTGAGTCAGAAGCGGACGACGAGACCGAGCCACAGACAGCGGAACCCGATAGCGAGGTGCTCGAAGAAATCGAAGCGCTCGAACAGATTGAAGCGGCACAGCCCGTTAGCGTCCCGGCGTGGTTTGAGCGATGCGTCGAGGTCGTGCGGCCTTGGGTTGACAAATACGATCCGCTCAAGGGCAAGACCATGGACGCGGTTGCGGCTGTGCTCGGCACCGCGCTGGTCTTGATCATCACGCACGCGACACCGATCGGTGCCAAAGCGGTGCTGATTGTATCTAAGCCGCTCTCGAAGCAATCCCCTGAAATCCGAAACGCGGTGGGATACATCGCGTTGTGGACCGGATTCCTTGCGATGGTGGTGTGGGTTTACCTCTTGATGTTCAGAGCGCCGCATATCCCGCAGCCGGACACCGCGCCGTCGCGTGTGATTGATGTGACCGAACCGATGGACCCCGATCCAGATCCCGCGAGCGTTCTGCCGGAATCCTGATTCTGTTTAATCTTCGGCTTCGGTTTCTTCTGGTTCTGCTTCGGCTTGCTGCGCGATCGACAGCAGCTCGGATTCCCACGCAAGGTCCAGATCCGCGAACTCGATCATGAGAACTTCTTTGGTCGCGTCCTCGACGCTCTGTCCGCGCCCCATCGCGGCGAACCAGCTGTTGCGTGCCTTGCTCCCGAAGCGGTTGGTAATGTAGCGGACCATCGACCATCCCTGCGAGTACACATAGCTCGCGTGGTTCAGCGCTTCGCCCTTAAAGTCAGCGAGTTGGTCCCATGTCCTGCGATCACCCCGCGCGACCTGCTTCGCGATCGCGCGTTCGCGATCGTGAGCGGACGTCGAGCGGTACTCATCGGCGACGAGCTCCGCGATGCCCTCAAGCGACCACCACGGGGCATTGATAATGTGCTCTCCAAACTCGAAGCTGACCGCATGACCGATCTCGTGCGCGAGCAGCGAGGAGATCTCGTCTGCAGAGGTTGACTCACGCCCCAGGATCTTGATCGACTCGCCCGGCTCGTTCCAGCCGGAGATCGGGTTGAGGTACCCCATCGAGATCGAGAACTGCAGCTGCTGCATCGTCGGATACATCTTGATCGTCATCGGCTGATGGACCTCGCGCCCCAACTCCCGCTCGATCTTCCGCTGAATCTCCGGAGCCACGACCGCGACATTCTTCGCAAGCTCGTGGTGCTTGCGCGAGGACATCACGCGTGATCCATCATCAAGTGTTTTCTTGAACTCCCAGGCGCTCCCAGCAAACAACCAAGGACCGCTCGGCTCACTGGCCATCGGGACAAAGAGGGCGTTGAGATCGATCGAGCGATCTATATTGTCGGACTCAAGTGTCCAGTGCACGCGGACCTGCATCATCGCGACCTGATCGGTGATCCCGACGATCAGCTCTTCCATCGGCTCGATGTCAAAGTCTGTTACCGGATTTCGGTTCAGGTCCTCGAACCACGCGCGTGTCTCGGTAGTCATGACCGGATCAGCCGTGCTGACTTGCGACATGAACGCACCAAGGTCTTTGCTCAAGACCGCGGCTTCCATCGCGCCCAGTGTTTCTTCAACACGCTCTGCAGGAGTGCTCGCACGCACGGCGAGCACGCAGAACGCGATAGTTAACAATGGAACCCAGCCCCGCATTTAGAACTCGGCTTGGCGCGGGGCGCGAGGGAACGGGATCACGTCGCGGATGTTCTGCATCCCTGTGCAGAACTGGATGAGGCGCTCGAATCCGAGCCCGTATCCCGCGTGGGGGACGGTGCCGTATTTGCGAAGATCGCGGTACCACCAGTAGTCGTCCTTGATCAATCCCATCTCGTCGATGCGCTGGTCGAGGACATCGAGGCGTTCCTCGCGTTGCGAGCCTCCGACGAGTTCACCGACACCCGGAACGAGGATATCGACCGCCGCGACGGTGTCCGCGGGCGCGCCATCGGTTCCCGAGTCGTTGAGACGCATGTAGAACGCTTTGATGTCCTTGGGATAGTTGATCACCGCGAGGGGTTGCTTGAAGTGCTTCTCTGTGAGGTAGCGCTCATGCTCGGACTGCATATCGCTGCCCCACTTCACGTCGTAGTCGAACTTCTCGTTGCAGTTCTCGAGGATCTTGATCGCTTCGGTGTAGGTGATGGTCTTGACGGGAGACTCCACGATCATCTTGAGACGATCGATCACGCCTTTATCAATTCTCAGGTCGAAGAACTCCAGATCGTCCATCCGTTTTTCGAGCAGATCGCTGGCGCAGCGCCGGAGCATCCCCGACGCGAGTTCGACGTTGTCGTGCAGGTCCGCGAACGCGATCTCCGGCTCGATCATCCAGAACTCCGCGAGGTGCCGTGAGGTGTTGGAGTTCTCGGCGCGGAAGGTTGGGCCGAAGGTATAGACCCTGCTGAGCGAGCAGCAGTACGTCTCGACGTTGAGCTGACCTGACACCGTCAGGTGTGATTCTTTCCCGAAGAAGTCCTTGCTGAAATCCACTCCGCCGTCTTCGGTTTTTGGGATGTTGCAGAAGTCCAAAGTGGACACGCGGAACATCTCTCCGGCCCCTTCACAATCGGATCCGGTGATGATGGGGGTATGGACCCAGTAGTAGTCCAGCTCGTCCATGTACTGATGCACAGACTGCGCCAGTGCATGACGCACGCGAGCGACGGCTCCGAAGGTGTTGGTCCGCGTACGCAGGTGCGCGACCTCGCGGAGGTACTCGAAGGAGTGGCGCTTGTTGCTCGTTGGATAGGTATCGGGATCTTCGACCCAGCCGACAACTTTGACTTCGTGCGCTTGGATCTCGACGGACTGTCCTTTGCCTTGGGAAGCGACGAGCTCTCCTGTGACTTCGACGGAGCATCCGGTGTTGAGCTTGCTCACCTCTTCGTAGTTGGAGAGGTCATGACGAGCGACGGCTTGGATCGGATCGAAGCAGGTGCCGTCGTGGACAGCGATGAAGGAGAGACCGCCATCGGCTTTGGAGTCGCGCTTGGTGCGGACCCACCCCTTGACGGTAATTGTCTGTCCGGGCTGGGCTTGGAATGCGTCTTTAATCTTGAGCCAGGTCATTGTGGGCCTCGGATTCTGGATTCTGGTGATGAAAATCGATCGGCTTCTTTCCCAATATATGGGGAGAACCGTTTACGACTGGTGTGGATCGTAGTCGTCGGGAGTGCTGTAAGTGCGCTTTGGGCTCCATCACCGGTACCATAGAACAACCCCTCGAGCGCCCATTGACGAGCGCGGTGGGTGATGGAGAACAACCATGTCCAGCGTCTTTTTGATGATCGGGCTCATCCTCGCGGGGATGATCGCCGCTTCCGCCTTCAGGGTCCCCAACAAGAGTGCGAGAGGGGGTTTGATCCTGCTCGCGTTCATTGTGCTGATCTTGGGATTCGCGATGTCCTCCGTACGCTATGTCGGTGCGTCCTCAGTAGGTGTCGTCAAGAAGAATGCTCTGGGATCGCCGCTCCCTCCTGGGAAGATCCTCGCGACAGACAACGAGATGGGTATCCAAGCCGATGTCCTCGCGCCGGGATGGCACCTGTGGTACTGGCCCGTGCTCTATGACGTGGACACACGCCCGCTGATCGATATCCCTGCAGACAAGATCGGTCTGGTCGAGTCTCGCGACGGGCTCCCGCTCGATCCGGGACAGGTCTTTGCGCCAGAAGTCTCCAACGCGGAGTTTAAGCAGATGGTGGAAGACCCCAAGTTCTTCCTGACCGAAGGTCAGGGACGCAAGGGTCCACAGTCCAATATCCTGACTCCTGGTAAGTACCGTCTGAATCCTGAGCTGTTCATGGTCACGATGGTGGACACCACCGAGGTCCCGCCGGCGACGGTGGCGGTGCTCAAGAGCAACTTTGGTTCAGAACCCACGCTCAACACACCAGTGAGCGAGGGCGATGAGCCGGTGATCCTTGCCAAGTCGGGAGAGAAAGGCATCCTCGCTGAGGCGCTCCAGCCCGGGAAATATCCGGTCAATACCAAAGCGTACTCGGTCGCGATCGTCTCCACACGCGAGACCATCATCCGCTTCACCGCTGGTGAAAAAGGTCTGCTCACGCAGAACGGCTTAGATCGGAGCGAAGCGAACGCGAACGAGCAGCGAGAGATCACCGTGCGTACTTCCGACGGCTTTACCTTCCCGGTCGATGTTCGTGTTGAGTACAAGATCGAACCCAAGAACGCGCCGATCGTTGTTGCCAAGCTCGGATCCGATGATGCTCCGCTGCTTGCGAAGCTCAACTCGACCGTCCGCGCGATCTTCCGCAACAACGCAGAGAACGTCAAAGCGCTGGACTACGTGAACCAGCGCTCGACACAGGAATCCCAATCGCTCGCGATGATCGGCAAGGAAATGGCGCGCTCCGGAGTCACCATCACAGGTGTCCGCATCGGTGATGTTGGTGACGAAGAAACGCTCGGACAGCTCCTCAATACCCAGCGTGATCGTGAAATCGCGGTCCAGGAGCAAGAGACCTTCAAAGAACAGCAGAAAGCGGCTGTCCAGCAGAAGGAACTCTCCAAGACGCTCCAGGAAGCCGAGGAAGAAAAACGACTCGCGACCGCGGCGTACGAGGTCCAGATCGCGGAGCAAGACCAACTCAAGCGCATCATCCAAGCGAAAGCAGAAGCCGAGGCGATCCAGATCGAGGCACAGGCGCAGGCAAACGCGTACAAACTCATTGCGGATCAGATCGGGAAAGCGAACGCCGCGATGATCGAGGTGCTGCGAGTCATCGGCGAGAAGGGCATCGAGATCACACCACGCGTGATGGTCTCCAACGGCAGCGGCCCCGATGGCAACGGCGAGACCGTCGCGCTGATCGGCACGATGCTCGACCAGATGGTCAAGGACACCGACGAGTAATCAAACCTGTTGATCACTTCAGCCCGTCGAGCACACTCGGCGGGTTTTTTCATGCCCCTCGACTATCCTTGCTGCATGGCCCGCGCTGACGACATCACCCCCATCTCCCCGCTCGGGATGACACTCGAAGCGTTTCAGCGGCGCTGCGCCGAGGAAGGCGTCGGACCGGGGCGGGCGCTTGAGGCGTACAAAGCCGTGTTCCGCGATGGAGCGACGCACTCGGCGCCCGCGAAGGTCACGCTCCCTGAGATCGTCAAACGCCACGAGGAACCGGTCAACGAGGGGACGACGATTAAGTTCGTCCAGCGTCTGCACAACCCTGAGCATCGACTCTCGCATCGCGGGATCGACTTCGATGACATCGAATCCGTCATCATCCCGATGCTTGGGAGATCCGGCAAGAAAACCCACACGCTGTGCGTGAGCTCGCAGGTCGGTTGCGCGATGGGGTGCGATTTTTGCGAGACCGCGCAGATGGGGCTCATCCGCTCGCTCACTGCGAGCGAGATCGTCGCGCAGTGGTGGGCGGCGAGGTTCATCGAAGGCATCGAGATCGACAACATCGTGTTCATGGGGATGGGTGAGCCGCTGGATAATCTCGACGAGGTGTTTCAAGCGATCGAATGCTTGACCGATCGCTACGGGATCGGCATCCCGATGGCGAGTATTACCATTTCTACAGTCGGTCGCGTCGATGGTCTCCGTCGCATCAAGGAGCAGGTCCAGCGAGAAGGGTGGAAACGACTCGGGCTCGCGCTCTCGCTCAACGCGTCAAACGACGGGGTCCGCTCGCAGCTCATGCCGATCAACAACAAATGGAATATGCAAGAGCTCCAGGACATTCTCCAAGAACTCAGAGAAGTCCGAGGCGGCCGCAAGATCATGATCGAGTATGTCCTCATCCCTGGAGTCAACGACGCACTCGAGCACGCCGACGAGATGGCGCACTGGATGAAGCCGTTCGTCAAAGATCCCACACGCGAGAAAGCGAAAGGACACGGCGGGCTACTCAATGTCATCCCCTACAACCCACGCCGGGACTCCCCCTGGCCCGCGCCGACAGAAGCACAAGTTGACCGCTTTGTCGATCGCCTGATCACCCAAGGCGTGTTTGTGAATCGGCGGAGAACCAAAGGACGCGATACGATGGCCGCGTGCGGACAGCTCGGGACCGCGGAGATCCGCAAGCGTGCGTTTGTGCCTGTGAATCTCACAGTGACCGATCACCAATCAGAAACACATGAATGAATCCCGATCCACATCCCGCTTACGCGTCCGCTGGATAATCGGTGTGTATGCGTTGTTGCTCCTCGCTTCGCATGTGTTCTTATTCGTGACTGGGGATAAGGATCATCTGCTGCTGCCGGGCGCTGATCGTCCATCGGTTCAGATTTCAAATAGAGATACAACCGGCGAGCCCATTGAGGGCGATTCGCTCGATGTTGTGTACGACCTTTGGGACACAGAGTCGCCGGATTCCAAAGTCCCTGTGCTGTTGATGCACGGGGCGCCGGGGATGGGAACAGACTTCCGGCGATTGGGGCCGCTGATCAACGCTGAGGATCGGATGGTGCTCGCGCCGGACCTGATCGGGTTCTCAGCATCCGGGATTGGCTCGAATGTTTCGTACCGAGTCCAAGCGCGGTATATGTTTGAGTACCTCGATCAGATGGGCGTTGATCGCGTGCATCTCGTCGGATGGTCCAACGGCGGCGGGGTTGGCCTGCGAATGTCTGACCTTGATCCCGACCGTGTAGCCTCACTGACAATGCTTGCATCGGTTGGCGCACAGGAAACCGAGGGGAGCGGGTCGTATTTCTTTGAGCACGTCAAGTACGCTGTGGGTCTTGGGATTGCTGGAGTTGTCCCTGAGCTGATCCCGCACTTTGGTTTGCTTGGATCGCGTGATTTGAGGATCGGTTGGCTCTGGAGCTTCTGGGACTCGGACCAACGCGAGCTGACACGGATCATGCCGAGCATCGAGACTCCGACGCTGATCCTGCACGGACGCGATGACCCCCTCGTCGCGGCGAGCGGCGCGGAGAAGCACCACGAAATGATGCCGACCTCTCGACTGGTGATGCTCGACGCGTCGCACTTCATGCCGTTCATGCAAGCACAGGAGACGGCAGGGTATCTCAACGAGTTCTTCGATCGTCACGATGCGCCTGGGGTTGAGCCGCGAACGGATTACCTGAACCTCGCGCCCGTCCCGACACGCCACGGTGGTGATGCGCTGCTCCACTGGATCGGTTCGCTGGTCAAATCAATCCCCTGGTGGTTACAACTCATCGGGTTGGTTGTCCTGACGAGGTACCTGCCCCACGTCACCATCGTGCTCGCGGCGATCATGGTCGTGATGATGCGGATCGATCTCGCCGTCGCGATCCTCGGACTGCTCATCGGACGCACGTGGTGGCTTATCCGCGGTGCCAATGCGCTCGAGCGACCGCTCGGTGCGTGGAGATGGGTCAGGGGGATCTTGTTTGTGGTTCCCGCGATGCTGGTCGCGATGATCGTCGCGGGATGGGCCGTGGGTCTGAGCGAGCGTGTTGGGGTTGTTGGACTGGCGCTGGGATGTGTCATGACGCTGGTTGTCGTCCACGGCTTGCGGCTCATCATCACCTGGAGCGGACGCCAACGCATCAAGGGATGGTTCCGACGCGCGACGAATCATGAGTACTGGCCGAGGGTGATCATCTACGCGCCTGTCCTCTGGTGGGGTGTCAAACGCATGATCCGGCGCGGACTCCAACCACTCACCGCGGTCAATCCCGGATACTCCTACGACGGCGGCGTGCAGGGTGAATCCAAAATCGATCTCAATACCAAACTCGGGGACAGCGACAATCCCGAAGAGTCCGTGCTCCACTGCGTGCTGATCAACGAATCCACCTCAGACGCTCGCACGCGAGCGGCGCTCAGCGCGATCGACCAAGACGATGAGCTTGGAGGGTATCCGATCATCGCCAAACCCGACGAGGGGGAGCTGGGACGCGGCGTCAAGCTGCTCAAAGCCATAGATGACGTGCGCGAATACTGCGAATCTTCGGGAGAGCCGTTCGTGCTTCAGAAGTTCCATCCCGGACCTCACGAGCTTGGGGTCCTGTGGATGCGCCACGAAGAAGCGATCCGCAATCCAGACTACGACGGCCCAAGCGGGTACATCTACGCGATCACCATCAAGCACTTCCCCAGTCTGCGAGGCGACGGCAAGCACACACTCCGCAAGCTCATCCTCTCGCACAAGCGCCACCGTGCTCAGCCGAGCGTGTTCTTTGAGCACAACAAAGCGCGCCTCAACTGGGTTCCCGACAAGGGACAGAAAGTCCGACTCGGGATCGCGGGCAACCACGCGCAGGGCGCGAAGTTCACCGATGGCGAGCATCTCATCACACCAGAACTCACCGATCGGATCAACCAGATCATCGACGGCTTCGATCAACGTGCCGGAAACGGGTTTGATATCGGTCGATTCGACCTCCGCTGCGCCTCGCTCGACGAACTCGCTGAGGGAAGAGGGTTCGGGATTGTCGAACTCAACGGCCTCACCAGCGAACCAACCAACCTGTACGATCCCAAGCGTTCACTGTTCTGGGCATGGCGCGTCCTGCTGGGACACTGGACACAGCTGGAAAGACTCGCTGAAGCGCGCATCGCGACGAAGACCGGCGAGCCCGTCGATGATCGCACATGGGACCGCATCCGCAACGCGCTCATCCGCTCGATGATTTAACGATTTATGGCTGGAGCCTTGTCGATGACCACTCGCCCGCGATGGGTTGATTGTTCTCGATCCGCAGGTCCCTCGTCCAACGCGCGCGGTCGTGGATGCGTCCGACCCCGCCGGCCCAGAGTTCCATATGCATCGCGTGGAGCCGGAACCCTCCCCAGTGGGGTGGACGCGGGATCTCGATGTCCTCGCCGTTCATCAGTGCTGATGCATCGAGATTCAGTTTGCTGATCACTTCCGATGCTTTGCTCAGCAGCGCCTCGCGGGATTCGATGGGCTGGGACTGATCGCTGATCCACGCGCCAAGTCTCGACTCCAATCGGCGCGACGCGAAGTACCGATCCGATTCTTCCTCGCTCGCGTGGGTGATTGGGCCTCGGATGCGGACCTGACGCTCGTATTTGTCCCAGTGGAAGACGACGGATGCGAACGCATTGGCCGCAAGTTGCTGACCCTTCGCTCCGTTGTAGTTGGTGTAGAAGACGATCGATCCATCATTGGGATCGATTTCTTTGCACAGGACGATCCGCGAGTCGGGATAGCCGTCCTCGTGGAGCGTGGAGATGGTCATCGCGTTGGCGTTGGGGGTGATCCGCTCGTCCCACGCTTGGTCGAACCATTGCTTGAAGATCGGGAACGGCGACTCGGGGAGATCGTCCGGAAGCCGTTCTCCCTCGTCGTAAAAGTGGACAGTTTCTGTTTGTTCGCTCATCACGGGATTCTACGGGCGGTTTGGCAACAATTCGCTGAGGATAACCTGGTGAATCCGAGACATCGAGTCGTTGAGCTGCCAATATATATGCGTGAGTGAGATGACGACCCAACCAGACTTTATCGCCGGACA
Organism: Phycisphaerales bacterium; assembly: GCA_965250055.1. GTDB lineage: Bacteria > Planctomycetota > Phycisphaerae > Phycisphaerales > UBA1924 > UBA1924. The sequence continues at coordinate 2,833,186 of OZ252285.1, read as the reverse complement.
AGAGCCCAAGAAGTTTGGGAAGAAGCGGAAGCCGACGATCGACGCGGCTCAGCTCTTCGACCGCTCGCCCCCCCACCACATCGATGCCGAGCGATCCCTGTTGGGGTCGATCCTGCTCGATCCGATGGTGCTGACGGAAGTCGTGGAGATCGTCTCGACCCCAGAGCAGTTCTACAAGGAAGCCCACGGCACGATCTTCGCGTCGCTGCTCGAGACCTTCGAGGCCCACCAAACAGGTGACCTTGTCCAGCTCGCCGAGAGCCTGCGCGCCAAAGGCGTGCTGGAGCAGGTCGGCGGATCAAGCTACCTGATGGAACTCGCGGAAGCGGTTCCCAGCGCCGCCAACGCCCCGTTTTACGCGAAGCACATCGCGGACAGCTACCGACTCCGCAAGCTGATCGACGCCGCGGGACAGATCATGTACGAAGCGTACACCCAAGGCGGAGGATCTCCTGGCGCCGCGAAGGACGTGGTGGACCAAGCGGAGAAGCGGATCTTCGACATCGCTTCCGAGGACATCAACGCGGAACCCGATTCGCTCAAGGAGCTGCTGATGCAGGAGATGATCCGCATCGAGCAAGCCGAGGGGCAAGCCGTTACGGGTCTGCCGACTGGGTTCGACTACCTCGACGAGCTCCTCTCGGGACTCCAACCTGAAGAAATGATGATCCTCGCGGCTCGTCCCTCGATGGGGAAAACCGCGATCGCGCTCAACATCGCTGAGCAGCTCGCGTTCGGTGGTTCGACCCCTTGGCAGCACAAGAAGGACGCGGTTCCAGTCGCTGTGGGCGTGTTCTCGCTGGAAATGTCGCGTGCGGCGCTGACCCAGCGTTTGCTCAGCGCGCGTTCTGGAGTGGACTCCTCGAAGCTACGTTCTGGACAGGTCACCGACAGCGACTGGGAGAAGCTCCAGCGCTCATCGGGAGAGCTCGCTGAAGCTCAGATCATCATCGACGACACCCCAGGCATGACGGTGCTGGCGCTGCGCGCCAAAGCTCGGCGGATGAAGCAGCGACACAACATCCAGTGCATCGTCATCGACTACCTCCAGCTCCTGACCTCCCCAGGCTCAGCACGCGAGTCTCGTCAGGTCGAGGTTTCGGAGATCTCACGCTCGATCAAGGCGCTCGCTCGCGAGCTCAAGGTCCCAGTGATCTGTCTGGCGCAGCTCAATCGTGGCGCTGAGCAGCGCGAGGGGAATCGTCCGAAGATGAGTGACCTGCGTGAATCGGGTTCGATCGAGCAGGACGCGGACGTCGTGGCGCTGCTCCATCGCGAGTCGTACTACCATCGCGGCGAGCCGGCATGGGATCCGACCAGCCCTGAGTTTGACGAAGACAATCGCGAGAAACTCAACATGACCGAGCTCATCATCGCGAAGCAGCGTAATGGTCCCACCGGAACAGTCAAGCTTGTCTGGGATTCATCCATCGTCCGATTCAAAAACTGGGACTCGATGCACTCAGGGAGTTCCTACGGCTACTCGAGCGAGTTCAGCAGCGGCGGAGATGGTGGTGGCGGCGGGAACAACGGCTACGACGGACCGGGCTTCGATCCAAATCCGCCGCAACCTGCACAGGACTTTGCACCAAACCCTCCAAGACAGAGCTTCGCGCCAGGCGCCAAGAGCGGACCTGAGGCGGACTTCCGTGATGGTTCAGGAAACGACGTGCAGTTCGATGACGACGACGATCTGCCGCCGTTCTAAGAGAATCTTGCGGACAGATTCACAGCGAATCTCGCGAGAATTTGCTTCACATCACAGCATCAATTCAGTACGCTGGCTCTGATCGTCCGCATAACCGCGGAGAAGATTGAGAGATGCGCCCCGATGGTTTGGACACCCATTCACACAATCATGGCTGTTTGCCTGTGCGCCGTCGCTGCCTGTGCCAGCTCAGCTGCGACGCCGGTGCGTTCGAGCATCGAGTCGTACTCCGAGATCCGCCTCGATGGGACGGCTCAGGAGGACGTGTTATCGGCCGTGCGTGACCAGAAAGACAGCATCGAGACTCTTGGTCCAGCCCGTGCCGATGTGTTCATTGATTCAGACGACGGCGACTTCTACGCGAGCACGCAGTCCATGATGTCTTTCTTCAATGAAGACAACGGCTTCTTCACTGGAAGCGCTCGCTACATGGGGATGCAGGGGCGAGGACCGATCGAAGCGGACAGTTTCTCGCACACCCTCCGCTGCGGGATGGAGTTTGATTTCAAAGTCCAGAGCGAGGGCATGCTCCGCATCGCGGGGTTCCTCGACAACGGCGGGCCGTCCTCGATCAGCTACTTCGCGTTCGTCCAGGTCTTCAGCGAGGACCAAGCAGACGAGGGATTCGACGAAGCGTTCTTTGAGTTCCAGGTCTTCGATTTTGAGGTCAACGGCGAGGAGTTCGATCTCCAGATCCCGCTCACTGCGGAGTCCGGGAGCTACCGCATCATGATCCGGATGGGACACATCGGAACAACGGTGCTCGACGCGTCCCTGAGCGAGGGATCGGTGTCCGCGTTCTGGTCGATTGATGCACAGGAAGCCTGCGTCGCGGATATCACTCGCGACGGAGCGCTGAACTTCAACGATATCTCTGCCTTTCTAACCGCGTATGCGGATCGCGATCCGATCGCGGACCTCACTGGAGAGGGCGATTACAACTTCGCGGATGTCTCGCAGTTCTTGCTTGAGTATGGGATGGGTTGTCCGGAGTAAGACTTCGTCTGCATCAATGCGCCATGCGTGCGAACTCGATCCGATCCTTCGCGTTGGCGCGATGGGTCATCGCGGGGATGAGGACAAGATCGATCAACTGACCTATGAGCAGGAGTCCTCCGGTGAAAAACCAGAGGAGTCCGGTGATCCATTTGCCGTTGTAGAAACGATGGATACCAAAGAACCCGACAAAGCTCAGGCACCAGAGTAGATATGAGATTCCAGATGATCGCATGAGTTGACCTCCGAGTGCTTATTCGGAGTTCCAAGCGTCGTCTTTCAGTCACCGAAACAGGTGTACACGCTTCGAGCAGCCGCGATGAGGGGGTGATCGGTTGGAACCAATCGTTGTTTGTCTGCAGCGCTGGTGATCTCGACGTCTCCGAGCTGACCTCCCTGCATGACGACGAGGCGGTTGGTCATGCCTTTCTTCAGCAGTTCCATCGCGTGATGACCGAACTGGGTCGAGAGCACGCGATCTCCTGCTGTAGGTGTGCCGCCGCGCTGAACGTGTCCGAGCACGACGTAGCGGGACTCGATCTCGGTGCGTTCCTCGATCTTGTTGGCGAGCCATTTCGCGATCCCTCCCAATCGGATCGCTTCAGGGGAGTCTTCGACGATGCGATCGACGATCTGCTTTCCACCTTTGGGTTTGGCGCCTTCGGACGCGGCGATGATCGTGAAGCGCTTGCCGCGCTGCGAGCGTTTGATGCACTGCTCGATGACGATATCGATGTCGAACTCGATCTCTGGGATCAGGATGATGTCCGCGCCGCTCGCGATTCCTGCGTGGAGGGTGATCCATCCCGCGTTACGTCCCATGAGCTCGACGACCATGACACGGTGGTGCGAAGCCGCGGTCGAGTGGACGCGATCGAGCGCCTCGGTCGCGATGTGGACTGCGGTTTGGAATCCGAAGGTGATATCCGTGCCGTGGAGGTCGTTATCGATGGTTTTGGGGATCCCGATGCAGTTGAATCCCTTGTCGGTGATCTGTTTGGCGATGGACATGGTCCCATCGCCTCCGATGACGACGAGGGCGTCGATCTTCCGGACCTTGAGGTGGGTAACGCAGACGTCGGTGAGGTCCTTGTAGATGGTGTTGCCTTGCTCGTCTTTGCCGACCGGGAAGTTCTGAGGGTTGGATCGGTTGTTGGATCCGATGATGGTGCCGCCTTGTGTGAGGATATTGGAGACATCATCGAGATCGAGTCTCCGGATTCGGTCCTCGACGAGTCCGAGGAAACCGTCTTCGATTCCGAAGACCTCGATGCCGTGGTTGATCGCGTCTTTGGTGACGGCTCGGATGACCGCGTTGAGTCCCGGGCAGTCCCCGCCGCCGGTGAGGACGGCGATGCGTTTGATGTTGGAAGCCGAGACACGGTCTTGGATGGTGGCCATGGGTACCTTTCGGTTGAATCTAGCAACTTCATCGGCGATTCGGGCCGATCAAGGGCAGCCCGGAACGTGATTGACGGTAGGATAAAGCAATGTCCCAGACGCCCGATGCGCCAACCCCCCCAAACTCCCCTACTGACCGGTTCGATCCGCATCTGTATCTCCATCCGCAGACGCTCGCTCGGCTCACGTCGATGGAGCTCCGCGCCAAGATGATCGTCGAGGGGGTCCGCTCGGGACAGCACCGATCGCCGTATACAGGAGTGAGCGTCGAGTTTGCCCACCATCGCCCCTATGTCGCGGGAGATGACATTCGCCACCTGGACTGGAAGGTCTACGCGCGATCTGACAAGCTCCAGGTTAAGCAGTATCAGCAGGAAACCAACCTCGACCTCGTCATCATGGTCGATTCTTCAGGATCGATGCGGTTCGGATCGCGTCTATTCTCCGATGCGTCGGGATCAGCGAGCTCCCAAGCTCCTGACGGGCGGATCAACTGGTCCAAGTACGACCACGCGACCGCGACGGCCGCGGCTCTGGCGCACATTACCCTCCATCAGGGGGATCGCGCTGGATTGGTGGTCTTCGCTGACGAGGTCCGAGCGATGGTCGCTCGCTCGGCGCGGACATCGGGATGGAAACCGATCGTGGATGCATTGGCGACGCACCCTGTTGAACAGGAGACCGACATTGTCCGTGTGATGGACCAGATGATGGGCAAGCTCAACAACCGATGCATGATCGCGCTGATTTCGGATTGCTTCATGGACCCGGCGGATCTCAAATCCGCGCTCGCAAAGTGCAAGCACCGAGGGCACGACGTGATCGTGCTGCAGATATTGGACAAAGCGGAGCGGACGTTTGAGTTCGAGGATCGCGCCGCTTTTGTTGGTCTCGAGCACGAACCAACAATCCGGATCGATCCGCGAGCACTCCGCGAGGACTACCTCAGCGCGTTCAATGAGCACAACGCGACGATCGCGCACGACATCCGCGCCCTCGGGTTCGATCACCAGATCGTCTCGACGCACAAATGGCTCGGACCGACTCTCGCATCCTTCGTGGCGCGCCGAAACTCGGCGCTGTCCAAGCTCCGGAGTGCGGCTCGATGATGGGACTGAGCGTGCTCCATCCCGGATTGCTCGTCGCGGGGATCCTGTGTATCTCGATCCCGATCCTTGTGCATCTGCTCCACCGAAAGCATCGTCCCATCTCTTGGGGCGCGATGCGGTTCCTCGAGCAAGCGTACAAGAAACGACGTCGATTGATCACTGTTGAGCAGCTGCTGCTCCTGCTCACACGCTGCGTGATACTCTTGTGCATCGCTGGCGCAGTCGGGGCGCTGATGCTGGGATCGGGGGTTGTGGATCAGCGCGGACGGACGGTGGTCTTTGTCATCGACAACTCGATCCACAGCGCGACGGCCTTGGGTTCTGGTGAGTCTTCGATTGATCATCAGAAGCGACGAGCACTCGAGATTCTTCAGACGCTTGATCCGACTCGCGGGGATCGAGCCGCGGTGGTGACCGCGTCTTCGTCCGCTCGCGCCGATGCGTATCCACCGACGAGCGAGCTGGGATTGATCCGCTCCACGATCGAGATGATCGACTCAAACGATGCGCCGCGGGACATCGACGGCGCGATGGCGCTGCTCGCTCAGGGTTCCGAAGACCCCGACCTGCAATCGTCAACACATGTGGCGCTGATGCTCAGCCCAAATGGATGGTCTTCGGAAAGCTCAGCGATAGAAACTTCGCTTGATCGGATCGAGTCCGTGTTCCTCGATGTTCCCGATCCCTCATCTGGTGGAAATGTTTCGATCACTTCGATCCAGCCGCTGCGTCCGATGATGACTCAGTCGAGCGATGTGACCGATAGCTCCACTGATGAAATCCAAGGCGTGCGGATCGAGCTCTCCAGAAGCGACAGCTCGCGCGATGGACAATCCAGAATCGAACTCACCGATCCGCAGTCCGGAGCTCAGCTGCTTGTCCAGACGCTCGACTGGAGAGCTGGTCAGAGCACGATGCGACAGAGCATCCCGCTCTCGCGCGATCAGATCAGCGCATCGCGCGGCGGCGCGGCGGTCGTCCAAGCGCAGCTCCTCGACGAGGACTCCAATCCCAGAGACAACATCCGCACCACAGGATTCCCGGTGCGGGATCACCTGCGGATCGGCATCCTCGATTCTTTCTCCGCGATTGATGATGGATCGATCCGTCCGTCGCGCTGGGTGCGAGCGGCGCTCGGTGCAGACCAGGGCGTGATGTCGTTCCAGATGATCGAGGCGCGCGTCGCGGGAGATCGGATCGATCCGTCGCTCGATGCGTTGTTCATTCTTTCCCCATCCTCACTCGACGATCGCGCCTGGGCGCGTGTAGAGCGTTTGCACGCGTCTGGGATGCCGATGGTGTTCACTCCCGACGCTGATCCAAGATCGCTCGACTGGATCGATCGGCTCAGCGCCCTGTCCCCCGATCTCATCCTCGGCGAGGCACGCACGCAGACCTCCGATCCCGCGATCGGACTGTCATCAACACTGGGAAATCAAGACACGTCCGATGCGTCCTCTGCTGGGTCGTTTCTGTCGGGAATCGAATCGGAGTATCCCAGACTCGCGTCGTCGGTCCGGATTTCCAGATCATTGGTCTTCGAACCTGGAGCATCAGCTCAGGTTTTGCTTCAGGATTCGGCGCTCAACCCCATCGCGATCAGCGCCAGCCCCGATCCCAGCGAACAGCGGGGCGCGATGATCTTGCTCGGGTTTGCGTTTGATGTCCGCTGGACCGACCTGCCAGCTCGTCCGCTGTTTGTCGCGATGATCCACGAGCTGGTCCGCTCACTCCTCGCTCAATCCGCGGCTCCCATCATTATGACCGCGGGGCAGAGCACAAACCTCGGGAACCAACTCGAACAGCTCAACGGCACCCCTGCTGCGCCCGACCCCAGACTCGCAGGTGTGTACGTCCGCGTCGATGAGCTGGGCAGCGGACAACGCAGCGTGATCCTCAATCCCGACACACAGAACACCACGCTGCAAGATTCCGATCAAGCATCGACCACCTCAGCCCTCGACGCGCTCGCATCATCGCTCGGAGACACGCGCGTCGAGCAGCTCAGCGAACGCACGACACTAAGCGATGGCGTATTCGGACAAGAATCCGATCCAGGACGATCGGTGTCGCTGTACCTGTTCCTGATCGCGGGATTGCTCGGAGTCGCGGACTTCATGCTCGCACGGCGCTGCTCATACCGCGCGACGGTCCATGCCGCTCATCTTGAGGGGGACGCGGCATGAACCAGTTCCTCGATTGGATATTCGGATTCGAAGCAGGCACCTTCGGACGTCCCGGCATTGGGATCGGGTTTGCGAATCAGGTCCCGGCATGGATCGTCCTCTGCGTGCTGATCGTGCTCGGGACGCTGGTCTGGCTGAGTTACAAAGGTTTGGCGGGACGCGCGTGGACGAGGTTTATGCTGGGATCGGTGCGTGTGCTGCTGCTGGGATTGCTGATCGTGCTGGCGCTTGGACCTCAGATCGAAAGACACCGCGAGCTTGTCGAACCCGATCGTGTCATCATGCTCCTCGACGTGTCCGGATCGATGAACACGCCTGAGATTTTGCAAGACGGCTCGCGCTTAACGCGTGCTCAGCTGCTCAACCAGCTGCTCGAATCCAACACCCAGATCATCGAGCAGATCGAGACCGATTCGACGATTGATCTGTACACGTTCAGCGATCGTTTGCAATCCAGCGATGGGTTCACTGTTGATCCAACGAGCATCGAGGATCGATCGGGGACGACGCTGGGCGCATCGATGCGCCGCGCGGTCACCAACGCGGGGACGAGCCCGATCTCTGGGATCGTGGTGTTCTCCGATGGACGCTCGCACGACGAGGTCAGCGGCGCGTTCATTGAAACACTGGTGAGCTCGGGGGTGCCTGTGATCGGTGTCCCGATCGGATCGACGGAACCTGTGCGTGATGCATCGATCGGGATTGTCGAATCGCCTCAGGCGGTGTTCGCGGAGGATCGCGTCCCAGTGCGCGTGCAGGTCAACACCGACGGCTATCGCGATGGGGAGGAGTTGATTGTTGAGCTGCTCGACCAAGCGACCGGCCGAACGCTTGATACCAGCACGCTTGTCGTGGGTGAGCTCGCTGGTGATGAGGGCGACGCAGATGGCAACCAAGCAAATGCTGTTGATCTCTCGCATCGGTTCAGCGAAGCCGGGACCAAGGGGATGCTTGTTCGCATCCGTCCGAGTGACGAGAACCTGATCCAGGACCTGATCGAGGAGAACAATCAGCAAGCGATCGAGCTCAACGTGGTCTCCGAACCGATGCGAGTGCTGTATATCGACGGGCATCCGCGCTGGGAATACCGCTACCTCAAGAACCTGCTGATGCGCGAGCAGACGATCGACGCGACGACCATGCTCATCGCGTCGGATCGGCGATTCATCGAGGAAGGTCAGCCGCTCAATGGCCCGATCCCTGATACGCTCGAGGCGTGGGAGCCGTTTGATGTTGTGGTGCTTGGGGATATCCGTTCGGACCTGTTCTCTGAGTCCCAACTCTCGACACTCAAAGAACACATCGAGACCAAGGGGTGCGGCTTGCTCTGGATCGCGGGAGAGGGTGCGACTCCGGATTCGTGGACCGGTTCGGAGCTCTCGTCGCTGCTGCCGTATGCTGCTGGGAAGTCGGAATCGGTCTCGAACCAATCGCAGCAAGAGGCGCCGAGCGTGATGACGCTGACTCCCGAAGCGATGCGGATCGGGATGCTGATCTCCGATGAGGGCGAGCAGTCGGTCGTTAACGATCCATCCACGGGCTGGTCGATCCTGCGCTGGACACGCACGATCCGCGACGAGGACCTCAAGCCGGGCATCGCGGTCCTTGCTCGAGGCGAACGTCTTGAGAGCAGCGAATCGAGCGCCTTGGTCACCTCGATGCGCTATGGCGCGGGACAGGTTGGTTATGTCGGGACCGACGAGATCTGGAGATGGCGCTACGGCAGAGGCGAGGACCTCACGGAACAGTTCTGGCTCCCGATGATCCGCACGCTAGCGCGCGGGACCATCGCTCGACGCGCCGCTCCGGCGCGACTCGAGATCGCTCCAGAGCAGGTCTCTCCGGGAGACGACGTGCGCGTTTCGCTTGAGCTGTTTGATAGTGCCGTGCTCGAGAACCTTCCCGATCAGATTAATGCGCGCATCAGACCGATGTCCACATCGGGATCAGACATCGAGATCCAGCTCAGCGGCAGCAGCGATCAGCGCCGAGGACTCTGGACTCCCAACGAGCCTGGGATGTACACGCTGAGCACGCAGCATCCGCTGATCGGGAGCGAACCGATCTCGCGTGTCTTCCGCGTGCACGCATCGTGGGATGAATCGGTCAATCCCAACACCAACCACGCGCTGCTCGAATCACTCAGTCAGCGGACAGACGGGCAGGTGCTCAGCAGCGACGAACTCTCACAGCTCCCTGATCTGCTCCCAAATCGAACACGGATCACCACCCTCCCTCCAGAGACTACCACGCTGTGGGATCGTCCCATCGTGCTGATCCTGCTTGTGCTGCTCCTGAGCGTGGAATGGATCGGAAGACGAATACTTCGGCTTGCATAATGCATCATTTATAGAGACACTCTCGTTAGAGCAATAGAAACCACATCAAACCACTCCACATGACCACACTGCACACCCCATCCCGATCACAAAGCGCTTCATCGAGCGATGGGTGCCGTAGAGCATTGGGACAGACCATCCTGCGTGTTCGTCGCCGGCTCCTCTGGCGCGGCGTGCTCCGCTGGATCGGCAGCGCCTTGGGTCTGCTCATGATCGGGATCCTGCTGGACTACACGATCCATTTCAACGCGATGGTCCGCTGGGTGTACCTGATCGGGAGTCTGTATCTCCTGCTCCGCCTCTACTACCGCTGGATCGGATCGGCGCTTCGCGTGCATCCGGATCAAAGCGACATGGCGCTCAACCTCCGCACTCCCGCGACGCGACTAGCGGCGGTTGTCGATCTACGGACTGACGAGAACGACGAGATGAGCATGGCGCTGCTCGAAGCCGTGGAGCGCCGAGCGAGCGATCGGCTCGAGAGCACATCAACCCAACCGCCGCTCAGGACCGCTCCCTTGTATGAGATGAGCGGGATCGGGATCGCGATGCTGATTGTACTTTTGATCGGGATCACGAATCAAGCAACCATCGGCATCGGGATCACGCGAGTGCTGACGCCTTGGACCGCGACTGAGTGGCCCAAGCGCTTTGCGATCGAGCTGGCGCAGCCAACTGAGCATCACGCTTCGGATCGTGCATACATCGCGCGAGCATTGATCGGCCCCTCGAATGACAATCCAGGCGCGACGCTCCGCTGGAGACTGCTTGGTCCGGAGGAGGAAACGGTGGTCCGCTGGACGACGCTTGGACTCAACAAGCAGGGGCGTAGCGAGGACGACGCGACGCGTTATGAACAACTGATCCCGATCCACACGCTGACCGCTGCCAATGTCCCCGACGGATCGATGCTCGAATACCGCATCCAGACGCACGATGATCAGAGCGAGACCAAAAGCGTCACGATCGTGCATCCGCCGAAGCTTGAGCAACTGCGGATCGATGTCCAGCTCCCGGACTACGCGCAGCAGCTGGATTCGGACACGATCCGCTTCTTGCGTGGGACTCACGAGACCACCCCCACTTCGCCTTCGTTCGGACCGATCCTTGCTGGATCGAGCATTCAAATGAGCTGGGTGTTCAACTCCGATGTCCACGAACCAGAAACCCCAACCAGCGAGTCCAGCGTCATCACCAGAACGCTTGCTCCTGAGTCGAGCACGACCGTCAGCGTGACGCCGATCGACCAGTATGGACTCAGCACACGTGATCCGATGGATGTGTTCCTGCGTGTTGTTGAGGACGCACCACCCGAAGCGATCCTGACCAGACCGAGCAGCGACAGCGTGATCGGGATTCGTGCGCTGATCGATCTTGAAGCGTTGGTCTCTGATGATCTGGGGATTCAAGACGCATCCATCGAACTGCAGCTGCAGGATGATCAAGAGCACGAGGCGCAGGTCCTCACCAGTTCACAGCCAAAGGAATCGCGTTCTGATGTGCTGAGTACTCCACTGGACCTGCGATCACTTGAGCTTGCTCAGGGTGATCGACTCGGGATCACCGCAATCGCGACTGATATCCGAGGATCTGTTTCGCGGTCTACGCTGCGGACGCTCCGTGTGGTTGAGGATCAAGAGATAGTGGATCTGGTCGAGACGCAGCTGAGCTCGATGAGCGAGGTGCTCAAGCGTCTGGATGATCGTCAGCGTTCATTGATCGAAGCTGTGCGCCAGCGGAGTGATCAGCAGCCGAGCGATCAGGCGCGGAACCAGTCCTCGATCAGCGATCAGATCCACGCACGAGCCGAGGCGGCGCGGGCGCTTATGGAGCGTCTCGAACAAAACCGGATCAATGATCCGCAGCTCAGTCCGATCCTCGAAGCGCTCGACCAGGCGCTCGATCGCGCCAATGACCAATCCGAGGACGCGACCGAATCGCTCCAGCGAGAGCAGCGCGATGAATCACTCGAGCAGATGGAACGCGTGCGAGAGCAGCTCGAATCCTCGATCGCGATGCTCGATCGAGGCAAGGACACCTGGCTGGCGCGCCGTTCCATCGAGGACCTCCGCTCGCAGGTCGAAGAGCTCCTGAGCGAGACCCAAGCACTGGACGCGCAGAGCGGCGGACGCTCGCTCGATCAGATGAGCGCCGATGAACGCTCGATGCTCCAGAAGATCCTCGACAAGCAGCGCCGCGCCGCTGAGGAAGCACGCGAGATGATCGATGCGCTGGATCAGCAAGCCGACGCGCTGGAACAGCAGAACCCGACCGGAGCGCAGGGCATCCGCGACGCCGCGACACAGGGGCGCAACTCCGGGATCGAGGAGCAGCTCGAACAAGCCGCGGGAGAGCTTGAGCAGAACCAGACCGCATCCGCAGCGGGAACCCAGCAGCAGGTGCTCGAAGAACTGGACAACATGCTCGAGCAGATCGAGCAGGCGCAGAAGAATCGGGACTCGGCGCTGCGTCGCAAGCTCGCTTCGATCATGGAATCCATCGAAGGGTTGTTGCAGGACCAGCGCGTGCAGATCGCTCAGCTCGATGCGAATGCTCCGAACCTGGACATCCCGATGATCGCGCTCCAGAGCAACACGCTCGCGGTGCGTGACGAGGCAGCCGCGGCGTTCCCCGAGACCCAGTCTATCGCGGAGTCGATGTCACGCGCCGCTCAAGCACAAGCGGACGCGATCGCGTCGATCCGTTCTGTACCTGCTGATCTCGCCTCCGCTCGTCAGTCCGAGCTTTCATCGCTCACGCATCTGCAAGCAGCGCTTGACGAAGCAAAGAAACAAGATGAGATGGCAGAGGATCGTCAGAAGACCCAGCTCCGCAACGAGCTTCGGAGCAAGTACCAAGAAGCGTTCAAAGAACAGGTCCGGATCACCACCGAGACCGAGGCCTTGGTTGGCGAGCCGTTGAATCGTCGTCAGCGGGCAACCGCTCGGCAGCTCGCTCGCAACGAGAACGATCTGCAAGAGTCGCTCCGCTCCATGCTCGACGAAACCAAGGAACTCAGCGACGCGCCGATCTTCTCGCTCGCTCATGATCAGCTGGATCGGATGCTCGAATCAGTGTCTGCTTCGCTGAGCGAGCGAACGCTTGAGCCGCAGCTTGTCAGCGATCAGCAAGGGATCGCGACGATCCTGCAGGCGCTCATCGATGTGCTGGGAGATCAGCAGCAGCAACAGTCTGAGGATTTCGAGGACGGCCAGGGTGGTGGTGGCGGCGGACAAGGCGGGGGAGGCAATCAGCCCGTGATCCCACCAGTCGCGCAGCTCCAGCTCCTCAAAGCGCTCCAAGAACTGACCGCGATCCAGACCCGCGCGATCGGTGAAAAAGACACCCCCGATCCAGACAGGGTCCGAGAGATCGGACGGATGCAGCGTGAACTCTCGCAGAAGGGGCAGGAACTCATCGAAAGCATGAACCCGAACCCCGAACCGATCGAACAAGAAATAGAGGATCAAGAACCATGATCGATCGTTTCCACATGCTCACCATATTCCGCTCGTCGCTGCTGTGCCTCGCCGTGTCCTCGGCGACTGCTTTTGGGCCGGAGCGTGTCCCTTCGCTTGATGAACTGCTCGGACTTGAAGAAGTAACCGAAGCGCCCGACACCAGCGGGCTCGATGAAGCGTTGTCTCCCAAGCAAGCGGGCGAAGCGTTCACGCAAGCGGTTGGGTTGATGGGACAAGCCGCGGATCGGATTGATGGATCGCAGGACGCGGGACTGACCACGCAGCGCATGCAGGAAGAGATCATCCGCAAGCTTGAGCAGATCATCGAGTCGGCGCAGCAGAACCAGAACTCCAGCAGCAGCTCGTCCTCCTCATCCTCTTCGAGTCAGCAGCAACAACAACCCAATCAGCAGTCGCAGCAGCAGGACTCCCCAAGCAGCGGCGACGGCGAGCCGAGCGATTCATCGATGCCTGGCGGTTCCACAGAAGTCGGCGCCAACGACCTGAGCAACGGCGTGGCGCGTTGGGGCAATCTCCCGGACCGTCTGCGTGATGCGCTGAGTCAGGGGCTCGATGAGCCGTACTCCCAGCTGTACCGCACGCTGACGGAGCGGTACTACAAAGCACTCGCGGAGGAAGAAAAATGAAGCATGCACTTCCGTTCTTGATTACTCCCGCATTGATGCTCCTTGCACCAACCTCGATCGCGCAGTCTTCACCATCAGCGACCGACAATCCCGCGCCGTCCGAGATCACCGGCGCGCTCGATCAAGCGATCGAGCATGGACTCGCGTACCTCGCGAGCACACAGAACGACGATGGATCATGGGAGGGCGGACGCTTCGGGAAGAACGTCGCGATCACCTCGCTCGCGTGTCTCGCGATGATGGGCGACGGCGACACCGCGTCGCGCGGTCCGAGCAGGGACCATATCCTGCGTGGCGTCGAGTTCATCCTCGAATCAACCAAAGAGAACGGACTCATCGCGGCGCAAGCAAACAACGGACCGATGTACGGGCACGGATTCGCGATGCTCTTCCTTGGAGAGGTCTACGGCATGACGGGCGGCGGTCCCGACACCACGCTCAGCACACGTATCCACGAAGCACTCGTCCGAGGGGTCCGTCTCATCGAGCAGACACAGAACGAAGAGGGCGGATGGAGATACAACCCTGTCCCCTACGACGCGGACGTGTCCGTCACGATCTGTCAGATCATGGCGCTGCGGAGCGCGCGGAACGCCGGGATCGAGGTCTCGAGCGACACGATCGACCGAGCCGTGGAATACGTCCGCAACACACAGAATCCTGACGGCGGGTTTCGATACCAGATCAGCGCCGGATCGAGCGCTTGGCCCCGATCCGCGGCGGGGATCGCGAGCTTGTACTACTCCGGGATCTACTCCGATGATTCCATCGACCGAGGTCTTGAGTATCTCATGAGCACGGCGCTCCCTGGCGCGACATCACCATCAAGATCGCACTATTTCTATGGACAGTACTACGCTGTGCAGTCCATGTTCCTCGCTGGAGGAGAGCACTGGGAGACGTGGTGGCCCGCGATCCGAGCGGAGCTCATCGACTCTCAGCTCGACGACGGCTCATGGGACGACCGATCCGCGGGCAAAGCGTACGCGACCGCGATGTCGCTCATTATTCTTCAGATGCCCAAGCGGTATCTGCCGATCTTCCAGAAGTGATGACTATGCGTTGTTCCATCCCGATCATTTCAGCATGCATGCTCGCAAGCAGCTCAGTCGCAGAACCCAATAGCTGGGCGTATGTGCTCGACGAGCAGCTCAACACCGTCACGATGCGGATCGACGAAGCGGGAACGAAGCTTGGCGTCGCGGGGACCGATCGTTCGGGGCTCCAGATCCGATTGACTCCAGAACAGATCAGAGCGCTGTGGATCGACAACGACATGGTCTTCCGCGAAGGGTTTGATACGGAGCTCTATAACCAGGCGCTGAGCGTTGAGCTCACGGATGGTCAGCAAGTGGTCATGCTGATCGAGCCGACCAACGACGAGGATTTTGTCCAAGGCAAGCGGCTTGAATCCGATCAACTCGTCTCGATCCCGATCGAGCGGATCCGATCGATCGGACGCAAGAACGCGGTCCGCGGCTTCACCTCGGCGACAAGCTTCTTTGATCCAGAGATCGAGGACGACGCGATCCGGCTCAACAACCAGGACGTGGTGCTCGGATACATTGTCAGCATCGGTCAGAGCATCGAGATCGAAACCACAGCGCCCGACGGCAAAGCGATGTCCCGCAACTATCCGGTCGATCAGGTCCACGCGGTGATGCTCCAGAATCCGATCGAGCCCAGTCCAGGGATGTATGTGCTCACGGCGCTCAACGAACGCTTGCGTGTGAGCGAGTACCAGTGGAACGCGAGCCGAGGGATGAACGCGGTGCTTGATGATGAGATGCACACACGATCAGGTTCCCAATCATTCAATGCCGATCTGCTCGGAGTAGACACGATCTCCGATGACTCGGGACTCATCAACCTGCAGACGTACTCCCCTGCCGTGATTGAACCAACCGGCGGGAGACAGTGGGCGCCCACCCCGATCGTCCGCACCTCACGCTGGCTCGGGAGTCCACGGAGCAGAACGCGGATCGAGTCTCCCATCTCCATGACATGGGAACTCCCGCAGGGATCAACGCGGATGACGATGGAGGTCAACGCGTGGAATCAGCGCTGGACCGACAACTCGGTCACGATCACTTCGGTCGATGATCAGGGGACGATCCACACGCTCTGGAGCAAACACTTCGACGCGACCCCCACATCGTACGAAACGCTCAATCTTGAGCTCCCACCAAACGCACAGACGCTGCGCTTTGAGATCGATCTCGAAAGCAACGGCCCGATCCAGGACAAGTTCTTCCTGCAGCTCCCGCTGGTCCTTGTTGAGCCGTCCTTGGTTGAGCCGTCAGCGGAGCTTCAGTGACGCCATCGCGACGACGACGAGGATGATCGTGATCAACCAGAGCCGAGCGACGACCTGATTCTCTGCCCAACCCCCTTGGTGAAGGTGGTGGTGATACGGCGCGATTCGGAAGATCCGTCGACCGGTTCCTGTGCGGATGCGTGTGTACTTGAACCATCCGACCTGCATGACAACGGAGAGGATCTCGAAGAGGAACACGCCGCACATGAGCAGGACGACGAACTCTTGTCGCGTGACGATCGCGATGTATCCGATCATCCCTCCGAGCGCCAGTGAGCCGGTATCGCCCATGAAGATCTGTGCTGGTTTGCAGTTCCACCACAAGAACCCAAGGCACGCGCCGAACATCGCTCCCGCGATCACCGCGAGCTCATCAGCGAGTGGTACATAGGGAACGTACAGGTACTGCGAGGAGCTGAGCTCGCCTGATACTAATGTAAGCAGGATCAACGCGAAGCAGACGATCGCGCTGGTTCCTGACGCGAGCCCGTCCATGCCGTCGGTGATGTTGACCGCGTTGGAGAGTCCCGCGACGACAAGCATCGAGAGGATCATGAACACTGGGAGACTCAGGTAGATCAGTCCATCAGCCGCGAACTTGGTCGTGGGGTCGTACGTCCGCTGGAAAGGGAGGTTGAGCACGTGCGCGATTGAATCGACCTGCTGACCGCCTTGGTACTCAACGCCGTAGCGGTAGACGAAGAATCCGACGATGAGTCCGAGTCCGAGCTGGAAGACGAGTTTCTCCCATGAATACAGCCCCTGACGTCCGGTGCCTCGTCGGGATGCGGTGAGTTTGAGGTAATCATCCGCCCCCCCCACCGCGGTCATCCAGAGCAGCGTGAAAAGTCCGGTGTACACCAGGTTGACGCGGATATCCGCGAGCAGGAAGCTGGAGATAAAGATCGCGCCGCAGATGAGGATGCCCCCCATCGTCGGGACATTGGCTTTGCTCGCGGCGTGCTCGCGGAGCAGCGCCGCGTCGGTTTCTCCGCCGTCTCCGATTTTGAGTTTGATGAGCATGCGGATAACGCGTTTGCCCATAAACACAACGATCGCGAAGGAGAGCCCCGCCGCGGCGAGTGTGCGGAACTGGATCTCGTCGAGCACACGGAAGTACGGATAGAGGTTGTGGTCAACGAGCCAGCCGCGGAGGATGTCCAGAAGAATGTAGATCATGAATCGGAGTCGTCCCCAGCGATTTGGGCCGTGGACGCTTTGGCATACGGCGTGTACCGGTTGATCAGGATATACACCAAACGCTCAAGACCAATCCCGCGCGATCCCTTGAGCAGCACGACATCGCCCGGATTGATCGTCCGCGCCAGCTCGCTCATCGCGTGGTCATCCGCGACGCTGATGGATTCAAAGCGGTCCCCCGCGGCGCTCTCGTACTGCTCTCCGACAAGCACGACTCGTGCATCGAGCGCCTCAAGCTCGCTGAGCAGCGACTCGTGCTCTGCTGCGGACGCGTCTCCGAGCTCGAGCATGTCTCCGAGGATCGCGATCCGTTGCTGGTCAGTCTCCAGATCACCAAAGAACGACAGTGCGGCTCGCGTTGAATCCGGATTCGCGTTGTACGCATCGTTGTACAGAATAATCGGCTCAGACTGCGTCGGGATCTCGACTCGATCCAGACGCATCTCAGGAAGCGTCGCATTGGCGAGTCCGGCGCGGATGTCGGTTTTCGTCATCCCCCACGCGCGCCCCACCAGCACCGCGATCGCGGCGTTGTGCGCGTTGTGTTTCCCTGGGATCGGAGCGTCGTATCCAGATCCCTCAAGCTCGAAGGTCACGCTCTGATCCGTCGTCTCCGTCACGCTGATCGAATCGGGGTCGAATCGTTCGACCAGAATCGAGAGTCCGAGCGCGTCGATCGCGTGGTCAAGCTCGTCGATCCCGCCTGGGACCAACGCGCGTTGTTTGGTGTGTCGCAGGATGCTCGCTTTTTCTTTGCACACGCCCTCGATGGATCCGAGTTCTTTGAGATGTGCTCTGCCGATTGAGGTAATCACCGCGACGTCCGGCTGCACAAGCTCGGCGCGAGCGTCGATCTCTCCGGGACTGGATGTTCCGAGCTCGAAGATCGCGAAGCGTGTATCGATCGGTGTGTTGAGGATCGACATCGGGACACCGATCGCGTTGTTGTGACTCTTGGACGACACCCACGCATCTCCAGCTTGACTGAGCACCGAGTAGATCAGTCGCGTGGTTGTGGTTTTGCCGTTGGATCCTGTCACGCCGACAACAGTCCCGGCGATCAGGGAGCGCCAGTGTTTCGCGAGGGCCGTGATCGCATCGGTCGGATCGTTGACAAGAAGTGTTGGGATATCGAAACCATCAGGAACGCGTGATTCGTCGGTGATGATGCACATCGCCGTACCGCGTTGGTGCGCTTGCTTGAGAAAGTCGTGCCCGTTGACACGACTGCCTACATACGCGACAAAGATCTGTCCTTGCTCGAGTTCTCTGGTATCGATCGACACTCCAGCGGGGGTAACGCTGAACTCATCGGGGGCGACCACCCATCGGCCGCCTGTTGTGGATTGGATCGTTTCCCAGCTCAACAAACTCATGCATTCACCTCTAGCTTAAACCTACGTTCATCGAGCGCTTCGCGTGCGTGGACGCGATCATCAAACACATAGTGGACCAGCTTCCCCGATTGATCCGCGATGATCTGCTCTGGTTCGTGCCCCTTGCCCGCGATCACGATCACGTCTCCAGGAGCTGCTTTCTCGATCGCGAACTGGATCGCTCGCGCTCGATCGACCTGCACCTCGACACGCGCTCGCTGCGCTTCGTCCAGTCCCGCGAGCACATCGTCCACAATCCGTGAAGGCTTCTCGCTTCGTGGATTGTCGCTCGTCAGCACCACTCGGTCCGCGCCGCTGCACGCTTCTTGTCCCATGCGCGGGCGCTTGGTTCGATCTCGATCCCCGCCGCATCCGAACACGCACCACAGCTTCGATCCGCTCGGGAGCACAGAACGCACTCCCGACAAGCAGTTGCGGATCGAGTCATCCGAGTGCGCGAAATCCACGAACACACGCAGGTCATCATCGTTTGTATGCACGCACTCCAGACGACCGCTCGGGAGCTTGAGTCGAGGGAGTGTCTGTTTCCAGTGCTCGATGATCTGTGCGTCGCTTAAGCCGAGCTTGCTGAGCAGTCGCGCCGAGAGTCCCATTGCAATTACCGTGTTGCTCGCGTTGTAATCCCCAAAGAACGGCACAACGCACTCCAGCTCACCTAGAGGCGAGTGGATCCGCAGCTGAACACCATCGAGCGAGCGCGAAACGATCTCTCCATACCAATCCGCTTCATGATCGGTCAGCGAGCAGCTCTGGACCACGACACCTGTGGGACACACGCCGGCCATAATCTTACCCGCGGGATCGTCCATGTTGATGATCGCGAGCGAGCCGGGATTGAGATGTGAGAAGAAGGACGCTTTAGCATCGGTGTACGAGTCGATCGTCTTATGGTAGTCGAGGTGATCCCCCGTCAGGTTGGTAAACCCCGCGGCATCGATCGCGAGCGCATAGGTGCGTTTCTGAGAGAGCGCGTGGCTGGAGACTTCCATCGCGCAGGCGCTGCAGCCGTGCTCGACCATCGTCGAGAGCGTTCGGCTCAACTCGATCGCTGGAGGAGTCGTCATCGGCGCGGCGCTGCACTCGCGTCCATCGTCGATCTGCACCGTCCCGATCAAGCCGCACTTGATGCGATGCTCGTTGATATGAGCATGCTTGACGATCTGCTGGGTCAGGTGGGCGATGGTTGTTTTGCCGTTGGTCCCAGTCACTCCCGCGATGACAAGCTGATCGCTCGGATGACCATAAAACCGCTCGGCGAGCTTGGCGCCGATCCCGCACGCGTCGGGAGAGTACAGGATCACAGGGTGGTAACCCTCCGGAGCTTTCGCGTCCGGATTGTCCGTCACCACCGCGACCGCTCCCGCAGCGACGGCTTGATCGATGTACTTCGCGCCCTCGTCGTTGGTCCCGGCGCGTGCGATGAACAACGATCCCGGCATCGCGGTGCGCGAATCCTCCGTCAGATCGCACACCCTCACTGAGAAATCAGAGCTCGACCGCTCGAGCGGCTCCACTTCAATCCCTTCAATGAGTTTGCTCAGTTCCATGACCACATCCCCGATCGTTGAACCCCATTATCGTCTAAACCCAGCAGTTTTGCGTAGTTTCCACCACCATACCACACCCACCAACATGCATTCCTAAGGCAGGATCAGCATCGCGTCGCCGTAGCTGTAAAAACGATACTGGTTGTGGATCGCGTGTGCATAAACTCGTTGCACGCGCTCGATCCCCGATCCGCTTTCAGAATCGAGAATACTCGCGACCATCGCGATCAGCGTCGAGCGAGGCAGATGGAAGTTCGTGAGCATCCCATCGACCCACTTCCAGCGATAGCCCGGCGAGATCAGGATGCGTGTGTCGACTGCAGAGTTCAGATCCCCTCCGTCTTCGTGGACCGCCGCGAAGCTCTCGAGCGTTCTGGCGCTTGTTGATCCCACAGCGAACACCCGATTTTCGGTGGGTTTTCCGTGCTCAAACCGCTCGATCGCGGATCCCATCGAGCATCGCTCCGCGTGCATGTCGTGGTCTTCGAGTCGATCCGCGTCAATGGGTTTGAAGGTCCCAGCACCCACGTGCAAGACGACCTCGCTGGTCTGGACGTCGTGCTCTGACAATCCGCTCATCACGCGAGGGGTGAAGTGGAGACCTGCAGTGGGAGCCGCGACTGATCCGGAGTCGTCTGTCGATGCGTACATCGTCTGGTACAAACGTCGATCGGTCTCATCATCGATGTGCTGGGACCGCGCCTTGCGCTGCGACAAGATATACGGCGGCAGCGGAGTCCCACCGATCTCCGCAAGCACCTGATCGGTTTGTTTACCGTCGATGCCATCGATCATGAGCACCCACGCGCCTGGACCCTCTGCTGGGAACGGCTCGACAAACTCAGCGATGACACTCGTCGGATTCCCAGACGCATCCACCAATCCCACGCGCCGGCCTACGCGTGGGCGCTTGGTCTTGACGTACGCGATCCAGTACGCCTGCTCGCTGCTGCTCTGGGGCGCGTCGTGGAGATAGAGTCCCTCGAAGGCGCCGCCCGTCTCGAGGTTGCTGCCTTGGAAACGAGCCGGGAGCACGCTGGATCGGTTGAAGACGAGCAGGTCCTTGGGAGACAGCAACTCAGGGAGGTCCGAAAATACACGATCCTCCAAACGATCCGGATCTGAGCGCGAAACGACGAGCAAACGCGATGAATCCCTCGGCTCAGCGGGCATCGTCGCGATCAGCGACTCGGGGAGATCAAAATCAAGCTCGTCAGTGCGCATCGCTGTGATGGTACGCATCAAGCGTTGTTTCCCCAACACCACATCCGTCATGATCCGCATCTCGCCTCTCGCGACGCATCGGGGATGATCCGCTCGGATTGCGCACTCCGATGGATACTCTCGGACGTGAGGGTTCAAATGCTCTCAGGCATCCGCTTCGCCACTGGTTTGGCATGCGCGTCTGTGCAACCCAGAATGGACACCTCATCACGCCCATCGTCCGATGCGTGCACGATATCCCTTCGCGTGATCCGTTCACCGCCACTCCCGGCACGATCCCCTACCACCGATTCCTCCAAGCGAATCGAGCAACTGAAGCTCAGGATCGCGTGGAGCTGTCGTCGGCGTGCAAGGATGCATCGATGTCCACGCCGTTGCTCCCGAATCTGGGGGAGGTGATTGAACCCACTCCGCGTCCAAAGACCGCCGTAACTGAAAACCGGCTCCATCAGCAGCTGCTCCCAGCGACTGGTCGAGTGCTTGATATCTACGCGTAAAGCGTCTTCAACAGCAGAAGCAGCCGTAAATCGGGTTCTGTCTTGCAACCGCTGCTCCGTCCCACTACCATACACATGACGAACACTTGGGGAGTCTGTGTATGTTGATCTGCTGTATGTTCATCCCGTCTGTCTTTCGCGCCCGCACTGCTCGGCGCTCCGCCTCGCTCATGCTGGGACTTGTTTCGATGCTCATGCTCTCGGGGTGCATCCAGAAAATCTGGGAGCGCGACGAGGACGCGGCGACGCGGCTCCAGAACGCGCCGATGGTGATGCTCGATCAGGACGATCCGTTCCACATGATCGTGATGCAAGCTCCGTCTCCTGGATGGTCGCTCAGACTCGACGCGACCGAACGGACCCCCAATGGGAAGCGTGTGTTTGTCACTATCCGCAAGCCGGACCCCGCGTATGTGTACACGCAGCAGATCGTGTCCATGCGCGCCCTGACGCGCGTGCGCTTGGATACAGAGCTCGAGGTCGTCGGACGGCTCCTAGACTTTGACGAGCGGACCAAGGGCAAAGGGTACGCGCCGATCAAACTTGTCGATTCGTTTGAATAATGGCATCACACCAGACCAGCTCGGCTGCTCGTGATCTGCTCGCGCTGACGATGATCCCAGGACTGGGACCGGTCCGGATCGATCGATTGATCCGAGCAGCGGGATCTCCAGAAGCGGCTATGAGCATGTCGATGAGTCAGCTCAAACGCATCGAGGGGATCGGATCACAGACCGCATCAAGCATCATCGAGACCAGAGCGGACGTCGCAACGCGTGTCGAGGAAGAACTCGAAACGCTGGAAGACGCGGGCGCTTCGATCGTGTCGATCTTGGATGATTGGTATCCCCCGCTCCTGCGCGCGATCCCTGGTGCTCCGCCGATCCTCCAGTATCGCGGATCGCTTGATCCGACGAGCTTCGAGCACCCCATCGCGATGGTTGGATCACGCAAGTGCACAATCTACGGCACAGAACAAGCGACTCGATTCTCACGCTCGCTCGGGAGCGCCGGATTCACCATCGTCTCGGGAGGTGCGCGCGGGATCGATTCAGCCGCGCATCGCGGAGCGCTCGATGCAAGCACCAAAACGCTCGTCGTGCTGGGATGCGGGCTCGGACACGTGTACCCCAAAGAGAACGCGCCGCTCTTTGATCGAGTCGTCGAGCAAGGCGGCGCGATCATCTCCGAGCTCCCGTTCCACACCCCACCAAGCAGCGAGAACTTCCCGGCTCGCAATCGGATCATCTCGGGACTCTCGCTCGGAGTGCTGGTTATCGAAGCGTCCAGACGATCGGGCGCGCTGATCACTGCGAGACACGCTGTGGAGGATCATGGGCGTGAGGTCTTCGCGGTGCCGGGACGCATCGATTCGAGCGCCTCAGGAGGGAGCAACGAACTGCTCAAATCCGGCGGCGCGCACATGGTCAGCGATCCTGGAGAGATCATCGAGATCCTTGAACGCAGCTCACCAGCACTCAAGCAGGGGGTTGGGTCGCTTGGACCTGTTCCCAAACAGCCCGATGTTCAAAGAGCGAAACCACAACCCGTCGGGGACCTTGATCCGCTGAGCCGGAAGATTCTTGAGGCGCTTGATGAGCCTCGCACTGGGGATCAGCTCAGCGAGATGCTCAACATCGAGCCGGGCGCGCTGCGAGCGTCGGCGACGATGCTGGAGATTCAGGGACGGATCAAACGCGCCGGAGCTCACTTTCAGCGTGCTCGATGAGCCGTGTTTGGGTGGATGCTGACCCGATAACCAGACGTTTGTTCGGGTCACGGCAGGATTTGCGCCGGGATTTTTTGAGCCCGATAACCCCGATTTTGGGGGCTTTTTCGCCCGAATCTGGTCAGGAACGGGAATTCCCCTTGCCGATCGGTTGATGATCGGCTATCGTTGACCGAACATTGGTTGAGTAAAAGGTGTTTGACGACCCGAGAAAGACCCGATCAAACTGGGACCAACCGAGGCATGATTTGTTCATGGCTCGGACAGACCAGAGACTGAATCGAGTATTTCCAATGACACAAGCACCACTTCTCAAGCTCGGCCCTGGCGGCGATTATGCATTCGAGTATGACGATCATCACGCCGCGATCGGGTCACTCGTGCTCCGCCCCGGGAGCTCTTTGCAAGGGGAGTCATCGGACCCTGAGTTCGGTGACGGTTTGGTGACGGTCGCACGCCGACAACGGATGCTCGATCTGGGCATGCTCGTCAGCGGGCAACGCCTGATGAAGAACCAGCATGACCGGCTCCAATCAGTGACCGACCAGATCAACGGTGCAACACGCACAGCAACCCAATCAACTGTGGGCACAAGCAAACGGAAGGATCAGAACCATGAATCTCACTCCAAAGCAGCTCCGAATTCTCCAGCTTATCCGCGATTCACGAATTCGCCGTGGCTATTCCCCGACGATGCAAGAACTGGCCGACGAAATCGGCGTCAGCAAAGTCACGGTGTTCGAGCACGTCGAAGCACTGATCAAAAAAGGCGCCCTGATTCGCGAAGCGAACAAGGCACGCTCTTTGTCGATTGCTGAGGGGATCGCGGTCCCTGACGAGTCGCGTCCGCTCAAGTACCCGCTCGTAGGCAAGATCGCCGCGGGATACCCGATCGAGAAGGTCGCGGAAGCCGACGAGATCGATCTGGTCGAGTTCCTCGGCACAGTCGATGATTCGGGTTCCACCTTCGCGCTCATCGTTGATGGTGAATCCATGCGTGACGAGGGCATCCTCGACGGCGACCTCATCCTCCTCCAGCGCGCTCAGGTCGCATCCAACGGCGATCGAGTCGTCGCGCTGCTCGAAGACGGGTCAACAACGCTCAAAACATTCTACAAGGAAGCGGACCACATCCGACTCCAGCCCGCGAATCCGGACTTTGAACCGATCCGCGTGCAGTTCTGTCAGATCCAAGGCATCGTCCGCGGCGTCATCCGGCGCTACTAAGCACGATCGCTGAATACTCAGCACATCCCAAAACTGCAAAGCGGCCGATGGATCAGAACATCGGCCGCTTCTGTATGCACGTCGAGAACCTGAGTCCGCTGATTCTTACGGACATCCCTCGCTGTATGCCGCGAGGTACGCGGAGATGTCCAGGAAGTTCCACACACCGTCAAAGGTGAGGTCCGCGGACGCGCTCTGGGTGCTGAACGCGGTCAGGAACGACGATACATCCAAGAAGTTCAATGATCCATCGGGAATGAAATCCGCAATACAAGGCTCGGACGCGACCGAGGTGTACATCACGTTGTCGATCGTTGATTGTCCCTGCAATGGAGAATTGACGTCGCCCCCATCAAAGACAGTGATCGAGTTGTACGAATCGATTGCTGGGTTCCACTGCGTGTAGGTATAGACGAGACTGTTGCGCAGCTCGCCCGTCTCCTTATCAAAGACTTTCGCGTCAAAGCGTCCCGTCTCGACGTCAACCTCAAGCGACACAGTGTACCAGCGCCCCAGAATCAGCTGAGGACCACTCATGCGTTCGTCGATATGTGGACGCCCTCCGCCGGGAGTGATGAATAGATTCCAGACTCGACCAGTCCAGACATAGATCAGTCCTTGGGGATTGGCGTTGACATCGTCCTGTCCCAGATAGCGCGAGTACCCAACACTCACGGGCCATCCCTCGTTTGCCGAGTGCATCGAGTCCACGCGGACATCCATAGTGACGTGGTGCGTGGTGACATCGGTTGGGACGTTGAGGTAGAAGCCATTGGTTCCGGCTTCTCGGTTGGTCTGGACGGCGCGGGTGGGGTTGCCGTGCGCGTCGATGGTTTCGATGACGAGCATGGTCGGCGAATCCGCGGGACTCCCGACGGTGCGGTCTTCGATGTCTTGCCAGTCTCCGCCTGGGAAAGATCCGACCTGGTAGTTATCAAAGTTGTCAGTGATGTCCTGAGCGTGCAGAGTTGACGCAGCGATCGCCAACCCAAGCACGCACGCGGTGCGTGAGATGTTCATGTGTCCTCCTAAATGTGTGTGGGCCAAGTTCGTGGGTGCCCGTGCGTCGAGTATACAGATTTAATTTGCAAATGCAATAGTTTGCAAACTATTTTGACGACTATTCTTGGATATGCCCTTTCAACGCCCCCCAGACGACCAAACGATCGATTGTCCTGACCAGATCCGAGCTCTCTGCTCTCCGATGCGCCACGAGATCCATCAGGTGGTGCTGAGTCAGGGGGAAGCATCGGTCCGCGAGATCGCGGAGCAGATGGGACGGAAACCCGCGTCGCTGTATCGGCACATCGATCAGCTCGTCGAGGTCGGACTCCTGCTCGACATCGGAACCAAAAGCACGGCTCGGCGTGACGCGAAGGTCTACACCACCAAGCTCGAGTTCATGCGCTATCGGCCTCGCAAGCCTGAGATGGTTGAGGCGCTCGGAGAGTTCGCACGCGCCTCGCTCAAAGACACGGGACAGAAAATAACCAAGTCATTCGATCAGGGAGACGCGATCCTCCCTGTCCCGCATCGTGATGTGATGGTGGGTTCACCAGCGGGGTGGCTCGATGAAGACGAGCTCGCGGAGCTCAACGAACACATCGACGCGATCATCGGGTTGATGGCTGATAAGCCGAGAAAACCGAACGCGAAGCGGATGGTGGTCTCGATCGGGATGTACTGCGCCAGCAAGCTCAAGTAGCTCAGAACTTCTTGTGCGAAGCGCGCGACTTGGGTTCGTGGACTTTCATGATGGCGCGCAGGATCGGGAGGTCGCCGGATCGCGTCAGCTTCATGTTCCGCTCGTCCCCCACCACTGTGACAACCTGCTCTCCCAATCGCTCGACGAGCCCCGCGTCGTCGGTGCTGGTGAGATCCGCTTGCGAGTATGCTCTGGATATCAGATCTTTGCTGAACGTCTGAGGTGTTTGCACCTTCACCAGGTCCACGCGATCAACTCCCTCGACAATCTCGTGCATCGGGTTGGACTCTCCCGCGCCCAAGATCGCGGCGAGGGGGTCCGCGTCGGACTTGTCATCGATCGGATCGCTCGACACACGCTTGAGGGTGTCACTCACTGGAACCACCGGGATCACGGCATCGAATCTTGACGCGGCATCAAACACCCGATCGATCAGTTCGGGAGGGGTCGCGGGACGAGCGGCGTCGTGAATCGCGACGTGGGTCGCTTCGCCATTGACCGCTTCGAGTGCCGATTGGACACTCTGCCAGCGTTCGCGCTCGCCTCCCACAACAAGCTCGGCGCCCAGCAAGTTCAAGCGGTCCGCGTGACGGAGCTTGAATGTGCTCATCGCTTCGGGATCATGCGGCCCTGCGACGATGATCTGCGACACAAGCTCATGTGTGTTAAACAGTTCGACGGTGCGCTGCAGAACCGTTTTGCCACCAAGGTCCTCGTCGAGCTTCGAGCGTCCCATCGCGAGCGGGTCCGCGTCGCTGCTGGACTGGGCGTTGAATCGGGTGGACATCCCCGCGGCTGGTATTATGACGGCGATTTTCATGCTGTTCTCCACGGCTTTGAGGGGGGCACCGATCCGCTCAATGGAATATCATTCGAGTCTTCAAGTATACGAGAGGGATCCATGCCTGATTCAAGCCAACCGTTCTTGTACCTCGATAACGCCGCGACCAGTTGGCCCAAGCCCACGTGTGTTGGCGAGGCGATGCTTGATTTCATCGAGAACAAAGCCGGGAATCCGGGACGAGGCGGGCACTCGCTCTCACGCGCAGCTGGAGATGTCGTCGAGGAAGCACGCTTCAAAATCGCAAAGCTCATCAACGCGCCGAGCCCCTCGCGCGTCGTGCTCACGCACGGGTGCACCGATGCGCTCAACCTCGCGATCCACGGCGTGATCCGAGCGGCGCAGCGGCATGGGTGTGATGAACCGATCCGGATTGTCTCGTCGGTCGTGGAGCACAACGCGGTGCTGCGGACACTGCATTGCTACGCGGCGGATAAGAAAATCGACCTGGTGCTTGTTGAGAGCGATGATCGCGGATACACCGATCCCGAAGCGATCGCTAAAGCATGCACCCCCAGCACCGCTCTGGTATGCTTGACGCACGCATCGAACGCGGTGGGCACCATCCAACCGATCGAAGAAGCGATCAAAGCGGTCAGCGCCGTTGCTCCCGATGCGCTGGTGCTTGTGGACTCGGCGCAAACGCTTGGGCATATCCCGATCGATGTCCAAGCGATCGGGATCGACCTGCTCGCGATCGCGGGACACAAGGGACTGGGTGGACCGACCGGCACAGGAGCACTGTACCTGAGCTGCAAAGCGTTTCCCGACAACTGCGCCAAGGACGAGGCGCGTGTTTTTTGCGAGCGGCGCGGCGGGACAGGATCAATCGCTCCGGGACTGGAGATGCCGACGCAACTCCCCGATGCGCTTGAAGCGGGGACATCCAACGCTGTGGGGTTCGCGGGACTCAACGCGGCGATGGATGCACTCACGCTCGAAGCACACGAACACGAGATGAAACTCACCAGCATGATCCTCGATGGGCTTCGAGCGATCGACAACGCGATCATCTACGGCGTCGATGGCATCGAGGGACGCACCCCAGTCGTGCTGTTCAACATCGAAGGCATCAGTCCACGCAAGGTCGGAGACATCCTCGATAAGCAGCACAACATCGCGGTCCGCGGCGGGATCCACTGCGCCCCGCTGACCCACCACGCGCTGGGGAACACAGATCAGGGAGGCGTCCGCGTCTCTCCAGGACGAACCACAACCACCGAAGAGGTGAATCGGTTCATCGAGATCATCACCGAGATCGCAAAGCAGCACACGCAAACCAACTCAGCGAGCGCCTAAAAAAACACCCCCACGAGAGGGGGCGTTTGTGTGATTGAAATCGAGTGAACGAGGGACTGCTTACGGGCAGCCGTTGTTCATCGCGTCGATGAATCCGAAGATGTCATCCACGTCGAGGTCATTGTCACGGTCCATGTCAGCGAGCTGGTCGTTGCTCATGTACGCGTTGATGAACTTGGAGATGTCCAGGAAGTTCACGCGGCCGTCGCCTTGGAAGTCGGCGGGGCAAGACTTGAGACCACCGAAGTAACGGCGTGCTTCAGTGAACGACTCAGGACCAATCACCTGTCCCATGTGACGACCAGGAAGGTCATCCGCAGGTGGGTGGATACCACCCCAGATGCGCGAGAGCGAGCACTGGTCTGATGCGTCTTGGTAAGTAGCCCACTGGAGCGTGATGTCCATGGACGGGCCCTCTTCGAAGACGAGGAACTCGTTCATCGGAGCTTCGAACTCGCCCATCCCGCCTGGGAAGTATGGAGTACCAGTCAAGAGCGTCATCATTTCCGCGGCACCACGCGAGTAGGTCGAGTGTCCGGAGACGTAACCTGCAAATGGCGGAGTCACGAATGATGGACGCTGGTACGGCCACCAGTTCTCAGCGAGCATCCATCCAACACCCGCTTCGTCGGTGTCTGGATTGACAATCTGGGTTGGTCCGAGCCACGCTTTGATTGCGATCTTGCCTTCGCTTCCGAGCAGGTGCTCGTGCTTCTGACCTGGAGCGGTGGACTCTGCGGTCACGAGCTCGATGTAGTCAGGGATCAGGTTGATCCCGCCGGGGTGGTAGCTCGCGAGCCCTTCATCGGTGCACTGTCCGAGATCACACATGTAGCGGATCGCGGAGACCGGACGGATGTAGTCGTAGTATCCCTTGACGGACCACGATGCGATCGCGATGTCGTGCATGCCGCCGCCCATCATGAGGTAGGACTTGACGTCCCACTCGAGATCGTCGAGGATTGGTCCCTCGCCCATGAATCGTTTCTCATGGAGCGGGTGATCCGAGACGTAGTTGAGCAGGGTGAACCAGTGCCCCGGAGGGGTTTCGGAGTCTGGACCATCTGCCCAGAACTCAGCGAGGATACGCCCGTAGTCGCCGCGTGGGACGATCTGCGGCTCGTATGGCTCTCCGGTGTATGGGTTCACATCCCAACCCTGACCCCAGTCGCCACCTTCGAGGTGGTTGTAGTACTGCATTTCTTGGTCAACGGTTGCGAGCGGAGCGTTGCCGATCGCGCCAGGGGAAATATCGATCATGACGCCGTCGGATGGGTCGAGGTGCGATGACCACGTGATGACCATCTCATTGCCCCACTTGTAGCGAGCGTCACCTTCTGGTGTGCCGTGGTAAGGGGGTGCTCCTGGATCGTGCCAGACGGACCAATCAGATCCATCACGCTCGATCACTTGAACATCGTTTTCAGTCAGCGCGAACGGCGTGACATCACCCCACTCTGGACTCAGGAAGTCTGGGTATCCGAAGGGGATTGGGTTGCCGGACTGGTCCACGAAGAACTCAAGCGCCAAAGGCTGCCAACGGTTCTGGTCGATGATGTCTGGATTCCCTGGGAAGTCAGGGAGCAGCGGCGGATTCATTGGCTGGTACACAAGGTTCGCGTACGCGCCGGCTTCGTTCGATCCGTCGCTCAAACCATGCGTGATGATGGTCTCCGCGATGCGGTTTCCGAGTGCAGCGGGGCTGTCACCCACGGTGCTTGTGAAGCTGATGTCGTAGCCGAGCTCTGCCATAAGCAGGTCGTACTCAGGGAGCACGTCCGGAGCACCTGGTGAGAACAAGAAGCGATGACGCAGCAAGCGGTACATCGCGTAGCTGATCGCTTCTTCGCGAGCGGCTTGGACGTCCTTCGCTGAAAGTTTTTCGTGGTGCATGACCTGGTCGGCTTGCTCGTCGTACGCGGCCCACGCGTCCCACATCGCAGCGCTGGTGTGGTACAAGTTGCGAGCGTGCACAGTCGGACGCGCAAAGTCATTGCGGATCGAATCGAGGAGGACCTCGTTCCACTGACGCGCGACTGAGTGAGGAAGCATGCCAAGGTTCTCACGGATAATCTGACGCTTCTCAGCCGTCGATTCGGAGACCTGCTTGGTCATTACGGTTGTTGGGATGTCGTTTGCACCCGCAAACGACGCGGCAAGTGCGAGTCCAGCGCACAACGACATGGTTCTAGTCTTGGAAAACATTTCGACCCTCCTACGATACGAAATACCACTGAGCAGCATTCCCAGCGGCGACACATTCAATGTACCGGTTCTCGTCGGAAAATCAATACAATTCTTCCAGATTGGAGGAACCGAATACGAATCGCTGCGTCCCTTGTGGTTATCCGATATCTGGGGGGTTCCATCCTGTCCGATACCTTCGCGGCGTGGGGATTGGAACCTGCGGGAGATATGCGAATCTCTTGCGAACATCTGTTTCGTTTTTGATGTATAGAATAGATGTTCCCTGCGGGCGGTCCGCGGGGCATTCACTGGGGCCGATATGGCATTCGACCGGATTGGGAAGGCTTGGTGTTGCGTGTCGAGGAGCGTGCTGGCCTCGTAAAAAGTACGCAACTTTATAACTGCCGAACCGCAGTACGCACTCGCAGCCTAATAGTGGCCGCGGATCCACCGCCCGACGTCCGATGAGGCGGTGGATCACGATCATCGGACTGGTCAGCGTGTGGTGCCTCTTGGCACGCTGGCGAGGAGGTTTCAAGATGCTGGATCGAACCACAGGGTGTCGTTGCCCGGTGCGAGATCGAGATCAAACCAACGACTACACCCGTAGAAGCACCCTGCTGACAATCCCGGCACGGGGGTTCGATTCCCCCCGGCTCCATTCTCGACGACTATCTGGACACTCCGCGACATTCAGAGTCATGGATTGCCGTTCAGAAACAGCGTTCGCGGTTTTTTGCAATTCCAAATCTGCCTTGATCGCGACATCTTCTGACACTCCGAGTCGTTCCTCGACCACGTCAACGACGCTTCTGGCGACGCGCGGGCGTTGTCCGATCGCGGGGAGTTTATCGATGCTCTCTCGCAGATTGAGCCCGTCTGAATCTAGATAGGTGTTGGCGGTGTGCTTGGGATCGCTGTGCCGCATGAAGCGCTGGGCGTGTCGGAAGGGAATGTTGGATTCCAACATCGTCTGATTGAACCCGTGTCGGAGTGAATACAAACACGCTGATTCGCCGTAGGCATTGAGTTTCAGAATCCCGGCTCTTTCCAGATCACTGTTCAGTGTGTGGCTACCAATCCACTGCTTGAACACCAGATCGTCAGGCTTGGTATCCTCTGGCTTGAACTCTCGCAAAGCATCAGCAAGCCAATGGGGTATTGGATTGCGTTCAGGCTTGGTGCTCTTTGTGTTGCTATTGCGATATGTGATCGCTGGATCATTTGAGCACAGGTGAATGTCCGACCATCTAAAGCCTTTCATCTCTGAGGTGCGTGCTGCAGTAGCAAACGCGATCATGTAGATCATCCGTCGGCGCGGACACGGGCAGTGGTACACCAATCGGTCGACCTCCTCTATGTTGAGTGCCCGCCTTGGGCGGGTTTCATTGCCGATAACCCGTGCTGGCTTGATGCCTTTGAACGGATTACGCTCACAGATTTGAAGAGTGATCAGCCAGTTTGTAAATGCCTTCGCGGTATTCAGGTGATGGTTCTGGGCTTTCGATGACAGAGCAACAGAAGCACGCCAGGTTTCAAAGCCGGATGCAGAAAGATCCGCAACTCGAGTCCAACCACAATCATTGAACAGCCGCAGCAGCATCGGGCCAATCTTTCGGATCGTTTCGTGTTTGAGTTTCCGAGCCTTCAAGCTCCCTATGTAGTCTTCGATGTACTCCGCGAGTGGCTTGGCGGCTGCGTTCAGTACTTCATCGCTTGGTTTAAGCCCGGTGCGCACAGCGTGCGTGTGCTCAATGATCTCGCGGAGCTTCTGTTCAGCAAATCGCTTCTCTCTAATTTGGAGATTGATCTTCGATACTTCAGTTTCGTCAGGAAATCGGAAGTAGCCGATGTAGTTGCCGTAGGGCTTGCCACTGCGTTTGTTGCGTTTGACATACCCGACCTCGGTGTGGGGGCTGATTGAACTCATGATTCCCCCCGCGTGGCTTGCTCGACAAGTATCGGCACGACTGACTCGCGATATACCCGTCTTGGCCCGTTGTACTCTGGCTGGGGAATCAGACCCTTTTTGATCCGTCGCTCCATAGTCCGCACACTCATACTCAGTTGCTTAGCGACCTCCTTGATTGTGATTAAACGTTCTCCTGTATTCATGATGCTACTTCTTGCCTTTCTTGTTAATGTTCTTCGTGTAGTTTCGATATCGCTTGCCTGCAGCGATGACATCCGACCCACTCTCTTCGATTTTGGCGAGTTGCTCATCTGTCAGGACATCGCCGAGTGCTTTAGAGAGTGAGTTTAGAATTTTGGGATTCTCTATCAACAGGGCGGTAATCCTGCCTTGGATACCCACGCCAATTGATTCGAGCACCTTCTCTTCCTCTTCGATTCCATTTGCGAGCATTCGATCAATTGTTGCTGATCTGGATTCGTTGCGGAACTCGGCGATCCGATCGATCCGTTCAATGAGCGAGGAGTCCAATGTGGTCGTGATTCGTTCTCTGCTAGCCATATCTGCATAATGATGCATACGATCGATGCTGTCAAGAGTCGAGATCCTATAAACTCTACATTTCTTGATTTGTCGTTATTTGTCACGGATTGTCGTAGGCATCGATCTCGGTCACGCCGCATTGGACTGGTGCTGAAGCACTCCAAATCAGCTGATATTGTCTGATTTGATCTTTCAACTCGATTTGACTTCAAGTAGTATCGATGTTCAATATCTGGAGATTGTTCACATGATGCATAGATGTGCCCATTCAACGCTGGTGGTTATTGCCGTCTATATCCTGAGCTTTGTCCCGGCCACCGTTTCGCTGGCCAGAGCGGATGGTGCCTTATGTTTAGATCAGAATTTTGTAAGCTTGTACGACACAGCTGGAATTGCCCACAAGACTTCCGTCGTTGGCAACATCGCATACATAGCGAACAGTGTTGATTTTCAAATAGTCGATATCAGCGATCCAGGAGCACCTTCACTAATTGGCTCGTATAACACGCCCAGCTACTGTGTTGATGTCGCAATTGTCGACAATACGGCATATATCGCAGATTATTTCTCTGGCGTGCTCATCCTTGACATCAGCAACTCCACCAATCCCACATTGCTCGGCTCATACGACACTCCGGGTGCGGCTCAAGGAATCACGATCATAGATAACACCGTCTATGTTGCCGATGGCGATTCTGGACTTCAGATCATCGATGTCAGTGACCCATCTACTCCGATATTCCTTGGCTCACAATGGACGCCTGACTACGCCTCAGACTTATCAGTTGTCGGCTCAACGGCCTACATAGCTGATACCGAATCCGGCCTTCAGATTATCGATATCAATGACCCTTCGAACCCCGCATTGCTTAGTTCGTTTAATGCAAATTCCGGTTCTGTTTGGAGTGTCACTGTTGTAGGTACCACCGCTTATGTTGCTGAGGAAGATTCACTGCTCGTTCTCGATGTCAGCGATCCGGAATCGCCCATTTTGATTGGATCGAATGATGTTCCCAAAACATCAGAAGATATTTGTGTAGTTGGCTCGACGGTTTTTGTTGCTGATTACGATATGGGAATTTTAATCTATGATGTCAGTGTCCCTGAATTACCTGCATTTCTTGGGATGTATGACACCTTTGGTCCGGCGGTGAGTGTAGCTGTTTCAGGAAACTATGCTTTTGCCGCCTGCCTAGATTATGGGTTACAAATTCGAGATGTAAGTGAACCACGCTTAGCTGGATTCCTTGGAACAATTGATTTGTCATCGGGTGATGATGTCTGCATTGTTGACAACACAGCCTTCGTTACCGCGAACTACGGCGGCCTGTACATCGTCGACATCACCAACCCAGTTACACCTCAGGTCCTCGGACGCTACAGCACCCCTTCTTTTTCTTTATTTGCACTTTCAGTTACTGTTGTAGACAACATTGCCTATATCGCAGACCGGGACGGTGGATTTAGAGTGGTCGATGTCAGTGACCCAACAACACCGGTACTCCTTTGGCGTGATTTGTCACATGACGAATCGCGGGATATTGCTGTGATCGGCGGCACTGCATACATCGCAGGCGGTGATTTTGGACTTCAGATTTTCGATGTCAATGACCCATCAAATCCAGTACTACTTGGATCCTACGACACGCCTGAGTTTGCAAATGCTGTTTGTGTAGAGGGTGCAACTGCCTACATTGCCGATTTGTGGTCAGGGCTCCATATTCTCGATGTCAGTGACCCCTCAACTCCAACACTCCTCGGATCCATTGACACCCCCGACAGAGCATTTGATGTTTCAGTTATGGGCAATATCGCATATGTCGCAGATGGAGACTCAGGCCTTCTTACAATCGATGTCAGCAACCCGTCCACTCCAACACTCCTTGGGTCATACAGTACCCCGGATGAAGCTGATCATGTATTCATTAAGAATAGTTCAGCCTATGTTTCGGGCACCTATTTTACAGGATTACATATAGTTGATATCAGCAACCCCGCCTTTCCGACATTTTCGGGAATGATCGAGACGCCTACTAGTGTAGGCGGAGTTACTGTTGAAAACTCAATTATTCATTTTATCTCTTCCGGGGGGCTCTGGATTTATGATGAAAGCAAAATCACTTCTTCTCCGATCCTTGGGTCATACGGTACAAACAGCAAAGCGCTTGATGTAGCCATGTCTGACACAACTGCATATGTGGCCGACTGGAACTTTGGCCTACAGATCATTAATGTCAGTGACCCAACGACACCAGAACTCATCGGCTCATACAACCCTTCAACCTCATCGTATCGATTTACCATCGATGGAACCAACGCATATTTTTCTGCATATCCTGGAATGCAAATCGTTGATATTTCAAATCCTGCATCCCCAACTCTATTGGGAACACAAAACTTACCCGGTGGCTCACAGCAAATTGCCGTTTTTGAAAATACGGCATTTATTGCTAGAGAATCATCTGGCCTACAAATAGTTGATGTCAGTGACCCAACAGCTCCAATTTTTCTGGGTTCTCACGAAATGTCGTATGCAATGTCTGTGCACATTGAGGGCAGTATTGCATATGTCGGAGATAGGGATTTGGGCTTGCAGATACTAGATATCAGTGATCCGTCATCTCCATCACTACTTGGCTCATATGACTTGCCGGGCTTCTTCCCATTTGATATTGCTTCTATAGGCACCGTCGCATATGTCGCAAATGACGACGGAGGGCTTCAGATCATAGATACAAGCAATCCAGCATCACCCACATTTTTAGCTTCTTACGACTCCGTTACCGATGCAACTGGCGTGTTTATTGATGGCAACATTGCATATGTTACTGCTGGCCAATCCGGGCTCCACATTCTTGATGTAACTTTTCCATCTACACCAATACTCCTTGGAATAGTCGATACTCCTGACAATGCTGTAAATGTATCGATTGCTGGCACGACAGCATTTATCGCAGATACAGATTCTGGCCTCCTGATCATTGATGTCAGCGACTGCCCTGATCTCTGCCCTGCGGATTACAATGGGGATGAATCACTCAATTTCTTTGATGTGTCAAGCTTCCTTTCGCTGTTCACATCCCAAGACCCAGAGGCCGACTTCAATGGCGATGGTCTCTTTAACTTCCTCGATGTCAGCGCATTTCTCATCGCGTTTGGTGCGGGGTGTCCCTGATCTTGTTCATCATTGATTGAGCATCCACCGTTGCAGGAACAACTGAAGTCGCCGGTTTGAGTTCGTCCATGAGTTGATCGAAGAACTCATACGGTGACATCCCGAGAATCTCCGACAACTGTAGCAATCGCGGCCCGACGCCCTCCCGGAACCAACAGAACCAACTCATGAAGCTCGACTTATTCTCTAGTGGCATGGTTTCAAGTGGATGTGATTGCCCGATATAGTTGTCCCACCATTGAGCGCGTGGTCTGCGACTGAGTTCGGTTCGCCCGTTCTTGACTCGGAAATCAACGGCACCGATCACATAACGCCAGAGTGCTTCCGGCAACCGATTACCTGCATCCAACATGGTCATGCAGACCTCATGTGCTCGATCTTTCTTGAACTCGACTTCAAAGCGTTCCCATTGACCTGGCGGCAGTGTCTTGGTCTCTAACCCCTTGTCGTAGATTCGAGCACACACGGACGATTCACGCTTGCCCAGTTTCAACAAGAGTCGTGTAGGCGTTCCATCGGCCATGTATTCCGGATCAGGGGAGTATTTACGGAGCTTGCAGAGTTCATGTGCTTCACACGATGCAAGTGCATTCTCATAGAGTGCAAGATCCATCCCTACATGATCTACCGCCAGATCGATACGGGTACACTTGAAGCCTTGCATCATGATCTTTGTGGTGATGTCCATCATGTCCTTGATGGTCATCGTTGAGAGCCTGCTTCCTTGCAAATCGACCATGACGATCTTTGCTTTGTGCCCTTTGCTGAACAGCACTCCCGGATGCCAGACAGTCCCCTCCTCAAAGTGCAATGCCCCTCGGTTGAATCCGGTCGATGGCCCGAATCTATTCCGTAACTCTCGAACCACTGCTCTGGTTTGCGCTTCAGGACCGACCAATCTGATCCAGTCCGGGCGACCTGACATACCCCCCTCTGGAACTTGATTAAGTGGGTTTTGGGTTTCTATCCCCGGTGTTACAATACGGGGATAGACAGACTCAGGGCTCCGCACCTCAGGCTCCCGACGGGCGGGGGGCCCGCCCGCCACTCGCCGCTCCGCATCGCCCCGGACCTCTTGCGAGGGGCGATGCTCCGAC
Source organism: Phycisphaerales bacterium (assembly GCA_965250055.1). Lineage (GTDB taxonomy): Bacteria > Planctomycetota > Phycisphaerae > Phycisphaerales > UBA1924 > UBA1924. Next base: position 2,795,442 of record OZ252285.1, on the reverse strand, counting down.
GGCGACCGGCGGGCGGGAAGAGACACAGCAGGGGAGCAGGCAGGCCCGCGATCCTCGCGGGCACCACCTACTGCCCCACTGTTGCCTGTGACTTGCTCAGACATCCTCAGCCCCCTCTCGACACCCAGTGACGAGTGCATTGCGGAGGTCGAGGAGTTGGACTTTCCGTCCATTGGCAATCATTTGGTTCGAATGGTCGTGCCGGGCTTTGAAAGCCGCAGCTCGTGCTCGCTCGCTTCTGATCCGCTCATCAAGGAGATGGATCAAACTACCAAAATCCGAATCAGTCAGAACAACTGTCAGATACTCTTGCTGGTTCTGGCTCATTCGTGCCCCCTCTCGGAAGCACTCTCAATGAGTACACTTATCGTCTGGCGGACATGCTCAGGCAGTGTTGGCCATGCTTGAATGAGCCGAGCGAGATTGGGGCACACACCAACGACGCTTCCAGCGACGCGCTCCGCCTCTCCGGTATCCGTGAAGCTCGATTTTTGGGGGTTCGATTCCCCCCGGCTCCATTTCTTGCTTGCTAATCCGTCGCTCTGAACCCTCCTGAGTTCACGAGTAAGAACTGGATTCTCGCAACTGTTCCAATGTTGACCTGTATGATTCAGCACGGCACCTATTTGGTGCCGTCGCTCACATTGTGGGTTGACCGGATACTTGGGTCTTGAACTGGATGAAACACCCCCCACTCACCATGAGTGGACGCCGATTCTGACCCCTCGCGTTGTGGATCGATTTGAGTATGATCAATCGAATGACAGATCGTCGGAACGTACTGCTCGTCCTCTCGGCAGGGCTTGTATTGGCGCCCATTGGGTGTCGATCGCCGCAGTCGTATCGTGTGGAAGCGGATGAGGCCGCGGATCGGGTGCTTGAGGAGTCCTGGCAATCGGCGATGGGCCGGGACAAAGACGGGTTCACGATCGAGCCTGCGAGCGACACGCTCCGCCGGCGCCTGCTTCTTGAGCAAAGACTCCCGGTCAGCGCTCCCGCGAGCGGCGGATCGCGCGACGATGAGCTGATCAAGCAATGGCCGGACGAAGACTACTTCCGTGATCCGGCGGAGCATCCCGGAAATGGAGCGTTCGGGACAGGTGGGCTCAACGCCCCCAAGATCACATTGGTCGAGGCGCTGCAGATCTCTGCGTTCAATAGCCGGAACTATCAGACACAGAAGGAAACGGTTTTCCAGACCGCGCTGCGCCTCGATCTCGAGCGAGATGCGTTCCGCAACACGTGGACCGGCATGGTCGATACGCTGGTCAGCGCAGACATCGATGCCAACTCCGATACCAGCGGGATCGCTAACACCGATTCGCTCGGGATCTCAAGACAGTTTAAGAATGGCGCCCAGTTCACTGGTCTGCTCGCTGTGGATCTCGTCAAGCTCCTCAGCGGCTCGCGTGAGGGCTCGTCAGGATTGAGTCTTGATACCAGCCTCTCGATCCCGCTGCTGCGTGGTTCGAGCAAGTTCATCGTGACTGAGCCGTTGACGCAAGCGGAGCGGGATGTGGTGTACGCGATCTACCGGTTCGAGCGGTTTAAACGCAACTTTGCGGTCCAGATCGCGAGCGACTACCTCTCTGTTCTCCAGCAGCTCGATCGTGTCGAGAACGCGGTCGAGAACTACGAGCGTGTGGTCTCCTCGACTCGCCGAGCACGTCGTCTTGCTGATGCGGGACGGCTCCCTGAGATCCAGGTGGACCAATCGGTGCAGGACGAGCTTCGCGCGCGGAACTCATGGATCAGCGCGGTGCAAGCCGCGGAGCGGACGCTCGATCAGTTCAAGAACACGCTTGGTCTCCCGACCGATGCACAGATCCAGCTGGATCCCAACGAGTTTGATGTGCTGCTCCAGTCCGAGCGATACGCGAAATACCTGAATCCGGAGTCTTCAGCGAAAGAGACCGAGGTCCCGAGCGCGGACGCGCCGGTGACGCTGGTCCCGCCGTCTGATGAGGACGCGGGGCCTTTGGAGCTGCGCGAGGATGACGCGATCCGGATCGCATTGGTGAATCGACTCGATCTGCGCGTCGCGGTGAGCGAGATCGTCGATGCGCAGCGCGGCGTCGCGGTCGCGGCGGACAACCTCCGCGCCGATGTCACGTTGCTGGGTTCAGCATCGCTCGGAGAGAGCCGATCGGTATCGAGCGCGACATCTGATGATGCCAACCTGCGGACTGATCGTGGGTTCTATTCGGTGCTGCTTGGGATTGATCTGCCGTTTGAAAGAACAAGCGAACGCAACAGCTACCGCAACGCGCTGATCGCGTACGAGCAGACCATCCGCTCGCTCCAGGAAACGGAGGACACGGTCAAGCTCGAGGTCCGCAATGTGCTCCGGACGCTGCTTGAGGCGCGCGAGTCGATCCGGATTCAGGCCGAGGCGGTGCGTGTTGCTCAGCGGCGCGTGGATTCAACAAACCTGTTCCTGCAAGCGGGACGTGCCGAGATCCGTGACCTGCTGGAATCGCAGAACGCGCTCAACTCGGCGCAGGACGCGTTGACCAACGCGGTGGTCAACTACCGGATCGGTGAGCTGCGTCTCCAGCGAGATCTCGGTGTGCTGGAAGTGAACAATCGAGGGGATTGGGTGGAGTTCGATCCGGACTCTTATGATCTTGAATCGCTGCGTCGGATCGGATTCGGTCTCGCGGACGAACAGGAATCGGCGGCTGAGCCGATCGAAAGGAACTGAGGACGATCATGGGACGAGCTATTAAAATTATACTGATCCTCGCTGCGCTCGCAGCCGTTGCCTACGGCGGGATGACCATCATGAGCGATGGTTCGAGCAACCAAACACTGGACGCGGGTGATTTCTACACCGTCGAGCGCGGCGAGCTGGTCATCAACATCACCGAGACCGGCACGATCAAATCCAGAGACCAGCACATCGTCAAGAGCCAGGTCGAGGGACGCACCTCGATCATCTATGTCATCGACGAGGGAACAGTCGTCGAAGAAGGCGAGCTGCTCATCGAGCTGGATTCGAGCGATCTTCAGGACCGTCTGGTCGATCAGCAGATCCAAGTCGAGAACACCGAAGCGGATTACGTCTCGGCATCAGAGAACCTCGAAGTGGTGCGTATCCAGAATCAAGCAAACATCGCGAAAGCGGAGCAGGACAACCAGTTCGCGATCGAGGACAAGACCAAGTACCTCGAGGGCGAATGGCCCAAGTCGCTCATGCAAGCCGAGGCGGACGTGACACTCGCGGAGGAAGACCTCAGACGCGCCACCGATGCGTTCATCTGGTCCAAGAAACTCTTCGACGAGCAGTACCTCTCAGAAACAGAGTACCGCGCTGATGAGCTTTCCAAGAAACGCTCGGAGCTTGAGGTCGCGCTGGCGACGGAGAACCTGAAGCTGCTCAAAGAGTTCACCCACGTCCGCCGACTCGACGAGCTGGACTCTGCGATCGAGCAAATGCGCCTGGCGCTTGAGCGCGTCAAGCGTGAGTCGTCGAGTAATCTTGTGCAAGCCGAGGCGCGTCAGCGTGCGTACGGCGCGGAGCTGACGCGACAGAAACTCAAGCTCGAGAAGATCGAAGACCAGATCGCGAAGACCAAAATGCACGCTCCAGCAAACGGCATGGTCGTCTACGCGACCAGCTCGGAGTTCAGCTGGCGCGGAGACACAGAACCACTCGACGAGGGGCAGGAAGTCTACGAGCGCCAGGAACTCATCCACCTCCCGACCGCGGATTCGATGATGGTCGTAATCCGCATTCATGAATCGGCGCTGGGGAAAGTCCAAGTCGGCCAGGTCGCAGAGATTACTATTGATGCGCTGGCGGGCAAGACCTTTCAAGGGACCGTCACTCGCATCGCGCCGCTCCCCGACGCAACATCGGTCTTTATGAACCCTGATCTCAAGGTCTACGACACTCAGGTCATGATCGATGGGGTCCACAGCGAGATCCGCACAGGGATGAGCTGCAAAGCAACTGTGAAAGTCGATCAGTACACTGATGCAATGGCCGTCCCCATCCAAGCGGTGGTCGGCAGTCCCGGCAACTCGATGGTGTACGTCAAGCAAGGCAAGGACGTCACTCCACGCGTCGTGACCACTGGACTCGATAACAACTCGATGATCCACATCCTCGACGGGCTCAATCCAGGAGATCAGGTCCTGCTCACCCCTCCTCTGGAAGACAAAGAGAGCGTCGCGAGCGCGCGTCCTGCTGATGCGCAAGACGCGAATAGTTCTGGCCGTCCTTCGGGTCGTCCGTCTGGCCGTCCATCGCAAGCCCGTGCCGGGAAGATGCCTTGAGTTACGAATCCAGTCAGTCCAAAGACAACACGGTCATCTCGCTTGAACGTGTGTGGAAGACCTACCGGATGGGGGATCAGGACGTCCACGCGCTCGCGGGAGTCGATCTGCAGATCGAGCGGGGCAGTTTCTGGGCGATCTCAGGGTCCAGTGGTTCGGGAAAGAGCACGATGCTCAATCTGCTCGGATGCTTGGATCGTCCGACCAGCGGCGTCTACAAACTCGAAGGTCAGGACATCGCACAAACCAGTGACGACGAGCTCTCCGAACTCCGTCTGAGTCATCTCGGATTCATATTCCAGAACTTCAACCTGATCCAGCAGCTGACGGTTCAGGAGAACATCGAGCTCCCTCTGTTTTATCAAGGGGTTGATGCCAACGATGCCGCGAAGCGGAGCCGATCGCTCGCTGAGCGTGTTGGTCTTGCCGAACGCTTGGGACATCGTCCCACAGAACTCTCCGGCGGTCAGCAGCAACGCGTCGCGATCGCTCGCGCGCTGATGAACGATCCATCGGTGCTCCTCGCGGACGAACCGACTGGGAACCTCGACACCGCAACAGGCGATTCGATTATGGAGATCCTCAAAGAGCTCCACGATCAAGGAAAAACCATCATCATGGTCACGCACGAACCCGAAATCGCGGCTCACGCGCAGCACGAGCTGGTCATGCGTGATGGGAACATCGCATCAATCACCGAGAATACTCCGAGGGTCACGGCATGATCGGAGAACGGCTCTATCGTGATGTGCGCCTTGGTGTCAAGACGCTCCTGCTCCACAAGATGCGCTCCATCCTCACGATGATGGGCATGGTCTTCGGTGTGGGTGCGGTGATCGCGATGCTCGCGGTTGGTGAAGGAGCGAGCAAGAAGGCGCTCGACGAGATCCGTCGATTGGGCAGTCAGAACATCATCATCAACTCCCAGCAAGCCGTGGAAAATAGCGGACAGAACTCGCAGCGCATCCGGATGAATATCTACGGCTTGCTCTACGACGATCTTGAACGGATCCAGGAGAGCTTCGACACCGTCGTTCGTGCCGTCCCAGCGAAGCTGATCCGCTCCGAAGGTCGTGTCAACAGTCGATCGCATGAACTGCGATTGGTGGGAACAACACCACAGTGGTTTGATCTCGTGCAGCGCGAGATCCTCGCGGGACGACAGCTGCTCGATCGCGATGTTGAGCAGAACGCCAACGTCGTCGTGCTCACCGAGCACGGGGCGCGCAAGCTGCTCGCCGGACGGACTCCGGTGGGTTCGCAGGTGCTGATCAAACAGGGTTACTACAAAGTCGTCGGCGTGATCAAATCCGAGAGCACTCAATCGGGAACAATGCAGACCCCTGACCAGAACATCGACGCGTACATCCCGCTTAATGTCGCGATCGAGCGGTTCGGGGACATCACGACTATCCGAGGCAACGGCTCACGCTCACGCGAGCTCGTCGAGCTTCATCAGTTGATTGTCGAGGTTGACGATCGCGAGCATGTCGAATCCACCGCGGCTTCGATCGAACGCATGCTCTCGATGTTCCATCCCAAAGGCGACTATCGGATGAGCGTCCCGCTGGCGCTGCTGCGCCAAGCGGAATCGACCCAGCGGACGTTCAACATCGTCCTTGGATCGATCGCTGGTATCTCGCTGCTGATTGGCGGGATCGGGATCATGAACATCATGCTCGCTTCGGTCACAGAACGCACACGCGAGATCGGTATCCGCCGAGCGATCGGCGCGCGGCGGAACCAGATCATCGGTCAGTTCCTGATCGAGACCGTCGTGCTCTCCATGACCGGCGGGCTCATCGGCATCGGGATCGGACTCCTAATTCCATGGATCATCACGATGGTCGCGGACATGCCGACCGTGGTCACCCCTTGGAGCGTGATGCTCTCGGTGGTAATCAGTGTGGGGATCGGGATCATCTTCGGGATGTACCCCGCGATGCGTGCCGCGAATCTGGACCCCATCGAAGCGCTCCGGCACGAATAAGTTCTCTCCGCTCCCTCACGCCGCTGAATCATTGATACTTCGCTTTACTCCCTAGGGCTTTACTCGCTGGGACGATCGCCGTATCTTGTAGGGGTATGGAATCGGACTCCTCATCCCAGCTCGCGCCACTCAGCAATGGTGCTCAACCTGAAGAGATGTACGAGTGGGCGAAGCAAGCATCGCGGGATGGGGACTGGTCCGCAAGCGCTCGGCGTTGGCACTCGATCCGCACGCTGTTCCCGGACGATCCAACGCCGTTGTTTCAGGGAATCCGCGCCCATCTGGAAGCTGGGGAACTTGAACAAGCTGGGGCGCTGCTGACTGAGGCGCGCGACCGATACCCAAACCATCCGGGATCCTCGATCGATGCCGCGAAGCACGCGATCCTGGCGGATCAGCTGAACCAAGCAAGCGTCTTCATCGAGGATGCTCAGCGTTTGCACCCAAAGCATCCCGAGACCTGGATCAACAGTGCGTTGCTCGCGAGGGCTCGAGGGGACTATGCACTCGCATCCGAGTCCCAACTCAAAGCGGCAGAACTCGCGCCGGATCATGCCGGGTTCTTGATCGGATACGCGAAGCTCGCGATGGACAGCGAGCAATACAAAGACGCGAGTGAACGCTGGGCGCTCGTCCGCGAGCGGTTTCCCAAGCTCGAGATCGGTTATGAGCAAGGCGCCCAAGCCGCTCGGAAGCTCGGAGAGAACGAGCTGGCGCGGGATCTCATGCTGACTAATCAATACGGGCATGAGATACTGATCGAGGATGACGAGCCGGACTCACAGCTCCATCGCGTCACGCAATCTCCGCTCAGGGCGCTGCTGGGACTGGTATGGGTCAAAGGCGTGATGGGTCTGCGTTCTGAGGTGCGCCGCAACTACCTGAGCTTTGGGTGGTGGGTTCTTGAGCCGATGATGTATATGGCGGTCTACCAGATCGTGTTTGATGTGCTGCTCAATCGCGGCGGCGAGGGCTACGCGATGCTGCTCATCACAGGATTGGTTCCCTGGATGTGGACCATGAAAGCGGTCAGCGCCAGCAGCACGAGCATCACAGGTGGTCAGAACCTCATGCTGCAGGTCGGGGTTCAACCGATTGTCTTCCCGCTTGAGCGCATCCTCCAAGCAACACTCAAACAGATCCCGGTGTTTGCGTTGTTGATCGGATTCGTCTGGTTCAACGGCAGCGAGCCGGGCATGCACTGGCTGGCCGTGCTCCCGATCATCGTGGTCCACGCGCTGCTCAACACCGCGGCCTCGCTCGCGATCGCTGCCGCGATCCCGTTCCTGCGCGACCTGACCAATCTGGTCCCGACAGGACTCACACTGCTGATGTTCCTCTCAGGGGTCTTCTATGACTACCAATCCATAGGGGAGAAATGGCACGGCTTGTTCCTCTCCAACCCCTTCGCGTACCTGATCAAATGCTATCGCGAGGTCTTCATCGATCAGTCCACCCCTGACTTTATAGGTCTGGGATGGCGCGGCGGTGTCTGTCTGCTCTGCTGCGGATTGCTCGTGCTGATGTATCACAAGCTCCGCTACGTTTATCCGAGGGTGGTGAGCGAATGACCAATCACGATCCGCTCATCTCGCTCGTTGATGTCGGCGTGCGCTATCGCCGGCGCGGCAACATCCTCAAAAGAAGCTCGTACTACCAAGCCCTTCAGAACGTCAATCTTGAAATCAATGCCGGCGAGACCCTCGGGATTCTTGGCCGAAACGGCGCGGGCAAATCCACGCTCCTCCGCGTGATCTCAGGGATCCTCAAGCCCGATTCGGGAAGAGTGGTCAACAACAACTGCACTGTCTCTCTGCTGGCGCTCCAAGCGGGATTCGATCCTGTCCTCAACGGACGCGAGAACGCGGTCCTCAGCGGGATGCTCCAGGGTGTCTCGCGGCGGGACATGCATCGGAAGCTTGATGAGATTAATGACTACGCCGAGCTCGGGGAGTTCTTCGACGAGCCCGTCCGGACCTACTCGACGGGAATGCGCGCCCGGCTCGGATTTGCGATCGCGACGATCACCAAACCCGATGTCCTGCTCATCGACGAGGTGCTGAGCGTGGGCGATCAGGAGTTCCGTAAGAAGTCCGAACGAACGATTGCCAAAAAGATCCGATCTGGACAGACCGTGCTCCTGGTGACCCACTCGATCACGCAAGCGGAGCTTCTTTGCAACAGGATCGTGACAATCAACGATGGTACGATCCAGCCATATACCAGCACAGAGGGCTCAAATTGGGGTTCTCAGACGAGCCGACAACCTACCCCTGCAGGGATCGCGGAATAGAATCGGTGTCGGCCAATGCCCACCGCATTTCCGATGATCAGCACTGCTCGCTTGTCCTGAGGGGTTTCCCATCGAAGTTTCGATTCTCATTCCTGTTCGCAATGGCGTTGAGTTCAGCCGTGTCTGCCTGAGTTCTTTGTTCGCTTCGATGCCCGTTGGCTGGGAGATCGGAAGGGAATACGAGGTCATCGTGTACGATGACGCGAGCAGCGACGGCACAGCCGACCTGCTCAACGAGTACAAAGATCAGATTCAAGTCATCAACGGAGACGGGAACGGCTGGTACGCGCTCAACAACAATCGGATGGCTGAACGCGCCAAGGGCAAATGGCTCTGCATGCTCAACAATGACACGGTCTTGAAACCTGCATGGATCGGACCGATGCTCGCACTCGCTCAGAAACGTCCCGATGCTGGGGTTGTGGGCAACACCCATGTCTTCCCAGGATCAGAGATCGTCAACCACGCAGGGGTCGTGTTCAACGGCAAACATATCCCACGCAATCTGTACGACGGACTCCCGCTTGATCTCGCTGGAGTTCGTCAGGATCGTGAAGTCCAAGCATCAATGGCGGCGTGCTGGATCACTCCCAGTGAGTTGTTCGCTCAGATGGGCGGATTCGATGAACGCTACCGGACCGGATTTGAGGACGTGGACTACTGCCTGCGTGTGCGCGAAGCCGGACATCGTGTGTACATCTCTGCACAGAGCGTGATTGCACACCACGGCGGTTCAACACCAGGCCGCTACGTGTCAGACACAAAGAACGAACGCTTATTCCTTTCCCAGTGGAAATCCAAAGTCGCAAATGATTTCCGAGTGATTCCCGAGCAGGAGGGTGTCGACTGGCCTCGTAGATCAAACGGCTACACGCTGGCGCGGACCGTTTGGAGGAATCCGCTCGTCCGTCGATCCATCGCTCCATTGCTCAGGACACAAGCCGGCGCTCGAATCCGCCAACGCTTGGCGCGCAAGCTCATGAGCAACACAACCCACACGCCTCCCGCTCGCCAATCGGTGACATCAGAAGATTCGGTTGAAGCAACGAGTCCAGCGCCGAAGTCCGAATACTACCTCACGTCCCAGGGACACTGCCCCGCGTGCGGCAATGAAGCAACCTTCAAGTCCAAACACCACTGGCTGCGCGATCACTTCCTGTGCGAGCATTGCAACTCGGTCCCACGTGAGCGGGCGCTCATGCATGTCTTGGAGATGTACTACCCCGATTGGCGCGAGATGCGAATCCACGAATCATCGCCCGGAGGCCGTGGCGCGAGCATCACCCTCCGCGCTCAGTGCAAGCACTACACAGCAACCCAGTACGACACCAAAATCCCGTTTGGCAAATCACATCCGAGCGGCCAGTACCAGAGCGAGAATCTCGAGGATCAAACATTCGCGGATGATTCATTCGATCTTGTGATCTCGCAGGACGTGATGGAGCATGTGTTTGATCCCGATGCCGCGTTCCGAGAGATCGCGCGGACCCTCAAGCCAGGAGGGGCGCACATTTTCACCACGCCGCTCGTCAACAAGCACAACCCAACAGAGTGCTGTGCGACGATCGACCAGGACGGCAATGTAGAACACCTCCGCGAACCCGAGTATCACGGCAACCCGATCGATGCCTCTGGATCACTCGTGACTTTCCGCTGGGGTTACGACATCACCCAGCGGATCCACGCCGCGACGGGACACTCGACAACGCTTGTTTCACTCGACGATCTGAGCAAAGGCATCCGCGCCGAGTACATCGAGGTCTGCATCACACACGTTCCCGGCAAACTCAAACCACGTGCATCTCAAACACAGTGCTCCGTATTGCGTGAGTTTAAGCTGCCCAAACCACAGCCAACCCCCGAGGCGCTGACTCCTCCGAATCTGGACTTTGATGCACCACGCCCAGGTGTCGCGCCGGGGAATCTCCACACGCCGAGCAGTCAGTGGTCAGACCCAACACCTCGTGATCCGATTGACGAGATCGGTGACCAGTTGGATGATCATCCGCGCGCACGCGAGGTGCTCGAAGCGTTTGAACCTGAGACCTATCACAGAGTCAACGCCGATCTACAGGACGCGGGGGTCACGGAAGACAACGCGATCGAACACTTCGCGGAGCGTGGATATCGTCAGCGCCGAGTTTTCTCTCGAATGCTCCACGACATCGTCGATCCCGCGTTCTATCGCAACAAATACCCTGAGCTTGAGTTTGAGAATGACAGCGATGCGATCTCGCATTACGCATACATCGGGCGCTATGAAGACCGGATCCCGAATCAACTCACCCAGAAGAGCATGGACGCAAGGTTCCATCTGTATCAGATGGGCAAGGTCGGATCGAAGACGATCGAGGATGCTATAGCATCCGCGGGCGGCGGGGACAGTCTCCATCTGCACTGGGCTGACCAGCACCACGAGCAGTACCCAACGCTCGGCGTCCACTACTCACGGATCTTGAATCACAAGCGGAACAATCCCGCGTGCGTGGTCGTTGGTGTGCGCGATCCATTCGAACGTGTGATTTCGGGGTACTTCCAAGAAGCAGAGACGCTCAAGATCAAAAAGAACCTCGCGGATCAGCACACCGCGATCGAGCAGCTCTCATCACGATTCACGCGTGACGCGTGGGTGATCTGCAACTGGTTCCATCACAACTTCTACTGCGGCCTCGACATCCACGACCATGCGTTTGATCCAGAGGTTGGGTACAGCGTGATCGAGCACGGAAACATCCGTGTGTTCCTGTACCGCGTCGATGTGCTCAACCAGCTCCAGCAGCCACTTGCCGAGTTCTTGGATCTCCCAAAGCTCACACTCGGGAAGAAGAACACAGGTGGCGACAAGCTCTACGCTCAGGTCTACAAGGAAGTCTCCGACCAGTTCCGCGTCCCTCACGAGATCGCGTCGAAACTCATCGAGTCAAAGTACACAAAGCACTTCTTCAGTGACGCCGAGCGTGCTCGGATGGTAGAAACATGGTCAGCGGCACAACCCGCGGCTCACTGAACTGATCAGCACCCAGAAAGCTGACCGATCGGGTGCTGCTTCGCGCTGTCTTTCCAGAATGTCTTCCGTGTGCTGACAAAGCGATCAAAGAAGCTGCCCCAGTTGGCCGGATGCGGAGCAACGGGATTCATCGGATTACCCTTGGTTTGACAAAGCTCCACATAGCGAGCGATGATCTCGTCGCACTCCGCTTCAAGAAGCGGGCGCACACGCTCCGTGGTATTCCCCCCATGCGTGCGGTACGCCATCAGCGGCTCGCGGATCAACACGGGCTCGCAAAACCACATGCTTCGCACAAGAAAGTCCCAGTCATGAGCAAACTTGTGCTCACTGAACCCACCGAGTTCGTTGTAGAGCGCTCTGGTGAACACAAAGTTCCCGCTCGTCACGGCACAGTTCGCTTCCAGCAGAGAGAATCCGAGCGTGGGATTGTGCTCAATCCGATCCAACGCCCCCTGGTACCAGAGCGTCCAGGGATGATCATCGCCAACCTGCTTGCCTTCATCGTCGATGAGCTTGAGCATGCTCATCGCGAGCGCATACTCTTTCCCCTCGATCGTTGGGAGCATCGACTCGAAGCGCCCTGGAAGGTAGTAGTCGTCCGAGTTGAGAATCGAGAGGATCGGTGCCGTGGAAGCTTCAATCCCTCGCATGATCGCGGCGTGCGCTCCGCGGTTCTCCTGAACCATCAGCTGTGATTGTTTGTCTGGATACTGATCCAGCACCCCGCGGATGACCTCGACGCTGTTGTCTTTCGATCCATCATCCACGATCACCAGCTCGATCCCATCAACGGATTGATCGAGCACCGAGCGGATCGCTTGCTCGATGAACCCCGCGTGGTTGTAGCTCGGGATGACCACACTCAAGCGAGCACTCATGCGACACCCCCCGCTTGTGCACTTGGTTCCTTCGGTAAGCTATCCGCTGCTGCCTTTCGATACGTTTGCATCCACTCGAACGCGCCGATGAGCCCTTCGTGGAACGGAATTTTTGAGGACCATCCAAGCTGTGATTGGGCAAGCGTGGTATCCAGCACGCTCGCTTCGATGTCCACAGGTCTTGACGGGCAGTGGTTGATCTCGATCTGCTGATCCAGCGCTTGCTCGATAGCGCTCAGCACCTCTCGCACGCTGCGTCCAACGCCGCTCCCGATATTGAACACGCCGTGGTCACCCTCGTAGATTCCTGCACGGAGCATCGCGTCGATAACATCGCTGATGTAGATATAGTCGCGGATGGTGCCGTCGTCGCCATAAATATCGACCGCTCTGTTCTCGTGCATTCGATCCAGCACCGCAGCGATCAAACCCTGCCCCGCTCTTGGGAGCTGGTACGGACCAAACGGATTGGCGACCCTGAGCGAGATCCCGCGCATCGATGTCCGCTGATCAAAGAGGGTCAGGTACTGCTCGACCGCGATCTTGGTGAGCGCGTAGCTGTTGGTCGGATTGGTGGGTGTCGTTTCATTTGATGGAAGAGGCGCCCCCGAGCCGTAGACCATCCCACCGGAAGACACGGAGACGATCCGCTTGACCCCGAGCTGGGCGCAGCGCTCGAAGAAACGGATCGCGGGAATCAGATTTGTGCTCGCGTGCTGCGACACACTCCGCTCCGCGTCCATTGGGGACGCGTTTCCCGCGAGGTAGTACACCAGATCGCAACCTTCGAGAGTCTCGTGCGACTCATCATTGCTGTGCAGATCGCACTCGACCCACTGCGCATCAGCGATCGCGCGAGCGAACCTTGGTTTGTGTCCGTATCCGATGACTTCGACATCATGATCGAGAAGCGTACGGATGAGATTGGTCCCGATGAACCCCCCACCACCAACGACGACTACGCGCTTGCTTTGGTACAGCCGCGCCCAGTCGGACGATTGTTTCGATGAGCCGCTCATGCGTTCACCGCTTTGGCGCTGTGACCGACGAGTTCAAGCAAGTCGTCGAGGTAGTGATCAAACGCGTGGCGCGATTCCGCTTTCTCTCTCGCAACCCTCGATGCCAATGCGTACGCATCGGGATCATCCAAGAGCTTGGCAAGCGCCAAACGCATCGCGTCCACATCCAGATACGGCACCACCGCTCCCGCGTCCGATTCAATCACCTCCGGCGCTCCACCAGCACCCTCAAACGCGAGCATCGGGACGCCTCTTGAGAGCGCCTCGAGACCAACAAGCGGGAACGGGTCTTCTCTGGACGTGAGCGCGAAGATGTCCGAAGCTTCAAACGCTGATCCAACCTCAGGGAGCTGTCCGACAAACAAGCAGCGGTCGCTGATCTTCGCGCTCTCCACATCGTGCTGCGCCCATCGCACATCCGCGGGATCCCCCGATCCGATCCAGACGAAATAGGTATCACGCGATCCCGTGCTCGACAGGTAGCTCGATGCAAGACGAATAAACAGGTCCGGCCCCTTGCGCGGATGCACGGTCCCGCATCCCAGCACCAGCTTCGCGTCAAGAGGGATGTTGTACTTCTTGCGGAACTTCGCCGCGGCTTTGGAGGTGTTAGGGGTCGAGCGATGCGGCAGGTATCCGGGATACACCACGCTCACCTTGTCCTCCGGAAGACCAAACGCATCGATCATCGCGCGCCGCGAGAACTCGCTCACACAGACACACTTCTCAGATGCTTGCACCGACTGCAGCACCTTCTCAGGACCATACGCGGCTTCCATAGAAGTCACGAGCTCGTTGATCAAAGTAAGAACACTGATCCCACGATCCGTCAGTGCTTGTGCTGCCGATGCAGAGACCGCGCTGGCGCAGATCGCGTACGCGGGATCCATCGCGCGGACTTCATCGCAGATCGCATTGAGCGTCTGCTCGAACGTGCCGTGCTTGGGAGTCTCGCTGGATACGGTGCAGCAACGCGCGACCTTCCCAAAGTCAGACTCCAGCTCGCCCCCACCGAGCAAGATAACAATCGGTTCAAACTCGCCCCGTTCTTCGATATGCCGGACAATCTCGAGGAGCAAGAGCTGCGATCCCGCGCGAGCCGCGTCGTGGGAAACAAATACGGCTGGTCTCCGCGTTCCCGATTCATCACGCGCTTTGCCAAACCAGCCGACTGTTGATGCATCAGACACCACGCCGTTAACAGGGTTCCCCGTCGCTTTCTTGAGCGGCTTGGGCTCGGGCTGCACCGCCTTGACCGCGCGGAGCACGGACTGCGCAAGCTGAGGTTGTCTGCACGCGATCGTGTTGAGCGTCTGGTTCTTGCGGACGTAGGACTTGAGCTTGTCCGAGAGCTGCGGAGCTGTAGCGTTATCGTTCTCTGTTTTTGATGCCGATCGTACAGATGGGATGGCCGTCACAGATTCAGCGGGAGGCGTCACACCCATCGCGCGTGCAGTGGCGCGGAGCATTTCTGAGCCGTAGTTCTCGCTCGGTTCGAGGATCGCGCCCTCGGCCCATTCGTTCCACGCGTTGATGAACACCAGATTCTCGCGCGTGCCGTCCTCCGGCTGCTTGATGTTGATGCAGCTCCGGAGCCACGCTTCGTATTGCTGCGGGGTTGCTCCAGCAAAGACAGTCGCGTTGCTCATCCGACGAGCCGTGTTGTCCCATCCGGGATTCACGCCTCGATACAAGCGGTAGTCTGCTTTGAGCGGATTCTGGATCAGCTCATCAACCCCGGCACTCCAGTCCAGCACACGTCCAGTGAACTCGGGATGCACATGATCAAGCTTGTGCGTGATCTCGGGAGCCGGGAAATGGTGAGGCGGAAACTCGATCGCGGCATCAAACCCCAGCGGACGCGGATCATCCGTGCGGAAGCGCACCGCGCATAGATGGATCTCACCCAATCCAGCACGCTTCGCTTCATCGCGCCAGACCGCGGCGGTGTCCTGCGGGTCCTGCATCAGATCCGCGCGATAAATCACAATCACCGGCTTGCCGTCCACACGCAGATAGCGCGGGTCTTCGAGCGTCGGGATCAGATCGAGGAAGAACTGACGATCCGACGCAAGCGTGTGGCGCTGCGCCATCAGTACTTCTTGCTCAAGCCCATCCCATCGCCGCGTCCAGTTCTCGTTGGCCCAGCAGATGCAGAACGGCATCTTGATGTTCGGATTCGCAAGCACCTGATTGAGCGGACGCTCAAGGAGACGACGCCCGTTGAACCAGTAATGGTGGTAACAGAACGCGCCGATGCCGTGGGACATCGCGAGTTCCGCTTGTCGCTCTTGGACCTCCGGCAAACGCAGGTCGTAGTACCCTAGGTCTGCTGGACGCAGGGGTTGATCGTGTCCCACATACTGCGGGAAGGCGCGCGAAACGTTGCGCCACTCCGTGAAGCCCTTGCCCCACCACTCGTCGTTCTCCGCGATCGGATGGAACTGAGGCAGGTAGAACGCGACCGCTGTCGTCCGCGCGAGTTGATCCGCATCGACTTCCGGGAGTTTGATCGCACTGGTCGATGCTGGTACATCGCGAACTTCAACAGCAGCCGAAATCGTTGGCGTCTTCAACTCCTGAACAGCGATCTGGTTTGAATGATCACTCTGCGACGATCGGATCTCGCGTCCCTCGCTCCAACCTGTCCGCAGGTAGTGCACGAGCGGGTTGATGCCTTGCTCAGCGACATCCGTGTGCTGCTCAAGATACCACGACGCATCGAACAGCTCCGAAGGCTGGCGCCCTTCGATGTGTCCGCGCCCAACGTAGTGCGCCGCCGGATCAACACCAGCCGCGGCGACGTCCGGATTCATCGCGAGATACCAGCGAGCATCAAACAAACGCGACGACGCGACCAGCTGCACATCTTCCGCGGCTCGCTTTTTGTGACGGACAGGAAACGCGAGCGCCTTGGACACAACACGCATCGGGAGCTTCCATCCCGGAACTATCCGTTTGCTGATCGCGCGGATCTGATCTTCGAGGATCGCGTTGTTGATGTTCGCTGACGACAGCTGTGACTCGAGCACTTCAATGCCTTGAGCAACGAGTCCTTGAAGATTCGAAAGCTGCGTGGATTGGTGGCGCATGAACTGATCGACCACAATCTCGAGCCCGTCGGCTTTCTGATGCAGATTCTCTACACGTGACTCCAGCGCCGAAACCGCCGCGAGGTACTGCTCCTGCTGGGAGACTCGCTCTTTCCGATCGAGCTCCTCTTGCTCAACGCGGAGCTGCTCGCTGCGCTGGACACGTTCATGGAGCTGCTTGATCTGATCGGTGTGCTCTGCAAGCTGATTGGCGACCAGCGAGTTGAGCCGATCGATATCGTTGTCTTTGGATGCAAGACCGGCGCGGAGTTCGGTGATCGCCGCGTCCATTGCCGCCGATTCGATCTGGCGCTGCTCGCTGATCTCGCTCAGCTGCTCACTGAGATTGCTCGAATGCTTGCGCTCACGCAGGTTCGCCTCGTACGCGGAGTTGCAACGCTGCTCCGCCTCGACAATCCAACCCCCTGCGAGCACGCGATGATCCTCGAACGATCGGGCAACCGCATCAAACGCGTCCTGATCAATCACATCGACCGACTGCTCGTACGCGTCCATCGCCTGCTGAACAATCGAAGGCACTTTGATCGTTCCCAGCTGCTTGGAATCAAAGTGACGCAGATCACTCGACACGAACTGATCCACCTTCGACTGCGTATCCTCGCTGAGATCCAGTCCCAGATTCAGCGATGAATCAAGACGCTCGATCTGTTGGTGCCAGTCCGTGAGCAGGTCCGCGTACCGCACCACAGCACGCGGCATCGCTCGCGTATCAAACTCGGCGCGGAGCACGTGATCAATCCACATCCACATCGAGCGACCAAAGTCGAGCCCGTTTCGTTTGTGGAGCGAACCAGCGACCTCCGCTGGATGACGAATCGGAAGCACCACGCTCGGTTCGATCCCGGCACGCTCAAAGACCAGCGACCACAACGGCATCAGCCGGCACATGCGCGGATCCTTGATCACAATCATCGGCTCATCAGCAAAGTCCGACTCGATGCACCCAAGCAAGCGATCAACCCACGTGTCAAGCGTTCCCGCTCCGCGCAGCCAATCCACGACATCGCGACCACCGATCGGTTCATTGATCGGGATATGACCAAGCAGGTTCAGTTCTTTGAGCAGTTCCTCGTGCGCCGCGACCACCGATTCGGGTTCCCAGAACCCAGTCGGATTGTCAGGTCCCGCCTCGATCCGCTTGCTCGGCATCCCACCCCCCAGCAAGCCGAGGATCCCCGAGAGCATGCTCGTCCCGCTCCGATGCATCCCCAGCACAACGATCGCGCGGCGCGTGCGGCTCCCCTGATTCGAGACTGTTTCCTGCTGCTTCGGCATCGAGGCCCTCTGGTTGGTCCGGCGACTCCCTAGTCGCGCCGATGGTCCGGAGGGAGTATAAGCAGCACGCACTCAAATAGCCCAAAATTGAACCGATTCGTAACGCATGAACTGAGGCGCAAACCCAGTCGGAGACAGGGTTACGAGCTGCTTACGCACTGCGTGAGCGTTTGCCCCAAGCGATCCTTGTCCGAAAGCAGAATCTCATCAACCGCAGGCCACTGGATCCCGATCTCCGGATCATCCCACGCTAAGCACCCCTCGAGTTTGGGCGCATAAAAATTCGTCGCTTTGTACAACACCTCGGCGCGATCCGAGAGCGTCAAGAACCCGTGCGCGAACCCCTCCGGGACCCACATCTGCTTCTTGTTCTCGCTCGACAACACCTGACTCACCCACTTCCCGAACGTCGGAGACCCAGGACGGATATCCACGGCGACGTCAAAGATCTCCCCCTGCACCACGCGGACCAGCTTCCCCTGCTCCATCGGCGCGCGCTGAAAATGCAATCCTCGCAGCACCCCTCGACGCGACATCGAGTGGTTGTCCTGCTTGAAGACGACATCGAGTCCAGTGTGTTCACCAAACGACTCTGCGTGAAAGCTCTCAAAGAAAAACCCACGCTCATCACCAAACACCCTGGGCTCGAACACCATCACATCCGGGATTTCAAGCTTGACGACATTCATCAGACGAGTTGTTCCTTGAGGATCTTGAGCAGGTACTGACCATACCCATTGTTCTGCATCGGCTCAGCAAGACGCTGGACCTGCTCGCTGTCGATCCAGCCTTGTCGATACGCGACTTCTTCGATGCACGCGATCTTGAGTCCCTGTCGCTGCTCGATGGTCTGGACGAAGTGGTGCGCCTGGAGCATGCTTTCGTGTGTCCCTGTGTCGAGCCACGCGTAGCCGCGTCCCATGCACTGGACGTTGAGATCGCCCGCGTCGAGGTACATGCGGTTGAGGTCTGTAATTTCAAGCTCTCCGCGTGCGGAAGGCTTGATCTGCTTCGCGTACTCGACCACCTTGTTGTCGTAGAAGTACAACCCAGTGACCGCGTAGTTGGATCGTGGAAACTCTGGTTTTTCTTCCAAGCTCAGCCCGCGTCCATGCTCGTCGATCTCGACGACGCCGTAGCGCTGTGGATCGTTGACGTGGTACGCGAAGACCGTCGCGCCCGATTCTTGCTTGCACGCATTGCGGAGCAGGGTGACCAAGGAGTGTCCGTGGTAGATGTTGTCGCCGAGGATCAGCGCCGAGTGCGAATCTCCGATGAAGGATTCACCAATCAAGAACGCTTGGGCAAGTCCATCAGGAGAGGGCTGGACCGCGTACTCGATCGACATCCCCCACTGCGATCCGTCGCCGAAGAGTTCCTTGAAACGCGGGATGTCATGAGGCGTCGAGATGACCAAGACTTCGCGGATCCCCGCTTGCATCAGTGTCGAGAGCGGGTAGTACACCATCGGTTTGTCGTAGACCGGGAGCAGCTGCTTCGAGACCACCTGCGTCGCGGGGAACAGCCGCGTCCCGGATCCACCCGCCAAGATAATGCCTTTGCGATTCATAAAGTCTCCTGCGGCCGCATGGTAGCAATCATCTCGTCCACATGCATTGTCCAATCGGGAAGCTCGACACCAAATACATCGCGGAGCTTTGTTGTATCCAATCGAGAGTTGAGGGGCCGCTTCGCCTTGCTCGGATACGCAGCAGTCAGGATCGGATTGATCTGCGCCACGTCGTATCCCGCGTCACGATCTCTGCTCAGGAAGTGCTCCGCGAATCCGAACCAGCTCGTGCTCCCCGACGCAACAAGATGATACAAACCAAGCTCATTGTTTGTAACAGTTTCGTCATCCACACACTCGATCGCGTGCTTGGTCACGTCCGCGATCAGCGTGGCGGAGGTCGGCGCTCCGATCTGATCGCTCACGATGCTGAGCTGATCCCGCTCGCGTGCGAGCTTGCGGATCGTGTTGACGAAGTTGCTCCCGCTGCTGCTGTAGACCCAGCTCGTTCGAAAGACAAGCGATCGGCATCCGCTCGCGTGGATCGCACGCTCGCCGTCGAGCTTCGTTTGCCCGTAGACACTCATCGGATTGGGTTCATCATCTTCGTGGTATGGGCTACCTTTAGTCCCATCAAACACGTAATCCGTCGAGTAATGCACGAGCAGCGCGTCGGTTCTCTTCGCGTGCTTTGCGATCAGATCCACGGCTTCCGTATTGATCAACCGCGCCCGATCCGGCTCGTCCTCGGCTTGGTCCACCGCCGTGTACGCCGCGGCGTTGATCACCACGCTCGGCTTTGTCTCATCGAGCACCCTCCGCAGCGATGAGGGATCCTCAAGATCCGCATGCTCACGCGTGCACGCGATCAATGCGGGAGCATCCGAGAGCGCCTCCCGCAGCGCCGTCCCCACCTGTCCGTTGGCGCCCAGCAACAGGATGCTCATGAGTACTGCCTCTGCACCCACTGCAGGTATTCGCCGCTGGTGATGTGCTGGACCCACTCCGGATGACTCAGGTACCACTCAACAGTCTCGCGGATGCCGCGCTCGAAGGTGTACTCTGGAGTCCAACCGAGTTCCTGCTCGATCTTCGTCGCGTCGATCGCGTATCGACGATCGTGTCCAGGACGATCCTTGACGAACTCGATCTGCGATCGGTACGACCCGCCGTCTTGCTTTGGGCTGTGCTCATCGAGCAGGTCGCACAGCTGATGCACGATCTCGATGTTTGCCTTCTCGTTCAATCCACCGATGTTGTAGATCTCGCCAACCCGACCCGCTTCGAGCACGCGCCGGATCGCGCTGCAGTGGTCGGACACAAAGAGCCAATCGCGGATCTGCTGGCCGTCGCCGTAGATCGGGAGGGTCTTGCCCTTAATCGCGTTGTGGAGGATCAGCGGGATGAGCTTCTCCGGAAACTGAAACGGCCCATAGTTGTTCGAGCAGTTCGTCGTCAGGACCGGGAGCCCATACGTGTGGTGGTATGCGCGAACCAGATGATCCGAAGCCGCTTTGCTCGCGCTGTAGGGACTGTTGGGTTCGTATCGATTGAGCTCCGTGAACGCGGGGTCTGCAGGTGAAAGCGAGCCGTAAACCTCGTCGGTAGAGACATGCATGAATCGGAACGCAGCTTGCTCCGATTCATCGAGCCCCTCGAAGTACGCTCGCGCCGACTGGAGCAAGCGAGCGGTTCCGACGACATTCGTTTGGATAAACGCCTCAGGCCCCTCGATCGAGCGGTCCACGTGCGACTCAGCCGCGAAGTTGATGATCGCACGCGGGCGATGATCCCTGAGCAACTGATCGACCAGTTCCGAATCCCCGATGTCGCCTCGGACAAAGACATGACGATCGTCGTCCTCAAGCGACGAGAGATTCTCAAGATTCCCGGCGTACGTGAGCTTATCCAGATTCACGATGCGCTCATCGCTCTGGTTGAGCCAATCAATCGCGAAGTTTGCGCCAATAAATCCTGCGCCGCCTGTGATCATGATGGTCATGGGAACTCTTTCAGTATCTC
Organism: Phycisphaerales bacterium; assembly: GCA_965250055.1. Lineage (GTDB taxonomy): Bacteria > Planctomycetota > Phycisphaerae > Phycisphaerales > UBA1924 > UBA1924. The sequence goes on along the minus strand of OZ252285.1, from coordinate 2,774,051 downwards.
ATCGTGTCGCGAGAGCGGACTCGTGTTTCTCGGAGCGGAATCGAGTCAAAAAAGGACCCGAAACCACGTCTACCACAATATGCACGCAACGCCGAAATTGATCCCTCGAAATCCGCATCGCCCCCCAAACCACTCCAGAATCGCCCCGAACCACACAAAAAAACCCCGGGAGTCCGGGGTCTTCAGTTGGTTCACATTCTGAGCGAGCCTCCCGCTTACGGGCAGCCCTCTCCGAACAACTGCAGGAACAGTGACACATCAAGGAAGTTAAAGCTCATGTCGTTGGTCAGGTCCGCGATCGGGTCCTGATTCCCGAACGCGCTGAGGAACGCGGACACGTCGAGGAAGTTGAGCTGCCCTTCCCCAGTGAAGTCTGGGATGCAGGGATTGGTCACGCTGTAGTTGCTTGGGCCGTGGAGACGACCATCACCAAAGTCTGTCAGCTCAAACGAGAGTGAGTCCGATGAGGTCGCGACGAAGTCACCCACCGCTGTCCACAGCCCCACAGAGACCACCTGAGCCGTCCGCGCTTCCGAAGCGCCAACACCCTCGCCATCAATGTTCCATTGAACATGATCCGCGATGAGCTCGCCATTCCCGAACGACACATTCCCGTTCTCGTCAGGGTGGTACATCTGGAAGCCGTACGCGTCCTGATCGAGTGGCTGCGCGAAGTTCCCGCCGATCGCTGCGATGTTGTGTCGATCCGGATCCGCCGGAGCATCGTTGTTGTAGTGAATGTAGATCGATGTTCCCGCTTCGATCATCACGCCGTTGAGTCCGCCCGCAGCTGAGTAGCGACGCTGCTCATCGAAATCATGCGTGCACGCTCTCCATCCGCTCAGGTCCTGATCGTTGTTGCCGTAGTTGTGCAGCTCGACGATGCCGCTCTCAAAGTCCACGCTCTTGATCTGGATGTCTTCCTCATCGATCCCCGCAGGCGCGACGACCTCGATCCGACCGGTCATCCCTGGATGACTCGTCACTCGGCATGTGTAAAAATACTCCCCGATATCACCCGGCGTCGGAGTCCACATGATCAGATCGGTCGTCGGACCAGGATCAGCGGTAAAGTCCGCGATCGGATCGAGCGTCGCTCCGTCGATCACCGCGCCGTCGAAGGTCGTGCGCGAGTACGAGCCGTCGGTCCCGCTTACTGGGAGCGTGTCATCGGTAATCACGAACGGATGCGATCCCGACAGCCTGCGGAAGATGTACGTCTCCCCAGCGGTCAGGATCAGCGTCGGATCTGCTTCATCAACCACAGTCCCGCTCGAGTCCGTCCAGTTAAAGAGAAAGTCGGACGCGCCCGCATTGTTGAGTTCAAACATCACCCCAGTTTCAACACGGAACACGCTCGGCGAGACCTCCGTCGTCTGAGCAAGAGCCGCTGAGCATGTGCTCAGCGCCAGTCCCATAGTTACGGCTTTTAAGTACATAGTTACTCCAGTCTTTGACAATCAATCTGTGATCGATGCACCGGTGCATCACTCTCCACACGCACACAGGTTCACCCATCCCGCTCGTGTTGCAGAATCACATAAATACCTGAGAATCTGCAACACAAACAGCTTCCACAGACCTCTGCAGGGGTGCTGGTAAACCCCGTCACCATTGAAGCTCGGACTATGATCGGTCTGTCATCGTCCCCTCGAAAGTACTGGACCCGCGTGGATATCGAACTGAAGGAACAACTCGACCAAACAGAGTTCGCGACCCTCTTCGAGCAATCACGAGGAACGCTCCGGATCGTCGCTGCTGCTGAATGCGGCTTCGACCTCGCTGATGACATCGTCCAGCACAGCGCCATCGTCGCGCTCAAGCACCTCCACCAGTTCACCCCAGGGACCAACTTCAAAGCGTGGGCATCGACCATCGTCCGAGGCGTCGCTCGCAATCAACGACGATCAGAACAACGGCGAATCAAACGGAGACCCAAGCTGATCCGCAACCGATCAATCAAACACGACGCGATGAGCGAAACCAAACCAATCGCGAAGATCACTCCGAGTAGTCAAGGACCAAATGTCGATCTCCCACCTGAGTTTGACGCCAACCTCCGCAAAGCGCTCGACACCCTCAGCATCCAGCAGCGGACGTGCTTGCTGCTCCGCTCACTTCTGGATCATTCATACACCGAGATCGGAGAGATCCTGGACATGCCCGCCGCGACCGCACGCAGCCACGTCTTTCGCGCCCGCGCCAACCTGCTGGATATCCTCCACGAGACACCTACAACTCAACCAGAGAAAGGAGCTGACCATGACTGATCAATCAGAATCACACAACTCACAGCTCCATAATGAACAACTCCTCGCGTACATCGACGGCGAGCTCCAGGGCGATGAGCTCCAGAACTTCGAGAAACAACTCCAAAGCGATCCCGAACTCAGAGCCAGACTCAACACCCTCCGCTCCATCGAGCAGGGACTCCTAAACCTGTCCGAATCGACTGAACCCGAATCACTTCCGATATCAGAGCAGCAGACTCAGGGAGTCAGTCAAGCCAAATGGATCGGGTACGCCGCGGTCATTCTCATCATGGCATCCCTCTTCCTCTTCAACCCCCTCAACTCGCCGGGCACGTTTGACGCCGGAGTTACCTACACCAAGGTCACGCGGAGCTTCGAGCCGCAGATCGTGTGTGATACTCCCGAAAAATTCGCCCTCTACACCAAGGAGGGGTTCGGACGGACCATCAACGCGGACTTCGACACCCCGATCCAACTCGTCGGATGGCGCTACCTCAAACCCAACTACAAACCAGAGGAGCACTCGAAAGAGCCAGCTACACGCATCCTCATGGCACAGACCCCTGATGGCTCACGCGTCCTCGCGTACTTTGTCCCCAAGGGACTCCCCAAACCCATCCTGGAGCCGAACTCGAATCTGCACATGCACCCAACCAAGATAAACGGCGTGCGGATCTACGAGGTCTCCCCACTCGACCAGCCCGTCCTCCTCGACCTGCTCCACTGACACCAATCCACGGCTCATTGAAAACGCCCGCGAGTCATGCTCGCGGGCGTTGTGCTTTGTGTCGTTCAATGCTGATCGCTTACGGGCAACCCATGCCGTATGCCGCGAGGAATGCGGAGACATCGAGGAAGTTGAAGTCACCCTCGCCCGTGAAGTCCGCGGATGGATCTTGCATCCCATACGCCGCGAGGAACGCGGAGACGTCGAGGAAGTTCAGATCGCCCTCGCCCGTGAAGTCCGCGGGACATGGCTCAGCGTTGTTGACCCCGGCCCAGAACCCGCCGGTCAGCGAGTATGAGCCGCCCGTCATCGTTGGTCCCGCGTCCGGCTGACCGATCGTGCCGCTCAAGGAGTACGCACCACCCGTGGAGTTGATCACGCCGCCACCATCAATCGTGGACCAAGGAATGCTGTACGGGCCTCCCCCGATTCCTGCGGACGCAACGGAAACGAATCCAGCAAAAGCGGAAGCAACGAATGTCTTCTTCTGAATCATGATCTTCTATCCCTCGTCAGTGAAACTACTTAAGCCGACGGTGAGTTTATCACCGATTGAGTCAAATTATGGACAACCCATCCCAAACTCTTGCAAAAACCCTGAAACATCGAGGAAGTTGAACGACATGTCGCCGTTGTAGTCAACCGTGTTGGTGAGGAAGTACGAAACGTCCAAAAAGTTCAGACTCCCATCACCAGTCAGGTCTGGCGCACAAGGACTCATCCCGTTGATGTCATTGTCATCGATGTCAAAGTCGCCGTCGTAGTCGAAGATCTCAGAACCCGGAGTGATCTTCACGCCAGGCCCGGTCCATGCGTCCAACGCCGCGGAGCGTTCGCTCCAATCAACATTGCCGTCGTTGTTGAGATCACCGATCCGTTCCTGCTCGTACACAGTCCACGTGTGATCAGCCGGCACTCCGGTGAGCTGACGAGTCATCCCTCCAGGCCACACGATGTCCACAGCAAGCGCCTCGGTGTCGGTACCCAAACCAAAGTGCAAGGTATCGCCCTCGCTTGCTTTGTAGTTGACACCTGAACGCAACTCGCCGGCCTGCCATTTCCCGTTGGCCAGCACGTTCATGCACGTCCCGACTGCCTTGAGGTCCTGAGGCCCCAGCACCGGACGCAAACGGAGCATGTGATTCGTAGCAGCATCGGGTGACTGGTTAATGAACAGCTTCACGGGCTGACCAACATGACCAACGAGCATGTCGAGCAAGCCGTCGTTGTTCACATCACCCACCGCGACGCAGTACGAGGTCCCAGAGAGCGCGACTCCAGCCGCTGGCCCCTCATCGGCCATCGGCCAATCCGCGATGTCCTCGCCGCGGTACAAGCGGTTCGGAGCAACCAAGTTGCAGACGTACAGATCGGAGAAGCTGTCGTTGTCAAAGTCCGCGAAGACACAGCCCCAACCCACCGCTCCGGAGGTCACTCCTGCATTGTCCGACTCGTCAACAAATGTACCTTTGCCGTCTTGGACAAACAGAGGGTTGCGCATCGTATCGGTCATGTACACATCAAAGTACGAATCGTTGTTCAGGTCCGTGATCGCGATGCCCATGCAGTCGATGTATGCGCGAGCATTCGCGTCATCAGTGATTTCTGTGAAGGTGCCGCCGTCATTTCGGTACAAACGATTCCACCATTGACCTGAGTTCCCCTTGTCTGTCCCGAGGTACAGGTCGTCATCGCCATCGCGGTCAAAGTCAAAGAACGCGGAGACCAGCGTTGGGTCTTCCTCAGCATCGACATTGAGCGCCAGAGCGACGTCGGTAAACGTGCCGTCGCCGTTGTTGCGGAAAAGGTGATTCTTGGTGGTGTTGTTGCTTGTGTTCGTGCGTGCGGAGTAGTAGAGGTCCTGATATCCGTCCTTATCGAAATCACCCCACGACGATCCCATGGAAGCACCGTTCACTGCGACCCCGGCAGGGACTGACACGTCGGTAAAGGTGAAGTCCCCATTGTTGCGGTAAAGCTTCGAAGGCACCAACCAGCCCCCAAAGAAGATGTCCTGGTCGCCGTCGTTGTCGTAATCCGCGCACGAGACGCTCGAGACGTTCAGCGCCCCGATCCCAGAACCGATAGATCGATCGGTGAAGTTCCCTGTACCATCGTTCTCATAGATAGCAATGCCGTTGCCTGTACGTCCGGTCAGGATGATGTCCAGATCGTGATCGCCGTCCAGATCAAGCAATCCGAGCCCGGATCCGAACTGGATCTGGGTAAACGGCGAGATCACATAACTCACACCTCGAGAAGCCGCTTCGTCCGAGAAGGACAAAGGCGACGTGCCGGCAACTGATACAGACGCCAGTCCGAGACTGAGCATCGATGAAAGAGCAACCAATTTCATTCTTTTCTCTCCTGACCGATCAGAACCCGCACCGAAACCACGAGTGTGCAGAACCCCAAGAACATCCTGATCGGAACGCAGTGTAATGGAAACGCCCCACTCATTACAAGCAGTTTTTGAATATTTCGATCCGGATATATGCCAAACATAGACGAACACACACAACAACCCGACGCCATTCGATTGAGCTCGCGCCATCGGCGTGCATGAACGTGTGATACTGAATCTTGCCAAATCGTAACAGTTACGACGTGATCAAAATCAACGGCCCTCGTTCGGTGGGGTATTTGACCTATACATGATGTGGTTCCAGGATCTGCTTGAGAATTATGACGAAAGATTCATCATTCTCACCGCATGCAAGCAGTGTATCGCGGCGAGGGATTTTTCGAACTATTTCTGAATGTCGCTACGCTTATTTTGCACTATTGGGCTTTTGATTCGATTCTTTCTGCAACCCCCGATGCATCCGAATCTGATCCGATTCGGATATGATTGCGTCGAGACATTGCTTGCTCGATAACGAAATCTGAATCACGAACTGAAGAGAATCAAAGCACTAAACCAAACAAACTCCTTGTGTATTCCAAACAAGAATACCAAACCAAGACATTGATCCGACCCGTTGTTTCCTTCTCCATCTGGGACCCGGATCAAGACTTTGGTTTCCAGGCTGGATCGTCAATGTCCCCAACCAGTCTGGAAACCCCCCCCGGCGGGGCCCACCGCCACGCCGGGGTTTTCGGGAGGGGGTAGCCAATGTGGCTGCCACTCATCGGACGCGGGAAGGCGAGAGCCCGCGTCCGATTTACAAACCACAACGAACCTTTGGGAACTTCCCCAAGTTTCGCTTCATGACGCCGGGTGGGTAGGACCCGGCTTCATTTGTCTGGATTCCCCATCATCCTGCCCCTCAGGACCACCCTCAGGACCCCATCGCAGCGATGATCGCCTCAAGATCATCCGCGACGCGGATCGGACGATTCGCTGAATCCCCCACATCCCCAGCCGACTGCTCACCCAACCACTGCTGAGCCGCTTTGGTCGGCAGTCCGGTGTGGTACCCCACCGTCACGTCCGGATCCTTGAGCTGATGCCCCGTCAGCACGCACGCGACCCGATCCGTGGGTTTAATGACGCCTTCTTTGAGCAGAGCATGCGCCCCAGCGACCGAAGCACCGCTCGCGGGCTCGCACCCGAACCCGAATCGACCCACCATGCCTTTATGCTCGACGATCGTCTCGTCATCGAACGAACGGACGACGCCGTCCATGATGTCCAGAGCGCGGAGGGCCTTGGGCAGATTCACAGGTCGATTGATCTCGATGGCGCTTGCAACCGTCTGCGCCCGCTCGTTTTCGCGATCCATCCGCTCATACTCCGCCTGCACAGCTTCTCGATCGTAACGCCCGCCGTTCCACGTGATCCCCTGCTCGTTGACGATCCGATCGAGGGTCCGCGCCCCCTGCGCGTTGATGATCGCGAGACGAGGGATGCGATCGATCAATCCGAGTTCTTTGAGCTCTTTGAACGCTTTGGCAAACGCGGAGCAGTTCCCAAGATTCCCTCCCGGCACGATGATCCAGTCTGGGACCTCCCAGTTCATCCCCTCCAAGATCCGCAGCATGATGGTCTTCTGACCCTCGAGCCGGAACGGATTGACCGAGTTCATGAGGTAGACCCCAAGCTCGGGACGATGCTCCGCGATCTCACGCACTCGCGCCAGACACGCGTCAAAATCCCCAGCGACCTGCAGCGTCGTCGCGCCGTAATCCAGCGCCTGCGAGAGCTTGCCATACGCGATTTTGCCCTCTCCGATGAACACGAACGCCTGCATCCCTGTCAGGGACGCGTACATCGCGAGCGAGGCGCTCGTGTTCCCAGTCGAGGCGCACGCGACGCGCGACGCCCCCACCATCCGCGCGTGGGTGTACGCGGCGGTCATCCCGTTATCCTTAAACGATCCGGACGGATTGAACCCCTCATACTGAAGGTAGAGCCGACCTCCCTGATCGGGATTGAATCCAATATGCGTCGCGAGCTGATCCGCTCGCTGCAGATTGGTCCGCCCCTCCCCAACCGTCACAATGTCCGATTGACCCCCTTTAGCGTGCTTCCAGAAGGGGAGGAGCTCGCGGAAGCGCCAGACTCCTGAGAAATCGAGCATGGAATCGGTGACCTGTTGATCCCCTGCTGGGACTCTGGGGCTGAAGGTCGACCCGCGGCGTTCAAACAGCGACCAATCCCGCTGATCCGCGGGCCACGCGTGATCCCAGTCGTAGACGATATCGAGCATCTCGCCGCAGGAAGCGCACGAGAGATGGACCTCGTGGACTGGATAGGACGCTTCGCAGTCCGGATTGATGCACTGCTGACGGGCGTAGCTCGCTTGATCGTTGATGCTCATACCCGATCGTATCACCCCAGAATCGCGGCACCGGCGGGATCAAGGAACGGAATTCCTTCGAATTGCGCCCCAATTCTGATAAGATTGTGAAAGCAGTAGATCGGGTTTCCCAATACTGTGGTGCGAGCGAGAGCCCGGTGGGACATTCCGGGCTTGTCGACTCCACTGGAGAAGCACTATGGAAATGCTGGTTCACGACTTTATCAACAACGAGGATGTCTACCTCCCGACCATGATCGCGACGGCGATCGTCCTGATCGTGGTGGTCAAAGCATTCACACGAATGGCGGCCAATATCGCGAGCGAACGGACACGACGCGAGATCGCGGCGTACATCGCTGAGGGATCCATGACCCCTGAACAAGGTGAACGGCTCCTTGCATCAGGCAAACGCCGAGGATGCAACTAAATCAGGTTCATTTCTGAACACCCGACAAAGTCCCGCTAAATAGAGCGACACGACGGAGAACACCATGGACACCAACATCGCAATGATCATCTTTACCGGGATCATCGGATTCCTTGGGATGCTCGGCATCATCCACGCCATGAGCAAGTCCAAAGAACGCGAGCAAACCAGACGCGAAGTTGCGGCGTACGTCGCCGAAGGGTCGATGACTCCAGAACAAGGCGAGCGACTCCTCGCAGCAGGATCCTCTCGCGCCTGTCGATAAACCGATACACCGCATGCACAGGAACACACCATGAACCTACTCGCATCCAGCTCGTCCTGCTACACACTCGCCGGCGATGACGCATCCACGATCATCAACGCACTCGGAGACAACCTCGTCATTGTGATCATCTTCGGCGTTGGAGGCATCCTCGGCGTTATGGGGATTTTCTTCGGGACGATCAACTCCACGCAGCACCGCAAGGAACGCGAAAAAACCAAACGCGAGCTCGCGGCGTACGTCGCTGAGGGATCGATGACCCCTGCGGACGCGGAACGCATCCTCAAGGCAGGCGAAGAAGAAGACGCTTAACCAGCGTATTCATAGTTCAAGTCAACGATCCTCGAGTTACACATTCGCTTGTGCGTGCGTGTAGTTCGGGGATTCCTTTGTAATGCGGATGTCGTGCGGATGGTTCTCGACAACCGTCGCGCCTGAGACACGCACGAATCGCGCGTGCGTGCGGAACTCTTCGATCGTGGCGCAGCCGCAGTATCCCATCGCGGATCGGAGACCACCCACCAGCTGGTACGAGAACTCCGCGAGCGTTCCGCGATACGGCACCAGACCCTCGACACCCTCTGGGACGAACTTCTGCTTCTGCTTTCCGCCACTGATCTTGTCGGATTGGCGATAGCGGTCTGCGGATCCGGCGCCCATCGCGCCCTCGGATCCCATCCCTCGATACGACTTGAATCGACGACCTCCGGAGATCACGAGCTCTCCTGGGGATTCATCGAGACCTCCGAAGAGCGATCCCATCATGACCGAGTCCGCTCCCGCGGCGATTGCTTTGGAAATGTCTCCGCTGAGACGAATCCCGCCGTCAGCGATGACTGGGATGTCCGATCCGATCGACGCGATCCCCTCGACCGCGTTCATGATCGCGGTGATCTGAGGCATCCCTACGCCTGTCACCACACGCGTCGTGCAGATCGATCCGGGACCGATCCCGACCTTCACCGCATCAGCGCCGGCTTCAGCGAGTGCGATCGCAGCTTGCGCCGTCGCGATGTTCCCCGCGATCACGTCGATGTTGTACTTCGCTTTGATTTGCTTAACGGTTTCGATGACCGGAGCGGAGTGTCCGTGCGCTGTGTCCACGACCAGCACATCGACCTCCGCTTCGAGCAGCGCCTCGACGCGGTCGAACTGGAATGGACCGACCGCAGCACCGACGCGCAATCGACCGCGAGCATCGACACACGCGTTGGGGAACTGGCTCAATCGCTCGATGTCCCGCATCGTAATCAGCCCCGCGAGACAGCCGTGGTCGTCTACGAGCAGGAGCTTCTCGACCTTGTGCTGATTGAGAATCTTTTCTGCTTGCTGGAGCGTCGTCCCGGCTGGAGCGGTCACGAGTCCTTCTTTGGTCATGACCTCAGCGATCGCGATGCTGTGGTTGGACGCGAACTTCAGGTCGCGCCGTGTCAGGATTCCCAGCAGCTTGCCCTTGGATCGCAGATCGTTGGAGCCGTCTTGGGTGATCGGGAATCCGGAGACGTTGTGCGCGTGCATCAGCTCGATCGCTTTGGCGACGGTGTCTTCAGGTCCGAGCGTGATCGGATCGGTAATGACGCCGTTGGCGGAGCGTTTGACCGTCGCGACCTCGCGTGCTTGGTCTTCGATCGAGAGATTTTTGTGGATGAATCCGATGCCGCCCTCTTGCGCCAGCGCGATCGCGAGCGCCGACTCGGTCACGGTGTCCATCGGCGCTGAGACCAATGGCGTGTTGATCTGGATGGATTTGGTCAATCGCGTCGCCGTGATCGCATCCGCAGGCATCACGCTCGATGCTTGGGGGATCAGCAGGACATCATCAAAGGTGATCCCCTCCATCACGATCTTGGGGTTCATCGCGCCGGAGTTGGACTGTGATTGGGCAATCGGTTGTTTTTGGGTGGGCTCCATGAGAGAGTATCGCAGGGTGGTGGCATCTTGTCTACCTCCGCGTATCTATTGACTACGCTTTTGACGTGAAGAATCTGTCAGACCCATCCCAGAACGATCCACCGCTCCCGATCTCGGGATGGTTGCCCGATCAGTCCCACGGCTATGACGCGAGCGCCGAGTGGGTCCTGACCATGGGGAACGGGTCCTTCGCGATGGGGTCGATCGATTCAACCCCCCGCCGTCGATACCACGGCTTGCTGATCGCGAGTCAGTCCCCCCCTGTCCGCCGAGCCGTGCTGGTGTCGGCGATGGACGAGTGCGTGCGGATCCAGCAGGAGCACTGCTGCACCCCAGAACTCGCGATTCATCTGACGAGGTTCCGTTTTGGGGATCAGGACGCGCCACAGACCATGCCGGGACTGGTGGGATTTGAGCATCAAAATGATCGCGCCGCGTGGACGTACCACCTCCCGACCCAGCAAGGGGCGATCTCGATCCGCAAGACGCTGCAGATCTGCGATCGCTCCAACGCAGCGGTGCTCGAATACGAGATCCAATCTCCAGTTGATGCGAGCATGACACTGACCCCGCTGCTTGCAATGCGGGATTTCCACAAGCTGAACCATCCCGGAGCGGTATCCACAGCGGATTTCCAGACCACTGCACTCGATGAACCAGCAATCCAAGGCGTCAAGATCGAACGCGGCGAGCTCGAAACAACACTTCGCGGGGTGCAGCTCGAGTGGAACGATTCCGAGACGATCTACAGCAACCTTCGGCTCGATCATGAAACGCTGCGTGGACAGCCCGACCACGAAGACTTGTATGCGCCGGGATACTGGGACGTCCCGATCCGCAAAGGGGTCACTCAGCATGTACGGATCGAGCTCCAGGACGGGCACGCCTCACGCATCGACTGGAACGCAAGCAGTCGACCTCGCATCGCATCGTCGATCGATCACGCGCTCGCGGCTGCGGGGAATCCGGATGATCCACAGCTCCGCGAGACGATCGCGAAACTCGCGGCCGCGTCCGATGCGTATGTCGTCGATCGCAATGACTCGACCTCCATCATCGCAGGATATCCGTGGTTCAGCGATTGGGGACGCGACACGATGATCGCGTTGGAGGGGCTGCTGCTGGTCACAGGTCGGCACGATGAAGCACTCGCAACGCTGACCACCTTCGCAAACGCGATCGAGCACGGGCTGATCCCCAACCGATTCGATGACGACGACGGCCCGGCCCATTACAACACGGTGGATGCGTCGCTCTGGTTCATCCACGCGTGCGCCCAGTGGTGCGACGCGACTGGGAACCCGCTTCCGCGCGAGCTTGACCAAGGATGCCAACAGATCATCGACGCGTACACGCGAGGCACGATCCACAACATCGGGGTCGATCCAGGAGACGGGCTCATCGTCGCGGGAAGCGAGGACACACAGCTCACCTGGATGGACGCACAGCGACACGGCGTCACGTTTACCCCAAGACACGGCAAGCCCATCGAGATCCAAGCACTCTGGATCAACGCGCTGCGCCGATACGCGAAGCTAACCGATCCATGCAACGCAAACGCGCTGCTCACTCAAGCGGACCTGGCGCAATCCTCGGTTGAGTCGCAGATGACCAAGGGTCCCGGCAGAGGGCTCGTCGATTGCTTGATCCCGATGAATCACACGCGCGCGCTGCACTGGGAGCGTTCCAACGAGTTGCGTCCCAACCAGCTCTTTGCGCTCTCGCTCCCGAATGTTCAGCTCCCGATCGCGATCCGGGATGACTCGATCCGTGCCGTGTGGGATGTGCTGCTCACGCCTGTCGGCGTGCGGACGCTTGCTCCGGATGATCCGCAGTACCGACCCCACTACAGCGGAACGCTCATGGATCGCGACGCGGCGTACCACAACGGCACGGTCTGGCCTTGGCTGCTTGGTCCGGCGTGTGAAGCGCTCATGCGCACGCGAGGATTCGACGATGTCTCGCGCACGACGAGCATCCAGCGTCTGTGCTCGCTCGCAGAGCGCATGAGCAGCGACAGCGTGGGACAGCTGCACGAGATCTACGACGCGGAAGCGGATGAATCCGGATATTTCCATCCAGATGGGTGTCCCGCGCAAGCGTGGTCGATCGCTGAGACCCTCCGCGTGCTGGTCCTGGCGTCCAAAGCGGGTTCCTGAGCGAACAAAGCGCCCAGTCAGATCGTAAGGTCAAGACTAAAATCCCCGAACGCCGATGACCAAGAAGGTTCAAGGCACCCTATTGGAGATAGACACATGAGCATGCTGCAATCACGAAATCCCGCAATGGGCGTCTTTGGACAGGAACAGATCGCTCGGAGCGAATCCAACACGATGTCCATCGGAGGCACGGTCTCCGCGACCGCGATCCTGCTCGCGATTGTCTCCGCGACCGGCATCTTTACTTGGCAGCAGATGGTCTCGGGAGGACCGCTGACGAAGTTTATCTGGCCCGTCATGATCGGCTCGTTCATCCTCGGGATCGTGGTCTCGTTCCTGATCTACGCCAAACCCAAGATGGCGCGTGTGATCGCTCCGATCCACGCCGTGTTTCAGGGGGTGTTCGTGGGCGCTTTGAGCTACATCATCCCGATCCAGTTCCTTGGAGGACAGGTCGATCCCGCGACCGGGAGCAACGCGATGCAGACGCTCGTCGTCCAAGCGATCCTCGCGACCTTCGGGATCACGGGCGGGATGCTCCTCGGATACGCGACCGGCATCATCCGCGTCGGACCAGTGTTCCAGAAGGTCATGGTCACCATGGTCATCGGATTGATCATGTACATCATCGCGTTGTTCTTGCTGCCACTTGTCGGGATCAACATCTGGAACGGATACGCGGACACCGGCATGATGGGGATCGCGTTCACAGGGATCTGCGTGGCGCTCGCGTCGCTCTTCCTTGTTCTGGACTTCCAGTACATCGAGCAAGGTGTCAAAACCGGTCAACCCAAATACATGGAGTGGGTCGGCGCGTGGGGACTCATGATCACCCTCGTCTGGCTCTACATCGAGATCCTGCGCCTGCTCGCGAAGCTCCAGTCGCGCGATTGATCGAGCGTCACAACCTGTAAACTTGTTGATTACTTGAGCACTTGTTTCTGTGCTTTATCGAGTGTCTTCTCGATCTTGAGCAATCGGTTGAGCTTGGTCAGCTTCATGACCTGCATCACGTTCTCGTTGATCCCAGTGAGGACCATCTTGCCCTCGAACTCGCCGACGACGTTGGAGGTGGTGATCATCGCGCCCAGTCCGGCGCTGGAGACGAACTCGACCTCGGAGTAGTCCATGACGATGCGTTTCTTGCCGCTGTTGGTGAGGTACGCTTTGAACTCGTTGATGAAGCGGGTCGCTTCGTATTCGTCGAGTTTGTGGACCGTCACGCGGACAACCGCTCCGTGTTCATCGAAGTCGGTGGCGCTGATATGACCGCTGGTTGACATGAACTCGACCCTTTCCACGAGTGATACGCATCGAGTATAGGGTAATTTACCTTCGCGGTGCGCTCAAAAGACCAATTGAAGCGACCGAATCAGTCGAGTTTGAGTTTCCCTTGAGCCGGGGGTTCGTGGTAGAACCCTTGCCCGTCGTAGACGAGCATGCCTTTCTTCACCATGACCTTCCAGATGAGCGGGTCAAACTCCGACGCGCCGGGAGGGACCATCGAATCGATCTGTGCCTTCTTCCCGCCCGTGAGGTTCCGCTGCGAGATGCGGCTCTCGTCGTCGAGCTTCTTGTACTTGATCCGATGACGAAAAGCACGCAGCGCCTCATTGAGTTCCGCTTTCGTGAACTCCGGGAGCTCCGGTTCCTTGGTCTCGATCGCTTCGGGATTCTCAAGCGTTGTGATCATCGAATCCAGACCGATCGCGTCACGTTCCTTGATGATCCGCGCCAGCTCGGATTGATCCACGGGCAGACGGCCCATCAACCGCTCGAGCAGCGCCCACGATTCCATCTGACGAACAGGGTTGGACTCGGATCGGAGCTTGGTCTCGGTATCGCGGACTTTCTGGATGAGGTTCATGCTCGGATCATAGCGCCCTCGCAATTTACGTCTTCTCGCTCATCGACGGCGGCGCGTCGCGAGCATGCCGCTGAGTCCCAGCAGCATCGCGCTTGATGGCGCGGGGATGAAGTATCCGAGCGTCATGGTCGAGCCATCAAGCAGCACAGCATCGACGGCATCGGCGGTGTCATCGAAGGACTCGAAGAGCGAGACATGGAACTCGCCGTCTGGATTCAGGTGGATGTCGGTCTGGAATGATCCTGTGAAGCGAGCGGTCCCGGCGATGTCATTGCCCACTCCCGGCGTGAAGGTGTCGGGCCAGACGCCGTGGAAAGTTCCGTCGGAGTTCCCGAAGCGAATCACGACTTCCGAGAGCCAGGACGCGCCGACGGTCTCGATGGTGATGTCGTAGTCGATGGTGAGGATGACATTGAACGGAGCGCCGCCCGTCGGATGGAAGATGCGTGTCTCGTTGCTGGAGTCGCCGTCGAGGTCCCAGGACTGGAGTCCCGAAAGATCGAGTACATCAGCGTGAGCCGAGAAAGCGAGGACGCTGCAGGCGAGGATGGCGGCGGTGGTTCTCATATGATCGCTCCGTGTATGAGGTTATGGAATGGGATCAATGTAACGTGTTTGAGGAGGGGATACAAGAAAAAACGCCCACTGCTATGAGCGGGCGGAGTTCAACTTGGAATGGAACTTGGTCTCGGTGTCGTGGACTTTCTGGATTAGGTTCATCGACGCGAACCTATCCAATGCCCAGTTTTTTAGAATTGCTTAAGCAGAGCACCCGGCAATAACAAGTGCAAAATAATTATCACAACTCATTTACGACAGACGCCCTCTTCCTCGATCACGGCCTCGATATCTCAACGTTGTATTCGGCTGATCATCAGGAGACTCGAAATACTCACCCATAAGCACGCGATTCGATCTAACTTCAAGTTCTGCTTTTCGGATATCATTTTCATCTCTAAGCCTGTGCAACGGATCCATGGCACGCACAGACCCCCAAGTAACATCTTGAGTTCGATAAGGATACAGCTTCATAATTGCTTGAAGCCTGGCGTCTGCAAACACTTTCATTGCTCTTTCGAAGTAAACTGATCGATCAGGATTGATAATGGCAATGTGTCGAATTCGAGTATTCTTCGCCATTGAATTCGCTAAAAAATATCGCATATAACTGTCAGATTCTGGAAAGCTATAACCCACAAACCAAACTTGGTCGGCTTCAGATATTGCTTTCGCAGCAAGCCTCCATTGGTGTTTTAACAATGGAACGGTCTCAGGCTTCAAGATCGTTGGAAGCATGAGCATCGGATCTCCATCACCTATGGAACAACCACTCCAAGAAAGCGGGCGGTCTTTGCGATTTCTTACGTCTAACTGTTTAAAGCCTTTGTCAAGCGGATCTGTGTCTGCATTATTCAAGGGGTGTGCTTCGACAGCTGCATTGACCTTGATTTTGGCTGTGTCAGTAAACCAGTTTACTGATCCATGCATCTTAATTAGCAACGGAGCTTCCTGGCACTCTGTGTACATTCGAGCAAAACCATTCTTAAGCTCTAATGAGTTTGCATTGCAGATTTCTGCCTCAGGCAAATCTACACGAAGACCAGAGATATCGGACTTATGTATATATGGTCTCAGAGCGGCAGTCTCAAAATGCATATCGTAATTTGTAGTAATAATTGTTGACGAAACTGGACCGTTCTTAACCAAATGCTCTAAGAGATGTACTGCAGGATTAATTTGGTTTGAATTTATTTTTTTACCAGCTATGGCTGAAATAGCCCTCAACATAAATTTTTCTGCTTCGATCACATCAAGTGAGTCATCACCCATTTGAAATACAAAGTCTGGCTCTGTAAATTTAATCATTGAAATGAATGACGACAATACTTCCAGATTGCGAATATTCTCGCTAATCAAGCTGGCCTTTGTCGCACACTCCTTCATGATTCCATCTAATTGACGAACCTGTTTAGGAGTAAACTGATCACCTCTTAAGCTGTCAACAAATACGTCCATAGCAGGAATCCCTGCGGGAACGCTGAACCCTGCACCAGCAAAAACCACTATTCGTTTGGGATCGTGCATTAATTTGATCTGCCCAAAAACATCAAATCATGTAACTCTTAAAGATTCCCTCTCCGCTCCTGTTCAAGTTCCAATGATTCGAACAGTGCCTTGAAGTTCCCCTTCCCGAAGCTCTGCGAGCCTCTTCGGCAGATGATCTCGATGAAGAAGGTCGGGCGGTCCTGCAGCGGCTTGGTGAAGAGCTGGAGCAGGTAGCCCTCGTCGTCGGCGTCCACCAGAACTCCGAGGTCCTTGACGCGTTGGTGGTCTTCTTTGACCACGTCGTGGCCGTGCTCTTGGAGCATGGTGTTGACGCGGTCCCAGACCTTCTCGTAGTACGCTTCAGGCATGTCGAGGAAGTCCACTCCGCGTCTACGGAGCTCAGCGACGGTCGCGAGCTCGTCGTCGGTGCGGAACGCGAGGTGCTGAACGCCCGGCATCATGTTGTGCCATTCGAGGTATTCGAGGATCTGGCTTTTCTTCACGCCGTCGGCGGGCTCGTTGATCGGCATCTTGATGAGGTTGTTGCCGCTCGCCATCACCTTGGACATGAGCGCCGAGAACTCGGTCGAGATGTCCGCGTCGTCGAAGTGTTTGAACATCTTGAACTCGAGGACGTCCTCGTACCACTTGACCCACTCGTTCATCTTGCCCTCTTCGACGTTCCCGACGAGGTGATCGGTGAACATGAGTCCACAGGGGTGCTTCTCGTTGTAGTCGTTGAGGGGTGAGTCGTACTTCTTGAAGGTCGGCATGAAGAGCCCACCCTCGCGGAGCTTCTCGTGCGCGTACTCGCCGGTCCGCGAGATGAAGGTGTGGATGACGCGTCCGTAGGTGTGGATCGACGCGACGGTGACGCTGCCTTTCTCGTCCTCGATCGTGCGAGGTGGTTTGGCGGACTTGGCGCCGTTCTCGATCGCTCTGTTGTACGCAGCGGTCGCGTCTTCGACCGTCAGCGAGACGTCTTTGATGCCGTCGCCGTAGAGCTTGATCTCTTCCGCGGCTTCGTGGTCCTTGTTGAGTGGGGTCGTCAGGAGGAGACGGATGTTGCCTTGCGTCAGGAGGTAGTCCGCTTCGTCGCGCGATCCGGTGGTGAGGTCCGCGATCTGATCAATGCGGAATCCGAAGGTGTGTGCGTAGAAATACGCGGCTTGCTTCGCGTTCCCAACATAGAAACGGACGTGATCGACATCGATCAGGTTCAATGGATCAGCGGACAGCGCAGTGCTGGTCTGGGTGGATGCGGTGGTCATCTCAGAATCCTTATGTCAACTCTTGGGCGGTGAATCTGCAGCGTGGCGACAATGATCGCCGGCGGGAGCCCAGGTCCCGCTCATCGGTATTATAGAGCATTCAGTGGGGAGTTCCAAAGGTTCTTTTGAACCTCAGAACGGCGTTCTGATCGCGGTTTTCATCACAACACCATCGTGCCGGCTTGGAGTTCCTGCTCATCAGCAACGCGGAATCCGGATGCGAGATCCCCCACACGCAGGATCGCGACGGTGCTCTGCGCCAGGATCGCTCCCAGCGGCTTCCCAGCGACCAGCAGAACTGGGTCTCCCTGCGTCACGACCTCGCGCGCCAGAAGCATCTCCTCGACATGGTCGGTCCATGTGCGGAGTTTGCCGTTGCCTGGAGGATCGGTGAGGATCGGGGTAACCCCTCCGAAGAGCGCCATGCGGCGGGAGCCGATGACCGATGAGGTGTACGCGAAGATGGGGACGCGGAAGTTGTTCTGCGAGAGGTACCGCGCCATCCCGCCGGCTTGCGACCAGACGACCACGGCTTTGGCGTCGAGTTCCTCGGCCATGTGCCAGACGCCGCGTGCGAGCGCGGCGCTGCGGAATGGGTATTCCTTGAGGTCCGCGAGTGCTCCCTGTGCGTGCGCCAGTTCGTCCATGCGTGCTTCGGTGACTTTGATGATCCGCTGCATGGTCTCGACGGTGATGTCGGGGTACTTGCCGACGGCGGTTTCACCTGAGAGCATGACCGCGTCGCAGCCATCAAACACCGCGTTGGCGACGTCGGACGCTTCGGCGCGTGTCGGGCTCGGAGAATCGATCATCGATTCGAGCATCTGTGTTGCGACAATACAAGGCTTCCCCTGCTCGTTGCACTTGGCGAGGATGTGCTTCTGGATGACTGGGACCTGCGCGACGTCCATCTCGACGCCGAGATCGCCGCGGGCGACCATGACCGCGTCGGTCGCTTCGATGATCGCATCGAGGTTCGTGACCGCTTGAGGTTTCTCGATCTTGACGACGACAGGGATCCGCAATCCGATCTCAGGCTCGGCCCAGGGGAGATCCCCAGTGCACCATTCATCGAGTTTGTCCGTCAGCTCGATCACTTCGTCCGCAGTGCGAACGAAGGAGAGCGCGAGGTAGTCCACGCCGTTGTCCACGGCCCAGCGGGCGCATTCCCAGTCGCGAGCGGTGATCGCGGGAACACTGATGTCCGATTCTGGGAGGTTGATCCCCTTGGCGCTGGTGATACGTCCGCCGACGGTGACCTTGCACTTGAGCCATTCGCCTGGTTCGTGCTCGATCGCGAGCATGCGGATCGCGCCGTCGTTGATCAGCACGCGCTGTCCCGGCATGACATCGGAATAGAGCGGATCGAAGGTGGCGCTGAAGGTCGCTTTGCCGTCCACCATCCCGGCGAGTCCTTGGTTTTTGCGGAAATAGACGCTGTCACCTGTTTTGACGACGATCCCGCCGTCTGGATCGATGTCTGGGACCTTCCCGACGCGCATCTTTGGTCCTTGGAGGTCGCCGAGGATCGCGATAGATCGTCCGGAGCGCATCGAAGCTTCGCGGACGTTCTTGATCCGCACGTCCATGTCTGAGAGGTCGCCATGGGAGAAGTTGAGTCGGAAGACCGAGACCCCCATCTCAATCAATCGATCAAGCATCTCCGGGCTGTCTGAGGCGGGACCAAGCGTCGCGACGATCTTGGCGTGCGCCGGATTGACGGTGGTGTCCTGGGTCCAAGAGGGTGCTTTGGAATGCTGAGGCATGTGGGGTCCCTAAATAGAGCGTCTGTATACAACGATACCGTAGTAGGTTATCGGCCTGATGGAGAATGAAACTGTTCCATTCTCCGCAGAAAACCAGCAGAAGGCACGTCTGAATCAGACATTAAACAAGAAGTTGCACACATCCGCGTCGTGCATGACGTACGCCTTGCCCTCCACGCGGAGCTTCCCGGCTTCTTTGATCGCCTTCTCACTCTTATATTCGACGAGATCGTCCACAGAGTAGCACTCGACGCGGATGAAGCCGCGCTCAAAGTCTGTGTGGATCACCCCGGCCGCTTGTGGTGCTTTGCACCCCTGCGGGATCGTCCAGGCGCGGACTTCCTTCTCACCAGCGGTGTAGTACGACTGGTATCCGAGGAGCTTGTATGCGGCGCGAGCGAGCTTTCCGAGCGCCGGCTCGTCCATCCCCATGTCGTTGAGCATCTCCTGCTTGTCCTCGTCGTCGAGTTCGGAGAGTTCTGACTCGATCCGAGCACAGACAGGGACCATGACGGCACCCACGCTCGCGGCGTGTTCGCGGACTCGCTGTGCGAGCTCGCCTTCTCCGTTTGGGTCATCGTCAGCGACGTTGGCGATGTACAGGATCGGCTTGGTGGTGATCAGCGCCAGTCCCTTGACCGCTTTGATGAGGTCCGGCTCGTTGAGCTCCAGCGATCGTGCTGGTTTCTGAGCTTCAAGGATCGGGAGGAGCTGCTCAATAACCTTCACGCGAGCGATCGCGTCGCGATCTCCGCCTTTGGCATTGCGCCGCGCTTTGGATTCCGCATTCTCGAGCGTCTGGATATCCGCGAGGATCAGTTCGAGTTCGATGGTCTCGATGTCTCGGAGCGGATCGACGGAGCCGTCCACGTGGGTGATGTCCTCTCCGCCGGGAGCTTTCTCGAAGCAGCGGACGACCTGGACGATCGCGTCCACGTCCTTGATGTGTCCGAGGAACGCGTTGCCCTTGCCCTCGCCTTGGGAAGCGCCGCGGACGAGTCCCGCGATATCCACGAGCTCGAGAGCCGCGGGGATGACCTTCTGGGTCTTGATGTATTCCTGGATGATGTTGAGGCGCGGATCGGGGATCGGGACGACCCCGATATTGGGGTCGATCGTCGCGAAGGGATAGTTCGCGGCGAGCGCCCCCGCGTTGGTCAGCGCGTTAAAGAGGGTCGATTTGCCCACATTGGGGAGTCCAACAATGCCTGCTTTCATGAGGTTCTCCAGACGCTGATCGTGCAGCTCAAGCGGAGAGGATTGTAGTCGGGTCTGCGGCAGAATCTCACAGGATCGAGGCGAGCATCCACATCGCAATCAGTGATCGCACACTCCACAGGATCGTGCGGTTCCAGTTGGTCTGGACGAGTCGAGCGTGGACCTTGGGATCGAATCGCTGCTCGAGGATCCGATGAGCCGGGATCTGGAGCAGGAGGGTCGATCCCCAGACCCCTCCCAGCGCGACGAGTCCCAGAATCGGGAGGAGCACCCCATCACCATCCGCTTGAGCGAGCAGAGAGATCGAGGTCAGCAGCTCCGCGAGCATCAACGGCCCAACCACCCACGTCGTCGATCGAGTGTGCGCTCGTTCGTACGCGACAAAGTCCGATTCTCCGACCTTTGCCATGAGGGGGTAGTGGACGATCTGGACGAACCAGATCAAGCCGGTCATCATCGAGGTGCTCAGAGCGTGCACGAGCAGGATGATCAGGGTGATGTCCACAGGATTCACCGCTTCGGTTCTTGTGTCGGGACCTGAGGACGCTGAGCCGGGATGGGGCAGGGCATCGAGGAGTATTCAATCCGTTCACCGGCCGTGCGATGACGATGGGTGTGGATGATGTGGCCGTCCTTGACGATGAAGACGCCGGGCATCTGGAATCCGTCGCCTTGGAGTCCTTGGACGATGTTTCCACGGAGTGTTGCTTTGATCCCCTCGATCCAGTTGCGTGGTCCGAAGAGCTGCCAGAACCCGCCTCTTGGGAGCTCGAAGGCGCGATAGAGCGATTGGGTCTGATCGGAAACTCTCGGGACCATCTCCAAACTGTACCTGAGCATCACCTGTCGTGCGGCCTCGTCGTCGCTCATGTGGACAACGACCGGCTCGATCCCGCGTTCCTTAAGGATGGGGAGGTCACGTTGGAGGTCTTGGAGTGTTTGGAGACAGAAGGTGCATCCCATATGGCGCAGGAAGATCATCATCACGGGCTGCATACGCGAGCGATGGAGGATACTGATGCCGTATTGGTCCGTGGCGCGTTCGATCGCGCCGGGGATCGTGAAGAGCGATTCGAATCGTGCATCGCGAGGATACTGATTGTGCTTCGCGGCGGCGTAGAGAATCATCCCGAACGGGACCCACCAGATCAGATCGTTGGGGATGAGGACCCAACCGAAGCTTTTGGGAAGTTCATTGGTGATGAGCGCGGCGTAGACGAAGCCGAGTGGTCCGAAGACCTTGCCGAGGAGTCCGACGAGGACGATGGGCCAGTGGCGATTGGGATCGCGCGACGCGATGATGTATCCGATGCCGTAGACGCCGACGATCATCCCGACGCACTGCCAGATCGCGGGATAGCGCGGCGGCTCAAGTCCGATGCGATCGAAGAGCAGCGTGGGGAAGAGCACGACGATCGCGCCCCAACCGATGTTGTAGAAGCCCGCGAGCATGAGGAGCGGGCGAGCCCAAGTTGATTGTTGATCACGCATAGGAACAGACTCGCTTTGTGTAGAGGTGCACTGTTGGCACCCTGTAGATTTCGTGGACGGGCGCGCTCCCGATCCAGAATCTGAGAAAAAGCACGGAAATCGGAGCACTGTTTTTGAGCGATAATCCGCGATACAATACGAAAATCGGCCCGGGTAGCTCAGTTGGATAGAGCAGCGCTTTCCTAAAGCGCAGGTCACAGGTTCAATCCCTGTTCCGGGTGCTTTTCCCAAACCATGAGTCCAAATCGCACATCTCGTGAATCCCCCACTCCCCCTCCTGATCGTGGGCACCTGCTCACGGAGCAGCGCCTCGCCGCGTCGTCGGACCTGGATGGGGGATCGATCAGGGACACGCTCACGATCATCAATGACGCGGATTCTGGGATCGCGGCTGCGGTGCGCGAGCAGATCCACGCGATCAGCAAGGCGGTCGAGCTCGTCGTGCGTTCGCTCGAATCGGGTGGACGCTTGATCTATCTCGGCGCTGGGACCAGCGGTCGGCTCGGCGTGCTCGATGCGTCGGAATGTCCTCCAACGTTCAACAGCGATCCGGATCAGGTCATCGGGATCATCGCGGGAGGGGACTCAGCACTGCGAAAATCCTCAGAGCACAAAGAAGACGATCCCAGCGGCGTGCATCCGCTGCTTGATGATCTCGAGGTGGGTCCGAAAGACACGGTGATCGGGATCGCGGCGGGAGGGACGACGCCGTATGTGCTTGGGGGGGTGGAACGCGCCAAGTCACTTAGCGCTTCGACGGCGATGCTCACCTGCACACCGATCGAGCAACCAGACTGGTGCGATGTGCTGATCGCGGTCGAGACCGGTCCGGAGGTCGTCACGGGCTCAACACGCATGAAAGCGGGCACAGCGACCAAGCTCGTGCTCAACATGATATCGACAGGCGCGATGGTGCACAGCGGGAAGGTCTACGGGCACCTCATGGTCGATCTCCGCGCGACCAACGACAAGCTTCGCGATCGAGCGGCGAGGATCATCTCACAGATCACAGGACTGGATCGCGAGGAATCGTTCGTGCTGCTTTCGCAAGCGGAGGGATCGGTGAAGCCAGCACTGGTGATGCACGCAAAGCACTGCACGCTCGAGGACGCGAACGCGTTGATCGAGCGGCATCATGGTCGGCTGCGACCACTGCTTGGTGATCCAATGGGTGATCCGATAGGTGATCCACAATGAATATTGAACAACTCGCTGGTTCGTGCATCATGACTGGGATCCGTGGAGCGGAGCTTGACGATCCGCGCTGCCGCGAGGATGTGGCGCTGCTTAAGAAGCTGCATATCAAGAACGTGATCCTGTTCGATGTCCATCTCCCGACAGGTGGTTTGCGGAACATCGTGAGCGAGGAACAGGTCCGTCGGCTCACGGATGATCTGCGAAACGAGCTGGGTAATGATCTCATCATCGGGATCGATCAAGAGGGCGGCGAAGTCAATCGGCTCACCAACTTCAGCGATACCGCGGTCTCGGAGATGCTCAGCGCGAAGATGCAAGGCGTGATGAGCGAGAAGCAGCTCGCTTCGGTGATCGACCCAGTAGCGCGAGCGCTCTCACAAGCCGGGATCAATCTGACCTTTGCGCCGTGTGTGGATTTAGCAGTCAATCCTGACAATCCGATCATCGCACGCAAGGGTCGCTCGCTGGGAACAGATCCGCAGCGTGTCGTCCAAGCGGCATCAACGATCATCCGATCCTACGACGAGCACGGAATCCGCTGCTGCATCAAGCACTTCCCTGGACATGGGTCATCTGCCGTCGACACGCACCTTGGGCTTGCGGATATCACTGATTCATACATGGACGCCGAGCGTGATGTGTTTGCGATGCTGATCCAGAGCATGAAGTCTGGCAGTGTTCCCCAGAGCGGCGTGATGAGCGGGCACCTCATCAACACACAGATCGATCCGGACCATCCCGCGAGCTTGTCGAGCATCCACACCACCAACCATCTCCGCGATGAGCTGGGGTTTGACGGCGTTGTGTTCACCGACTCGATCGATATGGACGCGATCCGCACGCAGCACGATGCGGGGAGTGCGGGCGTGCTCGCGTTGAAGGCCGGCGCTGATATGGTCATCGACGGATTCAACGCGCCCACCACCGACTCCACCACACTAGATCATCCTGCGGGGATGATGCACGAATCGATCACACAAGCGATCAACGAAGGCAAGCTCAGCGAAGCTCGGCTCCGCGAATCGATCCTGCGTCGCGATCGAATACTGAGCACTTTGAGCCGATAACAGTCGCTCTAATGAGTGTTCTGGAGCGACCTTGGGTCAGAACCTGAAATTGGCTCGACAATCACCCAGTTCTGTGGCCTTTTTGAGCTATGAACCTCCATCCACAGACACGATTGATCTCGCTCGGCGCTGTCGCCGCAGGACTCCTCATGCTTGGGGGCTGCTCGCAGTCCCATCCTTCCGCAGCGTGGCAGGGACCAGGCACATACGTCGGCAATGCCGGGAGCGGTTCGGCGGTGGTGTTCTCGCCGGCGCTAGAGGGGACGGGGAATCTGGTGTACGTTGATCGCAACGCTCCAGAATACAGCAGGCGAGACTTCACGATGTCGCATCGGGATCTCTCGCGTCGTGATGAGCTGTTCGGGGTGCGCGCGGAGCAGCATCCGTCGCTCAACAATCGTCGCATCTACCGCTCGTCGCGTCGCGCTGATGAGTACAGCTATCCAAGCAGCGAGCCTCGCGGATACCACGGCTACCGCCGCTACTACCGCGATCGTTGATCGGTAGAAAGCGTGTTGAGAGCGTGATGAAAAAAAGGAGAGGGCCGACCCGCAAACACGGATCGGCCCATCACCAACACCAACATGCACCAATGGTTTCTACTTAGTCATACAACGCCGCGGTCGGAGGGAGCTCGATGCTCCGGAGCTGGAGCGTGGTCTCGATCCGGAAGTTGGATCCGCTGTATCGACGCTCGGCGTGGAAGATGTCGAGCGTATAGGTTCGTCCGTCTTGGAGCCATTCCAGTCGATCGAGATCGAGGAACTGCTCGCGTTTGGGGTGCAGACCTCCGAGGTCAACAACGAGCTGTCCGTTGATGAACACCCAAACGTCGTCGTCACCAGTGAACTTGAACACCTGACCGGTTTCACGATGGAACGTGAACTCGGTGTTGATTTCGGTGGTGAAGTGGTAGTTGCGTCCTGCCTTATAGTTGCCGTAGAGCTCGCCGTTGATCGGGAAGAACCCGTGCGTGCCGTGGACGGTGTCCCGCGCTGAGTCAAAGACATAGCGATCGGTCCCTGGGACGCGTGTGAGCTCAAGCTCGATGGATTTCGAGAGGTTCACACCCGGCACATCGCGATACCACTGATCGAATCGCTCGACAGAAGTAAACCCGTTCCCTGATGGACCGTTCTGGAGAACACCCTTGGTATCCCCCTTCTCAGGGTCGTACATCGCGGGATTGATATTTCGTCCCTGCGAGTCCTTGTACTCATTCTTGATCTTCTTCCCTCGGAGATCGCCCGAGGAGACCGGCTTGCCGTCATCGCTGAGATAGTCCGCGACCAGACCGACTGTGGTCGTACCACCGAAAGACTCGAAGTCGGGGTGACCGCCTTCCCACGATTTGGGCTTGAAGTCGCGGATCACGCAATCGAGCGTGAGGGTATCGGGGAGGTTGTCCTCCGCTTCGGTTGTTTCGGTGGTCTCTGTGGTCTCTGTGGACTCAGCGTTTGATCCGCTGCCCTCGCTTGCCAGCGCGATCGCGTTGACTCCACCGACGAGCAGCGCCAGAGCACCGACCTTGGTCAGACCTTTGATGGTGTTCATGGTGTGTTGTTGCATGTGTTCTTCCTTCCCGCAGCTTCGGGGCTGCGCCCCCGTACCTTTTTAATCAATACTGGATTGCCTATCTCAGTCATACAGCGCCGCGGTCGGCGGGAGTTCAATGTCTCGAAGGATCATCGTGGTTTCGATCCGGAAGTTGGACTGCGTTCTGTGACGCTCAGCAAAGAAGAAGCTCAGTTTGTAGGTCTCACCGTCCTCGAGCCATTCGAGACGATCGAGATCGATTGTCTGTGAGACCGCAGAGTGCACACCACCGATGTCGATCACGAGTCGCCCATCGATGAACACCCAAACGTCGTCATCACCGGTGAACTTGAAGTTCATCCCGGTATCCGCTTCATACGTGAACTCGGTCTGGAGCTCGAAGGTGAAGTGGAAGTTCTTGTTGTTCCCGTTGGAGTTGCCGTAGAGCTCTCCGTTGACTGGGAAGAAACCACCTTTGTTGAGGTACTGCTGGTCTTGCTTGTCGTCGAAGGTGTAGACATTCGATCCCGGCTGACGGACAAGAGTCAGCTCCAGCGCTTGGGGGAGGTTCACGCCATGGATAGAGCGGAACCATTGATCAAACGCTTCTGGAGCGGTTGATGCGCCGGTTTTCGACGTGTTCACGCTTCCCGCGACATCTCCATCCCACTGAGCGATGTACGAGGTCGGACGCATGATGTTCTGACCTTGTGCGTTGCGCCAGTTCTTTGTGAGTTTGACTCCGGTTGATGCCATGACCGGCTTGCCGTCTTCGGAGAGTTCTTCAGCGACCATCCCGACGTAGTGACCAAACCCACCACTTGGACGTCGCTCGAAATCGGGGTGTCCGTTCTCTTCTCGGCGTTCTTTGAAGTCTCGGACCGTGCCTGTCAGCACGATCGATTCTGGGAGCTCGTCGTAGGACTCGCTCTGGGTTGTCTCCTCGCTCGCTGCTCCAGTTTCAGCGATCGACATCGTGGCGATGCCTCCAGCAACGAGTACGAGTGCGCCAATCTTGGTCAGTCCTTGGAGTCTGTCTTTGGTGTGTTGTTGCATGTGTGTTCCCTTCAACCAGCTGTGGTGTAGATTCGGATCCCGATAGATTGGTTAATCCAGTGCGGTCTCTACGGAGGCGACGCTCTGTGTGGAGCTTTGATTGGCTGATACGTACGCTGTACCGATTGAGAAAATCATCGAGAGCCCCGATGCCGCGATCGCCGCGATCAGCAGGGCCTGCATGAGTTTGTTGGGGTTCCCGAGTCTCTCGTCGTGCTCGCTGAGTGTTTCGGATGCTGAGGTCGTGCTCATAGCTGGGTCTCCTCGCGGGGTTCGTCTGGTGTTGGTCCCGCATGATGAACATCCATAACGATCCGTGATCTGGCAAGCATCCGAGATTGACAACAGAGTCAACAGATCCAGTCTGTGACGATTGTGCGGATTGCAGTAGTCGACCCCATCTCTTGCACCCTCGGCTGATCTGCCCGATTTTGGGGCTGATCCGCGTAAATACCCGATGGAATCGGGGATCGGTGTGATACACTGCCAATAAGAACGGATTCAACGGGAGACCAGGTTCATGGACGTATTTGTGATTGAAGGCGGACGCAAGCTCAGCGGATCGATCCGGATCAATGGGTCCAAGAACGCCGCGCTCCCGCTCATGACCGCGGCGCTGCTCACCGACGAACCCCTCGTGCTCTCCGAGGTCCCGAACCTCTCGGACATCCGCAACATGACGCGTCTGCTCACGGAGCTCGGCGTCGAGAGTCAGCACGAATCCAATGAACACGGGCAGACCATCACCCATCGCGTGGTCGATCCGACCCAGTCCCACGCTCGCTACGAGATCGTCCGCACAATGCGTGCGAGCATCAGCACGCTTGGGCCGCTGGTTGCGAAGCGTGGATCGGCGCGCGTCTCGCTCCCAGGCGGATGCGCAATCGGACAGCGCCCTGTCGATCTGCACCTGCGTGGTCTCGAGGCGCTGGGCGCGAAAATCACACTCGATGGAGGCGACATCATCGCTCAAGCTCCGGGCGGCCGTTTGATCGGCGCTCCGGTCTTCCTCGGTGGTCCGTTTGGTTCAACGGTTTTGGGGACCGCCAATATCCTCTCAGCCGCGACGCTCGCGGAGGGGACGACGATCATCGAATCCGCGGCGTGTGAGCCTGAGATCGTGGACCTTGCGAACATGCTCATCGCGATGGGCGCCAAGATCAGCGGCGCGGGATCTCCTCGAATCATGATCGAGGGCGTCGAAGAACTCTCAGGGACGACGCATCGCGTGATGCCTGATCGGATCGAAGCGGGGACCTACATGTGCGCCGCGGCGATCACAGGTTCGGACATCACACTCGACAACTGCCCGCTCGATGCGATGATGAGCGCAACGGACACGCTCGGACATATGGGGATTGATGTGAATCCTGTTGGGTCCGCAGACGATCCGATGCGCCGCTCATGTTTGATCTCGCGGACTGGACCGATCAACTCTGTCCAGATTACCACCCAGCCTCATCCCGGATTCCCGACGGACCTGCAGGCGCAGTTCATGGCGCTGCTGTGTCTGTCCAACGGCAACTCGGTCATCACTGAGAAAATCTTCCCGGAGCGGTTCCTGCACGTCGCGGAGCTGTGCCGAATGGGAGCTCAGATCCATCGCCAGGGCGCGACGGCTGTCGTAACTGGGGTCAAACAACTCACCGGCGCTCCGGTCATGGCGTCGGACCTCCGCGCCAGCGCGGGGCTCGTCATCGCGGCGCTCGCGGCACAGGGACAGACGGTCATCAACCGCGTCTACCACATCGATCGTGGGTATGAGCATCTGGAAGACAAGCTCTCAGGGGTCGGCGCTTCGATCCGTCGCGCTAGTGCGGAAGAGTTTGCTGATTCTGCGATGACGCTTTAACGATTTATCCTGCGTCGTCTTCGTCGAAGCCGCGCCGGATCATGTCGCTCAGGTGCTCGAGACAGTCCTTGGCGTCGGATCCGTTGCAGACGACCTCGATCTGCGTGCCTTTGGTCGCGGCAAGGAGCATGAGATCCATGACTGACTTGCCATCCGCGTCCTCGTCGTTGGCGCGGACGCGGACCTCGGAGCTGAAGTTCCCCGCGGCGGTCGCGAAATCCATCGCCGGACGCGCGTGGAGTCCGTAGTGATTCACGATCTTCAGCTTGGCTGAATACGTATCAGTCACACAGTTCTCCGGGGTGGCAAGGTCAAGATTCACGCTCTTTCTACATCCGCTCGGCTCCCGAGGTTCACGGATCGCCGAGTTCGGGGGATTGATTTTTCAAACACATTCAGCCGTCAGGCAATCGTCCGGGATCGCGACCCAAACGGGGCCCGTTCACGCTTCGCCCAAACGGTGGTGGTCCGCATCGTCGAGCAGCTTCTCGATCTCTTCAACGCTCTGGGTCTGCCGCATGTACCTGCGGAACGTTTCCTTCGAGAGATTCTTGAAGATCGTTTCCATCGCTTGGAGGTGATCCTCCGGCTGATCCGCAGGGGTCAGGAGCATGACAATCGTGTACACCGGAAGTTTATCGCGAGACTCGAAGTCGATGCCTTGCTGACTCAGACCCAATCCCGCGGCGAGCTTCTTGATCTTGGGGTGCTTGATGTGCGGGACAGCAACACCGAAACCGAACCCAGTCGAGGACTTGTGCTCGCGATCGAGGATCTTCTGGAGCAGCTCGTCACGGATGTCCTCCGTCGCGGCGCCGCTCTCGATGAGCAGATCAATCATCTCCGCGATCGCTCCGTCCCGGTCTGTTGCCGAGAGATCGTGTCTGATCGCAGCAGGTTGAATGATCTCAGTGAGTTTCATGCGTTCCCCAGAAGAGTGAGTCTGTTCGCGTACAGGATAGTCGTATTGTACACGATCGGCACAAAGCAGTGTCCAGTCATTGACTTATCGATGCGACAGGACTTGTTCAGCGGACCGATTTAAGCTTCTCGCGATGGTCATGGAGCTGACGATCGGCTTTCGCGACCACCTCGTCGATGACATCGTACACGTCGCTGCCTTCGGATTTAGCGATGAAGTCGTCACGACGCTCCACGTCCACGACCAGCTCCACAGCGTACTGCTCCTTGGACGGGCTTTCCTTCCAGACCAAGAAGTCGATCTGCTGGACAAAACCGCTGTATGAGCTGAGTTTTTCGGCCTTCTTCTCGGCGTGGAGCCGGATCGGGTCGGTGATTTCAAACTGACGCCCTACGACATTGATACGCATATGCACTCCTTTGTGGGCTGGGGGCGGTCATCATGCTCGCCCGGTCTTCAGTCCATCCTAGGGGAACCGCGCCTCCGATCCCAGTATTCGACCTCACCCAATCTGAATGCACAAGCAGGTTAGCCCCCCCTAGACTTGGTCCCCATGTCCGCAAAAACACTCCGCAATCTGATCCAGTACGGCATTCTCGCGATGCTCCTGACCCTGCTCGGGCTCTTCCTGCTCTACCCCATCGCGCTGACTGTTCGGGGTGGATTCGCCGAGGACCCCGCGACGGGAACGGGATGGACACTCGATCACCTTCGTCTGGTCTTCCAAGATCCGCTCCAGATCACTGGTCTCATCAACTCGCTCAAGATCGCGATCGCGGTCACGACGACCTGCATCATCATCTCGCTCCCCCTCGCGACACTGAGTGCGCGTTTCACATTCCCTGGGAAGAAGATTCTCAACGCAGCGATCCTTGTGCCTTTGATCCTCCCGCCGTTTGTCGGCGCGATCGGGATCAGCAAGCTCATGGGACGCGAGGGCGCGGTCAACGCGTTGCTCGGGACCGACTGGGACCTGCTCGGGAACGGCAAGTTCTGGGGGGTCGTCATCGTCGAGGCGCTGCACCTTTATCCGATCATTTATCTCAACACCGTCGCGTCGCTCGCGAATCTCGATCCCGCGCTCGATGAGTCCGCGGAGAACCTCGGCGCTGGAGGGTGGAAGCGGTTCTTCAAGATCACGCTGCCGTTGATCCGTCCGGGATTGTTTGCGGGCTCGACGATTGTGTTCATCTGGAGCTTTACGGAGCTCGGCACGCCGTTGATGTTTGATTACTCGACCGTGACTCCTGTGCAGATCTTCTATGGTCTCAAAGAAGTCCAGAACAACGCCGAGCCGTATGCACTGACGCTGGTGCTGCTGTTCTCCGCGATCATGATCTACATTCTGGGCAAGCTCGTGTTCGGACGCAAGGGCTACGCGATGTACTCCAAAGCGTCCCGCGCCGGAGCGGAGACGCCGCTCAAACCAATCTGGGGATTCCTCGCGATGTGCGGCTTTGGGTTCGTCACTGTGCTGGCGCTGCTGCCTCATATCGGCGTCATCCTGACCTCGATCGCGGCGCCTGGATCGTGGTACTCCTCGGCGCTCCCTGAGTCTTTCACGCTCTCGCACTTCAACCAAGCGCTGACGGCGGGTGAGTCCTTCAACTCCATCAAGAACTCGCTGATCCTGTCGCTCCTTGCGATGATCCTCAATATGGGGTTCGGCGTGCTGATCGGATACATCCTCGTCCGTACCAAGGTCATCGGACGCGGACTGCTGGATTCGCTCTGCATGCTCCCGCTCGCGGTTCCTGGTCTGGTCATGGCGTTCGGATATGTCGCGATGACGCTCCGCTTCCCCTTCGGAGCGGGCGATCCGCTCGAGGGCACACTCGCGGTCTTTGGGACGGATCCGAATCCGTTCCCGCTGCTGATCATCGCGTACGCGGTGCGTCGCTTGCCGTATATCGTGCGATCGACGGTTGCGGGACTGGAGCAGACATCGGGTGAGCTCGAAGAAGCGGCTGTGAACCTGGGCGCGACACGCGTCGCGGCGGTCCGCAAGGTCATCATCCCCCTCATCATGGCGAACCTGATCGCGGGCGGATTGCTGGTCTTCAGCTTCTCGATGCTCGAAGTTTCCGACTCGCTGATCCTCGCGCAGCGGAGCGATCACTTCCCGATCACCAAAATGATTTACGAGTTCACGAACCGACTGGGCGATGGACAGTACATTGCCTCAGCGATGGGTGTCTGGGGCATGACGCTCCTGACAGTCACGCTCGTGGGCTCATCGGTGATGATGGGCAAGAAGCTCGGGTCGATCTTCAGGGTATAGGTTTCAGGGCAAGCTATGTATATCCGATTGACACAGTCCGATGATGTTCCATCGATCACGGCTCTGCTCAATCACGAGATCGAGCACAACTCCGCACACTTCGGGACCAAACCCGAACTCGAATCCACGATCCAATCACAGCTCGACAACGCGGGCGATCGGTTCCCTTGGTACACCGCACTCGAGGACGACGGCTCATTTCTCGGATTCGCCAAGTCCGGGCCTTGGTCTCCGCGAGGGGGGTACAACTGGACCGCGGAGATCACCATCTACCTGACACCTGAAGCTCGAGGGAGAGGGATCGGGAAGATGCTGTACGATCAACTGCTCAGCACACTCCGCGCCCAGCGATTCCTGATCATCGTCGCGGGGGTCGCGGAACCCAATCCCGCGAGCGTCAAGCTCCATCAATCTATCGGGATGGAGCGGACAGGGTACAACAGAACCATGGGCTTCAAGCACGGGCGATGGATCGACGTGGGGTACTACCAGATGATCCTGGGTGATCTCTCGAGCCCCCCGCCTCCGGTCCTGAGCGTCAGTGAAGCACTGAGCACGTTGGAGTGATACACTCGTCCCATGCTCGACCCCAACGACAGCACGCTCCTCCGCGCCACGCACATCCTCCGCAGCGCGTGGACCGCGACGATGCTGTATGACGAATCCCCGTTTGATACCAAGTGCATGATCGATCCCAAGACCGGCTCATTCATCGTCGCGATCGTCGATGACGCGCTGGAGGCGCGCGACATCACCCTCGCGTCTCCGCGAGATTCTTTTGACTCACGCGTGCGCATCGCTGTGGATCTGAGCAGCGATGTCAGCGAGGAACAGAGCGACCGATTCACGGCGTACCACCTCCCATCGACCACCCCGCTGCTCGCTGTCGCGACCTACGAGTACGCGAAGCTCGATTCGGGAGAGGTCGTCACTCCAGAGAACTGCCCGCTCGTCAATCCGCTGGTCTCGGTCATGGGATCGTTGTGCAAGACACTGAATCGAGACCGCGATCGACTGTCGCGTCTGTGCGAGAAGCTGTCTGGAGTCGAGCACGAAGCACCGCTTGCGGTCGGGGTAGACGACACGGGCATCGACATCCGCGCCAGCTTCGGTCTCGTTCGTCTCAAACTCCCATCGATCATTTCGAGTCCTGAATCCGCGCTCGACTCAATCAGCGCGCTCTTGGAGACGTGCGATGCGTGAAGCACACGCACACATCTTTCAGCTCGGACATTCGCTCACGATGCTCGACTGCTCGGAGTGTGCATCGCGAGAAGCGATGATCGAAGTGATCGCTGAGCACAGCCAAACCCTCAAACCCGATCAATGGGTGCTCGCGCACAGCGCTCGTCCAGAAGCATGGAGTGATACTCGCTGGCCATCGCGCCAGGAGCTGGATCACGCGACGGACGGTCGTCCTGTGTGCGCGTGGTGCTTCGATTACCACGCGCTCGTCGCATCAAGCAGCGCGCTGGAGCACGCGAAGATTGATCAGCACACAAAGATCGATCGCGGGATCATCGAGATCGCAGACGACGGCACCCCGACCGGCGTCCTCTACGAACTCGCGGCCCTTCACCTCTGGGACTCTGTCCCCGAGCCCGATGCCGATGCTCGCAAGTCGCTCGTGCTCAGCGCGTGCACGCACCTCGAAGCACTGGGATTCAACGAGGTCCACGATCTCAAATCACAGCCTTGGCTCGGACCGCTGCTCGCACAACTCCGCGCCGAGGGACAGACCACGCTCTCGTTCGAGCTCTTCCCGCTCATCCCGGATCTGGAAGCGACACTCGCATCGCGCGACCAGTGGGAATCGGATCAGCTCAAGCTCGCGGGAACGAAGATCTTTACCGACGGCACACTCAACTCGCGCACGGCGTGGATGCTTGATCCGTACACCGATACCGAAGCTACCGGCACCCCAATGATGACTCCATCGGAGATCGACGACGCGATGCTCCTGAGCAAATCGCACGGCTTGCCGGTCGCGGCGCACGCGATCGGGGACGGCGCCGTCCGCGCGGTCCTTGATTCGATCCAGCGCACACAGTGCGTGAACATGGGGGCGCGGATCGAGCACCTCGAGCTTGTGCATAAGGATGACATCCCGAGATTCGCTGAGCTCGGGGTGATCGCGTCAGTGCAGCCGTGCCATCTGCTTCCAGATGTTGAGAGCTTGCGTGCGTGTTTGAGTGATCGATTGGATCGTGTGCTCCCGCTGCGCTCGTTGCTTGAATCGGGATTGATCGCGGGCGAATCGTTGCTGTTTGGTTCTGATGTCCCCATTGTCCGCGCCAACCACGAGGACTCGATCCAAGCAGCGGTTCACCGCCGGCGCGTGGATATGGATGTATCGGAAGCGATCGGATACAACCAACGGCTCACGGAGCGCGAGGCGCTCGCGTGCTTTGGAAAATCTAGTTGAGCGGGATGCGGAGCTCGAACTCTGCCCCATGTCCTCGCTTGCGGACGAGTGACAGGTCGCCCCCCATCTCGATCGCTAGACCACGCGAGAGCGCCAGACCCAAACCAAGTCCTGAGCGATCGCGCATCGTTCCCGATGATCCGCGCACGAACTCGCCGAAGATTTTGCGTCGATCGCGCGCCGGGACACCCGGGCCGTGATCCGCGACGACGAGCAGCAGCGAGTCGGACGCGACGGACGCATCGAGGTGCACGCGGAGGTCGCGTTCTTCTTCGCTATCCCCGCCGCTATCTCCATCACCCCCAGCGTACTTACACGCGTTGTCCATCAGGTTCATCACGATCCGTTCCACGGCGTGCGGATCAAGCGTCATCGTGCGCTCCGCGTCATCAGATGTGGAATCTGAAACGATGAGATCCATCCCGAACTGCTCTCCATGTCGCGACATCGGCGGGACGATCCGCGCCATCATCTCTCCGACGCTGAGCGTTTGCTCGCCTTTGGGTTTGTCCTTGATGCCTTTTTGACGCGAGATGCGCGCGTACTCGAGGACGTTCTCCACGATTCCGGTTAATCGATCGGACTCGCGTTTGAGTGTGTTGAGATAGTCCTTGCGGACCGTTTCGTCCGTCACCATGCCGTCCGCGAGCATCTGGGAGTACAAGCGGAACGTCGTGAGCGGCGTGCGGAGCTCGTGCGTCACAGCGCCGACGAATCGACCGCGGCGCGCCGAGAGCGTGAGCACTGTTCGCAGCACGATCCCCACCGCGATCATCGCGCCGATAACCGCGATCCAGGTCACCATCATCGCAAAGATCGCGGGCGTGATCGAGTCCCCCTCGACCGCGATCGCTCCGCCGGGATGGAATGCGACGGGGATCGTCGCGAGCCGATAGCTGCTCGTCGCGGACTTGCTCTGAG
Source organism: Phycisphaerales bacterium (assembly GCA_965250055.1). Classification (GTDB taxonomy): domain Bacteria; phylum Planctomycetota; class Phycisphaerae; order Phycisphaerales; family UBA1924; genus UBA1924. The sequence goes on along the minus strand of OZ252285.1, from coordinate 2,738,649 downwards.
GCTGCTCGAAGCGGATCGGTTTGAGCGTTGAGGTCGGGAGCAGGTCCTCGATCGCGAGAATCAGATCACGCGAGAGCGCGGGCCAATCCAGCAGGACCCCCTGCACGATGCTCTGACCATCCTGATTGATCGTGCGTGTGAGCACAAGCTCGGTCACGCCGTCGTCGCTAACTACCCAGCGTGGTTCGATTGCTCCGATCGTGACCGATGGAGCCCCTCCCACAATCACTCGATCCATGTCCTTCGGGATAAACGCTTGCGGTTCTGCTCGCGCGGCGCTCATTGATTCAACCAACTCGCTTGATTGCTCGGCTTCACCACGTTCTGGAGCGCTGCTCAGCTCGTCGCTCTTGCGCGAGGCGCGTTTGTACTGCGCCAGATCCGCGATCTCCTGACGCGCCAGGTAATCCGCTTCCGATGTTGACTCGCTCTGAAGGACGACTCCGCTCCCGGCGGGACTGGATTCTGCGGGAGCTTGCTCTTTGTTCTCGCGTGATTCGGTACCGGTATCAGAATCACTGAGTGCGTAGTCGTCGCTGTACCCCCTGGTGTTCTCCGCGACCTCCACGGCTCGATCCAGCGTGCCCTTCGCTTGACCGCTTGCGTCGATCTCGAAAAACCCGACGTTGTACGAGCCGCTGTCGATCCCGTTCCGCACAAGATCTTGCATTCCCGGATCGTCGTGAAGCGTGTCGCTCGCAAATCCGTCGTCGAGCTTTGGTTGACTCTCTCCGATGAGGACTTTGTAGTCCTGAACGGGACGAGCCGCTTCCAATGCGATCATCGGTGCTAATCGAGAGTCCATGCGCCACAGCGCGAGCCGGATGACTTCTTGGCGCTGGTTCTCGGCGCGTGCTGTCGCGTTGCGTTCTTCGAGGATGTACACGCGTGCACTCGCCCACCCCAGCACGGCGACGATGAGCAGCACCCCCGACCAGAACGCGATCCAGAGCTTGTGACGCGCGGGATTCACGATGGTTCCCCATCGGGATCGGCGAGCATGTAGCCCTTGCCTCGCACGGTTTTGATGACCTCGGGATTTGATGGATCATCTCCGAGCGATTCGCGGATGCGCGCGATCGCCATGTCCACTGTCCGAGTGTGCGTCCCGCGCGGATCAAGCCCCCAAACCTTCTGTAACAGCTCGTCACGCGAGACCGCTCGTCCGGGATTCGACGCGAGGAATCCGATGACCTCCGCTTCGCGCTCAGTGAGTGTCTGGCGCGTTCCATCGCTGAGGACCGCTTCCCGGCGGTCAAAGTCCAGCTGACGTCCCGCGATGGTCATCTTCTTCCGCTGCGATGGACGGGCGGGAACGCGCCGGAAGACCGCTTCGATCCGCGCGATCAGCTCATCCAATGAGAACGGCTTAACAATATAATCGTCGGCGCCGAGCTTGAGTCCTCCGATGCGATCGGTCTCCTCGCCTCGTGCTGTGAGGAAAATCACAGGGACATCGGGCTTGGGTTTACGGAGTTCCTTGAGCACCGCGAGCCCGTCCATTTTGGGCATCATGATGTCAAGCAGCACGAGATCCGCATCGACGCTCAGGCAGAGCTCTAATCCCTGCTGACCGTCGCTTGCCTCGTGGACGGTGTATCCCGAGAAGGACAACGCATCGACCAAGCCGCGCCTGATCGAGTCGTCGTCCTCCACAACCACCAATACACCTTGTGACATGCAGTCTCCTTATCGCACTGACTCGAGTTTACCACGAATAGCGGACGGTGTAGGTGACGGTCTCTTCTTCATCGACATCGAGCGTCACTGGGATGTGCATCGTGCGCGCATCGAGCATGTCGTAGTTGTGCGAGTTCTTCTGGATATCCGCGTTGGTCCAGCGGTAGAGGCGTTCTTGCACCACTACATCGACCGGCTCGTCCTTGCGATTGCGGAGCTTGACCTCGATGGTCTCGACGATCCAGCTCCTCCCACGCTCGAACGAGACCTGTCGGCGCTCTCCCACGACATCGAACGCGTTGCCGAGCTTGATCATGATCTCCTCTTCGCGCGGGGTGTGGTCGATGACGTGCTCTCCGATGAACTCGAACGCGCCGTCGGCTTGGTCTTGTTGATTGACGCGCATGCGCCCCGATGGCATCGGGATCCCGAGCCCGTTGTCCTCGGAGTTCTCGAACTTGAGGTAGACCTCGACCTTCGAGTTGGACTGGACACCCCAGTTCTGGTCCGCCATCGCTGAGCTGCCGTTCCATCGCGCTTGCGCGGTCCCGTCGTAGAGCAACACCTTCTCAGCCGGAACATCGTTAACGGCTTCGAACAGCTCGATCTGCTTCGTCGAACGATCGGGGATGGTCGTCGGACGACCGAGCGTGTAGAGGTGGTACTCGAAGAATGACTTCTCTTCGAAACCCGCGGCTCCAGAATCTTCGAACGCTGTCGTTGCTCTCATCATTTCTTGTCTTGCATACTGATTCTTCGGCTGCGCGCGATTCACATCACCCGCGACCAGTTTCAGTTTCGCGTTCTCGTAGGTCCCCCCCGATTGATTCAGGATCGAGACCCACGCGCCGACATCAACAGTCCCTGAGTTCGCATCCTCGCCGGGCGTGAAGATGAGGTTGTAATCCGCCCACCAGGTGATCCCGGTGGTCTGGTACGACACGCGCGTGTCATGCTCACCACCAGTCGCGGCATTGACCTGCCACATCAACGTCGGCTTGGTCACGAGCGATTCATCGAGCGATGGGAAGACCACTCCAGCGTACCCTTGCTGGAACTGGACGCGCCCGTCGTCTCCCTGGAGCAGCATCCCTCCGCCTGCGGTGGACATGAGGGTCATCTCTTGTCCGCCGTAGATGATCTTCTGATCGATGTAGCGTTCGAGCATCCGATCCATCGAGAGCAGATCGAATCGGTAGTCCTGCTCAAGCACGCTCGTCCCATCGGGATCGGTCAGCGACGAGAACTGGACCGTCGTCGGATCGAGCAGCGCCGCGACATCGGTAAAGCTCAGCACGCTGAGTCCTTGGTCGATATCGAGTGTCCGATCCTGACGGATGACCGCGTATCCCGGGATCTGGTTGTATCGGTTGTAGCCGTAGCCGTGGGACTGTCCCGGGACTGGTCGGTACCACTCCGCCGGGATCGCGCCTGGGGTCGCGGTGGAGTAGATCGTGAGTGCGGTGTCATCAGCGAGCGCGGACTGGAGGATCGCGGTTGATGCGAGCAATCCGGCGATGTGTGCAATTCGTGTGTTCATCATGGGCCTTTCGTGGATAATGGCTTCTCTTCAATCATATACGTCTAGGACTCAATCCTCGGACGAGTGATCGTTGTCTTCTTTCGAATCATCTGTACCGCTGCTAATCTTGAGACCGATCGATTCGCTTTGTTTCTGGAGGGTGATGAGCACCTGCATATCGAAGCTATCGCCTTTCATCGATGCGCGGGCCTTGTCCTGATGCTCCCTGCGGAGCTTGGCGAGCTCAGCGAGTCGGGATTCGATCTTGACGCGCTGCTCGTTGTTCTCCGCGATCAGTTTCTTGAGCTCGTCCGTGGATTTGGACTGGTACTCCACAGGGAGCTCGTCCTTCTCGACATCCTCGAGCGCGACGCGTCCATCGACGACATCATCGACGAGTTCTTTGACGCCGTAGAGATTCGATCGTCCCGCGGCGGTCTGGTTGTATATCGCGCGATCCGCGGACGCTTCCGGAGCGGCGCTCGATGAGATCTTGCTGGCGCGATCACGCTTTGATTCTTGATAGAGCACCTCGTCGCGCGAGCCGTAGTCGATCATGAGAGACGCGAGCTCTTGATCCAGTCTTGTGATTTCTTGGTCGTATGGAGTCGTGATCCGCTGCACCCCTGAGTCCTGATCGATCGCGGCGTACTGCCCGTTGGTCAGTCCCGCGATCTTGGTCCAGTGATCTTTGGTGCCGTGGAGATTCCCGCACTGGATCGTGTTGACGATGATGCCCTTCTCCGCCGCGAGTTTGCACGACGCTTGGTACTTCACATCGTCGTTGTATCCCATCTGTGGCGGTGCATCGCCCACAAGAAAAACGATCTTGAGTGTACTTGGATCGTCCGACCAATCGAACCGTTCCACGGCTTCAAACAACGCCTCGTTCACGCTCTCGGGAGTATCACCACCACCCCCTGCTTCGAATCCCATCAGAGTTTCGTACACCGTGTCCAGATCATCGGTCATCGTGGTCTTGGTGGTGACGTACTGATCCCCGCGATCCCGATACCCCACCAATCCCATCCGGATCTCCGGCGCGGGCTGTGCTTGCGCGATCGTCGATGCGATGGACCAAATCTTTTGTTTCGCGCCTTCGATCAAACCACTCATCGATCCAGTGGTGTCGAGCACGAATACAACCTCGACATGCTTCTGCTGTGCTTGTGGATTACCCATGCAGCGAACGACATTGCTCCCGGATGATCTTGGTGTTCGGTCCATCGCGGCGTGCGAGAGTCCCGCGGCTAGTGCGAGCGTGAGTGCGAATGCTGTATGTGTGCGTTTCATCGAATGGTCTCCTTGCGTTGGATGGTGGTGGTTATGGCGTCGTTGCCAACCGTCCCACGTCAATAGATACCGTTCGATTGCGTCTTGTATCGTCACAACTGTGTCACACAATCACTGTGTCACGCGTGCGTCACACGCATGTCACAGCAGTGTCACGGCGATGTGCGTTCAACGATCAGAATCAGTGATTACTCGGCGCTGCGAACAATTAATCCATGCGGCAAGAAAAATGCGACGACCCCTGAGATCGACAGCAAGACCGCCGTGACTGTGAACGCGGTATCGAGACCGAACCCATCCATCACGCGCTGTGCCGATGATTCTGGGAGCAGGTTCACCAGATCGATCACAAAGCTCGGCACGTTGGGTTTGGCGTTCAAACCGTTCTGCACGACCTCCGCGCCCATCGGTCCGAGGAACGAGAGCATCCACGCGCCGCCGAGCATTAATCCCGATACCAGACTGGTTCTGTGCGGGAGCAATCGCTGCGAGAGCGACAGACTCACCGGGATCGCGGCTCCGAATCCGATCCCGGACAACACCGCGGCGCCCATCACCAACCATCGACTCACGCTTGGATCCATAGCGGACAACTGCGGGATCATCGCGATGCTGATCGCGCCGAGCATCGGGAGGATGATGAAGACCGCTTTTTCGAATCGTGCCGCGAGGATAAATCCGAGCGTGATGCCTCCGCCTCCCATCCCGACTTGCATGGATGCCTGGAGTGTGCCGTTGATCTGCGATGCTTTGATCCCGAGCTGTTCGGTCAGTTCAACAGCACTGTGTTTCGCGAGCACGAAGCGGGATGCCCACTCGGTGAACAGATACACGAGCGCCATGTTGGTCGTGAACCTGAGCACGTTGCTCGCGTAGAGCACCCACACCCCGATCCATCGCTGTCGGCGCTCCTGCGCATCCCATCCGACCTGATGCTCGTGCGCGCTGTGGTGACGGTGTCCGGCTTTGTGGATCGCGATCGCGAGGAACGTCGCCGCGAGCAGACCGATCGGGATGAACCAGCGGATCGCGAGCAAGCCCTGCTTCGAGGCCTCGGCGTTGAGTTTCTCCGGAGTCATCCAGTCCACATACATCGGAGTGAACACATTGCCCACGATCCCCCCCACCATGCCCGCGAGGAAGAAGAGCGCGACATACTTCGATCGCTTCGCACCACCCAGCTGTCCGACCGTCGCGGCTGCGGGAGGATGGAACGCGCCGACCCCCATCGCGCCAATGCTGTAGAGGATCGCGAGCTCGGTAAAGTCCCGCGCCATCCCGAGGTTCCCGATGCAAAGCACCGCGACCACGAACCCTGCTGTCCCGAACGCGCGCGAGTCGTAGCGATCGCTCGCCCACGCGACGACTGGTTGGATGACTCCGGAGCACACCGATCCCAGCGCCAGCAGGAGCGCCTTCTGCTCCGGACGGATCTCCAGCAGCACCGCGAGCATCGGGAGCAGCGCGATCCCGATGAACGAGAACACATCAACAATAAAGTGCGCGCCGATGGTCACCGCGGCGCGGAGCGGCGCTCTGGTCGCGCCCTCTTGGAACTGCTGCTTGCTTGTACTCATGGCGATCAGTCTATCCCGCTCGGACGACCGCCCTTGCGTGGATCGCTCGCGGCTTGCCAACCTTCTCCATCACGCACGATGATCTGGACATTGCCCACCACCGCGTCCAGACTGCCGAAGGTCTGCCCGTACCCACGCAGCGGATCGCGGAGCACATTGAGCACATTGACATAGAACCCTTCTTCAAACTCGGTCTGGTTCGGGAGCCACTGGTTATGAAGCCTCGGACGAGCGACGGCTTGCCCAGCGCTCATCCCGCCCATCACATTGAGCAGCACCTGCATCGTTCCAGTGATGATCCTTGGACCTCCCGACGCTCCAGCGATCGCGAACACGTTGCCCTCCTCATCAAGCACAATCGTTGGGGACATGCTCGAGAGCGGACGCTTCCCGACCTCAGGCACATTCCGCGCCGATTGCACCAGACCAAACGCGTTGCCCTTGCCGACCTTGCGGGGATTGGTGAAGTCGTCCATCTCGTTGTTGAGACAGAACCCGAACTCCTCGACTCCGATGAGTGACCCAAACTCAAGGTTGATGGTCTCGGTCATCGCGACCGCGCCACCGAACGGATCGATCACACTGACATGACTCGTCCCGCCGTCGTCCTCGATCGGCGCGTGTTGTTCGTCGTTGAGCTGCGTGCCGTAGAAATCGGGATCCTGACCATGCAGGTTCAGTTTCTCTGCGAGCTCCGCGATGTTCTGCTCATCGAGCAGCTGCTCTACAGGGACCTCCGCGAACATCGGGTCCGCGAGGTACCGCGACCGATCCGCGAACGCGTGCTTGAGCGATTCGATCAGCATCACGACGCGATCCGTCGTTCGTCCGCTGAGCTCAAAGTCGTATCCCAGCGCCTCCATGATCTTGAGCGCCTCGAACATCGTGACCCCACCGCTCGATGGAGGGGGCATGCCGATCAACCGCTTTCCTCCGATGACCGCTTCGATCGGATCCATCTCGTTCGGTTCGTATCCCGCGAGATCATCGAGGGTGATCCCCTCTGGTGTGCGTTTGGTGATCTTCCTTGGCGCCGTGGCGTTGACGATCGCTTGTCCGATCTCGCCTTGCGTGAACGCTTCGAGCCCGTCGCGTGCGATCAGCTGTAGTGCTCGCGCCTGCTCTGGGTTCTTGATCCGATCGCCGTGCTTGACTTGTCCCCAGAGCGTGAACTTTGCCCAAGGCATTCCCATATCTGACTCTTGCAACGCCGGATTCTTGCGATAGCGTTCGATGATTCGGCTCGCCGCGTTCATGTAATGGTGATCGACCACAAATCCATCGTTCGCGGCATCGATCGCTGGCTGCAGGACAGTTGCGCGATCGAGCGTGCCGTAGGTTTCCAGCGCGTGGAGCAACCCCGCAACCGTCCCAGGCACCGCGACGGCGTAGCGTCCGTTCTTCATCGAGATTCCCGATTTGTAGATATCCCCACCACGCGGCGAAGTCTCGCGGTAGTTGATTGCTTTGACCACACGCCCGTGGGTCGGATCGTTGGGGAGATAGATCACCATGAACCCCCCGCCCCCGATGCCGCAGGAATACGGGCGGACCACCGAAAGCGTAAACGACGCGGCGACCGCGGCATCGACCGCGTTGCCCCCAAGCGCCAGCATCTGCGCCCCAGCTGAGGACGCGGCGGGATGATCGGCAGCGACCGCGGCGGTCGCGAACGAATCAAAGAAGCTGTCCGAGTCGCGGACAGGACCAGCCGCGAGAACGCCGCTGCACGCGATGCTGATGATTAGGAGGACGCTACGAAAGATCGGTGTTGGATTCATGCCGCAACTATACGACACCGATTCGCTCACCGATCGAGCTTGCGCCGCTGAACAACCCAGAATCGAGGGTCGGACGGATCGGGTCCCTTGCCGTCCTCCCCACGTATTGGTCCTCGGAACAGCGCCTTGAAGAAGGCTTTGGTGCCGTTGACAACCCGCTTGAGTCCCGTGCCGCCCTCGCGTCCGTCATGACGAGCGAGACGATATCCGAACAGATGGAAGACCTGTCTGCGGAGCACACACGCGAGATCCGCATCCACGAGCAGCGTTGAGTCCTCACCGTGATACACGCCGGGCATGATCCGAATCAGCGCATGAACCCACCCCATCCCCCTGAGCCACGCCGAGAGGTTCACCCATCCCGAGCTGACCCTGCGGACGATGAAGAACCCATCGTCGTTGATCCGCTTGTGCGTCTGCATATTGGGAAGGAACACCCTGCCGTGGATCGGAGAGTAGACAGGCTCTCCCGCTTGCGTCGCGATCACTGTCCGACCAGCGTGGACAGGGGTCCCCGATTCGACCCCAGCGCTGATGACAAAGTCCTCGCTCGTGATCGGCTCGCGATGACGCACGTCGTAGACCACATGACCACGATTCTGCGACATCGAGCGCATGAATCCGAAGTGATCCGAGACGTGTCTGGACTGGTCGATCACCCCCGCGCTGTCAAGCGCGATCCAGATCGACGCTTCGTGGACATCAACCGAAACTGGGTCGTCGTGCTGCCCGCCCTCGATGAGATAGGAAACACACCCGAGACGATTGGTGACCGCATCGATCACCAAGCCGTTGACTTCTTCTTCGATCCCCAGGTACTTGGGGCAAGGCATCCGCATCGCGTGCATCCGAGCAGCGAGTGAATCCTCGAACGCAACGACAGGACGCGAGGGGGCGCTCGTTGTGTGCAGGTCCAGCACGATCATCTGCTGCCCCGCTTGGTTGCACGATGCGAGGATCGATTCAAGAGCGCCGAAGAGCTCGTGCATCTGCTCATGCTCGGCGCTCGTTGAAGAAGGCTCATCGAAATGCTCGCGCTCGCACAAGCGGTTGAGATCGTGATGGATATAGCGGGTGTCAGTATCCTCGTGGTTGAGAGCCGCGAGGTTCCCAGCGAGGACGATCAATCGCCCGTTCATATGCTGGAACTGATCGGTGCTGAGCATATCGAGCACGCGTTGTCCCGCGATGAGTCCCGCGCGTTCGTTGCCGTGCACACCGCCGAGGACGACCAGTGTTGTCCCCTTGCTCGCATCTCCGGCGCGTCCGATCTCTCGATCGGGATACCTCTGCACAGCCGGGATAGATTGCTCGGTTTGGACTTCGGTCATCGGCACGCACACACTCCGCGGGACTGAGCCAGTACTTCAAGGATCGGGGTAGATTCTGGGTTCACTCTGTATCATTGCCGCCACGGAGCTGATCTTCGAGCAACTTCCCCGCAATCCGCATGTAATCGTGCTCTGTCACGATCCCAACGAGCTTCCCATTCTCCAGAACCACTGGGAGACACGACGCGCGATGCTGCTTCATCAGCGTGATCGCGTCGAGCGTCGAGGTCTCCGGCTGGACGGACACGGGCTGACGCTCCATGATGTCCTCGACCGCGATCGAATCGCTCTTCCGCTTCACTGGATCAGAAACCAGACGCAGCAGCGCTCTGTAGCTGACCAGACCAACGAGTTTGTGCTCGTCGTCCTCGACTGGGATATGTCTGATCTGCTCCCAGTCCATAATTGACGCCGCGAGATTGATCAGCTCGTCCTGCCGAACCGTAAAGAGATCGGTTTGCATGTATTGCCCGACGGAGGTGTAGTGGTGTCTCCACTCGCCGCACTCTCGGATTTCTGCGACGCTCCACTCATGGACCGGGGTCCCGATCTGCTGACGCGAGATTGTCCCAGCGGTCAGCGTGCTGAGTCGCTCGGCGCGTGTGCCTTTTTCGTGGATATGCTCGACCGAGTCGATCATCCAGCGAGCGCCGTTGCGTCCAGTTTCTGTACGCTCGGAGATGATGTCCATGTACTTGATGATGTCCTGGTGATCGACGTTCGCTTCTCGCAATCCCTCGATCGCAATGGGGACGAGCTCGCCGAGAATCAGATCGCGTGTTGGGATAACGCGCCCATCGATCCATCGGGATTTGTAGTCGAGTCCAGAGCGAGCCGCGGAGACGAAGTTCGCTTTGACATCCGCGAAGGACAAACGCTCCGTCAGATCCGGATACACCTTGGGCATCCGCGTCATCAATCCAAACCAGAACGCGGCATTCGCGACCTCATCAATAATCGTCGGTCCCGCCGGGAGCACGCGATTCTCGATCCGCAGGTGGGGTTTGCCGTCTGTGATCCCGTAGCACTGACGATTCCAGCGATAGAGCGTGCCGTTGTAGGTTTGCAGCGCTGAGAGCTTCGGGATCTCTCCGCGCTGAACCATCGCGAGCGAGTCTTGCGCTGAGTCAGCGCGGAACATGTTGCGGAATCGTGCGATGTCGGATTTGAACAACTCGACGACCGATTCCTTGACCCACGCTTCTCCGAATCGCACGCGTTTGAGCATGTCACGCTGGGTCGGGATGTCTTGTCCTGAGGTGTCCACTGTCTGCTCGAAAACCGCGATGCGAGTCTCGTGCCAGAGTCGTTTGCCAAACAGCACGGCTGAGTTCGCGGCTGCCGCCATCACTGGAGCGGTCACGGCTTGCGCCACGTTGTACGAGATCGCGAAGTCCTCTGGAGTGACCTGGAAATGGAGCTGGAAAGACGTGTTGAGCGCTTCGAGCATCACCGAATCGTGCGAGAAGTTGATCTCGTCGATGCCTTTGATGCGGATGTCGTAGCGTCCACCCCGCGCTTGAGTGATCCGCTCGTCGAGTGCGTAGTACCTCGGCTTGGGGGTGATGTAGTCCTTCGAGAGGTGCTGCTGCTGGAGCGTCGGGACGATCCCGATCAGGATCGGTTTAGCGCCGAGCTTCTGCGAGACGTCCTGCGCCTTGGTCATCAGCTCCTCGAGCTCGTGATGGAGATCGCGGAGGACGGAGCCGCTGAAGACCTTGGGGTCACAGTTGAACTCCATGTTGAAACGACCGATTTCGGTTGTCGCTCGACGCTCGTGGAGCAGGTCGATGACCTCAGGTCCGAGCGGCGCTGGACGCATCGCCTCGTCCACGAACGCGAGTTCCTGCTCAGCGCCGATCCGAGTGATCCCGCTCTCGAACATCCCGTTCTCGATCATGTATTCAAAGGCACGTAGATCGTTGAGCACATCGTGCATCGCGGCGCGATGCTCCTGTCCCCCACTCGCTTGATCCATCTCTTGAATGCCCATTCCGGCTCCACAACTCGATCCGGAGACCCCAGACCGCGATTCAGACGCAAGAACCACGTCTATGACCCTCCGATTGTGACAAGTTTGGGGTCAAAACGCAACCATTGAGTCCCTCTCGCTCCGCTTTGCAACCCCGAGGCGCTCGATCGCGTACATTTGAATGCACGAGCGGGCACGGCTTGGACGCTGATCCAGCCAGTTCTCGGACCTTCTGTCCATTCGCTCGCTTTGCTGATTACCGCTCTTGGGTCTCTTACTCGGCCGGGACGAACTCGGATCGACCGATCGCCGACACGGACCTCATACCACTCTGACTGCGTTTGTGCACGATGAGCAACCCATCTTGGAGAGAGATGCCCATGCCGCACCTTCCGCTGATTCCCCGCTATACACCCGCCCTGCTGCTCACGACGCTCGCAGCGACTTCGCCGATGAGCTTGGCGCAGAACCAGCCCGTTGAGCGCATCGACCTCCTCGCTCAGCCGATCCCCACTACCTACGAAGACCAGATGGTCGTCTCCGTTCGGATCACCTCAGTCGAACAGCTCGAGGCGGCGCTCGATCTGTCGATCTCATCGTGGTCCGAGCGCCCAGGACTCGGGAAAGTCGATCTGCAGATCCACGCGGATCAGTTCAACGCACTCCAGAAGCTCGGCGTCAATCCGATCATCGAGATCCCAGACCTCCAAGCACACAATCAGAACCAATGGGAGCAGCTCCTCCAGCAAGAACAGCTCGACATCATCAACCAGACCGGCGCGTTCAAACCACAAGGGGTCATCCAGCGCGGCGCGTCCACCCACGACGAGAGCTGGTTCTCAAACTACAAACAACTCGCTGACATCTACGCGTACATGGACATGCAGCTCGCGGCTCATCCCGATCTGGTCACCAAATCCGATTTCGGAGACACGTACGAATCGCGTGATATGTTCGCGTTTACCATCACCGCGCCCGATGAGCCGGGGAATCTCGCTGTGGATCGTCCCATCATCATCTGGAACGGCGGTCAGCACGCTCGCGAGTGGGTCAGTCCAATGACCGTCACCTACATCGCGTCCAGACTCATCAACGACGCGGCGACCGATCCAGAAGTCGATCAGCTCCTCAAGGACATCCGCTTTGTCATCATCCCGGTTCTGAATCCCGACGGATACCTGTACTCGTGGTCCTCGGAACGCTACTGGAGAAAGAACCGGCGCGACAACGCGGGAACCTCTTTCGATGGCGTAGACCTCAACCGAAACTGGGGGGTCGCGTTCGGAGGAGCCGGCACGTCTACAGATCCATCATCAGACATCTACCACGGCACGTCGGCGTTCTCTGAACCCGAAACGACGGCCCTCCGAGACCTCGCGCTGAGCTTTGGTGACGACCTCGTCGCGCACATCGACTACCACACCTACTCCCAGCTCATCCTCTGGCCTCTGGGATACGAGCTCGGACTGGTCACCCCTGAACCCGATCGCTCGTTCTTCCAGTCACTCTCAGGGGATATGTCTGATCTGATTCAGTCCCAGTCCGGAGCGTTCTATGACCCGATCCAGTCGTGGGAACTCTACGCCGCGGCTGGGACCTGCTCGGACTGGTTCTACGACGGCGCTGGGGTCCCGAGCTTTACCGTCGAGCTGCGTCCTGAAGCCGGAGCTGGATTCGGTGGTTTCGATCCATCTCCTGATGTCATCCTCCCTACGGCTCAAGAGAACTGGGAAGCCGCGAAGCTGTTTGCGCATCGGACGACTCAGGAGATCCTGCTCACGCACGAACCGATCCAGATCGTCAATGCCAACACCCCCACTCCTGTCATGCTGACCTCCACGCCGAGCTTGAGTGATGTCGATCCGAGCATGGTCTCGCTGCATTCGCGTGTCGGAAGCTCCGGACCATTCACACAATCAGCGATGACGGACATCGGATCATCCCAGTTCAGCGGACACCTCCCAGGCGCGCCGTGCGGACAGATGATCGAGTACTACTTCAGTGCCGTCTCGCTCTCAGGAGTCACGGTTAACTTCCCAGCTAGTGGTGATTCCGCGCCGCTCTCGGCGCTCTCGCAAGAGATCACCATCGCGTTTGAGGACGACATGGAATCCGACAGCGGATGGATCGTCGGACAAGCATCCGACAGCGCCACCACAGGCGTGTGGGAACGCGCCGATCCGCAAGCGACTGACGCGCAACCTGAGAACGACCACACTCCGGGATCGGGAACGCTGTGCTGGATCACCGACGGCGCTGCTGGTAGTTCTGTAGGAGCGAACGACATCGACGGCGGCGCGACCACACTGACCTCCCCACTGATGGATGCGACTGGACTCGCGCCTGGAGCTGAGCTTGTGTACTGGCGCTGGTACTCCAACGACGCCGGCGCGTCTCCGAACGAGGACTCGATGCTCGTCGAGATCTCCACCAACGACGGTGGCTCATGGAGCACCCTCGAGACTGTCACAGAGAACGCGGGCGCTTGGGTCGAGAAACGATTCCCGGCTCCGGATACCGACCAACTCCGCGTCCGCTTCATCGCATCGGATCTGGGGAGCGGATCGATCGTGGAAGCGGGTGTGGATGACCTGCGGATCGAAGCCGTGGGATGCACCGAGGCGACCGCGGATATCAACGGCGACGGCGACCTCAACTTCCTCGATGTCTCTATGTTCCTGAGTCTGTTTGGGTCACAAGACCCAATTGCGGACTTCAACGACGACGGACAGTGGAATTTCCTGGATGTCTCCGCTTTTCTTGCAGCGTTCGCGGCGGGTTGATCGAAACCTGCTATACTCCAAGCCGGATCGCGTGACGCGTTCTGGACTCCCAAATCTCGGGCATCTACAATCTGCCCATACAACCAGCCCCCCCAAAGTCCCCCCGATATGGTCCACCCCCCACCCCGGATCGATCGGGGGGCACCTTTTTTTACTTCCCTCTGCTCCCTATCAGCGTCCCTGAATCAGCTCTCGGCTATGATTGAGACCCATTCTCATTTACGGAGAGCTCAAGATGACCCAATCCACCAACATCACCCAGCGACTCAAGAGCGACAACTGGGACCTCCATCAGATCGCTGAACGCGGCGGCACCCCTGAATCCATGATCAAGGGGACCATCTCTCGCGAAGACTTCATTGGGTACCTCGGACAGTCGATCCACGTCCATCGCGCCTTGGACGCGGCTCTCGATCGTGCGGTCGCGGACATGCCTGAGCTTGGTGAGCTTGTGAATCAAAAGCACCGATTTGAGCCGTTCTACGAAGCGGACCTCGCGTACTACTCAGCGGCTCCTGCAGAGGAACTCCTCCCGGGCGTTGCTCGCTTCATCGAGCACATCAGCGAGCACCAAGACCAACCACTCCACATCTTCGGACTCCACTACGTCCGACTCGGCGCGTGCAACGGCAACCGCTTCGTCGCACGCAAGCTGCGTTCCGTGTTTGGGATCGATCATCCGAGCGACGGGATGATGAGCCATGACCCCTACGGCGAATCACAACGCGGCATGTGGAACGCGTTCAAAGAGGGCATCGATCAGCTCCCGCTCAACCAATCACAACAAGACGAGTTGTTCGATGGAACACGAGCCGCGTATCTGCTGACGATCAATCTTGATCTCCAGGAGTTCAAGAGCGCCGAACAGCTCCTCGAATCCCACGGCAAGTCGCTCGATCGCGAAGCGTTCGAGCAGGGGCACTCCGTCCACGTCGCGCCGTCCGCTTAATCTGAATCAGCTTACTGATCCCAAGACTCAAACAGATCGCTGATCTCCTCGGCGACTTGTCCCAGTGCGCCGGAGGGGAGCAATCCCAGCGGATGCTCCACGATCCCGAGGCGCTGCTGCTCGATTGCGCTCACAGGGAGCTCCATCAACGGACCGAACCGCTCGCGGATCTCTTCCATTGTGAATGGAGTGGGCGCAACGAAGCGATCGGCTTCATTGGGTTGTCGCGGCGCGATCAGGATGATCGAATCGGGATTGAGCGTGATCAGGTCCTCGTAGTCCATCTCGATCCACATCGATCCCGACTCGATCGCGGGAGTCGCGCCAAGACGCTCGATGATCTCGTAGTGATATGATCCCGGCCCCATCGCGCCGATCGGATCCAGCGCTCCAAGCACAAGCACGCGCCCCGCGCCATCAGCAACCGGCCCGAGATCAACCCACGACTCAGCGAGCGCCACGCTCGGTGTCGCACGCGCGAAGACCTCGTTCATGTCGTACTGACGCGACTCGCGCTTGGGAACACCTTCAAACAGGAAGTACAGATCGTCCATCGTCGAAGCGATGTCGTCGAGCGTGTTGAGGGGTCGCTCGAAGATCACCCACCCCTGACGATCCGCGGCTTCCAGAAACTCCGCAGAACGAGCCGTCGAGGTCGTCTGGAAGAACACATGCGTCGGATCCGCTTTGATCAGCGTCTCAAGATCGAATCCGAGCTCTGAACCTGCTGCTGGCACACGATCGGAGAGCACCATGTCGTAATCGTGCTTCGCGACGATCAGGTCCTCGAATCCCAAATCGCGAACCATCGCTGACATCCCGGGCGAGAGCACGGCGAGGCGCATCTCTGCATCCGCGTTTGTTTCAGCCGCACCCGATCCCGATTGGGTCGAAGGCGAGCGGTTGCATCCAGTAATAAGAGCCGCGCACATCATCACGGAAAGTGTCAACAGTCTGGATGCGTTTGAAGTCGTCATAGCAAGAGGGTATCAGCGAGACGAGCTCAAAGCGTGAATCACCGCGTCTTTGAGGGCGCGGAGCTGGTCTTTGGTGTAGAACGGGAATCCCCATGTCCGATCGTTTGCGAGTTCTACGGATCGTGCGGCGCGATGGGCGATGGACGCGTCGCTCTGCAGCTGTTTGAGTATCGGCGCATGCGCTGATCGCGTCTCAGCGAGCAATGCTTGGAGCTGTGCAAAGAGCTGCGCGGTTTCTTGTGTGGTCCCTTGCGATTTGGATCGAGCGATTGCTTGGACCAGTTCTTGTTTCTTCTCTGCGGCGACGTGGTCGCCGAGCATTGCGGGATCGTGCTTCGCGTGGTGCGCGTTCCATGCTGCTCGCTCTGGGGACGGGATGTCGCGGCCGTACTCGAACGGGAGGGTGAGGGTCGCGCTGGCGCCGACGATGGGCGCGAGGTCCTTGCCAATCCAGTTGTAGATCCAGTCGGCCGTGATCTGGTCGTATTCGTACCCTCCAAGCCCGTGGATGAAGAGCTCGCAGAGCTGGGAGCGCATGATCGCGGTCATCAGCAGACCTGTCGGGATCAAGCCGGACTTGTCAAATGGTTCTTTATCGCGCACGCTGATCTGTGTTCTGCTCGTTCCCTCGATCTTCCAGAACGGGAGCTCGACGTGAGAGTCGTTCATCTCCAGCGGACGAACGCCGGCATCGGGGAACTCCGCGACGCTCGCGTTGTACGCACTGATCGCTGCTCGTGGATCATCGACGATTGCATCGACCAGACCACCACCAACCCCCGCTGGGATCAGCTCCGATGCGTACACGATGGTGGGTTGCTCAAGATCGAGCAGATCGCACAGGTACCCGATCGTCGCGCTGGCAAACTGCTTCGCGATCGACTCCTCGTGCTCGTATCCCATCAACCACGACGCGATCTCTTTGAGCTGCTCTGGGAGATGCTCGTCACTAATCCCGATCGCTCGCTGTGAGCAGGTTGGGGAAGACCCAACCGATTCTCCTCCAAGACGGATCGAACCCTCTTCCAGGAATCCATCCGATTCGATCGGTGTGCGCACAAGCGAAGGGTCCACCGCGTCTTGATCGGGGACGATCCATACGCTCGCGCTCCCTGTCGCACGGCTCACATGATCGAGCACGATCAGCTTGGAAACAATGCCGGGATGGAAAAGGATCGGCTGATGACCCGACGCGACGATGGGACGATCGGTCGGGAGCTGCATCGCTGATCGCGCATTGAGCGCGGTTTGTTCTGTAGGGATCGTCAGCTCGCTGATCCACGATCCGGGATCAGGCAGGAGCTGGACTGCTATTTGGAGCGTGTGTGGTGATGAGTGAGCCATACGCTCGGCTTCCTGTGCGGCGGACATCGGCGCTGCCTACTTCACAACCAGTTCAACAACACCGACAACCAGAGCACTCGCCCGTTGATGCGGGTTGTTCGCTCGCTTTGCTGCTGGTGCTGTGCGCAGACACTTGATCCACGGCTTCGAAGGCGCGGGTGATCTCTTCATCGAGGACTTTGCGGTAGTGTGCGAGTCGATGGTCTGAGTCATCCAGACCGCCTCCGAAGGTTCGATTGGGGTCGTTGTAGATCAGGTCCACTTCGACTTCACCCACGCGCAGTTCATGAGCTGCGGCTTGCGCCCAGAGCTGCATCGGGAACGCGTAGCCGTCTTCCGTGAGCGTGATGCGATCCATCGCGCTGACGCGATGGGCCTTGAATCCACAGAACGCGTCGGTGAGCGTGAAACCGAGTCGATCGTTAATCTCGTTGGAGAGGGTCATGTTGATCGCTCGACGATCCGCGGGAGCGATCTCCGATTGTGCTTCGATGTTGAGATACCGAGATCCGGACACGATGTCCAGATCGTCGCGCTCAATCGCGTCGATGAAATCAGGGATATGCGCCGGCTCGTGCTGCTCGTCGCAGTCCATTGTGATGACCCAGTCGTAGCCCTCGCGTGAAGCGAACTCGAAGCTCTCTCGGAGTGCTCGTCCGTATCCGAAGTTGGTTGGGTGACGGATGATGTCCAATCCCATCGGCTCGCGGAGTTCTTCGAAGATCTCAGGCGTAGCGTCGGTCGATCCGTCATCGACGAGAAGGATGTTGTCTGCGTATTCACGCACGCGATCGAGGACCCCTCGGACGTAACCAGCTTCGTTGTAGACAGGGATCGCGATCAGCACAGACATATTTACACTCCAGAGGTCATCATAGGGAGAGAACCGGTTCTATCCGGAACGCTCGTTCGGAATCGTTTATTCCGGATTTGAGCCAGAATCCCATTATCCATTCGCTTCAGAACTGGATTCTGACGCGGTTTCTGGTCCGCGAGCGGCGTTTTGCTCGGCTTCTGAGCGGGCCAGTGAGGTGTACGCCGCGAAACCGAACGGCACTCGATTCCCGCTGTCGGATTCCTGCTCGCGGAGCTCCTCGGATGCGGATTCGAGCTGATTGATCAGATCCTCGCTCAGCGAGTGGATCCCGATGATCTGCGAGATCGGGAGCGTGTAGGTCTCACCCGTTGGGGTCGTCACGCGGAAGATCGTGCACTGGACATCCGCAGAACGCTCACGATCGGCGCGTGATCCAACTGAGGAGCACGCAAAGACTGGGAAGATGTCCGCGATGGGAATCCGCTGTCCCAGACTGGTGATGATGCCCATGCGTCCATCGAAGAGGTTATCGACGGGCGAAGTCGAGTGCTGCGCCGCTGTCGGGGTCGGACTGAGACGGGCGCTGGAGTTTGCGGCAGCACTCGCAAGAGCCATGAGCGAGTCGCGCACGACGTTGGACCAGAACAGGTCCCGGCGAGCTTGTACTCGCATTGACTGTGGGATCATGGAAGCCGCGGAGTCCGCGGGGTGCGCCCAGTTGTACTGAGGATCGTGCGCTGGATGGGAGGGATTGGAACTGGGGCTCATTGATGGGTCCATAGTCCGTAAGTTTATACAAGCCCTCAGCGATATGCCTTGAGAATCACTCGGACGTTGACCCACCCCCTGCTTTCAACGCACGCATAGGTCTGTTTTAGGTCTGTTTTTTCATATCCAGGAGCCCCACCGTCATAATCGGCACAGCATCCGGCGGAAATCCGCTCGCCGGGATTCCGTTGCCAAGTCTCAGCGATGAGCCGCCGATGCACAGAGAACGGAGGTTTGTTCTATGGAAAGCAACGGGAAAGCATTCAACGAAGTCCGAGCTCTGCTCAACAAGATGGACCGATCCATCGATGACGCTCGCAGCAAACGGCTCGGACCACCGGTCGGTTCTTCCGACCAGTCCAAGGACAAGCCGACCCCCAAGGGCACCGTGGATCTCGATCAAGAGGTCGGCGGCTCGACCCCCACACTCCCGATGACCGAGCTCCAGCGCAAGCGTGCGTCGTTTGGTCGCGCTAAGCCTCTGAGTCGTAACGACAATCAGTGGAAAGCGACGGGCACCGACGGCACCATCGGCTGATCAATCGATCACACCACTCCGCACACTTAAGGCATCACATCCGCCCGCTGGGACATCACCCAGCGGGTGATTTGTTTTTCAAGCAGAGGCAGCGGGATCGAGCCGTCTTTCACCACCTCGTCATGGAAGGCGCGGAGATCGAACTCCTCTCCGAGTTCTTGCTCTGCATAACTACGCAAGCCTCGGATGGTAATCTGACCGAGCATGTAGCCCGTCGCTTGTCCCGGCCAACCGATGTAGCGATCGACCTCCGACTCGATGTTGTGGGGCGCCAGCGCGCTGTTCTGGATCATGTAGTCGATCGCTTGCTGGCGCGTCCAGCCCTTCGCGTGGATCCCTGTGTCCACGACCAGACGCATCGCTCTCCACATCTCCATATTGAGACGTCCGAAGTTGTCGTAGGGATTGCTGTAGAGCCCGTTGGTTGCTTGGTCTCCCATCTCCAGTCCCAGACGCTCGGCGTAGAGCGCCCACCCCTCTCCGAACGCGGTGAATCCCATCGTCTGACGGATGAGGTGCTGGTTCTCGATCTCTCGCACGAGCGCGTACTGATGGTGATGTCCAGGCACGGCTTCGTGCATCGTCAGCGCGATCATCTCGTAGCGCGGACGCTGATCGAGCTTCGAGCAGTTGGCCATGAAGTATCCAGGGACTCCCGACTCCATATCTCCGGGGTAGTAGTACGCCGTCGGGGCGCTCTCTTCTTGGTACTCTGGGAGGCGTTTGACGCCGTAGGACAGGCGCGGGAGCTTGTAGAACAGCTCGGTCATCCCTGGATCTACGCGCTTGCTGATTGCTTGGTACTCAGCGAGCAGCTCATCGGGATCGGTGTGGTAGAAGCGCGGATCGGTGCGCAGGTACGCGCAGAACGCTCGGAAGAGTTCATCGGGAGTGGTGTCGAGGAATCCGCCGCCGTTGGGGTCCTCGATCCAATCGGTCTGGTGGATGACGTCCATCATCTCCGCTTTGAGACGCGTGACCTCATCGAGTCCGATGTTGTGGATGTGGTCCGCGGTGATGTAGGGGATGGTCGTGTGCAGCGACAGCGCGGAGTTGTATCCCGCGATGCCGTCAACCCCCTCGCTGGCGCCGATGCTCTCTCGGCACGCCGGGAGGTACTCGTTCTGGACGAACAGCGCCAGCTCCATGTACACAGGAACGATCCGATCCGCGATGATGCTCCGCGCTTCTGTTGCGAGCTCGCTGTCCTGATCGATCCCACGCAGCGGCTCGTAGAACGGCGACTTGCTCGGATCGTTGCGGATCTCGGCGCTGCACTGCGCAAGGATCTGCGCCACGGCTGGCTCGACCACCACCCTCGGCGGAACGCGCCCCGACTGGATCCCGGCGCGCATGTTGTCGATGTGATCCCCGATCTGGATATCGACACGCTTGAGGCGAGTCACGTACATCTCGCGATGCGCCTTGGTGCTCATAGGGAGACGCGATCCCATCTGAGGGAGCCAGATCTGAGGGCCGCTGATTGACGTGATCGGGGTTTGGAAGCTCTTGAACTTGGCCCGATCTTGGTTGGTGCTCAGCTGGTACTGGAGGAGGTCATAGTCCGTGCGATCCGCTTCGCTGAATCCAGTTTGATCCAGTGCACGCAGCTCCGCGAGCAGCCCGCGTTCTGTGTCGTTCCAGACCTGCTGAGCCGCGGCTGAGACATCCGCGAGCTCATCCAAACGCGACTCGTCCCCAACGATCGCGTAGTAACTGCTCGGATCGCTGTCGTACAGCGCCAGCAGGTAGCGGTCCATAAACGACCACAACGCTTGATCCCGATCCGGCGGACACTCCGGCAGCACGGGCTGAGCAACAGCCGAGCACGAGAGCATGAACAAGACAGCAGCGACGACGATTTGGAGGGTTCGTACCATCCCTGAGCATAGGCGAATACGGCCCAATCGAGTTGCCCCGCTGGATTGGATGGATACGATACAGCGTCCATATGGACACCAATCAGGGGATTGGTGTAACGGTAGCACGAAGGTTTCTGATACCTTTAGTCAGAGTTCGAATCTCTGATCCCCTATTTCCCACCTGTATTTCAGCGTTACTCGTCCGAATCGTCGGTGAGCTGCATCTTGAGGAGCTGCGCGTATCGCCCGTCGGCTTCGAGGAGTTGTTCGTGCGTGCCGACCTCTTGGATGGTGCCGTCTTCGAGCACCACGATTCGACTCGCGTGGCGGATCGTGCTCAATCGGTGCGCGATCACAAAGCTCGTCCGCGACTGCATGAGCGTCCCCAGCGCCTGCTGGATCAATCGCTCGGACTCGGTATCGAGCGAGCTTGTCGCTTCGTCGAGGATGAGGATTTTGGGATCAGCGAGTATGGCGCGAGCGATCGCGATGCGTTGTTTTTGGCCTCCGGAGAGTCGGATGCCGCGTTCTCCGATGATCGTGTCGTAGCCGTGCTCGAGTTCGGTGATGAACGTGTGGGCGTTTGCTGCTTGCGCCGCCGCGATGATCTCATTGGTCGAGGCGCGTCTTCTCGCGTATCCGATGTTCTCGCTGACCGAACCATCGAACAGGAACACGTCTTGCTCGACGATTCCCAGGAGCGCTCGATACTGCTCGATCGGGATGTCTTTGAGATCGATGCCGTCGATCGCGATGCGTCCAGTGGTCGGATCGTCAAAGCGTGCGATGAGGTTGCAGAACGTGGTCTTCCCAGCGCCCGACGCGCCGACGAGCGCGATAGTCTCTCCCGGCTCGATCGAGAGCGAGATGCCGTGGAGGACAGGCTCTCCGCGTGAAGTCTCGGAGTTCTGACTGTCCCTGTGACTCGTTCGGATCGGGTACGCGTAGGAGATATTGGTCAGCTCGAGTTGTCCGCGCACAGTCGAGGATTCAATGGATTGGGTTGGTGTGGTTCCAGCGAACTCTTGATCCTCATCGAGCAGATCCAGCACGCGATCGAGCGCTGCGAGGTTGTTCTGGACATTGGTCGCGCTGGAAACGAGCGATTCGAGCGGTCCCAGCAGCGCCAGCAGGTACGCGCTGAACGCCATCAGGTCACCGATGGTGAGCGATCCGTCCACGACCGCGATCCCGCCGTAGAGCAGCACGGCGATCGACGCGACTGGGATCATGATCTGCCAGACGATCTCGATGGTCCGCGCCCACCACCAGGTGTAGAGCTCCTGACGGACGAGCAGGTGCCCCTCGGTTGTGAACCTTGCCGCTTCGGCTTGACGACGATTGAACGCGCGCACGACACGCATCCCGGCGAAGGACTCGGCGCTCATCGCGTCGATCCCTTGTCGGCGCGATCGGATGTCGCGGTACATCGGACGGATGCGCTGGATCCATGTGCGATGACTGACCCAGATCACTGGGAGCATGACCAGCGCGCCGATGACGAGACGCCAGTCGATCCAGATGAGCACGACGAGGGTGCCGAGGAACTGGATGATGGCGCGCCAGGGGTTATAGATCATGGAGAAGACGATGTCCCCCACCCCTCCCGCGTCTTCACGGAGGATGGAAGCGACGCCGCCGGACTTGAGGTGGTGGATGCGATGGAGCGGGAGGCGCGACGCGTGGTCGAATACGCGTTTGCGGAGCGCGACCTGCACGCGTTTGGTGATCCGCGTGCACTGCCAGCGCCCCCAGATCCCGAAGCTGATGGAGATGCCTGTCACCAGGAGCATCGCTGCGCCGAGTTGCCAGATGAGTTTGACGCGATCGGCGCGCGAGCCTTCGTAGCTGCCGAGGAAATCGGGGATGCCTGCGGGTCCTGGCGCGTCGGTGATGATGTAATCGATCGCGATCTTCATGCTCATCGGCATCGCGAGACCAAACAGCACTGAGAGTGAGAGCGTGACCAGCGACGCGATCACAGTGAACTGGTGCCCCTTGAGCAAGCGCCAGAACTCAACAAGCAGGGCGCGAGCGCTGCGAGTCGGCCCTTTGTCGTGGCGCTTTTCCACGGCATCATCTAAACGCTCGTGGACCGATTGACGCTCGCTCTTAGCGCGACGCTCTTTGAGATAGCGCCCGAATCGATCTTTGCTGGAGGAACTGATTTTGTGCACGAGGGGATGCTACCCAGCCCACGCACTTGGTGCACATGAATCAAGCGATATTCAGGGAATTCAGCGGCGACGACGACCTGCGAGGAGAGCACCTGAGCCGAGGAGCGCGAGCGATCCCGGAGCTGGGACCGTCGCTGGGGTGAACACCACGCGGAAGACCGCGTCGTTGTGGTCCGCGTCGCCGTTGGGCTTGCGGACGTCTTCGAGCGAGATGATGACTTCGCGGGGATTGGAGGAATCGATGGAGAACTGCTGCCAATCCGATTCGACGAAGGTCGAGAAGCTGTCGCGTCCCTGACCTGTGATGACGTAGGTGAAGTCCACGCGTTCGCCTTCTTTGTAGATGCGTTCTGCGATGTGGGTTTGGCTTTCGAGCGCCGAGTGGTTGTCCCAGAGAAGGACCGAGTCTGAGTCCGAGAGGAGGTCCACGAGGTAGAGCTTGCCGTTGAAGCTCGCGTCTGATCCGTTCCAGATCACGCTGACCTCAGCGTTGTCGAACGGCGAGAGGATTGCTGGATCCTCAGGGGTGATGTCTGCGAGAGTTGTCGAAGCAGCGGTAAGAAGGAGTGCAGCGGTAAGCGTGTTCTTCATGTTCATGGCGGTTCTCGTTTCTTCTCTTTGGATTTGGTTTGCGGCCGCGGATGTGGCGGACAAGGTGAACAATGCACCAATCTGGTGAGCGGTGCTCGTGCAAATCAAGTTTGATGCATTCGCGTGCGTCGATCGCCGTCACAGAAGTCACAGAGGTCGGGACACATCGGGTGGCGTGCGGGTTTGAGGTCCGGTAAGCTATAGATTACCAGCGATCTGAAGTACTGATTCGCTGGTTGATTGGTTGTCTATAGATAGTTTGAGAACAGGAACCGCACTGATGAGCTCCAAACCCAAGATCGCGCTGCACTGGCAAATCCTCATCGGACTGGTTCTGGGCATCGTCGTTGGACTCGCGATCAACACGCTGTGGGACAGCTCCACGTGGAACTCGATGGGTGTGGACGATCCCGCGTCGTGGGTCGCTGGGGTCAAGAGCGATGTGGTCAATCAAGAACCCAACGCAATGGCCCACGCCGCTCGCTTTGTGCGGAACCTCAACAGCTTCGTCGGCGATCTCTTCCTGCGCGGATTGCGGTTTATCGCCGTCCCGATTGTGGTCTTCAGTCTGATCGTGGGCGCGTCGAGTCTCAACGATCTGTCCAAGCTCAGCCGGATCGGTGGCAAGACGATCGGGATCTACCTGATGACCACCGCGGTTGCGATTAGCGTGGGGTTGTTGTTTGCCAATATTCTCAAGCCTGGGAGTTTCGTGAGCGAGGAGACGCGTGATGGGTTCGTCGCGCAGTTCAAGGATCAAGCGGACGCGAAGATCGCCGCGGCTCAGGCGCCCGATGTATGGGACACAGTGCTCAACATCGTCCCGAAGAATCCGTTTGAAGCGATCGCGGCGGGGAACATGCTCCAGGTGGTCTTCGCGTCGCTGCTCGTCGGGATTGCGCTGACGCTCATCAAGCGTGAGAAGGCGGAGCTCGTCATCAGGTTCTTTGACGCGATGACGGACGTGATCATCAAGATCGTCGAGATTGTGCTGATGATCGCGCCGTATGCCGTGTTCGCGCTGATCGTTGGTCAGATCGCTGAGCTTGGTCTGGACATTCTCGGATCGCTCGCGGCGTACTCGCTCGTCGTCGTCGCGGGACTCGCGACGATGATGTTCGTGATCTACCCCCTCGTGCTCAAGCTGCTCACAAGATCGAGCGGTCCAAGGCTCGGGAGGTTCTACAAAGCGATCAGTCCCGCACAGCTCCTCGCGTTCTCGTCCGCGTCGTCGTCGGCGACACTGCCGGTCACGATGGAGTGCTGCGAGCAGCGGATGGGGATCAAAGAAGAAGTCAGCGCGTTCGTGCTCCCGATCGGCGCCACCATCAACATGGACGGCACGGCGCTCTACCAAGGGGTCGCGGCGGTCTTCATCGCTCAGCTCTACGGCATGGACCTGTCCATCGCGGAGCAACTCACCATCGTCCTAACCGCGACGCTCGCGTCGATCGGGACGGCTGGCGTTCCAGGCGTTGGGATGATCATGCTTGTCATCGTGCTCCAGAGTGTCGGGATCCCGCTTGAAGGGATCGCGGTGATCCTGGGCGTAGATCGCATCCTCGATATGTGCCGAACCAGTTGCAATGTGACGGGCGACTGTATGGTCTGTGCCGTGGTCGCATCGAGCGAGGGCGCGATCGAGTCTCCGGAGCACGTCCAGTCTCGATTGGACGCTCCGCTCGATGAAGATCCGCGGAATGAGGGTCGATTGGGCGACTGACCACCTACCATTGGTTGATGAGCACGCACACAACCAACACGACCACACTGGACCCCACCGCTGCCCTCGATGATCGTTTCTGCGACGCGATCCGTGCAGCGGTTCCCGATCTCCCAGAACACCAGGTCAAGGCCCATATCGGTCCATCACGACAGCCCAAGCTTGGGGACTTTCAGTCCAACTGCGCGATGCCGATCGCGAAGCAGGTCGGGATGAAGCCGCGGGAGCTTGCGAGCAAGATCGTTGAAGCGATCGATGTCTCGGGACTCGCTCAGCCCCTCACTGAGGATTCCATCGCGGGACCTGGGTTCATCAATGTCTCGCTGCTCCCTGAAGCGCTGGGGACGGCGCTGGATTCGATGGACACCGACGAGCTCGGGATCGAAATACCTGCTGAACCCAAGACCTTCATCGTCGATGTCTGCGGCGTCAACCTCGCGAAACAGATGCACGTCGGACACCTCCGCTCAACCGTCATCGGAGACGCGATCGCGAAGCTCCAAGAACGTTTGGGTCACGTGGTTAAACGCCAGAGCCATGTCGGAGACTGGGGGCTCCCCATCGCGATGGTCGTCGAGCGCCTCATCGAGCTCGAAGACGAGGGGCTCAACCTCGACACCATCACGCTCGATCAGCTCAACGCGGAATACAAAGCGGCGCAAGCGAAGTGCAAGTCCGAACGCAAAGCACTCGAGATCCTCACGAAAGTCGGTGGACACGCGAAAGCGGAGATCGAGCTCGAGGAACGCATCGCGGACGCGGACGAAGCGATGGAACGCGCCAAGTCGCGTTTGGTGACGCTCCAAGCTGGTGATGAGCGATCGGTCGCCGTGTGGCAGCAGATCTACGACATCACGATGGGCGCGTGCTTGGAAACATGCAAGCGTCTGCACGCGAACATCACCGACGAGCACAGCGCCGGAGAGTCCACCTACCGCAACGAGCTTGGTCCTGTTGTTGAGGACCTGATCGAGCGCGGGATCGCGGAAGAAGACGACGGGGCGCTGGTCGTGCGTGTGGAGGGGATCAAGGAGCCGACGATTATCCGCAAGCGTGACGGGGGGTACCTGTACGCGACGACGGATATGGCGGCGATCAAGCGCCGAGCGCAGAAGCTTGGGGGCGATGAGCTCGTGTACTGCGTCGATGCGCGTCAATCGCTGCACTTCAAGCAGGTCTTCGGCGCGGCCCACAAAGCGGGGTACGACATCAATCCATCGGGGAAACCCGCGAAGATGACGCACGCCGCGTTCGGGAACGTGCTCGGAGAGGACAACAAACCACTCAAGACACGCTCAGGCGAGAATGTCCGCTTGACCGATCTGCTCGACGAAGCGGAGCAACGTGCGAAAACTGAAGTCGATGCACGCTCGCAGGATTTGTCTGAGAGCGAACGTGCGACCACCGCGTCCGCGATCGCGATGGCGGCGGTCAAGTACGCGGATCTCTCCACAGAGCGCATCCGTGACTACGTGTTCTCGTTTGATCGCATGATGGCTTTTGAGGGAGATACCGGGCCGTACGTGCTGTACTCCATCGCTCGGATCCGCAGCATGCTCCGCAAAGCGAGCGACAAGGGTGTGGATGTGGACGCTGCGGCAAACGCGGACTTCTCGCTCGGAGAACCAGCGGAGCGTGCGATGGCGCTGATGGTGCTCCGCTACCCAACGATTGTCCAAGCCGCGGCGAGCAACTACGAGCCCCACCGCTTGTGCGGATATCTGTACGAACTCGCGTCGCTGTTCTCCAAGTTCTACGAGCAGTGTCCGGTCCTCAAAGACGGCGTTGAAGAATCCACACGCGACGGGCGACTCAAGCTCAGCGTTCTGGCGCTGCGTGTCCTCGAAGACGGCTGCGCCACGCTCGGCATCCCCACTGTTGAGCGCATGTAAAACCCGCACGAATGCGGGTTTCGATGAACTCTCTCTCCTGAGTTCAAGAAAGTGTTTTTAGTACTCAGAAGAGCAGCTGGATCTGTGCGGTCGCCGCGAACTGACTCGACATGGAGTCAGGGAGCAGGTTCCCGCGGATCGACACGATCGATTCGGTCGTCGGATCCGCGTAGTGCTGGATTTCGATCGTGAACTTCGCGGCGTGTGATTCCGGGATGATGTAGTGGTTCCATCCGATGGTGAACACGTTGAAGTCTGAGTTGCCGCTCGTGCCCACGACGATCGGGTTGGAGTTCGATGGGTCGATCAGGTCCCAGCGAGCGAAGAACTCGTCCTGGTCGGACACGAACAGGCCACCCTGGAGGATGTACCCGCCGTCGGTCAGGGTCATGAGTCCGGTGTCCATCGAGCGCCAGACGCCGGCGCCGTAGAGGTTCCATCCGTCTCCGAGGACGGACGCGTCCACGGTCGCGATGGTCATATCGGTGGTCGGCATTGTTGCGGGGTTGGTGCTGCCCATCGCTTGGTGATGGACCGCGGCTCCGAGCATCAAGCCGCCGTTGGCGCCGCGGAACGAGGTGAACTGCTTGTACTGCTTCCAGGATGCTTCACCGAACTTGAGCTCACCACGGACTGTGAAGCCGTAGTCACCCTCGGTCGCGGAGGTGAAGTAGGTGTTGTCCGCACCTACGCCGTCGTTGAAGCTGATGAACGCTCTCCAGTCATCTTCAGTGAATGCGAGCTCAAGGCCTTGCGTGAAGTCCTGGTTGTAGGTCTCGTTGACTGAGGAGCGATCGGTCGCGAGCTGCTTGGATGACGACATGTTCTCTTCGCGGAGGAGCATTGGTTTGAACTGACCACCCTTGAGGGTGACCTTGTCGCTGAGCTTCCATTTGAAGTGCGCGTCTTCGAGAGCCGCGGCTCCGCTGGATTGGCTGAATCCGAACTTGACCTTACCGGTGATGTTCTCGGTGACCTTGCCCTCAAACCCGATCTTGGTTCGGCGTGCGGTGAAGCCGATCGTCAGGTCCTCGTCGGGGCTCGCGAGAGTGGTGCCTTGCGAGTCACGCACGTTCACGTTGTAACGGAACTGGGTCTGGACGCCGACCTTGAGACGCTCAGGGAGCGGAGAGGAGAGCGACGAGGCGTAGATGTACTCGTCGGCGCTGACCGCTCTGGAGAGGTCGAGGAGTTCCTGATTGTCCGCGGCAATCGCGGAGGCTGGAAGAAGGGATGAAGCGATAAGGACGGCGGTGGCTGGGGCGATGGGTTTCACATCTGTCTCCGGTGCGTGGTGGTTTGCCTTAACTGAGATCACAACAGATCTTGACGGATGCTTTATAGTCCATGGTCAATCTGAAGTGAGCACCACTTGGGTTAATTGGTCTTAACAGTACACCAACCTCTTGGAAACATGATGTTTGCGTGATCTGAGCAATTGCTTAAAAAAGAACAGGAGGGACCCGAGGGTCCCTCCTGCGTTACATCAGAAGATGTTGATTGTGATCAGATTCGCAAACTCAGAAGAGGAGCGAGAACTGGCCACGGATCATGAGATCGCTCTCGATGCCGGTAGCTGCAGCAGCACCGCCGCCGATGTAGCCGGTGGTTGCGGCGTCAGCGAAGCCACGGGTGTCAAGACCGGTGGAGTCATCAAGACCGAAGGTCACGTCCATCGAGAAACGTGCAGCGTAGGACTCAGGGACGAGGTAGTAGTTGAAACCAACGGTGAAGTTGGAGTACGCGTCGTCGTCAGTTGCTGCGAGTGGGGTGATCGCTGCTGGATCGTCATCGAGGATGATCATGTCGTAGCGAGCGAATGCTTCGAACTGCTCAGTGAAGAAGAAGTTGCCCTGGAGGACAAGACCTTCGTCGGTCTGATCAACGCTGCCGCCTGCGATGAGGTCGTTGTCAACGTTGGTGCTCATGTAAGCAGCGAAGAGGCCCCAGCCGTCTGCTTCGTACTGTGCATCGACGGTCCACGCAGTGACGGTGGCGGTGTCGACAGGTGCGAGCGATGGGTTGGTGTCACCAGCTTGTGACCAGTGGACGCCAGCACCGACGCGGAAGCCGGAGTTCGAGCCCTGCCAGGAAGCGAAGTCAGCGAACTGGTCCCAGTTACCCGAGACGAGCCAGTCGACGCGACCGGTGAGGGAGAAGTCTGCTTCAGCAGCGGAGGTGTAGTACGAGTTTGCTGCAACTGGACCGTCCGAGAGAACGATGGTGAACTTCCACTCGTCGTCGGTGTAGTTGAAGCCGAGGCCCTGGGTGTATCCAACGTCGAAGAACGAGTTGGTGAGCGAACGCTCAACACCTTGTGAGTGCTCAGGAGCAACGTTTGATTCGAAGTGGAGTGGGTTCTTCATCTGACCGAACAGGAATGTCCAGTTGTCATCGAGGCCCCAGGTTGCGTATGCGTCACGGAGGGTTGCACCGCCGTCACCAGCTGCACCACCGGATGCACCGTGATCGAATGCACCACCGAAGTCAAACGAAACGTGACCAGTGATGTCGGTACCTTCGACGCCACCGCTCATGCGGAGCTGGGTGCGAGGTGCCGAGAAACCAACAGTGGTGTCCGCGTCACCGAGAACAACACCTGGAGCGATTTCGTCGCGGGAGTTGTAGGAGTAACGGAACTGGGTGAATACTTCAACATCGAGCGAACCAGCGTTCGAACCGAGGAGGCTCGAGCGGGTGTTTGCGTCTGCACGCAGTTCAGCTGCGTAAGCGCGATCGATGTCAAGTCCGGACTGAGCAAGCGCCGAGCCGCTCATGGTGACCAATGCGAGGGTCGTAATAGTCGTCTTCATTTCAGTGCTCCTTCTCGTTGGGCAGTGATTTGGAAATGTCTTTTTTCGGACGAGCTGTATTCCGCACAACTCGTCGCTGGCCGATGATAGGCAGTGCTAACCATCCCGAGCTACATTATTCGACCTTTTGTTGGCACTAACTATCAAATTTCATCACCACCTCGACGAAAAATCTCCCCAAACCCCCTCCATCACTTAAAAAACGCCAATTCAGCGCAAATGCTGCTCAAATAATTTCTTCCGACCCACTCACAAACACAAACATACTCCGTACATAAAAGATGATATTTACCAGATCTCTCGTTGCCGCCCTTCAGATTTGGACAGCCCGGTTGTGTCCCATGCTTATATAGAATGTTTGGATTCGATGAACTCTGCTTTTGTTGGTTGGATTCATTGGTCATCTCACTACGATTGCATCCGAGCCGCTGAGATCTGGAGCAATGAGATGAGTTCATACGAAACGGGCGCTGCATCAATGGTCGAGTCACTCCAAGTACTGGTTGTCGATGACGAACAAGATCTCCGCGATCTCATCGAGTACAACCTCAAGCAAACCGGACACTCGGTGCTTACTGCGAGCGACGGGATTCGTGCTGTGGAAATGGCTGAATCCAAAGTCCCCGACATCATCGTGCTCGACATCATGATGCCTGGTCTCAACGGCATCGAGGTCGCCAAACGTCTCAGGGGTAACCCGCAGACGAGCAAGATCCCGATCATCATGCTCACCGCAAAGGCCGAGGAGTCGCACGAACTGGAGGGACTCGACGCAGGCGCCGATGACTACGTCTCCAAACCATTCTCGATGCAGATCCTGCTGGCGCGCATCCAGACCCTGGCGCGCCGGACGAAAAGCACGACAGACCCAAACACAGAGCTCTCGCTGGGGCCGTTGCACATCAGTCTCGGAGAACACCTCGTCACGATCGATGGCAAGCCGATCCAGCTCACGATCACCGAGTTCCGTCTGCTCTCGACGCTGGTGCGATCCAAGGGCAAGGTGCTCTCGCGAGCCGAGCTCATCAGCCAAGCGATCGGTCCTGCGGTCACAGTCACCCCTCGCACGGTTGACGTGCACATCACGTCACTCCGCAAGAAGCTCGGGAATCAGTCGAATCTGATC
Source organism: Phycisphaerales bacterium (assembly GCA_965250055.1). Taxonomy (GTDB): domain Bacteria; phylum Planctomycetota; class Phycisphaerae; order Phycisphaerales; family UBA1924; genus UBA1924. The sequence continues at coordinate 2,707,133 of OZ252285.1, read as the reverse complement.
TCCACCGTCCGAGCTGTGGGGTACCGCGCCGATGAGCCCAGTGCGAGCTGATCCTCGTGCCACGCGTGTGCAACCTTCTATATTGCTCCTCGATGACTGTCGCTGCGGTCTATCGGATTACCCTGAGATAGCATGATCCATGGGTACGCACTCCTCGCAACCTGATCCACAGCAGCCCTCGATCACGCGATCGATGGATCCGTACAACGGGGTTCGCCTATGGACCCTCCCCGCTTCGATCCTCGCGGGCGCGCTCATTGTCGGGATCTTTGAGCCGTGGATGCTGCTGATCGCGCTGGGGGCGCTGGTCTGGCTCGCGATGATCCATCGGTCGTACTCGCGATCGATTGACGAGCTCGTCCGCAACAGCAGCAGCGCCCAGAGCGCCGTCGCGGCTGCGAAACAATCTATGGAACGGCTCCGCTCGATCCTGGACTCCGCGGATGTTCCGGTCATCGCGACTGATAGCAAGGGGACGATCGTGCTGGTCAACAAAGCCGCGCGTTCGATCCTGGGATCAGGGAGGCCGTTGGTCGGAGAGATCTTCGATTCGCTCATCACCCAGCACGCGGTGTGCGAGCTCGAGGAACTGGCGCGTCACGGCGAAGCGGGGCACGCTCGGCTCGAACTCCCGGTCGGGGTCGATATCCGCACGTTCGATGTCGCCGCGGATCCAATCGAGAGCATCCAAGGCGCGGTCTGCACGTTTACTGATATCACCGAGCTCTCGAAGTCCGTCACACTCAAAGCGGACTTCGCGGCTAATGCGAGCCATGAACTGCGCACACCGATCGCGTCGATCATGGGCGCGATCGAGACACTCAACGGCCCGGCACGCGAAGACCACGTGATGACCCAGAAACTCATCGGGATGATCTCCGAGAACGCGACGCGTCTGGATCTCATGGTCAAGGACCTGCTCGACCTCTCGAAGCTGGAAACTCCATCGGTGGCGCTGGTAGTCAACGAGGTCTCCCTTCAAGAACTGATCGAGGTCACGACCGCTCCCTTCGCGGCGGTCTGCGAGCGCCGAACCCTGAGCTTTGAAACACGGATCGACGATGGGATCGAGCGGTTCATCTCCGATGAATCACTGCTGAACCTCATCCTGCGGAACCTGATCGAGAACGCGACCAAGTTCGCTCGCGAGGACACCACGATCACGATCAAAGCCGAGCCTATGCAGGTCGCGGTCGATCCAAACAATCCTCTCCCTGCGGAGCTGGACCTGAAGAGCGGGATCCGGATAAGCGTCAAGGACGAGGGGGTCGGGATCCCGCTATCGCACCAGAGCCGAATCTTCGAGCGTTTCTATCAGGTCGATGAGGCACGGACCGGATCTTCAGCACGCCGAGGAACAGGGCTCGGACTCGCGATCGTGAAGCACTCAGCGCGGATTCTCGGCGGCGCGATCCGCGTCAGCAGCATCCCTCAGCAGGGGACGACGATGATCGTGGAACTCCCCCGATGCGTCGATATCGCGCCGGAATAGCTCTTTAGAGACCAGAATCGCTGCTCTGACGACCAATACACCACGCTTGCTAAATTGCGGCGTCCTTGGAGCGCTTATAGTTGTCTGACTCAGATCCTCCGAAGGACGCAATACCTGATTCTCGGACCACAGTCGCTCGGAGAAATGCCCGATACTCACAGGACTGGGCAAGGGGCAAGCGCGTGAAGCAGTGCCCCAAGGACCACGACGGACCACAATGGCCAAAGACTCGACCAAATCCACATCAAAATCCGGAGGCAAATCCGGGAGCAAGTCCCCCGCTCGTACGGGCTCGGTCCAGCGCCGATCGACCGTCCGCATCGGGAACAAGCCGATCCGTCAGCAGATCGCGGATTTGATCGCATCTCCAAACCTTTTCTGGGGCACTATCGCGATCATCGCGTTCACCCTGTTTGTGGGGTCGGTGACCAACTGGACGCGCGGACAGCTGCTCGTGTCCGTCGGACAGGTCATGCAGGAGACGCGGACCTCGCGTGTTGAGTTCAATACCGAGGACGTTCAGCAGACGCAGATGCAGCAGCAAGCCGCGCGTCTCAATGTGCCTCGCATCCACAACGCGGACCTGCCGGTGCTCGAAGAAATCCGCGCCTCGCTTGCGAACCTCCCAAGAACACTTGGGGGCGTCGCGTCGCTCGACGAGGTGGACCGCGAGATCCGAGTCCGCTTTGGACTCTCCGAAGAATCATTCTCCACGCTCCGCGAGACGGCTTCGCAAGAAGCGAGTCTCCAGCTCTGGTACGACCACGTCAACACGCTCGACGAGATCCTCCGTCGGCGCCCGCTGCTCGATCGTCAGACGTGGCAGCGCGCGACGCAGGAAGGGCTCAACACCCAGATCGAGCTCCGCTTCGGTCCCGCGGAAGAGGGCATTCAGCCTCCGGCGCGGATCAGCCGAGACGATGTGATCAACATCGACAACGCGGAGCAGTTCAAGAACGAGATCGACCGGATGGTGCGGATCGCAGGGTTCGTTGAGCCGGCGCATGCGCTCGTCGTCAACCGACTCAGTCACGAGACACGACCGACCTTTGCGTTCGATGAATCCGCGACCTCCGCGACACAAGAAGCCGCGGCTGGACGTGTCCAACCGGTCCGCAGAGCGATCACGGTTGGTCAGCGGATCTTCGCGCGTGGTGATGTGCTGGAACAAGCCGCGTACGAGCTCGCGAAAACTGAGATTAAACAGTTCGCGATGCAGGGATCCACAACGCGCCGCGTGTTCAAGTTCCTGTCGGTCTACGGCCTCGTCGGGGTTCTCGGAGTCATCCTCGCGGGGTACATCTCGATGTACTGCCCGCGCATCGCGACGCGACCGGCGCGCACCGGCTGGCTTACCGCGATCATCTGCGCCTGCACGTTCTTCGCGTGTGTGCTCAGTGTCTTTGATCCGCGACTGATGTGGCTCGCGTCCATCACCCCTGTCGTGCTTGTCGCGATCCTGATCTGCATCGCGTACGACCAGCGCACAGCGCTCGCGGTCTGCGGCGTGTGCGCGATCCTTGTCGGACTGGCGCTCAAAATGCACACCGGGATGTTCGTGCTCATGCTCGTGGGATCCGCGGGAGCGATCGCGCAGCTCAGCGAGATCCGCGATCGTCGGACCATCATCCGCATGTCGCTGCTCATCGCGATCATTCTTTCCGTCGTCGCGGTGTTCGATCAACTCATCGTGCTCCCAACTGTTGGCGTCGGCGGATCACAGATCTTCCAGCCCCTGCTCGGCGCTTCGGCGCAAGCGGGGATATCTGGACTGCTCGCGGGCGGGATCGCGTTGTTCATCATGCCGTTCATCGAGCGTGCGTTTGATATCTCGACCGGAATGACGCTGATCGAGCTTCGTGATCCGAAGCAGCCGCTGCTCCGCGAACTCCAGCAACGTGCTCCGGGGACCTACAACCACTCGCTCAACGTCGCGTCGATCGCGGAGAGCGCTGCGGAATCGATTGGTGCTGATGCGCTGCTGACCTATGTGGGGTGTCTGTACCATGACATCGGGAAGATGAACAAGCCGGGGTACTTTATCGAGAACCAATCGGGTGGTCCCAACAAGCACGACAAGCTCAATCCCGCGATGTCACTGCTCGTCATCGTCGGACACGTCAAAGACGGCGTCGAGATGGCGCGCGAGAACGGGCTCCCCAAATCACTCCACCACTTCATCGATGCGCACCACGGCACCACCCTCGTCGAGTACTTCTACCGGCGCGCCAAGGAACAAGCGGCACAGTCCGACGAGGACCGCTCCGTGGAGCAGATCATGAGCGACAACGCTGAGGAGCAGCTCCCGGAAGAAGTGGACTACCGCTATCCGGGACCCAAGCCTCAGACGAAAGAGGTCGCGATCGTCATGCTCGCAGACGCGGTCGAGAGCGCGACGCGCACGCTCACCGAACCCACCCCATCACGCATCGATGCGCTCGTGCGGAACCTCGCGAACAAGCGTTTGATGGACGGCCAGTTCGACGAGTGCAACCTGACCTTCAGCGAGCTCAAGACCATCTGCGATTCGATCTCCAAGACTGTCGCGAGCATCTATCACGGGCGCATCCGCTATTCGTCCGACGCCGAGGACTCGAAGTCGAGCGAGAAGTCGCCCGACAAAGCTGCCGGAAAATCCGCCGACAAGTCCGCGTGAGAAATGCTGGTCGATTTGATGAGCATGGGATGAGACTAGCGTTTCTTTGAACGCGACTTGGTCTGGTTCTTCGCGTTGCCCTTCATCTTGCCGGTCTTCTTTTTGGTGTTCATCTCGAGGAACATCGCGATGGCGCTGATGATTACAAAGAGCACAACCAGAACAAGCACGATGATCAGAATCAGATTCAGGGACATGCGGGATTCCTTCCAGCGCCCAGTATACCAGATTCTCCCGGAGCGCCAAGCTCATTCATCAAGCCCCCCCACTCCCTCGCAGAACCTACGAATCCTGCTCAGTTCCCCATGAGTTTCTCGTTGAACGCCTTGGTCCCGCCCGGCGGGAGCGTGAACCACTCCCAGCGATCGGTCCCGACGAGCTGACGCGCGATGATGTTGATCTGTCCGATGTGGAAGCTGTAGTGATCGAGCTGACGAGCGACCGCCGCGTGGACTGGGTGAGGCACGCTGCGGATGGTCACGGTCTTTGACAGATCATCAGTCGTCAGTGATCCGAGTGTCTCAAAGAGCACACACCACCCCTGCTCCCATCGCTGCATGATCTGCGCTCGCTGCTCCAACGTGTGCTCGCTCGGCGCCTCAAACTCGCGGTCACGATCGCGCGTGGGTTTCTCGCCGTCGGAAGTCAGGAAGTCTGTCCATCGACTGAGCATATTCCCGGCAAGGTGATTCGCGATGATCGCGCACGAGTTGAGTCCCGGCGCGAGGATCGCAAAGAACTGCTCAACAGAAAGCTGGTTGAAGGCGTGCTCCCCGAACGCTTTCTGACGCTCGAAGACCTGCATCCAGACCTGGATCATGTCGTCGGGGAGGGGATTAGCGAACTGGCTGTTGCTCATGTGTACCACCGCTCCAGTGCCTGTCTCCAATCATCTAGGCACTTCGCGTGGATGAACGACTGCTTCACTTCCGCGGCCTTTGGATGATGAGCCGCGAAGCGGATGCCGAACTTCCGCATGTTGCGTGCAGTCAGATATTCAGGATCGCGCGTGTTCGCGTTGACTGCGAGCAGCAGCTCAAAGTGCTCCTGCAGCACATCGCGTTGTTCTTGGATCGTTGGGGCTTTGGGTTCTTCGCCGTCGAGGATTGAGCGTGCTTGACGGAAAATCCATGGATTCCCGATGCATCCACGCGCGACGGAGACGCCTGTGAGTCCTGTGTATCCGATCATTCGGAAGATCTGGTTGACGTCCCAGACATCTCCAGAACCAAAGATAATCCGCTCTGGATTGCGATCGACGAGCGCTTTGAGTGGGTCCCATCGTGAGGGGCCGACGTATTTCTGCTCGACGGTCCGCCCGTGGACAGTCACCCACGCGCACCCAAGGTCGTACGCGGCGTCGAAGAGGTATAAAAAGTTCTGACGCATCTCTTCCGTGTCGTCGTAGCTTCTGCGGAGCTTCACCGTCAGCGGGATCGACTCAGGGAGCACCTCGCGCACGGCTTTGAGGATCGCGATCGCGCCCTCCGGTTCACGCAACCAATGTCCGCCTCTGGATTTCTTCGCGATCTTTTTCACTGGACACGCGAGGTTCACATCGATCCCTGCGAACGAGTCCGTGCCGTCGGTGCGGAGCTCGGTAGCTTCGTCGCCCGCTTCTTTGCCCACCAGTGATCGGTACTCTTTGTTGGAGCGTTGTCCCTGCTCGATCATTTTGATCGCGGCTGCTGCCATCTCGGAGGGTTCGGATCCCATGATCTGTCCGACGAGCGGCGCGTCCTCCTCACCCCCCGGCACGTTGTCGCAGATGTCTCCGAGGTCCGCTTTGGCGAATCCCTTGCCTCCCGCGAGGAGTGTGCGATCCAGGAGTGCTTCGGTGACGCAGAGCGGACAGCCATGACGACGCGCGATGATCCGCATCGCGGCGTCGGAGTATCCCGCGAGTCCTGCTTGGTAGAACGGCGCGTCGAAACCCGGGATCAGCGCTCGGACGCGTGGATCCATGCCGCCAGGGCCGTGGCGAGCGACGAGATCACGAGCGACGTCGCGCGGATCGATCTCCTGTGCCCCCTCAGCGATCGCAAACGAGGGCGCGGTCGCGTTTTTACTCGCTTGCTCGCAAGAGTTCTCGTCGGATTGGTTGCTTTGCACGCTCATCAGGGGGAGGATAGGAGCGTGAAACACAATCATCGAATCGGAATGCTCTTCTCGTCTTCGCTTGTAGCCCTCACGCTCGCGGTCTCTATGGGCGGCTGCAAGCTGTTCTCGGAGAAAACCCAGACCGATCCCGGCCCTCGCTACCCCGATTCGATGACCAAGGGTGAGGTCGTCGATATCCAGGTCTTCCGCGACTCGACCACGCTCCGATTCACCAATACCACGACGCAGGACTTTGGGCCTTCTATCGTCTGGCTCAACCAGCGATACTCCCAGCCGATCTCCGGACTCGCGTCGGGAGAGACCATCGAGATGGACCTGAAGCTCTTCGTCGATGACTTCGGAGAGACCTACCGCGCCGGCGGGTTCTACTCCCAGCGTGTCCCGGCCCCTGTGGTCCTGTGTCAACTCGAGACCGAGATCCAAGGCGAGCAGCAGCTCGTCGGATTCGTGGTCGTCGAGAACAACATGGATTAATCTGCTCGATTGTGGTGTTTGCCCAATCCCACGCTGTATCGGAGAACACACATGGCACGCACCCTCGTTGTTGGACCCCACCCAGATGATCAAGAACTCGGGATGGGAGGCACCATCATCAAACTGATGAATCAGGGACACGACGTCCTGATCCTCGATGTGACCAACGGCGAACCCACCCCGCTGGGATCACCTGAGATCCGCAAGCAAGAAGCCGCGGACGCGTTCAAGGTGTTGTCACGCAATGCGACTGGCGAGGTCGATCGTTGGCTGCTCGACCTCCCGAACCGATTCGTTGAGCACACGATCGAGAATCGTCATGCGCTCGCGGGAGTGATCCGAGCTTGGCAAGCGGAGATGATCTTTACGACCTTCGACATCGATGCGCATCCGGACCACCGAGCCGTGACGCGGTGTGTGGAGGATGCACGCTTTGACGCGAAGCTCAGCAAGATAGAGATGCCCAAACCCACCGATGCGTGGACTGGACGCACCTTCGAGCTTGGTGATCCCTTGTACCCCAAGTGGCTGTTCTACTACTACGCGACGCACCTGCGCTGGGTCGCGGATCCCAGCTTTGTGTTTGATATCTCCGGCGTCGTCGAGCAGAAGCTCGAATCCATCCGCGCGTACCACACGCAGTTCGTGCTCCCTCCCAAGAACGCACGCATCGCGGAATGGGTCGAGCACGCGGCGAGCTACTTCGGATCACGCATCGGGACTGAAGCGGGCGAGCCGTTCTTCACGAAGGAACCGGTCGGATTGGGTGATCTCGCGTCGCTGGTCAATGTCTGATCAGTCGCCGAGCTGGATCGCTTGTCCTGTCCGCGCCGACTCTCGCGCGGCATCGAGAATGATGCAGACGATGATGTTGTTCTCCAGACTCGAGAGCGGGTCAACCTCACACTCGCCTCGGATGACCTTGCGGAAATAGGTCCACTCGTTGCGGAGTTCTTCGGGACGATCGTCGATCGGATGCGCTGTGCGATTCGAATCCGGATCGCGTTTGGTCAATGAATCCCACTTCGACGCGTGGTACGAAGCGCCTGGGGTGTAGAGGTCCATGTCCTTGTTGTCGTGGGTCCATGCCCACGATGCTTGGATCACCGCGACGGAATCCTGGTATCCCAGCACGATCGTCGCGTCGTCGTCCACATCGGGATACACCTCCGGCTTGAGCTGACGCGTGATCGCGGTCACGGTCTCCGGCATCTCATTGTCCATGAGCCAGGTCATGAGGTTCGCGCCGTAGCATCCGAAGTCCACGATCGCGCCGCCGCCGTTTTCTTGGGGATCGGTCAGCCACTCCAGAAACTCCTCGGAGCATCCGATCTCGCGTGGTCCCTTGTGCCCGTGACGGAACACGGCTCGGTTGATCGGTCCAGACTCCTTCGCGAGACGAGCGGCGGTGCGGACCGAAGCGTACCACGAGGTCTCGTAGTTGGTCAGCACGAGCACATCGTGCTTGACAGAGAGCATCTTCATTTCCAATGCATCGACCGTGCTGATCGCGAGGGGTTTCTCGATGAGCGTGTGAATACCACGCGGCGCGCACGCGCGGACAGCGTCGATGTGGTCCTTGATCGAAGTCATCACGCTCGCCGCTTCGGGCTTGGTCGCATCGAGCATCTCTTCGAGGTCATCGAAGTACCACGACTCGTCGAGCGCGTACTTGTCTTTGTATTTTTCAAACAGCGCAGAATTGGGGTCGTAGATCCCAACGATCTGCAGATCGTCCCGATCCTTCGCTTGCCAGAGCACGCCCTCGACATGACCATGCACCAGACCGATCACGGCGATCCGCAATGGTTCGGTTTGTGTGCTTTCAGATGAGATCGCTGGAGAAACAAACAACGACACAAGCAGCGCGATGCAGACACGGAACATCGGTGTTCCTCCGTTTAACAATTACTCGCCGACATTCATGAGGACCTTGATGCCCTCGCCGGAGATCATGGTGCGGAACGCTTCCTGGTAGTCGCTCATCGGGAACTCGTGGGTGATGATGTCATCGAGCTCGAGTCTTCCTGAGAGCAGCAGTTTTTCCATCTGGTACCAGGTTTCCCACATGCGCCGCCCGTTGATTCCCAGCACGGTGCATCCCTTGAAGATGATGTGCGCGTTGAAGTCGAAGTCCACTGTGCGAGCTGGGAGTCCGAGCAGCGCTGCTCGTCCGCCGTTGCGCAGTGCTCTGAATCCCTGATCCATCGCTGCGGGAGCGCCGGACATTTCGAGCAAAACATCGACGCCGTCGTGGGTTTCCTTGCGGACCTGCTCGATCCACGAATCGTCGCGTGCGTCGAATGCTTCGGCAGCGCCGAGCTTCTTCGCGAGCTCCAGTCTTGGAGGATTGACATCGGTGCAGTAGATTTTCGCAGCCCCCGCGGCTTTCGCGACCGTCACCGCCATGAGTCCGATGATCCCGACCCCTGAAATCAGCACGGTCTTGGCGCTGACCCCCGCTTCCATCACGGTGTGGACCGCGTTCCCGAGCGGATCAAAGATCGCGGCATGCTTGTCGTCGATGTCGGGATGCACGGGCCAGACATTCTCTTCGGGAACCACCATGTACTCCGCGAAGCATCCGTCGCAGTCGATGCCGAAAATCTGCGTGTCCGTCGCGATGTGCGCGTTGCCTGTGCGTGAGTTGTAGTCAAGCCCCTTGGTCATGTGCCCCTCGGCGCTGACGCGCCGACCAGGAGAGAACTTGGTCACCGCTGAACCGACCTTATCGACCTCTCCCACGAACTCGTGTCCAGTGATGATCCCTGGAGGAATACGACCCGCGGCCCATTGATCCCATTCCCAGATGTGACGATCCGTGCCGCAGATCCCGACCTTCTTGACCTTGATACGGACCTCGCGGGGTCCCGGCTCAGGGATCGGACGATCGTTGACCAACTGAAGCTCGGGACCGGCGTGGTGCTTGATCAATCCACGCATGGTGGTCTGAGTCGCGGCGGAATCACCTTGGGTCGATGCGGTCGTCATGGTCATTGAATGATCTCAGAGAAAGGGTACTCGGACGGATGAAAAACTCGGTTCAGAGGGCATTGTTGACGCGATTGGAGCGTTAAGTGGTCAGATGCGGTCGCTGCAACTCCAAACCCCGATGTTTGGGCCTTGATCCGGCTATATCGTATACAGTTGGGCCCACCAAGCCGCCGATGTTGAACCATCAGGCGAGACAGCCTGTAGGACTCAATCTGTAGGACCCAATGACCGATCTCGTTATCAGGACCTTTGAAGGCACAAACCAGCACCACCATGACCAGAGCACCGCTCAACAGCTCATTCCTGTACATCGCCAACAAGCAGACCGGCGGCAAGGCGATCGGTGTCAAAACCGCACGCTCGAGCCGAGCGCTGGCTAGTGCGCTCCGCAAGGACCGCCAAATCGTGGTCAAAACGTGGAAACTCCCCGATTGGGCGTCCAACGAGAAGGACATGTCGCTCAAGGATCACGCGGAGTTTGATGCGCAGCTCGCTCAACTCCTGGAACGAGGAGTGCCGCTGACTGAAGCTCTTGAAGTCGCATCGAGCGTGGTGGGAACAGCGAACGAGGATCGAATCCTCCAGCTCCGATCGCAGGTCGCGCAGGGGACGAGCTTCAGCGACGCGTGCGCTCAGGTGGGGAGCTTTGACGAGGTCACCTGTGCCGTGTACAAAGCCGCGGAGAAGACGGGCGATCTTGCCGGCGCGTGCCGACAGCTCTCGATCGGCGCTCGTCGTCGATTAGAAGTTTCGGGGAAAGCCGCGACATTGATGATCTATCCCGCGATCGTGCTCACCATCGCACTGATCGCGGCTCTCGTGATGATGACCATCGTGATCCCGACGATCGGGGAGTCCATGGTCAGCTCTGGGATCGACGTCCCAACCTTTACCAAGGTCCTCGTTTCCTTTGGATCCATGCTCCGCGACAACATCCTGATCCTGATCGGCGGATTCATACTGCTCATCATCATCCTGTTCCTCTGGAGGTCCGGCGTCGCGAAGCTCGCGATTCGAGTCACGCGGAACATGCCGTTCGTCCGCGATGTGGTCATGGAGCAGGAACTGACGAGGTTCTTCTCTGTGATGGGATCGATGACGCGATCGGGGATCGTGCTCAGTGATGCGATCGCCGTGTCGTCTGGAGTGATCAGCCACCCCAAGCTCAACAAGGACCTCCAGCGTCTCCAGCAGCGCCTGATCGAGGGTGGGTTGTTCCGCTCGCTGATTGAGAAGGTCGAGGCGCTCCCGCTCTCGACGCGGAAGCTCCTGGTCGCGGCGGATCAAGCGGGGGACCTGGATTCTGCGTTTGACGCGCTGGCGCGGGACCATTCACAGAACGTTGACAAGAAGACCGATCGGCTCATGGCGGTGCTTGAGCCGCTGCTGATTGTGCTGTTGTTTGTCATCGTCGGGGTTCTGATTCTTTCGATCATGCTCCCGATGATGAAAATGACGGGATCGGCCTTATAATAATGAACAGGATGGGCCTGAGGGCCGAATCCTGTGGAGTAGACACGACTGATCGCAACATACGCTGGTTTCACGCGTTGAGCACATACACCAGGGACAGCTTCCTGTCCTGATCGACCAACGGAGCCGAAGATGATTTCTCAGACACGACCTATCCAGCACACACGCCCCGGCTTCTCGCTCATCGAGCTCACCGCGGTGCTCGTGATCCTTGGAATTCTGATGGCCGGTGCTGCAGTCGCGATTCCAGCTCAGATCGAACGAGCACGCATCAAGACCACCAAGACGAGCATGCGAACGGTTCAAACACAGATTGAATCCTACCGAGCAGAAAACGCGGGCGATGCACCAGCATCACTCGCAGTTCTCATCCCATCATTCATGAAAGAAGGCTCTGAACTCGACGCGTTTAAGGAGCCGTTCTACTACCTCCCGACACCTGGTTCGACACGAGCATACGAACTCCGCTCAGGTGGTCCCGACAAAGAAATGGGTACAGAGGATGACATCAACCTCTGGACCATGGATGTCACCACTGGCGATTGATCTCGTCCGCGCTCGATAACACAATGACCCTCACACGCACCACCTCAATCAGACACCACGCATCGGCGACGCGCCGAGGCGCGACGCTGATCGAAGCGGTGCTCGCGACGGTGCTGCTCGGTATGGTCGCCGCGACGCTCGCGAGCGCGGTGTCGTTCATGAACTCCTCGCAGCGCCGGATGCAGCAGCGGCTCGGAGCCGCGGAGCTTGCGAATCGATTGATGCTCCAGTACATCGACGATCAGGACGCGATGCCGAGCTCAAATCTCCCGATCGAGTACGACATGGACCTCTACCGATGGACGCTCGATGTGTCTCCTGTTGAGTTTGAGATGGCCGAGCCCCCTGCCGAGAGCGAAGCGGACACGATCGGATCGGGGATCAACTTCGATCGCATCCGATTGGTCTCCATCAAGGTTTGGCTCGGAGAAGACTCCGGAGGCAATCGCGGATTCTCCACCGAACTCCCCAACGCGCAGCTGACTCGCTTAATCGACCCCCTCGCTTTTTCCAACCCCGATTCGCTCCAAACGATGATCGACTCTCCCGGCGGGATGGAACGCTTGTTCGAGCGCCTTATGCAGCTTGATGGAGGGGAACTGGGGAACTCCGCGCCATGATCAGCACTCTCAAGACCAATCCCAGCACACGCGGCTTCACGCTTGTCGAGCTCACCCTCTCGATCGTGGTTGGTGGACTTGTGCTGCTCGGGATCTCGGGAGTCTTTGCCGCGACGCGCAACGTCGAGCGGATCTTCGGGACGCAGTACGACGCATCCACGCAACTCCACATTACGCAGATGACCATGCGCCGCGCGCTGCTGAACCTACAGATCAAGCAGGATCAGGGGAATCAAGCGTCGCAGTCCGATGGGGTCAACACCGAAGACGTGCAAGAGTACGAGGATCGCTCGCGGATTATTCTCGAGACCGATCCGATCTACTCGCAGATGCTCGGACCTTGGCAACCCCAACGGCTCGAGGTCGTGGTGTCTTCCGCTCCGATCGCGATGGACCTGGGAACCCACGCGGCCCAGTGGGCGCGTCTGACCGATCGCGACGCGGAGTCGCTGGACTTCTCGACCGTCGATGCTTCAGGTGGTGTCGTCCGCTCGGTCTTTGAGCTGCGTCCAGACGGCGCACGCGAGATGGTCATGCGCCGTGTTGGTCTGATGGATCCCGATCCACGCGCCGACGAGAAGATGCTCCAAGCGAGCAGCGAACCAACGGGATGGACCCTCTGGTGGCGTCCGATCCTCTGGACCGAATCCAACTTCCTCCGTGCTGGAGGGACCCCGCTCGCGGATGCCGCGGGAACGCAGGACGAGATCCGCTATCGACTCGCGGGCGCGATCCCGCTCGTCAAGGACATCAACGTCTGCTCGTGGACCATCTTCAAGAGCGACGAGAAAATCAACGAATACAACGCGCTGGAGATGAGCGAACTCCCGGCGTACGCAGAGTTCGACGTGCTGCTCAACTCCGGCGCGTACGCGTCATGGATGTTCGAGATTGATTGGGTCCTCGGAGATGATCCGCTCGACCTGAGCGAAGAAGACTCCGACGGCTCCAACTCCGGAAGCTCGGGAGAAGACGGCACCGATGACGGCTCCGGCGGTGGCGGCGGAGGTGGTGGCGGTCCCGGCGGGAACGGCGGAGGTGGTCCTGGTGACGGGCCGGGCGGTCAAGGCGAACCACCTGACGACAACGGAGGCGGCGGCTCCACCATCCCAGGCGGGAACAACTCCCACAACCTCGGAGGGGGCGATACCTGATGCGTTGTGCAGAACAACCAACATCAAATCGCGGATTCGTCATGCCGATGGTGATCCTGCTCTTGGTGGTCGTTGGGTTGAGTCTCTCGCTCTCGCTCCAGCGCCTGTCTACTCAGCAGCTCGTCGTGACACGCCAGATCAACGCGTACTACGAGCACCACTCAGGACGCGGACTCCAAGAAGCGATCGGCGCTTGGCTGCGCCAACAGAACGGGCGAGAGCTCGACGAGGTCCTCGAAGAAGGCACCGGCAAAGCGATGGACATCACCTTGTCCGACGGATCGATCGTCTCGATCTACCTCTTTGACGCGCAGGGGACCATGCTGTCGGATCTTTCGAGCGTTCCAGATGCGCAGGTCAATGAGGTTGGTCTCTCGCTCAGAGGGCTCTCAGAACGTGTGGGTCCGCAGCAATACGAGCGCTTGACGCGTCCCTTTGGTCCCGCAGCCGTCAGTATTCACACGGCCCCTGTCGAAGTGCTCGAATCCATCGGCTCAGCCGTCGCGGGAAACTCTGGACTCCGTCTCGTGGATGATCTCGTGCTGCGGCGCGATTCTGGGGAAGTTCTTACACGGCAAGCACTTGTGGAATCTGCGACGCGTGCTGGAGTGACTTCCGACCAGCGGACGGCGGTTTTGCGTCGATTCGCGACGGATGTCCAGCTCTGGGGGGTGATGGTCGAGGTCCGAGGGGGTCGCGGACTGAGCTTGGGTCGATTGCTCGCGCGATATGGGGGGGTGACGCTGATCAGATCGAGCACAAGCCGCCGATCTGCGGGCAATGCGATGGAAATTGGTGCGTTCTACACATGGAAAGACCTCGGTATCGACAGTCAACGTATCGATCCAGCCGATCTGTACTAATACGGCGCTACGCTATGTCACAGATTGTCGCAAAGAGTCGCAGTCTGTGTCTTTACACCCCGTCCTGAGCCGATAGAGAGCATCGAATGAGCAGCCCGATATCACGAACAAAAGCCCAACGATTGACCATGCTGTACCAGGTGGTTGCCTTTGTGTGCATGCTCGGCGCGATCGCGATCGGGGTGTTTGGTCTCCCAGAGTCTGACACAGGCACCAGCATCGAGCAGGTCGCTCAGAATGACCTGCCGATCCTTCCCAACATCGATCTGAACTCCACTCCCGACACGGATACCGACACCACCCCGCGCGTCCAGATCGATGCGGGTTCCATCGCGGCTCGCTTCGGGATGCTCGACAACGCTCCCGAGATCACGCTCGAGGTCATCGACAACACCCCAACCCAGACCACACAGCAACAACCAGTCAACAACGAGTCAGAATCGCTCGCTAAGCGTGTCCGATACACAGGGTACATCAGCGACGACAACACCCCGCTCGCGTTCATCCGCATCGACGGCACACAACGCATTGTCAGCGAGGGCAACGTAGCACGCGCCGGCTCCGCGGCTCTCGATGACCTGACCGTCAAGACTGTCCGACCCAAGTTCATTGTGATCACTGATGGCACTGTTGAGAATCGGATCGAACTCGCGGATCAAACCGGCGCATCTGTCACCATGTCATCGGGAGATACGATTGTTGTTGCGGAGGTTCCACAGCGCGAACAGGATGTCGTGCTGACTGAAGAAGAACTCGAAGCACTCTCGAAGATGCCCGCACGTCAGCGAGCGATGCAGGAACGGATCCTTCGTCGGAAGAAGATGGGGTCTGAAGTACCGAGCTTCGAACGCGAGCCGCTCGCGTCATTCAAAGCCAGCGCCGGCAACGACCGCAAGCGTGAAGCGGGGCAGGATTAATCGAACGATTTTGTGCTGAACCACCCCATCAACAGCAGCAAGACGCAGGGATGATTAGAAGAAGTGAGTGATCGAATCTGTTATCTAGAACGCACCGACCGAGGGCTGGCGATCGCCGGCGTCCGGATGGTCGGCATGCACGCTGACGATCACTGGGACGCGAGCTCTGGGGGTACTCCCGACGCGGTGCTCGAGACCATCGATGATGCCGCGGTCTGGATCCGTCAGCGGCTCAAGTCTGGTGGTGGCAGTCCCAAGACGCTCCCGATCCTGTGTCTCGATACCGACGGCGCGGTCTGCACGTGGACCAAACCTGAGGAGAGCAGCGCCGAGATGATCTCCGCCGCGATCGACCAGATGGAGATGTCCCACGACGACGAGCTCGGCGGCGGGTTCCACTCCTCGATCGGTGAGCGCTTCCCGAATCTCCCGCTCGAAGTCAACTACGAATCGCTCGACGACTCCAAGACCTCTGACGGATCACGCAAAGCCGTGGTCGCGACACCTGACGTCCCGGCGCGGCTGTTGATCGATCAGCTCGACTCGCTCGGGACACGGATCGGTCGTGTTGAGAACATCTGGACCCTCATCGCGCGATGCTGGGACCCCGGATCTCCGCACCGGTCTTCTGTGCGAGATTCCCAGCGTGTGATCTCTGAAGAGACTCCTGTCAGCGCCTGCGTTGTGGTCGATCCGACTCGTGCGCGTCTGCTGTGGACGTGGTCCAAGGATGGCGAGCTGCTGACAGCGGGATCCATGCGCATCGGACACGACAGCGAGGGTGTTGTGCTCCAAGGGACCGACGTCTCCAGACTTTGCGCCGACTGGATCGGATGGGCATCGCAGATCGGTGTCGCGCCCCAGCGCGTCGTGATTGTGCTCCCAGAGGACGAGGACGGCTTGGATCGTTCGCAGATCGGTGCTGTGTTTGCCAAGCACTGGCCCGGCGCGACGACGGATCTCATCAACGAAGCGGATCCGCTGCTGAGCACGCTGCGCACCGCGATGACGCTTGAAGACCAATCGCAAAGCAGCGTGGGGACACTGCTGACCAATCGTCCCGGACGATCGCACCGATCGATGTACCGCTGGGCCGCGGCGGCGCTGCTCGTCGCGAGTGTCGCGATCGGATGGACGGGCTGGACGCTCTACAGCCGCGGATCAGAGACACAGCGACAGGCGCGCAGTGTCCGCTCGGCGATGAACGAGAAGATCATGACGCTCCAGCCGCCGATTACGGACCTGCGTCTTCCGGATCAGGAGCTCCAATCGCGCCTGAACCTGCTGCTCGCAAAGACCGGTCCGATGCAGATCGCGCCGATCAAGCCGATCCTCCAAGAGCTCGAGACCATCTCCTTCGTACTCGGCATGTCCGGAATCGAGATCGACAACATCCAGATCTCGCACACGCTCGTCAAGGTCAAAATCCGCACCGAGAACCTCTCGCTCGCTGAGCAGATCAACGAAGCGCTCCGCACCATCGACGGCTCGAGCATCCAGTGGCGAGCGACCCCAGACCTCGTCAAGCGAGGCACACAGATCGAAGCCACCTTCACAGGTGTCTGGAACACGGGGAGCACATCATGAGCACGCTCACGAGTGAATCCAGACTCAGCGCCGACGATCGCTTCGAGCTCGCATCGCGCGCCGCGATGCACGAGCGCCAGACACGCCCCGCTCATTACGTCGTGTTCGGGATCCTGATCTTTGTCGCGACGCTGATCTTCCTCGCGATCGCGTGGAAGCACAATACATCCGCGACCAAGCGCCTGAAGAATAACCAGATCGCCGCGATGAATGTCGAACGGATGATCGCGCAGATCGAGGAGCTCGAGCTGGCGCAGAGCGAATCACCGATCGATGAGCGCTTCGCGCCGATCCCCGATATCCTCACCCGATTCTCGCGGATCGGACAGCAGATGGGACTCACCATCGATCTCCCGCGCACCACGCCTCCTCGTACCGAGGGCGGCGCTCGCTTGCACAGTTACCAGTACAGCGTGCGTGATCCGTCGCTGGAGAAAATCCTCCAGTGGATCCAGCGCTCGCAGGACCAGATCCCCGGACTCAGTGTCCGCGAGATGACCATCAACCTCAACGCGAAAGCGTGGCTCGTCAAGGTCACGCTGAACCGATACGAACGCATCGAATAGGAATCGAATCATGACCCTCTCCACACCACGACACGGATTGATCCGCTCGGCGCTCCTGCTCGCGTCTGCCACCATGCTCATCGGCGGGTGCGGCTCGACACCAAAGACCTGGAGCGAGACCGCCAAACCCGCGGGAGATCCGGTCGATGCATACAAACAACGCTCGCGCGCCGAGGCGCTCGATCTCTTCCGTCAAGCATCGGTGCTTCATCAAGAAGGCGAGTTCGACAAAGCACTCAAAAAATACCACGAGTCGATCGAGAAGGACAACACCATCTTCGCGGCGTGGAACAACATGGGCCAGCTGCTGATGGAGCAGAAGAACTACGCCGACGCGGTCGCCGCATACAAGATCGCGTCGGATCTGCAGCTCAACGATCCGCGTCCAGACTACAACATCGGACTCGCGTACCAGAAGATCGGTTGGGGCGAAGAATCCTTCACCCACTTCGAGCGGTCGCTCGAGCGTGACCCCAACTACCTGCCTTCACTGCGCGGGATCGTCCGGACCGCTGAGATGATCGGGGTGGGCGACCAGACCGTGCTCCAGCACATCCGCAACGGACAGCTCCGCGAGAATGATGCGCAGTGGCGCGAGTACTTTGATCGTCAGCGCTTCCGCGTCGAGAAGGTCATCGACGAGAACACCTGAGCTTCTCGATCCGCTTACAACAACTCTGCCGCGAGTGATGCGAGTTCTGAGCGTTCGGACTTAGCAAGCATGACGTGCCCGACCATACCCAAGCCGCGCATTTTCTCGACGGTGTAGCTCAGTCCGTTGGACGATTGATCCAGGTACGGATGATCGATCTGACCGATGTCACCTGTCAAGACCAGCTTGGTTCCTTCGCCGATACGCGAGATAATCGTCTTGACCTCGTGGGGAGTCAGGTTCTGCGCCTCATCCACGATCATGAACTGGTGCGGGATCGAGCGACCACGGATATACGTCAACGGCTCGAGCACCAATCGACCATCGGCAACGAGCTTCTCGATCCGCTGCTCCGTGGTCTTGGATTCCGGTGCTTGGTTGGGTGAGCCGCGCGTCGAGAGCAGGTAGGTCAGGTTGTCGAAGATCGGCTGCATCCACGCGCCGAGTTTCTCGTCCTTGTCTCCCGGCAGGTATCCGATATCACGACCCATCGGCATGATCGGACGAGCGACGAGCAGCTTGTCGAACCGCTCGTCCTGGAAGACCTTGGTCATCCCCGCCGCGATCGCGAGGAGCGTTTTGCCTGTACCCGCGCTCCCTAGCAGAGTAACCAGCTTGATCTCGTCGTCGAGGAGCATGTCCAGCGCCATCGTCTGCTGGACGTTGCGCGCCATGATCCCGAAGGTTGGTTTCTTCTGATTCGCGACAGGGATCAGGTGCTCGGTGTCCGTCAAGCGGCGCGCCAATCCAGTGTGGTGCTCATCGAGCGCATCGGTGAGCATCACGTACTGATTCGGTGTGATCTCGCGTGTGTAGGACTCGCCCTCGTCGTTCTCGACCTTGAGGTACTCCGCGATGCGATCCATCGAGAGCATGCGATCAGCGTACAGATCGTCGATCACGTCTCGGCTGGTTTTGAGTTCCATGTAGCCCGTGTACAGACGATCCGCGTCCACGCGTTGGTTGCGGAAGTCCTCGGAACGCAGTCCCAGCGAGTCCGCTTTGATCCGAGCCGCGAGGTCTTTGGAGACGAAGATCACCGGATTCCCAGCACGCTTGAGCGCCCAAGCGGTCGCGATGATCCTGTTGTCCGGCTTATCCGCTGACAGAATCGGAGGACGCGAGTGGTCCTCGACGTCGATGCTCAGTCGTCCCGTCGCGGTCCCGGAGCGCACGCCGAGCTTCTGGAGCTTGACGCCGTCGATGAGCTTCCCGAAGCCGCGGAGCCGATCCATGTGTCGGATGGCGCTGCGTGCGTTGCGTCCGACGTCGTCCTCCCGGCGTTTCATCGCGTCGAGTTCCTCGATCACGGGATACGGGATGACGATGTGGTTGTCCTGGAAGACAAACATCGCGTCGGGGTTATGAAGAAGTACGTTGGTATCGAGGACGTAGTACTTGATGGATGAGTTACTGTTTGATTGATCGGTCATGTGTGCGAACCGGCCGAGTCGCGAGTAGTGGTCCCGAGCCGGGTAAATCTCCAGACCGAAGCTCTCGGTCTCCATACAGAGCATATCGGATTGAACCCCAGTATGCCCCTCAAGTTTGTGAGAATCAGGTTTCGTTAGAACCCGTTGTAGATCACCATCGTCACCAGCACCGCTGCTGCCGCCCCCGCGAGCATGAGCTTGAGGACCATGGAAACCAGACGACCCGCGGCGGCGCCTGATCCAGAGCGGAACGACTCACGCATCGTGCGCTGAGCGATCGAACGCTCCGCGAGGAACGCGCCCAGACCAGCGCCCGCGACGCCTCCGACGACGGATCCGATGATGGGGATCGGGATGACAAAGGTCCCGATGATCGCGCCTGCGAGGGTCCCTACGACCGATCCGATCGCGCCGCTGCGCGAGCCTCCCATGCGTTTGACTCCGAGTGCTGATGCGATGAAATCAACCAGTTCAGAGAGAGCCGCGATCCCGAAGAGCGTTCCCACAGTCCACCATCCGACGTATTCGGGAACCCAGAGGGCGAGCAGGGCGCTGCATGCCGCCATCGTCCAGATGCCTGGGAGCGTGATCGCCGTCATCGCCATGCAGACGAGGACGACCAGAAGCACAATGGAGAGGATCAGCCAGATCATTCATCAGATTCTTGGGAATCCGATCCGCTCGCTTGCGGCGACGCGGCTTCCATCGCAAGAACCCAGTCCTCGACCAGCGCGTGCTGATACGTATCCACTTTCAGCTCTTTCCCGGCGTGTGTGGGGTGCGTGTCGTTGAGTTTGAGGAACACGATGAACTTGTCCCACTTCCGCTTATCGACCTCTTCGAGCTGTGAAGGGTTGATCGAGACCGGTCCAGGGATCGTCAGCGTCATGGACTCGGCGTCCCACGAGAACTTCTGTCCGATGACCTTGAAGATGTGCAGCAGCATCCATCCACCCACACCCCAGCAGATGATCATGATCCCCCACTGCGATGGGATGTCGTAGCTCTTGAGTGGTTTGGGGTTGGTGCCTGAGGTCCAGACCGCTTTGCTGCGAGCGAGCTCTTCTTCCGCGGAATCGAAGGTCGTGTTCTCTGGATTGAGCTGACCGATGATCTTGAGTGCTTTGAGCCATTCGTGGCGTGTGTTCCGCATCGTCGCGCGGAGGTAGCTTGGCGAGGACTGGTTCACGGAATCGCGTGCGTCGCTCTCGCGCTGCTGAGGATCGTTCAGACGATTGAACTCAGCGACAGGATCCGCGACGCTTGATTCTCGGAAGATCCCGAACTGCTCGCTCCCGGCCGTCTTCGCGGCTTCGAGGTACTGCCACTTCGCCCAGTCCGCGTACCGCTGACCACGCTCAGGGTACTTGATGACCGCGTCATACAAACCCAGACCACCAAACCCGATCACGAAGAAGGTGATGATGAAGAGCTTGATCGACCATTTGGGATTCAGCGGCGCTTTGGCGCAGTCCTGCGTCACATGCTCTGGGGTCTGATGCTCATCAACCTGCTCGCTGGAGGTCGCGTTTGTGTCTTCGCTTGCGTTTGAAGTCTCAGGCGTGTCAGTCATGGCGTCCCCAAGGGTGCTGGATCGGATATGGATTCATCGTCAATATAAGGAATGGTACCTGCTCAATCGGATAATTCCCCATATCGGCTTCATATCGAGTGGTTGGAATCGCCAATGAAGGGGGTTTATTCACCGTTTTGAAGGCGAATCCGCTTGATCGACGCGATCGTACCGGCTCATCGATGCCGCCCACCACTGAGCGGTGCGTTTCTCGTGCTCAGGGAGCGTCAGACACCCCCCACGACCGCCGTAGCTGAACCCCCCCTCATCGACGCGCCGAGCGGGAATCCGCGGATACGGGATCGCTCGACGGAGGGCGCGAGTCAGAAAGCTCGAATGCACGGCTCGGAATCGAGCGCCGGCGTCAAGCTGCTTCTGGGATGGTTTGCCCGACCAGATCATGTATCCATCATATCGGATAGATCCGCACGAACCAATCCAATTCTCTGCTCCCCTCGCGGGACTTGACGCTTCGTAGATGGGATTTATCCGATTGACCCCCTACGATCCTCATCCAGACCCGCTCTGGTTGACGCCCGGGCCCGATGCACGGGTGGCCTGTGAACCTGGTCAGGGCTTGACCGCAGCAGCCATAAGCAGCCGTCGCCCGGTGCCGTTGGTGTCCTGGGCGTCAACCAAGGCGGGTTATTCCTTTGATGCCTACTCCGATTTCAGTGCCCCTATGATCGTCCATGGCATATACCGCACTCGCTCGAAAGCACCGCTCCCGCACCTTTGACACTGTGATCGGACAGGAACCGATCGCCAAGACGCTCAAAGCCGCGATCGATTCGGATCGTGTCCACCACGCGTACCTGTTCATCGGCACGCGCGGAGTCGGGAAGACCTCCATGGCGCGGATCTTCGCCAACGAGCTCAACAATCCTGAGCACAAGGACGACATCGCGGACGCGGTGTTCTCTGGACAGGACACCGATGTCATCGAGATCGACGCCGCGTCCCACAACAAGGTCGAGGAAGCACGCGAGCTGATCTCCAACTCCGCGTACCGACCGATGCGTGGTCACTTTAAGATCTACATCATCGACGAGGTCCACATGCTCTCGACCGCGGCGTTCAACGCGCTGCTCAAAACAATGGAAGAACCTCCCGAGCATGTGAAGTTCATCCTCTGCACAACCGAAGCGCACAAAGTCCCGGCGACGATCCAGTCCCGCTGTCAACGGTTCGATTTCCGCAACATTCCTGTGACGCGGATCGCGGAGCATCTGGAATCAGTACTCAAGCAAGAGAAGTTCAAAGCGGACAACGAGCTGGTCTACACACTCGCACGACTCGGGAACGGCTCGATGCGCGACGCGCTCTCGCTGCTCGATCGACTTATGGCATCGGGAGAGAAAACCCTCACAATCAACCTCCTCGAAGAACTCCTCGGGCTTCCGCAGAGAGAAGTCATGGGAGAGCTGATCGACGCAATCGCGCAAGGAGATCCCGCGACCGTCCTCCGCGCAACAGGACAGCTGCTCTCCACAGGAATCGCGCCAGAACAGATGCTAACGGCTCTGCTCGAACGCTTCCGAGACCTCATGGTCCTGAGCTCCTGCGGCGTGGACACCGACCTCGTCGAGCTGTCCGACGAAGCGAAGCAATCCGAGTTTGAACGTGCTCGTCAGTTCGACGCCGCGGGGATCGTACACATGATCGCGCTGTGCGAATCCGTTCAGCGAGCGCTCAAGTCGTCACCTGCTCCGAGAGCGCTGGTCGATGCGTGTATGGTGCGCCTCGCGATGACGGAGAAGATCGCGGACCTGACGGCGCTTGTGCAATCAGGTGGTGCCGTAAAAAAAACCTGAGGGCGGCGTCGGCGCCCGCAGCATCTGTTGCTCACAGCCGACCGTCGCCCACGACCCCAACACGAGCTCCATCACCAAGCAAACCGGTCCGGCACGAGTCCAAGGACGCGCCGCGAACCGCTGGTCGGCGCGTGGACTTTGCGAAGACCCCGCCGAGCGCTGGGGAGCAATCAGCACCTGCTGCTTCCCAACAAGAGCACCCACCAGCGCCTCAGCAGCCCCAATCTCCGTCCAGTCCGCCGTCGAATCTCCCCACCGCTGAGGAAGCGGCGGGTGACCCGCTCGTCAAAGCGGTGCTCGAGGTATTTGATGGTACAGTGAAACAGGTTTACCCAAGGAAGTAGTTCATGCTCGACAAACTCAAAGCGATGCAGGCCCTCGGGTCACTGATGAAGAACAAAGAACAACTCGCTGAAGCAGGCGAGCGCGTCAAAGCGAAAATGGACGCACTCCGCGTCGAGGGACAAGCCGGGGGCGGCGCGTGTAGAGCAGTTGTCAATGGCAAGATGAAACTCATCGACCTCACGCTCGATCCGGCGCTGCTCTCAGGGATGGCGGTCGATGAGAAGACGAAGGAACTCGCGACGGCGCTCATCAAGGACGCGATCAACGACGCGAGCGAGAACGCGCAGCGTCAAGTCCAGCAGATCATCGCGAAGGAAGCGGACGATCTCGGACTCGGAGACATGGCACCACAACTCAGCGGGCTGCTCAGTTAACGATGGTCCGGATTGAGCGCCTGACATCTGAGCCGATCATCCGGATCGACTATGAAGAGGCAACCATCCCGGAGCAGCACCGACTGCAGGTGGAGCAGAGCTGGTCGGCGCTGATCGAATCCAACCCCAACTATTTCAACGGACGCATGATCTCGTTTCTCGGCTATGAACCAGAGACTGGGATCATCAGCGCCCGCGCCGAGCAGTACAAGCACCACGCCGTGCGTGACTCAATTGATCTCGGCGTGCGGATACTCTCCGTGACCGCGATCCTGGTCGCTCCCGATCAAGAATCACAAGCCAACTTCCTGCTCGGCAAACGCTCCATGACCACCCATCGCTACGGACACCTCTGGGAGTTCGGACCCTGCGGCGGGATCGATGTTCCCGAGTCCGAGTGCAGCATCATGGACCTGGATCACATCAAGTCGGAGCTGTGCCGAGAATCAATTGAAGAGATCGGGATCGATCTGAGAGACGTTCCGATGACCCCGATCGTGCTCGTCCATGACGACGGCGTCGGATCGACCGACATCGCATTCATCGTCGAGCTGAACGCGATCCCCGATCTCTCGACTGAGTGGGAGTACGCGGATCTCAAGTGGGTGACGCTCGATCAGATGAACGAGTGGATCCGATCGAATCCCGACGAGTTCATCCCTACCGCGATCGAAATAGCACGCGTGCTCAATGACACAGCGGACTACGATTGAACCCATGAGCTCCGATCACGCTATGCCGATTGCGAAGCAGACCGTCCAGGGGTACCTCAGCGCGCTCAACTCCAAGTACCCAATCCCTGGAGGTGGTGCTGTAGCAGGAACGACCGGAGCGACAGCAGCCGCGATCGCGGGGATGGTCATCCACTACACGCTCGGGAAGAAGAAGTACGAGCACTGCGAAGCCGACAACCAGTCCAAGCTCGAAACGCTCACGAGCATGCAGAACCGATTCCTCGAACTCGCCGACGACGACGCGAGGGGCTACGGCTTGCTCAACGCGCTCTGGTCGCTTCCAGAGACCGACCCCAAACGCATCGAAGGCTGGGACGACGCGGTCCGGAGCGCCATCACCCCTCCGATCTCGATGCTCGAGCTCAGCGCGCAGCTGATCGGGATTGTCCACGAGCTGACAACAACGACGAACCGTCAGCTCCGTTCGGACCTTTCGGTCGCCGCGATCACGTGCAAAGCCGCGGCTCATAACGCGGCGTGCAATATCCGGATCAACATCCCGCTGCTCCCAGAATCTGAGCGGAGCGAGACCGAGTCCTCGATGAACGACTACCTCGCGCTCGTCAACGCGCTGCACGACCAAACACTGGAAGCGACACGATGAGCGCGACACAACCCAATCCGTACTGTGTGCCTTGCGAATGCGTGGATCTTTGTCGCAACGAGAATATTCCGCAGCTGAGCACGATGCTCAGCGAAGCGAGCACGATGACCGATCCCGCAGCAATGATGAGTCACTTCGGGCCTTGGATCGGGAAACGCACACCACGTGACGCGATCGTGTCCGTTTCAAGGCGCGGACTCAAGGATGGACAGTACAAGTTCACAAGAGTCATCGGCCCCAACCCCGAAAACCCTCAAGAAGACCGCATGCCTCGAGACCCTTGGGCGATCTGGGATCAGCTCCCGATTCTTGAGGGCGGATTGGTCTGGGAACTGATCCAGACTCCGGACCCCAAGCTGCTCAACAACGCGGATTTCACGCAGGACACGAATCTTGCAAACGCGTTGGGGGATCAAGCGCAAGAGCTCCGATCGGTCGCCGTGATCCCGACATATGAGAATGGCGAAACCATCAACTGGGCATTCGTGTTCCACAAAGACCCCCACTGGGAGGATCTTGAGTCGTTCGAAGCGGGATTCCTGGACCTGAACATGATCGGTTCTGCGACACGCAACCTCGTCACACGCCGCAAGGTTGAGGAGCTCAATCATGAACTCGAAAAACAGTTCGAGCAGATGGGACAGATCCAGCGCGCCCTGACTCCCGCGTCGAACCCATCGCTTGAGGGGTACGCACTCGCGACGAGCTATGAGCCGAGTCAACACGCTGGGGGAGACTTTTACGACTACTTCCAGTTCCCAGACGGGCGCCTGGGACTCATGATCGCGGATGTCGCGGGACACGGCGCCGCCGCCGCGACAGTCATGGCGATGATCGCGGCTTCTTTGCGAGGATTCGCGTTTAGTAAAGAGGATGAAGACGCCGCCGCGGATCCGACGCAAGTCGCGCAGTTCATCAATAAGATCCTCTACACCTCGGCACTCCCGAGCATGTTCGCGACCGCGTTTCTGTGCGTGCTCGATCCGAGTACCGGGACTGTTGACTGGATCCGCTGCGGACACAACCCCCCTCGCATCCGAGGCGTCGATGGCACGATCCGCACGCTCGACAATCCAGGGACACTCCCGCTCGGGATCACGATGGACCTCCCTCCAGTCTCGCTCTCAAGCACGCTCGCTCCGGGTGAAACGCTTGTGCTGTACACCGATGGAATCACCGAAGCGGCGCGTCCAGCAGACAACGATTCCGGATTCGAGATGTTTGGTGAAGAACGCATGGACGAAGCACTCAAAGAGTGCAGCGGACAACCCCAGTGCGTGATCGAGACACTGACCACCGCCGTGCGCGAGTTCACTGGATCCGACGTTGGTAAGGACGACCAGACCATCGTTGTCGTGCGGCACAACCATCCGGACGACCCCACATGAGCGGATCTCGACCCCCAACGGAATGGTTCGACGAGCTCGATCCGACTGGACTGACAGAGACAGGCGAGAAGGGACTCCGCTTCGAGTGCACCCAGTGCGGGAGCTGTTGCACAGGTCCGACTGGGTTTGTGCTGTTCACGGACAAGGAAGCGAAAGCGATGGCGAAGGACGTCGGAATCCCTCTCGACGAGTTCATGGAGCAGTACACTCGCGACACGATCGTCGGACGCTCACTCAAAGAGACCAAAACCAGCTTTGGGTATGACTGTGTATTTCTCGATCGCGACGAGCGAGGCAAAGCGCTGTGCACGATCTACAAGACGCGTCCGGAGCAGTGCCGGACGTGGCCGTTCTGGAAATCGAACCTTGAGTCGCTCGAAGAGTGGGAATACGCCGCCGAGGGATGTCCCGGCATGAATACAGGAACGCTGTACTCAACCAAGCACATCCGCATCACGCGTGATCGCGTTGAAATCTGATTGGATTCCGATCAATCCTCAGGGACATTGTCCGAGGTGACGATCTCGCGGAACTTGGCGCGGAGTTTCTTGGTGATCGGTCCCTCTCCATCGGAGATCGTGTGGGTCTTGGTCACTTCGAGGTCTTTGTGCTCGAGGATCTCGCGCACCGCGATCATTTCTGCCGCTGAGCCGGTCAAGAAGATCTCGTCGGCGCCGAGCAGGTCTTCAAGCTCGAAGTACTTCTCTTCGATCTCGATGCCGCACTCTGGACAGAGTGTGTCCTTCACGAATCGGCGTGTGATCCCTTCGAGAATCCCGACATCGCTTGGAGGCGTGAACATCTTGCCATCCTTGATGTAGAAGATGTTGTCCCCAGAACCCTCTGCGACCTTACCCTCAGTGCTGAGCATGATGACTTCGAGGAGCTGATCCGATGGCTCGGTGATCCCGAGTTTTTGGGAGAGGTGAATCGCTTCGCACTTGGCCATGATGTTGTTGAGGTAGTTGAGCGATTTGATCCGTGGATCGAGACACGCGATCGGGGTCTTCGGACGATTCGCGACCACAACACGCATCCCCTTCTCGTACATCTCAGGAGTGAAGAGCGAGATTTTATCCGCGATGCAGATGAGACCAGGGACCGGGCACTGGTACGGATTGAGTCCAAGGTTTCCAGCGCCACGAGTGACAAGGAAGCGGATGTAGCCGTTGGTGATGCCGTTCGCTTCGATGCACTGGCGCTGGATGTCGATCATTTCCTGACGCGAGTAGTGGCTCTCGATATCAATGAAGATCTGATTGCAGCACTTGATCAGACGATCCATGTGCTGTTCGCACTTGAAGATCTTGCCGTTGTAGACACGGATGCCTTCAAAGATCCCATCGCCGTAGAGCAAGCCGTGGTCGAAGACTGAGACGGACGCGTCGTTTTTGGCACGCATCTCGCCGTTGACCCAGATGTATGGACGGCCGGTCGGATCAAGCTGTTTGGTGTTGCTTGTGCTCTGGACTGCAGGCTCGCTGGTCATCTGTGTCATGTTGTCCTCCATGGCTGTACTTCCTTGCTGCCTGAATCCTCTCAGGCGTGTGTCTATTCTAGCTTGACACGCTCTTTGAGGATGCGATTTAGACGAGTTCGCGTCTCAAATACCCTCACAAAGACCGTGTATTGTGTCAATTTCTTTGGTTTTTTGTCCACCAAGATCACTGAAATTGGTGCGATGTGTCCCGAACAAGCATCGATCACGCTCCGTTTGTACGCGATCATGCATACTCAGGTTCGTCCGATCAGGATCGGATATCCGCGTCGAGCTTGGTTCGTGCGATCTGAGCGAGTTGATCCATCTGCGGATCAACTTCTTCGTGCGTCAGTGTTCGCTCATCATCACGGAAGTGCAGTCGGAGGGTGACGGATTTCTTGCCTTCTCCGACCTGCTTGCCTCGATAGACGCTGACCATCTCGTAGCCGACACATTTCGCGAGTTCTTGCGATCGCGCGAGCGTCTCGATCGAGCTCCAAGGCGTGGACTCGGCGACGATCAGCGACAGGTCGCGATCGATGCCGGGATACGCCGGCAGGAGCGAGGCACGCGAGATCGGTGGATACGGCTCGATGACCTCATCGATCCACAGCTCCGCCGCGACGTACTCGCCCGTCAATCCCTCAGCCTTCTTCGCTTGATCCGACAGCAATCCAAACGATCCAAGCTCGATGGTCTTCCCATCGCGCTCCACGCTGACAGTCGCGTGGGCCGAGGCGCTGAATCCCTGATGGACTGGGTCCGCAGGGGTGATGGTGACTGGGGTATCTCCGCCGAAGGTGAGCGCGAGGATGGACTCGATCGCTCCGCGCATCACGCGGACCGCGTGCTGGATGTCCTCGTGCTTGGCGCTTTTGCCTGCGTACGCGACATCAGCGAGCATCGCGAGCTGTCGGCGCTCGATTGTCTCTTGCGATCCCGCTCTCTGAGCGAAGCATGAAGCGATCTCGAACAAGCGAACCCCTCCCGGCATCGTGGCGCGAGCGTCCTGGTTCGCCTTTCGGCTGTACATGAGTCCCAGCAGCACCGATGGACGCAGCGTGGGTTCCGCTTTGCGTCGATCATCGTCAACAGCAACGCACTCTTGTCCATCGCGCAAACACATGTCGCCCTTCTTGGGACTGGTGAAGCTGTAGGTGATCGTTTCGTAGAACCCGAGTCCTGTCAGACATGCACCAATATCGCGCACGGCACGCTCGGACTGCTGCGGCTCGCGGATGCGGACATCAATCGTCTCAGACGCCGGAACCACCGCGAGTGAGCGGGCGCGAGCGACCTCCTCGATCAGATCGATCTCACGCAGCAGGTCATGACTCCTATGCGGCGGGATCGTGCACTTGAGCACGTCACCAGCGATTTCAGTCTTGATGGACAGAGCCGTGAGGAGCTCCGCGATTTCTTTGGGATCTGAATGGACACCAAGCACCACGTCGCAGCGCGACGGACGCAGCTCGATGATTGAATCTTCTGGAAGCGGCGATCCCTGACTCAGCACTCCCTCAGCGAGCTCTCCGCCGCTGACTTTGCAGATCAGTTCCACGGCTCGCTGAGCGGCGTAGTCGATGGTTCGTGGATCGATACCACGCTCAAAGCGGAACGCCGCGTCGGTGCGGATGTTCAAACGGCGTCCGGTGTTGCGGACCGTGACCTTGTCCCAGGTTGCCATCTCAAAGACCACGGTCGTCGTGCCCTCATCGACCTGGGAATCAAACCCACCGATGATCCCAGCGAGGGATTGGGGGCCGTTGGCATCCGCGACGACGAGATCGGTCGTCCGGAGCTTGTGTTTCCCGGCGTAGAGCGTGTTGACCTCTTCGCCTTCTTTCGCGTAACGAACCTGCAACTCGTGTCCCGCGAGCTTGTCGTAATCGAACACGTGGCAGGGATTCCCCAGCTCGAGTGTGATGAAGTTGGTGATGTCCACGACGTTGTTGATCGAGCGTTGTCCCATCGACTCGAGCGCCTGGACGAGCCAATCCGGAGATGGAGCGATCTTGACATTTCGGATCAATCGAGCGGTAAAGAGCGGACAGACATCCGGGACGCTGTTGGTGAGCTTGAGATCACCCTCGAGCGGAGCGCCGAAGCTCATCTGAGCGAGCTGGGGGATTTCGAGCCTGCGTCGATTGTCGGTGTATCGAGCCGCGGCGATCTCGCGTGCGATCCCGATGTGACCAAGACAATCACCACGATTGGAGGTGACCTCGACATCGAGCACGACATCGCCGTCGTCCGACGGCTTGTGCTCCTCGATCGGCATCCCGGCCTCGGTGAGGATGTGGTCCGCCTCCTCCGGAGTCAGGTCCGCAGGAGAGAGGTATTGATTGAGCCAGCGCATTGAAATATCCATTGGACTGCAAGGATAGCGCCCCGCTACCGCTTGCATAGACTCCGATATGCGACGATTCAGCACATTCTGCGTCCTGAATGCTCTCTTCTTGTGTCTGCTCGGCTGTCAATCCGGACCGACGGAGATCCCGGCGGAGCGTCCCGGCGACTTTCGGCTCGGCGTCGTGGCCATGAACCCCAACGACGCCGCTCGCGGGACGCATCAGGACGCTCGATACATCGTGGACTCGGCGCTTGTGCTCCGCGCTTCCTTTGGCGCGGGATCGAGTCTCGACACATTCCCTGGATTCACGCGTCGTCTCGATCACGACCAGATGGACGCGATCTGGCTCATGACCCAGAATCTGCTCGAATCCCAGCGCAAGGATGACGAAACGGACACCAATCAACTCCACGCGGGACAGCCGCAGGGGATGATCGAGCAAGACTCGGGGATCATCATCGAGATCCACCTGAACTCGTCCGACGAGGTGTACGCGTTTGGTCATCAGGACCAGCGAGCCGCGGCGATTGTCGATGCGCTCGCTCAACTCGCGTGGGTGGACACCACACCCAACAGAGTCCGCGATCCTCAATCCCCCTGAATGACACCAACAAACTTTGCACACCATATGAGCGACACCAAAGACATCATCCTCGGGATTGATCTCGGCACCACCAACTCGCTGATCGCGATCAACGACACCAATGGACCGCGCGTGCTTGGTGATGATCCGATGCTCCCATCCGTCGTTCGATTCAACGACGACGGCACCACCACTACAGGCGCAGACGCACGCGATCAGTCCACCCAGTTCCCCCTGACCACCATCCATTCCGCGAAGCGCCTCATGGGACGATCGATCAAGGACGTCCAGCACGATCTGCAGTACCTGAGCTACCAGGTCGTCGAGGGTGAGCACAACACCGCTCGTGTTCAGCTCCCTGACTCGCGACTCATCTCTCCTCAGGAAGTGTCAGCGTACATACTGGGTGCGCTCAAAGATCGCGCTGAGCAATCGCTGGGACACGAGATCACCAAAGCGGTTGTCACTGTCCCGGCGTACTTCGACGATGCGCAGCGACAAGCGACACGCGATGCCGGACGACTCGCGGGACTCGATGTCGTCCGGATCGTCAACGAACCGACCGCCGCGGCTCTTGCGTATGGACTCGGGACTGGATCAACAGAACCCAAAACCATCGCGGTCTTCGATCTTGGAGGGGGCACGTTCGACATCTCCATCCTGCGCCTGACTCCGAGCGACGAGAGCAATCCGACCGGGTTTTTTCAGGTCCTCTCGACCGCTGGGGATACGCATCTTGGGGGTGACGACGTGGACCACATGCTTGTCGAGCTGTTCATGAGCGAGATCCGCTCACAGCTCGGGATCAGCATCGACACGGACGAATCCACCTTCGACGCATCCACGCGCACGGCATTGACGCAGTTTGCGCGAGCCGTGAAGCATGCGTTGTCGGCGCAGGACTCCGCGAGTGTTCGCATCGAACTCGGGAATGATCGTGTGTATGAGCGATCCATCGGTCTGGAAGAGTTCGAGTCGATGATCGGAGACTGGATCGATCGTGCGATGCGTGCGTGCGATCGCGCGATGCGTGACGCAAAGAAACAGCCCGGCGGGGAATCCATCGATGCGCTGGTCATGGTGGGAGGATCGACGCGCATCCCGCTGGTCCAGCGGAAAGCCGGGGAGTTCTTCGGGATCGATCCCTACACAGCGATCGATCCGGACAAGGTCGTCGCGATGGGTGCCGCGATCCAAGCGTCGATTTTGTCAGGATCCGCGTCGGGATCGCTCCTGCTCGATGTCGTCCCGCTGTCGCTCGGGATCGAGACCGCTGGGGGCGCGGTCGCGAAGCTCATCATGCGGAACACCACTGTCCCGACGCGCGCCGTCGAGCGTTTCTCGACGCAGGTGGACGGGCAGGTCAACATCAAGCTCAATGTCCTGCAAGGCGAGCGCGAGATGGTCGAGGACTGCCGATCGCTTGGGGAGTTTGAGCTTCGCGGGATCCCTCCGATGCCCGCGGGCGTGCCCAAGCTTGTGGTCGAGTTCTTCGTCGATGCCAACGGCATCCTCAAGGTCAGCGCCGTCGAAGAACGCTCTGGGAAGCGTGCCTCCGTCCAGATCGTCCCCAACCACGGGCTGACAGAAGACGAGGTCCAGCGCATCGAGCTCGAGAGCTTCCAGCACGCGCGGTCTGACATGACGCGCCATCAGATCGCGGACCTGATCACCAACGCGAAGCTGGATGTGAAATGGATCTCCGAGCGTCTTGATAGGCATCGCGACCTGCTCGACCAGAGCTATCAGGACGAGCTCGACGCGAAGCTCGCGGAGCTGAGTGGGTTTATTGATCGTGCGAGTGCGGATTGGTCAGCCGTGGATCCGAATGAGTTCCACGAAGCGAAAGAGCAGCTCGATCGCGCCAGCATGCGACTTCAGGAAGTCGGGATCGCGGACTCGCTAAGAAATGACCAGCAGTAATTGTGCTGCATGCTGAAAAACTCGACTGATTAATTCCGGTTCAACCGGATGCGCTCGTGCACTATCATGCTGCAAAGGGTGCTATGAACGAAGACACACGAAACGTAACCCATCCGCCTTCGAAATCGCACGACATCGGCCTTGTGCTTGGGCCGCTGCTTGCGATTGTTGTGTATGTGTTGCTCAAGGACGCGACGGGCCTCGACGAGCCCGCACGTCGTCTCGCAGGGGTCGCGGTGCTGATGGCAACGTGGTGGGTCAGCGAAGCGATCCCCCTTGCCGCGACGGCGCTGATTCCCGTCGTCGCGTTCCCGCTGCTCGGGATTCTCGCGATCGACGAGACCACAGTTCGCTACGGCCACAAGCTGATCTTCCTCTTCATGGGCGGATTGATGCTCGGGAAGGGGCTCGAACGCTGGGGAGCGCACAAACGGCTCGCGCTGATGATCATCCTCATCGTCGGGACCAGTCCGCGCCAGATCGTCGCGGGGATCATGCTCGCGTCCGCCGTGCTGAGCGGGTTTGTCTCCAACACCGCGACGGCGATGATGATGCTCCCGATCGTGCTCTCGATCGGTGTGCTCGCGGCTGGAGAAGACTACGAATCTCGAACAGCGAAGCGATTCAATGTCTGCTTGCTCCTAGCGCTCGCGTACGGCGCGTCGATCGGAGGTGTTGCCACCATAACAGGAACCCCTCCCAATGGTTTCCTCGCGGGATTCATGACCCAAGAACTCGGGATCGAGATGAGCTACGCGCGATGGTTACGGCTCGGGATCCCGCTCGCTGTGATCATGCTCCCGATCAGCTGGGCGTACCTGGTCTTTCTCGCGATGCCCGTTCGAGTTGCTGATATCCCAGGAGGACGACAGTACATCCGCGAGCGACTCAGCGCTCTTGGTCCGATGCAGAGCGCCGAGCTGCTCTCGATCGTCATCTTCGGACTGACCGCGCTGATGTGGATCACCCACGGCTGGATCGAGTCGTGGTTCCAGAACGGACCGATCCCGAACTTCCCAAGGATCGACGACGCGACCATCGCGATCGGAGGCGCCCTGCTAATGTTCATCGTCCCGACCGATCGGACGCGCCAAACGCGCGTGCTGTCGTGGAATCACGCCGGATCGATCCCTTGGGGCGTGCTGATCCTCTTTGGAGGTGGTCTGGCGCTTGCCAAAGGCGTGACCAACACTGGACTCGACACGTGGATTGGTCAGCAGATCGCGACACTGGGGAATCCCGGAGAACTCCCGCTGCTGGGAGGGATCACGACGCTCATCGTGTTCTTAACAGAAATCACATCCAACACCGCGACCACCAGCACCATGCTCCCGGTCCTCGCCGCGGTGGGCGAGGGGATGGGGATCGATCCGACGCTTCTGGTCATCGCCGCGGCGGTTTCCGCTTCCTGCGCCTTCATGCTCCCAGTCGCGACCCCACCCAACGCGATCGTGTTCGCATCGGGACGCATCAGCATCAAACAGATGGCTCTGGCGGGATTCGGACTCAATCTCATCTGCATTGTGGTTATTTCGATCATGGTTTGGGCGTTCGCCACCAAGTTTCTGGGACTCGAAAGCGAGAAATCAGCGCTCATAGAGCCCCAATCAGTTGTTCCGCATCAGATCGATCAGTAAGCGATCGCCTACGATCCAGATGGTGCATCCCGGACCTGCCGAGCGGGTGAACAAAGCCGGGCTGGAAATACAGATCTACACGAGCCGGGTTGGCTGAATCCGGATTGGAGACCATGCGTGCAGTCCACCACCCCAAACGCCAAGAATCCGGAAGATCAATCCTCAGAGCACGGCTCATCGAGCGGCTCCGCTGATCACTCGTACCCAACCACACCAACCAAGAAAAGCAACACATCGCTCAAGGTCGTGTCGTGGGTGTTCCGCGCCGGGATTGTGATCGCGATCCTTGTCGTCGCTTCCGGTATCGCCGGCGTTCTCTACGCCAGCAAGGTTGTTCCCGCACGAACGGAAGAACTCCGCGCCAATATCCAGGTCCGCACAATCGAAGCGCAGCGCCTCGACATCGATCGCACGTGGGACGGCTACGGCACCGCTCGCTCGATGAACGATGCGGATGTCGTCGCGGAAGTCGCGGGGCGCGTCATCGAGCGGCCATCGTCGATTGAGCCGGGCGTGCGCGTCGAGGTTGGGACGGTGCTGCTGCGACTGGACTCCGCGGACTACGCCAACGCGCTGGATGCCGCGAACCAAGCCGCGAGCGCGATCGAGGCGCAGATCGACGGGCTCAGCGTCGAGTCCGAACGTGTGGGCACACAGATCGAGCTTGCCAATGACGAGATCGAATCCGCTCAGCGTGATCTGGAACGAACACGACAAGCGGTCGATGCGGGCGCGGGCAGCGCCAGCGAACTCGACAGCAAGACCGCGGCTCTCCGGCGCGTGCAGCGAGAAGTCGAATCACTGAAACAGAATCTGGAGATGATCCCATCGCGCAGAGCGCAGCTGATCGCACAGCTTGCTGCTCAGCGATCCAATGCCGCGACGGCGCAGGAGAATCTTGATCGCTCGATCATCCGCTCTCCGATCGCAGGGGTCATCCAGAGCGTGTCCGCAAGACGAGGCGACTGGGTCGGACTCGGGACCCCGATCGCGCGTGTTGTCGATCTCTCGCTCCTCGAGATCCCAGTCAAACTCCCAGCGAGCGCCATCAACTGGCTCGGACTCGGTCAAGAGGTCCAGCTCTGGGAAGGCGAACCCACGGGCAGTCCCGACGACACTGGGATCATCACTCGCATCGCGCCCGAAGCGGATGCTTCGAGCCGAACCGTGACGGTGTATGTAGAGGTCGAGCAGGACCCCAATGATCACAACAAGCTCAATCCCGGACGATTCATCCTCGCTCGCGTGAGCACTCCCGATGATCAGCCGCGCTTTGTGGTTCCCCGCCGTGCGATCCAGAACGGGCGCTTGCTCCTCGCGACCCCAGCGGAGAACGGACAAGCACGCATCGAGGTCGTCCCCATCACGATCGACTATTCCATCGATGCGAAGATCGAGTCGCTGGACCCTGACGAGGATCAGTGGACGGTCATCGCGAGCGGGCTCGAGGAAGGGCAGCGTGTAGTCGTCTCGCTGCTCGACCAGCTCAGTCAGGGGATGGTTGTTGATCTCGTCGGACACACCACCACGGCTTCGAATCAAGAAAGCACCAGCAACGAGGACACGCCATGAGTCTTGCTCGATTTGGTGTACGCAAACACGTAGTTGCCAACTTGGTGATGTTCGCGCTCATCGGCGCCGGAGTGATCTTCGGGACCACACTGCGCCGCGAGTTCTTTCCGTATGTTGAGCCGCGCGTGGTGTCTGTGGTCGCGCCGTATCCAGGAGCAGCGCCTGAAGAGATCGAGGATTCGCTCGCGGTCAAGATCGAGGACGCGGTCGCGGACCTCACTGGGATCAAGGAGATCAACACGACGATCTCCGAAGGCGCCGCGTCGCTCCAGATCGAGTTTGTCGAGGGCACGCACATCGAGCAAGCCGTGACTGATGTCAAGCGTGAGATCGACGCGCTCCAGGACCTCCCGGACGATGTGGACAACATCATCGTTGACAAGATCGAAGCGAAGCTCCCCGCAATCATCGTCGCGCTCTACGGCGATCGCGACGAGCGCACGATGAAAGATTTCATCAACGAGACACGCGACGATCTGCTGTCGATCGAAGGGATCACCGATGTCTCCACAGGAGGCATCCGCACCGATGAGATCCGTGTCGAGGTCGATCCCGCTCGCGCCATCGAGCACGGGCTCAGTCTTCCAACCATCGGAGACAAGATCCGCAGCGCGATGATCGAGCTCCCAGGTGGATCGGTCCGCACCAACACCTCGACGATCTCCGTCCGATCCGTCGGCGTCGAAGAACGCAGCGACGAGATCCTCAACATCGTCCTCAAAGCGGACAGCGACGGCGGAGTCATCCGCGTCAAGGACGTGGCAGACGTGAACGATGGGTTTGTCGATATCGACCTCACCTCGCGCTACGAGGCGCAGCCCACCGTCAACCTCACCGTCTTCCGAGTCGGGAAGCAGGACATCATCGAGCTCGCGGGACTGGTCAAGGCGTACGTCGCCGGACGCAACGGCGAGGAGCTCGAACTCAACTGGAAAGAGAAACTCGGATCTCCCGAAGCGTCCGCGCGTGTCCAGGCGCACCAGCTCGGCGCAGAGAAGTTCGCGATCTCCCCTCCTCCCGGAACGCTGATGACCACGACGGAGCTCTCGCGCTTCGTCTCTGGACGTCTCAACCTCCTCCTCCGCAACGCGTTCTACGGCGGGATCCTCGTCTTCCTCACGCTCGTGCTGCTGCTCAACTGGCGCATCTCGTTCTGGGTCGCGATGGGGCTCGCTGTCTCGCTGCTGGGGACGCTCGCGATCATGGCGTGGGTCGATGTCTCGCTCAATCTGCTCTCGATGTTCGGACTCATCATCGTGATCGGTATCCTCGTGGACGACGCGATTGTCGTCGCTGAGAATATCGCGACCAAGCACGAATCGGGACTCAACGCGTATGAAGCCGCGATCCAGGGCGCCGAGCAAGTGTCCTGGCCCGTGGTCTCGACCGTGCTGACAACAATCTGCGCGTTCCTCCCGCTAGCGCTGCTCAACGGACAGATCGGTGACTTCATGAAGGTCCTCCCGATCATCGTGGGCTGCTCGCTCGGAGTCTCGCTCATCGAGTCTCTGTTCATCCTCCCCTCGCACATGGCAACGTCGCTCAAAGGCAGCGACAAGCGCCACGCCGCGGGGCGCAAGGTCGGACGCTTTGAGCGATTCGAGGATCGCTACGACCAAGCACGCGACCACCTGATCAACGGCAAGATCATTCCTGTGTATGCAAAGCTCCTCAAGCTCTCGCTCCGATTCCGCTACATCACGCTCACAGCAATCACCGGCGTGTTCATCGTGTCCGTGGGACTCGTCGCTTCGGGACGCCTGCCGTTCATCTTCTTTGAGGATGACGACGCGGAGACCGTCAACATCACGATCTCGATGCCCATCGGCACGCCGGTGAGCCGGACAGACGAGATCGTCCGCCGATTCGAGAAAGTCTGTATGGACCAACCCGAGGTCCAGACCACATTCGCGCAAGCGGGCGCGATCGGTGATCTGGAAGGCGCCGGAGGCGATTCGTCAGCACCACACATCGGACAGCTGATTCTTGAGCTCCATCCCGCAGAGCAGCGCGACGTCAGCTCGTCGGTGCTCATCGAACGCATCCGCAAGATCGTCGGTCCGATCCCCGATGCCAAGAGCATCCGCATGGCTGGGATGTCTGGAGGTCCGGGCGGCACGGATCTCAACTACA
Source organism: Phycisphaerales bacterium (assembly GCA_965250055.1). Taxonomy (GTDB): domain Bacteria; phylum Planctomycetota; class Phycisphaerae; order Phycisphaerales; family UBA1924; genus UBA1924. Next base: position 2,669,072 of record OZ252285.1, on the reverse strand, counting down.
CCGTCGCGTCGGAGTATCCGGAGCTGCTCGATCAAGCCGTGGAAATGATCAAACGCACGATGGGTGAGTTCGACGCGGTCTACGGCATCTCCGACGATCTCGATCGCGGACTCCAGGAAGTCCGCTTCACACTCCGCGACGGCGCCAGCGAGCTCGGATTCACCCGCGCCGATCTGGGACGACAGATCCAAGCAATGGTCTTCGGGATCGAAGCGTACACCTTCGCGGGAAACCGCGAGGATGTTGACGTCCGCGTGACGCTCCCTGATTCGGCGCGGAGGTCACTCAACGCGATCGAGCGTCAGTACGTCTACACGCCGCAAGGGACTCCGGTCCCGCTCGGAGAGGTCGCGGTCATCGAGGAATCGCAGTCCTACGCGACGATCCGGCGCATCGATCGTCACCGCGCCGTGTCGATCCAAGCGGATGTGGATCGCGCGCTGGGGAATCCGGACAAACTCGCTGGAGAGATCAAACCGATCATTATCGAACGCCTCGCATCAATGCACGGCGTGGACCTCATCGAACGCGGACGACAAAAAGACTTCCAGGATTCCATGTCCTCGCTCCCGATCGGGATGCTCGTCGCGGCGGGATTGATTTATGTCATCCTCGCGTGGTTGTTCGGGAGTTTCACGCAGCCGTTGATCGTGATGACCGCGATCCCGTTCGCGCTCATCGGGATGATCTGGGGACACCTGATCCTCGGATACTCGCTGACGTTCCTTTCGATGATCGGATTCGTCGCACTCGCGGGGATCGTCGTCAACGACTCGCTAATCTTCATGGAGTTCTTCAACGCAAGACGCCGCGAGGGGCTGAGTGTGTTTGAATCTGGATACCTGACCGGAAAGGCACGCTTCCGCGCCATCATGCTCACGACCATCACGACGGTGCTGGGTCTGCTCCCGATGATGCTCGAGCAGAGCTTCCAGGCGCAGTTCCTGATCCCGATGGCGATCACCATCGCGTGCGGACTGATGAGCGCGACGGTCATTATCCTGCTGCTGCTCCCCTGCTTGCTGATGATCCTCGACGACGTCGTGCACGCGTTCCGTGTGCTTTGGACCGGTCGTCTCGATCTCCCACGCAAGAATCCGGCGATCGAAGCACCCGAAGTCGCGGCATTGGGGACTTCCTCGGCCCCCACTGTTCAAAGCCCATCGGCGCACGAATAATCACCAATGACTATGGACGCCTTCTGGCACTTTGCCAAACAGATGTTGCGCTGGCGCACCCACCTGATTTTCGGGCTCGTCTTCGCGATGATCTCCGCGGGAGGCATGGGCGCCGGCATCATCGCGATGCAGCCCGTGCTCGATACGATCCTCGAGCCCGGACATCGTGGTCTTCCCCAGCTCGTTGAGGAATACACCGCGACGGGATGGGCGCAGGGGCTCCTCTCCCAGTCCACCATCGATGCGCTCCCTGAGGGTCCATTCGACGCGGTGATGTGGATCATGATCTCGCTTGGTGTGCTCACGATCTTCGGAGCCGCGGCCAACTTCTTGCACCAGTACCTCGCGCTCACTGTTGTCCACCGCTCCGTCGCGCTGATCCGTCGTCGAGCGTTCGGACGCGTGATCCATCTCCCGCTCAAGACGATCGTCTCGGAGGGACCCACCGACGCGATCTCGCGGATCGTTAACGACACCGAAGCGCTCAGCGCCGGATTCGTCGCGCTGCTCTCTAAAGCCGTGGCGCAGATCACCAAAGGTTTGGTCGCGCTCATCGTGGCGCTGGTCACCAACTGGCAGCTCGCGCTGGTCGCGTTGCTGCTGATGCCGATCCTCGCGACGGTCATCCGCAAGCTCGGCAAGCGCATCCGCCGAGCGTCTGAACGCGCCTTGTCAAGCAGAGCAGGCTTGTACCGCGCCGCGACCGAAGCGCTCCAGGGGATGCGTGTTGTCAAGGTCCACACCACCGAACGCTACGAAGCGGGACGCTTCGGACGCATCAACAAAGAAGTCCTCAAGCAGCAGCTCAAGGTCCGCACGGCACGCGCGATGGCGGGGCCGCTGGTCGAGATGATCACGGTCTTCACGCTCGGCGCGCTCACGCTCGTAGCTGTGAAGCTCATCATCGATGGACACCTCGACAAGTCCGAGTTCATGACGGTGCTTGTGGCACTTGCGATCGCTGGCGCTTCGATCAAGCCGATCACCGGATTGGTCAACGACATCCAGCAATCCGGTGCCGCGGCGGATCGACTCAAGCGGTTGCTCGGCGCTGATCCCGAACCAGGGCACGATGTCCGGATGCCCAAGCTGGCGCGACACGCCCAGACGCTCGCGTTTGACAAAGTTTCATTCTTGTATCCCGGTGCGAACTCACGAGCGATAGCGGATGTCTCGCTCAAGATCAACGCGGGCGAGACCGTCGCGTTCGTTGGTCCCAACGGCTGCGGCAAGACCACCCTCCTCTCTCTTGTCCCGCGATTATTCGATCCCAACGAGGGACGCGTGCTCATCGACGGCATCGACACCACACGCGTTCGCGTCCGCTCGCTCAGACGACAGATCGGCGTTGTGACACAAGAAGTCGTCCTCTTCAAAGGCACCATCCGAGAGAACATCGCGTACGGCAATCCATCGGTGAGCTTCGAGCAGATCAAGCTCGCAGCAGAACAAGCACGCGCCGCGTCGTTCATCGAAGCGCTTGAGGAAGGGTACGACACGCCGGTTGGTGAGCAGGGGCTGACCTTGTCTGGAGGACAGCGCCAGCGCATCGCGATCGCTCGCGCCATCCTCCGCGATCCCGCGATCTTGATCCTCGACGAGGCAACCTCGATGGTCGATGCGGAATCCGAGCGACTCATCGGAGATGTGCTTTCAACATTCTGCACCGATCGCACCACGCTGATCGTTGCTCACAGGCTCTCGACCGTGCTGGGCGCTGATCGCATCGTGGTGATGGATCAAGGATCGATCATCGCAACGGGAACACACGAGCAGCTCTTGGAATCCTGCTCGCTCTATCGCTCGCTGGCGCGTCATCAGTTGATCCAGAGCGAAGATCGGGATTCCTAATGCACGACCCAAACGCAACGGGCAACGCGAGTTTCTTGTGTGATTTCTGTCACCAGCCTTGGTCCGATGATCGCGCCATGGTCGAGGGGCACCGTGGCTCGCTGATCTGCGCCAACTGCCTCTCGATCGCGTACACCGAGATCATCCACCTCAAGCTTGGCTCAGCGGTCTCCCCGGATGAGAAGTGCGTGCTGTGTCTCGAGCATGGACGCGACGATCCCCACTGGCGTTCTCCGATGTTCGACGAAGCGATCGCGTGTCGGCGCTGCCTCAAGCAGTCCGCAGGGGTTCTTCATAAGGACGCGGATATTAACTGGAGCAAACCGCTGGATCCGGCTGACGCATGATTCGCTCAGCAATCTCAACCTGACTTTGTGCTAGAAAAAACCTGCTCCATATTCGTAATCAGAATGTACGACCCATCAGGCTGATGCACGAGACCTTGTAAAAACTCTGCATTCGCTGTCGAATCTGGGAGTGTTTCTATATGTGATTCATCACAATCGAAGACCGAATGAACCGCGTCGACGATCAGGCCGAGTTTCTTTCCTTCGAACTCTGTGATTACCAGCATGCTGGTGAGAACAGGTCTTAGTGTGTCCACCAGTGAAGCAAACAACTTCTTCATATGGTTTAGTTCAACATCCCAAGTCTCATCGATGAGAGCTTTCGCTTCATCCTTACGATCTTGCTCAACAAGATTTAGTACTTCATTCGCAATACCGTGGATCGCTTGATGAGGTGCATCAAACTGATCAATAATCGCCTTCGCGGCAGTATTTCCCTTAGTTAAGTCCTGCAACTGAGCTTCGCTATCGCGGAGTTGATCATACCACTGACCAAATGCACACTTAGCTGGATCGGTTGCTTTCGTAAATCTGTCTCCTGTCTCGGCACACGCCTTGAGTTCGTTGAGCCAGTTCACATGATCCTGTTCGCGTTGAGCGAGCATGTTCTCGAGCTTGCGGACTCCATCGCGATGGGACTCGAAACCAAGTAATGAGCGCATGTCAATAGCGGGTATTATGGTCCCGCGATGATTGATCACACCCTGTACATATTCTGGCGCGTGTGAGACGCGTGTGATCTGTGTGCTGGAGGTATCCATCAGTTCGACAGTGACACCGGTCGAGATGCCGTACATGTTCTGATTGAGCTCGACGATGACAAAGCGTGTCAGGTTTTCGTTCTCAATTTCATGCTCTACAGCATCCCCCACGCCATCGGCTGAGAGTGTGTTGAGTGCGGAAGGGTCGGTCGCTGGTTGGGGTTCGGTGATCTGGCTCATGTGACCGGTATCGGGCAATCCAAAACCCGGCATCATCGAATCCCGCAAACTTCTCTCGGAAACCACTGAAATCACGAACATATGGATCAACTCGAACCGTCCCAAGAACAGGGGTATCATCCACAGAATTCCCTGTTTGTTCGGGAGAATGGCTGAAACTTCCCTGCTATTGATCCATACAACAAGTCCGCGTAATCCCGCGAAGGAGTCTCATTTGTCAGTCCAATCCAGCACCACTTTCCGCCGAATCGCGTCCCTCGCGGTGTCGGGCCTGCTCCTCTCAACCACGCTTGGTTTGCAGTCCTGCGCGACGGATCAAAACGTCCAGTCAGCAACCAGCGAACCGACAGAAACAGTCGCCATGAGCGACGCGCGACGCGCCCAGCACATCGAGTCCTTCGAGTACATCTGGAACAGCGTCAAGAATAACCACTGGGATCCCGATCTCAACGGCGTGGACTGGGACCAAGCACGCGCCGACCTGCTCCCAAAGATCGAGAACGCACAGACTGACGACGAGGCACGCATCGCGATGAACCAGCTGCTCGAACGTCTCGAGCAATCACACTTCGGGATCATCCCCAGCACCGCATACGACCAGCTCGAAGAAGAGTCCGCGGAGATCATCGACGAGGAAGTCGATTCTTCTGAATCCGATGCAGATGACGCTGACGACGATTCCTCTGAGTCCGGACCTGGACAAGCGGGGATGAATATCCGTCTCATCAACAACCAGTTCCTCGTCACCCACGTCAAGCCGGGATCCGCTGCGGATCGTGCAGGCGTCAAAGCGGGATGGATCGTCGAGTCCATCCGTGGACGCGAGATGCAATCACTCGTCAACGTCGTCCACGAAATGGGCGGCATCAATCGTCCAGAGACCCAAGCGGGACTCATCGCCTACTCACGAATCCAAGGCGACGCGGGCGACAAGCTCCGCATGACCTTCAGCGACGACCTCGATCAACCACGCGAGATCACACTGACCCTCGACAAAGCACCAGGCGAAATGGCCGGCATCGGAGCGCTTCCTGAACGCCCGATCGAGTACGAAGCAACCACACTCAGCAACGGCGTGGGATACTTCCGTCTCAACATGTTCATGAATCCAGGAAAGGTGCTCCCGGCGTATCAGAAGTTCGTCAAGGAACACATGGACGCTCCAGGGATCATCATCGACATGCGTGGCAACTTCGGGGGCATCATCCTCATGGCGCCCGGCATGATCAACTGGCTCGTCTCCGAGAAGGGACTGACCATGGGGACGATGAAAATGCGCGATCCCGCTCGCGGTCCCTTCGATATCCCGCTCATGCTCAATCCGCGCAAGAACAGCTACCAAGGGAAGGTCGCTGTGCTCACTGATGAGCTGAGCATCTCAAACGCGGAGATCCTCGCGGCGGGACTCAAGGACATCGGTCGCGCCGAGGTCTTCGGACAGCGCACCGCTGGTCTGGTCCTCCCATCGACGGTCGAGCGCCTCCCCAACGGCGACGGCTTCCAGTACGCGTTCGCTTCCTACACCACCGGAGGGGGTTACACCCTCGAAGGACAGGGCGCGATTCCCGATCACGAGATCCAGTACACGCGCCAGGCGCTGCTCAACGGGCACGACGAGGTGCTCGAAGCCGCGGAAGCTTGGATCGTAAATAATGACTAAACCGATCGCGCGAATCGCGTCGGTCTTTAACCCGAAATACCACACTCGCCGAGGAGTACACACCATGAAAGATTCCAAGACCCTGAAGATCGCGATGCTCGCGATGACCATGACGATGACCACCATCGCTGGTCCGGACGAAACCAAAGCGGAGATGACCGCGAAGCCAACGATGGACGCGAAGGCCAAGAAGATCTGGGACCGCTCGATCGAGGTCACCATGAGCGAGAACGCGGAGGACGAGTGGGTCCAGTCCGTTCGTCTCGCGGGAACCATGAGCATCCCAGCGCAGATGATCACCGCGAACATGAATATCCTGATCGCTCCAAACCGCGGCTTCCTCGCGATCGTCGAGCTCCCAGGACTCGGTGAGTTCCAATCCGGAGTCTCCGGAGACGTCGCGTGGTCCAACGACATGATGAACGGCCCGCGCGTCCTCGAAGGCGAAGAAGCAGATCAGATGCTCCGCGAGATGGACCTCTACGCAGACCTTCACTGGGACCAGTACTACTCGAGCATCAGCTACAAGGGTGAAGAAACCGTCACCCTCCCAGACGACAGCGAAGTCAAAGCCCATGCACTGGAACTCGTTGACATCGACGACGGCGAGACTTCCACACGTTGGTACAGCGCCGAGACCGGATACGTGGTCAAGACTGAAACCACGGCCGTCGGTCCTGGTGGCGCTCCGATCCCATCGACCACCTACACCATGGATTACCGCGAGGTGGACGGCATCATGATGCCGTTCAAGACCATCTCCAACTCCGGACCGATCCAGCAGGTCATGGAGTTCACAGAGATCACAGTCAACGGCGAGATCAGCGACGAGGAACTCGCGCTCCCTGAAGACATCAAAGAACTCGTGGACGGCTAATCACGAATCACATTCACGCTTTGATCACGCGGGCGCTCCAAGCGTCCGCGTTTTCTTTGTGCTTGCTCCGGTAACGATCCATCGCGTTGCGCGAATCCACGATTAGCGACGCGCAGCGACCGATCAGGTCCCAGTCGATCCGCGTGTGGTCCGTCACGATCATCACGCAATCCGACGACGCGAGCTCGCGCTCATCGAGCGGGACCGAATCGAGCTTGATGTCGTAATGACGCATCGACGGAAACGACGGGATGTGCGGATCGTGGTACTTGACGCGCGCTCCGCGCATCAGCAGTTGTTTGATGATCTCCGCCGCGGGAGACTCACGGATGTCATCGACATCCGGCTTGTATGCCACCCCGATCACCATGACCATCGCGCCGCGGAGTTCCTTGCCCTCGTCACGCAACCCCTCGAGCGCGTGATTGACCACCAAGCGCGGCATCACGCGATTGATCTCTCCCGCAAGCTCAATAAACCGTGTCTCATGCCCCACCTGCCGAGCTTTCCACGAGAGGTAGTACGGATCGATCGGGATGCAGTGTCCCCCCAGTCCTGGACCGGGATAGAACGCCTGAAAACCAAACGGCTTGGTCTTCGCGGCTTCGATCACCTCCCAGATATCGATCCCCATCCGCTCAAAGACCACCTTGAGCTCGTTGACCAGCGCGATGTTCACCGCGCGGTACACGTTCTCGAGCAGCTTGGACGCCTCACCCACCTCGGCGCTGCTGACGGGATGCACGTGGTCGATGCAGGATTTATAAAACTCAATCGAGAGCATTCCGGAGATCGGATCAACCCCTCCGACGATCTTGGGGATCTTCGAGGTCACCATCCCCGCTCTGCCGGGATCCTCGCGCTCAGGAGAGTATCCAACAAAGAAGTCTTCCCCCGGCTGTAGCCCCAGACCCCGCTCCAGCGCTCCTTGCTGAAGCACCGGGACGAGCAGATCGCGCGTGGTGCCGGGATAGGTCGTGGACTCCAGGATCACCAGCTGTCCGGCGCGCAGGACGCGTCCGATCGATTGTCCGCTCCCAAGCACATAGCGCAGGTCCGGCTCGCGCTGTTTCGTGATCGGGGTCGGGACACACAGGATCACGACGTCCGCATGCGCCAGAACCGATTCGTCGCTGCTTGCTACGAAGCGGTCCGATGCCGCAAGGGTTTGGGTGAGGACATCGCCGAGGTGTTTGAGGTAGGACTCGCCGCGCTTGAGTTTCTGGACCTTGGTGTCATCGACATCGAACCCGATGACCTCGTATCCCGCGTCGTGGACCGCTTGGACCAATGGGAGACCGACATACCCCAGTCCGACGATCCCGACGCGTGCGGATCGGTCGCGGATCTTGCTCAGCAGGGCTTCCCCTACGCCGCTCATCGGCTGGTGCTCATTCAACGACATGGAAAGTACTTCAACCCTCTGAGATATTGTCCCGTGCAGATTCTAGGTCGGAACTTCCGTCTGCCCCTGTTCCGCTCCATCACGATGCATTCCTGGGTAATACGCCGGCGAAAGCATCGCCAGAGCCCCCAGAATCGCGGCGGTGTTGACATTGAGCAGGATCGAATCAAACGCGCTGACGAGCACCAGTCCAAGCACCCCAAAGAACGGCCCCATCAGGTACGTCCCGCGCTGATCGCTCGGGACAGACCTCCACGCGTTGGTCAGGATTACAGCCGCGAGGAGCAACCCGAGCAGCACACCCGGGATTCCCTGCTCAGAGAACAATCGCAGCGCCGAGCAGTGCGCGTGCGCCTGATCGTCAACGCGTTTGTCTGTGTGCTCCTGCATCCAGGAGCGGAACCCTCCCGCTCCGAGTCCTCCGATGGGATGCTGAGCGCCGATCTTGATCGCTTGCGTGCCCATCGAGATCCGAGCGCCGGTCGAGGTGTTGTACTGACCCTCCATCGCGAGCGTGATCTCTTCTTGCGCGTTGCTCACTCGTTCCGCAATCGCGTCGCCTTTGATCGCGCCCATCACGATCACGCCACTCAAGACCGCCACCCCCCCGATCAGCAGCGTGCGCGCTCTGAGTCGATTGACCTTCCACGCGATGACCACAGCACACAAAACCAGCAGCGCCCCAGCGATCCAGGCGCCGCGCGTGCCTGTCGCGAGGATCGCGCCGATGGTCACCACCGAACCTGCTAAACCGATCACGCGTCCTTTCCCGCTTCCCATGATCGCGGCGGGGAGATGCAATCCCAGCGCCGCGACCAAGACCGATCCCCCAACCGCCGGCTCCCACCATCCCGACATCCGATTCGGATAGTGGTCCATGCGTGCCGCGATCCACGCGTTCCCAAAACCATCGAACGCATCAACCACCTGCACCGCGTTGCCCACCAAAAACCCGATACACAAGCACGCGATCAATACCTTCCGATGCTCGATCACTGGGAACGCGAATCCGATGAACGCGAGCCAGCGGAGTTCGCTGATGTGTTCCGCTCCCGCCGCTGGATCGGGAGACCAGAGCAGACTCAGTCCCATCCACGCCGCGAGCATGAGTCCGACCAGCACCACGGGCTGACCAAACCCATGAATCCAGACCGGAAAGGTGTTGAGCACACGCACGAAAAAGAACACCACCAACGGCAGCACGGCGATATCCACCGCACTCACTGGTCCCGCAAGTCCCAGCATCGCGATGCACGCGAAGACCAAATGAATCCGATCACCGATCCGATCCCGCTCATGCATCCGCTCAAACGCGGCATCGCACTGATCGCGCGTGATGTACGTACCCTTCACAAAACCGACCAAACTGGACCATAAACGCTGTTTCAACCCCGTCACTGTATCGTCACAAGCACCCCAGCGCAGCAACCACAGCCCCTCATTCCCGTACAATCCTTACGAAGGATTCCGCTTTCTGTCCCATTGCTGGTTCAGAGGGCCGATGAATAGCAAGGTATCACTGAGATCAACACATGACCCAGATCCACACCACCATCGCTCGCGCCACCCGTCGGCTCATGCTGATCAACTCGATCCGCACGATCTCGATCTGCCTCGCCGCGATGCTCACGCTCATGGTCATCGCTCGGCTCACGCAGAAGGTCGCGCCGGTCTTTGAGGTCCCATGGGGGGTCGTGTTCATCGTCGCGCCCCTGAGCGCGATCATCATCGGACTCCTTTGGGCCTTCATCACACGACCCTCCAAGTCCAAAGCCGCGATGATTGTCGATGAGCACGCGGGACTCCGCGAGTCGCTCTCGACCGCGCTCTTGATCGAGAACCAGACCGATAGCTGGTCCAAAGCCGTGGTCACTGATGCCAATGACAAAGCGGGCAAGATCAACCTCGCGTCGGCGCTCCCTGTCAAAGCCCCGCGTGTTTGGCCAACGCCGCTCATTGCCGCTGCCGCTTTGCTGATTGTGTGGTGGCTCCCAGTGAAAGACCTCACAGGGTTGTACGCGAAGCAGCAGGAAAAAGAAGCTGAGCAAGCGCAGATCCAGCAGGTCCAGACGACTGTTCAGGAATCGCAGGAAGCGATGAAGAAAATCCTCGAGCAGACCAAACTCGAGTTTGATGAGGGTGATGACGAGGCGTTCGAGGACCTGCTCAGTCCCGAAGCGAACGAGTACATCAGCGCCGAGGAATCGCTCCGCAGCGCGATCAAGAACCTCACGAGCATCTCCGACAAGCTCGAAGAGAAACGCAACAACGAGGACGGCGCGACCTTCGACGCGATCAAGGACGCGATGAAGTCGCTCAACTCCACCGAAGAGAACGCCGCGTCCGAGATGGCGCGTGCGATGGCGCGAGGGGACTTCGAGGAAGCGAAGCAACAGCTCGAGCAGCTCGCACAGCAGATGCAATCGGGAGACATGTCCGAGGAGCAACAGAAACAACTTGGACAGCAGCTCGAGAACCTCAAGCAGCAGATGGAGCAGATGGCGCAAAACTCCCAGCAGCTCCAGGAACAGCTCAAAGCCGCGGGAATCAGCGAGCAGCAAGCGAAGCAGCTCGCGACCGATCCCGAAGCACTCAAGAAAGCACTCGAAGACGCGGGACTCTCAGAAGAACAAGCTCAGCAACTCTCGCAAGCCGCGCAAGCACAGCAGAAAGCATCCGATGCCGCTGGCGCGATGTCCCAAGCGATGGGACAAATGGCCCAAGGCATGCAGAACGGCGATCCCCAGCAAGCCGCCGCGGGATCCGATGCGATGAACGCGCAGCTCTCGGATCTCGAGAACATGCAGCAAGAGATGCAATCGCTCGAGTCCGCGATGAATCAAGCACAGCAACAGCTCGACCAGCTCGCTCAGTGCTCCAATCCAGGCAGTAACCCTGGACAGGGCGGCGGACAGCAGGGACAATGGCCGAGCACCGGTCAGTTCTCGCAGGGCGAGTCGTCCCAGTTCGGTTCCGGCTCAGGAGGTCCCGGCAAAGGACTCGGCACTTCCCCAGAAGAACAGGGCGCGGACTTTACCATCAAGAAAGAACACGCCGACGTCCGTACGACTTCCGAGGGGCCGGTGATCGCATCGACCATGGTCCAAGGATCGCAGATCAAAGGCGAGTCCACCGCCGCGTTCTCCGACGCGATCCAGAGCGCGACCACCGAAGCATCGGAAGCGATCGAGACCAAGCGCATCCCGCGTGAGTACGAGTCGGCTGTCCAGAGCTACTTCGGACGCCTCGACAAAGCCGCGAAGGAAGCGAAGGGTGATGACAAGACTGACAAGACCGACAAACCCGCGGAGCCCGCGGAATCGAAAGACGATTGATCGCCGTAGACTGTTGGCATGAACATCATCCGATCCCTGATTCTATGTACTGTTTTGATTGGGCTCAGCGCCTGCCGACCGAGCTCGGAGTCTTCGCCATCGCCTGTCGAAGCCGTCGTGCTCTATACCTCCGCCGATGACGAGTTCGCGAAGCTGGTCGTTGAAGACTTTACCAACGAGACCGGCATCGAGGTCCGACTCGTCGGTGACACCGAAGCGACCAAAACCACAGGACTCGTCGCGCGACTCAAAGCGGAAGCGGACGACCCCCAAGCGGATGTCTGGTGGTCCTCCGAACCCTTCGGGACCATCGACCTCGCGAACAACAACATCCTCGCGAAGGACACCACCGACGCGTGGGTTCCGGAGGATTGGCCCAGCGGCTTGGTCGCTGACGACGGAACCTGGGCCGGATTCGCAACGCGGGCGCGCGTGATCGTCTACGCGAGCGATCGTGTCGAATCCCCACCCACCTCGATGCGCGACTTTGCACAACCCCACTGGAAGGGGCGCATCGGGATGGCGCGTCCCGAGTTCGGGACCACACGCGGACACATGGGCATCCTCGCGTCCCGCTGGGGGCTCCCAGAGTTCGAGCGCTGGCTCACGATGCTCAAAGCAAACAACATCCGTCTCTACGACGGCAACGCCACCGTGGTCCGCGCCGTCGCGATGGGTGAGATCGATGTCGGACTCACCGATACGGACGATGTCTGGAGCGGACAGCGCAACGGGTGGGCCGTGGACTGTGTGTACGAGTCTTTCGATCCTCCGATGATCACCAGCACGATGCGCTCGTTCGGACCAACACTGCTCCCCAACACCGTCGCGCTCACGCACATCGACGGCGGGAACATCAACGGCATCCGACTCGCGGAGTTCCTGATCTCCCCTCGAGTAGAACGACTCCTCGCTGAGTCCACATCGCGGAACATCCCTGTGAATCCCGCGCTGAGCGAGCTCGCCAAATCGGTCGCCCCACCATCGCTCCTGGATGGCAACCCCAACATGGTCCGCGACCAAGCGATCTATCCCGACTTCTCGGACGCGCTGGAGTTGATCCCCGCCGCTCTTGACGCGTGCGATCGGATCTTGACCCGATAGCGATCAAAGCGCCCGACAAATCGGACCAAATGATGGGATCGATCCGCGCAACTGTTGCGACTTGGTTCTGATTTGGCAGGATTCATTTGCAAGCGCTGCATCGAGAATGCAGTGCGCCCGATGAAGAACAGGTGTCTACGAAACCAGCCATAGAGATTGCCTTCCGACCACGGACCCGCCGTGCGTTTATGACCGCGGTGCTGATCGCGCAGTCCGGATTGCTCCTCGGCTCGGTCCTGGTGACCGACAGCTGGGTCCAGCAGAACTTCAAACTCCCACAAGCGTTCATCGATCGCTTGTTCATCCTCGAGCTCTCGACCGCGCTTTCCGTCCTCACGCTCACCGCGATGGTGTTCTTCCTCGCGTCGCGCCGTTACAAGGACGCGCTCGAGCAAACCAATCAGCAGCTCGAAGACGAGGTCCATCGTCAGGTCAGCAACGGGCTCGCTCGTCGCAACGCGCTGATCCACGGGCTCGCAAAGCTCGCGGATTACCGCGACACGGACACGGGCGATCACCTCGACCGCATCGGACACTACGCACGCGTCATCGCGACGCAGCTTCAGCCGACGCATCCGATCATCACCGATGAATGGATCGATCGCTTGGTCCTCGCGTCCTCGCTCCACGACATCGGGAAGGTCGGGATCCCCGACAACGTGCTGCTCAAGCCGGGTCGTCTCACCGACGAAGAACGCGCGATCATGGAGAAGCACACCCTCATCGGAGGCGAGACACTGCTTTCCATCCGTAACAACTTCGGCGCCGACGAGTTCCTCGACATGGGGATCGAGATCGCGCTCCAGCACCACGAAAAATTCAACGGCTCGGGATACCCCTTCCAAATCCAAGGCGAGGACATCTCGCTCGCCGCACGGATCGTCGCGATCGCAGACGTCTACGACGCGCTGACCACCGCTCGCGTGTACAAGGACGCGATGAGTCACGAAAAAGCGATGAGCATCATCCACGAGGGCAAAGGCACCCACTTCGATCCCGATGTCGTCGATGCGTTCGATCAGACCCAAGCGGTCTTCAACCATATCCGGAGTGAGTCCCAGTGCACCCACAAGCTTGATCGGATCGATATCGAGCAAGCCGCGAGGATGTTCATGGACGAGAACAACAGTCTCGACACGCTCAAACGCGCCGCGTGATCACGCCCACTACACTTGTGCATGACCACGACCACCACCGACCTCACGAATCTCAACGATCTCATCTCAAGCACGCTCGATGACACCATCGCGATCCGACGCGACCTGCACGCGCATCCCGAGATCAAGTTCAAGGAATCCCGCACCTCAAAGGTCATCCAGCAGCACCTGAGCGACCTCGGGATCGAGTTTGTAGCAAACATCGGAGGCAAGGACCCCAACACAGGGACCGGCGTCGTCGCGCATCTCCCGGCGACTGTGAACGATCCCGGCCCCTGCATCGGACTGCGAGCGGACATCGACGCGCTCCCGATCACAGAAATCTCCGACCTCCCCCACAAGTCCACCCACGAGGGCACGATGCACGCGTGTGGACATGACGGGCACACCGCGATCCTGCTCGGAGCCGCCAAAGTCCTGTCCTCGATGGAGCATCGACCCAATCCGATCACCTTCTTCTTCCAGCCCGCAGAAGAAGGCGGCGCTGGCGCCGAGAAACTCATCCGCGACGGCGCCCTCGACGGACTCATTGGTCCTCCGATCACCAAAATGTTCGGACTCCACGGCTGGCCCGACGAAACACTCGGGACCATCTCCACACGTCCCGGACCGCTCCTCGCGGCGACCGATACGTTCACGATCACCGTCAAAGGCACCCAAGCACACGCCGCGTACCCACACCTCGGGAATGACCCCATCGTCGCTGCGGCTCAGATCGTCAGCAGCGCCCAGTCCATCGTCTCCAGATCCACCAAACCAACGGATTCCGTCGTCCTCTCGATCACGACGATCCACTCCGGGACCGCCTTCAATGTGATCCCGACGGCCGCGATCATGCAGGGGACTCTGCGGACCTTGTCCGACACCACCCGATCCGACATTAAGACCCGATTCACCAAGCTCATCGAGTCCACAGCCGCCGCTCTGGGATGCTCAGCGAGCATCGAGTGGTTCCCGGGCTACCCAGTCACCCAGAATGACGCTCAGCAAACGGAGCATGTCTTTGAAATCGCCCAATCCGCGGGCGGATGCGAGCAGACCAAGCTTGTCGAAGAACCCACACTCGGCGGCGAGGACTTCTCGTTCTACGCTCAGAAGGTCCCCTCCTGCTTCTTCTTCCTGGGACTCGCTCACGACGAGCAAACGCCGTTCCCAGGACTCCATACACCTAGTTTTGATTTCAACGATCAATCCATCCCATTGGGCGTAGAGATGATGTGCCGGCTTGCCCTGTCATAATCCGGCCCTAAAGTCCATTTCCTGAGGGATTCGCTCAAGCGATCCAGTCCGAGAACCGATGGAGAATCCATGAACATTCGTTTGACCCCAATCGTGATCGTTGCCAGTGCTCTCGTGCTCGCATTCTCTTCGGGCTGCCGCGTAGAGCGGACCACCGGTCAGCGTCACCAGGCGCGTGCGATCGACACCATCCTCCGCGCCGAAGCGGGACGTCTCAACGACCAGTCGCTCTCCGAGGACACTCTCGAGGACTACGCCCACCTCAACCAGCTCTACATCGATCTGGTCAACGCCGCGGTGCGTTCAGGTGAAGCGGATCCACTGACCGTGCAAGAAGCGGAAGACGAGCTCCGCCGCATCGCGAGCGAAGCGCGTCAGCTCGAAGCGTTCCACATGTGGTCCCCAGAAGCGCAAGCGAACTTCGAAGAAAGCTTCTGGCGCTTCCGCCTCAAGAAGTGGCAGCAGTGGCGCGGCCCGGACTACATCTACGAATAAGTCATGTCCTCAAATCCCGACGACAACACAAGCCAATCCCTGCGCGGATTGGTTTTTTCATGGATCAAGCGATGGAAAGAGGATCGGCGCGA
Organism: Phycisphaerales bacterium; assembly: GCA_965250055.1. Lineage (GTDB taxonomy): Bacteria > Planctomycetota > Phycisphaerae > Phycisphaerales > UBA1924 > UBA1924. The sequence goes on along the minus strand of OZ252285.1, from coordinate 2,653,391 downwards.
CCGATCCAAATACGCCTCAAGACAGATCATCCGCGAGACGCGAGGGTTCAGCGTGATGACGCTCGGCGAGCCCAACTGGTCGCTCAAATGGGATGAAGTCACCGGCATCGTCGCGTACAAACGCGATCTCATGAGCATCGACCAGATCTGCTTCGGATTCCGCATCGGAGACGATCAGGACCACCTCCGCTGTATCGACGAGGACGCTGAGGGGTTCAAGGACATCGAGGACGACATCTCCGCAAAGACCGACGGCGCTTGGCCGGCGCTGTTCACCGATGTCGCGATGCCGCCGTTTGAGCTGTGCTGGACCGTTCTCTGGACCGCGCCCGGCTCACCAGCGATGCCGGACAATCCGTACCTTCACATGATCGACCCTGAAATCGGGTCATCAGCTCCCTGACCAAGCCGGTTTTGAACAACTCTAAACTAGACCACAAGTCTCATCTCAACAGACTTCCTGTTATCATGAGGCAGGGCAGTCGTTTTCACTACGCCTCTATTTCAACACACAGGATGGGAGCAATCCCAACGCTTGAAGGAGCACAGTTATGAACAAGACGATGACGACCATCGCACTCGTCACGATGAGCGGCTCAGCGCTCGCTCAGTCCGGACTCGATATCGATCGCGCGTACGCCGCCGAGCTTCGCGCCGATGCGAACACGAGATCAAGTTTGCTCACATCGAGCGCCTCAGCACTCGATGTCGAGGTCTTCACTCAGTTTCGCTACACCTACGACTCGCGCGATGAGATTATGAACGGCACCGTGCTCGGTGACGCCGACACCACCGTCGGTTTCTCAGCACCACGCACACAAATCCGTCTCGACGGCGCTGTAGAAGGCACCGACATCACCGGACATATTTCGTTCGACTTCGGTGGCGCGTTCGACCACAGCGCCTCGTCACAAACCCCCGGCGGATTGACCGGCGACGGCGGCGCGACCCTCCGCACCGCATACGGCGCTTGGGCACTGGACGACAACTGGACCTTCATCTTCGGACAGATTAAAAACCCATACTCGTTCGAAGCGAACGTTGCTCCGGAACACTCTCAAGGTGTTGAGCGTTCTCTCACCAACTCATTCTTCGACGTGGGGTACACCCAAGGTCTCGCGTTCAACTACTCCGATGACGAATGGAAGTTCACCGTGTTCCTCTCCGACGGTCCATCGGTCAATGTCGTCGGATTCAATCCCGCGAACTCGTACTACACCTCACCGGCAGAAGCTGACATCTCGCTGACTGGACGTATCGACTGGCTCGTCTCGGGAACATGGGACCAGTTCGACGACTTCGCGTCATGGCAAGGCTCAAGCGATGCCCTCCGCGTCGGTGCGGGCGTGAGCTGGGCTCAGATGGGTGACACCAACCCAACCCCAGGCGTGCTCGGCGCTCCGATCGGCGCGATCGACTCGATCACCTCAACAGTCTGGACCATCGACGCACAGTACGAGAACGACGGCTGGGGACTCTTCGCGTCCTACACAAGCATGAACGTAGATATCGAGGGCGTCACCTCCGGCGGATTCGATATGACCATGAACGGGCTCGTCCTCCAAGGCAACTACTTCTTCACCCAACAGCTCGAGGGCTTCGCACGCTACGACATGATCATGCTTGACGATGATCCTGGAGCGCCGTTCCCGCTCGCGCCGACCGACGACGATCAGTACTCGACGATCACCTTTGGGATCAACTACTACCTCGTCCCCGAGTCGCACGCCGCCCGATTCTCACTCGACGTCGGATTCGGACTCGACGACACAACAGGTCTGGACACCATGCTCTTTACCGATGTCTCCACCACAGGATTCGCCGGCGGCGGCGCATCGGCAGGCACCGAATCCAACCTGATGATCCGCGGCCAGATGTCGCTGCTCTTCTAAATCCGATTCAAATCCATAATCACGCACAGGAGAGGCCTAAACGCCTCTCTTGTTTTTTTGTGCCATCATGCACTATGAGCAATACCATCCCTCGTGGAACCCACCGATGACCCCATCCCGTTCAAGCCTGACGACTTTGCGCAGGATATCCCGGAGTGGGGGAGCGAGGACTACAACACGCGCATCAAGCGTCTGCACGCGATGGCGCGGGACCTGCCCCTCGCGCCCGGCGTCTACCTGATGAAAGATCACAAGGGCATCGTGCTCTATGTCGGCAAAGCAACCAAGCTCCGCGATCGCGTCTCGTCCTACTTCCTCCCCTCGACTGACCTTGGCCCTCGCAAGAACAAGATGCTCGATGAGGTCCACACCTTCGAGGTCTTCAAAACCGACACCGCGTGGGAAGCACTGCTCGCTGAGAACCGACTCATCAAGGACATCAAACCCCGCTTCAACGCGGCCCAGAAGGACGACCGCACCTACCCCTACCTCGTCGTGACCAACAACGAGGACTATCCACGCGTGTTTGTCTCGCGGAACCCCACAGGGATCAAACCCGACGGCACCAAGGACCCCCACTACACCAACGCGAGTATCCTCGGCCCCTTTACCTCTCCCGGCGCGCTGCGCACCGCCGTCGATGCGCTCCAGTCTGTGTTCAAGTTCCGCACCTGCTCGCTCGACATCATCGAGGGTGATCCCAAGAACAAGCACTTCCGTCCCTGCCTGCTCGCGTCGATCGGCAAGTGCACCGCGCCGTGCAACGAGTCGATCACCAAAGAGCACTACCGCGAGGACATCACCCGATTCGTGCGCTTCCTCAAGACCAAACGCTCGACGATGATCAAGGAACTGCAAGCAGAGATGGCGGAAGCGTCCGAGCGGATGGACTTTGAAAGAGCCGCGACGCTGCGGGATCAGGTCAACGCGATGATCAAGATCGACAACCGCGCCTCGACGAGCGATAAGTGGCAACCCGAAACCGAGATCGGGTACATCGATCCGATCAAGGGGTGCCAATCCCTCGCGCGCGCTCTGGACATGAACACCACGATCCGCTGCGTCGAGGGGTTCGACATCGCGCACCTGCAAGGCGGCGAAACCGTGGGGTCCAAGGTCTGCTTCATCGACGGACGACCTTTCAAACAGGAATACCGTCGCTTCCGCATCAAGTCCTTCACCAACCTCCCAGGAGGACGCGCCAACGATGACTTCCAATCCATGCGCGAGGTCATCTCACGCAGGTTCCGAGACGCGGGCGCCGGACAAGAGCTCTATCCCGATGTCATCCTGATCGACGGCGGGATCGGACAACTCCACGCCGCACTCGATGCCTTCGAGCAGCTGGAAGTCAAACCACCGATGGTGATCTCGATCGCCAAGAAAGAAGAGCTGATCTATAAGCAAGGCCAGGACGAGCCGATCAAGCTCGGACGCAACAATCCAGGACTGCGCCTGCTCCAGCAGGTCCGCGACGAATCCCACCGATTCGCGCAGCACTACCACCATGTGCTTCGAAGAAAGAAAACGCTCGGCGAGTGATTAATCTTTCACCCGAGTGCACACGAACTCTTGTCCGTTCTGATGCAGCGTCACTGTTGTTGCCTGCTCATCTTCAAAAGCGAACTCGATCTCCGCATCGACCAGCTCGTATCGGAAGCGATCGTCCGCATCCGTCGGCGCGACGACCAGCGCCTGCTGACCCGTGATCCGCGCGAACAGCTTCCCCGCTTCGCTCGTGATGTACATCGTGAAGTACTGCCCCTTGTACTCGCCGACCACGCGCTTCGCGTACTCCGCATCGACCCCCTCGCTCACCTCGATCTCAACGGGATCTGGACTCAAACCACCAAGCTCTTGAACCAGCTTCTCGCCGGCGCTGGTGGTGAAGAAGGTGGTGCCGTTGGTGAGGACGACGACCGCGAGGTCCAGTTCACGATTGACCGCAAAGTACGACGAGTACCCGCCTGTCATGCCGTTGTGCCAATAGGTCGAGCCGTCCTTCGCGAGCATCCATCCGAAGCACACCTCGCCAAACCCACTCTCAAACATCGGCTCGCGCGAGAGCTCGAGCGACTCATAGATCCCGCCCTCCTCGTCGCTCAGGTTCGCGATTGCGAACCCCAGCAGCGACGGCGCGGACGCGACCCACATCCCCGCTGGATTCATCGGACCGATATCCCCCCAAGGCTTCGACGATCGGCCGCTCGATGTCGCGGGCGCGAGCATCTTCGACTGCTCCTCATTGAGAACAATCTGGAACCCCTCGACCCCCATCGGATCAAACACGCGCTCGATCACCGCCTCTTCGTACCCCATCCCAGCGTTGGCCGCGACCAGATCTCCGAGCAGTCCAACAGCAAGGTTCGAGTACTCGAACTCCGTCCCCGGCGCTCGCTTTGGTTTGACCTTCGAGATGTACTCAAACAGCATCTCCTGCGTGTATCCCTCGAACGGCTTATCCGGATCAGTCGGACGCAGATTCGCCGGCGCGGTCGGCCAACCCGATGAGTGCGTCGTCAGATGCCAGAGCTCGACCTCCGTTCCCTCGTAGTCCTTCGCGTCAACCCCCTCCGGGAGCAGCTCATCGACAAGCGTGTGTTTGGTTACCTCACCCCTGCGGATCGCGTCCGCGAAGAGCACGCCGGTCATGACCTTCGAGATCGAACCGATCTCATAGAGCGTATCAAATGAGGGCGACTCCTCACCACCAAACGCGAGCGTCCCGAGCGTGTAGTACGACTCCTTGCCTTCCTGATACACCCCCACCACCGCGCCTGGGACCAGCTTGGTCTCAACCAACGGCTCGATATGTTTGTGCACCGCATCCTGGATTGGATCATCAGCATGAGCGATCCACGAAACCGAAGCGAGCGTGAATAGAGCGATAGCAGTTCCTGTGTTCATACCACAGTGTATGGGAAAGCGTGAATCTGGTTTCACAATCAAGGACGGGATGCTTCCTCAGCGATCTGATCTGCAAGCATCTGCTCGAATTTGCCGTGTTCGATAATTTCTACATGATTGTTTGCAAACCCAACAACTACCCCCTCATCCCAGTGGTCCGGTTCTTCGAAGAGCAGAATCCAGTCTGATTCAATCCCACCAAGAAATGGAAAGTACTGATATACCACCTGATCAGAGTCCACATCCGCAAACTCAATCAGACTGGAATCAATGTAACCGTGTTCAATCAATACTTCTGGCCACTCGTCTGTTCCGGGAAACCGATCTTCATTATTCTCTGCGTACAAATTTAAGGCATGAACATGGGAACGCATCATTGCTAAATTGCCTCGAAGTCTCGCATTATGTGCTAACGATGAGACCACTGACCACATGAAATACATGATCAAAAGCAGAGCAATAACAACAAGCGATACGGTGAGAACTTGCCTTTTGCTCATGTTCTTCATCCCTCATCAAGCACATCGTTGTGACGCTTCATCACCTGCTCGCGCGTGACCAGACCCACTGGATTCATCTGTCCGAACTGGTCCACCACGCACAAGCTCGATACATCGGACTTGCTGAACTTGTCGAGCACTGTGTCCAGATGCTCTCCAGCAGACACAGTCGGGATATCGGTCCGCATCAGCTCTGCGACGAGCAGCAGCGGGATCGCTTCACGATCGATCAGCGCCGAGCGCATGTCGCGTCCCGTCACCATCCCGATGTAGCACCCCTCGTGATCGATCACTGGGAAGTCGGGGATGTTGTGGTGCGCGTGGAGCGTGATGAGTTTGCTGAGCGGATCAGACGCATAGACCGGCTCGCTCGGGAGCGAATCATACTTCACGCTCGCGAGCGGCACGTGGCGCAGGATCCCGAGATCACGACCAGTCCCGATCCGCACGCCCGCTCTTCGGAGCTTGGCGGTGTAGATCGAGTTTGCCATGAACATCCGCGAGAACATCGTGGAGATGATCGCCGCGAGCATAATCGGCGCAAGCACCCTGGGCTCACGTGTCAGCTCAAAGAGCATCAGGATCGCGGTCATCGGCGCGAAGGTCGCACCGGCGACGACCGCCGCCATCCCAACAAGCGCGTAGCTCGCGGGGGACCCCCCTGAGGGGATCAATCCGAGCATATCGAGGATCAAGCCGTAGGTCCCGCCGACGGTCGCACCGATGAACAGTGACGGCGCGAACACACCACCCGAACCTCCCGATCCGAGCGTGCAGCTCGTCGCGACGATCTTGGCAAACAATAACAATCCGAGCGTGATCACCGCACTCCAGGTCACGTCCGCGGCCGTGAAGTGCAGCGGATCGAGCAGCGAGCGGATCATCGCGTAACCGTTGCCAAAGAAGACCGGAACCGCTGAATCCACCGGAACTAGCGAGCTTGTATCAAGAGCGTGGCACGCACGCTGTCCGACCATGCCGAGCATCCCGAGCAGCAACGCCCCGAGGACGGGCTTGAGGATCCGATGCAGATTCACGCGCCCAAACGCGTCCTCTGCGATGTGCAGCATCTCCACAAACATCCACGACGCGCCAGCGCACACCAATCCAAGAATCATGTAGCTTGGGAGCTCGAGCAGCGTGAACAAGTAGCCCGACAACTCAAACGCAAAGATCGCGTCCTCGCTCGGGAGCACCACCTGTGTGAATGCGGTCGCGAACACCGAAGCCATCACAATCGGAGTAAACGTCCGGAGCGAAAAATCACGAAGCAGGATCTCGAGTGCAAAGAATACACCCGCGATCGGCGCGTTAAAGATACTCGCGATCCCCGCTGCCGCGCCGCACCCCACCAGCGTGTTGATGTGCTTGCGCTCGATACCAAGACGCTGGGCCATGCTCGAACCGATGACGGCACCCGCCTGAACAATTGGTCCTTCCGCACCCGCCGATCCGCCGGTACCGACGGTGCAAATCGAAGTGACAACTTTGATAAATCCCACACGCTTTCGGACGATCCCACCTCGACGCACGATCGCATCGAGCACCTGGGGAACGCCGTGCCCCGCCGCCTCTCGCGCAAAGAAATACACCAAAACTCCGGTCACCAGTGCCCCCACCATCGGGATCAACGGCATCAACCACAGGCGCGAACCATCCGCACCTTGCAACTCTCCTTGAAGATGCTCCGTCCAGTGCTCGACGAGCTCAAGCGTCCACGCGAACCCGATCGCTGCCAGCGCTGTCAGGATCCCGATCACCGCTCCGATGATGTTGAGCCACCCGTCGGGATGATCGTGCACCCAGCGCCCGATCTTGCGGACAAACTGCTTCGAGTTGGTGCTCATCAGCAAGCTACTCATCGCTGACATGGTACGCCCGCGATGTGTTCAACTCACCCAGCTCCATCAACTGTGGGCGTGAAATAGGTCAGCGACTTATGCGCCGCGCGGATCGTCTTCGAGGACCAACTCCTCAACCGTCGGCGCGTTCTCCACGGGCTTGCCCTTGCTGTCCGTCAGCGGAGTGCCATCCATCCGAACGATGATCGGGACTGGATGCGCCGCTTCGTGCTTTGAGAGCTTCGCCTCAAGATCGGCGCGTTCGTGGTCTTCCAGCGCCGTCCACTTGCCTCGCCCTCGGCACTTGGGGAAGCGCGAGCATCCGAGCCAAGGTCCTCGTGCTCCATTGCGGAGATTGAGCGGACTCTGACACGTCGGACATTCCAGCGTCGTCTCCAGCGGCGGAACGCTGGGCGCGTTGACGTAGCCCTTCTTGTCTATGTTGAGGATCATCCCGTCGTCGTTGCTCTCGCCCTCTTCAAGCGGGGTCGTCAGGAACGGCCCAAAGCGTCCGGTCTTTCGGATCATCGGACGTCCGGTCTTGGGACACTTCACATCCACAAACTCCGCCATCTGAGGACGTCCCTGACGATCACACGGACACGCCCAGCTGCAATCGGGATAGGTCGAGCAGCTCAAGAATCGCCCGTTCTTCCCGAATCGGTAGACCAGCGATGAGCCGCACTGCTCGCAGCGGTATTCCTCCGGAGCGGGACGCGTCTCCGCTTTCGCGTGCGTCATCTCTTCGTGCGCTTTTTCCAGACTCTTCGAGAATCGCCCGTAGAACCCTTCGAGCATCTCGATCCAGTCGAGGTGTTCCTCCTCGATCGCGTCGAGCTTGCCCTCCATATCGCGTGTGTATCCCAGGTCCATCAGGATCGGGAACCCCTCGACGAGCTTGTCGGTCACGACCATTCCCAAATCGGTCGCCCAGAACGCGCGCTGGATCTGCTCGACATACTTGCGGTCCTGGATCGTCTGGATGATGCTCGCGTACGTTGATGGACGTCCGATCCCTTCCGATTCGAGCGTCTTGATCAGACTCGCTTCAGAGAAGCGTCCCGGCGCCGAAGTAAACTTCTGTCCCGGCTCGATCGCGAACGGATACATCGGTTGCTGCTCAGCAAGCACCGGCAGGTTCAGCTCATCGCCGCTCGTTGGGACTCCCGAAACGCGGTAGTGACCGTCAAACGCAAGCGTGCGGCCGTTGGCTTTGAACAGCGCCTTGTTGCCTTCGCCCCCTCGGATCATCACACTCGTCGCATCCCACTGAGCCGCGACCATCTGACACGCGACGAACCGCTCCCAGATCAGCTTGTACAGCTTCACTTGGTCCGGCTTGAGCGACTTGGGCAGCGAGTCCGGCGTCCGCGACACATCCGTCGGACGGATCGCTTCGTGTGCTTCTTGCGCGCCCTTGTTGGAGGTCTTGAAGAAGTTTGGTTTCTCTGGGAGGTACTTGTCGCCGTAGGTTTTCTGGATGTGTCCGCGCACCGCGTTGAGCGCCGATCCATCGATGTGCGTCGAGTCGGTACGCATGTAGGTGATCAAACCTGTCGGTCCTTCTCCTGGGATATTCACACCCTCGTACAACCCCTGGGCGGCGCGCATCGTCCGCTGAGCGCCGAAACCCAGTCGCGAGGAAGCGGACTGCTGCATCGTCGAGGTGATGAACGGCGCTGGTGCACGCGATTTGGTCCGCTTGGTCTCGATGGATTCGATTGTGTATTTGCAGTTCGCGTCGCACGTGCCGGAGACTTCCCGCACCCAACGCGCCGGCCCGACACCCTCGCTGTCGTCCTTGATCGTGCTCGTCACGTCCCGCAGTCCGCACGACGCGACGACCTTCTCGATCTCTCCCGTCAGATCGTGCGTACTCGGATCAGCAAACGCTTGGTTGACCTCCTCGCGGCGCTGCTCGATCGTGTCGTGGTTGAGCACCTCGAGTTCCGGGACAATCTTGGACGAGATGATCCGCGGATCGAACTTCTTGCCATCAAACTCGACGAGCTGCGCGCGGACGGTGTTGTTCTGCGCCAGCCAGCCGTTCTGTGTCTTGATGCTCGGACCCTTGCCCTTCTCATCAAGCGTGTTGATGAACGTGTCCCACTGAGGACCAAGCTTGGTAGCTTGGTCCGCATCGAGCGCGAAGTTCCCTGTCACTGTCCAGTATTCGTCGGGAACAAACGCTTGGATCTGACGCTCGCGCTCCACGACCAATCGCACCGCGACCGACTGCACGCGCCCCGCGCTCAGACCACGCGCGACCTTCTTCCAAAGCAACGGCGACACCTGGTACCCCACGATGCGGTCAAGAATGCGTCGCGCCTGCTGCGCATTGACGCGCTCCTCGTCGATCGCGTGGGGGTTATGGAACGCTCGCTCGATCTCCGCTTTGGTGATCGACGAGAACATTACGCGCTGTGCTTCTTTGGAACTGATCCCCAGCTCCTGCGCGACGTGCCACGCGATCGCTTCCCCTTCGCGATCAAGGTCGGTCGCGAACCAGACCTGTCCGCCAGTCGATTGTGCATCCTTCGCGGCTCGCTTGAGGTCCTTGACCACCTGCTCCTTGCCGCTCAGGATCTCATAGCTCGGCTGGAACCGCTTATCGAGCTTGACGCCGGGAACAGGGTCCTTGACACCCTTGGGGTTCTTTGAGGGGAGGTCCCGCACGTGCCCCACCGATGCGAGGACGACGAACTCGTCTCCGAGGTATTTGTTGATGGTCTTGGCTTTGGCCGGGGATTCCACGATCACGAGGGACTTGCCCTTCGCGGAACCCGCTTTGTAGTTACTCCCAAACTTCCGACCGCCCGCTTTCTTGGTGGTCTTCTTCGAAGCCGCCTTAGAGACCTTTTTGGTGGTCTTCTTGGTCGTCTTCTTCGCCGTTTTTTTCGCGGCTTTCTTTTTGGTCGTCTTCTTGGATGCCGTCTTCTTGGCCATGAACGCCTCTCGTTTGGACCATCTGCTCACTTAATGCACCGATCAGACACTCTTATTCCAACGAACGTATTCCCACAGGATCCGCCGGATCGTGTGCCATATATAGATAGTCTGAGCCGACACGGAACGCGCCATCGGAGCATTTGTCAAGTCACTCCACCCTCATTGGACACACGATTGTCCAATACCACCCATCCGCTCCCCTGCTCACTTCCAGTCATCCGCGAGCCTGAGCCGCTATGACCGGCATACCCCCACGAGCGATCTACACGGGCCGAAATACCCCATTCACGAGCCAAAAATCCGTATTTTCAGAAATTCCGCACCCACCCAGACCTACCCTCACCCTATGCCAGCACAATACATCGAGGTCAACTTTGATGGGCTCATCGGCCCGACGCATAATTATGCGGGTCTCTCGGCCGGGAACATCGCCTCGCTCTCCAACGCCGGCGGGATCTCCAAACCCAAAGCCGCCGCGCTCCAGGGACTCTCCAAGATGAAGACCCTCATGGATCTGGGTCTCACACAAGCCGTCCTCCCCCCTCAGCAGCGTCCAGATCTGAGCTTCCTCCGCCGGATCGGATTCGAGGGATCCGACGCGCACCTGCTCGCTCAAGCACGAGACGCGGACCCCACGCTGATCGCGGCGGTCTGGAGCGCCAGCTCGATGTGGGCCGCCAACGCCGCGACGGTCTCGCCGAGTCCTGACACCAAAGACAAGAAGGTCCACTTCACGCCTGCGAACCTCGTCTCCAATCTCCACCGCTCCATCGAGCACCCCACGACGACGCGCGCTCTGCGGATGATCTTCAAAGACCCCTCCCACTTTGTTGTTCACGATCCACTCCCAGACCAGGCGCGCTTTGCGGACGAGGGAGCCGCGAACCACATCCGTTTCGCTTCTTCGCACGGACAACCAGGAGTCGAGCTCTTCGTCTACGGCGTGGATATCCACGACCCATCCAACAGCGCTCGAAACTACCCATCGCGCCAGACGCGAGCCGCGTGCGAAGCGATCGCTCGCACGCACCAGCTCGATGATTCCCGCGTGATCTTCGCGCGCCAGCACCCCGACGCGATCGACGCGGGGGTCTTCCACAACGACGTCATCGCGACCGGGAATGAGTCCGTATTCCTCTACCACGAGCAAGCGTTCGCGACCTCGCGCTCTATGCTCACCGATCTCGCGTCGCCGCTCGGACAACCCCTCACGACTATCGAAGCGCACGACACGGACTTCTCGCTCGAAGACGCCGTCAAGAGCTACCTCTTTAACTCGCAGATCGTCACGCTCCCCGATGGATCGATGGCGCTGATCGCGCCGCTCGAGTCCAGCGAGAATCCGCGCGTCGCTCAGTTCATCTCCAAGATGGTCGAGGACTCAAGCAACCCCATCAACACGGTCCACTTCCTCGACGTCCGCGAATCGATGCGCAACGGCGGAGGACCAGCGTGTCTGCGACTGCGTGTCCCGCTGTCGCAAGACGAACTCGCTGCCGTCCATCCCGGCGTGATCATGACCGATGACCTGCACGCGAGGCTCGTCGAGTTTGTCAGCCGTTCGTACCCCGACGAGATCACCCAGAATGACCTCCTGGACCCCAAGCTCGCGGAGAACTGCATCGGGATCCTCGATGAACTCACCCAGATCCTTGATCTTCAGGGGTTGTACCCCTTCCAACACTAACCGCGCAGATTTCGCCAACTCCCAATCGTCTTGACTCGCTCGGAATGACAGCGAGTTGCTTTTCGGCGCGAACTTCGCGTCTGGCAATAAACAGACCCCTCGCCTACGCCCGATAGAACAGTGTCACACTGGCTTCTATCGCCCCCGAAACAGGTGGGTGACGACCTTACGAACTCATCGGAGTCCCGACATGTCAGACGATCACAATGTCCCAACCGCAGCACACGGCCTCAACCCCGAGCCGGGGGAACGCCTCGCGCGACCATTCACACGATTCGCCAAGCTCTCAAGCTCCGGCGGGATCGTCCTGCTGCTCATGACCGCGATCGCGATGGTCTGGGCAAACAAGGACTACGACAGCTACAAGGAAATCTTCAACGACACCGAGATCCGCATCACGGTCGCTGACAACCCCCACGACACACACGGCGGAGGACACGGCGACGACTCCCACGGCGATGGACACAGCGATGGGCATGACGACGGGCATGACACGCATAGCGAAGAATCCGCTACTCAAGATCCGGCTTCAACGGCATTTGATAGATTCCAAGCAACTCTTGATCCAAATGAAAGACTCATCCCAGGTGAAGAAAAGTTTTATATCAAAGCTGTAGATACCCCTGAATCAACAGAAGAACTTCAACTACAAGTCGATGAGGTTGAAAGAAAAATACAGGCCGCCGAAGAGGCGAAGGATCACGCCTCGGCCGCAGACGATCACGCCGACGACGCACACGCCGAGGGCGATTCCCACGGCAAGGGCTGGCACCCACTCCCCAAAGCACCCCACTGGTACCAGGGACTCTCGATGGTCCACTGGATCAACGACCTGCTCATGGCGATCTTCTTCCTCGTCGTCGGACTGGAAATCAAACGCGAGATCCTTGTTGGTGAGCTCGCATCACCCAAGCGTGCCGCTCTCCCGATCTTCGGCGCCCTGGGCGGGATGATCGGTCCCGCGCTCATCTTCGTCGGGATCAACTGGGGCAACGAAGAAACCATGGGTGGATGGGGTATCCCGATGGCGACGGACATCGCGTTCGCTGTGGGTATCCTCGCGATGCTCGGATCGCGCATCCCCAACTCACTCAAGGTCTTCCTCACCTCGCTCGCGATCGTGGACGACCTCGGCGCACTGATCGTCATCGCGGTGTTCTATACCGACAACCTGAACATGGCGTACCTCGGATACGCCGGCACCATCATCGCGGTCCTGATGTTCATGAATGTGCTGCGTGTCCGCTGGATCACGCTCTACCTCGTGATGGGTCTCCCGCTGTGGTACTTCGTCTACATGTCCGGAGTCCACGCGACCATCGCAGGCGTGCTGCTCGCGATGACCATCCCAGCACACGCTCGCGTCAACGCGGTCAACTACGTCTTCTCGACACGCAAGGCGCTCGACGTCTTCGCAAACGCACACGACGATCCGGAGTTCGCGGTGACCGAGTCATCCGAACGACGCGCCGCGGTCAACGCGATCATGCACAACTCACGATTGGTCATGCCTCCTTTGCATCGCATCGAGCATGTCCTGCACCCTTGGGCCGCGTTCGTGATCATCCCGATCTTCGCGCTCGCCAATGCCGGGATCCCGATCCACGGCGGAGTCACCGAGAACCTCTCGGATCCCGCAGCGATCGGTATCATCCTCGGCCTCTTTGTCGGGAAACCACTCGGGATCATCGTGCTCTGCTGGATCGCAGTATTGATGGGAATCGCAACCCTCCCACGCGGCGTCTCCTGGCGTCACATCCTCGGCGCCGGCATGCTCGGCGGCATCGGCTTCACCATGGCGATCTTCATCGCGAACCTCGCGTACGCATCGAGCCAGACCCATCTTGAGCACGCAAAACTCGCGATCCTCGTCGCTTCGGCGCTCTCAGCGATTGGTGGTGCGATCGTGCTGCTGATGTGCAAGCCCAAGCCTGAACCAGAGCCTGAGACGACTGGTCCACTCGTTGATGATGACGACGACTAAAGCGACCCACACCTGAACCAAGACCCGCGGCCTAGACCGCGGGTCTTTTTTTATTGGCCGATCAATCACAAGTGAAAAAGACCTAGACAATGGAACCCGATGCGATTCTGAGGCGAATCGGAAACCATCAAATCAGGGGAACTCTCCCCGCGTTGTGTGTTTTCTACATCCAAAGACCGATTCAGACAGCCAAAGTCGCTCTGCGTGCGATGTCGCGTTTGACCGATTGCTTGTGCTGATGCTGAACTCAACCCGATCACGGAGAATCTATCCATGCGTTCGACGTCCCTTCTTGCCATTGCTGCTGCGTCTGCACTGAACCTTTCAGCGCTCGCTGCCCCCCACGCCCATGCGTTTACCGCTGAGACCAGCCAAGCCGCGCTGACCAGCGTCCAGTCGTTCCAGCAGGTCCGCATCGGCGATATCGTCGAGCTCGCGGTCACCCTCCAAGACGGACAGAGCGTTGAGCTCGAGCTCGAACGCTTCTCGCCGTTCACTCCAGGCGCTCGCATCGTCTCTGTTGATGCCAAAGGCATCGAGCATCCGATCGACCTTTCCTCCGACGTTCACCTGCGTGGACACCTCGCTGAGGACGATTCCCAGATCGCGTACATCTCGATCACCCAGTTCGGCACCTCGGGATACCTTGAAATCGCGCACAACAGCTTCGTCATCTCGACTGGCAAGTACGACGGGCAAGCGAAAACCCTCGCGGATCTCGCGATCACCCCATCGGACCAACTCGGTCTCGAAGCGTTTGGTCAAAGCTGTGCTGTAGATATGAACAACCCGGCTTTCCTCCCATCGGGACGCCAACCAGCACAAGATTTCACGGGCACCAGCGACGTCTACATCCCGCTTGGAGCAGTCCCCCAGCGTGATGCGAAGGTTGCTGTGGAAACAGACTACGAGTTCACCAACTCGCTCTTTGGAGGCAACACCACCGCTTCAGCGTCCTACGCGTCCTCCCTGCTAGCCGCGATCTCGACTATTTATAACCGTGACGTGAACATGACCCTCTCTGTCCCGTTCCTCCGCACCTACGCGTCCAACAACGATCCCTACGGCGGCAGCGACATCGGTGACTTCCTCGAAGACGTCCGCGACGAGTTCAACTCCGGAGATGAAGCGAACATCGATCGCGCCGTCGTCCAGGGACTCAGCGCTCGCAGTCTCGGCGGCGGAGTCGCATGGCTCGCGACCGCGTGCAACGACTTTTGGGGGATCGGCGTCAGCGCCAACCTCGACGGGTTCTTCCCCAATCCACTTCAGGACAACTCCCACAACAACTGGGACGTCATCGTCGCGGCTCACGAAATGGGACACAACTTCGGGACAGGACACACCCACGATGACTACAACCCGGTCATCGACGGCTGCGGGAACGGCGACTGCTCGCAGCGCCTCAACTCGACCATCATGTCCTACTGCCACCTCTGCCCCGGCGGACTGTCCAACATTGACCTCCGCTTCCACGAACGCGTCCAGACGCGGATCCTTTCCTACCTTGAGAACGACGCGAACTGTGATCTGACTGTGGAAGAGTGCGAAGCGGATCTGCTCGAGGACGGCTCGCTGAACTTCCTTGATATCAGCACGTTCCTTGCCTCGTTTGGTAACGAGGACCCCGCCGCGGACTGGGACGATAACGGCTCGTTCAACTTCCTCGACATCAGCGCGTACCTTTCGGCTTATGCACAAGGATGTCCATAATTCAGAATGTCTGTATATGTTAGGGTAATTTTCTCGGATTTCCCGATGAATTACCCTACCAATTCCACCATAATTCCTGTAATCTTGGGTTGAACACAACCACATAAATCCCCACTGGAGGAAAAGAAATGAATCGCATCGCTCTCGCGGCCGTGTTGGCTGCCTGCACCGGTACCGCTGTCGCTACACCGGACGTCATCTGTGGCACCCTCGACGGCGTGAACAACTACGGCGTTTCCAACGGAATCCGTGCTTACTCAGTTGGTACCACCGCATGTAACATCGGTACTTCCAACGCTGACTGGATCGACAACTCCCCGAATCACCCAGTGATCGGTGTCACCATCTGGAAATACGACAACGAAACCGAACGCTTGACTCAACTCGGCCTGTCCCACCTGAAGCACTCATTCGCTTCCCTCCAGGGTTCGGCATGTCAGCCATGTCAGGGCGGCGGCAACTTCCAAGCTCTCGGCCCAGGCTGCTCCGATCCATACGGTGCAGGACTCAACGGTACCCAGGGCGACCTCGGTCCTCGCTCGGAAGTCAACCCATTCACCGCTCAGTACGTGTACCCATACACCGGTATCAACCAGAGCGGGAACAACATCTTCAAGCGCATCAAGGTTCAGCAGTCGGACATCACCGACTCCACCGCGACCTTCTACTGCGAAGGTGTGTACACCAACAAGGATGACTACGCAGCCGGAACCAACTTCAACAACGCGTCCTACAAGCGCATGACCATCAACCAGTCGAACTTCAACGCAAGCACCACTGGTCAGACCTTCCGCGAAACTCCAGCGATCTACGCTTGGCAATCACACGATGCCGACGTCGTGATCAACGAAGCTGAGTGGCCAGGCGAAGGCCGCATGATCGTTGCTTCCAAAGCAACTGATCTTGGCAACGGCACATGGCGCTACGACTACGGCCTGTACAACCAGAACTCCGACATCGCAGCTTCTGGTTTCTCAGTCCCGGTCAACACCGCGACCTCCAACCACGGCTTCAACGACGTTGATTACTACGACGTCGTTGACGGCAACATCCTCCCAGACGACTGGACCGCGACTGAAGGCGGCTCAAGCGTCTCCTGGAGCACCCAGACCTTCGATGACACACAGTGGGCAAACGCTGTACGCTGGGGCACCATGTACAACTTCTGGTTCGAGACTGATTCCCCACCAACCATGGGTGACACCACAATCAGCTCGTTCAAGGGTGACCAGACCCTCGTCATCGGTGGCATCGTCCCAACCGCTGCTGCAGGATGCCCTGCGGACTTCACCGGCGAAGGCGATCTCAACTTCCTCGACGTCTCCGCGTTCCTCAACGCATTCGGTAAGAGCCACCCATCGGCTGACTTCACCGGCGAAGGCGACTTCAACTTCCTCGATGTGTCCGCATTCCTCGCTGCATTCGGCGAAGGCTGCCCATAATCGAGCTTCATCGGGACACTCCCGATTGAACACTTGAACATCTCGACCCCGGGACCTTCACAGGTCTCGGGGTTTTTTCATTGCCGCTCCCGATCTGCTTCGTACACTTGGATATGACGACCACGCACACGAGCTCCAACCCCAAAGTCATCGTCTTCGATCACCCCCTCATCGCGCACAAGATGACCACCATCCGCGACCAGACCACGACCCACCGTCCTTTCCGAGCCGTGCTCTCACAGATCGCGGGATTGATGGTCTACGAGGTCACGCGTTCATTCAAAACCACCCCTGTTGAGATCCAGACGCCGGTCACCAAGACAACGGCACATCAGCTCGCCGGGACGGTCACCATTGTTCCTGTCCTCCGCGCCGGACTCGGGATGATCGACGGCATCCTCGAGGTCATGCCTGAAGCACGCGTCGGACACCTCGGGATGGCGCGTGACGAATCGACACTCGAGCCCGTCGCGTACCTCAACAAGCTCCCAAAGGATCTCTCTAGTGGTCCTGTGATTCTTGTGGACCCGATGCTCGCGACTGGAGGCAGCGCCTCAGCCGCGATCAGCATGCTTAAGGACGCGGGCGCGACCGATCTCCGCATGATCTGTCTCGTCGCGGCTCCGGAGGGTGTCGAGCGTTTGCAGCAAGATCATCCCGACGTCACGATCTATGCCGCGGCTCTCGATGACCACCTCAATGAGAAGGGCTACATCGTACCGGGTCTCGGAGACGCGGGTGATCGCATGTACGGCACCGTCGAATAAACCATAACCAGCTACTCAGCAGGCGGCACACCAATGTCCTCGTCCCACAGATCAGGACGAGCCGCGATGAACGTGCGCATCAGCTCGATGCAGCGCTGGTCATGAGCATGGACGATTTCGACGCTCTCGCCTTTGAGCCAGTCTTCGCGTCCCATGAAAGTCTCGTGCTCTCCGATGATCACACGCGGGATTCGGTGCAGGACCGCGGTCCCGGTGCACATCGCGCACGGCGACAGTGTCGAAGCGAGCGTCAGCTCGTGCCAATCTCGTCGTCTCCCGGCGTTTCGGATGCAGACAGTCTCCGCGTGAGCCGTGGGATCACCGCTCTGCACGCGCTCGTTGTGACCCACAGCAACAATCGTCCCGTCACGCGCCATCAGCGCCGAACCGATCGGGATGCCCCCCTCGTCGCGGGACTTGATCGCTTGCTCATACGCGGCGTCGAGCGCTCGCTGATCCTGTTCACTCAGTGATGTCATGCACACACTCTATCACAACACTGATCACAACGCGATTCATGAGTCGCTCTCGACATCTTCAGATTCGGGTTCGCGCAGCTCGTTGCTTTCAAGCTCCCACTCCCGATCAAACGGCTCGGCCCAAACCGGGATCACCTCCGCTTCCGCGTGCAGGTGGATCGGTTCAAAGAACGTGTTGGGAAGCGTCGATTGCCAAGGGTCCTGCAGGTGACGGAGCAGACCATACGGGATGCGGACCGTGAATCCGAGCGTGGTTGGGTTTGCTTCATCGAAGTGAAACACGAATGACCCCAGCGATTCATCCTCACCTGAGAGCGCGCCGGGAGTCGCGTTGAGTCCCGCGACGACGCGGCCGCCGAGCGTGTCTTTGGGGTCTGAGAGCAGGTACTGATTCCTTGCTGATCCTGGAAGCGAGCATGCGATCAGATCTCCGAGCGCATACTTGAGGTGCATCATCCCTGTGCCGACGTGATATTGGACGGGCTCAGAAACCACGACCCCCTCGACATGGATCTCGATCTCTCCGCCCGGCTTGATGTCCTCGAAGAACGGCAGCGCGTTCTCGCGCTTCGTCAATCCAACGCGGATCACCAACCCCTTGGGATGTCCCGCGCCTGTCTCGACGCGCGTGCCTCCGAGCGAGAGATACGCGAGGACATTCTCGTCATCCTCCGCTCCCTCGAGCACGATCCCGCCCGTGGGTGCTGTGTAACCGAGCGTTCCCGAGAGCGTACGATCACCAGAAGTTGTCTGCCAACGGATCTCGATCTGGGGTTTGATCTGGTCATCAACAAGCAGGAGTCCGCGGTGTGTTGATTGCGTCGTTTCTGCAGTACCGGAATCCGAATCCAACTCGGACTCTTGGTCTAGCGGCTGTGCGGACGCGCCGTGCGCAGAGGCGCAGAGCAGCAGCGCTGAGCAAAGACCCAAGATGTTTCGAGATCGCATCATCAGCGCTACTCCGTTCCCGTTTCGGTACGATAAAAACAGACAAAGATCGCAATGAATCCCCGAATTGAGCAAAAAAAGCAACCGGGAAAGTCGATTGTTCGAATAGGATACCGCCTCATTCGAGGACTTTGCAGTATCTTTGTGCGCCGGTCAGGTCTTGGCTGTGCACTTCAGAAAGGAATTCCGATGCGTCACCTGCCCTCCCGGCGATCATTGTCCCTCACGCTCGCGCTCGCCTGCGGCGTCTCATCAACCGCGATCGCGCACGATGACGACTACCGCAAACTGCTCGACAAGCAGTCCGCAGTCATGGGACCGATCTGGACCGCGGATTCCGACAACGTCCAGCGTGGACTCTTTGACTCACAGAACATGACCCTCCTGGCGCAGATCCCGCTCAACAACTTCGTCGGCGTCAACTCCACCTTCGGCAACGACTGCTGGGGATACGTCTCACCATCGGGACGCGAGTACGTCATCATGGGTGTCTACGGTGGGTTCGCATTCGTAGAAGTCACCAACCCAACGAGCCCCGTCATCATCGATACCGTCACCGGACCAGGATCGGACTGGCACGACGTCAAGGTCGTGGGCGAGTACGCGTACGGCGTCTCCGAAGGCGGCTCGGGCATCCAGGTCATGGATATGTCCAATATCGACTCGGGCAATGTCACCCTCGTCCGCAACTGGACCGCGGGTGGATACTCCACGACACACAACATCGTCGCGAACGAAGAAACCGGATCCCTCTGGATCGTCGGCGCCAACGTCGGCAACGGCGGGCTCGTCCACATCGACCTCTCCAACCCAGAGCTCCCATCCTTTGACGGCGGATGGACCGAGATGTATGTCCACGATGCGCAGGTCGTCACCTGGCAAGACGGCGAGTACGCCGGACGCGAGCTCGCGTTCCTGTGTTCAGGGTTCTCAGGAGGATTCTCTGAAACAGGACTCCGCATCGCGGACGTCACCGATCCAAACAACCCCGTCACCATCTCGACGCTGTTCTACCCCAACGCTGGATACTCACACCAAGCTTGGCTCTCAACCGATCGCAAGTTCCTCTACCTCAACGACGAGCTCGACGAGGGATCAACCGTTTCCGTCACGACGACGCGTGTGATCAATGTTGAGGATCCTGCGAATCCTACATTCGTTGGAACATACACCACGGGCAAAGCCGCGATCGACCACAACCTGTACACACGCGATTACGTGATCTACCAAGCGAACTACCGCTCTGGTCTGCGTGTGTTTGATGGACTTGATCCGACCAACCCCGTCGAGATCGCGTACTTCGATAGCTACCCAGGTTCAGACGCCGCGAGCTTTAACGGCGCGTGGTCGAGCTACCCCTTCTTCCCATCGGGAACCATCGCGGTCTCGGATATCGAGCGCGGACTCTTCCTGCTCCGTCTGGATGCAGACCTCGACGGCTTCGCGCTCCAACAACGCGATGACATGCCGAGCACGGTCAGCCCTGCAGGTGGTGATCCGATCAGCGTCAACATCATCACACGCGACGGCACGTCATTCGAAACAGTCCACGCGTTCTTTGATGTTGATGGACAAGGATTTGTCGCAGACTTCCTGTCTCCGAACCCAGATGGATCATGGACCGCAATGTCGCCGGCTATTGAGTGTGGCCAAACATTGCAGTACTTCTTCAGAGTCACCGACAGCGATGGCGTAGTCAAGACACTCCCAGCTGACGCACCATCAAACGTGTTCACCGCGAGTGTCGCGTCAGACTTCGAAGAACTCTTCGCGGACAACTTCGAATCCAACATGGGATGGTCCGTCTCTGGTTCCGTGTCAGACGGCGCGTGGGAACGCGGCATCCCAGCCGGCGGCGGCGGACGCGGCGATCCCGTGACCGACTACGACGGATCGGGTCGTTGCTACCTCACAGACAACGTCGCAGGAAACTCAGACGTTGACGGCGGCACCACCACCCTCACCTCACCAGCAATGGACGCGACAGGCGAAGGCATCCCGATGCTCTCCTACGCACTGTGGTACTCAAATAATGTTGGAGAGGTTGACGACACCATCTTCATCGACATCTCCAACAACAATGGAGGCAACTGGCAATCCCTCGACACCATCGGTCCGGGTGATCCAGCAGCAGGAGGCGGATGGAACGAGTACTCCTTCGACCTCTCCCAGATCTTCACGTCCCCATCGGACCAGGTCCGCATCCGCTTCCGTGCCGGTGATACCGGCGAGGGTTCGGTTGTCGAAGCCGCGGTCGATGCGGTGCAGGTCGAACTGGTCTCCTGCGAGGATGTGAGCAATCCGTGTCCAGCGGACTTCACTGCTGACGGCAACCTGAACTTCCTCGATGTCTCCGCGTTCCTCGCGGCGTTCGGGAACCAAGACCCCGCCGCGGACTTCACGGGGGAGGGGAGCTTCAACTTCCTCGACGTCTCGGCGTTCCTCTCCGCATTCGGGAACGGCTGCCCGTAAGACCGATAACACAGCAATCAGAAACCCCAGCCAGCACCTCACGGTGCTGGTTTTTTGTACCCTGAGTATAATTTTCTTGAAGTAGTAAGGCATATTCCCTAGAATTATAGGTCATATCGGGGAAATCCCCAGTTCATACCACTGCATTCGAGGGAGAGAGCAATGCACACCAAAACACTCGCCGCCGTATCCGCGCTCACGCTGATCACCAGCGCCGGACTCGCACAAACATCAACCTGGAACCTGACGACCGATGGGTTCTGGTCTGTACCCACCAACTGGACGCCCGTGAGCGCACCGACCACGATGACCAGCGACGCGGTCATCCCCAACAACGGGACATACAC
This sequence comes from Phycisphaerales bacterium, assembly GCA_965250055.1. Taxonomy (GTDB): domain Bacteria; phylum Planctomycetota; class Phycisphaerae; order Phycisphaerales; family UBA1924; genus UBA1924. The sequence goes on along the minus strand of OZ252285.1, from coordinate 2,631,463 downwards.
CATCACAATCAGCGGCAACTTCGACACCGATGACATCACCAACAACAACCCCAGCGCAACGATCGCGTTGAATCTCAGCCGTCAGCACGAACTCTTCGGCAACTTCGACAACAGCGGGACCTACGTTGTCAACACCACTTCAGGAGCCGCACAAACCTCGCTCTTCTGGAGAGACTCCGCAACCATCAGCGGCACGGGAGACATCCTCCTCAACGGACTCTCGACTCGATCACGCTTGATCGCTGAATCAGGATCGACAGTCACGCACGGCGCCGGTCACACGATCCACGGCTACGGACAGATCTTCGGTGACTTCATCAACAACGGTACCATCCAAGCGGACAATCCGTTCAACACCCTCGACTTCCGATTCGGGAACATCACCAACAACAGCGTCATCGGCGCCACCAACAACGGGATCCTCGATCTCAACTTCGTCGATCTCATCATCACCCAAAGCCCAGCCGGCGTCGTCCGCGCCGACGGCGGCACTGTGTCGATGCATCAAACATCAATCTCCGGCGGCAGCATCGAAGGAATCAACGGCGGCGTGGTCGTCTCCGACGGCTCTCCGACACTTGACGACCTCACCATCAACGGCGATGTCCAGGTCGCGGTGTCGCGGACCCTTAACCTCTCGGACACCATCACCAACAACGGTACGATCTTGGTCAATCCGGCAAACGGAGCCGCGGTTACGACTCTCGACGCCGACAACAACGTCCTGCTGACCGGGCCGGGCAAGGTCACACTCAACGGCTTCACCACACGCGCCCAGATCACCACCGCCGGAGGGGGCACCCTCACCAACGACACCAACCACACCCTCGAGGGGTTCGGACGCATCTTTGGTTCCCTGGTCAACAACGGCACGATCACCGCCAACAACCCCGGAAACACGCTGCTCAACTCCGGTGAAAACAAAACAAACAACGGCATCATGTCCGCAGACGGCGGCACACTTGAAATCAACAACTTCACCCTCGACCAGACCGGAGGGGGCGTGCTCGCGGCCAACACCAGCAACATCGTCTACAACGGACCAGAGATCGAAGGCGGCACCCTCACCAGCGGCTCAGGTATCCACGAGGTTGTCTTCGTCACTGAGCTCCGCGGGGTCACCAATGAAGCCCAGTTCAATGTCTCAGTCGGCGACGCGCTGCAGATCCGCAACTCCATCACCAACAACGGCAACATCCTCATCAACCCAACCAACGGTGCTGCCCAAACGAACCTGCGCTTCATGGATTCAGGATCACTGAATGGTACTGGATCAGTAACACTCAATGGTTTTTCAACCAGAGCTCAAATCCTCTCGGTGCTCCCGACTACCTTCGTGATTACCAACGGCGCCAATCACACCATCCACGGCTTCGGACGCATCAACGCGCCCATGATCAACGAGGGACAGATCATCGCTGATTTCTCGGGACAAGAGCTCCTCGTCGATGACTACGAAATTCAGAACAACAATACAATCCAGTCCACCAACGGTGCGACCCTCGAACTCAGTACCGATTCGAGTGTAACCCAAGCTCTAGGCGCAAAGATCACCGCAGATGACGGCGAGGTTGAACTCCAGAATACCATCATCACCGGAGGTTCGATCGAATCCAGCGGCACGGGCGTATTCAATGTCCAGGGAGGCACAAGCCGATTGACCAGCGTTATCAACAATGCATCGGTTGTTGTCGAGCCGGGACGGACACTCGAACTCAGCGGCACACACACCAACAACTCGGTGCTTGATCTGAACCCAACCAACGGAGCCGCTGTCACATCGCTGGAGATCCAGAACGACCTAACCATCGAAGGACCAGGCGAGCTCAATCTCAGCGGATTGACCACACGCGCCCAGATCACCAGCGTCACAGGCACGGAGGTCTTCACCAACAGCGCGGACCACACCATCACTGGGATCGGACGCATCGCGACCCCGATGGTCAATCACGGCACCATCGCGCCGGGACTCTCCGCAGGGATCCTCAATGCAACCAGCCCGATCACGCTGGGAGATTCAAGCGTTCTTGAGATCGAGGTTGGAGGACTGTCGAGCCATGATGTCATCGACTCTGGATCGACCTTCCACGCCGACGGCACGCTCGACCTCACGCTCATCGATGGATTCACTCCAACAGAATCATGGGTCGTCACCATCGTCACGGCTGACGGCGGAGTCACAGGAACATTCGACACACTCATCGCACCCGCTGCTGCGGATCCAAGACTGAGTTACAAGATCGGATACTTCGAGGACGAGATCCGCGTCGGCGCGGTCTGCGATACAGACTTCGACTTCTCAGGAGGACTCAACTTCCTCGATGTCTCCCTCTTCCTAGCTCTCTACGGCGAGATGAATCCGATCGCGGATATCAACAACGACGGGAACTTCAACTTCCTCGACATCTCCGCGTTCCTCGCAAGCTACGGCCAGAGCTGCCCGTAAACGCGATTTGATCTTACCCAACCCCCCACCCCCCCCAAACCCGCGACATCGCGGGTTTTTTCTTGGACTGAGCAGAATTCCCTATACAATGGGTCTGGTCAAACTCGGACATTGACCCTTCGCACACCCTCTGATGAAAAGCGTTCAACGCTCACGGAGAGATCATCATGAACACCCCAATGACCAAATCAACACTCGCCGTCTTTTTACTCGCAGGCACCGCACTCGGACAGAACATCGACTGGGTCAATCCCGCTGGTGGTTTATGGAACGTTCCAACCAACTGGTCTCCGATGAGCGTCCCGAGCATGGGCACCGAGACCGCGGAGTTCAACATCGGAGGGACCTACACCGCAACCCTCAACATCTCCGTGCCGGGACTTGGTTCAGTAGATATCCAAGACACTGGATGCACACTCAGCATGGACGCAGGGAGAGCAATCGGACTCCAAGGCGGCATGGTCAACAACGGCACTGTCCTTGTGAACAACTCCAGCGGTGGGTTCACCACCAGCGTCACTTTCAATAACTCCGCGACACTCACAGGAACCGGGGCGCTCACGCTCAATGGATTCGGTACTCGTGCTTCATTGGTCTCAGGAGCAGGAGCCACCGTATCACACGGAACCGATCACACCGTGAACGGCTTCGGACGCATCGTCGGGGACTTCCTCAACGACGGAACTGTCAGCGCTAATCTCAACGGACTCACACTCGATATCCTGAGCGGCACCTGGACAAACAACAATCGCATCGAAGTCGTGAACAACGCGACTATGTTCATGAACAACGTCGCAATCGGACAAGGCGTGAGCGGGGAAATCAGCGTTGACGATGGTCAACTGAACATGTCAACGATCAGCATCGCGGACGGGACGATCCAGTCCATGCCCGGATCAAACTGGGCATTTACAGGGGGCACCAACTCGTTCAACAATGTCCACGCAATGGGCAACGGCATCGTCAATCCCGGCGTGACGCTCCAGATCATCAACACGATGACAAACGACGCGAACCTGAGCATCAACCCCACCAATGCAGGCTTTGTGACCGTCGCGGAGTTCCAGAACATATCAACACTCAACGGCACGGGGACGCTCGCGCTCGACGGAGTTGGTTCCAGATCAAATCTCCGGACCTCTGATCCCTCTCACACACTCACACAAGCATCTACACACACGATCCGCGGGATAGGCACCATCCAAGCCCCACTGATCAACAACGGCGTGGTGAGTGCCGACGTAGCGGGACAGATCTTGCTGTTGAGCACGAACAACAAAGTCAACAACAACATCTTCGAGATCACCAACAACGCGATCATGAATATCTCGAGCATCACTGTTGATCAAACCGGGGGCGGGCAGTTCAATATCGACAACGGCACCCTCAACATCAGCTCTTCCACAATCAACGATGGGGTGATCAATGCGACAACTGGCGCCACAAACCTCACCGCAGGGACAAACAACTTTGACAGCGTCGTGCTCAACTCGCCGCTCAACATCAATCCCGGCGTGGCGCTCGTAGCAACCAACACGCTTATCAACAACGACGATCTCACCATCAACCCTACCAACGCGGGATTCGTGACCACCCTCAGTTTCCCAGCATCCACAGTCCTGTCAGGATCAGGACAAACATTGTTGCGTGGAACCGGAAACAGATCACAGATCACAACCGGAGCCGGAGAAACCCTTGGACTCGCGTCTGGTCATGTCATCCGAGGATTCGGACAGATCCATGCATCGCTGATCAACAACGGAACGATCGACGCTGACACCAGCGGTCAGACACTGAGCTTGCTGAGCAACGACAAGGTGAACAACAGCACAATCTCCATACAACCCGGAGCAAACATCACCATCTCAACAATCACGCTCGATCAAGACCCTGCAGCGCAGATCAATGTTGGCGACGGCACACTGACGCTTTCATCAGTGAACATAAACAACGGAACAATCAATGCCGCGAGCGGTGTGGTCACGCAATCATCAGGCGCAACCAACTTTGATCAACTCACACTCAACGCGCCACTGAACCTCAACCCCGGAACCACGATCGGGATCACCAACGGCTTGATGAGTAACGACATCATCTCCATCAACCCGTCCAACGCCGGCTTCATCACAATTCTCCAGTTCAACGATTCAACCACACTCGGAGGAACCGGAACAACACGGCTCATGGGGACGACAAATCGCTCACAGCTCAACACCGCAGCGGGCGAAACCGTCACAATCGGCGCATCGCACACCGTTCAGGGATTCGGTCAGATCAACGCCTCGCTGATCAACAACGGACTCATCGAATCGACCACCGGAACACTCACGCTCCAATCAAACAACAAGATCAATAACACACTGATCCAGGTGAACCCAGCCGAAGGACTGCAGGTCTCAAGCATCGAGATCGATCAAACCGGAGGAGGTCAGATCCTCAACAACGACGGCTTGGTCACACTCACCAGCGCCACGATCAACGGCGGCACGATGGACGCGCTCGCCGGTGGGTCCACATTACTCAACTCCGGAATCTCGACGTTCCAGGATATGACCAATCTTTCACCAGTCACTATTAACCCGGGTGTAAACCTCGCTATCGTGGGCACCGTCACCAATCACAACACGATCAACATCAACCCAACGAACAGTGGATTCGCAACCGCAGTCACCTCAGCCGCCCCAGCAACTATCGACGGCATGGGTGAGATCCGACTTACCGGGACCACAAACAGATCACAGATCACTGGCGCCGGACTCACCATCGGAGCGGACCAAACACTCTCTGGACGTGGTCAGATCAACGCGCCGCTCAACATGGACGGCACCATCGCGCCGGGACTCTCCGTCGGAGAACTCGAAGCGAGCCAACCCATCACCCTCTCAGACTCCAGCGTCTACGAGGTCGAAGTCTCGGACTTTGGAACGAGTGACCTCATCGACTCCTCCTCGACCTTTCACGCCGACGGCACGCTCGACCTCTCGCTCATCGAGGGGTTCGATCCCGAGACCTCGTGGGTCGTGACCATCGTCACTGCTGATGCAGGAGTCACCGGAACGTTCGACACCTTCATCGCTCCAGCGACCGGCGACCCACGCCTGAGCTACAAGGTCGGATACTTCGAAGACGAGATCCGAATCGGCGCGGTCTGCGACACCGACTTCGACTTCTCCGGAGGTCTCAACTTCCTCGACGTCTCCCTCTTCCTTGGTCTCTACGGCGACATGGACCCCATCGCGGACGTCAACAACGACGGGAACTTCAACTTCCTCGACATCTCCGCGTTCCTCGCGAGCTACGGACAAAGCTGTCCGTAAACTGCTCGCGATAGTGTGAATCAAGAACAAAGCCCCCAGCACATGCCGGGGGCTTTTATGTTCAATGCGGGTGACAGGAATCGAACCTGCACGAGCTATGCTCACCAGAACCTAAATCTGGCGCGTCTACCAGTTCCGCCACACCCGCGTGTTCATTGGCTATGAAAGCCGTTTCAGGTACCCAAACCCACTATCCCGTACACTTTACCGCACGAATCTAGGTCAAGTTCCCAACAACTTGCCGATGAACCAATGTAAAGTGATGGTACACACGGTTGTCGCCGTGTGCGCTCATCGACCGACTTGATCCTTACCCATTTGGGAGCCCTGTCCAATGCGCTGCCGCGACCACATCGCCCTCACACTCCCCGCCTTTTTGCTCCGCTTGGCGCTCGCGATCATTTTCCTCTGGGCCGGGATCGGGAAGATCGTCGGCACCACCACCACCCAAGGCGACAACGCCGCTCGCCTCGCCAACCTCGGCGTCACCTTCCTCCCAGACACTCCAGCGCTCCCAGCTGAACCAGAATCAGAACTCCCTGCTGAGCCCGTCAATCCACTCCCCGATTCTGAGCTGCTCGACAGCGACATCGACCCAGCGGACTCATCAGAAGATCTGCCGACCACCACTCCAGAGACCGAGACTCCCGAAACCCAACCACCCGCACAACAACCAGCCCAACCCGAAACCCAAGGCAGTGAATCCGAGAACCGCGCGCTCCTGAATCCGCAATACACATTCACCCACGTCGTCCAGTCCACCGCGCCTGCTGTGGGATCCGACTACCCCGATCCTGTCCGCATCAAGAACGTCTACAAGATCACGCTGCTGCTCGACAACGCGACCTCTCCTGGACTGACTGAGGATTCTCAGCCCATCACCCCGACGATGCCCTCGTGGATGGGATCTGGGAAGATGCCCGTCTACGCCGCGTGGGCGACCGCGATCACCGAGATCGCCGCGGGAGTGTTCCTGCTTGTAGGATTACTGACTCGTCTGAGCGCGATGTCGCTGACCATCGTGATGCTCGTCGCGATCTGGACCACCAACATCGGTCCCGCGGCGTTGCAGTCTTCCGATGCGTTCCTGGGATTCATCCCCCACGCCGTGGACCCTTGGGACCCCGCCGCGTATTCCACACTGCTCTGGCAGTTCTCCATCATCATCATGTCGCTGAGCGTGTTCCTGCTCGGCGCTGGACCGTTGTCGATGGATCGATTGATCTTCCGTCCAGGACGGCGCGATCCGTATGTCTCAGGGACTCCGGAGCGCCAGCAAGCGAAGATCAAGCAGGATACGCAAGCGCCACAGCCAGACCGATCCTCATTCGATCGCACGCCCCCACCTCCGAGCAATCCGACGCCATAAAGACTCTGCCTCAAGACCAGACCAACCACTAGAATAGATCGTGCCTCGAAACGCTTCAATCCTGAGATGGGCCCTCCCTCCGGGCGTGTCGATCGCTGTCCACACCTCCCTCATCGCTCTGCTCGTCATCGTCGGCTCGCGCGCCGCCACGCTTACGCAAACAAACGAGAAAAAGACCAAGCTCCCGCTCGCTGAGCTCGAGTACTCCGCTCCGATCGCAGCATCACCTCCCTCAGACCAATCACAAGACGATCCCGCACAGAACAGCACCGCTCAGAACCAGACTCCCGAACCTGAGCAGGTCACGCAATCCGCGCCCAGCGTGCTCGATCGCAGCGCCAAAGCACTCTCAACGCCGACCCCAGTCACCTCCCAAGCAATGAGCGCCGCGACGCTCGAGCAGCTGAGCAAGCAATCCTCCGCGCTCTCCGCTGAACCCAGTTCCGCGCCGTCTCCCATCAGCTTTGCTGGAGTATCGACCGGAGCGGCGCGCTCGATTGTGTACGTCATCGACACCTCCGGCGCGACGCTGACTTCGCTGAGCTACATCCGCGAGCGCTTGCTCCAGTCGATCGATCGGCTCAGCCCCACCCAGCGGTTCCAGGTCATCGCGTTCCGCAAGCTCGACGACTCGACGTTTGCAACCCCAGAGCTGCAGACGTCGCGTAACAAGCTCCCACGCGCCACGCGCGAGAACAAGAAAGCCGTCGCGGATTGGCTCGCGACGATGCCCGCGCGTGGACAGTCCAACCCCATCGACGGACTCGCGGCCGCGATCGAGCTCAACCCCGACATGATCCTGCTCATCTCGCGCGGGATCCAGCGCACCGAAGCGCCATGGGCCGGCGGACTCAAGCACGTCCGCCAACGCCTCGACGAGCTCAACCCGCTCGATCCTGTCGCGGGAACACGCCCCGTCGTCATCAAGACCATCCAACTCCTCGATGAGGACCCCACCGGGATCATGCGCACCATCGGTGTCTTCCACGGCGACGGACACAACGACCACCAGGTCATCACCTACAACCAGCTCGCCAACCCTGATCCAGAACCACTCCCCCCACCACCAACAAGCGCCGACGCACGTCTCAGTGCTGCTGAAGACCAGATCGTTGCGCTCAAAGCATCCGGCGTGTACTACCGAACCCTCTACGCGTTCCCGATTGACGATGACCAGTCCAAAGCAAACGAAGCGCTCCGGCGCATCAACCAACTCCTCGAAGACGCGGACACCCAAGACCCTCGCGCAGCGCTGCTCATCGCCGAGGCATCGCTGCTCAGCAGCGATCAGTTCAGCGACCCAAGACTTATTCAGAATATCCACAGCACCCTGAGCGAATCGGTTTTCGTCTCTCCGGAGCTTGACGCGCGCCGCCGTGTGCTGCTGGCGCTGCTCGCTGAGGACTCGTCGAGTGCTGCAAACATCGATTCGCTTCGAGCGCTGCTCAGTGAACGCGCCCAGCTTGGAGTTACCGATCTCACGGCGGCGAGTGCCGTGCTCGCGATCGCGATGCATCAAGAACCCGATTCGCAGCTGCTTGATACCCCGCCATTCACAACCGATCCCGCGTGGACACTCCTCGCGGCACAGACGCGGTCGTGGTCACTCTTGCATACCGATCCGCTCATCGCGTTTGATCCGCTCCTGAGACTCCGCGCGTTGATCCCCGAGCTTGAGCCGCTGGTTGACCGCTCGATCGCGGCCCTCGTTGATGAGCTCCGCGCCGATCCAACCTCACAGAGCAAGACCAACCTCCTCCCAGCGATCGTCCGCTTCATCGACGCTCGCGCTCGGCTCACAAGCTCTGATCCCAATGCTCGACAAGAAGCGATCAACACACTCCTGACAATCTCCCGCGCCGATGACCAAGACCTCGCCGAGGATTCCCTGTGGCTCGCGTGCCTCGGCGCTCGAGCGCTCAACACGCGCGACGCCGGGAAGGTCCTGATCGAAGCCGCGTCCAAGCTCGCTGATCGTTTCCCGTCGCATCCCGGAGCCGCCGACGCGCTCGCCGGAGCGATCGACACGGCGTCCGCATCCAAATCCCCGCTCATCACCCCGCTGCTGCGCCAAGCGATCAACACCTACCCCGATCGTATCGAGATCGACCTCTGGAAGCTCCAGCTCATCAAACTCACGGCTGGACAGGAACAAGAGTCCCTCATCCGCTCGCTCACCCCTGCGACGCGTGAATCGGACCTCGGCGCTCAGATCCTCCACAACAACGCACTGACCAAGCGTCAAGCGAACCCCCTCCAGCACGCGATCGACACCGCGAGCGTTCTCGATGCGCTCCGCTCGCCCCTCTCGACTCACTGGCACCGCACCGCCGCGGCGCTGGAGATTGACACTAACCCCTCCTCGGCGATGACGCGTCTCGCTCGTCTTGTGCACAACTCGGTCGATGCGTCCGATCCCGAGCTCGAGCTGCTCTACGCACGCGCCCTCATTGGTGCTGGTCAACCTGACGTGGCGCTCCAGCGACTCACACAACTCGCAAGCGCTCTCAACAACAACGACTCCAAACACTTCTGGCACGCGTGGACTCTCATCATCGAAACCACCATCACATCAGGAAACGAGAGCGACCAAGACAACGCGCGAGCACACCTCACGCGTCTCAAACTCATGAATCCAAAACTCGGCCCAGAACCCTTCCGATCGCGCCTCATCCAAGCACAAAACACGCTACACTCACAGCCGTGAGCGTACAAACCACCTTCCAAGCCGTTGAAGTCATGACCACCCCACCACACGAACTCCCGGAAGCCCTTGTCAGCGCCCTCCGAGGCAAGTTCCTCGTCTTCGATGGTCCCGACGGCTCTGGAAAGTCCACCCAACTCGCGATGTTCCTCAAAGCCGTCCGAGGCGCCGGGATCGAGGTCACCGAAGTCCGTGAACCAGGCGGAACAGAAGTCGGCGAGAAGATCCGCGACGCGCTCCTCGACCACCTCGACCGCGAGACCATGTCCCTCCGCTGCGAGATGCTCCTCTACATGGCGTCCCGCGCCCAGCTCTGCGAGCAGGTCATCGCGCCGGCGCTCACGCAAGGCAAGCTCGTCATCGCCGACCGCTTCGTTTCCTCCACCTACGCGTATCAAGGCACCGCCGGCGGCATCCCCACCGCTGAGATCGACGCTGCCGCCAAAATCGCGATGCAAGACACGCACCCCGACGCGACCCTGATCTTCGATGTCGATCAAGACACCGCTGCGTCGCGCCTCAATCCGCTCCTCGATCGCATGGAAGCGAAGGGCGCCGCGTTCCACGCGAAGGTCCGCCAGGGATACCAGGACCTGATCGCGTCTGATCCAGATCAGCAGCGCTACCTCCGCGTTGACGCCGCTGGGAAACCCGATAGCGTGTTCGGGAACATCCTCGATGTGCTCACACAGCGCTTCGTCCGCTAATCCATACCCAACTCATCTGTCCGCGTCGAATTGCCTGTGATCTATCAGGTTATCCCTCGTGATTCGTGGGGCTTTCTGTATACTGAGATTGGTCCGTATCAGAATGGAAGAGACGAGATGATTCGCCGTGTATTTGCCCTGTTTGTGCTCTTTACCACCTCGATCGCGAACGCCCAGCCATATGAGATCACGCATATCTTCGGTCAAGATGTCTTCCCAGACTTCTTCTTCTCACAGAGCATCGACGGCAGCATCACCCTCTACACCATCGACGCGCCAGACTTCCAAGGATTCTTCGGCTCAGACTTTGATCGACCACGCGAGCGTGTGGTGCTTATCGCAAAGGAGACCGGATCCGCACGTTTGATCTCGATCAACCCCTCACTAGATCCAGGATCAATGACAGTCCTAGTCAGCGGACTCGACGAGAACGCGAAGAAGGTCCATGTTGATCCCGATACAGGACGCATCTACTGGTGGGAGAACGACGAGATCCTGAGCGTCAACTCCGACGGCACCGGGACCCCGATCCTCGAAGCCGACAACGTGCCGGAGCCCTTCGATTTGGACATCGATACTGATCGTGGGTTCTACGTCGTCACTTCATCAGGTGATCTCCTGATGGGGAACCTCAGCGGCGCATCGTCACCCGCGCCAACCAGCATCCCACACGAGATGTCAGGTGGTAGTCAGTATGGCGTCGGGATCGATCCCGTTTCGGGTGATGTCTACTGGACCGAGATCAATGAAGCCGGCGGATTGACGGGATCCGCTTCCGCAGTCTACCGAGTCTCGCACACCACCCCTCTCGCAGGCGGAGAACTCTTGCTCGGTACAGAAGACTTCTTCCTCGGCTTGGTGCCGCTGTTCCAAGATGTCGCGGTTGTTGGTGATCAGGTCGCCGCCTCTTCATCAACTGGATTATTCATGGACCCCACCCTCACATTCCTTAACACGACCACCAACCAGATCACACTCGTGCTTGAGAACGCGGTCACGATGGGCATCTCGATCAACTTCGATGTAGACCCCATCATCCAGCAACCCACCGGAACGCTCGTTGACGCGGGAACAGCAGGAGTGCTCGAACTCGCACCCTCCGATCCCCTTTCCACTTTCCAGTGGTTCCGCAATGGGAACCCACTCATAGACGACGGACGCATCAGCGGCACAACAACCAATAAACTCATCATCGACAACGCGATGCTCAGCGACACGGACTCCTACGCGTGCAGCGTCATGACGACCAAAGGCGATCAACAACTCAGCGACGCCGTCACCCTCGCCGTGCGAGGTTCACAAGCGCCGGACTGCATCGCGGACATCAACAACGACGGCCGACTCAACTTCCTCGACATCTCCGAGTACCTGAGTCAATATTCATCAGGGTGCCCGTAAAGCGGCAATACCCATGCTCCATCGTCGTTGCACAACCATGAAGGGTCTCTCATCATCAATCGTTATCGCTCTGTCCACGCTCCCAGCCCTCGCTGGCGGGTATGAAACACCGATGGGGCTGTACTGCAGCTGTCCTCCGACCACCAGCACTGGATCGGTCTCGGTCGTCCCCACAATCGCAGAGCTTGAGCACGTAGACGGCGTGCTCGTCCGCGTCGCGTGGGAAGATATCGAGACCAGCCCAGGCGTATACGACTGGTCTCTCATCGACGGACAAATCCAAGCGGCGCAGAGCTACGACATCAAAGTCTCACTCGCTGTGGTCAACGGACTCGTCGCACCCAGCTGGCTCCAATCGCTCGGAGTCCAGATGTTCAGCTACCAGTTCCATGACTCAGCAGAACAGATGCCCGTTCCTTGGGACACCATCTTTCAGAGCCGATGGTCTCAGTTCGTCCAGCAGCTCGGCGCTCGCTACGCAAACGAGGACACCATCTCCCTCGTCTACATCACCAACTCCAGCTCTAACGGCTTTGAGATGCAGCTCCCGCGCTCCCCGACAGACACGATCAACTGGATGAACATCGGATACACCGATTCCCTCTACGCCGACTCGTGGAAGAACGCGATCGACGCGTTCGTTCAAGCGTTCCCGAACCACGCGCTCGCCCACGAGGTCCACCCCGTGCTCGGGAGCGACGCGGTTGCGATCGAGGTCTACAACCATGCGCGTGCAATGCACGGCAGACGAGTCGGTGTGCTCGCGGCGTGGTGGATGGTCCACAACGCGACTGATGTCTATCCCGGCATGTTCGAGATCCTCCAGGACGCATCGAAACAGAGCCATTCCGAGGTCCAAGTCGCCAACAGCTACACCAACACCCCCGAACGCTTCAGCGATGATGGATATCAAGGCGAGATCGACCTCGCGATCGATTCTGGCGTCCGCTACATGGAAGTCTGGAACAACGACCTGCTCAACCCCAAGCTCACCGAGATCATGCAAGACACCGCGACGCGCCTCAACACCGCGTTCTGCAGCCATGCAGATCTTGACCAGAGCGGATCGCTGAACTTCCTTGATGTGAGCATGTTCATCTCTGCGTACAGCAGCATGAGCGCCGTAGCCGATTTCACAAACGACGGCACGCTCAACTTCCTCGATGTTTCCGCATATCTGAGCCAGTACTCTGCGGGATGTCCCTGATCCGTCCCTGATCGGGTGTGCCCAGTTGGTGCCAAGCCGGGAAGCGATCCCTACGCTTGAGCAATGATCGCGTATCTCCTCATCCCCGCCGCGTTCCTGATGGGTTCCATCCCCTTCGGATTCCTCATCGCTCGCGCCAAAGGCATCGACCTCCGCCAGCACGGCTCTGGGAACATCGGCGCCACCAACCTCGGACGCGTCCTCGGACGTCCCTACTTCTTCCTCTGCTTCGCGCTCGATCTCACCAAAGGACTCACGCCCTCGCTCCTCGCCGGCGCTGCTCTGGGGACACTCGGACGCATGGACATCCAAGCTACGGACGCGTGGGTTTGGCTCGCCGTGATGTTCGCGTCTCCGCTCGGACACATCTTCTGCCCCTGGCTCGGATTCAAAGGGGGCAAGGGCGTCGCGACCGCGATGGGATCCATGATCGGGGTGATGCCCGCGATGACGATCCCCGCTGCTGGCGCGTTCGTGGTCTACATCGTTGTCCTGTTGCTCTGGCGCATGGTGGGTCCCGCGTCGTCGCTCGCCGCCGCGACGCTCCCGCTCTGGACGTGGTACGCGTTCGAGCAGTACGAAACGCTCCAGGAACGCCGCGTCGGATCGCAATCCCAGTTTTCTGAGACCCCTGCGGGTGACATCGACCAGATGGTCCCCAACTTTGGGCTCCCGTTCTTCATTGTCGCGCTGGCGCTGGCGCTTGTGGTGATCTACAAGCACAAAGCGAACCTCATGCGAGCCCTCGCAGGGACCGAACCCAAGCTCGGCGAGTCCAAACCGATCCAGAGCGCCGACGAAACAGACCAAGCGTCCAGTGATTCGAGCGAGCCCTCGGCTTAAATCAGCACCACCAAAGCTCATCAACTCTGCTCCCAAGTGCCGATAACACGACTCATGGGATCATCTGTCACGATTCTTCGGGCCAAAGCATCTCGATTGTCGGGTTTGTGCTTCATTGAGCGAAACCGAATGACGATCTGTTATGCAGACTCATCTGGACTCATTCCAGTCCAAGGAGGGCCGTGATGCCAAATCTGAGACTCTGCCGAGAGACCGACACGATTGAAGATCCCCCCGCACCTTTGCCGTTCACGAGCATGCCCTCATGGCGCGCCGCCGGCACTGACCAGAAAGAGGACGCTATGGACTCGATCGAACTCGCTCAGCAAGCACTCGCCGACGCTGAATCCAAGATGGAACAGCTCAACGAGCTCATGGAAGAAGAAGCCCAGTCCTTCAGCTTCGCGCAGTGGACCAACAACGATGACGACGACGGGCCGTACGCCGCCTGATCAATCGTTAACCTCAAACACACAACGCCCGTTGCCATCACGCAGCGGGCGTTTCTTGTTTTCCGATTTGTACTCTTTTACCGCGCCCGCATCACGACGACGGTCTCGTCGTCCGCTTGCGCTTGGAGTCCGGTGAACTGGCGCATGTGCCAGAACACGCGCTCGACCACGCGATCCGCATTCGCATCAGGCTCCTCGTTGAGCGTGCTCACGACCGCGTTGATCAAACGCGCCCGACCAAACCGCTGACCAGTAAAGTCCAGCGCGTCCATCATCCCGTCGGTGTACACCACCACCACCTGGTCCTTGCTGAGCACGACGCGTTCCATCGCGTAATCCTCGTTGTCCTGCACCCCCGCGACGAGCCCCTCGCCTCGCAGCATCTCGTGCTTCCAGACCCCATCATCACCCCTCGTCAGCAGCAACGGCGGCTCGTGCCCCGCGGTCACATAGCACAGCTCGTTGGTCTCCGGATCGAACACCCCATACCAGATCGTCGCGAACTCCGACACCGTCGTGTCGCGATGAATCGCTTCATTTGTCCGCGCCATCACGCGCGAGAGGTCATCGCTGAGCTCCGCGTATGCACGGAGCGTGGCGCGCACCGCGCTCATCAGCAATCCCGCGACGATCCCCTTCCCCACGACATCCCCCACCATGATCCCGATCTTGTCGCGGACCTCGAACACGTCGTAGAAATCACCCGCGATCTGGAAGCTCGGACGAAAACGAGCCGCGATGTCGAGGTGCTCGACCTTTGGCAATCGATTCGGGAGCATCCGCTGCTGCACCGTCCCCGCGATCTTGAGCGCGCGCTGCGTGCGCCGTTCGCGTGCTTTCATCTTGATCAGCCGCGCCTGCTCGACCGCCATCGCGGCGGACTGACCGATCGAACGGATCAATCTCCGCTCGGCGCCAGTAAACGAACGCTGTGTCCGCGAGTACAAACGGATCACCCCGATCGGATGACCATCGAACACCATCCCTGTCCCCACAAACGAACGGAGCCCCTCGCGGATCACCTGATCTCGCGCCAGGATGCGATCGTCCTTGTGCAGGTCCTCGATCACCGTGACCTCGCCGTCAAGCGACGCACGATCGATCTCGCGTCCCGCAGACAACGGCAACGGCGACGACAACCAATCCTCGCTGAGCCCAACAGAAGCGCTCCGCTCAAGCTCGTCCTCAAGATCCGTCCGCGCCAGCCCCTCCGAGTCCTCAGGGAGCAGCATGATCGCGCCCGCTTCGAGTCCGAACGCTTCGAGCGCTGTTTCGAGCGTGAGCTTGAGTGTGTCGCTGACGCGCCCTCCCGCGACGAGCTCCGCGTTGAGTCGATAGAGCACCTCGATCGCTTTGTAGCGGATGCGAAGCTCGGAGACATCAGTGCACATCTCCGTCGCCATCGACGCGATCATCTGCCCCATCTGCACGACGATCGCTTCGCTCGCGACGAGTGAATCCCCGGAACCATCTTGATCCATCGCGCTGACCACGACCGATCCGATGACGGTGTCTCCCCCGATCCGGATCGGGAACACGTGCGATCCCGGATCGATCGGCTCGACCTTCCCACCGAAGAACTCCGCGTCGTCGTCGGGACCAAGCACGATCCCGCGCTCATCGCGGAGCTGCACAGAAACACCCGACAGCTCACTGAGAGCAGCGCATAAACGAGACACCGATCCATCGGTCCAGTAGTCACGCAAAGATCCGCCGCGCCCAGCGCCGGAGTCCTGATTCATGGCTGTGTTCCGCCCTCTGCGTCTTCCAGTGCCGCGCTCCAGACCGTGTCGAGCAGCGTCACCAATCGCTGGTCAGACGCGGACCCGATCTCACGGATCACGCCGAACCCGTCTTGCATCTGCTGCTGATCGCCGATCTGGAATCCCAGGTACGCCATCAACAAGCCGCACGCTACGCGCACCTTCGTCGGCTCCTCAGGGATCAACGGCCCACGATCGACCAATCCCGCACGCTCGCGGAGCGTCAGGATCAACTCCTTCACACGCTCCTCAGACGGGAGCAGATCACCTGAATACCGCACCGAAATCACCTCGATGTGCTCGCTGAGCAGCTGCTGCAGATTCACCGACGCGCTGATGACCACCCCTGCGCCGATCTGTGCGTGCAGACGCCCCATCTGCGCCGGGACATTCCCCTGGCGCACGGCCATCGCGTTGGTAAAGCGTTCCTCCGCGTCGAAGTAGCGCCCGTTCTTGAGCAATCGCTCCCCCGCTCTCATGTGGACGAAGTACACGTCTGTGCTCTCAGCCGTCGGATCAACCAGGTACGTCACGCGATCGCCGCTCTTGCGGAGCAGTTCGAGGGTCTTGGGATCGATCTCAAAGGTCGTCTGTCCGCCGAGATCTTCGCCGCGATCAAACCCGATCTCTGGGACACCGCTCTCGATGGATTCACGATCCAGCGGATCACGGATCAGCACGCCGTTGTCGGGATCATCGGAACCCTCTTCTCCCTCGGCTGTCTGCTCTTGAGGAGTTGTGGGCTCTGGGATTCCCAGCAGCTGACGCTGAAGCTTGCTCAGCTGGTTGTTGATCCATTTATTGGTCTCTTGCTGGATCGCCTCATCGTCAGCCCCGCTCGGATCGATCTCCGTTGGGTCCGTCGTGTTTCCAGGAGCATCGACCGGATCAACATCCGTTTCCAGCAGCTCGCGAGCGCGATTCTGGTAGTCCTCGATCAGTTCGGAGTACGACGTCTTGACACGTTCGGCGGCGACCTCACCCGGACGACGGATACGCACCCCTGAATCCATCGGAGTCGAAACCAGTCCCATCAAAGGCGTCGAGACCACGCCGTAGCGGTCCTGCTCGATCCCTGATTCGTACACAGAGATCAACTCGGGAACCAAGCTCGAGGTCGCTGAGTAGGTAGCGGTCGATCGGAGCGATCCGCTCACATCGGCGCGTGATTCGTTAAAGCGTCCCTGCGGATCAATCGCGATGGGGTCGCTTGCCCCGATCCCGCCGCTGAACTCCGCGGAGCTTGAGCCGTAGTTGCGTGAGACCGCGAGGTTGCCCATCATGTTGCGTGTGATCCGCGAGCCGGTCGTCAACGAGAACTGATACTGGAGCGCATCGGTCCCGCGGATTCCCATCCCGGCGAGTCCTGAGTACAGCGTGTCACGCCGGAAGGTATACAACGTATCAGACCCAAGATCCCCAGAAAACTCCCCAGCCGAGCGATACCCAAGATCGCCTCGGAAGCTCAATCCGCCTGGAGCGTTGCCTGTCGCGATGGAGTTGCGGAACTGGACCTCGCGTTCAAGACTCGGACGCTGGTAGTTCACGCCGCCCGAACCCTGTCTCGGATTCGCTTGGAGCCCCTTGCCGTCGCCCAGCGCGTTCTGTGCGATCGCCTCTCCGCTGCACATCGTCAGCAGACCGATCATGGCTGCGGCTCCCCCGCCCCAGAAACCCCCAACTATTCCGCGTTGATCATTGCTCATCGATGGATCCTTCCTCGTCTACAGATCATACTCGCCAGCACCCCGAGCCGGTTCGTCCCAACCGCCCACAATTGCTCGCAATTCCGGCATATGCACAAGATTTCCGCACAAAAACGGATACATCGCACACCACTCAATCGGCATTTGAGCCTGCTCGGCTCGACACCCAACTCATGGTCCGCGCATGTTATCTGGATTGGATTCGTAATCGGTTTTTGATTCGGGCTCAGAGCTGCTTGATCGCTGCCGGCGCCTGCATCATCCCGCGGACCGAGGCGCACATGTCCTCGCCCGCTTCAGACACGAGCAGGTACATCACCCCGTCGCGTGACCACGCGAACAAGCTCGCTCCCTGCTCCTGACACTGAGACGATTTGAGCACGTAGGTTGTGCCCTCTTCCATCTCCAAGAGTCCAGGATCTGGAGCGACGAACAGACTCAGCGAAACCGTTTGTCCGTCCGGACCCACGGCGTCAAAGCGCATGTGTCCCGATGCGACTGTTGCTGGGAGGTGACAGTCCCCACCGCCGTAGAACTTGATCTGCTCGTGCTCATTGAGCGAGCCGGGCATCGTGATCGAATGCTCGAAGCGATCAGAGAAGTACGCGATCGATTCGCTGATCTCGTTGTGGACTAGCTTGCTCTGAGCGGCGCGTTCTTCGCAGCAGCGAGCATGCTCTCGAGCGACAAAGTTCCCCAGACGCTCCGCGTAACTCGCGGGGGTTGTTTCCACAGCACCGATGCCGCTGCCCTTGGTGATGAGCGACGAGCTCTGCCAGATCATCGCTCCAGCCGCGATCACGAGGACCGCCGCCATCGCGCTCATGACTGGGCTCCGCTGCCAGAAGCTTTTCTCGCGTGTCACTTGATTGGATGCTTCGATATTGGACGCCGTCATCGACGCGCCGGCAAGCGCTTGGATCTTGGCGCGGAGCGCATCAGGACACTGAGGCTCACGCATCACGCGATCGCAGCATCCACGCAGTTTCTTTTCGAACTCGACCCGCGCCGCTGCGTCCGGATGATCGGCAAGGTATTTCTTCAGACGCTCGCACCCCTCGGGGCACAGCTCGCCATCAGCACACGCACGGAGCATCGATGCGATACAGAGCTCCTCGGCGGAAAGGTCCGAGCCGTGGATCATGTCGGGATTGTGTGAGTGATCATTCGTCATTGTTGTTCTGCCCATCTGTCATGCGTCCGCTCGCGCTCTTCTCAGTATCGCCAACCGATCCGCCTGACATCACCCTCAAACCAAGTTCTTCCACAGCCTTCTCATCACCCATCAGCGCGTCACTGAGCACCTTACGCGAGCGATGGAGTCGGCTCATCACTGTCCCGATCGGAACCTCCAGAATCTCAGCGATCTCACGGTACTTCAGACCATCGACCGCCCACATCAGCAGCACCTCGCGGTACTCCTCTTTCAATCCGAAGAGAACCTCCTTGAGCTTCTCATCGACATGCTCGAAGTCCAGCGACGCTCGGTCATACACCGGCGGCGCCTGATCGGGCATCAACTCGTCCGACGACTCGTTAAAGAACTCCTCGACCGCCATCGGTCGCCGCTTGTCCTTCTTGATCTTCGAGTAGAAGACATTGTGCGTGATCGCGAACAACCACGATCGCATGCCTCCGGTCCCCGAAGTCGGGTCGTCATCAGCGCTCTTGTCCTCGAAGCGCTCGATCGTGCCGGGACGGAACGCCCGGACATAGACCTCCTGAACCAGCTCGTCTGCAACATCAGCGTCCCGGCTCAGGTGGAACGCCATGCGATATACCGCGTCGAGGTGCGACAGAGCAAGTTGTTCAAACTTCGTTCGTTCCAACTTGCCCGCCTCTCAACAGATAGACCAATGACCAAGCACCCAACAGTATTCCCCACAAAGCACACAACGATAGAACATTTTCGCAAACATTACAAACCGGTCGTTCAGAAAACATCGCCTCATTTCTGGTCGCTTCTTTGAGCACTGGATCTACAATCCCTGACCATGACCTCAAACCCGCCATCCGATGCACCCAACCAAACGCCGTACTACGTCACGACACCGATCTACTACGTCAACGATCGCCCGCATATCGGGCATTGCTACACGACGCTGATCGCGGATGTCGCCGCTCGCGCCCAGCGTCTGGTGGGTCGCGATGTCTTCTTCCTCACAGGCACCGACGAGCACGCGGAGAAGGTCTCCAAGACCGCCGCGGAGAACAACAAAACCCCCTACGAGTGGGCGACCATCAACGCCGACCGCTTCAAAGCCGCGTTCGAGTTCATGAACTTCTCCAACGACGACTTCGTCCGCACCACCGAAGACCGCCACAAGGACAAGGCCGCCGCGTACATCAAGCAGCTCCTCGATCAGGGAGACATCGAACTCGGAGACTACGAGGGTTGGTACGACCCATCTCAAGAAGAATACCTCACCGAGATCGTCGCCAAGGAAAACAACTACAACTCTCCCGTCACCGGTAAGCCCCTCGAAAAGCGCGTAGAGCAGAACTACTTCTTCCGACTCGACAACTACCAGTCCTGGCTCGAAGAGCAGTTTGCAAACGACACAATCCAGATCCTCCCAGGAGCGCGCAAGAACGAGGTGCTCGGAAGACTCAAGCAGGGACTCATGAAGGTCCCCGTCTCGCGCAAGATCAAAGAAGACGACGCGGACTGGGGGATCAAAATGCCCACCGACGATTCGCACCGCATCTATGTGTGGATCGAAGCGCTGTGCAACTACCTCACCACCGTTGACACCGACGATCGCCGCAAGTACTGGGAAGGCGAAGTCACGCACCTGATGGCCAAGGACATCCTCTGGTTCCACGCGATCATCTGGCCCGCGATGCTCCACGCGCTCGGGAAAGAACCACCCAAAACCGTCTACGCGCACGCGTACTGGATCGCCGAGGGCACAAAGATGTCCAAGTCGCTCGGGAACTTCATCGAGATCGACCTCCTCCAGGCGTACGCCGAGAAATACTCGCTCGACGCTGTGCGATGGTTCCTCACCACCCAAGGCCCGCTGGGTGCCAACGACGCGGACTTCGCGCACGCGCGATTCGTCGAGGTCTACAACGCCGACCTCGCCAACTCCATCGGGAACTCCATGTCCCGCGTCGGGAACATGGTCGCCAAATACTTCGAAGGCACCGTCCCCGCGACCTGCAACGGACAGTTCGGTTTCCCCGACGGCTCATCGCTGCAGACCGCACGCAAAGCACTCGAGAACGCCGGGAAACCAGTCGATGATCCGGACCGCACCTTCGACTTCGCGACGTTCACTGCAGAAGCAACAGCCAAGTATCTCGAAGCGCTCGATCGTGTCGATCTGGAAACCGCGCTCGACACCGCACGCTCGATCGTCCGCGAGGTCGACGAGTTCATCTCCTACAGCGCTCCCTTCACGCTCGCCAAACAACTCGACACCCTCGACGACGCGCCCCACGCGCTGCGTTCGATCCTCTACTCGTGCGCCGAGGCGCTCCGCATCGCGTCGCTGCTGCTGTCCCCCGCGATGCCACAGAAGATGGCGCAGCTCTGGGACGCGTGGAACTGCGAGCACCTCACCGATCCGAGCGATCCAAACTCCTCGCTCGTCGCGCCGCTGTCCGAGCTTGCCCAGTGGATGGGTCCCTACTCCATCAAAGCGGGACAGTCGATCACCAAAGGCGACGCCCTCTTCATGCGCGCCGACACCAACGAACCCGCACCCGAAGCGACGGCCGCGTCCTGATGCACAACGCGAACCTCGTCATCTTCGACTGCGACGGCGTCCTCGTCGATACCGAACCACTCACCAACCGAGTGCTCGCCCAGACCGTCTCCGAAGCGGGATGGGCAATCGACACGCAGTACTCCGTCACCCACTTCAAGGGACGCAACCTCAAAGACATCCATAAGGACGTCGAGGACCACCTCGGATTCAAAGTCCCCGATCTGCTCGACACCTACCGCACGCGCATGTACGAAGCGCTCCAGTCCGATCCAGTCCCAGCGATCGAAGGCATCCACGAGTTGCTCGACCTCTTGGACGATCATCATTCAGACCGCTGCGTCGCGACCAACGCACCGATCAAGAAAGCAACGATCACGCTCACTGGATCCAAGCTCATCGACCGCTTCCCGCATCCAAAGGATCCAACCCAGTGCGCGATGTTCAGCGCGTACCAGATCAACAAGTGGAAACCCGATCCCGCGCTCTTCCTCCACGCCGCGAGCGTGATGGGACACGATCCAGAGGACACCATCGTCGTCGAGGATTCCGTCTCAGGAGTCCAAGCCGCTCGCAACGCGAATATGCGTGTCATCGGACTCGCGTCGCTGACCCCCGCTGACACGCTCCGCGAAGCCGGCGCGACACAGATCGTCGAGTCCCACCAAGAGCTGATCGACCAACTCGCGCAATCCATCACATGAATTCAATCTACTACGGACATTTGAACTGTGAAGTGTCGTACACAATCAAGGTGCTTGAAGCCGAGCTTAGCACTTATTTTCCGATAGTCCGCACACTCGATAGCGGAAGAGAACCTGCTTGGATCAACGAAGCGATTGAGCGCAAACTAGGCAGAGCACTATCAACCATGCAGGATCTGATGAAACTCGACGAAATCGGCTTCTTTGGCGGGTTCGATGAAATCTGGGTTTGTAATCCAGACCTTGTAAAGCTAGCTACGGACTCAAAGTGTCAACAGCTGACGAATGATTACTCTACTTTCAATGAGCGCTCAAGGATCCCATCAGAAATGATTGAGTTACTCGAAACGAATGTTGTCCATTGCATCATCGGAACTGGGGACGGACTGAGCTATGCCACGACTAACGCATGGCTCGCAGACAAGATCGAGTCTCAAGACCAGTGGCCTTGGTGAAGAAATGTACCCACAAATACCTATCTAATCGAGGTTTGCGGCACTTTCAATTTTGCTTTTCGAGGATCGGGTCTATGATCCTCGACTATGCCCATCCCTCGTGTTGCCATCGTCGGCCGACCCAATGTCGGCAAGTCCTCCCTCCTGAACCTCATCGCACAGGAGCGCATCGCGATCGTTGACCCAACGCCGGGCGTCACGCGCGATCGGATCTCCACCATTGTCGAGCTCCCCGACCCCAAGGACCCCACCAACGAACGCGATACCGCGAAGCAGGTCGAACTCACCGACACCGGCGGATTCGGGGTTTACGTCGCTGACGGCGCCCGCTACAACGAGATCGGCGCCGACCTCGCGACGCTTACCAATGACATCGAGCACCAGATCGCCCAAGCCGTGTCCACGGCGGACGTCATCCTCTTCGCCGTCGATTGCCAAGCCGGGATCACCGGACAAGACCAAGCAATCGCGCAGATGCTCCGCGAGCAGAAACTCGGACGCCGAGACAAGGACGGCGTCAAAAACTCCGAGCTCACCCCAGTCCACGTCATCGCGACCAAGTGCGACGACTCCGGATGGGAACCCCACGCGTACGAGCTCGCCGCGTTCGGATTTGGTCAGCCGCTGATCTGCTCGTCCAAGTCCAAGTACCTCCGCCGCGACATGCTCGACAAGCTCTTCGACATCGTCCCGGAGTACCACGGCGATCCAGAACCCGAAGTCGACATGAAGGTCGCGATCGTCGGGAAACGCAACGCCGGGAAGTCCACGCTCGTCAACACCCTCGCGGGTGAACCACGCGTCATCGTCTCGGAAATCGCAGGGACCACGCGCGACGCTGTGGACGTCAAGATCGAAATCGACGGCAAGTCCATCCTCGCGATCGACACCGCGGGACTCCGACGCAAAAAATCATTCCAGGACAAGATCGAGTACTACGCGCTCGATCGCGCCAAGCGCGCCATCACCCGCGCCGATGTGGTGCTGTACCTGCTCGACGCGACGACAGAAATCTCGCAGGTCGACGAACAGCTCGGGAAGCTCATCGTCGATTCGCACAAACCCGTCGTCATCGTCCTCAACAAATGGGACATCGCGAAAGACGGCTCCGACCAATCCGGACGCCAAGCGACTCCCAAACGCTACGAAGACTACATCCGCAAGGAACTCAAGGGACTCTCGTGGGCGCCCATCGCGATCATCAGCGCCAAGGAAGGACTCAACGTCACCGAGACGCTCGAGATCGCGAGCGAGATGTTCGAGCAAGCATCCACACGCATCGGAACAGGACAGCTCAACCGCACGATCTCGTCCATCATCGAAGCGCGTGGACCATCCAACAAGCTCGGCGCTGAAGCACGCGTCTACTTCGCATCCCAGGTCAAGACCAATCCACCGACTCTCGTGCTTGTGGTGAACGATCCCGATCGATTCACGCTCAACTACGAGCGATACCTCATGAACCGCATCCGCGAGTTGCTCCCATTCGGAGAGGTCCCGATCAAGCTCATCCTCCGCGCCCGCAGCCGAGTCGAGAAACGATCCAAGTCTAACTCAGGCAAACAGCTCCACATCCCCGATCAGGACACCGGACGCTTCGACGAGGACATGACCGTCGAAACAATCGATCGCGATGCGTTCCTCGCTGACCTCCCAGATGATGCGAGCGCCTACTTCGACGATTGATCTGCATGATCACCCATCAATAAGAAGCACCCCAGATCGCTCTGGGGTGCTTCTTTGTTTCATTCAAGCTCGTGCTTATGAGTCGTGTCCCGACGCAGGCTTGGATTCAGGAATCGAATCTGACCTAGCTTCATCGGTGTCAACAACGTGTCCAAGCGCGCTGGGGAGTTCAATCCCCGCTTGCTTGGCAAGCTCGTGGACCTGTGGCAGCGAACCGATCATCCCGCTCAGGAAGTTTGCGGTTGCGTTGCCGTTGCCGTCGCGTGAGCCGCTCCCCGAATCCCAGACCGTGATCTTGTCGATCTGGAGGTTCTGGATCGCTTTGACCTGCATCGCGACGAGCTCTGGGAGCTGCTCGATCATCAGCAGCGTCGGCGCGATGCGTGGGTTCTGAGCACACGACTCCATCAGCTGACGGTACCCCTCCGCTTTCGCTTCGAGCACCTGCTGGGTACCCTTTGCTTCCGCTTCGTACTTCGCGAGCACCGCATCCGCGTGACCACGCGCCTCGCGGCGTTCGCGTTCAGCGACCGCTTCCGCTTCGATCTCGACGCGCTTGAGTTCGATCTCCTGCGGCGCCAGTTGTTCCTTCGCCAGACGTGCGAGCTCTTCTTCCCGCTGAGCGGTGAAGATCTTCTGCTTCGCTTCAGCCGTCGCGACGTCCGAGCGTCTGCTTGCTTCTGCTCGGATCTCCGCGAGCTGTGCGTTGGACTCAGCAACCTTCGCCGACGAGCTGTTCTCGCCCTCGACCGCGGTCGCTTCGGCGCTCGCGACCTGGACGCGCTGTTCCTGCTCGGCGCGCTTCTGAGCCGCGATGGTTTCCGCGAGACGCTCCGCGGCCGCGATCTCCTGGTCACGCTTAAACTCGACTTCCCCGACCACTGCCTGGGCCTCGAGCTCCGCGACCGCGATGCGCTGCTGCTGCTCCGCGTTCTTCTGACCCTGCTCAGCGAGCGATCGCTCCTCAGCGACGCGGACATTGCGTTCACGAACCGCCGCCGCTTCACCGACCGCGCCCTCGCGGTCTTGCTGCGCCACCTCGACCTTCGCGCGGTTAATCGCTTCCGCCGCCGCACGCTTACCGATCGCTTCGATGTAACCCGACTCATCCGTGATATCACGGATGTTCACGTTGATCAGCGAGAGACCGATCTTGTTGATCTCCTCAGCCACGTTCTCATTGACCAGACTCATGAACTTCTCGCGATCCTTATTGATCTCCTCGATCGAGAGCGTCGCGATCACCAAACGAAGCTGACCCAGAATAATGTCCTGCGCCTGATCCTGGATCGCCGCTTGATTGAGTCCCAGCAAACGCTCAGCCGCGTTGTTCATCAGCACGGGACTCTTGGAGAT
Organism: Phycisphaerales bacterium; assembly: GCA_965250055.1. Classification (GTDB taxonomy): domain Bacteria; phylum Planctomycetota; class Phycisphaerae; order Phycisphaerales; family UBA1924; genus UBA1924. The sequence goes on along the minus strand of OZ252285.1, from coordinate 2,605,637 downwards.
ACCAACCGTAAACGTCGAGGGCACATTCACACGGATGTTGTTGAGCGACAGCGCCCCCTGCAGCGGGATCTCAATCACGAGCGGCTCAAGCGACATGTACGCGTAGTCCTGGATCACAGGCCACACAAACTTACCGCCGCCGTGGTGGCACTGCGCCGAGGACTTCGACCCTGTACCCCAGATCACTAGGATCCGGTTCGACGGACAGCGCCGATACCGCGTCGCAAGGAACAGCGTCACAAAGACGCCGACGAACAAGACCACCGCGACAACGATGATGATGAACATCCCGCTGTTGGACGTGTCCGCCTGCGACAACGTCGTTGTCGCATTCGTAGTTGCAATAGGTGATCGGAATAACGATTCAATGGTCATAGATGTCCCTTCATATATTGTCCTGAACGCTCATCATCGTTCATGGATATGTATTACACCGGCTCAACAACAATCGTGTTGCTCGCCGCGTCAGCACGCAGCACGCGTACTCGGCTCCGCGTCTGGATCGCCTCGCTCCCCTCCTGGGTCGCGAAGTAGTTGTGCTGACTCTGATTGATCACGAGGATAATTTCCCCGCGGCCAGTCCCCTCAGGAGGGACGGTCGCGTAGACCTCGCCCTCGAGACCCACCGTCTGGTGGATCGAAACATTCGTGTTGTTCTGCAGCTTCAGGAATGTCCGCAGCAGCCACACCATCAGCCACGCGACTCCTATCCCCGCGAGCACCGCAATAAACGCCGCTCCAGTAAACCCAACATTCAAGAACCGGTACGCCGCGAGCCCGACCCATCCGTACCCAAGGAAGAACGCGGAGATCGACTGCAGACTCAGGATCCCGAACTCCACACCCGGATGATCCGCGTGCGTGTCGATATCGAGATCAATATCGAGCGCCCCATCCCCGCCGAGCTCACCCATCAGTAGCTGGATAAACAGAACCCCAGTCCCCAGAAGCGCCGGGGCCGTGAACCAAGGTGCGAGGTCGCCGAAGAGGATGTCCATCATAAAAAACTCCCGCGGGACAGGTGATTGCCCGGCAGGATAGTTTAACGCGCTGATGACACTACATGTGCGACGACACGCTCGATCGCGTGTGTTTGTTGAAACCCTGACGGAGCAGATTGGCCCAATCAGAATCTTCTTAGGAACTCAGCAAACTCAGTTTCACTTCCGACTACACAATCCAGCAGCTCACGCCGCGAATCCGCCGTAGTCGTCGCCGTAGTCATCGCCCCCGAAATCACCACCATAGTTCCCGTCGTCGAAACCATAGCTGTCATCACCCGGCTCGTCGTCTACGCCGTAGTCCCCGCTCAGCCCCCACTGGTCACGCGGGAGGTGGCGATGGTGCGTCTGGATGACCCGCGAGAGCTGATTGCCAAACAATGTGCCGATGATCCCGAGCATCCGGACATCATCCTCGCTGAAACTCCGCGAGCGATCGCGGAACAACGCGAGCACCGCAAGGCACTCGTCATCCTCTCGGCACGAGATCGTCAGCATCGTCGAATCCTCGACCCAGTACGCGCTGGTCCCGAGCATCTCCGTCAGCTCCACACGTCCCGACATCGCGCGAACACCTTCGAGATGCTCCACACTCTCAGGAACCGAGTCCGCGAGCTGATCGAGCATGACCTCAGCGGTCTCTTTCGCGATGTCATAGTTCACGTACGCGCCAACGGAGTAGTCCCCGCCGCTCGTAGGCATGAAAATCGCCGCGTTCGTCGGACCGATCTTCGAGAGCGTGAACTCCAGAAGCGTCCGCAGCAATGATTCGATATCAAGCTCCTGACGCAGCAGCGTCTCGAGCTCGCTCGTGATTTTGACCTCGCCAAACTGCTGGGTCAGGTCCTTGTACGCGTCGGTGAGGTCTGTGCAGAGCCCGCCGATCTGTCCTGTCACTTCCTCGCGAGCGCTGTTGAGCTTGTTGCAGAGCTTCTTGAGACGATCCACGCGAGCATCGCGCCGGCGAACGCGCTCAGCACGCTCCGCCGCTCCGACCAATCGACGGACCGTGTCCGCTTCCTTCGAGCTCATCTGGATCAGATCACACGCCCCGGCGCGCATCGCGCGGACCGCGTCGTCCGTGCTCTGGATCGCTCCGAGCACCACACCCACGATCATCGGATGATGATGCGTGATGGTCTCGAGCAGCTCGATGCCGTCGCCTTTGGAGAGCGCCCGTTCGATGATCACCAGATCGGTATTGCTTGTATTGATGTACTCGAGCGCCTCGCTCGCGGTCTCGACGAACTCGATGGACTCGATCCGCCCGTGGAGCATCGACGCGATCCGACGACGGATCGATCGGCGCGGACTCACCGCAAGCACGCGAGCACGGAGCCCGACGGTTTCAAGAATCGTTGAATCCGGACCCTCGATCGACGCGTGCCCGAGCGATTCGTTCCCCGTCGGCTGCTCAGATGGTGTGTCCCTGTGGTTCATTGCGTGCTCGCTTCTCTCATCCTTGAATCATCATGCGTTCAATCATGCCGCCGACTTACGGCCCTTGTGCTTCCCACGAAGCACGATCTGTACCTGAGCGCCAGGAACCTTCCCAGCGGTGTTGGAGATATCAATCGCGCCGCCGTGCAACTCGATCACACTCCGAGATCTCGACAGACCCAATCCAGGACGTCGTCCCGCTTTGAGCTCTGAAAAGAACGGATCGAACGCATGATTCAGCGCCCTCTGGGATAAACCGGGCCCCGTATCAACGATCCGTACCATTACTCGGCCATCGCCCCCCGCGGGTTCAATCGAAACATTCACAACACCCGAAGGATTCGATAAAACACCATTGATGATCGGCTCACTGATCGCACTGGCCATCAACTCACGATCCACATCGATCGGCTCAAGCACACCAGCGATATGCAGCTTCACCTTCGCGCGGATCCCGCCGCGATGACACTTGCTCTTCGCTTGCTCGATCGCTTGACGGACCACAAGCACCGGATCCGTCGACGCGATCGTCGGCTCAGGTGGTTCTGCGAGCAGATGCATCGAGGTGATCATGCTCGACAGTGAGTCCGCCGCTTGCGCGATCGCTTGGGCCGCGTCCCGATCCCGCTGCGTGCCAAGACGTTCGAACAACTGCTGCGAGCGTCCGTTGATCACCGACAGCGGATTGTTCATCTCGTGCGCCGCCCCCGCCGCCATCTGTCCGAGGCGCAGCAGCGATTCGTTCTTCGTCCGCTGGCGCTGCATTTCTGCAAGCTCTCTGTTCGCGCTCGCGATCTCTTCCGCGAGCATCTTCGCGTCGTTCGCCTGGATCGAGTTCTCCAGCGCTCTTGCCCATGCTCTGCGGACCACGCGAAAGCCCTTGGCGCTCAGCTCCGGAGCAGCGTCGCTCGATGCTTTGACCAGCACCACCAAGCACGATACCGAATCACTCGATTCGCCTGTCTCGCCGCAGTCTCCGACCCCGATCAGCGAAGCAACCCCGATCTCACGCACCGACTGAATCATCGTGCGGAACCAGTCCAGATTCGCAAGGTCCAAAACCTGATCGCCGCTGAGTCCCGCGATGTGTCCCGGACGGATCTCGCCGCTGTCTGACACACTCGGACCGACAACAACCTGCCCGGCGTTGTTGGGATCAACGATCTTCCCGTCCACCACCTGATACTTTATCCACGAAGCACCAGGGGAGTCCTGCATAATCACCATCCCATGATCGATCCCCGTCAGCTTCCCTCCGGAGCGTACGAGCCCCTCGACGATGCGTTCGATCTCGACACCATCGCCGATCGCGTCGTAGAACACATCCACCGCCGCGAGCAGCGAGTGCGAGCGGTCCGCGATCTGCTGCTTGCCTCGCAGCTCTTGGTTGATCGACGCGAGCTTGGTGTTGGCGCGTGTCAACGAGGAGAACAACAACTCCGGAGCGCTGAACTCGCCGACTCCAAGAATCCGCGCACGCTCGCTGACGCGTTCGACGATCTCCCCCGAGACCGAGTCGAGTGTTTCCAGGTCCACCCCGATATCCGATGCGATCTCATTGACATCGATCCCGCTTGTCCCATCGCCCGACCATCCCAGGTGCTGTGATTCACACCACAAGCACGACAGCGTGGTCACCAGCACAAGCTCCGCGTTGCAATGCTCAGGGAGAGCGGCACTTGGTTGACCATGCAACCAGACCACGTCGCGGATCGTCTCAGGAAGCCCCCAGTGCTCGCTCAATCGTTTCCCTGCCGTGTGATGATCAAGCCCGATCGTCGCGCGCTCAGCACCGCTCAAGGTCAGGTGATGACTCTCCGCCATCGCCAGCGCCTTTTCCCACGATTTGGGAAGCACGTTGTACAGCGCCAGCTTCCCCAGCCCGTGGAGCAGTCCCGCGAGGTACGCCTCTTCTCCGCTCACGCTGATCGTGCTGGTGTTCTTCGCGATCCATTCACTCGCGCACGCGACCGCGATCGCGCGCGTCCAGAACCCCTCGATATCAAACGTCGGCTCTTCCCCATCCTCAGCATGCACATCCACACGCAGCTGATCAAAGATCAGCACGCTCAGCACCGCTGTCCGGACCGCCTCGAGTCCGAGCATAATCACCGCTCGACGAACCGTCGTGATCCGATCCCCAAGTCCCGCATCAGCGCTCCGGCACAACGACAACATCCGAGCGCTCAGCGCCGGATCCGCCTCAATCAACTCGATGACTTCATCCAGACGAACATCCTCGTCAGCGCCCATCGACAGCAGCTGAGCCGCGACCGCGGGAAGCGTCGGTAAACGCGTGATCCCCGCAAGGATCGCCTCAACCTGACGCCCGCTGACCTGCTCGACCTGTCCCTCTGCCGTCGCGCTCATGCTCACCCCGCACTCCGTTGACTCATATCAAGCAGCGATTCAACACGCGACATCAGCTCACCAAGATCAAACGGCTTCTTCAAGAACCCGTCAGCGCCCGCATCAAGCAGACCCTCGATCTCATCAGACTCAATCACACCAGAGATGCACAGCACGCGCGTCTCCGCGAGCGACTCACGCTCACGAACACGCTTGCACACCACGTCGCCATTGATATCAGGCAGCATGTAGTCCAGCAGAATCAAGTGCGGCTGGAACCGCTCGGTCTCCATCCCCGCGTCGTACCCATTGTGCGCCACGCGAACATCAAACCGGCCGTCATCGCCGAACACGTCCTTGATGAGCGACGCGATCTGCACGTCGTCATCTACCACCAGAATCCGCTTGAGCGAACTCCCCAAAACCTCGAGCGGGATGTCGTTGCTGCGCATAAAGCGCATCAACTCCTCACGCGGGATCCTCCTGAACCGAGACCCCGGCACACGGAAACCATTCAAACGACCAGAGTCAAAGCAACGGATAATCGTCTGCTGAGATACCTTGCAGACCTGCGCCGCTTCACCAGTGGTAAAGACCTTCTTATTCGACCAATCTGGGGCGTCCTTGCTCATCGATGACCTCGGTTTCGGACGCCTTCATAGACACCCGTAGTCCCGCTCATCGTCCCCCAATCCCCCCAACTTCACACCGATAACACAACCCCCCCAACTTTCAGCACTTTCCCCAAGGTCCCCAATAACTTGCTCGAACAAGACTCTCAAAAACAAGCTTCACTCAAGAGCCGTGCAGCGCTCTCCACTGCGTCACCGCGTCGGGCTCGCGAGCATACATCACCGAGAGCTCGCTGGGATCAACCGCATTTCGCCCCTCAGAAGCACTGAAACATCCCTGAGCCCCTAATCGGAGCTCTTCGATCACCATCCCTGATTCAGTCGCCGCGTCCCGCATCCCAGCCGGCAGGTGCTTGTCCGCGACCAGCACGCCCCCATCGAATCCAGCGATCTCCTCCGCCCCGATCACCCCGATGACTTGCAATTCCTTTCCCCCACCGACGCGCGTGCAATGCGCCTTGCCGTTCTTGGACGCCAGCGCGATCACCGCTCCATCGTCTTTCTCTCGGCACGTCTGCGCCACCGCCGCGGTTGGGACGCTCACCACCGAGCATCCCAGCGAGAGCGCGAGCACCTTCGCCAAAGTCACCGAAACACGCAGCCCCGTGTACCCCCCTGGACCCACCGACACCACGATCCGCGCGATCTGCTCTTTCCCGATCCCATGCTCATTACACAGCGCATCGATCCCGCTCATGATCCCGTCGCTGCCGCGCATCGATTCATCCAGCGCGCTGACCCCCACACACGCGAGCGAGCCGTCGCTCTGGATCCGCGCGACACCGACCTCGCCTCGACCGTCAGCGCACGCGCCTGGATTCGAGCACTCGATCGCGATCGCGTATCGATCATCTGTTGGACGCTGATCATTCATGGACAACTCTAGTCTTCCCCGCGCGAGCCGCGCATGCGTTTGATCTCTCCGCGCCGTTTCTTCGCATCGATCCGGCGCTCCACAGAACCCTTTGTTGGCTTGGTCTTCTTCCGCGTCTTGGGGATCACCATCGCAACGTTGACCATCGCGCGCAGCTGATCGATGCACCCCTGCTTGTTGCGTGACTGACTCCGCGTGTCATCGCACGAGATCAGCAGCTCATCATCCTGAGTCATCAAGCTCCCCGCGTTCTTGCGCAGACGACGCGCCACGCCGAACGGCAACCCCAGATCCTCCACGCGCACGCGCAGCTGCGCCTTGGTCGCGCGCTTGTTCACATTCTGCCCACCAGGACCCGAAGAACGCACAAAGCTAAAACGCAAAATCGCAGAATCCACAGCACGACCACCACCGATCGAGACCGATGAACCACCCTCATTTTGATGCCCAAATGCGGATTCCATACCCAGCCATAGCAGACCAAAGACCCAATTGCAAGTGCTTGATCGTTTTTGGTTTATGTCGCAAAGAAGTATTCTTACCCCGTTGACCTGAGCGATTTAGTCTGCGATACTGCCCATGCGAGAATCACATATTCCCGCACGCCGCCCGGCGTCCCCACCGGGCAATACAGCTGCCACCCCCCGCACAGGAAAACGCAGCAACCATTCGTTTGGGGCATCTACCGATCGGAACCAAGGGCCTCTCCCGATGCCCCCCGACGGGACCTAAAAAACGACGCGCCGGCGCCCGCACACCTGACCGTACACCGCGCCGGATTCAAGCCCATCCGCGTTCCGCACGCAACGATGGACAAAGCCGAAGACCAAGAAAGACACCCACGATGAAAACCATCACCAAGAAAGCACTGGTTGACCAGATCGCACAACGCACCGGACACAAACGCGTCGTCGCTAAGCAGATCATCCAGGAGTTTCTTGATCAGGTCATCGATGAAATCGGCGAAGGCAACCGTCTTGAGTTCCGCGATTTCGGCGTCTTCGAAGTCAAACAACGCGCCCCTCGCATGGCGCAAAACCCAAAGACCCTCGAGCGCGTCCCTGTCCCAGCGAAGCGCACCGTGAAGTTCAAAGCCGGACGCCGCATGCGTGAGTGCCTCGAAGCAACCCCTCCAGCGACCACCGACACGAAGAACGACGCAAAGACCGACTCCAACGCTGTCCAGCACGCACGTGCCGCGGACCGTCAGACCGAGCCAAAGGTCCACGTCACCAAGGGCAACGCTCCAGCGATCATCGGCTCCATCAACCGCGAAGAAGCCGTCACAACAAGCTGAGACGCTCCACAAGACAATCAAAAAGCCCGAGCGACCTGCTCGGGCTTTTTTCATTCCTTAATCCTTCGACCTGAGTGATGGAATCAGCGTCCGCGTGTCCGCGTCTTGCCGCGCATCACGCGAGGCGGACGCTTCGCCGGGATCACACCGCCGGGGAACTTCTCCGCTTTCTCAGCGTCGCTCAGCTCCTTCTCCGCAGGAGGCGCCTCTTCCGCAAAGCGGTTCTTCGCTTCCTTGTTCACGCCCTTGACCTCATAGGTCGGACGCCCACCAGTCGGCTCATCCTTCCAATCCTCCGGACGCTCGCGCGCCTCAAAGTCTGGATAGCTCATCGCCGGGATCTCGGTATTGACCAAGATCTCGATCTCCGTCAGCAGCGATCCCTGCTGAGGTGTCACGAGCGACCACGCGTGCCCCTCGCGTCCCGCGCGAGCCGTCCGCCCGATGCGGTGCACATAGATATCCGGATCCTCAGGGAGGTCGTAGTTGACCACGTGCGTGATCCCCTCGACATCAATCCCGCGTGATGCCAGATCGCTCGCGACGAGCACAGCGAGATCACCCGAACGGAACTTGTTCATGACGGAGTTCCGCTTGGACTGCGTGAGGTCGCCGTGGATCGCGTGGGCCGGGATGCCCTTGCGGTCCAGGTAGCGGACCACAGAATCCACAGTCCGCTTCATCCGACAGAACACGATCGTCAGCGCGGGTTCCTCGTGCGTCAGCAGGTGTCCCAGCATCCGGCGCTTGTCCCACGCCTCGACCGAAACATACCCCTGCTTGACCAGATCAACCGTCAGCGCGCCCGCGGAGACCTCGAGCTTGACCGGATCGTGCATGAACTTGCGCGCCAGCTTCTCGATCTCAGGGGTGAACGTCGCGGACACAAAGATCGTCTGACGATCCTTCGGACACTTCCCAAGAATCTTGCGGATGTCGTCGCGGAATCCGATGTCCAGCATCCGATCCACCTCGTCGAGCACCGCGAACTCGATGTGCTCAAGCGACAAGAACCCACGCTCGATCATGTCCAGCACACGCCCCGGCGTCCCCACAATAATCTCCGGATGCTTGCGGAGCTGATCCGCTTGCACATTGATCGACTGACCGCCGTAGATCGCGCAGACACTCAACCCAGTGTGCGGCGCCAGCTCCTCGATATCCTGCTTGATCTGCACCGCAAGCTCGCGCGTCGGCGCCAGAATAATCGCGCACATCGAATCGCCCGGCTCGATCAGCTCAAGCAGCGGAAGCGCGAAGCTCGCCGTCTTCCCAGTACCGGTCTTCGCTTGACCAAGGATGTCCACCTCCGTCAGCGCCAGAGGCACAAGCTCCGCTTGGATCTTCGTCGGATGCTTGAACCCAAGCTCGTCGATCGCCTTAAGAATGTCATCACCCAACCCCAGGTCCGCGAAGGTCATGTCCAGACGGAACGACTCGTCCGACCACCCCCCTTTGGGTTCGCTGACCGTCCGCACCCGTTTGGGTTCCGGCGCATCCTTCTCTCGTTTGCCGCGTCCCCCGCCCTTGCGTCCGCCGCCCCCGCTGCGCCCTCCACGTCGTCCGCCTTTCTTCGATCCCCCTCGCTTACCAGACCCACCGCCCTCGCGATATTTCTCGCTCATCAATCAACCATTCTGCCCCGATCAGGGCGCTCGCCGAACCAGATTGGTCAAAACCAACCCTCGGCCCCTTCAACCACCCCAGCACATCGCCGAGGCACGCCTACATCATAGGCGAGTCATCGACAACCACACAGAACCCCTCAGCACGCCCCCAGTCACAGTCCTGGACCTGAATACAGAAAATGATAGGAATCACGTCCAAGTTCCTGTATAGTCTCAAAGGTTCTATACATTAGGAGAGATTTGATATGAAACATCATTGCATGACCGCCCTCGCGTCCCTCGCCCTGCTCCCCTCCCTCGCACACGCCGGCGGAGCGAAGTCACACAGCGAATCTGTCCTGGCAACCCACTACTACAGTCCACCGAACCGTCTTGAGCATGTCTTCCACAAAGACGGCTTCGTCTACGTCGGATCAGATTCAAAGTTCGCTTCAAAGATCTTTGATGTACGCGACCCCGACAATATCCAGATTCTGGGGGCTCCAATATTTTTTGGGCCGTTAGTTGAGTTTGAAGGCTTTCTTCTCGTTGGAGAAGTGATCTATGATATCTCTGACTGGCCAAGCATCCAGTTTGTTGGATTCATACCAGAACCTTATCCAGTATATGGATTTCAGTTCAAACACAACAACGCCGTATTCACAAAGCATCGACATTTCGACAAAGTGATGCAAATCTTCGATATGACCGCCCCCCTGAACCCGGTCAATACTGGAACGGTCCCAGCGTTCGACGAGTTCATCTATAAGGACGCTCTGTACACAAAGGACGCCGAGACCGACACCGTTGTACAGATCTATGACATCGCCGATCCGCTCAACTCGGTCCGAACCGGTAACACTCTGCCTGTGGGATCATCCCCTATCACAATTCCCGGATCCTCGCTCGCTCTGCAGATCCAAAACGATTCAGGGATGGTCGCTGTTCTCGACTTTACAGATCGCCTCGATCCTCAGCAAATCGATCTGGTCATGCTCCCAGACGAATACGACCCTGACTCAGATTCGACCCGCCATAACGGACGCGTCTACAACATCGCCGAAGATGGTCAGATTCATATGTTCAAGACCCAGCCCACAAGCCCCTACTTCATATACGAATCGACCATCACGCTCGATTCGAGCATTGATTCATTCCGGAGATTCAACGATCGGCTCTGGATCAAATACACTGATTCATCGACGATGGACATCTTCTTCTTCCATCCAACCACCGGCGTTCCAACCAAAGTATCCGAAGCGCTCACGGACACCTACCCGATTGCCCAAGCGAATGGGGTCGCGTTTTACGAGTGGGATCTCCCTCCTGAACTGTTTTCGAATTATCCCCACTTCGAAGTCACCGCGGTTGATACCAGAATACCGACAGCCAGCCCCGTCATCTGGGAATCCGCCAATGAGATCAGCGGAGCGCTGCTCACCGACGACCGGATGTACATCTCAAACGAACTCAGCGAGTCGATCGAGATCTACCAGCTCAACCCCGGCGCCTCGCCGACCCTACTGGGGACCTACGAAACAACCGGAGCACCATCCGTCCTCGACGTAATCGGCACAACAATGTACGCAAGAGTCCAAGGCGGCACAAGCATGCTGATCATCGACGTCCAGAACGCCGAGAACCCCACACTCATCAACGAGTGGGAGCTCCCGATGGACTTCGCGCCAAGAGGCTTCGCATTCTCTGGACACCGCGGCTACATCGCCGACTCGACGACGCTGCACGCGTATGACTTTGCGAATCCACTGTCTCCATCTCTACTGGGCAGTCTTAATTTCCCAGACCCGCAAGTGTTCCTCGATTCAATGCTCTCGAACGACGCCGGACATATTGTGGCAAAGAAAGGCTTTGATGAAGTGCACATCATCGATGCAAGCGATCCCGCGGCAATGACCGTAGCGAGCACACTCGATGCCGGAGACCTTTCTTGGGGCACTCCATACCTGCACAATGACTTTCTCTATATAAACTTTCTTTCATTTTCATTAAAAAGCCCGGATGAAAGACGCATATACGACATCAGTGACCCATCAACCCCGAGATATAAGGGAGGGCTTCATCGCGGCGGCGGCGCTATGGATAGCAGCGGAGACAGAGTACTCACGTATTTAGGGTACGATAACAGAGAAACAACGCTCACCATGCTCGACGTCAGTGATCCAACCGACGGAGACCTCTTGTACGAGTTCCGTTTCGAGGATGTCAAGGACATCCAGTACAACGGCAACTTTGCACACATCACCCAGACCGACAACAGCTCAATCCTCTTGGACTTCAGCGAAGACAGCACACAATGCGATTCGGATCTCAACCTCGACAACCAGCGAACAGTGGACGACCTCTACCTCTTCCTGGACCTGTACCACGCGAGAGACCCGTACGCTGATTTCGCAAGAGACGGAATCTTCAACTTTCTCGACATCTCAAGCTTTATCCAGAGCTTCCAGGAAAGCTGCGATTAGATTTTCTTCCCGCGCCCAAGCTCATATAGCACCGCATGCTTCATCAACGCCCCCGCCGCGCTCGTGGTTGCCGCGAGCCAGCCCGCGGAGCCGTCGCGCCATGAGCCCTTGACGATCGCTTGCTTGAAGAACGCACCGATCGGGGAGGTCATGATCTTCCACACGCTCCCGCGCTTGCCCATCGCGTGCAGCGACTGCGCGCTGGTGCGCGAGAGCCGGAGCTGATTGCCGAGGTGCTCGCTGAAGGTCTCGAACGAGTCATGCACCAGCACCCCATCGAGCGCTCGCACATCGACTGTGCTGTCCACCTCGAGATAATCGTGCGGATCGATCCCAGTGAACCGCGCTCGTCCATCGCGCACAAGATCCATCCTGACCAGCCGCAGCCGCCACTCAGGTTGCCACGAGTGCATCAGCAGCTTCCCCTTATACTCGACCACCCGCTGGACTCTCGCCGCATCGACATCATCGGCGACCGCTCTATGTACCGAAGCCGCCATCTCGCGGCTCACAGGCTCATCGGAATCCAGCCACAGCGCATACCTGCGATTGCACGCATCAAGCCCCATCGACTTGGTCCGCACAAACCCGCGCCAGTGCGTCTGCACCAGAACGACTTCACACTGTTCCTCTCCCCCCCACTCCCGACACGCCTCAACCAGCTCCAGCGTCCCGTCCGTCGATCCCGAATCGATCACCACGAGCTGCGAGCACAAACCGCGGATTGAGTCAAGCACGCGCCCCATCGTCCGCACATTGTTTCGGCACGGGATCATCACACTCAGATCGAGTGCACCCCCAACAACATTCTCAGATCGCCTTGCGCCATCAGACATGATCCAGTAGACTAGCACCACAAACACCACCATGCGCCTCCTCACCCACCTATCCCGTTCCCTGCTGCTCCTGCCCCCGATCCTCCTCGCATCGTGCGCGACCCAGCCGACGGCCGATTCAAAGACCGACTCATCCCCTGAATCTGCTCTCCCGCCGTTCATCCACGAAACCACCGACCAGTACACGATCCAAACCATCGAGGGGTTCACCGTCCACGTCTCCCAAGCCGCGATGGACCACCCCGACACAACCACTCCCGCGCTCGACCTCCTCCGAAGGCAGCTCAAGCAAACGCTCGCCCAAACACCACCAAGCGCCCACGCGACGCTCCAGCAGACCATCATCTGGATCGAGCACAACAACCCCCGCTTCCCCTGCGCCTGCTACCACCCCGATCCCCAATGGCTCGCCGACAACGGCCACAACACCGACAAAGCAACAGGCGTCGAGATCGCCAACACCACCAACTTCGTCAACTGGGTCAACACCGGACAACCCAGCATGATCCTCCACGAGCTCGCTCACGCGTACCAGCACGCCACGCTCGGATACAACAACCCCCTCATCACCGAGCCCTACAAGCGCGCCAAAGCGTCAGGCACCTACGACCTCGTCGATCACATCTCCGGAACGCCTCGCATCCACTACGCGATGAACAACGCAACCGAATACTTTGCCGAGCTCACCGAAGCGTATTTCGGATTCAACGACTTCTATCCATTCTCACGCGATCAACTCCGTGCCCATGACCCCGATGGATACGCAATGATTCAATCCGCATGGGGCTTGCGCGACGCCGACAACTGAAATACACTCCAACCATGCCCCCGACCAAACCAACCCGATCCCTGACCCTCAAGAACAACGCCACCGCGCGCGTCTGGGTTGGTGACTGCCGGCTGCAACTCCCCAAGATCCCGGAAGTCCAGGAGCAGTCCGTCGACCTCGTCTTCGCCGACCCCCCCTTCAACTGGAACCGCGACTACAACAAGCACGAGACCCCCAACACCAAATCCAATAAGGTCTGGGACGACAGCGCGATGTCCTCAGAGGAATACACCCAGTTCACCTACGATTGGATCGACCTCTGCGTTGATGCGCTCAAGCCCACCGGCGCGATCTGGGTCAACATCCCCGACGACTGGGCCGCCGAGATCGTCGTGCACCTCAAGGAGCGCCAGCTCACCATGATCAACTGGTGCGTCTGGCACTACCGCTTCGGACAAAACACCAAGTCCCGATTCATCAACTCCAAAGTCCACGCGCTCTACTTCGCCAAGGACCCCAACAACCGCACCTGGAACCCCGATCCGATCCTCGAGGAATCCGATCGCCGCGCCATCTACTCCGACGCGCGCACCGAGTCCAAACGCGACGGGATGCCCGCCGGACTCCGCGTGCCATTGGACGTCTGGTACGGCCCATACTGGGGACGCATCCAAGGCAACAACAAAGAACGACGACCACAACACGACAACCAACTCCCCGAAACCTACCTCCACCGCGTCATCGCCTCGACCTCCAACGAGGGCGACACGATCCTCGATCCCTTCCTCGGATCTGGAACCACCGCCGTGGTCTCGACCGCCATGAATCGCCACTTCATTGGGACCGAATACTCCAAAGACAACGCCAAAACTGCGATGGAACGCGTCCAGATGGGACCCGTCCGCGAACTGGGAAGTGCACGAGGGACCTCCACCGCGATCGCTCCGAACCGAGCCCAAACACGCAAGAAGGCCCCTCAAGCGACCAAGAGCTCTTGAAATCACCCCAATTCACCCCAAAACCCATCCAAATTGCTTGAAACCACGCATTTGCGAGCCACCCTATAGACATGATCACACCCTCCCAGATCAAATCTGAGCGCCGTATCCGCGCGAGCCTCACGACCACCGCGCTCGCCGCGACGCTCTTCGCCACTCCCGCTTTCGCCTCAAACCCCAAATACGTCCTCTCGACCTCCCAGGTCGGGATCTCCGCCGAGTCCGTCACTGACGAGGGGTACCCACAACAGCACAACCGGATGACCGGCGGGATCTGCGTCGCCGACTTCAACGGCGACACCTACCCCGACATCTTCATCCCCTCGCTCGGGATCAACCCCAACAAACTCTACATCAACAACCAAGACGGCACCTTCTCAGAACAAACCCAACAGTGGGGACTCCTCGAAACCCACCTCGGGATGGGAACCGCCGCCGCGGACATCAACAACGACGGATACATGGACCTCTACGTCGTCTCCCTCGGCGCCCCAGGACTCGACGGCACCGCGCCAGGACTCTGCAAGATGTACCTCAACTCAGGTCCAGACGAGCAGGGCAACTTCTCCTTCACCGACATCGCCAAAGCATCAGGCGTCAACGAGGTCATGAACATCCCCGCCGGGATGACCCCAGCGTTCGGAGACATCGACCTCGACGGCGACCTCGACCTCTTCGTCGCGACCTGGATGTTCGAAGGATCAGGAAACCGCCTCTTCGAAAACCAGTACATGCAGACCGGACAACCAACCTTCATCGACATCACCGATGCCTCGATGTCGCCTCCGCAGCGCTTCGACGTCGTCCGCGGATTCACTCCCCACATCGTGGACATCACCGGAGATCGCTACCCCGAGATCCTGCTGACCGCGGACTTCACCACCTCCGAGCTCTTCGTCAACAACGGCGTCAACGAATCCGGACGCGCCACCTTCCGCACCACCACCAACAAATCCAACATCAACGCCGACCACAACGGGATGGGCGCCGCCGTCGCTGACTTCAACCGCGACGGACTCCTCGACTGGTACCAGACCAACATCTACGTCGCCTCCGAAAACCGAGGCAACACCCTCTACATGTGCTCGCAGATCGACAACCTCGGAGACCCGATCTACTTCGACCAAGCCGCCGCGCGAGGTGTCCAAGACATCGCGTGGGGATGGGGCGTCGTCGCCGGAGACTTTGACAACGACACCGATCAAGACCTCGTCGCAACCAACGGCTGGCCCGGATGGCCCAACTCCCCAACCAAACTCTGGCTCAACGACGGCAATGCCTTCTTCTTCGACCAGTCCATCCTCTCAGGACTCCAGTTCAACATCAACGGCCGCGGACTCGTCTCACTCGACCACGACAAAGACGGCGACCTCGACCTCATCTTCATCGACAACCAAGGACCCATCCGCTTCTACCGCAACGACCTCCCCATCGAAGACGGCTTCAACAACTACCTCCGCGTCAACCTCGACACCTCCACGCACCCGTGCCTCGCGCCAAACGGATTCGGAACCAAAATCATCGCGACCGTCAACGGCCAAACACAACTCCACGCCACCCACAACAACGCGTCCTACCTCTCCCAGTCCGAGCTGACTACTCACATCGGACTCCAGCTCGCGACCGAGGTTGAACAACTCGAAATCCAGTGGGCCGACGGAACCACCACCATCCTCAACAACATTCCCGCAAACCAAGAGATCACCGTCAACGCGTACCACCCAACCGACGTCAACCAGGACACGCGCCTCAACTTCCTCGATGCGAGCCTGCTCCTGACCGCGTACCGCACCCAAGACCCCAGCGCCGACTTCAATAACGACGGCATCATCGAGTTCCAAGACGTCCTCGACTTCATCGACGCGATCAACAACGCCTGCCAGTAACCCCCTTAAGCATTCCGCGTGAGCGCCATCCTCCTCCCAATCAAAGCCGTCCCCGGCGCCTCGCGTGACCAAATCGCAGGCATGCTCGGAGACCGCCTCAAAGTCCGCATCGCCGCCGTTCCCGAAGCCGGGAAAGCGAACAAAGCGATCTGCTCGCTCATCGCACAACAACTCGACCTCAAACCCTCATCCGTCAAGATCCATTCCGGACACACCAACCCCGAAAAGATCCTCGCGATCACAAGCTCATCCTTCACCACCACCCAAGCCCTCCTCGATCATCTCTCGCAGAATCTGAAACAGAAATAGCCCTCCCCTACAATCCCTCCCGATGAGCACGATCAACGCCAATACCGCCCAAGCCCCCACCCTCAGCTGGACAAGACGTGTCTCGATCGCGCTCGCGGATATCAAGCTCGCCCACTCCGTGTTCGCGCTCCCCTTCGCGATCCTCGCGACCTTCATCGTCGCGCCCCGAACCGAATCAGGCACCATCAACTTCTCCGACCTCCCCATCACCCTTACACTCATCATCCTCGCGATGGTCTTCGCTCGGACCTGGGCCATGCTCGTCAACCGCGTCGCGGACATGAACCTCGACGCCGAGAACGAACGCACCAAGCGCCGTGCCTTCGCATCGGGACAACTCTCGCGTCGCGATGGGTTCCTCCTGCTCTCCGCGACCGCGATCGCGTTCGTCATCACCACCGCCGGATTCGGTTTCTTCTACAACAACTGGCTCCCCACCCAGCTCTCGATCCCCGTCCTCGCATGGATCGGGTTCTACTCCTTCACCAAACGCTTCACCTTCCTCTGCCACCTCTTCCTCGGAGGAGCCCTCGCCGCGTCCCCGATCGCCGCCGCGATCGCGATCAACCCCTCGCTCCTCCCAGAAACCCCCGAGGTCTTCAGCCTCGCGCTCATGGTCCTGCTCTGGGTCGCAGGATTCGACATCGTCTACGCGCTCCAAGACCTGGAGCACGATCGCAGCGCCAACCTCAACTCCATCCCCGCAAAGTTCGGATGGAAGTCCGCGATCTGGATCGCGCGCCTCTTCCACCTCGTCGCGCTGCTCGCGCTGATCTACACCTGGAGCATCTCAACCGCCCTCTCCACGCTCTTCCTGATCGCGATCATCCTCACCGCGCTGCTGCTCATCTACGAGCACATCATCCTCGCTCAGCGAGGCAAAGCCGGGATCCCCATCGCGTTCTTCACACTCAACGGCATCATCTCCCTCACGCTCGGCGCGATGGGCACACTCGACATTATCTTGTAGATCGAACCCTTACCAGATCCAGCGCACGCGCCCGATGTCAGGAGCCGGAACCTTGCCCTCTTTAAGCAAGCTCGGCCAGTACACCACAAACGCCTTGCCCACGATCAGGTCCTCGTTGACCATCCCCCCTCGATCGTCAATCAGCTCTTTGACCCAAGGCACAATCGTGTTCGGAGACCACATCCGCGAGTCCTCCGAACGCGCCGAGTTGTCGCCGCACATGAAGTACTCATCGTCGTTGAGCGTCGGGAAGAATTTCGGATGCCCCCCACGCGTCGGACGCCCCACCGACGATTCCTTCGACATGTTCTTGTAGCTGATGTCTCGACGAACGCGAACATTGTGCAGCGTGAACCCCCCACCCCCAAACGCCCACTCCACCTGCGCCGGCTTGTAAATCTCAGGACGCGACAGCACCCCCTGCGAGCTCACGCCGTCACCCACCGTGCGATCACGCTCAAGCTCCTCGCGCGACATCCCTGTCGCCGAAACAACGCGCTGGACCGGAGTCATCTCGTACGCCCCTTCATCGGGACCGCCGCACACGAGCACACCGTCCACAAACAACCACAGCGCCTGATCGATGTGCCAGAACTCCACGCCGATCACCCCGCCCGTGCGTGTGCTCACTGTTCCCGAATCAAGCACGCGCCACGCCGCACCCTCAACATCCTCGCGCATCTCAACACGAACCGCCCCCGCACCGGGATCCACAATCCCGCGGAACTGATGCCCCCGCGCCGAGATCATCGGAGTCGCCGAGACCGCGCCGTCCGTCATTTCCATATCCACCGACATCGCGATATCCGACACATAGAACGGACGGAAGTTCCGCTGTGTGGCATACTCCATATCAGGCGTCGCGCTCAGATCAAACCCCGCAAGGATCTGGTTGTATGAGTTGCGATCCGTGATCGGACGCGTCCCGTTCCACACCAGCTTCGCCTCGCCCGATCCGGTAAACGTGTAGCTCGAATCCGTCCGCACCCCGTCCCAGCCGCTCCCGACCCCGTCCCAAGGGGAGCGATACTCCGGGACAATCTTCACCGGCGCGTACCTTGAATCCGAGACATCCTGCAGCATCACCCGCTGGATCCGCTCGCTCTTGCGCGCCACCTTCCAGTTGTCTTCTTCCCACGAATCCCACCCTGCTGTCGCTGTCTGCCCCTCGACATACGCGCGATAGAAAATATCCCCATCCACAAACGCAAGCTGCTCGCCCGGCAGTCCCACCAATCGCTTGATGTAGTTCTCGTGCGTCCCCGGATTCTTGAACACCACCACGTCCCACCGCTCAGGCTGATGCAGCATCGGGAGGTACTTGAGCACAAACACGCGATCACCGCTCGACAGTTTCCGATTCGTCTCCGCTTGATCCAATCCCGTCATCGGATCGGTCACCTCGATCGGCCCCTGCACACTCGCAGGCACGCGACTCCGCGGCGAGGTCATCGTCCAAGGACCAGTCGTCCAGTCGTACCCATTGTGCGGACTCGAGAAGCGAACATTCTTCCCAAGCAGCGTCGGCGCCATCGACCCCGTCGGGATCTGGAACCCCTCGACCACAAACCCACGGAAGATAAACGCCATCATGAACGCGATCAACAGACTCGTCACCGTCTCCTTGAACCCCAAAGGCTTGTGGTGTGTGTCCGCCGCTCTACTGCTCGTCGTGTTACTGCTCATTGCCCCAACAATACGCAATCAAACCCCCCAGCGTTTAGCGAATGTCAATCGCCGCCGCCCGAGCCGCCACCACTGCCCGAACCCCCGCCGCCCCCGCTAGAGCCCTCACCAGATCCGCCGCCCCGACGTCTCCGCCGACGACGACGCTTCTTGCGTGCCCCAGAACCTGAACCTGAACCCGAACCAGAACCAGATTCCCCACCTGAACCCGATTCCGGATTCGATGCCGAACTTGAAGGAGGGGTAGAAGTGCTGTTCCCAGAACCGCCGCCATCACCCGAACCAGACTGGGTCCGCGCCCCATCTTCCGATCCTCGACGTGTCCTGCGTGTCCGCTTCCGACGACGCTTGCGTGGACGCTCAACGCCGTCTCCGCCTTCGGTGCCGGTCTTTTCTGCTTCCTGTGTACCAGTTGAACCCTGGGCATCCGCCGAACGTTCCTCGGAAGATCTCCGACGACGACGCTTGCGCGACCGATCCGAACCAGCTTCTTTGGTCTCATCACCAGCACCCGCGCGCGAGTCCCGCCGGCCGCTGCCGCGACGATCCCCACGTCGATCCCCGCCCCGATCTCCGCCCCGCGGCTCTTTCCGCATCGAGCGTTCACCCGGCTCCGGCGCTTTCGCAAGCTTGGGCTCCGTCAACTCCTCGATCGGGATCGCAACGATCGTCCCGTCATCAAGCCGAATCTTGCTCAGCTGCGTCAGGATCTGCGAATCCAGCACCATCCCATCCCCCTCAGGGGTGCCCACTCGACTCTTGCGATGAGGCAGATTCTTCCGAAGCTGCTCGTACGTCTCGTCCTCATACCGCAAGCAGCACATCAATCGCCCGCAGCGACCCGAGATCTTCAATGGATCAAGCGTCGCTTTCTGGATCTTCGCGCTCTTCATGCTGATGGGTTTCAAGACCTTCAAGAAGTTCTTGCAGCAACAGTACTGTCCGCACCGCTCATAATCCGCGACAATCCGCGCCTCATCACGCGACCCCACCTGCACCAGCTCGACGCGATTCTTCAGCTCGACCTGCAGATCCTTGACCAGCTCGCGGAAGTCCACGCGATCCTCGGATCCGAAGTACACCACCACCCGCTCGCCCCCAAGGATCGGCTCGACCTCAACGAGCCGCATGTCCAATCCCGAAGCTTTGATCCGGCTCCGCACGATCGTCCGCATGCCGTGCTTGGACTGTTCGAGTCGCGCCTGCTCGTCGAGGTCTTCCTTCGTCGCAACGCGCAGCACGCGTCCCTGCTCATAGAACGGATACTTGCGTCCACCAGAGTTCTCGATGTAATCGAGCATCTCCTTTCGGCTCACGCTCTTGGAGCATCCCGAGTTTCGGCACGTGCTCGTGAGCATCTCGCCGATCTCTGTCCCGCGCTGCGTCTTGACCACCAGCTTGCTCCCGCAGCCCGGCTTCACCTCGCCGCTGTACGGGAACTCCCCCACCATCATCGAGTACCCAAAGCGCACCACGATCGACGACGGAGCATTGAGCTTCTCGTACGCCTCGCGGTCCTCCTTCTCCTTGAGGTACTCCGCAAGATCCGCTTCAAACTGGGGTAATGGTGATATGGTCACGAGAAGACTTTAGGGCCCGCCGATCGCCTGCGCACGCGCCCGCGTAAACAGTGAAGCGAGCGACTCACGCTCGAGCAGCTCCAGACCCCCGCTCTGAGCCGCTCGGTACACCAGGATCGACTCCTCACGCGAGTCCACCAGCACCAGGATCTCATCAGCCCCGCCGTTGGTCGTCATCATCGTGTACCCGCTGTCGCTGATCGTCATCTCCGCCATCGCCGGCTGATCCATGACCCCAACAACCTTCGCGAGCATAAACACCACCAGCACCAGCAGCCCCGTCGTCATCCAACCACTGGAAAGCAATCCGGATTGATGCCCCATCGATCTTTCGTTCTGTTCTTGATTCATCGATTGGTTCATCGGTCGTTCTCCTGCGTGATGTCTTCCACAAGATCGCGATACCCGATGCCCTCGAGCTGCTTGGTCCCGTCGTTCCATCGCAGACCGACCATCTCACGATTCGCCGAGTCGAGCACATAGATCACGTTGGTGTAGCCGCCAAGCGTTTTGCCCCCGACGCAGGTGTACTGCCCGCCGACGCGCCGCGATTCCGCGGATTGCGCTCCCGCGATCCCCGCGGCTGCCAACAGCACCGCCCCGCCCGCGAGAAACAGATTCAATCTCGTCCGAGCGACACGATGCCCGCCCGCGTGTTCATTTGTTGTTTGCTTACTCGTCATATCAATCCCCGTTCATGCTTGAAGCCAAAGAGCGCCCAGTCACCCCAACCAGCGTACCACAGAACCGCGCACGCACACAACCCCATCCGCACGCGATGCCCGCCGGATTCAGTGCATAATCCATTGATCCGTCAAAGCTGGTCCATCAAAGCAGCAGTGTGCCTCATGCAGCCCTGGTCGCCCAGTCCTGTTCAATCAGTCCTGGTGACCACGCTTGGTCTTGAGCGTCACCGCGACCACGACCACCGCCACCAGCACCACGATCACGCCCATCACCAAGAACTTGGGTGAACTGGGCGCATCACCAACACGAGGCGGACGCAACGGCTCCGCAGCTTCAGCCGCGTCCTCCGCCTGCGCCCAGACATCCGAACTCAGCAGCGCCATCGACGCCATCATAAAGAACGCCAGTGCTTTCGCAGACAGCGACGATACCCGTTGGTGAAGAACTTCCATCATGCACTACGCTACACACCCCAACCCCCCCGATCAATCACCCACCCAAATCCCAAGCGAGCGCCTCATCCGCTCCAGCCCCCACCACCTGCCGAGTCCCATCGCCGCAGAACCCCCTCCACAACCGCTCAAAATCCCCGCTCGACAGATTCACCGTCCGCCACTTGGGGGATCGCACCTTCATATGCGACTCATAATCCGCCAGCGTCACCGCTCGGAGCGTGTACCAGCGATCCCGATACGAGAATACCTCCGTGAACAACCCATCCGGAGGCACATCATCGCACCAGTACACAAACACGAACACCCCCGTGTATCCCTCGCCGAACAACCCCTCCCACGCTTTCATCGCCGCGACGTCGTCCATCGTGACCCACGATTCCAGCCGTGCTTTCGCCGGCGCCCCGTCCTTGAGCCGCAGCCTTGGGAGCCGCCGCCCCTTGATCTCCACGAGCAGGTTGTCCGCTTCTCCATACCCAGAACCTGATCCAGAACTCGTTTCCGCGAACCGATCCCCGTAGACCACAAAGTCGAAGTTCTTGATCGCTGAGCGATCCCCATCACGCTCAAGCACCAGCTTCGCGTCCCTCGGCAGCAGCGCCCGCCGCGCCTCGTTGACCGCCATGTACGCCAGCCGCTGATCCCGCAGATACGACTCAAACGCACGCTCATAATGGTGCCGACGCTGTGCCATCACCCCACTATACCAAAGCCGAACGGTCTTTGTATGGTATTTGTCAATTTTTGTTCGGAATTAATCTCGATCGCTCATCAACCGCTCCAGAATGATCCCAACCCCCGCCGGCTCCGGAGCTTGCTCCCCCCCCACCATCGCCCGCCAACCCTCTTCGAGCTCCACCGTCCGCAGCATGCTCCGATGATTCGCGACCAGCACCACCACATCATCGCACCCCTCGAGGATCGCTGAGTCCATCGTTACGACGCCGTCGCCGAGCGTCCTCGCCGCGTCCTCGAATCCATCGCGCCCCGCCGTCATCGTCGGCTCCACCATCCGCCCCACGATACACGTCACCCGCACACCGCTCGGCATCGTCCGCGCATTGAGCGCCGTCAAAAACTCCGAACCAGGAAGCAGGTCCACGCCCGCTTGCCCGTCGCCGTCGTCACCCAGATCACTCAGGATCGCCCAGTCCAGATCGTCCGAGCCCATCCATCGCTGCAACCGCTCGCGCACCTCCGCGACCCCGCGCAATCGCGCCCATCCCGATCCATAGTTCGGGGTCCCGCACAGGATCAGCCGCTCGACCCGCACGCCGGAGATCGCGCCGCTCGAAGCGCCCAGGTCTTCATTCGTCAGCGCCTCGCGCGAGACCAATCCCCCCATCGAATGCGCCACGACATCGACCCGCTCGACCCCCAACTCTGACAAAGCCGCGAACGCTTTGCTCATCCCCACAGCACTCCGCGCAATCGACTGGTCATTGGGATAATCAAACCGCGCCACAGCGAACCCCGCACGATCAATCGCCGGCGCGACATCGTCCCAGATCCCGCCAGGCTCATCCAGCCCGTGCACCAACACCACCACGCGCTCATCAGCACCCACACCAGCACCCAACGCCCCACCCAACACAGCTTCGCTCGACCACCCGCTCCCATCAAACCAGCGCAGTACCCCATCAGCATCCGCGCCCACGCTCGGCACCGCGAGATACACACACAGCGCCCCCACCACGCCGATCACCAGCCCCATCAGATCACCGATCGCCGAGTCCCCGCTCGAGCCGCGGATCATGGCGACTCAGCAAGCAACCCAAGCAGCCCGCGCTCCGCCTGCTCGTAACGCCCGTACGCCTGCTCGACGACCGCCGCCAGACGCTTGAGTTCCGTTGTCAGCTCGTCAGCGCTCTTGGTCGGATCGCTCCCCGCGCCGCCCGCGAGCCGGACCGCCGTGTCGAGCGATTCGCTCGCGGATCGAAGGTCCGACACCGCGCGAGCATACGAACGCGCCGCTTCATACAAAGGCTCGCGCCGCAGATCGCTCTTGCTTGGTTTGCTCAGGATCCGCCAAGGCTGCGAGCGAAGCTCCTCAACCATCAGCTTCGCATCAAGACTCAGCTGACGCACATTGACCAGCGTCGTCCCAACACGAGGACGATTCTCGACCACCACCCCGTTGATCTCATCGATCGTGTCCTGCGCCGATCCGATCGTCAGCGACCCCTGCGCCAGCAGATCGTTCATCCGATCGATCGTCTCAAGACGCACCCGCTCCGTCGAGTGCTCGACATTGTCCAGGATGCGCCCGATCTTCCCGCTGTTGTCATCGATCAGCTCGCGCGCCGACGCCATGGTCTCATTCGCGTCATCGAGCGTCGTCTCAAACTTCGCGACACCGTTGTCGGCAGACTCCATGATCGAATCGATCCGATCGCGCCAACCACCCTCGGCGCTCAAACGCTCCGAGAAGATCCGGATGTTCTCGATCGTCGTCCGACCATCATCCACGCCGCTGTTGAAGTTGGGTTCGAGCTTCTCGGTCATCCGCCGGACCGATGCCATGGTCTCTTCCGCGTGGGCCGTGGTATTGGACACACGATCAGACCACTCCGGGAACCGCTCGATCAGCGCCTTGATCTTCTCCGCTTCCTCCGCGCCAAGACCCATCTGCGTCAGGATCGACGGCGCGAAGCGCCCCATCAGGATCTCGCCGCTATCGAGCGTCGAGTTGGGATCAGACGCCCACGCATATCGCTCATCGTCGCTGCTCACCGACCCCGTCCCAGCCGAAGCAATATTGATCCGCGAGATCCCCCCCAGAATCGGAGGCGACAGATCCGCGATCGCATCCTCATAAATCACCAGATCGCTCTCGACCTCGATCACCACGTCCATCGCGCCAGGGACCTGCGTCCCAGTCGCTTCGTCCTCAACGTAATGCACCCCCACAGAAGTCACGCGTCCCACAGACAATCCCGCGAAGGTCACGTCCGCGCCCGCCTCGAGCCCAACCACACCCACGCTCGTCGGGAAACGAACCACGTACTCGTTCTTGCTGCCGAACTTGCCCGCGATATCACCCAGGATGAAAGACATCGCCACCGCGAGAAAGATCCCCGCGATCACAAAGGTCCCAGCAAGCACATTGTTCTGATTCACCGCACGCATGCTCATCCGTTCATACCTCCAAGCCAACCAACATCATACAGCATCCGCAGACGCCGCTCATATCAGCCGCCTTAACCACGAGTCGGCTCAACACTCGGCGTCCGCGTCACGCGATCCACCGTCATCCCAAACAGGTCTTCCGAGTAGCCCTGCTCATCACGACGAGCCGTCAAAGGCCCATCGGGAGCGCCCCGCAAAAACTGACGCACGAGCTGCCGATCCTCATCAAGCTTCGCCGTCGCATCCTCATCAAGATCACGCAGATGCTCGAACCACTCGCGCTTATCCACGCACAACATCCGGCCCCGATCGAGCATCGCCATCCGATCCGCGATCGTAAACGCGCTGTCCATCTCGTGCGTGACCACAACACTCGTGACCCCGAGCTGCTTGGTCAACGCGATGATCAACTGATCAATCTGCGCGCTCGTCACCGGATCAAGACCCGCGCTGGGTTCATCATAAAACAGGATCTTCGGATCAAGCGCCAGCGCCCGAGCGAGCCCCGCGCGTTTCTTCATCCCCCCGGAAATCTGCGCGGGATACTTGTCCGCATGCTCGCGCAGCCCCACAAGCTCGAGCTTGATCTTCACCTGGATATCGATGATCTCCTGATCAATGTCCGTGTGCTCCTGCAACGGGAGCGCCACATTCTCCGCGAGCGTCATCGAGTTAAACAGCGCCCCGGATTGAAACAGGATCCCAAACTTCTTGCGCACGTCGTTGAGCCCGTCCTCGTCCAGACTCCCCATGTCCTGTCCGAAGAGCTCGATGGAGCCGCCGTTGACCTGGTGCGTCCCGATCATGCAGCGCAGCAGCGTGGACTTGCCCGAACCCGAGCCACCCATCACCACCATCGTCTCGCCGGGATACACCTCAAGGTTGATCCCCTTGAGCACCGTCTGATCACCGAACCGCTTAATCACCTCAGAGCAACGGATAACCGGCTCCTGACCGAGCTGCGCCTCCGTCCGCCCCTGCTGTTGACCATCCTGACTCATGGATTCCCGATCGCTCAGATGACTCTCAAATCAAGGCCCGTCATCGCCCGAATCATCATCGGACGAATCGTCGCTGTCATCAGAGAAATCTTCGATCTCGACACCCGGAATCTCGGACTCCGCGTCAGCCGAACCAGCCGAGTCGTTCTCCGAAGCCGGGAGCGATACCGAGTTCCCGTTCTTGTCAAACACAACGATCGTGGTCGGAACCGGGAACCCATTGGAGTTGCCCGACTGGTTCTGGTCAAAGAACATCACAACCAGACCCTCGCCGTTCTGGAACTCCATCGGGATCGGGATCATGTTGTTCGCGCCCTGGTACTGCGCCAGCGGCTCTCCGCGATCCATCACCTGACCGACATACTCAAAGAAGCTCGTTGGTGTCGAAGCGACTGGACCAAGCATCGCAAGATACGCGTCACGGAACGCGATCAACTCAGCATCAGTCGCGTCCGCCGCGGGAGCATCAAGGATCGCACGCGCCGAATCAAAGTCGCCGTTCTCAAGATCACCAAACATCCCGTAGACGGGCTGCACAACATTCGCATCCATCTGCTTCAGACCAAACGACGCGGTCGCAAGAGCAGCACCCCAGAGCACCAGCATCAGGATCCCAACAAGCAGACCCGCGATCGCAAAGCCCATCCCCCCAACGCGCCCCTTGGAACGCGAGATCCCCACGATCCCAAAGATCGACAGGAACACCCCGATGATCGCGGTCAACCCAAAGCAGCACCCAATACACGAGCACACCAAACCAAGGATCGCCGCGATACTCGTGCGCTCCGGCTCATGGTACATCGTGATATGTTCCGTCCCGTCAAACTGTTGCATCTGTGTCATAGACCCACAATACCCGAGTTCCTCCCCCCAAACCACCCCAAGACCCCCTCCACGCCCAATCCTCCGACATCTCCCCACCACTTCCACACGCAAAAACGGCCCGGAACCAAGCCCGAGCCGTTAATCGTTCAAATCAAGAAACCCCGCCGCGCTTACTTCGTCCCGAACATCAGATCATCAAACGGCTCAAACAAATCAATGTTCGTAAACGCCCCGTTGCCGTCCGTGTAGCGGACATTGTTCTGATCCAGGTACGAGTTCCCGAACATGACGTGGTAATCACCACCACTCGAACGAGCATTCTCTGCCCAGCCCGGATCGGTGCTGTTCAGATAAATCCCGTCCGTCCCCGCCGAGTGCACAAGGAAACGCCCACGCGAACGTGATGGATATACCTCTTCAAAGCTCGCGTTGTCCAGCCCGTCCACGCTCGGATCGAGCTGGTACGAGTTCGACGAAGCAAGCACCGACGCGAGCGTCCGGATCCGATCCAGATCCGCAACCCCTGCACCGATCGTGCTTGCGCGACCAGTCAGCGGATTCGCGCTCATGTCAATACCAGATGAACCAAACGCGTCCGCCTCAAGAAACGCCGCGTTGCTCTGCAGATAGAACCACGCCGGACCGGTCGTGTCTCCCAGATCACCCACGCCGTCGCTGCTCACGCGAGCGATCTGCGTGTACACCTCGTCGGGATCGCTGCTAAGCGTGAGCGAGGTCGGCACCCCAGGATCCTGCGACCACGCAAGGATCGGATTCCCCCACGCATCAAGCACGTCAGGCATCAAATTTTGACCAGCTCCCGCCGGATTCCCGAACTGCTGAGCCGTGTCAGTATCATGCACCTGAGGCACAAAGAACTCCTGCTCAGGAATGAAGTACGCCCCCTCCGCACCGATCAGGTTCAGATTCACAACCACCTGTTGCTCTTCATCAGTCGAAGGACCGATCTCAATGATTCCCGCCTCAGGATTCGCAGAGGGTGCATTGTCATCACTCACACGCGCCAGCACCGCACGCGAACCACCCAGATCGAGCATCGCGTTTTCCATCGCCGTCATCCCAATCGCCGCGTTGTCGCTGTGCCCCATCTGCGCCTCGGAGAAGTACCCCGGATTGCGTCCCGAGTTGTCGTTCCCGAACCGCTGCGCCGCATTCGACAAATCCGCGAGCATCGACTGCGTCTTGACGCGGATCGCTGTCTGACGAGCACCCGAAAGCGCCGGCATCAACATCCCGATCAGCAGCGCAATGACCGCAATCACCAGCAACATCTCTACAAGACTAAATCCCGCCCCATCACGGCCCGAGCCGCGGCTCATCACATCAACACGATCGCTGCGCATACCTGCACTCCAACTAGAAAGTAGCCCGCCTACGAGCGCTGTGAGCAACGACCCGGCCATCAGCCGAGCCGCCATTTCACAGCGTATCCCCGCACTCTATACGCCGCAAACGAACTTCTGGATGCCATCGACCCAAGATTGCGTGACTTACCACCTACAACACAAACCCCAGCATCAGCACAATCAACCCCAAAACACCAAGAATCACCCAAACAGACAGCGTCTTCTCCCCCTCCTCCACGATCTCGCCGCATTCCGGACACACCGACGCCTGATCGTACATCTGCGCCCCGCACCGCTTGCAACGCATCAACTCATCCCCGAACCGATCCAGATCCGCCCCGCTCGGACCCTCCGGATCAAGCCCCTCACCCAAATCCCAGTTGTCACCAGCCATACACGCCTCCAGTCCTCAATCATAACTCCCTTCCCACCAACTTCTTCCCGGCTTGACTGAACCACCCCCCAAATCAGCCCGATATCCACCACATGCCCATCTACGGCACATCATCCCTCAGTCTCTCGAACCTCTCGTTCGGGATCTCCAAACTCGGTCAACATCGAGCCGATATCAACCAGTCCCTCGAACGCCTCTCCACAGGCAAACAAATCAACCGCGCCTCCGACGACCCCTCAGGTCTCATCGCGTCCAACAAGCTCCACGCCTCCAAACTCTCGATCGATCGCAGGCTCACCAGCTTCGAGCGCGAGACCTCGTTCCTCGGCGCTCAGGAAGGCGCCCTCTCCGTCCTCTCGGATCTCGTCATCAAACTCGATGCTGTCACAGTCGAAGCCGCCAACACCGGCGCGCTGACCCAGCAGGAACAAGACCTCACGATCGACGAAGCCCAGTCGATCATCACCGCGATCAACCACATCCACAACACCTCCACCTTCCAAGGCAACACCCTCCTCACCGGATTCTCCGCGTCCGACATCGGATCCGTCTTCGTCGAGCAAACCAACGCCGAAACCGGAGAGCTGGAAATGGTCGAGAAATCACTCGCCGATCTCCCCGATCTCCTGAGCACAAACCCCGAAGCCGCCCAAGACCTCGCCAAGCAAGCCGTCGCGACCATCGCAGGACGACGCGGCGCGATCGGGAACCGAATCAACTCGATCGAATCCGAAACAAACGCGCTGCTCTCCGAGCTCACCAACACCGAGGACGCGCTCTCGCTCATCGAAGACGCGGACTACGCGAAAGAAACCGCCAACCTCGTCCGCGCCCAGATCCTCGAGCAAGCAACCATCCAGACCATGCTCACCCAGCAGAAACAGGTCGAATCCATGCTCGGACTGCTCACACAATCCACCAGCGCCATCTCCGCGACCGCGCCAGTCTCAAACAAGCTCTAAACCTGAAACTGGATTCAGTCCCCGCCGCGCTTCATCGCCGGACTCACCAGCACACGCGCCAGCACCTCGCGCACCGACATCCCCTCGCTGTCGCGTCCGTGTCCAGGGACCCCCATCGCCTCCAGCACGCCGTAGCCCATCCCGATGTTCACCAGCACCCACCCAAGCACCTCGGCGCTGAAGCGATCATCGACCTGCTTGTGCTCCTGAGCACGCACGATCTCTTTGGTAATAAACGCATGCAGCGCCGCCATGTGCTTGGACACCGCATCGTGGATCAGCTCGTCATCAATCTCCGAAACCGACTGGAGCATCACGCGATACCCAACGCGTCCCTCCCCCGACACCATCGGATTCTCGCCGAGCAACCGCGCCAATCGGATCGCGGGATTCTCCGACCTCCCCAGATCCGCTTCCCACTGCTCAAGCGTCTGCTTCCCAGTCCGCTCGATCAGCGCCACGAACAGATCACGCTTGCTCTTAAAGTGCCTGTAGATAATCGGCTCGGTAACCCCCGCCTCCTTCGCGATCTGCGCCGTCGTCGCGCCAGCATACCCCCGCGTCGCAAACAGCTCCGCAGCGACATCCAACAACTGTTCACGCCTCTGTGCCGCTGGGAGTCTCGCCATCGCTTTCACCTTCCTGCTGCGCTTCTACTGGCAACCGATGCCCGTCCTGAACACCATCTTCACGAACAATACACGCCCCGTCCGGGATCTTCACCGGATCAAACCCACCTTTGTTCCATGGATGACATCGGCAGATCCGCCCCACCGTCATCCGCGTCCCCAAGATCGGCCCATACAAACGATACGCCTCGAGCCCGTACACACTACACGTCGGCTCAAACCGACACTGACCACCAAGCAGCGGAGACAACACCACCCGATACACCCGGATCAATCCCACAAACGGCAGATTCCCGACCCGCCCCCAAAATCCCAGCGGACTCTCCACCCGACTCGAAGCCGCGATCCCCATCGGGACCCCATCCTCTTTACACATCTTCCACCCGCTTCTCCACCACCCGGATCGCCGACCCCGCCGCACCAGCGAACCACTCACGCCACAACTCCAGTCCCCCGCCATCGTTCGCCCGCGCCGTGACCACGATGTCGTACCCTGCCCCCTCACTCGTCATCGGAAGCTGACCCCGCTCGTGCCGAAACGCCTCGCGGATCATCCGCTTGACCCTCCCACGTTCCACGGCCCCTCCGACACGCCTTCCAATCGACAACCCCAAACGATGCTCATCCCGATCGTTGGGCATCACAAACACCGTGATCGCTCCGCGCGACTTCCGCACCTTGTACGCGAACACCGCCTCGAACTCATCCGAGCCCCGAATCCGATGCCGTTTGCGATAGAAGAGCCGCTCACCCATACCCCAACCCTACGCCATCAGAATCCCCCAAAGACGCCTCAAAAAACAAAGAAGGCCGGGTTGAGGGGGACATTCCCAACCCGGCCGTGTAAACGGCGGTCATCCAACCAGCCGTTCAGTCTGAGCAGGGCGCCGTCTCTCCCCAGGCGGCACTCGCCCGCTCAGATATGTCTCCCATGACGCGACGCTTAAGAAACCGCACACACGCGTCAAGCGCCACAGGAATGCTCCGAGAAGTCCTACCCACCCGGAGTCGGATGAACCAGCCCGCCCTTTCTTCAAAGGACAAACCCACACAAGCCATCAGCAAACAGCGCACAAACACGTGCCCCGAATCCAACAACCATCCTAAATGTCTTCGTTCAATCCCTGATTCGCACCGTTCAAACAGACCGGCTCAACGCTCATCAGTTCAGACCCGAATGGGCCTCACCCAAAGATACGCACCCCAAAACCGCCGGTTGCAACACAAACCCCAAATTCTCACTCCCCTGGAATCGCCCCGAATTGCATCAATTCCGACCCCCCAAGCCCCAACCCAAAAAATTTGAGCCACTTTCTTCGCAATTCGTCCCAGAACATCACATATTTCCAGAACAGGAACCTCCCGATTATCGGTCGGGATCAAACACTAAATCTCAGGGGATATTACAAATGAATAGCACCGCATACCTGCTCACACTGACCGCACTCTCGTCCACCACACTCGCCGGCATCGCAGGCGTTGATCTCTACGACAACCGCACCGACTTCAACACCGACGCCGGAGCGCTCAACCTCGAAGACTTCGAATCCGAAGACCTCGGCGGACTCATGCTCCCCGCAGCATTCGACTCAGGACTCAACGCCGAAATCACATCCGGAGCCGTCTCCGCATCCATCGAAGCCGGTGACCCCGATTTCTACGGCTTCACCAACACGACCGACGGCGGACGCAAGTACCTCCGCTTCGGACAAGATAATCCAGTACCCGGTGCCCCCGACATGCCCGAGACCGGCTCATACTCCGCCTCGTTCTCCTTCGCAGGACTCAACCGCGCCTTCGGTTTCGATCTCTCCGGATTCCAACCCGAATCCGCCGCAAACGGATTCAATGTCACCACACTCAACGACGGACAAATAATGGCCGACTTCTTCTTCCCTACAGAGGACCAGTTCGGTCAGGTCGAGTTCTACGGATTCATCTTCGATGACGCATTCGACGAGATCCGGATCAACATCCCGGTCCTAGACTCCCAAGACTTCACAGCAGACTACGTCGCATTCGACGATGTCGCGTGGGGAGCCGTCCCGTCACCATCCGCACTGTCCATCCTCGGACTCGCAGGCATCGCCGCTACGCGCCGCCGCCGCTAAATCAACACTCAATCCCGACCCACCCCAAGCACACAACGGCGGAGATCATTCGGTCTCCGCCGTTTTGCCCATCATCAGGATCAACAATCCCACTACACCCGCAACCACCGAAGCACCAAGCACGCCGATCTTCGCGGCATCAAGATCCGCCGCATCCGCAAACGCAAGATTCGCGATAAACAACGCCATCGTGAACCCAATCGCCGACAACCACGCCGCGCCAAACACATGACGCCAGCTCGCGCCCTCCGGAAGCATCCCGATCCCCAGCTTCTGCGCCACCCACGCAAACCCAAACACCCCCACCGGCTTCCCGATCAACAACCCAAGCACCACACCCCACAGCGCGCGATTGGTCCACAACGAACCATCCCCCGCGTCCCCTTCAACCGCGCCGCCGCCAATCGAAACCCCTGCATTTGCGAGTGCAAACACAGGAAGAATCGCAAACGCAACCCAAGGGATCAGCGTGTGCTCAAGACGACGCACCGGAGTCTCGACCTTGTGCCCCGCGTCTTCGATCGCGAGCACCGCCGACTGCTGCCTCGTCGTGGTCCACGATTTCTCTTCGCCCTTCGAATCACCATCAAAGCGCTCAAGCATCGATCGCACAAACGAGCTGTAGCGAAGCTGATCGACGCGCGTGCGAGCCGGGATCGTCATCGCCACGAGCACCCCCGCGATCGTCGCGTGCACGCCGCTCTTGAGCACAAAGTACCACACCACCACACCAAGCAGCAGGTACACCACCATCCGGCGAACCCCCATCACATTGAGCACCATCATCAGCGCCAGCACGATCCCCGCTTTGCCCAGGTAATCCATCCCGATCGATTCGGTATAGAAGATCGCAATCACCAGCAGCGCCCCCAGATCATCCACGATCGCCAGCGAGGTCAGGAAGATCCGCACCGAAACAGGGACGCGCGATCCCACCAGCGCCAACACCCCAAGCGCAAACGCGATATCCGTCGCCATCGGGACTCCCCAACCACTCATCGAGCCGTGCCCAATATTCACCAGCGCATAGATCGCACCAGGGATCGCCATCCCCCCGATCGCCGCCGCGATCGGAAGCGCCGCCTTCTTCGGACTCCGCAGCTCACCAACAAGCACCTCACGCTTGATCTCCAGACCAACAAGCAGGAAGAACACCGCCATCAACAGATCGTTGATCCACAGAATCAGCGCCTTCTCCAGCCCCCACTCCCCAAACCCAACCCGCACCGTCGTCTCATAGAACAACGCGAGATAATGCTCCGACTGACTGGAGTTCGCCCAGATCATCGCGCCCAGAGCACACACAATCAGCAGCACACCCCCCGCCGCTTCAAACTTCATGAACCGCTGGAACGGCCCAAGCAACCTGTCCGCCGCAGTCCGCTCAAGGTCACGATCCGATTTCGGGATATCAACTGGTCCAGCCATGCGCGATGCTTACCCACCAAGACGACCCTGTCTACACCCGAGCGCCCGAAATCGTACATCACGCGCCACCCCTCCCAAAACATACTTATTAAACACACCCAAAAAAATCCGCCGGCTCATCACCGACGGATTCTGCATTTCAATATCCAGATACTCACATTACGAAGCCGCGTGATTCGCGGCACTCTTGACGAAGCTGAACCCACTCCCGTGATCATCGACCACGATCCGATCGCCGCGTTCGAACTCGCCGCTGAGGATCTTGGTCGCCAGCGGATTCTCGATCTGCCGCTGGATCGTCCGCGCCAGTGGTCGAGCGCCGTACGCCGGATCGTATCCCTCCGCGAGCAATCGCTCGATCGCCGCGTCCGTGAGTTCCAGTGACATCCCGCGTTCTGCGAGCCGTGCCGTGAGCCCGTTCATCAGGATCTGCGCGATGCCTCGCAGTGTCTCCTTGCCGAGCTGATGGAACACAACAGTCTCATCAATCCGATTCAAAAGCTCCGGACGGAAGAACTGCTCGCGCATCCCCACATCCAGATTCGCGTTCATGCGCCCAGTCTCAAGATCCGGAGTCAATCCCTTCGCATCCAGATCCGCGCCAGGACCACGCCGGATCAGATCACGCACCGCCGCCTCGATCTCCCAATCCTCCGCACCGCTCTCAGCCATGCTCAGGATCTTCTGCGATCCAATATTACTGGTCATCACCACGATCGTGTTTTTGAAATCAACAGTGCGTCCTTGACCATCGGTCAAACGACCATCGTCAAGCAGCTGCAGCAGCACATTGAACACATCCGGATGCGCCTTCTCGATCTCATCGAACAAGATCACGCTGTAAGGCCGTCTCCGAACCGCTTCCGTCAGCGACCCGCCCTCTTCATACCCGACATAGCCCGGAGGCGCGCCGACCAATCGAGCGACCGCATGCTTCTCCATGTACTCGCTCATGTCGATCCGCACGAGCGCATCCTCAGTATCAAACAAGAACTCCGCGAGCGCCTTGCACGTCTCCGTCTTGCCGACCCCAGTCGGACCAAGGAACAAGAAGCTCCCGATCGGCTTCGTCGGATCACCAAGACCAGCTCGGCTCCTCCGCACCGCATCACCAACCGCACGCAGCGCCTCGTTCTGTCCAACAACACGCTCCTTCAGATGCTCCTCGATATGCACCAGCTTCTCGCGCTCGCTCTCAATCAACTTCGCAACAGGGATCCCAGTCCAGCGACCAACAATCTGCGCCACCGCTTCAGGATCAACCTCTTCCTTGATCAGCACCTCACCCGAAGCCTGCCGCGCATCGATCATCCGCTCCGCTTCCTCAAGCTGCTTGTTGAGCTCGATCAGCTCCCCATACTGAATCTTCGCCGCTGCCTCCAAATCACCAACCCGCTGCGCCCGCTCAAGCTCGATCTTCTTCTGCTCGATCTCATTCTTGATTGACCGAGCAACATCCAGATCCTGCTTCTCCTCTTCCCAGCGAGCGCTCAGCGCGTTGTTCTTCTCGCGCAGTCCCGCGAGCTCCTCCTCAACACGCTCGATCTCGCCCGTGTTCACATCAGACTTCTCTTCGAGCTTGAGCGCCTCGCGCTCGATCTCAAGCGACATGATCTTGCGCCGAAGCTCATCGATCTCCGCGGGCATCGACTCGATCTCCATCTTGAGCGAGCTCGCCGCCTCATCAATCAGATCAATCGCCTTATCAGGAAGGAACCGATCCGTGATGTACCGATCGCTCAGCGACGCCGCCGCGAGGATCGCGCTGTCCTGGATCCGCACGCCGTGGTGCGTCTCGTACCGATCCTTCAATCCACGCAGGATCGCGACCGTCTCCTCAACGCTCGGCGCCCCGACCAGCACCTTCTGGAATCGCCGTTCAAAAGCCGCGTCCTTCTCGATATGCTTTCGGTATTCATCCAGCGTCGTCGCGCCGATGCATCGCAACCCGCCCCGCGCCAGTGCAGGCTTAAGCAGATTCCCCGCGCTCACCGCGCCCTCCGCAGCGCCAGCGCCGATGATCGTGTGCAACTCGTCCACAAACAGCACCACGCGCCCATCGCTCGCTTCCACTTCGCGCAAGACCGCTTTCAATCGATCCTCGAACTCGCCGCGATACTTCGCGCCCGCGAGCAGCTGACCGACATCGAGCGCCATGATCCGCTTGTCGCGCATGCCGTCCGGACAATCGCCGTTGACAATCCGCAGCGCCAGCCCCTCCGCGATCGCCGTCTTCCCCACGCCAGGCTCACCGATCAGCACCGGATTATTCTTCGTGCGCCGCGAGAGCACCTGCATGCATCGCCGGATCTCCTCGTCGCGTCCGATGACCGGATCGAGCTTCCCGCTCGTCGCTTGTTCTGTCAGATCGATCGAGTACTTGCTCAGTGCTTCAAATGATCCCTCACCCCCCGCATCCGTGATGTTCTCGACACCCGATGCTGTGCGGATCGCTTGGATCGCGCTTTCAACTTCTTTGGTTTCCACGCCGTTGATCTTGAGCAGGTCTCTCGCCGCTCCGCTTGCTTGCGTCAGCGCCACGAGCAGATGCTCGCACGACACATACGAGTCGCCCATCGCTTTGGCGCTCGCGTCCGCTTTCCCGATGATCTCCATGATCTCGCGTCCGCTCGTTCCCGAGCCGCTGCTGGTTTTGGGGAGTCTCGAGAGCTCGGCGCTGACCTCGCTCCGCACCTTCCCGACATCCACCCCGATCTTCTTGAGTATCGAAACCCCAGGCCCCGCCTCATCCTCGATCAGACCGCTCAACACATGCAGCGACCCCACCTCCGGATGCGACGCACCCATCGCCGACTGCTGCGCCGAAGCGAGCACCTGCTGAGCCAAAGTTGTCATCCGATCCATCATGAAGCACCTCCTTGCCCGCAACGCGAGCGTTCATTTCTGCTCCATGACCATTTGCAAACCGCGCGCCAACCCCTGAACCCCTCAAATCGTGCTAAAACCAGCGATTTATTCGCGCCGCCCCTGCCACAAACCCCACTCCTGCCACCCCGGCAGTCTCAAAGTCCCACCTTACTCGAACACCACCGTCCGACCGCCATCAATCAAAACCCGATCCTCGAGATGCATCCGCACCGCTTCCGCGAGCACCACGCGCTCCAGATCGCGCCCCTTGCGGATCATGTCCTCCACCCCATCCCGATGCGTCACATGAGCCGTCCGCTGCGCAATGATCGGCCCCTCATCCAGATCCGCCGTCACATAATGCGCCGTCGCCCCAATCAACTTCACCCCGCGCTCAAACGCCCGGTGATAGGGACGCCCCCCCGCAAACGCAGGCAAAAAACTGTGATGGATATTGATAATCCGCCCCGCATACTTCTCCACAAACCCCGCGCTCAGCACCTGCATATACCGAGCGAGCACCACCACATCCACCCCATCCTCCTCAAGCAGCTTGATAATCTCCCCCTCCTGCGCTGCCTTCGTTTCCTTCGTCACAGGCAGCAGCTCGTACGCATACCCAAACGTCCGCGCCAGATGCGACGCATCGTCATGATTCGAGATCACCCGCGTCACCGTCGCAGGGAGCTCCCCGATCGACGCCCTCCACAACAAATCCGCGACGCAGTGCGTCTGCTTGCTGCACAAGATCGCCATCCGCGCCCAGGGACTCGCCGCTCGGATCTGATACGAAACATCCATCCCACCGAGCGCCGCTTCGAGCCCCGCACGATCCGCCATCCCCTCAAACGCGACACGCATGCAGAACGACCCCGTCATCGGATCCGCGTGCTGATCCACATCCAGGATATTGCCCCCCGATGTGCTGACCGCCGCCGTCACCGACGCGACAACCCCGCACCGATCCGCGCAGCTCACCAGGAGCCGAGTCACCCCGCTCCCCTCATCAATAGCTCTGTCACTCATCGCGTCGCGCTCCGCATCCAAATATCAATCAGTACACCCCCAAGATCGACCCAAACCCAACCACACACCACCCCAAGATGCCCCTGAGGACTCAAAAACGCTATTCAAAAACGAAAAAACGACCCGCCGAAGCCAGCAGCAGTATCCGAAGCCCTGATGTCAAGGTGGGTGCCTCAGCCCGGAGTCCCGATCGTCCACTCAAAGGAGGCATGATCTTCGCCCGGAAACGCCTCGGCCCCCGATCAGAGGTTCAAAGGGATCGAATATCAACCCCTGCCGGCTTCGACGGATCGTCGTCAAAAGACTAACACATCCATACGCCCGCACAACCCACCCGATCCACAATTCACCAGAATTGAGCACAACCAGTGGATATCCACCACCCCACACGCCCGATCACAACACACTGCTACTCAACAGGAAACATCTGCCCACAATTCCCCGTATAGTGGAACAGCACGCACACACCGCGCTATCGTGACCCCGTCACAATCCCACCAATTTCCGTATTCCAAACAAGGGACACCCTCCGATGACCGCCAACCAGACCATCAAACGATCGACCGCAACCAAAGCCGCCGCGACCCTCATCGCTTCCGCGTGCTTCCTCACCCTCACCGCGTGCTCTTCCTCCTCCACCTCCCACGCCGGAGACGTCGGCTCCGTCCGCTCGAACCCATCCCCCGCGATGCACACCCTCGCGCGCCGCTCAAGCGACCGCGCCAACACCCACGCATACACCTTCGACACCGACTTCCGCGCGATGCACAACGACTTCGACCGCGTCTTGCACCTCAACCGCCCATCGCGCCTCCACAACAACATCAAGCCTTACTAATTCAACAAGACTAAATCAACAAGCCCATCCAACCAGATCTCCCCCCCTCAAACCCACGCCTCGCGCGTGGGTTTCTCATAGCGCCACTCCAAACCACATAACCCGCACAACCCCACCCCCGCATCAATCCGCATCACCAATCCACGCGCCTAGCCGCCCGCTGATTCGCATACTCCTCTCGAGTCCCAGCGGGCAACTCTCCCCCGGCGCCCACAACCGCGGCCGTGCCGAGCAGCCGCAATGCCGGGAGCGCCCGCTCACGCCCCGCGTCGATCCCCCCGACGCGGGGTCTTTTCATTTCCACATCCCCCCATCTTCATCCAACCACAACACTCCACCCCATCCCCCCAATAAACAATCGGCTACCCTCCTCCAACCACAGGATCACGCCGTGCAAGAACAACCACCCTCCAACACACCACCCACCCCTACCCGCGTCCTCAAGTTCACCGACACCCTCGTTGACATCAACGGCGTCTGCCGCTTCATCCAAAACACCGCCGCCACCGCACGCCGCACCAACCACGACCTCACCGTCTTCACCTCCACACGCATCGAGTTCCCCGACCACCTCAAACCCCTCCCCAACATCACAAACTTCACCCCCCTCTACGCGCGCCCCATGCCGGGATACGACACGCTCGACCTCGCGATCCCTCCGATGCTCACCATGCTCCGCGCCGCCGAAGACCACCGCCCCGACGTGATCCATATCTCCACCCCCGGCGCTGTGGGAATGGTGGGGATGCTCGCCGCCAAACTCATGCGCGTCCCAGTCACAGGGGTCTACCACACCGACTTCCCCGCATACATCGACGAGCTCTTCGACAACACCTTCATGTCGTGGGGATGCCGAACGCTCATGCGCACCTTCTACAAACAGTTCGCCGCCGTATTCTCGCGCTCCGACGACTACGCGTCGCGCCTCATCAACCTCGGGATAAACCCCGATCGCATCCATCGGCTCACCCCAGGATTCGACAACGAACAGTTCTCCCAATCCCTCCGCGATCCATCCATCTGGTCTTCGCTCGGAGTCCCATCGACCGGCTTCAAACTCTTCTTCTGTGGACGAGTCTCCACAGAGAAAAACCTCCCCATCATCACCAAATACTGGCCGAGCATCAAACAACGCATCGAGCAAGCCACCAACCAACCAGCGCAGCTCATCATCATCGGAGACGGCCCATACCGACAAGAAATGCAAGAGCGCCTGCAACAACACGACGCCCACTTCCTCGGATTCAAGCACGGCTCCGAACTCGCAACCCTCTACGCATCCTGCGACCTCTTCGCCTTCCCCTCCACCACCGACACACTCGGACAAGTCGTCATGGAATCCCAAGCCTCAGGAGTCCCCGTCATCGCCACCGATCAAGGCGGACCCAAAGAAGTCATCAACCACACCAATCCCGAATCCGAAACCGGACTCGTGCTCCCCATTGATGACCCAAAGCAATGGACCGATGCGCTCGTTGAACTCGCGCTCGACGAACCACGCCGCAAGCGCATGGGATCAAACGCCGTCGAGCACATGAAGAACTTCAGCTTCGACGCGAGCTTCAAGCACTACTGGTCCATCCACGAACAATCGCGCCGCTACAGATAACGCAACCTTTGAATCGCATGAGTATATAAAAAAAGCAGCACCCCACGAGGAATGCTGCTCTGTCCCGAGCGTGATCACACAGGAGGATCTGTGATCACGTAGCCCAAGATGCTTTCGACCATTCAACGTGCAACCACTTCATACCCGGCGGAAGGGAAAACTCCGCACAAGCAAGACCCGTCATCCTCAGCAAGCCAAACAGCTCACACTCAGACAACTTCGAGGCTGCGATCGAATGACCACATAACCCGTCAGCCACGACGCCGACGCTGCATACTCGCATATTTCTTCGCCGCTGTCAAAGCCAAACCAGCAAAAACACCCAACCACTAGCCCTTCCACCCCAGAATCCCCAGATTCACACCGGTTTCACACTGGTTTCGCATGGGTTTCACACCCCCTACGCACCAATTCTGCGCCACCAATCCACCCAATCACCCCCCAGGACGCTCCCCGATCCGCAGCACCACCGACTTGATCCGCACCTTCCCGAGCTCGCGCATCATCTCAAGCCCCCCTCCTCGCAGCCAACGATCCACGCGATGCCGCGCCCCCGCGTTCTCCACACCGATCTCGAGCTTCCCCCCCTTGAGCCCGCTCACCCATCCCAATGTCTGCAGATCATCCGGCGCCCCCGTCGCCCACGCCTCCACCACCGCCGACTGATCCCGGCTCACGCGCTTCAGAGACCGCATCAACTGATCGCAGTCATCCGACACCCCGCGTCCCCGATCGCCGCGCACGCGAAACCCGCGCAAGCGCGACAACGGATCGAACCGACCAACCTCATGCTCAGATGGACGCTCCTCTGGACCCATCAGACCATCGACCTCCCCACCGTCTCCACCGCTTTGCACACGATCTCGATCCCCTCGTCCACCTCGTGCTCAGTCGTGAAGCGCGACAAACTCAATCGCACGCTCCCGTGCGCAATCTTCCGATCAATCCCCATCGCCGTCAGCACCTCCGACGCCTCAAGCGATCCCGACGAGCACGCCGCGCCCGCCGATGCACACAACCCGCGCTCGCTCATCGCCAGCAGCAGCGCCTCGCTTTCCAATCCCCCAAACCCAATATTCGTCGCGCTCCAGATCCGCTCGCTCTGCGCCCCGTTGACCTCAACATCCATCCCCAGCGCTCGGCACCGCGTCACGATCGCCCCCTCGAGCCGATCACGCAGCAGCGACACGCGCCGCCGCTCGCCCTCTCCCTGCGCGAGCCACTCCATCGCTTCCTTCGCCGCGACTCCCGCGCCCACAATCGCAGGGACCCCCTCCGTCCCGCCGCGACGACCAAGCTCCTGATTCCCCGGAATCATCGGGACCATCCGCACACGCCGCCCCCCGCCGTTGCGCGCCCACAGCACACCCACCCCCTTGATCCCATGAAACTTGTGCGGAGAGCACGTCAGCACATCAATCAGCGACCCAAGCGCCGCCCCATCTTTATCAACCGCACCATCAACACGCGTCTCCATCTTCCCCACCCATTGCGTCGCATCACAGTGGAACACCGCCCCATGCGCCCTGCACATCTCGCCGATCATCCCCACGTCCTGCACCACCCCCGTCTCGTTGTTCACCCACTGGATGCTCACCACCCCGACCGAGTCATCCAGCGCCGCCTCGAGCTGATCGCGCAGGAGCACCCCGTCATGACCAACCCCAACGAGGCGATGCTCAATGATCCCGTCGCGCTCAAGCTGCTCGCACAGGTCGCGCACCGCCGAGTGCTCCACACTGCTCGTCACCACCACGCGCCGTCCCGTCACCGACAGCGCCCCCATCACGCCGCGGATCGCGAGTCCGATCGCTTCGCTCCCAGTCCCTGTAAACACCACGCCGCGCCCGCCGCCCGCCGCGCCGATGAGCTTCGCGATCTGCCCCCGAGCCACCTCCACCGCGTGCTTCGCTTCCTGACCAAACCGATGCACACTCGACGGATTCCCCCAAAGCTCCGTCATCGCGCGATTGACCCCCTCTACCACCCCATCAGTCGGACGCGTCGTTGCGTTGTGATCCAGATACACCATGCCCAATCATAGCGATACGTATCACACATAAAAAACCCCGGCAAACACCGGGGCTCATAATCATTCTTCAATCAATCCCGCTCAGCCCTTGCGGAGCATCGCCCAGCCCACGCCGCCGAAGATCAGCATCGCGACGAACCCGCCGCCCATGACCATGTACAGCATGTTCTGATCAACCATCGCGAGCACCGATTCCGATCCGCCGCTCAGTCCAAGGATCATCACCGCCATCGCGAGCATCAGCACAACGATCGAGCCCAGCGCGATCCCGCCGAACAATCCCGACGATGGACCGTCGTAGACCTCACCGACAGGCATCGCCATCGGAGCCGCGCTCTGCGACGAGAACGAGCTCGGTGTTTCTTCCGCGCCCTCAAACAACGCGCCAGCACCAGC
This sequence comes from Phycisphaerales bacterium, assembly GCA_965250055.1. Classification (GTDB taxonomy): domain Bacteria; phylum Planctomycetota; class Phycisphaerae; order Phycisphaerales; family UBA1924; genus UBA1924. The sequence goes on along the minus strand of OZ252285.1, from coordinate 2,563,166 downwards.
CGATGCGCCAAGCGCCGACTCACCCAGTGCCGATGCACCAAGCGCCGAAGCGCCACCCTGCGAATCCGCCGCAAGATCATCAAGCAGGTTCCCACCCAAAGAAGTATCGTCCGGCTCAAACGCAAGCTGAGCAAGACCAGAGCCGCTCGCGCCCGCGTCCATCCCGAAGCCCGAACCACCGCCCGAGCCGCCGAGCGAGATCCCGCCCAGACCACCATCGGAAACCAGAGTCTCCGCGTTCGCGTCCGCGCCGTCATCATCCTCAGCTTCAAAGATCGAAACACCCGTCGAGTCACCAGTTGCTTCAAGCGAGAGCACGCTCCCGCTCCCCGACGAGCTCAGCGAGATCGGATCAAGCCCGCCCGTCCCGCCGCTGGTATCCGCAAGCGTGATCTCTCCGAGCTCATCATCGTCCTCATCACCCGCGAGCAGATCGACCTGGTCCACCTTGAACATCAGGTTGTCCCGATCGCGGAACTCCTGGAGCTGTCCAGACTCAACAAGCGCTTGCACTTCCTCAGCGCTCATCCCCAGCTTCGCAGCCGCCTCATCGATCGTGTAGAACATCTTCGCCATAGATCATCCGCTCCAGTTCAACAGGCTCGTCATCGACAAACCGTGATTCAAGTTCAGTGAGCCCAAACAATAGCGCCCAAACCACGCGCACCACAAGCCGTACGCACATGAATTCACCGCGGTTGCCCCCGCTCACAAACGCCCCAAACTCCCCCCATCAACCACCAAATTCTACGAACAAACGCCCACCCACACCCCAAACAACCACCACTTCCCCGCCGTCAGCGCGCGGATTGCTCTTCCAATTCGACCCAAAAAAGTGCATAATACACCCTACAAGATCAACGGCCGCCCCCTACACCATCGGCCAACCAACCCAATCTGTTCCCCCTGGGAGATCGGCCGCTGATCGCTTCGAAAGGATTCGATCATGAACACCGTCGCACAACTCCTCGCAAACAAACAGCATTGGAACGAAGGTGACCACGGCCACCAACGCATCGAGCACATCCAAACCATCCCGCAAGCCGCCAGCGTCCTCGATGCCGCCATGATGATGAACGAGCACCACATCGGATCACTCATCGTCCTCGACACACTCAACAACATCGCAGGCATCATCACCGAACGCGACATCCTCACCCGCGTCGTCACCCAACAACTCGACGCCGCGACCACCCAAGTCTCCAAAGCGATGACCAAAGAAGTCATCCACTGCACCCCCCAAACCACGCTCACCGAAGCACGCCACCTCATGAGCGACTGCAAGATCCGTCACATCCCCGTCATCGCCAATGACCTCGAAAACAAAAACCTCGTAGGGATGATCTCCATCGGAGACCTCAACGCCGCCGCAAACGCCGACCTCACCATCGAAGTCAAATCCATGCGTCAATACATCAGCACCTAAACACACCCACCCCCTAAAAACCCCATGCCCATCAAGAGGGCACCAAAACGCCGCGTACGCACACGCGGCGTTTTGACATCACCCCACCCGATCACCCCACCAGAAAGCCACCCCATCACCCAATCGTCCGCGTCACGCTCACCCCCGCGTACAACCCCGCCACACGCTCCCGCTCCACCACCATCGGACCATACGCGTTATTCATCGGCTGTATCCGGATCACCTCCCGACCCGACTCGTCCTCCTCAAAGTACACACGCTTAAACGTCGTCTCGTGATCAGGTTCAAGACGCACAAAGCAGTCCATCCCGCTCTCGACCACCTTCGCCGGAGAGAACACCACGATGTCCCCCTCTCGATACATCGGCTCCATCGAATCCCCCACCACCCGCGCCGCGAACGCATCGGGATCATGCACATCCGGAGCACGCACATACTCATCCGCAACCCGCGCCGGATACCCAAGATCCGTGAACGACCCCGGATACCCCGCCGTGACCTTGTTGATCAGCGGGATCTCCATCGGAAGCTCCACACGCTCAACCCCCGCGCCAGTTTGATCTCCCGCGCCGTCTGCATTGTCTTCCGCTTCACCCGAACCACCCTCCAGCGCCGAGATCAACGACGCGAGCTTCCCCGATCGATGCACCGCATCGAGACCTTCCTTCTTGAGCGCCGCCGCGAGCTCGCGCCCCGCCGCGTCGCGCGCCCTGAGCTCTTCTACATCCGCCCGCACCGATGCAGGCGTCCGCGCCCACATCGACAACTCAACAAGCTCACCCTCACGAAACGAGAGCACACGCTCGAGCCGCTCTGCGAGCTCTTCACCCGGCGCCCCCTTCACGCCGTTCTCGATCGCCGACAGATACGACTTGGCGCACCCCGCGCGCCGCGCCACTTCCGCGAGTGACAACCGCAGCGCCGACCTCCGCCGCTGAATCACCTCACCAAACCCAAGCTCGCCATCCATTTCATTCATGAATGCCCATTCATTGCGCCGCACATGTGGACAACCAGTATTGATCCGATCCCAATGTCAAATGAGGTTCTCACAATCGGATTCTGTTTAGAACGAGTGCCCTGATTTGTGCGCCTTTCTCTACAAGTCCCATACAATACCCTTGCAAAACGTTCTCTATTTAGCGTATCATTCAAAAATCATAGTTCACTGCATTGTGAACACATGTTTGTATAATGTCAAGTGCTTCCGGCACAAAAAGGAGTCAAAATGCGAGAGAAGAGCTACCAAGCGGATTGGCTCGACCAAGTTTCATCCTCCATCGATCTCCGAAAGTCTCGCTCCCACGCCCTCACCGAGCACATCCTGACCCGATCCCACCTGCTCCCCAAGCGCGAGCGCCACCTCATCAACGCGATGTACAACGAAGGCAAGTCCGCCGCCGAGATCGCACGCATCGGAGATCTCGATCCGCGTCAGGTCCGCCGCCTCATCAAGTGCGCGATCTTGCGCATGCACGACCCCCTCTTCATCTTCGTCGTCACCTGCTCAAACTCTTGGTCCCCGACGCGCCGAAAGATCGCGCGCTCCCTCTTCCAATCAGGACGCTCCATCCGCGCCACCGCCGAGCACCTCTCACTCAAAGTCCACCAGGTCCGACACCACCGCGCCGCTGTGCTCGAGCTCTACAACAAACACACCCCCCCAAAGAACACTCCGCAACCCCACCCGCGCACTGTTGATCGAAACTGGAAACACACAAAGCACTCGCGCTAAACCAAACCGGGGTGGGACTCATGAACAAAGACACAAACAAACACACGCGCCCATTCCACGCGCCGCGCCCAATCCCCACACCCGCCGCCGTCACCCCACGCGCCACCAGCGCCCTCCTCCCGTTCGGCCTCCTCCCAAAGCACCACCCCTCATCACAACACACAACAACAATCCCGCACCACCTCCACAACCAAATCACCCGCGCCAACCTCACTCTCATCACCGGACACTCCGGATCAGGAAAGTCCACGCTCCTCAACACACTCCGCCGCTCACTCCCAAACACCATCACCACCAACGACCTCCCGCTCCCCGACCCAACCAAACCCATCGTCAACCTCTTCACCTCCCCGCTCACCCAAACCCTCCAGCTGCTCTCACACGTCGGCCTCGCCCAACCCAACCTCTGGTCCCTCCCCGCGCAAGCGCTCTCGACCGGAGAGCAATCCCGCCTCCAACTCGCGCGCCTCCTCGGCGCCGCGCAACCAAACGCAACGATCCTGATCGACGAGCTCGCCACCCCCCTCGACCGACTGACCGCGCGATCGCTGGGCGCCTCAATCAACAAACTCATCAAACACAGTCCCGCACTCAACATCATCGCCGCCGCCGCCCACGAGGACCTACCGACATACCTGAACACCGACCTGCTCATCAGCGCCGGCGATCTTTCAATCCTCCCCAACCAGTACACCCCAGAAACCATCACCTACGAGCCAGGATCCATCGAGGACTACCACACCCTCAAACAACACCACTACCTCGGCGCCGACCCCGCATCCATCGTCCGCATCGACCGCGCCATGCGCACCTGCCCCGTCACCAAATCCTCAATCCTCGCAGGCGTCCTCGTCGTCGCGTACCCAACCCTCAACGCATCCTGGCGCGACCGCGCCTGGCCTAGACGCTACACCACCGCGTGCAAATCCACCAACGCCAAAAGAGTCAACGCCGAGCTCCGCAGGCTCTCGCGCATCATCATCGACCCACGCTCCCGCTCGCTCTCCATCGCCTCAACGCTCGTCCGCAACTACCTCGCTGACCCCCTCACCCCCGCGACCGAAGCCCTCGCCGCGATGGGGTCAACCAACCCATTCCTCAAATCAGCAGGAATGACGGATTACAAAGTCCCCCACACCCCATCTGATCTCCGCCTCCTCGACTGTCTCCATCACCTCGACATGTCACCGAGCGATCTCATCAACACCCATCAATCCAACCCACTCCTTGAACGCGAACTCAAAACCTGGGCGCGCACCAAAAACATCAACCCCCATCACAACTCGCTCCCCCACTACGCCGCATTCAAACTCCTCACCCAACCCCGCGCATACACACATGTCTATCAAGAACACAAGGAGCCACGCGCATGAATAACTCACCACTCTCCTCCCCCGCGCTTCCTGATGGGGGGGCGGGGGAGGTGTCTGCGAAGCAGACGGAGGGGGTCTTCAAACACCCCCCACAACCAAAGCACGAACCCAACCAGCACCACCTCCCCGCGGCGCTCACCTTCTTCCTCACGCGCAAACAGCGCACCCAGATCCTCCGCGCCCTCAAAGCGCTGGACCACAACAGAACAACCGCGCTCATCCGCGCACTGAACATCAAATAACCATTCATTCCAAAGGGGGAACCATGAACATCGAACAAGACCACAGTCAAGAATCACCAAACCACGACGCCGTCTTCGCCATCGCCGGAGCCGCACCACAAACCGACCAACAGCTCGCCGAGTGGATCCACACACACCTGCACATCCGCGTCCCCACCACCCCCCTCATCGACAACCACAACGCGCCCCTCGAATACCTCGCGCACGCGTTCTTCGAAGACCGCCAACCGCGCGACTGCGTCGTCTGGGCCAACCGAGGCGGCGGCAAAACCTTCTACGCCGCCATCGCCACACTCCTCGACCTCATCTTCAAGCCAGGCATCGAAATCCGAATCCTCGCCGGATCGCTCGACCAAGCCAAACGTATGCACACCCACCTCCGCGCCCTCCTCGCAACCGAACCACTCGACGAACTCATCGCAGGCAAAATCACCGAACGACGCATCAAGCTCATCAACGGCTCCATCGTCGAACTCCTCGCACAATCACAAACCTCCGTCCGAGGCACACGCGTCCAAAAACTCCGATGCGACGAAGTCGAACTCTTCGACCCCGACGTCTGGGAAGCCGCACAACTCACCATCCGAGAGAAAACCTGCAAAGACCAACCCGTCCCAGGCTCCATCGAATGCCTCTCCACACTCCACGTCCCCTTCGGACTCATGCACGACCTCGTCACCTCCGCCAAAGACTCCAACCAACAACACCGCAAACTCTTCCAGTGGGGCGTCGTCGACATCCTCGACCAATGCGACGACTCGCACGAATGCCTGACAGAATCAGGCCCATGCCCGCTCGCCCCCGAATGCTCCGGAAAAGCCAAAGCAAGAGACGCCGCCGGAGACACACCAGGACACCTCACCATCAACAACGCGATTGCCCTCAAATCCCGTGTCTCCGAATCCACCTGGAACGCCGAGATGCTCTGCCTCAAACCCAAACGCTCCGACTGCGTCCTCCCAGAGTTCAACAGCGCCATCCACATCGCAAACCAACTCCCCGATCCAACCTCAATCACCCAAACCATCGCAGGCATGGACTTCGGAATCCGCGCCCCCACCGTCGTCCTTTTCGCCTCACTCGATCAGCACAACACTCTCTGGATCACCCACGAATATGTACAAGCAGGCGTCCCACTCAGCGAGCACATCAGCGCCATCAAACAAACCAAACCGCTCACCCCCCTCTCATGGATCGGAGTCGACCCCGCGGGCAGACAACGCGGCCTCCAAACCGGAATCTCCGACATCGCCGCGCTCCGCAAAGCCGGACTCACCGTCCGTGACGCGCGCTCATCCATCCACCAAGGACTCGACCTCATCCGCACGCGCCTCAAACCCGCAACAGGTCACCCCACACTCATGGTCCACAAGAACTGCACCCACCTCATCCAATGCCTCGAAACCTACCACTACCCCCAAGACAACCCCCTCTCCCCCACCCCCGAAAAAGACGGCTCAGACCACGCCATCGACGCACTCCGCTACATGATCCAAAACCTCGACCAACCCTACACCCACAAAAAATCCACCTACCTCAACTAGTTCTGCTCCGAGTGCCATGGAGGTGCCGTCTTCGACTCCCCCATGTCTTCCGCCCCCTCCCCACACTCCGGACACACCCCACCATCCAATCCACCAAGCGAGTAATTACACTGACCACAGCAACCAGCAAGAATCCGGCGTCGTTTGCGATCTGACAAATAGAGCCTCCAACTCAAAATCGAGAGGAGAACCGAAAGCGAGACGAGAGGCACACTGAATGCCGACTGATGTACTCTCGTAGGAACAAACCACTTCCACACGGATGAAAGATCTATCTCTGTTACTGAAGCTGCCCAATCATTCGTCCAATGAAACTCCCATCGCCACTCGTCACCGACTCCAGGGGATACTGGCACTAGCTGTGGAGGTGCATGTGATGGGAAAATCAGATTTGTGTATTGCTCTCGACTATATATCAATACACCATCAGTCAACAGAATGCTGTGGCTCACACCCATTGCTTGTGTCCCGTATTGAAGTTCAATACCTGGGTCGATGACAAATGAAGCCGCAGTGAAAACTACCAGCACCAGAGTTGTTACCCACAGCATCCACCAGTTGCTCAAGCGTGTTTTCAAACATGAAAAGAGCACACCAATAATACGGCTCACCCACCCCGATGTTGCACACTCACCCTCATCACCCAACCAACATCAATCGTCTTGCGCTTCATACCTCACCCCCACACTCCGGACACACCCCACCATCCAACCCCACAAGCGAATACCCACACCCAACACAAGAACCACGTCGATTGCGTCGCCAGCGGATGAAATCACCCCGATACAGCAAACTACATAGCAGAACCAAGAAGAGAGAAAACGAAACCAACGGCAAAGTGACATCACCCCAGTCTTTTAAAGCTGGAACGAAACAACTCTTGAGCAAAAATGGGAAACCGTTGTGCCAGTTTCTGTTAAAGAAAGTCCACCGCATGTATCGATCAAATCTGAGCTCTTTCTTCGCCCTAAGTACACCATCAACTATGGCATATTCAGTGGGTGGTGGGTGTGAAACCCAATATGCCATTTTCGTGTAGTTGAATGAACCCCTCCATAAAACAAAATGATAAGCATCACCTCCACCTGGTGTGCCCCACTTTGCGGTGAGAGTCGAGTACCAAAAAAATGATATTACAGTAATCAAGCAAACTACCACAGTGAACACCAACGGCATCCACTTAGCAATCAATCGTACTTTTCGAACCATGCCCATACCCCACAGTACGGCTCACCCATCCCGATATTGCACCCTCACCCCGGCATCGGCGCCAGCATCGGAACCAAAACCGTAATCACAATCGTAAACGCGATCGCCAAAACCGCCATCACCCCGAGCACCTGCACCACAAACGCGAACACATTGCGCCAGTACCCCTTCATCTCCCCGACACGCACCGCCTTGTACCCCACCGCAACAAAGAACACCATCGGAACAATCAACAAATACCACTGATCGTGGATCGACAACGCGTCAATAAACGGCCGATACGCAAGCGTCAAACCACTCATGACTTCACCCCCTCAGCCGCCGCTTCGATCGCTGTTTGAATCGTCGCCTCTCCAGCACCTCGGACCAGAGGTGACTCATCATCCTTCCGCCGCCCGTACGCCGAAGGCAGCAGCGCATCAAGGAAGATAATCACATTCAGCATCCCCGCAAGCGTGCACGACAGCATCGCGATCTCATTGAGCCGTCCCAGTCCAGGGATATTCGCATCCCCAGTCTCCACACTCGCATCGATCGGCATCTCCCAGATCCACCGCGTCCCGTCATGCACGCGGAGCTCCCCCGGATGCCCGCCGCGGATCATCCCTGTATCCATGTCATACGCCTTGAAATGATTCTGATGCACATAGTCCACCCCAAACGCGATCGGACCCACGCACGCCTGTCCATAGAACCAGAACCGATCCGTCCCGCCCTTCGAATCCACAGCATCGATCCCCCCCACAAACAGCCCCAAACCAAACAACCCCAGCACCCCCACCATCGCGAGGATCCCGCGATGCACGCGTCCAGAAACAATGTGCCCCAATCCCGGAAGCACAATCGCGCACACCCCCGCTGCAATGTTCATGCCCCCGTCACTGGATCTGCCGTCTGATTTCATCCCCCATCCTATCCCCTCCCCCCTGCCAAAGCCCCCCACGCAACCGCCCGCCGATTCTCTACGAACAATTCCGCAACTTCTCATCGCCCCGCCCCATTGACACGCCACCTGAGCGGGATACAGTGGCGACGACCAAACATCACACCGTCGCGCTTTGCCCCGGAGAACGCAACAATGCAAGCCGCCACACAACTGATCGAACAACTCGTCACCCAGCTCGAAACCACACAGACCCCCCGCCCCTTCGCTCAACCGGTTATCGAACCCGCAACCATCACAGACCCACCACGATGGTCCGCAAACCCCCTCTGCGACGGCGCCGACGAGATCGACGAAGACGAGGCCTACTTCCTCGGAGACGACGGCGACGATGACGATGACGACGACTACGACGATGAAGACGAGGACGATAACTACGATTTAGACGACGATGACGACGACGACTTCGACGACGACGTCAATCTCGACGAAGAAGACTTCTGAGATACCGCCGATCCCACCAGGGGAACCAAGGGAAACCATCGGCGGCACCCAGGAGCCAGCCGATGCCTAAGAAATCCAACGAACCAAACAACGCTTCAAACCACAACCGCCGCCAAGGCGACCGCCGCAAAAACCCCAACGGCACCCCACCACCAGGCACCGTCATCGACCGCAGACTCGGACTCGAGCAACGCGACGTCAACTCCCCAACCTCCGATGTAGACTCCACCAAGCCGTCCAACGGCAAGCTCGTCTCATCCAAAAAATCAACCAAATCAAACCCAGAAGCCACCGGACTCGAACGCAAACGAGGACGCGGACGCCGACTCTCCGAGTTCACCAAGTCCGCCGAAGAAGGTGAGATGACCCCAGAACAGTTCCTGTTCCTCATGGCCATCGACGCGTTCAAAAAAGGCAACGACCGCATGTTCCCCACCTGGACCGACGTCCTCGAGGTCATCCGCCTGCTCGGATACCGCAAGACCATGCCGTCCGAGCTCAACCTCACCAACGCCGAGGACTGGCGCGAGCCCCACAACACCCCTTCCAACGTCCGCCCCGACCGCTGGGCCGAACGCTTCACCACCGCCGAGACCACCGCGATCTCCGCCGCCCCCGCCAACCAAGGCCCAAAGTCCGAACAAGAACTCACCGACGAAGCCCTCGACGCCTTCGAAGCCGCGTTCGGCGACAACGACTCCGCATTGAGCGAGTTCAACGACTACGACGACGACTTCTCCGAAGCCGCGTAAACCCAACCACCAATTCATCACAACAAAAACGCACGGCCAACAAGCCGTGCGTTTTTCGTCAACATGTCATCAACCAATCACTGGTTGTAGTAATCAATATTGATCTGCGTGTACTTCGACCACTCCTCAGGAAGATCCTCATCCTGGAAAATCGCCTGCACCGGACACTCGTCCACACACAGACCACAGTCGATACACACATCCGGATCAATATACAGCTGCTCCGCACTCGCGAAGTCCGGCTCATCCTTCGTCGGATGAATGCAGTCCACAGGACACGCATCCACACACGCCGTATCTTTCGTCGCAATACAAGGCTCTGCGATGATATGGGTCATAGTAAACACTCCTTACAAGGCCGCCAAAGCAGCGACCGACCATCCACCCGCCATATCCCCACTCTAGACACTACCCAATCATCGGCCCACACTCAACAACTTCTTGACGACCTACCCTCACACATGACCGATTCCAACCCCCAAAAACACATCATCCCCCAATCAAGGTCCCAGAACCACATCGATTGGCTCAAACAACTCACCGCTATCCCCACCGCCGCAGGACACGAACACCGCGTCATCCACTGGATCAACAACTGGCTCAGCGACCGACCAGACCTCTCCTCAAAGACCGACCCTCACGGCAACATCGAAATCCGCATCACCAACAACGAAAAAACACCCAACCCCATCTACTTCACCGGACACCTCGACCACCCCGCCTTCGTCGTTGACGAAATCCTCTCCAAAGCCGAGCTCGTCCTCCAGTTCCGAGGAGGAGTCATGGACGACTACTTCCCAAACGCCAAAATCAGAATCCACACCCCCACCGACTCCGACCCCAACGAATACACACTCGCAACCATCTCTGAAGAAGTAAAACCAGAAAACCCAGACCCCGACAACAAACCACCCTACAAACGCTACCACGCCGTCCTCGAAACCCCGCGCCCTATCGATCTCAACTCCATCGCGACCTGGGACCTCCCAGAACAAGAAATCATCGAAGACGACGAGGGCAATCAGATCCTCTACACCAACGCCTGCGACGACCTCGCCGCCGTCGCCGCCGCGCTCGCTGCACTCGACGAGCTCCGCCACCTCCACTGCCCCAACGACACCCGCGTCCTGCTCACCCGCGCCGAAGAGGTCGGCTTCATCGGCGCCATCGGCGCCTGCCGCGACCAGTTCATGCCCGAAGACTCGCGCATCATCGCGCTGGAAAACTCCCGCGCCTTCGCCGACTCCCCCATCCACGCCGGCCCCATCGTCCGCGTCGGAGACCGCATCTCCGTCTTCTCCCCAGACCTCACCGGCGCCATCGCCAAAGTCGCCGAAACCATCGCCGGAGGCCCAGCAACCCCCAGAGCATCACAAAAAGAATCCGATCTCCCGAAGTGGCGCTGGCAACGCAAACTCATGGCCGGAGGCGCCTGCGAAGCCTCTGTCTTCTGCGCCTACAACTACACCGCCACCTGCCTCTGCCTCCCACTCGGGAACTACCACAACATGGCCAACCTCACCGAAGCCCAAGCCGGGACCCACGAACAAACCTTTGGGCATCCACCCCGCGTCGGACGCGAACACATCGGACTCGATGACTACCAAGGACTCATCGACCTCCTCGTCGCCTGCGCCCAGTCACTCCCAGAATCACCATCCTTCGTCCAGCGAATCGAAAAGCTCTGGAACGAAAAATCGAGCATACTCTCCTAAACCATATTTCATAAACCATGATCCTGCTCATCACATACCTATCGATCGCTCTGTGCGTCTCCTTCCTCTGCTCGCTGCTCGAAGCGGTCCTGCTCTCCGTCCCGCGCACGCACATCGCTGTCCTGCGCGACGCCGGATCAAGCGCCGCCGATCGTCTCGAGCGCATGAAAGAGGACATCGACCAGCCCCTCGCCGCGATCCTCACCCTCAACACCTTCGCCCACACCCTCGGCGCCGCGGGAGTCGGCGCCCAAGCCGCATCCATCTGGGGTGACGCGTGGGTCGGAGCCGTCTCCTTCGTCCTCACCATCCTCGTGCTCATCTTCTCCGAGATCATCCCCAAAACCCTCGGCGCCGTGCACGCCAAGTCCCTCGCCCCCTTCACCGCCGTCACCATCGATTGGCTCATCCTCATCTTCAAACCAGTCGTCGCCGTGTGCAACTGGATCTCGAAGCTCTTCGCGCGCAAGCAAACGCTCCCCCGAATCTCGCGCGAGGAAGTCAGCAACCTCGCCAAGCTCGCCCACGACGAGGGGGTCATCGACGACCTCGAGCTCCGCGTCGTCCGCAACCTCGTCGCCCTCCGCGAGATCAGCGTCAAGAAAGTCATGACCCCCCGCGCCGTGGTCTACACCTACAACGCCGAGGATTCCGTCGCCGATATCCTCTCCCGCGAGCCCTCCAAGTTCGCGCGCGTCCCCATCATCCAGACCTCACTCGACGACCAGGTCGGCGTCATCCACCGACAAGAGCTCTACGCCGCCCACAAAGAAGGCCACGACGACACCAAACTCCGAACCCTGGCGCGACCGCTCCACATCGTCCCCGAGACCGCGCCCCTCTCCAAAGTCCTCCTCGAGTTCCTAAAGCGCCGCGAGCACCTCTTCCTCGTCACCGACGAGTTCGGAGGCTCCGCCGGGATCATCACCCTCGAAGACTCCATTGAAACCCTCATCGGAGCCGAGATCGTCGACGAAACCGACGACGAGGTCGACATGCGCGAGCTCGCCAAACGCATGATCAAAGCCCACCACGACCACCACCCCCACACAAACCAGAGCACCGATCAGCAGACCAAAGCAGACGATAACCATCCAAAGCCCGAATGATCATTCATTGCACGATCAGTTCGCGCTCGCGTCAGAATCCGCTATCCTGAACCAATGACCAGCCCAATCCCCCGCGTTCCCATCAACGACTACCGCGCCAACCCCGCCGACTCCATCTCCCTCAACGACTTCAAAGCCGACGACGCACAAGGACTCGACCGAGAGCAGATCGAAGCACGCACCGAAGACAACACCCTCGCGATCGCCGACCTCCAGCACAAGCTCTACGCCGAGCACAACCGATCCCTCCTCATCGTCCTCCAAGCGATGGACGCCGCGGGAAAGGACTCCACCATCCGCAAAGTCTTCGCCCGCGTCAATCCCCAAGGCGTCCAGGTCAAATCCTTCAAACGACCCACCGAAGACGAACTCGCCCACGACTTCCTCTGGCGCGTCCACATGCACACACCACGCAAAGGACACATCGCCCTCTTCAACCGCTCTCACTACGAAGACGTCCTCGTCGCCCGCGTCGAAAACCTCGTCCCCGAATCACGCTGGTCCAAACGCTACGACGTCATCAACGGCTTCGAACAAGGTCTCATCAACGGAGGCACCGAGATCATCAAGATCTACCTCCACCTCTCCAAAGACCGACAACGCGAGAAACTCCAAGACCGACTCATCGACCCCGAAAAAAACTGGAAGTTCGAAGCCGGAGACATCCAGACCCGCGCCAAGTGGGACGACTACATGCACGCCTACGAGGACGCGATCAACAACTGCAACACCGACCACGCGCCGTGGTACATCGTCCCCACCAACCGCAAGTGGTACCGAGTATGGGCCATCTCCGAGATCGTCCGCACAACCCTCGAGCGCATGAACCCCCAGTTCCCAGACCCCAAGCTCGACCCCGCCAGCGCCCTCAAACTCCTCGAACAACTCCAATAACACACAAACACACACCAAAACCAAACACCCCCTAATCCCAATAAACCCCCGCACACAGGTATCATCCAATCAAGCGCCATCGTCGCGCTCAATCGGTTCAACCAAAGGGGTCCACCATGGGAATCACCGCACTCCTCATCACGCTCGGCGTCATCGCCGCGATCATCATCGTCATCCTCCTCATCGTCGTCGGGATCTACAACAAACTCGTCGCGCTCAAGAACCGCTACCTCAACGCCTTCGCCCAGATCGAAGTCCAGCTCAAACGACGACACGACCTCATCCCCAACCTCGTCGAAACCGTCAAGGGATACATGACCCACGAAAAAGAAACCTTTGAGCGCGTCATCTCCGCGCGCAACCAAGCCGCCTCACTCCTCGAAGCCGCATCCAAAAACCCCTCCGACCAATCCGCGATGAACGCACTCGCCGGCGCTCAAAACGCCCTCACCGGCGCGATGGGTGGACTCATGGCCGTCATGGAAGCCTACCCCGACCTTAAAGCCGACTCCCAAACCACCATGCTCCAAGAAGAGCTCACCTCGACCGAAAACAAAGTCGCCTTCGCGCGCCAGTCCTACAACGACGCCGTCACCACCTACAACACCTACCGCCAATCCTTCCCCCCCGTCTTCATCGCCCCGATGGTCGGCCACCCCTCCGACGCCGCGTTCCTCGAGTTCGAAGACTCCGCACAAATCCAGCAAGCCCCCAGCGCATCACTCACCAGCGACTAATCCCCTCTCCTCCCCCACGCTTGTGGGGGGAGGTGTCCGCGTCTTCGCGGACGGAGGGGGTCTTCCTCGTACTTGAGAAACAAACACAGTAACCAAACCTCATGACCACCTCCCCCCGACAAACAATGGACTTCTTCGAGCACCAGGACCGCGCCAAAGCGCGCTCCCGCAAGTTCGTGCTCCTCTACGCGACCGCCGTCGTCCTCATCTGCGTCGTCCTCTCCACCATCGCCGCGCTCGTCGTCTACTTCTCCGCAAACAACCCGAACCAATCCGCAGCCCTCCCCGCCCTCGCCGCCGCCGCGATCACCGCGCTCATCACCGCACTGCTCATCCTCGGAGGTTCCGCCCACCGCATCGCCCAGCTCCGAGGCGGAGGTTCCACCGTCGCACGCGCCTTGGGTGGCATCCTCATCAACCCCTCCACCAAAGACCCACACGAACGACAACTCCTCAACATCGTCGAGGAAATGTCCATCGCCTCAGGTGTCCCCGTCCCCCCCGTCTACATCATGCACCAAGAGAAAGGCATCAACGCCTTCGCCGCCGGATACACCTCAGGAGACGCCGTCATCGGAGTCACCCACGGCTGCATCCACGGCCTCAAACGCGATGAACTCCAAGGGGTCATCGCACACGAGTTCTCACACATCCTCAACGGAGACATGAAACTCAACATCCGAATGATCGGTTTCCTCAACGGCATCCTCCTCCTCACCATCATCGGACACATCCTCCTCCGCTACGCACCCCACACCGCTCGCGACAAGAACGGCGTCCCAGTCCTCGTCGTCATGCTCGTCGTCGCGATCTCTATGCTCATCATCGGATCCATCGGAGCACTCGCCGCCAAGATCATCCAAGCCTCCGTCTCCCGCCAACGCGAGTTCCTCGCCGACGCCTCCGCCGTTCAGTTCACCCGCAATCCCGACGGCATCGCCAACGCGCTCCGAAGACTCGCCTCAAAACCACGCTCAACCAAAGTCAAACACCCACGCGCCCAAGAATCTGCGCACATGTTCTTCGGAGAAGCACTCAAACTCAGCGCCTCCCTCGCCACACACCCACCACTCAAACAACGCATCAAACGAATCAACCCTCAATGGGACGGCACCTTCCTCCCCCCCCTCGAAGTCTCCACCCCAGAACCAGAACCCCAAACCCAATCCGCCCAAGACCGACTCCGCGACAACCTCAACAAACGAATGGGAAGCGTCCTCCCAGACACACTTCCAGATGCGCTCACCGACGCGATCCCCGACCCACTCCAACGCGCCGCGCTCCTCACTCCGCTCCTCGCGCTCTCAGGAACACTCACCCCCGACCACATCGACCACGCGCGCACCATCATCCAGTCCATCCCCGATCCCCTCAAAGACGCCGCCCACGACATCTCCTCGTCGCGAGCCGTCGTCTACGCGCTGCTCCTGGATCGCAAAGACGCGCGCGTCCACACCAAGCAGATCCACCACCTGCTCAACCACGCCGACCCCGCGATCGCTCAGCTCACCGACAAACTCTCCTCCCACGCCACCAAGCTCGATCCCCACCTCCGCCTCCCGCTCCTGGACATGACCCTCGCGTCCCTCGCCCACCTCTCTGATCAACAGCACGACACCTTCCAGAAGAACGTCTCCGCACTCATCAACATGGACAAAACAATCGACCTCTTCGAGTGGGTCACCATCAAGGTCCTCACCCGCCACCTCGATCAGCGCTTCGGACTGACCACCAAACCCCCCGTCCAGTACTACACCCTCAAGAGCGTCATGACCGAGGTCTCCACCCTCTTCTCCGTCATCGCCTACACCGACACCGCGAGCGACACCGAAGCCGCCGACTCCATCACCCTCGCCAACACCGCGCTCGCGCAAACAAACAACACCCCCGAAGCAACACTGCTCCCTAGAGACCGCTGCACCCTCGACACCCTCAGCGCCGCCCTCGACACCCTCAACACCGTCACCCCAAGGCTCAAACAATCCCTCCTCCAAGCATGCGCCCTCACCGCCGCCCACGACCACAACATCACCACAACTGAAGCCGAGCTCATCCGCGCCATCGCCGACACCCTCTCCATCCCCGTCCCCCCGCTCCTCCCCAATCAACAACTCGCCAAAGAGTAACCCGTCGCGAGAGCGTCTCATCCAATCAAAGTATCAAACTTCTCCTCCCCCACGCTTGTGGGGGAGGTGTCTGCGCAGCAGACGGAGGGGGTCTTCAACTATCCATCACTCACCCCCCACATTCCGCCGCCAGGACCGATTCAAATCATCCAGCGACCACACCGCCCCGCACTCGCTGCACCGATCCAATCCCTCCGCGAGCTCATAGTTGCACACAAAGCACGCCCGCCCCTTGAGCCGCTTCATCCGATGAATATAGCTGTTCGCTAAAATCATGTACCGAAAAACAGAAGCAATCGGAACCAACGCGAACACCGCCATCATTGCAAGACCAATTGTGGGTCTGTAGATCAGCACATTGGTCAAATTCACAGAGTAAAGCTCCCAAACTCCCAAGTTCAACACAACCCAAGCGGTGTTCCAAACAAACAAAGGTACCAACACTTTCCGCACCACATACATCGGAACCCCACACACCGCCGTCCGCTTCGTCATCCCTCACCCCCACCATCCCCTCCCGCATACGAAAACACCTCCCCGATCTCCTTCCCGAACACCCCCGCGATCTGGAACGCCAGCTCCAGCGTCGGAGAATACTTCGCCTTCTCAATCGCCACAATCGTCTGCCGCGAAACACCCACTTTCTCCGCCAGCGCCTGCTGCGTCATCTCCCCCGCATGAAACCGCAGCTCCCGGATCCGATTCTCCACACTCGTAGGCTTCATCCCAACCCCCTCACAACTGCTTGTACCCAGTGATCGTCAGCCCGTACCGCACCAGCTCCGAAGCGATCCACACCGCAAGGAGCGCAAAGATCGGGAACATCTCCTCGAAGCTCGTCCCCTCGCGCCCCTCGCTGCCAACCGTCCGGAAGATCACCATCGCAATCATCATCACCAGCACCACAAACACCCCCGACTGGAGCACATACCCCGCAATGCTCGACGCCCTTGTCAACAGCATCCGATCCCGCTCATCATCCGGCTCGTTCGGCATCCGAATCGCCAAATAAATATGCACCACCACCAACACCACCGCCTGGATCCCGATCCCGATCCCAAGCATCACCGCGAGCTCAACCCCATTCCACCCCCACATCAACCCCGCCGCGATCAGCACCGGATAAATCACCGCCGTCGTGATCAAACACGCCCAGCTCGACCGCACCCGAAACTCCGCGCCTGTCCCGCTCTCATTCATACCAAGCCCCTTTCCGTGCCTGTCCAATCCACGACGCCCACCGCCGTGTCAAAGATTCTAGACACCATCGGTTCGCGTGTCAAATATATTTGTCATTGTGTCCAAAATAATACTCAAATAGCCATTTAACGCTCAAAAACCCGCCTATTCGACGGGCTCTGGGTTCGTTAATGCTCGATCCCATCAAGACTGATCGAGATATTCCGCGATGTTCTGTGCCTGAATCCCCCACCCCTCAGCACACGATTGCAACACCCCAGCCCGCTTGGACTCAGGAAACTGCGCAAACCCCGACTCCGTGATCGTCAGCCGCGTGCGCTGATCCCCGATCGATTCAAGCACAAACTCAACGACCACCCTCCCGTCCGCGCTGTACGCCGTCTCCGGATCAATCGCACTCGGAGGCCATGAAAACACAAACCGCCGCTCGTGCTCCAGCACCTCCGTCAACGACTCCCACTCCATGTGCTCATGCCCCGGATACGTAATGTTCCCCCTCGTCACCTCCCCCACAACAAACGGCCCATCCAACTTCACCCGGAACCACGCCCCAAACTCCGCGTGATCAGTGAGCGCACGCCACACCCTCGCAACCGGCGCCGACAACTCAACCACCCGCTCGACCCTATTCTGATCCCGATCCTGATCCATCTGAATCCCCATAGCACATCCTCCTGATCACACTCACGGAGCACAGAAGCACGACGACTCAACAACCGTATCCGCGTGCGCAAACGCCCGCTCGATCGTGCTATCCAGCGCCACCGCCTCACCCATCTTCCCCTGACCCGCCAGCGCCTCGCGCAGACCAACCAGCGCCCATCCGTTCCCGCGATTCTTCTCCAGATCCTCGCGATACAACCGCTCCGCTTCCGCGTACTCGCCGCTCTCAACAAGCAGCGCCCCCAGCGCATGCCGCACCGGAAGCATCCACGCCGGAGGCTCGTCATATACCAGCTTATCCTCGTGCTTGATCCCCTCACGCAGGATCGCGAACGCCTCCTCCTTCTTGCCCTCGCGGTACAGGAGCTCGCCGCGCATCATCGCCCGCGCAATCGGGAGCACATCGTGCACGCGATTGTTGAATACATACCACTCGTCTGGAACCAGCGCCACGCGCCGTTCAAACTCCGCCATCTCCTCGCGCGCCTGTTCCGTCCTCCCAAGAGCACTGCACGCGACCGATCGCGCGTACGCCCAGGTCGCGCGCGACATCAATCGATAATCCTCATAATCCGCCTGCTCCAGAATCTCCTCCCACTTCCCAAACCGAATCATCACATGCAAACTGCTCGGCATAATCCCCTCGATCAACCCCGCATACTCCCGCAACGGCGCCTCAGGAACCTCGTGCTCAAGATCCTGCGCCGCACGAATCGCCGTCGCATAATCCCCCGACATCATCGAAGCAAACGCCAAGAAGTGCTGGTTGTGCGCGTAATACATCGCATACAAACCAGGCTCCGGCGCATCCGCAAAGTACCTGCGATCCGCATCAATCGCGTCCTCATTCGAAGCCGCCGCGTCCGCGTATCGGCCCACACGGATGAAAATATGCGAAGGCATATGCACCAGATGCCCCGACCCAGGAACCAGATCAGTCAACTTCTCCGCCGCGCCCACCGCACGATCAGGATTCGCGGACGCCTCCACCGCATGGATATAAAAATGCAACGCCCCCGGATGCTGCGGATCCCGAGCGATCACCCCCTCGATCACCTCAACCACCTCTTCGATCCGACCCTTGGGTGACCCATCCGACTCCCAGTAATCCCAAGGCTGCAGATTCATCAGCGACTCCGCATACAACGCGCCCACATCCACATCATCCGTGAACCGCTTGTACACCCCGCCCATCGCATCCGCGTACGCCTGATCAAGACCACTCCGATCCTCCGGAGCAGGCCACTCGTACCGCGCGCTCAGCGCCTCAACCATCGCCCGCTCAACCGCCGACTCGTCATCCAGCGCCGCCAGCGCCTTGTCCGCCGCTTCACGCGCCTTCCGCGATCGCTCCTCAGTCATCGCCGGATCATTGATGTTGATCCCCTGGCAATACGCGACCCCCCACCACGCCATCGCCGCCGACGGATCAATCTCCGCCGCCTTCTCAAACGAGCGGATCGCCTCGTCGTGATTGAACCCGTACGTCAGCTGCATCCCCTGATCGAACCACTCCTGCGCCTTGCGTGAATCCGTCGTGATCTTCCGAGAGTAGTTCCCGAACCCGTCGTAGCGCCTCGCTTCTGTGCCACTCGTCTCCACAGTCGAGCACCCACCAAGCCCCATGACCACAGTCAGCCCCACAACACACCCTGCCCCCAAAACCACGCCAACCAATCGCGCTCGAAAGTCCATTACACACCGTCCCTCTTTATAAGTTCGCATAGAGCAAAAAACAAAGAGCCCGCTCAAACCGAACGGGCTCCGCAGAACCATTGTATCAAATCAGCGGCTTCGCTGCCCTAACCAACAAACAGATCAAGAATCCTCGATCTTCGCGATCTGCCACTCTTCCAGATCCACCGGCGCCTGACGCCCGAAGATCGACACCAGCACGCGGACCATCCCCTTCTCCGGGAACAGCTCATCAACAGTGCCCTCGTAGTTCTCGAACGCGCCCTCCTTGATCGTCACGTTCTCGCCCTTCTCGAACATCAACTTCACAGTCGGCTCATCCTCAGGCTTCCGCGAATCAAGCAGCATCTTCTCCGCCTCGTGCATCTCCATCGGAGTCGGACGACCCGCCGTGCCAATAAAGTCACCGACACCAGTGGTTTCCTTGATGAGGAAGAAGATGTCCTGCGGGATGCGCCCGTCATCTTCCAGACGCATCTCGACAAACACATACCCCGCGTACAGCTTCTCTTCCTTGATCTTGGTCTTGCCGCCCTTGATCGTCTTGATCTTCTCAGTCGGAACAAGAATCCGACCAACCAGATGCGTCATGTTCTCGATCTGGATCTTGCGGAGCAAAGTCTGCTGAACCGAGTTCTCCTTGTTGGAAGCAACCCGAAGCACAAACCACTGCATCCCGTCCTGAACCAAAGGCTCATCAAGACCGATCCGACCCTCGATCTGAGGCTCATCCTCACGAAGATTGCTCACCGTCGTCCCCGAAACAGACGGAGCAGATTCCGATGCAGAATCAGTCGCACTCGGCGCATCCGCGATCGCTTCGCTCGCAGCATCCGTCGTCACAACCTCAGGGGCCGACTCATTGGTCTCAGTCCCGACCTGCGATTGCTCGTTGTTCATTTCTTCGTTCATCCATAGCCCCGCTTATGCAAAGTGCCATCACCCCAAAGATCACCGCTCCAGCACGCCGATCGTGCTGAACAAGAACGAGAACCCCATATCCACAAGATACAAGATCCCCGCAATCAGGAAGGTCGCCACAATCACCACGATCGTCGAACCCTTCACCTCGCGGTACGAAGTCCAGTTCACCTTCTTCATCTCGCCGTCAGACGCGATCAAGAACTCCACCGGACGCCGCGCAACCCCCACATACCAGTACAAGAAAATCGAGCCGATCAGCATGATCCCCGCCGCGACCCCAGTCTGCAGATACTGCACCGGGAAGATCGGCGTGCTCGTCGCGCTCCGCACCGCAGCGCCCATCAACTCAGACTGAACCCCCGTCTGCGTATCCATCGCCGTCACCACAACACGCTCCGCGTCCCCCGCCGTGTCGCGCGTCGCGTCTGAATCAAACCCGCTGATCACCAGCGTCGAGCTGCTGCCACGCTCAGGAGTGAACTCCTCAACCGCGCCCCGCCCGATCTCCTGGAGCTCATCGCTCACCCCCACATACCCCATCAACACCACAGTCTCGCCAGCGCTCGGAAGCGAGTTCGCGTTGACCTGCGTATCGACCAGCGAATACGTCCAGCTCCGCGCCGGAATCCGGACCGCACCCGCCTGACCCCATCCCCACGCAGCACCCGCAAGCACAAGAATCCCGACAAAAACCGCCGTCATCAGACGGATCCAGTACCCTTGTCCCTGCTTGTAAATACCAAGTGCCATAGAAACGCAGTCCTCATACCACCCACATGCGCCACCGTCATGACCCACTCCGGATCACCCACCCCAGCAAATCATCTTCAAAACACGGCAGGAAGGATTCGAACCTACGACCGGCGGATTTGGAATCCGCTGCTCTACCGGACTGAGCTACTGCCGTAGCAAGCCGCCAGCCAAAACGACCAGCAACCAAAGAAAGAGACCCACCAATCACCAGCCTCAACCAGCGATCAGCCAGCCCCTCTTACTTACGCTTGATCTTGTGCAGCGTGTGCTTACGCAAACGAGGGCAGTACTTGTTGTACCCCTCCTTCACGCGGTCACTGATGCCGCCCTTGACGTTAATGCTCGTCCGGTAGTTCAGATCGCCGGTTTCGACGCACTGCAACCACACATACTCACGAGCTCCAGCTTTCTTCTTGGCCATAGCAGGCCTCCTCTTTCATCGTGCCCCGTGTCACCAAACAAGCCACCAGCAAGCCCGCAACACGAAACCCAGTCATCAAATCGGCCCGAAAGCTTCCACCTTCGGGCCGGGGAAGTATCTTTTGTGATACACCGACCGAGCACAAAGCCCAGCCGCATCAAGCAATCACTTACTCGATGATCTCAGTCACAGTACCCGAACCGATGGTTCGGCCACCCTCGCGGACCGCGAAGCGGAGACCGTTCTCCATAGCAACAGGCTTGTCGCCGAGATCGATTTCCATGGTCACGTTGTCGCCAGGCATGCACATCTCTGCCTTCGCGCCACCGTCGCCGAACAGGTTGAGAACCTGACCAGTCACGTCAGTCGTACGGAAGTAGAACTGAGGCTTGTAACCAGCGAAGAACGGGGTGTGACGTCCGCCCTCGTCCTTGGTCAGAACGTAGACCTGACCCTTGAACTTGGTGTGCGGAGTGATCGAGCCAGGCTTGCAGATAACCTGACCGCGAGTGATGTCGTTCTTTTCAACACCACGCATCAGAACGCCACAGTTGTCGCCCGAGATCGCGGTATCGAGAGTCTTGTTGAACATTTCAACACCAGTGATGGTGGTCGACTGGTTCTCCTTGGAGAGACCAACGATCTCAGCAGCATCGCCAACCTTGACCGTACCACGCTCAACACGACCGGTCGCAACAGTACCACGACCCTTGATCGAGAACACGTCTTCAACCGAGATAAGGAACGGCTTGTCGTCCTCACGCTCTGGCTCAGGAATGTAAGTGTCGAGGTGGTTGAACAGCTCGTCAAGCGGTGCACAGATCGCGTCGTCGCCTGGGTTCTCGAGCGCTGCCTTGGACTGACCACGAACCACTGGGGTGTCGTCGCCAGGGAACTCGTACTTGTCGAGGAGCTCACGGATTTCCATCTCAACGAGGTCGAGGAGCTCGTCGTCGTCAACAAGGTCAACCTTGTTCATGAACACGACGATGTAAGGAACACCAACCTGACGACCCAGGAGCACGTGCTCGCGAGTCTGAGGCATCGGACCCGAGTCCGCAGCAACCACGAGGATCGCGCCGTCCATCTGAGCCGCACCAGTAATCATGTTCTTCACGAAGTCAGCGTGACCAGGACAGTCCACGTGAGCGTAGTGACGAGCTTCAGTCTCGTACTCAACGTGCGACGAGTGAATGGTCACGGTCTTGTTCGAGTCACGCACAGTACCACCCTTGGTGATGTCCGCGTATGACTTCGCTTCAGACAAACCCTTGGCCGCCGCGCGAGCAACAAGAGCTGCAGTAAGGGTCGATTTACCGTGGTCAATGTGACCGATCGTCCCAACGTTGACGTGCGGTTTAGTCCGCTCAAAGGTTCCCTTTGCCATTGTTCGTATCCTCTATCTAAGTTGCTGTCGCGGCCTGCGAGCGATCAGCTTCAATCCAATGGCCGCTTCATTCCGTTTTTCCGAGCCGACCGTCCGCGATCAACCCCTGAACAATTCAAATCCTCACTCAAACACCACGCGAGCAGAGCAGTCAAACAAACCGCCCATACCCTGTCTGTGCCGAGCAAAAGCCGCTGGAGAGAGTTGAACTCTCGACCTCACCCTTACCAAGGGTGCGCTCTACCACTGAGCTACAGCGGCACAAACACCGCCCGGCCAACCGACCGAGCGGGATGGGATCATACCCACCCCCCCGCCATGGTCAACCAATTGTCCCCACACACCTTAACCATCACACGCAATTCTCAAAATCACCAACAACCACCACATCCCCAAACCCAAACCCAACCCCAGAACCCACCAACCCCAAATACAAACAAAACCCACACAAACAACCCTTCTCGAGCCTGAAAGCCCAAAGTCTCACCCGAATGCTTCTACCTATATCGTCCCGCCCCCGAATCAAGCCCCCTGCCACACACACTCAGGTCCACCCCAGCATATCCACCCAATTTCTTGTGCCACAAAACACACAAACACTAAATTAAGGGGACCCGAAAAGGCGATTGAAAGATAGTAACATTTGTGTATTACACAACATCATACCGAGCTCGTCACAAGGCACCCTCATGAGCATACCAAACAGAACAGAACTGCTTGATGAGCTCCGCAAACACGAGTTCGAAAAGTTTCAGAAGTATGTCAACGCCAGAACCCAGCCGCGCTTCATACCCACCAACTCCAGCGTCATCGTCGAACACAAACTCCCCGACGGCTCTCCAAGCCACGCCGACGCCCTCCTCGTCAACATCTCACAAGTCGGCGCCTGCATCTCCACACCCTCCCCCCTCCAAGAAGACGATCACATCACCATCAACCTCATCTCAAACGACGACCAAACCCACCCCACGCAAGCCACCGTCAAATGGTGCAGCTTCTTCCGCGAGCACGCACACGAATCCGGGATCCTCTTCGACCAGCCCATCGACCCACGCAACTTCGTCAGCATCCACAAAAACAAAGACCTCGAACCAAGCACCATCCCAAACCAAGTTCTCATGAAGAACGCGCTTGTCCTCACAAGCAACCCACTCTCATTTAACATATTCAAAGTCCTCCTCAACAACGCAAACATCATCTCAACAAACGCCAAGTCAACCGAAGAAGCACTCACCCAAGCGCAATCCAGATCATTCGACTTTGTCTTCATGACCGACGACCCAACCACCGCGCAAACCCAGCAGAGCATCTCCGCCCTCCAATCCACCGGCTACACCGGACCAATCCTCGTAGAGACCCTCTCCCCAAAGGAACGCGAACCCGAGCTCCTCGCCGCCGGAGCCGCCGCCGTCCTCCAAAGACCCGTCCAACCCACCCCCCTCCTCGAAGCCCTCCGCCAAGCCAACAAATCCGCCCAAAGCAAAGCCGCTCCCAACAAAGCTTCATAAACCCCCTCCCACGACCCAAATTCCCCGGATCCCACCTCCACACCAGCGTTTTTCGCTTGGAATGCCCCCATTTTCCAAGTACCCTAGAAAGACCATGCCCCGACCTACCCACAAACTTGCTCGCGCCTCCAAAGCCATCGCCCTCGCCGCGACCCTCTCGCTCACATCCACCGCCTCCGCGACCTGGTCCATCCTCATCACCGACACCCGAACCGGAGAGTTCGTCGTCGGATCAGCGACCTGCCTCACCGGATTCGACCTCGCGCGAGAAACCCCCGTCGTCCTCACCGGAATCGGCGCGATCACCGCACAATCCTCCGTAGACATCAACGGCAACAACCGAATGTTCATCCGCGACCGACTCCTCGAAGGTCAACCACTCTCCCAAATCCTCACCGAACTCGAAACCTTCGACCCCGGACACAACAACCGCCAGTACGGCATGATCACCACCAACGGAGACGTACTCACATACTCCGGAATCCAAAACGCAAACTGGGCCGGAGGCTCGACCGGACGAATCGAACAAGGACGCCCCGGACCCGCCGACGACATTGTCTACACCGTCCAAGGCAACATCCTCTCAGGACCAAACGTCGTAGACGCCGCCGTAGACGCCATCATCAACACCGACACCGACCTCCCCGGAAAGCTCATGGCCTCCATGCTCGCCGCACGAGTCGCCGGAGGGGACGGCCGATGCTCCTGCTCAAACGCCAACCCCACCGGATGCGGATCACCACCACCCGCCCCCTTCAAATCCGCACACGTCGGATACATGATCGGATCAAGAGCCGACGACACCGACTCCATCCGCGCCTTCTACCGACTCCCCGCAAACTCCACCTCACTCACCCAGCTCAACACCAACACCTTCGCCATCGCCGACACCGACGAGAACATCCACCTCTACGTCAACGCGACCAACACCAACAACGAGGTCGCCCACTTCAACCTCGATCAAACCATCGAGACCACCCTCCCAAGCATCGACAAAGTCGTCGCCGCCGACCTCGACAACAACGGCCTCAAAGACCTCGTCGCCCACACGAGCAGCAATACCATCGCAATCTTCTTGCAAACCGAGCACAACACCTTCGACACATCATTCTCAATCACCCTGCAAGACGAAGCCACCAACATCACACCATTCTCCGTGCCCGATCACCAAGCCGATCTACTCCTCATCGCCCACCCAAACCTCGGACTCAACGGCCAAGCCGTCGCCTACCAACTCAACAATCAATCACTCGACACCATCCGCACCATCGACACCCAAGCACAAGGCGCCGCCGCAATCTTCACCGACATCGTCCCCGGCGACGACATCCAAAACCTCTTCTTCATCGCCCCAGACTTCATGCAAATCCGCACATACGAAGTCACAAACGACGCCCGCTTCCTCAGAGGCACCAGCATCAACCCCGAAGCTGATCCCCAACAACTCCGCGTCGCCGATGTCAACAACGACACCTACCCAGACCTCATCGTCGCGACCGGATCATCAAGAGCACTCAACACCTTCCTCAACCTAGGACCGTCAGAAAGCTATCGATTCAATCCATTCCCAGTCTCCTCCCCCCTCGCCTCCGGCGCCATCGACTTCCAAGTCACCGACCTCAACAACGACAACATCCAAGACGCCATCGTCCTCCTCCAGTCCGGCGCCAACCTCCGCTACTACCTCGGAGACAACGCCGGGAACTTCACCGAAACCGACCGCACCCGCATCGGAGGCACCCCAACCGATGCCCTCCTCGCCGACCTCAACAACGACGGAGACATGGACCTCATCACCAACGCCACCGACCAACTCCTCATCTACGACAACCTCCAGAACGCCACCGTCCAGCGCCAAACAGGTTTCGCGCGAGGCGACAAGTTCATGTTCATCAACATCGCCAACCAGGGGTCCGCCGCCCCCGATCCCGTGGACCAGATGCTCACCCGCTTCGACGAGTTCCGCGCTGAACTCACCGACCTCCCCGACGCCGTCCAGACCACCGTCACCCAGCCCTCGCGCATCCTCATCGACGACGCCGGACAAGCCCCCAAGCTCCGCGTCCACATCAAAGACTACCAGCAGCAAACCCTCGATTCCCCCGCGATCTTCAACCTCGAGTTCAACCCCTCGCACCTCACCCCAGGACTCCCCGAGTTCGTCGCTGACGGAATCTACGACATCCCCCTCACCGCCCTCTCCGAAAACGGCGCCAAAGCCGGGAACCACACGCTCACCATCCGCGTGACCGCAAACGAGCACACCGTCACCCTGATGCCCACCCTCACCATCTCCACAACAACAAACCTCGCCGACTTCAACGCCGACGACGCCCTCAACTTCCTCGACATCTCCATCTTCATCAACGCCCTGTCCAACCAGCTCCCCACCGCCGACCTCAACAACGACGGCTTCTACAACCAAGACGACATCAACATCTTCATCACCGCCTACAAAGCCGCCCCCTAATCCCCCTTCATAAACAACCCACAGCAACCCAGCCCCATTCATCACCATATACAAACAAAGGAACACCATATGTTCCGCGCGATGCCTCCCTAGAATCCCCAAACCTCGCCACAGGAGATCGTCATGAAAACCTTCATTAAAATCGCCGCCGTTCTCATTGTCCTCGTCGTCATCGCCTTCGTCGCGCTCATCGCCTTCGGACTCTCCCAAGCCGACGCGATCGTCAAAGCCGCCATCGAACGCGGAGGCACCTACGCAACACAAACCACCACCACCGTCGACGACGTCAGCCTCGGACTCACCGACGGCACCTTCGAAATGAACGGCCTCACCATCGCCAACCCCGATGGTTTCACCTCCGAACACTTCCTCAAACTCAACGGCACCAACGTCAAACTCGACACCGCCTCCATCCGAAGCGAAGTCATCGCACTCCCAACCATCTCCTTCGACGGCATCGACGTCCTCCTCGACAAAGGACAAGACCCCTCCAACTACAACACCATCCTCAACTCACTCAAACGATTCGAATCCAAAGACACCAAAGCCGCACCCGAAAACCAAGGCGGCAAGAAAATCGCCATCGACTCACTCACCCTCAACGACATCAACATCCGCGTCGCCAACATGCCAGGAGTCTCCCTCCTGACCGGAGACGTCGCCATCAACATCCCCTCCATCGAACTCAAAGACATCGGCAAAGACGACCCGATGACCGCCGCAGAAATCACCAACCTCGTCATCAAAACAGTCCTCACCGCCGCCGTCGAAGCCGGAGGAGGAATCCTCCCCGCCAACATCTTGGGAGAACTCGGAAACGGACTCTCCGACCTCTCCTCACTCGGAGACATGGGCATCACCGCCATCGGTGACGCCGGACAAATCGTCGGCGACCAAATCGGCAACGTCCTCGAAAACGCCGGACAAGCCGTCGAAGGACTCACCGACGGCGCCGCAGAAGCCATCGACGACCTCACCAAAGACCTCCCCGCCGGTGTCGGAGACGGCCTCAAAGACGCCACCGATGACCTCACCGAAAAAGCAGACGACGCACTCAACGACGCCAAAGAAGAAATCGAAAAAGGAATCGGGAACCTCTTCGGAAACAAAAAAGAAGACGACGACTAATCCTCACCCCCCATAACCCATCCCGAAGCCCATCCCCGCAACCCATCCCCACAACCATCAGCGCAACCCATTAGCGCCCCGATCAAGTCGGGGCGTTTTTCATTCCCCAACAACCCAACCGCTCCGCACGCGCCCATCCGCTTTCAACTCCACCCAAACGCCCCCACGCACCGCACTCGCATACCACGCGCGCCCACGTTTCCACTCCTCCCACCGACCATCCACCCGCTCAGGTCCCGTTGACTGCAGCACCACGCTCGGATCCACCCGCTCAACAAACTCTTGCAATACTCGCGCCGAACCACTGACAGACCCATGATGCGGCAGCTCCATCACCACAACACCTTCAAGACCCTCATCATCAATCCCCGCAACCCCCCGCGCCCCAATATCACCCGTCATCAACACCGCGCGATACCCAGCGCTCGTCCGAACATCGACCCGCACCACCAGCGACGTGTCGTTCGATGTCATCCCCTCGACCCGCTCGCCCCCACCAACACACGTCACCAACGCATCACCAAACACAAACGAATCCCCGCGCCCCATCACCACCACCGTAGCCCCAAGCGCCTCAAGCTCCGCCCGCACCGCTTCCCAAGCCCGGCTCCCCTCCTGATCCATGTGCTCACCAACATACACCCGCTCAAACCCAACCCCCGCACGCGCAAGCTCAACCAACCCATTGAAATGATCCAGATTGTCGTGCGACACAATCACCGTATCAATCCGCCCAACGCCCCGCGCCCACGCCACCCGCTCAACCGTTCCCCCCACCCGAAAGTCGAGCGACCCGCAGTCATACAACAGACTCTCCCCCCCCGAGCGCACCAGATACGCGCTCCCATCCCCCACATCCACCATCTCAACCCGCGCCCCATCGACAAACGCCCGCATCCGATACTCCACTAGCCCCCACACCAACAACACCCCGCACGCGATTACCAACCGCTTCTTCGTCACCACCCGTGCGCGCACCAAGACCATCCAGATCAACCCCGTCGCCGCGATCGTCCACGCCGCGCCAAGATTCACCCCCCGCACCGAAGACCACCCCCATCCATCGACCGCGCCCACAAACCCCGCGACCACCTCCGCCATCCACTCCACCGCCCCAACCGTCCGCGCCCCCAAGCTCGGCCAAACCACCCCAACCAGCACCTGCACATACCCCGCCCCCATCAACACCCCCGCCATCAACGCCACCACCACCGCCATCACAAACCCCACCAACGACACCACCCCCACGTGCCACATCACGACAGGCAACGCCAACAACCAGCACGCCCCATTCACCCTCAGCGCCGCCCACGCCCAACCCACGCAAACACGCAGCACCCCAAATCTCCTCCCCCATCCTGATGGGGGAGGTGTCCGCGCAGCGGACGGAGGGGGTCTTCGATCACCCCGATTCATCCAAACCAACAACCCCGTCATCCCCACACTCAGCTGATACCCCATCGAAAGCACATCCATCGGACGCCACACCATCAACCCAACCGCCACCCACCCAAGCACCGCCATCGTGTCATACCGCCGCCCCAACCCCCGCGACACCATCACCACCCCAATCAAAACCATCGCCCGCACCATCGGCACCCGCACCGGCACAAGCACCCACATCAACACCAGCGCCCCCACCACCACACCCACTTCAACCCAACCACCAATCCGCCCCCCCAACCAGCCGCTCACCCACCGCTCCACATTCACCACCCGCACCAAAAGCACACACATCCCCGCCAGCACCGCGACATGAAACCCCGACACCGCCAGCACATGCCCCACCCCAACACGCGCAAACCCCCGCTCCACTTCCCGTTCATATCCGCTCCCACCAACCGCCCGCTCCCCCAGCAGCAGCGCCCCCATCACCACCCCCGCCGCGCTGTCATAGCTGTCGTGATCTTGATCCAACCCCGTATCCAATCCCAGCCCCCGCGCCGCCCGCGCCCGCAGCGCCCCCCGCGCCCGAAGCACACTCCACCACACCCCGCCGCGCACACCTACCTTCACCGCCGACCCGCCCCCGATCACCGACACCGTCCCCGCGCGCCCCTCCATGTTCGCCCACCGCTCCCAGTCCCGACCCCCCACATTCCGCCTCCCCCCGTTGCCGCGCATCCTTCCCTCAATCTCCACCACGTCCCCAAGGAACAACCGTTCAACATCACCATTGACAATCAACCGAACCACCCCGCTCGATCCGCGCCACGCTTCCCCATCCCAGACCGACTCCACCCGCACACGACCTTTCCCACGAACACCCCCCCACACGCTCGGCTCCCACACCTCACCCTTCCCCTGCCCCCACTCAATCCCCTCCACCACCACCCCGCGCACACGCACCAAACCCACGCCCCCATCATCCACCCCCACCAATACATCCACCCGATCCCCATCCACCACCCCCGTCCGCACCCCCGCGTATCCACCCATCAACACCCCAGCCGCGCACACCATCGCCGCCCCGCGCCACCAACCTTTGAACAACACCCCCGCCCCAACCAGCGCACACGCCGCCGCAAACCACACCAGCAAATCAAACCTCTCCCCCACCCAATCCCCCGTCCCCAACCACACACCCACCGCGCACGCCCCCACACACCACCACGCCCGCCTCGCCGCAAGGTCAACGCCCATCCCCCAGTTGTACCACAATCCCCTCCCCAACCACAAACAAAAGACCCCCGCATCACCGCGGGGGTCTCGTTCATATATAAACAATCTCAGCGAATCACGCGTCCAGTCGGAACCTCGAAACCAGATCCTGCAGCTGCTCCGCCTGCTGCGCCAGATCCGCCGCCGCAGCCGAAGACTGCGAAGCGCTCTGCGCCGACTGGTTCGTCACCGAGTTGATCCCCTCGACCGCACGTGCGATCTCGTCGGCCGCCGAGGTCTGCTCACCCGCAGCCGCCGCGATGTCCTGGACCATGCTCTGCACGCCCTTGGATCCCGACACGATGCTCATCAGCGCCTCGCCCGCACTCGATGCAAGCTCAACACCCCGGCCAACACGCCGCGATCCATTCTCGATCAGCTCAACCGCCGTACCAGTCTCACTCTGAATACCACGGATCGAGACCGAAACCTCTTCCGTCGCTTCAGTGGTCCGCTCAGCGAGCTTGCGAACCTCGTCCGCAACCACCGCGAATCCGCGTCCGTGCTCACCAGCACGCGCCGCTTCAATCGCCGCGTTGAGTGCCAGCAGGTTCGTCTGATCCGCGATGTCATTAATCACCGCGATGATGTCGCCGATCATCTTGGACTTCTCGCCAAGCTCGTTGATCGTGTCCGCACTCGACTGCACCTCAGTCGCGATGCCCTGCATCTCTTCGACCGTGCTGTTGACAATCGAGCCGCCCTCTTCAGCAAGCCCCTGCGATTCCTCCGAAGCCGCTGTCGCGTCCGCGGACTTCGCAGCAACCTCACCGACGGACTGCGAGAGCTCCTCAACCGCCGCAGCAACCTGCTGCGTCTGCTGATTCTGAAGCTCGATCCCGCTCGCCATCTGCTCAGCACTCGCCGCCAGCTCAGACGACGCACTCGCGACCATCTGGGTCGAACCGATCACATCGCTGATGACCTGCTTGAGCGAATCCTTCATGTCGTTGACCTTGCCAGCAAGCTGACCGATCTCGTCGCCCGACTTCATCTCAAGCGGATCCATGCTCAGATCACGATCCGCGATCTTCGATGCGTACTCCATCACCGCCTTGAGTCGATTGGTGATCGAGCTGCTCAGGAAGAAGGCAATAAACGTCGAAGCCGCGATCGCACCAAAGCCCACGGCCTGAACCGTAGCAAGCATCGATGCACTCGCCGCTTCAAACTCAGCAATCGCCTCGTCCTTGTACTCAGACTGACGATCAGCGATCACCTTCATCAGGTCATTCGCCTCAATCGCCAGCGGCGTCACCTCCGTCAAACAGATCGTCTCCGACACACAGAACTCATCGCTGCTGCGAATCGCAACCGCTTCCTTCGCCTCAGCAATGAACGTCTCGCGAGCCGCGAGGTACGCGTCAAAGTTCGCCTTCTGCGTCGGAGTAAACAAACCCGTGGAAGTCATCAGACGATCCACCGACGCCTGACACGCCGACAAGCACGAACCGATTCGCTCAAGATGCTCCTCCTTCCCAGAACCAAGATACGCCGAGATCGCGTTTCGGCTCTTAAGCAGATGCCCCTCCGCCTCAGTCACGCGGCGCACAAGCAGCTTCCGATCAGCAGTCGCCGCGAGTGATTCCTCTTCATCAAGGATCGCCTGCAGGCGCTCAACCATCTCATCGCCAAACGGCTCAGCAACATCAAAGTACTGCACGTTCGCCGGAAGATCGCCGTCCGTCCAGCTCACATCAGCAATCTGCTGCTGAGCAACACGGAAGTCCGTCATCACCGTCTTAAAACGATCGTACTGACCAACAAGCTCAGGATCGTCCCAGCCCGTCGCCAGCTCGTCCATCTTCACCATGTACCCATCAATCAGGTCCCACGTCTCCAGACGCTCATCAGAGAGCGCCTCAAGACCGAGAATCATGTACCCACGATGCATCGAAAGCGCGTGGTGAATCTCACCCTGCAGCGCCAAGCTCAACTCCACCGCCTCAGAGGACGACTGCAAAAGCCCGTCCGATGCCTGCGTCTTGAAACGGACCACACCCACAAGCATGACCAGCATCACAATGATGAACCCAAAGCCCATCGCCAACTTCATCCGAATCGTCAAGTTCATCTTTGAACACTCCTAGGTAGAGTTTGTGCGCCCACGCATCAGCACCGCCGACACGCGCTGTCAGAGCGACAGAGTTATGTTCACACCCATCGATACAGTTCACCCAGAAATGCAGACTTATCTCTAGTTTCAGCACAGAATCGTGTGCCGCCCCAATGACCCAGGTTAAAGACACGCAAATATTGCCGCCCCATTCCCGTCGCCCCAAAGACCACCAACCCCCCCATACCTATTAAAAACGGCCCCACAACCGTGAGACCGCTGATCAACTCAAATAAGTTATACCCAGCCCAACTCAGCCCAGCTGGAACCGCGAAACCATCTCCTTCAATCGCTCCGCCTGCTGCGCCAGATCAGCCGCCGCCGTTGACGCCTGCGCCGCCCCCTCGGAGGACTGCGTCGTCACCGAGTTGATCCCCTCGACCGCGCGAGCGATCTCGCCCGCCGCCGCCGTCTGTTCACTCGCCGCCGCCGCGATATCGCGCACCATCCCCTGCATGCTCTCTGAACCCGACACAATCTGTTGCAACGACTGCCCCGCCTTGGACGCCAAATCCACCCCGCGCGTCACGCGATCCGACCCGCTCTCGATGAGCCGCACCGCCGTCCCCGTCTCGTCCTGGATACCACGGATCGAGACCGAAACCTCCTCCGTCGCCTCCGTCGTCCGCTCCGCGAGCTTGCGAACCTCATCGGCAACCACCGCGAACCCGCGCCCGTGCTCGCCCGCACGCGCCGCCTCGATCGCCGCATTCAGCGCCAGCAGGTTCGTCTGATCCGCGATATCGTTAATCACCGCGATGATGTTCCCGATCACCGCCGACTTCTCGCCCAGCTCATTGATCGTGTCCGCGCTCGACTGGACCTCCCCAGCAATCCCGCGCATCTCTTCAACCGTGCTGTTCACAATCTCCCCGCCCTCCTCAGCAAGCTTCTGCGAGTTCTCCGAAGCGCACGTCGCATCATTGGACTTGGACGCCACCTCGCCAACCGAGTGCGACAACTCCTCAACCGCCGCCGCCACCTGCTGCGTCTGCTGCTGCTGGATCTGCATCCCGCTCGCCATCTGCTCGGCGCTCGCCGCCAGCTCAGACGATGAGCTCGCCACAGACTCCGTCGTGCACAGCACATCAGCAATCACCCCGCGGATCGAGTCCTTCATCTCATCCACCTGCGCCCCGAGCTGACCGATCTCGTCCTTCGACTTCATCTTCAGACTCTCCATGCTCAGATCACGCCCCGCGATCCTCGTCGCGTAATCCTTCACAATCGTCAATCGACTCGTAATCGAACGCGACAAGAAGAACGAAATCACAACCGAAGCAATCACCGCCAGCACACCCACCATCTGCACCATCGCCAGCATCCCCGCCTTCGACGACTCCGCCTCCGCGATCACCGCTTCCTTCACCTTCGTCTGACGCTCCGCGATCGACCCCATCAGCGCCCCCGCCTCGTTCGCCAAAGGCGTCACCGTGTTCAAACAAATATCCTCCGACACGCAGTACCCATCACCGCTCCGGATCGCGACCGCCTCCTTCGCCTCCTTGATAAAGATCTCCCGCGAAGCAATGTACTGGTCATAGTTCTCTCTCTGAGTCGCCGTAAACAACCCAGTCATCGTCATCAACCGATCCACCGACGCCTGACACGCCGTCAAGCACGAACCGATCCGCTCAAGATGCTCTTCCTTGCCCGATCCAAGATACGCCGAGATCGCGTTTCGGCTCTTGAGCAAGTGCCCCTCCGCCTCACTCACCCGCCGCACAAGCAGCTTCCGCTCTGCACTCGCCGCAAGCCCCTCCTCCTCATCAAGGATCGCCTGCAGCCGCACCACCATCTCATCACCAAACGGCTCAGCAACATCAAAGTACTGCACATTCGCCGGCAGATTCGCATCCGTCCAGCTCACATCCGCAATCAACTGCTGCGCATCACGAAACTCAGCCATCACCCCCTTGAACCGCTCAAAGTCCGCGCGAACACCCGCATCCGTCCACCCCGCCGAAAGCGCATCCATCTCGCTCATGTACCCATCAATCTCATCCCAAGTGCTCAGCCGCTCATCCGCAAGCGCCTGCAAACCAAGGATCATGTACCCCCGATGCATCGACAGCGCATGATGAATCTCCCCCTGCAACGCAAGCCCAAGCTCCACCGCCTCCGACGCCTCCGAGATCCGCGCATCCGACGCCGCCGTCTTCACATGCACCACCCGCGCCAAAACAACAAGCACCACCAGCATCGTCGTAATAAACCCAAACCCCAGCGCCAGTTTCATCCGTATGGTCAAGCTCATCGAAGCACACTCCGTTTCAGTGTTCACCCAGTCCCCGCGCAACAACCCAACAAGGCCAAAGCACAACAACCAGTTTCCATTCACCCCACGCATCGATCACCAACACACCAAACTCAAACACAAAGTCAACTCAACCACCAACCCCACCGCTCCCACTACAAAACAAGACCAATCCTGCGCCCCGCCCCCCAACCCAAGGCAGACACCCCAACCCCCACACCAACCACCCCATCACACAAATATCAGCAATCACCCCGCCAACAAACCCAAATCACACACCCCCCAATTACAACCAGCCCATACCATCCCCCAATGAAAAAGCTCATCGCCATCGCGACCATCACCCTCATCCTCCTCGCCACCGCACCCGTGCTCTGGATCTACTTCAACTACTTCCACACCAAACCCCTCACCCAACAAGAGCAAACCCTCCTCACCCCCGATTGGTCCAAAGTCACCCACAACAACTGGTCCCCCTGGATCACCCTCACTGATGACCCAACCGTCACAAAGCAATGGAACCCCACCGCCAGCTACAACAACTATCTCAGCACCATCCCAGATGAAGACAAAGCCTGGCCGATCCTCGTCGACGTCGATTACGCCCACAAAGACATGCTCGAAAGCGAAGGCCCAGGATCATCACCACTCCAGCCAACCAACTGGGCCACGATGGTGCAGTATCTCAATCAGCCCGAAACACAATCAGCGATCGAACGAATCCTCACCGCATTCAACAAGCCACACCTCGGATGCTACCTGCATAGCTCAACCGACGAGCACACACACGCCGCCATGCTCAAACACGGCTTTCAAGACGACGACTGGAACCCAAACCCAGACCAGAATCCAGACCTACTCAATATCCGCTTACCAAGCTTCGGAGCGCATCGCAGAACAGCGTACCTCATCAACTCCTCAGCCATGTACCAACTCGAACTCGGAAACCCCGACGCATTCGTTCAACAAATCTCCGCAGCTTTGCGCTCGATCGATCTCCAAAACGAGTTCCCCACACTCCTCACACAACTCGTTCAATCAGCGCTCGCCTCCAAAGCCTACGACACCATCTTCTGGGCTCTCGAGTATCACGCTAAGCACCTAACTGATACACACCTCAAACAACTCTCAGACCTGATCGGAGACAAGTCCGACGACAGATACACATGGGAAGCCGAAGCACTCATGGGCCACGACGCACTCAGAAGACTGGCCGACGAGAACGGACAGCTTTCATATCAGAAAATGTCAATGTTCAGCTCACCCGGAGTACTGCCCACAAGCGTGCCAGATACAAAGCTCTCTGTCCCATTCCAACGATCGCTGTGGGTTCACAACTCCATCCTCAAACCACTCGAAAACATCTCAGGACTCTGGCCCACCGACACAAGCCTCGCAGCGACCAACCCCGACAAGTTCATAGAGCAACAACTCAAAACACTCGATGTCCGCCTCGCAACGCCACTCGAAATCTTCATCCCCGCCATCGGCAAAGCAGCATCCAGACACCGCATGCTGATCCAAACATCACTCGCACTCCAACTCACCATCGCCGCGCATCGACACAAACTCCGTCAAGGCACATTCCCCAACTCGATCGAAGCAATCGACAACGACCTCCTCACAGTCGACCCAGTAGACATCATCTCAAAGCAACCACTCCGCTACATCGTCAAAGACTCAAAGCCCATCATCTATTCAGTAGGAGACGACCGAATCGACAACCAAGGCCAGCCACGCTGGTACTACGACGACATCTCCGAATACGGCCAACCAGAACAACTCATCCGCAAATACCAAATCCCGGAACTCATGTCCCCCGAAGAAGCAAAAGCAATGCTCAACGAAGACCCCAACTCCATCACAGGCGACTGGGTCTTCTTTCCAATCCCACAAGACGAACCAGAACCACTCCCCACTCCCGAAGAAGACCTCCCCTAATCAAAACTCCTCAAGAGAGGGTGCGGGGGAAACCTCCCCCGCATCGATAATCCCAACAAATAACAACCCACCCCAACTACCATACACCCACATGCCCCCACCCCCGCCCGAATCAAACCCACAACAGCGCATCACCCACTGCGCCATCTGTCAATACGACCTCACCAACCAACCCACCACCTACATCCCCGACTACCACCTCATCGCCACCCGCTGCCCCGAATGCGGCCAGCAACAACCCGCCGGAATCACCGCACAACCATGGCGCTACCGAAAACTCAAGTACGCCCTCATGCTCACGCTCTGGATCACCTTCCTCTTCTCCACGATACTCGCCGCACCAATCGCCTACGCATCCATGGCACAATCCACCGCCTACGCAACCGTCCGCCCACTCGCTAGACACATCACCAAACTACAAGCCGCGTCCGACACCAAGTACCACGTCTCAAGATGGGACGGCACATTCAACCCAAGCTACGAACTCAACAGAGATTGGTGGGAACAAATAGGCCGTCAACGCACGCAAGATACCTACAGCCCAGCACAACACCTCGACTGGATCGTCTTCACCGATTGGCTCTGGTTCCTCCTCATCTCCCCAGCAGCCGCATTGCTCCTCTACGCACTCCTCTACAAATCACACCCAGCAACAAAGATCATCGTCTTCGTTTCCATCCTCGCCCTCTCGGCACTGTTCACATACGTCACGCTCAACTTCAACGCCGGTTACTACTACTTCCCCAGCCCACAACACGCCGCCATGCAAATAGCCGCGGCCCCTATCGCCTGGTCCACCTCCGCCTTCGGCCTACTCACCACCCTCATCGCCTACGCACTCACACCAAAGCTACTCAAAGCATTCAACAAACACTTCCGCAACCTCCCCAAAGAACCAGCCACCAGTCAAAGCAGACAGCAACCAACAACCCCATCTGAGTGACCTGTCGATGTCATCATTGACTTCACTCTCCTTCCCCGTCCTGAACTTTGGGGGGGCGGGGGAGGTGTCGCCGACTTCGGCAACGGAGGGAGTCTTCTCTTCCTCTTACTCTTCCCGCCTCTCCCACGCCTGTGGAGGAGGTGTCCGCGCAGCGGACGGAGGGGGTCTTCATCCCCAACGCCTCGGCACACCCGTCATCAATAAACAGCGCCCCTCCACCCCATACCCCGCCAACTTCATCTTCTCTCCTCCCCCGTCCTGACGGGGGAGGTGTCCGCGCCAGCGGACGGAGGGGGTCTTCTCTTCCTCCCTCTCCCAATCTGATGGGAGAGGGTTGGGGTGAGGGCTCCCACACCTCGCGCCTTTCTCTCCCTCAACTGCCCACCTCCCAATCAACTCTCCATATCGCTCACCCCGCCTCCATCAGTCCCCAACCGCCGGGTGCCACGGCTTGACCGTCTTCGGCAAGCCGTGTCTTCTCTCCCTCTTACTCTTCCCGCCTCCCCCGCGCCTGCGGGGGAGGTGTCGCCGTCCTCGGCGATGGAGGGGGTCAACTCTTCCTCCCTCTCCCCCGGGGAGAGGGCCGGGGTGAGGGCTTTCTTCCTCTTGCTCCTCCCCCGTCCAGACGGGGGAGGTGTCCGCGCAGCGGACGGAGGGGGTCTTCTTCCACCACGCATAAACCTCAACAACAAGCAGGACCAATCCAAAACCCACCCAAGAACAAACTCCTCAAGAGGGGGTGCGGGGGAAACCTCCCCCGCATCCGCGCACCAAAACAAGCACAGCGAATATCACACACGCACGATCCCAATCACCCAATCAACTTCTCAATCAAACACAACATCAACGCGCCCGCCCCCAAGCATCGCCGACTCCCCCACCTCAACGCGCCCGCCATACCCCCCGCACAGCGCTCTACACACACGCAGCCCAAGCCCAAACCCGCCACCACGAACTGAACCACCACCAAACCCAACCCCAGAATCCTCCACCCGCACAACAACCCCCCCGCTCCCATCATCCCCACCACCATCAAGCCGCATCACGCGCAGCCGGATCGTCCCCGAGCGCTCGCCCCCCTGAGCCGCCCCGCGAGCGATCCCCGCCAGCGCGTTGCGATACAGATTCAAAAGCACCTGCCCAAACACCCCCGCCCCCATCGGCACGCCAAACTCATCCCCCAACCCCTCATCGAGCTCCACCACCCAATCGACCCAATCAATACCCAAATATTCGCATGTCGAAATTGTCGCAAACTCATGTATATCAATAACTTGCGACCGAACTAAACACTCGTACAACTCCCCCACCACCCCATCCATAAACACCCCGCACAGCCCGCGCACCTGCGCCCCCAGATCCACGGCCATCTCCAGCGCCTGCCGAGTCATCGCCGCATCTCCCGATCGCATCGCCCGCTCCGCGCGCCCCGAAATCCCCACCACCAGATTGTTCACCTCATGCGCGAACATCCGCGCCCGAGTCGCGCGATCCAGATCCTCGAGACACACCTCATCGAAATCCGCCGACAGCGAATCCACGGCCGACCCGATCCGATCAATCTGCTCGACCACACCCAATTGTTCCACGTGGAACAATTGAGCCGCGGACCCCGACTCACGCCGAGAGCCGTGGGGGTCCGATCGGCGAGAGTCCGGCCGACCAGAGTCCGAGCGGCGAGATCGGGAATCTTCAGATGAGAACTCATCTCGAGGCATCCGCTGGGTATCGGACGGATCAAAACCCCAATGAAGCCGAATCCGAAGATCCCCCGCAATTGGTGATCGCCAGCAATCTCACCGACTCCCTGACGGCACCGGTACGGCGATGCCCCACTGCTGCCGTACTGATATGGGCTGAGATACGGCTGTAGGCTGGATGGAGCCATATCGGCGGATCCAAAATTGTTCCACGTGGAACAATTTGGGTCTGGGTTCGGCGTCGAACGCGGTTTTTGGGCCGCTAGAGCGGATTAGTGGGGGGTTGGGATCGAGCTGGGGATCTCGAAGCTGGCAAGATGAGGGGCCGCGGCGGGGGCCGGGGCGGGGGTTGGGGGGGTGCTGGGAGTTGAGCTTGGGGAGGGGTGTGATGGGGCGAGGGCGCCGCCGGTGGCGAGCCAGGCTTTGATTTGGAGGGGACGGATATCCATGTCAGCGACGGCGGCGAGGTCGATCCAGTCGAAGTCGATGCCGGATTCTTGGGATTCGATTTCGGGACGGAGGTCCCCACTGCTGGCGGGATTGCTGGCGGAACTGGTGCTGGGTCCGGTGGTTGATCCGGTGGCGGCGAGTTTGATGCCGTTGATTTGTTCCACGTGGAACACGAGGTTGATTTCGTGGTGGTCGCGCTTGCCGTCGTTGAAGGTGTTTTCGGTGGTGAGGAGCAGGGGGCCGACTGAGATGTCGGCGGAGGCTTCTTCCTGGAGTTCTCGTTTGAGGGCGCTGGCGGCGGGTTCGGCGAACTCGATGTGTCCGCCTGGGAGATAGTAATAGTTGTGCTTGGTGTTTCGGCACATCAGGGCGTGTGATTGGTGTAGGATAAGTCCTCGGGCGATGAGCTCGGATTGGTTTTTGTGTGCCATGGGGGTGATGGTAGGTTGGCGTTGGCGACGGTACAAGCTGCTGGATTTGAGCGGCGGATTGCATGGAGGCGGATCGGTATGGCTGGGAAGAAATCGGATGACGGCGGCGCTGGTGCGAAGAAGACTCGGACTCGCGCGAAGCGGCCTCGGCTTGGGCGGGGGTTGAGTGCGCTGGTGGATGCTCCGATTGCCGTGGAAATAGAACAAGATTCTAAGTCCGATAACCTAACTGATGTTGGTGGCGACCAGGTTGGTGTTGGTGGTGACCAGGGAAAGAGTGGGGGTGTTGCTGGGGGTGTTGCTGGGGGTGGGAAGACCCCCTCCGTCAGCTTCGCTGACACCTCCCCCGCAAGCGCGGGGGAGGAGAGTCGAGTAGCTGGACAAGGGGTTGGCGGCGAAGTGAAGCGTACGGGCTTGGTCGGGGGTAAGTCTGCGCAAACTCCTGTTTCGACGGAAGTTACTGCTCTTGGAGCGTCTGATTCTACGGGTGATCTGCGGGTTGCGGGGGAGCGGGTGGTTGAGCTTGCGGTGGGGTTGATTGGGGTGAATCGGGATCAGCCTCGTCGGGTGTTTGATGAGGAGGCGCTGGGGGCGCTGGCAGAGTCGATCTCGGCGCATGGGGTGATGCAGCCGATTGTGGTTCGGAGGGTTGAGGGGGGATCTGGAAGACAGGGGAGCCCTCACCCCGGCCCTCTCCCTGGGGGAGAGGGGGGAAGAGGTGATGGTCAGGTGGTCGAGGGTGATGCGATTGAGTATGAGCTCATTGCGGGTGAGCGGCGCTGGCGGGCTTCGAAGCTTGCGGGGCTGGGGGTTGTGCCTGCGATTGTGCGGGATGTGGATGATGTGACGAGCGCGCAGCTGGCGTTGATTGAGAACGTGCAGCGCGAGGATCTGAATGTTGTGGAGCTTGCGGAGGGGTATCGGGCGCTTGCTGATCGGTACGGGATGACGCAGGAGAAGATCTCGAAGGCGGTGGGGGTGTCGCGTTCTTCGGTGGCGAATGTTGTGCGCTTGCTTGAGCTTCCTGAGGAGGTTCGGGTGTTGATCTCGGGCGGGGCGCTGAGCAGCGGGCACGGGAAGGTGCTGCTTTCGCTCGGATCACCTGAAAAACAGCGCAAGTTTGCGGCGCGGGCAATAAAAGAAGGATGGAATGTCCGTCTACTTGAGCGTGCCATCAATGATGAGAATGGGGAACAAAACCTAGGCAAACTCCCTGACGTTTCTGGTAAAAAAGACGATGAGCGGGCTCTGAGTGTGCTTCGTGATCTTGAGGTGCGTGTTGGGGAGCAGTTGGGGACGCGGGTGCGGATTAAGACGGATAAGAGCCGACAGAAGGGGCGGGTGGTGATTGAGTTTTATGATCTTGATCAGTTTGATGGGCTGCTTGGTCGGCTTGGGGTGTCGATGGAGGGGTGAGATTGGTTTGTCTTTGCGCTGTGTTGTGAATTGAGCTGTGGATTTTAATATGATGTTGTAAATGATTCCTCGACTCGATTTCGTAGTTGGGGTATAGTTGCACATTATTGTGGTATCCATTCACGCTTTGACTTGATTGTTGTTCCCTATTTAATTCTGTATTTCTTTTTATAACAGAACTTCCACAGACGCCGGCTCGAAGCGGGCGTGCATCTCTCGCAAAAGGAGCAGGCTTACGATGGCCAAAAAAACGAAAAAAACCACTACGAAGAAGAAATCAACCACGAAAAAATCGGGCGGGAAGCTCGGCGGAATTTCCTACGAGGAACT
Organism: Phycisphaerales bacterium; assembly: GCA_965250055.1. Taxonomy (GTDB): domain Bacteria; phylum Planctomycetota; class Phycisphaerae; order Phycisphaerales; family UBA1924; genus UBA1924. Next base: position 2,520,523 of record OZ252285.1, on the reverse strand, counting down.
GCAGGCGGAGATGAATCGTCGCGCGAAGTTTGTCGGTCGGCTTGAGCGCCGGCGCGAGAAGCTGCACGCGGAGCTTGCTGAGGTTGAATCGGAGCTCGCGGCGTTTGGCGCTTTGAGCGCGAGCGGCGGGATCCGTCGGCGACCTCGCAACGAGATGAATCTTGTGGATACGCTTGCGAAGGTGTTGAAGGGCAAGACGATGTCGGTGACCGATGCGGCGCAGGCGGCTCGGGATGCTGGGTACATGACGACTGCGGCGAACTTCCGGACGATCGTGAACCAGGCGCTGATCCGCGAGACGAAGACCTTTAAGAAGGTTTCGCGTGGTCAGTACACGGCGAAGTGATATTCGTCTTTGACTCAGATTTGAGTTTATTGAGACTTTGATGACCCGTCTTTGTGGCGGGTTTTTTTGTGGCGGTGGGTGTTTGTGTGCTGTACAGTGTTTTTATGAACAATATATATTCCCGATTGCTTTGTGCTCCTGTGTTGTTGGTTGCTGAACTTGCGCTTGCTGGTGATGGTGGGCTTTGCAACGACTTGTTTGTGACTGATGATGATGTGCTTGATGTGTGTGTTGTTGGCGACACGGCGTATCTTGCGGTGTCCGAGTCTGGGTTCCAGATTCTGGATATCAGTGATCCGGCGCAGGCGATGGTGCTTGGTGGGGTGGGGACCACGAACGGGACGATGGGGCTGGATGTTGCTGGGGACGTCGTGTATCTCGCGGATGGTCACAACGGGCTCAAGTGTGTTGATGTCAGTGATCCGACGAGTCCTGTGGTGGTTGGCACGCTGGACTTCCCCAACTTTGTTGATGGGGTGTTGGTGCGTGATGGGGTTGCGTATCTGACGGATGGGTTTATTGGTGGGGGTTTGCGGGTTGTTGATGTGAGCGATCCATCAGCGCCTACTTTGATTGGATCGCTGGTGACTGATGGGATGGCGATCTCGATGGAGCTTGCGGGGGACTATCTGTATTTGACGGAGGGGTCGCGTGGTTTGAAGGTGATTGATGTGTCGGATCCTTCGGCGCCTGTTGTGGTGGGGAGTCGTCCGAATCGGGGCGGGGGATGGACGGATTCGATTCTTGTTGAGGGCGGGTATGCGTATGTCAACGAGCACAACTGGATCGTGATTTACGATTTGACCGATCCGACAAATCCGCTCGAGGTTGAGGCGTATCCGATGCCGTTTGGTTCGGATATCAGCAGCTTCATGATTCTGTTTGGCACGCTTTGGACGACGGAGTTTGGGTATCCGGGGACGCTGAGTGGGTACACGATGTGGTCGGCGACGGAGTTGTCTGACACCCCGGTTGAGTTTGAGCTTTCGGGGGTGCCTAGCAAGGTGTTGTTTGCGGAGGATGCGATTCTGGTGGGGCAATCTGCGTTTAACATTGCGGATGTGCCTCCGGGTGAATGGAATGGGGTTGGGGGGGTGAACATCATCACGGATCTGACTGGGTGCGATGCGTGTCCGGCGGATCTGACTTTGGATGGTGATCTGAACTTCTTGGATGTGTCGTTGTTCTTGAGCGAATTCGCGGGATCGCGCCCCAGCGCTGACTTTACGCAAGACGGGTTGTTCAACTTCTTGGATGTCAGCGCGTTCTTGGCGGCGTTCGCTGAGGGCTGTCCTTAACGAGTTATTGCTGCTTGATCGGGACGATGTCGGTGGGGGAGAGGTGGAGGGCGACCTCGTCGCCGGGGTTTGGCGCGATGGTGGTGGGGGCGAAGGGGTTCATCTGCGCAACTTTGATTGGGGGGGCGCCTTTGAGTTCGAGGAGGTGCTGGGCGGTTTCTCCGAGGTAGGTGGAGTGAAGGAGTTTGGCGGGGAGGGTGTTTGGGGTGCCTGGCTTTTCGAGGGTGATGGCTTCGGGGCGGATGGAGATGAGGGTGTCACCTGAGTGGTCGGCGTCGAGGTTTGCTTGGAAGATTCCGGCTTCGATGCTCAGGGTTGTGTTTGCTGCTGATCCTGAGGCTTTGGTGTGGATGAGGTTGGTTTCTCCGAGGAACTCGGCGACGAAGGTTGATTTGGGTTTGCGGTAGAGCTCTACGGGGGTTCCGAGTTGGACGACTTTGCCTTTCTTGAGGAGGGCGACTTTGTCGGCCATGGAGAGGGCTTCTTTTTGGTCGTGGGTGACGTAGACGGTGGTGATTCCTGAGTCTTTGCAGATGTTGCGGATCTGGAGGCGGAGGTCGTTGCGGAGTTTGGCGTCGAGGTTGGAGAGGGGTTCGTCGAGGAGGAGGACGGAGGGTTTGATGACGATTGCTCGCGCGAGTGCGACGCGTTGTTGTTGTCCGCCGGAGAGTTGGGTGGGTTTGCGGTCAGCGTACTCGGCCATTTGTACGGCTTCGAGTGCTTCTATGACGCGGTCGGATTGTTCTTTGCCTGAGATCTTTCGTACGTTGAGTCCGAAGGCGACGTTTTGGGCGACGGTCATGTGTGGCCAGAGCGCGTAGGACTGGAAGACCATGCCTGTGTTTCGTTTGTTGGGTGGTTCGTGGGTGACGACTTTGTCGTCGAAGGCGATCGATCCGGCGGTGGGGTCGATGAATCCGGCGATCATTCGGAGGAGTGTTGTTTTACCGCAGCCTGAGGGTCCGAGGAGGAAGAAGAGTTCACCTGGGTTGATGGTGAGTGAGAGGTTGTCTACGGCGGTGGCGGCGGATTTGCCTGAGCCGAAGGTTTTGGTGAGGTTGTCGATTTGAATCTTTGTGCCCATAGTGGGTGATGGTAGGGGGGGTTAGGTGAGGTTTTTGAGTGCGGTTCCGATGTAGTTCTCGTCGGTGGGGTTGACGGAGAATGAGCCGTGGGTTGGGGAGGTGATGGGTTCTCGTTTGTCCATGTCGGTGAGTTCGACTTTGTTTGGGGCGTGGATCTCGATGAAGAACTTTGCGTGCTGGGAGTCGGCGTCTTTGCGGAGTTTGCCTGGGTTGGTGGTGGATTTGTAGGAGGTGCGGGTGTGGAGGGGAGGGATGGTGTAGCGGTCTGCGTCCCAGGGTTTGCGGGATTCGTTGTTGAGGTAGGTTTCGGATTCTTGACCGCGTCTTAATGTTGCGGTGAGGGATTGGGCGGCGGCGCGGTTTTCTTCGTCGTTGTTGGGGACGGCGATGAAGGCTTGGGGACGGATGGAGGCTTGGGGTCTTGCGACGGCTTCCATGAGTTCTGGGCCCTCGGGGATGAGGTTGTTGTCTTCGAGGAGGTTGGTGAGGACGACGTCTCCCATGGCGAATCCGACGGCGGGGGTTGGTGGGCCTCCCATGAGCTCGATGAGGTTGTCGTAGCGTCCTCCGCCGGCGACGGCTCGTTCGCCTTCGGCGATGGCTTCGAAGACGGTGCCGGTGTAGTAGGCGAGGCCTCGGACGACCGTCATGACGAATGGATCTAACCAAGACTTATCTATTGTCTTGATGAGCGTATCATAAGTCTCCAGAGCTTGTACAGATCCTTTGTAGCGATCGATTCTTCGACGGTCTGTACCGCGAAGAGCGTCTAGATCTTGGTATGCTTCAGCTAGCTCGTCAAACTGAGCTAAGAACATTCTGCTCAGGCCTAAATGCTCAGCCATATCGGCTGCTGTTTCCTGAGATATTTTTTCTCTACGATCTAGCAAGTTCAGAGCTGCTTCAAGATTGGCTGGCGCAGTACCAAGATCGTGCAACATATCATTTACTAATCGGCGATCGTTTAGTTTGATTTGGACGGAATCGGATGTCGTTCCCAACATATCTAAAAGGCACACGCAACACTCGACTATTTCGGCGTCCATTTGGGCGCGGGTTTGGGGGGTGTCTTCGTCGCTTGGGAGGCCGATGATGTCGCAGTTCCATTGGAGGAACTCTCTTAGGCGTCCTCTTTGGGGGCGTTCGGCTCGGAAGTAGGGGCCTGCGGTGAACCATTTGCAGGGTTTGGGGAGTTGTTTGGCGCGGGCGGCGTACATTCTGGCGAGGGTGGGGGTGAACTCTGGGCGGAGGGCGAAGTCGGCTTTGCCTTTGGCGACGAGTTTGTCGAGGGTTTCTTGGCCTCCTTTGCCGGAGAAGGTTTGGAAGAGTTCGGAGAGGATCCCTTCTCCGGACTTGATCGAATAGAGGTCTGAGGTTTCGAAGGTTGGTCCTTCGATTTCGTCGAAGCCGCAGCGGAGGGAGGCGTCGCGCCAGGCGTTTTGGATGTAACGGCGTTTGAGGACATCGTCTGGGTAGAGGTCTCGGGTGCCTTTGGGTGGTTGGATTGATTTTGCTGATTTGGACATTTGTGATAGGGTAGGTGGGGAGGTTGGTGAAGTTTGGGGGAAAGAGAAGACCCCCTCCGCCCCCCCAAAGTTCAGGCCGGGGGAGGCGGGAAGAAGAACTAAAGTCCCGACTGCGCCGATGACGGCGAGTCGGGGCACCCGGCGGATGGTTGGTGGCGTTGGGATGAACGGTCGATTGGGAGGTGGTTAGTTGAGGGAGGAAGATGAAGACCCCCTCCGTCCGCTGCGCGGACACCTCCCCCGGAGGCCCGGGGGAGGAGAAGGGAGTTGGTATGGCACGGCTTGCCGAAGACGGTCAAGCCGTGGCACCCTGCGAAGATTGTGGGGGAGTCGAAGACGACACCTCCACGGCACCTGGGAAAGTCGATCTGGAAGAGGTAGTTGGAGGAGAAACTGACACGATGGGTGGGAGCCCTCACCCCGGCCCTCTCCCATCAGAATGGGAGAGGGAGGAAGAGAAGACCCCCTCCGTCGCCGAGTTCGGCGACACCTCCCCCGTCAGGACGGGGGAGGAGAAAGAAGTCGATAAGACACGTTAAAGATCGTGGAGGAGTCGAAGGCGACGCCTCCACGCCACCTGGGATCAGATGGTTCGGGTGTGATTGGAAGGATTGATTATGGGGATAACGGTCAAGCATGTGGTGGTGGCGGCGGTGATCTTTGCGGTTGTCGGGTTTGTGTATGTGATTGGGTTTTCGGAGATTGATCCGGTGCGGTCGCCTCGGGCTCGGGCGCTCGATGCGCGGGCGAGTGTGGGGCGGCTGATCGGGAATGTTCGGGGTGGGATGGCGAGCGGGCAGGCGCGGATTGCACGGGCGGCGGGGGATGAGCTGATTGTGCATTATCCGAAGGATCCGCGGTCGTGGTTGAATCGGGGGTACGCGTATCGGTTCCAGAGCTGGGACGCGGAGGGGACGATCGAGCAGGACAGCTGGAAGGAGCTGCTGCGGATTGTGGAGGGGTGGGATCCTGATCTGATGGGGGTTGAGGTGTATGGCAATGCGTTGTATCTGCGTGGGTGGGCGCTGCGGGGGCTTGGTCGGATCGAGGAATCGCGGGCGGACTTTCGGGAGCTGGCGGTTGCGACGGAGGAGTCCAATGGGGTGAGTCTTGAGTCGCTTGGGTGGTCGCGGGAGGGGATGGGTGGAGGGAGAGCGGGGGGTTTGAATAGTGGGGAGGTTGTTGAGATGCGTCCGGTGTCGGGGGTCGGGGTTGGGATGGCGTACAACCTGGCGTGCTACTGGGCGGTGGCGGGGGAGATCGAGCGGGCGCTGATGTACTGGCGGGTGTGTGTTGAGGGTGGGTATGACCTGAGTACTGGGGGGCAGTGGTGGCGGGTTGATCCGGATTTTGAGGATTTGTGGGGTGATGAGCGGTTCTGGGAGATTGCTCGGGAAGGGGCGGATGAAGGGGGGGGTTGAGAAGTGTCTTTTGCGGAAATGAAGTGAGATCTGCAGATTTTTAGTGTTTCAGATCCCTCGTAAAGGCCGTGCGATTTATCTCTCACTCTGAAGCTCGTCGATCAGCAATGTTGAGTGGAGCATTGATCACTCTTTGCTTGAGTCGATGTAGTTTGTTTTTGTCATTTCATTCCTTCTTCGCTCAGAATGCGAAGTTGGCAACATCAAGATATGTAGGTATTGGGGCTGGACTATCGAAGGCGTCACATCATGGTGTTCTGTTCGCAGCTGCACGGAATCGCTTGATGTTTCTGCTCAGAGTAATCTTGGCTTCGGAGGAGTTGGTGATTTCGCTGGCTCGCTCGGCGGCTTTGATCGCCGAATCGTACTGACCGAGCCTGAAATATGAAAGAGAGAGCGTATCGAGAACATCAGCGTCGTCTCGGTCGAGTAGATGAAGGGTGTGTAGGGCGGCATCACGGGCAATCGCCGCTGCTTGCTCACCCCAGCCGTCGTCCTTTACTAAGTACCAGGCTAGATGGTTTAGCCAATAGGGTTTGTTATCGAAGGCCCCTGTTTCTCGAATGGCTTGTGTGAGCTCAAACGCTCGAACGCGTTCGCCTTCGATGACCAGTGACTCGAAGTGGTTGAGCAACCCGAAGTCACGTGACCGTTCGGTTCGCTCATCCGCGTGTCGAGTGCGGAGCATCTCAAGTCGGGCAGCACGAGCGGCGTCTGTGTCCCATTTCAATGTAATCACATCTTCGAGGATCGCGGGGATGTCCGGATCGAGACCGTGACCAATCCACGCGATTCGCTTATCACGTCCCACGATGAATGCTGCTGGTGTGCCTCGCTGGTTACTCGCCGTCTTCCACGAGTGTTCTATGGTTCCATCGGGATCAACACTTGTTGAGATCCTGATTTCTTCTTTGTGTCGTGAAACGTATTCTTGTAGGTTCTTGACCTGTTCTTCTGCGGGTACCAGCTCCCTGATCGCGATTGCAAGAACTAAGAGTTCGTCGGCGTAACGGGTCTGCAGCTCAGAGAACGTTGGCATCGATCCAATGCTCGCGGTGCACCATGTGCCCCAGATGATGACAATGTGAGCGCGTCCGGGAATGATCTCGGGGACTGGCGTTCCCGTGCCGTGTTCCTGGCTGATTAGTGATGGTACGGGGTCGCCTGGAAGTAGTGCTGGGGGGGCGAACGGAGTCGACTCGATTACTGCGAGTTCCCTGAGCAGGACTTTCTGGGCATCGAAGTCAGCACTGACCTCCGATCCAGAGGCGACCATTGAAATCAAGAAGGTGAGTACGGAGATAAAGCTGAGCATAACTGTCCTCCTGTTTTCCTCGGCAACTGTGCTTGGACGCCGCTGGATAATCCGGTCTGTGTTGGCTCAGATTGCGTGCTGGTGATCTGGCATGAGTCCAGACCACAGTATCTACGACGATGCTCTAAGGGAGTTCCACAGTTGTAACGGATTGTTGCACAGCATCTTGGGCTACCTGAGGCTGCCCAGTATTTTAGAATGACCGTGCTTTGTGGTTCCGAGCATGCCGCAGAGTGGTTTCGGTAATTTGGGAGGCACGTGGTATCAAACAGTCCATTTACGAGCTTTTTTGCGGTTTTACGACAACTGATGCTTGCTGAAATGGAGTATTGACCTCTTTGTTGACTGAGTTGTCAGATGGGATCTGAGACGGGTTCACAGATGTGGAGATGATGTCTGCTAGTTCGTGGTTCAGCGATCTGTATGGGCGATTTTGGGCGATGCGGGGGGCGGTGTGCTAGAGTAGAGGGCGCTCTCGCACATTGTCTTTGTGCATGGTTTTTGGCGCGTTGTGAGCGCGATTCATTGGCGTCGATTTGAGGTTGGTATGGGCAGCATTACGATCAACGGGCTTGTGTGTGAGTTTGAGCAGGGCGAGAAGATTCTCGATGTTGCCAATCGGTGCGGGGTGGAGATTCCTCAGTACTGTTACCACAAGGGGTTGAGTGTGCCGGCGCAGTGCCGGATTTGTTTGGCGCAGATCTCGGCTCCGAATCCGCGGAACGAAGGGAAGCTCGAGCTGATGATGGGTGGGAAGCTGCTTCCGACGTGCTCGACGGATGCGGCGGAGGGGATGGTCGTCACGACGGAGAGCGAGTCGGCGGTCGCGAATCAGAAGGCGGTGATGGAGTATCTGCTGATTAATCACCCATTGGATTGTCCGGTGTGTGATCAGGCGGGTGAGTGCACGCTGCAGGATTTCTCGTATCAGTTTGGTCGTGGTCATTCTCGGTTCACGGATCAGAAGGTGAAGCAGCCGAAGAAGGATCTGGGTCCCAATGTGTATCTGTACTCGGATCGGTGCATCATGTGCACGCGGTGTGTGCGGTTCGCGGATGAGGTCGCGGGGACGACTGAGCTGATGATTGATGGGCGCGGGAACCAGAGTCAGATTGATGTGTTCCCGGGTGTGCCTTTGGATAATCCGATCGCGAGCAATGTGATTGATCTGTGTCCTGTGGGGGCGCTGCTTGATAAGGACTTCTTGTTTACGCAGCGGGTGTGGTTCTTGAAGCGGACGGCGGGGATCGATCCGCTGACTGCGTCGGGGGACAATGTTTGGATCGAGCACAATCAGGGGATGGTGTATCGATTGAAGCCTCGCGAGAACATGGACATCAATACTTGGTGGATGACGGACGAGGTTCGGTACGGATGGAAGTTCGTGCACAGCGAGGATCGCTTGGCTGGTCCGGTGCGGCGCGAGCACGGGATGATGGTTGAGGCGAGCTGGGCGCGGGCGTACAAGCAGGCGATCGAGATGATGCGCGCTGATGGGTCGCTTGGTGTTGTGGTTTCTCCGATGCTGACGAGTGAGGAAGCGTTTGCGCTGGTCACGGCGGTGCGGGCGATTGATGACTCGGCGAAGTTCTACCTCGGCGGCGTACCTGTTGATGGTGAGGATCGGGTGTTCAAGAACACGGGGGGCGCGAAGGACTTTGTGGCTCGCGCGGAGAAGGCGCCCAATGCGCGCGGCGTGCGGCAGGTGCTGGAATCGATGAACGCGATGGGCGGGGAGTTTGGTTCGTTCCTGCGTGATGCGCGTTCTGGGGGGGGTGGTTTCGGATGTGTTGTCTTGACGGGCAACTATCCGAGCGACTGGGTGACGGATTCGTTGGTCGAAGCGATCAGTGAGTGCGAGCTGGTGCTGATTGATACGCTGGACTCGTCGCTTGTTGAGATGGCGGGGGTGGTGCTTCCGGCGTCGACGTTTGCGGAGAAGGCGGGGAGCTTTGAGAACTGCGATGGTGTCGTGCAGCACTTTGATCAGGCGATCCCGACGCAGCACGCGAGCAAGAGCGAGGGGCAGATCGCGATGGATCTGATCGAGTTGTCTTCTGGTGGCACGCTCGAGCGGCATCCTCCCGCGTTTGGGGCGATGGTGGTTGATGAGCAGCCTGGTCAGGTGGCGGGGGCGAGCGAGAGCGTGAGCATCGAGCGGGGTGAGCTGTTCTGTGTTGATGGCGTGCGCGGGGAGATGGGGAAGATTGAATCGCTCGCGGGGTATGTGGACTCGGTTGTGAGCGCTCCTGAGGGCGAGACGATCGAGAGCGATATGGAAATGGTGACGCTCTGATAGGTATGCACTGATGATGGATCACTGGGCAGTTTGGTTGATCGGGGGATTGCTTTTGGCGGTGGGTGCGGGTGTGTTTACGCTGCTGTGGTGGAAGGTGGGGGACCAGTGGGCGGATGCGGAGTACAAGCGGTTTGGGCACGGCGGGGGGAGTCCGGGCTCGAGCGCTGGTGAGACGACGGTGATCCGTGACTTTGATGGGGAGGGCGCGGGGTCTGGTGGGGATGATGCTGAGAAGCAGGAGTGATGGGGGAGCTCATGGGCGGGGTTCGGTATAAGTTGACGGTGGCGTACGACGGTACGGATTTTTTCGGGTGGCAGAAGCAGGAGCCTCCGGTGGAGGGGGGGACTGCCACTTGTGACGGTGATGAGAAGACCCCCTCCGTCTGCTGCGCAGACACCTCCCCCACAAGCGTGGGGGAGGAGAGCCGAGTGATTGGGCGGGTGGTGCGTGATGGGGTGGAGCGGGCGCAGTTGCGGACGGTGCAGGAAGTTTTGGAGCGCGCTGTTCGGGAGGTGCTTCGGGAAGAGGTGGTTTTGACTGGGGCTTCGCGGACGGATTCGGGGGTGCATGCTTGGGGGCAGGTGGCGAGCTTTGTGAGCTTTCCTGATCCGAGCAAGGGGGTTGGGTGGCCGAGTGATCGGGGGTGTGATTCGTTGGTGAAGGCGGTCAATGCGCGGCTTCCACGCGATGTGCTTGTGCGGAGTGCGGAGGTTGTTGATGAGGGCTTCAGTCCGATTGGCGGGGCGAGGAGCAAGGAGTACACGTACACGATCGCGTGCGGGGAGGCGCGTCCTGTGTTTGGGCGGCGGTATGTGTGGCATACGTGGTATGAGCTTGATGTGGCGAAGATGAACGAGGCGGCGCAGGTGCTGATCGGGGAGCATGACTTTGCGGGCTTTGCGCAGATCAATCATGGGCGGAAGACGACGGTGCGGGAGATCTTTGATTGTTCGGTGGAGGAGGTTGGCGGGGGCGGGGATGTGCTGGGAGTCGGGGACGGAGTGAAGCTGGTGCGGGTGCGGGTTTCGGGGTCGGGGTTTTTGTACAACATGGTGCGGATCATCGCGGGGACGTTGATGGAGGTGGGGCGGGGGAAGATGGGTGTTGAGGAGGTTCGGGGGGTGGTGGAGAGCGCGGATCGGTTGTCGAATCGGGGTCCGACGCTGCCTCCGATGGGGCTTCGGCTGGAGTGGATTCGGTATTGATGGGGCGGCTTTGGGTCCGATTTGTGGTTGGCCCTGGGTGTTTTTCCGCATATTCTGGGGGAATTCGGAATCTGGGGGGGCGGACTTGCGGTATATTCTGATTGGCCGGGGTGAGAGACCGGCTGTTGTCAAGAGAGCGGTGGACATCTTCGTGTGGTGTTCACGGATTGGGCTCGCGTCGTTCTGATGCTTGCTTACTAGATAAAGAAAGAGAGAAAGCAACTATGTTGAAAGTAACTGCTGTTATGGTCGTGGCTGCGTGCGCCGGGAGTGCATTTGCTGAGCCGGTGCTTGGTGATGTTTCGACGTACCGTCAGGTTGGTGCGGATCAGGTGACGATGATCTCGCTCGAAGAGGGCACCCAGGGCGTGAGCAACACGGTGTACTCGAACATCGACGCTGGTCCTTCGGGATACCAGGCGTTCCCTCCTGCGAACGGTGTGCTGGGCTTTGATGATTACACATCGACTGAAGCTGGTTCGGTGACGCTTGATAGCATCCGCTTTGTTGGCGGTGTTGAGCTTGATGGCGGCGGGCTGGTCTTTGAGTTCTTTAACGCTGCTGGTGATACGCTCATCGATGCGTTCAGCGTGACGCTTGCTACTGGTGGCAACTTCATCTGGACGATTAACCTTGGTGGCACCATCACTGTTGATGGCGCTGGTATCCTTCAGGTTTCAACGGATGCGACCTCGAATGGTCAGTGGTTCTTGAGCGATGGCGGGCCTGTCATCGGGAGCGAGGACGGCACCTTTGGTGGCGCCAACGGTGGGGCGCTTGCTCATAACTTTGAGCTGAATCAGGTTCCTGCTCCGAGCGCGCTTGCGATGCTTGGTCTTGGTGGTCTGGTTGCGGGGCGTCGTCGTCGTTGAGTGATTGACTCGAACGTTTGAATCAAGAGCACCTGGGAGTGATCCCGGGTGTTTTTTTGTGATGATGAAGAAAGACCCCCTCCGTCGCCGAAGTCGGCGACACCTCCCCCGTCAGGACGGGGGAGGAGCGATCGCGTGCGCTAGGATGGGGGCATGAGTGATACTGGTTTGAAGAAAGTGGATCGCAAGCGTCGGGTGTTGGTGGTGACGGGGACTCGGGCGGAGTTTGGGTTGCTGAAGCCTGTGATGAGGGCGGTGCAGGATCGGGCGGAGCTTGAGCTGCTGGTGGTGGCGGCGGGGTCGCATTTGGTGCAGCCCGCGCTGACGTTTCGGGAAGTGAAGGCGGAGTTTGAGGTGGCGGACTCGATCCCGATGCAGACGGCGGGGCGGGTTGGGCGCGCGGAGGATGTTGAGGCGACAGGGAAGGGGATCGGGCGGTTTGGGCGGTCGTACTCGCTGCTTGATCCTGATTGGGTGGTGGTGCTGGGGGATCGGATCGAGGCGTTTGCGGCGGCGAGTGCGGCGAGCATCGGGGGGTGGGCGCTGGCGCATATTCATGGCGGGGATCGCGCGGAGGGGGTCGCGGATGAGGCGATGCGGCACGCGATAACCAAACTTTCGAATGTGCATCTTGCGGCGACGGAGGGGAGCGCGGAGCGGATCCGGCGGATGGGCGAGGACGCGGAGCGGGTGTTTGTGGTGGGGTCTCCGGCGATTGATGGGCTTGGGGTTGTGCCTGCGCTTGGGGACGGGGCGTATGCGGCGCTGGGGTCTCCGGAGGTGGTGGTGATGATGCATCCTTGCGGGCGCGGGGATGAGGTGGAGCGGGAGGAGATGCGGAGGGTGCTTGCGTCGGTTGAGGGGAAGCGGGTGCTGGTGATGCATCCGAATCTTGATCCGGGTCGGCGGGGGATTTTGGAGGCGATACATGAATGGGAGGGGAAGACCCCCTCCGTCCGCGAAGACGCGGACACCTCCCCCGCAAGCGCGGGGGAGGAGAGTGGTGTTGTTGTTCGGGAGCATCTGGAGCGAGGGGTGTTTGTGGGGTTGCTCAAGCGGATTGGTCAGGAGGGCGGGGCGCTGGTTGGGAACTCTTCGGCGGGATTGATTGAGTGCAGTGCGCTTGGGTGTCCGAGTGTGGATGTGGGGATTCGGCAGTCGGGACGCGAGCGGTGCGCCGGGATGACGGTGCATGTGGAGTCGGGGGATGGGGTCAAAGAAGCGCTGCGGGAGCTGTGCTCGTGTGTTGATCGGGGTTCGGCGCATCCTTATGGGGACGGGACGGCGGGGGTGGAGATTGCTCGGGTGCTAGCGGAGATTGATCCCTCGGATGAGGGGTTTGTGCGGAAGCGTTGTGTGTATTGAGGGAACGCTATGGGATATGAACTCAGAGCAATCTTCGTGCGATCGAGCGATGTGGATCGGGGTTGCGGGAGGCACTCGTTTCCGTTTGTTGAGCTGCCACAGGGAATGCTCATGCTTCCTGTAACTGATGAGGACTGGGATGATCGTGCTTTGAGTGATGAAGGTCGTCACTCAGCAGATCATTTACAACAATTTCCTGATTGGTTGAAATCATGGATGCGATCCATTTCAGGTAACGGGCTTGTCGCTTTCGCAGATATTTCATGCCACGGTGGTCCTTGTTGTCGAGACATTCTTTGCATGAAGGATGGCGAGACACACTGGGAACGATCCGAAGAGGATCGAGGAGTCGGGTATCGTCTTGTCAGAAAATCTAATCTGAGACTGATAATCCAGAAGTTCCTTCCATTTCTTGACCAATCAGAGTCTTGTGCAGTGAGAGGATCTCCGACAGCACTCGATGATTTGTTTGCGGACTTTGGTGTTGAGAGCAAAGGTTGTTTCGATGCATTTGAAACATTGGGATTGGGTCAGCACCGAGATACAGCCGACTGGGTTGACTGATAACTTTGAGCCAAGTTATCGGCCCATCACTTTTGGGGGGTTCGGTTTGGTCTGGGTTCTGGTGGTTCTGGGGTGGGTGTAAATATTGAAGTCACGCAAGTGCGGTATTGCTTTGGTCGATGGTGAGTAGGAATCAACACCTATCTACCTATGGAGTACTGAGCAATGACGGTGACACAGGAGCAGCGCGAACAGGCCGTGGAAAGTGCACTGAAGGAGATTTCGCATATCGCGACGCTTCCTGAGGTGACGCTGAAGATCATTGAGCTTGTTGAGGATCCGGAGAGCACTGCTCAGGACTTGCACGAGGTGATCAGCAATGATCCGGCTTTGTGCACTCGCATCTTGAAGGTTGTGAACTCTTCGTTCTACGGATTGCCTGGTCAGATTGCTTCGATCAATCGTGCGATTGTGATGCTTGGGCTTAATGCGGTGAAGAACATCGCGATCGCGGCTTCCTTGGCGAAGTTGTTCCGTGGTGGTGAGCTGACGCCGTTCTTTAGTGCGAAGGATTTGTGGGAGCACTCGAACGCGGTGGCGATTGGTTGCAAGCTTCTTTCGGACAAGCTCGGCATGGGTTTGGCGGACGAGGCGTACCTCGCGGGTTTGATTCATGACATTGGGATTATGGTTGAGATGCAGTACGATCGGAGTGATCTGATTGACGCGATCGATCGTTGTGATGCGGATATGGATGGTGTTGCGAAGCGGAACTTGCTCGAGTGCGAGGAAGAGGTCTTTGGCGCCAACCACATGGACTTTGGTCTTGGGCTTTGCAAGAAGTGGAAGTTCCCGGCACCGTTTGCGGCTGCTGCTGGATACCACCACAAGCCGACGGAGTGTCCGAGCGAGACGCAGAAGATTGTGTTCTTGGTGCACGCTGCGGATGTGCTGGCGGGTCAGCTTGTTGGCGGGTTTAAGCTCGATCAGAGCGAGCTCAAGATTGTGCCTGAGGTTCGCGAGTCGTTGAAGCTGACTGATGAGATGCTTGCTGAGGTGTTTGATGATCTTCAAGAGAAGCTTGAAGAGGAGAACGCTGCTGAGGTTTGATTCTCATCGAATGAATGTGTGAGAGAGAGCCCCGGGTTTGTCCCGGGGTTTTTTAGTTGTTGACTCGGTCGTTCCAGAAGGCGATTCGGGTGTGGTTTGTGAGATCGAAGGAGAGGGGGGTGATTGTGATGTTTCTTTGGAAGAGTTCGTGTACGTCGGTGCCTTGATCGGTTGATCGGAACTCGAGGCCGTGGGCGGTGGACCAGTAGTAGGCGGATTGCTTTGGTGTTTCTCGTTTTTCGTATTGGTCTACGAGTGCGTGGGTGTTCATTGGGCAGACGACGCATTTGGTGTCGTCGTTGAGGTACTGGGTTGCGGGGATGTTGATGGAGAGGACTTCGTGTTGGTTCGGGAGTCCGGTTTGGAGGAGGGTATCGATGGTTTTGCGTGCGGCTTGTGCGGCGCGGTCCCAGTCTGGGGTGTGTTTGTTCATTGGGCCGTCGATGTGGAGGGAGACGGCGATGGCGGGGACTCCGATGAATGCGGCTTCGATTGCGGCGGCGACGGTTCCGGAGTAGATGACGTTGATGCCGCAGTTGGCGCCGGCGTTCATTCCTGAGATGACGATGTCTGGTCGGGCGCCGCTTCCGAAGTGTTCTGGGTAGAGGTTTGTGAGGGCGAGTTTGGTGCAGTCGGCGGGCCGTCCTTCGACGGCGAGTGCGGGTTGGTTGTTGATCTTTGCGGCTTCGACCATGAGTGGGATGTGGTAGGTGATGCCGTGGGAGGTTGCGGACTGTGTGGAGGCGGGGGCGACAGTGAAGATGTCTCCGAACGGGTTCTCTTGGTTTGCGAGAGCTTTGTGGAGCGCGGCGATTCCTGGGGCGTGGATGCCGTCGTCGTTTGTGAGGAGGGTTTTCATTGGGTGAGGGTATGCGTGCGGGTGTGTTTATTCACTCTCATCCGGGTCATTGGCGGAGGTGTTTGGTTCGTCTTCTGTTGCGGCTACTAGTCTTGTGTATAGGACGCCGGTGGCGATGATGATGAGTCCGACTGTGATGGCAGCGACGACTCGTGCTGGCGGCGCGAGGGTCATGGTGTCGAAGGCGAGTACTTTGGCGGCGACGATCCCGATGAGGGAGAGACCGGCCCATCGGAGGGATTTGTGGAGTTTGAATCCGGCGGCGACGGATGCGATCGCGAGGACGCTCCACCAGATTGATATGGACGCGCCTCGTGCGGAGGCGGTGGAGAAGATCAGTCGGGTTGATCGGACAACCTCGAGTGTGGAGGCTGCGAGGAAGAACAGCCAGAGTGTTGCGAAGCATGCGATGACGAGCGTGTGTCTTGATTGGGCGAGGTGGTCCGGGGCGTCTTTGGCTAGCGGTCTGGTTCGTGTGGTGATCGCTGCCCAGAGGAGCGAGAGGATGATTGTGAGGGCGGCGAGTGAGTCTGCGCGGACGAACGGGGTAGCTTGGACTGTTTCTGCGCCGAGATCGAGTTCGTGCAGTCCCCATCCAATGGCGAGGATGATCATGAGCACGGATGCGGTTTCGTTGATTGACCATGCGTACAGGCGCTTGCCGAGCGCGATTACGGTGGTGAGGGTGAGGGCTTGGAAGAACAGCATTTCTGCGGTTCCCATAGTTTCATTGAGTTTGGCGATAGCGAAGAGCGTGCTGAATATTGCGAGGGCGGCGGTGAGTCCTCGGGCGATGTAGCCGGAGGTTGGGGTGGCGGCGATGATAATCCACGCGATGGTTGCGACGATCATGGAGGGGTGGTGGATCTCGGTTTGGAAGCCGAGGGTTGGGGATTGGGTGAACTGTGCGGAGAGGGCGATGTACATCCCGATCGCGGCGATGATGTAGGCGTTGACTCTGAGCGGGAAATCTTTGATCCACGCTGCGGACCAGCAAGCGAGGGCGGCGATGAACAGCCATGCGGGGCCTAGGGCGTGGAGCTGTGTTTGATCGTGGATGATGGAGAGCGGGATGATCCAAATCGCGGTGCAGATTGAGATTGATCTTTCTGGTGTGTAGCGGGATCTTGCCCAAGCTGCGATGAGGGCTGCGGAGGCGAGGATCACCTGGAGGGTCCAGGGTGTCGTCGCGATCCCGATGGCTTGGAGGCTTGGGGTTTGGTTGAAGTAGTTTGCGACGTCGTGGGTGAGGAGGCGGGCAAGGGCAATGGTGATGAGTGATAGTCCGAAGAGGCCGACTGCTCTGAACTTTGCGTGGCGGGCGGTTTCTGTTGCGGCGAGTCCGATAACGAGCCAGGCGATGACTTGGATCCAGCCTCCGAGGGCGGCGGCGATGGTGGCGACGAGGAGCATCGCGGCGTTGATGATGAGGGCGGCTCCGAAGAGCGCGGGCGGGGAAGAGGACTCGCTGAAGAGCTTTCCGGTCAGGTTGATCTTCGTGAACTGGCTGAGCAGGACGATGAGCGTAGATAATACTGCGAGCGAGAGGGGGGCGATGTAGTCGAAGGTAGGGTTGATGGAGTGGAGGGTGATGGCGGCGGAGATGGTTGCCCAGACGGTGGCGCCGAAGAGTGCGTTGATCCATCGGGCTTCTGGACTCAGGAGTGTTCTTGGGTCGAAGGTGATTTCGCTTTGCTTGTTGCGGACGAAGCCGGCTTTGGAAGAATCAGGCCAATCGTGTTTGTCGCGGAGTGCTTTGAAGAAGCGTGCTGAGACGGCGAGTTCGGCGACGGTCATTGTCCACGCGGCGGTTATGAAGGCGATGGTGTTGATCGGCGCTTCGGTGTACATCCGGTGTATCCACGCGGTGCCGATGAGTCCGGTACCCCACCAGGCGAGTTGTCTGACGTATGCGTAGCGGCCTCCTTTCCATCCGGAGAGTACGAGTCCGATGGTGAGGAGGGAGAGGAGGTAGACGGGGAGGATGACGCGCGAGCCTTCTCCGGTGGAGAGGAGGATGGGGGCGGCGAAAGCGCCTGTGAGTGAGAGGAGCGAGAGCATGACGCGGTTTGAGAGTGCGCCGAGATAGATTCCTAGCACAGTGACAAGGAAGAGGAGGATGAAGGCGACGGGGGTGTCGATCAGATCGAACATCTTTGTGGATGCGAGGATCGATGCATACACGGTTGCGACACCTGCGGCGGTGAACCCTGATGAGGCGAGCGGGTTGATTTTCTTGCGGAGAAACTCTCCGAGTGTGACGAGGGCGAAGCCGAAGCATGCGGTGGCGAGGCAGCGCATCGCGGGGGAGATCGCGGCGATCCATCCTTCGTCGACGGCGAGCTTGAGGAACATGGCGACGCCGACGACGATGATGATGACGCCGACGAGCATGAGGCCCTTGATACCGAGGAGCCACTCGAACTTGCTTGGGTCGAAGGGTGGGCGCTTTGGCTTTGGTGCTGGCCTGGGGACCGGCTTAACCAGCGGTTTATTTATAGGTTTGCTTGTTGGGTCCCTAGGGATTGGGTAGGAGCTTGGGTTGGGTATTGTTGGTTTTGGTTGGGTTGGTTCGAATTGGGATGGTGTAGATTGGGTTGGTGTTGGTTCGTTCTGGCTTTGGAGGTGGGTGTCGAGGCGGGCCGAGAGTTTGTCTAGACGATCTGAGAGGTCATTGACTGTCGATTGGAGTTGTTCGATCAGCTTTCTTTGGTCGTCTTGTTGATCGTCTTGCATTGGCGGCTTGCTTCCGGATTGATCCTCATGTTGGTTGTGCGCAGGATGCCCCAACCGACCGATGTTTCATCATACTCGGTCGTGGGGGGTTCTGTGTTTAGGGGACGTGCTTAGTCTTGGTCGATGCCGAGGCCTTTGCGGAGGGGGGCGAGGTGGTCGGCGTAGCGTTCGTGTTTTTTGATGGAGCTTGTGTAGATTGGTTTGCGGACCTGCTCGCGGGAGGCGGTGCGGACGTTGCGTGAGGATTCGTGGAAGTTGAGGATGTCCTCGGTCCAGGGTTTGTCGAGGAACTCGCAGACGCGTTTGGATTGCGGTTCGGGGTCGGAGACCATGTCTTCGTACTGGATGTCGAGCATGTTGACTTCTGGGAGGTCGTGCCAGCATTGCATCATGCGCTGGTAAGTTTTGTGGTAGCGTCCGAGGTGGTAGAGGTTGTGGGTTTGTGGGTGGGGGCGCGCGAAGGTTTGGGTGAAGTTGGAGAGGCAGGTGTCCTGGGCGTCGCGGCAGCAGTGGATGATCTTGGCGCCGGGGAAGAGGCGGGTGATGAGGGGGACGTAGAAGATGTTGTAGGGTTGTTTGTCGGTGATGGAGCCGGTTGTATTTGATCCTTCTTTGGCGACCTCGTTGTACATGGCGGCGGCGGACTTGGTCATCTCGTTGATGACGCGCTGGTTGTAGACCATTTTGGTGAGGGGGAGGGCGCGTCCGCCCCAGGGGTTTGGGATGGGCTCGAAGGGGACGGGGGCTCTTGCGATTGCGTTCATTTCGCCGCCTGGGGTGACGTCGGGGAGCTGGGCGATCATTTGCTCGGTCATGGATGTTCCGGAGCGCATCATGCCGACGATGAAGATGAGTCTTGAGGGGTCGATTGATTTGTTGATGGGGAGTGTTGAGGTTGGGATCTTGGCGATGGAGTTCCAGCACTTGATGAGTTTGTCGATGTAGGCGTCGAAGAGGTCGGGGTCCCAGTCGGATTTTTTGAGGTCGTTTCCGATGGTGAAGTGCTTCATCGCGTTGTCGTAGTCTTTGGTGGATTCGAAGAGGCGTCCGAGCTGGAAGTTGGCGATGATGCGGAAGCGTTCTGGGAGGGTTTCGTCGTTGTGGAGTTTGACGAGGTCGTTGATGACTTCCTGCGCGGGGATTGTTTTGGGGGAGAGGCGGGCTTTGTCGAGGTAAATCCCGATGGTTTTGGAGGAAGGGAGGTTTTTGTCTTGGATGTATTCTTCGAGGTCTTTGAGGAGTTTTTGGGCGGTGTCGTAGTTGCCTAAATCTGAGTGGGTATTGATGCGTCCGCGCATGGCTTCGATGTTGTCGGGGATGTGGTAGAGGGCGCGTTCGTATTCGATGAGGGCGCGTTCGAGTTCTCCGGCTTGTTGGAGTGCTTTGGCGAAGCGGTGTCGGATCTCTCCGGATTGGGGCTGGAGCTGGGTCGCGATGGTTCCTGATTCGACGGCTTCGGCGTGGCGTCCGAGGGCGGAGTTGGCGATGCACATGCAGTCGTGGACGCGGTAGTCCTTGGGTTTGATTTTGACCATCTGCATGAGACCTCCGAGCGCTTCGTTGGAGCGTCCTTGCTGGAGGAGGTTGACGGCTTCTTGGAGCTTTTTGTCGAATGTGCTGAGTTGTTTTTTGGTCTGCTTGGGCTGTTTTGACATGGCGTGGATTAGTTTATGTACTGGTTGAGCGATGGGGTGGAATCGACGTAGCGCTGGTGGACATCGAGGTAGTGTTTTTTGTAGATCGCGTCGATCTCATCGGCGGCGGGGAAATGGGCGGAGAAGTTTGGGACCTCGGTGTCGAGGGTGGACTGGGCGCTGCGGATGATGTGGGCGAGGAGGGATCTTGGGTCCTCGAGTCCTACAGAGAGGCGGATGCAGGTTGGGGCGATCCCGGCTTCTTTGAGGGCTTCTTTGGACATCTCGGAGTGCGAGGTGATCGCGGGGCAGAGGATGATGGTGTTTGGGGTTCCCAGAGAGACTTGGTGTCCGAAGACGGGGTCGAGCTGGTCGAAGAATTTTTGGAAGCAGAGTCTGGAGAAGTGTCCCTGGTCGAGCGGGTCGGTGTCGTCTTGTGCTTCGAAGTCGAAGGTAAAGAGTGGCGCGGGGAGGGAGAGGTGCATGCACTTTTCGAGCATGGCGTGGTTGTGGTGGTTGGTGCAGGCGTTGGAGTTGACGTTGATGTGTGGGTGCTTTCCGAGGACCTCGGCGAGGGTGAGGGTGTTGATTGCTTTGGTGAGCATGCGCTGGTCGAGGGTGTGGAGGCCGTTGATGACTTCGTATGCTTTTTCGGAGTCGAGGAAGGCGCCCTTGATGTAGTAGACATTCCAGAAGAGGGTGTCGTTCCACTCGATGGTGCGTTGTTTGCCGCTTGGGGTTGTGATCTGTGCTGAGGTGTTCTTTGGCATGAACATGCGTTCGTTGCGTCCGATGACGCATCCGGCGGTGGTTGAGCCGTGTCCTGAGATGTCTTTGGTGTAGGAGTGGATGACGAAGTCTGGGCGCTCGATGTGGTTTGGGTTTTGGAGCGGTCGGTGGAGGAAGGGTGTTCCTACGGTGGAGTCGCAGATGACTTCGAGGTCGCGTTCGTGCGCGGCTCTTGAGATTGCGGGGGTGTCGAGGATGAGGCCGTGGGGGTTGCAGGGGGACTCGATGTAGACATAGATTTGGCGGCCTTGCGCGAGTCGGTCTTTGTGTTTTTCGGCGGCTTTGTTGTAGGCGTTGATGAAGTCTTGTTCTGAGTATCCGTCGAAGAACTCGATTGCGATGTCGAGGTTTGATTGTTTGCCGTACCAGTCTTCGAGGAGTTGGTAGACCCCGCCGTAGACGTTTCTTGAGGCGAGGATGATGTCCTGGTAGCCGCAGAGGTGCGAGAGGATGGCGTCTACTGCGGCCATTCCTGAGTTGAAGTTCCAGGCCATGTAGTTGGCGGTTTCTTCGCCGCATTCGATATCGACGATGTGGTTGGCGAGTGAGATGGAGGTTGGGTTGAGGAGGCGGGAGTAGATCTCGTGGAGCATCTCCCGGCCGTGGAAAGCATCTTCGACCCACTCGGCGCAGGCGTAGATGTAGGTTGCGGTGCGGGTGATGACGGGTTTGGAGGAGAAGAGCGCGGTGATGTTGTCGAAGACTGGGTAGGGTCCTTTGCGGGCGCGGTCGGTGGGTTCGGTGACGATGGATTGGTAGGTGGTGCGCGAGGGGTGCTGGAGGGTGTCGAGGATTTTGGCGAGCTGGAAGGAGAGGAAGCGCTGGGCGGAGAAGCGTTCGATGCGCTGCTGGCGCGGGAGGTCGGCGAGTTCTTTGGCGCCTTGTTCCCAGAGTTGTTTGAGGTCGGCGTTTGCGGAGTAGAGGTGGGAGGCGAAGCTTGCGAGGTGCGCGCCGTAGGGAGTGGACTTGTCGATCCCGAAGTGGGTGAGTTGTTCGTCAACGAGGCCGGTGATATCGGTGGCGCTGGTGGTGTGGCGGCGCGGGGAGAGGTCGCGGGCGAGATCGAACTGTTGTGCGTGGTCGGTCATGACAGTCCTTTCGGCGATATTTCGCCCAATCTTGGGGGGGATTTACGCTTGTGGTCCAAGACCTTTGGGGGTGTTGTTGGGGGTGATGTTATCGCGACCTAGGACGAGGAAGTCGGCGATCTCTGTGGCTTCGTGGAAGCTTGCTTGCGCGGCTTTGCGGTCGGCGCCTTCGAGGACTTGGGCGGACTGGAGATGTTCGATGGTGGGGATGGCGTCGCCGCAGATGAGGGTGGTGGTGGTGGGCTCGGAGATGAGGAGGCCGCAGGTTCCGGGGGAGACTCCGGGGAGGGGGAAGAGGTCGACGGATTGGACGATGGTGTCGTCGGCGGGTTGGATTCGTTGGAGGAGTTGGATGTCTTTGGTGAGCATGTCCATGAGGACTTGTTCGTCTTCGGGGAGTTGATCGCCTTGTTCTTCGGCGGCTTGTTTGGCTTGGGCGAGCTGGGCGAGGGACTGGGCGAGCGGGATCCCGACGGTTTCGCGCTCGGTCGGGGAGATGAGCCAATCTGCTTGGTCGAAGAGTTCGATCGCTCGTCGGGCTTCGGGGTTGAAGGAGGTGAGGAAGACGTGGGTGATGTCTTTGGGGGTGAGTCCGGCGCGTTCGGAGAGCCGGGCTTCAACGGCTTGTGGTGGGAGTCCGGGGTCGATGATGATCTTGGCGTCGGCTGTCTGGATGAGTGTTGTGGTGGTGTGTCCTGTGCGGACGGGGGATCGCTCGTTCCAGAGTGGGTGTGCGGGGAGGGTGCCGATTGAGAGGATGCGGATGTCCATGGGGGAGGATAGGACATAGTGGCTAGAATGAGCATATGGGCACATGGGGCGCGGGCATTTTTGATTGTGATCTTGGCGAAGATGTCAAAGCGACTTTTCGTGACCATATTGCGGATGGGTTATCACCAGAAGACGCGGTTTCTAAACTCGTCGAAGAGTATGACACCAGTGACCCAGACGAAGGTCCTGATTTTTGGCTGACTCTTGCTGCTACACAAGTTCAACTCGGAAGACTGACGGAACTGGTAAAAACAAAGGCGTTAGAGGTCATCCAAAGTGGTTCAGGCTTGGAAGCTTTTGCACGGGATTGTCCTGACGAAGTACCTGCTAGAAAGCGAGCACTGAAGCGCCTTGAAAAACGGATTCTTGGCAAACAGAAGAAGCCGACAAAGGTCAAGAAACCATTCGTTGACACCATTGACTGGAGTCCTGGAGACGGGCTTGCCTATCAACTCCGATCCGGGATGTGGACTGGCTTAAAAGCACGCGATATTAAAAACGATTTTCACGGTCCGCAGGCTTTGTATGAAGTCGTCAATCTATACCAAGAGACGATGCCTACAGAGAGTCAAATGCGCAATGCTGAGATACACCTCGATTACAAAACGATGGTGGATCTAGCCGGGGTTCGGGCTCGGCGCGAAGAAATAGAGCGACTGCGCAAAGAGCACTCTGCATGGCCAGATGCCAAAGATAACTACTGGGACGACTCTCTCAAAAACCAATGGTGCCATGCGATGGCACACAGTGTTTTTCAGCTCTATCGGTTAGGTCCAAGAGATAAACCAAAGGGTCGGGTTGTTAAAGTGTGCGAAGGCTTGAGTTGGGAGCGATACACCAAGCTCGAGGGGATCGTATTTGGTGGTTGGAAAGAACTTGACGACTATCTCGAACGATCGCATGGTTTTAAATAATGACTACTGCATCGCGGTGGCGAGGAGGAAGGCGAGTTCTAGGGATTGTTGGTAGTTGAGTCTTGGGTCGCAGAGGGAGGCGTAGTTTTTGGTGAGGTCGTCTTCGGTGATTCCGGAGGCGCCTCCGATGCATTCGGTGACGTCTTCTCCGGTGAGTTCGAAGTGGACTCCGCCGAGAACTGTGCCGGCGGCTTTGTGGGCGGCGATGGTTTGTTCGAGTTCGCTGAGGATGTCGTTGAAGTTTCTGGTTTTGATTCCCGCGGCGGTTTTGGTGCCGTTGGCGTGCATGGGGTCGGTCATCCAGAGGACGTTGAGTTGTTCGGACTTGATGCGCTCGAGCAGTGGGGGGAGGTGGTCGGCGACTTTGCCGGCTCCCATGCGGACGATGAGGACGAGTTTGCCTGGTTCGTTGGTGGGGTTGAGTGTGTTGATGAGCGTGACGAGTTCGTCGGGTTGCATGGTTGGTCCGACTTTGACGCCGACTGGGTTTTGGATGCCTTTGAAGAACTCGATGTGTGGGCCGTCGAGGTTGCGGTTGCGTTCACCGATCCATGGGAGGTGGGTGGTGAGGTCGAAGTGGCCGTCTCTTCTTGGGACGGTGCGGGTTTGGGCTTGTTCGTAGTAGAGGTTGAGGCCTTCGTGTGAGGTGTAGAAGTCGACGCGCGTGGATTCGTGGACGCGTTGTTCTCCGAGGTTTTCCATGAAGGAGAGTCCATCGGCGAGGGTCTGGGACATGCGCTGGTACTGGGATTTGCGGTCGTCGGAGAGGTCGGCGTTGTGGAAGAAGGAGAGGTCCCAGTATTCGGGGTGGTGGAGGTCGGCGAATCCGCCGTCGAGGAGGGAGCGGATGAAGTTGAGGGTCATGGAGGCGTGTTTGTATCCTTCGACCATGAGGTTTGGGTCTGGGGCGCGGGATTGGGGATCGAAGGGGGCGCGGTTGACGAGGTCTCCGAAGTAGCTTGGGAGTTCGCAGGTTGAGCCGTTGTGTTGTCCTGATTCGGTTGGGGAGGAGCGTGGTTTGGCGTATTGACCTGCGAAGCGTCCGATTCGGGTGACGGGTGTGCGTAGGCCGTGGATGAGGACGAGGGACATCTGGAGGAGGATTTTGAGTTTGTTGGCGATGTACTCTGGTCGGCACTCGTCGAGGGTTTCGGCGCAGTCACCGCCTTGGAGGATGAAGCGTTGTCCGGACTGGGCCTCTGAGATTTGTGCTTTGAGTTTTTCGATTTCCCAGGAGGTGACGAGGGGCGGGAGCTGGGCGAGGCGGGTGGTCGCGGCGGTGAGGGCGGCGGGGTCCTCGTAGGTGTAGGGGGATGTGAAGGGGGTGGACTTCCAGGAGTCGGGGGACCAGGGGGTGTTTGTGGAAACCTGATCGGGGGTGGTTGGTATGTTGGGGTTATTGGACATGATCTGTGTCGTGTTCTTTATGTATAGGGTAGGACTGTTTGAGAATCGGGTATGAGCGGGGGGCAGTTGACGATAGAGTGTATCTATGAGTGACAAATGCGTAAAGAATGGTTCGGGCGAGCGGACGGTCGGTCTTCCTGTGGTGCAGGCGAAGGCGCCGAAGATGGGTCAGACTCGCGCGGGGCGTTGGCGGACGATTGTGCTGGTGATGGTCAATGTGCTGATGATCGCGCATCTGATCCAGTGGCTGATTATGGGGATGACGGTCGCTCCGATTGAACCCAGCGAGGCGATGGAGACGCTCGAGGTTGGGGTGGTAAACGCGGGGGCGATTTTCTTTCTTGTCGCGATTTTGGTGACGGCGGTGTTCGGGCGGTACTTCTGTGGATGGGCGTGTCACGTGGTGGCGCTGCAGGATGCGTGCGCGGTGTTTATGTCGCGGATTGGGGTGCGTCCCAAGGCGTTCCGTTCGCGGTTGTTGATGTGGGTGCCGTTTGTGCTGGGGATGTACATGTTTGTTTGGCCGACGTTTAAAAGGCTGGTTTTGCGTCCGGTGCTTGAGGGGGCGGGGATGGATTGGCCCGTGTGGTTGCGTCCGGTGAGTGAGATTCATCGGGTGAGCTCGGAGCTGATTGTGGAGGATTTTTGGGCAACGATGCCGAGCTGGCCTGTCGCGGTGGTGTTCTTGATTGTGTGCGGGTTTGTGACGGTGTATTTTTTGGGCGCGAAGGGGTTTTGTACGTATGCGTGTCCGTATGCGGGGTTCTTTAAGCCGCTGGATAACATTGCGCCGGTGCGGGTGGTGGTCAATGACAACTGTCAGGGATGCGCGCACTGCACGAGTGCTTGTAGTTCCAATGTGCGGGTGCATGAGGAGGTGCGGGACTTTGGGATGGTGGTGGACTCGGGGTGCATGAAGACGATGGACTGTATCAGTGCGTGTCCCAATGACGCGTTGTCGATCGGGTTTGGTGGGCCTGCGGTGCTCAAGAAAGCGAAGGACACTCCGGCGGCGAAGATGGCGGCGGAGAAGCGGAAGCGGCGGTACGACCTGAGTCTGTGGGAGGATCTGGGCGCGGTGGTGATCTTCGCGTGGGCGTTTTATGCGACGCGCGGGGCGTTTGATAAGGTCCCGATGCTGATGGCGGGGGGGATGGCGGCGGTGGTCACGATGCTTGCGGTGCAGGTGTGGTGGATGATCCGGCGCGAGCATGTGCGGATCCACGGGATGCAGCTCAAGAAGGGCGGCAAGATGCTGCTGGCTGGGTGGGGTGTGTTGCTGCTTTGTATCGTGATGTTTGGTTTATCGGCGTGGACGGGGCACGCGAAGTATGCGCGCTGGCGCGGGGACCTGATGTACGCGGGGTTTGATGTTCCGAGCAACGCGATGATGCGCCGGGACTTCATGGCATCGGCGGAGATGCAGGAGCAAGCGAAGGAAGCGCTGGGGTGGTATGAGCGCGGGGATTCGTTTGAGAATGGTGGGTACGGGTGGGAGCTCAACGCGGAGTTCCGGACGCAGCAGGCGTACCTGCACACGATCGCGGGTGATCCTGGGAAGGGGCTCGAGGCGCTGCGCGAGGTGATCGATCATGGGAATCCGACGGATAGCTTGATCATCCAGGCGGGGCAGCTGGCGGAGTTGTCTACGGGGGATGTGGGCAATCTGCTCAAGGTGTATCAGGAGAGCTTGGACAAGCATCCGGACCTGCACCTGATCCGCAGCGAGCTTGCGAAGGCGGCGTACTCGCGCGGGAAGGTCGAAGAAGCGGAGGCGATGTGGAAATACGAACCTGAGGACAACGAGATCGGGTTCTTTATGGCGGAGGCGGCGTTCGAGGGGTTCCGCGGTGATCGCGAGAAGGTCGCGGAGCTGTACAACAAAGCGGTGGAGCTCGTCCCTGAGATCCATGGGAACAAGGCGGGGCAGTATATTGATATTGCGCGGGCGGCGTCGGCGTATGGGATGCGTGACCTGATGGCGCAGATGGCGCAGACGGCGATCGAGAGCGATGACGCGACAGCGCTGACATGGCTCAGCGCTGGGGAGCTTGCGAACGCGCTGCGGGATTATCCGTTATCGGCGGAGCGTGCTGAGCAGGCGCTGACGATGAAGGGGAGCGAGCGTTCGGAGGTGCTGCGGCGCGCGGCGGGGATCTTTGCGGATGCGGACCAGCGGGATCGGTCGGTTGAGCTGCTGGTGCTTGCGGAGGAGCGCGCGGAGAATGACTTTGATCGCAAGTACATCATCGAGCTGATGATCCGGATCGGGCTGATTTATCAGCACGAGGGGGCGCTGGTCAAGGGGTATGAGCTGTATGAGGCGCTGGCGGAGCGGCGGACGGATATCCCGGTGATGATGGTGGATTACGCGATCTATCTGTATCAGGGCGGGCGCGGCGAGGAGGCGTTTGCGGCGATCATCCGCGCGGCGGGGATCGATGATCGGAACGTGGCGATCGCGCAGCGGGTCGCGGAGATGTACTCGGGGATCGGGGACAGCGAGAACATGCAGGTGTGGTACGACGAGGCGGAGCGTCGGCGGGCGGCGAATGCGGCGGTTGAATCTGCTGGTGGTTGATGGGGTGGTCGTTGGCGCTGTTGTTGCGCGAATTGGGGTTGCGGTGGGTGGGGGTGTGTTTGTGGTGATGTTGTTGCGCGTTTTTTTATAATTTTGGGACTGGTTCTTTATATGGGGACCTTGGACGGTCGAAAACGGCGGGTGCACCCCTGTGTGGGTGTGGTATGCCTATCGGTGTCGATGGGCGATTGATGCCGGGGACGGAACTCCGGCGAGACCGAACACGCGCCCTGAAAGATCGGGCATACGGAGAACTGTCATGGCAACACGAACCAAGAAACATCCGGCGAAGAAATCGACGGCGAAGCGAACCACCCGCAAGGCTTCGACGAAGAAGCCTGCGGCCCGCAAGAGCACTGCGAAGAAGCCTGCAGCGAAGCGGAAGACCACCGCGAAGAAGACTGCAGCGAAGAAGACCACTGCTCGTAAGACCACTGCACGCAAGACTGCGGCAAAGAAGAGCACCGCTCGGAAGACCACTGCGAAGAAGGCAACGACTCGCAAGCCAGCAGCAAAGAAGACTACTGCTCGCAAGACCGCTGCAAAGAAGACCGCAGCACGCAAGACTGTGAAGAAAGCAACCACTCGTAAGCCTGCAGCGAAGAAATCGACCGCTCGTAAGACGACCGCGAAGAAGGCAACCACTCGTAAGCCTGCGGCAAAGAAGACCACCGCACGTAAGACCGCGACTCGTAAGCCGGCTGCAAAGAAGACCACGGCTCGTAAGACTGCGACCCGTAAACCAGCGGCGAAGAAGACGACTACTCGCAAGACCGCAGCTCGCAAGACTGTTGCGAAGAAGTCGACCCGCAAGCCTGCAGCGAAGAAGAGCACCGCTCGCAAGACCACTGCACGCAAGGCAACGACTCGTAAGCCAGCAGCACGTAAGACGACTGCACGCAAGACCACGGCACGTAAGACTGCTGCACGCAAAGCTACCCCACGCAAGACGACCGCTCGCAAGGCCTCGACTCGTAAGAGCCCGGCACGCAAGGCGGTCGTTGGTCGTATTGGGAAGAAGAGCACTGGTCGCAAGACCGCTGCACGCAAGACGGTTCGTCGTCGCGCGGCGTGATGCTGATTGACAGAACTTTCTCACGGCCGGCCTCTTTGTTGGGGCCGGTTGTTTTTTTAGCGGGGGTCGTCGGGGTTGGGGGTGTTGTTGAGGATCTGGGTGTAGGACTCGCCCTCGACGAAGGTGTCGTTGATCTCGAGGAAGCGGGTCTCGAAGCAGCGGGAGCAGTTGGAGAGGCAGTCTCTGCACTCGAAGGATTGGTCGAAGAGGAACTTTCGTTCTTCGAGGTTTCTGGGGTTGTTGATGCAGAAGCGGGTGGGGTGGTGCTTGGGCTGCTCTGGTGGCTCTGGGTGCATGTACTAGGGTAGGGATTCGCTTTAGGGATTGCTCATGAGGTGCTGTTCGATGCGGTCGAGGCGGGCGCGGAGCTGGGCGTTTTCGATTTGGAGCTGCTGGATCTGTGCGTCTTTCTCGGCGCGGAGTTCTTGGAGGGCATCGACGACCATCGCTTCGAAGCCGCGCGGGGTGAGGAGGAGTGTGCCTTCGGGGGATTGGTCGATCCATTGGGGGATGACGCTTTGCACTTGCTGGGCGACGAATCCTGTCTGGGTTCCTGGGAGGTACATCGGGTTGGTGGGGTCGGTGTACTGGTAGGTGACGGGGTTGAGTGCGAGGAGGGTTTGGAGGGATCCTTGGAGGGGGGTGATGTTTGATTTCTGTCGTTTGTCTGAGAGGACGGCCCAGGGTCCTCCTCCTGGTTTGGCGGCGTTGACGGTGGCGAAGAGGTTGCGGTTGATGATGACGTTGGCGCCGTCGAACTGGTTGCCTTGAAGGGTGATGATGGCGCCGTCGAGCGAGAGAACTCCGGCGGTGCTGAGCGAGAGCGCGGATGCGCCGTTGATGTCGATTGATGAGGTGGCGTCGAGGTCGAGGACGGTGGCGTCGATATTGAGTCCGCTTGGTTCGAGCGCGATTGATCCGAAGGTGGGGTTCGAGATTGAGAGGCGCTGGCTTGAGGAGATGTCGAGCTTTCCGAGTTCGGCGCTGAGGCTGATGTCTCCGACGCTGCTGGCGATGGTGAGGTCGTCTTGTTCGGCTTTGAGTGAGAGTGGGCCTTGGGTGGTGGTGATCTCGAAGGGGTTGGTTGGGTGGATTCCGGAGTAGGTGAAGAGGGTGCCTACACCTCCGTTTGGTCGGATGGTGAGTCCGAGGTCGTCGTCGAGGGTGTTGAGTGCGAGACTGCCTTGGGTGTCTGTGCTTTCGAGGGTGCCTTCTGAGATTTCGGAGAAGGAGGGGATGCGCGCGTTGAGGGCGTAGGCGGCGAGGGGGGTTGCGTTGAGTTTGGTGCGGGGTGAGAGGGGGAAGTCTTCTTCCAGTCCACCTGGGGGATCGAGGAGGGTGATCTGCATATAGCGTTTGTCGCCGTTGAAGATTTGATAGCCGTTGTAGGTGTCTCCGAAGTCGAGGAGGACGGCGAAGCGACCTTTGGCGTCGAACTGGACGTTGCGGATGAGTTCGTTGGAGACGACGTCGTTGATGCCGTTGCCTGTGGGGGTGTTGAAGAGGCGGAAGCTGACTTCAAGCGTGGTGTTGACGGGTGATCCCTCGAAGTTGAGCTGTCCTTGAAAGGTGAAGGCGTTGGTTGCGGGGGTTCCGGTTTGGGCGCTGGTGGTTGCGGGCAGCATCGCGAAGATCGTGATGATGATCGCGATCGAGACACGGATCGTGTTCATGGGGCTCTCCTCTGTTGATCAGATCGTACCAGAATGAGCGGATCGCACAAGAGAAAAGCGGCTGGGATGGGAGGGTAGATGGGGTTATTGTGACATCTGCAGCACTGCGCGTTCGAGGCGATCGAGGCGGTCGCGGAGGGCGTCGTTCTGAGATTGCTGGTGTTTGAGTTGTGCTTGGAGGCGGGCGATCTGTGCGTCTTTCTCGGCGCGGAGTTCTTGGAGGGCATCGACGACCATCGCTTCGTATCCGATGGGGTTGAGGTAGAGGTATCCGTCGTCGGCTTGCTCTACCCACTGGGGGATGACTTGCTGGACTTCTTGGGCGAGGAATCCGGGGATGGTTCCGGGGGCGTAGGAGAAGTGGTTGGGGTCGTTGTAGTTGAAGGTGACTGGGCGCAGGGCGCTGAGGGTGTCGAGGGATCCGGTCATGGGGTTGATGTTTGTTTTGAGTCGTGCGTCGGAGAAGACGGACCAGAGTCCGCCTCCAGCTTTGCCTGCGGTGCCGTAGACGTTGAGTCCAAATGTGAATGCTTTGGCGCCTCCGATGGTGGCGACGCTGGAGACGATGAGGTCGTTGTTGACATTGAGGTCGTCGGCAATGGTGACGTCGGATCCGGTGAAGGTGGTTCCTTCGATGGCGACGGAAGTTGCGGCATCGATGTCTACGAAGTTTGCATCGAGATCCATAGTGCCGGATGCGTTGATATCGACGAGTGAGGACGAGTTGATTTCGACTTCTGTTGCGCCGTCGATTCGCGATTTGGATTCTGAATCGAGGAAGATATCGCTGTTTGCATCGAGCGTGATTGATGTTGATGCGTCGAGTTCAATCAGCCGATCTGCAAAGACGAAGAAATCGTCGGGGCGGAAGGTGTAGTCGAAATCGTTGTTGAAAGTGAAGTTGCTGTCGGCGATGAGTTGGCGCGCCGAGAGCATCATGGTTGCTCCGTTGTTTGCCCGTTCAATGAGGAGTCCTTCGGTGCTTTCTTCGCCAACCTGTATGTGGATCGGCTGGCTCGGGGTGGGTGTCCCGATCCCGAGTGATTGTGGTATGTAGACATTGGAGTTGGCAACGGTGGTGTTGTTTGAACCGAGGGAGATTCCGCCGTTGGCGTTGACTCTGATTCTGGTGGTCCCGTTTTGCCTTACTCGGAAGGCGCTTTCGCCTGCGGGTGTGATGATTTCGAGGGAATCACTGGGGAGTGTGCTGTTGATCCCGATGCGAAATCCGGTGGAGGTGACGAGTCCTCCGGAGACTTCGATCATGGATGCGGGGTTGCGTGTGAGGTCGGATGCGTTGACCGAGTCTGAGATGATCTCGTTTGATCCAACGGAGTTGCCGGCCATTTTGGCGTTGGTGATTGCGTTGGAGGCGATGTCAGCGCCTGTGACTTGGCCATCGATGATGTTGGCGGTTGCTACGGCGTTATTGGCGAGTTCGGATGCGCCGATGGAGTCGGCGGCGATCAGTGATGCGTTGAGCGAGTTTGTGGGGATGGAGAAGATGGTGCCGGTGAGTTGGAGACCTTGTCCGGCGGTGTAGGTGGTGTTGGTGTCGTTGTCGATGTTGTCGGCGAATCCGGCGGGGATTCCTGAAAGTCCTGACCAGAGAGTGGTGCCGGGATCTCCTTGTGGGCCTTGTGGTCCTTCGGGGCCTTCTGGACCGATTGGGCCTTGCTCGCCTTGGATGCCTTGGGGTCCTTGATCGCCTTGTGGTCCTTGTGGGCCTTCGGGTCCTTCTGGTCCGGCGGGGCCGACTGGTCCTTCGTTTCCAGCGAGGGCGAACTGGGCGACTGGGGTGGAGGTGAGTGGTTGGTTTGGGGAGAGGGTGGTGAAGGCGCCTCCTGCCATGACGGATCTGACTGAGATTTCGATCTCGCGGTAGTCGGCGGTGAAGGCGCCGGCTCCGAAATCGAGGTCGATGGTGAAGCGTCCTTCGATGACATCGGCGATGGGGGTTTGGGTGGTGCCGATCTGTGTGCCGATGGAGTCGAGGAGTCGGACTTGGAACTCGTACATGCCCTCTGCGGGGGTACCTGATTCGGAGAGCTCACCTTGGTAGGTGAAGGTGGTGGAGGTCTGGGCGACGGCAGGGGTCGCGATGACAGTGGTGGCGGCGAGCAGTGCGGCGATGGATGCTGTGCGGTGCATGGATGGTCCCTCTCGAGAGATTGGTCGAGTGATTGGTTATGGGACGATTGTCCATGATTTGAGGGGGTGATGCAAGGGTGAAGATTGATGATGGGCGCGTGAAAAAGCACGGCGATTGCCGTGCTTTTGGGGGGGCTGGGGTGTGGAGTGGGGATTGCTAGAGAATCTTAATCTTCGGTTGGGACGACGGCGAAGCTGGTGTTCATCGCTTGGATGAGCGATGCGTGCTGCGCTTGGTCGAGGTTCTGGATAAGGAACGCGTGGCGGTCTTGGAGAGATCCGGCGTTGATGGCGGCGGCGCAGATCGCTGCGGAGGCGGCTTCTGGGCCGGCGAAGTCTTCGGTGAGCTGTGCGATTTCCCAGGCTTGTGAGTCGCGTCCGGAGAGCAGGAGCGCGGCGTGGTAGGCGGCGGCTTGCTCGGTCGCGGAGTTGATCAGATGCTGGAGGGACTCGGTGTTCGATGAGTCAATCGCGGCGATCTCGTCAGCGAGGACGGAGGCGCTGGCGAAGTGCTCCTGGATCTGCTCTGGGGAGGTGATGGTCATCGCGAGTTCTTCGTAGCGGTTGGTTGCGATGAGGAGCTGGGCGAGGGGCTGGCCGTAGTCGGCGAGGGATTGCTCGACGCGCGATGCGTTTGCGGGGTTGGTCAGTCCCTCATCGATCCAGGTGAGGATGGCTTCGTCGTTTCCGGTGGTGAGGGCGATGTCGAACCAGATCCCGATCCCGAAGGTGGAGTTGGTGCGCTTGTTCCAGGTTTTCATCGCGATGGAG
Organism: Phycisphaerales bacterium; assembly: GCA_965250055.1. Classification (GTDB taxonomy): domain Bacteria; phylum Planctomycetota; class Phycisphaerae; order Phycisphaerales; family UBA1924; genus UBA1924. The sequence continues at coordinate 2,487,727 of OZ252285.1, read as the reverse complement.
GAGGCGTGGTCGATCTGGTCGATCACGGACTGGTTGGTGAGGTCGAGGGTTGCGAGGGTGAGCTTGGTCTGGTTGTAGAGGTCGGTCATGTCCTGGATGTCGGAGTCGGAGAAGGACGAGGCGTATGGGCCTTGGATGAGGGCGTGGAGGTTGAGCATGATCTGGGTCGCGCCTTGGGCGGCGGGGACGTCCTGATCGTTGAAGGCGAGCTGGGACATGGACTCGTAGAGGTACTTGGTTTGGTCTGGCGCGTTGGTGAGGGGTGAGGATTGATCGAAGCTCAGCGCGAGGAAGGCGTGGAGGTTCTTTTCGGTGAAGGTCCCGGTGCGTGAGTGGTAGGGGCGGCCGTTGCGGAAAGCGATGGTTGCGGGCGCGGTCTCGATGAAGGCGTTCTCGAGGACGAACTGGGCGTCTTCTCCACGCACGAAGAAGACGGGGTAGCTGGATTGGTTGAAGCTCTTGCGGGCTTGGGTCCACTGGTCGCGGATGGCGCTGGCTTGCTCGTAGTTCTCTGGGAGGGCGACGACGAAGCACATCGCGGATGGGTCTGTTTTGGTGGCTTCGACGGCGTCGTGGACGGCCATCATCTGGGTGGAGATGGTTTGCTCTTGGGTGAACTGCTCGGCGGCTTCGTAGGTTTCGTAGGAGTCGGGCGTGGTGAACGCGGAGGTGGAGGAGGAGAGGGCGATGAGGAGGCCGGCGGTGATGGCGGTGTATGACATGTCTGTTCCTTTTCCGTTTTTGGCCGTTGTGGCTTTGGGGGTTCTGGAACAGGGATCGGCGGGATGAAGTCGCGGGTTTATCGGGAGTTTGGATTCTCGGGGATGTGGTTCGGGGCTGCTCAATCGATGGTGGTTCTGAAGCAGTGGATGACTCCCGCGTCTTCGAATCCCAGCGCGTGGTGGGCAGCGATCGAGCGTTTGTTATCCGGACGCGCGTCGGAGGCGGCTTCTTTGCAGTTGTGCTGTCGTCCCCATTCGAAGGCGGCGTTCATGAGGGCTTTGCCTACGCCTTGGCTTTGGTGCGCGGGGTCGACGTACCAGCCTTCAATGTACAACACTGGGGAGGTCATGCATTCCTCGGCGGAGGAGCGGATGGTGAGTTCGATGAAGCCGATGGGATTGTTGTTGTCATCGAATGCGAGGAGGCATTGGAAGGGTTGGGATTTGAGTGTGCCTTGGGTGAGGATCTGGCGGGACTCTTCTTGGAGGAGTTTGGGGTCCTCGTCGTGGAAGAGGGCGTTTCGCATGGTGTCCCAGGCGGGGAGGGTGGATTGGGTGTAGGGGGTGACTTTCATTGGGGGGCATCCCATCGGTGAATGAAGGCGACAAGGTTTGTGAGGAGCTGGGAGAGTTCTTTGCCTTTGCTCGTGAGGGTGTACTCGACGCGGGGCGGGACTTCGGGGAAGGCTTGGCGCTCGATGAGGTCGAAGGATTCGAGTTTTTTGAGTCGGTCGGTGAGGACTTTGGAGGTGAGTCCTGGGAGGGTGGATTGGATTTCGGAGGGTCGCTTTGTGCCTTGGGCGAGCTGGGTGGTGATAGCGAGGGTCCATTTGCATTTGAGGACATCGGTGATGCGGTGGAAGGACTCGGTGGTTTCGTAGTGGGTGCGCGGGCTTTGGTGCTCAGAATCCGTTTGGTTTGAGGACTGATTATCGAGCATGGTGCATGGTTTCCAAAAAGTGCGTTTGGCACTTTGTTTGTCGTGTGAAATAGTCGTTCGTTGCATCTGGATGGTATGCACATCGTGGGCGGCCGCGAGTGAATCAGGGTGCTGAAGAAGGAGCATACGAAATGAAGAAGTTGATCAATGGTCTGGCGACTGGTCTGGTTACGGCGGGTGCGCTGTCGGCGTGCGCGGGGATGCCTGTCTTGGAAGATTCGGGTGAACCGATCGCGGGGTATACCTATGGATCGCGGGCTATGGAACGTGCGCCGATCTCGCTGGCGGAGTTTGAGGAGCTGAAGCTGTCGATCCTGATGAATGATGAGGACATCAAGTATCTGCGGATGTCGCATGATGTGCTTGAGGATCATGTGGAGGAACTCGTCGGCGTGTGGTACGGGTTTGTGGGGAGCAATCCGCATCTGCTGAAGTATTTTTCGAGCAGCGCCGGCGAACCCGACATGGAATACCTTGGTCGGGTGCGGGCGCGGTTTGAGCGGTGGGTGCTTGATACGGCTCGTGCTGAGTATGACCAGGATTGGTTGGACTATCAGTTCGAGATCGGGCGTCGGCATCATCGGGTTGGGAAGAATGAGACGGACAATGCGGATGCGGTGGATCACATCCACTTCCGGCATTTGTCGGCGTTGACGATTCCGGTGACGACGACGCTCAAACCCTTCCTTGAACGGGGCGGGCACTCGGCGGAAGAGGTCGAGAAGATGCACGCGGCGTGGGTCAAGAGCGTGCTGCTCCAGTCGATCTTGTGGAGCTATCCGTATGTCAACGATGGTGATTTCTAATGCGAGTTGTTTGCAGGGATGGATCTGAAAGGAGAACAGAATGAAGAAGGCGATTTTCTATCACGCGGGATGTCCGGTGTGTGTCACGGCTGAGAACATGGTCGCGGAGTCGATCGATCCGCACAAGTACGAGGTTGAGGTTGTGCATCTCGGAGAGGAGAAGGCGCGGATTGGTGAAGCAGAGGGCGCTGGGGTGGAGTCGGTTCCCGCGCTGGTGATGGACGGCAGGGCGTTTCATATCAACTTCGGCGCGTCGCTCGATGATGTGCGGGGGTGAGGTTGGTTGAGGTTTGAAATGAGGCACCCCTTCGATCATCGAGGGGGTGCTTTTTGTTTAGGCGTCGCCGAACTGTTTGCGGAGGAGGCGTTCGACTTCGAGGACGTTTTCGAGGGCTTGGAGTTGGTGTCTTTCTGCGATTTGGTTTGAGCGTCCTGCTCCGCGTGCGGATTCGATTGAGATACTTCCGGAACCGTCGGGGTATTCGAGTCTTGCGAGATGGATGAGTTCGTCTGCGCGGTAGTCGCGTTCGTGGTGGTTGCCGTTCTTGGAAAGGCTCAGGACGATCGCTCGCTTCTCGGTGATCGCGTAGATGGTTGATCGGGCGGTTCTCTTGTCGGCAAGCTTCTGAAAATAGCAGGAGATCGGGATGACGAGTATCCCGACGGTCCCCATCGCGAACACGACGTTGGCGACGGACTCCTCGTCGGTTGGCGCTGTTTGTTCGAGGTATCGGTAGTAGAAGCCGATCGCGAAGCAGCTGATGGAGGCGAAGGCACTGACCAAGTTCAGACGAAAGAGCATTTTCTTGCTCTCTCTCCAGAGTACGTCGAATGAGGGCTGCTGGCTCCAGAGAATGGATTCGCCTTCGTCGAGTTCGCGGTCGAGGTGGGGTTGGAGGTGGTCGGGGATGGGGGTCATGTGGGATTGTATGGGATACAGATCATGGAGGGGTTCAAGACAACACCTCCCTGCCACTCGCCCAAGCGGGGAGGGTGGACTGGGTGTAGGGGGTGAAATTCATTTGAAGTAGGGTTGGTATTCTTCGGTGAGGGCACGGGCTTCTTCGCCTTCGGCGGTGAGGGCTTTGAGGATGAAGAGGTCGCGGTCGGTGGCGATGTTGTTGTCGCGCTTGGATTCGAGGGTTCGGCGGAGGTTGACATAGATCCTGAGGTCTTCTTCGTGCTCGACATGGTTTTCTTCATGGTCTACAAAGAGGAGTGCTTCTTCCCAGCCGTCTCGGAGCTGGGCGCCTTCAAACTCCGGTCGCATTTCCTTGAAAAGTCCGAGGTTTTCTCTGCCGGCCATGATGAACCACATGAGTGATGCACGGAAGCTCATTTCGGGGTTTTCAACATCCTGTGTTTTTACATCGTCGCTCTGGAGTGCGAACTGGTACCAGAGTTCGTTGTGTTCAAACAACCAACAGAACTGGCGGCGGATTTCGGTTTCATCTTTTTCTCGATTGAGTTCATTCATGAGTTCCCAGCGGAGTGCGATGTTTTCTGGGGTCTCTTTGAGTTGTTTAATCATTTCTTTTGAGAATGAACTGTTCAGGCGTGCGAGTTTGATCCATTCGAGCATCCGCTCTGAGGTGTCATCGACGCTGTACCCGAATCGTTTGGATTTGATTTCTCTCTGTTGCCAGAAGAAAACGGCTGGTGTCGACGGTGGGCTCAGGAGTGCGTAGATTGCGGGGTGGGACTCGCCGGTGATGTAGACGACTGGTGTTCTTTGTGATTTGAGTTCTTCGGCGAACTCGGGGTCGTTCCACACTGAACGATCCCAAGATTCCGACTGCGTATATTGGTTGTCTACGAGGATCACCACTCCGCCGTAGCTTGATTTTCTGTTGGAGTCGGAAAAAGCTTGATTGATCGTGAGGTCAGAGAGAGTGGCGATGTTGGGGGGTGGTGAGGCGAGGGTGAGTGAAGTGGTCAAGATGATGGTTGTGATGAATGTGCGCAGCATGATGACTCCTTGTCAGGAGTATACGGCTTGGCTCAATTTATTACAATGATGAAACTTACATCCGGGCTTCGGCGTTGTTCCGGTTTTCGTTGAACCAGTCGATGGTTTGGCGGAGGCCTTGTTCGAAGGAGATTTTGGCTTCCCAGTTGATGAGTTCTTTGGCTCTTGAGACATCGAGGCAGCGGCGGGGTTGGCCGTCGGGTTTGGTGGCGTCCCATTGGATCCGCTCGGCGATGGTGTCTTCGGTTGCGAATCCGGTGAGTTTGGCGATGAGGTGGACGAGGTCCTTGATGGTGATTTCCATGTTGGTCCCGAGGTTGATCGGGGTTGGGTCGTCCATCTTTTCGGCGGCGGTCAGGAGGCCGTCGGCGCAGTCTTCGATGTAGAGGAACTCGCGGCTTGCTGATCCGGTTCCCCAGACTGGGAGGTGGTCGTCACCTCGGTCCATCGCTTCGATGCATTTGCGGATGAGTGCGGGGATGACATGTGAGGATTCGAGGTTGAAGTTGTCGTGGGGGCCGTAGAGGTTGACGGGGAGGACGAAGGTGGACTTCATGCCGTATTGGAGTTTGTAGGCGTCGAGCATTTGCCACGCGGCTTTCTTTGCTACGCCGTAGGGTGCGTTGGTGACTTCGGGGTATCCGTTCCAGAGGTTTTCTTCTTTGAAGGGGACGGGGGTCATGTTTGGGTAGGCGCAGATGGTTCCGGTTTGGACGAACTTGCCGTTGCGCTGGATGAGGCCGTCGATGCGTGCTTGTTCGATGAGGTGGAGGGCCATGGCCATGTTGGCGTAGAAGTAGCGTCCTGGGTTTTTCATGTTGGCGCCGATGCCTCCGACCTCGGCGGCGAGGTGGATGATCATGGTGGCGCGGTCTGATCCGAAGCAGTCGTTGTAGAGGGATACGCAGGCGTCTTTTTCGGTGAGGTCGTAGTTTGCGGAGCGTGGGATGAAGATCTGGTTGTCTTGCACGCCTCGTTTGTGGAGTCCTTCGATGATGTGCTTTCCGAGGAATCCGGAGCCGCCGGTGATGATGATGCGTTGTTCGGACCAGTTGACTGAATCGGCTTGTTTATCGTTGGGGGACATTGGTGTGGGCTCCGGTGCTGATGGACTGAGGGGTGGATGATAGGGGTGGTGGAGCGGCGATTTGGTCGATAGTCTGTGGTGTGAGCAGACGCGGGCGAGATCGGCGGCAGCGGGGTGGTCCGGGGCATCGGATGGCGCGGTGGTCGTTGTGTGTCTCGGTGCTTGGGTTGGTGTTGGTGTTGGTGTATGTGGTGAGCCGGGTGCTGACGGATCGGTTTGGGTGGTCGCAGTGGCTGTGGTGGGCGCCGGCGGGGTGGTGGGTGAGCGGGGCGTGGATTGGGCTGGGGGTGAGCGGGATGCTTGGGGTTGTGGGGTGGCTGCGAGGTGCAAGAAAGACCTTAGGAGGTGATCTGTTCTGGGTGTATCTTCTGGTGTGTGTGGGGATGGTGGTGCATCTGATGGTGTGGGTTGTTCGGGTTCCCAACTCGATTGGTGGGTACGGGATTCATTGGACCCATACACATGAGCGCGTGCGCGTGATGCACTGGAATATCGCGGCGGGTTCGTTTGATGAAGAGCGTGTGATGGAGTGGATGGAGCCGGGGAACTTGGATCTGGTGCTGCTGGCGAACACGCGGTTTGATGGGCAGCGCCGGGCGCTGATGGAGGGGCTCAAAGAACGGTTGGGTGAGGGCTTTGCGGTGCGCGGGTTGTCGCGGGCGCTGGTGGCTTCGCGGTATGAGATTTTGAGCGCGCAGGTGGTGTATGTGTCGGCGAGCGGGAAGGAGGGTCCCAGCGAGGAGGCGGTGCGCGCGACGGGGGACTTTGGTTGGGTGGTGATGCTGACGCTTGATGGGGGCGAGATGTACGGCGTGTTTGATGTGTGGCTGGTGGATCTTCCGAGTGAGCCTACGGTGCATCGGATGGAGTCGATGGCGCGGGTGGTGGAGGCGGTGCGGGCGCGCTTGGGTGAAGAGGTAGCAGCTCCGGCGCTGGTGATCGGGGATTTCAATACGGTGCGTGGATCGGCTTCGCTTGGGGCGTTTGATGTGTTTGCTCAGAGTGGGGGCCCCGACGGATTCGAGGACGCTTTTGCGGCTCGGGGCGCTGGTGGGGGGACGTGGCGTCCGATGGGGTTGGGGGGGTTGAAAGGATGGGCGGCGGGGCGGTCGAGCTGGGGGATTGATCTGGCGCTGGTGGGCAATGGGTGGCGGACGCATGGGTATGAGCTGGTGCTTCCCGATGGTGCGGAGTGGGAGCGGGGCGGGGTGTCGCATTTGGCGCAGGTGGTGGATATCGAGCGGGCGGATTGAGTGGGTTGGCTGGGTTGAGTGGGGGGTGTCTTGTGGGTTTTTGCTTGTGTGGGTGTTGGGGTCTGGTAAACTGGATGCTCGCTGCAGAGGGCGGCGGATGTGTTTTGTACTATCGAGGGAGATCGGTCATGTTTCGTGGATTGATGGTTGTTGCGGCGCTGCTTTGGGTTGCGTTGTGCAGTGGCGGTGTTGGTGCGGGTGTGATTGTTTTCAATGATGGGAGCTTCAGTTACCAGGGGTATATGGAGGAGGATGGGGAGCCGGCGAATGGGATGTATTCGTTCCGGTTCGAGGCGTTCAATGAGCCGGTGGGGCCGGGGATTGCATCTGAGTTTTTGTTTTTCTCTGAGCCTGTCCCTGTAGTGGATGGGTTGTTTGTGGTCAATGTGCAGATGGGGGGATCGCTGGAGAACGCTCAGCAGTTCTGGAGGACTGTTGGGAATCAGGACATGTACCTGGAGATCGGGGTGGGGTTGTTTGAGGGGGGACCATATGAGACGCTCGGGACGCGCGTGCCGATGGGATGGGGAGCTCGGGCGCAGTACAGCGGATTTTCGGAGGCGCTGATTTTCCCGTACGCGGATAGCTTTACGGATGAGTTCTTTGATCCGACGACGATGGTGTCGTTGACGAGTGTCGCGGGGGGTACGGTGCTTGAGCTTATCACGATGAACAACACGGATGAGCCTGTGCTGAGCATTCTTGGCGAGGACGTGTTTGGTTCGGATTATGGTTTCCAGAACGGGGCGCTGCGTATTGATGCGATGAATGAGCCGGTGGGCGCATTGATTTCTGGTGGGCAGTACGGCTTGGTCTCGTTGCTAGAGGCGGGGGCGCCCTTTGCAGAAACAGCGTTGATTGCGCAGGTGAACAACGGGGTCAATGCGGTTGCGCTGACGGCGATTAATCAGGAAACGAATACGTTTGCAACGCTGGCGTCGGCGACGCGTGGCGCTGAGATTGGTGGCGATGTGCTCGCTCGCGACGAGCTTCGCGTACAGGGCGAGGCGCTGCGTGATTATGCGAGTAACAGTCCGAGTCCGATTGGGCCTTTGGCGTATGCATCGATCAACTCTTCGGGGTCGGTCAGTGCGGGGACAGCGAATGTGTCTTCGGTTTGGAATGCTGGGAGTGAGCGGTATGAAATTACTATCGCGGGTGAGTCTGTGACATTCCAGACTCATGTGATCATCGCGAATGTTGTGGATTTGAACTCGCCGCGTGTTGCGACGGTGAATGCGGCGGGTGGTGTGGTGCTTGTCAAGATTTGGAACTTGAATGGGACCAATGATGCGATCCAGGACAACTTCCAGCTGGTGGTGTACGACCCTGCGGTAACGGTGCTCAGTCGCAACGCGGCACCTGGTGGTGTTGATCTTGATCGGTACATCGAGCAAACTGGAGAGGTGATGATCCGGACTGCTCCGCGGCATGAGCCGGTGGAGGATGGTGCTCCGGTGCCGTTTGGTCAGTAGATCAGCTTGTAGAGTGATTCTTTGCCCCGGCTTGTGCCGGGGTTTTTTTTATTGCTCGGTGTTCTCGGGTTTGCATCCAAAGAGGATGGAGGCGAGCTTGGTGTTGAGGGGCTTGAGTTTGCTTGGGGTCATGCGGATCACGAAGGCGGCGAGGGTGTCGAACTCCTCGGGCTTGTGGATACGCGCGATGACGGAGTAGGCGATCAGGAACGCGATGACGGCGGTGGCGATCTTGGTTGAGTCATAGGCGTAGGGGCTGAGCTCGTTGAGTGATTGTGGCAGGAGCATCATGGCGAACCACGCGCCTGCGGCGGCGAGGGCGGCGTAGAGGATGGGCTGGGAGAGGTTGACGAGTGCGCGGAGGGTGTGGTAATCGCTTTTGCAGAGGGCGACGATGATCAAGATCACAGCGAGGACGGCGTGGAAGGCGCCGCCGGCGATGGCGGCGGCGTAGAGGGGGGAGTTCTCGTCTCCGATGAATCCTGAGGCGTAGAGGATCGCGGTGATAAAGAGGGCGAATGAGATTGTCGAGAAGATGTTGAGGACAAGGAGCTCTTTGAAGCGTCCCTGCGCGTTCATGAGTGATTTGACGGGGGGTTCGATGGCGCGGAAGATCATCCCGGCGGTGATGAGCTGGAGGGTGGTGTCGAGGTTGGTCCACTTGGTTTCGTCGAAGATGAGATTGGTGAGCGGGGTCGCGACGACGATGGTCCCAGCGCAGATGGGGGCGGCGAGGAAGAGGAGCATGCGCATCGAGCGGATGAACGCATTGATCTGTCGGTCGGGTTCTTTGTTGAGTGATGCGAGCGCGGGGAGGAGCACTGATGACAGGTTGAGGGTGATGACGCTGAAGGTCTGGAGGGAGAGCTGGAATGCGAGGAAGTAGATCCCCATCATGGACTCGGTGAGGAAGGCGCCGAGGATGAGGCGGTCGCCTTGGGTGCGCGCCCATTTGGCGAAGTTGGATGCGAGGATGCTTCCGGTATCGCTGATGATGTACTTCCAGCGGCGGATTTGTGGGGATGATCGGATAATGACGGGCGCGAGGAACCAGATGACGACGCACTGGATAACGGAGGTGATCGCGATCCCGGCGGGGAATGCGTAGACGCCGGCGCCCAGGATCGCGGTGAGTAGGACGATTACCCAGCTCACGATGCTTGATGCGGAGATGAATGCGGCGAGCATCTCGAATCGCATGTCGATAGCGAGTTTGGCCCGCGGGACTGTGGTGATGCCGCTGGCGATTGGTTGGAGAGAGGCGATGAGGAGAATGAGGGTGAGCTTGGGTGAGTCGTAGACGCTTGTCGCGACGATCCCGAGGATGATGACGACGATTCCGGCGATGAAACCGAGTGATGTGGAGAGCCAGGCGGCGGGGTTGGACCAGAGATGGAACTTGCTCGATCGATAGATGAGCAGGTCCCGGACGGTGGTGTGTATGAGGATGGTCGAGAGTCCCATGATGGGTGATGCGAGTGACCAGATCCCAAAATCGGACTTGAGGAGGATGTAGGTGAGGGCGGTCTGTACGGCGAGTGCGTTGAGGCGATCGATGACGGCCGCGATGGATCCCAAGAGTGCGCCTTGGGCGGCGCGGTGGGTCAGTGACTGTCTATTGGTGGCTGGGGTCGTCACTGAGCGTGTCCTGGGAACGAGCGATTATCTTTGGGACTGGAGTTTGTGGTGCTGGTCTGGGTATGGGTACGGTGTGGAGTCTTAGAATCTATGTCGGTTATTTGGACAGAGTATATGAACTATGGTGCAATGAGCTCTGTAACTCTTGAGAGCGCCGGATTGCTATCCGATATACTGAGGTTCGAGGCCTGGTGATGGTTGCGGGACACTGATCCACAATGGAGTGAAACGAATTGACGGGATCATTGACTCAATCCACCACTCGTGGCGCGTTCATGTCAACCGGCGCGAACCTGGTGCTCAAGGTGCTCGCTCTTGTTGTACAGGTTGTCCTTGCATGGATCCTGGGTCCGGATGCCTTTGGTGCTTGGGCGCTGACGCTGCCTGTGATGTCGCTCTCGGATTTGATCCGCACATCCGGTGCCCGTGAGATACTGGTGAGCCGGCAGAAGGCGTTTAAGATTTGGGCTGGTCCGGCGTTTTGGCTCTCGGGTGTGATGGGGTTGGTTGCTTCATTGTTTACGGCGTCGCTCGCTGTCCCGATGTCGCTGATTTATGATCGTCCGGAACTGACGGCGCTGGTGTTGTTGTGTGTTCCGGCGCCGTTCCTTGGTTCCCTGCAATCGGTTCCTGAAGCGAGGCTGCTCTCGAGCAATCGGTACGGCGGGTATGTCATTGGTCTCTTCACTGGAGGCGTGCTTTTACTGATCTGTCAGATCGGGTTTGCGTTGCTTGGGTTTGGGGCTCAGACCTTCCCGCTGGCGCTTGTTGTGAGCACTGGTGTGCGGACGCTGGTGTATTGGATGATCGGTCATCCTCGTTGTTCATTGAGGCCTCGGGTTGGTCGCTGGAAGTACATGCTGGGTGATGCGATTCGGTTGGTGGGGACGCGCTTTGCGGACTGGGTTTCGGTGAATGTGCCGCCGTTGGTATTGGGGCTTTATTTTCCTGATGCGGTAGTGGGGATCTTTGCGTATGCAACCAATATGTCTGCACAGGCGATCCGGCTCATGGCAATCAACTTATCGACGATCCTCTTTGCCGCACTGGCGGGCACAGTTCGGGATCCTGATCGTCAGCGCAACGGCTTCCTGAAATCTGTCGGTGTGCTCGCGACGATCGGGACACCTGTGTGTTTTCTGCAGGCAGCGGTCGCGGTCCCTGTGCTGTCGAATATTCTTCCGATTGAGGATTGGCCCGGCTTGATTGTGTCCTTTCAGATGCTCTCTGTAGCGATGGGTTTCCGTCTGCTCTCGCATCCGGCGCGGAGCTATCTACTCGCGCAGGGGCGCTTCTCTGCGGCGCTTTGGCTCTCGGTGGGATCGGCGTTGTTGTATCTGGTGAGCGCTTTGATCGCGGCTCCGTTTGGTGTGGTTGCGCTGGCGGCTACGCAGTCTGTGGTACACATCATCACGGCTGCAGGATGGTACGTGGGCTCAGTACTTCCATCGGTTTCGGGATTGAAACGCGGATCTTCTCAGCTCTTTCCTATTTTCTTTGCCAACCTGATCAGCTTCGGGATCCCGGCGGCGATTGCGACCCCGTTCTACAAGGACTCGGTATATCTTGACGGTGTGCTGGCGGGGCTTGTTGTGGTGGTGGGTTGTGTGCTCTTTGCGATCTGCTGCAAGGTCACACGTGCAGAGCTGTATGGCACAACGGTGTCGTGGGGATTACAGAGTCTTCCGGATCGCGTTGGGCGACCAATCAATCGTGTGCTGTGCTTGTTTAGGCTTCAGCCGAGGTGAGTTGGTGAACAGCTTGGCTGATGTGTGATGCGGTCAGCTCGCGGAGCTTGATCCGTGTCTCATCGTTGAACTCAGCGGAGACCAGTCGTTTGTGATTCTTGAGGATCTCCGCTGCGGATTGATTCTCACGCGGGAGGTAGAGGTCCTCTCGGTCGGTGATCTTCGCGAATCCTTCGACTTTTTTGTCCCACACGAGTGGGAGCGCGGGAACTCGCAGCGCGTATGAAATAATTAACGCGTGCAGTCTGTGGGCGATGATGCTCCCGAACTGGGAGATCTGCGCAACGAGCTCGTCCGGTCTTGTGGGTCTTTCGTTGAGTCCGACCCCTTGGCACTCGTTTGCGATCCGCTCGGCGAGTGCGTGGTCGCTTGGGTCTCCATTGCTGAACAATGTGACTTGGTGTCCCTGGGCGATGAGTCCGGAGATGACCTCACCCCACTGAGCGATCAGCTTGAGGACCTTTGGATCATCATGCGCGAGGAAGGTCCCTAGCGCGTCGTTGGGGTTGATGATCCCGATGCCTACGTGAGTCCGGTCGGCGTTTATTTCTGCTGGAGTCTTGTTGTATGCTTCGTCGCACCAGATCGCGACGTCGGGGCTCCAGTGGGATCGATCTGTGTACTTTGGGAGCACACGATTGATCACTTCGTGTGATGACGGATCGCGCACTCCGACCCAGACGACTTCGAGCGGATCGAGGGCTTCATTGAGGATCTGCTTTGCTCGTGTGGACCATTGGTACCCAACGCCGCATCCCAGGATCGCGATGCGGGAGATGCCTGAAGCTCTTAATCCGGCGGTCGCGGATCGGATTTTCATTGGGAAGCGGAGGGTGTTGTCGTGGAGGAGCTGACCACCTCCGAGGATCGCAGCGTCGCATCCGTTTGCGTATTGAGCGACTCGATCCGCGAGGTCTTGGTGGTTGGATTTGAGCCATTCTCGTTCTCGTAGATAGCCGCGGAGTTGGAGCGGGATTGCTTTGCGCACCATGCGGTGCAACGCAGGCGATATGCGAGTTGCTTGAGGATTGAACGTGTCGGTCCACGAGGATTTCCCGGACAAATCCACGTGTGTTGTTTGTGCGCCGGCTCGTTCTACAAGCATTGTCATGCAATCAGCGATCACCCCATCACCTAGGTTGGGTGAGAAAATCTCTCCGATGACCGCGACTCGCTTGCTCATTGTGTGCTGACCTTTCTGCTTACTCTCGGTCGACGCGTCTGGGGCTCAGGACGCTTCATAGATACATTGGGTTTCCTTGATTGCATCTATGGGGTCAGGGGTTATTTTTTGCGTCGTTGCCAGAACCACTGGAAGATTGGGTTGAGGACGACGCACTGCGTGATGCGGTCTTTGAGTGTGTAGGAGCCGAGGTGGCCGTTGGACGCTTCGGTGAGGTCGCTCTTGGAGATATGGGTGACCAGTGCCGGATCGGCATTGATGCGGCTTGCGAGTTCAGATTTGTTCTTTGATTCGTGGACGTGCTCGAGGAGTTTGATGAGCATGGCGCTGACGCGTTCTTTGTTGAACGTGTCGATGACGAACTGGCGGCCTTCGCGTTTGCAGTGATCGCGGAGCGCGGGATCGTCGCGGAGCATTTCCATTGCTTGGACGAGCGCGGCGGGGTTGGCGGCGACGAGACCGCCTCGTTTGTGTCCGACGACTTCTGCTTGTGCGTTGTCGCGGGTGGGGTTTTCCATCGTCGCGACGGGGGTGTCGCAGCACATGGATTCGGTGAGGATGAATCCGAAGGTTTCTCCGATGCGAGTGGTGTGAACGAAGGTGTCCATCGCGGAGTAGACGGCGCGGAGTGCTTGGTCGCCGTTGATGAAGGGGAGGACGATGATTCTTGATTTGATGTCCTGCGGGAAGTCGGCGAAGAGGGATTTGGATTCTTCGGAGATCCCGGCGATCATGAGGTAGACGGACGGATCGCGCTGGGCGACGGCTTTGAATGAGTTGAAGAGGACTGGGGACCACTTGGCGCGGTGAGGCTGAGCGAGGAAGCCGTAGACGAAAGCGTCTTGGGGGATGTTGTGCTCGTCGCGGAGTTGTGCGGCGCTTTGGGGATCGGCGGCGGCGAAGGCGTCGGTGTGGACCATGTGGGGGATGAAGACGCCGAGAGGTTTGTTTGGGAGCCAGCGTGCCCACTTGGACCATCTCCAGAGGCAGAATTTTGAGATCTGGATGTGCGCATCGATGAGCTCTCTTCCGGGGCTGCGGTCGCAGCGTCCGAAGTGTGAGTGCTCGATGACTTTGACCTGATCGCCTCGGTTGTCTTTGAGGAACTCGATGAGGGTGTTCTCGATCGGGTCGTGGTGACCGACGCGGTGGAAGTGGATGACGTCGGGCATCCAGTCTCTTGCTTGGGTATTCCAGGAGGTGTCTGGGGCGGTAGATTCTTCTTGTGCGTTGAAGACGGTGATCCCGGCGTCGATGAGGTCTTGTTCTCTTGGTCCGGACCCTTTGCGTGTGAGGACGGCGGACTCGTGGCCGTGTGTGTGATAGCACAGCGCGACATCGACGGCGACGCGTTGGGTGCCGCCTCGTCCGAGGTCGTTGACAATGGTCAAGACTTTCATCGACGATCTCCTAGCGCGAGTCGAGGGATCGTGCTTACTGGTCGTGTCCGGAGAACTCTGGGAGTTCGTGACCGGCGTCTTTGAGGGTCTTCTCACGCGATGCGAGCTCGATGTCGTGATCGACCATCATCTTGGCGAGTTCTTCGACGCTGGTTTCGGGTTCCCATCCGAGCTTCTCCTTCGCTTTGGCTGGGTCTCCGAGCAGGAGGTCCACTTCCGCGGGACGGAGGTAGCGTGGGTCGAACTCGACATGGTCTTCGAAGTTGAGGCCTGCGGCTTGGAAGGCCATGTCCGCGAACTCGCGGACGGAGATGGTGCGTCCTGTGGCGACGACGTAGTCGTCTGGTTCTTCCATCTGCAGCATCATCCACATCATCTTGACGTAGTCACCTGCGAATCCCCAGTCGCGTTTGGAGTCGAGGTTCCCGAGGTAAACCTTGTCTTGGAGTCCCATCTTGATGCGTCCGACGGCGCGGGTGATCTTTCGGGTCACGAAGGTTTCACCGCGGCGTGGTGATTCGTGGTTGAAGAGGATGCCGCAGGACGCATGCATGTTGTAGGACTCGCGGTAGTTGACGGTGATCCAGTGTCCAGCGAGCTTCGCGACGGCGTACGGGGAGCGTGGATAGAAGGGGGTGTTTTCGGTTTGTGGTGTTTCGAGGACTTTGCCGTACATCTCGGAGGAGGATGCTTGGTAGTAGCGGACTTGCTGTCCTGATTTGTCCTGGAAGTCGCGGAGTGCTTCGAGCATTTTGTAGGCGCCCATCGCGACGGTCTCGGCGGTGTAGATCGGCATGTCGAACGAGACGCGGACGTGGGACTGAGCGCCGAGGTTGTAGACCTCGTGCGGTTTGACCTGGTCGATGATCTTGGTGAGGTTGTTGGCGTCGCAGAGGTCGCCGTAGTGGAGTTTGAGTTTCGCGCCGTCGATGTGTGGGTCTTGGTAGACGTGGTCGAGGCGTTCGGTGTTGAAGCTTGAGGCGCGTCGGATGATGCCGTGGACTTCGTATCCCTTTGCAAGGAGGAACTCGGCGAGGTATGAGCCGTCTTGTCCGGTGATGCCTGTGATGAGTGCTCGTTTGTTGTCGCTCATGGAGCTGGTTCCTTCGGTGCGTCTTTGTTGGGGTCCGGATAAATGGTTGGACCGTTGGGTTTGGATGCTAGCCTTGAATGGGGAGCATCGGCGGGATCGGGGGGTGTGTTGACTCTGGGTGGGTGAATACGGCGTCCGAAAGGCGCGGGGTCATTGAATTTGTGGACTTTTGGGTGTGAATTGTGCGGATGCGGACTGTGTTTGGTCCGGGTTGGGCGATTCGGGGGCGCTTGGGGGGGTGCTTGGGGGGTTCATCGGCTCGGCGTTGAGCAGCGCGGGGACGGTGATCGCGGCGAGCATGAGCGAGAGCGCGGCGGCGCTGAACAAGACACGCTTGGGCGTAGCGAGGGTGATCGGCGAGCGGGTGAGGATGATGAGTCCGAGCATGAGGAGCATCGGTTCGTGGTAGCGCTGCCAAGACGCGTGGTTGGCGGTTTGGGCGGCGGTGAACGCGAGGAGGGTGATCAGGAGGATCTGCGTATCGCGCTTGGAGACGAGGGAGAGCCAGATGAAGGTCGCGAGGGCGCCGGCGGCGGATCCGAGGATGAGGATCGGGGAGCGGTCGGCGAATGAGGGGAGGGCGCGGACGATGTTCCACCACCCTGAAAAGCGTCCGGCTTCGCGGTCGAAGGAGGTTTCGGGGACGAGTCCGATCGCGAGTCCCAGGAGAAGGGTCAGGGCGATCGCGGCTTTGTGTGCTTTGAGGAGTTCGAGGAGCCTTGGCAGGAGGGTGGGGGCGAAGAAGACGGAGAGGATGGAGATCTGCGTGAGGATGAACGCGGGGGTCGCGGGGTTTGGGCCTTGATGGTTTGCTTGGAAGGTTGGGGGGACGAGTCCTCCCCAGAGTCTGAGGAAGTAGAGCAAAAGAAGGAAGGCGGGGATGGTCGCGAGGATCGCGGTGATGAGGTGGGTGGTTTGTTCTTTGGGAGACTTGGGGTTGTATCGCGCGTCGTCGGTCGCGGCGGTCCATGCGCCGATGACGATGATGGCGGCGGACCAGATATGGACCTGACGCACAAGGACGAGCAGCGCGAGGGTGATCCCGGCGATGAGGAGGTTGCGTGTGGTGGAGGGGTAGTCGAGGGCGAGGATGAGGATGACGAGGACTCCGAGCCATCCGGCGTTGTCGGGGAGGAGCCAGATGGAGGGGAAGAGGACATAGATAGAGGTGAGGAATGGGAGGGTGAGAAGGACTCCCGGCTTTCCGAAGGCGCGTCCAGCGCGCCAGGCGAGGATCGCGAAGAGCAGCACGGTCCAGAGGGACGAGTAGAGCTGGACGAATGTGCGCGACGCGCCGAGTCGGTGGAGGATCGCGAGCTCGAGGTGGTATCCCGGCGTGGTGGCGCTGGCGTAGTCGGAAAGATCGGGGGTGGGGAGCTGGTCGGCGAAGGTCTGGATCGCGGGCCAGTGGTAGGTGAGGTCGTCGTAGGCGCCGCGTCCGGAGGTGTTGCCGGAGAGGATGATGGGCCACGCGACGAGCAGGAGCGCGGCGAGGGTGACGATCAGGCACCACTTGGACGCGGGTTTGTGAGTTGCGGTATGAGAATGGGGGTTTGATACACTCATGGTGTGGTGATTTTCGGCGATTCATGCCGAGCTTGTGAAGAAGGGGGTTGGATTGGGCGTGAAAGGGTGTTGATGTTTGATGAACACTTGAGGGTTGCGGGTCGTTGTGTCGATGCGGAGGGTTGATGAGCGAATCGGTTGATCCATCTCAGCACAGCGGCACGGCTGCTTCCTCCAGTGGGGGCGGCGGTGTTGTTGGTGGACTGATCAAGCTGGCGCGTCCTCACCAGTGGGTGAAGGGTGTGTTTGTGCTGGTTGGTCCTGCGTTTGCGATCATGGATGGGTCGATCCCGCGTGAATCTGTGGATGTGGGGCTGATTCTGACGCTCGCGGTGGCGTTCTTTGCGTTTTGCTTTGCGGCTTCGGGCTGTTATGTGTTTAATGATCTGGCGGATGTGGAGCGGGATCGGGCGCATCCGCGGAAGTGCAAACGACCGATCGCTTCGGGGCGCGTGGGCGAGGGGCTTGCTCGGAACTATGGGATCGGGCTGTTGGTTATCGGACTTGGGCTTGGGTTGCTTGTGCCTGGAACGGTGCGGTGGTGGGTGCTCGGGATGGTGCTGGCGTACATCGTGAATGTGATGTGCTACTCGGCGATGCTCAAGCATGTGGTGATTCTGGATGTTTTGAGCTTGTCGACGGGGTTTGTGCTTCGTGTGCTTGGGGGGTGTGCAGCGGTGGCGGTGACGCCTTCGACGTGGCTGCTCAACGCGACGTTGTTCTTGAGTATGTTCCTGGCGTTCGGGAAGCGGCTCGGCGAGCGGAGGGTCATGGGGGATGCGGATGTCGCGTCGATCCGAGGGGTGCAGCAGAAGTATTCGGATCAGATTCTGCGGATGATGGTCGTAGTGGTTGGTGTCGCAACTCTTTTGACATACACGGGTTACGTGCAGAGTCGAGAAGGTGCGATGTCGGTGGTGCTCGCGAGCGGGGTGGGCGGGGACTTCGCGTTTAATCTGCTCTGGACGACGGTGCTTCCTGCGATGCTTGGGCTGCTGCGGACGATCACGCTGATTATGGATGGTCGGTACGACGATCCGACGGAGCTGGCGATGAAGGACCCTGTGGTGCGGTGGTCTGGGGTGGTGTTTGTTGGGCTGACGGTCGGGGCGATGGTGCTGGCGGGGTAGGGGCTCGACTTGGGCTTGGTTGGGGCGGGATGAATTGATGGATTGGGATGCAAATCGCTGAAACCTGCCTGTTTATGGGCGGTATAGGTGGTGTCGTGATTTTGGCGAACGGAATCGGCGCATTTGGTGCGCTCCAGCGACAGTCGTTGTTAGGTACGGCGCGTTCTGCGGCCGATACCGATCGAGGTAGTGCCGGCGTGGGCCGATTGTCATTGGGCTGTCTTGTGACGGCTTGGTGGCATTCGGCCTTGGGTCGACTTGTGACTGCACTGACTCGCGGAAATGGAAATGAACTCGGCGGGACTTGCTCGCCCAACAGTAAACGGAGTGTGATTTGATGCGTGCGAACTTCAAGACAAACTTGCGAATGGCGAGTGGTGTGGTCGGTTCGGTGATCGGGCTTGGTGCTCTGATCGCGGGATCTTCGATGGCGATGGCGGATGAGCCGGTCGCGGCGACTCCTGAGGAGTCGATCGACTTCGCGGCGATGGCGGCGATGGCGGCTCGTGCCGGCGGCGGCGCGGGCGGGGGCGCCGAGAAAGAGTTCAAGGACTGGAAGGATGTCTCGAAGGGGTTTACCAAGGTGGTCTCGACTGCTGATGGTCGATCGCTCTACAACCTTTATGTCAACAAGAAAACGAATCAGGTGCTTGCGGAGCTCCCTCGCGGGTACGACAAGCAGCATCACTTCTTTGCGATGACGGTCGCGGGCGGCGAGATCTTCGCGGGTCTGCAGGCGGGCGACATGTACACGCAGTGGAAGCGTGTGGGCAAGCGTTTGATGCTTGTGCAGCCTCAGATTTCGGTGCGTTCGTCGGGTGATCAAGAGTCGAAGGACTCTGTTGAGATGATCTGGACGGATCGCGTGCTGCTTGATGTTGCGATCGAGACGATGGGTCCGAATGGTCAGCCTGTAATTGACCTGGACAGTCTGCTTGTTTCGCAGGCGAGCCGATTCTTTGGGAGCTCGGCGCGCGGGCTCAACAAGTCGTTGACGGTTGTTGAATCGATCAAGGCGTTCCCGGAGAACGTAGAGATCGAGTTCAAGGGTCCGGTCGCGGGCGGGACGATGAAGACGTTCCACTACTCGATCTCGAAGATCGAGGGCTCGCGTGGGTTTAAGCCTCGCGCTGCTGATGAGCGTGTTGGGTACTTTGTGACCAACTACACGGATCTGGGCAAGTTTGATTGGTCGGACACTTCGCAGCGGTTGATCAATCGCTGGCACATCGAGAAGGCGGATCCGAAGCTGAAGCTGAGTCCACCAAAGGAACCGATCGTCTACTACGTCGATCACACGGTCCCGATTCGTTACCGTCGCTATGTCAAGCAGGGGATCGAGTACTGGAACGAGGCGTTCCGCAATATCGGTATCGACGGCGCGATCCAGGTGCAGTACCAGGACAAGACGACCGGCGCCAATATGGAGAAGGATCCGGAAGATGTACGCTACAACTTCATCCGCTGGATCTCCAACGACATCGCGACGGCGATCGGTCCTTCACGCGTCAATCCGATGACGGGCGAGATTCTTGATGCGGACGTCGTGCTGACTGATGGCTGGATCCGCGTGTTTACGTATCGCTGGGAAGACCTGCTGAGCAATCTCGCGACTGAGGGCATGAGTCCTGAGACGCTGGGATGGCTTGAGAAGAATCCGAGCTGGGATCCACGTCTGCGTCTTGCGACGCCTTCTGCTCGCGAGCGGATTCTTGCTGAGCGTGCGCACAACCACTCCATGGGCTTGTGCAGCGATCACGCGGATCATGACGACTCGGCGCTGATGATCGGCGACGATGAGTTTGATGGTCTTGGCGGGCGTGCTTCGCAGGTTTCGGGGATGTGTCATGCCGCGACTGGTAAGGCGCTTGATCTTGCGATGATGCGGATGAACCTGGCGATGGTCGGGATGATCAACACCGCTGCTGAGATGGGTGATGATCCCGAGATGAGCGAAGAGATGCTGGAGATGATCCGCAAGCAGCTCGAAGAGAACCCTGGTCTTCGTGACATGATCCCGGCGGAGCATCTGGCGATGCTCGAGAAGTCCGAGGACGAAGACGACGCGGGTGACGGCGCCGACGAGGGCGGCGAGGTCGCTGCCGAGAAGGAAGAAGAAGGCGACATGATCGACGGCGTTCCAGAATGGTTCGTCGGTCCGATGCTCGCTGAGCTTGTGGCACACGAGGTCGGTCACACGATCGGTCTGCGTCACAACTTCAAGGGCTCGAGCGCGTACTCGCTTGAGGAAATCAACTCAGAAGAGATCAAGGGCAAGAAGCCTTGGTCGACTTCGGTGATGGACTACAACGGGATCAACATCCGGATGCCTGGCAGCGGCGAGGTTCAGGGTGACTACTCGGTGATCGGTATCGGCGAGTACGACCAGTGGGCGATTGAATATGGTTACGGCAGCGGCGATCTCAAGGAGGTCTTGAGCCGATCCGCGGATCCGAAACTCGCGTACGGCACAGACGAAGACGCGTTTGGTCCCGACCCACGCACGCGCCGGTACGACCTGTCTGAGAATCCGCTTGATTACGCGAAGAACCAGATGGAACTGGTCGGCAAGATCCGCGAGGGATTGATCAGCGAGTTCGTTCAGGATGGCGATTCGTGGTCCCGCGCTCGCCGTGGGTACTCGATCACGCTGAGCACGCAGATGCAGGCGCTCTCGATGATGGGCAACTGGGTCGGATCGGCGTACGTGTCGCGTTCCAAGAAGGGCGATCCGGGGAGCGAAGCTCCGATCGAGGTTGTCCCGGTCGAGCGCCAGCGTGCGGCTCTGAACTTTGTGATCGAGAACGCGTTCGAGGATGATGCGTACGGCATCACTCCTGAGCTGCTTGCCCACGCGACGGTGGACAAGTGGTGGGACAACTACAGCTCGATCATGTCGGATTCGGCGTTTGAGATTCACGACCGCGTGATGGGGATGCAGGCATCGGCGCTGACGATGCTGATGAATCCGCAGACGATCAAGCGTGTGTATGACTACGAGATGTTTGTGCCTGCTGATGAGGATGCGCTGACTGTGGCTGAGGTCATGGAGTCGGTGACCGATGCGGTGTGGTCGGAGCTTGAGGACGGCGCGAGCGGGCGTTACAGCGTTCGTAAGCCGATGATCTCATCGCTGCGTCGGAACCTGCAGCGGGAGCATCTGGATCGTTTGATTGATATGTCGATGGACAACGGCGGGTTCACTTCCGCGTCCATGGCGGTCAAGACGATCGCTTCGATGCACCTGCGTGATCTCAAGGACAGCATCGATGGTGTGATGGGCGGTTCGCTCGATGCGTACACGCGTGCACACCTTCAGGAAGCGTCTGTGCGGATCGAGAAGGCGCTTGACGCGGACTACATCTACAACGCTGAGGACATGGCCGGCGGTGGTGGGATGACCATCATCTTCGGTCAGCAGGGCGAGGATCGTCCGTAAGGATTGTGCTTACTTTTGAACACATTCAATGAAGACTTGAATGGGCGGCTCGGGAAACCGGGCCGTCTTTTTTGTTGGTTTGTGAACCGCGCTCGGATGGGGAGAGTAGATCGTCCGATGGGAGTGGTATGGACGGCGCCGATGGATCACAACATGAGTTGAAGCGCTCGCGCGGCTGGTTCGGGTTGATTCTGCGTGCACTGCTGGTTGTGGTGGTGATTGGGTGGTGGGGGGCGTATCTGCTTTCGAGCAGGTTCTGGATCGCGGACATCATGGTGAGTCTGGGGTGGTACGCGTTGGTGATCGGGGTGGTTTTTGGTAGCTTGGGGCTGATGATCCGGAGGGGATGGGTGGAACTGGTGGGATTGCTTGGGGTGGTGATGATGGTGGTGGTGCTGAGCGGGGGACGGGCGTGGGTTCATACTGACAAGGACAGCAGCGCTGCCAATGTTGTGCGGGTGGTGGAGATGAATATTTTCATGGCCAACGAGCGTCCTGAGGAGGTGATGGCGCTGCTTGGTACGCTGGATGCGGATGTGATGGTGCTTGTTGAGCCTCAGTGGGATGTTTTTCGGCAGTTTACGGGAAACATCGATGGGCTCGACTGGTTTCCGTATCGAATGATCCGGAGACGGATTGGGAAGGTCGCATCGCCGATGGTGGTGCTGAGTCGTTGGGCGATCGAGCGTGATGAGGGGCTTGATGAGTTGTATGGGTTGTCTGGTGTGGTCCAGCGGCCGGCAGAGTTTGGCGGTCCGTTCCGCGTGGTGGGGATGCATGCGCCGTCGCCGAGGGGGGGTGGTGAGTGGTCGAGGGGGAATGGGGTGGTGGAGACGCTGGTCGCTTCGATCCGCGGGATTGAGCAGAAAGACGGGGCTGAGCTGCCTTTGTTGGTGGTGGGGGATCTGAACGCGGGGTCTGGGTCCTGGCGTGATCGTCGGCTTCGGGACGGTCTAGGAGTGGTTCGCGGGTCGTCTGTGCTGGGGTTATCGGGGACATTTCCTGCGAAACTGTCGATGATGGGGGTCGGGATCGACGATATTTGGGTAGAAGATGGAGTTGTTGTGCGTTCGTGGGAGCGTATGGTGATCCCTGGTTCGGACCATTTCGGGGTTCGGGCTCGAATATTGATCGGTGACAAATTGCCGACGCTATTGGAAGAAGATCAGAATTGATTGGCTCATTTGGAGTTTGAACACGGGTTATGGTTTCCTTACTTTCTGGAATTGCTCTTCTTCTGTTTGTGCTGGTGTGTTTGCTTGCGCTGTTTAAGCCTCACTGGACCCTGGTGCTGATCTTTACAGTGTTCGCGTTCGAACAGCTGCTCGAATCGTTTATTCCGTTCTTTGCGCTCAAATCATGGGTGATCAATGTCACGACGGCTGGCATTGCTGGGATGGCGCTGTTAACTTCGCTAATCACGGGAAAGCGTCCATTTAAAGGGTTTCTGAACCTCAATACTGTGTTGATATTTTCTCTCTATCTGTTTGCGTCCTTTGGTGTGTTGTATTCCATGTCGCCTGAAGCGGGAAAGTACTTTCTAAACAAAGGGTCTCCGTATTTTGTTCTATTGGTGTTGATGCTACCCGCGCTTGTGTCGAGCGCGGAGCAGATCACGAAGATGACGACACCCTTTTTGTTTGTTGGAATGATTATTCTGATTTTAATTCTGGTTAGCCCACGCACACTAATTTATGGCATGCGTTTGTTGATCGACCTGAGTTACACACGAGGAAGCGGCGAGCACGGGAATCCGCTCGCTCTCGGTGAGCTTGGCGGGATGATGATGATCGTTGCGGTTCTTATGAATCCGGAGCGAAACAATGTACTGATCACCCTGCTCCGGATCGCGGCTTTGCTTATCGGCTTGTCAGTCAGCTTCCTTGTGGGCTCTCGTGGGCAGTTGATCTTCTCTATCTTTGTTGCGGTACTGTGCTATCCCATTGCTTATCAAATCAAAGACATCAACCAGTTCTTCATTCGCACAGCATCCGCGGGAATCACGCTTTTACTTGTTTCGTTTGTTGCCAAAACATTCCTCCTCGGTACAGACGCGTCGGCGCGTTTCAGTACCGAGAGTCTCTCTGAAGGTTTGAACTCGCGCATGTATTTCGTCACTGAAATGTTGAATGCGTGGGGTTCCAATCCGGCCAACTACATACAAGGCTTGGGAACGGGAGCGTTCAATGCGATTGTTCCTCATGGGCAGGATGCGTACATTTATCCGCACAACCTAGCTGTTGAGATTCTGACACATCACGGCCTGATCGGATTTACACTGCTGTGTTTGATCGGCTTGGTGACAGCGATCCACGCGATTCGGCTTGTCAACCTCGGTCGCCATGGACAGATCAATCGTGGCGTAGTCGCGATCGTTCTGGCAATGACATGCTATGTAACCATGATTTCGATGAAACAGGGTTCATTTATGTTGTACCCGCTCCCGTTTTACATGTGCATGGTTGTATCGAAGCTGTACTCGAGGACTGTCAGAGAGATTGGCGACGACAAGCAGTGGGACGATGCTGGCAGCGAATACGACGAATACGCGGACTACGGCGACTACAGCGATGACGAATCGCTGGCGCAAACGGCGTGATCAACGCTCATAGAGCGGAACCAATCCTGACATTCTTTGTTGAGACTAATTGCTTTGACTGTTTACTGAGTTCGCTCGGCGCTATCCGAGGCGCTCTGGCGCTTGATGGGCATGCACAGCTCTCCGAGCTCTGGGGTTTTGTCGAGTGCTTCGTCGTGGATTCGGCGTTCTTCTTCGGTATCGAAACGGTCTTTGATTTTCTTGGCGGGGACTCCGCCGTGGATTTCGTAGGGGGGGACGTCCTTGGTGACAACAGCACCGGCGGCGATGATCGATCCGCGTCCGATGGTGACTCCCGACATGATGATGGTCCCTGCACCGATCCAGACATCGCGTCCGGTTTTGGTTGGTCGGCGCTCTGGGCGTCCGGCGAAGTATGCGGGGGTTCCGGCTTTATCGAAGACGTGGTCGTCTCCAACGATCAGGACGCGTGGTCCGAGCATGGTGTAGGCGCCGAGCTCGACTTGCGGTCCGATGATGCATGCTTTGGAGCAGAAGGTGAACTCGTGTGCGACGAGATCGGTGCTGATGCCTTTGCAGTCGTTGGTGTAGAAGGTTGGGTGGCAGTAGCGGAGTCCGTATCGCTTTCTTCGGTAGAACATGACGCCGAGGCGTCCGTAGTAGCGGAGCTTGTTGTTTCTGCGGATCTTGTTTTTGAGTGCGTTGATCATGGTTGATCCTCACTGTATGGACAGAGGCCCGCGTTGAATAGGTCGTTTGCGGGCAGGCCGTCCACGGCTCGGTCGATGAGCTTTCGCTCTGAGATTGGGTTGTAAAACCGTTCGATGGTCTCGCGTGTTTGTTTGCAGCGCTGCTCGAAGGGGGGCTGGTTGTCGAGTGAGCGTTTGATGGCATCTATGAGGGAGTCGAGGTTGTTGCTCTCGAAGAAGTCTCCGCTGACTCCGGCGTTGATCGCTTCGAACTCTGGCATCTGCGTGTCGAAATCGTTGTTGCTGATGACAGGTACGCCGTAGGCGAGGGCGTGCATGACGAGCAGGCCAACAGGTCCGGGCATGACCGCGAGGTCCGACGCGTTGAGCATCTGACCGATCTCGAGCTCGTCGTAGAGCGCTCCGGTGAAGACGGCGTTGACGTTGAGTTCCTTTGCGAGTGCTTCGAGCTCTGGTTTGTGGGGTCCCTCTCCGATGATCAGGACGTTGGTGGGTGATCCCTGCTCGTTGAGCTTGTGCGCCGCTCGGATGAGCATGTCCATCTTTTTGTAGTGATGGAGGCGCGTGACGTTGACGAGGATGGGGTTGGACGCGTCGTCACCAAAGAGTCTTTGGCGCGTCTGGTCGCGGTCTTCGGGTTTGATCTGTGCTCGTGCTTGGTCTTGTTTGTCGCAGTCGAGTGAGTTGTAGATGACGTGGATGAAGTCGGGGTTGAATCCGTTGTCGATCCCGATGCATTTGGCACGGTGGCCGTAGACGAGGAGGGCGTGTCCGCGTTTGTAGAAGGTGTTGCGGAACCACCCTTTGAATCCGGATTCTTTGGTGAGCCAGCCGTGGGACCAGAAGATGATGTGCTTTCCTCTGAGCTTGCCGAAGATGGCGGCGAGCCACATGGTTGGCCACTTGCTGTTTCCGAGGAGGATGAGTGTTTCGTAGCGTGATCCGAGCGCGGCTTTGACGGCTCCGAACTGGAAGAGGAACGGGCCGAGGAGGATGCCCTTGATGACTTTGAGGCGGTTGTCCGGGAGTTCTTCGATGAGTTTGATGCCGCTGTTGAAGCTGTGGTCTCCGGCAAGAAACTCGTAGTGGTGTCGGCTGTTGTTGACGAGCTCACGGAAAATCGGTTCGCGGTAGTGCGCGAAGTAGTGGTAGATCACCGCGACGTTCTTTGGCTTTCCGGGCTCGTTGGTGCTCATGTCTCTTTATCCCAAGCGGGGTTGGGATTCTCTCCTCGATCAGCGGCGGTGAGGTCCGGGTGGCTGTGCTCGCGGACTTTGAGGACGATCATATATTCGTAGAGCGCTTGGAGCTTGCAGTATGTGAATCCGGCGCGGCCGTCGAGGAATCCTCGCGAGAGGATGTACATGTAGATGAACTTGAGGAGCGGGCGCATCGGCATTCTGAACGAAAGATTTTTAAGTTCGAGGCGCCGCGTGTTTCGATCAGACGAGAAGAGGTTGGAGAGCTTGACGGGGTTGCCCTCGAGCGCCTTGATGGTTTCGTGCGCTTCGTAGGTCGAGTAGCGGTTGTGGCGATCGAACCACTCGCGGATACCCTTTGAGAAGTTGTAGTGGATGAAGTGTTGCTTGAGGTACCCGATTTTGCCATCGACGATGGGGACGGGGTTGGCGTCTCTCGCGAAGCGGATGAGCTCTGGCTGGAAGAATCGCATGATGTTGCTGGGGGGCATGGCGTGCTTGAGCCATTTGCCTCGGAAGATGTTCTTGCGTCCGCAGTAGTACGCGACGGGGTCGTCCTGGGTGTTCATGGATCCATCGGCCCACTTGGCGGCGATCGACTCGATCTCTGATCGCAGCGGGGGGGTCATCCGTTCGTCGGCGTCGAGGTAGAAGACCCACTGGTGCTTGAAGTCGATGTGCTCCATGGCCCAGTTCTGGTGATTGCCTCGCCCGTCGAAGGCGCGCTCGTACCAGCGGGCGCCGGCGGCTTCGGAGATCTCGCGCGTGCGATCGGTGGAGAGGGAATCGAGGACCACGATATCGTCGGCCCAGCTGACGGATTCGAGGAGTCCTGGGAGGTTGTCCTCCTCGTTGAGGGTCTGGATAAATATGGAGACGCTCACTGGGTGGACCTCGGGTTTGGTCGGTTGATTCGCTGGGGGATTGGACGGCTGGTCTTTGGATTCATGGTATCTGATTGGGTGCAGGGCTGATGGAGGTGATGGTCTCCAGAATCACTATCGGCCTGAGACCAGTGATGGTCTATGGCGGATCGGATGATGGGCGAAAAAGGGGGCAGGATTCACGCAACAATGACGGAGTCTACGAGAATGACGGGATTTATGTTCTACGATGTCGAAAGTTTGACGCCGTAGTTCCAAGCTTTGGCAGGATTGGGCATCAAAGCGCCGATAGTGGCTATCCATATGGAGCTCTGAACACATGACACATGCCTCACAAGATCCTGTATTGACCCCAGCGAAACGTCCGAGAATTGGTGTGCTCACTGGTTATTGGTCCACGAATATCGGCAACGCGTTCTTCCAGCTTGGAGCGGTCTACGCGATCGAGCAGGCGTATCCCGGAGCGCACGTGTTTGCGATCGGTGATCAGGCGGGGTACTACAACACCTCGCAGGGAAATCATCCCAACTCGATCGATTACGCGAAGCATCTTGATCTTGATGCGATCGTGATTCTTGGGCCGTATGTGCGTCCTGAGATGAACAACATCGTGTCTGATCTGATCCGCACGCAGCACGAGAAGGGCGCGAAGATCATGGTGCTCGCGGCTGGGATGATGCAGTACGACTCGGGGACGATTGAGCTGAGCCGGAGCTTGATGAAGGATTGTCCGCCTCACATTTTCACGTCGCGTGACACGGAGACGTACGAGGCGCTTGGTGATCTTCCGGAGTTTGCGTTTGATGGGGTAGACGTGGCGACCTTTGTGTCGGACCTGTTCCCGAAGATCCCGACGGACCTTGAGCCGTATATCGCGATGAACTTTGATCAGATTCCGGAGCCGGCAATTTCACCTCGCACGGATTTCAGTGGTCGTGTTGATCGTTCGTTCGACTTTGAGGGGACGACGTGGGATGTACGTCATCCGAAGTGGCGGACAGAGATGTGCTACAAGAAGCGTGCGTACATCTTCCTCGATAGCTTGCTTGGTCTCAACACGGGTCCGGCTCGCGTGGACGGGAAGCTGATCGTGCGGACGGACCATCGGTACAACCCGTTCCTGATGAAGAAGAACTATCGCGCGCCGATGATGTACACGGGCGATGTGCCTCATTCGTACCTGAATATTTACGCGAACGCGGACCTGACGATCTCAAATCGTGTGCATGCGTGCGTCGCAACAGTGGCGTACGGGAATCCGGCGATGTTGTTTACAAGATCACCTCGAGCGTATCTGCTCAAGCGTCTTGGTCTTGATCGGATCAAGGATGAGCCGCAGCGTGTGGACCTTGGTTTCTTGCGTGATGAGAAGAACAAGCTGATCGCGTGGCTAGGTGACCGCTTGCGCGAGACGTTCGGCGAACCAGAAGCCAACGCGGTGTGTGCTGGGGAGCATCATGGCTGAATCCGGCGGTACAACGAAGAAAACACGGGTCGTGATCCTGAACCAGTATTATGTGCCGGACGTGGCATCGACTGGTCACCTGCTCCACGAGCTTGCGGTTGAGCTGGTCAAGCTGGGCTTTGAGGTCGAGGTGTTGACAGGTCGTCCGAGCTACGGCCCACCCGACACGTGGCAGGATTGTCCGCTTCGCGAAGTGGTTGACGGGGTCAATATCCGTCGCTTGCGCGTTGCTCGGTTTGACAAGAACTTCCTTCCTGGACGTGTGTTTAACTACCTCACGTTTGTGATCCCGATGATTCTTACGGTGTTGTTCCGCTCGCGGAAGGACACGGTGTATCTGTACACGACCAATCCTCCTTTCCTTGGGGTGATCGGTTGGTTTGTGTCCCTGTTCCGGACGCACCACTACGTGACGCTTCTGCATGATGCGTATCCGCAGATGGGGGTCTGGGTCGGGACGTTTAAGAAGGGTTCGTTTATTGATCGCGCGTGGATGGCGCTCAATCGACGGAAGTATCGTCGGACGCAAGAAGCGATCGTCCTCTGCAGCGCCGCGAAGGATCTGGTTGCAAACGCGTATCCGATCACTCCTGAGCAGATCCATGTGATCCCGAACTGGGCGGACGGCGAGGACCTCTTCCCGATCGAGAAAGCGGATTCTGAGATCGCGCGCGACAACGACCTCGTGGATGACTTTGTGCTGTTGTACTCGGGGAATATGGGGCTGTACTACGACTTTGACACGGTGCTGGGCGCTGCGGAGTTGCTCAAGGATGAGCCGTTCAAGCTGGTGCTTGCTGGTGGGGGCGGCAAGCGGAACATGATCGAGAAGCACGTGCAGGAACGCGGGCTCGACAACGTGCTGCTGCTGCCGTATCAGCCGTTCGAGAAGCTCAACGAGGCGCTCAACGCGTGTGATGCTTCGCTCGTCACGATCGCGCACGGCATCGAAGGGATCAGTTTCCCGAGTAAGCTCTACACATCGCTCGCGGTGGGTAAGGTGATCGTGTCGCTGTCTGAGGAATGGTCCGAGCTCCGCGAGATTGTGGAGAAGAACCATTGCGGGACGTGGTCGGCGCTTGGGGATTCGGAGGGGATGGCGAACAAGATCCGCGAGCTGATCAAGGACAAGGCGATGGCGCGGACGATGGCGGCGAACGCACGCAAGGTGTTCGAAGCGGGGTACACGCGTGAGGTGTGTGCCGCGAAGTATGCCGAGGTGCTCAAGCTTGCTGATCCGCAGTTCACTGCTGAGGAGACGAAGCAGCGCCGGATCCGTCTTTCGGAGTGGCTCTCGGGCGGCGCGACAGTTGTCAGCGACGACCAGGAGACGATGGACGAGGTGCAGGCTTAACTGTCTGGTATTAGTGTTTAGCCGTCTGGGCGATCTTGGGTCGAGAAGATCATCGCGGTTTGTGAGCCGTAGATCGGGTAATCGGCGGTGCAGCGGTATCCACGCATCATCGATGGATCGAAGCTGAGCGTGCTGCAGACCTCGTCGATCATTTTGCGATAGTTCGGGACGAGCGATGATCCGAATCGGCTGAGTCCTTCGCCGAGGTTTTCGATGGATTCGAGGAGGTCGAGCTGATCCACGTCGCGCGCTGGATTGTTGATGTCCGCTTGGCCGTTGATCGTGGTGTCGTAGATGCGGAGCTCGGGGAAGGAGCGGTTGTAGAGGTCCTTGTGGACGAGGACGTCGAACTGCATGCGCTTGGAGGGGATGTTGATGTCGGAGGATGCCCACGCTTTGCGTTGACGTTCATCGGGGATGTAGCGCGGGATCTCGGCGCGGTTGACCTCGCAGGTGACGAGGTCGATGGAGCTCGAGGCGCCGAAGCAGTTTTCTTGGAGCGTGTAGTGCATGAGCTCGCCGGCATGGTGGACGTCGAGCGCGGGGGTGGGGGTTGAGCAGTAGCCCTCGAGCGTGGCGCTGGACACGGAATCGACGGGATCTCCCGCGAGGGTGTAGGTCTTGCGGCGCGATTGGTCTTCGATCTGTCGATGGCTGGTGAACTTGACGACCACTCCGGGACGCAAGCGATGGAGTCCGATGACGGCTTTGATCCAAACGATGTCGATGTGCTCGTTGTCGGCGCTGGGATAGAAGATCGCGGCTTCGGCGTAGACGTCTGCTTGCGCGCCCTTGAGCTGGGACATCGCGCGGAACGCGGCTTGCTTGCGACGAAGCTCGAACTCGCGGCGCGCCTCAGGGACCCAAGCGCTCAGGATCGCGTCGAGCGCGCTGCGGTCTCCGATCTCGGAGCGGATGAGCGACTCGAAGCGATCGACGGCGGAGTTGGCATCGATGAGGTCTTGTGGGTTGACGCCGAGCTTGGAGGTTGCTTTGAGCAATCGGCGCATCGGTTCTGGACCAGGCACGCGATGGACGACGGACATAGGGTCCGGAGCGCGGAGCGCTTTGAGGATGCGTGAAGCGAGGACCTTGTCGATCCCGAGTTCTTTGGCGAGTTGTTGCGGCCCGGCATCGGTGGCGGGGATCTGTCCCAGGACGGAGGTGAGTCCTTTTAATAGGTCTTCGCCGGCGGCGTTGATGCGGATCTCGAGTGTCCCCATCGTTTGGGGAGCGTTGGTCGAGGTTTTGGCATCTATTTGAGTCATCGCGAAAGAATCCGTCTTGATTTGGTCATGTTTTGAGGCCCAGAATCGGGCTTATCTGGAGTATACACCGCATTTTGTGCGAATGCACGAAATTTCTTGGTAGTTTCAGGGAAACTTCCTTGCAACGCTTTTGAGATTCAGTAGTATGTGCAAATGGAGGGTTTGCCGGCTGTGTGTTTTGGGTCCGGCGGATTCTCGGGATTACTCGATTGGATCAGTTCAGGAGGCTGATCCGCAAACCTACTTTGAGCCGCGTCAGGAGTGATGGCGGCAAAGAACGAAAGACCAGATTGGTCAGAACGGGAGAAATACATGTCGATGACAAAGACAAGCGGATTGGTGCTGGCGCTGTGCGCGTGTGCCGGATTGACGCACGCGGGCGATACGGTGACCACCGACTTCAGCAACGGCGCTGATGGCTGGGTCGGACCTGCGGGTCCGGGCGGTGCGACAGGCATCGAAGGCTCGGGTGGCAACGACGGCGCATACATGCAGACTGTATTCAACAACTTCGGAATCACCTTCAGCAACACCACCAACAACGCGTTCCTTGGTGACTACACCACTGCAGACGAGATCACCCTCTCGATGGATATCCGCGTGGATTACCTGAACTTCTTCGGTCAGGATGTTTCGCGTCCCTGGCTCGTTGAGCTGCGTGACGTCGATGGCGCGACCAACGGATACCCCTACAACTCCGTGTGGTTCCTCTTTGACAACGTTTCGCAAGCGAACAACTCGGAATGGTCCACCTACTCCGTGACCTTTGATCCAAACGCGATCGACCTCCCATCGGGATGGGGCGGTTACGGCGCTGAGGATCCGATGACCTTCGAGCCAACACTTCCGGACGGCGTGAGCTTCTCGGATGTGCTCTCGGGTGTTGACGAGATCGCGTTTACGACCTTCCAGCCCGGATTCTTCTTCGGATTCGCGGACCACACCATCGGGATCGACAACCTCTCGATCACACGCACTGTCCCGGCACCATCGGCGCTGGCGATGCTCGCGTTTGGCGGGATGGTCGGCACTCGCCGTCGTCGATAAGACAAAACACAGATACAACGCTCTCTCTTTTCTAGAGAAAGACACGCGGCTCTCGCACGCGTGTCTTTTTTGTTTGTTGATGTGTCGTTGGTATCAGTCTCGGAGCACGGGCTCGGCGGGGGGCTGGTGCCATTCCGCGTTCTCGTTCTTGCCGGATTGCATGTACCACTGGACCATGCGGTTGATGCCTTCTTTGAGCTCGACCTTTGGGGTGTATCCAACAGACAGCAGCTTGTCGGCTTCGAACTTGGTCTGGGACTTGAACATCTTTTTCACACGCGCGGTCGAGATCGGGAGGTTCTTCCCGGTGAGCTTGATGACGATGTCGAATGGGAGGCCGAGGATCATCCCGACGAAGTAAGGGAGCGCTGGAGCTGGTTTCTTCCCGAGACACTTGCTGACGTGGTCGGAGATCTCCGTGCTCGTGAGGTCGGGTTTGTCGATGAAGTTGAAGATCTCGAAGCTCTCGATTTCGCGGTTTGGTTTCTCTTCTTTGAGTCCTGCGAGGAAGAGGGTCGCATCGACGATGTTCTCGACGTAGCTGAGTGATTTGATGTTGGTTCCTGGACCGAATCGCGCGTACTTGCCTGAATCGATCTGACGGATGAGCGAGTACATGTTGGCGAAGTTGTGGACACCGAAGGTGACGGTTGGACGGATGATGAGCGCGCGGCGGTTGTCGCCTTGGTTGACCCATTTGTTGAAGACGGCTTCGCCTTTGAGTTTGGATCCGCCGTAGGGGGTTGCGGGTTGTGTGGGTGCTTCTTCGTGGTGTGGGGGCGGCGCGTCGCCGTAGGTCGCGACGGTGGAGTAGAAGATGAGGTTCTTGATTCCGGCGCGGTCCATCGCTTCGCAGATCATCTGCGATCCGCGTTCGTTGACGTCGTAGTAGGTGTCGTGGGCGATCCCGAAGTCGTGGTGCGCCGCAGCGAGGTTGACGACGAGGTCAACGCCTTGCATTGCTTCGTCGAGTGCTTTGGGGTCGCGGATGTCGCCTTGGATGTAGGTTGAGTTCTCGGAGGGTGTACCAGGAGTCGGGGTGATGAGGTCGAGGGTGACGAGGTCGTGTCCGAGTTCGGTGAGGTCTCTGTGGAAGTATTCGGCGATGAATCCGCTGCCGCCTGTGATGAGGATTTTCATAGCTGTTCCCTAGCGATTGATTGGTAACGAAACGAGATCGCGTTGCCTCTTGATATCCTACGGGTCAGAAACGGTGCTGTTCGCGGGACACTCGAGACTGATTGTAGTGCTGTTGATAATCGGGGATTTTGACGGTTTGATGAAGGTTGATTAGAAACCACCGAAAACAAACGGTGCGAGACCGACACAGACCACGCCGCAGAGAATGGTGAGCGGGAGTCCGAAGCGGGTGTAGTCCGTCCATTTGTATCCGCCGGGTCCCATGACCATGAGGTTGGTCTGATAACCAATCGGGGTCGAGAACTCGCAGCTCGCAGCGACGGTGATCGCGACGACGAACGGCATCGGATTGAGCGATTGCTCAGCGGCGGCAGCGAGGGCGATCGGGAACATCAGCACCGCCGCGGCGTTGTTGGTCATCGTCGCGGTGAAGACTGAGGTCAGCACATAGATCGACGCGAGGAGTCCCCAGGGTCCCATCACGGACACGGCTTGGGTGATGGTGTGGGCGATGTCAGCCGCGAGTCCGGTCTTGGTCATCGCGGCGCCGATCCCGAACGCGGCGCCGATGACGACGAGGATCTGGAAGTCCACGCCTCGGCGTGCTTGGGGTCCGGTGCAGCATCTTGTGAGGACCATAAGTCCCGCGGCGAGCATGGAGCCGGTCATCGGATCGAGGACACCGAAGCTCAGGATGGTGATGAGCAGCGCGAGCACAGCGAGGGCGACCCAGGCTCGTTCGTGTCGGAGCGCGGCGGGGGTGATGCGTTCGTTGACGAGGTAGAAGTCCCCTGAGGTCATGAAGCGATCACCGAATCCGGGATGTGCTTCGAGGAGGAGGGTGTCTCCGGCGCGGAGTCGGATGTCGCCCAGCTTGCCGGTGAGTCGTTGTCCTTGTCGGCGGACGGCGACGACGACCGCGCCGTAGCGCGTGCGGATGCCGGACTCTTTGATGGTGAGTCCGACGAGGGTAGAGTTGTTGGCGACGACGGCTTCGGAGATCGTGAGGTTGGGTCGGTAGTGGGGGTCCTCGCTCGCGTCGATGGATTCGTCGGAGCTTGGGAGTGTTGAGGGGACGAGGCCTTTGATCTGCTGGAGGTCCACGACGGAGTCGATCTGGCCCACAAATACAAGGACATCGCGCGCGTTGATGACCTCTTGCGGCGACACAGCAACGAGGGTGGTGTGCTCGCGCTCGATGCGCGACAGGAAGAGTCCTGGGAGATCGCGGAGGTCCGCGTCTTCGACGGACTTTCCGACAATGGGGGAGTTGGGCTCGACGCGGAGCGCTGCGTGGTAACCCTCGTCGTGGGTTTCCGCGTCCTCGATCGGGGTGATGCGATCGGGGAGGAGCTTGCGTCCAAAGACGAGGATGTAGATGATCCCGATGATCGCGATGGGGAGTCCGACTTTCGCGAGGGTGAACATGGAGAATCTGAGCTCTTCTCCCGATGGTCCGAGGATGTGCTCGTCGCTGAGGAGTTTGGCGACGACGACGTTGGTGGAGGTCCCGATGAGTGTGCAGACGCCTCCGAGGATGGACGCGAACGAGAGGGGCATGTAGAGCTTGGACGGCGAGAACGAGCAGCGGCGCGCCAGTGTCGAGAGGGTTGGGAGGAACATCGCGACGATGGGGGTGTTGTTGACGAACGCGCTCATCGCGGCGACAGGGATCGCGAGTTTCATCTGGGCGCTGCGTTCGGACTTGGGCTTTCCGAGTACGATCGCGGTGATGCGCGCCATCGCGCCGGTCTCGCGCATCGCGGTCGCGACGATGTAGAGCATCGCGACGGTGATGACGGCTTGGTTGGCAAAGCCGTTGATCGCTTCTTGTGGTTCGAGGATCCCAGTGAGGAGCAGGACGAGGAGGGCGCCCATCATGATGAGGTCAGCGCCGAATCGTCCCAGCGCCATGGTGCCGATCATCAGTACGATGAGGACGCCGGTCAGGATGGGTTCCCAGGATTCAATCATGCAGGGTGATCATCGGCGTTTTGGGGCGGTTATTCTTGTCCGATCCCGAGTTCCTTGATGGCGCGGATCAAGACGCCGTGGATGCGAGGGGGGGCGCAGACGATGCCTTTGTTCTGTTCGAGTCCTCGCCCGTGAGAGAAATCGAGGTTGCGTCCGAAGATATCGGTGACAAACGCGCCGGATTCAGAAGCGATGCACGATCCCGCGGCGTGGTCCCAGATGCGCTCGACATACGGCTTGCGCGACGGCAGACGCAGGTACGCGTCCGCTTGTCCGCGCGCGACGACGGCGTATTTGCACTGGGAATCCAATCGCGCTGGTTCTCCCGCGTGTCCGAGTCCTTGCTCCTCGATCCACTGGAGGATGCGATCGGTGGCGCTGAGGTTGGTGTGTGCTTTCTCGACGGAGGCGCAGACGGAGATTTCTTCGCCCTCTTCGTGGTCGAGTCGGGTGATGCGGATGATGTCTGCGTTGACATCGTCGCAGGAGGATTCGTACACGCCGTCGCCTTGGATCGCCATGTACAAGCACCCTTTGGGGTCGCGTTCGTCGAAGGGTTGAGAGAGGTCGACTGGGAGGTTTGGGCATCCCATGACACCGATGGTGGGGGTACCTTGCTCGACGTATCCGAGTGCTACAGCGTACTGCTGATTGCGGAGGAATCCCTTGGTGCCGTCGATCGGATCGAGGGTCCAGAAGGAATGGTGGTCCGTGTCTCCGGCGCCCAGATCGATCGCGTCGAGGAGTTTCTGCTCCGTCGCTTCGGGCCAGACGCCTTTGACCGCGGCGAGGGTCGCGTCGAGATACAGCGTGTTGTCCTCGTCGCGGAGGAACGCGGAGTCTTCTTCAGCGACGAGGTGGAGGTCTTCGCCGAGCTTTTGCTTGAGGATCATCCCGACGATCGCTTGGGACGCGAGGTCCGCGATGGTGACGGGGGACTTGTCGTCCTTGGTCATGGCGCAGACCTGATCGAGGTTGTCTTGGACCTCGCGGCAGACGATTGAGGCGGCGATAACGGCTTCGCGTCCTGCGGCGGCGTAGCGGGCGTGGTCGATCATGAGTGTGGGTCCTTCGCTTGGGTTTGGGGCTGAAGGATTCTATGGGCGACAAGCGCCTCGATCAGTTGCTCCGCGGCTTGGTCAGGAGAGAGTTCGTCGGTTTTCAGGTTGATCTCGGGTTCGGTCGGTGCTTCGTAGGGATCGTCGATCCCTGTGAATCCTTTGATCTCGCCGGCGCGTGCTTTTTTGTAGAGTCCCTTGGGGTCGCGTGATTCACAGATCTCGATCGGCGTGTTGATGAAGACTTCGAGGAACGGGAGGTCCGACTGTGTATGGATCGCGCGGACCTGATCGCGATCCGCTTGGTAGGGGGAGATGAAGCTGGAGATCGTGATAACTCCGGAATCCGCGAAGAGCTTGGCGACTTCTCCGATCCGACGGATGTTTTCTTTGCGGTCGTCAGCGGAGAATCCGAGATTGGAGTTGAGTCCGTGACGGACGTTGTCGCCGTCGAGTCGATACGCGAGGCATCCGCGGCTGATGAGTGCGTGCTCGAGGGCGACGGCGATGGTGGACTTTCCTGATCCTGATAAGCCGGTGAGCCAGAGCGTGCAACCGCGATGTCCGAGGACTTTGGCGCGATCGTCAGGACCGATCTGGCTGTGGTGCCAGGTGATGTTGTCGGATTTGGGTGCTGTATTGGGGTCGGGCACTGTAGAGGATCCTTGGATGGTCGCGCGTTCTGTCTATGAGGATATGCGGCGATGGTGTTGGTCTGGATAAATTGGGTGCCCAAACCGCTCTGCGGTCTATACTTCGGCTGTTTCTTGGGGCGAATCGTGATTCTTCGCGTGAGCGGGCCGATTCGATCGCCGATAGGGCTTCTTTCGGGCAGGAACAGTACTTTTTTGAAGGCGGAGGCCTTGGGCATGACCCAAACCCTAGACAGCAATGCACATTACAAGCTGACCCACCTCAAGGCGCTCGAAGCCGAGGCGATCCACATCATGCGCGAGGTCGCGGCTCAGTTTGAGCGCCCCGCACTGATGTTCTCAGGGGGCAAAGACTCGATCGTCATGGTCCACCTCGCGATGAAGGCGTTCCGTCCCGCGAAGTTCCCGTTCCCGCTGCTGCATATCGACACGGGACACAACTTCCCCGAGGCGCTCGATTTCCGCGATCAGCTCGTTGAGAAGCTTGGTGAGCGCCTGATCGTGCACAAGGTGCAGGACCTGATTGATAAGGGGATCGCGAGCGAGGACCCTGGGCCGTATCCGTCGAGAAACAGAGCACAGATCCCGACGCTGCTCGATGCGATCGAGACGTACCGCTTCGATGCATTGTTCGGCGGCGCTCGGCGCGACGAAGAGAAGGCACGCGCGAAAGAACGCATCTTCTCGTTCCGCGACGACTTCGGACAGTGGGACCCCAAGAACCAGCGTCCCGAGCTCTGGAACCTGTACAACGGCCGACACCAGATGGGCGAGAACATCCGCGTGTTCCCGATCTCCAACTGGACAGAGATGGACGTCTGGCAGTACATCATGCTCGAGAACATCGAGATCCCGGCGTTGTACTTCTCGCACGAGCGCGATGTCGTGACACGGATGGGGCAGCTCGTCCCTGTGGGTGATGCGCCGTTTGGTGCTCGCGAGGGGGAAGAGCCTGTCCGGCGCACAGTTCGCTTCCGCACAGTGGGGGACATGAGCTGCACGGCAGCGACGGACTCTCCCGCATCGACGCTCGAGGACATCGTCTCGGAAGTCGCGGCGGCGCGAGCGAGCGAGCGCGGGGCGCGGATGGATGACAAGACCAATGAAGCCGCGATGGAAGATCGCAAGAAGGAAGGGTACTTCTAAAGCATGAGCCCTGAAACGACACAATCTGATCTGTCCACGAGCACCAATGCCAATCAGGGCATGGAGTTCTCGACCGATGCGTACCTCGATATGGACCTGCTGCGGTTCTTGACCTGCGGCAGTGTGGATGACGGTAAATCGACGCTGATCGGTCGATTGCTGTATGACTCCAAGTCGATCTTTGAGGATCAGCTCGAAGCCGCGGAGAGTGCGTCGCTCTCGCGTGGTGATCAGCGGATGGATCTGGCGCTGCTGACCGACGGCCTGCGCGCCGAGCGCGAGCAGGGGATCACGATCGACGTCGCGTACCGATACTTTGCGACCCCCAAACGCAAGTTCATCATCGCGGATTGTCCCGGACACGTGCAGTACACACGCAACATGGTCACGGGCGCATCGACGGCGAACCTTGCTCTTATTCTGATCGACGCGCGCCACGGCGTGATCGAACAATCGCGTCGCCACTCGTTCATCACCAGCTTGCTGCGCATCCCGCACCTCGTGGTGTGTGTCAACAAGATGGACCTCGTGGACTGGTCGCAGGAAACCTACGAGAAGATCCGCACGGACTTCGAAGAGTTCGCGGCTCGCTTTGAGATCAACGACATAACCTTCATCCCGATGAGCGCGCTGACAGGTGACAACGTCGTCAATCGCTCGGAGAAGATGGACTGGTACCAAGGACCATCGCTGCTGCACCATCTTGAGAACGTGCACATCGCGGGTGATCGCGACATGATCGATCCGCGCTTCCCTGTGCAGTGGGTCATCCGTCCACAGGGTGACGAGCACCACGACTATCGCGGTTACGGCGGACAGGTCGCGTCGGGCGTGTTCCAGGTCGGCGACGAGGTCGTCGCGCTCCCATCGGGGATGGAGAGCAAGATCAAGTCGATCGATATCGGAGGCGTCGAGCAGCAGTTCGCGAGTCCGCCGCAGAGTGTTTCGATCCAGCTTGAGACGGATATCGATGTCTCGCGCGGCGACATGATCTGTCGTCCCGGGAACCAGCCAACATCGGGTCAGAATATCGACGCGATGGTGGTGTGGATGGCCGAGGGTCCGATGGTTGTTGGGAAGAAGTACACGATCCGTCACACGAGCAACGAGGCGCGCTGCGTCGTCAAGGAGCTCAAGTACCGGATGGACATCGACACGCTGCATCGTGCTGAGGGCGCG
Organism: Phycisphaerales bacterium; assembly: GCA_965250055.1. GTDB lineage: Bacteria > Planctomycetota > Phycisphaerae > Phycisphaerales > UBA1924 > UBA1924. The sequence goes on along the minus strand of OZ252285.1, from coordinate 2,448,641 downwards.
ACGGACCTGAAGCTTAATGAGATCGGTCGTGTGTCGTTCCGTATGACCAAGCCGTTGTTCTTTGACGCGTACCGTCAGTGCCGCGCGACGGGGAGCTTTATCATTGTGGACGAGCAGACCAACAACACGGTCGGCGCCGCGATGATCATCGGCGAGACCAGCTCGTAAAGCGATTCAGGATGAACATTGAAAAAGCCCGCACCGAGTGATCGATGCGGGCTTTGTTTTTTTTGGATACTGCTGGATCAGTATCAGCGGCGACGACGCACACCCATGGCAGCGCCCATGCCGAAGAGTGCGAGAGCACCCGGAGCTGGGACGGTGTAGGTGATGTTGTCGAAGCCCATCGATCCGCCGAGGTTGATCACGGCTTGGTCGAATCCACCAGCGACGGTGAACTCTTCGATGAGGTTGATGGAGTTGTTCCCGAAGATCACGCCGTTGTCGTGGGTTCCGCCTGCGAGGAACTCTTCGAAGTTGACGGTTTCAACGAGCATGCCGTCGAGGTAGAACTCGAGCGAGCTTTCTTCGATGGTTTCGCTCTCGAGGTCCACGACGTGGAACCCGAACGACTGGACGGTCATGTCGTAGTCGAAGATGAGCTGACCAGCAGGGCGGCTGCCCTCGTCGTTTGGTTGACCGTTCTGGGAGATGATCAGGATGTTTCCGAGATCGGTGTTCAGATCGGTGTTGCCCATGGAGAATGGGTCTTCGAGGTCGGGATCCGCGGTGCCGCCGAGCGTGGTGTCGAACGCCATCGCGATGTCTACAGGACGGTTTGGGTTGATCGCGGAGATGTGGACGCCCATGCCTGCGTACTGCTCAGCGACGACCTCGCCGTGGGACAGGTCAGAGAAGTCCAGTGTGTCAGCGGTCGCGACCGAAGCGATAGACGCCGCGGCGAGCGCGAGGACGAATGGTTTCATGATGTGTACTCTCTTTCGTTTTCTCTCTCGATGTTCGGCGTGCATCCCCGATCTCACTGGGGATGTCCGGAATCACACGATCTCCGGCGAACAGAGGGAAATTACCCCGTTTCGTTGGATGGATCAACGGAATCCGCGTGAAGCGGGGTGATCTTGTTGTACTCTTTGTCGAAGTGCTGGTTATGGGTCTTTGTGAACGACCGATAACAAAACTGGAGGAACGGTCCCGATGCATCAGACAGTGTGTGAAACCGATCGGCTTCTTCTTGTCGCGCCAAGCGAGAGCGACATCGATCCGCTGTGCGCGTTGTGGAGCGATCCTGAGACGATGAAGTTCATCGGATCGGGAGAGCCTTGGAGCAAGGAAAAGGTAACCCATCGGATCGAGCGCGCGATGCGGACGCATCAAGAGCAAGGCATGACCTTCTGGACCGTGATCGAAAAATCATCCGACAAGGTCATCGGCCAGGGAGGGCTGGTCCCGATCGAGTTTGATGGTCCCGAGATCGAGCTGGGGTATCGGCTCGGGAAGGACTACTGGGGGAAGGGATACGCGAGCGAGATCGCGCACGCATCGGCGGCGTATGGATTTGAACAACTCGGGATCGAGGAACTCGTCGCGGTGTGCGATCCAGCGAACCTCGGATCGCGGCGCGTGCTGATCAAGACAGGGTTCAACGAAGTCGGCGAGTCGGACGTGTACTACGGCGTCCCAACGATTGTCCATCGGATGACGAAAGACGGCTTGCCTGGGATACGATGAGTTGATGGGCAATCCGATGAACAAGGTCATCCTCCACATCTCGACGCGCCTGATCCTCGGCGGCTCGCAAGAGAACACCGTGCTCTCGTGCATGGGACAGTCCCGGTTAGGTCACGAGGTGCACCTCGCGTTCGGACCGATCTTTGGTCCGGAGGGATCGCATCGCGAGACAATCGAGCGATTCAACGAGCGCGTGCGCCATGGAGAAGAATCAGAGCTTGCAACCGAAGTCGTGATGCACGAACTCCCGAACATGGTGCGCGAGATCAATCCGATCAAGGACCACTTCTGCTTCCATGATGATCTCAAGAACCTGATGAGGTCGGTCCGTCCCGATGTCGTGCACACGCACTCGTCCAAAGCGGGGATCCTCGGACGATGGTCGGCGTGGAAGTACATGAAAAAAGCGGGCAAACCCGTCGCGGTGGTGCACACGATCCATGGCCCCCCGTTCATGCCGATCGAGGGGTCGGTGGTGAACAAACTCAAAGTCGGGTTCAAGAACTGGATCTACACGCTCGCAGAACGATTCGCCGCGAAGCGCTGTCAGATCATCGCATCGGTCGCCGACGCGATGACGCAGCAGTTCCTGGATCGCAAAATCGGGAAGAAGAACCAGTACATCACGGTGCGCTCCGGGATGGACACGGAGCAGTACACCAACTCGCTCCCCTACGAAGACCGCGACTCGATGCGGAAGGAACTGGGATTCAGCGATGACGACTTCGTCATCGGCACCGTCGCGCGCCTCGCGCAGCACAAAGGACACGACGACATCCTCGATGGTCTGGGCGATGATCTGCGGAACAATCCAAGCTGGAAGCTGCTGTGGGTTGGCAACGGATGGTGGACGGATCGGCTCATGGATCGCGTGCGCGAGATGGGGTTGCAGGAGCAGATCGTGCACACGGGGCTCGTCCCGCAGCCGCGCGTCGCGGCGATGATGCGCGCGATGGACGTGCTGCTGCATCCGAGCTATCGCGAGGGGCTCCCTCGCACGGTGCCTCAAGCACTGCTGTGCGGCGTGCCGGTGGTTGCGAGCGATACCGATGGAACACCAGAAGTCTGTCTCGATGCTCGGACCGATCCTGAGAACAGCACCGGACTCCTTGTCGGCGTTGGAGATCCACGGGGCATCCGCGAAGCGATCGTCTGGATGCACGAGCGTCCGGAGCAGCGGCAGGAGATTGGTCAGCGCGGGCGAGCAATGTGCGAGCGGATGTTCAGCACCGATGCGATGATCGAGGCGCTCGAGCGTGTGTATGAGGACGCGATCCGATAGCAGGTGCAAAAAGAATGAAACGCCTTGAGCGCTACCCAAGGCGTTTCAAACATCTCTCGGAGGTCTTTCGATCTCCAATGGGCGGTGAAGCCCGATTTCCTACCAGTGCAAATAGACCACAAAGCTGGATGAATGCCAAGAATCCGCGGAATTATTGAGACGAAGCAGGTCCGCAAGATTCGTAAATCACTGTAATACAGCGATTTACAGATTTATCAATTTGCAACAATTGGTCAGGCCGCTTTGGCATCTGAGCCGGAATTTGGGTATTCGAGCTCGTCGATCGCCCAGCGGACGACGTCGCGGAGGGTCACGATCCCGACGCAGTGGCCGTCGGAATCCACGACTGGTAGGCAGGAGATCCGATGGTCGAGCATGACGCGGGCCGCGGATCGCAGCGCCGTGTTGGCGCGGACGGCGACGAGCTGGCGCGTCATGATCTGGTGTGCTCTGCGATTGAGCAGCGAGCGATCGGCGTTGCGCTCGCCCATCTTCCCGATAAACGGGGAGACGTTTTTGAGCAGGTCACGATCCGAGATCACTCCCACGGCTTGTTTGTGGTCGCCGTGGACGATGAGGTGGTGGTAGTGGGAGGACTCAAAGATCGTCTGGATCTTCTCCACGGTATCGTCCATCGAGATGGTCTCGATTGGAGCGGACATGACATCGCGGACAATGAGTGCTGACATGCGGGATAGATCGGACGCTGCGGATGCACGCTACACTGTGGCATGAGCGATAACCAAACAGGGGGTGAAGGTGTAGGGTTTGGGCCGGCTGCGATCTGGGCGCCGTGGCGATTGGCGTATATCGAGTCGTTATCGGAGGACCAAAGTCCAAAGAACGCGTCCGGTAAAGGTCCTCCAGCAGGAACAGAGAGCGGGAGCTTCCTGCTCGACTACTGGAACGCGCCGGAGCTTGATGAGCAGCACCACGTCATCGAGCGCACAGAGCACGGCATGATCCTGCTTAACAAATACCCCTACGCGAATGGTCACCTGCTCATCGCGCTGGGAGATGCGCGGCCAACGCTGCTGGATTACGAACCAGAGCAGCGCGTTGAGCTGTGGAAGCTTGTCGATCGCGCGACGGAGCTGGCGCAGCGAGCGCTTGAGCCGCAGGGGTTGAATATCGGGATCAATCAGGGACGCGCCGGCGGTGCGGGGGTCCCGAGTCACCTACATGTGCATGTCATCCCGCGCTGGAGCGGGGATACGAACTTCATCACCGCAGTGGGTGGAGTACGCGTGATCCCTTCGGCGCTTGAAGCGATGTACCAACGCTACACGCTCGCGAGCAAGGGCTCGAACTGAACCAGATCGGTTTCCTGGATCGGGACATCCGCTTCGATGGGTTGCGATGTTGTGCATCCGATGACCGATTCGAGGTTGCACGCGAGGATGCCGGTGCCTGGCCGTTTGATGGTGAGCATGTCGCGCGTGATGGTGGTGCCAGAGGGGATGTCGGTCGTGGTGACGACGGATTGACGGGAGACAGTGCGGACATCATGCTCGCAGTCGAGGACGCGTTTAATTGGTACAAGATGAGCTACTGCCCAACCAAGACATTTGTATGATCGCTCTGGATATTCAGACTCCGCCGCCCAGATCCTCGATTCTTCACTTGTGAAATTCACTACTTCACTCTTACGGATTGTATCAACCCATCCGCGAGCTGGGATACCAGCTTGAGCACTCTCAATGTATTGCGGGAGCTGCCCGACAAGTATGGAAGCTCGATGATCTGGCCCCTGCCTTGTGCGATCATCAGTAATGTGTTTTTCCAATATACAAGCGCCTGCACACACAGGGAAGCCGGCATGATCTTTGGCCAACAAATGATCGCTATAACCTGTTGGTAACTTTGTCGCATTTGCTATCGCGGGTATCCCTTCGAATGAAGACTCCGGAGCAGGATACGAACTCACACATTGCAATACAGCGAGCCGGTCGCGTGCCGAATCAAGCCAATCGACTGCACGAATCACTTCCTCCATTGTGCTCGCGCCGGTGCTCACGATCATCGGCTTCCCGGTCTGCATCAACGCTTCGAGCAGCGGCTTGTTCACGATGTCCGGACTCGCGGTTTTGTACGCGTCCCAAGGAAGGGTCTCGGCGATCTCGACCAGTTCCGTGCTGAACACCGTCACGATCGCGTGGATGTTCTTGCTGTGCGCTCGCTCGACGACGCGTGCCATCTCGTCGATATTGAGCTCGAGTCTGCGGAGCATCTCGATTGGGTCGGTCTCGCCTGCGTTCTTCTGGTACGCCGCGAGCTTGGCCGCTTTGCTCATCAAGCGATCGGTCTCGAAGAACTGGAGCTTGATCGCATCAGCGTTCGCGTCCGCGGCGGCGTCGGTGAGCTCCAGCGCCCGCTCGACATCGCCGTCGTGGTTGACGCCGATCTCTGCGATGATGTAGGGGCGATGGTTGATCCCTATCTCACGATTACCGATGCGCATGAGCTACTCTTTCTTTCAGGATCGCATCGGCGACGAGCAGATCGATGCGCGAATCGATGTCGATGACATCGCCCTCGATGGTCTGGATGCCTCGTCGATCATTGCCGAGGAACGCGTGGGGGCCGTCTGGGGCGCCGAGTGTGCACATGAGCGCCCCGGGAGTCAGCGCGATCACCCCACCATCGGGAACGCTCGCGGCGGGGAGGTCTTGCCTGCGGAAACAGTTGTGGTACAGCGTGTTACCTTCCCACGGAAGCACACTCCCGTCCTCGTTGAGCTTGACGGTCCACCACGGATGATGCTTCCCGACGCGTGCGTAAGACTGTACGGAATCGCACTCGGACTTCGCGAGCAGGTTCACGGCTTCATCAATCAACCAGTCCGGACGAACAGGGACATTGGCATACAGGATTACCAGCGGGCCGTTCGGAGAGCCGATCGATTCGTACGCGTGTCTCGCGGCGCTGTCGATGGTCGCGGTGTCGTGCGCCAGTTCGCTCGGACGATCGACGATGGCGCATCCGGTCGCCGATGCGATCGTGAGGACCTCATCGGAATCAGAAGACACGACGATCCGCGAGACACTCTCGGCTTGCTTGGCCGCATCGATCGACCACTGCACGCACGGCTGTCCCGCGACGATCGCGTGGTTCTTGCCTGGGAGTCCCTTCGAACCCCCACGCGCCAGGATGATCGCGGTTGCGTTGTGTGTGCTCATGCGTTTGACGCCATGGTGGGTGCTTTGGGTTCGATGTGATGCGACGCTCTTGAACTGATGAACGCGAGCATGTTCTGGTACGACGCTTCGATCCCGAGCTCGAAGGCGTTGGTGTTTGGAACCGGTTGTCCGAGGTGATCGACCACCTGTCCATCCGCTTGGATGCGGAGCACAGAACTCGCGAGCTGCGATGCGCGCGGTTCGGGGATCGGGAGCGGCTGGATCCGATCGTGGGTTTGCGTATTCGGATTCGGATCAATGACTGCGCAGCCGCAGACGCAAAGCCAGCGGTCATAAAAACCCTCGATGTCCTGGTACGACGTATCGCAACGTGTGATCCGCGGCACGATCCAAGGCGTCGGGAATCCCGAACCAGAACGCGCATCGAACATCGCTTGTATCGTGTCGAGCAGCGCGTCGAAGTTGTCACGCCCCGTCATTGTTGCGTACACCGCAGCTGTGTTGGCGAGCACATCAACGCTGAGCACGTCGATGCCGCTGCTGATAAGCCGCTGAGCGTCTGCCGAGGTTGGATCCAGCGCGGTGCGGAGTTCTGTTGAAGCGATCCCGAGCTGGTTGATCTCGCTGATGATGTCCATCGCGCCGGGATGGGTGAGCGGATCGCCTCGTCCAGCGAGCAACACGCTGCAGTCATCGCGGAGGACACGCGCCTCGCCGATGAGCTTGAGCGCCTCCTGCTGATCCAACTTTGCGCTGGGAGCGGCCCCAACAAGGTCGCGCCAGTGACCGCCGATGCTTGGTTGTGTGGTAAGCTCAAGCTCGATCCGGCTCGGTGCTCGGCTGTTTCGTTGGTCGAGCTCCGCTTTGTACGCTTTGAGCAGGACTGTTGCATCGGCGCTCATCGCGTAGTCTCCGAGCCCTCGATACGCCGCGGCCATCGACTGGATTCGAACGGTCGAATCCGCGACTACGCGCACGCCCGCGTCGCGCAGGGGAAGATCAACCCCAACACACAACGGCGAAGCGATCGGATCACCTTGGGGCGCAATCGGGATATAGCTGAGCATCGCGCCGATCGACGCGTTGACGTTCGAGGACTTGGCCGCAAGCGCGAGCGAATCCGCGGCTTCCCGATCGATCACCACGCACCCAAGTCCAGGGACGGCTTGCGAGAACGGGATCCGCGCCTGCTTCGGATCGGCGCGGTGGCGCTTGACGATCCGATCCACCAGCGCCGGATCAACCATCGCCCAATCGGGACCGACAATCGCGGCGGCGTCGATCTTGTGTGTTTCCATCGCGCTCTGGAGCGCCATCGGTTCGAGCCCCTCGTCATAACACCCCAGCGATCCGATGGAGCCGCGCCAGCATTCGCTGGATGCGTATCGCGCTTTGCCAATGCTCTGGGCGCGCGTGCGGATGGTCTGTGGATCGGCGGCGATGATGCGGATCGGGAGCGTGTGGTTGAGCTGCATCGCTGAGAGGCGCTCAGGTTCGGGAGTGATGATGGTGATCCCATCGAGGGATGTGCACTGGTTGAGTCGTTTGACAGTCAGCTCAAGTGTGTTGAGGTCTTGGAAGATCGGCTGCTCGAGCTTGCGTGGTGTCCCCAGCGGCCCAAGGTCCGGATCAGCGAAGATCACCGCTTCGACGCGCCGCGATGATTCCGTGGCCGTGACACTGGTGGTGGGTTCCTCGTCCGCGAACTCATCGCGCGTCATCGGCTGGGCGCTGCCGTCGATGACATCGAGCACGCGCCGGATCAGCGTCGCGACTTCCTTCGCGGAGTACTCGACCCATCGCACGTTGTTCGCGTCGCGCTCGAGCTGCTTGCGCTGATGCTCGATCGGGGTGAGGTCGTCGAGCAGCGCGATCTGACGATCGACCTTGAAGCGATCAAGCGAGCCCTTCTGGTTGATGAAGTTGACGAGTCCATACCCCGGCTCGCTCGCGGTCACGTCGTCACGCAGCGCGTAGATCTGCGCGATGATCCGATCGACCTTCTTCTGATCATCGTCGTGCTCGAGTGCTTTGTCGATCAGCTCGATGACCTTGGTGCTGTGGCGCTCGATCGATGTGAGCTGACGATGGACGTGCTCGATGCGCGAGCGGAGCTTGACTGTTCTGAGCTCGTCGTTGTCGTGGTCGCTGATGGTCTGCGGGATCTCGATGAGTTCATCACCCACAAGCTGATCAATCGCGTCCCTGAGCGACATCACCTCGGTGTGCTGGATGTGCACACCACCCTCGGTCGCGTTGATGATGCGGAGGGTCTCGTCGTTCTCTTTGTCCTGGAGGAAGTCACCCTCGAACTGCGCGATGTAGGTGGACATCTGTTCGTCGGTGTAGATCGGTCGCCCGTTGACGTCCGTCTTTGGACGCAGCAACGATTTCATGCGCGCGATGCGTTCCCACTCGAACATCTCCAGCGTGCGATGCTCGGAGAGCTCTCCGGACCAGACCTGATGGATCGATGCGCCGGCGCTGTAGTACTGACCGTCGGTGAATCCCAGGTCCTGACCGATCATCACGAAGTTCTTGCATCCGAGGTATCGCGCGAGGTAGTAGTTCAGGTGCGCAACCGTCGCTCCCGCTGGGAGCTTACCCATTGGTTTGCTGAGCTCTTCACCAAGCAGCGCGTCGAGCTGCGGCTCACCAGTGCAGAGGATCTCGCCTGGGAATGTGTTGAAGATCGCGGCGTTGGCCTTGGGTTCAGCGACCAACCGCACGCCCTCGACATCCTCGGCGCTCAGTCCCTCATAAAACCGTTTGCTGATCTCGTGGTGGTCCAGAGCCGTGACGAAGTGGGGTTTGATCCCGCGCTCAAGCAGCGGCTTGAGCATGGTCTGGACCGCGATGATTACAGCACGCTCGCGAATCGTCGGATCCTCGAGCAGCGCCAGGTTCCGCTGGAGCGATGGTCCCGCGGCGATCAGGATCGCGGTCTTTCCGGCGCACGAATCTTTGAGCGGCGCGATCCCTGGATTGCTCGCGTAGTGCGCCGTGTTCATCAGGATGTTGCGGATCGTGACCCCAGAGTGCGAGAGCACAGTGACCATGTGCGTGCGCATCGCTTTGACGATCTGGATGAACGACGCGGAGAACTCCGACCCCTGCTGCTGCAAGCGGAGCTTGGACGCGGGATGGATAACCAGCTCGACACCTGTCGAGATAAACGCGACGGCGCTGGAGATCAGGTTCGAGAGACCCGCGGTGTCTGAGCCGTCGGTCACGAGCAACAGATGCGAGTCTCGGATCCAATCGGAATGATCGACGCGCTCAAGAACGGATCGCAAGAGCGAGAGATCGGGCTCAAAGCACACGAGGACGGAGTGCTTCTGGTGCGCCTCGTGCATCGCGCGGATGTGGTGTCCGAGTCCGAACCCGATGATCCCGAAGAACCCGTTGTCCTTGGGATCGTGCTGCTTGGACCAAGATTTGGCTTCGTCGATCGGTCGTCTGAGCGAGCACAATGCGCGTCCGTCGAGTTTCGCCGCGAGCTGACCATCGTCGGTCCTGATGAACTCGATGTCCGTCCGAGGCGCGGCGCTGAGGATCGCGCGTGCCGCGTTGGGAGAGCGGAACCCGATCGCGTTGAGGTTGCGCTCAAGGATCTCAACGCTCGGCGTCAGCGAGTGGCGCTCTGTGCTGGTGCCAGCTGATTGACTCGTGCTCTGGTTCAAACTCTGTTCCTGCATCGCGCTGCTATCCCTGTCGTCTGTGTATTGACCACTGTGTGTTATCGGGACTTTGACACCAAAGACCCCAAACTTTGGGACATTTCGTCGATGATTCCGGATCGATCGTCTCGCGGAGATCTCTTTGCGACCTTCCGCGTACATCTTGGTATACACAACCGATTCATCTTCTTATTGCTCATTGAGAGAGCTCAGGGGACACCGATGCAATCGCCGCTCTTTGAACCAACGAATCTGCCGACGCTTGAAGCGCCCGATCCGCTGATGCACGCGCTGTTTGAGGACTCGATGCTCGCGATCATCGGGATCATGGTGCTCGGATTCCTGCTCCTCATCGGCATGAACGCGCGAGGCAAAGCGAAAGCCGGACTCATCGCGATGGGGATCGCGCTGCTCCTGAGCGGCTCGATCTTCCTGAGCAGCTCGATGATCACCACGGATCGCGAGGTCCTGACACTCAAAGCGACCTCGCTCGTGGACGCCGTCGCGACTGGGGACACATTCACAATGAAGCCTCTGCTGAGCGAGGACGTCGCTGTCGAAACCCGATTCGCGAGTCCCAGCGGGCGTGACCGCGTCGTCGAGGTCGCGTCGTCGCGCGTGCCTCGCGTGGTCGAGAGCTACTCAGTCCCTGAGATCCGTGTCGATCTGCCGGGACCGAGGGTTGGACGGACAATGGTCAAAGTCCGCGCGCAGAGTTCACAAGCGCCGATCGGTTCGAGCTGGTGGATGATCCACTGGGAGCGTCCCAGCGCCGAGAGCGATGATTGGCAAGCCGTGCACATCACCCCGGTCTGGATCCAAGGCATCAACAATCCCGAGGGATGAAAGCACGCTGTTGGTATTACTGCTCTGGGATCCCGACCAAGCTTGAGGGCTGGAGCCGCGTGACGCGCTGTCCGGTTGAGGAGGTTGTCGTCTCACGTATCCCCTGACCATTGAGCAGGTTATGCGGGAATCGCTTGCGGAGTTCGCGGAGTCTCATCGACTCGATCGCAGGCGTCGTGGATCCATCAAAGTCGTCCTCACCAAACACCCCGATCGTGATCATGCTCCGGAGTGGCGCGTGATAATAGAACGCTCGTTCTCCATCGCCGCGGAGTTCCAAGACCGCTCGTTCTGCTGCTTGTCGTATCTCTTTGATTTCACTAGCGTTTGGGGTCTCGTTGCCGTTGCTGCCGTAGACACCGACTTGGAGTGTATAGAGAGCCGCAGGGCCGAATCGTTCTTTGACCGTGCGGAGATCGAACTCTCGATTCGATCCTCCCAATGCATCCGCTGGAGGCGGCGCCAGATACGCAGCCGCGAATGGACGCGAGCCGTTGTACTCGATCTCACGCACGCGATCGAGATCCACGAGCGCTCGTCGATCATCGGGACCGGTGTATCGCCCGTACGCGATGACCGATTTCCCTTGTCGCGTGGTCGAATACGCGCTGATCAAGCCGTGACGCGATTGGACCGTCTGGAGGATTTCCGGCGCGATCTGCTCGTTGGGGAGCGTGACGAGGATGATGGACCACTGCGTCGCTTCGTCCTCGGCATCGGGGATTTGGAGCGATCCGTCATCATTAAAGACAGCACGCGCTTCTTCTTTGAGCGACTGATCGTCGTCGGATTTATTGGATTGGAACATGCCGCATCCATTGAGCACCAGGAGCGAACACATGAATACAGAGAGGGTTGTCCATGAGAAAAATGAGCGATCGGCAAAGAGTGCGCGAGCACCGAACAAACAGAAAACCCGCTTGTGATGGGCAATTCTGAAATGGCGTGATTGAGCGTGGAACATTTTTCGTCGGTCCATTGTTGTGTTATACTCTGTAAGCCGTTGACAGATAGGAGATTCGGTCAAATTCACGATTTTTACCCTTTTGTGTTCTTCCACTCAAGCGGTCGTCGATACAGGAACAGAGGGTTGGTGGAACACACCCTCGAACAACAACATGTAGTGGTGTCCAAGTGGTGGGCACTGGAAGGACACAAGCAGGCAGGCAGTTTACGGAGGCAATCCTCATGAGTGACATTTCCCCGATCAACACCGGACGATCCCAGCGTATTGGGCGCGTCCGTTCCGAACAGGTCTCGAGACCTGACGCGGCTACCCACGATACGCGGAGCAGCCCGACCCGATCCCAGGATCAGGTTGAGTTTTCCAGCGTCGCGCGGTACCTCTCGGAGCTCAAAACCGGTCCGGCAGAGCGGACGGAGTTGATCAACCGCGTTCGTCAAGAGATCGACGAAGGCACCTACGACACTCCAGAGAAGCTCGACGCCGCGATCGACGGCATCAAAGAAGACCTCGAGTTCGAACTCTAATCTTCATCTCAACAACCAGTTCAAAGGCACGGGCTTCATGCCCGTGTCTTTTTTTATCAACACGCTCTACACCAATCGCGTCTCGATGATCCTGAGATCAGGGATGTGCGACTCGATGCTCGCTCGCGTCGATTCATCCAGACGACCAACAACAAACATCGTCGATCCCGATCCTGAAAGGTGCGGCGACACCCCCAGCTCATTGAGTCGATCAATCACCTCCGCAAGCTCAGGAACCGAACGCTTCGCGGGATCGCAGAGATCGTTCGAGAGTCTGGAAGGATCAACCACGCTCCCCATCGCGGCGGACTGGACCGAATCACAATCAAGCTCGTCCAAGGCAGGCAACTCGTCGAAGGCGCTGTACACAGCGCCGGTCGGGCATCCGAAGCTCGGGATCAAGAGCGTGATCGCGGTGTCCATGCGAGGGGTCCGATCGATCCGATCCCCGATCCCCGAAACGATCGCCGGCGGTGGGAGGGTGCTGCTTGCGAAACACTCGGTCTCAATGAAGTACGGAATGTCGGTCCCGAGTTTATGAGCCGCGGCTTGGAGCTGCTGCTCGGACAATCCCGCGCCAGTGATCGACGAGAGCGCCATGAACATCCCCGCGGCGTTGGACGATCCGCCCCCAAGCCCCCCTCCGGCTGGGATATCTTTGCCGACCTGCACACGAACAGGAACGCGCCGTCCGATGACCTCTTCAAAGATCCGATGCGCACGCACCACCAGATCACTCTGTGTATCCCACTGAACTTCTGATCCGTCCGACCAGCGGATATCGAACGCAGACTCCCCGCTTTCGAGCACTTCGATGGTGATCGTGTCCTTGAGGTCGATGCTGTGCATCCAGGAGCAGATGGGGTGATAGCCGTTCTTGAGCGGGGCTCCGACCTTCAGGATCAGGTTGATCTTCGCGTAGGTTTGGATCGTGCGAGCTTCGGGCATTGACCAAGCGTAGTCCGGCTCTTTGCCAATCTTCGATGCGCTACGATTTGTTGGGAGGTTCGTGATGATTGTTCAAGACCTGATAGATGCGATGGAGCGGATTGCGCCGCTGAAATACGCCGAATCCTGGGACAAGGTCGGATTACACCTCGGCGTCGCGGATCGAGCGATCGGCGGTCCGGTGATGCTGACCATCGACCTGACAGAAGACGTGCTCAAAGAGGCGCTGTCGAAGAAAGCCGGCGCGATCGTCGCGTATCACCCCCCGATCTGGAATCCGCTCGATCGTCTCACAGACGAAAACCACACGCAGCGGATCATCCGCGGAGCCGCGGAAGCGGGGATCGCGATCTACTCGCCGCACACAGCGCTCGACGCGACTCCAGGCGGATTGACCGATTGGCTCTGCGAGGGGTTGGGCTCTCCGCGCGGAGAAGCGGTCGAAGGCGTGATCGCGGGAGACTGTCGCGCCCTCTCACCAGCGACGGGAGGCGATCCGAGCCGCGAAGTCAAGGTGATTACCTTTGTACCCAAAGCACAGGTCGATCACGTCCGCAGCGCACTGGGTACAGCAGGCGCCGGAGGACTGGGCAACTACAAGCTCTGCTCGTTCACCACTCCGGGACAAGGGACGTTCATCCCTGGAGAAGGATCCAACCCAACCATCGGCACCAAAGGTTCACTTGAACGCGTGGATGAGGAACGCTTGGAGATGGTGTGCGCCCGGCGCGCCCTGCCTTTGGTGATCGAGACGCTCAAGCATCTGCATCCGTACGAAGAACCAGCGTATGACATTGTTGATCTGGTCCCCGAGCCGCTGCGCCGTGTGGGATCGGGAAGACGTCTCACACTCGATCAACCCACGACAATGGGGGATCTGATCGATCGACTCAAGGCACACCTCGGACGCTCGCGCATGCGCTACACGCTCGCAGGGGATGATCGTCCGTTCCGAACCGTCGGCGTGGTCCCAGGATCCGGCGCTTCGCTGCTGGATCTCGCTCGCAAAGAAGGATGCGACGTGTTTATCACAGGCGAGATGACCCACCACGACGTGATCGCGGCTCGACAGTCCGGAGTCTCCGTGCTGCTCGCGGGACACACCAACACCGAGCGTGGATACCTGCCTCGTCTGGAATCACAGCTGATCAAGCACTGTCCGAAGATCGAAACGATCATCAGCGAGAGCGATCGGGACTGTCTGGTTGTTGGATGATTGTCGACTGAATGATCGGGTGGTCGAACGCTTACTCGTCGAAGTTCACCTGTCCGCGGAGGTTGAACGCCGCTTTGGGGACACTGATCTTGGACTCGAACATCACCTCTGCGAGCTTGCCGGGCTTGATGTATTTCGTTGATCCCGAGAGTCGATAGTCCATCGTCCCTGTTCGGAGCTGCGGCGCGATTTCGAAAACTGCTGGGAGCTCGAAGATGTGCTCGCCGTAGGTGTGGAGCGTGGTTTCTGGACTGCGCACGCCGGTAAAGACATAGTCCCGACCAAGCGTGACGCTGTACGAGACCTCGCTGAGCGGGATCGGTTCTTTGTTGGGATTGATCGCTTTGACCTTGAACGCGTACACGGCTCGCGTGTCGGTCTGCTCCACTTCACGCACGCCGAGCGTCTCGAAGCGCGGGGCTTTGACCGATGAGCATCCGATCATCATGGATGCAACGATGGAGAACACGATCAGCAACGAGATTTGGACAGGTCTACACATATCCGAGCGTATGCACGCTAGGAGCTTCTGGAGGGGTGATTGAGCGGTTTGGTGTATGGATTGGGAGGTCGATCAGGGGATGACCATACCCGATCGGCCCAATCCAGATGTACCGAGTCCAGATGAACCCATCCCCGATGGCATGTAGACAAAGTCGGGTCCAACCAGCGCCTGTGTATACAGCGGGTCCTGCGAGATCCGCGCGTGCTCGTTGATGTACGCGACCCAGTGCGACATGAGCATCCCCAGGATCAGGAACCCGATCCACGCGCCGAGCTCGGCGCTGCGTTTGGTGCGGACGTACGCGAGGATCCCGACCCCCAGCACAACGGTCGCGACTTTCCACAGCGACAGCACGGCCGGGGATTGATACTCCATCATCGCACGCGCCAGCGGGTTGATCTCGTTCATCCCGGTATGCGTGACATAGAGGATGGTCAGGTAGAGGTCGATCATCGACATCACCGCGATCAGGGAGATCAGCACGATGACTCTCGATGATCGTCGCTTGAAGGGAGCGATCAGGGCCGAGGGCGCCACAGCCGCGATGGGTGCACGCGTATTCATAAAGGAGAACATCGACGCAAATCCGTGATTTATTCATTTCTGGATGAATCAACCCAGCTCATGAAAGTTCTCGGGCTTGACTGTCTGAACCAAACCACCACGCTGTATTGGGAGTACATTACAGAAAGCTGCAACACCCGATATTCTCGGATGTTCAACCCATAGTCCCTGCTCATACTCCAAGCTCGGAGCTCACCCTTGATCGCACGATCCAGAAAGCATTCACGCACTGCCGCTCTCCAGAATCCTCGGATGTTTATCGCCGCGGCGGTGCTCGCGTGCTCGATCAGCTCGATCGGCGCGGCGCAGGTCGTCCAGCCCAGCGCGCCGACAAACCCGGTCTACCTCGCGGACGCTCCCGTTGCGCTGGAGACCATCGAACGCGCGATGGTGCTCAGCAAGCAGGGGAGTCACGCGGAAGCAGCGCGAGCGCTCTCGCAGCTCATCATCGAGAGCGGCGATCGACTCATCGACAACGGCAAAGACACCAAGGTCTCGATCCCAGTCCGTTTGCGGATCCATTCGGTCATCGCATCAGACCCCGATCTGCTCGAATCGTACCGAAGGATCAACACCCCCAAAGCGCAGCGTTTGATGGACGAGGGGCAATGGTCCCAAGCTCGTCTGCAGTATTGGCTCACCACTCCGGGATGTGATGCATCGCTCAACCACGCGCAGATGCTCCTGGAAGACGCACGCTTCGGTGGCGCGATCCGCGAGATCACTCGTCTCATCGATCACCCTGATGCACCGAGTCGAGCGACGCGAGCGATCGAGCTGCTGCGGATCATCTACCAAGCGTCTCCGAGTCCGTCCACGCGTGAGCAGCTCGAACACTGGTCGATGCGCGCCGGAGTCGAGCTTCGGATCCCTGAACTCTTTGAGGTTCCATCGGAACCCGCACAAGAAATCACCACCCTCCGCTGGTCCCCGATCGATCCCGAAGCGCCGGAGTATCGGATCGATAGTCTAGTTCCCAAACCGATCGCGAGTGCGTTCTTGACGCCGCCTCCCGCGAGTGATGAGCTGATCGGGATCGATGATGCGCCCTCGTCTGGCGCTGTGGTGCAGCCCAAACCCTGGTCGATGCCTGTGATCCTCGACGACACGCTGATCACCAACGACGGCATCACCATCTCGTGCTTCGATCGCTTCACGCTGCGCCCGCGCTGGCGCGTCACGACCAACATACTCGACACCGAAGAGCAGGACCGCACAAGCAAAGGCGTGCGCTCGCGCATCGCGCGGACAGTCGAGGATATGTCGAGCGTGACGATCCATGATGACACGGTGTATGTCGCCGCGGGATTGGCGCGGACCGGAGGACGCACTGGGGATAATCGGATCCTCGCGATTGATCTTGATGGTGGGGGTATCAAGCAATCCACCACGCTCGACGAGATCGATCCGCTGCTCGCGGGATCAACCGTCCGCGGCTCGATCATCATCGACGGCGACACGCTCATCATGGCGGCGCGAAAGAACCTGCGGCGCGAGCGCCTTGTCGCGCTCTCGCTCGTCGGGATCGATCGGTACACCTTCGAGCATAAATGGACGCGAGAGATCGGCAGCGCCGGATCGCTCCCCTTCCAGCAGATCGGACAGATCTCACACTCCGGGATGCTCAGCGATGGGGTCGTCTACTGGACCGACATGATCGGACTGGTCTGCGCCGTTGAGACCACTTCGGGAGAAGTGCTGTGGGCGCGGACGATGCCCGCGTCGGATATCTATGCACGCTACGAGCGCGAGCCTTGGACAGTCTCGACACCGATCGTGCGCGATGAGCACGTGTACATCCTCGATGTCGCGGGGACGCGCATCGATCGGATCAACAAATACACCGGAGAGCGCACCGGATCGACACGCGCGATGAACTCCGGACAGGGGTTGTACCTCATCGAGACCCCAACCCACCTCGCGTGCATCAACCGCACCTCGATCACGGCCCACTCATTCGACCAGTTCGGGGTCAGCAGACCGAAGATGCTCACGCCAACAGATGACGGACGATCACCGATCCTCGGACGCGTCTCAAGCTCGGGATCAACACTGATTGTCCCAGTGACCGATGGGGTCACGCTGCTTGATCCCAGCTCGCCAAGCGAGCGACAATCCATCGCGCTGGAGAGTTCTGGAAACTTCATCGCGCTCGACGGGCAGGTCGTGACCGCTGACGAGAACGAGGTGCACAGCTTCCTCTCCTGGGACATCGCGCGCCAGCTGCTCAGCGAGCGGATCGAGTCGCTCAACGACACGCACGCGTCGATCACGCTCGCGGACCTCGCGTACCGATCGGGGAACCACGACCAGATCATCCCAGCGATCGACCAGTCCGTGTCGATGCTGCGCCGATCAACCACCGATCCCCAGCACGATGCACGCCAGCGGTTATTTGACATCATCCTCGACATGATCAGTCTCCCAGACGCAGCGCTGCGCCAGAACGAACAACTGGTCAACAACGAGATCAGGGATCAACTCCTCGAGCGCTCCGCGCTCGTCGCGCGAACCAAAGCACAAATACTGGCGCAGCAGATGGTCTCCGGCGCGTGGAGTATGGCGCTGGGTGACATCGACGAAGCGGTCCGCGTGTACCACGCGGTCCTCCAGAACGAATCGATCTCCTCAGGGATGTGGCAAGGCGGCGGTCTCGCGATCCGCGCTGATATTGAAGTCACCAACAAGCTCAACCAGATCGTCAACGAGCACGGCCGCGATGCGTGCCGAGTGTTCGATGATCTCGCAGCCGCGGACCTGGACGCGCTGGACCAGACCGCATCGCCCACAGCATTCTCGCGCGTCGCGCGGATGTATCCTTGGGCGCCGACCACCCCCCTCGCGTGGTCACGCAGCGCGTCTCGATGGATGCTGAGCGACAACGCGCCCTCAGCGGTTCGTGCAGCACAGTCGGGACTCGATTCGATCGAGGGACTCGCGCAGCTTGGGATGCCGATCGATCAATCCACGCTTGATGATCTGGGTTCGCTCCTCGTCGAGGGGCTCATCAACTCGCAGCGCCACGGCGAAGCATCACGAGCCGCCGCTCGATTGTCGAGCACCTATCCAGAAATCACGATCAGCATCCAGGGTCAACCCATCGACGCGGGATCGCTCTCGATCGGATTGTCATCGGGACAGCTCGCGCCGATGCTCGGCGAGACCTTTGTCCAAGACGCTAAACCAACACTGCTGACGGGATCACCCGTCCGTTCTCCGATCCGCACCGACTACCAGACGATGGTGTTCTTCGCGCCTCAGCTGGCGCAGGTCCGGATGGTCCGCTTCGATGACGCGAACCCCGAGCTGCTGTGGACGCGGAGGTCACCAGATGTCCATGCGCCGATCGTGGTCGTCCACAACGAGTTCCAGACCATCCTCTTCTGGGGTCCATCGGGAGATGATCCCGACGGCGGATGGATCGAGTCCATCGAGACCAGCACTGGTGATACACGCTGGAAGATCCAGAACATCGGCGAGCATTTGTTCGCGAGCTCGACGCGCATCCCCGATCGCGCGGCACAGATCGACGGTCAGTTCTCGTCTCCCAACGAAGGCGTAGTCCCCTTGTATCAGATCATGAGCACGTCCGATGGCTCTGTCCTCGCGATGATCGATCGGATCGGTCGAGCGGGAGCGGTTGATCTGCTCACTGGACAGGTGCTGTGGTCGGAGGACCTCCCGATCAATCGCGTGCACGATGTCGATCTCTCGTCCGGAGTGCTCGGAGTCGTCGGGATGTGGCACGTAGACAACGCTCCAGAGAACGGCGAGGTCCTGCTCCGCTCCCCACGCATCGCGTCGATCGATTCGCGCACAGGACAGATCATCCAGATGCTCGACGCGCAGACCTCCACTCCACGCTGGGTCCGCGTCGCGCCCTCTGGGAGTCTGGTCGTCGGGACCTCACAGCGCGTGCTGTCAGTGTCCACACGAACCGGAACCCTCGACTGGGTCATCCGCAACGACAACCTCATGAACACCAACGCGGGATGGATCATCGACGATTCATTGATCGTCCTCGACGAGTACGTCAACCTCTTCCCGATCGGTCTCGAGGACGGGAAGATCCCGATCGATTCGTACAACACACTCGGACGCGTGTATGAGCGTGGATGGGTCGATGTCCAATCACGAGGAGAGCACCTCGCGATCGTCGCCTCAGGAGGCATGGGGTTGTTTGAACCAAGCGGTCAGACGATCGCGCTGGATCCCGAGCCCACGAGCCGCCCGTATGTCGATACCGCGTGGGGCAATGATTCCGTCGCGCTCATCGGACGAGCGACCTCCGATGGTCAGCGGACGATGAATGTCCCGATCAAGCTGTTCAGTCTGCAGAACGCTCGGCTCATGGACACGATCGAGCTCACGCTCCCCAGCGCCATCCAGCGACAACCGACCATCAGCCAAGCCGCGGACGGCGTGGTCGTGGTGGGGTTTGGTGAGGTGAGTGTGCTGATCCGAACGGAATGAACGAGATCTTTAAACAGGCGCTTCGGAGGGGTTCTGTCCCTGCTCGATCATCGTGATCTTGTTGACGCGTCGTTCGTGGCGCCCGCCATCAAATGGGGTCTTGATCCAGACCTCGATGATTTTGTCCATCAAGCGAGCGCCCAGCAGGTCCGCAGACAAGCACAGGATGTTCGCGTCGTTGTGCGAGCGCGAGAGCTGAGCGGTCAGTTCGTCGTGGACCAGCGCGGCGCGGAGTCCATCGACCTTGTTCGCCGCGATCGACATCCCGATCCCTGTGCCGCAGATCAGCACGCCGCGGTTCGCTTTGCCCGAGGTGACCTCGTGTCCGACCTGCCATGCCTTCTCAGGATAATCGCAAGGCTGATCATCGCAGTTTCCCACGATCCATCCGTCGTGACCAAGGTTCTTGATCGTCTCGAGGATCTGATTCGCCGCGGCGTTCCCGCGATGGTCCGAACCGATCGCGACGTTAATGTGCTCGCTCATGCGTTGATCTCCTCGAATCGTCGCTGAATCAGCTCCCTGAGCCGATCAGCAGTGTGTTGGTATACCTCGATGCCTTGCCCGATCGGATCGGGGACACCCTCCTGCTCGTCGAGCACAAAGACCTTGTGCACCGAGTTGGGGGCCATGGTCATCACGGCTTGTGCGTGCGTCGGGGTCATCGTATAGATGATCTCCGCTTGATCAATCATCTCCAGCGTGATCGGTCTCGATTGGTGACCAGAAAGGTCCATTCCCATCGATTTGACCACGTCCACGGCTTCCCGCGTCGCGCTCATCCCGCTCCCGGCCGCGACTCCGGCGCTCTGGACGATCGTCGTGATCCCGCTGGGAGGTTGCTTCTGGATCAGATCCTGCGCGATGACCTCCGCCATCGGGCTTCGGCACGTGTTTCCAGTGCACACAAACAGGATCCGGCGCTCGAGCTTGGACAGCACCTCGCGCTCACTGACCACGCCGCTCGCGGAGACGTCGATCCGACCATCAAGCGAGAGCCGAACGGTGGTTGAATGTTTCTGATGCAGCGTCTGCCCGTCATCGACCACGAGCGTCGGGAACGGGACGTTCATTTCAGATGAGCTCTCAGGAAGAGCGCTCAAATCTGTCCCTGGATCATCACCGATCGCCCACGCCGCGGCGCCCAATCGACGCGCGATGCACGCAACACCAGAAACACGAAGGACTTGTCGGCACGTCGGATGATCAGGGATACGGATCGCGATGTGTCGTCCATCATCAATGATCCCGCGCGGGATGCTGAGTCCCTCGCACAAACGATCAATCGCTTCGCGTGGTTGCTCAATCACAAACCGCGTCGGACCTGGGAGCAGCGTCGTGACCAATCGGCGCGTCGTCGGCGCATCAAGCACAAGATGTTCGATGATCTGATCCAAATCCGCAAGATGCAGGGTCATCCTCGGATCGTCGAGCACTTCAGGGTGACCCGTGATCTCGTCGAGCAGCGCTGCGCCTTGCTCGTCGGCGCGCGTGAACAAGCCGTAGAGCGTGTCGGTCGGGAGCACGACGCATTGATGATTGATCAGCGCCTGCGCTCCGCGCTCGATCGTCGCGGCTCGCTCCTCGGGATTCATGTTGGCCAATCGGACTCCAAGATCAGGCATACACACACAATAGCGTCTTGAGGCAACCCCGGCGAATTGGCTCCGCGCCAACGAATCAACAATCATGTCCGCGTCAGAATTATCACTCAAGAGTCATCGTCTTTGAATGAGAAGGTTGACAAAGACACACCTTCCTTAGTACGGTAGCAGTTGCCGGATTTTCGCGTGCTTTGATTGGCGCTGCAATGTTCGGAGGGGCACCAGCGCGACTCGCCGCGATCTCAGAAGGACCACACCAAACGATGGGTATCCAGGACCGTCAACACGACCGCAGCGTTCTTGATGATGTGCTGAGCAAGATGCGGATGAGCCATCCAGAACACACGCGCAAGTGGTTCGAGGAACTCGATCCGCTCGGGATCGCGTCCGGATCGTTCGGCGTCCGCGCCCAGAGCGACATGCATCGCGACTATCTCCGAAGGACATGTCTCGACGCGTTCAACGATGCGCTCCGCGAATCGACCGGTCAGCTCCTCGCGGTCCGATTCCTTGGTCCAAACGACGAGTGGGAATCCCCAGTCACCACCAAACGCACGAATACATCTACCAAGCAACCAAACAAAGAACCAGCCGCAGCGCCAGCTCCATCAGGATCGACTCCCAATGGGTCGTCGATCTGGTCCGATGAAGCGGGACTCAGCGAGAGCGAGCTCCGCGACTCCAAGCAGCGCGGCGCGACCCCGATCGTCCACGCGAGCTCCGAACGCTCGCGCCTCGATTCGAGCGGCGCCCTCCCGATCAATCCGGACTACGGCTTCAACGACTTCGTCATCGGACCCAACAACCGACTCGCGCACGCCGCATCCGTCGCTGTCGCTGAAAACCCCGGATTCGCGTACAATCCGCTCTTCATCCACGGCGGGGTCGGACTCGGAAAGACCCACCTGCTCCAAGCGATCTGTCTGCGGATCACCCAAGAGAATCCAGGAATCAACCTGCACTACGTGTCCTGCGATGGATTCATGACCCAGTTCATGAGCGCCGTCCAGTCCGGACGTATGGCCGAGTTCCGACACACCTTCCGCGATGTGGACCTCTTGGTGATCGACGACATCCACTTCCTCGCCAAGCGCGATCGCACGCAGGAAGAGTTCTTCCACACCTTCAACGCGCTCTACCAAGCGAACAAGCAGATCATCCTGTCATCCGATGCGCCTCCTGAGGAAATCCCCGATCTTGAGGAACGATTGGTGTCAAGATTCATGTGGGGACTGGTCGCGAAGGTCGAGAAGCCGGGATTCGAGACGCGGATCGAGATCCTCAAGCGCAAAGCTGATGCGCGCGGGATCAAGCTCCCTGAGCCCGTCGTGACGGAGATCGCGCACTACATCGACTCCAACATCCGCGAGCTCGAGGGCGCGATCACGAAACTTCAGATCTACGCGAACGTCGAGAAACGCGACATCGACCTCGACATGGCGCGTGATGCGCTCGGAGAAGAGTTCGCGGCTGCCGTCAGCGCCCAAGGGACCGGTCCAACAATCGATCGGATCATCTCCGAGATCTCAGGGTACTACTCCGTCAAGCGCACCGAGATCCTGGGAAAGCGTCGTCACAAGTCCATCGCGCTGCCGCGCCAAGTGGGGATGTACCTCTCACGCAAATACACGCGGCACTCGCTCGAAGAGGTCGGCGCCCACTTCGGAGGACGCGACCACACGACGGTCATGCACGCCGTCCGCACGATCACGTCCAGATCCAAGGACGACGAATCACTCCACAGCGACGTGCTCGCGATCGAATCACGCCTCCGTGTCGGCCAGTAATCTCAACATGATCGTTTTTTTGATGTGGATCTGGGAAGTCCAGGGGGTGTTTCAGTTGTCGGAAACCTTGGGGATAAGCCGTGGATAAGCGCGGAATTGCGCTCCAGTGCGCGCTGTCAACTCGTGGTGGTGTCGGATGGGCCGGATGGAGCTCCGGAATTGATCGAGCGCAATATGCAATTGATGACAGACAACCGACAGGTTACCGGCTTGCTTGTGAATATCACAAGGCATTGAAATATAATCACTTACAACAAAACCAATGCCCATTACCCACCAAATGGGCGCTTCAATTACTACCACCACCGAATTAATTCCCAATTAGGGGTATAGAAGAGAAGAGCACTCAGACACCAAGTGTCAAGATCATGTGAACTCCCCACAAGAGTGTGGGCAACTGTGGGATAACCCAATGGAGTCCGATGTCTGATTTACAGAGCGCACATCATCGAAGACTCCGCAAGATCAATGTTGTTCGCGTGCATCCCCGCCGATCCGTCCAGACCCCCTCAGACGCTTGAAGAACGCTTTGAGCATCTCGGATGACTCCTGATCCTTCACGCCTGCGATGATGTCACAGCGATGGTTCAGACGCTCGTCATCGCAGAGATTGAACAACGAACGCACGGCTCCCGCTTTGGGATCATCCGCGCCATACACCAGACGACCCAATCGAGCGTTGACGATCAATCCTGCGCACATCGGACAGGGTTCGAGCGTGACGACAAGCGTGCAGTGGTTGAGGCGCCAGTCGTTGATCGCTTCACACGCGTTGAGGATCGCCGTGAACTCCGCGTGTCCCGAGGGGTTCTTGTCGCACTCGCGCGTGTTGGATCCCTTGCCGAGGATGGTGCCGGTGTCTGTTTCATAGACCACGGCTCCGACAGGGACCTCCCCGATCCGCTGTCCCTGATCCGCGAGCTGGAGCGCCAGATCCATCATCTCCAGATCAAGCTCGCTCGCAGCGCTGGGATTGGACTGGGGGGTGCTCATCAGAACTGTTCATCATCCGGAGTGATCGCGTCGGGGTCCTGGTTCTCGCGCACGTCTCCGATGACCTTCGAGAGCGGGAGCACCTTGACGATAAACAGACCAAGCTCGTACAACGCGTACAACGGCCCCGCGAGCAGGACCATCGAGAGCGGATCCGCAGGGGTCAGGAACGCGCCGAGGATCGCGCAGATCGCGATCGCGTGCTTGCGGAAGCGCCCCATCGCGTACGGATCCAAAATCCCGACCCATCCGAGCATCACAACCACGACAGGCGTCTGGAACGCGATCCCGAACGCGAGTCCCATGTTGAGCACGGTTTTGATGTACTCGCTGATGCGATACTGCTGGATGATCCCGATATCCGTCGTCAGCTGGATCGCGCGGATGATCGGGGATTGATCACTCGGATCGATCCCGATGACCACGCGCTGCTGCATGAGCGATTCGTTGATCCACGTCGTTCCGATCGCGGGAGATACTGGATCGGCTTCAAGGACTGGAATGCTCGGGAGCACAACTCCCTCTGCGAGCGGAGCCGTGGGGACGGACACTTGTCCAGACACCTGCGACGCGTACCCAATAAAGAACGCGAGGATCACAGGCAGGATCACGAAGTACAAGAACAGGATACTGAGCACCGTCAGCAGTCCCGAGAACGGGATCAGCAGATGCACCACACGCCGCTCGTGCTTGTAGAGACCAGGAGAGACAAACTTCCACAAGTGGTACAGAATCCAAGGAGATCCCAGCAGCAGCGTCACCACCACCGCGAGGTGCACGACAGTCCCGAAGGTTTCGAATGGGCCGGTCGCGAGCAGCGATGACCCCTGTCCGCCGTCGAGGAGCTTGCGCCGAGCGGGACGGATCAGCAGGTCCAATAAGAAGCGTCCCGATGCGAACGCGATCACAAAGATCGGGATGATCCCGATGAGCGCGAAGAAAATCCGCTTCCGAAGGTCCTCGAGATGATCTCCGAGCGACATCATGTGCTGATCCTGCTCGATCCTTCCAGGCAGCTGAGAATCCTGGGAACCGCTGTTTCGAGCGGGAAATCGGGATTGGGACGCGTCATCGCTCATGATTCTGCAACTCTAGGGGGCATATGACCAGTAACACATATGGGATTCGCTCCGCATGAAGCACTCCGGAGCACCAAATTATCGACAGATTCCGACAGGATCGACCACAGGGCGCATCTGTATTGAGGACAACGTATTGAGCGAGATCAGGAAGGCATAAGCAGGGGATCAGGGTCTTGAGTGAACGATGGGAACAGACACTGCCGATCGAGCAAGCGATCGAAGGCAACGCCGACGCGTTGTCCCAGGTCTGGGTCGGCGTGCGCCGATGGGTCGCGGTGATCCTGATGGCGCACAAACCCCGCGAAGCGGATCTGGAAGACTTGATGCAGATCGTGGCGCTGCAGGTCTGCCGGAAGGTCCACGAGGTGCGTGATCCGGCGCTGTTTAAGCCTTGGCTCAGAACCGTGACGATCAACATCGCTCGCGAGCAGGGACGCAAGGCATCGCGCAAACGCGTCGGGATGCTCCGGCTCGTTGGTCGCGGAAAGAACGAACCCGACTCCGTCGGATCGATGCAGCTCTCGGAAGACGCGAAGCGCGTGCTCGACGCGGCGCTGAGTCTTCCGGAGAAATACAGGGAGCCCGTGCTCATGCGCTGTCAGCAGTCGATGAGCTACAAGCAGATCGCTGAGGTGCTCTCGCTCCCAGAAACCACCGTCGAGACGCGCATCGCGCGTGGAAGACGAATGCTCCGAGAAACGCTGGACCTGCAATCCAAGCAGAACCAGAAGCAGCTCGAAGCGAAGCAATCACAAGACACACGCGCCGTGCGCGTTGGAGGTGCTTGATGGATACGAACACGAACAACACCAATCCTGCCAACGAACGCAGCAGCGAATGGACTGGTGAGAACTCCGCGCACCTGCGTGATCTGCTGATCTCGCGTGTGATCGATGGCTCCGCGAGCGCCGAGGATTGGTCCTCGTTCCGCATACTCGCATCGACCGATGCGGAGGTCTGGAACGATCTGAGCAATGCGCAGCGTGAGCACGAAGCACTGTGCGAGGTCATGCACGCCGCGTCGAGCATCGCTGATGGTGTGCACCTTCCCGGCGGATCGGGATCACCGATCGTGTTTGAATCACGCGTCAACACCGCCGCTCGTTGGGGGGGCTGGGCCGTCGCTGCTGTGCTGCTGCTTGGGTGGTTTACCGGCACCATCTCGATGAACCCATCAAACTCGCTGGGAAACAATCCGCAGACGGGCAGCTTCATCCCGCTTAACACTGCGGGAACAGAGCAAGCGTTCAACCAGTACCTCCAAGCCGGACAAGCGGACGGCAAGGTGGTGGGGGAGATGCCGGACCACGTCGTCGTCGAGACGCGCCCGCTCGTTGATGGAACCGTCGAGGTGATTTACTTGCGACAGGTGATCGAACGCCGCGTGCTCGACCAAGCGTATCGCGAAGCGGTCGATGAGTTCGGGAACCCTGTGGTGCTCCCGGTCGATCTCAAATCCCTCAAGCGGGGCAACGCGTTCTGATGAATTTCCTCGATGTGGTGACAGGTTCTTGACCTTCGCGCATCTGAGTAATCATCCCGAGCCGCACTTACTCGGGATGGACCACAACCAGTTCAACCATGGCACCGCGCCATCACGGAGGCAACCCAATGAAACGTACACTTCTGACCACGGCTCTGCTCGCAGGGATCTCGGGACTCGCGATCGCGTCGAGCTCTGCCAATACCAACGACGGATTCATCGTCGAGAGCGTCGAGCATCCGCACGAAGAGACCGAGCACGTCGAGCATTCCGTCTGGGTCGAAAGAGTCAACGACGGCAAGCACACCTACGAACTCAAAATGGACGGCGGAGAGTTCATCATCAAACTCGATGGCAAAGAAGTCCCTGATAAACAGCTCAAGCACAAGGACAATGTTGTCATCATCCTCTCTGAAGACGGCAAAGCGCTCCATGAGTTCAAGCTCGATCGAAACCGCAACATGTGGTTCGGTGATGACTCAGGCAACCACTCGATCTTTGTTTCTAGTGACAACGACGGCAAAGTCCAGCAATGGGTCGGTCAAGGCATGGGCGACGCACAGTTCGTTGCTCAGGTCAAGGAACACCCAAAGGTCATGCTCGGGATCTACACCGATGAACCAAGCGACTCGCTCCGCGAGCACCTCGGAATCACAGGCGACGCGATCCTCGTCGAGCGCGTCATCAAGGGACTCAGCGCCGACAAAGCCGGGATCAAAGACAAGGACATCATCATCTCGATCAACGGCTCCGATGGTCTCTCCCCATCCGGACTGACCAAGCTGCTCTCCAAAAAAGAACCAGGAGATGAGATCAAGATCGTCCTGGTCCGCAAAGGCGAGAAGATGAAGATCAACACCAAGCTGCTCCCTTACGACGCTGCAGCGATGGGTCATCCCGCAGCGCCACCAACGCCTCGGACTTGGGTCACACGCGACGACAACGGGAACTTCTCATTCCCCGGCGACGCGAGATTCTTCAGTGAAGAAACACAGCGCAAAGCCCACGACAAGATCATCGAAGCACTCCGCGCTCAAGGGATCGAGGAAAGCAAGATCCGCGAGATCGAAGAACAGATCCGCAAGTCACTCCACGAGAACGTCTGGTCACGCTTCCATGATGGTGACATGGACGGCATGATCGAGTTGCATGTCGAAGCCGAGGATCAAGCTGATCGACTCGAACGACGCTACTTTGCGGAGCAGATGCAGCGTAAAGCCGAGGAAGCGATGCGCGACGCTCAGCGTCTGACCATGGAGTACAAGGACGGCCAGCTCCTGCTCAAACGCCACGCCGAGGGGCTCCAGAACCACATCCATGAACTCGAGGACAAGCTCCACGCGGCGATGCCTGAGATCGAGAACGAGCTCAACGACCGCATGGAAGAGCTCGAGGGACGATTGGAAGAGCTCGAGGGTGTTCTTGAGGATCGCATGGAGTCACTGACCGATCTGATCGAGAGTCTGATTGAACGATTGGACGAGGAATAATTCTTTTAGAATCAGCAACCCGATTTCTGCTGATCGGTTGAAAGAGATGGAGGGACATTCCCAACCATCAGAATCGAGCATCCACATTCCGATGTGAACGCTCCCAAACACGACCACGACGCCGGTTCTGTACTCCAGAACCGTTCCCCGGCGGCTGCACGACGAGACCCCGTGCAGCCGCCATCATTTTTGGTTCTCCACAAACTGCCCACGCCAATCCTCCGCAACGCCGGTCTATCGAGTCGATATGATGTGAACGAGGGCGCGAGCGAAACTGTTTCAAGGAGGAACCGACATGTCCGAGAACACCGATCAAACATCCACTGGACAATCCGGCGAAGAGATGATCGCGCTGGTCCGCGAGAGCTACGACCTGCTCAAAGCCGAGATCCGAAAGGTCATCGTTGGACAGGACGAGGTCATCGATCAGATCCTGATGTCCGTGTTCTCCAGAGGACACGCGATGCTCGTCGGTGTGCCTGGACTTGCAAAGACCCTTGTGATCTCGACGATCGCTCAAGCGATGGAGCTGGACTTCAACCGCATCCAGTTCACCCCCGACCTGATGCCTTCGGACATCACAGGCACCGAGGTGATCGAAGAAGACAAAGCAACGGGACAGCGCTCGCTCCGCTTCGTCCCAGGACCAATCTTCTCGAGCGTGATCCTCGCCGACGAGATCAACAGAACCCCTCCCAAGACCCAAGCGGCGCTGCTCGAAGCGATGCAGGAACGACAGGTCACGGCTGGTGGTCAGCGCCATGCGCTCCCCGATCCGTTCTTCGTGCTCGCGACCCAGAACCCGCTCGAGCAAGAAGGCACCTATCCGCTCCCAGAAGCGCAGCTCGACCGATTCATGTTCCAGATCCTCGTGCGATACCCAAGCGAAGAAGAAGAACTGGAAGTCATCAAACGCAGCGCGACCAAAGGCGAGAATCCTGTCAACGCGGTCGTGGGTCCAGAGCGGATCCTCGAAGCGCAGAAGATCATTAAGCACACGCCAGTCCCCGATCACGTCTGCAAGTACGCGCTGCGCTTGGTTCGCGCGACGCGCGTCAACGAGCAGGACACATCTGGTGTCCCCGACATGGTCCGCGATTACGTCTCGTGGGGCGCTGGTCCTCGCGCGAGCGAGGCGCTGGTCCATGCTGCCAAAGCCCACGCGATGCTCGTTGGGGATGGATTGGTGAGCGTGGAGACGATCCGAGCGATCGCTCATCCTGTGCTGCGCCACCGGATCGTGCTCAACTTCAACGCTCAAGCGGACCAGGTCTCGGCGGAGGATGTCATCGACAACCTCCTCCAGCTCGTCCCGGCTGACGGGCTGGACGATCAATCCCGAAACGCGCTGCGCAGCGTCGTCGGCGAGAGTTGAAAGAGAACAATTCTGATCCAGCAGGAAAAATATTGAACTCCGAGCACGTAATTTCGCTGAAACTTGTCTTATTTCCAATATAGTTTCACACTCATCGTCTTGGTATTGATCTGGTTTGGGTCAATAGACATCCGGAGATCCGCTTGCTCTCGCAAACCACCGAATACGCACTCCGCGCAACCATCTGCTTGGCGTACCGCCCGGACGGCTTGGTGTCGACCTCCGAACTCGCCGAGATGACCAAGGTCCCAATGAACTACCTCGCGAAGGTGCTCCAGCTCCTCGCTCGCTCCGAGATCGTCAGCGGACGACGCGGCGTGGGAGGCGGATACCGCCTCGCGCGTCCAGCCAGCGAGATCAGCATGCTCGATGTGATCAACGCGATCGATCCGATCCAACGCATCCGCTGCTGCCCGCTGGAGCTCAAAAACCACACCTCGGCGCTGTGCCCGCTCCACCACAAGCTCGACGAAGCGATCGGGATGCTCATCAACCAGTTCTCCGGAGTCACCATGGCGGACCTGATCAGCGATCTGGGTGGGTCGATGCCGTTGTGTGACGAGAAAATGACCGCGGTCGTCGAACTCACCCTCGGCAAGAACCCAAGCTCGTAAACCACCAGCATCCTTTCAAGATCACCAGCAGATCCCGGATGATTCATCCCGCGTAGGTCCGGGCTTGAGTCGTCTATGCGTGATACGATCAAAACGATGAGTGACCAAACCACCGAAAACCTGAATATCGAGCAAGAAGAGTCGCAGGACCTCCATCGTCTTGAGCTCCAGCGCCGCGCCAATCGCGACGAGATCGCCGCACTCGGAATGCTCCCCTACGGCCAGCGGACCGACGACCTGCTCAACCTTGCCCAAGCGCACAGCAGATTCGATCAAGCCGCGGATCAAGCCAACAAAGACGCCAACCAAGCACGCAAGCAAGCGAAGCGGGACAACCCCGAGATCGCAGAAGACGATCTCCCGCCCCTCGTCGATGATCGCGCGCGTGTCAAGGTCGCGGGCCGTGTCGTGCTCAGCCGCGACAACGGCAAGCTCGTCTGGCTCAACCTCCGAGACCACTCCCGCGACACGTTCCAGATCGCCGTCTCCAAGCGCGACTGCGACGAGCAGGGGTTCGCGCTCGCGAAGAAGCTCGATGTTGGTGACATCGTGATCGCCGAGGGTCCGCTGACGATGACCAATACCGGAGAGGTCACCTGCTGGGCCGACACGCTCGTCCCGGCAAGCAAGTGTCTCGTCCCTCCTCCAGAGAAGCACGCGGGACTGACCGATACCGAGATGCGCTATCGACAGCGGTATCTCGACATGTGGGTCAATCCCGAAACCACACGCGTCTTCATGCTCCGCGGCGAGCTCATGAAAGCACTCCGCAAGAACCTCGATGCGCTCGAGTTCGTCGAGGTCGACACCCCTGTGCTTCAGACCCAAGCGGGTGGCGCCGCGGCTCGTCCGTTCTTCACGCACATGAACGCGCTGGATATCCCGCTCTCGCTCCGCATCGCGCCGGAGCTCTACCTCAAGCGTCTGCTTGTTGGGGGGATGCCCCGCGTGTTCGAGGTCAGCAGAAACTTCCGCAACGAGGGGCTCGATAAGTCCCACAATCCCGAGTTCACCAGTCTCGAGCTCTACCAAGCGTTCGGGAACTACGAAACCATGCGCGAGATCGCGGAGGGCTTAATCCGCGACATGGCGCAGACCGCAGCGAGCGCGACAGGCAACAGCATCGCCGCGATGCCGTTCGGTGATCTGAGCATCAACTACGAAGACGAGTTCCAGCGCGTGACCTACAAGGACCTGTTCAAGCAGGCGCTGGGATTCGAGTTCGACGATCTCGATCGTGCTCGCGAGGAAGCAACCAAGCGCGGCTACAAAACCAAGAGCGAAGACGGCACCCCGATCGCAGACATCTTCATCGTCAACGAGCTCTTCGAGAACGTCGCTGAGGACATGATCGATCCGAGCAAGCCGACCTTCGTGCTCGACTATCCCGCGGCCCTCTCACCGCTGACAAGGCCAAAGGCAGACACGATGGACGACACCATCCCGCTCGCTGAGCGATGGGACCTGTTCATCGGAGGCATGGAGATCGGTCCCGCGTACACCGAGCTCAACGATCCCGACATCCAAGAATCCAAGTTCCGCGAGCAACTCGCGGGAGTCGATGACGAGGAATCCACCTTCCGCAACTTCGACGAGGACTTCATCAACGCACTCAAGGTCGGGATGCCCCCAGCGGGAGGTCTGGGACTCGGGATCGATCGCTTGGTGATGCTCCTGAGCGATTCGCGCACGATCCGCGATGTGCTCCCGTTCCCGATGATGCGCCCCCGTGCCGATTGAACAAAGCCGATTGAACACAGCTGATTGAGCAAGAAATCAGTCACACAACCTATCCACACAAAGAAAGCACCCGGCGTTGAAACCGGGTGCTTTGTGGTTCACAGAAGAGGATGTGATTCGGATTAATCGTCGACTGGTACACCAGCGCCGTCGGACTTGCCTTCGACCGCTTTCTCAGTGTCGGACTTGATCTTGTCGAGCTTCTCGTTGTGAGCAGCCTTGGTCTCCTTGGTCTTGATCACGCGGCCGTCTTGGTAGCGGATCTCGCCCTCGAAGTACCCTTCCTTCTCGCTCATATCGACCTTGCGATCGTGCATGACGTTGATCTCGCGGATCGCAGGGGAGATATCCGGATTCTTGCGCTGCTTGCGCATCGCGGTAAAGAGCTCGATGCCCTCGTCAACACTCAGAGCGCGGATCGCTTCGTCGAGCTGAGCGAGCTGCTTCAGCTGTGCGTCCTTGTCCTCAGCGAGCGGAGCTTGGAGTTCTGCGAGCGCCATCGCTGCCGACGAGCTCAGTCCGCTCTCTTTGACCAGATCACCGACCTGGCTGGAGATCTCAGCGACCATCGCGCGGTACGCCTGCGAGGTCTCGTGGATCGAGTCCTGGAGGATGAATCGCATGATCTCGCTGAGCGGATCCTCGGATTCAAACTGGATCTCCGTAGTGACGCCTTGCTTGTACTCGTTGACGATGTACTCGTTCATGCCTGCTTGGGTACGAGTGAGGATCCCGCGATTGCGGAGCTCCTGCGAGAGCGTGGTCCGACCAACGAGCGGCTTGACCATCTCCGCGATCTGCGACATCTTCTGGATATCGCTCAGGTCCATCGTTTCCAGACGGCCGTCAGTGACCATCCAGTACAGGTCGAGGTTGTCGATCACCAGACGCTCGAAACGAGCGCGACGACCATACAGCACAGGCATGATCGCGGTCACGGAGCGCTGACCGATCGTTGGGTTCGAGCGCAGCGCGAGGATGTCAGGGAGTTCGGTCAGACGGATGATCTTGCCGTTCTCGTCCTTTGCGAGCAGCTTGGGGTATGGGGTGCTCGTTGGGAGATTCTCAACTCCGGTCTGATTTTGACCAGGGGTATGAGTTCTCGCCGGACGCTGCGCAGGCTGTGCTGCAGGTTGAGCGGATTTGGTAGCTTGTTCCTGAGTCGCTCCAGCAGAAGGCTGAGCCGCGGGCTCTTCTTTCTTGGTCTCCGACGGCGGAGGCGCGACCTGCGCGAGCGTGCTCGATCCGAGCAGTCCGACAGTCAGGCCAGCGATCAGGCAACATTGGCGTGCATTCAACTTCATAGTGGAGATCCTCCCGATCCTTCAAGCGTTCATGTTTGTATCTGATGGGTTCACGGCACCAATGCCGCCACACGACCCATCGACCTCACCATCCCTGGCCGAAGAACATATATCGGCGTGCATGAGGGGATGCTTCATCCCCAAGTGGGGCTCAACACCCCAAACGCACATGGGAAGCAATTATGACGCTTGCACGAGAAAAAACCGCCCAAATCAAGGTTTTTCATACACCTACGCCCATAATTCCCGGACCACCCACCGATCAACACCCCATCAAAGCGGAGCGTCTCGATGACTTCAGAGCAAACCACCAAACCGATCTCCCCGCTCGCTCAGCGGATCGCCGATGCCTCGCTGCTGCGTGGTGAGTTCACCCTCCGATCCGGACGCACCAGCTCCTACTACCTCGATAAGTACAAGTTCTCCACCAAGCCCGAGATCCTCGAAGAGCTCGGACCACTGTTCGCACAAGTCATCACGCAGATCGAGCAGACCCACGGCTCCGTCACACGCCTTGCCGGCGCTGAGCTCGGAGGGATCCCGCTCGTGACCATCGCTTCGATGAACACCAAGAAACCCGCGATCTTCGTCCGCAACGCCAAGAAAGACTACGGCACCGCAAAGCAGGTCGAGGGTGAAGTCAACGAGGGTGACGTCGTCGTCTTCGTCGAAGATGTAGCCACTACAGGCGGACAGGCGCTCGAAGCCGTGGAAGTCCTCAAGTCACTGGGCGCGAAGGTCCCCGCGATCATCAGCGTCATCGATCGACAAGAAGGCGCACGCGAGAACATCGAGGGCGCGGGAGTCGAGTTCCACGCGCTGTTCACCAAGCAGGATCTGGGCGTCGACGAGTAAGCAGTCTATATCAGTCGCGATTCGCGAGCTCCTCTTCCATCTTCCGAGCTTCTTCCGCTTGCACGTCGTAGCGCTCGCGGTTCGTGCGATGATCCATCAGGAAGTGCACCTTCTCGCAGAGCTCTTTGCCCGCGACGGACATCAGCGCCTTGCGCGCCTGTCCCATGTGCGTCCGTCGCGAGACGTGACAGATCACCATGTGCTCGCACTGGACAACCTTGAGCCATTCCGCGATGTCGTTGACATGCATGTGCATCCCGACCTTGGCGCGTTTGGTGTGATCGGGTTCAAAGAACGTGCACTCGCTGATGATAATCTGCGCGTTCATTACCTCCGGAGTCAGCAGGTGCGCCCCTGGGAGCGTGTCCCCTGTGTACGCAACGAGCGGGACCTCGAAGTGGTTGACGATTTCTTCGCCGCGCTGGCGCAGCTCTTTGATCTTCTCCTGAGGCATCCCGACGAGCTCTGGTTTGAGCTTGGTCCGCTTCTCGATGATCGAGTACCCCATGCTCGGGCACGTGTGCTCTGTATGGAACGGACGCAGCACGATGTTGTTCTTGATCTCAAGGTCCTCGCCCGCTTCCAGAGCGATCAGCTCGTACGGAGTCTGCTGACGCTCGAGCTTGTGGAAGCCGCTCATCATCTCGCGGACGTCGTCCTCGATCCGCTTGTCGCACACGATCGTCCCCGGCCCCATCCCCTGGAAGTTCCGCTGCGAGCACCAGTACGCGAGACCACCGATGTGGTCCATGTGCCCGTGCGAAAGAACGCAGTATTTCGGAGCGAGGTGCGCGCGGAACGCTTTACCCATATCGAAGCAGACATCCATCTCAGGGATCGAGATCGCCGTCGCTTCACCCGCGACGGAATACCCCTGGACGCGGAACGGCGGCAGGTACAAGAAACCTAAAGAACTCTCACGGGGCGGCGGGTGCGGGATCATGCCGAAACTCTCCTCAATCCCATGCGTTGGCACAGGGGGAAACAGGGTGTCAATCGCCCGAAACCTCCGAGCGATACGAGAGTTTAGGCGGGCTCTCCGATCTTTGAACCGTGCTCCTTGCCGCATTCGGGGCAGATAGGGGAGGTGAGCCCTTCGATTTCGTAGGCGCAATGTACACACTTCCCAAAATGCTGCTTGCGTGCCTTCCGAATAGCGATTTCCATATTGATCACAAAGCGGATGAACAAAGCAAACATCAAAGAAACAGCTGTGACCAGTACGAGTCGAACGATAGACCGACCAAGCAAGCTCCAAGAGAAACTTGTTTGTGGAGGTTCACCAGGACGGAACTGAGCCATGCTGGGATCAGCAACTGCGTAGTCTACGAGTGCTTGATATATCCGCTCGCTTTGATCAGCAGTTGTAGTTTGATAGTGAAAGATATAGCAACCGGGGTGGAATAAAGATTCTTCTACACCCCACTCGATCACGCCCTCAATCGGAACTCGGCGAGTTGTAGGCTCATAGATTGCTTGTGCGACAGTGTTGTCAACACCGCCGCTCAGCCTCCTGTGCTCTTCGCGCTCTTGAACATCTACAGCTTTGTACGCCACGCCAGTATCAAGAACATAAACCCATGTGTGCGATGATGTAGGCGGCTTGATTGATAACGCAATACATATCAATGTAAACGCCAGCACCCACACAACCACGAACAATCGCTTGGACATAGATCATTCTACGATTGAGGATCTGAACTGATCCCCGGATTTCGCATACCATCACACCATGACCGAAACCCCTTCACACCAAGCTCCAGAGTCATCACAAGACTCCAACCAATCCTTCGGCGCGATCGTCTCTCGCCTCGGTCCCGCCGCGGTCCTCGGATTCCTCTGGGCCGCGATGCCCGCGATTGCTGGGTTCCTCCTGCTCGCCAACATGTCCAAAGCGTCCGACATCCTCATGCAACGCAACCAGGAAGGCGGCGGATCACTCGCGATCGGACTCGCGATGTACATCGGGATCTTCATCATCACCGCAGGCGTTGGATTCCTCCCGACCTACTCCCAAGCGATCCTCGCGGGATTCGCGTTCGGGATCGGATACGGCTTCCCCGCCGCGCTCGCGGGATTCACCGGCGCGTCGATCATTGGGTATTGCATCGCGTTGCTCGTCGCTCGCAAACGCGTCGAGAAAGAACTCCATCGTCACCCCAAAGCACAGATCGTCCGCGACGCGTTCATCAAGCACGGCTTCTGGCGCGCTACAGGCATCCTCATGCTCCTGCGCGTCTCCCCCGCGTCCCCCTTCTCGCTCATGAACGGCTTCATGGCCGTGTCTGGAGTGAAGCTCGTCCCCTATGTCATCGCGACCATCGTCGGAATGGCGCCGCGGACCTTCGCGGCCGTCTGGATCGGATCGCAGATCGAGAGCTGGGACGAGTACGACAAACCCAAATGGCTCATCATCGCCGGCATCGCGCTGATGGTGGGGGTCCTCCTCCTGCTGGGGAACATGGCCAACAAAGCCATCGAAAGAGCGATGTGGCCGAGTGGATCGGAGGATTCTTCCTCTATGAGCCACGACGAAGAACCATCCACAAATGACTGAGAAACCTCATCTTGAGGGGTCTACCATCCCCCGATGACCGTCGTTGATACACAGTCTCAATTAGAATCGGAGCGGATCGCTCCCGCTCCCGAGCGTCCTGTCGCGATCGATCTGCACGTGCTCCCAAGCGAGAACGGCGGCTGCGACGAGGACTGCACCTGCGCCGGATGCTCCGGACCCAGCTCGTTCGCGAGCGCCGCGACCTGCGCGATGGTGGGGGCCTCGACCAAATCCGCGCAGCCCAAATCCCTCCGCTCGCGCCTGACGATGCAAGCGTTCTACTGGAGCATCACCTTTATCGCCGCGATCATCTCGATGCCGACGCTGATCGAGATCATGCCAACAACCTGGCGCGACTGGACGGCCGCAAACATACTCTCGCCTTCGCGTGCTCCGATCATCGCGCTGACCTGCTCGCTGCTCTTCGTCATCGGATTCGTCCACAAACTCGGACGCGATCGACTCAAAGGCGGCTGCGCCATGCTCCGCAGACTCGGTCCCGCGATGATCCTCGGCGTCGCGTGGTCCATCCTCCCAAGCTTCGCAGGAGTCATGCTCGTCCTGAACATGGAACCCATCTCCATGGCGCTCGTCGGGAGTGAAGGCGCGACCTCGCAACTCATCATCGGGATGCTGATCTACACCGTCGCGTTCATCTTCCTCGCGGGATTCGGATGCCTCCCGACAGTCTCCCAAGCGATCCTCGCGGGATACACCTTCGGACTCACGCTCGGACTCCCCGCCGCGCTTGTCGGATTTGGTGGAGCGGCGATCATCGGATACGAACTCGTCCAGCGCGTCGCGCGTCAACGCGTCGAGCAAGAGCTCAACCGATCACCCAAAGCGATCATGGTCCGCGACGCGCTCCTGACCGCAAGCACGCGGCGAGCGATCCTCATCGTCGCGCTCCTGCGTGCCTCCCCAAGCGCCCCATTCGCGCTCACCAACCTCTTCCTCGGATGCCTCGGTGTCTCCCGCGGCGTCTTCGTGCTGGGAACCATCATCGGGATGACCCCACGAACCCTCGCCGCTGTCTTGATCGGAGTCTCCTTCACAGGATGGAACGGCGGATTCAACCAACCCCGCTGGGTCGTCGTCGCGGGAATCGTCGCGACCATCATGGCGCTGATCGTCATTAGTAAAGCCGCGGCTTCGGCACTGCTCAAAGTGTCGAATCAATCTTCAGACGACACCGCCCGCTCAGTCCCACAGCCCGCTAGCTGATCACCGGATCCTTGAGCAGCGAGATAAACACAATCATGAACCCCACCAGCGACGCGTTGTGGATGAAGTGTGCCGTGATCGGCGCGATGATCGATCCGCGCCACTGACGCATAAACGCGAACATGAACCCCAGCGCAATCAGCGGAGCGACCATCAACGGCCCGTACGAGTGCATATACGCAAACAGCAACGCGCTCAAGAACGCCGCAAAAACCCAGTGCAATCGACCACGCATGTGCCGATACAGCGCTCCGCGGAAGACCAGCTCCTCAGCGAGCGGAGCCCACACCGTCGCGAGCGTAAAGACCAGCACAATCAACAACGGATTCGCTCCGCTCAGCAGCTCGAAGATCGGATTCTCAACAACTTCCGGGGCTTGTCCGCTCGACTGCGCCATCATCCCCTGCACGATGACAACGATCAGCGTGATCGCGATCCCGACCAGGAACACCGGAATACTCGCGAGGTACGCAACGATCCCGCACCCGATCTCCTTGAACAACCCCTCGCCGCGATGGAACCCGATCGCTTCCTTCCAAGCACCCACTTTCATCCCGCGCACCAGCGCCCACGCTGGGACCAATAGCAGTACCCACTGCAACGGGAGCGACAGCGCCCCAAGCGCCGGATTCACCTTCGTGCTCAGCACAAACAGACCGATCGAGAGCACCGCGAATCCCGCGACGAACAAGCCATAGGTCTCGAGGAACACCGATCCACCAGGAGCGGGAGCTTTGAAGCGGAACGTCATTTTCCCCGATGCGAGCTTCACAATCCCAAAGATCAGCAGCACGAACCCCGCGAGCGTTGCGAACACCACGACCATCATCGCAAAGAACAACAACAGCGCGATCCCGACAAACCCATTCACCACCGGCTCGCGCTGCGGATCATCGTCGTCAAGCCCGTACGCGAGAGATGCTTGTCCTAGCACGCCGTAGCGCGCGACGAGCTGGTCTCGCATCGGATCTTCAATCGAGTCCGGACCATTGGTGTAGATCGATTCGAGTGCATCGAGCTCAGTGAACACAATCCCGAGCCGCGACATCTCCGTGACTCCGCTGTCATCGAGCTCCTCAAGCACGAACCCATCACCTTCAACGACCTCACCCTCTTCTGCAGGTTCGATTTCTTCGAGCCGACTCGAGAGTTCCAGCCGAGTGGTCTCGATCCGATGCAACGCCTCTTCCGCGCCCTCAAACTCCCCGCTCATGATGATCGTGCGGACCTGGTCCTCTGGTGTGTACGCAGCGACAAACTGTGACATGATGCTCGCCTCATTGCCCGCGAGCATTGTCCGCCCGCGGATGAACATCCGTGCCGCGAGATCGAACTGCCCGAACCGTCCCGGAGCGGATGTCTCCGCAGAGATCACAAGCTCAGGCATGTCCTCCCCGATCGCGGCGTAATGACTCGACTCAGGGAGGTTCTGCCAGAAGATCACCCCCGCCGCGACAACCACCGCAAAGATCAGCGCCAAGAACCCCGACAACGGAGATCCCGGATCACGTTGGGTTTGATCGGTATCTGATTGGTGTTCTAGCGACGCTTCGGAAATCGGCTGGTTCGGATCATCCATGCCTATTCATCGGGCAATTTGACCGTTTCCATGCTCTGATTCACGCATGAATTTGACCCGATCCATTTCAACGCCTAATTTCTGTGTTCCCAGCGGCTTGCCCGCTGAGCATATTTCACAAACCTGCGGCATTGTCACCAGTTCCGCCCGCCCTGCCCGGTAGGCAGCGTACCAAGCACCCCAACAGGCGGCTGCATCGTTTATCGTCCCGACTCTTCGGACACCAATGAACAGCTCCCGCTTCAACAGGTTAGGAGATCCCCATGGGAAGCAAACCAACACGCCACCACCTCCGCCGCCAAACGTTCATGGCAAAGAACGGCGACGTCACCAAACAATGGCGCATCGTTGACGCAACCGATCAATCGCTCGGTCGTCTCGCATCGGACATCGCGACCGTCCTCATGGGCAAGCACCGCCCTGAGTACACCCCGCACGTCGACTGCGGCGACTTCGTCATCGTCGTCAACGCAGGCAAGGTCGGACTCTCAGGAAACAAAGCCGATCAGAGCATGCGCCTGACCTACTCCGGATACCCCGGCGGTCAGAAAGCAGAAACCCTCGGCAACCTCCGCGAGCGCCGCTCGGACATCCTCGTCTCAGAAGCTGTCCGCCGCATGCTCCCTAAGAACCGCCTCGGACGTCAGATGCTCAAGAAGCTCAAAGTCTACGACGGCGCCGAGCACCCACACGCAGGCGTGAACCCAATCGCGCTCTAACAAACCACCAAACCGTCCAAAGCGGTCTTGGGTGTACCAAGATACGTGGATGCGGACGGATACGAAAAGGATAGTGAACACATGGCTGGATACGAAACCACCATCACCAACCCCGACCTCGCCGGCGAGACCGTCGCCGACACCGGACCTGTCGAAACCCAAGAACGCGTCCTCCCAGACCCAAAGCCCGCTGACAAGCACGGCTGGTGGTGGGGCACCGGACGCCGCAAGCGCGCCGTCGCTCGCGTCCGCTTCCGTCCAGCAAAGGACGCAGGCAAGGGCGAAGTCAAAATCCAGATCAACAACAAGACATTCAAATCCATCGAAGAGTACTTCTCCGAGATGCGTGACCGCGCCGACGCCGTCGCTCCGCTCAAGCTGACCGACACCGAAGGCAAGCTCGACGTCTTCGTCCGCTGCCACGGCGGCGGATACATGGGACAAGCACAAGCCGTCCGCCTCGGAATCGCTCGTGCGCTCGTCGGATACGATCCGAACTTCGAACCAGCGCTCCGCGACGCCGGATACCTCACCCGCGACGCTCGTAAGGTCGAACGCAAGAAGTACGGCCAGCCTGGTGCTCGCCGCCGCTTCCAGTTCTCCAAGCGTTAATCCGCGAACTCAAATATTCGATCCGAATATCCACAGCAGCCCGGCAAGCCCGGGCTGTTTTTCTATGATGGTCCTGTGAGCAAACCACGCACATCCCGATCCCAAAGCGAATCACGCGATCGGTTCGTGATCGCGATCCTCATCGCGATGATCGCTGTGGTCCTGCTCTGCGTGCTCACACTCATCCAGCTCAGTAAGCTCAACAACACCCCAACCTGGTGGACGCAGCTCGACAACAACCCCAACATCACCGAGCAATCCGGCATCGAGCTCGAGAACCGGATCACCAGCGCCCTGACGCGCGTGCGACCAGTCGGCGAAGAAGACTGGACCGCCGCGATCGATCAAGATCATCTCAACGCTTGGCTCGCGCACCGCTTACGTGAAACGCTCGAGTCTTTCCAGAACGACGCCGCGGACTCCATCGGAGAGGTCCGCATCGACATCGACCAAACCGGTCTCACCATCGGCACCAAGCTCAACCACGACAGAGGATCCACGATCGTCTGGGCCGTCATCGAGCCCGGCACCGATGGCCAAGGCCAGTTCACCATCAACACCAAAAGCGCCTTCGCCGGAACCACGCGCATCCCAACAGCGCTCGCATCGAGATACCTCACAAGCGATCGACTCGGAAAGGCACGCGTCGATCTCGGAGACGGCCGCATCGTCAACATCCGCGCGATCCGCACCGGAGATCATCGACTCGAACTGGCGCTGAGCACACAGTTCATCGAGTAAGCATCACTTCTTCCACTTCTCAACCATCTTGCGAGCGCTCGGAGTCTGGATCGTGCGGATCGTGTCCGCGTTCGCAGCAAACGCCTGCTTGAACGACTCGTCCTTGCGGAGCACGTGATCGATCGACTCAACAATCGATTGCGTCCCGACTTTCAGCGATCTTGAACGCAGAACCGTCGCGACCAAAGCCGCGCCGAGCA
Source organism: Phycisphaerales bacterium (assembly GCA_965250055.1). GTDB lineage: Bacteria > Planctomycetota > Phycisphaerae > Phycisphaerales > UBA1924 > UBA1924. The sequence goes on along the minus strand of OZ252285.1, from coordinate 2,406,848 downwards.
CGAGCGGCGCTTGGATCGGCGCGGGAACATACAGCGAGATCGAGTCCGCCGCGATCGTCAGCGGATCACTCGGATTGCTCGCGCTCTCGATCACCTGATCCGCGTGCACAATCGCCGCATCAACAACCGCGAGCTTCGCGCTCACCTGCGCCATCAGACCCTCAATCCCGATCCGCTGATCCGATCCATCAGGAAACGACTCGCGCATCAGCTCCAGCTCATCGATCTGCGACTGCAGATCCGCTCGGATCTCGCTCGCTTGCTCCCGCATCGTGCTCAGACGATCGATCGACTGTCCAAGCGGAGCGCACCCAACGATCTGGATACACACAACCCACAGCACCACAACACACACAGCTTTTTTCCACATACCAAATCTCCCACGCTCAACTGCACAGCCGCATGCACGGAGCGTTCGTGCACACAAGCCGCGGGATTCAGAGCAGTGGGGGATTCAATTATAACGCAGTGGGTTCACACCAAAAGCATCATCACGCTGCGCGCGACAATAAAGGCGCACAGATCGTGTCACTGCTGCTGATCAATCGCGCTGACCAGCTCGTGCGCAAGCGAATGACCAGATTTGTGCCCACGGATCGTGCCCATCACAGGCTTCCCGAGCAGCGCCACATCACCAATCAGATCGAGCAGCTTGTGATACGCGCACTCATGCTCGTGCCGAAGCGTGTTGTCGATCGGTCCGTCCTGATCAAGCACGAGCAGATCCTTTGGAGTCAGATGCGTGAACAACCCCGCTTGGTGCATCATGTCCGCTTCATGCTTGAGACTGAACGTCCGCGCCGGCGCGATCAGCTGTTCATAGCTCGATCGCTCGCCGTCCCACGAAACCGTTGCGGATGTGATGGGAGAGTCAGAGCCGTAGTCGATCGTGTACTGATAGCTGATGTTCGTGCTAGGCGAAGCTTCGATCCACGACTCGCCGCGCTCTACGCGGATCGTGTCCTTGATCGTGATGACCTCAGCGTCTTGCGATTGTTCTTCGATCCCCGCCGCGACGATAGACTCCACAAACGCGAGCGCCGATCCATCCATGATGGGAATCTCGCGCTCGCTCAGCTCGATCAGCGCGTTGGTGATCCCAAGCCCGCGCAGCGCCGAGAGCACATGCTCGACCGTCCACACGATCGCGTCCCCATCCCCCACAGCGCTGCAACGCGGCGGCACCTGCGCAAACACCGGATGCACGGGCTCCTTGCGGATCGATCCCGCTCCGACCTTGATCCGAGTACCAGCAAACTCAACCACCAATCCCGTACCCACCGCCGCGGGAGAGATCATGCAGCGCGAATCCGCGCCAGTAAACAGCCCCTTGCCCTCGACAACCGCTTTGGATTGGAGTGTGCGCTGGAGCATGGGAGATTCAGTCGTCATCGCTGAAAGATCCGATTACTCAGCAGACTCGTCGGATTCGAGTTTGTTCAGGCGCTTCTCAACGGATCGCACGAACGTACCGAGGTCCCTCGCCGCGCCGTAGTTCTGCATCGCTTTGCGAGCCGGGATCGCGGGGACTCCCGCATACGTCTCACCGTCGGGGACTTGTTCGAGAACCATGGATCCGCCCGCGACGCGTGTGCTGGCGCCGATGCGCGCGTGGTCGTTGACGACAACCGCGCCGCCGACCATCGCGTGATCCCCGATGCTCGAGGATCCACCCAGTGTTGTCCGCCCGCAGATGAGCGCGTCGGATCCGATCACGCAGTTGTGCGCGACATGCACCTGGTTATCAATTTTCGTCCGATCCCCGATCGTTGTCGCGCCGAACTTCGCGCGATCCACCGTCACGCACGCGCCCAGCTCCACGTCATCGCCGATCCGGACCGTCCCGATCTGAGGGACCTTGATCGCGCCGCGCTGCTCCGTCGGAGGCAGGTACCCAAACCCATCACTCCCGATCACGCTGTTGGCGCCGATCACGCAACGATCACCGATCACGCAGCGATCCTCGATCACCACGCCCGGCTCAAGAATTGTCTCGCTACCGAGCTTCACATCCACGCCGATCGTGATGTTCGCCATGAGCACGACCCCCGCGCCGATGCTCGACCCCGCGCCCACGACACACCCCGGACCGATCGCTGCGGTTGGATCCACAGCCGCCGATGGATGAATCACCGCTGAAGAATGAACACCCGCATCGGGACGCGCGCGATCCGGATTGATCGCTTCAAGCAGCTTCACCAGCGCCTCGTCCGCATCGGGAACCAGAATCAGCGCCCGATGCTCGGGATCGTGATCGGGAACCTCGATGCCCTCGCTGACCAGTGCGCAGCCGCATTTTGAATCAGCCCAGAGCTTCGCGTAGTTCTTGGATCGGATGAACGTCAGCGTTCGACTCGTCCCAGTCTCGATCGACCCCAGATCATCGAGCAACACCTCCGCGTTGCCCACAAGCTCCGCATCGAGCAATCCCGCCAGCACACCAGCACTGATAGGCAGACCCAGACCGCCCGCTCCCGATTGATCGGGAGCAGTCTGCACAGAATCAGTCTCAGATGAGGTCATGATGCTCATTATACGGAATTTATCCGATCCGGTGTCATCAAACTCGTCGCGATGCTCACGCTTACTTTATGGGGCGCTGAACTCGTTGTTCATCAGCGTGATCACCTGCTGGGTGATGTCGATCGAGTCGTGACGATACACGATGCTCTTGGTGATGATCGCGCGGTACACATCCGGATCCGGCGCGTTCTCTGGGAGCGGGAACTCCGAGTCGTCGAGCAGGACAATGTCGTAGCCCTCACGATCCGCGATGTCGGAGATCGCTGTCTCGACCTTCTCGTAGAGCCCCGCCATCACGTTGCCCATGTCGATCGAAACAATCTGCGAGAGCGCCTCACGGCGAGCTTTCGCGACCGCTTGCTTCTCGAGGTACTCGCGGAGCTTCTCGCGATGCTCGTCTGTGCCTCGTGTGAGCATCTGCACGTCCGCTTCGAGCACCTTGATCTGCTCGACAACCTCGTTGAGCTGTGCCTGGCGCGCTTCCATCCGATCGTTGAGCTGGTTCTCAAGAACCTCGCGCTCGTTGAGACCCGCGATGATGTCCACGATGTCTACCACCGCGATCGCGGTCGGCTGTGCTGGGGGACGCGAAGCCGTCGCTCCGGCGCGAACAGCGAACACGGCGCTGAGCAACATCGCGATTCCAGCGAGCGTGAAAAATGCTTTGTGTGTCTTGTGCATCTGGTGCAATCTCCTAAGAAACAGTTCGTCCCGCAATCATATACCGCGCGTCAGAACAAAGGTTGACCTCAAAAATCAACCGAAAATCAGTTAAACGGCAGGTCCACCGAGAAGGTAAACAGACGCTCCTTGTCGCCGTCCTCCTTCACAATCGGGAAACCAAAGTCAAACGCGAGCGGCGCCGGCGACAACGCGGGCATAAAGATCCGGAACCCGAACCCAACCGCGACGCGGTAATCATCAAAGCCGGGATCAAACGTCACGGTCCCCGAATCAATAAACCCAACCAGCGACAGGAAGTCCTCGTAGATCGGCTGATGCACCTCAGCGCCCAGGAAGAACTGGTAGGTACCGCCCACCGGATCATCTGACGGTAGCCCGTTGTCGTTGCGGATGCCCTTGGGGGAGATCGTGCGGAACTCAAAGCCGCGGAACTGCTGACCACCCGAGTAATACCGCTCGTACGTCGGCGTGTCGTTGCGACCCTGCGGGATGTACCCCACCTCGGTGCTCAGCTTCAGGATCGTCGAGCGACCAAGGTAATCCTCGCGGATCGGGATAAACGTATTGTGCTTGAGATTGATGGGAGTGTACTGGAAGTCACCCACAACCTGCTCGATGCTGATCGAGCTCCGCGAACCCTTCGTCGGACGCACGCGCGAATCCAGCGTCGTCCGCGAGAGCGATGCGGACAACCCAACAAGCGTCGTAGGCATCGCGGCATTAAACACATCCACCGGACGCGACGGATCAATATCGCTCAGCTCGATCTCGTTGTAGCGGAAACCCAGGTTCCCGACCCAGCGCGTCCCGAAGCGCCTGCCGAGCCCAAGCGTCCCGCCGTAGCGTTCCTCGTCGAACTCATCAAAGTCACGACGACGGAAGAACGCGCTCACAGACCCAGAGTAGTTCGATTCCAGCAGATACGGCTCAGACAGCGAGACCCGATACGTCTGCACCTCGTTCCCAGGGAGCGCCTCGATCTGGAACGTCTGACCACCGCCACGGAACGCGCGTCCTGAAATGAACTCACCAAACGAGTCAGGAGTATCGCTCAGGTCAAAGTTCCGCTGCGTGATCGCGATGCGACCAATCACACCAGAGTCCGAGGACACCGCACCACCAAGATCGAAGCTCCCTGTGTTGGTCTCCTCGATCTCGATCAGCACATCCCGGAAGGTCGTATTGTCCGGCGGCGACAACGTCAGCGTGATGGGGTCCATCTGCTCGTTGCCGTCGCTGTCAGTGCTTCCGTCAGCCGCACCACTTGGTTGTTGCTCACGCCGAGCGCGAGGGACGAACTCGTCATCCCACACCTCCGCAAAGAACTCCACCCCAGATTCCTGAGGGGTCACCTTCGCGCCCGATCGATCGTTGAACAACCGCAGCAGACGCAAGCGAGTCTTGCTCCGCTCCATCGCGTTGGAATCCAGTGGGCGCGTCGGTTTGAGCTCGATCTGTCTGCGGATCACTTCCTGACGCGTCAGGTTGTTCCCCTGAATGATCACCTCACCCACACGCGAGCGCCCACCCTCAGAGATCGCAACAACCAGATCAACCAGCGGCTCATCCTCATCGCGACGCTCAAGACGCTCGACCTGAGCATCGATGTAGCCCATCTGCCCGTACGCTTCGCGGACCGTCTTCATCGACTCGTCCAGATCACGCACCGAATACACATCCCCCGGCTTAATCGTCATCAATCCCGCGATCTGACTCCGCGTAAACACCTGATCCGTACCGTCAGGAGACACAATGTCCACCTGCACCTCGCGCATCGTGTACAGCGGACCTTCCTCGATCAGATACGTCACGATCGCCTCACGCCCGTTTGGAGCAGGCTGAATCAAACGATCCGCACGCACATCCAGATACCCACGATCCCTGTAGAACACGATCAGGTTCGCAAGGTCCACGTCAAGCACCGAGTCATCGAGCTGACCACGCCGGAAGATGTTCGCTTGCTTGGTCTTGATCTCGCGCCGGAGTTTCTTGTTCTCAAACGCCTCATTGCCGCTGAATCGAATCGCCGTGACCTTGAGGCGATTGCCCTCAAGCACGCGGAAGATCACGAGCCCCGTATCAGCGAGCTCGTCTTCATCGATGTTCACGCGGACGAAGTAGTACCCCTTGGCGCGGTACAGCTCCTCGACGCGCCGCGCCGAGCGATCGATCTGGAACCGATCGATCGGGGTCCCAGGAATCACATCGATCACGCTGCGGATCTCCGCGTCGCTGATCTCCGTATTCCCTGTCACCTGGACATCGATCACCTGCATCCGCTCAAGCAGATCAAACGCGAGCTCGACCTCGCCGTCGTCTGTGAGTCCCGCGTAGATCTCCACGCGTTGGAAAAGACCGAGACGATTGAGCTGGCGCACATCATCGCGGACGACCTGCGCATCGAAGATCCCGCCGCTCTTGGAGACGAGCACGTTGACCGCTTGCTGATACGCCTCACTGCTCAGCGCCGAGCGTTCACCCTCCGCCGTCATCGAGCCTCGGACAATCACGCGCGCGATCGGTCGATTCTCGTACACCTCAGAGTCTGAGATCGTCCCCGCGTCCTGCGCCATCGCAACATTCGGTGTCATCGTCATCGCGCACCCCGACACCAACGCCACCATCGCGCATCGGCTCAGCACGCGAGCATCGCTCCAGCGGGGAAGGGTCAGATTGGCTCGGGACAACAATGACATCGTTCGATCAGGACGATACACCGCCGAGCACCCCGGCACCACCCGAAACTCGCTCGGAATGATGGTCATCCCCAACTTTGACCCATATCCTCACCCTCGACCGCACGGATGCGGCCCTCCCCCAGTCGTTGCCAACAGCTTGCCAACGTCTCGATGCCAAAAAGTGAAGTTTGTACAAGATGATGCGTGAATCTGTTTCTCATCCACACTCCCGGCTCTTCTGGATCGCCCTGCTCGCAGTGGGATCCCTCACCGTCCTCACAGGCATCGCCGTCCTCGTTGCCCTCATGAATCCCGAGAGCATCCGCACTGTCCCGACCGTCGCGCTCGTCTGCGTCCTGATCCTCTTGTGTGTTCCCGCGCCTGTCCTGATCCTGGAACGCTCGGACCGCAAAGCGGCGCAGCGCCAGATCAAGCTTGAGCACGAATCGACCCACCCCCCTCGAGAAGTCGTGCTCCACGCGTCGCACCAGTCTGAAGCATCCGCGCATCGGACACACCGCTCGCACCACGAGCGATCCGTTCAAAGACCGACAGAATCGACGAACGCCCCAGCAATCAGCTGAGATTCACCGGCATCACAACATACACAAAGTCGTTGCCCGCCTTGAACAGTCCAGGCTTGTTCCCAGACTTGAGCTCGATCATGACCTCGCTGTCGTGGATCACCTTGAGCGCATCGGTGATAAACGCCGGATTGAACCCGATCTCGATGTCATCACCAACGTATGCCGCGAGCTCGACGTTGATCGTCGCCTCACCCATCTCCGGAGCGCGGGACGAGAGCTCGAGCGACTTGTCGCCGCCGCTGAACGCCAGACGAACCCCTCTGGACTCCTCGTTGGTCAGCAGCGCCGCACGCTTGACCGCCGAGTTGAGCACATCGCGATTGAACGTCACCTTGATATCCTGATCCTTGGGAATCACGTCCTCATACGGCGGGAAGGTCCCTTCAACCAGATTCGTCGTCAATGTCGCGCGAGCGTCCGTCGGATCATCGCCAAACGCGATGACCGCCTGGTTGTCCGTGACCGCGATGTGGACCGCCTCGTTCTCGTCCGCGACCATCTTCTGGATCATCGACAACGCCTTGGATGGGAGGATGCACTGAGCCGCCTCACCCTTGGAATCGATCGAAGCGCCGCTCTTTGCGAGCCGACGGCCATCAGTCGCGATCAGATCAAGCTTCTTGCCTTCTCGGACAAGCAGCACGCCGTTGATCGCATACCGCGAGTTCTCGCGTGCCGCCGCAAACAACGTGCGAGCGATCAGCATATCGAGCGTCCCCGCATCAAGCGAGAAGATCGATTTCGCCGGCGCCGTCGCTGATGAACCTTCCGAAACTGCTTTAAAGTCAGCGAGTTGCGGGAAATCCTTGGAGTCAAAGCCGTGGAGCTGGAAGTGGGCGTCCGCGCCACGGATGTGCGTCGTTTCGCCCTTAGACTCGATCGTCAGCGTCGGCTCGTTGTCTTCAGCCGAGACGATCTGGCGCAGCTTATCCGCCGGGACCAGCGCCGTCCCCTCTAGCTCGACCTCAACGCGTCCGATCCGTACTGAGAGCGCGATTTCCGCGTCTGTGCCGGACAAGACGAGTTCCGCGCCCTGCGCGTCGTTGGTCGCTGTGAGTTTGATGCACGTCAGCTGCGGGCGTGGGGAACGAGACGCCACCACCCCCGAAACCTGATTGACCGCTTCGAGCAGTGCCGCCCGTTCGCAGATAACTTTCATAAGTAGACTCCAAACCACCCAGCCGGGTGGCATCATTTGTCCCGTATTCTAGCAAACCCCCCGTTCCCCGGCACCGCGCCCGACCCAATCCACACCAGATTCAAACAAGATTCAGAACCTATCCACCCAAGATTTCGACCCAATCCCAACAATTTCGATGCCACCAGACAACCCAGCCCTGATGCCCCGCTCGCGATGTGCTAGACTTCCCTTCAGAATAACAACTTACCCGCGACCGCCGCGCTCCGGACCCCTATTTCCTCGTGTTGAGGCCGGTGAGAGGGGTCCAGGAAGGGCGGCATCGTCGTTTTTGGAGGTCCTCCCATGTCATTCGAAGCCGCCGTACACGCCCAAGCTATTGAAATTGATCGTCTCTCCCTCGAGATGACCGCCGCCTCAGGGACCGGTCACCCCACCAGCGCCATGAGCATCGGACACATCGTCACGACCCTCATGTTCTCCTCGATGCGTTGGTCCCCCGACTACCCAAACTACCCAACCTCTGACCGCCTCGTCCTCTCCGAAGGCCACGCCGTCCCAGCCGTCTACGCAGCGATGGCGACCCTCGGCGTCATGGTCGGCGATCCCGACAACCGCCGCAAGCTCACCGTCGACGATCTCTCTACCCTCCGCGAGTGGAAGTCCGTCCTCGATGGTCACCCAAACCCAATGGAAGGCGTCGACTTCTTCGACGCCGCGACCGGATCGCTCGGACAAGGTCTCTCCGTCGCTGCAGGTGTCGCCAAAGCCGCTCGCCTCGACGGCACAGACCGCCGCGTCTACTGCCTCTGCGGTGACGGCGAAGTCCGCGAAGGACAAATCGCCGAAGCGATGGACTTCATCGTCGATCACCAACTCACCAACGTCTGCACCATCGTCAACTGCAACGAGTACGGCCAAGCCGATCGCGTCTCGGGACAACAATCCCCAGAAGTCCTCGCCGCCAAGTTCGCCGCCTACGGCTTCGAAGTCATCAGCATCGACGGACACGCTCCAGACCAAATCAAATCCGCCTTCGACCGCTTCGCTGAAGTCTCCGCAGACACCAACGCCAAACCTATCGCCGTCATCGCGACCACCATCAAAGGATGGGGCTGCCCCTCACTCCAAGGCGGCGGATGGCACGGCAAACCAGCCACGGGCGAAGCACTCGAAAAAGCACTCGCCGAGCTCAACGAAGCACGCATCGAGCTCACCTCCTCGCTCGCCGGGACCGACCAGTTCACCATCGAACCCCCAGCACAAGCACCAGATCGTCAGCTCCCAAGCGACGACCTACTCACCCTCTCCGAAGCGATGCGCGAGCTCGATATGGAGAACGTCCTCCACACCGGGAAGTTCGCAACCCGCAAAGCCTACGGCGTCGCACTCCGAGCACTCGGCGCGACCAACCCAGACGTCGTCGTCCTCGACGCCGACGTGTCCAACTCCACCTTCTCCGAAACCTTCGCGAAGAACAAAGACAACGCCCCGCGCTTCGTCGAATGCAAAATCGCTGAGCAGAACATGATCTCCGTCGGAGCAGGCATGTCCGCCGGAGGCAAGATCCCGTTCTGCTCCAGCTTCGCCAAGTTCCTCACCCGCGCCTACGACCAGATCGAGATGGGTATGAACTCCGGCGCCAACCTCAAGATCGTCGGATCACACTCAGGAATCACCCTCGCCGCCGACGGACCATCACAGATGTCGCTCCCAGACGTCGCGTGGTTCCGCTCGCTCTCACTCGCGACCGATCACCGCGGCAATCCCGGCTGCTACATCCTCCAGCCCGCCGACGCGTACGCCGCCTACTCGCTCACCGCGACCATGGCCGAGTACGAAGGCATGTGCTACATGCGAACCCTCCGCGCCGACACCGAGCTGCTCTACTCCGACGACCACGTCTTCAACCTTGGAGGATTCGAAACCCTCGCACAAGGACGCGACATCGTCCTCGCCGCTTCAGGGATCATGGTCCACGAAGGCAACAAAGCCGTCGAGCTCCTCGATAAAGCCGGAGTCTCCGCGACCCTCCTCGACATGTACTCGATCCCGTTCGACACCGACAAGCTCCTGGACATCGTCGCCGCCAACGGCGGATTCGTCGTCTCCCTCGAAGACAACTACGGCGGAGGACTCGGATCCGCAATCGCCGACGCACTCATGGAATCCGGAGACGGCTTCGAGCTCGCGCAGATGTACGTCAACCGAATCCCCAAAAGCGCCCGCACCCCAGACGAAATGCTCCAGATGTGCGGCCTGACCGCTCAGGACATCGTCAACAAAGTCATGGCGCTCCTCGGAGTCCCTGTCTAAACGACACTCAACAATCCAAAACCACAAAGAGCCCCGAAACACATTCGGGGCTCTTTTCTTTTGGATCAACAACTCAGCAGATGCTCAAGGACATCCCGCGCCGAAGATCGACAAGAACGCCGAGACATCAAGGAAGTTCAGCGAACCATCCGCTTCAAAGTCAACCGACAAATCCTGTTCCCCAAATGCACTCAGGAACGCACTTACATCCAGGAAGTTCAACGAACCAAACGGCTCAGCAAGATCCGCCCCGCTGCACGCCGGATGTCCAACGCGTCCATCATCATTGACGCGCTGCACAAAGACCGATCCAACCCCACTCTCGTTGGTCCCGATCCATCCAACCACGACCCCATCATCGTTCGCGACGCACTGCACGCGTCCCTGCGATCCCTCGTTGGTCACACCCCATCCCGAGCCGCTCTTCGCAGCGCCATCAACACCAAACGCATGTACCGCGATCTCATCCAGATCCGCGCTCACGACCCAGAGCTCGTCACCCACAACATCCGCATCAAATCGCGCAAGGTCCTGCGAGAGCGCCCGAACCTCGACCCCCTCGCCCCCCCAGAGTTGTTGTCCGAGCAGATCCATCCGCTGAGCGCGAACGCTCGCGCCGTTCAGCCCCTCGTACCACACCACAAACACATCGCGCGTCACTGGATCAACCACAACCTCTGGGAAGAACTGACGATTCAGACTCTCTGAAAAGCGCACGCCTCCGATATCAAACCCCAGTGTCCCGTCGCTCATCACCCGCTGCATCAGCAGCGGGGCGGGAGTCGTCCCGGTCTCAAACCCCTTCGCAAAGACCACCACCGCGCCGTCCGCGCCATCGCTGACCGCGACCGGATCGCTGTGCCGCGAGCTCGCGACTCCAGGAGGCGCTTCAACGAGGCGCACTGTTTCGTTCCAGACACGCTCACCCTGCGCGTTGATCCGCATCGCAAAGATCAGCTTGGTGTACGCGAGATGAGTATCCCAGAACACGATCGCGCCGCCGCTCTGATCCGCGACGACCGAGAACACCCGATGGTTCGACGTGATCCCATCAACCACCACCGCTTGCTCATCCCAGACCGATTCCCCATCAGCACCCACGCGCTGCGCCTGGATCGATCCGCCGCTGCTCGTGACGACGAGCACATCTCCATTCGACAATGTCACCAACTGACCCAGTCCCTGAACGACCCCCGATTCCCCCGCGTACCCATCCCCCCACACCGCGCCGCCGATTGCATCAAAGCGCAGCACCGGAGAATCAGGCACCGACGCCAGCGCCCTACTCACCACAACCTCACCCCCAACCACCGTCATACTCGGAGGCAGAAAGAACCCACACGTCGGATCATCCTGCGCCGCGATCCCCATCGGAATAAGCAAATCACCCTCATACCCAACACGCTGCACGCGCAGCTGTCCCACACAGAAACTATCCTGCCACGAAACCCACACCGACCCGTCCTCCCCCGTGACCATCGCGTGCTCACCCCCCACAAAGTTACTGATCGGCCCCGCCTCAACCGACATCCCAACCCCGCTCGGCCAATCCGCGCTCGCAACACAAGCAGCGCCCCTAAGCACGAATCCCGCAACCGCTCCAGCAAACTTCCCGCTTCCGAATCCGCCGACGAATCTTCCCACGTAGCTCATGATGATGTCCTTTCTACCCCATCAGGTCCGCCGACCCCACCCGCGTTGCACCACCAGCATACCACACAAACCAAGCGCACAAAAAAGCCCCGCATCACCGATGCGGGGCTCAAAAAGTGCTTACTGCGCTCTATCAGTTCAGTCCATTACGGACACCCTTCCCCGAACGCCGCGAGGAACGCGGACACATCGAGGAAGTTAAAGTTCCCATCGTTGTTGAAGTCAGCGACAGGGTTCTGATCCCCGAACGCGCTCAAGAACGCGGAGACATCGAGGAAGTTGAGCGACCCATCGTTGTTCATATCAGGGACACACTCCAAAACCGTAATCAGAACATCGCCGGCTACCCAGTTATTACTGGTCACCACCTCAACCCCGTCCGGCTCAGAAGCAATAAACCCAACATAGTACTGACCCGGAGGAAGATCCGAAGGAAGGTCGATCGTCGAGTTTACAAACACAGAGTTTCCTGGAGCAAGATTCCCGTAATCTCGTGTATCGAGCAAATGATCACCGGCTGAGATGAAGTTGTTCGTTGACGCGTAGAAATCCAGATGGACCGCAGACGCATCCTCCGATCCAACATTAGTAGTCCTATGCGTGACATTGATTGTCTGACCAGGGTAGTAGTTCGGAACGTTGCTGTACGTTGCAGAAACCGCATCCAGGTCAGGGACCGGCTCAGACTCAGTCGTAAACGACCAGACCTCACCAGTTGTCACCCCAGCACTGTTCTTCGGATCAATGCGCCAGTAGTACGTCGTGTTGTACTCCAGCGTCGGGAGCAAGTCATTCGAGCCCGTGTTCATCCCTGTGTACTCGCCCGCGTCCGGAGTCGGATCGGTACCAAAGTACACGTCGTACAACGAAGCACGCGCTGCAGGAGCCCAGTCAAGGTCTGCATTGATGTCCACACCCGTCGCGCCATCGCTCGGACTCGTGATCGTTGCCTGATCAGGAAGACCAATGGTCACTTCGATCTGCTGCGCATCCCAGGTATCCGTGTCATCATTCAGCGTCGTGCCCGGAAGCCCAGCGTCGGCAATCACACCAATCCAGTACGTCCCCGGCGCGGTATCGATCGGGATGCTCGGAGCAGGGACCACGAAGTTCACGTTGTTCATCGCGCCAAAGTCCCGGTTGTTCCAGTTCCAAGTCGCAAGCAGCGTGTCGGAGGTTGAGATGTTGTTGTTCGTCGAAAGATACACCCTGAGCTGATAATCCTGAGAAGGAGGATTCGCGTTGGTCGCGTTGACCATCTTGACATCAAACGAATCATCCATGGTCGTGCCCGCCTGGACCGTGGTCGATCCACGCGCACGCATCATCAAAGGCTCCCAGTCCTCAGAACTGGTACGCGTGTCGTTCTCAAAGTCCTGCATGTCCAGAACAAACTGCTCCCAGAGCTTGCAGTACCGACCCCAATCATTCCGATTCGAGGTCGAGCACACCGCGTGCGCATACCGGTTATCGCCGTCGATGTAGTACATCGCCGATCCCGACATCCCGCCCCAAACAGTGTCAAGACAGTTCCCGCCCGTGTCCAGCTGCATCTGATTGTCTGGACAGCTATCAATCAAACCGCTCCAGAAATACATCGTCCGTCCAGTGTGAAGACCAAACGTTGGACAGTTCTCAGTCGGATACGAGAAGTTGTAATAGCTCCGCGACTGAATCGTCGCACAGCTCTGCCCCCACGCCCAAGCGTACCAACCGGTCAGCATCCCGATGTTGCGAGATGTCCCGCGAGTCAAACGGATCAACCCCGCGTCGCGATCCCAGTCGCCGCTGTTGATCCAGCCCGATCCCGCGATAAACGAAGTACCAGACGCATACCCGAAGTTCTGGATCACCTCATCATTATCAGGCGCACTGCCCTGAGGCCCAACACCATCCCACGCCGGATACACATACACAATGTCCGCGAAGCTGTTGATCGTCAACCCGTTCGGCGTGCGCGCATACACACAGTGACCCGCCGTTAGCACCACACCCGGATCCTGCATCGATCCCGAGCACACAAACCAGCGCTGTACCCCGCCCGTATCAGTAAACCGCATCACAAGCTTCACGTTGTATGAGCGCGGCGCCGTGGTCAGTCCAGTCGCGATAGTCATCCCACCAAACGAAGCGGGTTCCATCAGATCATCCTCGTAAGGGATCACACCGATGTAGTCGCCCTCGATGCTCTGTCCGCCGATGAGTCCAGACGGAATCTCCTGATCCAGATACCGAGTCTCTCCGGTCACTGAATCATGGAAAACCGCACGATTATCCTTGTTCACCGGCTCAATACCAGGCGCCTGCTGAACCTCAGGCATCGGCATCCATGGAATCTCATCAATCGGAGGATGCATCGGCAAAGGCGCCGCACTATCAAACACTCGACGAGCAAGAAACGACTCCGGGACCGAGTTGCCCGAGTCCGGCAAACCCGCATTGCGATCAACAACCATCGGACGGAATCCCTCGCGACCATCCGCCTGATGCGGATCCGCCTGCGTCACCATCGCCGCAACCGAAAGCAGCGCCGTCCCGACACACGCCAAGCGCTTGCGGATGTGAACCATTTTCCTGTGCATTCTGATCTCCAAATAATTCTGATCACCTGCTCGTTACCACAAACAGTTGACCACGGAACCCCTGAGTCTCAACAAATCCTGATGCGTTCGCGCATCAACCCCAGCATCGTGGGGCAATCCAAGTTGTGATTATGCTTTGACTCGCACGAAGCCCGTTTCCCTCGATAAACCCGAATGGGTACTCCACGATTCTACCAACCACACAAACCCGTAGAGAGAAACACCCAAAAAACAATCCGCATCAAATGCGGATGTTTGTAAACAGATACAAATATTTGAATCAAACAGGCAGAGTGCGCACTAAGTCATGGACACCCAGCGCCAAACGCGTTGAGATACGCGCTCACATCAAGGAAGTTGAAGCTCCCATCCGCTTCAAAGTCCGCAATCGGATCCATGTTGCCGTACGCCGCGAGGAACGCGCTGACATCGAGGAAGTTCAGATCACCCTCCCCAGTCAGGTCCGCCGGACACGAGGTATCCGGCGCTTCATCAATCACCAGCGTGACCGCGTCCCACGTCCCATCCGCCTCGATCACGCCAAGATTCTGCAGCGCTCCCGTCGCGGTGTTGACTGTATACAAATGACTCGAGATCTCCACAAACTGATCAGGCATAACCTCATCAAACCCCTGGATCATCGCGTACAGCGTCCCGTCGCTTGAGAAATCCAGCCCCGTCTCAAACTGAGCGCTGAACCCAACACCAAACAGCGATTGCACCGTGGTGATCGTTCCCGCATCAAGATCGATCCGAACGAGCCGCACGCTCCCGCCACTCGTCAGCGCCAGTCCATACAGATCCCCAGGCGTCAGCGACGGATGCCCCTCAGGAACAATCGCGAGTGAACCGATCGATTCGAAGTTGAGAATATTGTGCACACTCTGGATCGCGCCCGTCGCCGCATCAGCGACCACGAACCGCTGGAACGCGCCGACCGTGGTCGTCACGATCGCCGTCGCCCCGTCGTTGCTCAGCGCCATCCCCGCGACCCCTGAGTCCATGAACCCGATCGAATCGATCAGCGTATTGCCCCCGCTCATCACATCGACCACCCGCAGCGCGTTGGTCGTGTTCTCAAACCCGATCACCTCACCCGATGGAGTCATGTCCGCGCCGCCGAAACGGAGCAACTCGCCCGCCATCGGCGTCCGCACCACATCGCTCGGATCAGAGAGATTCACGCGCCCCACCTGCGCCAGCTCGATCCCCGGCGCGCCGAAGAACCCCGAACCCTCGATGATGTACGCGTGTGTCGCCCCTCCAGCAAACGCGCTCCCCGCGATCAACCCAGCACTCAGCGTCCCGATCTGTACGACTCGATCAATGTTCATTTCGAAACCTCCCGCTGCATACCAAGCTCATCCGCGATCGCGTCTTCCCGCGATCTTGAATCAATCACAACCTCACCCCCCGCGCCGACATCCATCCCCGCCCGCCGCGCCGCAACCCCCTCAGGCGCTGTCCAAGACGTGATGTACCGGAACCCCGACCCCGACGCCTCGGTCTCGACAACAACCCCGCCGCGCGTCACCTCGTACACCCCCGTCGTCGTGGTCACCAGCAGATTCCCGTTCCCGAGCTCAACGATCCCGCGATACAGATCAAGCGTCCCCGGATCGTACTGACCGACCAGATTCGCGCTCGAATCAAACTCAAGGATCACCCCGCTCGAGAAGGCGCACACCAGCAGGTTCCCGTTGCCCGCGATCGCCATCTGCTGCGGGAAATCGAGCTGCGGATGCTCCAGCGCACTGGTGAACCGCTCGTTGAACTTCCCCTCAAGCGTGTAGCGAACAATCTTGTCCTGCCCCTCGTCCGCGACCAGCACCTCCCCGTTGTACTCCATCGCATCAAACGGCCCGCGGATCCCGCCATACCGATTAAACGCAAAGTCCGACAGCTCCGAACCATTCACCGGATCCAGCCGCTTCACGTTCTTCTGCGACACCACCAGATCGTTATTCGCTCCGTTGTTCGCCACCAGCACATCGCCCGCGTTCGGACCGCTCGTAAGCACGTGCCCGCCGCGGATGTTGTTCATGATGCTCGTGTCCTCGGCGCCCCCAAGCGACAAGATCCCCACGAACGACCCATCGGGATTGAACTGAGAAACCACGTTGGCAAACTGATCCGTCACCAGGATCGTCCCGTCCGCCGCGATCAGCGCCTCGATCGGACGATCAAACACATCCACGCCGTTGTCGCTGCCGGGATCCGTAATAAACGCGTTGTCCACGACCGACCCATCAAAGGCATCAAAGATCCACACACTCCCCGTAAAGGAATCCGGGATCAACAACACCTCACCCGCCGGCGCCAGCCCAGCCGAGCCCGCGATCAGTCCCATAATCAAGCCGCTCACGCGTCCATTCGCACTACGTTTCATCAATCAATCTCCATCTCCACCCCATCCCCCTCACACGGCCCGCATCCTACCACAAGAACCCCACCCAACAAAGCAAAAACCCGCATCCGAGCGGGCTTTCACAAGTCTCATTTGATTCGATTCACTCAGGGACACCCGTCGCCATACGCCGCGAGGAACGCGCTGACGTCGAGGAAGTTGAAGTTCCCATCCTCCTCGAAATCCGCGCTCGGATCCATATTGCCGTACGCCTTGAGGAACGCGCTGACATCAAGGAAGTTCAGATCACCCTCCCCAGTAAAGTCCGCCGGACAAGGCAGCGCCAGCGTCACATTGATCGAGCTCTCGTTCGCGCCGACCGTGACCAGACTCCGCGCGTGACTGTCCACATAGAAGCGGTACCGCTTGCCCGCGATTAGCTCCACTTCCATCTCAATCATGCCAGGCCCATCAGGGAACGCGCCGAGATTAAACAGCGTATCGAGCACAACCGGATCACTCCCAGGCCCAACCTCACGCAATCGACACCCCACCGCATCGTCACCCACATTGGTATCACCGTCGTATTCAACCGTCAGCGTCGCGCTCGTGTCCTCGCTGACCGCGAAGTACACGAACATGTCGTTGTCAATCGTGATCAGCGGATTCGCATCCCCCGACACCGTCGCAAACGCCGAGAAGTCGAACCCCATCAACCCAGATTCAAACGTCACATCCTGCTCCGCCGAGAAGCTCCCCGTGTTGATTCGATCAAACCCATCAGGCCCATAGAACATGTCATCGAACACAAAGAAATCGTCTTCCGAATCCAGCGCATCGCTGCTGAGCAAGATTGGGTCCGCGCCGTCCCCCTCGTACCCCGCCGTGTATCCGAGATTCGCAAACGTAACCATCAGCATCGAGTCCCGCGACTCAGGAACGATCTCCGCCGCACCAGCCGCACCAGCCGCACCGCCCATCAATCCCGCCGCTGCGCCCAGCGCGAGCAGCATCCCATTCGTATTCATCAGTTTCACCACGAGCCCCTTCCGTTCATGTGATCAGAGTTTTCAGACCACCATTCTAATAGGCGATTTTCCCAGCCACAAGAAAAAACCCACTCGTTTGAGCGGGTTCATGGATCTTCAACCAGTCTGAACGCTTACGAGTTAATTACACGCCCCTCAGACGCCAGCGCCGCCTCGTGCACCGCCTCGTGCATCGTCGGATGCGCGTGGACCGTCGCGATGATCTCTTCGGTCGTCGCTTCAAGACGACGTCCGAGCGTGAGCTCCGCGATGAGCTCCGTCGCCTGATCACCCAAGATGTGCGCGCCCAGGATCTCGCCACGAGGGAGCCCGCGGATGATCTTGACAAACCCATCGGTGTGACGCGTCGCGATCGCTTTGCCGAGCGCCTGGTTCTGGAAGACGCCGACCTCGTAGTCCTCGCCCTTCTTCAGACCCTGACCCTTGAGCGCCTGCTCTGTGTACCCAACCGATCCCACCTGCGGATGACAGTACGTACATCCAGGAATCACCGTGTAATCCATCGGGATCGGATCGTGCTTCGTCTTGCCTTCCTTGAACGCAAACCGCTCGACACACAGCACCGCCTCTTCACCAGCAACATGCGCCAGCCAAGGCGGCCCAATCACATCACCAATCGCGTAAATCCCAGGCAGGTTCGTCTTGTAATCCAGCGCCTTGGGATCACTCGGAGAGTCACTGCTCAAAGGCACATAGTCCGTCTTGATGTGACCATTGACCGTCTCCAGTCCGAGCGACTCATCAAACAACCCATCAAAGCGACCAACCACCCCAATCGCGAGCAAGACCTTGTCGCCCTCGATCACTTCCTTCTTCGAAGCGTCAGGTTTGCCGTCCTTACCAATCGGAGCACAGGTGACCTTGACACCCTTGCCCTTGGTATCGATGTCCATCACGCCCGTCTTGACCTTCACGTCAAAGCCATGCTTCTTGTAGACCTTCGTCATCTCCTTGCCGACCTGCTCGTCCTCAACAGGAACCAAGCGATCAAGCATCTCGATGATCGTCACCTTCGATCCGAAGTTCTTGTACACATACCCGAACTCCATCCCGATCGCGCCCGCGCCCACCACGATCAAATGGTCAGGTTTCTCTTTGTTGTGCATCGCCTCGCGTGCACCCCAGATCTTGTCCCCATCAAACTTCGCAAACGGCAGATCCCGAGCAACCGCACCCGTTGCGACAATCACCTTGTCCGCCGTGATCGTCTCCGCCGCCTTCCCAACCTCGACAGGAGAAGGCGTGAACTCCTCGTTGAGCTTGCAGTCTCGGATCTCGATCTCGACCTTCGGCCCGGCCTTGACAATCTTCGCGTGCTTGTTGAAGAACTCGATCTTGTTCTTCTTCATCAGGAACTCAACACCCTTGTTGAGCTTGCTCGCCACATCACGCGAGCGCCCGATGACCTTGTCCCAGTCAAACTTGACCTCGCCCGTGCTGATGCCCCATTCTTCCTGCTCCGCGAGCTTCTCCATGAGCTCCGCGTTCGCGATCAGTGCCTTCGATGGGATACACCCCCAGTTCAGACACACCCCACCAAGCCGGGCGCGTTCGATGATCGCCGTCTTGTATCCGAGCTGCGCCGCCCGAATCGCCCCAACATATCCACCAGGCCCGCCACCGATCACCACAACGTCAAAGTGCTTGTTTGCCACGCCAGAGTCCTTCTTCAAAAACGCCCGAAATCGAGCATGAGAGTCAGTTTCAATCGTTCATCGGCACTATAGGTGCGCCCAACCAATCCCAACACACAACACCGCAAATCTGTTCCATCTCGCCGATCAATCGCGCCCATTTCACCACCAGTTCCAGCGACCCGATCCCCCCATCAAACTCATCCCGCAAATTATGCCAACTTGGCACCATTCCACAGTTTCGACACCCCATCCCACCAGTTCACCCACCACAAAATCAGTCAAATCCACCCATAAACCAATGCAAAACAACGTGCTTACGCCCAAAACCACGATCTGCACTCGATTTTCAGGTCCCGCCCAACTGGCACGCCCCATGCAACCGATACATACAACTGAGAGCTCTTCTCACGCCGCGCAAGCGTTTCAATGCATCCGCAACAGCGCGCCGAGTGAATAGTCCATCAGATCCCGAGTTCATATAGATGACAGGGACCGCAGAAACCAGGCGAACACCATCGCCAACAAGCACCCGGAAAAGCACCGGGGGCGGGAGAATCAGGCATGTTTGAACGATTCACAGATCGTGCCCGCAAAGTCATGGCACTTGCCAACCAAGAAGCACAACGCTTCAACCACGAGTACATCGGGACCGAACACGTCCTCCTCGGACTCGTCAAAGAAGGCAGCGGCGTCGGAGCAAACGTACTCAAAAACCTCGAAGTAGACCTCCGAAAGGTCCGCCTCGAAGTCGAGCGACTCGTCCGCGCCGGACCAGAAATGGTCACCATGGGCAAACTCCCGCAAACACCTCGTGCCAAAAAGGTCATCGAGTACGCGATCGAAGAAGCCCGAAACCTCAACCACAACTACGTCGGGACCGAGCACCTCCTCCTCGGACTCCTCCGCGAGCACGACGGCGTCGCCGCACAGGTCCTCATGAACCTGTCGCTCAAACTCGAAGAAGTCCGCGAAGAGGTCCTCAACCTCCTCGGCGCCGGCGCTGAATCAAGCTCCGAGCCGATCAGCAGCTCCTCCGATCCCGATGCCCCATCCGGACCTTCCGCAAAGGGCAAAGGCAAATCCAAAACCCCAGCGCTCGACTCCTTCGGACGCGACCTGACCGAACTCGCCCAGACCGGACAGCTCGATCCAGTCATCGGCCGCGCCCACGAAATCGAACGACTCACCCAGATCCTCTGCCGCCGCACCAAAAACAACCCAGTCCTCCTGGGTGAAGCAGGCGTCGGGAAAACCGCGATCGTCGAAGGACTCGCACAACGCATCGTCTCCCAGGAAGTCCCAGACATCCTCCACGACAAACGCGTCGTCGTCCTCGACCTCGCGATGATGGTCGCGGGAACCAAATACCGAGGTCAGTTCGAAGAACGCATCAAAGCCGTCATGAACGAGGTCCGCCGTGCAGGCAACATCATCCTCTTCATCGACGAGCTCCACACCCTCGTCGGAGCCGGCGGTGCCGAAGGCGCCATCGACGCGTCCAACGTCCTCAAGCCAGCAATGGCGCGTGGAGAGATCCAGTGCGTCGGCGCGACCACCTTCGACGAGTACCGCAAGTACATCGAGAAAGACGCCGCGCTCGACCGCCGCTTCCAGTCCATCCCAGTGGACCCACCAAGCGACGAGCAAGCCGTCGAAATCCTCAAAGGCGTGCGCGATAAGTACGAAGAGCACCACCGCGTCAAGATCACCGACGCCGCGATCCGTGCCGCTGTCGAACTCTCGGGACGCTACATCTCAGGACGCGTCCAACCAGACAAGTCCATCGACGTCCTCGACGAAGCCGGCGCCCGCGTCCGCATCAAGTCCATGAACAAGCCGCCGAACCTTGCCGATATCGAAGCCGAAATCGAGAAGCTCTCGGTCGCCAAGGACGATGCCGTCAAGAACGCCGACTACGAGAAAGCCGCCGAGCTCCGCGACCAAGCCGAGCAGCTCCGCAAGAAAAAGGACGACATCCAAGCGGAATGGCGCGCCAAGCAGCAAGAGTCCGCCGGACTCGTCGACGAAGCGATCATCGCAGAAGTCGTCTCCAAGATGACCGGCGTCCCGCTCCAGAAACTCGAGAAAGAAGAAGCCAAGCGCCTCCTCCGCCTCGAAGAAGAGCTCCACAAATCCGTCATCTCCCAGGACGACGCGATCAAAGCGATCTCCAAAGCAATCCGCCGCGCCCGTGCAGGCCTCAAAGATCCGAAGCGCCCAATGGGCTCCTTCATCTTCGTCGGCCCATCAGGTGTCGGTAAAACCCTGCTCTCCAAATCGCTCGCCGAGTTCATGTTCGGAAACCCCGACTCACTCATCCACCTCGACATGTCCGAGTACATGGAGAAGCACACCGTCTCGCGCCTCGTCGGAGCCCCTCCAGGCTACGTCGGGTACGAAGAAGGCGGCCAGCTCACCGAAGCCATCCGCCGTCGCCCGTACTCCGTCGTCCTCCTCGACGAAGTCGAGAAGGCGCACCCAGACGTCTTCAACATGCTCCTCCAGATCATGGAAGAAGGCCGACTCACGGACTCCTTCGGACGCCACGTGGACTTCCGCAACACCATCATCATCATGACCTCCAACATCGGCGCCGACCTCATCAAAGGCGGCGGCGGATTCGGGTTCGGCAAGCACGCACCCGACAACAAGTTCGAGTCCATGAAGTCCGTGCTGATGAAAGAAATCGAGCGGTTCTTCCGCCCCGAGTTCATCAACCGCCTCGATGATGTCGTGGTCTTCAAACCACTCACCAAGGAAGACCTCATCCACATCGTCGAGTTCGAAGTCTCCAAGGTCGCCGAGCGCCTCCAAATGCAAGGCTTCACCCTCAACCTCGACCAGTCCGCCAAGGACTTCCTCATTGAGAAGGGATACAACCCAGACTTCGGCGCCCGCCCGCTCCGCAGAGCGATCGGGACCTACATCGAGGACCCTCTCTCCGAGCTCCTCCTCTCCGGAGACCTCCACGAGAAGAACATCCTCGACGCCACCCGCATCGGCACCGACGAGAACCTTAAGTTCAACACCTCGTGGGTCGAGCCCGAGAACGCATCAGAACCAGACTCGCGCCAGGAAGACATCGATGCCCAAGCCGCATCCGAGTCCAACCCCCCCGAGTCCGCAGGAACCCAGTCCACCTGATCGATCCTGACAACCAACCCCCTCCCAGCCGCCCGCACACCCGCGGGCGGTTTTTGTTTCTGGGTTACCATACTCAAGACGATCTCAGTCTCACGACCTCATGACGTAAATCCGGATCAGCTCGATTGAGCAGAAGTTCACTTTCCGTGGACTCGTGTACAATGCTGGCCAGCACATGTAGTTTTTTACGATCACTCGCTTTGTAGGACGCAAGAGTTTGTATCACCCAACTCCGATTCACGCAGTTTGAAACAACCTCTTCAAAATCATCGCAATCATAATCTGTGTACATGTACCGACGGATTGCCAGCGTAAGTGCGGCCTCGTCAACCTCAAATAGCTTCCACAAATCTCTGTCCCGCAAAGACAGATGCCCAAGCATCACAACTTCAATATCTCGTGCAATCAAATCTTCGACGAGTCTCGACGGGATGACACAAGGACAGCATCGCAGCACATACATCCAAAACTCGGACTCCCAGCTAGATCCACGAACAAGCTGAGCGACGGTTTCCATCATGCCGTCAACCACATCACTCTGTGGTGGGGGCATAAATGACCGTGCTTTACTCTGAGCATCACTTTGTTCAGCGTTGTCGATTACCAGCAACGAATGAACTGTCCGTTCAATCTCGTTGGATGTCTCAGCGTTGTTGGGAGCAGATGAAAGAAGCTGTACCGCGGGCTCATCTCGCTGCAATCGTGAAATGATTGTTGCAAGCCCAGCGCAGAACTTTGCCACACTTTCAGAATACTGATCTAGTCTTTGGGATCTTACTTTCAACCTGATCAATCTCCTAGGAAAAGATAGGTTGAAAAACCACCCGGAGCATTGTGATGTACAGCACCACCGCGGATGCCCACAAAGTACCTACAAAAACAACGCCGCACACCCGAAGGTGTGCGGCGATCTCTGCAAAGCAGATTGTCGTGAGAATCAAACCTCAGAGAGGCTGATTAGCGACGACGACGACCAGCAGCGAGTCCGCCGAGGCCGAGCAGTGCCATACCAGCTGGAGCTGGGATGTCCTGCGAAACGTTGAGGGTGTAGCTGTTGGAAGCGCCCAACCAGCCGTCAACGCTGACGTAGTAGGTGCCAGCTGCGAGTGCAGCAACAACGACCTGCTCGTTGTCATCAACCGAGATACCCTGAGCGAGTTCGCCCGTTGGGTTGTTGTTGTCAAAGAGGAAGAGGTCGAGGTCACCGAGGTCGTCGGTGAAGAGCAGGTCGAGGGTCAGGTCGCCGCCGCCCCAGCTCAGGGTGTAAACGTCGTCGCCACCGCTCCAGGAGCCGCCCGAACCGATGACGTCTGCGTTCATGTCGTCGCTCGAAAGAGCGGTGTCGCCCATGACGCTGTCGCCACCGTTGAGGGTGCCGATCGAAAGATCGTCGAGGGTAAGACCAGCGTTTGCAGCCGAAGCAGCGCCCAGTGCAGCAAGGATAGTGATTGCCTTCTTCATGTGATTTCCCTTTCTCAAAATGTGTACACACAAGAGAGAAACACACAAGTGCAATAACCCAACAACACGCCGGATCAACAATATTGACTCTGGTTTCTCTCTTTTCTCTCAGTTGAACCGGCACCCCGGCCCAACACAAAAGACCGTAACAGAAACCCCTAAACAATTGCAAGATAAATAGGTTACAATTACCCTGTTTTTTTCACCAACCCCCAAATTCACGCCAAACACAGCGCAAATTCACCCAGCACCGATAATAACAACCGATACACTCCATACATGCCTATTTTCATCCGTTGGCTCCTCAGGTTAGGGCCCGCAAACCCAATCGCCGTACGTCTCGTCCAGAACGCATCACGCCGTTCCAAGCACAACTACGCACGCTCCGGATACCTCGGAATCCTCATCCTCGTCCTCCTCTGGGCCATGCTCGGCTCCACACCCACCGGAGACGTCTCCTACCGCGAACTCGCCTCCGCAGGCGCCTCCGCCTTCGCCGGGATCGCCTACCTCCAGGTCGCCCTCATCTGCATCATCGCCCCTGTTTTCATGGCCGGCGCCATCTCCCACGAAGCCAGCCCCAAAACATGGGACATCCTCCTCACCACCCCAATGTCCAAACTCGAGATCGTCCTCGGAAACCTCCTCGGACGACTCTTCTTCGTCCTCGCGCTGCTCTTCGCATCCCTCCCCCTCTTCGCGCTCACCCAGTTCTTTGGTGGAGTCCCAGGACGATCCATCATCGCCGTCTACATCGTCAGCGCCGGCGCCGCGATCCTCGTCGGATCCATCGCGATCGCGCTCTCAGTGTCAAGGCTCGTCGGACAACGTGCCGTGTTCGCGTTCTACGTCTCCGTCATCACCTACCTCGCGATCACCCTCGCCCTCGACGCGTGGTTCCGCTCCAGAGGCATGGGCGCCGGAGGAGGTGACGGCGTCACCATCATCTCCGCCTTCAACCCCTTCCTCGCGCTCCGCGCTCTCCTCTCCCCCGCGTCCTACCCCGCCGCGATCCCAGGGACCTACACCGGACTCAAAGCACTTATGCTCGAGTCCCCAGCGCGCGCATGGATCTACGCCTCGCTCCTGCTCTCCGGATTCCTCGTCCTCGCCTCCACCCTCACCGTCCGCACCGGAGGACTCAAGAACATCACCAAATCCACCGCCGTCCCCCTCCACCGAAGACTCCTCGGCAAAGGCGCCACCGTCGAACACCGACCTCCGCGCACAGTCTGGTCCAACCCCATCGCATGGCGCGAAGCCGCCGCACGCAACGCCACCTTCTGGCGCATCATCGCGCGATGGTCCTTCGTCATCGGAGGCCTCGTCCTCGGACTCGTCCTCACCATCCTCTACCACACCCAAAAGATCGACACCCCCGACTACCAGTTCATCATCCGCTCCGTCGTCTTCACCGAGGTCTTCGTCATCGCCCTCATCGCCATCAACATGGCCGCCACCGCCGTCGCCGGAGAACGAGAAGACGGCACCCTCGACCTCATCCTCACCACACCCATCACCCCACGCATGTACCTCACCGGGAAGCTCCGAGGACTCGTCGCCTACCTCCTCCCCCTCATCGCCGTTCCCACCTTCACCATCGGACTCGCAGGTCTCTACGCACTCATCGGAGGACTCGGACAAGACACCCTCGCCAACATCCCAGCCACCACCGTCTCCGGAAACTCCATCACCGCCCCAGTCGTCCTCCCAGAAGCCGGACTCCTCGCCCCCCTCGTCCTCCCAGAAGCCGGACTCCTCGCCCCCCTCGTCCTCATCCCGTTCATGGCCTTCTGCGTCATGATCGGTCTCCAATGGTCACTCAAATCCAAAGGCACCCTCAGCGCCGTCATCGGAACCGTCGCCATCGTCGCGATCGTCTCAGGAATCTTGGGACTCTGCGGCTGGGCCTCAGCCGCAGACATGCCCGTCGTCGGACCAGCACTCGCATCACTCTCCCCCGCATCACTCCTCGACGCACTCGTCGTTCCTGCACAACGACTCGCCCAAACCGTAGACAACGGCACCGACGGCCTCTCCACCGCACGCATCGCCCTCGCAGTGGGGGCCCTCATCAGCGCCGGAATCTACATCGGAATCGTCTACGCCGTCATCAGCGCCCTCGTCAAAAACTTCGACACCACCGTCCGCAAACTCGCAGGAACCAACTAAACCAACCGAGACAATTCACCACAAAAAAAACGCCCCGCAATACGGAGCACTCTTCTCTCCTCCCCCACGCTTGTGGGGGAGGTGTCGCGCAGCGACGGAGGGGGTCTTCTACCTTACCCTAATGGCCAGTGGCCAATCCCTTCTCCATCAAACAAACCGCATCGTCATCGGATAGCGATAGAACTCGCCCCGCTGCGCGGCCTGCGATGCCTGGATCATCCCAACGATCCCCACCACATAAGGTACAAATGCAAGCACAAACCCAACCCCGCACGTCAAGAACCCGATCGGGATCGACGCCAAACCAAACACCAACGACCAGATCAACAGCGAAATCTGGAAGTTCACCGCCTCGCGACCATGATCGTCAAGGAACGGCGACTCCTCCTTCTTTACCTGCCACATAATGATCGGGATGATGATCGCAATCAGCGACAGCACCACATGCGCGAGCAGCGCCAGATGCATCCAGAGCGCATACGACTTCTCATCATCCGTCACATCAGGGTCATACGCCCGCCCGCGCTCATTCACCGGCGCGTGCCGAACATCATCTCCCTGCCCATCCTGTACGTGTTCTTCGTTCATGAGACAAGTATCCCATCGCGAGACCATCCCCGCAACCACTCATTGGGAATTTGGAAAATCAGCTTTCAGAGAGTCCCAAACAACCGGTATCACTGCCCAAACAAGTTCCGCGTCGAGAACATCCCCTGCTCTTCAAAGTACTTCAGTGCCTCTTCAGTCGAAGTAAACACCTTCGTCGCCGTCTCCGTAATAAACGGGCTCGGCGGCTTGCTCGGCTTCCAAACCACATACACCTCTTTCGCATGCTCCCAAGCATGCTGAAGCTCACGCTCAACCCCACTCGAAAGCCCCGGGATCACCTTCCCGCCATCACTAATCAGCTCAGGCACAAAGCTCACAATCATGTCCGCCTGATCGATCAGCTTGAAATCCCGCATGTAGATCTGACCATCGATATCCCCCGCGATATCCATGACCTCCCGAGTCCGCATCCGGATCGGTTCCATGTCCTTCTGAATCCCACCAAGCTGATGAGGCATGTGATCAAAGAAGTCCTTCCCGTCCTTCACCGCCTCGATCGCACGATCCAGCAGCAGCTTCTCGTCCACATCACCCGGATCAAACGTAATAAAGTGCTCCGCGAGCTCCGCGCGGAACGCATCAATCTCCGCCATCACCTCAGGCATGTCCACCACATGACTCATCGGGAAGCTCGGATACACCTTCTTCATCTCAGGTCGGCACAACAACCGGAACATCGTCCGCTCCGTCGAAGCATGACGACCACGCGAAACAATGTAGAACTTGCTCCCAGGAACCGCCTGACTCATCAGCTCCGTCGCCAGGATCTCCTCCTCGCGCCACACCATGCAGTCCTTGAGCGTCGCATCAATATCATGCGCCTCATGCAGGTTCTTGTGCACCACCTCGATGTTGTCCACCAAACAGATAAACAGGTCCGGCGCCAGCTTCACGATCTGATCAAAGTCAAACGCGCTAAACAGCCCATGCCGCCAGCGGAACGTCGCGTGCGTATTGACCGCGATCGTTTCTTCATCGCGTGAATCAGCGATGATGTCCTTGAACGCCGCGCGTCGGAGCGAGTGCAATCTCGAGATCGGCAGATCCAGAATCCGACCCTCCCGGATATCAGGCGCCTCGCTGTACATCATGTTCCCCACATTGTAAATCGGGATCGATTCCCCCTGCTGACCCGCAAACCGAGCCACACCATCGAGGTACGACTTCTTCTCCATACCAACCTGACCAGTCACAATCGCCCGCATGTTTCGATCTCCCAATGTGTTAGGAGAGCATCATAGACCACCAATATCCACCCAATCACGCAACACAAACCAAACCCCACGCTATCATGCACTCAAGACCCCTCTTTCCAACAGCGGAGCAACCACAATGGCCATCCTCATCGACGCGAACACCAAAGTCATCACCCAAGGAATCACCGGCTCCGCAGGCGCCCTCCACACCGCAGGATGCCTCCACTACGGCACCAAAATGGTCGGCGGAGTCACCCCAGGCAAAGGCGGACAAAAAGACGCCAACAACCTCCCAATCTTCAACACCGTCCGCGACGCCGTAGAAACCACCGGCGCCGACGCCACCATGATCTTCGTCCCACCCGCCTTCTCCGCCGACGCGATCCTCGAAGCGATGGACGCCGGAATCCGTCTCATCTGCTGCATCACCGAAGGCGTCCCCGTCAACGACATGATCCGCGTCCGCGCCATCATGGACGAACGCAACGCCGCCGCCCGCGGAGCCGACTCACAGCACGCCGCCGAACTCTTCACCCTTATCGGGCCAAACTGCCCCGGCATCATCACCCCAGGACCAAAGACCGGCGATAACACCGCCGAATCCCCATACACCAACAACGGCTGCAAAATCGGAATCATGCCCGGATACATCAACACACACATCTCCGAATCCAAAATCGGTAAATCAGTAGGAATCGTCTCCCGCTCCGGAACGCTCACCTACGAAGCCGTCTGGCAAACCTCCCAGATCGGTCTCGCCCAATCCACCTGCGTCGGAATCGGTGGTGACCCCGTCCGAGGACTCAACCACATCGACTGCATCCGCATGTTCGAAGAAGACCCCGACACCGACGCCATCCTCATGATCGGTGAAATCGGAGGCGAAGACGAAGAAGCCGCCGCCGAATACATCGCAAACAACGTCAAAAAACCAGTCGCCGCCTTCATCGCCGGACGCACCGCCCCTCCAGGTAAACGCATGGGACACGCCGGCGCCATCATCTCCGCCGGAGCCGGAGGAAAGCCCACCGGAACCGCCGATTCCAAGATCGCCGCCCTCCAAGAAGCTGGAGTCGAGGTCGCCATGAGCCCCGCCGATATGGGCACCGCCATGGCCAAAGCCATGAACCTCCAGCCCGCGGCCGTATAACCCAATCGCGACCAACACACCAACGGCGCAAAAGTAACGATCAAACAATCCTGAATTTCACCCATTCCCAGCACAATCACGGGAATTCGATACTCTGCGTCTGCATTCGATGGATACCCCCCATAATCAGGTCGATCTCTGACATGAAGTGCCAAATCGACCTTCCAAATCCATCGAGTTCCTACGCAGGTACTGGGCCGTGCTCTTCGTCGCAGTCCTCAGCATCGGGATCTCCGCGCTGGCGCACAACTCGTTCAGCAAAGCGACACACCGCGCCCAAGAAGACGCCATCTACCAGCGCGCCCAGTCTCAGCACCAAACCATCCTGAGCAAACTCCAGAGCTACCAACAAGCGCTCCTCTTCATGAACGCCTTCGCCCAAGCCTCGAACTACATCGAGCACCGCGAGTGGAGCCAGTTCATCGAATCAGCACAGCTCCAGTCCAAGTACCCCGGAGTGCTCGCATTCGTCTACGTCCAGAAAGTCGCGCGCGAGAACGTCCCCGACTTCATCTCAGATCTCGACGCCCGCTCAAAGTACGGCCACGCACTGACAACACACATCGATGTCCCCGATGTCTACATAAACCAAACACACTACATCATCAAGCACGCCGCCCCCCAGCCCCGAAACAAACAAATCATCGGACTCGACGTCTCCGTCAAACCCCAGAACCGCGACGTCTACGACCGAGCCGCATCGACCGGAACCATGCAGGTCTCCTCGCCCTTCACCCTCAAGCAACAAGAAGCAAGCGACTCCGAAACCGGACTCGTCTTCGCGTTCCCGAACTACAAGCCCGGACTCCCGCTCCACACAGAAGAACAAAGAATCGAAGCCATCCAAGGCTGGGTCGCCATCTCCATCGACACCAAAAACTTCTCAAACTCAATCATCAACTCAGACCTGATCAATGACCAAATCCGCTTCAGCACGACTGACTTCCAAGACCAGCCCACCGCACTCTTCGACCTGTACACAAAGCGACAAGCCGAGCACGAAGAGTGCAACCAAGCCGAAAACGCAATCGCATTCAAGTTCGAACAAGATATCGGCGGAAAGCCCTTCAAAACCGAGATCGCCGCGTGCAAGCAGCACCTCCACGGAGACCTCGCCCAGAGCGTGATCAACCAAAACGCACGCAACGAGAGCAACGCCCTCATCATCGGATCACTCGCGTCCCTCCTCGTCATCGCCACCACCTTCTTCATCACCAACGGACGAAGCCGCGCGATGAACCTCGCCAAGCAGATGAACAAATCACTCATCGAGAGCGAGCAAAGACAACGCGAGTTCGCCTACCACGCACAGCAAGCGAACCACGCCAAGTCCATCTTCCTCGCCAACATGAGCCACGAGATCCGCACGCCCATGACCGCCGTCCTGGGATACACCGAACTCCTCAAGGACATGATCTCCCAGCATAAAGACCCCGAGTCAATGGGAAGCGCCGTCAGCCGCATCACACGCGCCGGCTCTCACCTCCTCACCGTCATCAACGACGTCCTCGACCTCTCCAAAATCGAATCCGGGAAACTCGCCATCAACCCCGTCAGATGCCACATCGGTGAAGTCCTCGCCGAGACCATCTCCACCATGGAGAACCAAGCGATCGAACGCGGGATCCGTCTCAATGTCGAGTTCAAATCACCGATCCCCGAATCACTCATCGCCGATCCATACCGCGTCCGTCAGATCATCCTCAACCTCATCTCAAACGCCATCAAGTTCACCTACTACGGCTCAATCACCGTCCAACTCGAACAAGTCGACAACACTCTCAACATCTCCGTCCAGGACACCGGAGTAGGGATCGAAGCAGACCGACTCGAAACAATCTTCAAACCATTCGAACAGGTCGACGTCAACAAAGCCGAAAAAATATTCTCCTACGAAAACCTCGGCACCGGACTCGGACTCTCAATCTCAAGACAACTCGCCGAAATGATGAACGGACAACTCACCGCAACAAGCATCGTCGCGCGAGGATCAACCTTCACCTTCTCCATGCCCATCATCTACTCCAACGCCTCGACACCCACATTCATCACCTCACTCCCAAGCGACGAACCCTCAAACTCAGGGATCACACCAAAGAAACAAGTCACCAAGCTCTCCGGAAAGGTCCTCGTCGCCGAAGACGGCCCAGACAACCAGAAACTCATCAAACACTTCCTCACCAAAGCAAACCTCCAGGTCGATTTCGTCTGGAACGGACAACAAGCCGTCAACAGAATCATCAACGATCCTAACCCAAACAAGTCCTTCGACCTCATCATCATGGACATGCAGATGCCCATCCTCGATGGATACGAAGCAACCAAAAAACTCCGCCAAAGCGGATGCACCATCCCCATCCTCGCGCTCACCGCAAACGCTCTCTCAGGAGACCGCCAGCAATGTCTCGAAAGCGGATGCGACGAATACGAAACCAAACCACTCAACAGCGCCCGCCTGCTCCGAACAATCAAACGCCTGCTCGATGCCAACCCCAACGCCCAGCAATCCCCAGACCAAGACCCAGGCAAATCCGCCGCCTAACGACACCCAGCGCGCGCAAAAACAAACAACCCACACGAACCGCGTCATGTTCCACGTGGAACAATTCCGCTAGATCAACCCCACCGACTCGCCGCTGTTCGACTGCCGATTCGAAGTCGCGCTCGGATCAAGCTGCGCATCCAGATCCGCCGGCAAGATCATCTTGAAAACACTCCCCTGACCAGGGGTTGATTCCACACGGATCCGACCCATGTGCTCGTACGCGATCCGCTTGGTCACCGCGAGCCCCAGACCTGTCCCCTTGAGTCCCTTGGTGGTATTAAACGGCTCGAAAATCCACGCCATCCGATCCTGCGGAATACCAGGTCCGTTGTCGATCACTGAGACCACCACCGCCGGACGCAGCACCGCGCCAGCCTTTTTCTTGTCTGGACGAGACTCGTTGAACGCGACGCGCACCGTCACCGCGCCCGTCTCCGGCTCCACCGCTTCGATCGCGTTAGCGACCAGGTTCACGATCGCTTGATGGATCAGCGACGGATCCACACTGATCGGAGGCATCTCGGGATCCGCATCGACAATGAGCGCGATACCTTTTTCTTGACAGACTTTTTCCATCAGCTGCGCGATGTCGTGCGCGATCTTGTTGATGTGACTCAGCTCGAGCTGCAGCTGCAGCTTTCGGCTGAACGTCAGCATGTTCATCGTCAGCGACGCGATGCGATCCAGATTCCGGCGCAGGATCCCCCAACCATTTCGGGAGATGTCGAGGTCGCCTTTATGCAAACCAATCTCGACGACATCGGCGCCGCCTTTGAGTCCTTGGAGGATGTTTTTGATCGAGTGGGAGAGCGACGCGACGGTCTCTCCGATCGCGGCCATCCTCTCGGAGTTGACGCGCTTGAGGTGCTCGTCGGCGTTGGCGAGCGCGAGTCCGGTGTGCTGACCGATCGCGTTGAGCAGCGCCAGCTGCTGACGATCGAACGCGTGGTGGACCGTGGACGAATCGATATAGATCGCGCCGAAGGGTTGCTCTCCGAATGTGATGGGTGAGCAGATCGCGCTGCGGATCTGGTATTGCTGGACGGAATCGCCGGACGCGAAGCGTGGGTCTTGCATCGCGTTGGTGGAGAGGACGCCGTCGCCGTCCATCGCGGCTTTGAGGATCGTGGTCGAGACGTGGATCTTCGCGGTGTCTTCATCAGTCGGCGGCGACGCGTAGCGGACGATCCCTGGGACCATCGGCGCTTCGGGGGTCGCGCCTGGGATCATGATCACGCCGCGTTCGGGTTTGAACTCGTTGAAGATCAGCATCATCACGGCATCGAGGAGCTCTCGCTTGTTGGCGATGCGCGCGGTGATCGAGGTCAGCGCGTAGATGACGCGCAGGTGGTCTTCCGCGGCGGCGGTGGGGTCGATCGCGTCTCCGATGTACGAATCGCCGGATGACGGGAGCGTGAGCTCGACGTCGATCTCTTGCTCTTCGTCGGTGAGGAGCACGGGCGAGAAGACGCGGTCTTCGGGGTTGATGCCGAACAGCAGTGTGGTGATCCCGACGGAGATCTCGTCTCCGGGCTCGAGTCGGATCCGGTCTTTGATGTTGACGCCGTTGACCAGGGTGCCGTTGTTTGATTTGAGGTCGCGGATGTACCAGACGGATCCGTCGGGCGTGAGCTCGGCGTGGCGGCGGGAGACGGTGTTGTCGGAGATGGGGAGCGCTTCGGAGGAGCGTCCGATGAGCTGGGGCTCTCCGATGGGGAGCATGTACTCTTTGCCCTCGTCTGGGCCACGGATAACGGTGAGCTTGGGCATTGTTCAACGATAGTGTCCACGCGGGCGGCGTACAATGGGGGCGTGGCGAAAGCAAGCAAAACATCTCGGTCGGGATCGAAAGGGGCAGCCGGACAGCCGAGCGCGGAGCATCGGATCGTGGTGCTCGTGGGCAAGGAGCTGTTCCTGCGGACGCAGTACACGGGCATGCTCAAGGACAAGCTCGAGAAGGAGCACGGCGAGATCGAGGTGTTCAAGTTCGAGGGGGATCAGACGGATCTCGCGGAGGTGCTCGATGAGTGCCGATCATTTGGGCTGATGGCGACGCACAAGATGGTGATCGTGGATGAGGCGGATTCGTTTGTCAACGCCGAGACGCGTCCGATGCTTGAGCGGTACGCGGAGGGTCCGAGCGATCAGGCGACGCTGGTGCTGCGCGCGGGGAAATGGAACAAGGGGAAGCTCGACGACGCGATCGGGACGTGCGGGATCATCATCAAGTGCGATGCGGTCGATGAGGGGATGGCGTGCCGATGGGTGGTCAAGCGGGCGCAGACGCAGTACGGGTCATCGATTGACCAGCGCGCCGCGGCGGGGTTGGTCGAGCGGCTGGGGGCGGATCTGGGGCGGATCGATTCGGAGCTGAGCAAGCTCGCGACCTCGGCGGGTCCAGGGAATCCGATCACGGAGCAGCTTATCAGCGAGCTTGTTGGACTGACGCGCGAGGAGGAGGTCTGGGCGATCCAGTCGTACTTGCTGTGCGGCGATCCCAATCGCGCGCTGTCGGAGCTTCGGGTGATTCTGGGGAACAGTCCGAAGAACAACGCGGTCCCGGTGGTGTTTGCGTGCAGCGATCTGGCGCGGAAGCTGATGGGCGCGAGCGAGGCGCTGGCGCAGGGGGTCAACGGCAACGTGATCGGGAAGGAACTCAAGCTGTGGCCCGCGGCGAGCAAGGACTCGATTCTGCGCACGGCGAAGCGGCTGGGTCCAGCGCGGGCGCGGGCGCTGTTTGACGAGTGCGTCGCGGCGGACGTGGCGAGCAAGTCCAGCGGCGCGGACATGGGGATCATGCTCGAGCGGCTGATGCTGTCGTTTGTGCGGGCGTCGCGCTAAAAATCAGGCAGCGGATGCGGGCTTTTGGGGGAGCATCGCGGAACTGGGCTCGGGGGATTTGGTATAGTGTTCTACATGCAGATGAGCAGGAGGCTCGATATGGCACGCAAGACAGGACGTCGGATTGGCAGCATGGTACTGGTCGCGGGATGCGCGGCTGGGTGTACGGTGGGGTTGCTCGCATCGAGCGGGTGCGGCAAGGGGGATCGGTGGTGGAAGAAAAAGAAGGAACCGGTCCAGGCGGAGACCGACCCCAATGCAGAGGCGGTCGATGCGTCGCTGACCGCGCTCGCGGAGGATGATGATCCGATCACGGCGGAGATCGATACGGGGGAGGACTTCGGATCAACGCGCGACATGGTGGTCGAGTCGGCGCGGATGATGGACGAGTATTTTTCGGGGATGGAGTCGGGTGTTGATCCGGCTGAGTCGGTGGAGGTTTCGCAGCCGAGCGCTGAAGAGATCGCACGCGATCTGCGGGAGCGGGATGAGCGGCTCGCGGCTGAGGCGGTTGACAACACTCAGAGTGATGCTGAAGTGGGTGGGAGTGATGGTTCGTTCTCGCTTTCGGCGGCGGCCGCGGAGCGTGGGATCGATCCGCAGGCGATTGATGATGCTGGTGATACGGGGGTGATCGATGCGGAGGTCGTTGAGGCGGTTTCGGTTAATGCGGAGCAGCGCAAGGCGGAGCTGGTCGACGAGCTTGTGGGGTTGCTGACCGAGCTGGCGCGGACGAGTGATAATCCGGGCGCGGCGGCGACGGCGCTAGCGGGGATGGACTCGATCTCGATCGAGACGCTCGACTCGCTTCATAGCGAGGGTGTCTTGAGTGATGCGGAGCTGAGCACGCTGCGCGCGGTGCGCGAGGTGTTTGATTCGGTTTCGAGTTCCGGTGGGATCGCGTCACCTGATGCGGCGGCGGAGGCGCTGGAGCGCGTGAAGCGTGATCTGGATCGTGCTTCTGGGATCCGCGTGACGCGGGCGTTGTTGTGCACGCGTGTGGATGGGTTTGGGAAGTATGAGCCGTTTGCGAGCAATGAGTTTGTGGCGGGGGTGGCGCAGGAAGTGATTGTGTATGTGGAGGTGGATCGGTTCGGTCATCGCGAGCTGACGGGGAATGACGGGCAGCCTCGGTATGAGGTGGAGATGAGTCAGCGGCTGGAGTTGTACCACGTTGCGGATGATCTCAATACGTGGAATCGTCGCGCGGAGGTTGATCGGAGCGTGAGCCGAAATCGTGTGCGGGATTACTATTTGATTAATAAGATCACGCTGCCGAAGAATCTTGGGGTTGGGAGGTATCACCTGAAGGTGGTGATGCGTGATTTGATTGATGAGAAGGTGGGGGAGGCGATCATCCCGATCCGGATGGTGGCGCGGTGATTGATGGGCGAGTGGGGGAGCTTTTTGGGGCGATCGGGGCATGAAAAAAACCAACAGCTCAGGGACGAACCTCTCTCCACAAAAGTGTCCCGAAGCTGCTGGTTTGTGTGGACCAGCGTATCGAATCGGGTAGGTGGATGCAAGGAGTTTTGGTGCGATTTCCCTAGTGAATTGGGGGATTTGTCGCGATCTGAACTTATGGGTGTTTCAGGGATACGAGGGCGAAGTCGAACTCGTGGACGGTGCCTGTCGCTATGGTTTTGTCGATCAAGACTTTATCGGACTCGTTCCCGTTTTGATCGGTTCGGATGAGCGCGAGGAGCTGGGTGGGGGTGGATGCAGCGATGTCAGCGAGTTGTTCGTGTGGGAGCAATGGGGTCCAGCGGATGGTGAGGGTGTGGTCTGTTGATTGGGCATTCGTGGTGAGGTAGAGGAGGGTTTCGGGGCGCGCTTCGATCATCGCGTCGGCGACGATGGTGTACGCGCCGGGCGGGAGCGATGCGGCGAGATCGGAAGCGAGGGTGAGGGCGGGTTGCTTTCCTGAGGTGGATTTAGAGTGGGGTTCGGCTTGGTAGATGTAGATGGGGATGAGGATGAGCGCGATTGTTGCGAGGATCTTTGGGGAGCCGAGCGTGAGGACGCGGAGGATGAGGTGGCGCTTTGGGTGGAGGGTGGTGGTGAGGAGCCAACCGATCAGGGGTGAGGTGGCGGCGAGGATGGGCTGGGCATAGCGGTCGTTGGAGACGCCTGCGATCATCATGATGAGGAGGGCGAGGGGGATGGAGAGGGCGAGGAGTTTGGCGGTGTGGAGCTTTGGGAGTTGATCTTGTTGGGAAGCTTCTGATTTGGCGTCGGGTCCCCAAGGGAAGAGGAGCGCGAGGGTGGTGGGGAGCGCGGTGAGGAGCGCGACGGGGATGAAGGCGATGAGTTTGGTGAAGCGTCCCGGCTCGAACATGAAGGCATCGGGTGATTGGGTGATCGCGTCTGGGGCGGCGGCGAGGGTTCGGCTCCAGTGGAGCGCGAAGACGAGCGCGGCGAGGGCGATGGGGGCGAGGATGGTTGGTTTGAAGATTGGTTTGGGGGTGCGCGTGAGCAGGGCGGCGGAGAGGATGAGGGCGAGGAAGATGGGGAATCCGGCGGGGCCTTTGGTCAGGAGCATGAGCAGCGCGATGAGGGTGAGGGCGAAGGACCATATCAAGGGGCGTTTGTTGGTGGTGATAAGCAGGTGGAGGGTGATCCAGGCGCCCAGGGCGGTGAGGAGGTTGTGGAGGGATTCGATCTCGGCGCTGCGGGCGGGCGCCCAAAAGAGAGGCGTGAGCGCGGCGGCGAGTCCGGCGGGGAGGGCGGCGCGGGGTCCGAACCATTTGCGGGCGAAGAAGAAGGATGAGAGGCAGAGGAGGAGGAAAGCGAATGCGGAGACGAGTCTTGTTGGGAGTTCGGGCGTGAGGTCCGGATCGGGGTGGATGCTGAGCGCGGCGGCGAAGATCCAGGGGACGAGCTGGGGCTTGCGGAGGTAGGGTTGGTCGAAGAGGTGGGGGACGAGGTATTGGTTGGACTCGAGCATTTCGAGTGCGGGGATGACTCGGTGTCCTTCGGAGGAGGAGAGGCCGAAGGTTGAGAGGTTGGGGAGGGTGATGAGCGCGACGAGGGCGGTGACGAGGAGGAGTTGGAGCGGGGTGCTGGTTTGGAAATGAGTTTTGGGCACGGGGTAGGGTAGAGGGTTATTTGGCTGAAGGTTGGATGGGATGGGCCGCGTATGATCGGGGGATGGGAAAGCAGTCGACAGGATTGGGCGGTGCGGGCAACGGGTATCCGTCGGCGGTGCGCGAGTTGATCGAGCGGCTGAGCGGGCTTCCGGGCATCGGGATCCGCTCGGCGGAGCGGCTGGCTTTTCATATGCTCAAATCGGAGAAGAGCGAGGCGCTGGCGATCGCGGAGGCGATCCGTGCGGTGAAGGAATCGGTGCGGCACTGCAAGGTGTGCTTCAATCTGTCGGATGGCGATGTGTGCGGGGTGTGCAGCGATCCCAAGCGGGATCGGTCGTTGGTGTGTGTGGTGGAGCAACCCAAGGATTTGATTGCGCTTGAGCAGACGGGGATGTATAAGGGGTTGTATCACGTGCTGATGGGGAGGTTGTCGCCTTTGGACGGGGTGGAGGCGGAGGACCTGACGGTGGGGCATTTGGAGGGTCGGCTGCAGCGCTCGCAGGAGGCGGGTGATGGGGACGGGCGCGTGCGGATCGAGGAGGTGGTGCTTGGGTTGAATCCGACGCTGGAGGGGGACGGGACGGCGTTGTATCTCGCTGATGCGCTGAGCAAGTACGGGGTGAAGGTGACGCGGCTGGCGCGCGGGGTTCCGACGGGGAGCTCGCTGGAGTTTGCGAACAAGGCGGTGCTGGGGGATGCGCTGCTGGGTCGGCAGTCGATGTGAGGCGGTGAATGAAAGGCCTTGCTGCGCCGTGGTTGGCGAGTCTGGTTCCATTACGAGAAGACCCCCTCCGTCGCTGCGCGACACCTCCCCCGCAGGCGCGGGGGAGGAGAGAGGAGCCGGCTGGATTGTGGGGGTGGGTTTGGGCGCCATGTTCGTGGGGCGGGATTGATTGAAAAACGGCTGGTTTGTCGATGGAATAGAATGGACTGTTGATTGTGGCATGTGGTTTGCATGCACAATGAATGGTGACGGGTTGTTGTATGCGTTTTGATACTTCACAACAGATGAAGCTTGGGCAGCAGATGAAGCTGTCGCCTCGGATGATCCAGTCGATGGAGATTCTGCAGATGCCTTTGGCGGAGCTTCACGAGCGGCTTGAGCAGGAGCTTGAGTCGAATCCGACGATGGAGATTGTGGAGGTCGATGGGGGGGGTGATGGGGGGGTTGATGGTGGCGAGCGTGGGGAGGGTCAGTCGGATGGTGTGGTGAGCGAGGGGGCGCTGGATATTGAGCCGGAGAGTGCGGACGACTTTGCTCGATTGGAGGAGTACACGGACGCGAATCCGGAGGCGGCGGAAAACATGTTCTCGGCTTCGAAGGATCGGGTGCGGGGTGAGGATTATTCGGGGCTGCGGAGCGGGGGGGATCCGGACTCGAAGTTTGAGGCGATGGCGCAGGCGCCGGCGCGGGGGGCTTCGATGAGCGAGCAGCTCGGGGATCAGTGGTCGCTGTGCGATGTGGATGATCGGATCCGCGTGCTGGGGGAGGTGCTGATCGAGGAGCTTGATGATGATGGGTATCTGCGGAGCTCGTTTGCGGAGATCGCGGATCGAGCGGGGGAGGAGATCAAGGCGCTTGATCCGAGCGAGGCGGACTGGGAGATGGCGCTGCAGTCGATGCAGCTGTCGCTTGATCCGATCGGGATCGGGGCGCGGGATGCGCGCGAGTGTTTGTTGATCCAGATCGATGCGCGGCTCGATCGGGTGGAGTCCTCGGATGATCGGGATGAGGTTGAGCTTGATGGCGAGGGGCTGCTGATTGCGCGGCGGCTCGTTGGTGAGTTCTTCGAGGACATGATGAAGAATCGGCTCCCCAAGATCGCGGGCAAGGCGGGGCTGACGCTTGATGAGATTAACCTGGGGCTGGGTGTATTGAAGCGGTTGTCGTTGTCGCCTGGGCGCGGGATGTCGGCGGGGGAGCAGACCTCGGTGTATCCAGATGCGGTGGTGGAGTACGACGAGGATGCGGATCGGTATATCGCGTATCTGACGGATGGGCGGCTTCCTGATGTGCAGATCAATCAGTCGTACGCGAAGATGGCGATGGATGATGATGTGCAGAAGGGGGATCGGGATTTTCTGAAGAAGAACCTGTCCAATGCGCAGTGGCTGATCGATGCGATCGGTCAGCGGCGGCACACGCTGCTTCGGGTGATTAACGCGGTGGTGGATGAGCAGCGGGAGTACTTTGACTTTGGTCCCGAGGCGCTCAAGCCGCTTCCTATGCAGCCGATCGCGGATCGGTTGGGGATTCATGTCGCGACGGTGTCGCGTGCGGTGAGCGAGAAGTACATCATGACTCCTCGCGGG
Source organism: Phycisphaerales bacterium (assembly GCA_965250055.1). Classification (GTDB taxonomy): domain Bacteria; phylum Planctomycetota; class Phycisphaerae; order Phycisphaerales; family UBA1924; genus UBA1924. Next base: position 2,367,134 of record OZ252285.1, on the reverse strand, counting down.
GTGGTGGCGCTGCGGTCGTTCTTTAGTGGTGGGTTGTCAACTGAGAGCGGCGAGGATGTGAGCGCGAACGCGGTGCGCGCGGCGATTGAAGACTTGATAGAGAACGAGAATAAAGCGAAGCCTTTGAGTGACGAGGCGATGGTCAAGGCGCTCAAGGAGCGGGGGATTGAGATTGCGCGGCGGACGGTGGCGAAGTATCGCGATCAGCTGGGGATCCCGACGGCGCGGATGCGGAAGCAGTTCGGGAAGTAGAGCTGTTGGTGGGGCTCTTTATCGGATCGGAACCAAACGGGGCAGCGCTCGAATAGTGCGGTGTGATTCTTCCACGGGCAGAGGCTGATCTTGGTGGGTTTGCGCGCGTGCACTCGCGCGTGGATGCGGGCGGGTTCTCGTTTACGCACAAGTCGTACACGCATGATTTCTCGCAGACGTGGCACGAGCATCCGGCGGCGAGTATCGACATGGTGCTCGCGGGGGGCGGCGAGGGGGTGTATCACAAGCGCGAGGTGCGGTCGCGTCCGGGGTTGGTGGGGTTCTTTCGGGATCAGATGCGGCACAAGTTTGTTTCGGGGGCGCGCGGGATCCGGACGATGCATGTGGTGATCCCGTCGGGGGTGCTGAAGGATCACATGGGGCTGCGCGAGGTGGTGGTGGAGGAGCTGGACTGCACGCGGATCGTCGGGATGGCGCTGCGGGTGCTGAGGGAGCTGGGTGCGGCGGATCTGTCGTCGGGGTTGGTGATGGAGTCGCTGGCGCACGAGATGCTTGATGCGGTGTCGGGTGTAGAGGTGCGCGGCGGGCGCGCGGGATGGGTCGGGGTGGTGCGGGATTATCTGCACGATGTGCATGATCGGTCGGTGTCGCTCGATGAGCTGAGCGCGGTTGCTGGGGTGAGCAAGGGGCATTTGGCGCGGGGGTTTAAGGCGACGGTGGGGATGACGACGGGGGAGTATCATCGGCGGGTGCGCGTTGCTCGCGCGGCGCGGGCGCTTGCGGGGACGGATGAGTCGATCGCGCGGGTGGCACAGGGGGCGGGGTTCGCGGATCAGGCGCACCTGACGAGGGTGTTTGGTGGGTTGTATGGGGTGACGCCGAGCGTGTATCGGGCTTCGCTTAGGGGGTGAGGGGTCTGCGGCGACGCGCGGCAATCGGGGTCAGCAGCAAGAGTGCGGTTGTGGCGGGCGCTGGGATCGCGAAGAGCTGGAAGGCGCTGTCGGTGTCTCGGAAGGCGAGCCAGCGGTTGGTGTTGTAGTCGTAGCTGCTTGAGTCGGCGTCGGTGAGGTCGGAGTCGAGCCATTGCCAGGTGTCGGCGGTGGGGTCGATGGAGCGGGCGCTGATGGCGATCCAGTAGGTGGTGTCGGCGTCGAGGGCGACGGTGTTTGTGAGTGTTGCTTGGTGCTGGTACTTGATCGCGCCGGCGGCGGTTTGGTGTCCGGTGTCGATGGTGGTGATGCTCGCGAGGTCGAAGGTCTGGGACGCGATGAGGGTGTCGGGCTTGATGCGGTTGTTGTTGGTGGTGCGCGAGGTGTAGAACTCGATCTGGAACTGGTCGAAGTTCTGGAGGTCGGTGTGGGTGGCGCCTTCGGTCATCCCCCACCAGTTGATCTGGGAGATGTGGGACTGGGTCGAGAGGGTGAAGTTGTCGGCGTGCTTGAAGTTGCGTGTGGGGCGCGGCTCGGATGAGCTGTACCATCCGAAGTCGGTAGAGTCGAGATCGGCGAGGGTCTGGGAGTAGACGAGATTGGCGGACGCGGCTGATGAGAGGGCGAGGGTGACGATTGCGGGGATGGTGGTGAAGCGAACGGTGCGCATGATGAACTCCTTTGCGGCTTGGGGTGTGTGCAGGTGGAGTATGCAGGGGATTTGGGTGGGGGTCTTGTACGAGAGTTGCGCGGAGTTGGCGGGCGTATTTATCGGCCGTGATTCCAAGATTTTGTGTGAATACAGGATAATTAAATCCATATTATTTGTGATTGTGAATATAGTTTGGGTGTAGCGTGGATGTGTTGATTCCATGCGGGAATGGAGGGATGTGATGAGACGCATTGGTATGCGGGATTGTGGGCGATTTGCTTTGATGTTGGGAGTGATGGCGGGGGTGTCCGGGGCTGTTATCGCGGGGGATGTGCCTTGTATATTCCCTGAGCTCGCGGGCGCGTTTGATACGGCGGGGTCGGCGCGGGCGAGTGTGATCGATGGGGACTACTTGTATGTCGCGGATGGTGCGGCGGGGTTGGTCGCGTTTGATATCAGTGATCTTTCGAATCCGATGATGACGGATGCGATTGATACAGCTGGGAATGCATTCGACCTTCGCTTGGTTGGGGACTTGTTGTACCTCGCGGATGATGCGGGTGGGCTGTTGGTGTTTGATGTTGGTGTTGACGGATCGCTTGCGCTCGTTGGGAGCTTTGTGACGGGTGGGCGCGCGTTTGGGATTGATGTGGTGGGGACGACTGTGTATCTCGCGGATCGGGAGAACGGGCTTGTGGTGCTTGATGCGACGCTGCTTGGGACGATCACGCAGATCGGTCAGTATGTGATTCCTGGTGGCGCGTTTGTGCTCGATGTGGTGGTCGAGGGGGATTACGCGTATCTCGCGGCGGGGAATGGTGGGAGCTTTGAGATCGTGGATGTGAGTGATCCATCTTCGATGAGTCGGGTTGGTGGGCTCGCGGGTGTCGGGGCATTTGGGACTTCGGTGGATCATGATGGGAGCGTTGTGTATCTCGCGGATTCGGTAGATGGTGTGAGCGTGATTGATGCGAGTAATCCGGCGGCTCCTGTTTTGATGGATAGTCTGGACATAGGGAGTCCTCGTTCGGTGACGGCGCAGGGGGCGCTGGTGTATGCCGGGAATAACAGTGATGGGATGATTATTTTGGATGCGAGCGATCCGATGAATCTTGCCGTGTTTGGTGAATACGACACGGCGGGCAACGCGTTCGGCGTTGGGGTATCTGGATCGGTCGCGTGCATCGGGGATTTCTTTTCAGGGATCCAGTTGGTGAACCTGAATCTGAGCGAGTGCCTCTCGGATATGAATGGGGATTGTCAGCTCAACTTCCTTGATGTGTCGGAGTTTCTGTCGCTCTTTAGCGTTCAGGATCCGAGGGTGGACTTTATGATGGACGGCTCGTTTAACTTCTTGGATGTGAGTGTGTTCCTGTCTGAGTTCTCTGGTGGGTGTCCATGATCGATTCGGGCACGAGACCTAGACTCTCTGGATGTCATTGCTTGAAGCGATCAATCTGAGGAAGGCGTACGGCGGGCGCACTGTGGTGGATGGGGTGTCGCTTGAGGTCGAGCACTCGGAGATCGTGGGGCTGCTTGGGCGCAACGGGGCGGGGAAGACGACGACGTTCCGAATGACGATCGGGATGATCGAGCGTGATGACGGGCGGGTGATCTTCAATAACACTGAGGTGACGGGGCTCCCGATGTATCGGCATGCTCGGTTGGGGATGGGGTATCTGTCGCAGGAGCCGAGCGTGTTTGGTCGGTTGACTTGTGAGCAGAACCTGATGGCGATCCTGGAGACGCTCAAGCTTTCGCGGAAGGAGCGCAAGCGGAAGGCGGCGGATCTGCTGGGTCAGTTTGGTTTGACGCACAAAGCGAATGATGCGGCGCGGACGTGTTCAGGGGGTGAGCGGCGGAAGCTTGAGATTGCGCGGTCTTTGGTGACGAATCCGAAGTTGATTCTGCTTGATGAGCCGTTTAGCGGGGTGGATCCGATCGCGGTGGAGGATCTGCAGGATGAGATCCGCGCGCTGACGCAGCGGGGAATTTCGATTCTGATTACGGATCACAATGTGCAGCAGACGCTGCGGGTGTGTGATCGTGCGTACATTCTGGATTCGGGGAAAGTGCTTGCGGAGGGGACTCCGAAGCAGCTGATCAACTCGGATCTGGTGCGGCGCGCGTATCTGGGGTCGATGTTCCGCGGCGATGAGTTTGATGAGAGCGAGTACGAGCGGCGGGAGCTTGAGGAGGGGGCACGCCGTGAGTAAAGGTCTTGAGATTATGTCGGTTGCGTCCCTTGGCGTGCTCTTTACTTTGGGGGGGTGTGTTGAGCGTCGGGTGGAGATTACGAGTGAACCCAGCGGGGCTCGGGTGTGGCTCAATGATGAGTTGATTGGGGTAACGCCTTGCGAGGCGGGGTTTACGTACTACGGGACGTACGACGTGCGGCTGATGCTCGATGGGTATGAAGCGGTGCATGAGGGGCGGGAGATGAAGGCGCCGATTTATGAGTATCCGATCGTGGATCTTGCGGCGACGGCGGCGCCGATCGACTTTGAGTCGGTCAATCGCTGGCACTTTGTGCTCAACGCGACGGACGAGATCGCGGGGGATCGGGATGCGCTGATCAATCGCGCGGTTGAGCTTCGGGGTCGGTAGGGGGGCGGTGATTTGGGGTGGGTATGTCTGCTCGTATTCAGAACTTTGATGAGCTCGAAGCGTTCGCGGGCGACGCCCAATCTTTTTGCGCATTCATAGAGTCGTTTCAGGATGGCCGGCCAGAGAAGCTGTACGAAACTCTTGAGGCGCTGCTTGCTCGGCTGCATGTCGGGGTGTTGTCTGTTGTCGCGCAGTCGAATGAGCGAGATGATCCTGAGCTGGAATCTTGTGGTGAGATGACGCATGAGCAGTGGCGTGAGGTTGGAAAGATAATCCAAGATGTGGTCTCGGATGACACATCAGCACTGGTAGCTCATCACATTCAGATTTCAAATGGTGAAGTCGACGACGATGGGATCAGGGCGGACATGCTCTGGGATGATCTTGCGGATATGTATCGCGATCTGCGTTGCGGGCTTCGGCTCTGGGATATGGGGACGGTTGAGAGTCGAATCGAAGCGTCATGGGCGTGGCGGTTCAACTACGAGAACCACTGGGGACATCATTTGGCTCGCGCGATGCAGAGTGTGCATGAGATTCGGTATCGGTTGAACGAAGACTGACTCGATGCTGGTGCAGGGGAGGGGTCCCCTGCAACCCCTCTTGAAGAGGTGGTTGCGAGATGAGATTACTGGTGGTGTGATTGGAGGGCGCGCGCGGGATTCCCGGCGGCGGTGGTGTTGGGGGGGATGTCTCGGATGATGACGGATCCGGCGCCGATGGTGCAGTTGTTGGCGATGGTGATGCTTGGGAGGGTGGTGGATCCGATCCCGACGAGGGTGTCTTGTCCGACGGTGGTGTGTCCGGCGAGGGTGACTCCTGGGGCGATGTGGGTGTTCTCGTGGATGATGCAGTCGTGCTCGATGATGGCGCCGGTGTTGATGATGGCGTGGGCGCGGACTTTGGCGCCGGTGTGGATGATCGCGCCGGGGGCGACAAAGACGCCTTCTTCGAGCTCGGCGTCGGGGGCGACGATCGCGGTGGGGTGGATGATGGGGGGGGTGGGTGATTCGTTGTACTGGTCGAGGATTCGCCGGCGGGCGGGGAGGTCTCCGAAGGCGAGGATCCAGCGCGAGGGCTCGCTCTGGATGAAGTCGTTGATGGATCCGAGGTAGGTTGGGGGTGTTGGTGGAGGGGGGCGATGGAGGATTTTGGTGTTTGGGTTGTCGTCGTAGATTCCGGTGACGGAGAGGTTGAGCTGGTGGGCGGTTTGGAGGACGACGGCGGCGTGTCCTCCGGCGCCGATGAGGATGAGGGAGCGGGTTTTTGAAGGGTCGGTCATGTGTTGTGTATCGGCGAAATGGGCGCGGGAAGATTGAGGGGGGAGGGGTTGTGTTGGTGGAAAAAGAGAAAGACCGATCCGGGGGTGCGGATCGGTCTTTGAATGCGACGCCGGGCTGTAGCGCAACCCGACGCCGGGTGGGTAGGAAAGTCGTGCTTTCGTAGCTCGGTTGGCTGTCTCCTCAACAGCCGAATTCTGATCTCACTCCCACCAGATTTGAGCTTCTACCCTGATATGTCGGCCCTTTGCAAGAGAGACGGGCCAGTAATATCGGCAGATTGATCGAACTCTGTTGAGTGATGCGTTTGCCGATGGCGGTTTGGGGCACTCAGGTTTGATCTGCGTGCTTCCTTGGTGAAATGTACAGATTTTGGGAGTAATGGCCAATGAATCGTGCGGTTTATAGGGGCAATTTGCAGAAAGTTGGCTCTGAATTTGGCTGGTTGGGGGGTTCATGGCCCCAATGATGCTGGGGAGGGGGTGGTTTTTGGTTGTTTATAGGGACGTGCTTGGAGATCTGGGATGCTGAAGGTTGCGGCGGTGAGTTACTTGAATACGGCTCCGTTGATCGAGGGGCTCGACGCGTGGGCGGGCGGGGAGCTCGTGCGGAGTGTGCCGGCGGGGATCGGGGCGATGGTCGCGAAGGGGGAGGTGGATCTGGGCCTCGCTTCGGTGGTGGATTATGCGAAGTACCAGGATTGCGAGGGTGGGGGATTGGTCATGGTCCCTGCGGGGATGATCGGGTGTGATGGTCCGACGCTGACGGTTCGGCTGTTTTCGTCGGTTCCGATTGAAGAGATTTCGGTGGTGCACGCGGACACGGATTCGCATACGTCGGTGGTGCTGTGTGATCTGGTGCTTCGCGAGCGGGGGGTGAAGGCGAAGATCGTGGACTTTGATGTGCGCGAACGCGTGGCGAGCGGGGACGGGGCGGATGATGAGGGGTGCTCGATTGATCCGGAGTCGGATGGGTGGCCTGAGGCGGTGTTGATGATCGGGGACAAGGTGGTGACGGGGTCGCCGGCGGCGGTGCGGTATCCGTATCAGGTGGATCTTGGGGAGGCGTGGGGCGCGATGACTGGGCTGCCGTTTGTGTATGCGGTGTGGATGTGTCGCGCGGATCGGGTTGGGGATGAAGAGATTCGGGCGGGGGAGTTGGTGCTTGAGCGGATGATGCTTCGGAATCGGATGCGATTGGATTGGATTGTGATGAGTCACGCGAAGCGGTCGGGTTGGCCTGGGGATTTGGCGCGTCGGTATATCGGGGAGTTGCTGCGGTTTGAGGTGGATGATCGGGGGCGGGAGGCGGTTGGGGTGTTCCTTGATCGTGCGGCGGATGCGGGGCTGGTTGAGAGGTGTGATCTGCGATGGATGGAGCTTGGGGAGGGGATGGGCGCTGCTGAAGAGGGGTCGTCGTGCCTGCGCTGAGCGCGATCCGGACTGGGGTGATTGAGGCGCTGGCGGGGGAGCTGCGCTTTGCGGGCAAGGGGACGCTGGTGCGTCATCTTGAGCGGATCGAGGGGCTGGCGCCGGGGATCGAGGTGGACGGGGTGTATCCGGCGGAGTTTCTGGTGTTTCGTGTGACGGGGTATCGCGCGCAGGAGCTGGGTACGGGAGAGCTTGATGAGATGGTTCCGGGCGAGGCGGTGCTCGGGGATCTGTCGGCGCTGGCGGAGCGGCTCAGCGAGGCGGCGCGTTTATCGATGGAGGATGTCGGCGAGGCGGGGCGCGATCACTGGACGATTGATGGTCTTGCGGAGCGGTGGGGGGTGAGTAGGAAAACGGTCGAGCGGTATCGGCGCAAGGGACTGGTGGCGCGGCGGGTGGATCTGGGGAGCGGGCATCGGTCGGTGGTGTTTATGGATGGCGCGGTGGGGTGGTTCGAGCAGCGGCACGCGGAGCGGCTCGGGAGTGCGGCGGGGTTCTCGCGGATGAGCGGCGCGATGCGCGCCAAGATCGTGCGTGATGCGGAGCGGTACGTGGCGCGGCTGGGGTGGAATCGGTCGAAGGTGTGCGAGCGGATCGGGCAGCGGATCGGGAGATCGAGCGAGAGTGTTCGAAGGGTGCTTATTGAGCACGACGAGGGGCGCGCCAAGAGCGAGCGGATCTTTGTGATGTCGGGGATCGCGGACGGCGATGAGCGGGTCGCGATGCTGCGCGAGTCGCTGCGCGGCAAGCGGAGCGGGACAATCGGGGCGCGGTTCGGGCGCAGCGCGATGTCGGTGAGTAGGGGGGTGAATCGGGCGCGGCGGGAGCTGATTTTAGAAGCAGGGTTCGGGGTGTCGGCGGTCGAGCTTGATGACGAGATGGATGAGGGGGTGCTTGGTGAGGAGGTGGTCCGGTCTGGTTTTTTGACGCGCGGGGCGCGGGATTTGGCGGGATTGATCGGTCAGATGCGCGAGCGGCACGCGGCGGTGGTGTATGAGCAGTCGGCACGGGCGCGAGCGGTTGGGATGCTCAGGGGGCGCGTTGAACGGCTGTGTTCGGAGCTGCATCCTTCGACGCCTTCTGGGCGCGTGCTTGATGAGATCGAGACGGCGATGCGCTGGATGATGCTGCTGCGGATCGAGCTTGCGGGGACGCAGCTTGGGTTGATGCTGTCGACGATCGAGGAGCGGATCGGAGGACCGATTGATACGCTCGCGCCGGGGCGCGTTGCGGAGATTTTGAGCGACGCGATCAGTGTGGTGCACAGCGTGATCGAGCGGTTTGATGGGGCGGGTAATCGGCGGCTCGCGGCGCCGGTGGGTTTGGCGATGGCGCGGTGGTGTGCGCATCTGGATGATGTGGCGGTTCCGGTGACGGAGGGGAAGGCGGGGCGGCGGTTGATTACTGGCTTTGAAGTCAAGGACTGGACGCGGAGCATGTGGGCGCGGTGGTGGTGGCTGCGTCCTGAGGTGCTTGGTGATGGGGCGCTGGAGGGGGCGAGCGAGTCGGATCGGGTGTTGCTGATGCGGAGGTATGGATTGGGAGGCGAGCGGCCTTGGACGCTTGGGGAGCTTGGGGTGGAGATGGGGACGCCTGGCATGCATGTCGGGCGGATGGTGCAGGGGGCGTTGAGACGGGTTGATGGAATGAAAAGCCGAGATGAGGGAACGATTTAGTGGAATATGGATGGGGTGGTGTGGTATGTTCTGGTATGGCTTTGCGTCTGCTGGTTGTGATGATGCTGTTGATGTCGCCCGTGAGCGGGTTGTCGTCGGCGATCGCTGCGGCGTGCGCGGGGGGTGATCGTCAAGAGGTGCAGCTGGTTGAGATGGGGGAGTCGTGTCCGCTGTGCGTGTATAGCGAGCGACCGATGTACTGCGGGTGTGGGTGCGGGGAGTTTGAGCAGACTCCGGTTCCTGAGTCGGGTGATGTCGCGCCGATGGTGCTGACGCTCGTGGAACCGATTGAGTTTGATGAGGTCGAGATCACGGCGATCGTCTTGGCGCTTGAGGCTGAGGCGGGTTGCGGGTTTGAAGCGGATTCGTCTGAGGACGATCGGCTTGTGGGGCGGGGTGGGATACACAGTTTCCTTGCGATGACGGGGCACTGGATCATCTGAACGCGGTCGGCTTGCTGATTGTGTTTTTTGATTTCAATGCTTTGTTTTGATGCGCGCTATTCGTCGCGCAAGGAGATATGTCATGAATACGAAGGTTTTCGTATCGTCGTTGTTGTTCGGATTGAGCACGGTTGGTTTGGTTGGTTGTGGCTCGACGGAGACGCGTGCTCCGGAGGTGGATACTTTGGGGGGGGTTGTTGCATCTCTTGGGAGTTCGGACGGTGCGAGCGGCGCGAAGATGCGTGTTGATGGGCTTGGGTGTCCGATGTGCGCGGAGAGTATTTCGATCTTGATGGACAATGTGGACGGTGTGACGGAGTCGCGCGTTGATCTTTCGAACGGCGTTGTGGATGTGACGCTTGATCCATCGGTTGATGTGCGGGGCGCGGATCTGCGGCGCGCGATCGACGACGGGGGGTTCACTTTCCGGTCCATCGAGTTTGTGAAGTAAGGAGCTTGTGATGCAATCCAGGATCAATCGCGCGGTCGGTCTGTTTGTTGCTTTGATGTTCTGCAGTGGTGAGGCGCACGCGCAGGCGTCGGCGCTTTCGGATGCGGCGACGCAGCCCGCGAAGGGGCGGATCGCGTGGCGCGAGCAGGCGCGGTTTGAGCGGTATGAGCTGCTGGGGAACGATGTGGATCAGTGGACGATCGACACGCGGTTGATCTATGGGTTGCGCAAGGATCTGTCGTTGACGCTCAATGCGGCGACGATTCTGCGGGATCGGGATGTGGTGAGCGCGGCGGGGGTTGGGGATCAGGAGGGATTGGGGGACACGACGCTGATGCTCAAGTGGCGGTTCTGGCAGCACGATCCGGCGCCGGTGGATACGAATCGGCTCGCGCTCATTGGTGGGCTTCGGCTTCCCACTGGGACGGACGGGCTCTCAACAGGTGGGTGGGATCCGTTTGTGGGATTGACCTTCACTAAGGTCGAAGGTCGGCACGGGATGAACGCGTCGGCGCGGTACACGGCGAGCACGGACGGGCTTGCGAATCCGATCAGCGCGGGGACGGGGGAGGCGGATCTGCTGACACTGGAGACCTCGTGGTTGTACAGACTCTCTCCGAGCGCGTACACGAGCGAGACGGATGCGTCGCTGTACTTCACGGTCGAGTCGTTTGTGGATTATGAAACGAATGGCGATATTGCTTGGCGCATTGCGCCGGGGTTGTTGTATGAGGCGCGGCGGTGGACGGCGGAGCTGAGTCCTATTTTGCCGATTGCGCAGGATGTTGATGATCGCGCGGAGCTGGACTGGGGGATTGCGTTTGGGGTGCGGTTCTTGTTCTAGTTGGTTGCTATAGGTTTAGGCTTTGGCGATGCGGGTTTTGACGTTGTCGAGGACGTTCATGAAGTTGATGTAGCCGTCGTATGGGGAGTCGTAGGGGGAGAAGTATTTGTGGACGTCGCCGTCGGCCCAGTATTTGGTGCACATGTAGTAGAAGTGGTCGCTTGTGGTGAGTTTGCGCCAGTCGTTGATGATGTGTTCCATCTCGATTTCGCGTTTGGTGTCGCCTGATGATTTGACTTCGATGAGGCGTTCTTTGATGTGTTCTTCGACTTTGTAGGTTTCTTCGAGCGCGTTGTGCTGCATGTCGTTGCCGCGCCATGCGGAGAGGTCGCGTTCGGTGTCGGCCCATGAGATGAACTCGGGGACGTCGTAGACTCCGACGGGGTCGAAGCGTTTGAGTGCTTCACTTGGTGTGGTGAAGTGGTTTTCGGTTGTGCCGTCGGCTTTGTGCGCGACATCGAAGATTGCTTCGGGGAGCTTTTGCATGAAGTTGAAGATCCCGGTGTCTTCCCATTGGTGCTCTCCGAAGGTTTCGTAGTCCATGAAGAGGTTGCAGAGGTATCCGTCGCCGTTGATGTCGTGGACCCACTTGGCGAATTTTTCGGTGGTGAGGGGCCACTCTTCCCATCCCTTGTTGGAGAAGCGGAATGCGATGTCGTCGGAGAGTTTGTAGTTTTTGAGTAGGAGTCCGAAGGGGCGGTTGTTGGGTCCCAGCAGTGGGTTGCCTTGCTCGTCGTTGGGGGGGCGGTAGACGTAGTTTGGGGAGCGGTATCCGAGGTGGCGGTCGGTTCCTTCGCAGATGGTTCCCAGGAATCTTGGGTTGCCTTCTTTGTCTTTGATTTTGGCGAGGGCTTTGGAGAGCTCGTTGGTGTAGATCAGCTCGGTGTTGCGGAAGACTGTTGGGGTTTGTCCGAAGTGTTCCTCGATGAGCTTGGTGTGCATGTCGACCTGGTGGGCGAACTCTTCCTGTGAGTAGATGTAGCTCAGGGAGTGGTAGTAGGTCTCGGCGACGAACTCGCAGCAGCCTGTTTCAGCAAGCTGGACGAAGAGGTCGAGGACATCGGGGCAGAACTTTTTCCACTGGTCGATGACGGTGCCTGTGATTGCGTAGGAGAGGCGGAAGTTGCCCTCGTGTTTGCGGACGAGGTCGAGCATGAGTTTGGTGGTGGGTCGGTAGCACTTGTCGGCGACTTTGTTGCAGATCTCGCCGTTGGCGTCTTCGTCGAAGTAGAAGGGGTCGGTGTGGAAGACGGAGTAGGGCTTGAGGCGGTGGGGCTGGTGGACTTGGAAGTAGAAGTTGATGGATGCCATGGTGAACCCCTTTGGTTAGCGCCATTGTCAACGAAGCACGCGCGTAATGCAAGTGTGTTTCATTCAGATTCTAGGAAGGATGTGTGGTGACTTAGGTTTTGAGGGCGCTGAACTGTGCGACGGCGACGACGGAGAGGATCATGACGGGGATGAAGACGCCGATGGTGGTGGGGAGTCCGGGGATGGAGGCGGTGGCGCCGATGACTCCCGCGATGAGGGTGATGATCGCGATGGGGGCGCAGCGGATGGATTGGATGACCATGTTCTTGGGTTCGCGCGTCGCGTAGAAGGGGGTCGCGATGATGAGGGTGAGGATCCCTGAGATCATCATGGAGAAGCGTCCGAGCGCGATGCGTTCGTACTTGGCGCGTTTCTTGGGGTCTTTGAGGGTTTCGCGGCTGAGCATCTCGCGTGCTTGGGCAAAACTCAGGGCTTGGGAGTAGGACTCGTAGCGGTTGATCCGGAGCTCGTTGGGGTCGAGGGAGGACTCGATGCGGTCGATGGGGGTGGGGACGGCGACGGTGGTTTGGGTGCGGGTTTGTGCGAATGCGTTTTCGAGGTCCCATCCGCCTTGTCGGTAGGTGGCGGATTGTGCGGTGATGGAGCGGGAGGTGTGGCCGTTGTCGTCGCGCTCGAGGATGTAGAGGCCCTCAAGGGTGTTGGTGTTGGCGTCGAAGGCGGCGGCGCGGAAGAGGCGACCTGATCCATCGGCGGTCAGGGGGACGGTGTCTACGGAGAGCTTGTGGTTCCCGGCGTCTTCGTGGTCGCGGACGAGCAATGGGGCGATGCGCGGGATGATGAGTTCCTGGTTGACGAGCTGGAGCGCGGTGAGTCCGATCGCGACGATGAGGACTGGTTTGATGATGCGGTGGAGTCCGATTCCGGCGGCCATGAGCGCGATGAGCTCGCGGTTTTTGGACATCTGGGCGAAGGTGAATCCCATGGCGCCGACCATGACCATTCCGAGGAGGAAGTTGTAGAGCTGGAGGAGCTTTGGCCACCAGAGGTCGGCGATGAGGAGGATGGAGAGGACGGACTTGCGGATGGTGCCTGGGTCTTGGTCGGTGCTCTGGGTTCCGAGGCGTTTGGCCATATCGAGGAACTGATCGATGTTGAGGGAGACATCGATGACGACAATGAAGGAGAAGAGGATGACGAAGAGCAGGACCACGTTGGTCAGGAACTGGCGCGCGATGTAGCGTTCGAGGAGGGACATCTGGGGGGATGGTAGGTTGGGGGAAGGGATTAGCCACTAGCCATGAGCCACTGGGGAAGAAAGAGAAGACCCCCTCCGTCCGCTGCGCGGACACCTCCCCCGTCAGGACGGGGGAGGCGATAGAGGCGATAGAGGTGGTCGAGGTTCAGGGGTGGAGGGGGGAAGGGTTAGAGGGTGAACTTGCGGTCTGGTCTTGGGAGGGAGGAGGCGATCCATTTGGCGATCGCGTATCCGACGAGGGCGCCGAGGAAGACGTCGGAGGCGAAGTGGGCGCCGGTGATCATTCGGGAGTAGCCGCATCCGAGCGCGAGGGCGATGAGGAGGATGCGGAGTTTGGGGAGGAAGTAGGCGAGGATGCACGCGCCTCCGAAAGCGACGGCGGTGTGGCTTGAGGGGAGTCCGAGGTTTGAGCCGTCGATGAATCCGGAGAATGGGAAGCGGAAGTGGTAGCCGTCTGGTTGGACGATCGCGTTGGAGACGGGGCGCTCGCGTGCGAAGACGAGTTTGAGGAGTTCGGCGGCGAGTCCCGCGAGTGCTGGGGTGATGAGGATGGGGATCGCGCGTTTGAGGTTTCGGTCGGTGAGGAGCAGCGCGAGGGACGCGATGATCCATGTGCCGAGGAATCCGATGTTGCGGAGGAGGGTGTACCAGTCGTCGGATTCGAAGGAGCGGTCGACGCGTCCTGTTTCGGGGTCGATGTCGCAGAGGGCGTGGAGGAGGATGAAGTCGAAGAGGGAGACGATTACGAACGCGATGATGAGGGCTGCTCCGAGTTGGTAGAGCGTGAGCCAGCTGTGGGTGCGTTCTTTGGGGGTGCGGTAGGGCATGGACAGGGATTGTATCGGCGGGTTTGTTGGGGGGATTGAGAGGGATATGTGAAGGCGATGTGAGGCGGGTTGCGGTGTGGTGTTTGTGGTTCTTTGAAGACCCCCTCCGTCGCCGAGGACGGCGACACCTCCCCCGTCAGGACGGGGGAGGCGAGTTTGTGGTCAGTCTTGATGGCGCGGTCGGGTCCATGAGGTGAAATCGGTAAAGTTGTAGCCAATGTAGCTGGTTCTGTTGTCGACGGGTTCGGAGTCGAGCTTTCCGATGTCTTTGACCTGATCGAAGGCGGGGGTCCACTGGTCGATGCGTCCTCCCATCAAGAGCGCGGGGCGTCCTTGGAGCGGGGCGCGGGTTTGTGGGTTTGCGAGGTCGGTGGTGGTCCAGAGGTCGTACTGGGTTTTGCGTCCTCCGACGAGTGCGGAGATGCAGTAGGTGGTGGGGTGGTTGTCGAGGTAGAAGGCGAGTTGTGAGGCGCGGCCATAGTGTTCGGTGAGGATGAGGGGTTGTTGTCCGGTTTGTGCTTCGAGTTCGTCGAGGATCTGCTGGGCGTGTTGTGCGTGCTCGCGCATGCCTGTGAGTCTTGAGATGGGGATGTACTGTCCGACGATGGCGCGCTTGGAGGCCCAGATCGCGGTGGGGAAGAAGACGAGGCAGGAGGCGCCGAGGAAGATGGAGGCGCCCCACGCGAACTTGACGGGGTGGTCCTTTCGGCGCACGCCGTCGATCGCGGCCCACGCGGCGGGGGGGATGAGCGAGACGATCCCGGCCATGGCCCAGTTGCCTTCGGTTTGGGTGACGAGGGAGACGGCGAAGTAGAACGCGAAGATGGGGAGCGCGAGGCAGGCGAGGGTTGCGGTCGCTCGGCGGGTGTCGTCGTCGGCGTGCTTGCGGGTGTTGATGAGCGCGAAGAGGGCGAGGAGGAGGACGCCTCCGAGGATGGCGAACTGGAGGACGATGTACTCGAGCATCCAGAGCGGGGTCCAGGGGTCTTTGGCGTGGGTGGTGTTCTGGGTGTCTCCTCCTGGAGCGCCGAGGTGTCCGAGGAGGTGTCGGAAGGTGGCGTAGTCGTGGTTGGCGTTCCAGATGAGGACGGGGATGAGTCCGAGGAGTGAGACGAGGAGGCCGAGGATGAACCATTTGAGGTTCAGCTTGTTGGGTTTGATGAGGATCGCGGCGAGGAGTGCGCCGGGGACGAGGAGGAGGATGGTGTATTTGAAGATGAATCCCAGCGCGATCATGAGTCCGAATCCGATCCACGCTTTGGGTTTGCTGTCTAAGAGCGCTCGGGCGGCGAAGTAAGTGGCGCACGACCAGCACGCGGTGTAGGGCGCGTCGATGGTCATGACCATGGAGGCGATCGCGAGTCCTGGGACGCAGAACCAGAGGAGCGAGGCGACGAAGGTGGTGAGCTGGTCTTTGAACGCGAGGTGGGTTGTTTTGAGGATCGCGAATGCGCCGATGGTGGAGCTGAGGAGCGCGGGGAGTCGGACGGCGAACTCGGTGGTGCCGAGGAGCTTTGTCGAAGCGAAGATGGACCAGGCGACTCCTGGGCCTTTGGAGTAGTAGGACCAGTCGAGGTGGCGAGACCATTCCCAGTAGTGGGCTTCGTCCTCGGCGAGGGTGTAGGGGGAGAAGAACTGCCAAACGAGTCTGAGGAGAGTGATGGCGAGGATGAGGGCGAGGGCGGCGGTGGGTTTGGTGCCGAGGCGCATCCACCACTTGGTATGGTTGGTCTGGTCGTGCGCCATGATTAGTGTTTGGCGACCTTGCGGAGCGCGTTGAGGGTGTAGAGGGTGATCAAGAGGATCCCTGACCAGAGGAGGGGGAGCGCGGGGGATCCGGATTTGTGGACGGCTTGTTGTCCGCCTGCGATGAAGAGGATGGTGAGGAGCGCGGGGAAGAAGGACCAGAGGTAGATCATGAGGGGCTGGGTGTGCTTGAGGCGCATCGCGGTGACCCCTCCGGCGAGGACCATGATGAGGCAGGCGACAGCGAACGCGTAGCGCTCGTGGGTTTTGGAGAGGACTTCGCGCGAGAGACTTTTGATTTCAAAGTCGAGGTGTCTTGCGAGCAGGGCGATGTGCGCGTTGTGTTTGATCGAGCTCTCGTTGCGGTAGTCTTGGGCGATGTCGAGCATCTGGGCGCTGTTGTTCTTGAGCAGTGTTGGGAGCGGATCGCTTGGCGCGTGGAGCGAGGTGTACTGGGTCTGCGCGATCTCGGTGTTGGGCTGGTCTGGGCTTTGGCCTTCGATGGTGATGTTGGTGAGGTTGAGGTCGAGGGCGAGTCGGTTGGGCGCGGACTGGGTGTCGAAGGGGTCGACGGTTGTGGTCGCGTTTGGGTTGATGCTCGCGGCCTGGGCGCGGAGTCGGTCGGTGGAGCTGCTTGAGGAATGTTGGTTGGTGACCTCGATCTCGAGTGATCCGGTGGCGGGGAGGGGGTCGAGGATCCAGCTGCCTCCGGTGTTGCGGATCGCGCCGGCGAGGATGGTGATGGTTTGTGATCCTGAGGACAGGATGATTGGTTGTCCGGCGGAGACCTGGTCTTGGAGTGCTTTGAGGGTTTGGTTGGAAGCGATGGCGCGTGCGAGGGCGATGCGGCGGTCATCGACGAAGTTCATGAGATCGGGGTCTTCGTCGAGCTGCTTCATTTCTGAGGCGGTCATGAACTTGGGGTCGTCTTTGAAGACGCGCGGGATGGGGATCGCGGGGGAGGTGATCTCTTCCCACATGACGCTGTCGCCTTGCTCGTTGATGTTGAGGTTCTCGAAGCGCATGACGATGGCGGTGGATTCGTCGTCGGTGAATCTGGCGCGTTGTTCTGGTTGGAGCGCCCATGCGGGGAGGACTCGGATGAGTGCGCGGGCGGCGGTGCCGTCGATGCGGATGGAGCCGTCGGCTTCGGCTTCGACCATCGCGACTCCTCCGAGGATGAACTGCTGCTGGATCGGGGAGTCTTTGGGGGTCGCGAGTTCTTCGACGCGGTCGGCGTGGATCTCGGTGTTGCCGATCATCGCGGATTGGCCTTGCGAGAGCGAGTTGACGAGGATCTTGGCGAAGTCGCGGGTGACCATCTCTTCCATGCGCTGGAGGAAGCGCGGGATGACCTGGTTGTTGAGGGCGACGAGGGAGCCGGCGAGGATGATCCCTGAGACGAGCATCGGGAAGAGGACCTGTTTGTGGGAGATCCCTGACGCGAAGGTGGCGGTGAGCTCGTTCTCGGAGACCATGCGGTGGTAGGTCATCGTCGCGGAGAATCCGGCGGCGAAAGGGAGCGCGTAGGCGAGCATGGGGGGGATGGCGTATCCGAGGAATCGGAAGGCTTGGTCGAAGGTGAGGGAGCCGTCGGCGAGGGGCTTGACGGTGGTCGCGAACGCGATGGCGGCGACGACGACGGCGGTGGTGATGAGGAGCATCCGCCAGAACTCGAACAGGATGGATCGCCAGAGGGTCCAGAGCATTGGGGGATGGTAGGTTCGTGTGGGGTGGATGGATGATTTTTTCGGCAGCGGTGCATCGAGCGGGATCGGGTGATCGAACTCGTGTGGGCAGGGCGGGTTGACCGCTTTGTGAGACGTGTTTCAGGGGTCGAATCTTCGCTTCCTGTGAACAGACAATCGTGGACGAACTTCACTCACTATTGCGGACAACTCCGCTCACTGAAAGGACTGCACTATGGCTGCATTGAAACTTGTTGCGTACATCCTCGTCATTGTCGGAGCGCTCAACTGGGGGCTCTGGGGTATTGCTCAGTTTGATCTTGTTGCGACGATCTTCGGCGGCAACGCGACCATGCTTGCACGGATCGTGTACTCGCTGGTTGGTATCGCTGCGGTTGGATTGGTTGTCATGAAACTGGGGGACAGCAAAAGCGCCGCGGGTTCGCTGGCGTCGGCATAAAGACTATTTGCGATCGGAGACCCGGTTTCCTGTGCCGGGCGAGTTCTCCACTGCGGGCGTGTCTGGTGATGGACGCGCCCGCTTTTCTTTTTGGAGTGGTTGCTTAGTTGATGGGCGCGACCTCGACCTTGCCTCCGGGCTTGTCCATGATGGAGAGGTTCATCGCGGAGAGCTGATCGCGGATCTCGTCGGCGGTCGCGAAGTCTTTGGATTTCTTGGCGTCGGCGCGCTGCTGGAGGAGGGACTCGATTTCTTCGGAGGGGGTGACGCCGGGTTGGTAGAGGGCGATGCCTGACTCAGACTGTGCGGCTTCGGGTTGTTTGAGAGAGAGGACGCCGAGGATTTGGTCGAAGTCGTCCATGAGCTGGGCGTCGGCTTTGGTGGGGTTCGGTGTGTTTTTGATCCAGGTGTTGATTGCGCCCAGAGCGCCGGAGATATTGAGGTCTTCGGACAATGCAGCGGCAACTTGGTCGCGGACGGATGTGTTGGGTTCTCCGGCATCGCCGTTGAGTGCGTTCGCTTTGAAGGTGCGCCAGCGCTGGATTTGTTTTGCGGAGTCTTTGAGGCCTTGCATGGAGAAGTCCGCGTTGGCGCGGTAGTGGGTTTTGATGAGCTCTAAGCGCACAGCGGCGGGGTCGATGCCTTTTTCGGTCAGGTCGCGGAGGGTGTACATGGTCCCTTTGGACTTGGACATCTTCTCGCCTTCGACTTTGAGGAATCGTGCGTGGAACCAGTGGCGCGCGAAGGTGGATTGGGTGGGGTCGGCGTGGTGGGTGAAGCAGCAGGACTGCGCGATCTCGCATTCGTGGTGGGGGAAGATGTTGTCTTCGCCTCCGGAGTGGAGGTCGATGGTCGCGCTGGTGGCGCGTGCGGCGTTGAGTCCTCCGGGCACGAGTCGAGCGAGCGCCATGGCGGTGCACTCGATGTGCCAGCCGGGGTATCCCTGGTCCCAGTTGTTGCAGTCTGGGTGGTTGGGGGCGTCCCATTTCATTTTGTGTGAGCTGTCTTCTTTCCAGAGGAGGAAGTCGGCGGGGTGTTTCTTTTCGGATTGTTGTGCTTGGTCGACGCGACCTCCGGCGCCGCCTTTGAGTTGGTCGAGTGTGTTTCCGGAGAGGGAGCCGTAGTTCGGGAAGGTTTGGGTGTTGAAGTAGATGGCGCGTGATCCCGGGGCGCCGGCGGTGTAGGCGTGACCATTTTCAAGCAGATCGACGATGACCTGTTTCATATGCTCGACGTGCTCAGAGGCGCGCGGCATGAGGGAAGGGTCGGATTGTGCTTCGATGGCGACTTTGAGGCCGAGGGCGATCGCGTCTTCTTTGAAGCGTTGTTCGTAGAAGCGAGCGATGGCGCGGGGGTCGTTTGGGTCGATGTCCGCGGCTTTGTGGACCGATCCATCCTTTTTAGTTTCGGTTTGTGCTTGTTTGATGCGCTGGGCGGCGACTTCCATTTTGTCTTCGCCTCCGCCGTCGGCGTTGTCGTCGTCGGTCATGTGTCCCACGTCGGTGATGTTCATGACGTGGGTGACTTTGCGGGGTCCTGAGTGGGGTTCGCCTGTGTCTGTTTGGAGTTTGCACATAGGGGACTCGACCCATCTGCGGAGGAGGTCGGCGGCGAGGAAGGAGCGGAAGTTCCCGATGTGCGCGTCGTCGTAGACAGTTGGGCCGCAGGTGTAGAAGGTGACGGAGTCCGGGTTCTTTGGGGAGAATGACTCAGTTTGTTTGGTGATGGAGTTGTAGAGTTTAAATGTCATGGCAGTGATCCTAGGATTGCGGCTTCCTTTGAAGCTGGACTCCTAGTATTGGTGCTACAAATGAGCGAAAGCGAAACAATCTTCAATGTCTTGAGTCAGGAGCCCGGAACTGGGGTTGCTGTGCTGGATCGTGATGGGGTGGTGTTGTACATCAACGAGACTTCGCTTCGTATTTTCTTTGCAGATCCGCCGAAGATTGACGACGTCATCGGCAAGAACCTGGACCAGCTCGGGTTCCCGAAGCAGTGGGCTGATGAACGAATCCGTTTGATTCGCGAGATCGAGGAAACGGGCAAAGAAATGATCCTGCGGACGATCTGGCAGGGGAAACAGCAGTTCAGCTGGATGCGATCGCTTGGGAACGAGGACGGGGAGCCGTTCCGTGCGTTGGTAGTGACACGGCGCGTCGGCGCGGGCGGCGAGGCGGGGTTGCTGCTGGATTCTGAGATGTCTGTGGTTAAGTCCGAGGTCGCTGGTCTTGGTGAGCTATGCGTGCTGACCAAGCGAGAGCTCGAGGTTCTGGCGCTGATCGGTCAGGGGTTGACGGCGAAAGAGATCGCGGCGCTGATGCACCGATCGGTCAAGACGGTGGAGAACCATCGGATCTCGCTTGGCGCGAAGCTTCAGAAGTCGAACAAGGTTGAGCTGGCGCTTATGGCGCGCGAGGCTGGGCTGACGATCGAGGATTCGGCACGCAAGCGTGTTCGGCGCGTGCGCGAGCACGACATCAACCCTGAGGATTGATTCCTCGGTGAGCGGCCTGTTCTTGGTGGGATTTTGACATAGTAAATGTCCCCTAATTTGCTTTTGCACATTTGGATGTCTCTGCGCCTTTGGTGCTTGTATAGCCGATTTTAACAAAATTAGGGGGGTGTAGGGCTTGTGGAGTCACCGGGCCTAATTGGACATGAATGTCTTTATGTAAAGTCAGAAACTTGTTTTTGATGTCGTTGGGTATACTTCGCGTCTTTTTGCACAACCTTAACGAATTGGACTTGCATGAGTGACTACGAAAGTGTATTTGACACCATTGGACGCGAGCTTGGGACCTGTATCACGGTGATGGATCGTGAGGGGACCTTTGTGTACGCGAACGACGAGATGCTCCGGATGTACAACACATCGGCGGAGGATCTCATCGGGACGAAGCTCTCGGAACGCGGACTCCCTGAGGAGATGGTTGAGGAGCGGATGAAGCTGTTGCACAGTGTTACGGACGAGGGCAACGAGTGCATCGTGCGGAGCATCTGGGACGGGATCCAGCAGTTCAGTTGGGTCCGTTCGATCGATGTCGAAGAGGGGGAGATCCCGCGCGTGCTTGCGGTGACTCGTCGGATCGGTGTGGGTGAGGAGGCCGACTATTTGTACAAGTCCGAGCTTCCGGTCATGGAATCTCGGTTTATTCAGCTCGGCGAGCTTGAGAAGATCTCGAAGCGAGAGCTCGAGGTGCTGGTTATGATTGGTCAAGGATTGTCGTCGCGGGAGATCGCGAAGCTGTTGTTCCGCTCGACCAAGACGATCGAGAACCATCGGCAGTCGCTTGGTTCGAAGCTCAACGCGGCGAGCAGGGTTGAGCTCGCGGTGATCGCGCGGGAAGCGGGATTAACGCTTGATGATACAGATCGGATCCGGGTGACTGAACGGGCGGGCGAGCTGATCTAGCTCATGGCCGGCTTTGGGTTAGGTATCGTCGGGGTCTTCTGGCACTGGTTCGACGGCGATCGAGAGCACGCGGGTGGGCTCGGCTTCGAGAATGGTGATGTTCATGTTGTGCTGGGTGACCTGTTCGCCTTGCTCGGGGATTCTGCCGAGGGTGGTGTTGATGTATCCGGCGACGGTGTCGTAGTCGTCTGATTCTGGGATTTCGATTCCGAGTCGTTCGAGCTCGTCGTTGGCGTCGTCGATTTCTGTGCGCGCGTCGATGGTCGCGTATGTTGCGGCTTCGTCGATCTCGACTCCGGCGGGGTCGTCTTCTGGTTTTTCGTATTCGTCTTGGATCTCTCCGAAGATTTCTTCGACGATGTCTTCCATGGTGACGAGTCCGGAGGTGCCGCCGTATTCATCGATGATGATCGCGATGTGGACTTTGTCTGCGAGGAGCTGCGCGAGGAGTTCGCGGACGGTTTTGGTTTCGGGGACGAAGGAGGGTGGGCGGAGGATGGACTTGAGATCGAAGGGGTCGTTCTGGTCGTGGGACATGATCCATCCGAGGAGGTCTTTGGCATAGAGCATCCCGATGATGTGGTCGAGGTTTTCTTCGTAGACGGGCGCGCGGGAGTGGCCGTGCTCGTCGATGAAGCTTTGGACGGCTTGAAGATCGTTGGTGTACTCGAGCGCGTCGACTTCGGTGCGCGGGGTCATGACGGACTCGGCGAGGGTGGAGCGGAACTCGACGACGGCTTCGAGCATGTCGCGCTCGGTTTCGTCGATGTGTCCCTCGCGTTCGCCTTCTGACACAACGGAGAGGAGCTCGGAGCTGATCGCGTCTTGCGCGGGTTCGAGGTCGGTCCCTGCGAGTCGGCGGATGACCTCGTTGAGGAATCGCATGAGCAGCAGGAGGGGCGAGAAGATCGCGTGGGCGGTTCTGATGGGGAGGGAGAAGGTCGCGACGAAGCGTTCTCCGGCGTAGTTGGCGATCCCGATCGGCACGAGCATGGTTGCGGGCCAGATCAGGAGGGTGGCGAGGACGAGTCCTCCCAGGATGACGGGGAGGGTTGCGTAGGGGAGGTCGAGGATGCCGGTGAGCCAATAGATGGAGGCGAGTCCGGCGAGGAGGTTGACGAAGATGGTGAGGAGTCGGATCGCGGCGGCGTGTCCGTCGGGATCTTTCTCGATGATGGAGAGTCTTCTGGAGAGCTGTGAGTCTTCATCGCGCTGGATGAGTGAGGCGAGCTTGGCGCGGGAGAGTGTGATGAGCGCGACGGAGAGCGACGAGAGGAGCGCCGAGAGCGTGAGGAGCACGCAGAGGATGACGAAGATCCAGCCTGGTGATGGGATGGTCATTGGTTGGTTTCCTTGGCTGGGCTGCTGTTGGTTTGGTCAAAGAGCGGTCCGATGCCGGCTTGGGTAAGGAGGTGGTCTTCGTAGGTGTGCATTGTGTTGAAGTCTTCGTGTGTGTGATCGTTGTATCCGAGGCAGTGGAGTGTGCCATGGATGATGTAGAGGAGGATCTCGTGTGTGGTGGTGTGCTCGCGCTCGCTTGCTTGGCGCGCTGCTTCATCGACGCAGACGATGAGGTCGGTGTCGAGTGCTTTGGGGGTTTGTGATTCGAGATCGTGTTCTGGGTTGAGGTCGAAGGTCAGGACGTCGGTGGTTCCTGGGATTCCTGAGTACTGGAGATGCGCGGCGGACATCTGCTCGTCGTTGACGAGTTTGACGCGGATAGAT
Organism: Phycisphaerales bacterium; assembly: GCA_965250055.1. Taxonomy (GTDB): domain Bacteria; phylum Planctomycetota; class Phycisphaerae; order Phycisphaerales; family UBA1924; genus UBA1924. The sequence goes on along the minus strand of OZ252285.1, from coordinate 2,344,224 downwards.
CCGGAAGCGTGGAGGTGCGCGAGTACGGCATCGGTCCACTTGAGAAGCTGAGTGTGGTCTGCTTCTGGGAGGAGATTGGAGGAGTCGAAGAGTTCGAGTTGTGGGTGTTGCGACGCGGCGGCGGTCGCCGGGTATGGGTCGTCGTCGGCCTCGGATCGAGGCGAGGAAGATCGGGGTTCGTCGTCTTTGGGGGGTGTCATGGTGTGGGGTGTACGTGCGGTTGTGCGTGTTTGTAATGTCTCAGGGGCGCGTGAGTGCAAGTGATTGTATCGACCTTGTTTGGAGCGTGAAATGGAGATATCCACAGGTTGTGCAAGATTTTGCACGAATATTTACCGAACATAATATGAAATATGTGAAGATAGGCAAGGAATTTGGTCAATATACCGATAAGAAGTCTTGAACGTTATCTGTTTCGATCATTCTATACAGATCTCTCTCTCCTCCAGCGGGGTGCCGTGGACCCATGGCACCCTGCTTTCTTTTTATCTACTCTGTTTGGCTGCGGCTGGTGTAACAGTTTTCTTTGGGATGATTTGGTGGGTGCTTTGAGATCAGTTGATCGAACGGCGGTGGGGTGGTGTTCGTAGATTTGTCGTGCGGGGTTGGGGGGTTGGGGGGCTGGTTGGCAGCGACTGGCAGCACCTAGGATCCGAATCTGTTCTTGATGGTCGAGGTTGTGCATGGACTATGGAAATGAATGTGTGCTGGTGACGGGTGCGGCGGGCTTTATCGGTTCGCATGTATCGGCGGCGCTGCTTGGTCGCGGGGCGCGGGTGGTTGGGGTGGACAACTTTGATCCCTACTACGCGCGGTCGATGAAGGATCACAATCTCAAGGCGGTGGAAAGCGCGGGGGGCGAGTTCGCGTTTGCGGAGATGGATATCGGGGATACGGCAGCGCTTGAGCGGTTGATGACTGAGCACGGCGTGACGGGGGTGGTGCATCTTGCGGCGAAGGCGGGGGTGCGTCCCTCGATCGCGGATCCGGTTGGGTATGCGCGTGTCAATGTGACGGGGACGCAGTCGGTGCTGACGGCGGCGAGCAGCGCGGGGTGCAAGCGCGTGGTCGCGGCGTCGTCTTCGTCGGTGTACGGCAACAACGAGAAGACGCCGTTCAGCGAGGAGGATTCGGTGGAGCATCCGATCTCTCCATACGCGGCGACGAAGCGCGCGTGCGAGCTGATCGGGGAGACGCATCATCACCTGACTGGGTTACCAACTGCAATGCTTCGGTTCTTTACGGTCTTTGGTCCGGGACAGCGTCCCGATCTTGCGATCCGTTTGTTTTTAAGCAAGGTATCCAAAGGCGAATCGATCATGATGTTTGGGGATGGATCGATGAGCAGAGACTTCACGTTTATTGATGACATTGTTTCGGGGGTACTGGCGAGCTATGAGCGGATCGAATCGCACGGGTATCGGATCTGGAATCTGGGGAGCGATCATCCGATGGAGCTGCATGAGCTGATCCGGACGGTTGGGGAGGTTGTGGGGCGCGAGCCGATAGTTGAGCGCAAACCGATGCAGGCGGGGGATGTGGATCGGACGTGGGCGGATCTGGAGCGGTCGAAGCGCGAGCTTGGGTACGGCGCGACGACGAGCATCCGTGATGGGATGGAGAAGCAGTGGGCGTGGATGCAGGCGCACGCGGATGTGCTTGGTCGTTAAGTGGGCATGATGAGGCGGGACTGATGGCATCACGCAAACCAAAGATTCGGATCCTGCGTCATCTGGCGCGCACGGGCGGGACGCTGATCAGCAAGTGTCTCGGCTCTATGGATGGGGTGGTTGTGTTGTCGGAGGTGCATCCGGGGAATCTGGCGGTGACCAATCCGATGATGCAGGCGGTGGAGTGGTTCAAGCTGGTGGATCTCAAGCAGGTGTCCAAGTGGAAGCGGATGGGGGGGCCGACGATGCTGCAGTTTGTGGGGATGTGTGAGACCAAAGCGAGCGGGCGCGGCGAGGCGCTGGTGCTGCGGGATTGGTCGCATCTGGATTACTACGGCGCGCCGTATGTGAAAGCGCAGATGGGGACGGGGCTGCGGGATTCGCTGATGGGCGCGTACGAGGTGGTCGAGGCGTGCACGACTCGGCATCCGGTGGATCAGTATGTGTCGCTCGGGAAGATCGGCGCGATTGTCGCGGCAGGTGGTGTTGACTGGGACCTGTTCCTCGACGGGAATCTCGCGTTTGCGAAGTATGCAAAGGACTGCGGGTTTGTGCGGTACGAGGATTTGACGCGCGATCCCGATGGGGAGTTGCGGAAGGTGTGCGCGATGCTGGAGATCGAGTTTGATGCGCAGTATCGCGAGCGGTGGGGGAGCTATCAGTTTGTGACAGGGGACACGGACAAGAGCGGCAGCGAGGGGACGCGGGTCAAAGAGATCCGGGCGCTTGAGCGCAAGGGGGTGGATGAGGGGTTGCTTGAGCGGTTTAGAGGTGACGAGCGGTACGCGGAGATCTGTGCGTTGCTTGGGTACGATATTTGACGTGGTCCCGACTGCGCCGATGACGGCGAGTCGGGGCACCCGAAGACGATTTCTTCTGTCGGCGAAGACACGGCTTGCCGAAGACGGTCAAGCCGTGGCATCCAGAGGTTTAGTCGTAGTTGAACTCTGCGAGGTCGTCTTTGAGCGCGGCGTTGAACTGGGCGTCGAGTCCTGGGGCGAGGTCTTCGAGGGACTGGTTGGTTTTCCCTTTGTTCATGAAGTAGATCCCTTTGCGGGTCGCGTCTTTGGATCCGACGAATAGGCGTTTGGAGAGGTCGTTCGATTTGTCGGCGTTCTTCTCGCGGATTTCCAGGGCGCGCATCGCGTCGAAGGAACTCGCGGTGACGGCGGCGTCAATTTCTTCTTTGGTTTTGGAGATCTCGAGGAAGTCGAGCATCTTGGTGAGCTCGGTGTGGGGCTGGGACTTGAGGTCCTCGTAGCGGAGCGCGAGGACGGGGAAGCGTTCGGTGGTGCGCCAGGACTTTGCGTGGGAGGCCCAGGTTCCGAATCCGATATTGGCGAAGTCGGGGTCGCCTCCGGTTTTGATGAAGGCTTTGGCGTAGTGCTTTTTGGTGATGGTCCAGGAGCCCTCGCCGGTGAGTTTGCGGTAGTTGAGGGCGGAGAGGAGGACATCGCGTGGGTTGCGGATGATGTGGATTGCTTTGAGTGTGCGATCGAGCATGGGGTGCTGATCGGTGAGCTGGAAGTGTGTTTTGATGAAGTGCGGCCCTTGGGGGTCGAGGTTGGAGGGCATTTTGCGGTGGATGTCTTGGATTTTCGCGGGGACATCGGCGGAGCGTTGGGGCGGGCCGTAGAGCGCGGCGTAGAGCATGAAGCGGAGCCAGGTGTTGCCGCTTTTGGGGTAGGAGGCGAGCCAGATGACGGGGGTGTTGGTGGTCATTGGTGTTGGGTGTGTGCTTTCGTCATGTGTAAAGACCCCCTCCGTCCGCGTTGCGGACACCTCCCCCGCAAGCGCGGGGGAGGAGAGTCAGGAGCGGCACCATTGCTGCCAGAGGGTACGGTATGCGTCCTCGACCTTCTTAGCGTAGGGGGCTTGGTCGCAGAGGGGTGAGCTCAGAAGTTGATCGCGGAGGGATTGGCGTGCTTGTTTGCTTTGTAACCCGGCGTCGATGTGCTCAAGAGCTTTGGTGATGTAGTCGGATTCGGACTGAGCGATGAGCTCGGTGTGGTTGATCGCGGTCAGGAGCGAGGCGCTGACGCGTCCGGCGTGGGATTGGCCGAGGAGCGTGAGGACGGGGACTCCCATCGCGAGCGACTCGCAGGTGGTGGTGGTTCCGGTGTAGGGGAAGGTGTCGAGCGCGAGGTCGAGGTCGTTGTAGGTGTTGAGGTGGTCTTTGGTGGTGGGGGAGAAGGCGCGGAGGTCGAGGCGGGATTGGTCGATGTCTTGGCTTGCGAAGCGCTCGAGGAGTTCGGTTTTGAGTTCTTCGTTGGCGAGTTTGGAGGACTTGATGAGCAGGGTTGCAGCTGGACGTTCTTTGAGGATCGTGGACCAGATGTTGATGGTGGACTGGGAGAGCTTTTTGAGGTTGTTGAATGATCCGAGCGTGAAGGGGCGGGTTGTTTCGGGTTCTTGTGGATCGGGGAGTTCATTGAGCGGCGGCTGGTAGCAGAGGAAGCATCCTGGGAGTCGGACGAGGGTTTCGGTCGCGAGGTGGTCGGAGTCTTGTGGGTCGGTGATCTCGTCGACGAAGCGGGCGTTGATGCGGGAGAGTCCGGTGGTGTTGCCGTATCCGATGAAGGTGATCTGGACTGGTGCGGGGGTGGTGGCGAAGACGGGGAGTTTGTGTCCGGCGAAGTGTCCGGCGAGTTCGATGAGGATATCGATCTGCTGGTCTTTGATGTGTTTGACGAGCTTCGGGAGGGGCATGGTGTTGCACAGGTGCCAATGGTCACTGTGTTGATTGAGGCGCTCGGTGATGTGGTCGCGGTGCGCGGAGGTGGTGAAGATGTGGGTTTCGAAGTGGTCCTTGTTGGTGTTTTTGAGGAGGGGCTCGAGGTAGTAGGAGTTGGAGTGTTGGTGGAGGTCTCCGGAGAGGTATCCGACTTTGAGTTTGCGGTCTGGGTCTTTGGAGTTGGTGTGTTTGGAGGGTGGGATTTGTGATTCGAGTTCATCGCCGTAGCGTTTGTGGGCGCTGAAGACTTGCTCTGGGGTTTTGGTGTCGTCGTAGGAGTGGGCGAGCGCGTAGAGGTCGAGGGCAGCAGGGTGCTTGGTAATGTTGGGTGGTGCGGCTTCGAGGATCTCGATGGCGCGGTGTGCGTGGGTGGTGTCGAGCTCGAGCAGGGCGCGATTGACGAGGGGTTCGGGGAGGTTGGGGTTGAGCTGCTGGACTTGTTTGAGGGTTTGGCGGGCTTGGTTGTAGTGTCCGAGCTCGGACTGCGCCGTTCCGAGTCCGGCGAGGGCGCCGGGGTGGTTGGGCTGGATCGCGAGGGCTTTGGTGTAGTGTTCGAGGGCGAGCTGCTGGTTGTTCTGGAGCGCGTGGATCGAGGCGAGGGTGGTCTGCGCGTCGGGGTTGTTTGGGTCGAGCTTGATGGCGCTCTGCGCGTGGTAGAGGGCGCGGTCCTGGTCGTCGAGGGCGACGGCGATCATCGCGGCGAGGGTGTGGGCGTGGGAGGACTTTGGGTTCTTGGCGAGCAGGCGCGTGATTTGCTGCTGTGCTTTGGTGTGCTGGGACTGTTGGTAGAGCGCGTAGGTTTCCTGGAGCTGGGCGAGCAGGCGGTTGTGCTTGGCGGCGTTGGGGCTGGAGTTGGGACGGTTCATACTTAAACAGCGGCGTGGGTGATGTGCTGGGATGCGATGGACATTGCTTGGTCGTGCGCTTGGAGCACGGAGTCGAGGGTGTCGATCGGGTGGTGGGTGTATTGGTCGAGGGTGCGCTCGATGATCTGGGTGATGGCGCCGAAGTTGATTTGGTTGCTGAGGAACGCTTCGACGGCGGCTTCGTTGGCGGCGTTGAAGACGACTCCGGCGCTGTCGGCTTGTTCGATCACACGCTTGGCGAGGTTGATCGCGGGGAATCGCGCCGGATCGATGGGCTCGAAGTCGAGCGATCCGAGGGCGGCGAGGTTAAGTGAGGGTGCTTGCGCTTGGGCGCGGCTTGGATGGGTGAGCGCGTGCTGGATGGGGCAGCGCATGTCGGTGGGTCCGAGGTGAGCGAGTATCGAGGCGTCGTTGGTTTCCACGAGCGCGTGGATGGTGGACTGGGGATGGATCACGGCGTCGAGCTGATCGGCGGACAGTCCGAACAACCAGTGGGCTTCAATAAGCTCGAGTCCCTTGTTGACGAGGGTGGCGCTGTCGATGGTGACTTTCTTGCCCATGTTCCAGGTCGGGTGGTTGAGCGCTTGGTCTGGGGTTGCGTTGTTGATCTGCTCGAGCGTGCTTGTGCGGAAGGGGCCGCCGGACGCGGTGAGGGTGACGCGTTTGATGTTGGGGATCGGCGATGGGGTGGGCGGCGTGTAGTGTGGGCTTGTGAGTGCGAGCAGGCACTGGTGGAGGCCGGCGTGCTCGGAATCGACGGGGAGCAGCGCGGCGTTGTTCTCGATCGCGGCTTTGGTGACGAGGTGTCCGGCGGCGACGAGGGATTCTTTGTTTGCGAGCGCGATATCGATCCCGAGCTCTGCGGCGCGGAGGGTGGAGGGGAGTCCCGCGATCCCGACGATGGACGCGAGGACGAGGTCGGGTTGGGTCTGCTCGACGAGGGTGGTCGGCGCGTCGGTAGCATGGAGCAGTTTGGATTGGTCGAGGTTGCTTGTGTCGGCGTCTGGGCAGCAAACCCCGAGCGTGGCGCTGGGGTGAGCGGCGGATTGCTGCGCCAAGACGGCGGTGTTCTCTCGGGCCGCGAGCGCAACGACTTCGTAGTGGGTTGGGTGTCTACCTTGCTCGTGGAGGGTGTTGAGGTGCTCGATGGTGTCGAGGGTTTGCGTACCGATGGATCCGGTGGAGCCGAGCACGGCGACTCTGCGGATCGGGGGCGGGTTGTGCTCGTCTCGATGCATCATCGGCTTGAACTCATGTTGAACTCACGGCATGGATTGCGTTACACGTCCCGATCGATCGCGGCGACCTCGGCGCTGGTGAGCTTGCGGCGGCCTCCGGAGTAGAGACCTCGGCGGCGGGGCTTGGGTGGCTTGGGCTCGGCGATGGGGTCGGGCTTGTCGGACGACTTCTTGTCAGAGCTGCTGACTTTACTGTCCGACTTGCTGTCTGAGTTGCTGTCGGTCTTTGATTCGTCAGAATCGGACTTGCGGCCTCTCCGGCGACGGCGGCGCTTCTTCTTGGGCGCGTCGGAATCTTCTGATGACGACTCTTGATCGTCAGATTTGGGCTCAGGAGATTCGGATGAGGTGTTCTCGTTTGCTGATGCGTCGGTTGCTTCGGTGGATTCGGATTTGCCACGACCGCGACGGCGGCGGCGGCGTTTTTTCTTCTTGGGCTCGCCATCGGATTCGGGATCGAGTTCCAGGGGTTTGGAATCGTCGATCGGGAGGTCCGCTTGCTCGACTTGTTCCGCTTTCTTGGCGAAGTCCTCGGCGAGCTTGAGCACGGTGGACTCGTCGCTCTCTTCGAGCATGTCCACGGCCCAGCTGGTGTCGTCGGAGTCTTTGTCCACCCAGTCGATGACCTTGGGTTTGGGTGGTGTTTTCTTGATGAGTGATTCGGTTTCGATGTCGTTGCCGTTGGACTCGTAGGCGTAGAGCGCGAATCGGTCCATCGGGAGCGAATCGGACACGCGGACATCGACGGCTTTCCCGGCGGAGAGCTCGACGCGGATGAGCGAGGAGCGGCGCGTGGAGAGGAGCTCGGAGGCGACGCGCGGATGCACGACGAGCTCGGCGCGGTGGACCTTCTTGTGGTCGATGAGCGACGCGAGATCGCGGAGCGCGGAGTCGGCGACCGATCCGGGACGCTGGACGAGTCCTCGTCCTCGGCAGGTCGGGCAGTCGGCGAAGTGCTGGGACTCCATTGATCCACGCATGCGCTGGCGGGTCATCTCCAGGAGTCCGAAGGGGGAGATCGGCGCGACGGTGGTTTTGGCGCGGTCGCGCTTGAGGCGTTCTTTAAAGCGGTTCTCGATGTCCTTGCGGTGCGACGCGTGGCGCATGTCGATCATGTCGTTGACGACGAGGCCTCCGAGGTCACGCAGACGGAGCTGGCGGCAGATCGCGTCCACGGCTTCGACGTTTGTTTTGTACGCGTTGGTTTCCGCGTCCTTGGCGCCGCGGGATTTCCCGGAGTTGACGTCGATCGCGACGAGGGCTTCGGTCTGGTCGATGACGAGACGGCCTCCGGATGGGAGGACCACCTCGCGGGCGTGGATCTCTTGGATCTGGCGCTCGACGTCGAAGGCGTGGAAGATCGGGAGGGATCCGACGTAGCGGGCGAGCTTGGCTTGCGAGCGCGGCGCAGCGATCTTGACGAAGCGTCCGACGCGTTTGAGCGCCGCTTCGGAGTCGATGACGACGCGGTCGATGTCCGACGAGAGCAGGTCGCGGACGGTGCGGACGAGGAGATCGGACTCGGAGTAGAGCAGTCGGGGTTTCTTCCCTGACTTGCGTCGTTTCTCCATGTCGGCCCAGAGGCGGTTGAGGTAAGCGAGGTCGCGCTTGAGTTCGGTCTTGTTGCGATCGAACCCTGCGGTGCGCAGGATGAATCCGAACCCTTCGGGGAGGTCGAGGGCGTTGAGGATTGTTTTGGCGGCTTTGCGCTTGTCGTCGTCTTCTTCTTTGCGTGAGACGCCGACTTTGTCCATCCCCGGCATCATGACGAGGAAGCGTCCTGGGATGGAGAGGTAGGAGGTGAGGGACGGTCCTTTGGTTCCTACGCCTTCTTTGAGGACCTGGACGATGATCTCCTGGCCTTTCTTGAGGCAGTCCTGGATCGGTGGGCGCTCGCGGTGTGGAGTTTTCTTTCCGACGCGTTCTGTTTTGTCATCGCCTTTGGCGAAGTACTGGGGGTGGATGTCGGAGATGTGGAGGAAGCCGTTGAGTTCGGTTCCGAAGTCGATGAACGCGGCTTGGATGGAGGGTTCGACGTTGGCGACGCGTCCGACGTAGATGTTGTTGACGCGAGAGACTCGGTTGGTGTGTTCGGAGAAGACGTCTTCGAGTTGGCCGTCTTCGAGGATCGCGATTCGGCAGTCTTCTCCTGGGACGTAGTTGACGACCATCTCGGTGTAGGGTCGTTTCTGATCCTTCTTGGATTTGGAGCTTGATTTCGAGGAAGACTTTGTGGAGTCGGATTTTTTGGATGTGCGTTTGGAGGAACGCTTGGAGGATCTTCTGCTGGACTTCTTGGGCTCGTCCGATTCTGCATCCGAGTTTGCGTCCGGGTCGCTTGAGTCGGCAGCGGGTTCTTCGGTTGTGGGTTCTTCCGATGACTGGGGTTCGGAGGCGGCTTCGACGACTGGTTCGTCTGGTGCGTCATCCGGGTCCGCTTTGGGCGCGGACTTCTTGGTGGTTTTCTTTGAGACTTTCTTTTTGGTGGTTTTTTTCGCGGTCTTCTTGGTGGTTTTTTTAGCGACCGGTTTTTTGGTGGTCTTTTTCTTGGTTGTTTTCTTCTTGGTGGTTTTCTTTGTGGTCTTTGGTTCGGTGGTGGACTCTTGGGTCACGGCATCGTTGTTGGCATCAGAGGATGCTTTGGCGTCGTCGGTCATTGGTGGGTTCCTGGATCGTCGTAGAGCGCGTGGTGTGGGGTGCGCTGGCGCCGGGACAAGTGATCGCTGCGTCGAGCGTGTGCGCGACGGGGTGGCGCGGTGAGGCGCTTGGGATCAGTTGAATGGTCAGGCGCGTGCGGTTTTCCAAAACGCTTCGCTCGCAGACTGGTTGTGCGCGGTGCGTGTCTTGCGGCGCGGATGCCTTTGTAGTCGCGTCGGCTCGCCGGATTGGGCGGTTTTGGACGCGGAGGCGTGATCCGTCGGGCGCGGTTGTGCACACGGCGCGTGGTTTTTGTCGGAGGTCAGGCGACGGGACGACCGTCGAAGACCTCTGGGACTATTTTTTTCAGCCGATTGAGCACATAGCTCGAAGCTTCGGCTTCTGAATCGAACCCGATCGCGCGTTTGACGATCCGTTCGCATCTGCTGGCGTCGAGTGCTCGGACGGTCCTTTTGACCAGCGGGAGGCTCGATGCCGTCACAGAGAGGGTACGCACGCCGAGTCCGATCAGCAATGCCGCGAATGCGGGATCGGCGGCGGATTGTCCGCAGCAGGAGACTGGGATGTCTCTTTTGCGTCCGGCTCGCGCGACATCGCGGACGAGGCGGAGGACTGCGGGGTGGATCGGTGTATACAACGACGCGACCCTTTCATTTGTTCGGTCGACGGCGAGGGTGTACTGAACCAGGTCATTGGTACCGACCGAGAAAAAGTCGACTTCTCGCGCAAATGCGGGGGCTAAGAGTGCTGCGGCGGGGACTTCGACCATCATCCCGCACTGGATGTTTGGGTTGTATTTGATGCCTTGCTCGGAGAGTTCTTCCATTTCTTCGTGGAGGAAGTACTTGGCGGAGCGGAACTCGGCGATGTTGGTGATCAGGGGGAACATGATCTTGACGGGGCCGAAGGCGCTGGCGCGGAGGATGGCGCGGAGCTGGGTCCGGAACATGGGCTGGTTGGCGAGCGAGTGGCGGATCGAGCGGAGTCCGAGGGAGGGGTTACGCTCTGGGTCTTCTTCTTGGCGCTGGGTGTATTTGTCGGCGCCCAGGTCGATGGTGCGGATGGTGAGTGGTCGGCCGTCGAGCATTCTGATGCACTGTGCGTAGGCGTTGAAGTGGTCTTCTTCTGTGGGCGCGTCTTGTCCGGTGAGGTAGAGGAACTCGGTTCGGTAGAGTCCCACGCCTTGTCCTCCCTCGTCGAGGAGGTGGTCGATTTCTTCGGCGAACTCGATGTTTCCGAGGAGCTCGATCTCTACGCCGTCGGTGGTGACGGCGGGGAGGTGGGCGAGCTCGTGGAGGGAGATGCGTGCTTGCTCGGCGGCTCTGATGCGTTCCTCGTAGGTTTCGATCGTTTCTTGATCGGGGTCGAGGATGATGGTGCCTTTGGTGCCGTCAACGATGATGGTTTGTCCATCGCGGGCGCGGGAGGTGATGTTTTTGGCGCCGACGACGGCGGGGAGTGAGAGCGCGCCGGCGACGATCGCGGTGTGGGAGGTGCGTCCACCCAGATCGGTGACGAATCCGGTGACGTGCTCGCGGTTGAATCCCGCGGTTTGCGTCGGGGTCAGGTCGCGCGCGACGACGATGGTGTTGGGCGCGACTCGTGCGAGGGATCCGGCGGACTTGCCTGTGAGTTTGGAGAGCAGACGCGAGGCGAGGTCGCGGAGGTCGTCCACTTTGGACTGGAAGGTCGAGTCGGGGTGCTTGGCGAAGCGGTCGGCGAGCTTTTTGAGTGTCGAGCTCGTCGCGTATTCTGGGGTGACGTGCTCGGTCTCGATGAGCGTGCGGATGGGGGTGAGGATGGTGGGGTCGTTGAGGGCGCCGATGTGGAAGAGGAAGATTTTGGCGGCTTCCTCGCCCATCTCGCCGGTCGATTCCTCGTGGAGCGCGTCGAGGTCCGCGATCGCGGCTCTTCGCGCCAGCTCGAAGCGTTCGAGCTGCGCGGGGGCGTCCTCAGGGGCGATGCTCTGGTGTCCGACGCGGAGGGAGCGGTCTTGTTCCAGCAGATAGACGCGTCCGATGACGAGACCTTTGGAGACCGGGATGCCTGCGGTGCGGATCATGAGACTGAGCACTCTGGGGGGTGATGGAACGGGGGGGATCTTAGCGCGGGGAGTGGTTCAATAGTAATTGTTAGAGCGAACTGATATCGAGGAAACGGGGCGATTGGGGGCAGAGCTATCGGACGCAGCTTGCAGAGGGGATCGGATCGTGAGATTGGCGAGTGGGGGAGGGTGGAATTGATGCTTGACACGCGCGGATGGATCATGGACTATACTTTGGTCAGCGAGGGGCGGGCTTAGCTCCACGCGTTGTGATCTTGGGTTTGAGCGAGGCGACGGCAGTTGCCCCCGAGCTTGGGATCTCTGTTCGAAGACAACCATTGTTTGACGGGGCGGTGTTCGTGGATCACCGCTGCAGAGCATTGGCGGAGTGCTGTTCGGAGCGGACAGCAGGCACATGAATAGTGGGACTGAATGACTATGCTCACAGGCATTCTGGAATGGCCGCAGCGCACCGAGGGGCGTGTACGCATGAACGGCGCTCTTGGGGAACTCGAGAACTCCGAGATCAAGGACGACCCGTTCGTCCCGGTTCACTTTGGTGAGGAGCTGCCACTGCGTGATGGTTTGCGTGTTGAGGTGGTTGTTGAGATGAAGAAGCCGCGCCGGAGACGTCGCGGGAAGAACCGTCGCGGGAGCAGCGGTCCGCGCGAGGCGCGTCCTGTGGTCGAGCGGTTTGTGAGCATCGAGGGGATGACTCCGGAGGAGTTTGCCAATCGCAAGACGTTTGATGATCTGACTTCGATTGATCCGGAGCCGATCCTGAAGCTGGAGTATCCGGGGTGTGCTCCGGCGTGCCGATTGGTGGATATGTTCTGTCCGATCGGGCGTGGTCAGCGCGGGATGATTGTGTCTCCTCCGAAAGCTGGAAAGACGACGCTGCTTAAGGACATCACGACGGGGATCCTGATCAATCATCCGGACGTGAAGGTGATCGCGCTGCTGATCGATGAGCGTCCCGAAGAGGTGACGGATTTCACGCGTGCGTTCCTTGGGACAGTAGCGCAGCGCGAGGGGGACGCGGAGTGGGACAAGCCTTGGGCGAAGGATCGGATCGAGATCATCGCGTCGAGCAACGACCACGATGTGAAACGGCATATCGAGATCTCGATGCAGACGCTCGAGAAGTGCAAGATGATGGTGGAGAACGGCGAGCACGTCGTCGTCGTGCTCGACTCGCTCACACGACTCGGACGCGCATTCAACCGATCGGGCAAGCACGCGAACTCCGGACGCACGATGTCGGGCGGCATCGACTCCAAGGCGCTCGATGTTCCCAAGAAGATCTTCGGCGCGGCGCGCAACACGGAAGAGGGCGGCTCGCTCACGATGATCGCGACGTGTCTTGTTGATACTGGATCACAAGGGGATCAGGTGATCTTCGAAGAGTTCAAGGGGACGGGGAACATGGAGCTGATCCTGGATCGACGGATCGCGGAGAAGCGGCTGTTCCCAGCGATTAATCTCGCGGCGAGCGGGACTCGCAAAGAGGACAAGCTGATCGCCGCGGAGCCATTGAAAACGATCACGGCGCTGCGTCGTCGGATGATGAACATGCCCCCTCCGCAGCAGGTGGAGCAGCTGCTGGCGGCGCTTGCTCGCTTTGAGACCAACGAGGATCTTGTTGGGAAAGCTTGATTGCTGATCCTTTTTTTTGCTTTGTAACTCGGTGGTGTTCGTGTAGTATCGCGGTGTGTCCGGCGATGCCGGCTTTGCTGTGGACAACAAATGAAACGAAATGATGGAGTGTGTGAGATGATAAGGTCGCGAGCGATTGGTGTGGTGTTGTGTGCGGTTGCTGGGATGGCGCAAGGGCAGGTGCCTCAGGAGTGGACGATCGAGCTGCAATGCCGATCGAGTCTGGACTCGGCGATCCCGGCGTTTAACCTGCCTCAGTTCTCGTCGCTCTCTTCTCAGTATGTCTCGATTGATGATGAGGGCGGGGTCGCGATCCGTGTGTTCTTGTCGGGGAATCCGAGCGAAGGGATTTTCTATGGCAAAGACGGCTTGGGCGGGCTGGTCGTGACGGGCAACAGCGTTGATCCGATCTGGGGCTCAACGATCGAAGCGCGCGCGGGATTGATCGCGGCGGAGCAGGGGTCGTTCAACGACGGGGCGTGGTTGTATGACACGAGCGGGAATCTGGTACAGACGTTTAATGCGGGTGGCTCGGAAGGCGTGTCGAGCTTCTCAGGGGTGACGGTCACGAGTGACGGGGCGATCTGCTATCGCGGGGACTTTGGGTTTACGAGCGACAAGATCGTGATCGATGAGTACATCCCGGCGCGCACGCAGACGCTGATTGCGGAGACGGGCGGGGAGTACTCGTTCTTGCTGGCGCCAGAAATCAATGATGCGCGTCAGGTGGTGTTCAACTCGATCCCGACGAGCGGCCCATCGCGCCGGATCGTGCGTGTTGAACCTGACATGAGCACCACGACGATCGCGGAGACCGGCGGGATGTGGAGCTCGTTTGTCAACTCGGTCGGGATTGCGCAGAGCGGGGACGTCGCGTTCTCGGCGCGGCGCTCGGCGGACTCGATCTGGGAGGTGCTGGTTTCTGACGGCACGACTACCACCACGATCGTGGCGGGGGACGACGAGACGATTGATAACGGGTCGATCGTCAACTTCCCGCCGGTCGCAAACAGTGATCGCTGGGTTGCGTTCCGCGCGACGGACACCGAGTTTGATTCCACGGCTCTGTGGGTCGGTGATGGCGAGAACCTGGTGAAGCTGATCGAGTTTGATCAGATGATCGAGACTGATCTTGGGATGCTGCCTTTGGGGTTCGACTTTGGTGGACTCACGGGCAAGCAGGTGACCAACGGCGTCGTGGACATCAACGACAAGGGACAGGTCGCGTTCGCGGCGTTCTTGCGCAACGGGACGATCGGGGTGTTTGTCGCGACTCCAGTGATGGGATGTGCTGCGGACCTGACGGGCGAGGGTGATCTGAACTTCCTCGACGTCAGCGCGTTCCTCGCGGCGTACGGGAAGATGGATCCGATCGCGGACTTTGAGAGCGACGGGAACTTCAACTTCCTGGACGTGAGCGCGTACCTCAAGGCGTTCGGCGCTGGGTGTCCGTAAGGCAGTTCTTACTCCAAAGCAGTTTATTTGTACTTGACTATTTGTCTTTGGGCACGTGTCGGGTGAGGAACATCCCGATGTGCATGAGTTGTTTGTCTTCGCCGGGCTTTGAGTTCTGGCAGATTTTCCAGATCTCTTCGATCATGGTGTTGAGTTTGACGAGCTGGTCTTTGTCGACCCAGACGCTGTGGGTACCGCAGTGGTGGTTGCGGTTCTCGGTGCGTGGGTTGACTCCCGGAGCGCGTGCGGCTTGGTCGTGCCGGCGCGCGAGCATGCGTGCCAGTGCGTTGGCGAAGGTGGTGTGGTAGTCGAGGTTTTCGGGGTCGTCTTGGTCGAAGCGGATCCCGATGAGGCGTGCTTTGGGTCTGTAGAGCTGCTCGTAGCGTTTGCCCATGAGTCTTGTGCCGGTCTCGTAGATGAGTCCGCGTTCGACGAGCTGCTGGATGTGTGGGTAGAGCGAGGTGCGCGCTCGCGCGGTGTACTCGGAGATGTCAGCGGCGGAGCATTCTCCGATCGCGCCGATGGTGTCGAGGATCTCCCAGCGGACAGGGTTGGAGAGGGCGCGCATGGTCTCGATGTCTTCGACGACGTAGAAGGGGACGGTCTCGGGGTGTTGGTCTTTGGGGTCACTCATAACTGCTTGGGTGTGCTCATGCGTTGCTTTCCGGTGGGTAATTGTACAGAGTCTATGACATCCGATCAGGCGGCTGGTGCGTATGTGGGGTGCGGTGTCGAGCGAATGGGTGCTGTTTTTGGTCCGATATTGAGCGGGTTGAGGCGCGGAATCGCACAGAATTGTCTCGCGTTGAGGGGTGATTCTGGTACACTGAAACGGGGATTCGTGTCCTTCGGGGCGCGGTTGTTGTCATGTTGGTCTTTGAAGACCGAGGAGTGAGTGATGCGTTTTTTGAAATCCTCTGTGTGTGCGTTGGTTGGTGTAGCTGCTTTTTCGGGCTTTGCTGGGGACGAGATTGTGCTCCAGAACGACAGTCTGATGGCTGGGGACAACGCGACGGTGTGTCCCTGCTTTGTTGCTGGGGAGGAAGCCGCGGTTTGGCTGACGTCTCCGTGTGACGGGGCGATTGTGGGGTTCCAGATTTTCTGGAGGTCGCTGCTGGGGGGGTCACCGATCTCGCTCGAGGATTCGATCATTGTGTACGAGGGCGGGAACTTCCCGAATCCAGGACCGGTGAAGGAAGAGCTGCTTGCTCCGGCGCTGCAAGACGGCGGGCTCAACGAGTTCCGCTTCGAGGATGAGAACCAGACGATCCCGATCAATATCCCTGTGAGCGCTAACGAGGAGATTGTGCTGTCGCTCAAGTTCTTTAATGACTCAGCGATTACTGGGCCGAGCATTCTGTTTGATGATTCGGGGATCACTCCCAACAAGAACGCGGTGCGGGTTTCCAACGGACAGTGGCGCTCGGCGGAATCGCTCGGCGTGACCGGCGATTGGATCATCCGCGCGATTGTCGAATGCAGCGGCGAGCAGGTTGGTGCCGCGTGTCTGCAGGACGGCTCGTGTATGGATGGACTGACCGAGGCGGAAGCCGTGATGCTGGGCGGGGTCTGGAGCGGTCCTGGGACATCGTGCGATACGGTGCAGTGTCTTGGTGCGTGCTTTATCCCCGCGACCGGCGCGTGCACGCAGTTTGATGCGTTTACCTGCGACATCGTGGGCGGCGACTGGTTCGGTCCAGGATCCACTGAGTGTGTCGAGGACTGTCCTGCGGACCTGAATATGGACGGGAATCTCAACTTCCTTGACGTGTCGGACTTCCTCGGCGCGTTTGCGGCGAGCGATCCGGTCGCGGACTTTGAGGCTGATGGCAGCTTCAACTTCCTCGATGTCTCCGCGTTCCTCGCGGCGTTCGGTAAGGGCTGTCCGTAACAGGTAGTTTGAAGTCAAACTCGGATAGAGTAGAGTCTGTTGAACTGGAGATCTGATTGATGAATGGCTCGGTATCTATGCGGGTAAGCACACGACTGGCAGCGATGATGGCGATGGGATTGGCCGCTTCGGCGGTTGCCCAATCTTCTCCTGGAGCGGGTGATTCGATCCCGACAGTAGTTGATCGCGAGGTCATCGGATTGGAGGGGCTTGAGCTTGCTCGTCCTCAGATGGATCCGCCTTTGTGGACTCCGAGTGCGCCGTTCCAGAATCCGCCAACCGAAGCGAAGCGGGTGCTTGGGAAGATCCTGTTCTGGGAAGAGCAGTTGTCGTCGGACAACACGATCTCTTGCGGAACGTGTCATATCCCATCGAGCGGTGGTGCTGATCCGCGGCTTGGCCGGCATCCGGGGTTCGACGGCCTGTTCAATACGGACGATGACGTGCTGGGATCTCCCGGCGTGATCGCGGCGGATGAGATGGACCAGTATCTCCGCAACGAGTTGTTTGGTCTTGAGCCTCAGGTGACTCGGCGCGTGGCGCAGACAAACCTGATGGCGATGTACCAAGCGAACCTGTTCTGGGACGGACGCGCCGAGTTTGAGTTCATCGATCCGGAGAGCGGCGAGCTTGTTTTCCAATCAGGAGTCGGCGGGCTCGAGATCCAAGCGATAGCGCCGATCCTGAGCAGCGACGAGATGTCGCACGCGGGGCGCACGTGGGATCAGGTGCGCGACAAGCTGACCAATGTGCGTCCGATGGCGCTGGCGAGTGATCTCCCAGCAGATATGCAATCGGCGCTTGATGTGGACCCGACCTATCCGGAGCTGTTCGAAGAAGCGTTCGGTGATCCGGCGATCAACGCGGTGCGGATCGCGTTTGCATTGGCGACGTACCAGCGGACGCTTGTTCCCGATCAGACGCCTTGGGATTTGTGGAACAGCGGCGACGAGAGCGCGATGACGGCACAGCAGATTCAGGGGTTCACGCTGATGCAGAACTCGTCGTGCACGTTCTGTCATCCGAGTCCGACGTTTGCCAACTCGGATTTCTTTGTTGATGGGATCCGTCCGCCGCATGAGGATACGGGACGGATGGAGGTGACGGGGAACTTCTCGGATCGTGGTCGATTCCGTACGCCTTCGATCCGCAATGCTGGTTTGCGCAATCGCATGATGCATAATGGGGGTTTGGCGGATGTCGATGAGATTCTGGATTTTTATGCTCGTCGCAATGGGTTCGGGCCGTTCTTTGAGAACCTGGACAACTTTGGTTCGATTAACTTCGGCGCCAACAACGGCGCGGTGCGGGACTTCATCCAGAATGGGTTGACTGATCCGCGTGTTGCCAACGAAACGTTCCCGTTTGATCGTCCGCAGCTTTACACGGAGCGCGGTTCAGCGAATCCTTCGATCGACGGCGGGGGCAGCGCCGGGAGCGGTGGGGTGGTGCCTCGGATGATCGCGGTGGTGCCTCCGAATCTTGGGAATGATGATTTCAAGATCGGCGTAGACGCGGCGCTGGGCGGGGCGCAGGCGTGGGTCGCGGTCTCGAGCAATCCACCAGTCGGCGGGATTGTGGCGAGCGATCAACTGCTTGGACCAATCACGCTCAATGGTTCGGGCGAGGGGATGGGCTTCGGCACGATGCACTATCCGATCCCGGATAATCCGGCGCTCGATGGATCCGCGATGTGGATGCAGTGGGTGATCTCCGACGGCGGGGTTCCGGGGGGCGAGTCGCGTTCGGAGCCGGCGCGGTTGGATCTGTTCTGCAGCGAGTCGCTGCCTTGCGTGGTCGCGTGTGTCGCGGACTTCAACGCCGATGGGTTGTCGAACTTCCTTGATGTGTCGGCGTTCCTGAGCGCGTTCTCGGCCCAAAGCAGCGCGGCGGACGTGAACAACGATGGTTCGTTCAACTTCCTCGATGTTTCGGAGTTCCTCGCGGCGTTCGGTCAGGGATGTCCTTGAGTTGGTGGGGGGTTTGATCGGGTTCGATTCCGGTTCGAATCGGGTTCAGATCGCCAATTCATTGGAACCGCGGGGCTTTTGGGCCGAATTGTGTTGAGCGGGCGTTCGCCCTTGTGTACGCTGTAGTTACCGGTATTTCTAACCCGTCTTGAACGACCGACATCAATCAAACAACGGATCTGTAGGGAGATCATCTAATGAAGCATTTTGTGAGTGCGTGTATTCTTGCCGCCGGAGCATCTATGGCTCAGGCGCAGCTGACGAGTGAAACTGTGACGACCGGGCTCTCGGGTCCGGTCTTTGTAACGCACGCGGGCGATGGCTCGGGTCGTTTGTTTGTGATCGAGCAGGTCGGTCGTATCCGAGTCATCGAATCGGACGGGACACTGCTTGCTACGCCGTTCATTGATATCTCTGGTCCTGTTCGCTCTGGTGGCGAGCGTGGGCTGCTCGGTCTTGCGTTCCACCCAGACTACGCGGTCGAGGGTGCTGACGGCGAGGGCAAGTTCTACGTCAACTACACCGGCGACGTCGGCAGTGGTGACACGTTCATCTCGGAGTTCACCGCGGTCACTGGAACAGTCGCGGATCCAACTTCCGAGCGGATTCTGATGCAGATTGATCAGCCGTTCTCGAACCACAACGGTGGTTGGATCGGGTTTGGTCCTGACGGATACCTCTACATCTCGACCGGTGACGGCGGATCGGGTGGTGATCCGGGGAACCGCTCCGCGAGACTCAATACCCTGCTCGGGAAGATGCTCCGTATCGACGTGGACACGATGGATCCAGGTCTTGAATACGGCATCCCTGCGGACAACGCGTGGGCGAACGACGGCGATTCCACTACGCTCGGTGAGATCTACCACTACGGCATCCGCAACGCGTGGCGCTGCTCGTTTGACCGCGACAACGGCGACATGTGGATCGCGGACGTTGGTCAGAATGCTTGGGAAGAAGTAAACCACAACGTCGGCAACGTCGGCGGTTTGTTCTACGGCTGGAAGTGCCGCGAGGGCTTGGTGCAGTACAGCACAGGCAACTGCGGCGTGTCGGGATGGACCGATCCGCAGTACGTGTACAACCACAGCCAGGGCTGCTCGATCACTGGTGGATACGTCTACCGCGGTTGTGAGCTCGGCACTGATTTCCAGGGCAAGTACATCTTCGCGGACTACTGCACGGGTGATATCTGGTCGCTCGATCCAGATAACGGATACAGCCGAACGACTGAGTTCGCGGCTGGGTTCGGTGTGACCTCGTTCGGTGAAGACGAGGACGGCGAGGTCTACTTCACTCGCGGTTCAGGTGTCTACAAGATCGTCAACCCAAGCGCTCCAGACAAGAACGACGACGGCATCCCCGATGCGTGTGAAGAAGCATGTCTCCCAGACTTCACTGGTGAGGGTGACCTGAACTTTCTCGACGTGTCTGCGTTTCTCGCGGCATTCGGGAATCAGGATCCAGCAGCTGACTTCACAGGAGAAGGACAGTTCAACTTTCTCGACGTCTCGGCATTTCTTTCGGCATTCGGCGCTGGCTGCCCGTAATCCGATGAGCTGAGTGTTTGGGCGGATTCACCGCTTGAACGATTGGTATGAGTAATTGAGCCGGTCATCATTCGTGATGGCCGGTTTTTTATATCTTTGTCGGGGTCGATTTGGGCGTTTGAAGCGTGGAATTGGCGATTTATGGCTTTGAGATCGGCTGGGGGTGTGCTACTCTAGTGGTCCAACGGTTTGAGCCGTTGGATCAAAGAGAGACTGTTTTTTCAATTTGTAGGGGTATCCAATGACTCGGAAGATGAACTTGTCGGCGTGCGCGATGATGGCTTTGGCAGGAAGCACGCTCAGCGCGATGGGCAACGATTGGGCAGCGCCGGTGGATGGGCTGTGGAGCGATATGGTCAACTGGGTCGGGGGTGTGCCTGATGTTGATACCGAGGACGCGGTGCTGGGGCTTTCGGGGGACTACCTCGTCGAGCTCAACTTCAACTACACGATCAACAGCTTGATGATCACCAACATCGGCGCGACGCTCAATATCGATTCGAACCGCACGCTGGGGATGGACTCGGGGATGCTCAATCACGGGACGGTCTTTGTGAATCCGCAGGGTTTGGCGAGCAACGCGTTCCTGAGCTTTGTTGCCGACGGAACGATCACGGGCAACGGCTCGATCCTGCTCAACGCGCTCAATGAACCAGGCGATGCGACGATTCTTCCAAACACCTTTATCGTGACTCAGGACGTCAACCACCTGATCCACGGCGCCGGACGTATCCAGGGGAACTTCATCAACAACGGCACGGTGCTCGCGGATAACCCAGCGGGTGCTGGTCTAGAACTCGCTGGGACGTTCACGCAGGGCGCGAGCGGTACAGCGGGCGCGGACAACGCGACGCTGCTGCTTGGGAACAACTCGGTCACCAGCGGTGGCGAGCTGACCTCGGTCAATGGCGGGCTCATCCGCGTGACCAACGGCACCGCGACGATTCATGACATTACCAACTCGGGAACGGTCAATATTTTGGGTGGGTCAGACACCCTCGCGATGACCGGTGATGTGACCAACGATGGCACGATCGTGGTCAACTCCGATGAAGCGGTATTTAACGCTCACCTGCGATTCGATGCCGCGGCGACGCTCGGCGGCAGCGGCGAGGTGCAGATGAAGAGTTTGGGTGATTTCAGTGATGCGCAGATCTTTACCAGCGGCGCATTCAACGGCACCATCGGCGCGAGTCAGACAGTTTCTGGAAGCGGTCTCGTTGACGGACGCAGCGGCGGCGCGATCGTCAACCTTGGCACCATTACCGGCACCGATCCGGCGGTCTCGATGGCGATTGATGGCGTGCACTTTGGAACCGGCGGGGAGTACCGCGCCGATGGGGGCACGCTCTCGCTCCGCAACGGATTGGACCTGACGGGCGGCACGTTTCATACCTCCGCGGGCGGCGCGATCATCAAGAATGACAATGGGACTTCGACAATCTCAGGGATCACCAACAACGGCGACATGGACCTGTCTGGAGGGGGCGGGAGTGTTCGGCTCGGTGATTCGATCACCAACAACGGAACGATCACTGTCAACTCGAACTCGAGCGTGTTCAATATGACAATCGTGTCTGCTGTGGACGCAACGATCGATGGCAACGGCACCATCGACATGATCTCACTGGGTGACATCAACGACGCGCGCATCCGCGCCGAGGACTTCGCGACGCTGACGATCGGCGCGGACCAAACGGTGCAGGGTGCCGGTCGGGTTGAGGGCGCGACAGATGGCGTAGTTGTGAATCTCGGGACGATCAACGGCAACTTCGCGGCTGTCGGCAAAGATCCGCTCCAGGAACTCCGGTTGACGGGCGAGCACGCGGGCAACGGCGTCGGAATCTACCGCTCCGATGACGGCTTGCTGGGACTCGGCAACGGGCTTGTCCTTGACGGCGGCAACTTTGATTCGTCGGGAACAGGAATTGTCGAAGTCACCGGCAACGGCACCGCGACGATCTCAAACTGTACCAACGCTGGTGACTTGGGCATCCGAGGCGGTGGGGGCACCCTCGCGATGGCGGGGCCTTTGGTGAACAACGGCACGCTGTATGTGAACTCCAATATGAACATCTTCAACGCGACGCTGCAGTTCGCAGATCCGAGCGCGGCGATCTCCGGCAACGGCACGATCCGCATGCAAGCGATCGCTGAACTGGGTGATGCGCAGGTCCGGATCGCCGACGCGTTTGACGCGGTCATCGGCGCGGACCAGACGATCGCGGGGAGCGGTCAGATCCGCGGGAACAACGACGGGACGATCGTCAACAACGGGACCTTTATTGCAGATGATCCGGCTTGGGAGCTGCGTCTGCACGGAAACCACGACGGATCGGGCGGCGGCGTATACCGCGGCGACAACGGATTCCTCGGGATGGCCGGCGCGACCTCGGTGGTCGGCGGTACCTTCGACAGCAGCGGGACCGGCGCGGTCGGGATGACTGTTGGTGGTGTTTCTGACATCAGTGATGTGACCAACGAGGGTGATTTCGATATCTTCGGGAATGGCACGACAATCCAGATTGCTGGGCCTGTGGTCAACAACGGAACGATCACGATCAACGCGGACACGAATATCTTCAACGCGGTGTTGAGCTTCGTGACCGATACCTCGATCGCCGGCACCGGAACGATCCATCTGATCAACGCGGGCAACAGCAACGATGCGCAGCTTCAAGCGGCCGCGGGGTTCACGGGTACGATCGGAAGCGGTCAGATGGTCACGGGCGACGGACAGATCGATAACACGATCCAGATGAACGGCGTCATCGATCCATCGGGCACCACACGCGAGTTCCAGATCGATGACCTGAGCATCGGATCGACCGGCGGCATGGTCGCCGACCTCGGCGGATTGTTGGTTGGTGAGTTCGATCGGCTCGTGCTTGGTGGAGGCGACACCATCAACCTCGACGGCACGCTCACGGTCCAGATCGACGACGGCTACGTCCCGATGTTCCTCGACACTTGGGACATCATCGACGGCGGCACGGTCAACGGCGAGTTCGCGGATCACATCTTCCCTCCGTCACCAGCGGGGCTTGAGTACAAGGTGATCTACGAATCGAGCCGAGTGTATGTGGTGCTGACGTGTGCCGCGGACCTGACGGGCGACGGCGACCTGAACTTCCTCGACGTGTCCGCGTTCCTGGGGTTCTATGGTGATGCAGATGTCCGAGGTGATATCAACGGCGATGGAAACTTCAACTTCCTCGATGTGTCGCTGTTCCTGCAGATCTTCAGCGGCACCTGCGGCGGCGCGTGATCAGTGACCACAATCAGCGCCCCGCTGGGGGTGTCTAGAAAGGAAATGAAATGAAGTCTTTCGTCTTGATGCTTGGTATGGGGATTGCGATGTCTGCGAGTGCGCAGCCGCTGGAGTTTGTTGTTGATCCGATGCAGTCCTCGATCGATCTGACGATTGAGATCGATCTAGGCACGCTGGGAGGGGATACGGATTCAGACAGCTCATCGGTTTCCGGGATGATCTCCGCGTCGTTTGACGATCCCGCGGCTCCAACGGAATCGTCTTTGCACGACTTCTTTGGCGCGATCGATGATGACCTGCAGTTCAACTGGGTCCCGGCGTTCTTGTCTACCGCGTCTGCGACGCTGACGGACGGGACGGTGGAGTACGCGGAGCCTGGGATCGTGCTTGGTCCTGAACCCGTGATGAGCGGTGATGTGCTGTTCCCTTCGGTGCCGACGCTCGTCAGCGGCGTGCTCGCGGTGGAGTACGATATTTTCCTGTTCGGATCAGGGTCAGAGACGATCAATCTCGGAGATCTGGGTCCGACGAGCGATGCGATCTCAGGGATGATCGTTGTTGGTGATGAGGACATCACGCTGACGAACACGATCGCGTTTGAGACGAGCCAGCCATTGGTCGTGGATATGAACGAGATCGGGACAGTGATCGTGACTGGGACCGCGACGATGGTCGCGGCGGCTGATCTGCCGAGCTGTCCCGCGGACTTTACCGATGATGGTCAGCTCAACTTCCTGGACGTCTCGGCGTTCCTCAGTCTGTTCGCGGCTCAGGATCCTTCGTCGGATCTGAACGTAGACGGGCAGTACAACTTCCTGGACGTCTCGCTCTTCCTGAGCTTGTTCGGCGCGGGATGTCCATAAGGGCGATGTTCGGAGTTTGAGACCTCGAGTCACTTGAGTTATCGGGTGACAGGAATCGGTCTTTGCCTGCACAATCCAACCTACAAGAAGATCCCGAATTTCGGGGTCTTTTCTTGCATCCAAACAGTGGTTTCGGGACAATAGTATTACGGAACGGCCCGATCGGGTCGTGTGTTCTATGCGCAAGCAAATCTTGGAGGATGTGCGATGGAAGGTCCTGAGAACGGTTCCGCTGTGGTAAATCAGCGAGCAGGGTTGGCGATGGGAATCGCTGTGTTGGTGGGGCTTTCGTCCACTGCGGTCTCGGCGCCAGTGCCGACGACGATTGATGACTTCTTCCTGCCTGGAACGCAGCCTGAGACATTGAGTCACCCGATGTCAGACTCGAACAACTGCGCGGCGTGTCACTCCGTTCCGGAGCATGACTTTGATCCTTACGAGGGTTGGGTCAGCTCGATGATGGGACAAGCGACGCGCGATCCGATCTTCCACGCGGCCCTCACGATCGCGAACCAGGACGTCGCGTTCGCGGGCGATCTGTGTCTCCGCTGTCACACCCCCAACGGCTGGCTCGGCGGGCGATCAGAACCAACCGATGGTTCGGCGCTCGAGGGCATCGACTGGCAGGGTGTGTCGTGTAACTTCTGTCACCGGATGGTGGATCCGGGGAACATCGACAACCCCGCTCCGACCCCGCTCGCGGACCTTGAGGTCTTCCAGGGGGTCAAGGGCTTGAATGATGGCGTGAGTGAGGTGACTCCGAATCCGCACACTGGTGCGTATGTGGTGGACTTCTTTGATCGTCGGCGCGGGCCGTTTGATCTTGGTGAGTTCTTCTTCCACGATTGGGAGCTCTCGCCGTTCCATCAAGAGTCCGCGATGTGCGCGACGTGTCACGATGTTTCGAACCCCGCTTTTAGCAAGCAGCCCGACGGGACGTACGCGCTCAACGCGCTTGGAACCCCTCACGAGACCTTTGATAAATACGACATGTTCCCGGTCGAGCGGACCTACTCCGAGTGGTTGCAGAGCGACTTTGCGATCGCGCCGATTGATATGGGCGGTCGCTTTGGCGGCAACAAGATCGAGGTCTCGAGCTGTCAAGACTGTCACATGCCTGACGTGACGGAGAACGCGTGCCGCATCGATGAGACGGATCGTCCTGACATGCCCGCTCACCACTTCAACGGCGGGAACAACTGGGTGCTCAGCGCTGTGCGTGATCTGTACCCCGATAACGAGACCGGTCTTACGGCTCAGCTCGTCGCGGACTCCAACGCTCGCGCCGAGAGCATGCTCGAGCGTGCATCGGATCTTGAGCTCACCGAAGACGGCTCGAACCTGAGCGTCCGCGTGATCAACCAGTCTGGACACAAGCTCCCGACTGGGTACCCAGAGGGTCGCCGGATGTGGATCAACGTTCGCTTCCTCGATGACATGGACAACCTCGTGATGGAGCACGGCGCGTACGACGACGTGACCGCGGTGCTCAGCACTGGTGATACAAAGGTCTACGAAGCGAAGCTCGGTGTGGACGCGGCGGTTTCCGCAGCGACCGGCATCCCTGAAGGCGAGAGCTTCCACTTCGCAGCCAACAACGTCTGGATCAAGGACAACCGCATCCCGCCTCGCGGATTCACCAACGCGGGGTTTGAATCTGTGCAAGCGGCACCAGTCGGATACTCGTACATGGACGGGCAGTACTGGGACGACACCGACTTCGCGATCCCAGCGGGCGCGACCAAAGCCGAGGTGCGTGTGTACTTCCAGCTCGTGAGCAAGGAGTACATCGAGTTCCTCCGCGACGAGAACGACGAGACGGGCGTTGATCCGATGAACCCGAGTACCGGAGAGATCGCGTACAACCAGTGGGTGATGCACGGCAAGAGCCCCAAGGTCGAGATGGACTTCGAGATGATCCAGTTCAACGGTGGATGCCCCGCAGACTTTACCGGCGAGGGTGACCTCAACTTCCTCGACGTCTCCGCGTTCCTGATGGCGTACGGCAATCAGGATCCGAGCGCCGACCTGGTCGAGGACGCTTCGTGGAACTTCCTCGATGTGTCCGAGTTCCTGTCGCTGTATGCACAGGGATGCCCGTAAGTAGATTCCAAGCGCGGGCTCGAAAGGGCCCGCGCTTTGCTTTGAGCTGATCGATTGATGCCCGTGTTGTTTGGGCAGTCGGTTGCTGACATTCCGGAGGCCGATATGTTCTCAAGGTCACCCAGCGGGATTCACACGCCATTTTCACGCCACACCTGTCGATACGCTCCGGCGGCCATCGCGTTGCTTGTGCAGCTGAGTGGCAGCGCTTCGGGGGCTCCGGTCCAGTGGAAGAACCAGCAAGCCAATCCGCAGCAGGCGCGACTCAGCGCCGAGCCGACGTCGTTTGTCCTGCAGAACGCGGCAACAAAGAACACCCCAAGCACCCACGGCGGATACGTGCTGGTGCAGTTCTCGGA
Organism: Phycisphaerales bacterium; assembly: GCA_965250055.1. GTDB lineage: Bacteria > Planctomycetota > Phycisphaerae > Phycisphaerales > UBA1924 > UBA1924. Next base: position 2,317,896 of record OZ252285.1, on the reverse strand, counting down.
GACTCCCGACAAAGCGATGCGCGATCAGCTCAATAGCGACGGGCTCACGCTGCTGAGTCCTGTGAGCGAGACAACATACTTTGCGCGCGTCGCTGAGAACGCGGACACCTTCGCAATCGCGGGACGCGTGCTCGACGCGGGAGAGATCACCTCGGCGCACAAGTTGCACCCAAAGATCCAGAACGACGAGATGCCGGACTGGTCGATCGTTGGGGGCAGCAGCGTGCTGGAAGTCTCGGGAGAGCCCGGGAATCCAACAGTGGCGGCGTATGTCATGCTCCATCGCGATGTGGACGCGTCGTCGGTTGAGATCGACGCGATGGTGCGTGCTCACAACGGGACTGTTCGTTCGGTCGTGATGTCGATGAACACGCTCGTCGTTGAGATGCCGTATAAGAGTCTGAAGATGATCGCGGGCGACGAGCGCGTGCAGTGGGTTGAGCCGCCGCTGCCTCCGCTGGAGGTGACCAACGCGTCCAATCGCGTGGTGACGCAGGTGAACACGGCCCAGTCTTCGCCGTATTCTTTGGACGGGACGGGCGTGACGGTCCTGGTCTACGACGGCGGGACGATCCGCGACTCGCACAACGATTTTTCAGGACGCGTGACCAACATCGATTCAGCAGCGGTCCACTACCACGCGACCCACGTCGCGGGGACCATCGGGGGTGACGGCAGCGTCATCAGCAACAACCGAGGCATGGCGCCGGGAGTGAACCTGCTGGGCGCGGGATTCGAGGTCGCTGGAGGTCTTGGTGCTGGATTCTTGTACACCGATCCGGGTGATCTGGAATCGGATTATTCGTTGGCGCTGTCATTGGGCGCTTCGATTGCCAACAACTCGATCGGATCGAACGTCGCGCAGAATGGTTATGACTGCAGCTGGCACGGCGACTACGGCATCACCGCCGGGACAATCGACAATGTCGTGCGTGGTTCGCTTGGTGAGCCGGTGATTGTGTTCTGGGCCGCGGGCAATGAACGCGGCAACGGACGCTGCGGGACTGGGTACAGCACAACAGCACCCCCAAGCAACAACAAGAACGCGATCTCGATCGGCGCGCTCAACTCCAACGACGATTCCATGACGAGCTTCTCGAGCTGGGGTCCATCGGATGACGGACGCTTGCGTCCAGTGGTCTCCGCGCCGGGATGTCAGAGCGGCGGTGACAACGGCGTGACCTCGACAGGGGACGGCAGCGACACGCAGTACATCTCGCTGTGCGGCACGTCCATGGCGTCTCCCACAGCAGCAGGGGTCGGCGCGCTGATCCTCCAGGATTTCAGAAACCAGTATCCGGAGTGGGGTGATCCGTCGAATCAGCTGATGAAAGCGATCCTGATCGAGGGTGCTGAGGATATTTTCAATGCCGGTCCGGATTACCAGAGCGGTTACGGCTCGATCCGTGCGGTCAACAGCATCGAGTTCATGCGGAGCGGGAACTTCCGCGAGGAGAGCGTCGATCAGGGATCGAGCACGAACTACACCGTCGAAGTGGATCCGGGAGATGGGCCGTTCCGTTTGACGCTGGTTTGGGATGATCCCGCTGGAGCGCCCAATGTGTCTCCGGCGCTGGTCAATGATCTCGATCTGATCGTGACGGATCCAAGCGGGACTCGGCACTACCCGTGGACGCTCAATCCGTCGAGCCCGAGCGCCGGCGCGGTGCGTACGGATGAAGACCACCTCAACAATGTCGAGCAGGTGTTTGTCGAGAATCCTCAGGCAGGGGTGTGGCAGGTGCAGGTCGTGGGGACATCGGTGACCGATGGTCCGCAGAGCTTTGCGCTCGCTTCGGCGCTCGATCTTGGCGCGGGACTGCTCTCGCTCTCGATCGTCGAGCCCGCGGCTTCTGCTGTGCTTCCAGGAACACCGATCGATGTGACCGCGGTGGTCAATGAGGGGGTGGATGTAGTGGTTCCGGGATCGGTGATGATTAACTACCGCTACGCGACAGGCGCATACACCAGCGCCGCGATGAATGACAACGGAGACGGTACATACAGCGGCTCAATCCCAGGCGCTGAGTGCGGCGAGTTTATCGAATACTACATTTCAGCGAGCGGTCAGAGCGCCGGAGTGGTGTTCTCGCCGCCTACTGGATCGGTGAATCCTGAACACTCTGAGGTTGGAGAGATCCAGCTTGTGCTCTCAGACAACTTCCAGAGCGACAACGGCTGGACAGTGACGGGCGATGCGCTCGACGGGCAATGGACACGAGGTGTCCCAGTGGATTGTGCATCCCGCGGCGCTCCAGGGAGCGACTCGGACGGATCGGGGATCTGCTGGATCACCGACAACGACGCTGGGAGCTCGTGCAACTCTGACGTAGACGACGGGACGACGACGCTGACCTCACCGATCTACAACATGGCTGACGGCGGGGAGTTCTCGTTCGATTACTGGTACTCGGATATCCCGACAGGCGAAGTCAACGGCGACGCGTGGGCGGTTGAAGCGTCCACCGACGGTGGATCAAACTGGACGCGGCTCCGCACCAGCACCAGCACGGCGAGCACATGGCGCAGCGACACCATTACAGTCGGCGACGAGATCGGCGCGTCTTCCACGATGCGGTTCCGCTTCATCGCGGATGACGTCGGGGCGCAGAACGTGATCGAAGCAGGACTCGACAACATCCGCATCACGCAGTTTGTGTGCGAGGGTTCAGATGAGTGCGTCGCGGACATGAACGACGACGGCTCGCTCAACTTCCTCGACGTCTCCGCGTTCCTTGGTGCCTACGGCGCGTCAGATCCGATCGCAGATCTGGACGGCAATGGAACGTTTAACTTCCTTGATATCTCTGAGTACCTGCTGCAGTACGGCGCGGGGTGTCCGTAACGAATTCTCCCTTCTGTTTGACAGCGGGATAAAAATCGGCCGAGCAGGTGTGGGTTCCTGCTCGGCCGATTGGTTTTTCTAGTTGTTGTTGGTTGCTCTTACGGGCAGCCGTTCCCGAAGACGCTCAGGAACTCTGAGACGTCGAGGAAGTTGTAGGTGCCGCTGTTGTCGAGGTCCGCGGATGGATCCTGGTCGCCAAAGGCGCTGAGGAACGCGGAGACGTCGAGGAAGTTGAGTTGTCCATACGGCTCAGCGTAATCCGCGGGTGAGCACATCTGCGTGAGCTCGTCTGGACCGAAGTACACGTTGTCGATGTAGATCGGATCATCGCCGGCGGTGGTCAGACGGAGTCGTCCGATGTCGTTGCCCCACGCCGCGGCGGGGGTCTGGTACTGCACAGTCTGCGGAGCAGTGGTCAGCTCGTCACCATCGAGGGTGTCGAGTTCTTCCCAAGTGCCCAGCACGTTGCGGACTTCGAGCACGATGGTGTCATCCGCTCCGGCGCTGCCGTCGTCCCAGAGGTCCACGCGGACGAATCCGGGGACGATCCCGAACTGGAACATCGCGACGTCCTGGGATTCGAGGGTTGCTTCGCCGGTCATGGTGGCGGCGTAGGTGCCGTCGACGATACCGACGCTCGCTCCATCGTTGTCATCCCAGACGAACGACGAGATCAGTCCTGCTTCGAACGAATCGACGAGCGGCGCGACGGGCTCAGCATCGAGCACACCCATGAACAGGTCGTCGATGAGCCATTGGTCGGCGCTGTCGGAGCCGGGAGTGCTCATCCGGACTTGCACGCCGTGCCAGAGGAATGAGGTCGGGAGCTGGAGCGCCACATTGACGTATCCCGGAGTGTCTGTGCCGGTGGATTCGTAGTCGTAGACCGTTTCCCAGCCGCCTTCTTCGTTGAGGATCTCGACGAGGAGTGATTCACCCGCTTCGACGCCGACAGTGCGGAACTTGAAGCTGATGCCTGGGAACGTCGCGGCTGAGCGTCCGGCGAGGAAGACCGAGGTGATCTGGTCGTTCTCGTTGAGCTCGAGGACCGAACCCGATCCGGTGGATTCCGCATCGGGAACAGTCGCAGGGGTCCCAGAGAGATCAAAGAGCTCGGTCCACGAAGCGGAGTCGAACGATTCGTCGATCGGGAGATCCACGCGCGGCGTGTAGGACTGCGCGGTCTGGATCGCTTTGAGCGTGTTGACGCGTCCGCGACCGAATGAATCGTCGCGTCCCGGCGCTCCGAGGTCATCGACGCTGTTGTAGAGGATGTCCTGCACATCGCGTCCGCTCAGATCGTCACGGACGGAGTAGATCATCGCACCAACACCCGCGGCGATCGGGGACGCGTAGCTCGTGCCCGATCCGTTGCCGTAGGTCCCGCCGCGCCGTGTGGAGCGGACGGATGAACCCGGCGCGGAGATATCGACTGCTGGACCGAAGTTCGAGAATCCGGATTTGTTATCCGAGGAGGTGGTCGATCCGACGATGACGATGTCTGGTCCGTCGTAGGTGATGAGGTTGTTGTCGTTTCCTGATGACCAGAAGAGGAGACCTCCGCGATCGATGATGTAGCGAGCAGCGGTCTGGTTCCCGGAGCTTGAACCTCCGGAGAAGGACGCGTTGACGACGTGAGCGCCGTTGTCCACGGCCCAGCGGGCGCCTTCGAGGATATCAAACCCGCTCGCGGTGCCACCCGAGTTGTTGCTCACACGGATCGGCATGACGCTGAAGTCCCAGCCCACACCGACGACGCCGCGCCCGTTGTTGCCTTGTGCTGCGGCGCATCCGGAGACGAAGGTGCCGTGCCCGTTGACGTCTTCGACGAGCCCGCCGTTGATTTCTGCTTGGTTGTTGACCGCGTTGTATCCTGGGATCAGCGCGTCCTCGAGGTCTGGGTGGTTGGTGTCCACACCTGAGTCGCAGACCGCGACGATGATGTCGCTGTCACCAGTGTGCAGATCCCACGCGCTCGTGGACTGGAGCCGGTTGTGCTGCCAGCTGGATCCGAACTGCGAGTCGTTGGGGGTCGCGAGCGGGAAGAGCGTCCAGTTGGGCTCGACGAAGAGGTAGTCACCAGTGGACATGAGCATCGCGGCGAGCTCGCCCTCGCTCAATCCGTCGGGGACCTTGATCACGTACTCATTGACAAACGCGCTGGATTTGACGAGCGTCCGCGAAAGGCGAGACTGCGCGGTCGCGACTTTGCCGTCGTTGGCGTGGACGATCAGCTCGCGTGTGTATTCGCGCGAACCTTGCTGCTCGACAAACTGGAGCGGGCTCTGGAGCGCACTGAGCATGCGCTGCTCGTCGCCCTCGAGCAGATCAAAGGAGCTCTTGACGATACTCATCTTTGCGGATGCGGAGATCGATTGGCTCTGGGTGTTCTTCGGAGCGTCAGCGCTGGGACCAGCGATCGCGTGGGTCGCGAGTCCCGAAGCGGAGAGGAGCGCGAGCACAGTGGTCGCGTTGGCAAGAGTTCGTTTCATGGACATTGGTGTTGATCTCCTAATGGAATCCCGGGGCGGTCCAGGCCCCGGGACAAGAGGTGCTGGTGAGTATGTATAAAGAGCGACAAAGTCGCTCGGGTAAGGTTCTGTGTTATGGGCAACCCGCTCCGTATGCCGAGAGGAACGCGGACACGTCGAGGAAGTTGTATGTGCCGTCGGCCTCAAAGTCCGCGCCAGGATCCTGGCTCCCGTAGAGCGAGAGGAACTCGGACACGTCGAGGAAGTTTAGCGAGCCGTCTCCGGTCAGATCAGCGGGGCACGGATCGACTTCGTCGATGAAGTCCTTGGTGACCGCGATGTTGTCGATGAACCAGTCGTCGTTCGCTTCGTCGCCCTGTGCCGTGAAGCGGAGCTTGAGGTTGCCTCCGAATCCGAAGATCGGGAGCTCGAGCTGCGTGAGTTCAAACTCGGTCTGGTCCACGCCATCGGAGACGATCGTGGTGAGTGTTTCCCATTGGTTGAGGATGTTGAAGTACTCGACGTGGAGCGACTCGGTGTTCTCGACGCCCTTGTGCTGGGTGTAGAACTGGACGTAGACGATCGGGTCCTGACTCGTGACGTCGATGCCTTTGGAGGTCATCGAGTCGGTGTTGTCGAGGTTGACGCTCTGCGTTCCCGATGGCTCGTTGTCCGCCGCGATGCTCGCGAGTCCTTCGTTGATCTCCCAGTTGAAGTTGAAGGAGATGCCGTTCTCGAAGTCATCGAACCACGGGACGGAGTTTCCAGTGAAGTACTGGACGTTGACATCATCGACGTACCAGTTGTCGTTCGCCTCGTCGTTTGCTGTCGAGAAGCGGAGGCGGAATCCGTCGTGGAATCCGAGGAACGGGAACTCGAAGCGATGGAAGCTGAACTCGTCCTGGTCAACGCCGTCCGATGGGATGACCGCGAGGGTTTCCCAGGTATTGATCAGGGTGCGGTATTCAACGAGCAGGTCCTCGCCCGCTTCGGTGCCGATGTGCTGGGTCGAGAAGTTGATCTCTCCGACAGTGAACTGGAGCTCGACGCAGCGCATCATGATGGTGTTGATCTGCGCCGTAGAGCTCAGGTTGAGCGAGCCGCCCGCGGAGGGTTCGTTGATCGCGTCTTCGTTGACTTCGACATCGCCGCTCGCGTCGCGCCAGAGGGTGAGCGTCGGATCGTTGAACTGGTCCTGGTATGGGAGGCTGATGAGCGATGGCCCGAAGATCGCGTCCTCGACGGCGCGTCCGACGTTGATACGTCCGTGTCCGGTGAAGTTGTCCTCGCCCGCTGCTTCTTTATCGTCACACGCGTTGAGGAGAATTTCTTCGATCTCTGCCGGGCCGTGCGCCGGATTCGCGGAGTGGACGAGCATGAGCGCCGCGGCGGTGATCGGAGCAGCGAAGCTTGTTCCTGTGGTGTTGCCGTAGCCACCAGTGCGTGTGGTGGTCTGGACGCTCGCGCCTGGCGCGATACAGTCGATCCCGACCCCGAAGTTCGAGAACCCGGCGTAGTTGTCCGACGAGTTGGAAGCGCCGACGATGGTGACGGTGTCCCAGTCATTGGTCTGATTGCCCACGCCGTCGTTCCCTGATGCGAAGACGAGGTGGTGACCCTCAGCGCGGATGTGCGCGCCAGTCGAGAAGCTCGCGGGGTCTTCCGCACCACCAAACGAGCAGTTCGCGGCGTACGCGCCGTTGTCCGATCCCCAGCGAGCGCCCTGGAGAATGTCGGAGAGGAATGCGTTGCCGCTCGCGAGGTTGGAGACCTTACAAGGGATGATCCCGAAGTTCCAACCGATCCCTGAGATGCCCACGCCGTTGTTTCCGATCGCGGCTGATACACCCGCGACCTGCGTGCCGTGCCCGTTGAGGTTGTCGTCAACGACGCCGCCGTCTACTTCAGCGAGATTGGTGACCGCGTTGAAGCCGGGGAGCAGCGCCGCTTGGAGGTCTGGGTGATCGATGTCTACACCCGAGTCACAGACCGCGATGATCTCGCCGTTCCCGGTCGTGGTGTCCCACGCGCCGTAGGTGTCGATGCGGTTGGAGGGGTGGTACCACTGGTTTCCGATGCGCGGATCGTTGGGGACCGTGTCAGTCGGGAAGCAGAGCCAGTCGATGGAGACGAACTCGTAGTCGCCTGTCTGCATCAGGATCTCAGTCATGGTCTCGGCGCTGACGCCTGCCGGGATTTCGATTGTGTGCATGTCCACATCGTCGAACGCTTCGATGAGCGACGGCGCGATGCGCGAGCGTGCGTCGATGCGGCGCTGCTCGACCTGCGCCATGACCGTGTCCCAGTCGTTGACCTGACGATCCCGTGCGACGCCGATGATTTCTGGACCATTCGCTCGCGCCAGCGCCGCGTCGGTCGCGACCTGCTGGAGCATCTGCGATGAGCTCTTGACCTGAACATTGAGACGATTGGTGCGTTCCTTGAGACCGATGACCTCGGTGAACACGGTTGATGGAGTGATCGCGCCGAGGAGCAGGTTCGCGTCGCGATCCGTGAGGTTGAGGGCGCTGCGGATCGAGCGCGTTTGCGCGGAGGTCAGCACGACAGGCGTAGCGGCGCCGGAGATCATCGTGCCGCTCGTGGGTTTGGTTCCCGGGCTCTCGAACGAGTCGTCAGCGCTGGTCGTGCCGCTGACGAGCGCGAGGGTGAGTGCTGTTGCTGAGGTTGATCGAACGAGCACACGCTTGAGAGACGAATGATTCATATCTTGTTTCCTATATCCTGTATTGACTGTCCACGCGCCCAATGCTGATCGAGCACGATCGTCTGATCCAATCGCTGGTCCAAGGCGGTATTGCCGAGAGACCCAAAAGAGAACCCGACCCAAACGTGAACCATCGCGCGGATCACGAGCCGAGTGCTCACGCACAGAATGCCCGAAATTCGCCCTTTTTCAAGGGGAATCACCGATTGCAGACGAGAATCAGGGGATTCTGGTCCGTCTGCAACGGATTCGGACGCTCATCGCCCACGAGCTTAAAACACCACTCCTGATAGGTCCGAGAACCTGTCCTTCTCTGAAATACTGAAACTACTCAGTCATCCCGCTCAGAGCGAGCGAAAAGGGCACCCAGAGAACGGCTGCCACCCCAATATTCGCTCAAAAACAGCCGATGGTTGCACGGATCGGTGGTCCACGTTGCGAATTGAACCCAATTCATGGACCCGCTCGTGCTCAGACCGCCGCGTGCATCGGATCCTCACCCTCAAGCACGGCATGCACGTCGCGCACGACCCAGCTCATCGCGGTCTTCGCCTCGCGCGTCGCCGCGGCAATATGGGGGGTGAGGATCACGTTGGGGAGTCCAAGCAGCGCAGAGGATGGATCGATCGGTTCCGGATCGTGGACATCAAAGATGAGCCGAGCGTCCGGATTCTGCTTTGCGAATCGCTCAGCGGCGGATCGATCCACCACGAATCCACGCGACGCGTTGATCAGGATCGCATCGGGGCGCATGAGCGCGAACTGCTCGTCGCTGATCATGTGGTGATTGGTTGCTCTGCCGTCCACGTGGAGTGTGATGACGCGCGCGGATTTGAGCAGTTCTTCGAGCGAGCACGATTCGGATTCCGCATCAGGGATCGAGCGGAGATCGTTGTGGATCACGCGCATCCCAATCCCGCTCGCGGCTCGTGCTGTCCGCGATCCGATGTGACCAAGACCAATCACGCCGAGCGTGGTCCCGACGACCGAGCTCTCCGTGATCGCGTCCTCACGCGCCGCGTGCCATTGCGTGTCATCGAGCGGACTGGTGATCGGATGGATCGGACGCAGCGCCTGCATCATCATCGAGATCGTGTACTCGACGACGGACATCGCGTTCGCGTGGGGGGTGTGCACGACGCGGATGCCTCGCGCTTTGCACGCGTCCAGATCGATGTTGTCCAGACCCACTCCGGCGCGAGCGACGACTCTGAGGTTCGGCGCTCGATCCAGGAGCGATTCATCGACGATGGTGTACGTCCGCACAACGAGCGCCTGCGCTCGCTCAAGAAGCTCATGAAAACGCTTGTCGCTTGCTGGGCATTCGACGAGCTCGGACCGATCCCTGATCCACTGAAGTGGTTGGGGCGCAAGGGGTTCGGTGACAAGGACGAGTGGGGGGCTCATGTGCTCAACTCTATGGCTTTCAACAGTTTACAGAGTAAATATCGCGCGGCATTATTGGGTTGGGGAGCGCCGATCATGCTCTACACGATATGAGCGATAGACCCAGCGTATGGGGAAATTCATGCGATTGACGTGTTATGTCCGAATAAGTCCAAATCGGAAGCCGGGTCAGGGACGACCAGGCAAAGCACGCATAGCAGCACGCAACCTCATGGAGGCGCCAAATGAACAAATCAGACCTCATCGACTCCGTCGCTTCCCAGCTCGAGACCAGCAAGGCCGACGCGGGACGCGCCATCGAAGCCGTCATCGCTTCGATCTCTCAAGGACTCCAAGAAGAGCAGAAAGTCGCGATCTCCGGCTTTGGGACATTCACCAAAAAGCACCGCGCCGCTCGCACTGGGATGAACCCCGCGACCAAACAACCAATCCAGATCGCGGAATCGACCACCTGCTCGTTCAAACCATCGCAGCAGCTCAAAGAGAACCTGCACACCAAGGTCGCGCAGAACGCTTGAGCACCACCATATTCAATCGATCGAGCCGACGCGCCTGACCCACACTCCTCGTGCGAACCTCGGCTTGATCCAAGAGATCCGACAGCATCTCTCTTGACCCCGCTCCGTGCGGGGTTTCTTTATAAACAGATCGGCTCTTTAGAGGAACGCGTCTTCCGCGAGGTCGATGGCGCGTCCCAGAGCCGCGGCTTTGTTGACCGTCTCCTTGAACTCCAGCTCGGAGATCGAATCAGCCACAATCCCTCCCGCGGCTTGGATGTGGTACTCCCACGCGCCGTCGGGATTCGATTCATCGATGCGATCGATCGGGACAACGATCGTCCGCAGCGCCAACGCGATGTCCATCTCTGCGTTGAGCCCGACCCATCCGAGTCCCCCGCCGTAGGGTCCGCGGCGGACCTGTTCGAGCTCGTCGATGATCTGCATCGCGCGGACCTTGGGCGCTCCGGAGATCGTCCCGACAGGGAGCGCCGCTCGCAGCGCGTCCCAGCAGTCGAGTCCCTCTCGAATCACGCCGGTGACAGTCGAGGAGATGTGCATGACGTGGGAGTAGCGCTCGATCTCCATGAGCGCTTCGATCTGGATCGATCCCGGATCAGCGACACGTCCAACGTCGTTGCGTCCAAGATCCACAAGCATCGAGTGCTCAGACCGCTCCTTGGGATCCGCGAGCAGCTCGCGCTCAAGCTCGAGGTCTTCTTCGCTTGTGCGTCCGCGCCGGCGCGTTCCCGCGAGCGGACGATTGGTGACAATGAGTTTCCCGTCGTCCCGGCGGCGCACGCGGCACAGAATCTCAGGAGACGAAGCGACGAGGATGCACCCCTGCGTCTGCAGATACACCATGTACGGCGAAGGATTCACGGCTCGCAGCGCACGATACACATCGAACGGATCAGCGCTGGTCCGGCGCTCGAAGCGATGTCCGAGCACGACCTGGAAAATGTCACCCGCTTTGATGTACTCGCGCGCCGCTTCGATCATCGACGCGTGCTCTTCGCCGCTGATATTGGCGGGCATCGGCGCGTTCTTCATGCTCGGATCACGCGAGACGCGACCAAGCACCAGCGGCTTGGTGTGGTTCTGGATCTTGTCCGCAAGCGCGCTCAGGTCATCGAGCGACTGGTTGTAAACCGCTTCGATGTCCGAATCCGGATTCACGATCGCGAGTCGGACGAGGTGGACGAGCTTCTCGACGTGATCGAAGACGACCAGCGTGTCATAGAACCCGAACGAGACATCGGGGAGGTTCCGATCATCCATCGGAGCATTCTTGGGATCGAGTTTGACAGGCTCGGCGTAGCGGACCGAGTCGTATCCCGCGTATCCGAACCACCCTCCGAGCACGCAGCTCGGGATCAGGTTCTTGTCCGCAGCGGCTTGCGGGATCGACAGGTGCCAATCTTGTGAGATCTCGCGGACTTTCGCGAGCGGATCATCGCAAGGCTCAGTGACCGATTGGTTGATCGTCTGATTGGCGCGATGGTCGTTGATCGTGACCTGATTGTCCTTCGCGACGAGCTCGATGATCGGGGATGAGCCGAGGATGGAGTGGCGTCCCTGATGCGTCCCCCCCTCGACGGATTCGAGCAGGAAGGATGGAGCCGTGCGTTCGTCGGCGCTGACCAGTCTTCTGTACGCGAGCACTGGGGTCAGCTGATCCGCGAGCACGCGGATCCCGATCGGGACCACAACGACGTTGCAGCCGTCTTGGCGCGACGCATTGATCGTCTGGGTGAACTCTTGAAGCGTGGACGAGGGCATACGACCCAGTCTATGCGCCGATCGGCACAGTTTGTTGATCGCGTGAACCCCGAGCGTGCGTGGGCGGTACAGTACCTAGATGACCCCACTGCTCAGACGATCAAAGTTCAGACTATTCAATCAATCGTTCCAGACCGTTGCTGTGTGTGTGCTTGCGTGTGCTGGAGCGATCAGTGCCGCTTCGGCGCAGACGAGCAACATCCCGGCGGACGAACCCGCTCCCGATCCGATGACACAGGACACGGGGCAAACCAGCGGCCAAACCAGCGGGCAGGGCGTGACGATGACGTTCAACGAGCTCTACCAGTCCATCGGACAGATGGACGCGAATCGACGCGCCGGACTCCGCGCCTCGTTGTTGTCTCAAGCGATGCAGCCGCTCCCGATCGTGGTGATCGTGGACGATCTTTCGATGTACGTCGATGCGATCAGCGCGTGGGAGGGACCGATCAAGTTCCCAGTGCTCTACGACGATGGAACGACCGCCGCGAAGGAACACATCGCGCGCTTTGTGCGGCGCTACGGGCCCGAGCGTGTGCATCGTCTGGAGGGCAAGGGGAAGCAGCCGTGGGGGGGATCGGTCGAGCACCGGCAGGACATGATCAACAAGGCCTTCGCCGCGGCGATCCACGAACCCGAAGCGGACTGGAAGGTTACGCTCAAGGCGCTCAAGGACACCGGGATCGTGTCGCCGGGTGTGGTGGTGATCGATCCGATGCATCGACATTGGGCCGCGGGATTGGCGCTCGCAGCGGGACGTCTCCAGCCGATCGTTTATTTCACAAGCCCCGAGAAGCCATTCGATAGCGTCGAGCCGTCGATGGCGCAATCGGTGAACCTCGGGATCGAGCAGGGGCTGCGCCGACTGGGATTGGAGTTTGACGAGATCGGCGACGAGGTCGATGTCATCACACTCGCGTTCGGGATCGGGGTCAAGATCAGGACAGGTCCAGGAGATCGTGATTTCCTCGCGACGACGGATCAGATCGGACGGACCGACTCGACCATGGGAGGCATGCGCTGGGCGTGGTGCGGACAGTTCCGAGGGACGACCCCGACGACGATCTATCAAGCGATGTGCTCGCTGTTCCTCCCGATCGACAGCGCCTTTATCTGGGACGGCTACTCAAAGTCCGGAGACTGGGATCGATACGACGGGACCGCCGCGGACAACGTGCTCAAGCAAGCGGGATTCGAGACCGAGCTCTTTGATAAGCCGCGCAACTCACTCGCGGGATTCAAGGGGCGCTCGTCGTCGAGGCCTGTGGATGCATCGCTTATCCTGATGAACTCCAAGGGATCGCACGTGTACTTCGATCTCCCGCAAGCGCCCGAAGGCAGTGGCAGGCCGGGAGACCTACCGGTGCTTGCACAGCCCAGTGCTTTGCACATGGTGCACTCGTTCTCGCTCGCGACGCCGCGCAGCAGCCGCACGGTTGGTGGACGCTGGCTCGAGCGCGGCGTGTACCTATACGCGGGATCGGTCAACGAGCCGTTCCTGTCCGGATTTGTTCCGACGCCGTTTGTCGCGCAGCGTTTGCTGGCGCGGATGCCGTTCGCCGCGGCGGTGCATTACGACGACGGACAAGCGTGGAAGATCACCGTCCTTGGTGATCCGCTCAAAACCGTCAGTCCCTGCGGGACCAGACTCGCGGAGGTCCCTGCGCCGATCCGCGAGGCGCTTGGGTTGACGGAAACGGGACTCGAAGACCGCGCCAAGTCTCGGCTCAAAGAGAGCGATTTCAACGGCGCGATCGAGGACTTTGTCCTTTCAGGAAATGACGAGGCGGTTGTGCGATTGGGAGCCGCGCTCCTGCGTGATCGTCCCGAGTCGATCGAGGATTACGCGACGAAGCTGCTGCTCCAAGCCGCGTTTCGACAGCATGAGCACGAGCTGGTGCTTGATGCGTTCGAGCGCCTGTCGGTTGAGCAGCGCGATGATCGGATGATCATGGACACGATGTGGCTCGCGGGACGCTACCAGCTTACGCGCTTCCAAGACTCGCGCGCGATGGCGATCATGCGGACCCACCTCCGAGAGTGGCAGGAGGTCTACGACGCCGAGGAACTCGCCGTGATCATGAAATCCGAGTCCAGAGATGCGGCGATCAGGTATCTGGAGTCACTCAGATCACAAATCAGCGGCTCTTCAGACACGCGAGCACTCAACGCCGCGATCGATCGCGTCAGCCGATGAGCATTTTTGAGTCCTGAACCCCGATTTCCCGTGGTTCCTATACTCATCCATGATTCAGCTTGGTGTCAATATCGATCACGTCGCGACCGTCCGCAATGCCCGTTATCCGGGTCAACCCGATCCGATGAACAGCGGCGCAGAGCCCGATCCTGTCCGCGCGGCTCATGAAGCGGAGCTCGGCGGCGCGGACTCGATCACTGTGCACCTCCGCGAGGATCGTCGGCACATCATGGACCGCGATGTCCGCTTATTGCGGAACCTGGTGAGCGTGAAGCTCAATCTAGAGATGGCGGCGACCGACGAGATGGTCGAGATCGCGCGCGATATCAAGCCGCACACCGCGATGCTGGTCCCGGAAGGGCGCCAGGAAGTGACGACCGAGGGGGGGCTGGACATCGTGGGTCAGCGCGAGCGCCTCCGCGACGTGGTGTCGCGCCTCAAGGACGCGGGACTGATCATCAGCGCATTCATCGATCCAGAAGAAGCACAAGTCGATGCTGCATCTGAAGTTGGGTTCGATGTGTGTGAAGTACATACCGGTCCGTATGCCAAAGCGTTCCACCAAGCAGGAGGGGACCTGCGCCAGGAATCGCTCGTCAGCGCGATCGATCAGGTGCGCCAAGCGGGCGAGCAGATCACAGCGCACGGCATGCGCTTCAACGCCGGACACGCGCTCAACTACCACAACGTCACCCACATCTCATCGCTTCAAGGGGTTGACGAGCTGCACATCGGTCACTCGATCGTGTCACGAGCGGTGTTTGTTGGGTTGCGCGGCGCCGTTGCTGAGATGAAGCGATTGATGACACTCGCGAGTCAGTAACTCCGCGCCTTCTTGGGGGAGAGTACCGACATTGAACACTTCATCAATTTTGTGCTTTGAATTTTTCCAAAGTTGGTTATGATTGATTCCATGCCGCGCCGCAATTCTGGAAATCAAACCAAGCAGACTACCACGCGCAAGAGCGCGGTCCAGGTGCCCGCGGGGCCGTTTGTCGATTCGCAAGCCGCGTTCGATTTCCTCAACTCGCGCATCAACTTCGAGCAGCTCCACACCACCAAGCTCAAACCTGAAACCTTCAAGCTCGATCGCATGCAGGCGCTCGTCGAAGCGCTCGGGAATCCGCACCTCGCGGTCCCAGTAGTCCACGTCGCGGGATCCAAAGGCAAAGGATCGACCTGCGCCATGCTCGAGAGCTGTCTGCGCTCCAGCGGCTACACGACGGGGCTCTTCACCAGTCCGCATCTCACAGACGAACGCGAACGCGTGCGGATCAACGGCGTCAATATCAGCAAAGAACTCTTCGTCGAATCGCTCTCAACGTGCAAAGACGCGGCGCTCCAGATCGAGAAACAGCACGGCCCCGCGACATACTTCGAGCTCATCACCGCGCTCTCGTTCGTGGTCTTCGCGCAGCAAGCCGTGGATATCGTGATCTTGGAGACCGGACTTGGAGGGCGACTCGATTGCACCAACGTCGTCAAACCGATGGTGGTGGGGCTGACCAGCATCCAGCTCGAGCACACCGCCGTGCTTGGTGACACGCTCGAGAAGATCGCGACTGAGAAGGCCGGGATCATGAAGCCGGGAGTTCCCGCGATCAGTGTCCCGCAAGACGAGCAGGTGGTCGAGGTCTTCCGCAAGCGCGCCGAAGAAGTCGAGTGTCCCTTCCAGCTGCTTGGTGAGGACTTGTTGTACTCATGTCGATTCCAATCCGCAGCGATGCTCGGCCCTCACCCAAAGGTCTGCGTCGGAGAGGGCGAGGGCTGCTTCGAGCACATGTCCGTACCGCTGCTTGGAGAGCATCAGGGCGCCAACTGCGGTCTGGCGCTCGCGATCATCCTCGAACTCCGCAAGCACGGCTTCGATCTCCCTGAACAACAAATCATCGCGGGACTCCAGCACACCCCGCGCGAGGGACGCCTCGAACTGGTCAACTCGCGACCGAAGGTGTACATAGACGGTGCACACACTCCAGAGAGCGTGCGCGAGACACTCAACGCCGCGGCGCAGCAGGTGAGTTTCGACTCATTGATCCTGATCTTTGGGTGCAGCAGCGACAAGCAGATCAATGCGATGCTGACCGAGTTCCGCACGCGCGTCGATAAGGTGATCTTCACCAAATCATCCGGAAACCCACGCGCGATGGATCCCGAGGATTTGGCGCAGCGCTACTCCGAGCTCAATCACCGATCATGCGAGTCGTATCCCGACGCGACCCAAGCGATCCAAGCGGCTGGGAAATCCATTGGTCCCAACGACCTGCTCCTGATCATGGGGAGCTTCTATCTCGCTGGAGAGGTCAAAGCGTTGTTTGAAGCGAAAGCAAACTCCGCTCCGAGTCCCGCAACCAACGCGCGGTATTGACGCGTGAGCCGTGTTTTTTCGGATTCGACCCTCTGAAGCGTCTACATTGAAGATGTCTTCCCTTCTTGCGCCGCGCGTCGCGTGCAACTTGCTCGTGGATGCCTGATATAATCATTCAGAAAAATAGGAGATTCTGAAATGTTCAGTTCAATCAAAGTCAACGCTCGCTCCAAACCCAAAGCGGTCGTTGTGGGTGTGTTCAAGGGTCAATCGCTCGACGCGGACACCAAATCACTCGACAGCGACGGCTTGATCGCAGCGATGCTCAAAGGCAGCGATTCATCCGCGGACGCCGGGAACGTGACCACGCTGTTCCCAAAGAGCGGCAACCCAATCTTCGTCCTCGGACTCGGAGACAAATCGAGCTTCGATGTCGCATCGCTCCGCAACGCTGGAGGCGCGCTTGGGCGCGCGATCAGCAAAGCAGGAGTCACCAGCGTGGGTTTCGCGCTCAGCGGCGCGATGAGCAAGCTCTCCAAGAAAGCACAAGTCAATCCATTCGACGCGGGCACCATGCTCGGCGAAGGGTTCGGACTCGTCTCGTGGAGCTACGACAACCTGCGCGGATCCGCGACCACTGTCAACAAACACCCTTCGCTCACCGTGACCGGATCGCACGCGAAGTTCGACGACGGCTTCAATCGCGGACTCGGATTCGCTGAGGGTTCCAACATCGCGCGGACCCTCTCGCAGACCCCGCCCAACATCGCGACCCCGATGTGGATGGCCAGCGAGTGCAAGAAGATCGCGCGCAAGAGCGGGATGAAATGCACCGTCATGAGCGGCAAGAAGCTCGAAGACGAGAAAATGACCGGCCTCATCAACGTGGGTAAAGCGTCAGAGAACAAGCCTTGCATGATCCGCATGGAATACACCCCAGCGCGCGGCAAGTCCAAAGCACCGATCGTTCTGGTCGGAAAGACCATGACCTACGACTCGGGCGGTCTCTCCATCAAAGTCGGCGGCGGCATGGTCGGCATGAAACGCGACAAAGACGGCGGCTGCGGCGTCATCGGCGCGATGCACATCATCGCCAACGTCATCAAACCAAACCGTCCAGTCATCGCGCTGCTCGCATCCGCAGAAAACTCGATCTCCGACGAGGCGTACCGACCTGACGACGTCATCGAGTTCCGCAACGGCGTGACCGTCGAGATCACCAACACCGACGCGGAAGGACGCCTCGTTATGGCCGACGCGCTGTGCTGGGCATGCGAGAAGGAATCCCCAGAGTTCGTCGTGGACATGGCGACCCTGACCGGCGGCGTAGTCGTCGCGCTGGGATCACCATTCGCGGGACTCTGGTCCAACGACGACGCGATCGCGCAGAAGTTCATCGACGCGGGACAGCAGACCAGCGAGCGCGTCTGGCGCTTGCCGCTTGATCCGGAGTACTCCAAGCTGATGAAGTCCCCGATCGCGGACATCCACAACAGCGCTCCGGTCCGCGAGGCGCACCCGATCCAAGGAGCCGCGTTCCTCGAGCACTTTGTCGATGAGGGCGTCAAGTGGGCGCACGTGGACATCGCGGGAACCCACGCGACCAAGTCTGCTCAGGGACCGATCAATCCGGGACCGACCGGATTCGGCGCTCGCTTGCTCGCGCAGGTCGTCGAGAACGGCTAAGCGTTCCGATCTAATCAAGAACCACAGCACCCGCTCTTCGGAGCGGGTTTTTCTTGTGCAGAGTTGCTTGCGCACCCGCACGAACCGCTGGCGCATCCGCCTTGAGCGGGTTTGGTCCCGATGCCCTTCGCATCGAGCCAGGCGCTGAACTTTTTCCCAAGCGCCCACGCGGTGAGGACGATGAATAGAACGGCGAAGAACTCTTTGTATCCGAATCCACCCATGCCGTGTTCGTGGTGCTGATTGAGGTCTGCGAGGGTCACCATGTGTTTGAAGAACGCGTCGAAGAGCATGCCGCACGCGAGCGCGATGACCGCGATCGTTGCGAGGTAGATGATGAGCGCTTTAGCGCCAAGGTCCTTGAGCATCCAGCTCATCGTCGCGACATTGGTCGCGGGACCTGAGAGCAGGAGCACGAGCGCCGCGCCTGGAGACAACCCAGCGACCACGAGCGTGAACGCAAACGGCGTCGAGCTGGTGGCGCAGATATACAGCGGGATCCCGACGACAAGCATCAACAACATTGGAAGGATGCCTTGTCCGACATGTTCTTCGATCCATCCCTGAGGCACCAGCGCGCCGATCAGCGCCGCCATCAGCAAACCTGCGGTCAACCAAACAACGAGATCAACAAGCATGACCGCGAATCCGTAGCGGAAGGTCTCCGCGATGCTCCAGATCAGACTTCGATTGGTGCTCGTCGATTCTGACGAGCAACACGACGCGCTCTCCTCCGGCTCTGACGAACAGCACGACTTGGGTTCTGGTGCTTTGGACGAGCAGCACGAACTGGTCGCTCTGGATTCAACAGACTCGACGACGCTCGACGCATCGTCTGCGTTGGTAATCGCAAGACCGATCGCGCTGGGGTCCTCGATGGACCCATCGTCGCTTTGTTCTTGCTTGTGTGTGAGATCGATCAACAGCCCCGCCGTGAGTCCGGTGATGACCGCGATGATGGGACGCGCCAGCGCGAAGACCGGTCCGAACAACGCCCAGGTCAGCGGGATTGATTCTTCTCCAGTCTGAGGCGTCGAGATCGCGAACGCGGCGCTGGCGCCTTTGCTCGCGCCCTGCTTGCGGATTCCAGCCGCGACTGGAATCACGGAACACGAACACAACGGCAGTGGGATCCCGAGCAGCGATGCCTTGAGGATCGGGATGATCCCCTTTCCCCCGAGATGCTTGAGCATCCACTCACGCGGGACGAGCACGTGCACAACCCCTGCGAGGAGAAATCCCAGCACCAACCAGACGGAGGACTCGGTCAGGATCATCCAGAGTTCTTCAAGAAAAACAGTCATACCCAACAGTACGGCTCGGGAGCGCCGAGCTGCATCATCTCCGCGTGATATTCCTGCTGTATCGCAGGAAACAGGGAAACAACCCCAGCTGGTTCACTATTCCCTTGAAGTCATGATTCGAACTCTTCATACTGGATGGTGGTTATACATCTGGAGGGATTCTTTATGCAAAGCAGACGTGATGTACTCAAAGGCGGGATCGGCATCGCCGGACTCGCAGCGATCGGTCCTTACCTATCACCGTTGCTATCGCAAGCTCAGGGATCCACCGAGCGTGTGACTACAAACATTCCCAAGCGAGCCGGCGCTCCGCTCGATGCGCTCAAAGCGTCCCACCCCCTCGCGCCACGCACCATCGACCCCAAGCCCCGGATCATCGACGGCTTCCGATTCAAATCCTGGTTTGAGGGTGATGACTTCACCAATGAGAATATCCCGTTCCACTCAGCGCAGAACAACTTCCCAGACGGACAGCCCCCAGCGCCCAAGGAAGAAGTCCAGGTCGCCGTCATCGGAGGCGGGATCTCCGGACTCGCGACCGCGTACAAGCTCCGTGAGTACAACCCCGTCGTTTTCGAGCTCCACAACCGATTCGGAGGCAACGCGCAGGGAGGCACCATCGACGGCGCCGAGTTCTCGCTCGGCAGCGCCTACTTCATCACCCCAGATGAAGGACTCCCGCTCGATACCTTTTACCGCGAGCTGGGACTCCACGACGTTGTGCGTCCCGACACACTCCCGTCGCCTGTCGAGGTCAACGGGAAGATCAACGACGACATCTGGACCGGACTCGGGGTCCCCAAGAAAGACATCCCAGCGTACAACGCGTACGCGCAGCTCGTCGAGCAGATGACCGAAGACTATCCAGACGTCCCCTTCCCAGAGCAGTGGATGATTGATCTCGATCTGCTGAGTCTGCGTCAGCACATCGAGCAGCACGTCCAGAAAGTCGCGGGGGTCGAGGTTCCCGCGGCCCTTGCTGCAGCGATCCAAGCGTACTGCTATTCATCCTTCTCCGCCGGATGGGAAGAGATCTCCGCAACGCTTGGATGGAACTTCCTCGCGGCTGAGGAGTTTGGGAGATGGGTGCTCCCCGGCGGCAACGCGTGGATCGCGGATCAGCTCTGGGATCGGCTCTATCCCCTGGATCAAACAGATCCGGCGCACGCGCCGCACCTGCGCGCCGGAAGACACGTGGTCGATCTCCGTGTTCAGAAAGACGGCCGATCTCTGGTAACATGGAAAAACCACGACGGCTCATACGAGTCGCTGCTCGCACAGCAAGTCGTCATGGCGTGTCCCAAAAACATCGCTCGTCACATCATCCACAATCTTGAGCAAGACGAGCCGGAGCGATACTCCGCGATGCGGATCACGCGGCACGCTTACCTCGTTGTCAATATCGTGGTCGATCGTCCGATCCCGCGCGAGTTCTACGACATCTTCTTGCTCGATCAGCCCGAGGGATTCCCGATGTCCGAAGGCGAAGCGACTCAGTTCTGGACCTATACCGATGTTCTCGATGGGTCCTTCGCTCCTGGACCGTTTGCCAACTCGCTTCCGAAGCGTCCGAGCATCCTGACGCTGTATTGGCCGTTGCCGTTTTCAAGCGCCCGATTCACGCTCGCGATCGGAGATCCAGTACTGGAGTACGCAACGGCGCTGACGAGCAAGCTCCGTTCAACCCTCGATCTGGTGGGTCTCCCTGAGGAGAGTGTCCAAGAGATTCGACTCGCTCGCTGGGGGCACGCCCTCCCGATGGCGCGCGTGGGATTCCTCGCCGACGGCATCCCGGCACTGATCCGAGCTCAGTATCGCGAGAATGTCCACTTTGTGAATCAGGACAACTGGGCGCTGCCCGCGATCGAGAACTCGCTGCTCGACGCGTTCGAGGTCGCGGACGCGATCCGCGCCAAGCTGGGTTGATTCTGAAGCGATTCTCACCCCAAACCGGTTCCAATTCGGCATTTGGAGGCACTATGATGCCCCTCAGAGCCCGGGAATGACTCCCGGCTTCGCTGAGGACACGAGTATGCCCTACACACTGACGCCGGATACCGGGATCGATGTCAACGCCGAGAACATCGACTACATCAAGGACCACATCGACACGGGCGATCGCTGGGTCCTCAACTTCGGTCCACAGCACCCCGCGACTCACACCACGCTCCGGCTCGTCCTCGAACTCGACGGCGAACGCGTCGCGCGATGCACGCCTCACATCGGATACCTCCACTCCGGATTCGAGAAGCTCGGAGAGCACCTCGACTACAACCAGTACATCACCATCGTCTCGCGGATGAACTACCTCTCATCCATCTCCAACGGCATCTGCTGGCACCACACTGTCGAGAAGCTCTTCGGGATCGACATCTCTCCCAAGTGCAAAGTCCTTCGCACGATCCTCGCGGAACTCGGACGCATCCAGGACCACCTCCTCTGTGTCGGTGCCGCGGGGCTCGACGTCGGCGCCATCACCGGCTTCCTCTACTGCTTCAATCCACGCGAGCACATCTACGACATCATGGACTATGTCGCGGGACAGCGCTTCCATCCAGATTGGTCGCGCGTTGGTGGAGCGGTGAAAGAAATCCCAGACGAAGCCGTGTTCGTGAAGATGGTCAAGAACTTCCTCCACGGCGTGCTCGAAGAAGCGATCGACGACCTCATGAACCTCGTCGAGCGCAACCGCATCTTCATGGATCGCACCCAAGGCATCGGCGTGCTCACACACGACGAAGCGATCGCGTACAGCGCGACGGGACCAATCGCTCGCGGATCAGGTGTGCGTCGCGATCTCCGCAAGGATGAGCCATACCTGTGCTACGCGGACAACTGGGACGGGAACGGCGCCGAAGCGGTCAAGTTCGATGTCCCGATCACACGCGACGGCGACGCGTACTGCCGATTCCTCGTCCGCGTCGAAGAGATCAAACAATCCATCCGCATCATCGATCAGCTCATCGACAACATCCCCGATGGACCGATCGATGTCTTCGCCGACGAGAAGATGACCAAACCACCAAAGGGTGAGGTCTACGGCTCCATCGAAGGACTCATCCAGCACTTCGAGCTCATCATGACCAACCGCGGCTGGGACGCACCAGTCGGAGAGGTCTACGGCGCGCACGAAACCGCCAACGGCGAGCTGGGGTTCTACATCGTCGGAGACGGCACCAAGTGCTCATGGCGCGCCAAGACACGACCACCAAGCTTCATCAACTACTCGCTCGTCTCCAAGATGCTCGAGGGACACATGCTCGCGGATATCGTCGCGGTCATCGGCTCCCTCAACATCGTCGCGGGTGAGCTCGACCGATGAAACGATCCACGCCGTTGATGTTGTGCGTTGCGATGTTCACGTCGCTGTGCGCTGTTGGTTGCTCGATCAATCCGACCTACAGCGTCCGGATCATCAACGACTCGCGCACCAACCTCAACGCTCGCATCGAGCACGAGCGGAAGTTCGACACCGCGATCATGCTCGAGTCCATGACCGTCCGAGCAGGCGAGGAACGCACGCTCGGGCCCGTCGAATCCCCCCCGATGGAGCGTGTCGTGCTGACCATCGAAGGCACCGGGAGCTCGATCGCCGCTCCGGAGCAGCACGTGCTCAAGCGTGGGAGCTATACCGCTCGGATCACCGCTGGATCGAGCACGAGCTGGGACCCCTACGAGGTCAGTCTGACGAAAGATTGAACACGCGGATCTCCCAAGAATCGCGACCTCCACGCTCCTACGATGATTGGACTTAGCAAGAGGATTCTGACCGATGCCATGGATCACGAAAAACTCCGGATCAGCGACGATCGAGACGCGCGATGAGCCGTATCTCACCGCCGAGATGACCAAGAAGCTCCGCGAGGACTACATCCCGCGCTACGCCAAACCCAAGGGCGCCCTCTTCGAGGCTCTCCACATGATCCAGCACCACTACGGCTGGGTCCCCAAGCAAGCTATGAAAGAAATCGCAGAAGTCCTCGACATCGCGCCATCAGAAGTCCTCGACACCGTCACCTTCTACGAAGAATACTGGGAGCACAGCAAGGGAGAGAACCTGATCTCCGTCTGCCGCTCCATCGCGTGCGAGTTCTGCAGCGCCACCGCGTGCACCGAAGCGATCAAGGACAAACTCAACATCGACGTCGGACAAACCACCGAAGACGGCAAGTTCACGCTCGTCGAGCTCGAATGCATCGGTTCCTGCGGCACCGCCCCCGCGGCGCTCATCAACGAGGACCTCCACGAGAACCTCACCCCTGAGCGCACCGTCGAGCTCATCGAGCAGGTCCAGAACGGCACCTACCAACCCGGCGGCACCGGCGCGGTCAAAGAAGACCTCTAAAGCAGACTCTCAATCATTCATTTGAGCTTCGCGCACGCTTTGTGCCGCGGACACTTAGTCGTGTGATCGTTGACCATGCCGCACGCTTGCATCATCGCGTAGATCACCGTCGGTCCGACGAATCGGAATCCTCGTTTTTTGAGGTCCTTCGAGATGTGCTTGGAGAGGTCCGTCTGAGCCGGGAGGTCTTTGAGTGATTCGAAGTGATTCACGATCGGCGTGTCGTCCACATACGACCACATCAGCTCGCTGAAGGTCGTCCCCTGTTTGTAGAGTTCGAGGACCGCTTGTGCGTTGTTGACGGTGGATTCGATCTTGAGTCGATTGCGGACGATGGACGGATCGAGCATAAGCCGTTCGATGTCGTCTTGCGTGAACCTCGCGACCTTCTTGGGATCGAACTTCTTGAACAGTTTCCGATACCCCTCGCGTTTGTTAAGGATCGTGGACCAGCTCAGTCCCGCTTGCGCGCCTTCGAGCGTGAGCATCTCGAACAGGTGGTGCTCATCGCGATTGGGGACACCCCATTCCTCATCGTGGTAGACGATTTCAGACTCAGTCCGCGCCCATTCACAACGATGTTTGGCCTTTGTATCCATAGGGAACTAGAATAGCTCGTGAAGAACGACAAGGACATCCCGATCTCAAGAGCCGTGGGCCGATTCTTCGGCCACCTCTGGAACGCGACGACCAAGCCCGTCCAATCGGATTCAGAGTCCAAGATCGTCTCACAGAAAACCGAGGAAGCCGACGCGGAGATCCAAGGCCAGAAGGTCACGCTCCGGAGAACCACGATCGAAGAGATCGAGGTCCACGATTCCTAACACGATCACGTCGCGTGCACTGACCCCACAACCTCATGCATCCGATCCGCGATCATCCCGGCTTTGAGCTCTGGACGACCACGCTCGATGTCCCACGCGTTGATCGCTTGCATCGTTTCTTCCAGCGGTCGTCGAGTGAGTCCCTGATCGATGGCGCGCTGCGATGAGATCCGATACATGAACTGACTCTCTGCCGGCGCCCAGGTCGGGATGTCCACCCAGGGATTGACTTCCATTGATGCCAAACGATCCTGCTCGACTTCGATCAACTCCGCTTTGGAATCTAGGGCTTTGTGCGATCGCGTGATGAAGTCGTGCATCGGGAGATTCACTTCCGGACCCACAGCGTTGTAGATCCCCGAAATCTCGTGCTCGATGGTCCGCAGGAAGAACGCCGCGAGATCGCGGGAGTCGATGAACCCCGCGAGTCCTGATGGCGGCGCCGGGATGACCATCGCGTCGAGCGTCGTGAGCATCCGCGCCCACCAGGTGACGCGATCGGTCGGATCGTTGGGTCCCGCGATGACCGTCGGACGGATGATGGTGTGGTTCTCGGGATACCACGTGCGGACGACCTGCTCGCAGAGGACTTTGAGTCCGCCGTAGGTCTCGCCCGTGACTTCTTCGACGCTCTTGTCTTCGAGATCGATCAGCTTCGAGTCTTCATCGGGGACCTCGTCCTGGCAGTCCTTGTCGTAGACGCTGATCGTCGAGGTGAACACATAGCGATCGCACGCGCCCTTGAGCAGCTCGCAGCTCGCTTGCGTCACTCTCGGGACATATCCGCACATATCGAGCACGGCATCGAAGCGTTCGCCGGCCTCAATCAGCTTCTTGATCTCATCGAGCCCCGCTCCTTTCTCGGGATCGCGATCACCGACGAGTCGGCGGACGCTCTCAGGGAGTCCGGGATTGGTGGGGGAGCGGTGCAGGAGCGTGATTTCGTGTCCTGACTGGATCGCGAGGTCCACGAACGCTCTGCCGCTGAACTGGGTGCCGCCGAGTACGAGTATCTTCATGTGGGAGGATATCAGCGAAGATCGGCAAGGATGCAGCAATCAATCAGGGTGGCCCGACGGAGCCGTCTTCGGCTCCTTCGGGGGGATTTCCGCGCGTTCGTGATCCCGAAGGAGGATAAGAATCCTCCGTCGGGCCACCCTTTAATTTGGCTGCTGATGCCCTAGAATCGACGAACTAGCCAAAGGCCGGTCTGGAGTACATCAATGCCGAAGAAAGCATGGGACAACTCACTCTCCGAGCACATCCTGCTCAAGCGCATCCCCACCGCCCCGTTCGGGCACATCCGCGATCGCCACGTCGTGGGATACGACGAGTACGTCAAGACCGGTGGATACGAGGGGCTCCGCAAAGCGCTGACCATGAAGCCAGAGGATGTCACCTCTGAAGTCAAAGACTCTGTCCTTCGCGGACGAGGCGGCGCGGGATTCCCCTGTGGTCTCAAATGGACATTCCTCCCAGACGCAGACGGCGGAGAGCGCTACCTCGCGATCAACGCGGACGAATCCGAGCCGGGGACATTCAAAGACCGTCTCCTGATGGACTTCGATCCCCACGGCTTGCTCGAAGGCATCGCGATCTGCATGTACGCGTGCCGACTCAACAAAGCGTACATCTTCATCCGAGGCGAGTACCACCACCAAGCGAAGGTCCTCGAGCAAGCGATCAAAGAAGCGTACGACCACGGCATCTTCGGCGAAAAAGGACTCATGAACCAAGGCGGCAACGCATCGGGTGATGCGTTCGTCGCCGACTGCTACGTCCACCGCGGCGCCGGCGCGTACATCTGCGGCGAAGAAACCGCGCTCCTCGAAGGCATCGAGGGCAAACGCGGCTGGCCACGCATCAAACCACCATTCCCCGCAATCAAAGGTCTGTTCGATCGTCCGACGATCATCAACAACGTTGAAACACTGGCGCACCTGCCTTGGATCATCACCGAGGGCGCCAAAGCATTCTGCGAGCTCGGCGTGGAATCCACGATCGGCGGTCCACCTTCCTACGGCACAAAGCTGATGGGAGTCTCAGGACACGTCGAGAAACCAGGTTGCTACGAGCTCGAACTCGGTGTCCCGCTCCGCACACTCATCGAAGACTACTGCGGCGGCATGCGCAACGGCAAGAAGTACAAAGCCGCGATCCCCGGCGGGGTCTCGATGGGTATCCTCGGGACCGATCAATACGAAGCCGAGATGGACTTTGACATCGGACGCAAATACGGCGTCCTCGGACTGGGAACCTCCGGACCAACCGTGTTCGACGAGGACACCTGCATGGTCTCCGTGGCGCGCAATATCACCCGCTTCTTCAAGCACGAGAGCTGTGGACAGTGCACGCCTTGTCGCGAGGGATCGGGATGGTTGTACCAGATCATGACACGCATCGAAGCGGGAGACGCGAAGTCCAAGGACCTCGATCTCGCTCGTGAGATCGCGGGATCGATGGGATCCATGCCCGGCACGACCATCTGTGGTCTCGCCGACGGCAACAGCTGGGCCGTGCGGACCATCATGGAGAAGTTCCCAGAAGAGTTCGAGAACAAAGTGCAACGAACCTTCGTTCCTGTAACAGTTAATATGAGCGAACACTCGGTTACAGGATAAGCGAGTCGTGTTTATAACCCTTGTTTTTAAGGGTTTATCGCCGATTATACCTGAGCGTTGTGCGGTTTTCGGGTAGATCAACCCAATGCTACAAGTTGTGTGAATATTGGGTGAATCGGTTGACTTCCAGTCTAGATTATTCGATATACACAAGATGCAAGACCTGCATCGACGCATCTGGTTGCCTCTCCTCCTCGTGAGTCTGTGCACACTCAGTGTCTACGGCGTCGTCACAGTCGCAGATCAGTCGACCGAACACTCCGAAGGACCACAATCTCCGCTCTGGGGTCAAGACGCGCAGTGCACGCTTGACCACGACCATTCCTCACAGACCGGCTACGCGTTCCTCGACTTCTTTACCGCAGAGGGTGGATACGTCGCGCGCACCCATTGCATGACCACGCAAGCCGGAGAGACCGACTGGTCGTGGGTGTGGTTCCTGGTGATCCTCAATCTGCTGGTGATCTTTGGATACCTGAAAATCTTCGTCTTCTGGCGCAAAGCATATCTCCAGGAAGAACCACTAGACCGCAACACCAAACTCATGGATCTCGCGTGGATCTTCTTGTTCTGCGCGATCTGTGGGTATGTCTCCTCTGTCGTGCTGTTCGTTTGGCCCGCGTACCGACTCCTGGGGCTGATGCTGATGCCCCTCGCGTACTTCACCTGGAAGTTCGCTGCGAACCTGGATGAGTTCAAGCTCTCGCTCAGCGCCAAGCGCCTCGCACGCGAGCTTAACGAATCGCTCAAAAGAGAAAAGAAAGAACTGGAGAGACAGGTCGAGATCGCAACGTCCGACCTCATCCACGCGAAGGAAGAAGCGGAGCAAGCGAACAAAGCGAAGACCGATTTCCTCGCGCGGATGAGCCACGAGATCCGCACGCCGTTGACCGCGATCATTGGGTACTCTGACATCGCGGTTGATGATTCCACAGACGAAGAAGGCAGGACCAGATCAATCAACACGGTCAGCCAAAACTCAAAGCACCTGCTCAACATCATCAACGACGTCCTCGATGTCGCTCAGATTGATTCGGGAGATATCAAGTACGAGCAGATCCCTTGTTCAATCAGCGATATCGTGACCGAAGTCGTCGAGATGATGAAGCTCAAGGCCCAGCGGAAGGACCTTGCTATGGAGCTCGCCATCTCGCGGGATGTCCCGGATCTTGTGGTGACCGATCCGACACGTCTGAAACAACTCGTTACGAACCTGGTCGGGAACGCGATCAAGTTCACCGAGGAAGGTGAGATCTCAATCGCAGTCGAGGCGCGCGAGATTCTGATCAGAGAGACCCAGTGCCCTCCGGATGAGAGCTGCCTGTTCGAGCTCAGTATCGCCGTCGAAGATACCGGCGTAGGCATCGAAGAATCAAAGCTCACATCCATCTTCGAATCATTCACCCAGGAAAGCGCCTCCACCAAGCGCCTCTACGGCGGGACAGGTCTGGGGCTCACCATCTCGCGTCAGATCGCCCGTGATCTCAACGGAGACCTCACCGTTGAATCAACACCAGGGGTCGGCTCCCGATTCACATGCACGTTGCAAGCAGTGCGAGCAGGTGCTCTTGAGCACAAGGAGTCACTGATTCGCACAGAATCAAGCGGCGCTTCTCAGCTCGCGTCGTGCAGGTTCCTGCTCATCGAGGACGGCGAAGATAACCGGAACCTCATTCAATACCACTTCAAAAAGCAAGGCCTGAATCTCGACGCCGTCAGCGACGGGATATTCGGGATCCAAGCGATCAACGATGCGATCGAATCAGGCGAGAGCTACGAAATGATCTTTATGGATATCTCTATGCCCAGAATGGACGGCATCGAGTGCACAAGAAAACTCAGGAGCGCCGGAATCACCACCCCGATCGTGATGCTCTCAGCGCACACGCTCCAGGAAGAACGAGAACGCAGCTATATCGTCGGCGCGACCGCATATCTGAGCAAGCCGATCGATTTCACGAAGCTCTTCGAGCTTTGCGCGTCGATCCTTGATGAAGACCAGATCAACCGCCAACCTGCGGCGTAAATCACAACACAGTACAATCCAGCTGCAGAAGCATTCTTTCAAGTGCGGAATATTCCTCACGCCGCAGTGATTCTGACTGTGCCTGAGAACTCTTACGCAGGAAAAAACACATGAGCAAGCCCGTCACTATCGTGAGCTGGATTCTCCAGATCGTCGTCGCCTTCATCCTCGGACAGACGCTGTTCTTCAAACTGACCGGAGCGCCCGAGACCGTCGCGCTCTTCGAGATCCTGGGCGCTGAACCGATGGGAAGATACGCGACTGCTGTAGCTGAGCTCGTGTGCGTCGTCCTGCTGCTGATCCCCAAGACCAGCGTCCTTGGCGCGATCGGTTCGGTCGGAGTCATCTCCGGCGCGATCATGGCGCACATCACCAAACTCGGGATCTCGATCGATCCCGTCGCGCTCGCCAAACCCGAGATCGCCCCGCTCGAAGGACCCGGCCTGTTCGCGATGGCCGTGGTCGTGTTCGTAGGAAGTTTGATCATCATCACGATCCGCAGAGCACAGATCCCGATCATCGGATCGAAGCTCGCTCCCAAAGCGAGCGACTAAAAAACAAGCAGCGAACGTTTCCGTCCGCTGCCCGCCTGAAGGAATCAGGATGGTGTGGTTTGTTTGGATCAATGCTCTGACTGTGGATCAGCCATCGATCTCTTTGATGTCTTCGCTTCCGCGTTTGCCCTTGCGTTGGCGCTCTTTGTTCATGCGTTCTTTGCCCAGGCGCTTGCCGTCCATCTGCTTGCGTTTGGATTCGGATTTCTCTTTGTCGCCTGCTCCAGCTTCCATCGCACGATCCACGCGTTCCTCGCGCTCTGTGCGCATCTTGGACACACGCTCCTTGACCGCGGTTTGCTGAGCAGGGGTCAGGACCGCCCAGAGTTCTTTCTTCGCTTCTTGATCCGATGGTGCTTTGGACATCAGCTGCGCCATCTTCTCGCGATTGCGCTGCATCTCTTCAGGAGATGGACGCTCGGGACGTTCGCTTGCTTCAGCGCCGCGTTCACCGCGTTCGCCCCTGGCGCCCCGCTCGCCACCCCGCGGGCCACGCTCGCCGCGATCGCCACGAAGCTCGCTGAACTCTTCTTTGTGTTCTTCTTTGAATGCACGCATCTTGTCCGCGTGTGCTTTGCTGATTGCTTTGATGGATTCCTTCTGCTCCTCGCTCAGCGCCAGCTCAGGGTTGTCCTTCGCGGCTCGTTGCAATCCCATGACCGCGCCGATGTACGCACGCAGTGGCATGTCGCCCGCTTTCCGTGATGCGTCCGCCGAGCCGCTCATCGTGTCACCCGAGTCCGGTCCGGAGGTCTCGACGATCTCAGGGCCGCCCAGCAATCCCGCGTCTTCCGTGTTTGGTTCAGAGGCAACCGCGGTGCCCGCGAGTGATGCGATCAGGACCGCGATCCCGGCGCGACGGAGTGTAGTGATGGTCATTGTTCTTGTGTTCATAGCAAGGCCTCCCATAGAACCGAGCGGTGTGCCCGGCGGTGATGTTGTGTTCTTTCCCTTGTCGACACGCCAAACGCCGCTCCAATCCGCGTATTGCACACTTGAAAAAAACATCCGATGCCTATGATTCAGCGAATACCATCTGTGACGGTTATTCAGACATTTCCGACTCAAAACCACGACAAACCCCGATCCGAGCCCGCATATGCCACTCACCAAAGACCTCATCAACGACGCCCTCTCAGGGGTCGCTCACCCCGACGGCGGAGACCTCGTCAGCCGAGAATGTGTCATGAACATCGCGGTCTGCGACTCCGACGCCTCGGTCCGCATCTGCTACACGCAGGGACACCCTGAGCAGCCGCAGCCGGATCGCAACACGCTTTCAAACATGGGTAAGTTCGCCGAGCAGCTCATCCGCGCCACCGCAAAGGACAACGGCGTAGACAACCTCGGACTCGTCATCGACTTCGTAGACCACGCCGGAGAGGTCGTCCTCAAACTCAAGAGCGACACCAAAACCAGCGCCGATCAACCACGCGTCACCGAGCAAGCTCCACAAAACAAGAACGCTTCAGGAGTGCCTGGTGTCAAGCACATCATCGCCGTCGGCGCAGGCAAAGGCGGCGTAGGGAAGTCCACCGTCGCGATCAACCTCGCCGTGGGTCTAGCGCGCAAGGGACACTCCGTCGGAGTCCTCGACGGCGATATCTACGGCCCATCACTCCCCACCATGCTCGGACTCGAAGCAATGGACCAGACCGTCCTCGACGGAGTCCTCCAACCCTTCCTCGTCCACGGCGTCAAATCCATCACCATGGGCAAGCTCGTCGAATCCGACAAACCCCTCATCTGGCGCGGACCAATGGCCCACGGCGCGTTCCACCAACTCATCGAACGCACGCAGTGGGGGGAACTCGACTACCTCATCATCGATCTCCCGCCAGGAACAGGAGACGTCCCGCTCACGCTCGCCCAGTCCGTCCAGCTCTCTGGCGCTGTCATCGTGTGCACTCCCCAGAAAGTCGCACAGGACGACGCGGTCCGAGCCGCGAAAATGTTCGAATCGCTCGGAGTCGAAACGCTCGGCGTCGTCGAGAACATGTCCTTCTTCATCGGAGACCCAGACGAGAACGGTCAGACCAAAGAGTACGACATCTTCGGAAAAGGCGGCGCTCAACAGATGGCCCAGCGCCTCGGACTCCCCTTCCTCGGATCCATCCCCATCAACACCGCGCTCCGCGCCAACATGGACAACGGGAATCCAACCAAGAACTTCGACGAGTCCACCGCCGGCGGGCCGCAGCTCCCATCAGCGCTCAATCAGCTCGCCGATCAGCTCGTCGCGCAGGTCACCCTCGCATCGATGAGCAAAGGCACCAAAGCACCGACGCTCAGCATCTCCTGATCACTTCCGTCGGATCGTGCGGATGCGATCGCTCAGATCCGGCGCGATCTGTTCGATCAGCCCCATCCCGCCCATCCCATCCGCCGGGGTCACGTCCAGCACCTGACGCGTGTCCACATCGGTGAGCACCGTCTGTGTTCCATTAGGCCAAAGAATGGTCAGCTCATCCACAGTCGTTGAGTTACCCAGCCCGAAGTGCGCTTCCGCGGGAATCTGCGACATGAAACTTGTTCCGGCGCTGATGAGCCGAGTGCGTGTGACATTGCCTGTGCGAGCGGTCACCACCGCGCCGATCGCGCGCGTGTTCATCGTCCCAGGCATCCGCGGACGCACCACGAGCCATTGATTGAAAGGACGCGCGATCGTCGCGTTGCTCTCAAGCACACGCACCGGACCATTGAGCACCGTCGCGATCAGATCCAGATCACCATCGCGATCAAAGTCCACATCCATCAGCGCCGAGCCATAGTCCTCGTAGTCGAACCCGATCTGCTCCTCGCGCGATTGATACACCGGTGTCCCCACCATCGGACCGCGATTCATCCACAGCTTCCAAGGCTGATCCGCTTCCCCAAACTCGATCGCGTTGACCTCCGCAAGATCAAGCCGACCGTCGTTGTCCATGTCAAAAAACACCGTGCCCCAACCCCACCCGCCGTTGTCCACGCCGAGCTCGACCGCGCGCTCATCATAACCGGAAGTCGTGTTGGACTTCTCAAAGAACACGTTGTACTCGCTCACCCCGCCCGGATGACCAAACAAGTTGGTGACGTAGAGATCAAAGTCCCCATCGTTGTCGCAATCCCCGATGGTCACCCCCATCTCGTTGAAGTCCGAATCGAGTCCGAGCGACGGCGCGGTATCGATAAATGCTCCAGTCCCGTCGTTGTCGAGCATCGGATTGGCAAAGAAGTCGTGCGCGACAAACACATCGAGGTCCCCATCCCCATCCTGATCAAACATCACAGGCTGCCAGTACGTCGTCCCGCTCGGATTCAGCGGCGAGTCCCCAGTGATGTCCGTAAAAACCATGTTCCCATCATTACGAAAGATCCGCGCGCCCTGATCCCACGTCGTCACGACCAGGTCGAGCCGATCATCGCCGTTCAGATCCCCGGCACACATCGCTCCGCCCTGCGTCTGAGGCACAAGCAACGGCATCGCATCGAGCCCCGATCCCGTCGTCACCTCAACAAACGAATGATCCGACTGCTGCTGATACAGCGCCAGCGTCCGAGCCCCGATCGTCCCCGGTGCTTGGAACTGATCAAACTGGATAATCAGATCCAGCAGATCATCGCCGTCCGCATCAAACCACAGCGCCGAGCGAGCGGTGTTGGTATCCACAATCCCCGACGCGACCGCGACCTCTATAAAAATGCCGCCATCATTGCGGTATAGCTGACTCGGGAACCCCGACCGCGTCGGCACAAACAGGTCCGCATCCCCGTCGTTGTCATAGTCCGCCGAGATCGCGCCCGACCCCATCCCGGGACCATGCCAATACACCCCGATCCCGATCATCGGCCCCACGCTCGTGAGGCGCAGCGACCGCTCGATCGATGTCGCCTTGGACCCCGCAGGAACTGTCGACGAAGAGAACTCCGGCGCCATCCCAACCATCAATGCACAAACTACGGCCTGGATCATCATCGCTCTCTCACCCTTCGTTCAACCCTACGAGTCCACCCCAAGTTCAGCAGATGAGCGTCCCCAATTCAACCGAAAACCCCCGATTTCACGCACTCTTGACCCAGCCGATAATTAATCTGATTTCGCGCTTTGATCGTCGTGAGCCCTGTGGTATACTCCAATCAGAAGCCAAACAAACTGATGCAAATCAGTCACACACCAACAGGAGAAACCCATGACCACCGCGACCGAAACCATCACCCAAATCGCCAACGATGTCTTCGAGCACTGCAAGTCCGGAGACGAGAGCGTCGATTTCGTCGAGTACGATGCCAAAATCTGGGACAAGCACTTCGCCGACAACTGGGTCAGCATCGAAGGCGACGGCAAAACCTACACCGGACGCGACGAAGTCATCGCCAAGTACCGCGAATGGCAATCCGGCGTCACCATGCACGGCTGCGAAGTCACCGGACCATTCGTCGGACCCGACGGATTCAGCCTCGTCTTCGACATGGACATGGAGTCCAAAGACGGCACCTTCCCACGCATGAGCATGCGCGAAGTCGCCAACTACACCGTCGAGAACGGCAAAATCGTCAAGGAAGAGTTCCGCTACCCACCAATGGACTGCGGTCAGTAAGCATCCAAAATATCATTCAACACACACGGGCCTCGAGCCCGTTTTTTTCGTGCGCGTACTGCTTACTGGTGCCGAGCTGAGCTCGCGATCCGAGCCGCGTTCACCGTGCCGATCGCTTCCTGGATCGCCGCTTCGAGATCTTCATTGATGATGAACTTGTCGTACACATCACCCGAGCGTGCAGCTTCCATCTCCGTTTTCGCTTCCGCGAAGCGCTTCTCGATCTGCTCGGCGCTCTCGCGCTTGCGGTTCTGCAAACGCCCCAGCAGCACATCCTCGCTCGGAGGCATGATGAAGATCCCAAACGCTTCAGGCATCTTCTCTTTCACCTGAGCCGCGCCCTTGACGTCGATCTCAAGAATCACGAGACGCCCGCGTGCGAGCTGTTCCTCGACCCACTTGCGCCGCGTGCCGTATTTCTTCCCGAAGACATCCGCCCACTCAAGAAACGCGTCCTGCTCGATGAGCTCATTGAACTCCTCGTCGCTGACGAAGTGGTAATCGACACCTTCCGTGTCCGCCTCGGTCTTGACGCGCGTCGTGCAGCTGACAGAGAACACCGAATCCCCGATCGCTCGCTCAACGCCGCGGGTGATCGTCGTCTTCCCAACCCCGGAAGGGCCTGAAATGATCAGCAACAACCCGTTGTCAGTGTCCGTCGGCAGTCGTGGGTATCCGGTATCCATCTCGAGTGTCTCCATGCAACTCAGCGTAGTCACCCAACACAAAGAGGGCACCCATTCCAATCGGAAAGGATGCCCTCAATCATAGAAATACAATCTTCCAGCCGACTCAGCGTCTGCGTCGCGCTCCGAGCCCGATCAGTCCGAGCATCGAGAGTGACCCCGGAGCCGGGATCGTGGAAACGACACCGCCACCAAGCGATCCGAGCCGATCACTCAGGTCTTGTCCAAAGACAAAGTTCAGGTCGATCGAAGCGCTCCCCCAGCCCTCGAGCGGATTCCCCGACAGATCGCCGACGAACACCTCGTAGCTCGCAAAGTGCGGCCCGCGCACATCACTGGAGTACCAGTTGTGCGTCATCTGCCCGTTCCATTGCCAGATCGAATCCGAGCCGTCGGTCCCAAGGATCGGGTCAAACCCAAACTCCGAGTACACCGACAGATGCTCCGACGCTCCAAGCGTCCGCACGAACACCCCGCTCCCAGAAGGCAGTGAGATGAAACCATTGGCGAGCCAACCGAACTGCGAGTTGACGCCCGTGTGATCGAGCACCGAAGCCGCGCCGTCGTACGTGCTGGTCGCCTCAAGCATCTCCACCGTGGACATGCTCGGAGACTCGAACGACAGGTATACCTGCTGATCAAAGATCGTCACCAGCAGATGACTCATCGGACCGCCCATCTGTGGCAGGTCCGCGGATGCGACGCCCGCAGTCAACGCGACTGTTGCAAGAGCAGCCCTCATGCGTCACCACGCTTTCTGCGCGACGCGACGAGCCCGCCCATCGCGAGCAACCCCATCGCGCTCGGAGCCGGGACCGCGTAGAAGTGCAGCGTCACCGTGTCACTGGTGTACTGCGAGTACGCATTGCCCGAAGCGTCACCAACGAACACTCGGTAGGTCGCTTCGTAGCTGCCCAGCGCATCGGCGCTGTACCAGTTGTGCGTCATCGTCCCGCCCCACATCCACGCGTCGTCGGAGCCATCGGTCCCCTGGATCGCGTCGTAGGTGTGCATCTCGCGCATCATGCGCATCCCGCCCTCGTACACGTTGAGCCCTTCGGTCGAATCCACACGCTCGACCCACATGAACTCGTCCTGCCCCAAGCTGATGAATCCGTCCGCGAGCCAGCCGTACTGACTGGAGTAGTACGTGTCGTTGAGCACGCCCGCCGCGCCGTCGTAGGACTCGCCCGCAAAGCGTTGCATCTCGATCGGATTGCTCGCATCGGTCCCGACGTGCGCGTGCACTTCGCCGTTGTCGAAGCTGAGCATGATGTGCTCCATCGGTCCCCAGACATTGGGGGTGCTCACGCCCGCGAGCGCTGAACCTGAAACGAGTGCGAGTGTTGATACTGTCATAATCTTCATTTTGAAACTTCTTTCTATTGAGTGCGCCCCTTAGGGCGCGTGTTGTTACTGTGCCATCGCGGGATACCACTGATCCCGCTCGTTGTCCGCGTCATACACCTCAGTCAGCGAGCGCGCCGCAGCGTGCCCGTCGAGCATCAGGTATCCCGCGTTGTCTCCGTGCCGATCGTGCGCCACTTCATACCCCGCCTGCACACCACGCGTGCGCCAGAAATGAGCCATGATGTGGTCCACGCTCAGCGTGTCTTTGACCTCTCCGAGCAGGATCGTCTTTGACGGATGAGGCGTCGCCGATCGTTTCCGATACGGCTCAAACCGATCACCCATAAACCTGCCCGGATCAATCTCCTCTCGTCGAAGCTCGTAATACACATTCATCCCATAGCTCACCGCCGCCGTCGAGAACGGCAGCCCCGCTTGCTCAATCGGACTTGCTCTCCGATCATGAGCGCACCGGTAAAACTCATTGGTCGCGCTCCACCACGAATCGCTCTGCCAGAGATCGGAATCCCCCTCAAAGCGCTGATCCGTGAGGTACTCGAACATCTGAGGCGCCCAGGTGAGATCCCCTGAGAACCCCGCCGAGTGCTTCGAGCGCGGGATCACATCCTTGTTGTCATCGAGATACAAACTCATCGCCATCCCGAGCGAACGCATCGAAGCGAGACACTTCACCGACCGCGCACTGTCCCGCGCTCCGGAGAGCGATGGGAACAGTATCCCGATCAGCAGCGCGATGATCGCGATGACCACCAACAACTCGATGAGCGTAAACCCGGCGCGGACGCGACACTGGTATCGCATAATCGCAACCTCCCGATGCGCGCCGCAGCGACGCACCGATTGTGTTTCCATGTGTGTGTAAAGAACGAGCGATCAGCTCAAGCACGAGGCGGAGGCGTCGGCAGCTCAATCCCACGCGACCAAGGCACGCGATCATTGGTGATCGCGATCTTGACCCGCTGAGCATTCAATCCAAGATCCGCGTTCGAGCGACCGATCATCGTTCCTACAAAGAACGCGACCATCGCATTGCTCCCGGCCCCGCTGACTGCATCGATCGATGCGCTGGACTTCGGGAGGCGCCGAGTAGGCGTAGTAGGTTCATTGTCAGATTCACAATCTGAATCCATCTCCGATGGATCCATCAGCCCCGCTACGCACAGCGGACACGCCGGCTCATCATCAATCGGCTTGAGACACGAGCACATCTCCTGTCCACACACCGACCACGACGGCCGCTCATTCATCATCGTCGAAAGCACGAACGACCATCCCGACCCAGCAAGCACAAAGCCGAGCGCGAACAACGCAGTCGCTATAAAATGGATCCGATCCGTGCGCATCACTCAGACAATAGTCGGCCAGTTCAACCGAATTCAATCAAAATACTGCTCAAGCGAACGAGTTATTCTTAAACAGGAACTCAACCGCCTGCTGCACGCGTCCAATCTCGATCCGATCCACCGCGCACCGCTCCGGATGATCGTTCGCTGATTCATGCGCATCGAGCGTCGGATCCGCGACCAGAACCACCTCGCTCTCGCGTCCATCACCCAGCGGCTCTACAGGGATCGTCGTCCACCTCGGATCCGTCGGACCAAACAGCGTCACCAAAGGCGTCCCCATCGCCGCCGCGATGTGCCGAGGTCCCGTGTCGTTGGTCACCATGATCCGCGCCCCCTTGCAGATCGCCTTGAGCCCACCAAGCGTGTTCCCAAGCGATGGAAGCGAAACCGGATCACTCGCGCTCTTGGATCGGATCTCATCAATCAACCCCGTCTCCGCTGGAGATCCATTGAGGAGCACCGCGAGACCATGCTCTGCATGCAACCAGTCCGCGAGCTCCGCGAACCGATCCGCGGGCCAACGCTTCGCCTCGTTGTTCCCGCCTGGATTCAGGATCGCGTAGGGACCATCAACACCTGCCGAAGCAAGGATCTCATCACACTTCGATTGATCCGCTTGCGAGATCGGCAGCTCCATCCGCGCCCCGTTCGGAAGCGCCAGCGGCATCGAAACACAATCCGCCGGTTCATGCACCGACCAATCCACCAGCGTCTCATCAAGCAGATACGACGCGAGGTTCCAGTAGTAATCCACCGCCGGGACCATCTTCCACGACCGATCAGAATTCCGTGGAGGGATCACCTTGTCCGTCAGCAGCATCCCGCGTCCGTCCCGCTCGTACCCAATCCGCCGAGGGATAAACGCGATCCGCGTCGTCAGCGCCGTCGAGAACGAGTTCGTCATCAGCAGCGCCGTGTCATAGCGCCGAGGGCGCACCTTCGCCGCCGCCTTCTTCGTCGCCATCATCCCATGAGGGACAAACACATGCACCTCATCAAACAGATCGCTCTCGCCACCCCCAGCACCAATCAACTGATCGATCCCAGGCCTACACAGCGCGCCGATGAATATCCCAGGCATCGCATCACGTATCCGACGAATCGCAGGCGTCGCCATCACCACATCACCCACCCAAGAAGGCAGCACAATCAACAATCGCAGCGGACGATCACCCATCACCAGTCCCTGCCGATCGACCAGAGCGGCACCCCAAACTGCCGCTCATGCCAGCGATTCGTGTCGCGCCGCAGCTGCGCCATGAACGCGAGCGCCGCGAGCTTGTGCACCCCGATCACCACCTCGATCTGCCGCTCGTCGATGCTGAGTTCATGGATCACAATCCCTGTCCGCTCCGCGATCCCGCGCGCGACCGCCTCGACCATCTCGCGCGTCCGCTGATCCGCCATCGGGATGAACGCCTCGTCCGTCGAGTGCAGCACGACGCGCGTCCCCGGATCAATCTTGGGATGCGCATCAACCGAACTTCCTGAGCCCTCAGGTTCTGTCAGAATCTCTTCCGCCGCCGCGGACAGATCCGCGTGCGTCCCGCTCGGACCGACCTGGATCGTGTGCTCCTTGGGAACCCCCGCATCGATCCCCGCGTCAAGGTCGCGCTGCTTGTCTCCGATCATCCACGACCTGCTCGCATCGAGCCCAAGCTCAGCGCACGCCGCACGGATCATCCCCCCGTGAGGCTTCCGCCACTCATGATCGCAGTCATACGGCGGCACCACCCCCTCCGCGTGATGCGGCGCAAAGTACCACCCATCAATCAACTGCTCCCCGAACACCCCGCTCGACGACTCATTGAGCGCCCGCCGCAGCGCATCATTCACCGCTTCCACACACCGCGTCGTCCCGCCCCCACGCGCGAGCCCCCCTTGATTCGTAATCACCACCAGCGCATACCCCGCACGCTTGAGCGCGATCAGTGCCTCGCGCACCCCTTCCATCAAGATCGCGTATTCCGGCTTCAGCAGGTCCCCCCATTTGACCCCCTCCCACGCCGCCTCGGGAAGATCCGCGTTGACATTGATCGTGTCGTCCCGATCCAAAAAAATCGCCGGCCTTGGGGTCATCGTGTCATTCTCAGCGTGCTCATCCATCCAACCACAATAGTGGTGATCCGAATCATTTGCCCACCATTTGTTCAGAATCTGCAACCTTCCAGAACAGTCCGCACTACACCCCTCTGCACATGCACGATGCACAGGACACATCACACCAGGCGCATGAGAGCAACCTCCCGAAGATCATCCTCTCCGGCGCGATCTTCTTCATGCTCCTCTACGGCTACTTCCTCCTCCGACCCCTCAGAGAAGCAATGGGCGTCGAACGCTCCATGCGCGACCTCCGCTGGTTATTCGTCACCACATGCATCGTCTCGCTCATCATCACCCTCGCGTTCGGATCACTCGTCAGCAGAGCAAACCCAAGACGCTTTATGACGATCGGTTACCGCGTCGTCATCGCGTGTCTACTGGTCTTTGTCATCTCCATCAAAGCACTACCGCAAGAATACAAGCTCTACTCCGGATACGTGTTTTATGTTTGGCTCTCCGTCGTCAACCTCTTCATGGTCTCCGTCTTCTGGGGATTCATGGCCGACTCCTGGTCGCTCGAAGATGCCAAAAAACTTTATCCTTCCATCGGAGTGGGGGGGACACTCGGCGCGCTGCTCGGATCATTCACGGCGTGGAACACCGCCGATCAGATCGGACCGATCTTCCAGATGCTCGGCGCGTGCGTGTGCTTTGAGATCGCGGTGCAGATCATGCGCCGAGTCAAACCTGCCGCGCATCACACGCAAGAACACCACCACCAAGCCATCGGAGGATCGTGGCACGAGGGCGCTAAAGCACTCCTCCGCTCGCCGTACCTGCTCGGGATCGGACTCTACATTACCTTCATCGCCATCAGCTCGACTCTGATCTACTTCACACAAGCGAACATCGTCGCGGACGCTGAGGAAGAACTCACCCAGCGCGTCGCGCTCTTCGCGCAGCTGGATATGTGGACACAGCTCGCAACACTACTCGTGCAACTCTTCGTCACGGCACAGCTGATCAAGCGCCTCGGGATCGGATTCACACTCTGCGTCCTCCCATTCGTCACCCTCGCCGGATTCACCGCACTCGGATGGATCTCCTCGCGACCAAACGTCGAGGGCTGGCAGATCTTCGCCGTCTTCGCGACCTTCAACGCGATCCACCGCGCGAGCCGCTACGCGATCATCCGTCCGGCGCGCGAAACACTGTTCTCTGTCGTCAGCAGACAAGAAAAATACAAAGCCAAACCCATCATCGATGTCTTCCTCTATCGAGGGGGCGATGTCGCGGGCGCCGGAATCGAGAACGCGCTCGCTGCTGCGACCATCGGGATCTGGGGGATGGTTATGGTCACCGCGCCATTAGCCGTGCTCTGGTCAGGTCTCGCGATCTCCCTGGCGCTGATGCAACACAGACGATCATCATCGGTATCACATTCATCGCACACCAATGTTCAACCACAGGAAATCACAACATGAAAACCCGCCGCGAGTTCATCACCGACGCCAGCGCCCTCACCATCGGCGCCGCCTTTCTTCCCTCCACGCTTGCCCCCTCCGCTCTTGCAGGGGGCATCTTCAAACCCAAGAAGCTCAACATCCTCATGCTCGGAGGCACCGGATTCGCCGGCCCCAAAATGGTCCAGCGCGCCCTCGACCATGGACACAACGTCACCCTCTTCAACCGAGGACAGACCGCCCCCGACATGTTCCCCGACATTGAGCACATCCAAGGCGACCGCTACACCGACCTCTCCGGACTCGAAAAACTCGTCGCCGATGGACGCAAGTTCGACGCCGTGATCGACACCTTCACCTACGTCCCCAAAACCGTCACCGACACGATGGACATCCTCCTCCCGATCATGGGACAGTACGTCGTCATCTCCACCACCTCCGTCTACGCGTCCCGCACCAATCCCGGCATGGACGAGACCGGAGAGCTCGCAACCGTCTCCGACGAAATCGCAACAGGAATCACCAACCACCGCGAAGTCGGAGTCCACTACGGCGCAATGAAAGCACGCGTCGAACAAGCCGCGGAAGAACGCTTCCCCGGAAAGGTCTGCGTCATCCGCCCCGGACTCATCGTCGGCGACCGCGACACCACCGGGCGCTTCACCTATTGGTCCGTCCGAGCATCCGAAGGCGGCACCATGATCGGTCCAGGATCAGGAGAAGACTTCATCCAAGTCATCGATGTCCGCGACCTCGGAGACTTCACCATCCACTGCATCGAACAAAAACACATGGGCGCGTACAACGGCATCTCCCCCGCAGGTCAATGGACCAGCAAGGACATGGTCGAATCCGCAACCCGCGTCGCCAAAGACAAGCTCAATGTAAACACCAAGATCGAATGGATCGACGAAGCCTTCCTCGCCGCCAACGGCGTCAACGCGTGGCAACACATGCCCGCGTGGGTCCCCAACTCCGCCGACGGATACCAAGGACAAGGCCAGCTCTCGACCGCCAAGTCCATCAAAGCCGGACTCAAAACACGATCACTCGAAGACTCCCACTGGAATGCCCTCAACTACTACAAAACCCGAGGCCCAGAAATCCTCGACCAATACGGCGAAGCCCAACACACCCAGTGGCTCCAAAGAATCCGAGGCGGCCTCGATCCTGCTCGCGAACAAGAAGTCCTCAAACTCTGGAACGAACGCGAGTCTGACGGATGATCCATCTCTTCGCCACCATCGCAACCGTCACCACGCTCGCGACATCACAGCCCGGCCAATGGACTGACGCGCACAGCTGGAACGACACCACCGGACCAGCGCCCCGTGAGCACGCATCCGTCTTTGTGCATGACGACGACGTCGTCATCTTCGCGGGATCGGGGTACAAGCCGCAGCTCTCGCCCCTCGCAGACACGTGGAGATTCGATCCCTCGGACGCAGAGTGGACCGCGATGCGCGTCGAAGGAGAGCCCCCAGAATCCGCGGGATCAATGCGCCAAGCGCATATCAGCAACAACCGCTACCTGCTGTTCGGAGGGTACAACCAAACCTTCGCGTGCTCAAACTCGCTGTCCGCTGTCACAATCGAGGATGACCGGATCATCATCGATCGCGTCGAGCAGAAAG
Source organism: Phycisphaerales bacterium (assembly GCA_965250055.1). Classification (GTDB taxonomy): domain Bacteria; phylum Planctomycetota; class Phycisphaerae; order Phycisphaerales; family UBA1924; genus UBA1924. Next base: position 2,275,184 of record OZ252285.1, on the reverse strand, counting down.
ACCCGCCATCGGCACGAGCGCTCCACGCGTTCGCCGCCGATCCCAAAACCGGGAACCTCATCGTGTTCGGAGGAGTCTCACAGCAAGGACTCCAAGAGGGCACATTCATCGCTCGTCCCCAAGACGACGTGTATGTCTGGGAGCGCCTTGTACTCGACGAAGAACCCTCCCCACGCTTCGGCATGTCCTTCGGATTCGATGCCGAATCCGGAACACTCATCATCGCGAGCGGACAAGATTCAGCAGCAAGCATGAGCATGTCCACGCAGATCTGGACGCTCAACATCCGTGAACAAGATCCGCAATGGAAACACATCGCGGATCTCCCAGAAACGAACGCCGTACGCAACCCATGCTTCGCGTGGGATCAACAGAGACAATCACTCTGGATCTGGTGCGGCACCCCCGACGGCCAATCCAACGCCCCAGACCTCATCAACATATCACCATCAAACGACCCGATCGTGTCCCAGATCTCACGTGACAACGAACCCCAGCAACGCAGCTCAGGCGCCGGCGTCACATTAAGCAACGGCACACTCTTGTTCGGTTTCGGAAACCACGCCAAAGGCGCTATGCAAGACTGGGTCGTGTTCGATCCCGATCTTGAACAAACGAACGATAACTAACAGCAACCGGATCAGTAATCAAAGACCGCGTTGTCAATCAAGCGATCGTCACGCTCTCATCCAGATACACATCCTGAATCGCGTTGAGCAGCGCCGCGCCCTCGTTGCGTGGACGCTGGAACGCCTTGCGTCCGGAGATCAAGCCCATCCCGCCCGCACGCTTGTTGATGACCGCTGTCGTGACCGCTTCCTTCAGATCACCCGCGCCGCTCGAAGCGCCGCCCGAGTTGATCAAAGGCGATCGGCCCATGTAGCAGTTCGCGATCTGGTAACGACAGAGATCAATCGGATGACCGCCCTGTCCCTTGTCGTCGCTCGAGTTCAGCTCGGTATAGATGCCCGTGTTGAACTTGCCGTACGACGAGTCGCCAGAGTTGAGCGCGGTGTACCCGCCGTTGTTGGTCGGGAGTTTCTGCTTGATGATGTCCGCCTGGATCGTGACACCGAGGTGGTTCGCTTGCGAGGTCAGGTCCGCCGATGAGTGGTAGTCCACGCCGTTGACCTTGAACGAGCTGTTGCGGATGTAGCACCAGAGGACAGTGACCATGCCGTACTCGTGCGCTTCTGCGAACATATCCGCGACGTACTGGATCTGCTGCTCGGATTCGTTTGAACCGAAGTAGATCGTCGCGCCGACCGCCGCCGCGCCCATCTCCCAGCACTGCTTGATGCTGCCAAACGGGATCTGGTTGAAGGTGTTGGGGTAGGTCATCAGCTCGTTGTGGTTGAACTTGACGATGTACGGGATTTTGTGCGCGTACTTACGAGCCGTCGCGCCAAGGACGCCGAAGGTCGAAGCGACCGCGTTGCAGCCGCCTTCGATCGCGAGCTCGACGATGTTGGATGGATCAAAGTAGTCCGGATTCGGAGCAAAGCTCGCGCCCGCCGAGTGCTCGATGCCCTGGTCAACCGGGAGGATCGAGGTGTACCCCGTTCCCGCGAGCCGTCCCGTGTTGAGGATCCGCTGGTAGTTGTTGAGCACACCCTGGTTGCGATCGCTCATCGCGACCACGCGATCGACAAAGTCGCCGCCGGGAACATGCAAACGATCCTTCGAAATCGCAGGCGAGTCAAAGCTCAGCAACGAGTCGTCACCAAGGACAGAAGCCACATCAATCGTCAGGTTCGCCATTTTCAATACTCCAAGCCATCACCGATGACTGTAAAGAAGGTTCAAACAAGGGTTTCAAACACTGGGGTTCAGAACAGTGGGTTTCTGAATATAAGCCGGATACTAGGCGATCCAACCCCTCCCTTCATCCACCACCCTTCGACCGCTCATCCGCCGCTCATCCACCCCACAGCGTCCCGTCCCGCTCGATCTCCCCCTCCGCGACCTCATCAATCAACCCCGCATCGTTATTGCTCGGCGAGTTCACCTGCTTCCCAACGCGATGCCCCGTCAACGCCTCCCCATCGACGCTGAGCTCATCAAGACCAACAGTCATCCCCATCCACTCCTCGACCATCGCCGATTCGAGCACCATCGGCATCCGATGATGAATCCCAGCCAAAAACCCCGCCGCGTCCATCGTCAGCAGCGAAAACGAATCCACATCCCCAGAATCCGTCGCCCAACGATCCCACAGCCCCGCCAGCATCATCACATCCCCGTCCCGCCGCTCCACATACCAAGGCTGCTTCGCCTTCTTCCCGCTCCCCGCTTCCCACTCATAAAACCCGCTGATCGGGACCACGCACCGCCTCCGATCCACCAATCCGCGATACGCCGGCTTCTCCTGAGCCGTCTCGCTCCGCGCGTTGATCATCTTCGACGACATCGACGCGTCCTTCGCCCACGATGGGGTGAGCCCGAACCGAGCACGCGTCATCCCGTCGCTCCCTTCCCCAGCTTCACACACCAGCGCGTCCTGCGACGGCGCGATATTGAACGAATCCAGCAGCAGATCCGCCGCGTCATCCGAGATCCGCAGCGACGCCCGCAGGATCTCCTCGATCCTCGATACGTCCTTGTCCTCAAACACCTGCGCAAATCGTCCGCACATACCCAAACCATACCCGATCCAACCCTCAAAACGAGGGTATTCCCTGTTTCCGTGTGCTAAACTCAGGTCCTATGCCATCAGATGATCAATCCCAGACCGCTATCCGCTACGACGCGACCCTCGCCGCCGACATCGAGACGCGTTGGCAGTCCTACTGGGACGAGCATCAGACCAACAAAGCCCCCAACCCCAGCGATCCCGGCTTCGACGCGACCAAACCCAAGTACTACTGCCTTGACATGTTCCCCTACCCCTCCGGAGCAGGTCTTCACGTCGGACACCCAGAGGGCTACACCGCGACCGACATCATCTGCCGCTACAAAAAGATGACAGGCCACAACGTCCTCCACCCAATGGGATGGGACGCCTTCGGACTCCCCGCCGAGCAATACGCGATCCAGACCGGAGTCCACCCAGAAGTCACCACCAAACAAGCGATCGACAACTTCCGTCGTCAGCTCAAACGCTTCGGATTCTGCTACGACTGGTCCCGCGAGTTCGGGACCATCGACCCCGACTACTACAAATGGACCCAGTGGATCTTCCTCAAAATCTACAACTCATGGTTCGACGTCGAAGCCGACAATGGTCGTGGCAAAGCCCGCCCCATCGAAGAGCTCATCGCCGATCTCGAGTCCGGCGCGCGCAAAGCGAAGCTCAACCCAGATGCCGCCGAATACACCGGCGCCGGAGACCTCCCCGACGGCACCGACGCGGGAGACTGGTCCACACTCGATCGCGAAACCAAAAAAGCAATCATCGACTCCTACCGACTCGCCTACTTGAGCGAACAGACCGTCAACTGGTGCCCCAAACTCGGAACCGCACTCGCCAACGAGGAAGTCATCGACGGCAAGTCCGAACGAGGCGGTTTCCCAGTCTACCGCAAGCCGCTCCGCCAGTGGATGTTCCGCATCACCGCATACGCCGACCGCCTGCTCAACGGACTCGCCGACCTCGATTGGCCAACCTCCACCAAAACCCAGCAAGCCGAATGGATCGGCAAATCCGTCGGCGCGGAGATCGACTTCCCCATCCTCGCACCAGGAGGCACCGAGCTCGGCGAATCCCTCCGCGTCTTCACCACGCGCCCCGACACCATCTTCGGCGCCACCTACATGGTCGTCGCTCCAGAACACCCCCTCGTCGAACTCGCGATGGACTTCGCACCGCCCGAGCTCGACCTCAAGCGCCTCAACAACTACGTCGAGTGGGCGCGCGATCGCTCCGACATCGAGCGCCAAGAGAACAAAGAAAAATCAGGTGTTGACCTCGGGATCAAAGTCAAAAACCCAGTCACCGGCAAAGAGATCCCCGTCTGGACCTCCGACTACGTCCTCATGGGCTACGGCACCGGCGCGATCATGGCCGTCCCCGCACAAGACCAACGCGACTGGGACTTCGCGACCGAGTTCGACCTCCCGATCGTCCGCACCGTCCAGCCACCAGAAGACTTCGATGGCGAAGCCTTCACCGGAACCGGACCCGCGATCAACTCCGACTTCCTCAACGGACTGGAAATAGCCGAAGCCAAATCCACCATCATCGATTGGCTCACCAAAAACAAAGCCGGCGCTCCAAAGGTCAACTACAAACTCCGCGATTGGCTCTTCTCCAGACAACGCTACTGGGGAGAACCCTTCCCCATCGTCTTCGACGAATGGCAGAACCACTACCCGCTCAACGAGTCCCAGCTCCCCGTCACGCTCCCGCCACTCGCCGACTACGCGCCAGTGGAATCACAAGACCCCCAGCCGCTGCTCGCCAAAGCCGAGGACTGGGTCAACGTCACCGCCGGAGAAGTGGGGGGCGTCGACGGATTCGAAGACGACAAACCACTCAAGCGCGAAACCAACACCATGCCCGGATGGGCCGGCTCCTGCTGGTACTACCTCCGCTACTGCGACAACAAAAACAACTCCAAACTCATCGGAGACGACGCGCAAGACTACTGGCTCGGAGACTCAGGAGTAGACCTCTACATCGGAGGCAACGAGCACGCCGTCCTCCATCTCCTCTACGCCCGCTTCTGGCACATGTGCCTCCATGATTTGGACATCGTTCAATCCGATGAACCGTTCCGCAAGCTCTTCCACCAAGGGATGATCACAAGCTACGCGTTCAAGGATTCCACAGGACGACTCGTTCCTGTGGACGAGGTCAGCGAGCGCGACGGCAAGCACTTCCTCAATGAGAATGATGAAGAGGTCGAGCAGATAATCGCCAAGATGTCCAAGACACTCAAAAACGTCGTCAACCCCGACGACGTCATCGCCGACTACGGCGCCGACACTTTCCGCCTCTACGAGATGTACATGGGACCCCTCGAAGCGTCCAAACCCTGGAACACGCGCGACATCGTGGGTCTTCACCGATTGCTCCAAAAAATCTGGCGCCTCTGCACCAACGACGATGGATCAATCTCCATCTCTGGCACCGCCGATGAAGCGACGGAGAAACAACTCCACCGCCTCATCGCCAAAGCGGGCGCCGATATCGAGAAGCTGTCGTTCAACACCGCGATCGCCGCGATCTTCGAGTTCGTCAACGTAAGCAAGTCCTTGACGCGCGACCAGCTCGACCGCTTCACCCGCGTCCTCGCGCCCTTCACGCCCCACCTCGCCGAGGAACTCTGGTCCAAGCTCGGGAATCCTCCAAGCGTCGCCCACGCGGATTGGCCAACCTACGAAGAGTCCATGCTCGTCGACGACGAGGTCACCATCCCTGTGCAAGTGATGGGCAAGCTCCGCTCCAAGATCACCATGCCCAAGGACGCGGACAACAAGTCGATGGAAGAAGCCGCCCTCGCCGACGAGAAGATCACCGCCTTCCTCGAAGGCAAGCAGATCCGCAAAGTCATCGTCGTCCCAGGACGCCTCGTCAACATCGTCGCCAACTAACCCACAGATTCAGGGTGCCATTGAGACGCCGTCTTCGGCTTCTCCATGTCTTCTCTCCTCCCCCGCGCTTGCGGGGGAGGTGTCTGCGCAGCAGACGGAGGGGGTCTTTCGTCAGTATCCGTCTCCTCCAAGTCTTCACTTCCTACCATCAAACATGAGCCAGCCAAACCCACAGCACGACACCTACACCTCCCCCCTCGCCGCGCGAAACGCATCCCCCGAGATGTGCAAAATCTGGTCTCCGCGCCACAAGTTCACCACCTGGCGCAAGATCTGGCTCGCCGTCGCCCAAGCCCAACAAGCCTGTGGGTTGGACATCACCGACGAACAAATCAACGAGATGAAAGCCAACCTCGAGGTCACCGACGAAGACCTCGCCCTCGCCGCCAAATACGAACGCCAGCTCCGCCACGACGTAATGGCCCACGTCCACGCGTGGGGAGACAAATGCCCCGCCGCCAAACCCATCATCCACCTCGGATGCACCAGCCAAGATGTGGTGTGCAATGCAGACCTCATCGTACTCAACGAAGCCGCGGGACTGATCGCATCAAAGATCGGCCGCGCGATCCTCGCGCTCTGTGAGGAAGCCGACAAATACAAATCACTCCCAACGCTTGGCTTTACCCACTACCAACCCGCACAACCAGTCACTGTTGGCCGTCGATGCGCCCTCTGGGCGCACGATCTGGAAGTCATGGAGTTCCGCGTCCGCCTCCTCCGTCAGCACGGCTTCATCCGATTCCGTGGACTCCGCGGCGCGACCGGATCGCAGGCTTCCTTCCTCGCGCTCTTCAACAACGACGCATCCAAAGTCGATGAGTTCGAGCAGCGAGTCATCGATCAACTCGCAACCAACAACCACTACCCACAAGCCCACGGCCTCATGGGACAAACCTACCCACGCTTCATCGACACGCTCATCCTCTCAGAACTCGCCGCGACCGCCTCCGTCCTCCACAAAGTCGCCACCGACATCCGCCTCCTCTCCAATAGAAAAGAAATCGACGAACCATTCGGCAAAAACCAAATCGGTTCCTCCGCGATGCCCTACAAACGCAACCCCATGAAATGCGAACGCATCTGCGGCCTCACCCGCTTCGTCATGAACCTCGTCGGAAACGCCTACGACACCGCCGCCACCCAATGGCTCGAACGCACACTCGACGACTCGTCCAACCGCCGCCTCTCGCTCCCCGAAGCGTTCCTCGCCCTCGACGGCGCGCTCGACCTCATGCACACCGTCGCGTCCGGACTCGTCGTCAACGAAGCTATGGTCCGCAAAAACCTCATGCTCGAACTCCCGTTCATGGCGACCGAAAACATCCTCATGGAAGCCGTCAAAGCAGGAGGCGACCGCCAAGACCTCCACGAAAAAATCCGCGTCCACTCTCAAGCCGCCGGACACCGCGTCAAGCAAGAGGGACTCGACAACGACCTCATCGACCGACTCAAAGCCGACCCCGACTTCGCGCCGATCCACCACATGCTCACCGAAGATCAGATCCTCAACCCCATGAACTTCATCGGACGCTCTGTCGAACAAACCGAACGCTTCATCTCCGAAGTCGTCGAGCCCCTCAAAGAACGCTACAAAGACGAACTCGAATCCCTCGGCTCCGCCGACCGAGGCGTCTAATCAAACCCGCCAACCAAAGGCGTCAAGCCCAACCCGCCTCCCCCGCGCCTGCGGGGGAGGTGTCTGCGCAGCAGACGGAGGGGGTCTTGCCGCTTTCCCAAACTACGAACCCCCAGCCCCATCCTCATCCGCCACCTTCTTCGTCTCCTCGCCATCAACCTTGTTCGCGTCCAAAGGCGTGATCTCATACTCATCAAGCGTCCCGTCCGCCAGCGCCACCACCCAAGGCGTCCACAGTGTCACAAACGCAATCGCAAACAAGAACAGCGCGATCATAAACTCCCCAACCCCGCACGCCGCCCCGATCGCCGCGACCGTCCAGATCGAAGCCGCGGTCGTCAATCCCTTGACCGACCGCTTCGAGTGCAAAATCGCGCCCGCGCCCAGGAAGCCAACACCAGAAATGATGTACGCGAGCACGCGCGTCGGATCAGCGCGAATGATCGCCTCGTTCCCGCCGTCATGAATCATCCGCTCGCCGAGCAGCGCGAACATCGCCGCCCCCGCGCCGATGAGGATCATCGTGCGGATATCCGCTGGTTTTTCTGATCGTCCCCGCTCCCATCCAAGCAGCGCGCCAAACAACGCCGCGAGCCCCAAGCGCAGCAGCACCGAGACCTTCTCTTCCATACTCACGTTCCAGTCGATCGCGCCGACAAGAACACCCGAATCACAAAGCGTCCATGCAAAACTCATTCAGAGAGTGTAAAGGAATTGTTAAGAAAAAGCCACCGGACGACTCCTCAGCCCGCGAGCGTCGCCTTAAACCCGCATCACCCCGCGCCGGAGTTTCTGGACACCCTCCACAAGCCCCGTCCATTCCTCATCGCTGAACGACTGGATCCCGCGTTCCGACGCCCACCGCACCAGCTGCGCCCTGCTCGACGTCCCGAGCTTTGAGTGGATCGCGTTGATGTGATGCTCCACCGTCTTCTCGGCGCGATGCAACAGATCCGCGATCTCCCGCGTGGACTTCCCGCCCGCGACATGATGCAGCACCTCAAGCTCCCTCGCCGTCAAAGGCTCTAGCTTGTACAGATTCGAGCTCGTCATCAGAGGGATGTCGTACCCCTCAAGGAACTTCGAGTGCACCGATGCATCCTGCACAAGAATAAACACCCCCTTGTGCCCGAACGCCGATTCATCGAGCGGATACACCGTCGCGATCACGCGCGTGTCATCCATCAGACGGAAGTGGCTCTGCACCTCGCCGGTCTCCATCACCTCGCGATGAACCTTGATCCGATCCTTCGCCGCTCCTGGAGGAACCATGTCCTCAACCGTCGTCCCGATCATGTCCTCGATTGTTTTGTCATCTCCCGCGATTCGGCAGTACGACGCCGTGCACCAGATCACCCGCAGATCCGCATCCCGCGCCACGCACAGCACACCAGGGATCTGAGCAAACACCGCGAAGTCTTCAGGACGTATAGGTCGAGATGCCGAGATCATGGTGCCGCCCTCCGAAAGCTGATACTGATGTTCTGCTTGGTTCGTTGTCGTTGTTCGATGAGATGCAGCGAGCGCGAACAATCACACCAAATCTTCTCAAACATCAGTCTCAACCCCTTCTTTTTGGGGTTGCCGTTCGCGTTGCATCAGCCGCGCCCCCTCAACAATCGAGCTCCATTCCTCATCCGAGAACGTCTGGATCCCGCGCTCAGACGCCCACCGCACCAGCTGCGCCCTGCTGTGCGTGTCGAGCTTCGAGTGGATCGAGTTCACATGATGCTCGATCGTCTTCTCTGCGCGGAATAACTTCTCCGCGATCTCGCGCGTCGTCATGCCCACCGCGATGTAGTGCAGCACCTCAAGCTCACGCAAAGACAACGATCCAAGTGCAGTCAAGTTCGGGGTAATCAACACCGGAATATCACGGTCCGCCTCAAGCCGCTCATGCACCGGCGCATCCTTGACGATCGCAAAGATACCCCGATGACCAAACGCCTCCTCATCAAGCGGAAAGATAGTCGCAAGCACACGCGAATCAGCGCTGAACTGATAATGACTCACCGAAACTCCCGTTTCCATCACGCGCCGCGCGATTTCCTCGCGCTCCCGCGCCGCACGGATCGGCAGCACCTCCTCAAGCGTCGTCCCGATCATGTCATCCGCGAGCTCAACCTTCCCCGGAATCCTATAAAACTCCGGAGTGCACCAGAACAGCCGCAAGTCTTCGTCCCGTGCCACGCAAGCGATCCCAGGAACCTGAGCAAAGATCTCAAAGTCATCCGGCCGAATCGCTCGCGTTAAACTGGTCATACCCTTCCAATCGCAAAAATGCACTGATAGAAAGACTCACTGCATAGTCTACCAGAATTCCTGTTCAACATGCAATAACCACCCCAGCGGATACACTGCCATGCACGAAGAGGGGGGGTAAAAGCACTATACAAAACCAGCCGAATCAACCGTTCAGATACACAAGAATCCACGATTGGGCTGAAACTATTAATCCACCTAGTCACGGCTGTTTATATAAAGTTCAAGAAACAAACTTACATCATCAATCCCAAACACCCCATCGCGATCCAGGTCCGCCGCCTCCCGCCCCTCCCAGGTAAGTTGAACAAACATCGCGATCACCGCCAGATCGTCCACCCACACTCACTCAGCCCCCTCATAGATTGGGAAGCACTGCCCCATCACCGGCCCACAAAGATCAGCTGCAGGTCCCAGGACCGTCCCCACAACCGCCGCCGACACCGTCCCGAGATTCATAATTCCGCTCCAGACCCCCGCCCAAGGCACGTCTCGACCCAGTACACACGAACAGAGTACAAAAGTCAAGAAAAACACCAGACTTGCGATCGCCCCCATCCCCGAGCCCATCCCGCCGCCTTTCTGAGCCCACAATCCCACAGACCCCCAATTCCCCTCTACCATACCGCCCACGAGATCGAACCAAACACGATCCCGTGCGGATACTCATAGCCCGCGATCGTTGCGGGATTGGGTCCAAATCACACTCATCATCGACGGGCATCACCGCCCAACGGGAGAGTCATCTATGGCAGCTCGCACCGGAGCCAGCGTCGGCGTCGCCGTCACCATCACCGTCCTTGGCGCATTCGCACTCGGATTCTTCGTCACCACCATGGTCTTCTACGGCCAAGCGCAACGCGCCCAAGGTGACCTCGCGTCCGCAAACGATAACTACAAACAGTTCGTCTCCAACGAACAACGCGAGCACGCCGTCATCCGCGCCATCCTCGAAGAAGCACGCGCCGATGGGAACAAAACCGTCGTCGAATACCTCGCCGGGAACCGCTCCGAGCTCCTCGCCTCCATCACCGGAGACGCCTCGACCGCCATGGACCAGTACCGCGAGCGCCTCCAGCAACTCCCAGACATCGCCGAGGGATCCCTCCTCGACCTCGTCAACAAGAAGAACAACGAGATCGACTCCCTCGCCAAGCAGCTCGCTGAAGCCGACGAAGAACGCCGCGAAGCGCAAGCAAACGCCGAGTACGAAGCCAATCGCGTCGCGATGATCGAAGAAGACTTCAACAACTCCGCCGCAAACATGCAAGGCAACATCAACGACTACTCCGCACGCGTCGAGTACCTCGAAGGCACCCTCAACACCGTCGATTCCCGACTCAACGGCCGCATCGAGCAAACCCTCGCCGACGCCGCCGCGGAAATCGAGCAGATGCAGTCCGAGCTCGACTCCGTCACCCGCGACAACAACCTCCTCCGCGACCAGGTCGCGCGTCTGCGTGGTCAAGGCAAGTCCGACCGACTCCAGCCACTCAACGAAGCCGAGCTCGTCGACGGCCGCATCGATCAGGTCATCTCCGCCGATGACGAGGTCCTCCTCTCCATCGGACGCAAACAAAAAGCAGTCCTCGGCATGACCTTCGCCGTCTACGACAACGCGACCGACATCCGCGTCAACCCAAACACCAACGAGTACCCAGCCGGGAAAGCCGTCATCGAGATCGTCGAAGTCGAAGACGACTTCTCCCGAGCACGCATCATCGCCTCCGCGCAGGGCAACCCAATCATCCGAGGCAACGTCATCGCCAACGCCGTCTACGATCCAAAGAAAACCTACAAGTTCGTCGTTGACGGCCTCTTCGATATCAACAACGACGGCGTCGCCTCCGCATACGAAACCGAAGAACTCGAAGCCCTCATCGAACAGTGGGGCGGCAAACTCGTCGACGACGTCGTCGGAGACATCGACTTCGTCGTCCTCGGAGAGCAACCAATCCTCCCACCACCTCCAGGACCAGGCGCCCCAATCGCAACCATGCAGGAATACGTCCGCCTCCAGCGCGAAATCCAGCGCTACGACGAACTCCTCATCCGCGCCGAGGACGCCTCCATCCCGCTCCTCAACGCCAACCGTCTCCAAACACTCATCGGCGACTTCCCAAACTGATGATCCCCCAAAGCGTTCACGCTTCTAGCGCAAACGAATAGAGGATCACATGCCACGCGACCCGAGAGGCACACTCACCCCCGTGCAGCAGTATTGCACGCAGCCGCTCACCTACGCGCTCGTGCGCACCGCCCTCACGCCCGTCCACTTGTTCTCGCTGCCCACCGTCATGGGCGCCGCGACCAAACTCGGACGAAAGTTCGGCGCATCCAAACCCAACGCCAAACGCGTTCAACTCGCGATCAACCGCCTCGAGGTCGCGTTCCCCGAGATGGACCACGACCAGCGCCGCGAGCTCGTCCTGCGCGCCTACGAGCACCTCGCGATGCTCGCCGTCGAGCTCGCCGTCACCCCGCGCCTCCTCTCCGAAGACGCCTGGACCGACTACGTCGAGCTCGGCAACCTCCAGTCCGTCATGCGCCCCCTCCTCAACGACAAACCCACCCTCCTCCTCACCGGACACTGCGGCAACTGGGAAATCGTCGGATACACCATGGCCCTCCTCGGCTTCAACATGCACGCCATCTACCGACCCCTCGACCTCCGCCCCGCCGACGACTGGGTCCGCCAAACCCGCTCCCGCCGCGGACTCGACCTCCTCGACAAGTTCGGCGCGATGCGTGCCATGCCCAAGCTCATGGAGCGCGGAGAAGCCGTCGCCTTCGTCGCCGACCAAAACGCCGGAGACCGCGGCCTCCAGGTCCCATACTTCGGACGCCTCGCCTCAAGCTACAAATCAATCGGACTCACCGCGCTCCAGTTCGACGCCAACATCCTCATCGGACAAGCTCGAAGACTCCCCGTCGAGCCCGGATCAGACAAAGCGATGCGCTACCGCATCGAGGTCGTAGACCAGTTCTCAAGCGACGACTGGAACAACCAACCCGATCCCCTGTTCTACATCACCGCCCGCTACCGCCGATCAATCGAGCAAATGATCCGCAACTCTCCGGAACAATACCTCTGGATGCACCGAATCTGGAAGAGCAGACCGCGCCACGAACGACTCAACAAGCCGTTCCCCGGCGCGCTGCGAGAAAAACTCGCCGCCTTACCGTGGATGACCGATCAAGAGCTCGAGCAGATCATCGACCGCTCCGATCACGACCGCGCGTACATGCAGGAACACAACATCACCCATTTCAAGTAATCATTACAATCAACCGACAAGCACACGAGGACAACCATGGACCACAACAAAGACGACAGCTACGACGAAGGACGCCTCGCCGATGTCCGCGTGCTCATCGTCGACGACGAACGCGACATCCTCGAATCCTTCGACGCCGCGTTCCAGTCCGAAGACGCCATGACCCTCACCGCATCCGACGGCGACGAAGCCGTCCGCATCTGCAACGAGGACCCACCCGACCTCGTCATCCTCGACATGATGCTCCCCAAACGCTCCGGATTCCTCGTCCTCGAACGCATCAAAGGCGTCGAAAACTCTCCCATCGTCATCATGGTCACCGCAAACGAAGGACAACGACACCAAGCCTACGGCGAATCCCTCGGAGTAGATGCCTACCTCCAAAAACCAGTCCCCCTCTCCCTCCTCCTCGACACCGCCGTCAAACTCATCGATGAGCACGACGCCCAAATCGACGACGAGGACGAACTCAACCTATAATCCTACAACCATGGCCAAATCCAAAAAACGAGTCCTCGTTTTCACCAAACCAAAGAACACCGACGACCCGATGGCCGGGAACTTTCCGCTAGGCACCCCCAAAGAAGTCTGCAAAGAACTCGCCCGCTTCAACACACTCCCAGACGGCGCCCAGATCACCCGGATGGGCACCATGGTCCTCCACGGCCCTGGATACACCGTCGAATACGCGCAAGGACACGACTCACTCATGCAAGTCATGGTCGTCGTCTACAACACCGATTTCGCATGGCCCGTCCTCCAACGAATCTGCAAAGCCACCGGTTGGAAAATGCAAGACACCGAATCAGGACAAATCTTCGGCTAACCCAGCCAACCAATCAGCCGATAGGAAACACCATGCCCATCTATGTCTACCAATACCTCGACGACAAAGGACAACCCACCGACGAGCCCACCTTCGAGCTCGTCCAGCAGATGTCCGAAGACGCACTCACCGAGCACGAGGGACGACCCGTCCAGCGCGTCATCCAAGCGCCAAACATCGCGGGAAAGTGGTCCGACATGAAGGGCAAATCCCAGCTGTCCAACGAGAACCTCTCACGCCTCGGATTCACCAAATACGAAAAACGAGGCGACGGCTACATGGAACGCACCGCCGGGAATGAAGGACCAAAGTCCATCTCCCTCGATGACTGACTCTGAGCAGTTATTCTGATTCAACCGATGACGAATCGCCCTCAGACTGCTCTTCGCGCCGCAAGCAAGCACGAACGCGTGAAGCAAGAATCGCCCCAACGATCCATTCTTCATTGACCACATCATCCGCCCCGCCTCGCTGAATGTCATCGTAGAAACGGTGGTACCGCGCTCTCGCGATGATGTGCACATTCGGAGCAAGCGAGCGCACCAATCCGACGATCTCGCGCGCCGCTCCAGGATCAGGAACCGTCACAACCACGGCACTCGCGTGCTCAACCCCCGCGTGCTCGAGCACCTCAGCCTGCGCCGCGTTGCCAATGTGTGCCGAGTATCCGAGCTGATGCGCTCGCCGGATACTTGTGGGATTCAGATCGAGCACAGTCACGCGATCCTCGTGACCGTCCAAAGCGTGCGCCACCGCCTCGCCCGCCGGACCAAACCCGATCACTACAAGCCGATCGCTCGCGACCGACTGCTCGCTCGCTGTCTCAACCGCGACCGCCTTGACCACGCCGACCCGCTCCAGCGTGCCGACCACCATCCCCGAAACCCTCGGCGCAAACGCAACAAGATAAGGCGTCAAGAATAGCGTCACAATCGTCGACGAGATAATGAGCGTAAACATCTCCTCGCTGATCACCGTCCCGCGCGCGACCGCCGCGAGCACAAACGAGAACTCACCGACCTGTGCTAAACAGATCCCCGCCGCCAGCGCGTGCCGATGCGTGAGCCCGAAACACTTGAGCACGATCCAGATGACCACACTCTTGCCGATCACGATCGCCGCGACAAACCCAAGCACCGAAGGCAGGTGACTGAAGAACCACGCCGGATCGCCGAGCATCCCGATCGAGCTGAAGAACAGCGTGACCAGCAGCGTCCGGATCGAACCGATGTCCGCACGGATCTGTGTCGCAAACGGAGACTCCGCGAGGATCATCCCTGCGACAAACGCGCCCAGCGCCGGAGACAGCCCAAGCTTGTGAGACGCAAGCGCCGATCCCAATCCGATCACGATCGCGAGTAGAATCGGCAGATCACGATTCCGCTGCATCTCCCCGAGCCCCATGACCTTTGGCGCAACCTTGTTGAGCAGCACATACAGCACCACCACAAGCACAAGCGCGCCGACGATCGCGAGCAAAATATCCTTGCTCATGTCCTTCATCGAGCCGTCGCCGCCGATCAGCGTGACCAGCAGCACCAAAGGCACCACCGCGACATCCTGCATCAGCAGGATCCCCAGCGCGTGCCGGCCGTGAGCGCTCTCGATCTCCGCGCGCGAGATCAGCAAACGCAGCACAACCGCCGTGCTGCTCAGCGCCACGATCGCGCCGACCGCGATCGAAGTCCGGAAAGGCATACTGAAGACCATCGCGCACCCCGCCGCGAGCCCCATCGTGACGAGCACCTGCCCAGTCCCGCCGCCAAACGCCGCGGCGCCGAGTTTTTTCAGTCTCGGCCAAGAGAACTCAAGACCGATCGTAAACAGCAGCAGCGCCACCCCAAGCTCCGCGAGCACCGTCACACCCTCAGCCGTCGAAACAACCTGCAACGCATTGGGACCAAGCAATGTCCCCGCCGCCAGATACCCAAGGATCGGCGACTGCCGCAAGCGTTCGCACACCACGCCGAGCACCATCGCCCCGCCCAGAAGGATCAGAATATCAAGCAGCAGATACCAAGAGTCCATTGATTACTCGTCCCTTCATCCGTTCCTTAGCTCGCCGAGGCATCCATCAATCGGTCCACGATCTCACTCGCCATGGTATCCGCATCCCGATCCGGCGCGTCGATCCAGATCGATCCGCTCCGCCGACCTCGGAATCGCTTGAGCCATGTCCGCTGGTTTTTCGCAAACCGCCGCGTGTCGATCTTGATCCGCTCGATCGCCTCATCAAGCGAGCATCGCCGCTCGAAATGCTCAATAAGTTGCTTGTACCCGATCGCTTGCGCGGACTGATCCGTCAGCTTCCCCGATTCCCACAACGCGCGGACCTCCTCGACCAATCCCATCTCGATCATGATCTTCACGCGCTGATTGATGCGCGGATTGATCAGTTCGCTGTCCCAGTGCAACCCGACCAGCACCGCTCCATGTCGCGCGTGATCTTCCTGATCCCACTGACGCTGCAGCTCGCTGATTGGAGTGCCTGTCTGCAGATACACCGCCAGCGCCCGCCGCGTCCGGCGCAGGTCGTTGGAATCAATCCGCTCGTGCGCCTCGGGATCAACCTTCAGCAGCTCGGCGCGGCGATCGGACTGTTCCATCTGCTCGACGCGATCCATGATCTCGTTGCTTGGTTCCGGAGCCGTGAACATGCCGTCGAGGAAGGTTTGGATGTACAGGTTCGTTCCGCCCACAACGACCGGATGGATGCCTGCGCTCGTCATCCGATCGACCATCGGCTCGGCGCGTTCCAGCCAATCCGCGACCGTGAACCGCTCGCCCGGATCGACGATATCGATCAGGTGATGCGCCACGCCGTCCATCTCCTCGATGGTTGGTTTGGCCGTGCCGATATTCATGCCTCGATAAATCTGGTACGCGTCCGCCGTGACCACCTCCCCCATCGGGAGTCCCCGCCGTTCGTATTCCTTGCACAGCGCCACCCCCAGCGCGGTTTTCCCGCCAGCCGTGGGACCAACAATCACAGGATAACGATCAACTCCGGACATCGGAAGACTCTAGGGAAGACGCACGATCGGCACTGGGTTATTTCGGTTTCGCGGCTGGGAGCAAGCCGACAAGCACCAAGAAAATCCCGCCCGCGATGACCCACAGCCGAGTCTTGGGGACCATCACCAGGCGCTCGAGCCGAGAATACTGAGGCGAGAACTCCGGACGCGCCAGCGGCGCCGGCTCAAGCAACTCAAACACCATCGGATCGCGCCGCTCTCCAGGAATCATCAGCGCCTCGTGAGTCGCTGGGATGAGTCCCATGTTGGACTGGGCGAGCAGCTGGAGCGTGTCGGGATTTTTCGATTCGATCGCGGCGAGCATGGACTGGTACGACGCGTTTCGTGCGGCGTTTTCTTGCTCGATCACCATCGCGAGGTCGCGCTGGTGGCGTGTGTAGTTGAGGTCGGCGTTGAGTGGTAGCGTCGCGGCGGCGATGATGAGGATGAGGCCGCAGATGAAGAATGCCCAACGCGAAATCTCCGAGGCGAGGTTGTCGCTCAGCTCGGGTAGGTGGTCGTCGGCGGGATGTGGGTGAGAATGTTCCACGTGGAACAATCGGCGATTGGGACGTTTTTGCTCAAAAGTGTTGAGAAGGCGCGAGAAAGTTTAGAAAGGCGCACGGGAGTGGTTGTTGGTGATTGCTTACGGACGTGGTTTGTGCGCTGGAAGAGAAGACCCCCTCCGTCGCTGTGCGACACCTCCCCCGGAAGCCCGGGGGAGGAGAGAAGAGAAGGCTGAGGTATGGAAGGAAGAGGAGAAGACACGGCTTGCGAAGACGACAAGCCGTGGCACCCGCCATTTGTCACTGGGTGAAGAAAAGACCCCCTCCGTCGCTGTGCGATACCTCCCTCGGAGGCCCGGGGGAGGAGAGATTGGTCAGACTTTGACGGCGCCGCCTCCGGTATGGGCGAGCATTCGGTCGAGGGCGAGGACGGCGAGGCGCTGGGCTTCGGGGTGGACGCTGACGACGTTTCGGGTGACGGGTTTGTTGTCTTTGGTGGGCTGTCCATCGGGGGAGAGGGCGCAGAGGCCGTCGAGGATCCAGAGGAGGTGGGGCTGGTTGATGCGGTACATGGTGGTGCAGAGGCACTGGCAGTCGGAGAGCATGGTGACTTCGACGCCGCGCTCGCGGTGCTCGTTTGCGAGTCGGTTGACGAGGTGGACTTCGGTGCCGATGGCCCAGCGGGTTCCTGGTGCGGCGTTCTTGATCGTGTTGATGATGAACTCGGTTGATCCGGCGAGGTCGGCGAGGTCCACGACTTCTTTGCAGCACTCTGGGTGGACGAGGATCTGCATGGGTTCGACGCCTGCTTCGAGGTTCTTGTTGTCTTCACGGATCTGGGCGCAGTGTTCTGGTGCGAAGAGTTTGTGGACACTGCAATGTCCTGCCCACAATATAGTTGCGGCGTTGTATAACTCTTGGGCGGACGCTCCTCCGAGGGGTTCGCCTCGTTCTGTTTTCTTGGGGTCGTACACGCAGGTATTGCGCGTCACGTCGATCCCGAAGGCGGCGGAGGTGTTGCGTCCGAGGTGCTGATCTGGGAGGAACAACACTTTGATGTCTTCGCCATCCTTGCGTGGTTCGGTGCCGCCGTTCATGGCCCATTCGAAAACTTGTCCGGCGTTGGAGGAGGTGCAGCAGGCGCCGCCGTGGTCTCCGACGAATGCTTTGATGGCGGCGGTGGAGTTGACGTAGGTGATGGGGATGATTCGCCCAGTCCATCCTTGTTGTTTGAGCGATTCGTGGATGAGTTCCCATGCTTCGACGGTTTGTTCGTAGTCGGCCATGTCGGCCATGGAGCATCCGGCGGAGAGGTCTGGGAGGATGACTTCGACGGAGTCGGGTGTGAGGATGTCTGCGGTTTCTGCCATGAAGTGGACGCCGCAGAAGACGATGTGGGAGACGGGGGTGTTTGCTTTGGCGCGGTCCTCGACGACGGAGGCGGCGAGCTGCGCGAGTTTGAGGGAGTCTCCCATGAAGTCGGCGTGCTGGACGACGGAGTCCATCTGGTAGTGGTGTCCGAGGATGAGGAGGGAGGTCCCGAGTTGTTTGCGGCGGTCCTCGATGCGCGCGGTGAGTTCCGTTTCGGAGAGCGTGTGGTAGGAATCGGGGATGGATGGTTGCCAGAGCATGGGGGATTGTAGGGGAAGAGAAGGGAATAGCTATTGGTCATTCGCTACTGGAGGGATGAAGACCCCCTCCGTCGCTGTGCGACACCTCCCCCGGAAGCCCGGGGGAGGAGAGAAGAGAAGGCTGAGGTATGGAAGGAAGAGGAGAAGACACGGCTTGCGAAGACGACAAGCCGTGGCACCCGCCATTCGTTACTGGGTGAAGAGAAGACCCCCTCCGTCGCTGTGCGAGACCTCCCCCGGAGGCCCGGGGGAGGCGGGAAGGGAAGGCTGAGGTATGGAAGGAAGAGGGGAAGACACGGCTTGCGAAGACGACAAGCCGTGGCACCCGCCATTCGTTACTGGGTGAAGAGAAGACCCCCTCCGTCGCGGTGCGACACCTCCCCCGGAGGCCCGGGGGAGGAGAGAAGATTCGGCTTGGTGGAGGATGGGGAGTAGGGCACGCAGAGGAGGGTTTGAAGGGTTGGGGGGTGAAAGTGGATGGGCGTGAATACGAACTAGTATGGTGCATGGAGATGATTGCGGGACTTGGCATACTTGGGACGGTGGGGCTTGCGGTGGTCGGCTTTGGGCTGATTGTCGTGTTGATCGTGTGGATTATTAAGGAGGCGGAGAAGGCGAAGGCGCGGGCGGCGGCTCGGCTGGCGGCGATGCGGGCGCTGGCGGATCAGCATGGGCTGTCGTTCAGGGCGCATTTGGACGATTCGCACGACGAGGAGTTCTGGCACTTTGAGATCTTCCAGCGTGGGTTTGCTCGCTATGCGCACAACACGATTGTTGGGGAGATCGAGCTGGAGTTTGGTGACTGGAGCGGGACTGGTCGGCTCAACACGGGTGACTTTAAGTACAAGACGCGGGAGACGACCACGACGACGGACTCGAAGGGTCGGAGGCGGACACGGACGCGGATTGTGAATCACAACTTTAGTTATTTCATTTTGGAGCTGCCTTTTGAGCGGATGCCTGACATGGTGATCCGGAGGGAGCATTTGTTTGATCGGCTCGCGTCGTTCTTTGGGAAGGACGATATTGACTTTGAGAGCAGTGAGTTTTCGCGGAAGTACTTTGTGAAGAGTGCGAGCCGGAAGTTCGCGTATGATGTGGTGAATCAGCGGATGATCGAGTTTCTGCTTGAGACGCAGCCGGGATTGGTTGATCTTGAGAATCGTCGGATCTGTTTGTCGGACGGGTACTCGGCGTGGGGCGCGGATCGGTTCGGGGCGTCGCTTGATTGGACGATGAAGTTTTTGGAACACTGGCCTGCATTCTTGGTCAAGGATTTACAGGAAGGGAAACAGGTATGAGTGGTTGGATCATCGGGTTGATTGTTCTTGGCGTGATCGGGTTGATCGTGATTTTGTGGGCGGTGGGGGTGTACAACAAGCTTGTGCGGATCCGTCAGCATCTCAAGGACTCATGGGCGGGGGTCGATGTCGAGCTCAAGCGGCGGTATGACCTGATCCCGAATCTGGTGGAGACGGTGAAGGGGTACGCGAGTCATGAGAGCGAGACGCTCGAGAGTGTGATCGCGGCGCGCAACGCGTGTGTGGCGAACACGGGATCTCCCGAATCGCAGGCGAAGGACGAAGGGGTGCTGATCGGCGCGATGAAGCAGCTGTCGGTGGTTGTGGAGCAGTATCCGAATCTCAAGGCGGATAGTCAGTTCATCAATCTGCAGGGCGAGCTCTCGGAGACGGAGAATCGGATCGCGTCTTCGCGGCGTTTGTACAACGGGAACGTGCGCGATATGAACACGGCGGTGGAGACATTCCCGAGCGTGATCATCGCGGGGGTGTTCAACTTTGAGAAGGCGGAGTACTTCGAGATCGAGGACGCTTCGGTGCGCGAGGCGCCGAAGGTGAGTTTCTGATCTGATGTGAGATGTGTTTGAGTCTTACGCGGCTTTGCGCGGCTGGTCTGGTGAAGCGACCAGGTCGGCGAGGTGGTGCTGCGGCGAGTCGAACTCGACGGCGATGCGCTGGCGGTTGGAGTTGGGGAGGGGGGAGACGCGGACGACACGGACGCCGATCATCTTTGAGGCTTTGAGGATTGGGCAGTCGGGGGAGTTGAACGCGAGTGCGAGTCGGTCGCCTTCGTGGGTGACGCGTGCGGAGTCGATGACGAGCGCGGCGCCGTCGGGGGAGATGTCGATGGTTTTAGCGGGCGCGTACATGGTGTGGGCGCTTCGTCGTGCTTTGCAAGCGATCTCGGTGGCGACGCGGTTGTATCGGCGGCGGTCGGTTGTGTTCATGTCTGTGCCCCTTGGAACGGATGGGTGTTGTAACTTGTTGCGTGAACGTGGGTTCGCGCTTGGTATAGGTATCGGGCGTGCGGGACGGGGGAGTTGAGGGAATGATGGCGTAAAGTCCTTGATCATCGGACTTTGGGTGGTTTTGGGGGTCTTTTTGGTGTGCGGACGGCTTATTGAGGGGTAGGGAGGGGGAGGTCGAGGGTGGTTTTGAGGACTTGGGCTTTGGTGAGGGTTTCGTTCCACTCGGCTTCGGGGTTGGAGTCGGCGACGATGCCGGCGCCGGTGTGGTAGGTGAGGGTGGCGGATTCGAAGGCGTGTGGGGAGGAGTTGGAGGGGGTGCCTTGGATGTGGAGGGTGCGGATGTTGACGGCTGACTTGAATGAGCCGTCGGGTGCGAGGGCGATGGTTGAGCCGCAGTAGGGGGCGCGGGGGGTAGTGCTTTGGTGTTCGAGTTCGTGGATGATCTGCATCGCGCGGACTTTGGGGGCGCCGGTGATTGATCCTGGCGGGAAGGTGGCGCGGAGGATGTCGGCGAGGGTGAGGTTGTCGCGGAGTGTGGACTGGATGGTCGCGGTCGCTTGGTGGACGGAGTTGTGGTGGGTGTGGACAGCGCGGGGGTTGGTGACGCGGACGGAGGAGGGGATGGAGATGCGCGAGAGATCATTGCGCATGAGGTCGATGATCATGTTGAGTTCGGCGCGGTCTTTGGGGTTGTGGTAGAGGTCGGAGGGGTTTGTTGATGCGGGGCTTGTGCCTTTCATCGGGATGGTGGTGAGGGTGCGCGAGGGGGCGTCGTAAGTGAGGAAGGTTTCGGGGGAGAGGGAGATGACGGCGTGGCGTGTGTTGGGGGGGTGGTTGGAATCAAAGCAGGTGAAGGAACCCATTTGGGGGTTGGTTGCATTGAAGAGGTGGGTTGCGAGGGAATGGGCGTCGCCTTGGAAGGGGACGGTGATGGGGTGGGCGAGGTTGACCTGGTAGATGTCTCCGGCGGCGATGTAGTCGAGGGCGCGGCGGACGATGGTGGTGTAGTGGGATTTGGGGGTGAGGGTGAGTTGGTCGGGAGTGATGGACCAGCGGGGTTGGTTGGTGCTGTTGGTTGAGGATGATGGAGCGCATCGCTGGGCGATGATGTGGGGGAAAGTCGAGTGTGTTGGGTTGACGGTGGGCTCGATGGTGTGGGCGAGGTCGTAGGCGAGGGTGATGATCCAGTGGTGGTTGGGGTGGGAGTCGAGATGGGACTGGAGGGTGGTGATCGGATCGGGATCGGTGGAGGGGATGAGGTGGGTGTGGAGGATGGTAAGGGGTGTGGGGGGGGATGCTGTTGAGAGATTGGGCGCGAGGAGGGCTTGGGCGGTGTGTTGTCGCCGAGTGTTTGAAGGGGATGGGTGGGCGGCTTGGGTCAAGGTGTATGGTATGTCTGGTGGGGGCTCCTTCGGAAGAATGGGAGAGGTGTTTGGGGGTGATTGGGGGGGTGAGTTAGGGCTCGTTGTGTTCGATGGTGACTTGGTCTGATTCGAGTTGGTCGTCCAGTTTGTCTGCGAGGATGTCTGCGAACTGGGCGATGTAGTGTGATTGGTCTTTGAGGTGGTGGTCCCAGAAGGTGAGGGTGGCGTTCTGGACGATTTGGACGTGGGTGGGGTTTTCTGGGCCTTGGTCTGGGAGGGGGAGGATTTGTCCGCTGATGCCTCCGAAGTTGTGGTAGGCGTCGTTGATCCAGAGGAGGGTGTGGGTGTTTGGTGGGGAGTGGTCGTAGGGTTCGCGGCGCCATGTGGCGGGTTGTCCTTCGCGTCCTTCGTCGTTGTCTCCGGTGATAGTGAGGGCGGGTCCTTGGAAGTTGTCCCACGCGTCTTTGGTGAAGAGTCCTCCGGTGCCTTGAGGTGAGATGAGGAGGGCGCAGGTGGCGCGTGGGTCTGTGAAGTCTTGTGGTCCGAGCGGGTCGGTGCCGTTGATGAGCTGGGAGGTGAAGGCGCCGTAGGAGTGTCCTCCGATTCCGATGCGGTCGCGGTCGATGGCTTGATTGTTGAGCGGGGTTTGTTTTTCGATCTCGTCGAGCGAGTCGAGGATGAAGGAGATGTCGCGGGGGCGGTTGTACCAATCAGAAAAATCGAATCCCGCGGCGGGTTTGTTTGCTTTGCGTTCTTGGATTCGCTCTCGGATTGATTTGAGTCTTTGGCCGCGTTTTGGGTTGTTTGATTCGAGAGGGTTGATGATGGCATCGGAGTGTGTGGGGAGGATGACGATGTAGCCGTGGGTTGCCCAGTGTTGTGCGAGTGGGTCGTAGTTGAGTCCTGATCCGCCGTAGCCGTGGGAGAAGATGATGGTTGGAGTGTTGAGCGCGTGGTTGCTTGGGTGGAGGATGCGGATGTGGAGGTCTTTGTCGCGTTCATCGTCGTGGAGGACGAGGGTGTGTTCTATGACAAAGTATTTTTGCTGGTCAGTGCTTGTGGAAGTAGTGGATGGTGGGTTTGTGGGTGGGGCGCTTTGGGCGAGTGCATGCGCGCATGGAAGCGCGAGGAGGGCGGCGATCAGTCGTGCTGTGTGTGGGCGCGTAGGCATCGTTGTGCTCCTGTGTTTGGAGCACAACGGGCGCTGGATCGGTGTATTGCGTTGGGATTATGGAGCGGGGTTGAGGGCTTTGTTGATCGCGTCTTTGGCGCCGTCGATGAGGGCTTGGGCGTCGGTGTCTTTGCCCATGTGGTTGCGGTAGGTGATGCGGTTGTTGTCGTCGATCACGATCAGGGTCGGGTAGACGCGGACTTGGAAGAGCGCGGCGAGGGAGTTTGAGGGGTTGATCGCGAGGTGGTGGGCGTAGTTGTTGTTGATGTGGTCGTCTTCGACGGCGGCGGGGTCGGACTCGCGCAGGGCGATCGCGAAGGTGTCGATGGGTTTAGCGGGGTTGTCGAATGAGCGGGAGAGGTCGGAGAGGAGCGGGGTGGCTTGTTTGGAGGGGATGGACCATGAGCCGTGGAAGTAGAGGACGGTGATCCGGTTGTCTTGGGTGGAGCGGGAGATGGATTGGTTGTTGGTGTCGGTGAAGCTGTAGTTTGGTGCAAGTGGATCTGAGGGGGTTTGGGGCACGACGGGTTGCGGGGTTGGTGTGGTGGTGGGTTGGGTTGGTTTGTTGAAGGGTTTATCGCGGTCGGGAACTTTGGGTTTGCGTGTGTTGTCGATGACTTTGTAGGTTTCGGGGACAAAGACTTCGAGGTCGGTTTTGGATGGCGGGGCGATGGAGAGTCCTGTGAGTTCCATGATGAGCGAGGCGTTGATCATGGAGGCGTCGGTGATCTGCTCGACGCGTCTTGGGAGGTTGTCCTCGACTCCGATGAACCAGCGTTCTTTGTTGTGGGCGCCGGCGGTGGAGCGTCCTTTGGGTTTGGCGCGGTCGATGAGTACGACGTGGCAGGGGGTGCCATCAATGGATTGCTGTTCTTCGAGGGTGAAGTTCTCGGCGTTGTCGAGTTCGTTCTGGAAGGGCTGGTCTTTGATGAGCTCGGCGAGGAGGAGGTAGGAGAAGGCGGTGGGGCGGATGCGTCCGGAGACAGAGGGGGGGCGGATGTTGAGTGTTTGCTTAGGGTGGTCGGACCAGATGTAGCGGTCGGCGGAGTAGACGATGTCGAAGTCTTCGGGTGCGGCTGTGGCGGTTGGGTTGAGTTGTCCGAGGAGGTGGATGACTCGGCCGTATTCGGGGTGGGTTCCGAGTGTGAATCGTGCGGTCATGGAGGGGAGGGTGGAGAGGATCATTTTGGATCCCTCGCCGGTGAGTGTGGCTTTGGCGGTGAAACCTTGGGTTTCTTGGAGTGCTTGCGCGGAGTCGATGAGGATCTGGCGCGGGTCGTCCTGGGCGATTGTGCTCAGCGAGAAGAGCGCGAGGATGAGGGTCAGGATGATGTGGCGGGGGGTGTTCATATGTGTGCTCAACGGGTGAGGGATGGTGGTATTGCGGGATTGTATAAGGGTTTACGGCGGTGGTTGTATCGGTGTTCTTCAGGAGGGTGATTGGTCGAGCATGGCGGCGAGGGCGTTTCCGGGGTTCTCGGTCCTCATGAGGTGTTCTCCGATGAGGGCGATGTTGAGTCCGGCGGCTTTGAGGGTGGCGAGGTCTTGTGGGGTTCGAATGCCGGATTCTGTGACTACTTGTACCTGGCTGGGTATCAGCGGTTTGAGTCGTGCGGAGTGGTGGAGGTCGGTTTCCATTTTGGTGAGATCGCGGTTGTTGATGCCGAGGAGGAGGCGCGAGGAGTCTGCGGACTCGATGATGGGGAGGACTCGGCGGAGGTTGGACTCGGAGTGGACCTCGAGGAGGGTGGTCATTTGGAGCGCGTCGATGTGGTCGATGATATCGGTGAGTTGTTGATCGGAGAGGCACTCGGCGATGAGGAGGACGGCGTCGGCATGGATGGCGCGGGCTTGGGTGATCTGGTAGGGATCGATGATGAAATCTTTGCGGAGGACGGGGAGGGGGACGGAATCTTTGATTTTGAGGATGTAGGAGGGGTCTCCGGCGAAGAACTTTTGGTCTGTGAGGCAGGAAATGGCCGATGCGCCAGCATTGGAGTACTGTTGCGCGATGACTGATGGATCGAAATCAGGATGGTCGTATTCGGGGCGGATGAGTCCGGCGCTTGGGCTGCGCCGTTTGATTTCGGCGATGACGGCCATGGATTCGTGGCGCGGGTGCTCGGTGAGTGCGGCGAAGAAGTCGCGTGGTGGTTCGTTTGATGATGCTTGCGACTCAAGCGTGGAGAGCGGGGTGTCGGCTTTCTCGGCGGCGACTTGCTCGCGTTTGTGGGCGATGATTTCTTCTAGTACCGGCGGGATGGGTTCTGGTGTGGTCATGTGTGTGATTATTGCGGCTGTTTTCGGGGGCGTTGCTCCTGAGGCGATGGCGCAGGCCGTGGACACGAGCGGGGTGCAGGATCAGAGCGTGGGGGACTTGGTTGAGACGATGCAGCAGTGGAAGCTGGTGTTTCTGGGGGTGTCGCTGCTCTTGGTGATCGCGTTGTTGTTTGCGGGTGGGTTGCTGCGTCCCGGGGGGTACGCGAAGGCGGGGCTTCGGGATGTGGACTCGCTTCCGAGCGTGGTGTGGTTGTTTGCGATCTTTGTGGTGTTCCTCGCGGCGAGCTCGGCTCCGCAGCTGATTAGTCAGGTCCAGTGGATCCAGGAGCAGGGGTACGACGAGACACAGATGCAGGCGATCAATACGGTGGGGTCGTATCTGTTTGGGATGATCGCGGGTTTGGGGATGTTGTTTGTGCTCAAGCGGAGCGCGAGTGTTGGGGATGGTGAGGGGACGAAGAACTCGGGGTTGGGTTTGAGTTTTTTGGATATGCCGGTGGGGCTTGGGTGCTTTGTGCTGGCGTATCCGTTTATTGAGCTGATGAACATGCTCGGGGTGTGGGTGTACACGCAGACGCAGAGCGCGGCTCCGAACAACATGGCGCATCCGACGTTGGTGAAGCTGGAGAATGATCCGGGGAATCCGTGGGTGTGGGCGATTGTTGGGGCGGCGGTGATCGGGGCGCCGTTTGTTGAGGAGCTGATCTACAGGGTGTTCTTGCAGGGGGCGCTGATCAAGTGGCTCAAGAGTCCTTGGCTCGCGATTATCTTTGGGTCGTTGATCTTTACGGGGATGCACCGGTTGGGCGGGGAGAACTCGGTGCCTTGGCATGCGCTGCTGCCGATCTTTGCGGTGGGGCTGAGCTGCGGGATCGCGTATGAGCGGACGAAGCGGGTGGGCGTTCCGATCATGATGCACGTGTGCTTTAACGGGCTCAATGTGCTTCTGGCGTTGATGATTAACGCGGATGCGTCGCAGACTGGTGTGTAGCTGGGTTGCTTACTGGTTAAGGGTTATGGGCAACCCAATCCGAAGTCATCGAGGAATGCTGAGACATCGAGGAAGTTGTGGTTGCCGTCGTGGTTGTAGTCGGCGCGGATGTCCATGGATCCGAAGAGCGCGAGGAACTCGGAGATGTCGAGGAAGTTGAGGTTGCCGTCGCCGTTGAAGTCGGGGTGGCATGCGGTGGAGAAGTAGAGTCCTGTTCCGATGTTGATGACGTAATTGCCGTAGCGTGAGGGTGGGTAGTTGGAGTAGGAGCTGACGACGACGGAATAGACGTTGTCGGGGTTTGCGAAGTTTGAGGAGAGGACCATCGCGTTTGGGTATCCGGCGGAGTCGTCGTCGATTTCTTCGAGGTTGACGTTTGGCATTGATGGATCGAAGACGCCGCAGTAGACCATGAGCATGGGGTCGAGGTCGATGGGGTTTGGGTGGGCCGAGAAGGCGGAGATGTCGAGGAGTGTGGTGTTGTTAGCGGCGCGGACGTAGTAGACGTCGTAGGCGACGGCGTTGTTGATCGAGTCGATCGCTTGGGTGTTGCAGGGGCCGAGGTCCGTGGCGCCGGTTTGGGCGACGCGATCCCAGGTTGGGTCTGAGGGGGAGAGCTCTCCGAAGTCTTGGTCAACGATCGCGGTGCTCGTCAGGAGCGTGAGCAGTGCGGCGGTGGTGGTTGGGATGATCATGGTGGACCTCTTGCTGGTGCTCGCGACTTAGTTGCGTGGGGGGAAGATCCCGACGAGTGCGATTTGGTAGTTGAGGGTGAGGTAGGGCTGCATGTTGTTGTGGGATTGGTTGCCTCCGGTGTTTCCTACTTCGATGGAGTCGCTGCGGAGTGCGGTGTTGAGTGCGTCGCCGTTGTAGTCTGGGTCACCTGAACCTGACTTGGCGATGACGAGGTCGGTGGGTGATGCGGAGGTGCCTTCGGCGTCGGAGGCGCGGAGTGTGGCGCCGTGGGCGTGTGAAGGGATCTGGTTGGTGGTGAGGGTGTGTGTTTCGGCGCCGGACTTGGATCCGATTGGTCGGTTGGAGAGACCTGGGCCGTTGCCCATATGGATGGGGACGCGTCCGCGGAGGTCTGGGAGTGCGAAGTTTGTTTGTCCGTCGCCGCCGTACTGGGTTCCGAGGATGGAGAAGAGCGCGGCGTTTTGATTGATTGGGAGGAGTTGTCCGTCGCAGAGGGCCCAGCCGCGGACGGCGAAGTTGCCTGCGAAGAGCATGATTTGTCCGATGAAAGGTTCCATGATTTAGACTCCTGTGCTTTCTTCGATGGTGAGTTTGAAATATGCGCATCGGGACGAGACGCCCGGGAGCGGGTTGGTGAGTTTGGTGATGTTCCCGGCTTCATCGAGCTGGGCGCTGCTGAAGCGCCAGCTGGCGCTGCTCGCGTGGTGTGCGGTGGGGATCGCGAGGAGGTACTCGCTCGTGGATGATGCGGGGATGGTGATTTCTTTGACGCGCTTGGAAGATGGAGTCCGCTGCGTGATGCGGAGGGTGACGCGGTTGCGGGTGTCGCGTGGCGCGTTGATCTGAGTCGAGGCGGGGTAGGCGGCGATGCTTTGGTCTTTGATCTCGATGTTGTGGGCGCTATAGAGGATCGCGTAGGCGTTTGGGGTTGGGTGGAGGACCTCGATGGTGAGGGACGCGTCGCTCTGGACGCGGCTGCTCAGGCATGGGAGCGGGGTGAGGGCGAGGGTTGGTTTGTTGAGGGGGCTGGTGAGGTTGGTGTCGCTGAAGGAACGCGAGAGCTTGGCGCGGGTTGGGTCGTCTTGGGAGCGGAGGAGTTTGGCGAGCGATGGAGCGGGGAGGGGTCTGGTAGATTGGGCGGCATCGGCGCGAGCGAGGGCGGGGGCGCTGATCGCGGCGGTGGCGGCGGTGGCGGCTCCGGCGGCGACGAACTGGCGGCGGGAGATTGTGCTGTCGGTCGCGGGGGTGTTGTTCATGAGGTCCCTCTCCTTTGGACTGTTCACTGTACCATCGGGGGGATGGGGTTGCAATAAGAATCTGGTGATGGAGATTGGGTGAAACGGGGGTGAATTGAGCCGTTATGGGGCGGATTGGGCTACGATCGTGGTCTATGAGTGAGAAAACTGCCAACGGATCGCGTCCACGGATTTTGACTGGTGATACCCCTACGGGTCAGCTTCATCTGGGGCACTGGGTGGGGTCGCTTGAGAATCGGGTGGCGCTGCAGGATCAGTATGAGTGTTTCTTTCTGATCGCGAACATGCACGCGTTTACGACGCGGGCGGACAAGGCTGACGAGATCCGTCGGAGCACGATTGACATTGTGAAGGACTGGATCGCGTGCGGGATTGATCCGGAGAAGTCGACCTTTGTTTTGCAGACGGAGATCCCTGGGATTGCGGAGCTGAGTTGGTATCTGGCGATGCTGTTGCCGTTCAATCGTGTGATGCGGAATCCGACGCTCAAGAGTGAGCTTGAGGACAAGGGGTTGGGGGACAACTACTCGTTCGGGTTCCCGATGTATTCGGTTGGTCAGTGCGCGGACATTTTGTTGTTCCGTCCGGAGCTTGTTCCTGTTGGGGAGGATCAGCTGGCGCATATTGAGCCTTGCCGAGAGGTGGCGCGTCGGTTTAATCAGATGTACTGCGGCGTTGATCCGCATACGGAGGATGAGGACTATGTGAGCGCGGGTGGGTTGTTCCCGATTCCGGAGGGGAAGGTGGGGCGCGTGGCGCGGCTGATTGGGACTGATGGCAAACACAAAATGTCTAAATCGTTGAATAATGCGATCTTCCTGACGGATACCTTTAAGCAGATCAAGAAGAAGATGGGGGGTCTGTACACTGGGCGTCAGACGATGGATGAGCCTGGTGATATCAGCAATGCGTTGTTTGATTATGTTCGTGCGTTTATTCGCGATGACGAGCGGATCAAGGAGCTGGAGGAGGCGTACAGCAAGGGGGACAACATCGGGGATGGTCATGTGAAGGTGGAGGTCGCGGAGCATATTGACAAGCTGCTGGAGCCGATGCGTGAGCGGCGGGTGCCTTATGAGGGGAAAGAGGGGGATAAGAAGGTGCTGGAGCTGCTGAGGGCGCATACCGAACAGGCGAACAACGCGGCGGAAGAGACGCTCTATCTTGCCAAGCAGGCGATGAAACTGGATTTCGGGAAGCGGTCGTTGGTCTTTGCGTAATGGAGAATTTGGGGTATGCGAGATACGCCGATAACTGAGATTACCAAGGACATCAGCAATGGGATGGGCAACGGGTCTGCGGGTGATGGGTCATCGGCGGGCTCTGATGGGGCTCTGCGCAATCCTCGGATGATTGTGCCTCGCGTGTGTGTGGGGTTGATTCTGTTGATGTGGGTGCTTGCGGGGTTCTCGAAGATTTCGGATTTGAATGCGTTCGTCGATACGGTGACGGAGCATGCGGTGCTGCCTCAGAGCATGTATGGGTTGATGTGGTGGGTCGGTCCTGGGGAGCTGGTGCTTGGGTTGATGCTGGTGTTTGTGATGGGGTCGGAGCTGACGAAGTTCTTTGGGCGTGCGGTGCTGGTGTTCTCGATGCTGTGCGTTGTGGGGTTTACGTACTACTTGTCGCTGGTGAGTGATGCGGTGCTGCTCGAGAGCGGGTGTGGGTGTCTGAAGATGATGGATCGGATCAACTTCGGGATCGATCAGGATCAGCGGACGATCAAGTATGTGATCAACGGGGGGCTGGTGCTGCTGCACCTGATCGCGTTGATTGGTCCGGTGTCGATCATGCGTCAACACAAGAAGAAGCTCGCGGCGGCTGAGGCGGGGTAGTTTGGAAGATCACAGGCGGGACGCCTGTGCCGCGGGGGGTTTGGGGGGTACGCTTTGGGATGCAAGAAGATCTGAACAGCGGCGATACCTGCGAGAGCGTGTTTTTGGACGGCGTGATGATGACGCGTGAGGAGGCGAAGCTCTCGGCGTTTGATGCGTCGGTGCAGCATGGGGTGGGGTTGTTTGAGACAATGCACGCGCTGAGCACGGCGGACGGTGTGGTGGTCGATGATCTAGATGCGCATATGGATCGCTTGCAGGAATCGGCGGCGATGCTTGGCTTGAGCGATGATCTGAAAACCGGGGCGCTGGGTGAGGCGGTCGAGGAGACGGTGCGGCGGGCGCGGTACAAGCACACACGCGTGCGGCTGACGGTGACGGGCGGGGACCTGAACATGCTCCAGAGTGGCGGGGGGACGAACCATCGTCCGACGGTGCTGATTCAGGCGCAGCCTGCGACGGCGTATCCGGATGAGATGTTTGAGAGCGGGGTGATGGCGACGATCGCGGAGGCGCGCGCCAATCCGCTTGATCCCACGGCGGGGCACAAGACGCTGAACTACTGGTGGCGCTTGCGGGAGCTGCAGACGAGCGCGGCGAAGGGGGCGGCGGAGTCGATCGTGCTGCAGGTGAGCAATCACTTGAGCGGGGGGTGTGTTTCGAATCTGTTTGTGGTTCAGGGTGGGAAGCTGATTACTCCGATCGCGCGTGGTGAGGAGAGCGGGGAGGCGCATGCGCTCCCGAGTCCGGTGCTTCCTGGGATTACGCGGATGCGTGTGATGGAGGTTGCGGAGAAGCTTGGGATTGGGGTCGAGGTCCGGATGATGACGATCGATGATCTGCTGGATGCGGACGAGGTCTTCTTGACGAACTCGAGCTGGAAGGTGCTTCCGATCGTGAAGGTAGAGGCGGAGGTGATCGGGAACGGGGAGCCGGGCGGGGTGACGAATCAGATTCGGGGTGGGGTGGTTGGTGCTTAGAAGCCGCTGGTGAGCAGTGCGGTGAATACAAACAGAGCGTAGTACACGATAGCGGATGCGAAGGTGACTGCGAGCAGGATTGCGATGGTGGCGCCGATGTCTCGGCGCGCGTCGGGTGTGTGTTTGTATCGGATTGTGATCCAGAATGCGATTGGAAGCCAGATCAGTGGTGCGGTGAATGCGGCTTGGTGATAGAGGCGAGCGTATTGCATGACGACTCGGTACTCGAGTAGGTGGATGGTGACCAGAGCGAGTATCGGAATGACAACGGATGGGATGCCGATCAATCCGACAGCGAAGTTCAGGGCGTATCGGAGTGATTGTGCTTTGCGAGTGCTGGGATCGCAGGGCTTTCCGCATTCAGGGCAGATGGTGATGTCGTCTTTGACAATGCCGGAGAGTTCGTAGGCGCAGTTGGGGCAGGTTGGTTTGGGGTTGGTCACTGGGTGATTCTACACGTTTCGTCGATACGGCTTACTGGAGACATTTAACCTGTGGCGCGTGGAGTGGTGTTGTGGATTAAATAGCCGCGGTAAACATGTTTACAATAACAATACTTAACAGCAAATAGCTTGCGATGCACAGTATTGAGAACACGCCGAACCATACCACAATGGTCTTCTGTGGGACTTTGTTTGGAGCATGCTCGTTGTTTTCTTTCACTGTCAGATAGGCAACACACAAAAAATACAGACTTACGAACGGGTAAACAATTAGGATTACAGCTGCGACTACAGACAGCCAGCTAGAGACGAAGCTTAATCCGTTGAAAGCTAACAATGGAACTGCAATAGGAAGTAGTAGGTGTGTAGTGAGGTCGCGACGTAGCTTTGTGTTGTTGTAGAGTGTGTTGTGAGGAACAGGTACTACATGCAATCCGCATTCGGAGCATGTGGCTTTGCTTTGTTCGACTGGAAATCCAATGAGGTCATAGCCGCAGTTTGGACATGTGAGTTTGATTGGCTCTTCACTCATCGGGGTTGATGACTTTGACGTTGTGTCGTCCGTCGAGGGGGCCGTTGGGTTGGTGGGCTCGGGTGAGGGTGTTTTTGATTTTGAGGTAGAGGTAGAAGACGAGGCCGAGGACGGCGGCGATGAGGAGGAGGGGGATGGCGATGATGAATCCGAGGATGATGAAGAGGAAGAGCAGGAAGAGAGAGAAGAAGCGAGCGAAGGGGCCTGGGGCTCGGAAGGTGACGCTTTGGGTTGAGGATGTGAACTGCTGCATGGCTTCTGTATTGTAGGGATGTTGGGGAGGGTGCTTTCAATGGATAGAACAAGCCCCGCTGCGAAGGTGACAGCGGGGCTTCGAGAGAAACGCGGGGTTGTGTGCGGTCTGTCGGTTGGGCTTATGCCTGACGACGACGGCGGGTGGTGATCAGACCTCCGAGGGAGAGGAGTGCGAACGCGCCTGGTGCTGGGACAGCGAGCTGATCCTGAGCTCCGGCGTTTGCGAGTCCGACGACGCCGTTGAAGTTACCCCATCCGGCTTCGAGACCGATGGTCATCTTCTGCTTGAATCCGGCGACGGCGTTGATGATGCTGTTCTGCAGATCGTTGCCGTTGGTTTTGGAGAAGGTGAGCGAACCTGCGGTGACATCGATGGAGGACTCGTCGCCGTTGTAGTCGTTGACGATTTCCCAGATGGTCAGCTGGAACGCGGCGGCTTGGGTGTTGTCGAAGTCACGGTTGAGGTGCGACTCGAATGTGGTTGCGTAGAGTGCACGGATCGCGCTGGACTTGGTGGTGTTCATCGCGGTGATCGATCCGGTGGTGAGGGGGACGTTGTCTACGCTGGTGACTTGGTATTCCGAGAAGTCGTTGGCGACGTGCTCGGTGATGTCGGCGCAGTAGGTGTAGAGGGTGCCGTTGAGGAAGGTGTTTGGAGATTCGGCGCCTTGGATCTGGTGCTCGATTTCTCCGGCGAATGCGTTGAAGGAGGAGTCGTTGATGTTGATCTTGACGTTCTTTCCGGCGCCGGTTCCGGTGAACTTCATATCAACGACGTCTGCGGATGCTGCGGTGGTTGCTGCGGCGATGATTGCGATTGCTGTGGTTGTGTGCTTCATTGTTTTCTCCCGTGTTCTCGTGTGCCGCGTGTAAACGTCTTGGGCGGCGGTGTTCTCAGGACAAATAGACACCATGAAACGGGAGTTGCCATGAAGCGGGGGAGTGTTGGGGGGGAACGGGTGAAGTGTTGTCGTTACAAGCGGAACAGGTGTTGGAGGTGGTTGCGGAAGCGTGTGATGGGCGTCCGAGAAGTGGCTGGGAAGGGAGATTTGGCGCTGGAATACGCGCATGAAAAAAACCCCCGAACTGGTCGGGGGTTCCAGAGGAGTCAGAGGTTAGACGTGCTTTGGATGTGTTATCGGCGGCGACGTGCGGTGAAGAGTCCCGCGGCTCCGAGGAGGAGCGCCGAACCTGGAGCAGGAACGATGGACTTGTCCTTGGAGATGATGAACTGCTCACCAGCTGCGAGGGTGATGTCCCACTGGAATGCCCAGCCCACGTCACCTGCGAATGCGGCTGTGCCGTCGAGGTTGTCGATGTTGTTGTCGTTGAGGAATGCGCTCATAGCGACCGCGTTGCTCATTTGGAAGAGTGTTGGTGCAGGGGTGACGACTGTTTCTGCGACAGAGAAGTCGTTGTCTGCTTGTTGTGCGGTGTTGCCACCAACGATTTGGCCGGCGTCGTCGGAGAAGTCTCCGCCGAGGTCGAAGTCAACGAACTGGAAGAAGGAGAGCGACATGGATGCGTTGCTCGTGTTGCGGATGGTGATCTGCTCAGCAAGGTCAGCGTTGCTTGATCCTGCGGTTCCACCACGGAGGGTGAAGAGCGTTTCGATCTGGAGGCCGTTGCCGTCGGAGTAGAGCTGCGCGAGTGCGTCGTGGCTCGTGTCGGAGAACGGGTTGGTGTCTGAGGTGAAGATGCCGTCGAGCGTGAGGTTGACGTCATCGACGCGGTACTCACGAGAGTCGGTTGCGCGGCGGAAGAAGAAATCTTGCGCGAAGATTTGTTCGATGCCGTCGACGAGCCAACTGATTTGTCCGGAGTTGGTGTCGAAGGATGCGGTGGAGTTTGCATCGGCGAGTACGTTGACTCCCCCTGCGAGGGTGACCGATGCGAGACCAGCGCATGACGCTACTGCGATTACGGTGTTTCTGTACATTATGGATCTCTCTTTCTCTGTTCTCTCTCAGAGCAGCCGAAACAGAACTGCGTAATTCGTCCCACTGGTGGCAGTTTACCCTAGATGAAAGTGGCATTGCAAGAGTGATTTTGAAATTGCCAACGAATTGTTATTTATTGGGTTAGATCTGGTAAAAACAGGTATTTTTGGGGGTTTGGGATTGATTCGGGCGTTCAAAAAAGCACCCCGGAGATCCGGGGTGCTTTGGGTGAACTTTGGATGCTCAGAATCAGCGGCGGCGACGCGTGCTCAGGAGTCCGGCACCTGCGAGGAGTGCGAGTGATCCTGGTGCTGGGACGACTGACTTGTTCTTGGAGATCAAGAATGAGTCGCCTGCTTCGAGGGTGATGTCCCACTGGAATGCCCAGGCGACGTCTCCTGAGTGTGAGCTGGTGCCATCGAGGTTGTCGATGTTTCCGTCACGGAGGAGGCTTGAGAGGGCAAACGAGTTGTCCATCTGGAACGCGACTGGCTGTGGTGTGGCGACGGTTTCGTTCATTTGGAAACCTGAGCCGTCGGATTGTTGAGCGGTGTTTCCGCCGACGATTTGACCGAAGTCGTCGAAGGCGGTGCCTCCGAGGTCGAAGTCAACGAACTGGAAGAAGCTCAATGAGATCGCTGTGTTGGAGGTGTTGCGGAGACTGATTTGCTCTGCAAGGTCTGCTGATCCCGATCCGGCGGCGTTGCCTCGGATGGTGAAGAGGGTTTCGATCTCAAGACCAGCACCGTCGGTGAAGAGAGACCCGAAGGCGTCATCACGGTTGTCGGTGAATGGGTTGGTGTCTTGGGTGAAGTTCCCGACGTTGTTGAGGTTGAACGAGTCAACTCGGTATTCGCGGGTGTCGGTGCTGCGACGGAAGTAGAACTCTTGAGCAAAGACTTGGTTGACACCATCGATGTCCCAAGCGATTTGTCCTGAGGCGGCATCAAACGATGCGCTCGAGTTGCCGTCGGCGATTGTGAATGTTTGAGGACCAGCGAGTGCGGTGGTGGTGAGACCGGCGCACAATGCCATTCCGAATACGGTTCTCTTGTCCATGGTTTTCTCTCTCTCTTCTCTCAGAGCGGTCGAAACGGAGCCGCAACATGGGTGTCCCACTCCTTTGAGTTTACTGGAGCGGGTGCTCAGTTCAAGGGGGGAACTGGGCAATTCGTGATTAATTATCGGTGTATATGGGGAAAATGCATGAGGGGCGGTTTTTGGGCTGCAAACACCACCCAAACAAGTGGTCTATCAACAAAAACACCCCATCAAGTGGGGTGTTTGGTGTGGTTGGGATTGGTCGCGGTACTTATTTATGCACGGCGGCGGCGGGTGCTCAGGAGTCCTGCACCTGCGAGGAGTGCGAGTGATCCTGGAGTTGGGACGATGGACTTGTCCTTGGAGATGAGGAAGGAGTCACCGACTTCGAGGGTGATGTTCCACTGGAATGCCCATGCGACGTCGCCTTCGTATGAGGAATCGCCGTTGAGGTCGTCAACTACTCCGTTGTCCCAGAGTTCGGACATGACATCGTAATCACCCATCTGGAAAGCGTCGGGTGCTGGGGTGACGACGGTTTCGGAGAGGTAGAACTCGTCGTCTGCTTGCTGAGCGATGTTGCCGTCAACGATCATTCCTGAGTCGTCGCTTGAATCATCGCCCAGGTCGAAGTCAACGTACTGGAAGAATGAGAGGACGATGGTTTCGTTGCCGTTGTTGGTGAGTGAGATTTGCTCTGCGAGGTCGGAGACTCCGGAGCCGTCGGTTCCGCCGCGGAGGGTGAAGGTGGTTTCGATCTCGAGACCTGAGGCGCTGTCACCCCAGAGTGTTGAGATGGAGTCGTAGCGATCATCGGTGAAGGTGTTGGTGTCGTTGATTGCTTGGCCGAGGAGGGTGAGGGTGTTGACGTTGACTTCGTCGTTGTACCCTGCGAGGCGGAAGTGGAACTCTTGTGCGTAGAGCTGTTCTGCGCCGTCAACGATCCAGGAGTATTGTCCTGTGGAGTTGTCGAAGGTTGCGGTGGAGTTGCCGTCACCGAGGACGATGTCTTCGGTGCCGCCGCCTTCTCCTGCGAGTGCAGCGGTTGAGAGTGCAGTCAGTGCTGCGATTGCGATTGCGGTTGTCTTTTTCATTGTTTATCTCCCCCGGAGAGTCCTCGTTTGATCGAGGTTTCCAGTTGTTTTTGAACGTATGGCGATCGGTTCGTTGTTGCGAGCGAACCTACGCGGTTGATCCGTGTGGTGGTTAGTTACGACGACGACGTGCGGTGATGAGTCCGGCACCAGCGAGCAGTGCGAGTGATCCTGGAGCTGGGACGATGGACTTGTCCTTTGAGATGATGAAGGTCTGTCCCGCTTCGAGGGTGATGTCCCATTGGAAGGCCCAAGCGACGTCGCCTACGTATGAGGACTGTCCGCTGAGGTCGTCGATGGAGTCATCGTTGAGCAAGCTTGAGAGGGCGCTCTGGTCATCGACCTGGAAGAGTGCTGGTTGCGGGGTGACGACGGTCTCGGAGATCGAGAAGTCATCGTCGCTTTGGCGGACGGTGTTGCCGTTGATGATTTCGCCGGAGTCGTCTGAGAAGTCTCCTCCGAGGTCGAAGTCGACGAACTGGAAGAAGGAGAGTGAGAGGGTGGAGGTTCCGAGGTTGCGGATGACGATCTGCTCTGCGAGGTCTGAGCGACCTGAGCCGTCGGTGCCGCCGCGGAGGGTGAAGATGGTTTCGATCTGCATCCCGTTGTCGTCGTTGAAGAGTTGTGCGATTGCATCTTCGCGATCGTCACGGAACGGGTTGGTGTCGGTGGTGAGGATGCCGTCGAGGCTGAGGTTGTCAGCGCTGAGCAGGCGTTCGCTTTGGTCGGTGGAACGGCGGAAGTAGAACTCTTGGGCGAAGAGCTGCGAGACTCCGTCGACTTCCCATGAGATTTGGCCGCTGTTGACGTCGAAGCTTGCGGATGAGTTGCGGTCTTCGAGTGTGAATACAGGGTCGCTTGCGAGCGAGGTTGAGGCGATGGCTGCCGAGGCGGCCAGTACGATTGTGTTCTTCGTCAGCATGATTACAGTTCTCCCCCGGGGGTTGACCCCGAAATACGAGATTCTCCAAGTGTTCTCGGAACTGAATGTGCCTCAGGAATGGGCGGCTGCAAGTAATTGTGAGGAAAAGAGTTCAATTCAATGCGGTTTTTCTTGGACCTTTACAGTTCGAGCAGATGGTCGGCGCGGGGTGGGTGTTCCGCGCTTTGTTTGGGAGCTGTGGGCGCATCGTCGTCCGATAACCCAGGTGTGTTAGGCAGCAAAAACCCACCATTTTAGGTGGGTTCGTGGGGTGTAGGATGTTGTGTTTTGGGGGCTTAGGCGCGTCGGCGGCGGGCGACGACGAGGCCGCTGACGCCGAGGAGTGCGAAGGCGGAGGGGGTGGGCACGGCGCCGGTGTATGTGTGGCGACGGATCTCGGCGTTCATGATTCCGACGGAATCGACGAAGACGGAGCCGTTGATGCCTCCTCCGGTGAGGTTGAGCTGGGCATCGGTGGCGAGGATGGCGCCGTTGAAGGAGTTGTTGATGTTGAGCTGGGTGGTGTTGAGGAAGTTCCAGAGGATGCGTGTGGAGTTGTTCTGGTTGAAGTCGCCGATGAGGTTTGGGGGTGCGTTGAAGTTGGCGATGCCTCCGGATGCGGCGGCGTCGAAGTTGATGACGACGGTGTCTGCGGATCCGAAGTTGAGATTGAGTTGTCCCAGTCCGATGACGTCGGTTTGCGTCATGTTGTAGAACGCGACATCCTGGGCATCGACGGCGACGGTTGATGCGGACATGTTCCCGGCGTTATCGATGCTGCCTGTGGCGCCGAAACCTGAGAAGTAGGTGCTCAGGTTGGATGCTTGGAGCATGGCGTTGTTGACCATGTTGGTGACGGTTGGGTCCACGATGGTGGATCCTCCGCCGTTGAGGTTGGCGTTGCCGTTAACGGCGCCGGAGATGCGGAGGTTTCCGCCGTTGTTGATCTGGTAGTTTGATCCAGCGCCGAGGTTTCCTCCGACGACGAGGCCGTCGCCGGTCGAGGAGGTGACTCCTTGGACGGCGTAGTTGGAGGTTCCGAAGACGGATCCACCTATGAGTGCGGAGCCGTCGACTTCGGAGGTGATGTTGAGGTTGTTGCGGACGACGAGGTTCCAGTCGCTGAAGACATCAGCGGCGGCGGTGCCTGCAATGGTGGACAGGATCGCGATGGACGCGAGGGTGTTGGTGTAACGCATGGTGTTCTCTCTGTTTTGCAAACCTCTGGACATATAGGGTTTGCGGCTTCTCTCTGTATGTATCTTTGTTTATATGGGTTGGGAATGGAAGTACGGTGGGATGAGGATCGTGTGAATTGGGGAATTTCCTGAGTGAGGTTGGAGAGGTGGTAGGGGTTATGGATATGGTGTCGATTGTGCGGTTTTTGGGGGGATCTGCTGCGATGGGTGATGGGGATTGGTAGGATGAGGGTCGCGAGCGAGAAATGGTCTTGATTGATGGAGGATGCTCTGGTGGATGGTGCGAGCGATAAATCATTTGTTCACTTGCACTTGCACTCGGAGTATTCGCTGCTCGATGGTGGGAATCGGACGGACAAGCTTGTCGATCGCGTGAAAGAGCTCGGCATGGATGCGGTGGCGATCACGGACCACGGCAACATGCACGCGGCGGTGAAGTTCTACAACATCGCGAAGAAGAAGGGGATCAAGCCGATTTTGGGGGTTGAGGCGTATGTCGCGCCGGGGGATCGTCGGGATCGGACGTATACGGGGGTTGCGGACGGCGGGCACCACTTGGTGCTGCTCGCGGAGAACAACAAGGGGTGGGAGAACCTGCTGTATCTGTGCAGCGAGGCG
The DNA here is from genome assembly GCA_965250055.1 of Phycisphaerales bacterium. Taxonomy (GTDB): domain Bacteria; phylum Planctomycetota; class Phycisphaerae; order Phycisphaerales; family UBA1924; genus UBA1924. Next base: position 2,235,607 of record OZ252285.1, on the reverse strand, counting down.
TACATCAATGGGTTTTATTACAAGCCTCGGATGGATCGTGAGATCTTGGAGTCGCACTCGGAGGGGTTGATCGCGATCAATGGTCACTTGGGTTCTGAGATTGCGTTCCACATGGTCAAGTACGAGCAGACGCGGGATCAGTCGCACTGGGACGCGGCGCGGGATGTCGCGAAGTGGCACGAGGAGACCTTTAAAGGTTCGGAGAAGGGGCCTGGTTTTTATCTGGAGTTGCAGCACCATATTGGGTTGCAGAACTCGATTAATCCGCATGTGATCAAGCTGGCGCGGGAGATGGATCTGCCGTTGGTGTGTGATAACGACAGCCATTTTTTGATGGAAGACGATCACGATGCGCACGACACGCTGATCTGTATTTCGACGGGGAAGGTGAAGAACGATCCGGATCGGATGCGGTATCCGACGGAGTTGTATGTGAAGTCTCCGGAGGAGATGCGGACCATCTTTGAGGGTCCTGAATACAACACGGAGGAGTTCGGTGACGCGGGGATCGAGGCGCTGGACAACACTGTTTCCATTGCGGATCGGTGTGATGTGGAGCTTCCGATCGGCGCGAATCATGCGCCGGTGGTGGTGGTCAAGGCGCCGGCGAAGAGCAAGTTGCCGAAACATTCAGCGAAGGAGTTTGGTGGGGATCTGACGGCGTGGTTTAAGGATTTCTGTACGAACTTTGAGCTTGAGCCTGCGAATGATCCGGATCTGGATCAGGCGTCGCTGAAGAAGGAATGTGATAAGACGCTGCGTTTGTTGTGTGAGGCGGGGATGGTGTGGCGGTATGGGCCGAGCATCATGGACCACTTGCATAAAGGGATCGAGGGGGTTGATGAGCTTCCGGAGGGGATGGAAGGCGAGGACGCGGACGGGTGGCGCAAGTGGGCGCGATTGAATCGCGAGCTCAAGATTCTTGCGGATAAGTTGATCAGTGCGTACTTCCTGATCGTGTGGGACTTTGTGAACTGGGGGCGCCAGCGCGGGATTCCTTCGCTGGCACGTGGTTCGGGTGTGGGGACGATGACGGGGTTTGTGCTTGGACTCTCCAACGCGTGTCCGGTGCACTATGGGTTGCTGTTTGAGCGGTTCACCGATCCGGATCGTACGGAGTATCCCGATATCGATATCGATCTGTGTCAGAACGGGCGCGGCGAGGTGATCCAGTATGTGCGCGAGAAGTACGGGCACGTGGCGCAGATCATTACGTTCGGTACGCTCAAGGCACGCGCGGCGATCCGCGATGTGTCGCGCGTGATGGAGTTCCCGCTTGGGGATGCGGACAAGCTCGCGAAGCTGATCCCGGAGGATCTCGGGATCACGCTTGAGAAGGCGCTGGAGCAGGAGCCTGATCTTAAGGACTGGTACGACAAGGATCCGACGGTCAAGCGGATCATTGATACGGGGCGGACCTTTGAGGGTCAGGCGCGGCACTCGAGTGTGCACGCGGCGGGGGTGATTGTGGCGACGCGTCCTCTGCACGAGGTTGTGCCGTTGTATAAGCAGTCGGGGAGCGAGGATGTCATCACGCAGTGGGACGGCCCGACTTGCGAGATGATGGGTCTGCTCAAGATGGACTTCCTTGGATTGCGGACGCTCTCGATCATCGAGGGGGCGAAGGAGCGGATCCGCGCGACGCTTCCTGAAGAGAAGATCTGGGAAGCGGTGGGGCGCGAGAAGAAGAAGGGGGCGGATCATCCGCTGGATTTGGAACGGCTTAAGTTTGATGATCCGTTCGTGTTCGATATGTTCCAGCGCGGGGATACGACGGGGGTGTTCCAGTTTGAATCGGGGGGGATGAGAAGACTCCTTACGGAGATGAAACCTGACCGGCTCGAGGACCTGATCGCGGCCAACGCGTTGTTCCGTCCTGGTCCGATGGACCTGATCCCGGACTACAATCGGCGCAAGCACGGGGAGGACCAGGTTCCCAAGGTGCACGCGATCGTGGATCACTTCACGGAAGAAACATACGGCGTGATGATTTACCAGGAACAGGTCATGCAGATTGTGCATGAGCTTGGTGGGATCCCGCTGCGCAGCGCGTACTCGCTGATTAAGGCGATCAGTAAGAAGAAGGAAAGCATTATTAATGCGGAGCGTCCGAAGTTTATTGAGGGTGCTGTGGAGAAGGGGCTGGACGCGAAGAAGGGCGAGGAGCTCTTTGATTTGATTCTCAAGTTCGCGGGCTACGGCTTCAACAAGTCGCACTCGACGGGGTACGCGATCGTTGCGTATCAGACGGCGTACCTCAAGACGTACTTCCCGAACCATTACATGGCGTCGTTCCTGAGCTTTGAATCCCAGGCGCAGAAGGTGAGCGATTGGATTCCGTATCTGGATGATTGCAAGCGGACGCGGTTTATTGATCCCAAGTCTGGTGAAGTGATCCGGACTGGTGTGGAGGTCAATGCGCCGGATGTGAATCTGTCGCGGACGGACTTTAGTGTGGTCTTTGGTGAGGACGAGGAGCCGAGCGCGAGCGGGGGGCAGGTGCGGTTCGGGATGCGCGCGATCAAGGGGGCGGGGACCAAGGCGATCGAGGCGATTGTCAACGAGCGTGATATCGGGAGTGATCCGGAAAACCCGGAGCGGAAGGCGTTCGGGAGTTTGTTTGAGTTCTGCGAGCGTGTGCCTTCGGGATCGGTGAACAAGGCGACGATCGAGGCGCTGATCCGCGCGGGGGCGTTTGATGCGATCCACTCGCGCGAGGAGCGGGCTTCGATGATCGCGAGCATCGAGGCGGCGGTGAGCGCGGGGCAGTCGATCGCGGCGGACAAGGCGGCGGGGCAGGGGGCGCTGTTTGGGTTTGGTGGTGGAGAGGAGGTTGGTCCGGCGGAGGTTCCGGAGACGCCTTTGATTCAGGCTGAGGGGTGGAGCGAGGCGGAGACGCTGCGTCAGGAGAAGGAGACGCTTGGGTTTTATGTATCGAGTCATCCGATGGAGGAGTGGAACGACTGGGCGCGGGTGTTTACGCCTTTGACTGTTGGGGAGCTCAAGAAGTTGCCTCAGGACAAGCGGGTGATTGTGCCTGCGATGGTGCAGGGGGCGCGGACGATTGTGACGAAGAATGGGCGGAGCGCGGGTCAGAAGATGGCGATCCTGACGGTGGAGGACGCGACGGGGACGACGGACGCGGTGATGTTCTCGAATGTGTATGCGCAGTTCGGGCATCTGACGGATACGGACATGCCCAAGTTCTTTATGGGGAGATTGGATCACTCGCGGGGTGATGCGCAGATCATTTTGGATCGGGTGGTGCCGATTGATGGGCATCCGCTTGAGCAGGGGACGATCCAGGTGATGGTGCGGAACACTCGGGTGAACGGGAACGCGGGGGAGGTGCTGGGGCGCGTGCGCGAGATTTTAGAGACTCCGGCGGATGTGAATGATCTGTCGATCGGGAAGAGTGCGCGGCCTGTGATGATGATCGCGGAGATTGACGGGGCGTGGGTTTTGATCGAGCCGGGCGAGCGGGAGGACGGGAAGAAGATCATGACGCACATGCGTCCGGAGCTGGTCAACGCGATCTGCAGCGAGCTTGGTGAGGACTCGGTGCGATTGAGCGGCGGGGTGAGTGTTGAGCTCAACAAGGATGATCGACGCAGGCAGTACGCGAAGAACTGAGTTGGATGTTCGTTCAAGCAAGAGGGACAGAATCATGAGTGCATCAGAGACACAGACCACGATCGAGGTGGTGACGCGGTTTGAGAACAACTTTAATACCTACGACTTTGATCTGGTCATGTCGGACATGACGGACGACGCGGTGTTCGAGCATGTCGCGGCGGAAGGCAAGAGTATGGGGCGGTTTGAGGGGCGTGATGCGGTTCGCGCGTTGTTTGCGTCGATGCCTGAGCACTTCCCGAACTACCAGCTCTCGGTCTTGGACATCATCGCGAACGGCGATCGGTGCGCGGTGCAGTGGGCTATCGAGTGGGAACTTCCTGAGGGAGGGAAAGGCGAGCTCAAGGGCGCGGACTTCTTCCGGATGCGCGGGGACAAGATTTGTGAGAAGCTGAGTTATCTTCCTGTGGAGTGAGCGGTGTGGAGGAGGGGTCAGTGCTCTCCCCAGCGGGTTTTGAGGTCGTGGGGGATCTTTAAGAGGTCGAGGGCTTTGCCTACGGTGAAGTCGATGAGCTCGTTGATGGTGGTGGGGAGCAGGTAGAGTCCGGGGTTGGTGGGGGCGATGATCGCGCCGGCGAGAGTGAGGGTGCGCATGTTCTCGATGTCGATGAGGTTCAGGGGTGATTCTCTGTGACAGATGATCAGCGGGTGGCGCTCTTTGAGGGTGACGGCGGCGGCGCGGCTTAAGAGGTTTGATCCTGATCCCGATGCGATGGCGCCGAGGGAGGTGGAGGAGCAGGGGAGGATGACCATCCCTTGGTGGAGGAATGATCCGGAGGCGATGGAGGCGCCGACGTCTTTGTTGGGGTGGACGATGAGGTTGGATGTGTAGGCTGCTTGGTGCTGGTCTTGAGCGAGGTGGGGGCAGAGGGTCTGGAGTGAGATGGAGGTGATGTTCATCTCGTCGGCGAGGAGGCGCTTGCCATAGTCGGAAACGACGAGGTGGACCTCGTGTCCTTTGATGAGGAGTTGTTCGAGGAGGCGGGTCGCGTAGACGGCTCCGGAAGCGCCGGTGATTCCGAGGATATAGCGTGATCCCGAGGATGGTGGTGGATCGGTCGGCGGTGTCGATTTGGGGGACACCATGTATTGCTTTGGAGAGCTGGTTGGCGAGTTGGTGGGCATGGGTGATGGTAGAGGGCTGATGATGGTGGGGTTCTTCTGCGTATCCGTGCGAGGTGCACTATGATCGGGGGTGTGTTCGGTGAATCGGGCACGCTAGACGCAGCAGGAGGTTGCTATGAACGCTTTGAATCGTGTGCTTGGATTGGCTTTGGTGGGTGCTGTTGGGCTGAGTATCTCACTGGGTGGGTGCGTGAGTTATACGAATGTGCCTGAGCCGAGCAGTGCGCCGGCGTTTAAGCATGCGAACTCGGGGTCATCGATCAAGGTGATTTCTGCGTCGGTCGAGCGGGTTGTGCGGAAGCATCCGATGAAGGATGCGCAGGGGCGCTACGCGTTGAATCTTCCTGCGGGGACGACGCCGGAGACGGCGCAGCGGGTTATCGAGAGACTCCCGGCTGGCGCGATGATTCCGACGGAGTGGATGGACGGTTCGGTTCCGGTGTATCACATCTCGCGTGTGTGGATCCGTGGGCGCAGCGGGAAGGTTGATGTGGTGTATCCGTTGCCTGACGGGCTTGATGGCGGTGTGACGTGCTGGATGCACGGTGGGGATAGGCCTTGGTATGTGGAGCGTTTGCAGTACTGGGCACCTGGGACGATTCCGACGCCTCCGATTTATGTACCTCTTGATGGCGATGTCGAGGTGATGGCGGATGACGAGGTTGTTGAGGCGGCGGAGTACCAAGAACCTGAACGGATTGAGGACGAGCGGGTTGTTGAGGAGGAGCCGGTGGTGGTTCCGAGCGGTGATGGGACGCTGTATCGTCAGGTGGATGACTGAATCTGAAAGGCGCGTGTATGTGGACGGACAAGAGTCTGCTGACGATGGACAGAGCGGACGCGGGGTCGGCGCGGGCGGTGTTGTCGCTTGCGGATGCGGACGCGTGGCGGGGTGATGAGCTTTCGGGCAAGATTGTTGCGAATCTGTTCTTTGAGGATTCGACGCGCACACGCGTGAGTTTTTCGATCGCGGCGCAGGCGCTTGGGGCGGGGGTGGTGGATCTGACGAGCTTCGGGTCCAGTGTGGCGAAGGGGGAATCGCTGCTGGACACGGCGTGGACGATCGAGGCGATGGGGGTGGATGTGATGGTGGTTCGCGCGGCGCAGTCGGGCGCTGCGGCGATGATCGATGCGCACACCAAGTGCTCGGTGGTCAACGCGGGCGACGGGACGCATCAGCATCCGACGCAGGCGCTGACCGATGCGCTGACGATCGGGCGGTCGTTTGGACGCACGGATAACTGGGACTTCAGTGGATTGAAGGTCGCGATTGTTGGGGACGTGATCTCGTCGCGCGTGGCGCGGAGCAATCTGGGGTTGCTGCAGGCGCTTGGCGCGGAGGTGGTGCTTGTTGGTCCTCCGAGCATGATGTCGGGATCGATGGGGGTGTATGGGTGCGCCATGACGGACGATCTGGATTCGGTGATTGATGAGGTTGACGTGGCGATGATGCTGCGGATCCAGTTTGAGCGCGGCGGTGGTTCGGTGCTGGGATCGACGCGGGAGTATCACGCGCGGTACGGGATGAGCGAGGAGCGTGCGGCTCGGATGAAGGACGGCGGGATCGTGATGCATCCGGGTCCGATGAATCGGAGTGTGGAGATCGCGCCGAAGATTGCGGACGGCGAGCGTTCGGTGGTGCTTGATCAGGTGCGCGGCGGGGTGCTTGTGCGCAAGGCGGTGCTGGCGCACTGCGTGGGTGGTTGAGCTGATTGACTCTATTTAGAAGTGCGCGGGGATCGGGCGAGTGGTAGGCGACGGCGTGGCGCGATGATCGGGGATCCACCAGCGGGTGTTGGGGAATCGTGCGTCGAGGACGTCGAAGAGTTCGCGTGGGACAGTTTGGAGTGTGGCGTGGTGGGCGTGGATGTGGGTGATGGTGCCGGTGCGCGCGATGGGGTTGAGGATGCCTTGCGCGTGGTGTCCGGGTTGTCCTGGAGCGATCTGCGGCGGGGAGTCGATCTGGGCGCAGGAATGGAGAATGCCTGCGGCGTCGATCCACCAGATGAGTTGGTTTGCTGAGACCATATCCGGACCTTTCCGGAGATGTGATCGGTGCTCGGGAGGGTCGGCTCAAGTGGTATCAGTGAATTGAGAGCGGAAGGTGGAATTTGGGCGATAGGGCGGGAGAATCGGTGCGATTCGGGTGTGATGGGGTTGACCTAGAGGGCGGGATCACTACGATGGTGATCCCGAGAGCGGAAGCTCATGGACGGGGACGTAGCTCAGTTGGTAGAGCGCTTGCATGGCATGCAAGAGGTCGAGAGTTCAAATCTCTTCGTCTCCACTTACAGAAAACGCCGCTGGTTTGAAGCCAGTGGCGTTTTTTGATGGAGTGAAGGAGTTGGGGAATTGGGGCTTGACCCGCTATGACCCGTTTGTTGACCCGCTACATTTGTTTTTGTTGAGTCTACTGAACCATCTGGGAGAAATCCGTGATATCTTTACCGTCGAAGCGGAAGAGTTGGCCGTGAGCGCCGCCGAACCAGATGTTTGACTCTTGGTCTTCGATGATGAAGCCGATGGATTGGTATGTGGTCCCATCTTTGTCGGTGAATGGAGTGAAACGCTTTCCATCAAATGTGCAGAGGCTTCCATTGATAATGCCTACCCAGAGTTTGCCATTGGAGTCCTCAAAGATTCCGGAGATGCTTGTGCCGCTCAGGCCATCGGCTGTATGGAAGTTGGTGAAACGCTCGCCATCGAAACGATCGAGCCCGCCTTCTCGGTTTCCGTTGCTCCCGATCCAGACATTGCCTGACCTATCTGCGTAGATCGATCGGGTTGTAATATCACTGAGGCCGTCTTCAATGGCGTAGTGCTTCATGCTCGTGCCGTCGTACCGGCTGACTGCACCACCAAAGGTGAGGGAGGTGAACCAGATGTTGCCTTTGGTGTCTTGCGCCAGTTCAAGGACTACATTGTGATAGAGCCCGTCGGGGTTTAGTTGGCCTCGGTCGGCGAGATGACTGGTGAATGTTTCTCCGTCATAGCGGTAGACACCAGCGCCGTTGGTGGCGATCCAGAAATCTCCGTTGCGATCCTGGAGCATGCTCGTAACTTGGTTTGGGTTGACGACTGGGTAGACGGTGTCGAGCCAGCTTGACGAGATTTCGGTGTATGGAACGGGGACATGGGTGAAGTTCTCGCCGTCGTATCGGCACATGCCATCGGGCATCCCGAACCACATGTTTCCCTCGTTGTCTTGCATGATGGAAGTGACTTGGTTGTCGCTCAAGCCGTCCTTCGCGGTGAAGTTCAGAAAAGACTTGCCATCGAAGCGATGCATCCCATTATTCGATGAGAACCAGAGGTTGCCTTGGTCGTCTGCAAACCCGTCTCGAATGGTGTTTGCGGCTTTGACTGCAGCGATGCGTTTGTCAATCGCCTTGCGGGTTTCAGAATCAGTGTTGTAGTTGTCTGCTGATTTCTCACTGGTCGATTGGGGCTGATCAATGAACTCGTTTGCGAGAAGTGCTCGGCTCGGGGATCCGAACAAAAACTGGGTGAGAAGAAGGATCTGGATAATCAAGAGTAGTTTCATGCTGTGCTTTCTGATTCGGTTCGATTGTGTGTAAGTTGGTAGGAGAACGCACACACTGCCCCATAATTGCATGCCGTAAGGGGTCCGCTTTGAGGGTTCTGGTTGAGCATGGCATGCAAGAGGTCGAGAGTTCAAATCTCTTCGTCTCCACTTGGAATGAAAACGCCGCTGGTTTGGAGCCAGTGGCGTTTTTTGATGCGTTGTGCAATGTGACCAAAGCTAGCAGGTCACCGATGTGCTGGCTTTGGTTGTCATGCGACCATCGTACTGGAGGATTGTTCAGGTGTTGATTTGTTGAGTGTGACGACGGTGGTCACTGCGAGGCCGTTGAGCCAATAGAACCATGCGTCGATTCCTGTGAATGAGAATAGGAAGGGCGCGGCGAGGAACACAGCGCCAACCATGGCATCGACGAGCACATGGAACCAGTAGGGGAGGATGCGGATGACTCCGAGCTTGTGGTCGGTGAGCAGGGTGAGGATCAGGGCGGCGACTCCTGTTCCGACGGCGAGCCATTTGGCGGCGGGGTGTGATTCACCCATGCCGAGAAAGAATGGCGCGCCCATCAGCATGAATGCGACTGGGTAATCGAGCAGTGCGTGGATGTCTTTGGTGATGAATCTTGGGTCCATGATTGGTTTCCTTTCAGGGGGTGTTGCTGTCGAGCTTTCGAGCTTGACGGTTGTTGAATATGTGGTTACTTGGTTACGAGCTGATTCACACGGCTCTTGAGTTGTGGGAGCGCGTCGGTTTGGAACCATGGGTTCTTTTTGAGCCAGATGTTGTTTCGGGGTGATGGATGTGGGAGCGCGATGGTGCTTGGGAGCAGCTGCTCGAACGATTTCGCGGCTTGTGTGATCGAAGCGAACTGGTGGGAGAGGTACTGTTCGAACGCGTACTTGCCGGTGATGATTGTGAGATCGATGCTTTCGAGTGCGTCGCGGAGCTTGTCGTGCCAGAGCGGGGCGCACTCGGGGCGGGGTGGGAGGTCTCCAGATTTGGAGCTCCCTGGGAAGCAGAAACCCATGGGCATGAGCGCGATGAGATTGGGGTCGTAGAACTGCTTGGGGCTGATGCCGAGCCAATCCCTGAGTCTGTCGCCGCTGCGATCATCCCATGGAGTGCCCGATTCATGAGCGGCTTTCCCTGGGGCTTGTCCGATTATGAGGATGCGCGACTTGCGGGAGACTTGGACGAGTGGTTTGCATCCGAGGGGGAGCTGGGGTTCGCAGTTGTTGCACGCATTGATTTGTTCGAGGAGTATGTTGAGGTGCTGTGTTCGGTGCATTGGGTGTTCCTTTGTGGTTGAAAGCCCGCCGACTGATTTCTCGGTCGGCGAGTGAGGTGGGTGAGTTATTGGCCGCTGACCTTGTCCCATTGGTTGTGGGCTTTGCGGAGGAGATCTCTCTGGTCGCCTTGTCCCCAGAGGTCGAACGCATCGATTTCTTCGTTGTTGAGGAAGAGGTACAGGCGGTTGTCGAGGATGCGGAACTTGGTTGGGTCGACTGGGAACTTGTCTTCGACGGTCATCCCGAAGGCGCACCATCCTCCGCATTGTGGTTCGTAGCGTGATGGGTTATCGTTGAACATCTCGATTTGTTTCGCGGAGGTGAGGTGGTAGGTCACGCCGTTGTGTTCGACGGCGAACTTGGGGTCGCCTTTTTGAGCCGCGCCGACGGTGAAGTAGGAAACGGGGCTGTACCCTTCGAGCGCGATCCCGCTGGAGGGCACATTGCGTCCGTTGATGTAGGCTTTGCTCTCGCTCTGATTCGACCAGTACTGCTGGGCCTTTCTTTGGACTTCGCGGCGATCGGCGTCGTTCCAGAGTTTGCGTGCATCGACCTCGCTGTTTTTGAGGAAGAGGTGCGTGCGTCCGTCGATGATCTTGAAGCTTGTCGGATCTGGGATGAACTTGGATTCGACGGAGCATCCGAAGGCGCAGTACCCACCAAAGGCTGGGAGGTAGCGCGTGGGGTTCTTGGTGAACATGTCACGCTGGTGGGTGCTTGTGAAGAAGTAGGTGACGCCTTCGTGCTCGGCGGCGTGCTTTGGTGATCCTGGTTCGGCGCGGTTGTGCTCGATGTAAGAGACGGGGCTGTAGCCGCTGAGTCCGAGACGGAGTGTGTGTCCGTCTTGGGCGGTGGTGTGGTTCTGTGTTTCCATCGTTGTTTGGGTTGCTTCGGCAGCGTATGAGTTGCTGCTTAGAGCGCCGAGCACGAATGGGATGGATGCGAGGATGACAGCGGACTTTGATGTTGGGTTCATATGAACACTCCTTGGGTGTGAAGACCTTCGCTTCGAGTGAGCGGGTCTTGGAAAATCACAACGCTGGTCAAGATCAGAACAGACCTGGGGCGTGTGCGGTAAAGTTGAGTTGTTGTGTGGGGGGGTGGGGCTGGCTACGGATGAAGGCGTAGCGGGTTGCGCGAGCGCGCACTGCCCCTACAGCGTGTTAGTTGGATCTGAAGAGGGCGAGGCCCATGCCATCAAGGGAGGCCTGCAGGTATTCTCTGCGGTCTCGGCGTGGGCTTCGGGCTGGCGACTGAGGTCGTCTCATACTCGACCAACAGCGTGTGTGGTTGTTCTATTTCCGAGATCAGCGAATTTTTGTATCGAATCAGGCGGCAAGACTAGCGAGCGGGGAAGCACTGAGTTGGCTGTTGGGGTTGTGCACTCGATATAGCCGTCCAATTGTGATTTGAAATGCGAGCGTGGGAGTCTGTGTGAGTTTCTCTGGGTTGTTCGTCACAGCTTGAAATGAGAACGCCGCTGGTTTGTAGCCGGCGGCGTTGTTGTTGTTTTCGTGTTGCGCTTTGTGGTTTGGGAATATGCGTGGTCAATCTCTGAGTCGGTGTTTCCCTGTAGTCCGGAGGTAGAGGATGGTGTTTTGATTTGAATCGTTGCTGAGGTGGATGAGCGGGGTGGTTGATGTTTGGAAATAGCTGGCAGTGGAGAGTGCGGTCTCTGTTAGATTGCTCTTTGTGCGCAGTTTGAGTTGTCCTTGAATCACAACAGCTTTGACGGGGGTGTTGTCCGTTTCGAGTGTGCCTTGGAACTTTGGGGGGAGTTTGATGAGCGTTCCTGAGGGGTGCGCGTCTGATTGGCCTTTCCAGAGGTAGGCGATCTGCGCTCCGTTGGATGCGTCGATCCAGACGATGTTGGAGGCGTCGATGTTGATTGGTCGTTGGCCGTTGTCGTAGGCCTGGTCGGTTGGGCGAACGAGGTAGGGTCCTTCGTCGATCTCTATGTAGGCGATGTTGGTTTCCCCTTGTGCGGCGGTGATGTGTGCTTCGCCTTGGGGCTGGGTCCAGTAGGAGACTGGTGGCATCCACATTTTTGCGGCTGAGGGGTCATCGTTGTGGATGAGTCCGCTGATGACGATTCCTTTGTACGTGACGTTGTGGATGTGCGGCGGGGAGGAGAAGCCGTCTTTGAACTGAACGAGGAATCCGGTAGCGACGTCGGCGCTGCGGTCACCCCAGAGGGTTCCCGCTCTGGGGCTGTTGTCTCCGCGTGCTGGGTTGAGGGGGGTCCAGTTGATGTCGGAATAATGGACTACTTCGAGATCACTCGATGCTTTGTTCTTGCTGGCGTTCGGTGTGCTTGAGCATGCGGCGCACAGGGTGAACGCGAGGGCGAGCAGGGATGCTGCGGCGGTGGTGAGTTTGGGCATGGTGTTGCAACCTTTCTGGATTAGATCATGGTCAGGATGTCGGACTCTGGGAGGCGTGATTTGGGGAGCTTCGCGTTGTAGTCCTCTTCTGGGTGGTGGTATCCGATCGGGACGACGACGAGACCGGTGTATCCCTGCTCGCGGAGTCCGAGTTGTTTGTCGAGCTCGTTGATCTCGATGCCTTCCATAGGGGTGGCGTCGATTCCGAGTGTGGAAACTCCGAGGAGGAAGGCGCCGAGGTTGAGGTAGACTTGTTTATCCATCCAATGCTGGACGTCTTTGAAGTCGTGCTTGTGGAGGTTGACGAAGAGGCTGCGCCCAGCGTGCATCTGTTCTTTGAACTCTGGGTTACCACCAAAGCGGCCGTCTTTCTCTTCTTGCGCGAGAACATGGAGGAGGTAATCTTCCTCGATGTCGAGCTTACTGCAGAAGACGACGACGTGGGACGCGTTGACAATGGAGTTGCGGTTGAAGGGGTAGAGTCGATCGGTGGACTTGGCGATTTTTTCTTTGCCTTCTGGGGTCGATGCGATCACGAAATGCCAGGGCTGGGCGTTGGTGCTCGAGGCGCTGTAACGGAGGAGTTCTTTGACTTTCGCGATGAGCTCGTCCGGGATTGTGCGGCTCGGGTCGTAGGCTTTGACGGTGTGGCGGGACTTCGCGTAATGGGTGATGTCGTTGTCCATGGATGTATCCTCGGAGTGATTGACGTGGATTTGATGTCGATAGAGCTAACGTACGGCTATGCTTACCAATAGACAAGTACCCACAAAAATGTGCGTATGAAGATTTTTGGAGGTGGCTCCCAATGGCGCGGAAGTACGACTGGAAGACTGGATGCGATGTTGAAGCGACGCTGAGCGTGATCGGGGGGCGGTGGAAGCCGATCCTGGTTTGTCATTTGTTGAGCGGGAAGAAGCGGTATGGGGAGCTTCGTCGGCTCACTCCCAATGCGACTGAGCGGATGATCACGCTCCAACTCAAGGAGCTTGAGGCGGACGGGATTGTCGATCGGCATGCGTATGCGGAGGTGCCTCCGCGTGTGGAGTATGAGTTGACGGAGTATGGGCGTTCGCTTGAATCGATTCTTGTTCAGATGCAGGAGTGGGGGAGAGCGTTCAAGCACAAACAACGGCTTCTGGAATCGGAAGCAATTGATCAAGCGGCAACTTTATAGAACGGAGTCTTGTTTGGATTGGGGTGAGGTGAACGCGAATTGAGATCGCTTGATTCGAGCGGAATAAAAAACGCCGCCGGTCTGAAGCCTGCGGCGTTTTTTTGTGTTTAGTTCTTTGGGGTGTTTAAGGGGCGAGGGCGAGGAGGGGGACTCGCGAGCGGTCTGAGACGACGACGCCTCCTGGGGGTTCGACGGTGATCGCGAATGCGGCGGCTTGCTCGACGGCGAGTTTGGCGTCGATCTCGATGATGATCTCGTCGGGGGTGTTGATGTCGAAGACGCCGCCGTCGATTGGGCGTTGGGTGAGGAGTCCTTCTCCGAACTGTGGGAGGTCTCCGGTTGGGTTGGCGGCGTCGAAGATCCAGAGTTGGTACTGCTCGAGTGATGGGTCGTTGACTGCGAGACCTGAGATCCGCATGTATCCCTTGTTGAGGGTGTCGCTCCAGACGACGTCGCCGATGACTTCTCCGACGACGGCTGAGTCGTCTGTCGAGATCCAGTCCCACTGAGTGAGTTGTTCTGGTGGGGTGCTCTCGATGAGCGCCAAACGCTGGGCATTGAGGTCCGGCTCGGGTTGTGTGCCGCGAGGCATGAGGATCGAGATGGTAGCGATCAGCAGGGACGCGGCGGCGACCATCCACGGCACCCAGTTGGTTGGGGCTGGTGCGGGAGTCGGGATGCTTGGTTGGGTGAACTGGAGCGGAGCTGGAGGGGCGCTCTCTGTGTTGATGTTGGACGCGGAGTTGCTTTGCGCGGGGTACTGAGCGACTTGTGCTTTGAGGCGGTCGGCGAGACCTGCAGGCATGTCGGTGGGGCTTGCGGTTGCGACGGCGACATCGACGAGCGCTGCGGCGTGCTCGATCTCGGTGAGTTCGGATTCGTCTGGTGAGTTGTGCACGTCTTGACCGAGCGCGTGATCGATGATGCGCTGGAGTTCTTGTTCGTTGAGGTTGTGGTTGTTGTGCCCGTTCATCGTGACACCTCCCCAGCCGTTTTGTTGACGTTGAGTAGGGTGCGGACTTCTTCGAGTCCGCGACGGATGTGGGCTTTGACGGTGCCCAGGGGGAGATCGGTTGCTTCGACGATTTGCGAGTGGGAGAGGCCTCGGACGATGGAGAGTTCGAGGACTCTTCGTCGATGGGGTTTGAGTGATTGGAGGACTTTGAGCGCGGCGCTCGTGTCGGGGGCGAGCTGGTCTGGTGTGTTGTCTGCGCCATCGCCGTACTCGATTGATTCGTCGATCGGGACGGATGGGGCGTTTCTTGTTTTCTTGCGGATCGCGTCGATGACGCGCCGGCGTGTGATGACGCCGATGAATGTGGCTTCGGACCCCAGGTCGGGGTTGTAGCGCGGGGCGCTCTTCCAGATTTCCGCAAAGATTTCTTGCACAAGATCCTCGGCTTCGGCGGAGTTCGCAATCTTTCTCCGAACGAGTGACCATACGAGTCCGGAGTAGCAGTCGATGAGTTGACACATCTTTTCCTGATCGCCTTTGGCGACATCATCGAGCAGGTTTGGATGGTCTGTGAAGGTGGTCATTGGGGTGATGTCCAGTGTACACGAAATCAGCTTCCAGAGGGGCTGGGCGCCGTTCCGGTGTGGTTTCGTGGGTTTTTGGTGATGGATGCAGCTGATACAGGTTCTATCGCGAGATTTGTGTTGAATTTTTTGAGACGCTGCGTCCAGTGGTTTTGCGGCGGCGAACTCGGGCTGTGACTAGCCGCACGGTGCTCCTCGCGTGAGGGGCACGGCAGAATACCAAAGAATCACTCTACAGTTTAAAGGAACACTCGAAATGAACACCATTTTGACCGCTATCGCTGCAACTTCATTCGCTGTCTCGTCCATCGCGAGCGCCGGGCCGGGTTGCTCTTCTTACAAGTCCGCTTGCGAATCGGGCGGGGGTTCGTACGAGCTCCAAGCCGCGAATCATGGCGCGGGGGACATTATTGATACCGCTCTTGCGGCGGGATCGTTTAAGACACTTGCGGCGGCGCTGACTGAGGCGGACCTTGTTGGGGCGCTCAAGGGCGAGGGGCCGTTTACTGTGTTTGCTCCGACGGATGAGGCGTTTGCGAAGCTCCCGAAGGGGACTGTGGAGTCGCTGCTCAAGCCTGAGAATCGGGATCAGCTTGTGAGCATTCTGACATACCACGTTGTGCCGGGGAATCTGGATTCGGGAGAGGTGCTCGAGAGTTCTTCGCTGACGATGTTCAACGGGCAGCGTGCTCTTATTGATGCACACGAGGGCACGATCGGCAGTGCGAAGATCATCAAGACTGATATCGAGTGCAGCAACGGGGTGATCCACGTGATTGACGAGGTGATCTTGCCGAAGACGGACACGCTGCTTGAGACCGCTTCCTCTGCTGGATCGTTCAATACCTTGGCGGCGGCGATCGAGGCAGCGGGTCTGGTTGATGCGCTCAATGGTGATGGGCCGTTCACGGTCTTTGCGCCGACGGATGCGGCTTTTGCCAAGCTCCCTGCGGGGACTGTTGAGAACCTGCTTAAGCCGGAGAATGTGGAGACCCTGCGTTCGATCCTGCTCTACCACGTGGTCGAGGGGCGTGTGTACAGCGATGGCGTGAGCGATGGGCAGTGGGTCAAGACGCTTGAGGGCACGAAGCTGAATGTCAGCACGAGCAAGAAGCGGATCATGATCAACAGCGCGACGGTCGAGGCGGCGGATATTGATGCTTCCAATGGAGTCATTCATGTGATCGATGAAGTGATCATTCCTTCGGAGAGCTGATTTAATAGCTCATCGGATGACTTCCCTTCCAGCCGGCTGTGCACCTTGGTGTACAGCCGGTTTTTGTGTTTGTGGGTGGTCGGGGTTGGGGAATCGGACTTTCTGGTGAATTTGGGGAGGTTTGGGCGGGAAAATCGTATGAAATTGTGGGGTTCTCTGTTAGAGTTAGTGAGTGATCGGCCGAGCTCAGTGGGGGTCGGCGGCGATCGCTGAGGAGACGAATGATGAGAAGCATTGATGAAATCGTGTCTGGGGTCTTCGCGCCTGGTGTTCTGGTTGCGGCGCTGGCTGGGACATCGTTTGGTGGGCCGATAACTTTTGTGGAGCAGACAGGGGCTGTGGGGCTCGGTCATTCGCACGCAACGACTGGCTTTGGTCCTGATATGGAGTTCATGGCGAGCGGCGGGGCGGTCGGTGACTTTGATCGCGACGGTGATCAGGACTTGTTCGTGATCGGCGGGTCGGGGGGTGTTGACCTGTTGTACTGGAACGATGGGAACGGGAACTTTACTGAGGGTGGTGCGGCCGCGGGTGTTGCTCGGGCGCATCGTGGGGTCGGGGCATCGGTGGGGGATTATGACAATGACGGGGATCTGGATATTTACGTGACCTCAAGCGGCACGGTCGCGGCGGCGCTGGGGAATCAGAATGTGCTGTATCGCAACAACGGGGACGGGACGTTTACCGATGTGACGGCGATCGCGGGGGTTGCTCAGAACAACACGTTTACGGGCGATGCGTTCTCGTCGGCGTGGGGTGACTACGACCTGGACGGGGATCTCGATCTCGCGGTCGCGGGTTGGCTCGGCGGGAACCAGTTGTTCCGGAACAATGGGGACGGGACGTTTACGAATGTGACGCTCAGCGCGATCCAGAGCGACCTGTCCACGGTGCGTGGCTTTGCGCCCAAGTTCGTGGACATGGACGGGGACTTCTATCCCGAGATCTTGTGGGTCGCGGACTTCTATACCTCTCGTTATCTCGTCAATAACGGCGACGGGACGTTCAGTGATCAGACAGTGAGCTCGGGAACAGGGCTGGATTCCAACGGGATGGGCAATACGTTCGGCGATCTGGACAACGACGGGCGGATCGATTGGTATGTCACGAGCCGGATCAACGGGGACGGCACCAGTGGTTCGGGGAATATGTTCTATCGCGCGACTGGGGTCGATCATGTGTTCGACGAGGTCTCTGTCGCGACGGGCTGCAACAACGGCTATTGGGGATGGGGATCGACGGCGATCGATTTCGATCAAGACGGCTGGCTCGATATCGTCGCGACCAATGGGTTTACGGGATCATTTGAGATGGACCCCACTGTGCTGTTTATCAACGATGGGACGGGGAACTTTACAGAGAGCGCCGCGGTCAGCGGGATCAGCGATGTTGGTCAGGGACGCGGTTTGCTCAATGTGGATCTTGAGAATGACGGGGATCAGGACGTGCTGATCTTTAACAATCGTCAGCCGATGGTGTGTCTGCGGAATGACTCGCAAGGCGGATCGTCGATCACGCTGAGCTTTGATACCAGCGGCGTGGCGGGGCTGGCTCCTGATGGGATCGGGACGCGGGTCGAGCTGACGGCTGGTGGTCAGACGCAGGTGCGGTACCTGAGCGCGGGCTCGAACTACCTGGCGCAGTCCGAGCTAACGGTTCATTTCGGGATGGGCGCTGAGATTGAGGGTGATCTGCTGATCAAGTACCCCAACGGGATGACGGAGACGCTGGTGGGGGTCGCGCCTGGCCGCTACACGATCACGGCTCGTGAGTGCGAAGTGGACTTTGCGGTCAGCGGCGGGACGCTGAACTTCCTTGATGTGTCGGAGTTCTTGTCGCAGTTCAGTCAGCAGCATCCGCAGGCGGATCTGACGAATGACGGATCGTTCAACTTCCTCGATATCTCGGCGTTTTTGGCGTCGTACGGTGAGGGATGCCCGTGATTTGGGTTGATTGGGTGGGTTGAAGAGTTATGAAAGAAAGAGCCGCGGACTGTGATGGTTCGCGGCTCTTGCTTTGAGAAGGACTGGGTTGTTTACGCGGCGCGGTTGGTGGATTCGTTGTGGGTGTGGTTGATCATGCCGTTGAGGTTAGCGGGGTCGTGGCCTTGGGCGATGAGCTCGAGGAGTTGGTTGGCGCTGGCGGTCGGGAAGTGGGATTCGATCTGTGAGCTTTGGGGAGCGGATTGGAGTGGGGGGAGTGTGTCCAAGCGCTGGGTCGCCGAGGATTGGGGTGACGGGTTGGAGCTTGGGGAATCCATGGTGGGATGATCGGTCATCGCTCGGATTGAGTTGAGAGATTGGGGAGTGGGCGCGATCAAATTGGTATAAAGATTTGCGTTTGTGTTCGCACTGAGTGCGCGCGGATGCTCGGCGCGGTGCTGCGTAGGTTGTGTTTGGGTTGGAGGGGTGTGGTTACGGTGTGGTCCAGATTCCGGAGCCGGGCTTGTAGGGGGTGACGCCTTCGTTGGCGCGGGCTTTGTTCTCGTCGCTGAGCAGGTCGGGATCGGAGTGCCAATGGACTTTGGCTTGTCCCAGGAGGGTGCCGGTGGCGACGGCGAGGTCGATCTGGGCGATCTGGTAGTCCACGATCGCTCGGATCTCGGCGAGGCGGGCGCTTGCGAGGTTGGCATCGGCGTCCAGGACGTCGGTGGAGGTGGAGCGTCCGACGTCGAACTGGCGGGACTCGGCTTCGAGCAATCGGGCGTTGAGCAGGACGGATTCGCGGGACGCGAGGATGCGGTGCCAGGTGCTTTCGAGGTTATCGACGGCGTTGAGGACCTCGGTGGTGATGGACTGGGTGCGTGCTTCTTTGGTGTTGAGGGACTGGAGGCGCGCGAGGATTGCTTGGGCGAGCGAGGCTTTGGCGGCTTCGTTCCCGAGCGGGAACTCGGCGTTCAGACCGACGGACCAGTCTTCGAACTCGTTCTGGGCGAGCATGTCGTAGGAGTTTCCGAGCGATCCGGCGAGGCCGTTGACGCGGTAGGTGTAGTTGAGGGCGACGAGGGGGAGTTTTTGGTTTTCGGCGAAGGCGATCGACGCGGCGTTTCGCGCGAGCTGGATCTCGAGCTCGAGCATCTCCATGCGGTTGTGGAGCGCGGATTCGGTGAGTTGGTCGAGGTCGTAGAGGTACTGGACAGGATCGGGCGCGGAGTCTGTGAGGACGCGGGTGGAGGTGTTGACGTCGAGTCCCGGCATGTTGATGAGTTGTTTGAGGGTGCGCTGTCGGAGCTTAACGTCGTTTTGCGCGAGGATGATCGCTTCGACTCGGTCGGCGACTCCGGACTGGGCGCGGACGATGTCGACTTCGGTCCCGGTCCCGGCGTTGCGTTTGCGCTGCGCGGAGGAGAGCTGGTTCTGGGCGACGGTGTGCTGTTGCTCGACGACTTCGAGGGCTTTGGTGGATGCGTAGAGGCGCCAGTAGGCGCGATCGACATCAGCGAGCACGCGGATGACTTCCAGCTTAGTCTGCGCGAGGGAGGATTGGTGATCGAGATCCGCGAGGCGGAGTGCGTGGGTGGTGGCGCGTCGGCCGGCGCCGCGGAGGAGGTTGTGGGAGAAGGAGATTTCGAGGTCGGAGGTCCACGCGGGGTTGAGGGTGGAGAAGGTGTTGTTGGTGGAGAAGCGGTTGATGGGCGCGGAGACGGTGAGGTTGCCTCCGGTCATGAGGGGGATGCGGATGCCTGGGGTGAAGGACTGGTTGCGGGATTGTGATCCGACGAGGGTTGAGGAGGTGGGGGCGTCGGTCTCGGCCCACGCGGCGCCGAGGGTGAAGACGGCTTCGAACGCGGCGCGCTCGCGGTTGACGTTCTGCTCAGCGATTTCTGGAGCGATGAGGGTCGCGGTGAGTCCGAGGTTGTTGGATAGCGCGGCGGCGCGGGCGTTCTCGAGGGTGAGGTCGATCTGCTCGACGTTGGAGTAATCCGTTTGGGCTTTTTCGAGCTGGGTTTGGGAGGTCTGGTTCTCGTCCACAGGGGCGCGCTCGAGATTGAAGACGGCGATGTTGTGGAGGCGGTCCTTGGTCGCGACGGTTTTGGTGTCCAATGGTCCAGCGGCGAAGGGGTTGGACATGCATCCGGCGAGGAACGGGGCGGCGGTGAGCGCGGTCGCGAGGAGGAGCGCCGGGACGGTTGGCGAGTGGTGTGCTTTGGTCATGTTTGCTTCTGTGCGTGGGGACTGGATGACTTGAATGCGCGGAGTGTGGCGGATTATTCGTGGCGGAGCGCGTCGATTGGGTTGAGTCGTGATGCTTTGATGGCTGGTCCCATTCCGAAGACGACGCCGACGAGGGCGGAGAATCCGATCGCGAGGACGACGGCGAACTTCGAGACCTCGGTGCTCTCGAGCGCCGAGAGTTGGGGGAGGTTCGAGAGGACGGCGACGGTGGCGACGGCGAAGATGAGTCCGACGAGACCTCCGACGACGCAGAGGACGACGGCTTCGACGAGGAACTGGCAGAGGACGATGGGGGGTTTGGCGCCCATCGCTTTGCGGAGTCCGATTTCTCTTGTGCGTTCTGAGACGGAGACGAGCATGATGTTCATGATCCCGATCCCTCCGACGACGAGGGAGATGACGACGACTCCGAAGGCGATGGCACCGATGACTCCGGCGACGGCGTTGAACTGCTGGATCTCGTCTTGGAGGACGAACATCCCGAAGGTGTCCTCGTCTTCTGGTTGGAGGTCGCGGTGGTTGCGGAGGATGAAGCGGATCTCGGCTTGCGCGTCTTCTGATGCGTCGGGGGAGGTCATCTGGACCATGAAGTTGGTCCAGGTGTAGGGGTTCATCATTTTGTGGGTGGAGAAGGGGATGAAGAGTTCGGTGCGTGCTTGTCCTCCTCCGAATCCTCCGGCGTCTTTGGTTTCGACGACGCCGACGATGAGGAAGCGTCGTCCGGCGAGGAGGATGTAGTCTCCGGTGGGGTCGATATCGAGTCCGAGTTCTTCGATGCCTTGGTCGTTGATGAGGCAGACTTGTCTTCGTTCGTCGTCATCGATGCGTGAGAATGGGCGGCCGTAGAGGACCTGGCGGTCTTCGATGGTGTGCCATTCGGGCCAGATCCCGGAGACGCGGACGGAGGGGAGTCGTTTGAGTTCAGCGGTGACGGGCCAGGAGTTGCTGCAGATTGGTGTGAGTTCTTCGACGGAGGGTGCTTTGTCGAGCAGGAGGTTGGCTTCGTAGACGGAGAGTTTGACGTCGCTCCAGGACATGACGGCTCGTTTGTTGTCTGGGACTTCTCCCCAGACCCACATTTTTCGGGCGCCGAATTTTTCGAACTCTGCGAGAACGAATCCGCGCATGCCGTTGAGTCCGGACATGACGGAGATGACGGCCCAGACTCCGATGATGATTCCCAGCGCGGTGAGCATGGAGCGTGTTTTGTTTGCCCAGACTTGTGCGAGTGCGAGGAAGACTGTTTGCCAGAGGAAGCGGACGATGAGGGCGATGGGCGAGAGGATGATGGTCATGACTTGGCCTCGCTTTCGAACTCGCTCGTGATCTCGCTGGGTTTGTTTGATTTGAAGAGTCGTTTGCGTGGTTTGGATTTGGCTTCTTCGATGAGTGCTTGCTCGCGTCTTTGGTCGGCGAGGTGATTGAGTTCGTGCTCGGCTTGGGTGACCTCGGCGAGTGATCCGCGTCCTGAGGCCATGCGGTCGACCCAGTCTTGGTGGATGGGGTCGGACTCTGTCGGGTGGTCGGAGATGATGCGTCCGTCGCGGAGGCGGACGATGCGGTCGGCGTGTCCGGCGACGTCTTCCTCGTGGGTGACGACGATGATGGTTTGTCCGGATTGGTGGAGCTCTTTGAAGAGCTGGATGATCTCGACGGTGGTTTTGGAGTCGAGGTTCCCGGTGGGTTCGTCGGCGAGGAGGATCGAGGGCTCGTTGACCAGGGCGCGGGCGATGGCGACGCGCTGGCGCTGACCGCCTGAGAGCTGGTTGGGGCGGTGGGTCATGCGGTCGGTGAGCGAGACGAGTCCGAGTGATTTTTTGGCACGCTTGCGGGCGCTGAAGATGTGCTTGGATGAGTAGAGCATTGGGAGCATGACGTTGCGGAGCGCGGATGCTCGGTTGAGGAGCTCGAAGGTTTGGAAGATGAATCCGATCTCTTCGTTGCGGACGCGCGCGAGTGCGGACATGCCGAGCTTGTGTGTTGGTTTGTTGTTGAGGACGTACGCGCCGTTGGTGGCTTTGTCGAGACATCCGAGGATGTTCATGAGGGTGGATTTGCCTGATCCGGAGGCGCCCATGATGGCGACGAACTCGTTGTTGTGGATGTCGAGGTCTACGCCGTCGAGGGCGCGGACGACTTCTTCACCGACTTTGTAGTACTTTTTGAGTCGTCGGATCTGGATGACCGGTCGTTTTGGGTTGGTGTCCTTGGGTTTGCTCACGAATCATCCTCACCCTCGGCGACTTCTTGATTGTCTGAATCCTCGGTCTCGTTGGATTCGCTTTCATCGGATTGGTCGTCATTGGATTCGGTTTCTTCGGCGCTGTCGTCTGCGTCTGTGCTTTCAGAGTCTACTTCTTCCGTCTCGGCGTTCATGTCGCGGACGTTCATGTCGTGGCGGAGCGTGACGAGGACGCGGTAGGGGCCGACGATGATCTGGTCGTCTGGTTCGAGTCCTTCGAGGATGACGGTGCTGGTGAGGTCTGAGGCGCCGACGATGACGGGTGTCGCGATCGCTTTGCCGTCCACGACTTTGTAGACGACGCGGGCGAAGGTTTTGTTGGTGTCGATCTGCTCGTTGCCTTCGACGACTTCTTGGGGGAGGTCTTCGATGCGCCGATCGAGGACGGCTTGGGATGGGACGAGGATGGTGTCGTAGAAGTGTTCGACGGCGATGTCGGTCGATGCGGTGAGTCCGGTGTAGAGGGTTTCGCCTTCTGCGAGGTCGATGGGGATTTCGACCTCGAATGTGCCTGTGCCGTCGGAAGCGACCTGGCGTTTGCGGGCGATGTTGGAGACGGTCCCGGTGTAGGTGCGATCGGAGTAGGCGTTGATGTAGATGGTGGTGTCTTGTCCGATCTCGACGGGGGCGATGTTGGCTTCGTCCACAGCGGCTTTGAGGAGCATCTCGGAGAGGTCGGCGATTTCCATGATGACGGAGCCGGGGTTGTTGGTGGTGCCGACGATGACGGTTTCGCCAACTTCTGTAGAGAGGGAGATCACGAGTCCGGTGATGGGGGAGGTGATGCTGGTGTTTTCGAGGTCTTTCTCGGCTTGCTCGATGCGTGCGTTCGCTTGTTCGATGGAGGCCTCGATCACGGCTTTGTTGGACTGCGCGTTGAGGTACTGCGCCTCGGCGCCGTCGAGCTCGGCTTTGGTTGCGTCTCCGGTTTCGTGGAGTGATTGGAGTCGCTCGTATTGGAGTCGGGCGTTGATGAGGGATGCCTCGGATCCCAGGAGTGATGCTTCTTGTTGTTTGAGTCCCGCTTTGGCGCTGTCGAGGGCGGCGTTGAGGTTCTGGGGATCGAGGCGGACGACGACGTCACCTTCTTGGACAAGGTCACCTTCTCGGAATGGGAGCGCGAGGACTTTGGCGGAGACCTGGGAGGAGATTTTGACGAGGGTGCGTGGTTCGATGGATCCTGGCGCGGAGACGGTGCGTTGGAGGTCTCCGAGGGTGACGGGTTCCATCCGGACTGGGGTCCCGATGGGCTCCATGCTGTTGCCTTGTCCGGTGAACTGCTGTCCGATCGGGGATTTGACGACCATGAAGCCGACGGCTCCGAGGATGCCGATGCCGACGACGGTGAAACCAATGATCTTTCCGAAACCCATAGAAATGACCCCTGCGAGTGAGTTGGGAGGTGAACTGTGCGGCTTGTTTTATGGGGAACGGGGTGTGGAAGTTTCGGATCAATCCGTGAATTTGGTCAAGAAATGGCAATTCTATAAAGACGCTCGCCGCGATTGGGCGGCGAGCGGAACGAATGGTTTGATTGAAAGATCCGATCAGAGCCCGAGTTTTTCGGCGAGGTAGTCTCCGACCTTGTCGATCGCGACGCGTTCCTGGTCGAGCGTGTCGCGGTGGCGGACGGTGACGGTGTTGTCCTCGAGTGTGTCGCTGTCGATGGTGAAGCAGAATGGGCATCCGGCTTCGTCCATGCGTGCGTAGCGCTTCCCGATGGATTGTTTCTCGTCGTACTCGATGGTTCCGAGGTGTCCGAAGCGTTTGCGGAGCTCGTTGTAGAGCGGCTGGGCGATTTCGGGCATGCCGTCTTTTTTGACGAGCGGGAAGACGGCGGCTTTGATGGGCGCGAGTCTTGGGTGGAACTTCATGTAGACACCAGAAGCGCGATCGGGGTCTGGGGTGTACGCTTCGCAGAGGATCGCGAGGACTCCGCGGTCGAGACCTGCGGAGGGTTCGATGACGTGGGGGAGGTAGCGTTCTCCCTTGGGTTGGCCGTTCTTTGCGAGCTCTCCTCGTGTATTGTCGAAGTATTCGAGTTTGGTTTTGGAGTGCTCGGCGTGCTGGGCGAGGTCGAAGTTGGTTCGGTCGGCGATGCCTTCGAGTTCTCCGAATCCTGGCGCGGTGAAGGGGAAGCGGTACTCGATGTCTGAGGTTCCCGCGCCTTCTTTGGCGTAGTGGGCGAGTTCGTCTTGGTCGTGCTCGCGGAGGATGAGGTTGTCTCCTTCGAGTCCGAGTTCTTGCCACCACTGCATGCGCCAGTCGCGCCAGAAGGTATACCACGCTTTGCTGTCATCGGGATGACAGAAGAACTCGATCTCCATCTGCTCGAACTCGCGGCTGCGGAAGGTAAAGTTTCTTGGGGTGACCTCGTTGCGGAACGCTTTGCCTGTTTGTGCGATCCCGAAGGGGAGGGAGACTCGGGTGGTGTCGACGACGTTTTTGAAGTTGACGAAGATGCCTTGCGCGGTTTCGGGGCGGAGGTAGGCGGCGTTGTCTTCCATGTTCCCGGTCGCGCCGAGGACGGTTTTGAACATGAGGTTGAAGGCGCGGGGAGGAGTTAGATTTCCTGCCTTCCCTGAGAATGGAGAAGGCATTTTGTCGTAATTTCGCTCAATTGATTTTACAGGAACATCATGAATGACGAAGCGTCTTCGACCATTGCCAAAGTCAATTTCCCCGTGGGGTTCATCGGTACCCATTACATGACCATCAATGAACAACTCGCGGATGCCGAGTTTCTTCATTGTTTTCTTGTCTTGGAACAGATCACAAGCTTCTGAAGCCGACGAGGCAACAATGGTTCTTTCTGGCATGGTGTCTAGTTCAGGGTGAGCTGACATTCGTCCTGCTTCATCAAGAGCTTGTCCTTCACCTTCACTTCCGATTTTGATCGAGAGATAAATTCCGAACAAGTGATCTGCCCGGAATCGCTCTTTCGTTTCCTTATCATCGACCATCGGGTCGTTGAATCCGCCTACATGTCCTGATGCTTCCCAGACCTTTGGGTTCTGGATGACGGAGCTATCTAAGGGGACGATCTCGACGGGTTTGCCGTCGGGTCCGATTTGTCCGTTGCATCCGAGCATGACGACATCGGTCCACCACGCGTCGCGGAGGTTTTTCTTGAGCTGGGCGCCGAGGGGGCCGTAGTCCCAGAAGCCGTTGACTCCGCCGTAGATTTCGGAGGCTTGGTAGATGAACCCTCGGCGTTTGCAGAGGGCCATGATGTCGTCCATGGACTTGACGGAAGATTCGGTTTGCTCGGCGTTTGCGGTCATTTCCTGTTCCCTTTGGGTTGAGCGGAAGTGTAGGGGAGGTAATGGAGTTTGGATCGGGGTTGCGGATCATTGTCAGATCGGGGACACTGGCTGAATGTCACAAGAATCTGTATCGAATCCGTCTGATCCACAGTCATCTGGCACCACGAAGGTGGGCATCCTCGGCAAGGCGCTCAACGGCGTTGAGTGGCTGGGCAACAAGCTCCCCGATCCTGCTTTCCTGTTCTTGATCGGGCTGGTGCTGGTGCTGCTGGCGAGTCATCTCGCGGCTCCGTCGCTTCCCGATGGGTTCGAGGTCCGCTGGCATGTTGATGTGGCGAACGGCGGGGTGGACGAACGCGTGGGGGTGATTGGGCGCGTGAGCGAGGGGGAGGACGGCGAGGTCTTTGAGGCGGCGAGTATCGTCGTGGACAACGACGATCCGGCGAATCTGAGCGCTCGGCTGGTGATCGATGCGACGGGGGAGACGGTGCTTGGTGAGGATGGCTCTCCGATGAATGTCGCGGAGCACGGGTGGGCGGTGTTTGAGAAGGTTCCTGTCGATACGGACGATGATCCTGAGACTCCTCCGGAGCTGGTATCCAATGGGCGCGTGATGTTCGCGCGATCGCTTTTGACGAGCGAGGGGATCTACTGGTTGCTCGCGAGCATGGAAGCGAACTTCCTTGGGTTTGCGCCGCTGGGGGTGGTGCTGCTTGGGATGCTTGGGATTGGTCCGATGGAGCGGGTTGGGTTGATTTCGGCGCTGTTGCGTGCGGCTTTGTCGCGCGTGCCTGGGATGTTGCTGACTCCGGCGATGATTTTCTTGGGGATTATGAGTTCGCTTGGTTCGGACGCGGGGTATGTGGTGCTTCCGCCGCTGGCGGCGCTGGCGTATCTCGCGGTGGGACGCTCGCCGCTGGCTGGGATCGCGGCGGTGTTTGCTGGGGTCGCGGCTGGGTTTAATGCGAATCTGTTGATCACGAGTCTTGAGCCGTTGATGAGCAACCTGTCGCAGGGGGCGGCGCAGACGATCGATGCGGATCGCGCGGTCGCGGCGACGGCGGCGTGGTATTTCATGGCGGTTTCGACGATCGTGCTGACCTTTGTGGGTTGGGCGACGACGGCGGTGTTTGTTGAGAAGCGACTCGCCGCGAAGTCTCCTGAGGATGGGGGTCCTGATCCGGAGCATGCTTCGACGCTTGGGGGTCACGGGAAGCTGAAGCCGGATGAGTTCAAGGGGCTCCTTTGGGCGGGGTTGACCTTCGCGATCGGGCTTGCGTTCACGGCGATGCTGGTGTTTTGGAAGGGGTCGCCTTTGTATGGGACGGATGGGCCGTTCCCGAGGTGGGTGGCGGTGATTGTGCCTTTGATGTTTGTGCTGACGATCTTGCCGGCGTGTGTGTACGGCGCGGTTGTGGGGAACATCAAATCGACCAAGGACGCGGCGAAGACGATGGTGGAGTCGATGGCGGGGATGGCGCCGATCATTGTGCTCGCGTTCTTTGCGGGTCAGTTCGTCGCGGCGTTCGATGAGTCTGGTCTGGGACGGATGCTCGCGTTCTCAGGTGGTGAGTGGTTGTTCAATCAGCAGTTTGGGGCGGGGGCACTGCTGATCGCGTTCATTGTGGTGACGATGGTGTTCAACTTGTTTGTTGGATCGATGAGCGCGAAGTACGCGTTGTTTGCGCCGATCTTTGTCCCGATGTTTATGCTGATCGGGATCCGTCCCGAGATGACACAGACGGCGTATCGGATCGGGGATTCGACGACGAACATCATCACGCCTTTGAATCCGTACATGGTGATTATCCTGATGTATGTGCAGAAGTACGCGCCCAAGGCGGGGATCGGGACACTGATCGCGATGATGCTGCCGTATACGATTGCGTTTACGCTGGTGTGGATGGTTATGATCGTGATCTGGAACGCGACGGGTCTTCCGCTTGGTGTTGGTGATCCGGTTGAGGTGTTCAGCGAGGGCTACGGCGCGCTGGCGCCTTGATTGGCAGAGCAAAGAATCGGTGAGCGATATGGGCGAGATGAACGAGCATGCGGTGCGGGTCGAGGCGTTGGTTGGGCAGTTGCTTGCGACTGTTCGGGAGCCTTGGGAGTCGCTGCGGATGGCGCTGGACAAGCACGCGTGGATGGAGATCGGTGATGTCGATGAGGAGGGGAGCGGGGCGTGGCACCTGATGCACATCGCGGAGGTGTTCCGGATTCATGCGAAAGCGGCGATGGGGGAGTGGGGGAAGGAAGTGGACGATTGGCCTGCGATCGTGCGGAGTGTTGCGGGGGCGGGGCGGATGATCCGCGAGGATGTTGAAAGGTTCAGCGCGTGGTGCATCGAGCATCCGGAGCGCTGCGGGCGCGTGACGCACGGCGAAGAGATGTTCTTTGATGAGATGATCGGGGTGATGCTGCGCCACATCGTCTGGCACGCGGCGGCGGTGCATTATTGGTGTGTCTGGAAGAAGTAAGAAGTTCGAATCTCAAGGGGGATGAAACGGAAGACCCCCTCCGTCGCCGAAGACGGCGACACCTCCCCCGTCAGGACGGGGGAGGCGGGTAGTTGTTAATCAGTGAAAACTGAAGCGAACACATCGCGCCAGGTGACTTTATCGATTCGTTCATCGACCTCGGACTGGATTTCTTCGTAGGCCTTTACTGTCGGTGGCGGCGAGAGATTGATGATCTGGTCGTCGGGGACTTTGGTCAGCGCCAGCGCGCCGTCTCCGGCGGCGTTGACGATCCAGCGTCCCTCGTCGAGCTGTCTATACACGGCTTGTCCGACGAGCGCGCCCTCAGAATCCCAATCGACGTTGGCGAGCTTGGGATTGATGACGGTCGCTTGTGATGGCGGGGTGTCGGCATCGAAGACGCGGCGGATCCAGAGGCGTCCGGCGATGAGCGCGAAGTCGACGTAGATTTCTTTGTCCGCGTTGCAGGGGGTTTGGATGGTTTCTTGCTCGCCTTCGATCGTGCGGATCTGGACGGTGATCTTGCGGTCTTTGACGACGAGCTCGGTGATCGCGGTCTGGCGCACGGCGGTGTTGTAGTGGGTGCGGAGGGTCTCGTACTCGCTCGAGAGATCGACGAGGCGGTCTTTGTAGACGGCTGTGGTCGCTTCGGCTTTGGCGACCTTCATCCCAACGAATCCCACTGCGCCAACGGCGGCGAGGATCGCGAGGGAGGTGATGGTGGTCTGGATGGCGCCGACTTTGGACATACACCCTAGCTATCGGCGTGGAAGGGGGTGTGGCTGGAATTGTCGGTTATCCGGTGTATTTGGTGAGGCAGACGCAGTCGTTCTGGCCTCCGAATCCGAAGGAGTTGGAGAGGGTGGTGGTGACGCCTCCGATTGGGTTGCAGTCGCGTGCTTCACCTGGGATGTGGTCGAGGCCGCAGACGGGGTCGACTTCTTGGAGGTTCGCGGTGGGGGGGATGACTCCGGTCTCGATGGCCTTCAAACAAGTGATGAACTCGACAGCGCCGGCGGCTTGGATGAGGTGTCCGAGCATGGATTTGACGGATGAGAATGGGACGTTCATCGCGTTGTCTTTGAAGACTGAGCGGACGGCGTTGGATTCGGTTTTGTCGTTTTCTTGGGTGGATGTGCCGTGGGCGTTGATCCAGTGGACGAGGGGTCGTCCGTTGTCGTCCAAATCAGCCGGATTGATCCCTGCTTGATCGAGCGCCATTTGCATCGCTCCCGCGCCGCCTTGTCCGTCGGGGTGGATGTCGGTGATGCGGTACGCGTCGGCGGTGGATCCGAATCCGGAGACTTCCGCGAGGATGTTGGCGCCGCGTGCCTTTGCTGAGCTGAGGGATTCGAGGATGACGATTCCCGCGCCTTCTCCCATGACGAATCCGTTGCGGGAAACATCGAAGGGGCGCGAAGCGGTGGTGGGGTCGTCGCGGCGTGTGGACATCGCGGTGAGGCGGATGAATCCTGTGATCCCGAGTGTGTGGATCATGGAGTGTGCTCCGCCGGCGATCATGATGTCGGCGTCGCCTTGTCTGATGAGTTCGGCGGCTTCACCGATCGCTTGGGTCGATGCGGCGCACGCGGTCATGCAGTTGAGGTTTGGGCCTTGGGCGTTGAAGCGTTTGGCGAGGTGGAGCGCGGTGAGCTGGGGCTCTTGTTCGAGTTCGGGCGCTGGGGTCATCCCTTGGTAGGCGACGTCGGCCCAGGTCTTGGGGTTGAAGGCGCGCGTGTCGTGGTCCCACGCGGCGACGTTGGCGGCCATGTATGGCTCGTAGTCGAGGACGCCTTCTCCCGCGCCGAGGTAGACACCGATGCGGGTGGGGTCGATGTTGGCATCGAGGAGGTTGGCGCTGCGGAACGCGTTCTGGCACGCGGCGAGGGCGAACTGAGTCGAGCGTCCGGCGGAGGAGTGTGTGCCTTTGTCGTCTTGGAAGTAGTCGGAGAGGTTGAAGTCTTTGACTTCGGCGGCGAAGTTGGTCGCGAAGGTGGAGGCGTCGAAGTGTGTGATTGGAGCGACGGCACTCTCGGCGTTGAGGAGGCGGCTCCAGACGGTGTTGATGTGGGAGCCGAGGGGTGTGACCCAGCCGGCGCCGGTGACGACGACGCGCTGGTCGTCGGGGAGGTTTTTGGTGGTGTTTCCCATGGGATGAGTTTAGGTCGGTGATTGGGTGATAGGTGAAATAAAAAAAGCGGGCGTGGGCCCGCTCTTGGTGTGGTTTATGGGGGTTGGATTATTCTTCGTCGTCGTAATCGTCGTCATCATCCTCGTCGTCATCGGAGCGGAGGGCGTCCGGGTTGAGGACGCGGACGAGGCCGTCTTTGAGTCGGCGTTGTCCGAAGTTGATGATGAGACCGAGCTCGAGGTCCGCGGCGCGGAGGGTGGCGCGGAGTGCGTTTCTGTCTGATCCGGTGACGTCGTGGTATTCGGCTTTGATGTTGAGGAAGAAGCGGTCCTCGATGAAGAAGTCCGCGCCGACGGTGCCGACGACTTCTTCGTCGAACTCGACATCGACCTTATGATCGACGGTGTGGGCGACCTCTTCGATGGTGAGTTCTTTGATGAGTGCTTTTTTGTAGACTTCGAGCGGGTACCCCGGCCCGAGTTCTTTGTGGACTTCGATCGCGCAGCCGATGAGGCGGCGCGATGATTCCGTGAGTGCGGGGTCGAGATCCGAGAGCGGAGTCGAGCGTCCGCGACGACGTTCCTGTGTGTTCTGATGTGCCATAATAATGAATGTCCCTTCCAAGGAATAAGAAAATTAGTTCGGCCTAGTTCATGCGCCGTATGCTGAATCTGTTGGCGCTCAGTTCAAAGTTGATTCAGAGATCATTGGTTCACATCTTAGTCAGGACAAGTGCGGCACACTGTCCGGCGAGAGAACTTGTGCAGATTAAAACATGATGAAGGTTTGCTTTCTTAGCTAGGCAAAAAAACCCAGAATCGTTGAGTGTTGTTGTGTTTGCTGGGAGTTGTTGGTGGTGGAGCATCAACGCGCCGGCGGCGGTCATGAGTCCGGCGTGTGCGGAAAGTGTGTTTCCGATGCGGTTGCAGAGAGTGAGTATCGGCACGGTTTGTGCGTGCTCACCAAGTGAATCACGCAGCGCGCTTGCTTCACGCGTGTCGAGGTTTGGTTGTCCGATTCCTAGTGGGAGCACGCAGTCAATATCCGACGGCTGAATCCCGGCTTGTGTGAGCGCGGTGGTGATCACTCGGCTCATCGCTTCGTCGGTTGTTGGTGGTTCTTCGTTGAAGATCGGGAGCGGTGGGGTGAGGGATTGGGCGGATCCGAATCCAGTGATCCGTGCGTAGGCGCGGGCGTCGCGGGACTTGGCGTGGGATTCTTCTTCGACGACGAGCATGCCTCCGCCTTCTCCCATGATGGAGCCGGCGGAGGTTGGATCGAATGGTCTGATTGATTGGTCGGGGTCTTGGTCGCTCTGGTCTTTGAGGTTCGCGAGTCGGTCCGCGTAGTCCCAGCGGAGGAGTCCGAGGGGGTTGAGTCGGGACTCGGCGCCGCCGGTGAGGCAGAGGTCGGCGGAGTCGCGCTGGATGACGCGCGTCGATTCGATGATCGAGAGCAGGGCGCCGGCTTCGGCGCCCATGATGGTGTTGGATGGTCCCTTGAGCCCGTGGATGATGGTGACGTGGCACGCGAGCATGTTGGGGAGGTATTTGAGGAGCCAGAGTGGGGGGAGGTTGTTCATCCCGGAATCGGCGCCGTCTTCGGTTCCCCAGTTGGTGGTGTTGAAGGTGCCGGTGTTATCGGTCGCGGTGACGACGGCGCGGGACATCTCGGCGGTATCGGCGGCGATGAGTCCGGCACCGATCTGGCATCCGGTTCGATCTGGGTTGATTTGAAATCCGTTGTTTGAGTCGATTTGTTCGTCGGATGAGCCGCTGGTCAGGAGTGCTGCGTCGTCAGCGGCGATTTTGGCGGCAATGACGGCGAGTTCGGTGTCGCGCGCCATGACTTTGGTGGCTTTGCGGTAGGTCTTAGGGACCCAATCGCGGACTTTGGTTTGGACTTGACCGGCGTATGGGCAGGAGAACCCTGAGGCATCGAAGGAATCGATGGGGGTGATGGAGGTGGTGCCTTGGACGAGGGCGTCCCAGAAGGTGTCGGTGGAGTCGGCGACGGAGCAGAGTGGTCCTAGGCCTGTGATGACGACAGATCTTTTCATGGGTGATGATACCGTACTGATCGGTTTGGATTATGAATAGGTGATTTATTGAGGAGTTGTAGGTAGGAAAGTCGTGCAATTGAAGGGTGGAGTTGATACAGTGGGGCGGGACTATTCTACCGTGTGGGTCTCGACATGCGGACTACAGAATCTGACTACGACAGTCGGCGGGTGTGACCGCTCTACGGTGAAGAGGTGAAAAGGCGATGAAGTTAACCGAGGATCGTGATTCCCTGATGCTTGTTCGATTCGTGCGGATCGCGTTTGTCGGTCTGATGCTGATCGTGATGATGCTGTATGTGCTGAGCATCAATCAAGCGGATGGTGATTTCGAGCTTGGGTTTGCCAAGCGCTGGTGGATCCCGGTGCTGATGGCGCTGATCTTGTCGGGAGTGTTCCTGGCGGTCGATATGCTGACGCCTCGCAAGAAGATCGCGACGATCACGGGGGTGGTCTTTGGACTGATGGCGGGATTGATCACGACGTGGGTGCTGTCGATGATGATCGATCTGGTCATGCAGACGTGGGACCTGCAGTCCAGCGCGATCGTGTCGGCGATCAAGGTGCTACTCGGAGTGTCGTTGTCGTTCCTCGGGATCACGACTGTTTTGCAGACGCAGGACGAGTTCCGATTGGTGATTCCGTATGTTGAGTTTGCGAAGCAGATCCGCGGTCCTCGTCCGTTGCTGCTTGATACTTCTGTGCTGATTGATGCGCGGATCGTTGATATCGCGGCGACAGGGTTGATTCAGCAAGCGGTCGTGATTCCCGAGTTTGTGCTCGAGGAGCTGCAGACGATGGCGGACTCGCGCGATCGGATGAAGCGGAGCAAGGGGCGGCGTGGCTTGGATATGGTCAGCAAGCTGCAGCGGATGGGATCGGTTGATGTGGTGATCGACAATACGCGCGTGCAGAAGAAGGCGGTTGATCTGGCGCTTGTTGAGCTTGCTGAGGCGCTCAAGGGGATGCTGGTGACGCTTGATACTGGTCTGGCGCGCGTGGCTTCGATCCAGAAGATCCCGGTGCTTGATATTCATGACCTGAGCAATGCGCTGAAGCCTACGGTGATTCCTGGGAAGCTGATCCGTGTTGATCTGATCAAGCCGGGCGAGCAGCAGGGTCAGGCGGTCGGGTATCTTGAGGACGGGACGATGGTGGTCGCGGAGGACGGGCAGCCGTATATCGGCGAGTCTCGTGACCTGGTGATTACCAGCTCGATGCAGACGGCGGCGGGTCGGCTGCTCTTTGCACGCGTTGATATGGCGGATCCGACGTACGAGGGGGAGTTACCGGGTGACCCTGGGTTTTCGCAGGGTCAGGGTTCGGGGCAGGGAAGTCGGGGGTCGACTGATGATCGTCCGCATGCTGAGCATGACGGGCGAACCGATGGTGGTGCGACACCGGCGTATGTCAAACCTGCGGAGATCAAGGGGCCCAATGTCGTGGGCAATCCGCACGCGAAGGGGACGGCACGCAATCCGAGGCGATAAACTCGTTGCATGAGAGTTCGTGTTGGAATGAGCCGAGCGTCGGATGAGGTCGGGAGCGAGGGGGTGCTCCCGAACTACACGCCGATCAGTATGATTGGAATGCCTTGGCACGCTTCGATTGTTTTCGGGGCGGTTATGTTTGCTGCTGGTTGTTGGGTGGGGTTGATCGCGTCTGGATATGTCGGTGGAACGAAGAACGCTCCGGATTGGGTTCTCTGGGCGGCGGCGGTGGTGTTCCTTGCGGGTGGTGCTCTGATGATTGGATACGGGGTGATGGAACTGATTCAGCGGAATCGGGGGAAACGAGATGCGCTGCTGCATTCAGGTGAGGACTGGCGTGCAGATTATGTGTGGGCGAACTCGGATTCGCTGCCTGGCATGAAGAGTCGAGACTCGGGGCGGTGGGGGATGCATGTGATGGGGTTGCTGATGGTGGGGTGCTTTACAGGGATATCGACGTGGGTTTCGATGACGGCTCCGGCGTCGGGGGTTCGGTACTTTCTGTGGACGATGACCGGGGTGATGTATCTGGTACAGCTGGTGGTGGTGATCTGGATTGCGAAGATGGTGCTGCGCGGGATTCGGTACGGGTCGCCTCGCATGGTGTATGAGTCGATGCCGGTGCGTCCTGGTGAGATGGTGACGGGGACGGTGATGTGTCCGCGAGGGTTCCGGATGCTTGATCGGATTTCGATCACGCTTCGGTATGTGGTCGAGTCATTCGAGCGGGTGTCGGATCGGGAGAGCAAGTCGCGGATTGTGTGCCGAGGGAAGGTGCATGATTCGTGGGTGATCGATGATGTGCGTGCTCAGCTTGGGGGAATCGGGACGGAGGGGCAGATCCCGATCGCGTTTCTGATTCCGGAGGATGGGGAGGATACGAATGTGTCGGATCGTCCGGCGAGGTTCTGGGACCTTGAGGTGCGCGGCGAGGCGAGGGGGGTGGACTTTGTGCACAGGTTTGCGGTTCCGGTGTATTCAGAGGGATAATCGGCCGGCTGTGATGATGGGCGGTGGGTCTTGGTGGTCTACGATCCGTCTTCTTTGTCGCGTGGGTGCTGGTGAATATCGCTGATCCGCTGCGGCTTCTGACTTAGCAGGATCAATCCAATGACGACAACAGAATCAAAGATCGCCACCCCTGCGGGGTTGGGACGCTTTTCTTCCAAAGGATTCCTCGGCGCTGGGATCAAGACCGAGGTGTTGTCGGGATTGACGGTGGCGCTGGCGCTGGTTCCCGAGGCGGTCGCGTTTGCGATTATCGCGAATGTGAATCCGCTGGTTGGTTTGTACGCGGCGTTTATGGTGGGTTTGCTCGCGTCGATCTTTGGGGGGCGTCCTGGGATGATCTCCGGCGCGACGGGCGCGATGGCGGTGGTCATGGTTCACCTGGTCGCCGAGCACGGGGTTGAGTATTTGTTTGCGGCGGTCGTGCTGACGGGGTTGATTCAGATCGGGGTGGGCGTGCTTCGGCTCGGGAAGTTCATCCGCATTGTGCCTCATCCGGTGATGCTTGGGTTTGTGAATGGGCTGGCGATTGTGATTTTCCTGGCGCAGTTGTCGCAGTTCAAGGTCACAGGTGAGGATGGTCAGTCGCAGTGGATGAGCGGGACTCCGATGCTGGTGTTCTGTGGGTTTATCGCGCTGACGATGGGGATCATGTTCTTTCTTCCGAAGCTGACCAAGGCGTTCCCCTCGGCGCTTGCGGGGATTCTGGTCGTGTCGGTGCTGGTGATCGGTCTGAATATTGATACGAAGACGGTGGGGGACATCGCGTCGATCAAGGGCGGGTTCCCGGCGTTTCAGCCTTTGACGGTTCCGATGAGCTTTGAGACGCTCCGGATTATCCTGCCGTATGGGTTTATTCTTGCGGCGATCGGGTTGATTGAATCGTTGCTGACGATGACGCTGATTGATGAGATGACGGACACACGCGGACGCGGGAATCGCGAGTGTGTCGGTCAGGGAATTGCAAACTCAGTCTGCGGCTTGTTCGGCGGGATGGGCGGCTGCGCGATGATCGGTCAGAGCATGATCAATATCAACTCCGGAGGTCGCGGACGCTTGTCGGGGATCAGCGCGGCGATCTTCCTGCTGTGCTTTATCCTGTTCGGATCATCGCTCATCGAGAAGATCCCGATGGCGGCGCTGGTGGGGGTGATGTTTATGGTGGTGATTGCGACCTTTGAGTGGTCGAGCTTCCGGATTCTCAAGAAGACGCCTCCGAAGGATGCGTTTGTGTTGATCCTGGTTTCGGGGGTGACGGTGATGACGGACCTGGCGATCGCGGTGGTGGTCGGCGTGATCGTTTCGGCGCTGATCTTCGCGTGGGAGCATGCGCGGCATATCCATGTTGTTGTGCGTGATGACGAGGATGGGTCGCGGACGTATGAGCTCAATGGGCCGTTGTTCTTTGGGTGCATCCATGAGTTCCGCGACTTCTTTGATCCGGCGAACGATCCCGATGATGTGGTGATCGAGTTCCTGAACTCACGCGTGGTGGATCACTCGGCGATCGAGGCGATTGATGCGCTCGCGGAAAAATATCGCAAGGCGGGCAAGACGCTTCACCTTCGGCATCTGAGTGAGGACTGCCGACTCTTGCTGCACAAGGCGGGGGATATGGTCGAGGTCAATGTGCTTGAAGATCCGCAGTATGCGGTTGCGGATGATGAGCTTGGGTAAATGAAAAGAACCCCGCTTCCGCGGGGTTCTGGGGTTTACACAATCGGGGGGTTATCGACGTCGTTTGGTTGCGACGATGCCGGCGAGTCCGAGCAGCGCGAGCGAGCTCGGGGTTGGTGTTGGGTACTGCACGATGGTGACGGGGTCGAATCCGACAGTAGCGCCGGTGTAGCGGAAGTACTTCTGGATGTGGAGGGTGACGCCGTTTGGTCCGATGTCGATCGGATCGAAGTCGAACCAGAGTTCGGTGCCGTCCATATTGATCATCCATTGGAGTCCAGAGAGGGGTGGTCCTCCGGGATCCAGGGTGATTGTGGGTTCTCCGAGATCGGTGTTCCAGATGTCCCAGATTTGGCCGTCGGCTCC
This sequence comes from Phycisphaerales bacterium, assembly GCA_965250055.1. Classification (GTDB taxonomy): domain Bacteria; phylum Planctomycetota; class Phycisphaerae; order Phycisphaerales; family UBA1924; genus UBA1924. The sequence continues at coordinate 2,198,809 of OZ252285.1, read as the reverse complement.
TGGGTAGATTGTTTCGTGCCAATCTTCTAGCGCGGGGCTTGGGAGTCCTGTCGGATCGGGGTTGAAGGTGACCCATTCTTCGACGCAGTAGATCTGATCTGGGATGAAGCCGTTGCTTGGCGCGAGCAGGATCTTTTCCCATGCGCCGGCGCTTGGGTCGAAGCTGAATCCGCCGGGGGGGCTCATGATCTGATAGCTGTTGCTCGCGTCGTCGAAGAGGTGCGTGGAGGTGTATTCGATGCCGTCACCGAATCCGAGCGAGAGTGATTGTGCGAGTGTTGTTGTGGTGAACGCCGTGATTGTAAATGCGGCGATGGTTGAAATGCGTACCGGGTTCATAGCGAATCTCCGTAGTGAGAGGCGAGTTGATAACCCACACATACACGCCCACATCAGGAGTGTTCCTGTGCGTGGGTTATGCCCTTTAGAAACGCAATGGGGGACTTCACGAGATTGGATCGATCCGCATCTAAGAGTGTCGTCTGGATTTTGGGAAATGCCAACGAAGTAGAGAAATTGATTGTCAGAAAAGGAAGGTGTGGATTTCAGAACAGCTTATTCGTGCATTAACAGATTCATGATCGCAGCAAATGACAAATGTACAAACATGCTGCAAACAAAGACTGGGATGAGTGATATAAGCGAGAGAATCACGGAGTATTTCTTGGAGAGTCCGCGATTAAAGCCTTCGAGGATGAGATAGATCAGGAGCGAGGGGGCGATGAAGATGGAGAACAGTGTGGCAAGGAAGATGGTGTCGGGTTGGGTTGCGAGAACGTCCGCGATGCCGTCGTAGATGTATGGGTTGCGGAGCGAGATTCCGAAGAGTGTGTTTCCTGTGATGAACACGGAGATACACAGGATCGCAAGCACGCGTTGTCGGCTTGTCCAGAATGGGCGGATGTGTTGACGCGGAATCACGCCACATTCGGGACAGGGCTCTGGGCTGAGCCATTCGTCTCTTGGGTAGTTGCAGTTGAAGCAGCGTGGCATTGATTACATATTAGAGTACGGTGGGTGATCGGTTGCTTCATGATCGTGGAGGAGTCGAAGACGACACCTCCACGCCACTCGGCTATTCAACTAAACCAGTTTAAGAGCGGTGTATACCAACAATGGAGTGGTGCATGCCGCGCTCAAGAGAAGTTGAAGCTTTAGATCTATCAATTTTGAGTTTTCTTTTGCATATCTTGCAGATACAAGCACGGCTATGGACAGAGTCAATCCGAGTACTGGTGTGATACCAGATATGCGTGCAGCGGTTGTTTCAACTGATGAGTTGCCGCTGAATTTGGTGAACCAAGCTAGGAATGATAAATAGGTACCGGGCAGCCACACAAGTGCGTTCGCTGTGATGCACACTACTGCAATTGACTGTGCCGGTTTCCGTGCACTCAAAGCTGATTCAAAGCCTCGACGAGTTGGTCCACATGCTCCTTTGTGTGTGCGGCGGACATTTGGATTCGGAGTCTTGCTTCGCCTTCGGGGACGACGGGGTAGCCGAAGCCAATGACGAAGATGCCGTGGTCGAGGAGTTTTTTGGACATTGCGATCGCGGTGGCGGTTTCGCCCACGATGATGGGGCAGATCGCGGTGGGGGATTCGAGGACCTCGAACTTTGTTTTTGCTTTGATCTGCTCGCGGCAGTATTGCGTGACTTCTCGCAGATGCTCGACGCGTTGGGGCTCGTTCATGAGCGTACGGATCGCGGTGTTGGCGCTGGCGGCGACGGTGACTGGGAGGGCGTTGCTGAAGAGTGTTGGTCGTCCGCGCTGGATGATGAGGTCGATGAGGTCTTTGGATCCTGCGATGAAACCTCCGGCTCCTCCTCCGAGTGCTTTGCCGAGCGTGCCGGTGAAGACGTCGATTTGGGACTTGCCGTTCTCGTCGATCATGTTGTAGTGTTCGTGGGTGCCTCGTCCGGTTTTGCCCATGACGCCGTGGCCGTGGGAGTCGTCTACGCAGAGGTACGCGCCGTACTCGTCGCAGAGTTTGCGGAGTTCGGGGAGGTTGGCGATGTCGCCTTCCATGGAGAAGACGCCGTCGGTGATGAGCCAGATCTGGCCGGTGACTTCGGGGTCGTTTTTAGCGCGCTCGAGGACTTCTCGGCAGGAGTCCATGTCGGAGTGTTTGTAGACGGCTTTCTTGACGCCTTTCTTGATGACTGGGGTGAGGCGCATGGAGTCGATGATGCATGCGTGGTTGAGCGCGTCGGAGATGATGATGTCTCCGGCTTCGCAGCAGGTCGGGAAGAGTGCTTCGGTCGCGTTCCAGCAGGAGACAAAGGTGTAGGAGGATTCGGTTCCCATGTACTCAGCGATGGTTTGTTCGAGCGTGTGGTGCGGGGTGAAGGTGCCGCAGATGAAGCGGACGGATGCGGTCCCGGCGCCGTATTGCTTGAGTGCTTCGATGCCGGCGTTGACGACATCGGGGTGGTTGGCGAGTCCGAGGTAGTTGTTGGAGCACATGCAGATGCGCTCGTGCTTTGAGCCGTCGTCGTCGATCATGGTGACGAGGGCGTCCATGGGGGAGTCGAGGGTCTGAAGGACTTTCATCTGACCGGTCGAGGCGAGCATGTCGAGGGTTTCTTTGGTGCGGACGGCGAAGGGGGTGGTGGTTGTGGCGGTCATGATTTTGTTCTCCAACAGATGTTTGCGGATTGTAGGAGCGAGAATCTCCATCTCGCGGGCATTCCGGGGCGGTGCTGAGCGAAGTGAGACAGTGGGGTTGTGTGGTCGATGAATATTGGTCGAAGACCCCCTCCGTCACGCAGCGCGTGCCACCTCCCCCACAAGCGTGGGGGAGGAGATTGTCGCATTGGCTTCAATGTTTCGATTCTGTGGATACCATCCGCTATTGAACAAGCACCAACGGAGCAAACTTGAGGGGATTCTGGAGTCGCTTTCCAAGGCGGATCGGGATCGTGTGTATGACCTCGCTCGCGAGCAGCGATCGGCGGCGCAGAAGCGGCGGCGGTCTAAGGCGCGGGAGACTTATGACGGCGAGCGGATCGGTGGGGGGAAGCGTCGCGCGGATCCGTTGATCGATTGGGTGCTGCGGATCGTGGAGAAGGAGTACGGGCACGCGAAACGTGTCCGCGAGCAGTCGTCGGAGGCAGCGGATCTGCAGGAAGGTCTGGTGATCGAGCTCACGAGGCGGCGTGCAACGGTGCTGCCGAGCAGCGAGGATGATATTGAGAAGGCGCTGCACTGCCGACTCAGCGCGGAGCTGGCGGCGCGGCAGCAATCGGGGATCGCGGTGGGGGATCGCGTGGTGTTTACCAAGCTCGACGCGAAGGACGACGATGAGGAGTTGTTCGAGGTCGTGAGCGTGATGGAGCGGACGAGCAAGCTGGCGCGTCCCGATGCGCACGATGTTCGACAGGAGCGGGTGGTCGCGGCGAATGTCGATGTGATCGTGGTGGTGGTTTCTGTGGTTTCTCCGCCGTTGCATCCGCGGTTGATTGATCGGTACTTGGTTGCGATCGAATCGGGTGGGTGCGAGGCGGTTATCGCGGTCAATAAGGTGGACTTGCTTGATGATTCCAATCGTGAGTCGGAGCTGAGCAAGCTGGAGCCGTATCGGGAAGCGGGGATCCCGATCGCGGTGTGTGCGGCGGTTCCGGGTGATGATTCGTCGTCGCGTATCGATGAGCTTCGGGCGTTGTTGTCTGGGAAGACGTGTGCTTTTGTGGGGCACTCTGGGGTTGGGAAGAGCTCGCTTGCCAATGCGCTGGATCCGGCGCTTGGGCTGGAGACTGGTCATGTGCGCGATCGTGATCAGCGCGGTAGGCACACGACGACGGCGAGCTCGATGCATTTTATTGATGGCGCGGATGGTCAGCAGATTCGGGTGATTGATACGCCTGGGGTCCGGTTCTTTGGGCTTGCGGATATTTCTCCGGACGAGCTGCGATGGATGTTCCCGGAGTTCCTGGAGTACACGCACGATTGCAAGTTTAATGATTGCTCGCACGATCATGAGCCGGGGTGTGCGGTCGAGGCGGCGGTGGAGGCGGGGGCGATTTCAGCGGTGCGCTACGAGACGTATCTGCGATTGCTCGAAGAGCTCAAGGCAGGGGGGAAACCTAAAGATGTGAGCGAGCGGATTCGTCCGGCGATCGAGGACGAGTAGGTTTCTGTTTATAGTCCGTTTGTATGCATCGTTCTGTTTGGAACATTTTGTTTGCACGTTGGTGCGGTTCTGGTACTGTATATGTAGACCGAGTTGTTCTCGGATCAATCCCGGTCCGGGCGCGTGAGTCTGGAGGGTATCAGTATGCAACGGAATCGATTCCAAGCCGGGGCTTCGCTCTTGGCGTGTTGTGCAATGGGCGCGATGGCGCAGGTTGATTTTTCGCACCACATCGGGACGATTGGGGCGCCGGGTTCAGGGGTGAACGCGTCTTCGAATATTGGTGAGATCTTCAGTGGGGGTGGGGGGACCAATACGCTCACGGCGAACCTGGCATCGATGGGACTGGTGTTCGGTGACAACATTGATGCGTTTGATCGTGGGGATGTGTTCTCGACCTTTTCGGGTGTGTCGGTGAATCCGTTTTTGTTCTCGGTTGAGTCTGTTGGGATTGGTCAGATGCCGTATCCCGTTTGGGCGCAGGCGCCGTTTAACGGTGCGGATGTGTATGCGATGCAATCGGGGAGCTTCGGTCATGCGCTCGCGTACAACGAGCCGGTGCTTGGGCTCGCGGCGAATCCTGCGGAGTCGATCGATGGGATGACGGATTCGATGGTGACCCCTGGTCAGCGTGTGTATTTCTCGCTGCAGCAGGGATCGCCCACATTGCTTGGTAATGCGTGGTCAGGCGCGGATGTGCTGAGTGTGATCATCGGAGCGCCGGGGACATTACGGCGTGCGTTCCGCGCCAGTGATATCGGATTGATCCCGGCGGATGAACTCGATGGACTAGGGATCTTCGGGATGGAGGATGGTGGTGACGGCGTTGTCGATCCGGTCCCGAGCGAGGGGGCGCTTGTGTATTTCTCGGTCGATGAAACCAGTGTTGGTGAGATCGGGAGCGATGTGCGTCAACGATCGATCACTTCGCTCCACCACGGCGGGGATATCTATCTCTCTGGTGTTGGGGGATCGCATTCGCTGCTTCATGAGGGTGATCGACGCTTGGCGCTCGGTGCAGGAGATGTGGTTGATGCGCTCAAGCTTGGGTCGACCGATCCGCTTGATCCGTTCCCGATGTATGCGCCTGGATTCCCTGATCCTGCTGATGAACCTGAGAAACCGATGAGTTGTCCGCCGTATCGGGGGAGTGGTGTTCCGATCGGAACGATCTGGATCGAGGTGTGTGATGCGGATGTTCCGAGCATCGTGAACTGGCAGATCGAAGTGAAGATGTGCGACGGCAACGGGAACACGATGAGCGTGGTCAAGCAGGGGCGCGTGCGCGGCGCCGCGAGCAGCAATCCGCATGTCAAGGCGCAGATGATTAAGGACGCATTCGAGAGCGTTGTGCTTGATAAACCTGGTCAGATGCCTCCAGCGATCCCGGTGTTTAAGGGATTCGCGAAGTTTGTGCCTCCGGTCAATGTCCCTCGTCCTGGGATTACGGGTGAGGTGTGCTTGTTCGTGAATCAGGAAGTCCTTGATTGCGGATGGAATGTGGATCGGATCTGTTTTTCGTTCACGAACTGGACCGCGAACATCATTGTGAAACCAGTAAAGGGCTGGTTCCCTGATGCGAAGCGGAAGATGAGTCTGCAGGTCAACGGCGTTGCGGAGAGTGATGCGTTGCTGCGGATCAGCGCGACGGATTCGCTCGGTCCTGGAGGCATTGATGCGTCGTTTGCGGTTCCGGTCGCGGCGGGGCAGGACGGGCTGTCGGCATTGCACGAGCTCTCGAATCACATCGCGGATATGGGTGGGTTCGCGCCGGTGAGTCCGGATGGTGTGATGACTGTTGAAGCGCTTCCGATTGAGCCTCCGATGACTCCGGAGGGGTTGTTTGGTCCATTGGTGTACGAAGCGGGGGCGATCAACAACTCGGACCTGCAGATCACTGTCGGTGCATCTTTGGCGCGTGGTCCGAACAGTCCTTGCAATGCGGTGGATTACGCGGAGCCCTATGGGGCGCTGAACTTCCTTGATGTGTCGGCATTTCTTGAGCGATACGCGAAGGGCATTGGTGACGCGGACCTTGCGTACGACGGCTCGTTTAACTTCCTTGACGTGAGCAAGTTCCTTGAGCTTTACGGGCAGGGATGTCCGGGTTCTGATGGAACGGATTGAGGTTCGTGTTCAACGTAAAAAACCAATGAGCACTGAAACCAGATCGGTTCAGTGCTCATGGCTCGTGTGGCTTGTTGGCATGCGTGTTTATGGCATGTGTGCTTGTCGGTAGTCGGCGATGAAGTCGACGATGTCGAAGAAGTTGAGGCGGGTGTCGCCGTTGTGGTCAGCGGCGAGGTCGCGGATCGCGAGGGTGTTGATGAAGGTCATGACGTCGTCGAACTCGACGGTGTCGTTGTTGTTGTAGTCGGCGGCGAAGGCGGGGGCGCGGAAGGTGAAGATCTGATCGGATTGGAGATTGGTGTAGGTGTTGTAGGTGCCGTCGGGCCACGCGACTCGGATGGATTCGATGTGGGATTCACTTGCCAGTCCGATGTGGGTTTCGACTGAGGATGATCCGCAGTGCGAGGGGTTGGCGAAGATCGGGAGGATGTACTCTCTGGTCGCGGTGGTGAGTGTGATCATGGCGCCGATGCCTTCTGGTGCGAGGGAATCGCGTGCGTAGGTATCGAGTTTGATCCGCGCCCAGTGTGTGTCGGGCTGGGTGGACTTCGGTGTGATGAGGTTGTTCTGGAAGTAGGTGTTTGGTTGATTCCAGTTGAACATCATCGCGTCGATGTCGCCGTCGTTTTCGGTATCGAGTCTGATGAGTCCTCGTCCTTGGGTGACCGCGTCGATGCCGCAGGCTTGTGCGGATTCGGTGAACGTTGTGCCGTCGCCGTCGTTGAGGTAGAGGGTGACGGGGTCTCCTCCGAAGTCGAAGAAGTATCCGTTGGTTTCGAGGATATCTTTATCGCCGTCGTGATCGAAGTCGTTGATGAGTGATCCCCATCCCCAGTGTCCGTCGTAGCATCCGGAGATTCTTGCCATGTTTTTGTATGAGCCGTCGGGTTGTTGGACGAGGAGGATGTTGCCTGGGCCGTTGGTGGAGTCGAAGGTGATGTTGGAGAGGAAGAAGTCGAGTAATCCATCGTGATTGACATCGGCGATGTCGATCCCCATCGCGTTGGCGGTCTGGACGTCTTCGAGGAGGTTGGTGTGGTTGGTGAAGGTGCCGTCTTGGTTGTTGGTGTAGTAGCGGGTGGTTCCGGTGTCTCCGACGATGATGAGCTCGGGGTAGCGGTCGTTGTTCATGTCGCAGAACGCGGGGAGGAATCCGGAGACCCCGATCTCTTCGACTCCGGCTTCTGCGGTGACATCGGTGAAGCGCCAGGTATCGGTTTCGTCAAGTCCATCGTTTCGGAAGAGTCGGTTGGCGGCTCGGATGGAGTTGTACGCGGTGACGAAGAGGTCGAGGTCGCCGTCGAGGTCGTAGTCACCCCATGAGGATCCGGTGCCTTCTTTTTGGTTGGTTCCTGGGGTGAGGTGGTTGACCCCTGCGGATTCTGCGATGTCGGTGAATGACCAGTTGCCGTGCTCGTCTGGGCCGTTGTTGCGGTAGAGCTTGAGTTGTCCGGGTTGCGGCGCGCCGTCTCCGGGACCGAAGGCGGTGACGAAGAGGTCGAGGTATCCGTCGTTGTTGAAGTCAGCGGTTGAGGCGCCGAATGAGTGGTATGGTCCTTCGACTCCCCACTGTGCGGCTTGGTTGGTGAAGGTGCCGTCTTTGTTGTTGATGAAGAGCGAGTTGGGGTTCATGGATCCGAGATGGAAGATGTCGTCGTATCCGTCGTTGTTGAAATCGGCGGCGACGCCTCCGGCGGTCATCGGGGAGTAGAGCTGGGCCGTGGACATGGAGTTTTGTGAGGTGAGTCCGGCTTGGGCGGTGCGCTCGACGAAGTGGAGCTTGGGCGGGCCGGCGATCGCGGTGAGCGAAGTCGCGGCGAGACCGGTCGCGGAGAGGGCGAAAGCGAATGAACGGAAACGGGTTGGAACGGACATACCACGAGACCCCGGCATGGGCGCGACGAATCGCGCGAACGCAGAGAGACTGCGCAGCCATACCACTAAGCTGTTGATTCGCGGGCAAGCACACGACACTTGCTCGGACCCTTCGGCGCACAGAAACATGCGTCGAGAGGTTCAACACGGTGGGGCACGTTGATGTGAATGCGAGACCTATGCATTCACGAGCCGAGAACAAATTGGCACTTCAAACACCCCCACGGCGTTCGAGTGAACATTCGGAGAGGTTACCAGAATACCCTGTTGGCTGCAAGAGCAAAGTGAAGTTTTCGGAACGGGAATTCTGCCCTACAGGACCGATTGAAGGAGTTTGGGATGGGTCATCAGGAGTGGATCACGCCGGGGGATGAGGGGGTCGAGGCGCTCGGGGTTGGGGTGGATCGGGTGATGGACTGGGCGCGGGGGTATCTGAAGTCTCTCGAGGATCGTGATGTGCGGACTGATGTTGCGTGGGGTGAGGTGCTCGCGGGGCTTGACGCGTCGCCTCCGATGGAGGGGTGCGGGGTGGAGGCGATCGAGGGATTGATCCGCGAGGCGGATAAGGGGTTTGTGGATCGGTTGGTGCACTGGCAGTCGCCGCGGTTCTTTGCGTACTTCCCTTGTAGCAGTTCGGTGCCTGCGATATTGGGGGAGCTGATGAGCGCGGTGCTCAATGTCAATGGGATGCTCTGGTCAACGTCTCCTGCGTGTACGGAGCTTGAGGTGCGCGTGATGGATTGGTGCGCGCAGATGTTCGGGCTCGATGACGGGTTCCGGTTCGATCGCTCTGAGAAGGGCGGTGGGTGCATCCAGGGGACAGCGTCAGAGGCGGTCGTCGCGGCGATGGTTGCGGCGCGTCGTCGTTGCACGCGGCGGGGGGTGGATCGATCAAAGGTGACGGTGTACACGAGCGATCAGGCGCACTCTTCGGTGGTCAAGGCGGCGATGGTGTGCGGGCTCGCGGATCACGCGGAGGATCGGAGCCGAGTGCGTGTGATTGAATCGGGTGCTGATCTGCGGATGGATCTTGGGGCGCTGGAGCGTTCGATGCGCGCCGATATTGACGCGGGGTTGGTCCCGATGATGGTGACGGCGACGGTTGGTTCGACCTCGACGGGAGCCGTGGATGAGGTGGGGGGTGTTGCGGATTTGATCGCGCGGCTTGGTGGTGAAGAGGGAGGCGGGGATGATGGAAGCGGGGCGTGGCTGCATGTTGATGCGGCGTGGGCGGGGGCGGCGGCGGTGTGTCCGGAGTTTCGAACGATGCTTGAAGGAGTGGAGCGTGCGGACTCGCTGTGCATCAATCCGCACAAGTGGCTGTTGACAAACTTTGATTGCGATCTGTTTTGGGTGCGGGATCGCGAGGTGCTGGTGGATTCGATGAGCATCACTCCGGCGTATCTGCGGGACAAGGCAAGCGAGGATGGGGTGATTGATTATCGCGATTGGCACGTGGCGCTGGGACGACGGATGCGGGCGCTCAAGCTCTGGATGGTGATCCGCTGCTTCGGGGTTGAGGGGCTGCGATCGCATATCCGCTCGCATGTGGCGCTCGCGGGGCGGGTTGAGCGTTGGGTGCGTGAAGAGTCTCGCGTGGAGCTCGCGTGCGATCGGATGCTCGGACTGGTGTGTTTCTGTGTGGTGGGTGAGAACGAGCGGACCAAGCGGCTGGTTGATGAGGTGAATCAGCGCGGGCGGGTGATGATCACGCACTCGATTGTGCCAATCGGTGAGGAACGCGCGCCGAGATCGATCGCTCGCGTGAGTGTGGGGACTCCGGGGGTTGGTGAGGGGGATATCGGGGTGCTGATTGAAGAACTTGAAGCGGTGCTGGATTCGATGGGGTGATGGGATCGGCGCGGCGGCGTAGACTGGGGCATGCGTAGGAAAGTTCTCACACGGCGGATCATCAGTGGATTGCTGCTCGGTTATGCGGCATTGCTCTCAGCGTGCAACAACGCGACGGTGTACAACGGGCAGAGCTATCGGGTTTCTGGGAGCGAGCTTGGGGGTGATGCTGCTCAAGGAGTATCAGCGGATCGCGAGCAGGTGATTGGTGTGATCCGCGATGTGCTGACGGATCACCGATTTGTGATTGATCGCGTGGATGCTCGGCGCGGGGTGGTGACCACGGCGTACAAGAGCACGCAGGGGCTCGCGTCGCCTTGGGACGGCGAGCAGGGGTCGATGAAACAAGAGACGGCGGATCTGGTGAATCAGCACGAGCGGTCGGTGCGCGTGGATATCGATGACGACGGCTCGTTGACGGTCTCGGTGCTGGTCCAGCGGGTCCATCGTCCGGGGTGGCGGATCGAGACGGAGAGCATCGCGCAGTCCACGCACGCGACGGTGATCGGCGCGGGGGGCGAGCGCCAAGCGGCGCGGATGGTGACCCCGATCGGTCAGGACGAGCAGCTCGCGGAGCGGATCGGTGAAGCGATCAGAGCGCGGCTGATGAACGGTTGAGCGGCTGGGCGAGGGGGCGCGGCTCCTGGGTAGCGGGGTTGAGCTGCTTGTGTTCGATGAGTTCTGCGGCGGTGGTGGTGAGCTCGGTGTCGATGAGTGGTTGGGGGAGCTGGGAATCTATGGGCTGGTCTTGGTAACCAAGCGATTTGGCGATGAGCTCTCCGCGGCTTGAGGCGTTGAGTTTCTTGTGGAGGTTTTTGACGTGGTCGTGGACGGTGTGGGGTGATCGGTTGATGTGCTCGGCGATCTCTCGGACGGAGCAGCCGAGGATGAGCTGGTTGAGGATTGTTTGCTCGCGCTGGGTGAGCCAGTTGATTGAGCTGTTGGGTTGAGCGTTGTTGATCGTGGTTGCTTTGTGAGCGAGCGTGGAGACGGCGGAGGCGAACATGTCTGTGTCGATCTGGTCCGCGGTGGTGGGGCTGGGCGCGGCGATGCAGATGAGCGTGATGAGCTGGGATGCGGCGGGGAGTTCGCTGTTTGTGTGTTTGGTGAGCGAGGCGCATCCGATGAGCGTTCTTTGGGGGAGTGTGGATCTCCAGGGGGTGCTGGGTTCGCTGGCGTGCCAGTGCGGGAGGAGGGTGGAAGCATCGGTGATGAGGGCGTTGGTGGAGAGGTTCGGGGCGTGCCTTTGGCTGATGGCTCCGAGTCGATCGAGGGTGGATCGGGATTCGTACGGGTTGGCTGTGGCGGGGTGGTTGGTGTTGGCGTTGACTCCTGAGGCTTCGGTGTGGATCTTGGAGGTCGCGGGGTTGATGTTGGCGATGATCACGGCAAACGCGGCGCTGGGCGCGAGCTGGGAGAGGGCATCGGCGGCGGTGGTTGGCCAATCAAATGTTGGGGCTGAGGGGAGGGCGCTGATTCTGTAGACGGCGCTGGCGAGCCTTTGGGGGGCTTGATTGATGTTATAAATTGTTTGATTATTATGGTTCATTTGGTTACCTCTTGGAATAATGCGTACCTATTCAGGGGGGTATATCTGTCAATTGAACCATATAGGAACGGTAAAAGCGGCGATTTTTACGACTTTGGGTTGGTTGACCCATCTGGGTTTGTGAAGGTCAATCCACGGGATTGTGTGAACCTGCTTCTTATGTGTGCAGAAATGTGTTTCGTTGTTTGGTGAATTTCTCCCAATTGGTATGTGGGGTTGTTCTGGGGATGAATTCTGCGAAGTTTGCTGGTTTGAGCGGGATTTTGGCGCATATTGGACATGTCTGTACCTTGATGGGTAGCTCGGTAGCAGGCCGGTCATGTGACTGGTCTGTACTTGGTGTGCAGATTTGCGAGGCGGGGACCGCCGAAGAAGGAAGCTGAATGTCCGCATTGTCTGGACAATCTGGGTTTGTGTTTGAGCCGATTACGTGGCAGCCGGAGGTGCTTGCTCGTCTTGAGGATCGACACTTGGTTGCGTGGGGCGATCATCTGGGGGTGCGTACACGCTTTGCGGCTCTGTTCCAGCAGTACCTTTCTGGGCTTAGTGACACACAGGTCTGTGTGATTCATGGTCGATCGATCCGGACGCTTGATGATCTGTGTGATCAGCTCGAGCGTTTGATTCCTGTGGATAAGCTGAGTCGATCGGTGGACGGGCCGGATGGGGTTTCTTCTTTGCTGCGTCAGCGAGGCACGATGCCTGGTCGTCGCAACGAGCGGATGCGGGTCTTTGTGTGGCACGATGCGGATCTGTTGATTCGGCGTGATCGCGCGTTGTTCCAGGACATCGCGGAGGTCATGGCGGGGGTCAGCGCTGAGATGGAGTACGCGGATGACGGATTGCTGTTGGTGCAGCGGTGCGTGTATGTCGGCTCGTCTCGATTGATGCGCGAGGCGCGGAAGGTGGATTCACGGCTGAGTTCTTGGTCTCCGGCTCCGGTTGGCGAGATCCCGTTCTGGGGGCTTGTGAGTGGTCAGGTGACGCCGAGGACGACGCTGTGCTCGATTGAGCGATTGCTCGCGGATTCTGGGAGCTGATCCTGGCGACACGGATCTGGATTGGATGATGGCGGCCGAGTGGTCGTTTTTTTGTGCGCCAAATTGGGTTCATTGCGTGGGTCTGGATTGCTTTGGGGAGCGATGCGGGCATTGATAGGGCATGCGGATTATCAGCGGAGAGTATCGTCGTCGTAAGTTGCATCCACTTCCCAAGGGGGTGGAGACGCGTCCGATTCCGGACATGGTGAAGGAGGCGATGTTCAATCTGCTGCGTGGTCACTTCGAGGGTGAGGGGGTGATTGATGTGTTCGCGGGCTCGGGATCGGTGGGTCTTGAGATGGCGAGTCAGGGCGCGAGCCGAGTGGTGTGTGTTGAGCGTGATCGACGGATGGTGCGGACGCTTGAAGAGAATATCGAGATGCTGGGGTGCGGCGATCGTGTGGAGGTGGCGTGTTGTGATGCGCTTGGTCCGGCGACGCTTTCGCGTTGTCCCAAGCCGGCGCACATTGTGTTTATGGATCCGCCGTATGCGATGGTGTGGGATCCAGAGGGGTGGCCGCGTGTGAAGAAGCAGTTCGAGCGTTTGATCGGGATGCTCGATGAGACGGGGTATGGGATCATTCGTACGCCTTGGCCTTTTTATCATCGCGAGCGGATTGATGAGGAGGGGGAAGTCACTGAGGAGGTCAAGAAAGGCGGGAAGAAGCGGGTTGATCTGCTGGCGACGGAGATGATCGATGGCGAGGAGATGGTTGAGCTGAGCGAGGAGGATCTGGCGGCGCTGTGGGAGCAAGAGAGCACGGAGGTCCATGAGGGGGGGCAACCCAAGTATCGGACTTGGGATATCTCTTTGGAGATGGAGGGGGCGGAGGGTCCTGAGACGCATGTGTATGGATCGACGGCGATTCATCTGTATATGCGGAAGCAGGATTGATTTGCTGCTTGATTCTGGTGGGATTTGACTAGGAATTTGATGTGCTTCTGACGGTGCGTAGCTGCATCATTGGTCTTCGATGGCGGTATATTGAGGGACCCTCGCTGTCGCGGGGTGATGTCTCGTTGAACCGGATTGGAGACGCTCGTTCGTGCGACGGATTTGTTGTTTGATCTTGATTGTGCTCGGTGTGCTGGTTGTCTCGGCGCGTGGCGATGACGAGTGCGTGCGCGTAGAGCGCGAAGTGCTTGAGTGTGGTCTTGAGGTGGTTGTCTACAGCGATCCGGCTTTGGAGGATCAACCGACTCAGGTCTGGACGCGGATCGGACGCGGCTCGATGAGCGAGCGGGATCATGAACGCGGGGCTTCGATGCTGGCGGCGCGGGCGGCGATGCATGGCGTGGGGGAGTTCACGCGCGAGCGGCTTCTCGGGATGATCGGGATCGAGCTGGATGGGGATGCTGATGTTGATGCAGTTGATGATCGTCGCGGGGTGATGGTGCAGAATGATCATGTGTCGTTCATGCTGGAGGTTGGGGAATCGGATGAGGTCGGGGACGCGATGATGGTGGCGCGGGGGGTGCTCGAGGGGTTCAGTCCGGGCGATGAGGCGATCGAGATCGCGCGGATGGGGATGCTTGAAGAACTGAAAGAGCTCGATGAGCAGCGCGGCGAGCGATGGGCGTATGCGCAGTGGCTCCCTGATCTGCTCGATGGGAGCGGGTATTCGCGGATGGCGCTTCCGAGCGCTGCGCAGTGCGAAGCGATTGATGGTGATGCGGTGCGTGCGTTTGTGGATCGGGAGTGGAACGCGGGGCAGTCGTCGATTTTGGTCGTGGGTGATGTGGACGCGGGGGATGTGATCTCTCGCGCGAGAATGGTGTTTGATGGATGCGCTCGGGGTGAGGCGACGGCTCGGAGTGTTGTGCCGATCATTCAGGAGAGTGTTCAGGGGCGCGTGGCGACGATCGGGGTTGATACGCTCGAGGGCTCGCGGATCGGGTTGGTGTGGTTCGGGGAGGAGCAAGAGGTCGCGTGGGAGGACGACGGGCACGAGTTGATGCTCTCGATGGCGCTGACTGGGGAGGCGATGCGGTATCGGGTGAATCGGATGCTGAGGACGGAGTTCCCTGAGGTGGTTGATGCTCGAGTGGATGTGGGGATGCTCATGGGGAGGATCCCGTTTGGTCAGATCGTGGTGGAGATGCGCGAGGGATCGGGCGGTCAGTGGAGTGATGTGCTGGCGGCGATGGCGCGCGAGCGCGTGCGGATGGTGCGGGACGGATTGAGTCGTGAGGAACTGGAGCGGGCGCGGGAGTGGATCGATCAGCAGTGGGGGTACGAGATTGATCAGTGGGATGGATCGACGAGCCGAGAGCGGGCGCGTTCGCTCAACTGGATTCTGTCGGCTGGGCGGCCGGTGGTGATGCTGGAGGATTGGGTGCACGAGGGACGCGAGCTGCTGGGGGGTATCGGGGTGGAGGGGGTGCACGATGTGGTGCGGCGGATCTTTGGTGAGATTGATCCCGCAACGGTGGTGGTGCTTGATGAAGACACTGCTCTAGAGCACGATGCGGTGCGGAGTGTATTGAAGGATGTCGATGGTGCGGTTGTGGAAGCGCTCGATGGGTGGATGGCGGATCTGCGTGGTCCGATCCTGAACCGATCGATGGCGGGGGGTGAGGTTCAGGAGATCAGCGTGCATCGCGCCTCGGGGGTGGTCTCGGCGACGCTGAGCAACGGGGTTGTTGTTCGGCATCGGGAGATGGATTCGGATCAGGGCGACAACAGCGTGATGATGGTGGTTCGGGTTGGATTTGAGTCGATCGAGGACGAATCGATGCACGGGGCGGGTGATGTGTTTGTTTCAGCGATCGAGCAGGGGTCGATCCGCTCGCGGACGAACGATGAGATCCGCGCGATGATGATCGAGCATGGGATCGATCTGGAAGTGGTGCGCGGGACGTGGGGGGTTGAGTTCCATGTGAAGATCAGCGAGGCGGGGGCGACTGATGGATCGGAGCCGATAGAACGCGCGGCGGAGCTGGTGTACGCGATGCTGACTGATGTGCGCATCGAGCAGGAGCAGATCGAGTTGATCGGGCGCGGCGGGGAAGAGGGATCGCGGCTGATCGGGGTGCCGATCGGGGCGATGGAAGCGGGGATCGCGCGGTCGTTTGGGGTTCGGCACACGCTGCGGGATCCGGAGCGGTTTGGGGATGGGATCGATGCTCGATCGGTGCGTGAGTGGATCAAGCGGCAGGTGCGCGGCGATCGGATCGAGATCGGGATTGCTGGACCGATCGGCGCTGAGCGGGCGATCGAGGTGTGCTCGAGTTATCTGGGGGCGATTGATGGCGGGATTGGCTTCGACAGCGATCCGATGGAGACGGTTGAGTTTGATGTGATCGCGGGGCAGGACACGGTGCGGATGGTTGATCCGAGCGGTCGCGAGGGGGTTGTGGTTGGGTTCGGGGCGTGCCGGGTCGATGAGCTGGATGATCTCAGGGCGCTGACGGTCGCGGGGATGGTGCTCGATGATCGTCTTGAGGCGCTCGCGGGTCGGATGGGGACTGGGGTGCGCGTGCAGAGCGGGGCGCTGCTTTTGGATCTGGTGCCTGGACGCGTGGTGATGTTTGGGCGCGCGGACTGCGGGAGTGAATCGATCGAGGAGTGGGGGGAGCTGATCGAGAGCGAGATCGCGAAGATGGCGGTCGAGGGGATCGGTGCTGATGAGGTCCGCGCGGCTCAGGGGCGGATTGATTCGGTGATCACGCAGGGGTTTGGGCGGGCGGATTTCTGGGCGTCACGATTGGCGCTGATCGGGGATCGGGGGGGTGATGTGGATTCGATCTGGGGTATGCCTCGCGCGTATCGCGAGCTTGAGGCGTTCGGGGTGAGCCGAGTGTTTCGTCGCTGGCATCAGGAGGGGGAGTACATACGGGTGGAGCTGGTGGGCGAGGCGCGGTGAATGAAAGAAAGCACCCCAGCGTTTGCTGGGGTGCTTTGTGATTTGAGTTCAATCAGCTTTGATTAGGCTGCTTGGTTCGCTGGGGTGTTCGATGGGTTGAAACCAGCGAATGGGTTGAAGCCGAACGGTGATCCTTGGAAGCCTTGGCCTTGGAAGTTTGGTGCGCCTGATTCGGACTGTGCGGATTCGTTGTTCCACCAGTTGAATCCGAATGGGTTACCGAACTGGCTTCCGAACTGGGCGAAAGCTGCTGGTGAGTTGAACCAGTTCCATGCGTTGAATGGGGACCACTGGTTCCAGCCGTTGAAGGACTGTGACCATGGGGAGAAGTTGTTGAAGCCTTGGAAACCTTGGCCTTGGAAGCCGTTGAAACCGTTGAAGGATTGGTTCCATGGGAACGAGCCGTTGAAGGAGTTGTTGTTCCAGTTCCACGGGGTGGAGTTCCAGTTATTGAACGACCATGGGGTGTTGCTGAACGAGTTCCAGTTGTTCCAGCCGTTGAAGCCATGGAAACCTGGGAAGGACTGTCCTTGGAAGCCGTTGAATGCGAATGGTGTGTTGAACATGTGTGTGATCCCTTTGGTTGGATGATCTGTTGGTGCGGCCGCGCTCGCGACCTTTGGGATGGAGATCGGCGGGGGGAGGGGGCGAGTTTGGTGGGATGTCGATTGGTGGATACAACTCAGGACGTCGTGCGGAGTTGATCGGTAGGTCCGGCGCGTTATCTGCGCTGAAAGGGTCAGTCGTGCGTGTAGGTCGCTACGCATCCTGGCGCTTCGGTGACGCTCACGGCGTGGACCTTGGCGTGGGGGGCGAGGGCTTGGTCGAGGCGTGAGGCGAGCTCATCGGCGATGTGCTTGGCGATGAGCTCGGCGGTGGGGTTGAGCGTGTCGAAGGGTGGGGTTTCGTTGAGGTTGTTGTTGGTGAAGGGTTGGCAGATGTCGAGGAGCTCGGCGTGGACGGTGTGGAAGTCGCAGAGGAGTCCATCGTCGTCGAGTTGATCTCCGAGGATGGTGGCGGTGGTTTTGAAGTTGTGGCCGTGGAGGGGTTCGTGGGCGCCGAGGAGGGAGAGGGCGTGTGCGGCACAGAACTCGTGGTTGACCTGGATCGTAAACATGGGAGAGTTTAGGAGTCAGGTATAGATGACGCGCTTGGGTGTGTTTTGGACCAGCTGGCGAGGGAGCGGAAGGCCATGATGGCGATGATGAGGTTGGCGACGACTCCGGCGGCGGATTGGGCGATGAGGTTGAAGGCGATCCAGCAGATGGAGGCGAGTGCGGCGAAGACGAAGCCGTCTTTGTGGTGCTTTCCGAGTCGGTACATGGAGAGGAACATGAAGACGGCGGCGGCCCAGTCGAGGCCGTAGTACGAGAAGAGGAAGTTGTGGATGGATTCTGGCATAGGGGGAAGGGTAGGGGGAGAGATGGCTAGAGTGGTGGAGAGCATTTCTAGGGAGATTGATATGTCGAATAAATCGGTGGCATTGGTGATCGGAGGGGGCAGCGGGATCGGAGCTGACGCTGCTCGAGCGCTCCACGAGAGTGGTTATGCTGTGGGGGTGATGTCTTCGTCTGGGAAAGGCGAAGAGCTTGCTGGTGAGCTTGGTGGCTTTGGTTTTACAGGGTCGAACTTAGTTGTTGAAGATCTTGAGGCATTCGTGTCGGGGGCGAAGTCGCGGTTTGGGCGGATCGATGTTTTAGTCAATAGCACGGGGCACGGCGCGAAGGGCGGGGTGCTGGAGCTGAGTGACGACGAGTGGCATACAGGGATGGATATTTATTTGAGTAGTGTTATTCGTGCAGCGCGGCTTGTTGTTCCGGCGATGAAGCAGCAGGGGGGCGGATCGATTGTCAATGTGTCATCTTTTGCGGCAATCGAGCCTGATTCTGATTTCCCAACATCAGCGGTCTTTCGTGCGGGACTTTCGGCGTTTACGAAGATGTTCAGTTCAGAGTTTGCTCGCGAATCGATCCGAATGAACAATGTGCTTCCTGGATTTGTTGATAGTCTTCCTGAGACTGAGGCGCGTCGGGAGCGGATCGCGATGGGGCGTTACTCAAGAGTTCGTGAGATTTCTGAGGCGATAGTGTTTCTTGCATCGGAAGCATCGAGCTCAGTTACTGGACAGAATCTTCGTGTAGATGGTGGATTGACACGGTCTTTGTGAAAGGAATGGGAATCATGAGCAGTTCGCCGTTGATTTTGGGTGTGAGTGGGTTGAGGGGGATTGTGGGGGAGAGTCTGACTCCTGAGCTTGCGATGCGGTACGCGGCGGCGTTTGGGGAGTGGTTGTGGCAGGATCGGGAAGAGGGTGACGCGATGATGGTCACGGTGGGTCGTGATGGTCGTCGGGGTGGAGAGTTGATCGAGGAGGCGGCGGTTGAGGGGTTGCTTCGGAGTGGGTGTGATGTGATCCGGATGGGGCCGGCGACGACGCCGACGGTTGGGGTCGCGACTTCGGCGCCGTGTTGTGATGCGGGGATGGTGATCACGGCGAGTCATAATCCGGCTCAGTGGAACGGGCTCAAGTGCATTGTGCTGGATCGGGGGACGGTTGGGTCGGCTTCGCGTGCGCCGCTTGCGTCGGAAGCGGCGGAGATTATCGAGTTGTTTGAGAAGATGGAGGGGGAACCAGAGCAGGTGCGCGAGCGCGGGATTGTGGTGGCGCACTCGAGTGAAGTGGGTGTGCATGTTTCGTGGGCGGCGGACTCGTTCTTCCGGATTGCGGGGGAGAAGCCGGCGAAGAAGGTGGGGAAGATTTCGGTGGTGCTGGATTCTGTGAACTGTTCTGGTTCGACGATGGCGGTGCCTTTCTTCGAGCGGATCGGTGTTCGGTTGTATCCGATCGCGTGTGATGGGTCTGGGGACTTCCCGCATACTCCTGAGCCGACGAAGGAGAACTTGTCGGGCGAGGGTGGGATGTGTGATGTGGTTCCCAGCGTCGGGGCGAGTGTGGGGTTTGCGCAGGATCCGGATGCGGATCGTCTCGCGATCGTGGATGAGCGCGGCGAGTACATCGGGGAGGAGTACACGCTGGTGCTGTGCGCGATGGCGTTGATGGAGGCGCGAGGTGGTGGTCAAGAATCGAAGAAGGGGAAGCCTGTCTTTGTGGTGAATCTTTCGACTTCGCGGATGATTGATGATGTCGCGGCTCATTTCGGCGCGGAGGTGGTGCGCTCGGCGGTGGGGGAAGCGAACGTGGTGGAGGTCATGAAGTCGCTTTCGGCTCAGGGGCGCGATGTGGTGATGGGGGGTGAGGGGAACGGCGGGGTAATCTGGGCGGAGGTGACGTATGTGCGGGATTCGCTCTCTGGGATGGCGCTGGTGCTGTCGCTGATGGCGCGGACTGGGAAGTCGATCAGCGAGCTTGTTGCGATGATCAACGAGATGGGTCCTACGGATGAGGTGAAGGGGAACGGATACACGATCCTGAAGGCGAAGTCGGATCTGGCGAGCAAGGCGGACGCGGTGCCTGTCGT
This sequence comes from Phycisphaerales bacterium, assembly GCA_965250055.1. Classification (GTDB taxonomy): domain Bacteria; phylum Planctomycetota; class Phycisphaerae; order Phycisphaerales; family UBA1924; genus UBA1924. The sequence continues at coordinate 2,178,885 of OZ252285.1, read as the reverse complement.
GAAGCATCTTGACGGGATCTACAGCGGGCAGGCGGGGTGTCGAGTGGATCTGCAGGACGGGATCCGGATTGATTGGGACGAGCGTGGGGTGTGGGCGCATGTGCGGGCGAGCAATACGGAGCCGATCATGCGGGTGATTGTGGAAGCGCCGAGCAAGACGGAGGCGGAGCGTGTGGCGGCGGAGATTGATGGGCATATACTGGGGGCATGAGCGATATGGTGACAGACTACGAGATCGGTTCGAAGGTGCGCGTGACTCAGCAGTTGATGCTGCATGATTCTGCGGAGGTGACGAGCGTGGAGGGGGTTGTGCTGCGGGTGGGTCAGCAAAAGACGGGGTCGTGGTTTGCGCACGGGCGTGATAAGAAGCTTTGGCTCGATCGGCTTGAGCTCCGCAAGGATGATGGCGAGCTGGTGGTGGTGAATCTGGATCAGCACTCGCGGGTCGAAGTCGTCGGCTGAGATCGGACAGATTAAAGATTTGAATCGGCGTTCTTGATGGAACGCCGTTTTTGTGCGCACAGATTTGCAGCATTTTTTGTTGCCGAATCGAAAATCGAAAAAAATTTGAAGCCTTTGTTTTCAGTGCTTTGCGCGCCGGTGTGTGCTCGGGGTGACGGGGTTTGTGCGCACGCTGGTGTCCGTTGGGTCCATTGGGTGAGCGTGTGAATGGATGCACGCAGGGATGAGGAGGCGGGAATGTCTGACCAGGGATCGAGTGGGTTGTCGGGGAATGCTCAATCACGATGGGCGCTTGTGCAGGCGTTGATTGCGCAGCACGAGCACGGGGTGAAGCCTCGGCTTGAACAGTTGTGGGCGTATTACCGCAACCCACTCGAGCTGGTCGGACGCAGCGGGACTGTGCAGGGCGCGAGTCAGTCGGGCTGGTATCGGATGGCGCAGGAGCGTGGGCTTCCGACACGTGTGACGGGGACGAGTCTGGATGGGGTGAGCGCTCCGAGCGGTCGGCGTGAGGTGGTGATCGAGAACGACATCGGGTGGCGCGTCGGGACGATGGTGGACTTTATGTTCGGCTCTCCGGTGCGGATCGAGTCGCTGGCGGTTGATGAGCGGACTCAGGGGGTCATCGAGGGGATCATCGAGCGGGTGTGGGAGCACAGCGGCGGGATCGCGCTGATGCAGGACATCGCGACGCTCGGGCATGTGTACGGGTACGTGGATCTGCTGCTTCGGGTTGATGAGGACAAGCTTGTCGGTGCGGGTATCGAGTCGGTGCATGAGGCGTTTTCTATTGAACCGATCGAGCCGCGGCGCGGGGTGGCGATTGTGAACGATTCGGATTATCGCGAGCTTGATGGGTACGCGATTCACTTTGAGCGTGAGCTCAATGAGGTTGATGAGGGCGGGAAGAACTCGCTGAGGAATCGGTTTGGTCGATTGGTTGGGGCTTCGCAAGAGCGATCGGCTCGGAAACGATCGACGGTGACGGAGGTGATTGACAGCGGTGGGTGGTCGTTGTTTGAGGATGGGGAGTTTGTATCGGGGGGGTCGCGAGCGGTGCTCGGTGATGTGGTGCCGGTGGTGCATATCCAGAATATGAGTCAGCCGTTTGTGTACGCGGGTTTGGGTGAGGTGGAGGCGTTGATTCCGCTTCAGGATGAGCTCAACACTCGATTGAGTGATCGTGCGAATCGGGTGACGCTTCAGAGTTTCAAGATGTATCTGGCGTGTGGGATCGAGGGTTTTGATGGGAGCGGGGTTGGGCCTGGGACGGTGTGGAGCACGGACAATCCGGAGGCGTCGATCGTGGGGTTTGGTGGTGATGCGAGCAGTCCGAGCGAGGACTCGCATATCGCGGAGATCCGCGAGGCGATGGACAAGATTTCTGGGGTGCCTCCACTGGCTGGGGGTGTGGTCAAGGCGAAGCTTGGGAATCTGAGCAGCGCCAATGCGCTGCGGGTGACGCTGATGGGATTGATCGCGAAGACGATGCGGAAGCGCGTGACGTATGGACGCGGGATTGAGCAAGTGAGTTCGTTGGTGCTTCGTGCACTGAACGAAGCGGGTGTCATGCGGGTTTCTGAATCTGATCGCGGCGTGCGTGTGGTGTGGGGAGCGCTTGGACCTATTGGGGACGAGGAAACGCTCGACGCGGCGCAGGCGAAGGTGGAGCTTGGGGTACCTGAGGAGCAGTTGCTTGATGAGCTTGGTCTGGGGCAAGCGGATCCGGGGATTGTGTAACGAGTGATGAGCAAGGAAAGGAGATGGGCATGAGTTTGAAGGGTGTCGGTGGCGATCCTGTGGATCAGGGTGGGCTTGAGACGAGAGATGCGGATGGTGTCGCGCTGAGTGAAGAGGTGATCTGGAAGGCGCGTGCGGAAGAGGCGGAGGAGCAACTCGCGGCGTGTCAGGCGAGGGTTGGCGAGCTTGAGTCGGAGCTTGCGTCGGCGAACGAGGCGCTGATTTCGACGCAGCGGCGCGGAGAGATTGAGCGGGAGCTGACGGCGGCGCGGACGGTGGATCTGGAGACGGCGTGTTTGCTGACGGAGGCGACGATCGGGGAGATGGATGAGCCGGATGTCGCGGTGGCGGTTCGGGAGCTCAAGGCGCGGAAGCCGTTTCTGTTCTCGTGCTCCATGCACGGCGTGCATGCGGGGTCGGCGATGAGTGCGCAGGCGAGTTCGCAGAGTGGGGGTCTTGGAGAGCTTGCATCGAGCGCACGGAGCAGCGGGGATCGGAACGAGTTGCTGCGGTACTTACGTGCTTGGCGGGCGCTTTGAGTGTTGGTGGTTGAGTGATTGTTTTGGGTTGAGATAGAACAGAAGGAGAATGGGTATGGCATTTACTGGGAAGGCGAGTTATTCGGGTGGTGCGGAGCTGCCGGAGCTTGTGGAGGATGTGAGCGACATCATCGGGATCGTGAGTCCTTTTGAGACGCCGTTGCTTGATCACTTGGGTGATGCGAAGCGGAGCGCGTTGTCTACGGTGCACGAGTGGATCGAGGATTCGCTGCTTGCGAACAAGGGGGCGATCAATCAGACAACGTTTACGCCTGATCCGGAGTCGGCGACTGGGATTTTGGTGGATGATGCGAGTGTGTTCAAGGTCGGGGATCTGGTGCGTCCGGGACAGAGCGGCGAGGTGATGCTCGTTGAAGCGGTGGATACGGGGAGTAATGTGCTTGGTGTTGTGCGTGGGTATGGCGCGACGACGGCGGCAACGCTTGCGGACAACATGGAGTTGTTTGTGCTTGGGAATGCGGCGCTCGAGGGTGATGATGCGCCGGCGGCGCGGTTTACCAATCGCGTGCGCAAGAGCAACTTCACGCAGATCTTCACGGCGGGGATTGATGTCTCGGGTTCGCTCCAGGCGTCGCGGGCATACGGGATCAGCGATGAGGTGGATTACCAGAAGCAGGAGCGGATGCGTGAGCTGCTGAGGGATCTGGAGAACTGCGTGATCAACGGCGTAGCGCCTTCGAGTGATATGCAGGGGACATCGACGGTTCGGCGTTCGATGAATGGGATCATTCAGTCGATGAATACGAACCTGTTTGAGCCTGGGGTGGGAGCGATTCCGGACGGCGAGGGCGCGGGGGATGAGCTCAATGAGGCGGTGCTTAATGCGGCGCTCAAGCAGATCTGGGATCAGTCTTCTGGTGGTGTGGACACGATTGTTGTTGGCGGGGCGCAGAAGCGGAAGATCAACTCGTTTGCGAGCGGGAGCCGAGCGTATCTTCCGGATGATCAGACGTACTCGGACATGATTAGCGTGTACGAGAGCGACTTTGGTGTGTGCCGAGTGATCATGTCGCGCTGGGTCCCGACGGATTCGGTGTTGCTGCTTGATTCGTCGCGAATTTCGGTGATGCCGATGCAGGGGCGGAGTTTCCACTACAAGCCTTTGGCGGCGACGGGGGACTCGGTGTCGGGGCAGGTGATTGGTGAGTACACGATGGAGTTCAAGAATGAGAACGCGCACGGGATGATCTCGGGGCTTGCGGTCTAAGCAGTTGATTGTGATTGCGGGGTTCCGGTGGGGGCTGGAACGCTCGGGGCGCGTGGAGACGCGCGCTCCGGGTTTGATGAGTGGTTTGTAGTGGGAGGTGATTGATGTTCGCGAAGGACAGGGATTTGTTGGTGATTGAGCCGGGGTTGTTCCGGGAGGTCAAGTGGAACGGGCAGCGGCTGCTGAGCGGGACGGGGGATCTGAGCGGATCGCTGTTGACGCTCACGAGCGGATCGTTTATAGAGGGGGGGATCACGCAGGGGCATGTGGTGCTGATTGATTCGATCCCGATGGAGGTGGTGAGTGTTCAAAGCGCGACGACGGCGACGGTGTCGATCATGCGTGGTGATCCGGATTCGAGTTTCATTCCTGGGAAGTGGGTGACGGGGGCTGATGTTGAGGTCTTTACGTTTGAGCCTCAGATCAGGATTGTGCATCGTCAGATTTTGGCGATGATCGGGATCGATGCGGATGATGAGTCGGGACTCGGAGCGGACGCGGTGACGAATCCGGGGGCGATGGTGGTGCTTGAGGCGCTCGGGGCGCTGCATCTGATCTATGCGTCGGCGGGCGCTCCTGGGCGCGGCGGCGAGGGGTATCTGGATCGGTCGCGGATCTTTCAGCAGCGTTTCTCGATGCAGCGCGGATCGGTGGTGGCGATGATTGATCTGGATGGGGACGGGATCGCGGAGACGCGCCGGCATCCGAACTCGTTTGTGCTGACGCGCGGCTAAGGGGGTGCAGGATGTTGATACTGAGTCCGAGCAGTGTGCGGTTTGGGGGTGAGGTGTGGAGCGATGTGTACCGCGTTGCAGTTGAGTCGCTGAGTGTTGAACTGATCGAGGAGTGGGGGGACGAGGGACCTTTTGAGGTGTTTGTGGACTCGGGGCGGCGGAAGACGCTTGTTCGAGTGCTTCAGGATGTCGATCGCGATGAACTGAGCACTCCTGTGGTTGGATCTGAGGGTTTGTTTGTTGTTGAAGTGGATCGCGGGAATGATGCTGATCGGAGTGTCGTGATTTTGAGCGGGGTTGTTGAATCGGTTTCGTATGCGTTCAGTGGATCGCGGACGACGCGTGAGGTTCGATTGGTGGCGGTGAGTGCTTCGGGTGATCAGGATCCGGTGAGCGTGAGCGTGAGTGGGGGTGGATGATGTCGTCGTTTAAGGGGCTGGATTTGTTTGGTTCGGGGCCGCATCGGTTTGTGAATCGCAGACGAGGGCGGCGGGTGGTGTCGGTCGCGTCGGTGAGTGGGGATCCGTCGATTCCGGGGACGTTTGAGTCTGGGAACTGGGAGACGAGGGTTGAGGTTCGTGGTCGGCTGGTGGCTCCGACGGACGCGGCGCTGTGGACTTTGCGTGATGCGATTCTTGCTGAGGCGGCGTTCGGTGTTTCAGAGGGGACGTTGGTTGATGAGCACGGGCACTCTTGGACGGATATGACGTGCTTGACGTATGAGGAGACGGGTGCGACCAAGCGGGGGCGCGAGGTCTCGGCGGGGTATGTCGTGGTATTTGGTCATCTGACGGCGTGAGAGGGGATGATTGATGGAGACGGAAGTACTGAGCGCGATGACGCAGTTCGGGGTCGCGGGGATGGTCTGCGCGATGTGGCTGATCGAGCGGAGGGCATCGGCGAAGCGGGAGCAGCAGATCAACGAGGCGCATCAGAAGTTGATCGGTCAGCTCGAGGAGCGGTCGGCGCTTCTTGAGGTTGTGCGGGACAATACGCGTGCGTTGTCGATGCTCGAGGCGGGGCAGCGCGGGCTTGTGGATGTGCTGGCTGGTCGGGGGACTGGTCGTGGGGTTGGTCGGGGTGCGGGGAGTCCGAGCGGCGCATAGACTGGGGCATGCGGAGAATCGTTCGATTGATGATGAGTGTTGGGCTGGCCGGGATGCTTTCGGTTGCGGGCTGCTACCAGGGCGTCAACATTCGCGAGGAAGTGACGCGGGCGGAGGAGGGGATGTGGGTTCCCGGTCCGTTTGCGCCTGATGTAATGCGGGTGCATCCGCTGACGCACGCGGAGATGTTCGGCGATCAGGAAAGACTGATCGTGCACATGGAGATCCGCGATGGGTGGGGCGACACGATCAAGGGGGTCGGGCGCGTCACGATCCGCTTCCGCAAGTCGGGGGCGTCCACGATCGGCGAGAGCGGCGTGAAGTGGGATATCGATCTGCGTGATCTTGCGACGAATGTCTCGTACTTTGATTCGGTGACGAGGACCTACCGATTTGTGCTGACGGGGCTTCCAGACTGGTTCGCGGTCGATGGACGCGGACGCATGCGGCTGACGTTCCACACGGCGCGCACGGACGGCTCGATCAAGACGCTTCAGGATGACTTTGAAGTGTTGAGTGTCGCGGTGAGCGACGAGTGAGTTAGTCTTCTTCGATGAGTCCGAGCTGGCGGTATTTCTCGCGGTAGATGTCGCGGAGTTCGGTTTGCTTGTTGGTCAGATCGATCGCTTTGCCTTCGATGAAGGCGTGGCGGACGACGCTGGTGGTTTCGAGGATGTCGCCGTCGGTGACGATGAGCGTGGCGTGTTTACCTTTCTCGATGGATCCGATGTATTCGTCTACGCCGAGGATCTCAGCGGCGCTGAGGGTGATGGCGCGGAGTGCTTTGTCGTGGTCGAGCCCGTGAGCGACGGCGATCGCGGTCGCGTCTGGAAGGTTTCGTTCGTGCGCGAAGCGTGAGGCCATGGTGATGGTCCATTGGACTCCGGCTTCATCGAGCTTTTGAGGGAGTGTGTACTGCGCGTCGTAGGGCGCGTCTGTGCGTTTGGGGAAGGTGTAGGTGCCTCCGATGATGACGGGGGTGTTGGTGGAGGCGAGGAGATCGGTGCAGAGGTGCGCGTCGCGTCCGCCGACGATGATTGGTTTGAGGTTGCGATCGATGGCCCAGTTCACGGAGTTGGTGATCTGGTCGAATGTGTTGGCGTTCATGAAGACTGGGTTTTGGTCTTCGCCTTCCAAGACTGTGGTGATGGCTTCGAGTCGTTGGTCGATTTCGTCATGCGCTTGGTTGTATGCGACGGCTTGGTCGAAGATCTCGTTGAGGTCGTCGAGGTTGTAGTCGCGGAGGGAGATGATGAGTCCGGCGTCGCGGTCGAGCGCGAGGTCTTCGGTGGTCCAGCCGTCGGTGGTGATGATGGACGCGCGTCCTGGGATGGCGCCGCCGGAGGGGAAGACTCCGACGGTGAGGACGCCGTTGGTGCGTGCGGTTGGGATGACGACGGAGTCAGGGTTCACGGCGACATAGGCGCGGACCTCTGGGGTCATTGGTCCGACCTCGTTGTGATCGAGCGTCGCGCGGACGGCGGAGGTTTCGATGAGTCCCAGGCGGGTGACGGAGTCGATGAGTCCTGGGTAGATGTGCATCCCTGAGAGATCGATGATCTGTGTGTCTGGAGAGACGGAGAGGATGGGCATGAGTTCGTCGGCCTTCCCGACCATGCCGATCTTGCCTTCGTTCATGGTGACGAGGGCGTTCTCGATGGTGCCGCCGGTGATGGTGTGTGCGGTGGCGCCGACGAGGAAGATCGGGTGTTCTTGCTCGGGTGCGGTGGGGGTGAGGTCCTGAGCGGTCGCTGAGGATGTGAGCAGAGCGAGCGAGGCGAGTGTAGTTTGGATCAATGATGTGAGTTTCATGGTTGGCTTTCGTATGAGTAACTTTGGGCGATCGGATTAGTAGTCGGTGTGGTACGCGGGCATGAGTTGGTTGCAGCCGCAGTCGCCTCGCGTGTCGTGGTTGTGGAAGTCGTAGTCCGGATCGTCGTGATCGTGGTCGTGTTTCTTGTGGTCTTTCTTGTCGCTCTTGGGTTTGTCCTGGGTGAGGATGTGCTGGGTGAGTCGCGTGCGTTCGTTGTTGATTGCTACGCGATGCGCGGCGTCGTCTTCGAGGGAGAAGTACTTGCGGCCGTCGATGTAGGTGGCTTCGCAGCGGGAGAGTGAAGACAACGGTGATCCGGACCAGATGACGATGTCGGCGTCTTTCCCGGCTTCGAGGGTTCCGACGCGGTCGATGATGTCGAGCTGGATCGCGGGGTTGGTGGTGACGAACGCGAGGGCTTCTTGTTCGGTCATCGCGATCCCTGATGCTCGTGCATACTTGAGTGCTTTGGCGGCTTCGACATTCATGCGGCGTGCGACGTCGTCAGAGTCGGAGTTGAATGAGGTCAGCAGTCCGACCTCGTGGTTGATCGGGCCGGCGTATGGGATCGCGTCGGTGACTTCGACTTTGTAGGCCCACCAATCAGAGAAGATGGAGGCGCCGATGGAGTGTTCCTTGACGATCTCGGCGACCTTGTAGGTTTCGAGGCCGTGCTGGAAGGTGCCGATCTTGAATCCGAACTCTTCGGCGATGCGGCAGAGCATGAGGATCTCGTCTTGTCGGTATGAGTGGCAGTGGATGAGGCGTTCTCCGGCGAGGATCTCGGCGAGTGCTTCGAGTTCGAGGTCGGTGTCTCCTGACGCTGTTTTCATTCCACGCTCGGCGTACTCACGTGCTTTGGTAAAGCGGTCACGCATGGTGGTCTCGACTCCCATGCGGGTTTGCGGGTAGCGCGTGGTTTTGTCGTCGCCCCAGTTGGATTGTTTGACGTTTTCTCCGAGTGCGAACTTGATGCCCGGCTTCGCATCTTCAAAGTACATATCTTCGGGGCGATCCATTCCCCAGCGGAGTTTGATGGTTTTGGATTGACCACCGATGGGGTTTGCGGAGCCGTGGAGGAGCATGGAGGTGGTGAGTCCTCCGGCGAGCTCGCGGTAGAAACCGATGTATCCGGGATCGAGCGAGTCTTCGATGCGGCATTCGGAGGTCACGGCTTGTCCGGACTCGTTGACTCCGAAGCGGAAAAGTCCGGTGTGTGAGTGGGCGTCGATGAGTCCTGGGGTGATGTGCTTGCCCTGCGCGTCGATGGTGTGGTCGACGGCGATGCGTGGGTAGCCCCCTGTTCCGACGGATTGGATTTTGCCTTTGCGGATGAGGATCCATGCGTCTTCGAGGATGCCGTCATCGGACTGGGTCCAGATGGTTGCGTTGGTGATGAGGATCGATTCCTGCGGCGGGATCTCGCTCAGCGCGTAGGGACCGAACGGCGAAGGTGGCGCGTCGGGGAGTGTTTCAGTTGACTTGTCGTCTTTCTTGTCGTCTTCGGCTTTGGTCGCGGTGAGCTGGAAGGGTGCGTTGTCGGGACGCGTTCCGATGCCGATGAGGGTGTCATCGTCGCTTGGTGGGGAGAGGGCGATGGAGAATGTTCCCGGCATTCCGAATGGTTCGTGTTCGAAGGTGAACGCGAGTGTGGAGCCTTGGATCTCGGCGGTGGTGGATTCTTGGGTGATGTCGTCCGCGTCTTCGACATGCTCGATGATGGTGACGGAGTCTTTACCGACTTTGAAGGTCAGGTTGAAGCGTTCGGCGAGGGTCGCGTCCCATGTGCCTTGGAAGGTGTTCATGGTGACAGGCGCGTCGGTGATCTTCGCGGTCCAGTTGAATGGGATCTGATCGGCGCCGAGTCCGGTGCCTCGCATGGAGCCGTCTTTGAGGAGTGTTCCTGACATGATGTAGGAACCTGATCCGTCGTCATCGTCGTCGAGGATGAAGGAGATCGCGTTGTCTTCGATCTCGACCTTGCGTGCTTTGTTGGTCGCGAGGTCGTCGCCCTCGCCTTCGTACGCGGTGATTGATTTGCCTTCGATGTCGATCCACATGGTGAAGGGTGCGCCGACGACGGAGATCTCCCAGTATCCATCGAAGTGGGTGGGTTTGTCGTCGTTGATGTGGTGCTTGCGTCCATCGATCCAGGTGTCGATGATCTGTGCTTTTGAATCTGGATCAAACAGGTCGTCGGATGCGACGACGAGATTGGCGATGTAGCCGTTCTTGATCTCGCCTTGGTTATCAAGCTCGAGGATCTCCGCGGCGTTGGTGGTCAGCATCGCGAGCGCGTCGGATGCTGGGAGTCCTTTCTCGATCGCTTCGTGGAGGTTGTCGTAGAACTTCTCTCCGTCGCGGAGCTTGCTGGAGGTGAGTGCGACTTTGAGTCCCGCGTTGTGGAGCCAACGCGCGTTGGCTGGGGCGCGTTCCCAGTGCTGGAGTGTGGTGAGCGCGACATTGTCGGCGTCGTTGATTGTCCAGACCTCGGGTTCTTCTGGGAAGGTCATCGGGACGACGATTGGGTGATCCATCTCGACGAGCGCGTCGAGTCGGCGGTGTTCGCTACCCGATCCGATGATGACGATGTTGTCGTGATCGAACTCGGTCGCGATCTTGTCAGCGAGCACCGTTTCGAGCTCTGTGCTTGTGTCATAGAAGAAGGTTGTGTCGTCGGGGGTGACCTGCGACAAGCACGATGGGTTGGTTGCTTTGGATTTGTGGTAGTGCTCAGCGTCGAGGAAGGTCTGGCGCATGAGCGAGATCACACCCATGTGGCTCGTCGGGTAGTCCGCATCGGACCAGTTGGTGCGGTCGTATCCCATCATCTGTCCGGCATGGGATTGGTAGACGGGGGGGAGTCCGAGCGATGGATCATTGAAGTGGTCCGCGGTGGAGACGGTCGCGGTCCATCCTCGGAAGACTCCCGAGTCGGGCGCGATCATCGCGGTCGTGAATCCGTGCTTGCGGAGCGACTCGGCTTGTTTGTTTGTGAGTCCTGGTCCGATGAGCGCGTCGCGCTGGGGGGTGACGAATCGGTTCCAGTGCTTGCCGCTGGAGTTTGGATCGATCGCTTGGGTGTCGACCTCGACGAACGGGTCGATGAATCCGGCGTAGATGTGGTAGGTGTCGGGGAGTTCATGGACTTGGAATCCGGGTTTGAGTCGGATGGTGTCGGTGGACTCGACGACTCCGATGATGACGCCGTCTTCGATGAGGATGCCGGGGTTGGATTCGGCGTCGTAGGTCTTTGTCGGCGAGAGGTGGATGGTCGCGCCGGTGATGAGGTGTTTGCTTGGTCGATCGATCGCCATGCCGTTGGGGCGCGGCGCGAGCGGATCGGACGCGAGTGATGCGGTGTGGACGGATGCAGCCGCGATGAGGACGGCGGTGGAACACAGGTACGTGACAGATTTCATAGAACGAGACTCCTTGGAGAAGATGGTACCGAGAAGTGGTGAGGAAGTGGCGTGATTTCTGAACGGATTCTGGGGTCAAATGCGGTTTGGCTTGCTGAAATCGGAGGTCATGAAAAAAAGCCCCGCTTGTGCGGGGCTCATTGTGTGTGAAACGAGATGTTGTGGGTTATCGACGACGGCGGGTCGCGAGCAGTCCACCGAGTCCGAGCAGTGCAGCGGAGCTTGGGGATGGGACGACCTCGACGACGATCGAAGTCTCAAGCAGTGGGGCGCCGGTGACTTCGGTGAGCACCATCTTGACGTCGTATTCACCCACAGCGTTTGGGTCGAAGGCCATGTATCCGCTCGCGTCAAGAATCAGAGGGACATCGACGGCCCAGAATCCGAATCCGGGGTTCTGGCTTCCTCCGCCGGAAGGTGAAGTGATTGCGTTGAAGAAGAAGAAGTTGGTGAGGTCGAGCGTGACCCAGCTTTGGGTGCCAAAGCCGGCATCAAAGTCCACCATGAGTGTCATTTGGTAGTTTGATGGGAGCGCATCGCGGGAGAGTGCGAAACCAAAGTCGATGTTCCACGAGCTGAGCCCGTCGTTGTCGGGGGATCCCGCGTTGGCGAAGAAGCGGCCATTGCCGTCGGTGGTCAGGTCGCCGACAAAGCGTTCCTTTGCTTTGAGTCCGATCTCGAGGTCTCCGAACGCGTCCATGCCGCGATGGATGGAGTAGTTGGTGTTCATGTTGCCGTCGCCGAAGGGCATTTCAGCGCCGAAGGCGAGGAAGGATGATTCGTGATCGACCGGGACACCCGCGTGTGAAACGGCGGCTGCGAATGAAACTGTGATCGTTGATGCGACAAAACCAGCGCGTGTAAAAAGCATAATTCCCTCTTTCGTATTTAGGGTTCTCTCTCAGACTGTCTCTCGTGCATGATGGATCATTCTCTCAGTGACCATCAATACATGAAGTATATATGTTTATGAGCTTTTTCATAGGGCATTTTCTCCAAAAAATCCCGATTCTTCGGACAGACTTGGGTGGGTGCCCTCGCTACCGTTGGATCCTCTTTTGAAGTTCAGAATCCCTATTTAGGAGATCGGGAAATGCCGGATCTAATCACTGGAAACGCGGTTATTGGTCAATCGGGCGGCCCTACAGCGGTCATCAATCAGTCTCTGGTTGGTGTGGTTGAGGGTCTGCGAGCCGCGGGCGCTGGGACATCCGGGAATCCGATCAAGAAGGTTCTCGGGATGCGTCACGGCGTGACAGGTCTCACGAACGACGACCTGTACGACCTGACCGATTACCCGCATGACCGATTGCAACTGCTTGCACAGACCCCGAGCGCGGGATTGGGCTCGACGCGCGACAAGCCGGACGCAGAGTACTGCGAGCGGATCTTCGAAGCGTGTCAGCGTCACGACATCCGCTACTTCTTTTATATTGGCGGGAATGATTCGAGCGACACCTGCCGAATCGTCAATGAGCTGTCGAACCAGAAGGGCTACGAGCTCCGCTGCTTCCATATTCCTAAGACGGTGGACAACGATCTGATGATCAACGACCACACGCCGGGCTTCCCAAGCGCTGCGAGGTTCGTCGCTAAAGCGTGCATGGCTGACTTCCTCGACAACATCTCGCTCCCAGGGATCAAGATCAATGTCATCATGGGACGTCACGCGGGGTTCCTGACCGCTGCATCGGCGCTGGCGCGTCGTGATGATCGCTATGAGTACGAAGGGGCATCGAGCGATGGTCCTCAGCTGATCTATCTTCCGGAAGTGCCGTTTGATATGGATCAGTTCGTGCAGGACGTCGCGGAGCTCTACGAGAAGCGCCAGCGCGTCCACATCGCGGTGTCCGAAGGCATCAGCGACAAGGACGGCAACGCGATCGGCGCTCAGCTCATCAAGAACAACCAGGTCGATGCGCACGGCAACGTCCAGCTCTCAGGATCGGGCGCGATCGGGGACGGGCTCTCTGACCTGCTCAAGGACAAGCTCACCCCGATCGGTGGCAAGCAGGTCCGCGTCCGCGCTGATACCTTTGGGTATGTCCAGAGGTGTTTCCCGGATCAGTCTCCAGTGGATATGAAGGAAGCTCGAGGCGTTGGCCGATACGCGGCGCGTCTCGCGACGAGCGGGGATCTGGATGGTTCGGTCGCGATTATCCGGACGAGTCCGATCGGTGAGGGTCAGCCGTACGCGTGCAAGTACGAGCGGATCGAGCTCAGCGACGTCGCGGCGAAGACCAAGCACATGCCTACGGAGTTTATTGAGGGTCACAATAATGTGAGTCAGAAGTTCTTAGACTACTGCCGACCGCTGGTGGGCGATTTGCCTTTATATGAGCGGATCTAGTCCGGAAAAATAGATTCATAATATTGATTTTCAGTTTCAAGACCCACTTCACACGAGGTGGGTCTTTTTGCCCATTTCTGTGAATTAATAAAGCATGCTTATTAATTAATTTCTAATTTGCTATCTATGCAAGTAGTGTGCACTCCAGGGCTTCTTTGAAGTCAGAAATTTTGGAGGCTTACATATGTATATGCACACACTTGTGTTGCGCGGTTTTTGCTGCGCACTTGCTGTTTTGTTGACTCTTTGCGGGATGGGACCAATCGGCGATTCGAAGCAGTCTGGTCATTTTTCAAAGGGGAACTCTCCGGATCATGAGCCATTGGTTGAGTTTGATATTGATAACATGCGAGTGATCATTGTGGGTGATTCGCAAGTAGCTTCGATGCCTGCAAGGATCCGCGGTCAAATACGAAACTGGGATATGCCTGTTGGGGGAGCCTTTGTGGGGGCGCACTTCATATGGGCTGGTCAGGAAGTACTCTTTGATGTTTCTGATATAGATGGAGTGTCCAGTCGGCAGATCACAAATGCTGCGACTTGGTCCGGAGGTGGCCCAAGCGATTTTGGTACACTGCGTGGATACGAGTGGGTGTGCAATGATGATGTCGACGCCCCAGAGAGCGCGTTTGGTGTGTATCGACATTGGTTGGGGTATCCGAACCTCACGCCGCCAACATACGATTGGATCACTGGACGAGATGTGCTCGTACGCGTCGCGGTGCGGACGAATCCGAACTCTGTACCTTTCGTTGAAACGAGAGCGACGAGAGATGACTTTACGGATCTGACGACGAGAACTGTGCACGCACTTCAGCGTAAACACGGCTATCAGATTCTGGAGCAGATTGTCCCTGCTGAGTTTGCTCCGACTGAGGACGGGACCGGGGTCTCGTTTTTTCTTCCCGATGGGGTCGAGGAACTCCCTGGCGAGAACTTTCAAGTGCTTGCTGTCGCGCTGCTCGCACTAAATGAGAACGGCAACCCAATGCCTGGACAGATGGTTGGAGCCAATGCGTACCCTGGATGGAGAGTATCCAATCATCTTGCTTTATCGCAGAGTTCACGCAAAGCACTCATTGAACTCATCGATGCGAACACGGTCATGGTCATGCTCGGCCATAATCGTGAATATACATCGGGACCTGGCTTTGATTCAAACTATAACGATCTTATTGATCTCTGGTATGGTGCATTCGATGATCTCAATCATCGTCCTCCTACGCTCATTCATGTAGCGCCTTGGATGATCGGTCAGGAGTGGGCGCCGTCGTATCTTGCGGATGTACAGTCGGTCATGGAAGCTCGTAGCGAGCAAGACGGGAGTATCTTTCTTTCATTTCTCGATTACTTTGATTGGCAGGCACCAGACGAGTTTGATCCTGAGTTGTATGTGCTTGATTCCATTCGGACTCATCCCAATGACACCCCTACAGCGTACAACTTGAGTCTGGACTTGGAGATCATGCTCCATCAGTGGCTCGCGGAGCACAATGCGGTGATCAAGAAGGATCGGTCCGGGAGAGCGCCACGCAGTATCTTTGTACCCGTGCCGTAAACACTCCCGCGATGATCGCTGGGTCCTGTTTGACGATCGACTCGGCGTCGGACTTTGATTCCGCTTCAAAGATCATGATCCCGACATGCGGCGGTTCCTGCGTGCGCCCAGCGAGGATGAGCGATCCCGATTCGTGGAGCTGCTGGTAGTACGCGAAGTGATCGCTCGCGGCTTGCGCTTCCTCAGGGGTTGGATCGTCGGGCATGCCGGGACGCGTTGGTTCGAGGAAGCAGATGAACTGGTGTCGTTGGTTGTCCATACAGCGATGATACAAAAACCCGCGCCGGAGCGCGGGCGAGAGATGATGGGTTGTTTGTGCTGCGAGAGCGTTGGCGATCAGTCGCGTGTGTAGGTGATGGTTCCGGAGTTGAACCACGAGCCGTCAGGCATCTGGTCGTAGAACTTGTCTGACCAGTGGTCGTTGTCGATTCTGGTGGTGACGATTTTCATTGGGTTATCACCCATCGGGGTGGTTGCGGTGCCGAGCATGACGAGGTTGCCGTCTTCGTCTTTGTTGCCGGTCATGTAGGTGATCTTGGTGGACATGGAATCCATCCAGATCGAGCAGTACTGCTCGTGCGCGTTGTCGTACCCCATGATGGAGTAGCCCTCGAAGGGTTGTCCCATGAAGTCCATCTTGAAATGCGACATAACGTAGCGGCCGTCGAGCATCTCTTTGACGGTCATTGTTGCGGGGCCTTCGGTTGGTGGTGCCGCGGGGTCCATCACGAAGCTGGTTTTGGCGGACCACGATCCGACGGTGGTCATGAGCTCGGCGTGGTGCTCGTTGGGGGTCGAGAGTTTCATCATCCCCGCCATCATCTCCTCGGCGGACATCTCGGACATGTGACCTTCAGGGTCCTTGTCCATCATCTTGTGATCGTGTCCCTTGTGGTCGTGGTCATGGTGCTTGTGCTCCGGTCCGGCTGCGATGAGCAGTGCGGCTCCAGCCGTGACGAGCGATCCGGCGGCAAAGGCGATGACAGTGGTGCGGTTCATTGGTGTCTCCTTGTAGAGGGGGTCGTGGTGGACGGGTGTGCTCCGTCGCATCTGGTCAGTATGGTCGATTGAGCGTCATCTGTCACGACAATTATCGGATATTCCATATAAATACCAAACAAAAGCACGATTTTGCGCGTGAATATAGGCAGTTTTGACCAATACTTTTTCGGGATAAGTTGATAGGGAATACCCCTTATACATATCGTCAGGCAGTATTGAACATTCTGGATTCGTTCGTTATTCAAGCGACTCGTGGAGAGAGCACATGCTGGATCAGATCATCGGTGATCAGAGGGAAAGTCTCATCAATTTGCTCAGCAGCAAGCTGGGTGTATCAGACGATCAGGCGGGGGCGTTTCTGTCGAAACTCCTGCAGAAAATCGAGATCCTGATGGGCGAAGACAAGCTCGACGTGGACTCGCTGCTCAAGGGAGACCTGTCCTCGCTCAAGAGCAACCTCGACCTGGACAACCTCGGCGCCTTGCTCGGCGGAGGGAATGAGAAAGCGGAGCAGGGCATCGAAGCCGTGTCTGCGCCGATCGCGGAACAACTCGACAAGCTCGACGACCCAATGCAAATGCTCGGCGGCTTGCTCGGTTGAGTAACTTAGAAAGTACAAGGGAACGCTCGCAACACGCGGGCGTTTTTTTTATTGACTCACTCTTACACGCTCCGCGATCGTGAGTCCGAAGGATTCGAGGTGGGGGTAGGACGCTTCGGAGTTGGTGATGAGTTTGAGATTGCTGATCCCCAGGGCGCGGAGGATCTGGGATCCTGTGCCGTATTCGACCATTTCTGGTGAGAGCGCTTCGGTGACCGCGTCTTCGGTGTTGTGATTGTGCGGACGCGAGAGGCGCTGGGAGAGTTCGTCTCCGATGCCGTGGGGACGGAGGTAGACGATCGCGCCGCGGCCCTCGTCCTGGATCATCTGCATGGATCTGCGGAGGGTTTGACCGGTCGATGAGGTCGGATCGGGGTTGGATCCGATGTCATCGAAGATGTCTCCGAGCAGATCGCGCTTGTGGACGCGGACCAAAGTCGGCTCGCTGTTGGGGATCGGGTTGTGGTACTCGTCGAGCTTCCCGACATCACCCACAGTCAATGCCAAGTGCGGCATCGGATCGCTTGGCGCGCGGAACGCGATGAGGTTGAACTTACCTAGCGGCGTGGTGATCGTTGATCCCTCGATCGGATCCATGCGCTCGACGATCGAGGACTTGGCGAGTCGGTACTCGATGATCTGCTTGATCGAGCACATCTTGATGGTGTGCTGTTTGCAGAACTCTGCGAGATCGGGGACGCGCATCATGCGTCCTTCGGGGTGGACGATCTCGATCCCGACGCAGCCGGGATTCAAACCAGCGAGTCGGCAGAGATCGACGATGCCCTCGGTGTGTCCGACGCGGACGAGGACACCGCCGTCGCGAGAGCGGAGCGGATTGATGTGTCCAGGGCGCACGAAGTCGTCGGGTTTGGTGGATGGATCGATCAGCATCTGGATGGTCTTGGCGCGTTCGTGGGCGCTGACGCCGGTCGTGAAGCCGTGCTTGGGATGCCCGTCAACGGACACAGTCAACGGCGTCCCACGCGCCGAGGTGTTCACAGCGGACTGTCCATGCAGGTCCAGACGATCGCAGTCCGATTCTGGGAGCGAGACGAACATGTATCCCGATGCTTCTTTGAGCATGAACATGATCGCTTCGGGGGTGATGAACTGAGCCGGGAGGATGAGGTCGCCCTCGTTCTCGCGTGATTCGTCGTCGGTCACGACGACCATGCGACCTCCGCGGAGCTCGTCGAGGATGTCCTCGATGGGAGAAAACGCGTTTTGGAGATCAGGATCGGTCATCGCGGGGATTGTAGTGGGGGTTGTGGTCATGGGAGGGAATGGTAGAACGGGAGGGGGAGATTGGCCGTAGAGTGGGGTATGTTCATTCCACTCTTTATCACATTGACAGCTTGCTTTCAAACATCATCGCCTGAGACTGATCGGGATGTGTTCGAGGCTTTGGTTTATCGAAATAACTGGGAGCCCGCGTCGTTGTTATTGCACAAGGACGAAGTGGCTTCTCGCGATCAGCGATTACAGTTTCAGTGGCGATGGAACTTGTATCTGCAAGATGGGCAGACAATCGAAGATGCGTTCGAACTTGCATCCGAGCAAACAGAGCAACTTTGGGATACCAAGAACAACTCCGGGGATGAGGAGCTCGAAGAATTTTTTCCCGGATTGAGCAGAGTTGGTCTCGGCTATCCATCTCTTGAAGAACTCGACCCCGATCAGAACGGCCGCTTTGATCTTGTAGTCGAGATTCGCAATGGGCGCGAAGTGATCCAGATTGAGAGTGTAGAGATTGACGGGAACTCTGTAATCTTTGAGTTCCCGTATTATGGTTCTCGTATCGAGGCATCTTTGGAGGATGATGGGGCTCTGCAGGGTGAGTGGATCAAGCAAAGAGGAGCGAAGGGTGAGGCACGCATTCCGTTTCGCGCTTCGGTTCAGTCTCTTATGTGGTGTCCGGTCAATGGAACTCCGTTGTCTGCACCATTGCGCGACCAACTTGAGGGGCGATGGAAAGCAGAGTTCGCAGAATCTGGATCAGCCATAGGGGAGTTTGAGTTGATCAATCCGGATGAAGATGAGATGGAGAACTCAAGACTTCTCGGGACATTCCGTACACCTACAGGTGACTTTCGTTTCTTAGCTGGACAAGTTATTGAAAGGCGATATAGAGACAGGACAAACGGAAACAGTACCTATCTAGAAATGAGCGTGTTCGATGGTGCACACGCGTTCCTATTTAATGGGTGGCTCAAAGACGACGGCACAATCGAGGGTGACTTCTGGTCGGGAAACTGGTGGCACGAGACTTGGACCGCTGTGCGCGATGACGACGCGGCGCTCCCCGATGCGTTCGAGCAGACCACGATCGCGGACGAGGACGCGCTCGATGACATGGTGTTCAAAAACCTCCAAGGCGAGCCGACGCGGGTGCTCGATGTGCTCGACCAGTCAAATGGTGGGAGAGGCGCTCCGGCGCGGATCATCGAGATCTTCGGGACCTGGTGCCCCAACTGCTCCGACGCGGGGCGCGAGCTGGTTTCGTTGCGTGAGCAGTATGGGGATGATCTGGCCGTGGTCGGGCTCGCGTTTGAGGTGACTGAGGATTTCGAGCGTTCGGTCCAGCAGGTCAGGCATCATCACGAGCACATCGGGACGGATTGGCCGATCCTCATCGCGGGACTGAGCGACAAGGACAAGGCATCGCAAGCACTCCCGGTCCTCGACAAGGTCCGCTCGTACCCCACGCTGATCTTTCTTGATCGTAACAACGAGGTGCAGGGCGTGTACTCGGGATTCAGCGGCCCCGCGACAGGAGACGCGTACACCAAACAGCGCGAGCGGTTCGAAGCGTTGATCGAATCGATGATTGATTGAGCTACAGGATCGTCCCGCTGAGCAGCAGGATCGCGACGGCGAAGTAGATCGTTAAACCAGAGACGTCCATGAGCGTCGCGACGAGCGGCGCGGATGAAGCCGCGGGGTCGAGTCCGAGCTTGTGCATGAGCAGCGGGAGCATCGATCCGATCAGCGTCCCCCAGATCACAATAAAGAACACGGCGATCCCCACAGTGATCGCGAGCTGCTGGGTGTGATCCGTGTGCGCGAACCCGATCATCGAGAGCAGGTGCACTGTCAGCACACCCAAGACTCCAAGCGCGGCGCCGAGGATCAGTCCGGTCAGGATTTCCTTGCGCATGATGCGCCACCAGAGTCCGATGTGGACCTCTTCGACCGCGATCGCACGCACAAGCAGACTCGCGGCTTGCGTTCCGGTATTCCCTCCCGATGCGATGATGAGCGGGACAAACAGCGCGAGGACGACCGCTCGCTCGAGCTGGTCGTTGAAGATTCCCATGACCCCGATGCTCAGGAGCTGGAGGACGAAGAGTCCGACGAGCCAGACGCCGCGTTTGCGGACCATGTCTTTGACAGGAGTGGAGGTGTATGGGGAGTCGAGCGCTTCCATACCGCCGAGCTTCTGGACGTCTTCGGTGAACTCTTCTTCCGCGACGTCCGCGATGTCGTCGGCGGTCACGATCCCGACGAGCAGTCCGAGTGAGTCCACGACCGGCATCGCGGTGCGGTTGTAGCGCGCCATCGCGCGGACCGCTTCCTCTCGGTCGTCCGTTGCGATCAGCGTGACGAACTGATCGTCCATGATGTCTTCAATCTTCGCTTCGGGATCCGCGAGCAGCAGCGTGCGGATGTGGAGATCGTCGATGAGCGTGCCGTCGGGCGCGATGACGTAGACCCAGTGGACGGTTTCCGCGTCTTGTCCGTAGCGCCGGATATGCTCGAGCGCGTGGGCGACGCTCCACTCCTCTCGGATGCGGACATAGTCCGGCGTCATCAGACGACCAACAGACTCCGCGTCGTATCCAAGGATCGCTTGGGTGATGCGCCGATTCTCAGCGCTCAATCGCGCGATCAGCGGCGTCGCGACCTCAACAGGGAGCTCATCGAGCACCGAGACGCGGTCGTCGGGCTCGAGCGCCTCGATGACGCGCGCCGAGCGTTCGTCGCCCAATCCATCGAGCAACGCTTCTTGGACGGGCTGCTCGAGCTCAGAGAAGACATCCGACGCCATCTGACGAGGCAAGATCCGGAACGCAATCCCCGCGGTCTCCATCTCCAGAGACTCCAGAAGGTCCGCGATATCCGCGGGCTCAAGGATCGCGAGCGCATCGCGGACCTGGCGATAGTCTTTGGACTCGATCAGCGCGACGAGCTCGGGTTCAAGGAGTTGGATGGTGGGGGACTTCACTGACACATGGTATCAGGGGTGAATCCATTGTGCTGCGACGCATCGGGCTCAACGATACTGGTCGTGGCAATCCGTGCATGATTGATTGAGGTTGGTCAATGCGTCGAGCGCGTCGCTGAATCGTCCATCGTCGATCGCGCGCTCGGTCTGAGCCGCGGCTTCGATACTCGTGATCATCATCGAGCGCATGCCGGCGCCTTCTTGATGGACGATCTCATCATCGAGCATCGCGCGGAGCAGGTCGTGGATCTGTCCGCTCACAGCGGTCGCGGAGAGATCGGGGTGATCCTCCGGAGTTTTCCAGTCGTCCTTCGCCATGCTCCAGAGGCGATCGTGGAGACGATCGACCTGACCCATCGCGTCCACGAAGTCCGAGACCGGCGCGCGTGCAGGCAGCTCCGGAACGTTCTTGAGCGACTCCGCGTTGAATGGATGCGCTCTTCGCGCTGCTTCCCAGAGTCCGGGATATTTCGATGAGGTTCCGGTGGTCTGCATGTACCGCTCGGCTTGGTCGTTGTTGATGAGTCCGGCGCCGATCGCGCCGACGGTGAGCGCCGCGGGACCTCGGTGCTTGCCGTGGTGGCAGTGGACGAACATCGGGTGTTCGAGCGTGTCGATCGCCGCGGCAAGTTCGACGGCTCGCTGATCGTCGATCCCGTCGTATCCGATCGGGAGGTGGACGATCCGTATGCCGTGGGATGCTGCGAGCTTTGGATCGGGAGCGATCGCGTCAACACTGATGACAGTGCGGATGCCGAGCTTGGAGAGCTGCTCGTAGTGCTCTTTGGTGGGTGGTTCACCCCCTGAATACAAGCCGTCTGAGAGCTGGTGGAGATTGTGGATCGGTCCATCGGGGAGCGTTTGGGTGCTGGAACGGGTTTGGCTCGAACGGCACGCGAGCGGGATCATCGGGAGGAGCAGAATAAGCGTCAGTATCAGTCGAATCGAATGTTTCATAGCGGAGTATATCGAGGGTGCTGGGTATACGATTGACCATGGTTTACCGCGTCTGCAAGAGCTTTGAAATCGAGAGCGGACACATGCTCTCCAAGCACCCAGGTCGGTGCAAGTATCCCCACGGCCATTCGCGCCGTGTCGATCTGGTCATCGCATCAGGACACCTCGGAGAGGGGGACATGGTCTGCGACTTCAAATCCCTCAAACTCGCGGTCGAGGACTACATCGACACCTACGACCACGCGTTGATGGTCAACTCAGACGATCCGATCCTCAATGAGCTCTCGAGCGAGAACCAGAATCGGGTGATTATCTGCGAAGGTGAAGATCCGACGACGGAAGTCCTCGCGCGGCGCATCTACGAATATGTGTCAGCCCAGCTCAGCAGCGGCGGTTGCTACACAGACAAGGCCGGGAATGAGTTTGTGCTCCCGACCGGACTCACGCTCGAGCGTGTGCGTGTGACCGAGACCAGCAGTTCCTGGGCGGAATACGGGATTTCATAATCCCAACAACCTCAGTCGCAAGGCAATAGTCCCGGGGTTCCGGGCGTTATTGGTTTGAGTGGGCGAGTTGTGTAGATGTGTTGAAGGAGTCTCCTCATGAAGAATCGTCGTTTCGGTAAGTTAGCCGCAGTTCTTACGCTTATGAGCTTCGCCGGGGGCGCGTGCGCGATGGTTGCACTCAACAGCGAGGCACCACCGACCGAATCCCAGAAGCACGCGATGAACATGGCGATGGACATGTCCCTCGCGTTCGAGCACGCGAGCGAGACGATTGAGTCCTCGGTTGTACACATCATCACGGAGTCAGAAAACCGCAGAGGATTCCGTCAGCAGACCAGCGTCGGATCGGGAGTCATCGCTGATGAGCGTGGGTACATCCTGACCAACGCGCACGTCGTCGAAGCGGGAGACTTCCTTAAGGTCCGCTTGCGCGATGGACGCGAGCTCTCAGGGGAACTCATCGGCACCTTCGCAGAGACCGATGTCGCGGTCGTCAAGATCGAAGCGGAGGGTTTGGTCCCTGCTGAGTTCGGGGATTCCGAGGGGCTGCGAGTGGGTGAGTGGGTCCTCGCGGTTGGATCGCCCTTTGGATTTCAGCAATCCGTGACCGCTGGGATCATCAGCGCCAAGGGGCGCGGATCGGTCAACTCGATGAGCGGCAACCAAGAGAACATGAACCAGCGTTTCCAGGAGTTTATCCAGACCGACGCAGCGATCAATCCCGGAAACTCGGGAGGGCCGCTGGTTGATCTGGACGGGCGCGTGATCGGGATCAACACCGCGATCCTGTCACGATCCGGCGGGAACAACGGTCTTGGGTTTGCGATCCCGATTGATATCGCGCAAGCCGTGATGAATCGGATTATTGATAACGGACGCGTCGATCGCGGCTGGCTCGGCGTGCAGATGCGGAGTCTCGAACCCACCATCGCGTACCAGATGGGGATCGAGGGTGGGGTTGTGCTCGGAAGAGTCATCGACGATGGTCCGGCATCCATCGCGGGACTCCAAGAAGACGACATCGTCGTCTCCATCGGAGGACGCACGACCGAAAACCTGACGCGTATGGGCAACGCGATCATGCTCGCGCGTCCGGGAGTGCCGGTCGATGTCGAGTACTACCGCGATGGTGTCAAACGCACCGCACGCGCGACGCTCCAGGATCGCGAAAAGCAGTACGCGATCGCACGCGGCGGCGCCTACATCGAGGACATGGGGTTCCTCGTGGTTCCCGATGAAATCCGCGACGTGCGCGGACGGCGTGTGGTGTATCGGATTCAGGGGTTCCGTGTGCAGGAGGTGAGCAATAACTCCATCGCTGAGGAGTTTGGGCTCGAGCCGGGAGACTTCTTGTACGAGATCAACGGCAGATCATTCGAAGACGCCAACGATCTCAACGAGTTCTTCTCTACCGCGGACTACGAGCGCGGCGTGCGCCTCAAGCTCATCAGAGACAACGCTCGCGGCTACATCGATATCACGAGAGATTAAGCAGTTTCGTTGCCGCACCCGAACCCCTTGGCGCGGAGCTTCTTGATCCGCGCCAGCACCTTGTTGGTCCGGATCTGGAATCCCGCTTTCATGCGCGATCCCTGGAGTTCGGCGCGTGCTTGTCGGATCTCGGCGCTCGTCGGATCGAGCGGGCACAGCGCCTTGGCGAGCCAGAGCTGGACGCGCTTGCGAGGGGATTGGCGCGCGACCCAGTAGATCAGTGTCAGGAAACTCAGCGCCAGCGCGAGGACCGCGAGGGCCGGCGCGAGCCATGAGCCCGTCTTGGTCCACGCGTAGTAGCCCCCGATCCCCACAGCGAGCGCAAAGACCGCGATCAGCAGACGCGCGACTGGGGATAAGCGCTCGAAGGTCTCCTCGTCGTAGACCCGCGCGAAGCTGTAGAGCGCTTGACGGATCATCTCCTCACGCTGCTCGGAGTTGAGTTTGTCGTCGCGCCGTGCTTGCTCCATCGCGGTACACGTCTCGATCCGCGAGCGCACGATGGGCAGCATCTCAGGCTCGTACGATCCCGCGCATTTGGGGTCGGGGAGAATCGAGATCGGTCGTTCTTCAACAGGACGCTCGACTCGGCAGTCGCAGCTCGTGCAGGTCAGTTCGTGGTGGGGATGCCCGTGACGACCTCGGTCCATGCACATGAAGTAGCGTCGGTACTCCGCTTGCGTGAGACGGAACCGCCGCTCCTGTCGACAGACAGGGCAGTAGTCGGGAGTGACCCCGATGGGGCGAGTACGCAGCACCGTCGCACTGATGAGCGAGAACGGCATGCCTGATTATACACGGAACCGCATTTTTGGTGGCACATAATCCACTCCGATCTGGACCTAAAGTTCGATATGTCCATGCCCTCAGCCAATTCAGCGATCGTCCTCCTCTCTGGAGGACTCGATTCCGCGACTGTCCTCGCGATCGCTCAAGATCAGGGGTATCGGTGCCACACCCTCGCGTTCGACTACGGGCAGCGCCATCGTCACGAACTCGACGCGAGCGAGCAGCTCAGCAGATCACTCGGCGCCGCGAGCCATCGCGTGTTCCCGATCGATATCGGATCCTTCGGAGGATCAGCACTGACCGCGGACATCGACGTCCCCAAAGGACGCGACGAAGCAGAGATGACGGATATCCCGATCACCTACGTCCCGGCACGGAACCTCGTGTTCCTTTCCATTGCGACGGCGCTCGGAGAGACATTGAACGCGACGGATCTCTTCATCGGCGTCAACGCGGTGGACTACTCCGGATACCCCGATTGTCGGCCCGAGTTCATCGAGTCGTTCAGCTCCACCGCGAACCTGGCAACGAAGATCGGCGTGGACGGCAGCACGATCCGGATCCATACGCCTCTGATGGAACTGACCAAAGCGGAGATCATCACGCGTGGAATCGAGCTGGGTCTGGACTACTCCAAAACGCATTCGTGTTACGATCCGATCGACTCCAAAGCATGCGGCCGCTGCGATTCGTGCATTCTCCGCAAGCGTGGGTTTGAGCAAGCGGGTGTCGATGACCCAACGGTGTACGCATGAGCGAGCGGCTTCCGATCTCCGAAACCTTCGTGTCCATCCAAGGCGAGGGCAAGCTCACCGGCGTTCCGAGCTGGTTCTGTCGATTGTCGGGATGCAACCTGCGCTGCACCTGGTGCGACACGCCGTACGCGAGCTGGGAGCCGGAGAAAGCGCTTCGGTTGATTGATGAGCTGGTTGAGGAAGCGGTGAGTAGTGGGGTCAAGCACGCTGTGCTGACCGGAGGCGAACCGATGATGTTCGAGGGGCTTGTTGTACTTTCGCGCAAGCTCACGGATGCTGGGATGCACATCACTGTGGAGACCGCGGGGACGCTGGTGCTGCCGGGGTTGTCGTGTCACCTGATGTCGATCTCTCCGAAGCTCGCCAACTCAACGCCGATCGATGATCCGCGTGATCCCAGCGGCGCATGGGCGAAGCGTCACGAGGAACGAAGACTGAACTTTGACGCAATCAACGAACTCATCGCGTCGGCGCTGGATCGTCAGCTGAAGTTCGTGGTCAGCGATCCGAGAGATCTGACGGAGATCGAATCGGTGTTGGCAAACATCACTGGCTATGCGCCCAGCGATGTGATGCTGATGCCTGAGGGTGTGCAGGTTCCTGATCCGGACTCGATCCGCTGGGTGGTGGATGAGTGTCTGGCGCGTGGATGGAGCTACTGCCCGCGCGTGCATGTGCAGCTCTTTGGTGATACGCGAGGCACTTGATCGATTCAGTCGCGCCATTTATCGACGGCGACGCCGTGGTCGAAAGTGACGTGGGCGCTCTCTTCGATGTGTTTGTTGCTCGATCCAGAGAAAATCAGGAACAGCGATCCGGACCCTTGTTCTTTGCGTGTCCAGTTCCATGTCCAAGTTTCGGTGCCGTCGTCGTTGTCTGTACGTGCCGTGGGTTCGGAGAGAACTTGGAGCACCTCGTCCTGCGTGGTGTCATGGAGTTTGACGCGTGAGAGATCGCTGGGTTGGACGTACGCACCACTGATCTTTGTGCTTTTGCTTTGACTCAAGAGGCAGCCGGTCATCAGCATCGGGGATGCGAGCAGGACAGCAGAAACAGCGACGGCTTTGTATGGGATCGGCATCAAAATACTCCAGAGTGTGTTCTCGTACTTGGGGATGGTACCAGCCCGATTTCAGTTCGTCATCGTCAACGCTTCTTCGACGACTTCATCCGATTGGCTTTGGTCGGTTTCGAGTCGGCGCGCACGGCACGATGATTCATCGATTTCGTTACCGGCTGGGCACGCGAAGGTTTCGATTTGACGTTCGGTTTCAGTGTTGGTTTCGGCTTCGCGCGAGGACTCTTCGCGTAGTTGGGGACCGGTCGATGTTTCAGATTCACAATCGCGGTGCTCGCGACGCGTGGTCCTTGGAAATCATGTCCTTGATCTGGATGCGGATCATGTGATCCGTGGTGGTGGGGTGGTCGATGCTTGTATCCGTACGAGCAGTGGTGGTGATGCTTGGAGCCGTGACAGCCGCAGGGTCGGTCTTTGTAGATCGTAAATGATTTACTGATCCCGCATCCCGAAAGGATCGGGATGATGGACGCGAGGGCGATGACAAGGAATGAGCGTTTCATAGGGATGCCTCCAGATTGACAGTCAGATAAGCCGTGAAAGTGGTACTGGTCTCAATGCATCACCGCTGTGGGAGCAGAATGTTGACAGCATTCTCAAAAGATTCCGCTCTATACTCGCTCATGAGCAGATACGAAGAGTTTCAGTCATTCCGGACGAGTTTGAATGAGAAGATCCTCGCGCGAGGGACCAAGACCACCAAGCGGTTCTTCACCCTCGACACCAACGCGTACGAATCGGGCGCGCTGGACGTCAAGACCAAAGAGCTGCTGGGACTCAGCGCGTCGATGGTGCTGCGTTGTGATGACTGCATCGCGTACCACATCGATCAAGCCGTGCAAGCGGGCGCGAGCGACGAGGAGCTGTTCGAGGTCTTTGATATCGCGCTGATCGTGGGTGGATCGATCGTGATCCCGCATCTGCGCCGAGGGGTGGAGTTCCTCGAAGAGTGCCGATCGCGAGAATAACGCCTTTGACCACCAAAGAGTGGGGTGAATTTCCTTGTAGGCATTGGTGCGCTCTGATACATTGGGCAAACACCCACACGACTGACGACAACCCTGGAGGACACGATGCACACACGCTCAATCCCATTCGTATTTATACTCTCTGCTCTCGCTGGTTCCGCGGCCGCGAGCGATCGGATCCACATCCAACACTTCGAAGTCTCCGAGGATGGGCACCAGCGTGCCGAGCTGATGCGCGGCCCGGTCGGTGAGCATGCGCAAGCACCTGCAGGTTCAGCGAGCGCGGAAGTCCCCTTCGGAACAACTCCTGATCTGGAAATCAACCTGCGTCGTCAGATCGGCGGTCTCGCGATCGCGGACATGGACGGCGACGGACGCAACGACCTCGTCGCGGTGTGCTACATCTCCAACTCGTTCCCGCCGTATAAAGACTGGCACGACATGATCTTCTACAACTCCGAGTCTGGACTGGAGACAACCCCGTCATGGATCTCCGCAGAACAGACCCACACGGGTGACGTGCAGGTTGGTGATGTCAACGGCGACGGATTCATGGATGTCGTCGGTATCCACGGCGGCGTGCGTACCGACAACGTGTCCATCCACTTCGGACTCCCAGATGGAACTGTCGAAACCTCAGCATCATGGACTTCGAGCACCAGCCCCAACGCGTGGGGAACCTCAGGAAAGCTCGCGGACATGGACAACGACGGCGACCTCGATCTCGTCACCACCAATCAGGGGCTGGGTGTGAACTCCCCAACGCGTCCGATGTTCATGTTCCGAAACGATGGGAGCGGACTGGAAACCGATCCGTCGTGGGAATCCGCGGCTTCAGAAATCTCCAACGGACTCGACACACGCGATATCACAGGCGATGGCTATCCCGAAATCGCGGTCGCGAAATGGGTCAACTTCATCAGCGGCGTGTACTACAACACGACCGGCACTCCCGACACCAACCAAGGACTCTTCGCGTTTGGGAGTGACACAGACAAGGGAGCCGCGTTCACCGATCTTGAGAACGACGGCGTCCCAGAGTTCGCGTTCGGAGGTGATCCATCGACGGTCTACACCACATTCCACGGCGGGGTCTTCGAAGTCACCACGACCAACCCCCCATTCACTGGACCACAAGAAGTTCATTTCTTCGATGTCGATCTCGACGGCGATGACGACTTCGGTGAGATCCACTTCTCCGATGGACGCGCCCACATCTATCTCAACCGCGACGGCGTGCTCGATACCGATCCGTCGTGGACCTACGACGCATCACCCGTCGGAAACGCGATGGCGCTGGGAGACCTCAACGGCGACGGCCGACCAGACCTCGCGATCGGATACTCCGGAGATCCATCCATCGTCGTGTTCTATGGACAAGCACCTGAGTGCGCTCCGGACCTTACGGGAGAGGGCGACCTGAACTTCCTCGACGTCTCCGAGTTCCTCGCGGCGTTCGGGATGATGGACCCGATCGCGGACTTTGAAGCCGATGGCAGCTTCAACTTCCTCGATGTGAGCGCGTTCCTCGCCGCGTTCGCCAAGGGCTGCCCATAATCATCGCATGAAAGCCACCCAAGATCCGATCACCCTGCGCGATGGACGAACGCTGGTCATCCAACCCATGCTTCCAGAGCATGCTGGGACGTACCGCGCGTACATGATGGCGCTAGCGGAGGAATCGCCTTGGACCGGGACGATGGCGCACGAGGTCAAGGAAGTCGATGTGCTCAAGGAGCGGTTCGAGAAGGATCAAGAGAACGAGTGTTCCTGGGGAATCGGCGCGTTTGATGAGCGGGGACAGGTCATCGCGGATTGCTGCTGGAACAGCATCCCATACGACAAGTTCCGTCATGTCGCAACGCTGGGCATCGGGATCCTCGAACCCTGGCGAGGGGCCGGGCTTGGGAGAATCCTGATGGAACGTGCGATCGCCGCGGCGCGCGAGCACGAGATCGTGCAGAAGATCGAGCTCGGCGTGTTCTCAGAGAACACCATCGCGAGATCGCTCTACGACTCGCTCGGATTCAGTGTCGAGGGATCACGCAAGCGAGCGATCCGTCAACCAGACGGCGAGTACTGCGACGACATCGTGATGGGGCTCTGGGTCGGCTAAGAACGCGTAAAGACAGAGATTCAAGCGCCAATCCTGCATTGTGACTGCTCTTCGTTGGATACAGTTTTCTATGGATCACCTCACACGCCGACTCTTTTTGATGCGTTCCTCCGCTGTCGCGGCGGGGTTCGCTGGTCTGCAAAACACGCTGGCGCGCGGCGCCGTGGCGCAGCTCCTGAGCACCGATCCCGAATCCAGCACCGATCGCTTCGGTCCGATGCTCCGCGATCCCGATGGGATCCTTGATCTGCCGAAGGGGTTCCATTACCAGATCCTCAGTCCGATGGGCGCGGAGATGGACGACGGCTTGATCGTCCCCGGCAAGCACGACGCGATGGCGGCGTTTCCATACATCAACGACGACGGATCGACCGATCCCGATCGCTGCGTGCTTGTGCGCAACCATGAGATCGAGGACGCGCACCGGACCATCTCGCCGTTTGGGCCACGCAACGAGCGCCTCGACAAGGTTGACGCGTCCATGCTCTACGACCGAGGGTTCGGCAAACCCTCTCGCGGCGGATGCACCACGCTCGTCTACAACCTCAAGACCAAGCAAACGGAAACCCACTGGCTCTCGCTCGCGGCGACGGAGCGCAACTGCGCCGGAGGGATCACCCCTTGGGGGAGCTGGATCACCTGCGAGGAAACCGCGACGACCAAGGGCTCACGCTTCGAGCACGACCACGGCTGGTGCTTCGAGGTTCCGGTCACCAACACCCCCAAACTCGCGGACCCCGTCCCACTCAAAGGACTCGGACGCTTCATGCACGAAGCGGTCTGCGTCGATCCATCCAGCGGGATCGTGTACCTGACGGAGGACCGCCACGACTCGTTGCTGTATCGTTTCGTCCCTGATACCAAACCAACCAAAGCCGGCGATCTGCGAGGGAGCGGCAAGCTCCAAGCGCTGCGGATCTTCAAGCAAGCGTCCATGGACACACGCAACTGGGATGTCGATCTCGTTAAGGTCGGCGACTCCCTCGCGTGCTCGTGGATCACGCTCGACGAGACTGATTCTCCCAAGGACGACCTGCGCTACCGAGGGTTCGAGATGGGAGCCGCACGCTTTGCGCGCGGAGAGGGTATGTGGTGGGGGGGCGAGGACGACGGCGCCGCGTACTTCGCGTGCACGACCGGAGGTAAAGCGGGCGCGGGACAAATCTGGAAGCTCATCCCCAACGGCAAACGCGAGGGCATCGACTCGCTCGAGCTCTTCATCGAACCCAACGATCCGAGTGTTCTCCAGAACGCAGACAACATCACCTTCTCGCCTTGGGGAGACATGTTCGTCTGCGAAGACGGCGAAGCCCCCCAATACCTCGTCGGCGTGCGCCCCGATGGATCGCTCTACCAGTTCGCGAAGAACACACTCGATCGCTCAGAGTTCGCAGGAGTCTGCTTCAGTCCCGACGGCTCAACGATGTTCGTGAACCACCAACAACGCGGCTGGACCCTCGCGATCACTGGACCTTGGTCTTAACGGCGTCTTTTGCACATGATCCCAAGGGAGCTCGCAAGTACTAGCAATGTCGAAGATCCCGGAACCGTGACCCCGATCAACTGTCCAGATACGTTTGAGATTGTGCCGTGCAATGAAGTTGATCCTGTATATGGATCAAACAGGTAGAGGTCCGCAGTCTGGGTAAGCAGAAAGATATCTGAACCGTTCTGCATCGCAGACACAACTTGCAGATCTATAGCAAACTGATCATAAACCTCGCCGGTATTTGGGTTGTATGTTTGCACTGACCGAGTGGCATGATCTGTAGAGATCATGAAGTCTGGGTTGACTTCGAGGTAACCAATCGCTGAGACCGCAGGTGTCTCAGCTAGTTCAGTGAATGTTCCTGAATCAAAGTCGTACGCCACGCCGTATGCATGCAAAGGGACCCCGGGTTCCAGTGCCGATATACAGAAATAATAATCACCGGCTTGTCGAGCTGTGACTCCGAACATGAATCCGAAGGAGCCCGGCGTTGTTAAAACATCGCTCGTGCTAAACAGAATCTCTTCGTCTTGAGTGTTAACGTCCACCAGCGTCATGCCAAAGGTAACACTCGCAAGGAAGCGGCCGTTCCCCAGATACTCGATATCCCCGATGTCATTCCCGCCAAGCTGAACCTCGTGAATCGCGCTGGATTCAAGCGTGTCCCCGTTCACTTGATAGATTGTGCCACTCGCGTTGGTGACGTAAAAATCGGTCAGTCCGCCATAAGCAGACGATGCGTTCAACAAACACGCACCGATAGCGGTCGCTCTCAAAAAACAGTTCATAATTGTATCTCTCTCTTCTCAATCTCAATGAATTCCACCAGCGTCCCCGTGGTGGCGAGTCCATTATACAAAAAAGCCGATGTTTGTAAACCCTCGGCTTGTATAACAGGGTCAATTGATGAAGTTTATCGCTAAGCACACGTTCATGATGCCATGCTGCTCGCGATCACAGATCCTTAGTGTTTGCGACGACGGCGAAGCCCGAGGCAAAGTCCACCTGAAAGTGCAAACAGGCTTGCTGGGGACGGGATCAAAGCTGCAGATGCGTTAGCGATCGAGGCACCAAGGATATTGTTTTCGAATCCGGTGATCTGTCCATAAAACTCGGTTGATGCATCGTTGATATCGAAGGTGTACAGCGATCCATCAGTCGCGATGACATAGAGATCGGTCAGCGACTGAACAAATGAAACTGCGGAGACATCAAGATCAAACTCGGCTTGTACGGCACCAGTATTCGGATCGAATCGGACTGCTCGGTCACCAGTGATCAGTCCAATCATGCTGCCGTTGGCAAGTTCATAGAAATCGAAAGGTGTAGCGAAAGGGACGTTTCCAATTTGATTCAGTGAATCGGATTGCATGTCGAATGAGATGCCATAGTTAATGACACCAGATGGATTCAATGCCTCGGTGACTCCGAAATACATGTCGCCGTTCACTCTGCGTGCGAGCCCTCCGGTATATACAAACGAGTCGGGTTGGCCGAAAGTGCCGTTGGAAGTGAAGAGAGTTTCTTGAACGCCGGTATTTAGGTCGTAGGTTGCCATTGCGAATGTCAGATTGGCAAGAATCTTTCCGTTACCGAGGTACTGAATGTCATTGATTGTCCCGGCGTTATCGAGCTGTGCGATTGAAGTCGCTTGGAGTGTGTTGCCATCGACGACGTAGATTTCTCCAGCGCCGTTGGTGATGTACATGTTGCTAATTCCAGCGCCTGCAAATGCAGTAAGTGCGAGCGTTGGAGCGAGCAGGGAGAGGGTGCGTGTGGTCTTCATAATGGGTCTCCTGTATATGAATGTATAGTGACGTAGAGTCCTATTCGTGTGAAATGGAATGCGGATGAGCGAATCCTTTAAAAAGAATATATAGTCAGTTCCAAGCATGGGCCAATAAATGCACAATGCAAAAACCGAGGGTCGGAACCCTCGGATTCTAGTCTCTAGCTATGTTTTGGGCTTACTCAGGCAGCTTGTCAAGCTCCAGCTGCACCCGATCCACCAAGCGACCCTCGGTCTCTGGACCAAATCAAATGCAGTCCAGAAGCTTTGAATAGCTGTTGCATTGGACGCGATTCTTGATCATCGGATTCAGCGCCGACGGCGTGTGCACATTATTCCAGCAAGGGCAACACCTATCGCTGATGATGGGGCGGGAACAGTGATCCCAAGGAGAGTCACTTCTGTTCCCTGGATATCTCCATAGAACTCTGCGGTGCCCGTGTGATGGTCGAAAGTGAAGAGCCGATTGTCGGAGGACAGGAAGAACAGCGCGTCGCCAAACTGCACGAACGATCGAACCTCGGCACCTAAGTTGTATGACGTCTCTGCAATCCCGGTGAGTGGATCAAATACATCAACAACGTTTGATCCTGATATCGCCCCGAGCATGCGTCCAGGACTCAGTTCATGATGATCAATATAGAGACGATTGTTTGGAGATCCTTCGACGAGGTTGATATCCTCGGAAAGAGGATTGTACGTAGCTCCAGCGTAGTGCAGCCCCGACGGACCGTGCAGTACGGACGTGAAGTACAGATCGCCGTTTGATTGGAGCGCCATTCCACTCATCAACGAGATCCCAGATGGCTCGCTCTGAACATCCTGAGCTGTGAAGAGTGTCGTCTGTGTGTTGGTCGAGACGTCATAGGAGACCGCTGCGAACAAAACGTTCGCTGCGATTCGGCCATTGCCGAGGTACACGATATCGTTTGTTGATCTGGCGTCTTCCATCTGGCCAACCTCAGTGGCGACTAGTGTCTCGCCGTCGAGGTGATAAATAACTCCATGATCACTCGCGAGAAATGCATCCTGCATCTGAGCGGATGCCGGGGTGGTGGCGACAAGCGCAATGAACAAAGTAGCCGAATAGGCAATGCTGCTGAACTTCATATTGAATCTCTCTATTCTCTAATACACGTGATTCACCGGCGTCCCGGTGGCAATGTATCCATCATATAAAAAAGCCGAGGTTTGTAAACCCTCGGCTTTGAAGTTCAATAGTTAAATATGGCTCACTCAGGCAGCTTATCAAGCTCCAGCTGCACCCGATCCACCAATCGACCCACGGTCTCTGGACCAAAGTCGAACGGCAGTCCCGCGGCGTTAAACAGCTCTGGGAGCGGACGCGTGCCGCCGAGGGTCATTGCTTTCTTGTATGCCGCGAGTGCGGCTTCTTCGGATTCTTCGAGGCTGGTGAGCCAGATCCCGAGGGCGCCGAGTTGGGCGATGCCGTATTCGATGTAGTAGAACGGCACACCAAAGAGATGCCCCTGGCGCTGCCAAACGAACTTGCGTTCTTCTTCGAGTCCAGTGAAATCACAGCGGTGTCCCTGATGTCCGAATCGTGATTCGATGTCGAGCCATGCCTGGGCACGTTCTTCGCGTGAGTGGGTTGGGTTGAGGTAGACCCAGTGCTGGAACGCGTCGATCGTCGCGATCCAAGGCAGCAGCGAGATCGATCCCTCGAGCTGCTTGCGACGAGCGCGATTCGCGTCCTCCTCGCTTGGGTAGAAGTTGTCCCAGTACGGCATCGTGAGCAGTTCCATGCTCATCGATGCGACCTCACAGAACTCGATCGGAGCGCTGCGGTACCAGACCAACGGCTCCTGGTCCGAGTACATCGAGTGGAACGCGTGACCCGCTTCGTGGACCATCGTCTCGACATCGCGGTGCTGACCCGCCGCGTTCATAAAGATGAACGGCTTGCGCGAGCGATCACGCATGTACTGGTATCCGCCGGGAGCTTTGCCCTTGCGTGAATCGAGGTCGAGCGACGCGTTGCCGTTGTCTGTGCCGTTGGTGTTGGTGCCGTCACCCATGGTCGCGAACATCTCACCGAGTTCAGGACTCAGCTTGTCGAAGCTCGCTTTGGTCTTCGCGACCAGATCCGCGCCGTTGGTGAACGGCTTGAGCTCTCCGCGGCTCTTTGGATCGACGTTCAGGTCCCAAGGACGCAGCGAATCGAGTCCGAGCTCTTTCTTGCGTGTCGCGTCGAGTTTCTCAACGAACGGCATCGCGTGCTGCTCGATCGCATCATGGAACGCATACGCGTGCGAGGTGTCGTAATCGAAACGATGCTTCGCTTTGTAGATGTACTCGACGAAGTTGTCGAACCCCGCGTTCTTCGCGGCTTGGTCACGCTTGGCAACCATCTCGTCGTAGATCGCGCTGATCGCTTCCTGATCCTCCAGACGACGCGACGCAACCGCTCTCCACGCGGCTTCACGCACAGAACGATCCGCGGACTCGGAGTACTTCCCCATCATCGGGAGTGTCTTCTCTTCGCCGTCAAACTCGACGGTCATCTTGCCGCAGATTTTGTCGTACTCCTGATCGAGCTTTGCGAGCTCGGTTTCGAGCGGGACATTCTCATCGCGGAACAGATCGACATCCGCGGCGGTGTCGCGGTAGAGCACCTCGTGGTACCCATCGGTCTTGCTGAACTTCTCCGCGAGTTCCTTGAGTTTCTTGTCGAGGACGAACGCGACCGGTTTGAACTTGGGCGCGACATTCTCAAGGTACGAGGTCCACGCGGCTTGCTTGGACTCGTCCGCTGTGTCGCAGGTCATGTTGATGTAGGTGTTCGCAGCGGATTCCCCGATCGCGGCTTCGAGCTCCGAGCGATCGAGCAGCCACTTCTCGTATTCCTCGGCGGAGCTCACCTCGCGATCGACGAGCGCGTTGAGGAGCGGTTCAACGACCGACCAATCGGTGCCGTTGAAGACGGCGGGGACGAAATCTGTTGCAGGTGAGGTGGTCATTTGAATGCTCCGTGTTTCTAGAATCCCGATTTTTGGCTCATCGGGGCGATTACTGGTCAGATTTATTATACTTTACAAACAGTTCCGACGCAAGGTTGCGTGCCGAATCAAATTCAGCGACCCGCCCCTCCAGCTGAGCATCGTAGACCTGATCGAGCACCTCCTTGAATCGAGCGCCGGGCGGCTCTCCCAGTTCGATCAGGTCCTGCCCGTTGATCAGCGGCTCTGGATTGAGTCCAATGCCATCTTCATCAAGCTGTTTGATTTCTTCCCGAGGGGATGTCCAGCCATTTGGTTTGACAGCTTCAGCGAGCATCAGCCCCTCGTCGGCTTGCTCATGCGCCGCAATCCGTTTACGTGCAGCTATTGAGAGAGTGTCCCATTCTTCTGTCATGGAATATGCGATCTCAAATACATGAACAAGATGCCAGTGCTCTGCCTTGGTGAGATCGAGATCCCATGCCCAGTGTGTGTGTTTATAGCCATCCTTGAGCTTTGACAGTTTCCATTGGCCGTTGTGATCATGGCGCCAAGCTGCGATCGCAGTAATAGGGTGCGCTTTCGGACTCAATGATTCAAGCGTACGAAGTGAATCGTTGTAAGGGGAAGTGTCAAAGATTGCTCGATCAAGCTTGTGTTCGCGCAGGAGTCGTACTGCTCGTACACGAGAACCATGATTCATCATTCGTCGAATCTCATGACCAACTCGTTCAACACTCACACCTCGCAGTTCGCTCGCGTGCTGCTTGATCGCTTCACTCGTCGTCGGTTCAATCTCAAGGTCATATCGAGCCGCGAAGCGCACGGCTCGCAGGGCGCGCAGATGATCCTCCTTGAGCCGCTGATGCGGATCACCCACAGCACGCAGGACGCGCTGCTCCATATCAGCTTTCCCATCGACAAAGTCGATGATCTCGTCGCCGTCATCATTTGGATCGAGGAATAACGCATTGATCGTGAAGTCCCGTCGCTGCGCATCCATCTCCGGAGACGAGAACTCGACATGGTCCGGACGACGCGCGTCAGAATACGGCCCATCGGACCGGAACGTCGCGACCTCGATCGTCGGACCAAAGTCGCGCACAAGCATCACCCCAAACGACGCGCCAACCGACGCGGTTTTTTTGAACAACCCCTGGATGTCCTCCGGATGCGCACTGGTCGCGACGTCGTAGTCCTTTGGAGTCTCTCCGAGCAGCTGATCCCGCACGCACCCCCCCGCGAGGTACGCGATGAATCCTGCATTCCTCAGTGCTTTGATGATCTCGATCGCGCCGTGGCGCTCAGACTGTTGCGTGTGTTCGCTCATCGGATCATCCGACCTGCTCATCACGCAGCTCTCGGCTCATCAGCATCGCGATCGCATCGACCGGATCCAGATGCTCGAACAGCACCGCATGCACCGCGGAAGTGATGGGCATCTCGACCTTGTATTTCTCCGCCATCTCCATCACGGAGCTGGTCGTCGCGATCCCCTCGACGACGCACAGCGCCTCGCGGAGGTACTGGTCGAGCTTGATTCCTTTCCCGAGCGCCTCGCCGCAGGATCGGTTGCGTCCTTCTGGGGAGAAGCATGTGGTCGCGAGATCTCCCGCGCCTGCGATGCCGTAGAAAGTTTTGGAGCGTGCGCCCATCGCGTCACCCAATCGCGTGATCTCCGCGAGTCCGCGCGCCAGCAGCGCGCTCTTCGCGTTGTATCCCGCGCCCAGCCCGTCGATTATCCCCGCCGCGATCGCGATGACGTTCTTGGTCGCGCCCGCGAGCTCGACACCGATCAGATCGGGATTGGTGTAGATCCGGAGCCAGCTCGTCGAGAACAGTTTCTGGATCGTCTCAGAGAATCCGGGATAGTCCGACGCCGCCGCCATGGTCGCGGGGAGACACATCGCCAGTTCCGTCGCGATCGCGGGTCCCGACATGCACCCCAGCGCGCGAGGTTTGCCGTCCGGATCATCCTGCAGCACGTCCGCGATGATCTGCGTCGGGCGCATCATCGTGTCGTTCTCGATGCCCTTGGCGACCGAGATCACCCCAGCGTGCGAGGGGACGTGATCCTTGAGCCGATCCCACGCGCCGCGGATGAACTGGACCGGGATGGCGCAGACGACGATGTCCGCGTCCCGCAGCGCTTCCTCGTCCTTCATCGCGATCCGGACGTCCTGAGCGAGCGTGAATCCTGGGAGCCGGTCAGATTTGCGCGTCTGGGAGAGATTCCCGGATTCGGTTTCATCATGCCCCCACATCGTGACATTGGCGCGCGGCTGGCTCCCGGCCCCCTGCGGATCGGGACTTGTCAGGGCACCAGCACACACCAATCCCATCTGACCGATCCCGAGGATGCAGACGTTGGGAATATTGTTGGACGCTCCAGGGCTGTTCTTCGTCATCGGGGTGTTTCTCTCGTCAGAACGCTCTTTCAGACTGAACGGCTCTCAAATCGAACCGCCACCGAACGATATGCGTACGGGAAGGGGCTTGGTGACCCGCTGCTAGGTTCAATCCTACAGTATGAGCCACACGATTACTGACCATCCGCGCCCATCGCGCAGGTGTTTACACAGAAACCGGATACCGATCTCTTATGAGCGAAGCACACACACATACCCACACGCACGACCACGACCACGACTCCCCGGTCCAATGCTGCTCGCACCACGACCTCCAGGGTGATCGCTGGATCTTCCTCTACCTCGCTGGTGGCGTCCTCGCGATGGTCTCCTGGATCGCCAACGCGACCGGATCAACCAACGAGCTCGTCGCGACCATCCCCGCCGTCATCGCGGCTCTGCTGCTCGGATGGAAACTCTTCTACGCGTCCTTCCGCGAAGTGCTCAACAACCAGGTCTCCTCGAGCTCACTCGCAGCGCTCGCGATCCTCGCCGCAATGGCTGTCGGGAAATATGGCACCGCCGCGTTCCTCGCGTTTATCCTTCTGGTCGCGGACCAGATCGTGTCCCGCACCGCTGACGGCGCGAAGCGCGCGATCGAGCAACTCATCTCGCTGACTCCCGACGACGCACGCGTCGTTGACTCCAACGGCAACGAAACCATGGTCCCTGTCGGACAGGTCCAAGTCGGACAACGCGTCCGCATCCGTCCCGGCGAGAACCTCCCGGTCGACGGCAAAGTCATCGGAGGCGAATCGACAATCAACCAAGCATCACTGACCGGTGAGTCCATGCCCGTCGAAGTCCAAGACGGCTCCGCGGTCTACGCCGGTACCAGCAACCTGACAGGCGCGATCGAGATCGAGGTCACCCAGGTTGGCGCCGAAACCACCATCGGGAAGGTCTCGACGCTCATCCGCGAAGCGGAATCCACCAAGACCGAGCGTCAGCTGCTCATCGAGCAGGTCGCACGTTTCTATGTCCCCGTCGCGATCTCCGTCGCGGCGGTCGTGTTCTTCCTCTTCTCCCAGTCCGACATCCCAGCCGTGCGTGAAGGCGCTGCGCTGCGTGCCGTGACTGTCCTCGTCGTCACCTGCCCAACAGCGCTGCTGCTCTCGTCACCATCCGCGATGGTCGCCGCATTCGCGTCCGCCGCTCGCTTGGGTGTGATGATCAAGCGGACCACCTACCTCGAAGCATCCGCCAATGTCGATGCCGTCGTGATGGACAAGACGGGAACGCTC
The DNA here is from genome assembly GCA_965250055.1 of Phycisphaerales bacterium. Lineage (GTDB taxonomy): Bacteria > Planctomycetota > Phycisphaerae > Phycisphaerales > UBA1924 > UBA1924. The sequence goes on along the minus strand of OZ252285.1, from coordinate 2,139,552 downwards.
ACCACCGGATCGTTCGGCGTCTCGCGCCTCGCGCCTGCACAAGGTGTCGAGGGCGCGGACCTACTCAAAGCCGCCGCGTTCGCAGAAGCACACTCCAACCACCCGCTCGGACTCTCCATCCTCCGCACCGCCAAGCAAGCACGCATCGAGGTCGATTCCAACGGCAGCTACGAAGAAACCCACGGCGCTGGTGTCAAAGCAAAGACCTCCATCGGTGAGATCACCGCTGGTCGTGGATCATGGATCAAAGAGCTCATGCCGAGCGCTTCCGATGCAATCGCTGACATCGAGCACCGCACCGAAGGCATGTCAGGTGTCCACGTCATCAAAGACGGCGTCTACATGGGCGCGGTCGGACTCGCAGACACCCCTCGTCCAAACGCCAAAGCGGTCGTCGATCGTCTCCGCGAACTGGGAATCCGTTTCGTTGCGATCTTCACGGGCGACCGTCTGAGCGTGGGTAAGCGCGTCGGACAAATCGCAGGCGTGGACAGCGTCGAAGCCGAGTGCCTCCCAGAAGAGAAGCACCAGCAGATCCGTCAGATGCGCGAAGACGGCTACCGCGTCATGATGATCGGTGACGGCATCAACGACGGTCCCGCACTCGCGGAATCCGATGTCGGCGTCGCGATGGGCCTGTCCGGATCAGACATCGCCGCGAACTCCGCAGGCGTCGCGCTGATGACCGATGAGCTCAACCGCGTCCCGTTCCTCATGGAGCTCGCACGGCGCACGCGCGTCATCATCACGCAGAACATCGTCGTGTCCATCCTGATGGCGATCGTCGGTCTGGTCCTCGCCGCGTCCGGCGCGTTCCAGGTCATCGGCGGCGAACAACTCGGCGCCTCACTGGGTGTCGGATTCGCAGCGTTCTTCCACTTCGTCCCCGATGTCTTCGTGATCGGAAACTCGTTCCGACTCTTCCGCTACGGCGAAGACTTCCTCGAAGCGGAGACTCTGCAGAAGGAACAAGAACAAGCCGCCCAACGCCGCGTGCGTCGCGACCAGTCGGTACGGATCGCCGCCGAGCCGGCGTGAGTCAGAGATTCATGTGAATACAAAGCCCGTCGCTCGCGGCGGGTTTTTTATAGTTGTTGATTACTCAGGTTTCTTCAGCACACCCGCATTGAAGCTCCGCCCCTCGATGCGGAACTTCCGTTCAAAATTCGTGCCGACGAGTTCGCCCTCACCCGCCGATTCCGGCGCTTCAAACGCGCCGAACACATACGGCAACTCATCGCAGTTGTTCAAAAACTCCGCAACCTTCGGAGGCGGAGCCGGGATCTTGGGCCGTGCAAAGCTTCCGTTTGATTCAGATGTTCCCGACGCCCACAGATCAAAGTGGGACAGGTCCCACGACCACAGCTCATCGTGATCCGTGACGACGCGGAGCTCGCCGCCTTTTTTGAGACAGCGCCAGATGTCGTACATCGTCTGATGCTGGATCACGCGCTTCTTGTGGTGCTTGTTCTTCGGCCAAGGATCCGAGAAGTACAGATGCAGCACATCGATCGACTCATCGGGACAGCGCCACTGCAGGAACTGAGCCGCGTCGGAGTTGAGCACGCGGACATTGGTGTGCGTCCCCTCGTTCTCGCGCTTGCGCCGGATGCGATCCGCCGTGTAACTCGCGAACTCCCCGGCCCATTCGATCCCCAAAAAGTTCGTCCCGGGCTGCAGGTCCGCTTGCTGCACCAGAAACGCGCCCTTCCCCGATCCGATCTCAAGCTCAAACGGCTTGCTCGGATCCTCAAACCACTGACGCGGATCAAGACGACCCGACAGCGGATCGGTCATCACCGAATCAGGCAGCGGCGGCATTTCCTCCGCAGAGATACCCACCACGCCGGGCGCGCTGTCAAGGGGTTTGCCGTGTCCGAGTCCGAATGACATAGGGAGAGAGTGTATGCGCGTTCCTATTGTTGAGAATGACCGATCCGCACCAAACACCCCCCGCCGCCGGAACCACCACGCTGCGCGTGAGATACGTCGAGTGCGATCCGATGGGCGTCGTCCACCACTCGAGCTACCTCCCCTGGATGGAGATGGGACGCACCGAGCTGCTGCGAGCAGTGGGGGAGAGCTACGCGAGCATGGAAGAAGCCGGCGTCTTCATGGTCGTGACCAAAGCAGAGATCAAATACCGCAGACCATTGCGCTACGACGATGTCATCGAGATCCGCACGAAGGTGGACAAAGCGAGCAAGGTCAAGCTGCATCATTCCTATGAGATCGTCCTTATCGAACGAGCCGGCTCCGCGCCAGACCTTGCCGACCCGGCCGTGCCCACTGATGGTGTATGTGCTGTAGGAAGTACCGAACTCGCGTGCGTGGGGAGTGACGGCAGACCCAAGGCAATGCCGGATTGGCTGGTTGGGGGCTGATTACATCAACCGCTCAATCGCCTGCGACACATTCTTCACCGCGATCAACTCCATCCCCTTCACCTTCGGCAGCTTCGACGACCCCGAGCTCGGCACGATCGCGTGCGTGTATCCCAGCCGAGCAGACTCACGCAGACGCTGCTCGATCTGCGTCGCGGGACGAAGCTCGCCGCCGAGTCCGATCTCGCCGATCGCAATCGTCGTGGGGGGGAGCGAGCGTTTGTAATGAGCGCCAGCGATCGCGAGCGCCAGTGCAAGATCACTCGCGGGCTCGATAATTTTCAATCCTCCGACCACCGACGCGAACACATCACGATCCGCGAGGCGCAGTCCGCCGTGTTGTTCTAAAACAGCTATCAGCATCGCGAGCCGATTACTATCCAACCCCGATGATTTCCGCTTCGCGCTCCCAACGAATCCCGTCGCCGTCAGCGCCTGGATCTCGACGCACACGCAGCGCGAGCCGTGCATCGCGGGACAGACGATCGCGCCGGGACGATGCTCATCCCCGCCTTGAATCGCCGCGACGGACATCCCGCCGGGGAGTTGCTGGAGTCCCTGTCCCGTCATCTCGAAGATCCCGAGTTCCAAGGTCGTCCCGAATCGGTTCTTGATCGCGCGCACGATCCGTGCACTGTGGTACCGATCCCCCTCAAAATACAGCACCGCATCGACCATGTGCTCCAGCATGCGTGGTCCCGCGAGCGTGCCTTCCTTGGTCACGTGCCCCACAAGCACGATCGAGGTCCCTGTTGCTTTGGCAAAGTACACCAGCTCGCTGCAGCACCTGCGCAGCTGCGTCACCGATCCAGGCGCCGCTTCGATGTCCGATTTGTAGATCATCTGGATCGAATCAATCACGCACACATCGGGTTTGATCTGCCTTGCTTGTTCCAGGATCCGCGCGAGATTCGTATCGCTGAGCACGAACAGCCCATCGCTCTCCGCGACACCCAACCGATCAGCACGCAACTGGATCTGCTGCGCCGATTCCTCGCTCGACACATACAGCACCTTGCTCGTCCAATCCGGATTCGCTTGATCGAGCTTTACAGGAGACGCCCAAGCGCCCGCCGCTTGCAACAACAGCGTTGATTTCCCGATCCCTGGCTCACCACCAACCAGCACCACCGATCCGGGAACCAATCCGCGTTGGTCCTCAGTTCCCCCAAGCACGCGATCGAGTTCCGTGATCCCAGTAGGGAGTCGCTTGGATGGTCCGCTCCCGGCGACGATTTCAGTAATTGAAGTCGCCTTGGGAGCGCCATCACCGTCCTTCACTTCAATCCATGATGATCCGCGATGCGGGTCGGACTTCGCGGATTTGTCGAACTGTGATTCTTCGAGTGAGTCCCATGTGCCGCAGTCGGGACACTTGCCCGCCCATCGTGATTGGGTGGAGCCGCAGTTGGTGCAGACGAAGATGGTGCGGGTTTTACTCATGCATGCATGATAGCCGAATCAGCCCAATGATTCCGGGCTTTGTTCGGTGTTGGAATCCGCCTCGCGTGCGTACGATGAACCACCAGATGACCCAGCCCTCTCCAGAGCCATCCCAAGCGACGCCCAGATCGAAGTCCAGACCCAAAAAACGGCGTCGCATCATCGCATGGCTGCTCGCGATCCCCCTGATCCTGATCCTCGCGATCGGAATCCTCGCCGCGAGCGGAACACTTACCGGATTCGTCGTTCCGATCATCGAGCGAGAGACGGGACTGGAGATGACACAGGGTTCCATCGCCTTCACCCCGACCACCGACATCGAGATCAGCGACGCGATCTTCCGCGCCCCAGATATCGACGGCCAAGGCGGCGAGCTCATCCGTTTCGACCGCGCGACCATCGCGGTCCGCTGGTCCAAAATCTTGTCGGGATCCGAAGCGATCAGCGGCGTCGTCATTGATCGACCACGGTTGCGTGTAAGCCAGGACACCGAGACCGGAGCGGTCAACCTCGAAGCGCTCAACCTCCAGCAGTCTGGAGGAGGCGGAGCCGCGACCCCCGCGATCACGATCAACAACGGGATCGTCGAGATCGGAGAACACACCGGAGAGCGCTACACCTCGCTCAAAGAGCTCTCCATCGTGGGATCACTCGATGTGCCGGACAGCGATGGGGTTGCGACATTCGATTTCTTCTCGACCTCCACCGAGCCATCGATGTCCTCCGGAGAGCTCGCGGCGCGCGGAGACTTCCGAGTCAACGGCACCATTTCCAAAGCAGGAGTCCAGGGAGTGATGACCGGACTCACCCTCGAGGATTGGCCGGCGCAGATCGTCCCCTCGCGCGTCCGCGACACCTACGAATCGCTCAACCTCACCGGAAATCTCGCGCCCACCAAGTTCACCGTCGATAACGACGGCCAACCCAAGGTCACGCTCACCCTCGAAGGTGTTGATGTCAGTCTGCCGTTCATCCCGCCCGCAGAGTTCGCAGGTCCCGAGCGCTATCTGCGCATGCGTTCAACCAAAGGCACCATCAACTTCGGATACGGCGGACTCACTGCGCAACTCGAAGGGGACATCGATCAGCTCCTCTACGAGGTCAACCTCAAGCTCGACGAATACTCCCAGTCCAGCGCCTTCACCTGCGATCTGCGGACCAAGTTCCGGATCGAAGAGGGGTTCCGCCCGCTCCGCTTCCTCCCAGAGCGCGTTACCGAAAAACTCGATCGGTTCAACGATCTTAAAGCGGACATCGACGCGACGATCAACCTCTCGCGTGCCAAAGCCGCGACCAACGATGCGCCGATTTTGGTCTCTGGACGAGCCGTGGTCGCCAATGGTTCCGCGAAGTACTACGAGTTCATGTACCCCTTCGAGAACATCGCGGGGGTCATCACCTTCACTCCCGACGGCGTCGGATTCGAGGGCATCACCGGACGCGGACCAACAGGCGCCAAGCTCCTCGCTAACGGCAGCTTCGATGGTCTCGGAGAAACCTCCGTCGTCGAGATCCTCGTCGAGGTCTCGGACCTCCCAATCGATCAGCATCTGCTCAGCGCGATGGACAAAGACCAGCGCGATCTTGTCGACACCCTCTTCTCGCAGGAGCAGTACAAGAACCTGCTCGAGTCTGGATTCTTGCTCGAACCAAGCAATCGCGGGAAGCTCACCCAGGAGCGCGACGAGCTCGTCCGCACCATCGCCGCGCTCCCGAGCGATACCCCGGAGCGCGAGCGCGCCCGGCTCTCAAGCACGCTCAACGAGCTCAACGCAACACTCCGCGTCCCGGAGTTTGATTTCGGAGGATTGATCGAGGTGGGAGTCACGCTCCGCAGACACCCAGAGCGACCAGAGAACGATCGCTGGACGACCGACATCAACGCGCTGATCCCGCAAGCCGGGATCGTCCCCAAGCAGTTCCCGCTCCCGATCATCGCGCGCGATGTCAACATCGAGATCAACGACGGCACCGTCACCCTCCAAGGAGGTCAGTACGAAGGACTCAACGGCGGACTCGCTGAAGTCGAAGCGAGCTTCAAGCCCGTCGAGGGATTCAAAGACCCTCAGCCCTACGTCGAGATCAAAGCTCGCAAGATCCCGATCGATCAGCGACTCATCGCCGCGATCCCAGGATACTACGACGAGCAGCCCGACGATCCTGCAGAGATCACATTGCGCCGCATCCTCGACCGACTGCGCATGCAGGGGCTCGTCGAAGCGGACGCCGAGATCTTCCCAGGAAACGACGGACGCATCACCTACGAGGTCACCGCAACAGTCCTCGAGGGATCAGCGCACCCACTGACGATGGGAATGCAAGTCGAGGACGAACAAGTCGTCACATCACCCTACGAACTCGGACTCGATTCCGTCCAGCTCGCTGAGATGTTCGGGACGATCTACGTCACCCAATCGCTCATCGTCGTCCACCTCAACGGATTGCTCGAATCGCCCTCCCAGCCGATCCCTCCGACACCGATCGATATGACGACCCAGCTCACGCTTCCGCGTCAGCCAAAGTTCGGGAATATCAAACGTGTTGATGGACTCCTTCCATTCGAGAACGGCCCACCAACCCCAGGACCCGCGATCTACACACGCGTCCGCTCCAACGGACTCGTGCTCTCGATGCCGATCGAGCACGCGATCGCTGTCCTCTCGCCATCCTTCGCTCAGCGTATCGTGGATTGGAGAAACCAGTACAACCCGACCGGAGAACTCGACCTGCTCACCAAACTCGAGGGACGCGTCGGAGGGACGCTCAACTCCGAACTCCAAATCAACCAGGTCAAACGCGCCGGATTCAGTGTCCAAGACCACCAGTACCAGCTCGGCACCTCCGTCGGACCGATCACCCTCAAGCTCGGGATCAAACCCAGCGTCGAGAGCCGGGGTTTCAGCATCCCCATCAGCGTCGATGACGAGCCCGTCGGCATGGTCGGTTTATCAGGTTCGATGCGACTGACGCGAGGCGGACAACTCATCGAACTCAAAGACGAGCCGGCGATCCGACTCTCGATGGACAACGGCCGACTCGGTTCGCCGGGAGTCCGCGCCATCGTCAATCGCATGGGTTCAAACAACTCAGATCCAAACGACGGCGGATCATCCTTCTTCGAGTTCTACGGCCTCGATGGACGATTCGACATGCTCATCGACATCACACCCCTCGACGGCGCACGCATATCAAGCGCCGACGCAGGAACACTCGGACTCCCCCTTGTCGAAATCGACGGCTCACTCACGCCTCGCACCCTCTCCATGCAACGCGACGAGCACGTCCTCGCGTTCGAAGAAAACCAAATCTCCGGCTCCATCCGCTTCGATGGTCTCGATGGATACTTCGATCAGATCAATGCGCAGAACGACGACTACACCCTCTCCGTAGACGGCAAGTGGGCCGTGACTCCCGGAAGCGGCGCTTGGGTAGACCTCAACATCGCCGCCGTGGGTGACGTCCTCAACGGCTCGATGCGCGTCCTGCTCCCCGACACACTCAGCCGCGTGGTCGATCAGCTCAAGATCGAATCCAGCCGAGACATTGATCTCGAGCAGCTGCACATCGTCGCTGACAAACTCGGGACCGATTCGACAACCTACCACATCGAGGGCTCCGCGTCAGTACTCGACGCCAGCGCGTTGGTAGGAGTTCCAATCACCGAACTCGACGGACGCGTGGACTTCCGCGTGGAAACCGCAGCATCTTCATCACCCGATGCGCGTCCATCGCTTGAGTACCAGCTTGATCTAGCCGCCAATCAGATGCGCGCCGGATTGCTCCGTGTCCACAACGCTGAAGCGACGATCCTCAACGATCCGGACTCCCCTGGAGTCGTCCTCGTCCCCGAGCTCCGCGCCGGGATGCACGGCGGGATGGTCTCCGGAAACGCGCAGGTCCAGCCCGATCAGAACGGCGAGCCGTTCTACTCCACAGAGATCCGAACGTCCGGCGTCCGCGCCGCGCCGATCTTCGACGACATCTTCCTCCCTGTTGAGGGTCTGGAAGGTCCGCCGAGCCCCGGATCATCCGTCGTCCGCTCCGCGTGGAACGTCGATGCGGACGTCTCGCGAGGGATCATGTACGCCGACCTCGCGATGACCGGCCCGCTCGGCGCTCCAGACGAGCGCATCGGTCGCGGATACGTCCGAGTCGCCGGAGGCTCAATCGTCGCGCTCCCAGGTCTGATCAACCTCATCGAAGCGAGCAATCTCAAGCTCCCAACGGGCTCGCGGCTCAATCTCGCGGAAGCCGAGTTCTATATGGACGGGCCCACACTCGCGTTTGAACGCCTCAGCGCGTCCTCAGACGCAATCGAGATCCTCGGATACGGCACCATGGACTGGACTTCGCGAGATATTGATCTACGCTTCCGATCACGATCGATCGAACCGATCCCCATCCTCTCGGGAATCATCGAGGGGCTCCGCGACGAACTGATCACCATCAGAGTCACCGGAGCGCCGGGATCCATCAGCTACGCCCCCGAACAGTTCGGGACGACGAAGCGATTGCTCGATTCCATGTTCGGTACCCCAGAGACCGAACAACAACGACGCCTCCGAGAGGTCGAGAGCAGAACCCGCGTCGGTTCGGGACGACTTCGCCGCAAGCAGAGCGATCGTGTGGAAAGACCAACGAGGGAAACCAGCCCCTCAGAAACCTCCGCAACAGCGGACACCCAAGACGACTAAACCAAACAGATACACAAACAAAATACACAAGCACTTGAAAGTGATGAACCGAGACACATCGGGTGTCTCAAAGACAAGAAAGAAAGCAAAGCAATGACATCAGAATCAAACCGCTCCTCGGAACACAACCGTGTCGAGCTCGATCCACCCGCAAGCACGCAACCCAAGAACGAGCAAGCGGCACCCCCAGAGACGCAGTCCGTCCGCCGCGCCGATGATGGCGAGATCCAGGACCGGATCGTCGAGCTCATCGACCTCGTCGCCGGACGCACCGACGAGTACGACGCAAAGCTCGTGCGCGAGCTCATCACCGCAGGACTCAAGCTCCTCCCAGACGGGCGTGACACCGGCGAGCTCAAGCTCATGACCGCCGCGATGAAGGAACTCCGCTACGCGTACCGCGTCTTTGGTCAGTACCCCGATCCGCACAAGGTCACGATCTTCGGATCTGCACGCACCCCAGAAGATCACCCCGACTACCGCGCCGCCGTCGAGTTCTCCAAACTCATGGCCCAAGCGGGATGGATGGCCATCACCGGCGCCGGAGACGGCATCATGAAAGCGGGACACGAGGGACCCGGACGCGAATCCAGCTTCGGTGTTGCGATCCGATTGCCCTTTGAAACCAGCGCCAACACCGTCATCGCGGGTGACGAAAAACTCATCAACTTCCGATACTTCTTCACCCGCAAACTCATGTTCCTCTCCCAAGCGGAAGCGGTCGTCTGTTTCCCAGGTGGATTCGGGACACTCGATGAATGTTTCGAAGCCCTCACCCTCATCCAGACCGGGAAAGCGAGCATCGTCCCTGTGGTCTTCGTAGACGGCGACGCAGAATCCGACGAGAACGGCTCATACTGGGACGGCTGGATCCACTACACCAGAACCCAGCTCGAATCACGCGGATGGATCAGTCCGGAAGACAACCACCTGTTCTACCACGCCAAAGATCCGCAAGACGCTGCGAATCACGTGATGAACTTCTACTCCGTCTACCACTCCTCGCGCTACGTCCGCGACGAGCTGGTCATCCGCGTCAAGAAGGTGCTCACCGACGATCAGCTCAAGATCCTCAACGACGAGTTCGGTGTGCTGGTCAAATCGAGTGACATCCACATGTCCGAGCCGCTGCCGCAGGAGAACGACCACCTCGATCTCCCGCGCGTCGTCTTCACCCACACGCGCTACAAGTTCGGCCTCGTCCGCGCCCTGATCGACCGGATCAACTCCTTCGCCGATGCGTGATCGATCGCGATCCAGACTGTTCCAAACACTCCTCGCAACGACACTCGTTGCGAGTGTTTCTGCATGCTCATCGAGCACCACCAGCTCCAATGATCGTCCAGAAACACTCGAAACCAGTTTCGAAACAAGAATCGAAGCAAACACACGAGACCGCAACTCCCAGCGTGGACTTGAGCTCCGTGTGCTCAACGTCGATGATTCGGGAGATCGCGTCGCGAGCATCCTCGCGCCATACTTTGCCCTCTCTAACGATGGCACCGCCGCGATGCGACCGGAAGATCGCGACCGCTGGAACCAGTGGGGACTCCGCTGGGTCGTCGTCCCGCAGTCCGAGCTCGACAGCGCGCTGGGCGCCATGGACCTGACCTCCGCGATCCAGATCCGCTGGATGGGAGAGTTCCCGCAGTGGCGCCCAATCATCCGCACCGCGGACCTCCAGCAGCGCGCCGTCCGCATCGGTGATCCATCCGCACCAATCTACCGCACGCTCGACGGCATCCCACGCCTGCTCGCGCGCGTCTGGACCAAACCCGAACTCACGGAAGCGGGACTCCAGACCAAGCTCCACCTCGACCTCGCCGTGCAGCTCAAATCAACTTCCAGTGCCGACGCCGTCTGGAGAGAACCAACCCTGCAGACCGCGATCGACGAGGGGCCGTTGATCGAAGAACTCACAATGAGCCAATCGCTCGATGAATCATCCGCGCTCGTGCTCATCGGAGTCGATCCCGCGATGACCTGGGATAGCTCGCGGCAAAGCACAGAGACTGAACCGGGATCATCCACCACCGGACCAAGCACACCCCCAACCCGCACGCTCGGACAGCGCATGCTCTCCACCCCAGGCAGCGGATACGTCGCGCCAGGAGTCCGCTACACCCCACCCAAAAAAGTGCTGATCGTCCTCGTGCCCAAAACCGACGAGAACTACCGCATCCTCGCGCCAACCCAATCAGGAAAGGCGGGAACCGAGTGACACAGCTCATCGCGATCATCCTGCTCGTCGTCGGACTCGTCGTGCTCATCATCGGCGCCGACGCGCTCGTGCGCGGCGCCGCTCAGCTCGCAAAGCACATGGGACTGAGCTCCTTCGCGATCGGTGTTACCGTCGTCGCGTTCGGGACCAGCGCCCCAGAACTCTTCGCGAGCATCGGAGCCGCGCTCCAGGGACAGCCCGAGATCGCGATCGGGAACGTCATCGGATCAAACATCGCCAACATCGCGCTGATCCTGGGGATCGGTGGATTGCTCATGCCCATCGCGATCCACAGACAAGTCCAGCGCTCCGAGATCCCGATCATGGTCATCCTCACCGTGATCACCATGGTCCTGCTGATTGATTATCACCTCACGCGGATCGAGGGAGCCGTCCTCTTTGGAGGACTCATCGCGTACATTTTCTACATCATCAAGACCCACAAAGAAGACATCGAGCACGGCCTCGACGACGCGGTGGGCAAGATCAAACCCGTCTGGGTAGACCTGCTCTACATCGTCCTGGGATGCGTGGGTCTCGCTGGAGGGGCAAGAATCCTCGTCATCGGCGCGACCGACCTCGCGATCTCTGTTGGAATCTCAGCCGGGATTGTCGCGACGACCATCGTCGCGTTCGGAACCAGCGTCCCCGAGCTCGCGGCCACCATCCGAGCCGCGGCGTCAAAGCAATCGGACATGGCGGTCGGGAACATCGTCGGATCCAACGTCTTCAACCTCCTCTCCGTCCTCGGAGTCACAGCGCTCGTCAAACCCCTGAGCATGGACCAGTCTATGGACTGGCACCTCTGGGTCATGCTGGGAGTCGCGCTGCTGCTCATGATCTGGGCCTTCGTGCGTCCGGTAATCGCCAAGGGATTCGGTGCCCTGTTCCTGCTTGTGTATCTGGGGTATGTAGTCCTGTCATACATAGAGATTCCCGCTCTTTCCTGACTTCTCCTGCACGCACGCCACTGGTCCGTCGATGAGATTCATTCTCGATCGATGTTGACGGAGCCGAGTAGATGCTGCGTGTGCAGATGACCCAAGTCAAGCCGGGGATGGTCCTCGCCCAGCCCGTGTTCCACCCGCGTTCCAACGCGGGAACGATCCTGCTCCGCGCCGAGGTCACGCTTGTCGAGTCCGTCATCACGCGCCTGACGGAGATGCAGATCCCCGAGATCTGGATCCAGTATCCAGGAATGGAGATGATCAGCGAGTTTATCAGCCCCAAGATCATGGCTTCCCGCGCCGAGGTCGCCAGCGATGTCTCCCAAGCATTCCTCGACGCGTCCCAAGGCGCGCACGCGAAACTGGACTTCCATCAGTACAAGTCCTCCATGTCCAAGCTCCTGACCAACCTGATCGACGACCCAAAGTCCGCGATGTTCATCGGAGAGCTCGTCGATTCCGGAGCGCCCGCGATCCGCCACGGCGCCAACGTCGGATTCCTGAGTCTGCTGCTCGGAATGCGCCTCGGATTCTATCTCATGCGCGAGCGCAAGTACGTCCCGTCTCGATTCGCGCGTGACGTCACCAACCTGGGAGTCGCGGGGATGCTCCACGACATCGGGATGACCCACCTCGACGACGAGGTCGTCGAGCGCTGGGCAAAGCACCACGATTTCGAGGACACCGCGTGGCAGAAGCACGTCGAGCTCGGATACGAGTGCGTCCGCGGCTCACTCAACCCATCCGCCGCCTCCGCGGTCCTCCATCACCACCAGCACTTCGACGGCTCAGGGTTCCCGCGCCGAGAACGCAACGGACAACCACCCGAAGGACTGATCGGAAGCGACATCCACATCTTCTCCCGCATCATCTGTGCCGCGGACCTGTTCGATCGACTCAGTCACAGCGCCTCAACCATCGGCGAGGAATCCAGCTCCGCGCTCGGCAAACCCGCCGTCGTCACGCTCAAAAAAATGATGAGCAAGCCCTACGGCGACTGGGTCGATCCCGTCGTCTTCAAAGCGCTCCTCGCCGTCTGCCCCGCGTACCCGCCGGGAACCAAGGTCAGACTCAGCAACGGCGTAGAGGGTGTCGTCACCGACTGGGACCCCGCCGATCCGTGCAGGCCGCAGGTCCACGCGCTCTCGCACTTCGAGGACGAAGAGTTCGGAGAAATCTACCAGCTCAAGGACGATCACGACATCACCATCGTCGAATGCGACGGCCTCGACGTCCGCGAGCACAACTTCTACCCCATCACCAAGGGGCAGTTCGATCTCCGTGTCCTCCAGCGGAATCAAAGCAACGCTGCGCACCTGTTCGTTTCAGACGAAGCCGCCTAATCCAACCAAACCGAAGCTATCCTAGAGCATGGGCGATCTCATCTCCAAATCCAACCGATGCCTGCTCGTCGCCGCCGCGCCCAAAGAGGCACGCGCTGTGCTCGAAGCGTTTGATTTCCACAACAGCCCAATCGAGCGTGCCCAAATCATCCAGTTCGACGATCGATTCGACCTCATTATGAGCGGCGTAGGCAAATCCAGCGCCGCCGCCGCGACCGCCAAAGCGTGCGTGACCAATCCATACGCCTCGGTCATCTCCGTCGGGATCGCTGGAGCCTTGCCGATCGACGAGCCCCTGAGCATCGGCGCGAGTGTCGCCGCCAATCGTTCGTCGTTTTCGGACGAGGGCGTGGGAAGCAGCAGCGGATTCATCCCGATGAGCTCGCTCGGATTCCCCGCGTTCAACAACGATCAAGACTGGATCGACCACGACGAAGCACTCGTTGATCAGCTCGCTGAGTTCACGGATCATGTCGGAACTATCGCCACCGTGTCCTGGTGCTCTGGTGATGACGGCTGTGCCAAGGGAGTTGTCAAACGCACCGGCGCATGCGCCGAAGCGATGGAGGGCGCCGCCGTCGCGCTCGCGGCGCAGATGATCGATCCCAGTATCCGCACAAGCGAGCTCCGCGTGATCTCCAACACCACCGGCGATCGCGATAAGCAAGTCTGGGACCTTGACGGCGCGCTCACCAAGCTCACCGATCTCATGATGGTTCTCGGACGGCAGCGCTGAACTGCGGACCTAGTCCAGTCCGATTGTGCCGGATGCGCGTTCTGATCCTTGCACCAGCCGCATCGGTCCGTTGATTCGACCTTTCCCACGCGCATCGACCCCTCCAATATGCCGATTCCAGATTCAGCGACCCCGGCGCGTGCTCACGCTCAGGGTCATTGACGCCGGGCAGGTGGTAGGAATCAGCGACAGGATGTCGAGAATCAGGACTCAGTGAAATGGCAAAGCCACGCGTATTTGAACAACTCCGGACGACGATCCAATCGATGAACTCGATGCGTCCGCAAGGCCACCCCCTCGCGGTGGACTTCGGGGTTTCCGCGCTGCGCGTCCTCAGAGTCACACCAGGTGAGCCCGCGTCCATCCAGAGCGCCGCTCAGCTCAAAACCCCCGACGATCTGCTCGACAACCCCGCTAAACGAATCCTCTTCCAGTTCGACGCGCTCCCCAAGCTCGTCAAGAGCGGGAAGATGACCGGACTCCGAGCCGCGTGCGTGATCCCGACCCAGCAGATGTCCTGCAAGCACCTCCAGATCGCCCCAGTCCCAGGCGTGTCCATGAACGACCTCGCGAGCGGTCAGATGTGCGATCGACTCGGATGCGAACCCTCGGCGCTGCTCGTCCGCAGCTTCGAGGTCGGACCCTCACGACAAAGCAACAAGCAAGAGGTCATCTGCTTCGGCGCGTCCAAGTCATTCGTCAACCGCATGATGGACGCGATCAAACGCGCCAAGCTCGAACCCGTCGGGATCCACAACGCGTTTGAAACACTCCTGCAAGTCGCGCCAAAGTCCGACGACAAACGCGGCGCGTCGCTCATCATCGATCTGGGGAGCGCCTGCACCATCGTCATGGTCGTCCAGAACAACAAGATGCTCTTTGCGCGCACCATCGACCACGGCGCGATCTCGTTCGACCAAGCGATCTGCAAGCAGTTCCGCTGCAGCATCATGGAAGCACGCGCGATGCGCGAGCGCATCAACGAGATCGCCGCGGTCACCACCGGAGTCCAGCAGAGCGCCAACCCGCATCCGAGCATGGACGATCCCGACATCTCCGAACCGATCGAGATCCTGATCGACGAGATCAACATGTGCCTGCGATACCAGCGCTCGGCGCTCCCAGACATCACCATCGACCACGCGTATTTCGTCGGAGGCATGGCGGGTCACAAAGCGATCAGCGAGCACCTGGCGCGCATGCTCAACCTCGAGACACGCGTCGTAGACCCCCTGAGCACACTCGGACGCGCGGGCAAGGTCCCCGTCTCCGGCGTGGACCTCAGCAAACCACAACCCGGATGGGCAACAACCGTCGGATGCGCCCTGTCCCCGACCGACCTGTAAGGAACACAAGGAGCCCCTATGCGATCACTCAACTCAAAGGACGCCGCCAGCTTCCTGCCATCGGACTACGTCCGAGGCAAAGGACAAGCTCGCGCCTCGATGTTCGCGATCCTCCTCTTCGTGCTCGTGCTCGCGGGAGTCATCGGCGCGTTCTTCGTCAACCACCAACGCTGGAACCGCGTCCGCGAGGAACAGAAACTCGTCGCCGCCGCGTTCAAAGAAGAAACCGCCAAGATCGAGCAGCTCAAGGTCCTCGAAGAACAACGCGTCGTCCTCACCGACAAAGCCGAGATCGTCACGGCGCTCAAAGACCGCGTCCCACGCTCCGTGCTCATGGGTGAGCTCGTCCGAGGCATCGGTTCAGGAATCACCCTTACCGAAATCAACCTCGAGGGCGACCGCGTCCGTCCACCCGCTCCAGCGCCAAACCCAAACGGCGCGGTCAAGTCCATCGGAGTCAGCGGCGTCGGATCCAGCAAAGACCAAGAACCACCCAAGCCCAAGGTCCACCCACCAAGGTTCGTCTTCAATCTCTCGATCGACGGCCTTTCTGAGAACAACGACGACATCGCCGACTACCTCGTCTCGCTCAAGAGCTCGCCGCTGCTGAGCCAGGTCGAGCTCCAGTACATCAACGAAACCCTGATCGATTCGATCCAGTACCGCAAGTTCCGCATCACCATGTCGCTGTCTCCCAACGCCAACGCATCGCTGGTCGAAGGAACCGTCGAGATCGGGATCGAGCCACAACAAGAAGTCGCCGGCTCATTCGAGGACACACAAGACTAATCCACCACTGATCTGTCCCGCACAGGTCAAAGGAGATACGTATGCAGTTTGGAATCCGAGAACTCGTGCTCTTCCTCACCGTCCTGCTTCTGCCGGTCGTGAGTTACCTGATGGTGTTCCGACCCCAGAGCGCCAATATCGAGAGTGCGCAGACCGAAATCGCTCACAAGCAGGAGATGCTCAGCAAGCTCCGCGCCGAGACGGCACGCAACGACGACCTCCACCTCGTCAACCAGCAGATCGTCGAGCGCATCGAATCCATGGAATCGATGCTCCCTTCCAATAAGGAAGTCGATCAGATCGTCCGTCAGGTCTCAGGTCTCGCGATCAAGTCGGGACTCAGCTCCCCAACGCTCAAGAGCACCAAGCCCCTCGCCGCGGCCCAGTACCGCGAGCAGCCGCTGGAGATGAGCATCGAGGGATCATGGACAGGGTTCTATGACTTCCTGATCAAGCTCGAGCAGATGCCCCGCATCACACGCATCGTCGATATGAAGATCGAGGATACCACGAGCGACGAAACCGAAATCAAAGCGAGCTTCACGCTCAGCATCTTCTTCCGCAACGAGGTGACATCATGAGCGAGATCAACCCATTTGCGCCAAAGGAGTCCGAACAGGGCGCCGGCGAATCCAACGTCTTCCTCGATCTCAACAAGCCTGACGACGCGACAGGTGTCCCCGCGGTCATGCCGGGAATGGAGAACGCGAGTGCGTCCTCTGGTCCGTCGATCGGCGCCGGAGCCGCTGAATCCAAGTTCAACGGCCAGGTCATTCTCGCCGGACTCGTGTTCACCATCGGTGTTGGATCCATCTACGCGATGCGATACATCGGCATGCAAGCCGGGATCAAAGAGTCCGTCGCGATGGTCGAGTACACCGCCTCAACCACCACCCCCGACTTCGTGGACCGATTCGAGACTGTCATGAACGACCTGGAAGAGGTCTCGATCTCTGTGCAGTTTGCCGAGTCCACCCCGCTCCCGTCCGAGCCGTTCATCCTCGAAACCGAGATCGCGGACGACACGGGATACATCGAACCGATCGCGACCAACACCGAAGACCCAAACGAACGCTTCGCACGCATGGCGCGTCAGCGCGCCGAAGCCGAGCGTATCGCGCGGGAAGAGAAAATCGCCGAGTACGAATCCATTGCACAGGGACTCACCCTCCAGAGTCTCATCGGAGGCACGCGCCCCGTCGCTCGTATCTCCGGAGAGCCCGTCGCTGTCGGTATGATCCTCGCGGACACCTTCAAGGTGGTCTCGATCAAGGGCTCCGCCGTGATCTTCGAGGTCGAGGACATCCGCTTTGAGATCGCGCTGGGACAGAGCGCCGTGCGCATCGATTAAAACCGCTCAGAATCAGGATTGGTAAGGACTCGGCAACATGGCAGATATTGATGACATCCTGAACGAGCTCGGCGTCGATGGCGATGACCATCGCCCGCGCCGACCATCGCGTTCAAACAAAGCGAAAGAGCAGCACCGTCTCGACAAACGAGCCGGCTCCTTCTCGCCGTTGCCATCGATGCCATCGGGACAACGCCGATTTGGTCAAGAAAGCCCCAGCGTGGACGACGACCCCGCGATCCTCGAATCACAGCTCGCCGCGCCCAAGTCGAAAATCGGCAACGCCGTCCAAGAGATCTACCGCCCCGAAGGCGCTGGTGAACAATCCGCCGAGGACCAGAGCGACCTCGCGCAGCAACTGATCGAATCCGGCGCCGTCACCTCCGAGCAGATCACCGCCGCCAACCAGGTCATCAAGCAATCTCCAGGGACCGTCCTGATCGAGCTCCTTTTCGAGCAGGGCGCCGACGAAGAGAAAATCCAATCCATCGTCGCGCAGCGCGCCGGACTCCGCTTCGAGCGCGTAGACATCGAGACCGGCCTCGACGGCGGATTCGACGGCAAACTCCTCCAACGTCTCACCCCAGAGTTCTGCAAAGCCCACCAGGTCCTCCCGCTCCGCACCGAGGGCTCCCGCGTCGTGATGGGTGTCGTCTCTCCCGACGACGTGTTCATGATCGACGAGATCTCCGCGCGACTCCGCGTCCCGAGCGTCAAGCTCGTGATGGTCACCCCAAGCGACATCCGCGCCGCGCTCGAGCTCATCGGACACGACGGCGACGACGACATCGACCTCTCCGAAATCCTCGCGGACGTTGACGAGGGCGACGTCGAAGTCTCATCCGTTCAGCAAACCGAAGCGGTCGATCTCGAAGCACAAGCGGGAGAGTCTCCCGTCATCCGCTACGTGAACTACATCATCCAGAACGCCGTGAAAGAAGGCGCGTCGGATATCCACATCGAGCCGGGCGAGAAGAAGATGAAAGTCCGTCTCCGTATCGACGGCGTGCTCTACGAGTCCATGAATCCACCCCCCCAAATGTCCGCCGCGATCACCTCGCGCCTCAAGATCATGGCAGACCTCGACATCTCCGAACGCCGCGTCCCGCAAGACGGGCGTATCCGCTGTACCGTCCAAGGTCGCAAGCTCGACCTCCGTGTCTCAACCCTCCCAACGGGCTACGGCGAAAAAGTGGTTATGCGTATCCTCGACACCAAGTCGATCAATGTGCAGCTCGAAGACCTCGGATTCGACGACCAGTCCATGGAAATCTGGAAGAACCAGATCAAGCAACCCCACGGCATCGTCCTCGTCACAGGTCCGACAGGTTCTGGTAAAACCACCACGCTCTACTCCTCGCTCCGCCAGATCGACAACACCAAACTCAACGTCTCCACTGTGGAAGACCCGATCGAATACCACCTCGACGGCATCACCCAAACCCAGACGCACTCGAAGATCGACATGACCTTCGCCAAAGCGCTCAAAGCGCTCCTGCGTCAGGACCCCGACGTCATCATGGTGGGTGAAATCCGCGATCACGAAACCGCGCACACCGCCGTCCAAGCCGCGCTCACTGGTCACTTGGTGCTCTCCACGCTCCACACCAACGACGCGCCCAGCTCGATCACGCGTCTGGTCAACATCGGTCTCGAACCCTTCCTCGTCGGCGCCGCCGTCAACGGCGTGCTCGCTCAGCGTCTCCTCCGCCGCCTCTGTGTCCACTGCAAGAAGCAGGAAGCGCCGACAGAAGAAATGGCCGAGTTCCTCGAAATGAACGGGCTCCCAAGCGACGAGATGTGGGTCCCGGAAGGATGCGACAAGTGCCGCAACACCGGATACTCAGGTCGTGTCGGTATCTACGAGATGCTCGCGATCGACGACGCGCTGCGTGATGTCATCGCGCGGAATCCAAATGTCTCCGAGTTCCGCCGACTCTGCTTGGAGCGCGGCATGAACTCCCTGCGCCAAGACGGCATCAACAAAGCGACCGACGGACTCACCAGTATCCAGGAAGTCCTCCGCGTCACCTCAGCACATTAAAACCGCCTCTCCCAACGCATCGCTCCGCTCAGGATTGCGCGATGGAACCCGATCCGATTGAGCTCCCTCATCGTGGATTCAACACGCTCAGCTCCGCAGCATGTCTGATTTTCACAATGACAACACCCGAGCTACAAATAGACAAATCAGTATAAAAGCGAAGTAAAAAACGAGATCGTGGTGCCAAAAATCTTGGTTATCGGGCATCGTTTGAATGCATATAGAAAAACACCCCGGTTTTTGACAGCGTCAGGAATATACTGACTATTCGATAAGTATGTATATGTGAGGAACGCATCCAGCGCTTTCCATGATCAGCCTGCTTCAATAGCACAAAGGAGAAACTCACATGGCACGCATCGAACCACTCACCATCGACAACGCACCCCAGCCCGCCGCCGACATCCTCAGCGCGATCAAAGGCAAGATCGGGATGGTCCCCAACATCTACGCCGCGATGGCGCACTCACCCGCTTCACTGAGCGCCAAGCTCGCTTTCGACGAAGCATTCGGGAAGTCCTCGCTCTCCCCAGCCGTCAAGGAACAACTCGCGCTCGCGATCGCTGGAGCCAACTCCTGCGACTACTGCGCCTCAGCGCACACCGCGATCGGCAAAGGCGCCGGACTCGACGAGAATGAACTCGGAAGCAACCTCGCCGGAAACGCGAGCGATCCAAAGGTCCAAGCGCTGCTCACGCTCGCGAAGCAAATCGTCGCAACCCAAGGCAACCTCTCCGACGACCAGGTCGCACAAGCACGCGATGCCGGCGTGACCGATGCGGAACTCGTGGAGGTCATCGCGACCGTCGCGATCAACATCTTCACCAACTACTTCAACCACATCGCCGCGACCGACATCGACTTCCCAGTCGTCAGCACCGAAACCGTCGCTTCGTAACAACGCACACACCGAGATCCCCCTCGCTCGCTGCTCGATGAGAACCTGAGCGAGGGGAGGTCTCATCCGATCCCATTGCAAAGGAAATGAAATGAACGCCACACAAATCATGTTGGCGAGCGCCATCGCTGCGCTCTCAGCGCTCAGCACAACAACACTCGCGACCGTACACCAGATCCCGACTACGCAGTCTCAAGACCAGCACACTTCACAGATCCGCTACAACACCGAGACCATCGATGGACTCGAGATCTTCTATCGCGAAGCGGGAACAGTGGGGCAGCCCCAGCTCGTGCTCCTCCACGGCTTCCCCACCTCGTCACACATGTTCCGCGATCTCATCGACAACCTCAAAGACGATTTCCACATCATCGCGCCGGACTATCCCGGATATGGAATGAGCTCGATGCCGAGCACCGAAGAGTTCGATTACACCTTCGACAACATCGCAGACATCGTCGACACGCTCCTGGAACGCAAGGGCTTCGACGACTACGTCCTCTATGTCATGGACTACGGCGCCCCAGTCGGATTCCGCATCGCGACCGAGCATCCCCAAAGAGTCGCGGGATTCGTCGTCCAGAACGGCAACGCCTACGAGGAAGGTCTCCAAGAGTTCTGGAACCCCATCAAGCAGTACTGGGAAACCGGAGCACGTGAAGACCGCGACGCGCTCCGCGGATTGCTCACCCTCGAAGCGACCAAGTGGCAATACACCGAAGGCGTCCGCGATGAATCCATGATCTCTCCAGACAACTGGTTGGTCATCCAGCCGCTGCTCGATCGCGAGGGCAACGACGAGATCCAGCTCGACCTGTTCTACGACTACCGCACCAATGTCCCGCTCTATCCGAGCTGGCAGCAGTACTTCCGCGAGCACCAACCCCCGATGCTGATCACGTGGGGAAAGGGAGACCACATCTTCCCCGAATCCGGAGCGCACCCATACATGCGTGATCTTCCAAACGCTGAGATGCACATTCTTGATACGGGCCACTTCGCGCTCGAAGAAGACGGCGATCAAATCAGCGAGCTCATCAGAAGCTTCATGCATCGACTCGAAGCCGTGACCCTCATCGATTAACCCCTTTCTCTCTGAGCAGCGCCGATCAACATCGGCGCCGCTCATTTCATATTCATCAATACAAAGCCACGAGGAGATGACCATGCCGTCACCCACCGATATCCGTCCGCCGTTTACCAAGCAGTCCGCGCTCGCGAAAGTCCAAGCCGCGCAAGACGCGTGGAACTCCCGCGATCCCAAGCGCGTCGCCCTCGCGTACACCGAAGACTCCCAGTGGCGCAATCGCGACCAGATCTTCCAAGGCCGAGCCGCGATCGAGTCGTTCCTTGACGACAAATGGTCCAAAGAACTCGACTACAGACTCATGAAAGAGCTCTGGTCATTCACCGACAACCGCATCAGCGTCCGCTTCGAGTACGAGTGGCGCGACGCAACCAATCAATGGTTCCGGACCCACGGCAACGAGCACTGGGAGTTCAACGAATCCGGACTCATGGCACGCAGAGACATGAGCGCCAACGACATCAAGATCAACGAATCCGATCGACGATACCGCTAAACACGCAAAATCGGTCAATCGTGTCCGCTTCGCATAGAATGGCTCAGACGCACTGCCCGCGCACGAGGAGCTATTCATGTCCGACAAATCGATCGAATCCGTCCTCCAAGAAAACCGAGTCTTCCATCCACCCGCTCCCAGCGACGTCGGCGCTGAGCAATGGCACTTCTCCTCGTTCGATCAATACAAAGACATGTACGACCGCTCCATCTCCGACCCCGAGTCCTTCTGGGCCGAGGTCGCTCAGGACTTCCACTGGTTCAAAAAGTGGGACTCTGTCCTCGAGTGGAACGCGCCCGACGCCAAATGGTTCAGCGGCGGGAAAACCAACGTCTGCTACAACTGCGTCGATCGACAAGTCGACAACGGATTCGGCGACCAGCCCGCGATCATCTGGGAAGGCGAGCCCGTCGATGACTCCGGCGCTCCAATCGACCAGCAAACCCTCACCTACAAAGAACTCCAGACCGAAGTTGCCAAACTCGCCAACGTCCTCAAATCCAAAGGCATCAAAAAGGGCGACATCGTCACCATCTACATGGGGATGGTCCCACAGCTCGCGATCGCGATGCTCGCGTGCGCCCGCATCGGCGCGCCCCACTCCGTGATCTTCGGAGGATTCAGCGCCCAAGCCATTGCAGACCGCGTCGCGGACGCAAACTCCAAGATGATCATCACCTGCGACGGATCCTGGCGCCGAGGCAAGGTCGTCCCGCTCAAGAACAATGTCGATGAAGCTATCCAGCTCATGAAAGACAACGGCAATCAACCCGTCGAGCACGTCCTCTGCTTCGGTCGCTGCCACAACGACATCAAATGGGGAGAACTCGATCGCTGCTGGAACGAGGAGATGGAGAAAGTTTCCGACGACTGTCCATGCGAAGAACTCGACTCCGAAGACATGCTCTTCCTCCTCTACACCTCCGGATCGACCGGCAAACCCAAGGGAATCGTCCACACCAACGCGGGATACATGGTCTACACCGCGCTGACCTCGAAATACACCTTCAACCTCATCCCCGGCCAAGAACAAGTCTACTGGTGTACCGCCGACTGCGGATGGATCACCGGACACTCCTATATCGTCTACGGCATCCTCCCAAACCGCGTACCGACCCTCATGTTTGAGGGAGGACCAGACTACCCAACCGCCGCGAGGTTCTGGCAGATCGTCGAGCGCCACAACGTCACGCAGTTCTACACAGCACCCACCGCGATCCGCGCGTTCATGAAGTGGGGCGACGAGCATCCCGAATCCTGCGACCTCAGCTCGCTCCAAGTGCTGGGAACCGTCGGAGAACCCATCAACCCCGAAGCGTGGATGTGGTACCGCAACAAGATCGGCCGAGACACCTGCCCAATCGTCGATACCTACTGGCAAACCGAGACGGGAGGACACGTCATCACCCCGCTCCCAGGCGCGACCCCGACCAAGCCGGGATCATGCACGCATCCCGCATTCGGGATCGACGCGATCGTCTGCGACGAAGCCGGGAACGAAACCAAGGTCAACGAGGGTGGATTGATGGCGATCCGCAAGCCCTGGCCCGGCATGCTCCGCGGCGTCTACGGCGATCGCCAACGCTTCATCGACACCTACTGGTCCACCGTCGCCAAAGACGGCGAGCCCTACTACGCCGCCGGAGACAACTCCCGCCGCGACGACATGGGCAACTTCTGGATCATGGGACGCACCGACGACGTCATCAACGTCTCGGGACACCGACTCGGAACCATGGAAGTCGAGTCCGCGCTCGTCGCGCACGAATGCGTCGTCGAAGCCGCCGTCGTCGGGATGCCCCACGAGATCAAAGGCACCGGGATCGCCGCGTTCGTCACCCCCGCGCCAGGATTCGAAGGAGGCGACGAACTCATCCAGACCCTCCGCGCCCACGTCGCCGAGGAGATCGGCGCGATCGCCAAACCCGACATGATCCGCTTCACCGCCGCGCTCCCAAAGACGCGCTCCGGAAAGATCATGCGCCGCCTCCTCCGCTCCATCGCTGCGGGAGACACCAAGATCACGCAGGACATCACGACCCTCGAAGACCTCTCCGTCGTCGCCAAGCTCGCTGCCGACGAGGAGTAAGCAGGGATCGATCACTCAAAAACAGCCTTTTTGTGCCTGAAACAGCAGTAATCGTGACTTGCCGCTTTCTCCTTGATTCCGATAATCGGATTCTGGTACGCTGTGTATACGACAGTTCTATCAATCTACTGTTCCAAGGAGAGACCAATGCGCCAGACTACACCACTCATCGCCTCTGCGCTCCTCGCATCCGCTGCACACGCCGGGATCATTGAAGTCGATTCCTTCCACCTCGGAGGGTTCTACGGCCCAGACGAGATGGGTATGCCCTCAAGCTTTCCAGACAACGACATGTCCTTCCAGAACTACTTCATGGGACGCACAACCGTCGATGGATTCACCACCGAAGAACGCCGCACGTTCTTTGCGTTCGATCTCTCCGGAGTATTCGGATCGATCGGCGAAGACGAAACCATCGTCTCCGTCAGCTTCGAGTTCGAGCTCCTGTTCGGAGGAGTCATCGCGAACTTCACCGATGATGCGCCAGAGCACGTCACCTTCAGCTCAACCGCTATGCCGTACGAAGCGATCGTTGATCCCGACGCACTCGGAGTCTCACCCGAAGAAGTCTGGGACACCCTCGGCACCGGAACAGAATACGCCGGTTTCGACATCGTCCCCGGCGAGACCCCCACAGGACCACACGCCGTGGACCTCGCGCCCGAAGCGATCATGGATATGGAACTCGCCGCGAGCATGGACGAGATCTTCGTGCTCTCCGGCAAGCTCGACACCTACGACCCCGCGATGGACGCGCTGTTCGAGTTCGTCTTCGGACTCAGCGACATCGTCGTCGATTCGATGCCGACCGGCATGCCCGTCCCCAAACTCGTCATCACCACAGGCCCGATCCCAGCACCATCCGGACTCGCGATCATCAGCATCGCTGGTCTAATGAGCACACGCCGCCGCCGATGAGCACAAGCCGGCGCCGATGAGTCAGTTCAATCAATAAATGATCGCAACACAACGCGATGAGACCCCGGCAGAAGTTGGTGCATGCTATCATCGACGCATGATTCCTCGCGTCATGCTGCTGTGCTCAACTGTTCTGCTGATCTGTAGTTCCGCTCTCGCTCAGCCGACGGAAGAAGCACAGAATAAATCAGCCGAGCAAGCCCAAGCCGCGATCGAATCGGGAGACGACTCCCTCCTGGGAATCCTCGACCTCAACCGCTACAAGTTCCGCGACTTCACCCTTTATTGGGACAACGACGGCACCCTCGCCAACCTCATCGACGATACCGATCGCTACTACACCAACGCCAACGCGATCGAGCTCTCCTTCGATCCCCAGCTCAGCCCCGCGCTCGCCTCCAGACTCGCGATCTCCGACGAAAAAGAACAACGCTTCGGGGTAGGCATCGCGCTTAAGCAGCGGATCTACACCCCTGCCAACCTGCTGCTCCCGAATCCTCCGGCGCGTGACCATCCCTACGCCGGACACCTCGCGCTCGCGTTCTCCTTCCAGCGTGCAGACTCGGACACCCACGACCACTTCGGTCTGAGTCTCGGATTCACCGGACACTCCAGCGGCGCCGAGACCATCCAAGGCTGGGTCCACAACACCTTCCCAGACGAAGACGACCCCCTCGGATGGAACACCCAAATCCCAGGCGAGCCCACCCTCAACTTCGCGTTCACCCGCACGTGGAAAACCAAACCCGCCAACGTCGCCGGACTCGAGTTCGAGATGCTCCCCTCCCTCGGATTCGACGTCGGGACCGTGCTGATCGACGCACGCTCATCCATGACCCTCCGCTTCGGAAAGAACCTCCCGAGCGACTTTGGTCCCGCATCACTGCTGGGACACCGCGACCACACCGTCCGCACGAACGAAGCTTCCGAATCCAACTGGTCCGTCTACGGCTACACCAGACTCGGAGTCGACGCGATCCTCCGCGACATCTACCTCGACGGCACCCTCTTCCACGACTCCCGCTCCGCACAGCGCGAACCACTCGTCGCCACCTTCACCTTCGGACTCATCCTGCAATACGAGAGCTTCTACTTCGGATGGTCCCAGAGCATCCAGTCCGAACGGTTCGAACTCCAACCAGACCGCCAAACCTTCGGCTCCATGGTCTTCGGCTGCTCCTTCGCGTGGTAAATCACAGATCGGTTCTCAGCCATGAGTGAGCAAAGCCAAACCAATGAGTACCAGTTTCTCAAATCAGAAACCTCAGAATCACGTGGCGAGGTTGCTTGGTACATGTTGCCGATCTCGCTTGCAATCAGACCTGGCAGGTTTATGCAATCGTTCGGGATTCACGCGAATATTTTCTTTGTTCTACTTGCAGCGTGGATCATCGGCGCATCGGGGATGATCAACACGGTCGTGAATCGTGTACGCCTGGCGCCGCAGACGTTGCCCATCTCGATCGATTCATGGACAACCGTATGGGCGATCGTGCTCGGCGTAGGTGTCCTCCGCGGCGTTTTGTTTGGATACGGGTTTGGGGGACTCTGGACATGGCTTAAGCTCAGAATCTGTGGCATCAAGAGCAATGAGTGGAAACGAAGCACGAGGTTGTACTGCTTCTCTGTCATCTTTGAACAATCCGCATCGATCCTCGCATTGCTCTATTTCACACTGAAGTATGACACGCTCCGCGACTTCCTCGCCCAACCCGTAGGTCTTGTAAACCTCGCGGCAGGGCTGGTCATGCTCTCATCTCCGATCATTGCATTCGTCAGCGTGCTCGCGTGCTACAAACTCCGCATCGTTTGGGCGACCATCCTCTTTCTGCTTATTCCGATGCTCTGGCGATTGGCATTTCTAGGAGTCCTCAGTTGGAGTCTCATAACATCAAGCGGAAGCGTGTTGCTGCCGGACATCCAACACCCGGTTAACGCATCAAACGGGGTATTCAGTTTCGATCATCCTAAGGACTGGACAATCCGCGACCCGGCTCCGCTCGATGAGCATACTGTCGCCCAGATCGAAGTCGAGTCGAACACGGACACCGCATCGGTCCTGATCCGTGTCATCCCGATCAACGGCATCGATCCCAACGAACATGATCTAGGACTCATCAATGCGATGGGTTACACAGTCACCGATGAACTTGTACGCCCGGACGCACAACTCGGTGTTCTTCGCTGCTACAGCGTTGAGTACAAGCTCACTAAAGATACCAAGCATTACAAAATGCTCCATCTCGTTGCAGCCCTCGATTCCGAGCACGGCGTTCTGATCCGGATGCTCACAACCCCAAGATATTGGGATGCCTCTATCCGAGCAGCGATGCAGATTATCGACTCACTTACCATCAAGAATCTCAACCCTGAGCCGCCACAGATCGAATCATCAATCCCGATTTCCAAAGATTGGTTGAGCGTCCAGTCACCAGCCAACTGGACACTTGGTGGCGAAGCGCACGCCCAGTTTGAAGCGATCGAGTTGCAAGCTTTTGGCGACACAAGCATCCGGTTCACCATATATGACCGCACCAACGGCGGCGGTGGCTCAAACGACCCCGCAAAGGAACTCGAGATGCTCCTCACCCACGGAATGCACAAAGATAGAATGATCTCCCACACTCCGATGAGCTCTTGGTACGGATTGTCCGGGCACGGTGCACAAGGCACAATCTGGATGCCGCTCACAGGATCTCATGACTTCCGCGCGATCTTCGTTCCCCTCCAAGACGGGAGAACCCTCGGAATCAAAGAATACCGATCGAAGTCATCAGCCGATCTCGCAGAGCCGGGCTTTACGCTCATTGAATCGACATTCAAACTCCTGATCGAACCCGCTCAAGTTGATCCTTAACCCAAGCTGGATACGATCGATCATGCCCCCACAATCCACACCCCTCGTCAGTGTCATCATGGGTTCGCAGTCCGATTGGCCCGACGTGATGGAACACGCCGGCGCGATGCTCGAGCAGCTCGCGATCCCCCACGAGGTCAAGGTCGTCTCCGCGCACCGCACCCCGGACCTGCTCGTCGAGCACGCAAATGGCGCCCGCGAGCGCGGGATCGAGGTCATCATCGCCGGCGCCGGAGGCGCCGCCCATCTCCCAGGGATGGTCGCGTCCATGACCTCGCTCCCAGTCATCGGCGTCCCCGTCATGAGTAAAGCACTCAAAGGCATGGACTCGCTCCTCTCGATCGCGCAGATGCCCGCCGGGATCCCCGTCGCGACCGTCGCGATCGGGAAAGCCGGCGCTAAGAACGCCGCGATCCTCGCTGGATCAATCCTCAGCAACAAGTATCCCGACATCCTCCGCTCGCTCGATCAGTTCCGACACGCCCAGAGCCAAGCCGTGCTCGACAACCCAGACCCACGATCATGAGCGACGATCCGCAATCTCAAACCATCGGCATCATCGGAGGCGGACAACTCGCCCAGATGCTTGCCGCGTCGGTCCGCCCGCTCGGGATCACGTGCACCGTCCTCGATCCAAACCCAGACTGCTGCGCCACCAACGAGCGTGGACAATGCAAACAGATCGTCGCAAGCTACGACGATCAAGAAGCGCTCATCAAGCTCGCCCAGTCCACCGACGTCGTCACCTACGAGTTCGAGAACGTCCCGGGACAAGGCGCATCGCTCATCGCGAGCCACTCCACCATCCACCCAAATCCCGCCGCGCTGAGCGTCTCCCAGGACAGACTCAGCGAGCGTTCCATGTTCTCGCAGCTCAGCATCGACGTCCCTCCCTACAAACAGATCGACTCACTCGACGACCTCAAAGCCGCGCTCGAATCTCTCGGCGCGCCGTCGATCCTCAAAGCACGCACCCTCGGATACGACGGCAAGGGACAGGTCCTCATCAGCGATCCATCCAAAGCGCAAGAGGCATGGAACACGCTCGGAGGAGTCCCCGCGATCCTCGACGGATTCATCGAGTTCCAGCGCGAGCTCTCCATCATCGCCACCCGCGCGACCGACGGCACGATCGAGCACTACCCCCTCTCCGAGAACACACACCGAGGCGGGATCCTCCGTCTCACCAAAGCTCCCGCGCGTGATGTGGACGACGCCGTCGCGCTCCAAGCGCGCACCGCGATCGAGTCCATCCTCAACCACTTTGACTACGTCGGGACGCTTGCTGTGGAGTTCTTCCAGATCGGATCGGGTTCCAGCGCCAAACTCCTCGCCAACGAGATCGCCCCGCGTGTCCACAACACCGGACACTGGACGATCGAGGGCGCGCAGACCAGCCAGTTCGATAACCACATGCGAGCCGTGCTTGGAATGGAACTCGGCAGCGCCGCGCCCATTGGTCACAGCGCGATGATCAACCTCATCGGGAACGAGCCCCGCCCCGGCGCGCTCGACGCGATGCCCCAAGCCCACGTCCATTTGTATGGCAAAGAACCCCGAGCCGGACGCAAAATCGGACACATCACACTCAACGCGCCCACCGAATCCGAGCTCGACGCGATGCTCGAACGCTTCACACGCATCGTGGGATAAAGCTCATTCAAACACGCTCGAGAGCACCTTCATCTGCGCGTTGGATACCCCGAGCCGATCAATCTGCGATCGCGTTTTGAAACTCCGTCCCTTCGTAGCCAATCCATCGCAGCGATACACATCAAACCGCACAATCCGATGCGTCGTCTGATGCACAAACGACTCGACCAGCTCCGCCCCCTCGCCGATCTCGTCAGCAGTGGGGGCGCGATCGTCCCGTTCAATCGTCGGGACCTGCCACATCCGCGCCCACAGCCCATCCTCGCCCCGCTGCTCCATCAGCACGCGATCCTTGTCATCCACGCACACCACAGAAGCGCAGAACAGCTCCTTCCGCTTGGCGCGCGGTTTGGGAGGAGGAACCGATTCCGTCGTCCCCGCTTCAAACGCCTTGCAGTGCTTGCGGATCGGACACACATCGCAGCGGATCCGCTTGGGAGTGCACACCGTCGCGCCCAGTTCCATCAGCGATTCATTGAGTACCCCCGGCTCAGAACTCGCTTCAACCAGCGCCGTCGCGTGCTCCCACGCCCACTTCACCGTCTTGGGATCCGTCTGCTGATCCGGATTGTTGTGCAGTCGTTGGAGCACCCGGACCACATTCCCATCCACCAACGGCTCCTGATCCCCAAACACCATCGAAGCGATCGCCCCAGCCGTGTAGCGACCAATCCCAGGAAGCGCGCACAACGAATCCACATCCCTCGGCACCTCACCATCGTGCCGCTCAACAATCGCTTGAGCGCACGCATGAAGCATCCGAGCACGCCGGTAATACCCCAATCCCGACCACTCCCCCAGCACATCCTCCTCGTCCGCTGCCGCGAGCGCCTCGATACTCGGGAACCGCTCAAGGAACGGCTCAATCTTCTCAAGCACCCTCGACACCTGCGTCTGCTGGAGCATGAACTCGCTCACCAGCGACACATACGGATCCCTCGGCTCAAATCGCCAAGGAAGATCCCGCGCCGACTCACCAAACCACGACTCCAGCGCCGAGCAGATCGACTTGTTCCGCTGGCGTTCACTCATCGACCGATCCGATCGCACGCGTAATCTGATTCTTGAGCGTCGCCCACCTGGTCTGCTCGCTGAAGCACACAGAAACGAATCCAGTATGGATCAGCACGTTGGTCACCCCTTCGCATCCGATGATCGCCGACGCGAGCGGATCATCCGATCCCTTGGACACATCAAAGCACGAGACAATCCGTCCCGGCGACGGATCAACAATCAGCTTCCGCGCCAGCGGGTTCGGAGTCGTCTCGACTTGTGTGATCGTGTATCCCAAAGTGATCCTTTCGCACTGTTCTGACGTCTTGATGCAAGCAATCGAAGCGGGGATCGGTTAGAATCACCCACAGCGCGCGGAGCCGCTTCCGCGCATGTTTCCGAGCGCCAGACCCACAAAGGGTAGCCCGTGGGATTATTCGATCGCATCCAGGACCTCTTTAGCAGACTCAGCGCCTACGCGCCGTGGGAGGTCCTTGTCGAGCTGCTGATCATCTGGATCGTCGTCTACGCGATTATCCGCTTCCTCCAAGGCACCCGCGCCGCTCGCGCGATCAAAGGACTCATCTTCGTCCTCATCATCGGGACCCTCATCGTCCGCGTCCTCGGAGACGACACCCTCGCGCGACTCACCTACCTCTACGACCGCGTCCTCGCGGGTTTCGCGCTGGCGCTGGTCGTGATCTTCCAGCCCGAGCTCCGCAGAGCGCTCATCCGTCTCGGAGAGACCCGATTGTTCAGCACCACTGAGCAAGGCGCCGCCGTGATCGCGGCTCAGCTCGCGCCCGCGTGCGTGTTCCTCTCCAAAGCGAAGTTCGGCGCGATCATCGTCATCGAACGCCGTGTCGGTCTCAAATCCGTCACCGAGGGCGGGACCGACCTCGACGCCAAGCTCTCCTCCTCGCTCATCCAGACCATCTTCCATCCCGGCTCGGCGCTCCACGACCTCGCCGTCGTCATCCGCGCCGACCGCGTCCATTCCGCAGGTGTCCAGCTCCCGATGGCCAGCGCCACCGAAATCACCGACCAGTCCTTCGGATCGCGCCACCGCGCCGCGATCGG
This sequence comes from Phycisphaerales bacterium, assembly GCA_965250055.1. Taxonomy (GTDB): domain Bacteria; phylum Planctomycetota; class Phycisphaerae; order Phycisphaerales; family UBA1924; genus UBA1924. The sequence goes on along the minus strand of OZ252285.1, from coordinate 2,108,183 downwards.
GGTCACCAAAGACTCCGACGCGCTTGTCCTCGTTGTCTCCGAAGAAACCGGACACATCCGCGTCGCGCAGCGAGGAAAGCTCAGCGACCCCATCAAACGCGACAAGCTCGAATCCACGCTCCGCGACCTGCTCGGACAATCCGACGATACCGAGCCCTCCGAAAACTACACCGATTCCAAAGCCGACGATCCCGACGCGGGATTCGTCGAAGAGGTCACCAAGCCCGCGCCCACCGGGACGATCTCCGAATCGACATCCAGTTCCTCCCCGCCAACCAAAGGCGACGATGACCAGAGGGAGGCGTCCTGATGTCTAGCGCGTCCCAAGCATCCAAATCCCCCTCCAAGTTCTGGTCCCAGCTGCGATCCGTCATACTCGTGACCTTCCTCACCATTCTGATCTGGCTCCTCGCTGAATCACGCATGGTCCAGACCCGCACCATCGAGGTCCAGATCGTCCTCGTCGGAAACACCCAGGACCCCGATCACCAGTTCGTTGTGCGTCCCGCGTCCCAGGATGATTGGGTCTCATCGGTCGACATCGAGCTCGAAGGTTCACTCGCGTCCCTCGACGCCGCCACCCGTCAGCTGCGCGGACGGATCCAGATGAACGTCGGAGACCAGATCCCCGCACGCACCGGAAAGCACGACCTCGACATCCGCTCGATCCTCCGAGAGCACGCCGCGATCAAAACCAGCGGCGTATCCATCGGATCAGTCTCCAGCGACTTCGTCATCGTCGAGGTGGACGAGCTCGTCACCCTCGAGCTCCCAGTCCGTGTCGATATCCCCGCGAGCGTCGCTCTCGACGGCACTCCGCGCGCCATCCCCCAAACCGTCCGCGTCTCTGGACCCAGCACCATCGTTGGGAAACTGGAAGGACGCGAGCTCATCGCCGCCGCCGATGATGCGCAGATCGCCGCGCTGACCCCAGGACGTCTCGAAACCATCCCCAACATCGCGATCACGATGCCCGTGCACAACGATTCCTCCCTCAACCTTGGTTGGCTCCCCGTCCTCTCCCCCTCTCGCGTCGATATCCGCTTGACCGTCCGCTCCCTGACCCAGAACACCACAATCGATCGGCTCCCGATCCAGATCCTCCTGGCGCCTGGAGAAGTGGGACGCTGGAACGTCGCCCTCAACCCTGGAAGCGAGGACCTCGTCGGGATTCAGCTCTCAGGACCCGCCGATCTGATCACCCAGATCACCGACGGCACCATCACCCCCTCAGCCGTCCTCCCCCTCTCATTCCAAGAGCTCGAACGCTCGATCACCTCCAAATCCATCGAAATTCTGGGTCTTCCCAGCGGCGTCCACGTCGTCACCGAGCTCCCTGAAGCCAGCTTTACGATCACCCCAGCAAGCTCCCCAACCACCGAACCCGCCGGCGCGACCCCCTGAGCGATCCCTCCGCCATATCGAGCGAAAGAATTGCCAATTCTCCTCGTCCGAATCCTCCACAATTCAATGACTTCCGTCATGTATCGCCCTACCCTTTGGACCCCATTGTCGGCACCGGAGCAGGCAATCGGAGACCGAAACCTCCAAGATAGAACAGTCCACAACCACCCATTGTGAACGATCAGGGAGCCACCCGTGAAGATCAAGACCGACGAAATCGTCAGCGTCATCAAGCAAGAAATCGAAAGCTTCTCCTCACAACTCGAGATCTCAGAGGTCGGACGAGTCGTCGAGGTCGGTGACGGGATCGCCCGTATCTACGGGCTCTCCAAAGCCAAAGCTTCCGAACTCATCGAGTTCCAGACCTCCACCGGCGCCGTCATGGGCCAGGTCATGAACCTCGAAGAAGACACCGTCGGTGCCGTGATCTTCGGCAACTACCTCTCAGTAAAAGAAGGCGACACCGTCAAAGCGACCGGCAAGCTCCTCTCCGTACCAGTCGGTGAAGCCATGCTCGGACGCGTCGTTGACCCACTCGGTCGTCCACTCGATGACGGCGCCGAAATCAATGCGACCGAATCCGCGATGGTCGACATCATCGCTCCAGGCATCGCGGCTCGTCAGCCAGTTCACGAACCACTGCAAACCGGTATCAAAGCGGTCGACGCGATGATCCCTGTTGGTCGTGGTCAGCGCGAACTCATCATTGGTGACCGTAAGACCGGGAAGACCGCGGTCGCGATCGACGCGATCATCAACCAGAAGCAGTTCTGGGGAACCAAAGACGCCGTCGTCTGTGTTTACGTCGCTGTTGGTCAGAAGGAATCCACCGTTGCTGGTGTGGTCCAGACCCTCAAAGACGCCGGCGCGATGGACTACACCATCGTCGTCAACGCGGGATCATCGGACCCCGCTCCGCTCCAGTACATCGCGCCATACTCCGGCACCGCGATGGGCGAGCACTTCATGTGGTCCGGCAAGGAAGAAGGCAAAACCCTCTCCAACGGCAACCCATACCCCAAGCACGTCCTCTGTGTCTACGACGACCTCTCCAAGCAAGCGGTCGCATACCGCCAGCTCTCGCTCCTGCTCCGCCGTCCTCCAGGACGCGAAGCATTCCCTGGTGACGTGTTCTACCTGCACTCACGCCTCCTCGAACGCTCCACCAAGCTCTCCGATGAGAACGGCGCTGGTTCACTCACCGCGCTCCCGATCATCGAAACCCAAGAAGGCGACGTTTCGGCGTACATCCCGACCAACGTGATCTCGATCACCGACGGCCAGATCTACCTCGAACCAGAACTCTTCTTCTCAGGTGTCCGCCCCGCGATTAACGTGGGTATCTCGGTCTCCCGCGTGGGTGGTGCCGCTCAGATCAAAGCGATGAAGAAAATCGCCGGCTCCCTCCGCCTCGACCTCGCGGCGTACCGCGAACTCGAAGCGTTCGCCCAGCTCGGTACTGATCTTGACAAAGCAACCAAAGCACAGCTCGACCGCGGTGCACGCATGGTTGAACTCCTCAAGCAGCCTCAGTACGTGCCGTTCAACGTTGTGGACCAGGTCATCTCGATCTACGCAGGCACCAAGGGCTACCTCGACGACGTCGCAATCGAAAGCGTCGCCAAGTTCGAGAAGGACATGCACGAGTACTTCCGCACCTCCGGCAAGTCCGTCTGGGACTCGATCGACCAAGCGAAGGCACTCAACGACGAGAACGAAGCTCAACTCGTCGAAGCCCTCAAGAACTTCAAAGCCGGCTGGAACGGTTAATAGAAGCTCTCAACAAGTTATCACCCCAAACGCCGAAAGGCGTTTTTTCTTTTGTATATCCGTCATCAGTGGTACACTGTGCTCATGTGTATATTGAGTTGTTTGCGTATTGGAAAATGTGCCCCCCTCTGCATGCTCTCGCTGCTGATCGCGACGCACGCGTCAGCACAAAGCTGTGACGACCTCACATTTACCAGCACACTGCTCGATGCCGGGTCTGACCCGCAGGACATTGCATTGGGCGACATCGACGGCGACTCGGACCTAGACATCATCTCCGCGAGCTACACCACGATCATGCGAATCCAGCTTAATGACGGCCAAGGCAACTTCGGTCTAGCCACCATATATGACGCAACGGAGAGCGTCATGGAAATCCGCTTGGTTGACATTGATAACGACGCTGATCTGGACATCGTCGCAATCAATAACTCGCTCAGCATCCACCTCAACTCAGGTTTTGGTAACTTCACGCTCTCCTATACCCACCCAGTCGGCGTCACGCCAATCAAGTTCGCGATCGATGACCTCAACGGCGACGCGCTCCCTGATATCATCGTGGTCAACATCGATTCCGACGATGTGAACATCCTCACTAACCAAGGCGATGGAACATTCCACAACGAGCTCCAGTTCGAAGCAGGCACCAGACCCTCCAGCGTAGCGATCGCGGATATCGATTCCGACGGCGACAACGATTTCGCGATCGCGATGTATAGCCAGGATTATGTTGATGTGTACTTCAACATCGGACCAATGAGCTTCGTCCCCGCGCTCTCATACACAGTCCCCAACGGACCAACAGACCTCGGTTTCGTCGACATCGATCATGACAATGATCTTGACCTCATCGTTGCAGGCACCGCCGGGTCAACAGTCGTTATGAGGAACTCAGGATTCGGTACATTCACAGGAAACACATTCCACTACATCGGACCCAGCCCTCGAGAGCTCATCCTCAAAGACATCAACAGCGATGGATACCCTGACATCGTCACTCCCAACTTCTCCAATGACTCAATCAGCCTGCTCCTCAACGACACCAAAGGCAGCTTCAATAGCCGCACCCAGTACGACGTCGGGACTTGGCCAATCCGCCTCGCCGCCGGAGACTTCGACGCCGATTCCGATATCGACATAGCCGTCGTAAACTCCCAGTCCGATGACATCTCGGTCATGCTCAACAACTGCATCTCCGCGTCCTGCTCCCCCGACCTCACCGGAGAAGGCGATCTCAACTTCCTCGATGTCTCCGCATTCCTCAGCGCCTTTGCGAGCCAGGACCCCATCGCGGACTTCGAGCCCGATAGCAACTTCAACTTCTTTGATTTTTCCGCGTTCCTCTCCGCATTCGCCGCCGGATGCCCGTAACTCCAGTGCAAGCAGGGTTTCTATTACTTGATGCAATAGATCCTCACGACCCGCGTTCCGCGAGGGACAACAAAATACAGGAGGTCTCCATGCACAGGAACCAGCGTCGTGTCTCTTGCGTGATCGATCGTTGCATCAAAGCGGCATCAGTCACCGCCATCACCTGCCTACTTTCAGCCGCCCAAGCGCAACCGCTCCCAACCGTCCCGTTCCCGGCAGAGAACCAGTTCTCGCAAGCCAAATCGGATCTTGGGAAAGTCCTCTTCTGGGACGAGCAGCTCTCCAGCGACAACACCATGTCCTGCGGCACATGCCACCAGCCCTCCGCAGCGGGAACCGATCCGCGCCTCGACCTCAACCCAGGTCTCGACCAACTCTTCGGAACCCCCGACGACATCGCGGGATCCCCCGGCGTCATCACACAAAACCAAGACGAAGAGTACATGAAATCCGTCCTCTACGATCTACTCCCGCAAGTCACCCCAAGACAAGCCCCGCCCTCGATCATGGCTATGTACGCACCAGAAACATTCTGGGATGGACGCGCCGGAGGCGAGTTCCGCGATCCTGTCACCAACGAACTCCTCATCGCCGCGGGTGGAGCGCTCGAGAACCAAGCGGTCGGCCCACCAACAAACGACACCGAGATGGCGCACCAGTCACGCAGCTGGGACCAGATCATCACTAAACTCGAAGGCGCGCGTCCCCTCGCGCTCTCTTCGAATCTCCCCGCCGACCTCGCCGTCCTCATCGCACAAGGAGATACCTACCCAGAGCTCTTCGAAGCAGCCTTCGGAGACGATCAGATCACCGCCGGACGCATCGGAATGGCCATCGCAACATACGAGCGCGCCCTCGTCCCGAATCAATCCCCCTTCGACCAGTTCGTCGCAGGAGATTCCAATGCGATGACCCAAGCACAAATCGACGGCATGAACGCCTTCCGAGGTTCCCGCTGCAACTCGTGCCACACCGGATCACAGTTCACCAACAACACATTCAGAAACGTCGGACTCCGTCCAATCAACGAAGACGCCGGCAGATTCGAGGTGACCAAGGTCCTCGCAGATCGAGGACGATTCAAAGTCCCCTCGCTGAGAAACACCGGACTCCGAGACCGATTCATGCACAACGGACAGCTCGACACCATCGAGCAAGTCTTCGACTTCTACGCCAGGCGCAACGGACAAGTCTCATTCCCGCAGAACCGCGACCCGCTGCTCGGCGCCCCGATCCTGTTCCCTCCCCCGGTCCAGGACGATGTCGAAGACTTCCTCATCAACGCGCTCACCGATCCGCGTGTAGCGAGCGAGTCATTCCCGTTCGATCGACCGATGCTGTTCTCAGAACAAACAAGCGCATCTCCGCAGATCATCGGAACCGGCACCGAAGGATCCGGAGCACGCATCCCAGAAATGATCGCGAGCAGTCCCTCGAACATCGGGAACGACGGATTCAAAGTCGGAGTCAACAACGCGCTGGGTGGTGCACAAGCATTCGTCGCACTCTCCACATCGCCGCCGGTCAACGGAGTCATCGCACAAGACCAACTCCTCGGACCCGTCATGCTCCAAGGCACCGGGATCGGGAACGGATTCGGAACCATGCATTGGCCGATCCTCAACACCATCGAGATCGACAACCAGACCTGGTACATGCAATGGATCATCTCAGACCCCGGAGCAGCAGGGGGGATCGCGCTGTCCCCGATCGCGCAGTTCACCACCTTCTGCACAATGCACGGCACATGCATCAGCACCTGCCCCGCTGACCTCAACATCGACAGCAACCTCAACTTCCTCGATGTCTCCGAGTTCCTCGCTTCGTATGCCGCGAGCGATCCGAGCGCCGATTTCAACGATGATGGTCTCTACAACTTCATCGATGTCAGCGAGTTCCTCGTCGCATTCGGAGAAGGCTGCCCATAACCCACCCATTACCCACTCGGTATCGCTGGACGCACCAGTTTCCAGTTGTATTCGAAGAAGCATCCAGTAGAATGGACCCTCATCGCTTGCCTCTGTGAGGGTCCATTATGCCGATCAAATCCACCATCGCGGCGCTGCTTGTATGCACGACCAGCACCATCGCGCAGCACCAACTCCCGATCAAACAAGTCGCCGCGCCCCCCTCGGACATCTTGAACGGCCGAGTCCAACTCCCTGAGTTGTCAAAGCTCGCCGAGCGCTCGACCTCCGCGCTCCTTCCAGTCAAACTCGAGTTCAACCAAGGCGTTTGGTCGTGGTCCACCCCGATCACCCTCACCGATCGCCCCGCGCGCATCGTCCTGCTCCCCGAATCCCCAAACGCGTGGAGTCATCAGCTCATCACACCCAGCGCAAGACTCATCGACCAATCCCGCATCGAGCAAGGCACAAGCCCGCTCGCATGGATCAATCAAGACCGCATGTTCGAACACCTCACAGTCCAACCAGCCCAACAACCAGCCACCTACACACTCTCCATCACATCAGACCATCAAGCACAGGGATACATCCTCCTCGACCACGGCCCAGAAGTCGAGCTCACCTCCCAACCTACAACACGCTCCACACTACAAAACCACCCGATCTCCATCAAGTCCTCATTCAACAACAACACCACGCTGACGTACCTCCAAGCCGAGATCCGTTCGCCATCGGGATTCATCTTCAACGAGCAGTCCAACACCGATACCATCACCTTCGTCCCCGAAGAAGCAGGCCCATACAGCGTCCGCATCATCGCAACAGGAACACAAGACCAACACCCAATCGTCCGCACCACCCAGCACCTCATCGACGCGGCGCCAGAGGCCCAGCCCCTCAACGAGCCAACAGTCCAAGCAACCAACAACACGATCCGTTTCCAGTTTGATCCAGACAACGCGAATCGCCACACAATCCTCGCCGCAGAAGTCTGGGCAGAGCACAATGATCAACCGGTCCCCGTCGCATGGATCTCCTCCATCGTCGACAACACCCGAACGCTCACGCTCGACAAACGCTGGATCACCCAAGCACAGGTCGATCCATCAACCATCGAGCTCCGCAACATCCGCCTCCACGACATCGACACCTTCGTGCCATTGGAGATCATCGATCGCATCCAGACACCGATCGCGAACCTCAAACTCCCAGAATCCACTACAGCACCCAACAAATCCATGCTCACCGGATCGCCCGGCCCAACGATCACTTCTCAACATCTCCCAATCGCCGGAGTCACCAACGGCCCGGGACACCGACTCATGCTCGTCCACGGCTACTGCACCGACGCTACCCCATTCACCATCAGCCACTTCTCCGGAGACCTCGCGCTCTTCGAAGACTTCGAGCAGAGCCGATCCCACAACACCTTCGCCCTCGAGATGCTCAGCCAAGCCGCGCCCATGAAATCCTTCGGCGTCGTCGGACACTCGCAGGGAGGAATGGCCGCGCTCCACCTCTACGCCTACTACTGGAGCGGTCTCGACTGGGCGCGCGGGAATCGACTCATCCAATCCGTCGGCGCGCCGTACCAAGGGACCGCGCTCGCCGGGAACGCCGCCGTCCTCGGAGACATCTTCGGTTTCGGGTGCGGCGAGAACACAGACATGACCTACACCGGAGCCGCCAACTGGCTCTCGCTCATCCCCACCTGGGCGCGCGACGACGTCTACTACTACACCACCTCCTTCGAAGACGGCTTCGGATTCGACTACTGCAACATCATCACCGACCTCCTCCTCTCCGATCCCGACGACGGCGTCATCGAACGCTCCGCAGGACAACTCCCCGGCGCCAACAACATGGGACACCTCGAAGGTTGGTGCCACACCGCCGACATGCGCGATCCGGGACAATGCACCGACCAATCCCGAAACACCATCATGAACCAGGAGGCCAAGCGATGAACCGACGCACACCAATCATCCTCCTCGCTGCTCTCGCATCAATAACACACGCCCAAGTGTTCTGCGCGTTGACCAACGAGTTCATCCCCGACGACTCACCAGCCGGAGTATCGCTCCCAATCACCGTCGATGTCTCACCAAACGAATCCATCGCGTCCGTCGAGCTCGCGCTCAACATCGCCCACGACTGGGTCGGTGACCTCGTCGTCACTCTTGAATCTCCCGACGGCACCACCATCACCATCCTCGACCGCCCCGGGATTCCATCTTCCGGATTCCCCGGCCCATTCGGATGCGGAGGACAAGGCGTCGATGCCACCTTCACCGACAGCGCGAGCGCCCCAGCCGAAACAGCGTGCACCCCGAACCAGTTCCCCATCATCGCCGGAAACCTCATCCCGCTCATGCCCATGAGCGCCTTCATCGGAGAACAAGCAGCAGGCCAATGGATCGTCAAAGTCTCCGACGAATCAAGCTACGACTCAGGAATTGTCCTCGACGCGTGCCTCACCATCACCACCAACATCGACTGCGCGCCCGATCTCACAGGAGAAGGCGACCTCAACTTCCTCGATGTCTCCGCGTTCCTCAGCGCGTTCGCTAGCCAAGACCCAATCGCCGACTTCGCGCCAGACAACAACTTCAACTTCTTAGATGTCAGTGCGTTCCTTGATCAGTTCGCATCGGGTTGTCCGTAAACAGATTACGCATTTGATAAGTACATTCTGTCTACCTGTGTCGTGCTTCGTTTTTAGATTTTCTAAATATCCCGTATGAATCATGCATGCTTTCTTGTATGCTGGGCGCTCTTCATTCACCCATACTGTCACAGGAGGACACCATGAAAAACTCATTGAATTGTTTTATCGTCGCATCAACACTCGCCGCAGCCGCCGGCATGACGCATGCGCAGACCTACTCCAACACCCTCGGAGATCCTGGTTTTTCAGGGTCATACGTCTCCGGACTCACCGTCCACGACGACGGCTCAGGAGAATCACTCTTCGCCGTAGGTTCCTTTAATATCTTCGGCGGAGGTTCCAGCGGTTCACAAATCGCACGCTGGGACGGATCGGCGTGGCAGCCAGTAGGATCAGGACTCTCAGGCGGATACACCAACGCCGTGAAAGCATTCCAAGGCGATCTCATCGCCGCCGGATACTTCGACTCCGCGAGCGGCGTCGCGGGTTCAGCCAAACTCGCACGCTGGGACGGCACCAACTGGAACTCCATGGACGCACAATCCGAGATCTTCCTCAACTCGTTCTGGGATCTCGAAGTCTACGACGACGGCATCACAGGCGAACAACTCTACATCGCCGGAAACTACGGCGACCTCAACGGAAACCTCGCGCTCGATCACATCGCCAAATGGGACGGGACAACCTACTCCGCAGTCGGAGGAACCATCGGAGGAGCCGTGCCCCTCATCGTTCTCGACCTCCACCAAGCAGACCTTGGAGGGGGAAACCTCCTTTACGCAGGTGGACGCTTCCTCACATTCGGAGGAACCGCAGCACTCAACATCGCACAATGGGACGGCACCTCATGGTCCGCAATGGATCTCGGTGTCTCCAAAGTCGCAGGATTCGCCCAAGTCCTCCACATGACCAACTGGGACGACGGCTCAGGTGAAGCCCTCTACGTTGGTGGTCGCTTCGACCTCGCCGGAGGTTCCTCGATCTCCACCAACATCGCCAAATGGGACGGCACCTCATGGTCCTCAATGGGCGACGGATTCGACGGCGATGTCCACGAACTCGTCGTCTTCGATGATGGATCGGGCGAGGCGCTCTACGCACTCGGGAACTTCTCAAACTCCGGCGCGACACCAATCGCAGGAGTCGCGAAGTGGAACGGATCGTCATGGGAAGCCGTCAGCGACTCAGTCAACGGCAGCATCTTCACCGGAATCGTCTACGACTCCGGAGAAGGCGAATCGCTCATCATCGGTGGTGGATTCTCAAACATTGACGGCACCGCATCCAACCGCGTCGTCGCGCTCCTTCCAGCGGCCTGTGCCCCAGACCTCACCGGAGAAGGCGACCTCAACTTCCTCGACGTCTCCGCGTTCCTCAGCGCTTACGGAAACCAAGACCCCGTCGCAGACTTTGAAGCCGACGGCAGCTTCAACTTCCTCGATGTCAGCGCCTTCCTGACCGCATTCGGAAACGGATGCCCGTAAACAGTTTCAAACGCAGAATCAACGCCTTGTAAACGGGTGGGCCGAGAGATCGGCCCGCCCTTCTCTTTTGCCGTACAATACCAGACCCATGAACTGGATCAGTCAACAACCATCGCTCTCCAAACTCCGCAACACCGTCGTCTGCGTTACCGGCGGCGCCGGATTCATCGGAGGACACCTCACCGACGCCCTCGTCAAACTCGGCGCTCGCGTCACCGTCATCGACGACCTCTCAAACTCCGACGCCTCCCACATCGCGACCCTCATCGATTCAAACCCAGAACAAATCCGATTCATCCAAGGCTCCATCCTCGACCCCATCTCACTGGGCTCCGCCGTCGAAGGCGCCCAGTCCGTCTTCCACCTCGCCGCGCTGGGATCAGTCCCCAAGTCCGTCGAAGACCCCGCGCGCACATGGGTCGTCAACGCGACCGGAACCATGCGCGTCCTCAGCGCCGCCCAAAAAGCAGGAGTCTCCCGCGTCATCTATTCCGCGTCTTCCTCCGCCTACGGCGACAACCCCGCGCTCCCCAAACAAGAAACACAAGCACCCGAACCAGAATCCCCCTACGCCGCGTCCAAACTCGCCGGAGAATCACTCTGCCGCTCATGGGCAAACTGCTACGGCATCGACACCGCGTGTCTCCGCTACTTCAATATCTTCGGCCCACGACAAGCCGCCGACTCCGCGTACGCCGCCGTCATCCCCGCGTTCCTCACCCGCTACCTCAACAACCAATCACCCACCATCTTCGGAGACGGCAACCAAACCAGAGACTTCACCCACGTCTCCAACGCTGTCTACGCAAACCTCCTCGCCGCCGCCTCCGAGTCCCCGCTCAAAGGCGAAGTCTTCAACATCGGAGCCGGACGACAAACCTCCGTCAACCAGCTCGCTTCGGATCTCCTGTCCCAGCTCTCGATCCAGAACATCGATCCTGAATACAAACCAGAACGAGTGGGGGAGGTCCGTGATTCCTTCGCCGACATCTCCAAAGCCCAGTCCGTCCTGGGATTCAAACCAGTCACGACCCTCGAAGAAGGCATCGCCTCGACCACAAGCTGGTACAAAGACCAGCACGAGCACTCCAAAGACCACGCCTCATGAGCCGCGTCATCGCCTCCATCACCGACACCCTCGGAGCCCTCTGGGTCCTCGCGACGCTCGCGATCCGCTCGAAGTTCAACTTCTCTTCCCCATACTGGAACTGGAGAATGAACACCGCCTTCCCCCAAGGCCGAGTCCCTCCCAAGCCCGAGAGCAAGCGACGCCTCGCGTTCGAATACGCCCGCTGGGCCTACCGAATCCGCCGTTTGCGCTAAATTGTGGCTCAATTCAGCCGATACATTCGATTCAATACATCAAGCCCGCCAGCCGGATACACTTAGATTCCGACTCGTTGGGTCATCCGAGTCCAGCAAAGAAAACCAGAGAAACGCACAACAGCGCAGAGTACAAATCATGAGCGAACAAAACAACACCTCCTTCGCACACGCCTTCCTCCCAGGTCTGATCCTCGGCCTCATCATCGGAGCCGTCGCGGGAGCATTCGTGCCCGACATGATGAGCGCCAACAAAATCAAGGTTGACCCCGCACACGCCGGATCCAACCCAGGTCCACGCGACCACATGGGTGACATCGTCGACGACGCCGCTGAAACCGCGGACGACGCGATCAACAACCTTGAAGAAGGCGCCGAAGACCTCATCGACGACGCCGAAGAAGCCGCTGAAGACCTGATCGACGACGCTTCAGAAACCCTCCCGGACTCGCCGTAACGCAGCGCCGGGACATGTCTGCCGACTTCAACGCCATCCTCGCACAGCACGCCAAGACCACCCAGCTCCTCGGGGTGGACTTTCTCCCTGTAGGAACCCCTCCAGCAGGCCTCCTCTCCGCAGCAGCTGAACCCGATCATCCCGAGCCAACGACTCAGCCCAACTTCCAATCCCCTTCATCATCAGCAAACTCGATGATCGAAGCCAAACCCTCGCAGCCAAACTTCGCCGTCAAACCACAAGCGCCATCACACGCACCAGTTCAAGCGGTCAGCGCCGAATCCATCCGCGCCGCGTACGAGTCCCAGCCCACCCCGCAAGCGAAACTCGATGCGCTGCTCGAGAAATACACCCAAGACGCGCCCCACGCAAACTTCACCACCTCGTTCAACAACATCGTCTTCGGAGAGGGCAACCCCGAAGCCGACCTCATGTTCATCGGAGAAGCCCCCGGCGAGCAAGAAGACCAGACCGGTCGCCCCTTCGTCGGACGCGCCGGACAACTCCTCGACAAGATGATCATCGCGATGGGACTGAGCCGAGAGTCCGTCTACATCGCTAACGTCCTCAAAACACGCCCCCCAAACAACGCCACCCCAACCCACGACGAAGCCGCGGCCTGCGCCCCATACCTCTACGAACAAATCCGCATCGTCAACCCCAAAGTCATCGTCACCCTCGGACTCCCCGCGACCCACCTCCTCCTGTCTTCAACCGCGACCATGCGATCCCTGCGTGGACAGTTCCACACATTCCCCACCCCAAACACCCCGATCGACCTCCCCCAGATCGACCTGATGCCGACCTACCACCCCGCGTATCTCCTGCGTTCATACACCGAGGACAACAGACGCAAAGTCTGGTCAGACCTCACCGCCGTCATGGAACGCCTCGGGCTCCAAAAACCCTGATACTGCGGCTCAGACGACGCCAAAAAGAAGTTGACTATTTTTACAACTCTCGGAAACCGCGACCCCCAACGTTGCGAACATCTGTGTGTGCATCTCGCATTTCAGGATTTGGTTCTCAAATCCTCGCACAAACCAAGACTGATTCAGCACGATCGAAGATGATCCTTTACGAATATCGCTGTATCACGTCTGCTTCCTCCCGACCCCCACGAGACTCGGCGTTTGGCCTTAGTGCTGGACGCCGGGTTTTTTTGTGTCAACCCCGCACCGCTTAAGAATCATTCCAAAGAAAAACCACGCCAAAGCGTGGTTATCAAAAGCAGTTCATGCAAATCAGCTTGAAGATCAAACTCAAGGCTCGAGGTCTTCCGCCTTCACATTCGAATAATCAATCTCTGTCGCTGGATCAATCTTCTCGATCTTGGTGAGCTCCCACGCGACACGCCCGCCCCAGTTGACCGCAAAGTCGAACATGACCTTGTCACCAACCGCAAACCCCTCAACCGAAACCCCCTCCGCGAGCGGGAACTCCATCGTCATCGACTTCATGCCGGGAATCCCATCGGGAGTCATCGCGACTGTCCCGTCATCCTTCTTGAACTCAGGAATCTGCACGTGACGGATCTTCGGATACAACTTCGGATCACCCGCTTCCGGAAGGAACGCGATCTCTCCAAGGATCCCCTCATACAGATCGACGCGTGAGTCATTCGCATGATCGTGCGCGTGATCCCCGTGGTCATGACCATGACCGTCGTGCGCGTGATCGCTGTGGTCATCATGACCAGCATGATCGCCGTGCGCATCCTCATGATTGCTGCTGGTTTCAACACAACCACCAAGCGCAAACGCACCGACCGCCAAACACGCAAAGCTCATCCGCAGAGTGTCACGCAAGCTGTTCATCAAAAGCTCCAATCAAGTTGTCATTGAATAGCCCGGCCTCGCCGAGCACCAAATCACGATTTCGCGATCGACAGGTACTGCTCAACCGATCCAAGATCAGGAGAAATGTCGTGGGTGAAGACCATGTTCCAGGTCTTGCCCTGCTCGCAAACCGCGATCTTCGCGGCCTTCTCACGCGAGTACCACATGCGTCCACCACGAACGTACGAGTGCATACGCTGACGACGCATGCGCTGAGCACGAGCGAGCGAACGCTTGATGTCCGGATCACGACGCATCATGCGGACAATCGTGTCACACGCCGCCTTGTTCGCGGGAACCTTGTCAATCGTGAGGGTAATCGTGTCGCCGGCGGAGAGTGTGTCGATCATGGCTGGTTCCTGTTCAATACAGTCCTATCACAGCGCCGATCCACTCGCACGCCGAGGTTGAGTCTTACTTATCCCGCCCAATCTGAGCAGGACGAGAAGTTTAGCCCCGAATCCCAAGGAATCCAATTCATGCACCCCTAGAGTCTTACCGACCCTATCGCGACGCAGCTCCGTATCCGCGTCCATTGCACGATTCATCGACTCCGATTTGGAGAAACCATATGACCGACCAGCCACAACAACCAGAGCAACCTGTCTTTGACCCAAACGCCGCTCACCAACAAACTCCTAAAATCAGAAAGGTCCGCGGAGTCCCCCTCCCCGCCAAGGACCCCCAAGGCAACCAGGCGGTCATGCTCGGACTCACCGACGCGCAGCAGATCTCTCCAAAGATGGTCGTCACCCACCCCGCGTTCCAGCAAGTCATCCCCATGCTCGACGGCTCACGCACCCTCGATGACGTCATCGAACAAGTCGGGAACGGCCTCCAGCGCCCAATGCTCGAGAACCTCGTCGCACAACTCGACGACGCCGGATTCCTCTTCGGACCTGTCTTCGATCAGATGCAAACCCAGATGCACGCTCAGTTTGACGCCTCCGACCTCCTCCCTCCAGGCGCCACCGCCCAGTTCGCCGACATGCTCGTCATGCAAGAGCACGGCGAAGAAACCACCGAAGAACAAAAAATCGCCGAAGGTCCAGCAAAACTCCGCGAAGTCATGGACAAATGGATCGACGAAGCGCTCAAAGAAGCCGAGCAACCCGCATTCGATGAGCTCCCCAAAGCCATCGTCGCGCCCCACATCGACTACGCACGTGGATGGATGAACTACGCCAACATCTACGGGCGACTCCGCACCGCCGATCGCCCGGACCGCGTTATCGTCCTGGGAACAAACCACTTCGGTCAATCCACCGGCGTCTGCGGCTGTAATAAAGGATACGAATCCCCCCTCGGTGTCTGCAACATCGACCAGGGGCTCGCCGACAAGCTCAAAGCCGCGCTCGGAGAAGACAACGCGTCCAAACTCTTCGAAAACCGCTACGACCACGAAAACGAGCACTCCATCGAGCTCCATATGCCGTGGATCCAGCACATCTTCGGACAAGACGACCAAGGGAACTACCCCAAGGTCTTCGCCGCCCTCGTACACGACCCCGTCGTCAACGCCGGCGCTTCCTACGACGGCAACGGTCTCGACCTCGACCCGTTCGTCGAAGCCCTCAATAAAGCCGTATCCGAACTACCAGGCAAGACCCTCATCATCTCCAGCGCCGACCTCTCCCACGTGGGACCCGCATTCGGAGATAACCAAGCCCTCGCTGGAGAAGATGAAGCCGCTGCCGCATTCAGATCCAAGGTCGCGACCCACGATCAAGAAATGCTCAAGCTCTTCACGGAAAAGAAGATCGACGACCTCATCGGATCCATCAGCTGGCAGCAAAACCCCACCCGTTGGTGCTCACTGGGGAATATGGCCGCCGCGATGCGCGTCACCAACCCCGAGAAGGTCGAGCTCCTCAACTACGCCGCCGCGATGGACCCCAACGGCACCGCGTTCGTCTCATCCGCCGCCCTCGCGATGTTCTAATACATATATAGATAGAGCAGCTTCGATAGTGCAGCTTCGGCGCATGAATCGCCCGCCCGCTTTGTCACACGACTGTCACAACCCCCAACATGCCCGCATCTCGGGCGCGAATTTATCGTATGGTTGGCACAGACAGACCGGCTGAATACCATCCGGTCCTCGCCGCACCCACGTGCCGCGCCATAAGAACCCGATCCGAACCGGAGAAGTCATGGCTTCATCAAACATCTGCTGGGGAATCGAAATGGGCTACGGGGCAATCAAAGCCCTCAAAGTCGAGAACGACGGGGGCAACCTCAAAGTCCTCGACTTCGCCGTCATCAACCACCCCAGAGTGCTCTCGACCCCAGAGCTCGACCAGAACGACGCGATGCGCGTCGCGCTGGGAACCCTCGTCTCCAAGCACGACCTCACCAACGAACGCGTCGCGATCTCCATCCCAGGACACCAGTCCTTCGCACGCTTCGCGACACTCCCACCCGTCGAGCCCAAGAAGGTTCCGGACATCGTCAAGTTCGAAGCCGTCCAGCAGATCCCCTTCCCGCTCGAGGAAGTCGAATGGGACTACCAGACCTTCGTCTCCCCAGACTCTCCTGACATCGAGGTCGGGATCTTCGCTGTCACGCGTCAGAAGATCGCCGAGCAGCTCGCGATGCTCAACGATGTGGGCATCACCCCAGAACTCGCGACCCTCTCCCCAGTCGCCGCGTACAACGCGCTCGCCGTGGACCTCGGATTCACCGAAGAAACCCCAGGGACCATCATCCTCGACATCGGGACCGTCTCGACCGACATGATCATCGCCGAAGCCGGCCGCGTCTGGGTCCGCACCTTCCCGATCGGTGGTCACCAGTTCACCGAAGCCCTCGTCAGCGCCTTCAAGCTCTCGTACTCCAAAGCCGAGAAGCTGAAAAGAGAATCCGACCAATCCAAGCACGCACGCCACGTCTTCCAAGCGATGCGTCCAGTCTTCTCCGACATCGTCGGCGAGATCCAACGCTCCATCGGGTTCTACCAATCCGTCCACGCCGACGCGGACCTCAAGCGCCTCATCGGACTCGGATCCACCTTCCGTCTCCCAGGCCTCCGCAAGTACCTCAAGCAACAACTCCAGCTCGACGTCTACCGACTCGAGCAGTTCAAAAAGCTCAACATGGAAGGCCCACGCGCCGGAGAGTTCCAAGCCTCCAGCGTCAACATGGCCACCGCCTACGGCTGCGCCAACCAAGTCTTCAACAGAGCACCGCTCCTCGCCAACCTCATGCCCGTCAGCGTCCTCAAAGAAGCGATGTGGAAACGCAAAGTCCCATACTTTGCCGTTGGTGCAGGACTCGCAGCCGCCGCTGCTGGCGCGATGTTCATCCGCCCGCTCCTGGACTCAACCGCATTCGAAGGCGCTGAACGTCCTCCAGTGATTGGTTCAGTCATCAGCGAAGCAAGTCTCCTTGCCGACAGGGCCACAGAAGCCGGCGTCACCTCCGACGCCAACGTCTCTATGGAAGCCGCCGAGATCGTCAGTCTCGTAGACGACCGCGCTCTGTACTCCGCAGTCTTCTCCGACGCCGCGTCGCTGATCGAGATGGTCAAAATGGAAGCCGGGGATCAAATCCTCGCCGGATCACCCATCGGCTCACAACTCGGCGAGAACGACCCATTCAAACTCGTCTCGCTCAACACCGACTACATGGACGCCCCCTTCGCCGACTCAGGCGGACGCAACACAGATCCATCCGCAGGAGGAGGCGAGTTCGAACAATCCATCGGAAACCTCCGCCGTGTCAAAGTCACCGCGGTCTTCGATGTCCCCCTCCCAAGCTCCACGCTCGGCGGCTTCCGCGACGATATCGTCGAGCCCATCCTCCGCGACAAACTCCCAGAACTCCAATCCCTCTACGCGATCAAGTACAACCCCGCGTCGTTCTGGTCCACAGGCGCCGACACAACAACAAGAAACAACCCGGGCAACAACCCCACAAGGCCAACCCGCCCAACACCCGGTACCCGAGGCACCAGCGACTCGTCGGACCTCAAGTCCATCGCGCCGTTCGATTTCGATGCCCGGCCCGAGCCCGAAAACACAACACGCGTCACCATGACCTGGTACGCCGTGCTTGACCTCAACGCTTTCGAAGGAGACGAGTAATGGTCGGAAATATCCTCACATGGATCAAAGCGAACCTGCTGATCGTGATCTCCATCGCGCTCATCGTCATCCTGCTCCCAGTGGGCTGGTTCTTCTCATCCGGATGGAACAAGTCCATCCAAGAGAAAGCCGCCAAAGCCTACAGCGATGAGAAGCGCAAGCTCACCCAAGCAAGCTCAGTAGACTACTCGCTCCCGCGCGTCCTCAAAGACGAAGAGCCACTCTCCGAGTCCCGCGCCCCAAACGCGATCGTCACCCGCTTCTACAAAGAACGCAAAGAACAACGCGAAGCGCAGGTCAACGAGGTCATCGAGCGAGGCACCCTCTTCAACCAAGCCAACCACTCCGTCCCTGTTGCCGACCTGCTCCCATCCGCAGGAAGCGAGAGCGAACTCCGCCGCAAGGGATACAAGCTCGGACAGCTCATCGCGGGAACGCCCGAAGCGCCGTCGCTCTACGCCCGCCTGCTCCGCAACCTCAACGCCGGAGACGCGCCGCTCCCTGCGACCCTTTCTTCATCGCTGAGCCAGTACAAGAAGCAGCAAGAAGAGTCCTACGCCGCGACCAGCACCGACGGCCGAGTCTCGACCGCCGACGCGGAGCGACTCAAGCAAGACCTCATCAAGCGCCGCCTGGGTGAATACGCCGGACGCGCCGAGTCCATCGCCTTCTACTGCCCGCTGACAGCAATCCAAACAGACGACCCAGAAAAGGGCTACTCACAGGTCCCCGCGACCGAGCCCGGATACGACACCATCACCGAGGGAGCCGTCTACACCTGGATCTGGGACTACTGGATCATCTCCGACCTCCTCCGCGCCGTCTCCGCAGCAAACACCGACCCCTCCGGCGTATCACTCGCTGTCCCAGACGCACCAGTCAAACACGTCGAGCGCATCCGCGTCAACGAGTTCGCCGTCGCCGACGCGGTCATCGATGTCGATGCCAGCGACTTCGGAGGACGCGGCGGTCGAGGCGGCCGTGGGGGCTCATCAAGCGCCCCATCAGCTTCCGATGACGACCAGTTCAAAGCCTACACCAACCGTCACCAACAACCCAACAACGCCTTCGATGTCCGCTACGCGGAGATGACCGTCATCGTGTCATCCGAGCAACTCCCCGCGCTCTTCGACGCGCTCGGGAAGACCAACTACATGACCGTCGTCGATGCCGACATCGAGCAAGTCGATGTCCAAGCCGCACTCCTCGAAGGCTACTACTACGGCGACGACCACGTCGTCCGCGCACACATCAAAGTCGAAACCGTCTGGCTCCGCTCCTGGACCACCGAGCTCATGCCAAACG
The DNA here is from genome assembly GCA_965250055.1 of Phycisphaerales bacterium. GTDB lineage: Bacteria > Planctomycetota > Phycisphaerae > Phycisphaerales > UBA1924 > UBA1924. The sequence continues at coordinate 2,088,571 of OZ252285.1, read as the reverse complement.
CCGTCAAACAAACCCTCGGAATCGCAAGCGAATCCACTGAGGACTTCTCCGACGGCTAAGCCATCCTGTAGCGTTCAGACACACCCCATACCAGGCCAGCCAGACCTGCCAGACCAACACCAACACGCAATCGAGAACAAATCATGAAACTCAAAGGCGTCAACCCAATCGCGCAGCACATCGAGAAAGCCGTCCTCGGACTCACCGTCCTGATCTTTCTCGCCGTGATCTCCATGCAGTTCGTCACCTCCCCCAACAACGTGAAGACCGGATCACGCGAGGTCGCCCCGAACCAGATCTACAACGAGCTCGCGTCCACCGCAAACGCGCTCCAGAGCCAGATCTCTGACACCTCGCCGACGCTCCCCGATGTCGAGCCCGTCGCGCTGCTCGATCGCTACAACAACGCCTTCGCCGCAAGCACCGACAACGCCCGCTCGCTCCCCGCACCGCTTGGGAACAGCTACGACGTCACGACCGCACTGGGTTTCAGCGCCGGAGACGTCCCAAAGACCGGCACCAAGATCGACAACATCGAATCGCTCGAAGTCCCAGCGACTTCCAAACCCTTCGCCGCCTCCTCATGGGGAACCCTTGATCCCTACGCCGTGATCGAAGTCCCTGAGTATGCCAACTACGTCCCCGCTGCACAACCATTCGATCTCCCGACCGTCTCCATCGAAGCCAACTTCCCAGGAACCAAGCTCCGCGACATCCTCGAAGGCAAAGACGGCTACCCCGGAGTCCCACGCCTCTTCTGGGTCTCCACCGGAATGGCCGTCATGGGTCTCGAAGTCGAGCGCCAACAACTCCAAGCCGACGGCTCATGGGGATCAACCCAAACCATCACCACCCCTCCAGGCACCCCCCTCCCAACAAGCGCTGTCACCAAAGACGACGGCCTCGTCCGACTCAACGAAATCATCGCCAGCGCCCAAGACGTCTCGGCACAAGTGATGCGCCCCATGTACCCGCCGACCATCGCCGGACCAACCTGGGCGCCACCATCCGAACTCCTCGACGCCGAAAGCCAGGGACTCACCGAGACCCAGCGACTCCAGCGCCAGCTCACCAGACTCACCGCCGAACTCAACCAGCTCAACAACCCATCGACCCGCACAACCTCAACCACCCGCCAAAACCCAGGCTCCCGCCCAGGTCGAGGCGGCTCAGGAAAGAGCCCCACAAACACCCGCGACCCAAGCGACACCCAGCCGCGCCCAAACCGCGATCGCAACCGCGAGCGCATCGAGTTCATCGAAGACCAGATCGAAGACATCAAATCCGACCTCGAGCGTCTCGGCGTGGAAGCCGACGAAGATGCCGCCGTGACCAACATCCTCGACCAAGACGCGCTCCAGCTCTGGACGCACGACATCGGAGTCAAGCCCGGCGCAACCTACCGCTACCGCACCCGCGTCGTGCTCAACAACCCATACTTCCGTAAAGGCCCGTACCTCGATGAATCAGACGATGCGCAGCAAGCGCTCACCGTCGAACCATTCGTGCGTGCAAACTGGTCACAATGGTCCGACCCAGTCGCAGTGGGGGCCAAGGAGTTCTTCTTCGTCGCTGAAGCTTCACAACCAATCAGCGGCGCCGAGCTCCCGACCGCCAAGATCGAGCTCTACTCCATGTACTACGGCTACTACCGCCGCTCGTCCATGAACATCGAGCCAGGACAATCCCTCGCCGCAAACCTCCGCGTTTCAGGTGACTTCGTCCTCTTCGACACCAGCGCCATCGATGCCGACGACGCCGCGAACTACATCGAACAACTCAACGAAAGCAACCCCGATTCCCAGGTCCCAGAGGGCATCTCCTCCGCGCCCGATCGACTCTCCATCGACCTCAACACCTTCCTCGTCCAGATCGCCAGCGATCCCGTCGCCTCCCTCCGATCAGACCAGCAGGTCAACACCCTCATCTTCCGCCTCGCCGACGGCTCCCTCTCCTCGCGAAGCCCCGCAGACGACCGAGCGACTGCTCTCTACGAGCAAGCACAGTCCTCCGCGACCCAAGCCGCCCGCTCAACCCTCCGTCCAACCGGACAGCCGGCCAAATCTCCCGCCGCCGAACTCTTCCAGCCCACTGAGCCATAATCGAGAAGGATTCGATTCCAAGATCCCGAACCCCCAAACCCCGCTCCAAGCGGGGTTTTTTATGGGATCAGTTCCAGGCAGCTGCTCATGAGGTGACCAACAATCCCCCGGAGCGCACTTTCAGCACCCGCCCAATGGATCAATTCTGAAGAATTGTGAGCGCAATTGCAGAATTGTCGCCCTCCAAATTTGATCCACGAAATGTGTGTCCTAGTATCTCCCCGCGACTCATTGCGAGCCGCGACGGAAAGCGAAGTTGATCTTCACTCTCCAGCATCTTTGACAACCGAATGACGACGAGCAGATACAGATACTTCGGGTTCAGTACCCGGATGTAGACTGTATTGAGAATACGAACGAGTAAACTCATATATGCGTCTGAACGATGCTGTCTCGTGCCTACGAGACAGTTGGTCGTCCTGATCCCTCGGCAGAGGAGGGCGGCCATTGACTTTCCGATACAGACTGATGCGTGTAAGCCAGCAATGGTGAAACACGGATCGGCGCTTGGTCGGGTTGATCAAATCACAAAGGGCATACGGTGAATGACTTGGCGTCAAGAGGCGATGAAAGACGTTGGAACCTGCGAAAAGCTACAGGGAGCTGGTAACCAAGCTGTGATCTGTAGATCTCTGAATGGGGAAACCCACCCGCAAGGGTATCGCATACTGAATGCATAGGTATGCGAGGCAAACCCGGGGAACTGAAACATCTAAGTACCCGGAGGAAAGGAAAGCAACATGCGACTCCGTAAGTAGCGGCGAGCGAAAGCGGATAGATGTGAACTTGTGAACACGAAGGAATGCGTGACCAAAGACGGTGAAAGTCCGGTAGCAAGGTGTAGCATCATAGCCCTCGATTAGGCTCGGGCTCGTGGAACCCGGGTTGAACATGGGAGGTCCACCTTCCAAGGCTAAGTACTCCTTGACGACCGATAGCGAAAAAGTAAAGTGATTGAAAGTTGAAAAGCACCCCTATTAGGGGGATGAAAGAGTTCCTGAAACCGTATGCCTACAAGCGGTCGGAGCCCTACGGGGTGACGGCGTGCTTTTTGCATAATGAGCCCGCGAGTTAGTCTCAGTGGCGAGCCTAAGGTCTACCGGACCGGAGGCGGAGCGAAAGCGAGTCTGAATAGGGCGCGTAGTCGCTGGGACTAGACACGAAACCCGTGTGATCTACCCATGGCCAGGGTGAAGGTGGGGTAAAACCTGCTGGAGGCCCGAACCCGTCATCGTTGAAAAGATGTGGGATGAGCTGTGGGGAGGGGTCAAAGTCCAATCAAACCGGGAGATAGCTTGTTCTCACCGAAATAACTTTAGGGTTAGCCTCAAGAAGCAACTATTGGGGGTAGAGCTACTGGATGCGTGGTGGGCCCTCCCTGGGTACCCCATGCAACCAAACTCCGAATACCAATAGCCAAGTCTTGGGAGATAGACCGCGAGTGATAATATCCGCGGTCAAAAGGAGAATAATCCAGACCACCAGCTAAGGTCCCTAAATTATACTTAGTTTTTAAGGAAGTCAGATTGCGATGACAGCCAGGATGTTGGCTTAGAAGCAGCCACCATTTAAAGAGTGCGTAATAGCTCACTGGTCGAGGAATCTGGCGCCGATAATGATCGGGGATAAGTATAATACCGAAGCTGTGGATTTCGTAAGAAATGGTAGGTGAGCGTTCCATAGGCGGCGAAGGTGTTCGGTAACGAATGCTGGAGCGTATGGAAGTGAATATGCGGGCTTGAGTAACGATAATGAGGGTGAGAATCCCTCACGCCGTAAGTCTAAGGTTTCCTGGGGAAGGTAAATCCGCCCAGGGTTAGCCGGGTCCTAAGGCGAGGCCGAAAGGCGTAGTCGATGGATAGCAGGTTAATATTCCTGCGCACATACAAAGATCAAAGCATAGTGCGGATCTGTGAGCTCTCTTGGACTGTTAGACGTCCAGGCCTTCGGGCCGCTAGAGAGGGATCGGGTTCCTAGAAAAGCTATGTGGGCGATGTATGTCCCGTACTAAAACTGACACAGGTAGACGAGGCGAATAGCCTCAGGCGCTCGAGAGAATGGTCGTGAAGGAATTAGGCAAATTAACTCCGTAAGTTCGCGATAAGGAGGCCCTTCGGGGCGCAGAGAAAAGGCCCTGGCAACTGTTTATCAAAAACACAGCACTGTGCTAACTCGCAAGAGGATGTATACAGTGTGACGCTTGCCCAATGCCCGAATGTCACGGAAGCAGGTTAGCTTTATGCGAAGCTTGTAACCTAAGCACGGGTCAATGGCGGCCGTAACTATGACGGTCCTAAGGTAGCGAAGTTCCTTGTCGGGTAAGTTCCGACGCGCATGAATAGCGTAATGACTGGGGCACTGTCTCCACGACCAACTCGGTGAAATAGTAGTGGCGGTGAAGATGCCGCCTACCCGCAGCAAGACGGAAAGACCCCGTGAACCTTTACTGCAGGCTTATATTGGTCATGTGCACATGATGCGCAGGATAGGTGGGAGGCTTTGAAGCCGGTGCTTAGGCATTGGTGGAGCCGTTGGTGAGATACCACCCTTCGTGAGTGTGTGGCCTAACCTCGATTCCCGTGAAACCGGGCGAGGGACAGTGTGTGCTGGGTAGTTTGACTGGGGCGGTCTCCTCCTAAAGAGTAACGGAGGAGCGCAAAGGTTGGCTCAGCACGGATGGAAACCGTGTGTTAGAGTGTAAGAGCACAAGCCAGCTTTACTGCGAGTCCGACAGGACGAGCAGTCTCGAAAGAGGGCTCTAGTGATCCTGCGATCGCGTGTGGAAGCGTCGTAGCTCATCGGATAAAAGGTACTCCGGGGATAACAGGCTTATCGCTCCCGAGCGTCCATAGCGGCGGAGCGGTTTGGCACCTCGATGTCGGCTCATCACATCCTGGGGCTGAAGGCGGTCCCAAGGGTTAGGCTGTTCGCCTATTAAAGTGGTACGCGAGCTGGGTTCAGACCGGCGTGAGCCAGGTCGGTCCCTATCTGCTGTGGGCGTTGCAAACTTGAGAGGAGTCAACCTTAGTACGAGAGGATTGGGTTGGACTGACCCCTGGTGATTCTGTTGTTCCGCTAGGAGCACCGCAGAGTAGCTACGTCGGGCAGGGATAACAGCTGAAAGCATCTAAGCAGGAAGCCCCCCTCGAGATCAGGTTTGCTAGTCTTTGACGAAAGACCCCTGGAAGACTACCAGGTTGATAGGCCGCGAGTGTAAGGATTGAGATGTCCTCAGCTGAGCGGTACTAACGGTCGAAGATTTGATCTCCCGACCAATCGCCGATGATTCTTCAATCATCACGATCGGTCAACACATCGTTCATACTCATACATGAACCACTCAAAATATTCTCAAGCGTGAGCAAAAAACTCACGTCTCTGCTCGTTGTCGTTCTTCGTCAACATCCTGATCCGGGAAACCAGATCTCCGATGTTTGTCGGTGACCATAGAGTTGGTGTCACACCTGTTCCCATCCCGAACACAGCAGTTAAGCCCAACTCGCCGATGATACTGTTCAGCGGGAAAGTAGGTTATCGCCGACTTTACAGCCCTCCAAGCCAAAAGCTTCGGAGGGCTGTCTCTTTTTACACTCTTCAAAACTTCCACAACCTCCCACCCAATAATCAAACATGTCCTGGTTCCTCCAGCATCCAATCCTCACAGGGATCATCGCCGCACTCCTCTTCGAGCTCGTCACCATCATCCTCCGCTTCGGTTTCAAGCTCACCTCCCCAACGCACACCCGACCCCTCGCCAAACTCACCAACGGATACCGCATCCACCACGGCTACCCCGGCGCCGCGATGCTCGCCGCCGTCCCATTTTTCCCCGAACCCACACTCATCTCATCGCTCGTCATCATCACCGCGATCATGCTCTTCCTCTCCGATCTCATCCACCACACCATCATCCTCCCGATTTTCGCCGGACATCACGAGTTTGATCTCAAATACCCCCAATCTTGATTCCACATCACCCCCCAAAAACGCCGATCAATACACAGAGACCAACCACCAGGAGTACACCAATGGCAGCAGACAAAATGAAAATCTACGACGGCGACGCCGCAGGACTCCTCTCACCAAACTCCTACCCCGACCGGATCTCCCTGCTCCGACAAGAACAACCCCCCGCGAGCCCACAAGGCCGCATCCGCACCATGTGGGGTCAAGACATGCTCTCCGACGTCCTCCAGTGCCGATACCGCACCGTCATCTGCGGCGTCAACAGCGAAAACAACGACAGCGGCGTCATCGCCCAGCTCGTCAACCTCGTCACCGCGTCCCAGTGGTCCTCAAACTCCGTCACCAGCTACGCAAAAATGTTCCAAGACGCCGTAGCGATCCACGCCGCCAAAGACCGCGAGCCCTACATCCTCAAGTTCGACCTCGACTCCGTCCTCGTCCTCGCGCTCCTGCGCCCAAGAGAACAGGACTACTTCACCCTCACCGACCTCTCCCGAGGATTCGCCACCATCAACAAAATGCTGCAAGGCCGCCCCGACCGCGCCCCATCCTGCACCGTCTCATTCCTCGGCGCCAAATCCAATCGACTCGTCGTCGACCACGACTCACAGACCGAACCAAGCTTCGAGACCGTCCTCCGCACGATGTACGCCGCGGGATTCCGCGGAGACATCTACCCCGCACCACAAATGTGGGAACGCGCCGACGTCGGTGTCTTCCCAAGCTACCCATTCCCCGCAGGACTCGAACGCATGCGCGCCGGCTCAAGCTAATGCCAAAGGAAACAGTCAACCCAGGCGCCCTCATCAACCGCCTCGAGCTGTTCACCACCACTTTCCCCGCACTCGTCTGCGCATTCAACCCAGAAGACATCAAATGGAAACCCGACAAAGAATCGTGGTCTGTTCTTGAAATCGTCTGCCATATGACTGATGAAGAACAAGAAGATTTTTCCTTGCGAGTCTTCTCAACACTCTGCAACCCCGATGCAACTTGGCCCCCAATTGATCCCCAAGGTTGGGTCGAATCCAGGAACTACGCATCCCAAGATCTCGACACGCAGCTCGATCGCTGGACCCAGTTACGCACCGACAACATCAATCAACTCCGATCATTGACCAACCCAAACTGGTCAAACACCATGCAGCATCCACACTTCGGTCCGATGTCCGCGATCGGTCTCCTCGCCGCATGGAGCGCCCACGATGCGCTCCACCTTAGACAGCTTGCCAGACGCCTCCACCAACTCGCCTTCCGCGACGCCAACAGCGACCCAACCACGCGTTATGCTGGTGATTGGTAAACAATGTTAAACTAACCAGATGATCCAAAAGAAATACATCCTCTGGACATTCCTCTCTTTCGTCGCTCTCGCGATGCTTGCCGGAATCGCCGCCGTCGTCCTCCCGCGTGGTTGGGTTGACGACGAGGTCATGATCACCATCCTTATCGTCGGCGCCTACTCCCTGGGAGGACTCATCGTCGTCATCCTCGGCGGAAACCGAGGCATCGACGGCCGAAAGCAAAAACGAACCCTCCGCATCGCGACCACCACCATCTTCATCTCGATGGTCACCTTCATCACCATCATCTGGATCGAGCCCCTCCTCAACTGGCAATGGGAGAACTTCTTCTGGAGAACCGGAGCCGTCTTCCTCACCCTCGGGATCGCATTCGTCCACAGACTCATCATCAACCCCCTCGCCTGCCCGCTTCTCTCGTTCAAAGTTTCCAAACGCACCGCTCTCATCACCGGCGCCACCACCGCAGGGGTCATCGCGTTCGGATTCATCAACGACGGATTCGGGAACTACGACCAACTCATGGTCCGAATCCTCGCGATCTCCGCGATCATCTGCGCCGGAACCACCATCGCCACCGGAGCACTCGCCTTCTTCGCCCCAAAGCCAGGAGAAGATGAACAAGGCACCCTCGCCCCCTCCATCCCCATCAACATCACCTGCCCCCGCTGCAATACAAGCATCACCGCCCACTCAAACAAAGACTCCCGATGCCCAACCTGCAAACTCCACGTCCGCATCGAGATCAAAGAACCCCGCTGCTCCTGCGGCTACCTCCTCTACCAACTCCAATCCGAATCCTGCCCAGAATGCGGCAAAACCATCCCCACAACAGAACAGTGGGGGAGCCATCTTTCTCCTCCCCCGTCCTGACGGGGGAGGTGTCGCGCAGCGACGGAGGGGGTCTTTAAAAGTTTCCTCAGCGCGTCCAACGCTGAGCAATCGGCATCCGACGCCCCGTCCCAAACGCCGTCGTAGTCAGCTTCAATCCCACCGCCATCTGCTGACGCTTGTACTCGTTGCGATCAATCAGCTTACAAATCCGCTCAACCTCACCCGCATCAAACCCCGTCTCCGCGATGATCTTGCTCGCGCTCTGATGCCCCTCGATGTGCCGCTGCACAATCACATCAAGCACCTCATAATCCGGAAGCGAATCCGAATCCAGCTGATCCGGCGCCAGCTCCGCACTCGGAGGCTTCTCGATCGTGCTCACCGGAATCGGAGGACAATCAAACCCAAGCTCCGCAAAGTGCTCGTTCATGTATCGGCAGACCTTGAACACCATCGTCTTGGGAACATCCGCGATCACCGCGAGCCCGCCGTTCATATCGCCGTACAGCGTGCAGTACCCAACCGCGATCTCGCTCTTGTTCCCCGTCGTCAGCACCAGCGCCCCCGTCCGATTCGAAAGCGCCATCATCATCGTCCCGCGGATCCGCGACTGCAGATTCTCCTGCGTCAGGTCCGGAAGCGACTCACCGAGTTCCCGCTCAACGAGCTCTGCAAACGCCGGATTGATTGACTCGCAAACCCCTTCAAAACCAGTCTCGATCGGCATCGACACACACCGCATCCCCAGGTTCTCCGCAAGCGCAAACGCATCCGTCTTGCTCCCCTCGCTGCTAAACCGCCCCGGCATCGAAGCCCCAACCACATGCTCGCCCCCCAGCGCCCGCACCCCAAGAGCCGCGACCAGCGCCGAATCAATCCCGCCGCTCAATCCAATGCACGCCTTCTTGAACCCACACTTACGCAGATAATCCCGGATCCCCATCGTCAGCGCCTCAACAATCGCGCGCTCATCATCAAGCACGCGATGCGGAACCTCTCCACTCGATTCAAGATCAACCACCGCGACCGATTCCGCGAACGCCTCGCACTCATGCACCGTCCGCGCCCTCGAATCCACAACACACGACTGACCCGCAAAGATCAGATCATCATTCGCACCCACCTGATTCACCGACACCACCGGGACCCTATGCGTTGTCGCATGACTGCGCAGAATCCCGCGATGCTTGTCCGCCTTCCCAAGCACAAACGGCGATGCACTCGGCGCCACAATCAACTCCGCGCCCGCCTCGATCAACCCCTGCACATGATCCGCCTCATCGTCATACCGACTGCTAAACCCCGAGTCGTCCCCGCGCCACAAATCCTCGCAGATCGCCAGCCCAACCCGCTTGCCAGCAACTTCAACAACTACCGATCGATGCCCCGCCTCAAAGTACCGATCCTCATCAAACACGTCATACGTCGGAAGCAGCCGCTTATCGTGATACCCCACAAACGCGTTGTCCTCGTACACCACCACCGAGTTCGCGATCCCGCCCTCTGCTCCGTCACCGGCAGGCAGTGGCGTCCCGATCACCACCGCGATCCCCGCCGTGTGCTGCTCACCGATCGCCTTCACCGCCGCCGCGCACCGCTCAACAAACCCCTCCACCAGCAGCAAATCCCGTGGAGGATACCCACAGATCACCAGCTCAGAGAGCACCACCAGCCCCGCGCCCTTCTCCCGCGCTTCACCGATCGCCGCGATGATTTTTTCCGAGTTCCCCTCGATATCCCCAACGACCGGATTCAGCTGTGCAAGCGCGACTTTCATCCCGGATCGTAGCGCGAATCACTCTACCAGATCGTCCAAGACTCTCTTCCCAGTACTCACCCGAAGCCACGCAACCCCGAACCCCGCGCACCCCAGATTCACCACCGCTTCCACCGCCGTGATAAACACCACCGCCGCCGCGATCGGTCCCTCGCCCCCATCCCCAATCGCTGCAGAGCTCACCCCAAACAACGCCGCCGCCCCGATCGTCCCCGCCTCGCGCGTCCCCAGCATCCCAAACGGCGAGAACACCCCGATCAAGAAATACACACTCCCCAAAAGCAGCGCATCACTCCCCGAGATCGGGAGCCCCAGCACCGCCGCCGCGACCACGAACCGCCCCGCAAACGCCAGCACGTCAAGCATCCGCCCCAGCCCCGCCCAGCCCGACGACCAGGGACACGCGATCATGTCAAACCCCGCGTGCAATCGTCCGAACGATTCCTTCTCCGTCCATCCGCGAAGCACCCCAACCGACGCGATCCGTTGCACCCCGCGCTCGCCATAAAAGACCCGCGCCATCACGATCACCGCGCCCACCCCGATCGCGACCGACCCAACCACCCCGACCCACCACAGCAGGTTCACATCCTGAAGCACAAACGACACCAACGCCATCGGCCCAAGCACCGCAAGCATCAACACCCCGATCGCCGCAAACCACGCCCCGATCGTCAGCACCGGAACCCCATCCCGCTTGCGATGAATCGCAACCCGCGCCACCAACGACAACTTAAACGGCAGATACGCCAGGAGCGTCGCGATCGCGTTCGTCGAGATCACATCCGTCGCGCGGATCTTGTGCACCGGACGGATCACCACCCAAAAAATCAACCCATTAATCGCCACCGACGAGAACGACAACCCCACCAGCGCCATCACCTGACCAGCCGATGCGTTCTGCAGATTCTCCAGCTGCGCCCTATTTTCTTCCGTCAGCGCCATCTTGACCGCCCACCCCAGCGCCGCGATCGAAGCCGCGAACCCGATCACCTGAATCAACACCCGCGCCAAAGACCGCTGTTTCCCAGCCGCCTCGCTGTCCGTGTGTGCTTGATTCTGATCGTGCTCGTCCGCCATGCCCCCATCCTATCCCATCGCGATCCCCAACCACGTTCCCCCCGCATAGAATCCCCCATGCCGCTCGAGCCGATCAAAAATCCAACCAACAACAGCGCCCCATCAAATCAGCCCGAACTGATCGAGCCCCTCTGCGCGATCTTCCGCCGAACCCTCAAAGCCGAGGGACTCAAGTACACCCCCGAACGCGCCAAAATCCTCGACACCATCATCGATTTCGACTCCCTCTTCGAAGCCGACCAGCTCCTCGACACCCTCAAAGCCCAAGGCCACTCCGTCTCCAAAGCCACCGTCTACCGCACACTCAAACTCCTCGAATCCGCCGGCATCATCCAGCACGTCCTCGTCGGACGCGAGCAATCCCACTACCAACTCGCGATCGGACAAACCGGAAACACCCTCCTCATCGATGTGGACACCGGAGACATCATCACCACCGAACTCCCAGAACTCATCGAACTCCGCGACAAACTCTGCGCCGCCCACGGCCTCACCGCCCAAGCACACAAACTCCAAATCTTCGTCACCTCAAACAAATAACCAAAGCACCCACTCTCCTCCCCCGCGCCTGCGGGGGAGGTGTCCGCGCAGCGGACGGAGGGGGTCTTCACTCTCACCGCCCCGTCCGCATCACAACCTTCACCCCGCGCCCGTGCCACGCATCGTGCACGCGCATCACATCACCCATCGACACCCCATCCCCCGCGCCCAGCCCCACGCGCAGCGCCGCGCTCTCCCCAAGCTCCATCCCCTCGATCAACCCCACCGCCTGATCGATCGTCATCCCCTGATCCCCCGACACGCCATACACAAGCACCGCGCCACCCTCACCCGAAACCAGATCAACCTCGATGATCGCCGCGGGAAGATCGAACCGCGCTTCCTCCGGAGCGGACTCACCCTCCGACTCCGCCTCAACCCCCGCCTGCAAAAACCACTCATACCCCGCGATCGTCGTGCTCGCCATAAAGAAAATCAAAATCACCAGCACCACATCCACCATCGGCGTCATCATCGGACCCGACCGCTTCCCCGGATCGCCAAGCACACTCCGCCGCCGTAAACCCGTGCTCATGATTGCCCCCCCGCGCCCTCTGCACGAATCGTCACAAACTCTACCCCAGTCACCCCCGCCTCCTGCAGCGCCCGAAGCACCGGACGCACCGCCCCAAACCCCGCATCCTCATCCGCACGGATCCGCACCACCGCGCCAACCTCCCGCGCGACCATCCCCGTCACCTCACCCGCGATCCGATCGCTCTCGATCGCCTCGCCGTTGAGCGTCAGCCCCCCATCCATCAGCACCCCGATCTCGATCGCATCCGCAAGATCCTGCCGATCCACCCCCGAAACCGTCTCCGCGAGCACAATCGACGACCGCCGATCAATCGCCAGCTGCCCGACCATCAAATAAAAAACAATCAGACACATCACCACATCAATCATCGGCGTCACATTCACCCCCCCAGAACCACTACCGTGTTGACCAACGATCGACCGACTTCTCATGCCGCGTCCTCGTCGTCATCACCCATCGCCGACAACCGATCCACCAACCGCCCCGCCTGCTCAAACGCCGTGTTGCAATGCTTCTCAATCACGCTCCGATACCACCCATACACCAACAAGCAAGGCACCGCGAGCATCAACCCAAGCAACGTATGAAACAACGCCTTGGAAATCCCCAGCGACAAATCCGTTGGCCCCGCCGTCCCCCCCGCCTGACCCAAACGCACAAACGCCAGGATCATCCCCCACACCGTCCCCGCCAGCCCAACCAAAGGCCCAAGCTCTCCGATCACCCGCAGCAAATCCAGCGTCCGCGTCCATCGCGAGCACGCATTACTCGCCGCGACCTCCGCCGCCTCGCGCATCGCCGATGCTCCAGAAGCACGAGCATTGAACGCCGCCTCACACGCCGACCCAACGATCCCCGCATCATCACCCGCCGTCCCGAGGAACGAATCCAGATCCCCCGAATCCAGATCCCGCGCCAGCGAATCCACAATGTCCTCCGGCGCGATCACCGACCGCCGCGCATCAAGCACGAGCTTGACAATCAACGACACCGCAATAAACGACCCGATCAGCAGCACCACCGAGAACACATCAAAGCTCTCAGTAAACAATGACCACACACTCGCTTCACCAGAAGCAGCCAGTTCTTCATTCATACCCACACAATACCACCCCAAACCAAACGTCGCACACTCCTCCCCCCTCTCCCTCGGGGAGAGGGCCGGGGTGAGGGCTCTTCAACTCTTCCCACATCCCTAGGGTGCCACGGCTTGACCGTCTTCGGCAAGCCGTGCCTCACTCCTGATCCAAATCCGCCTGCTCAATCGGACGCGTGATCGCAAACTTCTCGCTCATCCACCCATGCAGATCACTCATCCGCGCCTGCTCGCTCACAAACGGCCAGCTCGCGCTCTCCGGATGAACCGCCTCCCCAGTCACCGGACACTTCACCGCGTCCCGCGCCTTGAGCGCCATCGAACTCGCCCGCTCCATCCACGAATCCGGAACCTCAATCACAAACCCCCGAACCCCCTCATCCACATGCGAGATCGTGATCGTGCACGCCTGTTCATCTCCAAGCACCCCATCAATCCGCTCCGGCCATTCCACCAGCCGAACCGAACCATCGGCGCACACCCGATCCCACCCCAGCGCCTCAAGCTCATCGCTGTCCCCAAAGCGATAACAATCCAGATGCGCGATCGACCCATCCTCGCCGCTGACTGTGCACGGATAGATATTCATCAGCACGAAAGTGGGGGAGCTCACCATCGAAACATCCGCCCCCATCGCCCCCGCGACCTCGCGCACAAACGTCGTCTTCCCCGCACCCATCTCCCCAACCAAGCGCACCAGATCCCCGCGCCGCAACACCGCCGCGAAGTCCTTCGCGATCACCGAAGTATGCTCTAAAGATTCCGAAACGCGCTCAAACTGTGGCATCCCCGATTGTTCGCCCCCCCAAAGTGAATTGCAATCAAAATCGCCTCCCCCGGGCTTCCGGGGGAGGTGTCCGCGCAGCGGACGGAGGGGGTCTTCATCTCTTCCCTAGTGGCTAGTGCCCAGTCGCCAATGCCTTCTTCCTACCACAACATCCGCGTCCGAACCGACTCCTCGATCCCATCCATCGCGTCCTTGAGCGCCTCAGCCCCGCTCGGATCCGCATCAAGCACCACATACCCAACATCCCCAACCGTCCTCAAATACTGCCCCGAGATGTTCACACCCAGCGAGCTCGCCGCCTCGTGAAACTTCCCGAGCACGCCAGGGACATTCCGATGGAAGTTCAAGATTCGATGCGCCCGCACCCCCTCGACCTCCTGCGAAGGAAGATCCACATTGGGAACATTGACCGCGCCCGTCGTCGTTCCGCGATTGACAAACTTCACCAGCTTCTCCGCCGCATCGACACTGATCGCTTCCTGCGCCTCGATCGTCGAGCCCCCAACATGAGGCGTCAGGATCACATTCTCCGCTCCCTGCATGACATTCGTAAACGACTCGCCCCGCTTGCTCGGCTCATCCGGGAACACATCCACCGCCGCCCCCGCGATATGCCCCGCATCGACCGCAACACGCAGCGCGTCCAGATCCACCACCGAACCACGCGCGTTGTTAATCAGATACGCCCCGTGTTTCATCAGCCCGATCCGCTTCGCATCAATCATCCCCACCGTGTCGCTCGTCTCAGGGACATGGATACTCACCACATCCGAAATCTTCAATAGCTCATCAATCGAGCCCACCGACCCCGCGTTCCCCAGCGGGAGCTTGCTCTCGACATCAAAGAACATTACCCGCATACCCACCGCTTCCGCAAGCACACTAATCTGCGATCCAATATGCCCATACCCAATAATCCCAAGCGTCCGACCACGCACCTCGTGCGAACGATCCGCGCTCTTGTCCCACTCCCCCTGATGCAGCAGCGCCGAGCGATGCGAAACGCGCCGATGCAGCGCGATGATCTCACTCAAGGTCAGCTCCGCCACAGACCGCGTATTACTAAACGGCGAGTTAAACACTGGAACCCCCATCGAAGCCGCGACATCCAGATCCACCTGATTCGTCCCCGCGCAGAAACACCCCACCGCAAGCAGCCGCTCGCAGTACTTCAAGACCTCCCCAGTCAGCTGCGTCTTGGAACGCACGCCCACCACGTGCGCCCTGCGGATCGCATCAACGAGCTCCGCGCCCTCAAGCGCCCCATGCAACGCCGTGACATGAAACCCCTCGCGCTCGATCAGATGCGTTCCCGAAGGATGCGTCCCCTCCAGCAGCACCACCTCGATCTTGTCCTTCGGAAACGAAGTCTTCATCTCATCACTCATGGCTGCACCTCAAGAATCTCATCACTCACACCCGAATCCCCCGCGTGCAAACTCACCACACCCATCGCGATCGCCCCGCCCAGCACCGCCGTGAGAATCAACCGGTAATACCCGAACACCGCCAAGCCGTGCTTCGTCAGAAACGCCACCAGCCACTTGACCGCCAGCGCCGCGCTGATTGTCGCCACCACAAGCCCCACAACAATCGGCGTCCACCCAATCACCTCAAACATGTCAGGCCCATCACCACTCACCGACTTGTACAACGAATACACCGTCGCCCCCCCAAGCGTCGGGAGTCCCAGCAAAAAACTAAACTCCGCCGCACGCTTGGGCTTGAGCCCAACCAGCACACCCCCAGCGATCGTCATCATCGACCGCGAAGTGCCAGGCCACATCGCCACGCACTGCAACAACCCGATCATCAGCGCCTGCAAGATACTGATCTCATGCAGATCAATCCCCTCCTCAAACACTTCACCTTCTTTGTGCTTGCTGAACTTCCACTTATCAATCACAATCATGAACACCCCACCCAGCGCCAGCGCCGTCAAAACCATCGGCGTATTAAACAGCTTGCTCTCGATCCAGTCATTGAGCAGCACCCCGAGCACAGCCGCAGGCAAAAACGCAACGATGATCCGGATCGCGAGCTTGAGCCCATCGCTGTCCTTCCCGATCAACCCCTTGCACATCTGCACCACGCGCGGGAAGTACAACCCCAGCACTGCCAGGATCGCCCCCCCCTGGATCACGATGTTGAAGGTATCGACCGCCGAGCGCTGTGTTGCCGTTTCCCCCAGCCCCATCAGCTCCGACGCCAAAATCAGATGCCCCGTCGAAGAAATCGGCAGATACTCCGTGATCCCCTCAACCACCCCAAGCACCGCGGCTTGAAGAACACTCATTGTCTCAGTATTTGCCATCAAGCCGATCACCAGTCCATTCTGTTCGCTGTGCACGCACCCTTCAAAATCAGTCTAGGGTACACCATCCATGATCGACCGATTCACCCCAATCCATGACCCTATTGACCAACGGATCGAGCCATACCGCAATCAAAGAGACGCCTGGCTCAAAGCCGCGCACAATCCAGACGCTCCAAAGTCCGCAACCGACCAATCTCAAAAAGACCCCCTCTTCATCACCGAAGGCTCCCTCGTCCTCGAACACCACATCCACTCCCGCTACCCACTCCACTCCGTCCTCATCGACGAATCCAAAACCCAGTCCCACGCTCAGCTCCTAAGCCAGATCCCTCGCGATGTGCCCATCTACACCGCCCCCCGCCCAATCCTCGATCAAATCACAGGCTACCCCATCCACCGAGGACTCCTCGCCGCCGGACACCGAATCGAACACCCCCAACTCAACGACCTCCTCCAATCCGCCCGCGCACTCGTCATCCTCGAGGACCTGTCCAACCACGACAACCTCGGATCCGTCTTCCGCTCCACCGCCGCCCTCTCAGGGACCGACATCCCCATCATCCTCTCCCCCCGATGCTGCGACCCCCTCTATAGAAAGTCCCTCCGCGTCTCGATGGGACACGCCCTCACCATCCCCTTCACCCAGATCCAAGACCAATCCAACTGGATCCCCGCCCTCCAATCCATCCAAGCCGCAGGCTTCACCCTCCTCGCCCTCACCCCATCCCCCGACGCCCACGATATCAACCAACTCGCTCAGAATCCCCCTTCAGACACCAAAATCGCCCTCATGCTCGGCGCCGAAGGCCCAGGACTCACCCAAGCCGCCCTCGCCGCCGCCGATCAAAAAGTCCAAATTCCCCTCGTGAAATCCGCGGATTCTCTGAATATTGCCGTCGCCGCAGCCGTTGCTCTCCACAGATTGATCCCACCCAAGGGCTAACCCCCAAAGCGTGCGTTCATCAATTCAGAGGGGCACCGTCGGGTGCATCCCACCCATCATCAACCCGCATCCGTAAACCCCACCCTCACCAGGAGAACAACCATGTCAGCCATCCTCTCAATGCTCATCGCATCCTCAGGTCTCGCCCTCACCGCCGCCGGACCAGACTGCGCCGCTTCCAAAGACTGCCCGCTCTCAAGCGCCAAAAGCTCATGCTGCGACACCGCAAAGGAAGCCTGTGACTCCGCTGACAAACAAGCCTGCGACTCCAAATCCGCAACAGACGGCGTCAACATGACCCTCGTCTCCGCAGACGCCTACGAAACCGCCGCATGGCCCGCCCACAACACCGATCTCTACGCCAACGACTTCCAAGGCAAGCCCCTCCCAGTCGCCCTCGGATCCGAGACCTGGCTCTCCGAATCCGTCTCCACCGAAGGCAAAGTCGTCGTTCTCGACTTCTGGGCAACCTGGTGCCCTCCATGCCGCGCCGCATCACCAATCCTCGATGAACTCCAGAAAGACAACGCCGACAACCTCGCCGTCCTCGCAATCTCCGGACAACGCGAAGACCAATCCAAAGTCGAGTCCTACGTCGCCGAGCACGAAGTCAGCTACGCCCACCTCTTCGACGCCGATCAATCCGTCTACGCCAAGTTCGAATCCAAAGGCATCCCCCTCGTCGTCGTCATCTCCTCCGACGGCATCATCCGCTGGATCGGAAACCCACACGAAGAAGACTTCGTCCCAGCCGTCAACAAAACACTCGCCGCAGACCCAGCCGTCCAAGCACACAAGTCCGCGCAAGCAACCACAATGACCACCAAGATCGACGGCTAATCGCAACCTATCAACAACACACCGGTTCAACACTTACGAACCACGAGCAGTTCTTCATAGCTCTCCAAGCACCCGCTTCACCCAGCGGGTGCTTGTTTTTCAGCCCTTATCATCAATCCCCACCCCAATTTCAGACTTTCTTCCCTTTGAAATGACCAGTTATCGGGTACACTCAGGTCTCAGACAACCCTGATTCAATATACGGAGATCTCCATGTATTCACGACCACTCATCACTGCCGCCGCCCTCGCAACGCTCATCCCCACCCTCGCGATGGGACCAGAGCTCAAACGAGAAGTCAGCGCCAACCGCGACGCGATGACCGCGCTGGAAACCAAACCCTTCGACGCATCCGTCACCGAGTCCCTCACCGACTGGACCCACCCAGGCACACTCTCCGCCGCCAACACCGAAGGCAAGGTCGTCCTCCTCGCCATGATCTCCGCCGGAGAGCCCAAGTCCTACATGACCATCTCCAAACTCAACCGCGCCCTCCGCGACTACGAAGACCAGATCGTCGTCGCCGCGATCCACCCCGACGCCGGATGGGACCAGCTCCAAGAGAAGATCAACGCCGGACGCATCACCATCCCAGTCGCCCGCGACGAGGGAGGCGCCTTCGCATCCGCCATGCTCACCGACGACTACCCAGACGTCTACGTCATCGACCGAGCAGGAAACCTCCGCTTCGCCGACCTCGACGAACGCTCACTCAAGAAAGCACTCAAGCAGCTCATCGCCGAGACCCCAGAATCCGCGATCGCAAACGCGCAGCGCCAAGCCGAAGGCCTCGAGCCCGAAGCCACCCAAGCCCTCGCAAGCGTGGACCCAAAGGCCTACGAATCCGCGCCTTGGCCAGACCACAACGCCGGGAAAATGTCCGCCAACAACTACCAAGGACAACCACTCCCAGTACCAATGGGCAACGAAGAATGGATCTACGGCGAGCGCGACCTCTCCGGAAAGGTCCTCGTCCTCGACTTCTGGGCAACCTGGTGCGGACCATGCATCCGCGCCATGCCAATGCTCCATGACCTCCAAGACGACTACGCAGGAAGACTCGAAATCGTCGGCATCGGAGGTTCAGAAGACAAAAAAGACTTCGTCCGCTACGTCATGAAAAAGAAAGGCAACTACGGACAAATGTTCGACCAAAACCGAACACTCAACCAAGCACTCGGAATCAAAGGCATCCCGCACGTCCTCGTGCTCTCCACCGACGGCGTCATCCGCTGGCAAGGCAACCCACACGAACCAGCCTTCAAAACAGCAGTCGCCCAAACCATCGCCGCCGACCCCCTCCTCGCCGCACAAAACTAAAGCCAACCAATGATTTGAACCCCAAGACACCCCGCACCAATACGCGGGGTGTCTTTCTATCTATGACACCCCCTATAACAACCCAGCCATGACCGCACCCACAACAGACCCCATCGCCAATGTCGTCCTCGTCAACCCCGAGATCCCCAACAACACCGGATCCATCGGACGCACCTGCGTCGCCACCGGCGCCGCGCTCCACCTCGTCCACCCCCTAGCCTTCGACATCGACGAAAAAGCCTGCCGCCGCGCCGGACTCGACTATTGGCCACGCCTCAACCTCACCAACCACGACTCCTACGACGACTACGAATCCGCAGCATCCTCAAACCCACCCCCAAACACCTGGTTCATGACCGCCCGCGCCACCAAAACCATCTTCGACATCCCCATCTCCAAAGCCGACCACTTCGTCTTCGGCAAAGAATCCGTCGGACTCCCCAAACACCTCCTCGACGCCCACCCAGACCAATGCGTCGCGATCCCCATCGCCCCCGCCGAGCGATCCCTCAACCTCTCGACCGCCGTCGCTGTGACCCTCTACACCGCGATCCAGTCGCTCCTCAAAACCAACCAAATCGCCACCGACGAGCATGGCCGGCTCATCCCGACCCCCTAGATCGACCGTAACCCGAACAGCAATAGAACATAACAAAATTTGAATGATTCTTAAAAACCACCTGAACCACACAAACCCTGCTGCGTATCTTACTTGTTGCAGTCGTGTGTTCAGGTCAGCGAGTCCTGAGCACACCCCCGAGTGCACCATTTCTCGGGAATTTCGAGTTCTCTCCTCTCTCCAGAACAGTGTGCCGCGGTCTTCCGCGGTACACTGTTTTTGTTTCCCGAATCTTCCTTGTTGTAGCACGCACCAATGCCCAAACAGAATCCAACAAACAACACCAAGCTCCGCGCCGCGATCTTCATCGCCGCTACGCTCGCGCTGCTCCCGCTCCAAGCGTGCCAAAAGACACTGCTCAAGAAGGACGATCCGCGATCACCCTTCGACCGCTACAACCAAACACGCGCCCAGCACGCGCCGCCTTTCCTCGAAGACGAGTTCGGTCGGCGCACACCAAACCTCCGCGATCGACTCGTCAAATCCGACGAGTAGCGCGCACAGCCGCTCGATCCGCAACCGAATCCACCGTTTGTTCGGGACCGGTAAGTACCACAAATAGCACACGCAGAATTCTGCGCTCAATCCGATACAAATTACCGCTCAATGTGCAAGAAAGAACGTCGCGTCGTCCGAATGAATATGATAATCTGATTCCAGAGATCTTATAAGCACCGGAGCCAACCAGAATCATGCCCGCCAAGGTCACAGTCCGCACAAACGCGAGCATCCGCACGAAAATCGTGTGGGGCGCCCTTGTCGCGTCCATGACCGGCCTCGTCGGACTCCTCTCACTCCTCGACTCCGGAAACCCAGCACTCAGCGCCCAAGGCGTCTCCCTCTCACCACTCGCAAGCATCACCGCCGAACGAGGCGTCGGCGCGATCTTCAACACCAAAGCCGACATCAACCCAGACCAATGGGACTCCATCGTCATCGTCCACTCCGGTTCACCCGCCGGCTCCGCCGAATCCATCGGCGCCCAGCACAAGCAAATCGGATACGACGGCCTCGGATACCACTTCCTCATCGGAAACGGCACCGGAATGGGCAACGGCGAAATCCACCTCGGAAACCGCTGGCTCACCCAAACCCAAGGCGCCCAGCTCGCCGGGATCGATCACAACGCGCCCGCCAAAACCATCGAGATCTGTCTCATCGGAAACGGCGACCGCAAACCCTTCACCGATCAACAAATCCGATACCTCGCGCAGGTCGTAAACGCCCTCGCCGAGCGCCTCGAAATCCCGTCAAACAAGATCTTCCTCCACCAGGACCTCGCCCCGACAACAAGCCCGGGACGCTACTTCCCAAGAGCAAACTTCAACGAACTCCTCGGCAACTCCTGATCACCAGCTCGATCACCAGTTCGACGACAACCTGACCCCAAAGACCTCCGATCCAATTCGGAGGTTTTTTCATCCCAACACCCCCCAACGAGGAACCGAAACCCAATTCTCAGCTAATACTCAGTGTTGGCGCTGAGTTTCATCCCGCGCCGCGTCGTGACCCGCTCTCGCCCGGGGTAACTGTTCCCATAGCTCGCTCCCGAACGAAATCTGTCAACGCACATGGATCAATTCCAGCGCTCTTGCTGTGTCGAATCACTGCCCAAACAGCCGATCCAGGTCTACCATCACCCACCCGATAATCGAGCAATCTCGCTTCCGGGTGCAATAGATCGGCTCAAGAACCGAAGTACTCAAAGTCACCGAGTTCTTCGGAACAAGACCACCAGAGAGACACACCAGCGCGACGACAGACGTACGAATCGGACACACCCCGAATGACCGAAGAACTCACGGTATTTAAAAAAGGCGACCTCGTAGAGGGTTTCCGCATCATGTCCGAGATCGGTCGTGGCGCCGCGTCCATCATCTACCTCGTCCAGGACCCAAAGTCCAAACAGATCTGGGCGCTCAAGCACGTCGAGAAAACAAACCCCAAAGCACAACGCTTCCTCGACCAAGCCGCGATCGAATACAAAATCGCCAACCAGATCAACCACCCAGCCATCCGCCGCATCGAGCGCATGATCAAGTCCGGATCACTCCTCAAAATCCGCGACCTCTACCTCGTCATGGAACTCGTCGACGGCATCTCCCTCTTCGATGAAACACCAAAGGAACTCGACGTCCTCATCGACCTCTTCCGCCAGACCGCCTCAGGTCTCCACGAGATGCACAAGCACGGCTACGTCCACGCGGACATGAAGCCGCACAACATCATCATCGGATCAGACATCGACGGGAACCTCACCGCAAAGGTCATCGACCTCGGACAGTCCTGCAAAATCGGCACCATCAAAAAACGAATCCAAGGCACCCCAGACTACATCGCACCAGAACAAGTCCACCGCCGCGAGATCACCCCCAAAACCGACATCTACAACTTCGGCGCCACCATGTACTGGACCCTCACCGGGAAAAACATCCCGACCGCAATGGGAACCAACTCCGATTCACTCATGGGATCCCTCGACGACGCGCTCATCGAGAAACCAACCCCAATCTCCGAGCTCCGCACCGACCTCCCAGACCGCCTCAGCGATCTCATCATGCAGTGCTGCGAGCCCGGCCTCGACAAACGCCCAAACTCCATGGAAGAAGTCGCCAACAAACTCGACCTCATCCTCGGCATCGTCCGCGCCCCCTCCATCCCAGTCGACGAAGCCTAACCAAACAGACAAACCATCGCCGCGAACCGCTCAGTGTTGATTTCGACGCCGTAGTGATCGTTCGCCTATCCTCACCTGCTCATGTACACCATCGACATGTCCAATCCGCAAGAGGTCGCCCAGACCCTCCGCCAAGGCGCGCAAGCAAACCGCGACGCGTCATGCCGACAAGGATCCATCGATCGCATCGAAGCCCCCGGACACCTCATCGCCACCGGCGACACCCACGACCATCCAAAGAACTTCCGAGCCGTCGTCGCCGCCGCCGGACTCGACGGCGAGTTTGGTTCCGAGCCCAAACACCTCACCCTCCACGAAATCATCCACCCCGATCTCAAACCCTCCAAGCCCGGCGACCCACCCCCAGTAGACACCTCCTACCGAGGACTCACCCGAGTCGCCTGGCTCAAAGCCCAGTACCCCGAGTTCGTCCACTTCCTCCTCGCCAACCACGAGCTCGCCCAAGCCATCGACGCCCTCATCGTCAAGAACGGCGTCCGCTGCGTCAAAGCATTCAACGACGGCATCGATCAAGAGTTCGGTGACGACGCCGAAACCGTCCGCGACGCCGTCAAAGACTTCGTCTTCTCCATGCCCATCGCCCTCCGCGCCTGCTGCCCGCAAGGTGACATCCTCTGCGCCCACTCCCTCCCAGGACCAGGGATGATGGACCGCTTCGACACCACCATCCTCAGCCGCGACCTCACCGAGCAAGACTACGAACCCCGCGTCGGATCCGCACACCTCATGACCTGGGGACGCGGATACGACCACGAACAACTCGAAGACCTCGTCGAACGCTGGGGAGTCAACCTCTTCATCCTCGGACACGAACACGCCACCAACGGCTATTCCCTCGTCGAACCAAACGCCATCGTCCTCAACACCGACCACGACAAAGGCGTCTACCTCCCCATCGACCTCGACCACGAACCCACCCTCGCCCAAGCCGCAACAAACCTCGTACACATCCAGTAAACTCTTTATCTCCTCCCCCGCGCTTGCGGGGGAGGTGTCGGCGCAGCCGACGGAGGGGGTCTTCTCCATCCAGTGCTGCACCCATCGAGTTTCAGATGATGCACACCCTCACCCCAATCTGCCCCAAATGCGGCTACGACCAAACCGGCGAAATCGCAACCTGGAAAACAAACTGCCCCGTCCAAGGCACCTGCTCAGAATGCGGCCTCGAGTTCGATTGGCTCATCATCTTCGAGCCAACACGCTTGCGCCTCGCTTGGTACGCTGAGCATGCGCGTTCCTTAGCCCAACTCATACAACGCACACCATCAACAATCGCACGTTTAGTGCTGCCGAGTAAGTTCTGGAAACGTGTCCATCCAGCAGCACATGTAAACCTGAAAGCACTCGTACTCTGGTTCGTACTCCTCGCAACCACAACACACCTTATGGTCTGCACATATAACGCAGTGAAGTACTACCTGCGAATCAAGGCCAACAACGGCTGGGATTGGAACAGATTCACTACCAACGGGTTCTATTCTTATACAGAACTCGCGTTCAACTCAGTTTTTCGAGGTATCTTCGGAATGTACACACCTACCGATCCAAACGGGATCACACATGTGTCCATTCATTGGATCAGCTGGACCAGCTTCTCAAACACCTATCTCCGATCAACAGCAGCAAGCCTAGGGATCAACCTCATGTGGCTTTTGGTGTTGCTCGTAATCCCAACAACACGGCGACTCGCTCAGATCCGAACAGCACACGTCGTTCGCGCATTTGTTCTCAGTTCACTGGGTACATTGCTCGCACTTGAGCTCAGCTTGCTCCTGATGCGTCCAGGGAGTTACTACTGGTATATGCGATATGAGTACCTTGACCGCTCACTCTCCTCAACACTCATCGCACTCTGGCAACTCGTCTTCTGGCCGAGCGCCATCATCTGGGGCTGGAAAATCAAATCTCCAAAACTACTCATCCTGCTCGGCACCGCCGCAGCCATCCTCGCCGGATCACTACTAGAAGTTTGGGTGTACATCATCCCAGATTTTTGAGCAACCCACCCTGCTCTCATTGGTATCTCCCTTTGCACAGGAGAACCCAATGCTCATCCAAACCCTCGCCGCCACCGCACTCATCACAGTCTCATCCTCATTCCAAACGCTCTCCGAGGACCACCCCCTCCAATCCCACCTCGACGACGCCGAAAAACTCCGCGGCGTCTACACCTCCCCACAAGCCCAGCTGATGCTCGACGAGGTCCAGCACCTCCCAGTCTGCGAGCCCCGCACCATCTACGCCGCCTTCAGACCCAACCGCGCCGTCAGCGCCGATCAATACGAGCAACTCCCCGAAGAAGAACAACAAAAACTCCGCGAACTCAACATCAACCCCAGCAACTACTACGCCACGTTCTACGGCTCACCCCTCGTCTACGCACGCACGCTCGACCTCCTCCACCAACACGCCCCAGACTTCACCATCAACAACGCCAACATCATCGACCTCGGATACGGCCAGCTCGGACAACTCCGACTCTGGGCGCAAATGGGCGCCCACGTCACCGGAGTCGAAATCGACCCCATCCTCACCGCGATCTACGACAACTGCGAAGCAGTAGGGGACCTCGGAAAACCAATCGCCGGCTCCGTCACACTCATCGAAGGAAGTTGGCCAAACCAAGAATCCACACGCAAACAAGTCGGAGACGGATACGACCTCTTCATCTCCCGCAACCTCCTCAAGCACGGCTACGTCAAACCCGAAAAACTCAACCCGAACTTCCCGCCCCCCGTCGGATGGGAAATGACCGACGCCGAAATGCTCGGACACCTCTACGACATCCTCAATCCCGGCGCCGTCGTCATCATCGAGTCCCTTGGACCCAAGCCAGACCCCACCAAACCCTGGTCCGACATCTCGAACCCCTGGCCCGAATCCGCATGGACCAAAGCCGGATTCAATGTCCTCGCCCACGACCAAGACGAATCCGCCTACGCGCGCACCATGGGAGCCGCGCTGGGATGGGACGAGCGCATGAACCTCGAGACCGACCTCTTCGGAGTCTACTCCGTCTACCAAAAACCACTCAGTCCCGACAGCACATCGGATTGATCCAAATCAATCCTGCCGCGTCCCAGACCGATGGATCGCCCGCTCGCGTCCAAACCCAAACGCCTCGGGATCAAGATACAACCCGCGATCCTCCACACGCTTGTCAGTCTCGACCTCGATCGGACGATACAGCGCCGAAGCATCCTTCCGCACGCCGCTGACCTCCCAGCTCACCTGCATCCCAGCAGCACCGCCACCGATCGCAAACGAGTTCCCCTCGATCAAGCTCGCAACATGCAGCTCAGGCATCGCCGCGCCCACCGCCGTGAGCTGATACCGGAAGTCTTTATTGAGAGAATCAAAGTAATCAGGAAGCTCAACAACCGCACCCCCATGCTCATCAAGCGTGATCACCCCAGAGTACACATTCATCATCTCAGGAGATTCAACAAACGAGTGCGACAGGTACTTATTCTCCGGATCCATCGGATGATCAATCTTAAACGAACCCGATGACTTCGAAAGCGTCCCCGCGACATGCACATCCCCCTGGAAGTACCCCGCATACTGCACACCGCCGGGACCAAACGTCTCACCGAACACGCCGTACGCCGTGTTCGCCGAGTTCCCAACCTGCGCCCCGCCGTACACCCCATACGAAGTCCGCGCCCCGCCGCTCGCCGGATTCTGCCCAAACCCGCGCACGCCATAGAACATATTCGCGCCCGAGCTGAACCCACCCGCAAACCCATCAACCCCAACCCTCAGCAGCCCCGCCCCAAACCCATCAGGCAGCGCCACCCCCCGCACCCCGATGCTCCCACCCTCGCCGTAGATCGCCGTCCCCTCCCCCTCGACATCCGTGTTGTACGCCTCGAGCCCGTAGTCCTCGCTCGCGCCAAGGAACCCCGTCCCACTCTCCGAGTGCTGCCCCTCGATCGCCGCCGCCCCAGAGTTCGTCGAAGTCTGCATCCCCAGATCCGTCCCCGAGCTCGCGCGAACACCAACCCCATTGGTCGATGTCCCGAACACCCCAGTCCCGTCAGGAGTCGTCCCGAGCACTCCGAGTCCCCCCTGCGTCGTGCCAACAACCCCGCTCCCGACGCCCATGTTCTCGCCGTACACCGCGAACCCGTTCCCATGATGAATCCCGTGCACGCCGTAGCCGCTGAACCCCGTCGAGTTCGTCTCCCCGCGCACGCCCGCGGCATCGGAGCTATCCGCTTGCGAGTTCGAGCGCCCCAGCACCCCCGCAGCGCCCTGCTCAACCGAGTCCGTCTCGCCAAGCACACCCGGATTCGTCAGAAACAGATTATTCATATATCCCCGCAGCGGAACCCCGCGCGACGACGTCGCATCCACCACATCCGTATGCGTCACCACCACCCAAGGCACCTCAAGATCCGAAGCCACATCCGCATGATCAGCATGACTCGCACGGATCGCATACGGCGCATAGTTGATCTTAGTGCGAGGACTCAAAAACTCACCCTCAACCCGCACCTCTAGCCACCGATCCGACCCATCAAAGTGCACATCATCAAAGTCGATCTCAACCTCAAACACCCCATCAACCACCTCAACATCCATCGGAGGCAAGAACTGCAACCCGATCCCAAACACCGCAGAGTCCCCAAGCACGAACTCCATCTCATACATCCCATCCGCCGGAGATCCCCCATCCTCCAGCACCCCCTGATACGTAATCGGCGCCGCCTCCGCGCTCATCGAACCAAGCCCAACCGCCAAGCCAGCAGCAACCCCAAGCACACAACGATTCAACTTATCCATATCTATTCTCCTCAGTAGATGGTCAACCCCCAGTGTACCAAACCGATCCCCGATCCCCAAACCAATAAAAACCACCCCCGTTTCCAGCCCGCCAACGCGACAAAAATCTCCTACCATCCCCCCATGACGACCACATCCACCGCAATCGATCAAGCCATCCTCGACACCATCGCCGCGACCGACCCCCAGGTCGCCGAGCTTGTATCGCTCGAACGCGAGCGCCAAGAAACCACCATCGAGCTGATCGCCTCCGAGAACCACGCGTCACCCGCCGTCACCGTCGCCGCGGGAACCTGCATGACCAACAAATACGCCGAGGGCTACCCCGGACGCCGCTACTACGGCGGATGCGCCCACCACGACGCCGTCGAACAACTCGCACGCGACCGCGCCAAAGAACTCTTCGGATGCAAGTTCGCCAACGTCCAACCACACTCCGGCGCCCAAGCAAACACCGCCGCATTCATGGCCATGATGGAACCCGGAGACACCTTCCTCTCCCTCGTCCTCAAAGACGGCGGACACCTCTCCCACGGCATGTTCCTCAACTTTAGTGGCATCTTCTACAACCCAGTCCACTACGCGCTCCACTACGACACCAACCACCCACAACACGAACAGATCGACTACGACTCCGTCCTCGCCGCCGCCAAAGAACACAAACCCAAAATGATCCTCTGTGGATACTCCGCATACCCACGAGTCATCGACTTCAAACGCTTCCGCGAAATCGCCGACGAAGTCGGCGCTTCGCTTATGGCCGACATCTCCCACATCGCTGGTTTGGTCGCCGCCGGAGAACACCCAAGCCCCTTCCCCCACGCCCACATCGTCACCACCACCACACACAAATCCCTGCGTGGGCCGCGTGGTGGCCTCATCATGACCAACGACGAAGAACTCAACAAACTCATCAACCGCAATGTCTTCCCAGGAGTCCAAGGCGGTCCCCTGATGCACGTCATCACCGCCAAAGCCGTCGCCTTCGGAGAAGCACTCAAACCAGAGTTCAAAGCCTACCAACAACAAGTCATCAAAAACGCACAAGCACTCTCCGCCGCCCTCACCAACCACGGCTTCCGCATCACCTCCGGAGGAACCGACAACCACCTCATGCTCGTTTCCCTCGTCGAAAAAGATGCTGATTTAACCGGCAAAGAAGCCGAGAAATGGCTCGAAGACGCCGGACTCATCACCAACAAAAACGGCATCCCCGACGACCCGCGCCCACCAATGGTCACCTCAGGACTCAGACTCGGAACCCCCGCAACCACCACGCGCGGATTCAAAGAACAAGAGATGACTCAGATCGCCAACTGGATCAACCAAATCATCGAATCCAAAGGCGATGAATCAGTAATCGCCTCAGTCCGCACCGAAGTCGCCACCCTCTGCAAACAGTTCCCACTCGCCCACTAAGCGAGATGAGCACGCAACCACTCAAACACTTCCCGGGTGGCGTAGAGGTGTTGTCTTCAACTCCTCCACGATCTTCCTTATCTCAATCTCTACTCTCCTCCCCCGCGCTTGCGGGGGAGGTGTCCGCGCAGCGGACGGAGGGGGTCTTTATCTTTCTCATTCCCTCTTTAAGCCCCCCAATAATCCCCCATGCCCCCTGCCCACCGCCAAACCATCACCCCTGAACCCCCAGACCT
Organism: Phycisphaerales bacterium; assembly: GCA_965250055.1. Lineage (GTDB taxonomy): Bacteria > Planctomycetota > Phycisphaerae > Phycisphaerales > UBA1924 > UBA1924. Next base: position 2,059,370 of record OZ252285.1, on the reverse strand, counting down.
CGACGTCGTCGAGTTCTGCGACGCCCCATCAACTCTCCACGACAACACAACAATCGAGCACACCCACCTCAACACCCCCTTCACCCAACCAATCCACGCCCGCTCCATCGCCTTCGATCAATCCAAACTCACCAACACCGCACTCCTCTCCTCAACCCTCCCCGCATCACGCTGGACCGATAGCGAGATCCAAGCCGCCGACCTCTCCAGCGCCACCTGGATCGACGCAAGGCTTATCCGAGTCCACATCACCAACACCAAACTCACAGGATTCGACGCGAGAGGCGCCGACCTCCGCGACGTCCACTTCAAAGACTGCAAAGCCCCCGACATGCTCCTGACCGAAACCAAGCTCACCCGAGTCCGCTTCGATCACTGCCAGCTCACCAACCTCGACCTCTCAGGCGCGACCATCCACTCCCTCGCGATCAACCACTCCGACGCGCGCCACCTCCGCCTCATCGACGCCAAGATCGACCACCTCGACCTCCGCGATTCGCTCATCGAGTCAATCGCCGTCGCTCCATCCCAGCTCAAACACATCACCATCACCCCCTCCCAAGCCCCCGCACTCGCCCAAGCGTTGGGCGTTCGTATTGATGGATCATGAGGTAGATTGCTACTCCTTCTTGTTGAGCAGCCAATCCTGGGTTTCTTGAGAATAGTCTGAGACGTCAGTTTCAGTAGAACTATTTGATGTATCCCGACTAGTTTGTGCTTGCTCGTATTGAGATTTGACATCTTCGCGAGACTCTTTCAGATCTTGCGAATCAATACTCACTGTACCGCTACCACGTTCCAAAACGACATGCAGCGAATCTTGATATGTCCCAGCCCTTCCCGTGGCAGCATCGATCCCCGCGCCGATGAATCCACCAAAGATGATGTTCCCAAATCCTTCGCCGCCAATTTTGTTATCGAGTTTGACAATAAGGGTCTTGTATCCCATCAACTCATAAGTAATAAACTTGTCGCCGCCCTTTCGAGGAACCGGGATCACACATGGTGTCTTTCCCATCGCCACCCCATCAACCATCACGGTAGCTTCTGCAGGCTCAGAACTAAAAGAAACCATCTTATGGTCATCATTCAAGATCGTTGCGCAACCCGTGAGCATGAACATGTAGGCACACACAAGTGCAGTCGAAATAATTTTCATCGTCATTTTGAGTCCCCTTCAGAGTAATGGAAGTCCGATGATAAAGTGTTTTAATGTGATCCGCAAGTATTAAGAATGTGCCGGCGACAAGAAAGTTTCGACAACTCGCCGCCGGGTGGCGTGGAGGTGTCGTCTTCGACTCCTCCACGTTCAATCCAACTCTCCTCTCCTCCCCCGCGCTGAACTTTGGGGGGGCGGGGGAGGTGTCGCGCAGCGACGGAGTGGGTCTTCATCTTCCCCCCTCTCCCTCGGGGAGAGGGCCGGGGTGAGGGCTCTTACTCTTCCACCTCAGCAGCCAACTCTTCTTCCTTCAGCGCATCCAAATCCTTCGAGTCCACCTCAACCACACCCTCCCCCTCCTCAAGCACCACATGCACGCTGTCCGTGTACGTCCCCGCCTTCCCCGAGATCGCATCAACGCTCATCCCGATCAGCCCGCCGAAGATCGTCTTGCCCTCGACCGAACGATCCAGATTCAGCCGCACCGTCTTGTACCCCTCAAGCGCGATCTCCACGAGTTTGTCCCGCCCCTTCCGCGCCACCTCCACAACCACAGGCGTCGTCCCCACAGCCTCCTCCTCAACAACCACCGTCGCCCCGCTGGGATCGCTCGTGAACTCCACCTCTTTAAACTTTTCATTGCGAATCGTCGCGCACCCACCCATCGACGACAGCAACACCGACCCCAGCACCGACCCCAGCAACACAGACCCAACAAACATCAACCGCAAAGCGACACGCATAGCAAACTCCAATCAAGACAGGAGTCCACAATACCCGATCTCTCGCCCGCTCACCGAATCACTGCGGCCGATCCTTCAACTGATACCGCTTATCAATCTTCACCACACCCCAATCAAACACCCCATCCACTGTCCGAGGCGGATCGTCATCAAGCCGAAGATACTCAATCCGACCAGACTCATACACGCGATACATCGTCTCATCCGTCGCCGTGTACGCGATGACCTTGTCTCTCTTTGCTGGATCATTCTCCGCGTTCATCCCGCCCAGCAGCGATCCCGCTCCGAGCAACCCCACACCAACCATCCCGATCACCAGCCGCCGATTCCGTTTCTCTAGCTGTTCAACCCGAGCGCACAACCCCCGCACACCTTCCCGCCGCCCGGTATCCATTCCCGCCGTACCTGAACCATTCATAGCTATATCTCCATTCGTGCGCCCAAATCGTGTCATGTTCCACGTGGAACATTTCATCTCTACACCATAACCGCAACCCGAGGCGCCCCGCTGACACAATCGGATACCATCGAGCTATGAAACTCACCCATCGCCTGCTCTCGCCGATCCTCGCCACCGCCCTGCTGACCCTCGCCGCTTGTTCCGGAGGTCAGCGGACCAGCCGATCCCCTGTGCCGCCCCCGGCCGATCCCCCCGCGCTGATCGGACACATCGTGTTCGTCGAGCTCGCAGACCCATCCGACTTCCATCGGATCCTCCACGACGCCGACTGGATGCTGGGAACGATCCCCACCGTCAGCACCTTCGCCGCCGGCAAGCACCTCGATACCGGCCGCTCCACCGTCCGAGGCGACTACGACCTCGCGATCTACCTGGGATTCGAGAACGAAGCCGACCTCAACGTGTACGTCGCGCATCTGGCGCACATCGACTTTGTCAACAAATGGAAGCCGCGCCTCAAGGCGCTGCGCGTCTATGACATGCTGGATTGGCCGACCACGCGCTACGGCATGGGACCGCGGTAACTCCGATTCTCATTCAAGCATCTCGGTCTGGATGTTCGCTTGGCGCTCGCGATGCGTCACAACAAGATCGCGGATGAACACAGCGATCGCGATCCAGATCAGGACAAACGCGCCGAACTTGAGCGGCGTGAAGGTCTCCCCAAAGAAAATCACCGACAGCGCGAGCTGACCCGTCGGCGCGCTGAACTGCAAAAGACCAACCGTCGATAATGGCAGTAAGCGCACGGCGTTGGTGAAGCAGATCAGCGGGATGATCGTGACCGCGCCTCCCAGCAGCATGAGCCATGACACCCACGGCGCAGTTGTGGATTGGAAGATGATCGCTTTGTCGGTAGTCGTCAGCCAGATCATGAGTCCGATGCAGAAGGGGAGCAGGACAATCATCTCGAAGGTGATCCCGACGGTGCCGGTGACTTGGACTTGTTTGCGGAGCAGTCCGTACAGACCGAAGCTCGCAGGGAGCAGGAGCGAGATCCACGGCCAACCCCCTCCGGCTTGGAGCTCGGCGATGGTCATCATTCCCACAGCGGCGCCCGCGATGACGATGGCGATCTTCTGGAGCTTGCTGAGTTTTTCTCCGAGGAAGAGGAAGCCGAGGAAAATGGAGAAGAGGGGGTTGATGTAGTATCCGAGCGACGCGTGGTTGAGGCGCTCGGTGCTCACGGCGTAGATAAAGAAATACCAGTTGATCGCGATGAGTCCTGTCGAGGGGAGCAGGACCTTGAGCGTGGACCAGCGCGTCGCGGCGCGGATGAGGTCGGGGATTTTTTTGTTGTAGACGAGGATCGCGATCAGGAGGGGGAGTCCGAAGACGACGCGCTCGGCGAGGACCTCGAGCGGGAAGGCGCCGTGCTGGGAGAGCAAGCGGAAGTAGGAGGGGACGACGAAGGCCCACCATCCGAAAGCGACGGACGCGAAGAGGAAGCCTTGTCGCTGGTTGGTGGATTGGGATGTCGCTGGATCGCTGGAACTCATGGACGCGATGCTAGGTGAATCGCTGGGCTGGGGAGTGGTGGTCGATGTGCAAGGCGGCGCGATTCGTGTCATACTGGGAGACAATCTGTTGCTTGAAAGGAATATTCATGATCTCGAAGCTCGGGAGCACACTTTCCAAACTGTTCTGCAAAACCGCGCCCGATCCGTTTGTCATCGCGGTGGGGCTCACGCTGCTCACGGCGGTCCTCGCGGTGACTGTTGGGTACGAGGGTCAGGGTTCGGTTGCGGATAAGTCCAAGCTGCTGATCGATTCGTGGAGGGGCTCGGATGGGTTGTGGAAGTTTCTTGCGTTTGGGATGCAGATGTGTCTGATTCTGGTGACGGGTCATGCGCTGGCGGCGAGCAGACCTGTCCGGAAGATGATCGATGCGCTGGCGGCGGTTCCCAAGAGCGCCGGGAGCGCGGCGGCGATGGTGGGGTTCCTCACGATCGTGCTGGGACTCATCAGCTGGGGGCTCGGATTGATCGTCGGGGCGCTCTTGGCGCGCGAGGTGGCGCGGTCGCTGCGGTCAAGAGGTATACGCGCGCACGGTGCGCTGCTCGCGGCGGCGGGGTACATGGCGCTGCTGGTGTTTCATGGCGGGTTGTCGGGGAGCGCGCCGCTGAAGATGACATCGAAGGTGGAAGCGGAGAGTGTGCTCCCTGCGAGTGTGGTGGAGATGCTGACGGTGGACGGGGTGTTTGATGGCGTGTCGCTTTCGCAGACGGTGTTCTCTCCAATGAACTTGTTTGTGAGCGGCGGGTTGTTGGTGCTTGTGCCTGCGGTGTTGTGGTTGCTGACTCCGAAGGGTGGGGATGGGAAAGAGGATGAGATTGTTGAGATGCCGATGAGTGATGATCCGGAGATGGCGGATATTGATGATGGTCGGCTCAAGGGTTTTCCGGAGTGGATCGAGCGTTCTCCGATTGTGGTGTGGGCGCTGGCGATCGGGTTGCTGCTGGGGTACTGGCGCTTTGTGGATCAGTCGGGGGTGCTGCGGATGGGACCCAACGAGATCAACATGGTGATGCTCGCGCTGGGGCTCATCCTGCACGGCTCGGTGCGGTCATATGTGAGCGCGGCGGAGGACGGCGCGGCGGGGTGCGCGGGGATTATCCTGCAGTTCCCGTTGTATGCGGGGATCATGGGGATGGGAGTGAGCAGCGGATTGGTCGCGGAGTTTTCGAGCTGGATCGGATCGTTTGCGACGGAGACGACGGCTCCGCTCGTGACCTTCGTGAGCGCGGGGGTGGTGAATCTGTTTGTTCCCAGCGGCGGTGGTCAGTGGGGGATCCAGGGGCCGATTGCGCTGAGCACTGGCGCGGAGGTTGGGGTGCGTCCTGGGAAGATGATTATGGCGGTCGCGTATGGGGATCAGTTGACGAACATGTTGCAGCCGTTCTGGGCGCTGCCTTTGCTTGCGATTACGCGCGTGAAGGCGCGGGAGATCGTGGGGTATACAGCGGTGGTGATGGTGGTGGCGGGGGCGTGGATGGCGATTGGGTTGTTGGTGTTTTGAAGAGGGGATTGGGCACTAGGTATTTACCACTGGGGAAGACACGGCTTGCCGAAGACGGTCAAGCCGTGGCACCCGGCACCCGAGGGTTTTGGTGAAGGAAGACCCCCTCCGTCCGCGAAGACGCGGACACCTCCCCCGTCAGGACGGGGGAGGCGAGTTGAGGGTGCTACGATTGGTCCTATGACTACCGCTGTTGAACAAGCTGAGCCGCAAAGTATTGAGACTATTTCATTTGTGTCTCTTGGGTGTCCCAAGAACCTGGTGGATTCGGAGAAGATGCTGGGGTTGCTCGCGGCTGATGGGTTGCTGCCTGTCTCGGCGGAGGCGGTGGATGACGCGGAGCATGATGATCTGTCGTTGTCGGGATCGGAGCAGGACGCGAGTGCGGTGTCGGGGCGCGTGACGGCGGCGGATGCGGTGGTGATCAACACCTGCGGGTTCCTCGAGGCGTCGAAGGATGAATCGCTCGGGGTGATCAAGGAAGCGGTGGCGCTCAAGGAACAGGGGAAGGTCAAACGCGTGGTGGTCGCTGGGTGCTTGGTGCAGCGGCATCGCGCGAAGATGCTGGAGTGGGAGCCTGGGATTGATTCGATGGTGGGGGTGTTTGATCGCGAGCACATCATCAACGCGGTGCGCGGCGAGGGCGCGAAGCGCGAGTCGGATACGGATGTTGCGGAGAAGGCGCCCAAGTACTGGATCCATGCGAACGCGATGACGAGCGCGAAGGATCAGGGGCTGCAGACTGTTGGACTAACGGTCGCGGGGAAAGACGGCAAGGGGATCGGGTATTTCGAGTCGGATAATGCGCGGCTGCGACTTACGCCGCGGCATTATGCGTACTTGCGGATTAGTGAGGGGTGTAATCAGAAGTGTGCGTTTTGCACGATCCCGTCGATCAGAGGCAAGATGCGTTCGAAGCCGATGGATCGGATTGTGGATGAGGCGCGGGAGCTGATGCGCGATGGCGCGTTTGAGCTGCTGATGATCGGTCAGGACACGACGAGCTACGGCGATGATATTGGGACGGGGCTTTCACAGGTTGATGGATCAGACAAGTTCCGTGCGGGATTGCCCAAGCTGCTCAAGTCGTTGTCGGATGCGGTGCGTGAGGAGTCGGGGAATGGGTGGCTGCGTTTGATGTACGCGTATCCGACGTTCTTTAGTGATGAGATTATTGATGCGATGGCGGAGGTCGCGGATCGGGGGCATCTGCTGCCTTATCTGGATATCCCGTTGCAGCACGGTTCGGATCGGGTGCTGGAGCTCATGCGCCGGAATGTGACGAGCGCGCATCAGACGGAGCTGTGCCATAAGTTGCGTGAGCGGATTCCGGGGATGGCGATCCGGACGACCTTTATTACTGGATTCCCTGGTGAGACTGAGGAGGATCATCAGGAGCTGCTCGCGTTTATGGATGAGGTCCAGTTTGATGCGGTGGGGTGCTTCCAGTATTCGAAGGAGCCTGGGACTGTGGCGGGGACGATGGAGGATGATCCGGCGCTGGCGGTTCCTGCGGAGGTCAAGCAGCGGCGGCATGATGAGATCATGGCGCTGCAGCAGGAGATCGCTTGGGAGCAGGCGGCGTTTGTTGCGGATCAGTTCGACTTTGAGAAGCCGACGGAGACTGGGGTGCGGTTTGATGTGCTGATTGATTCTTCGACGGGGTCGGAGGTTGAGGCGACTCCTGGGGTGACGGAGGGCGGGACGCTGTACAAGGGGCGGACGTATTTCCAGGCGCCGCAGATTGATGCGACGACGCTGGTGGTGGCGAAGAAGAAACTCGCGGCGGGTGAGCTTGTGCGATGCACGATTGTGGGGAGTGATGGGTATGACCTGATCGCTCGTCCGGTCGAGGAGCTTGAGAAGAAGGTTTCGCTGAATCTGCTGTGAAAACGGTCTGTTTTTGGACGATTCGGGGTGATTGGGTCGATTGTCCGTAGATGGTTCGATCTGGACAAGTGTTGATGTTGTGTGCGCTGGCGCTGCTGACTATCGGGGTGGTGATGGTGCAGAGCGCGGGGATGCAGGTGCCTGGGCTGGGTGAGGCTGGATTGGGGGAGACTGGTCTGGTTGATACGGGGGTGGTTGGGGATACGGAAGCTGCTGCGGTAGATGGGGTGAGCGCGAAGTCGCTGATGACTTCGCGGTCGGCGTTGTATTTGGTGCTCGCGGTGGGGGCGATGGTGCTCGCTTCGCGGATTCCGATGCGGAAGATCGCGGCGCGGTTGGATCGGGTGGTGTGGTTTAAGCCTGGTGGGGATCTTGGGGTGTTGTTGATTGGGTGTGCGGTGCTGATCGGGGTGGTGTGGTCGGTGTATGTGCCTGGGATTGCGCGTCCGCGGAACGGGGCGCATCGTTGGGTTGATCTGCGGCTGCCTGGACTGGAATCGATGCAGCCGAGCGAGCTGGCGAAGTGGGGGATCGTGCTTCTGGTTGCGTGGTACGCGGCGCGTTTGGGGTCGTATCGCGAGAATCGGTTGACGGTGTTTTGGAAGGGTTTGCTGCCTGTAATTCTGTGCATCGGCGCGGTGGCGTTTGCGGTGGTGATGGAGGATCTGGGGACGGGGGTGCTGATGGTGCTCGCGTGCAGCGTGGTGCTGGTCGCGGGTGGGGCGAAGCTCAAGCACTTCGCGGCGTTTGTTCCGATCGGACTGGCGGGGGTGGCGGCGGCGATTATCACTTCGCCTTATCGCGTGAAGCGGATCACGGCGTTTTTGGATCCGTACGCGGATGCGCAGGGTGAGGGATACCAGATGATCCAGTCGCTGACGACGATTTCGGGTGGCGGGTTCTTTGGACGCGGGTTGGGCAACGGGTTGCAGAAGTTTGGGTATCTCCCTGAGGACACGACGGATTTTTTGTTCGCGGTGATCTGCGAGGAGATGGGGTTCATGGGGGCGCTTGCGGTGATCGCGGCGTACGCGGCGATTCTTTGGGTGGGGACGGATATTGCACGTCGGGAGACGTCGGCGACGCTTCGGCTGATTGTGATCGGGGTGGTGGCGACGTTTTCTATCCAAGCGATGATTAACCTGATGGTGGTGACGGGATTGGGTCCGACGAAGGGGATCGCGCTGCCGTTGTTGTCGAATGGCGGGACGGGGTGGGTGGTGACGTCGGTGTGTCTGGGGTTGATTGTGGCGATCGAGCGGACGCAGGAGTACGCGACGGCGTACGACGGATCGCTTGAGGAGGACATCTCGTTTGCGCAGCGTGGCGGGATGATGCCTGGCTTGGTGATGGGCGGGGGTGGCTCTAGACATACAAGGGAAGCACACGAGATCGGCGCGCAGGAGATGGCGGAGCTGATGGGGGAGACGGAATCGGAGCACGAGGTTGAGGTGGTTGTTCCCAAGCGCAAGCGATCGGTACGTGCGGGTAAGTCGAAGAGGCACGATGATGTTGCTGAGGCGGACGACTGGTTCGCGGATCGGAGCTGATGGGCGGCGAGAAGCTATCTCGTGGGTTTGTCTTTGTGGGAGGCGGGACGGGTGGTCACCTGTATCCGGCGATCGCGATCATTGAACAGCTCAAAGCGGTTGATGCGGATGTGAAGACACACATCGTGTGCTCGCAGCGTCATATCGACTCGGCGATTCTGGAATCGGAGCATCAGGTGTTCTCGACGATCCCGGCGACGTCTCCGAGTGGTGGGGTTCGCGGGGTGCTTCGGTTTGTCAAGAACTGGGGCGCGAGCGTTCGGGGGGTGCGGAGCGTGATCCAAGCGATGAAGAAGGACTGCGACGAGGTCGTGGTGGTTTCGATGGGTGGGTTTGTGTCGGCGCCGTCAGCGATGGCGGCTCGCGCGGAGAAGTGCGGGCTGGTGCTGGTGAATCTGGACGCGGTTCCGGGTAAGGCGAATCGGTGGATCGGGAAGCGCGCGGGGCGGGCGTTTACAGCGGCGAAGGTGCGGGACGGGCTGGATGGCTTTGGCGGGTGGGTGCAGACGCGTCCGATCGTGCGGGGGTTTGAGGGGCGAAGGGATCGGCAGCGGGCGCAGGCGGAGTTTGGGCTTGATACGGATAAACACACGCTGCTGGTGACGGGTGGGTCGCAGGGGGCGCGGTCGGTCAACCAGTTCATGGTCGAGATGGCGCGGGCGCGTGGCGGAGACTTTAACGGATGGCAGGTGCTGCATCAGGTCGGGGGCGGGGGTGACGGGGAAGCGGTGGCGCTGGGGTATCGGGAGAGCGGCGTGAGTGCGGTGGTGGTGGAATACATTGAGGAGATGGGCGCGGCGCTTGAGGCCGCGGATCTGATGGTGGGGAGGTGCGGCGCGGGGACGGTGGGCGAGTGCTGGTCGGCGGGGGTCCCTGGGGTGTTTCTGCCTTATCCGTATCACAAGGATGAGCATCAGAAGCACAACGCGGCGGTGCTGGTCGATGCGGGCGCGGCGGTGGTGTGCGATGATCTGATCGATGGGGTGAAGAATGTTGAAGCGCACGGGGGATTGCTGGCGGGGTTGATGACGGATCATGATCGGCTTGTTGCGATGCGTGATGCGTTTGATGGGCTCGGGGAAGCGGACGGGGCGCGGGTGATCGCGCGGGCGTTGATGGGTTCTTAATCGGATGATGATGTTCTCGGACGTGTCTAGATTCGCGGGGAAATCCGCGGGTTCTGGGTCGTTCTTTGGTGGGTGTGTGGTACACTGGGGTATGGAGAGCGCGGCAAAGAACAGCGAACATAGACGGTGCGTGATCTGGCATCGGGCCGGGGCGAAGGCGCCGGCGGCGCTGGTGCGGGCGCTGTCGTCGAGGGGGCTGCGCGTGGAGACGAGCGGGTCGGCGCACGAGGTGCTGGCGATCGGGTGCGCTCAGCAGCAGCGGGCTGATGGGGGGCGAGTCGGGGGTGTTGGAGGTGGGGGTGTGATCGTGGTGCTCGATGGCGGGGGGAGCGAGCTTGATCAGCAATCGCGGGTTTTGAGCGCGTTGGAGCGGTTTTGTCCGTTGGCGCGGGTGTGGGTGTATGAAGAAGGGGCGAACCCTCCTTTGCGTGGGTTCGTAGATAGCAGTAAGGACGCGGCGGAACCCAAGGCGGCGGCTGAGGTTCAGGAGCGTGCTGAGCGGCAGAGATCGGAGCGTCCGAGCTTGCGGATCTCGGGGAACAATGGGAGTGGTTCGGCGCTCAAGGCGTCGGACGTGCTGGATAAGGATGAGCTGGCGGCGCTTCTGAAGCCGAGCGATATGGATTGATGGAAGGATTACGGACTTGATGCCAACGGATGATGGAAAGACGATCAGCGGCAACGAGACTGGGCAGCAGCTCGGGCTCGGGCGCGGTGATGGTGTTCTGTCTTCTGGTTCGGGGTGGCGCGTGATCCTGGTGGGGCGGACGGGATTGGATCAGGTGCTGCGGCGCGTTGCGGGGGTGGAGCTGATCCGGACGCGGGATTCGTTTGATGCGATCGGTGAGCTGAGTGATCCGATTGATGATGCGTCGCCGGCGCGTGCGGCGGTGCTGGTCGCGGCGGATGCGGAACCCAAGGGCGATGAGCTCGGAGGGTTTGTTGAAGCGCTGCGGATGGTGGATGCGTCGGTGAAGGTGATCCGTGTTGGTGAGCGGCATCCGTTGTATGACGGGTGCGTGGATCGGGATGCGACTGGTGATCGGGTGATGGGGGTGATCCGCGATGCGGTGGCGATGCCGAGGGTGTTGGTGCCGAAGGACGAGGATGATGATTCTGCGGGTGGGATATCCGGATCGGTGGTTGTTGAGGCGGCGGTGGTTGAATCGGCACCTGAGCCGGCGGTTGAGCGTGCGCCTGAGCAGGCTGAATCGGAGCAGACGGAAGCGCAGCATGCGGAGGAGTGTGCACGCAACGAGGCGCACGATGCATCCAACATGCGCGAGGTGATGAAGCTGCATCAGCGTGTGATGTCGGATGTTGGTTTGGGCGGCGTGGTTGAGAAGCGTGATTCGTATTCGGCTGGTGATTTAACTGATGAATGTGTGATCCGCGCGATGGGTGAGGGGCGCTCGGTACTTGATGATGCTCTGGCATTGATCGCGGCTCGTACGGGACGGCAGGGGTGGTCGTTCGTGACGGGGCAGAGTGATGATGGGGTTGCGGTGAGCGCTGGGGGGAAGGTGTTTGGATCGCTCGTGTGCGCAGATCGCGCGTGGGCGCAGGGGAACGGGGCTCGCGCGATTGGTGAGCACGCGTCGTGGTTGGGGTCGTGGTTGCGGCTTGAGGCGCAGCAGCGTGAGCTGAGACTCGCGGCGTTTACCGATGAGCTGACGGGGGCGTGGAATCGTCGGTACTTTACGAGGTTCCTTGATGCGGCGATCGAGCAGGCACGCAACGCTCGGCGGACGCTGACGTTGTTGTACTTTGATATCGATGATTTCAAGGGGTACAACGATCGGTACGGGCACGCGGCGGGCGATGAGATCCTGGTTGAGACGGTGCGGCTGCTGGAGTCGGTGATCCGTCCTGGGGATAAGGTGTGCCGAATTGGTGGGGACGAGTTTGTGGTGATCTTTTATGAACCGAAGGGGCCGAGGGATCCGGGGTCGATGCCTCCGGAGTCGATCTATGACATCGCGACGCGGTTCCAGAAGCAGATCTGCAATCACAACTTCCCGAAGCTTGGCGATGAGGCGTGCGGGATGCTGACGGTGTCGGGTGGGCTTGCGTCGTATCCGTGGGATGGGAGTGATGGGGAGTCGCTCTTGGCGCTGGCGGATGATTTGGCGCTGCAGTCGAAGCGGTCGGGGAAGAATGTGATCACGATGGGGCGCGGGGCTGAGGGTGTGTGCAAGGTGGATCGGGATCACGATTGAGCCTTGGGTTTAGAATGTTTAAGAAGAAGCCCAAGCTGCCGCGATCTCCAGAACATACGCAAAGAATGTTGCTGCTTACAGTCGTCTTCGGGGCATGTTCTTGGGCTCTACTCGTCCTTGTTTACCTGATTTCAAAGTATTTGGTTGGTACGTCTTCAATCAGAGCTCTTGTGATTGCTGTGGTGCCTTGGTTTTTGTTGCAGATCGCAAAGGAATACTGTGATGAAAAATCTTGAACCGATGAGCCGGGTTGTTCGGCACGGCTGCTTTGAAATGGCACCCTAAGAAAAGTGCTGGCGTATTGTCTGGGCATGGCGATGATTGATGTGCTTGCGATTGATCTGGATGGCACGCTGCTGGGGCGTGACAAGAAGGTGTCTCGCGCGAATATTGAGGCGATTGATCGGGCGCGGCAGGCGGGGGTGCATGTGCTGATCTGCACTGGTCGGGGGCTGGTGGAATCGCGGACGGCGCTTGAGGCGATTGAGCAGACGCTCCCTGTGATGGTGGCGGGGGGGTCTATTGTTGCGGATCCGGTTTCGGGGAAGACGCTGCATCGCGTGGAGATGCGGGATGAGCTGGTGCATCGCGTGGTGGAGCTGTTTCATGGGGCGCGATCGCCTGCGATGGTTTTGAAGGATCCGGCGGAGATTGGGTATGACTATCTGATTGTGGATTCGGAGGAGGAGTTCCCGATCCATGACATCACGAAGTGGTGGTTTGCGGATCATGGGATTCAGTCTCGCAATGCTCGGTCGGTGCATGATGACGAGCATCCGGAGCACACGGTGCGGGTGGGGATGTGCTGTGAGGTTTCCAGATCGAATCCGGTGAGCAAGCGTGTGCTTGATGAGCTTGGGGATTTGGTTGAGCTGCATGACTTTCCGTGCGTGAAGCCTGACTGGAATCTTGAGGGCGAGCAGGTCGGGGAAGAGGTTCATATTCTGGAGATCTTCGACAAGACGGCGACGAAGTGGAACGCGATTGATTGGTATCTGCGTCAGCACAACATCGATCCGACGCGCGTTGCGGCGGTGGGGGATCAGGTCAATGACCTGACGATGATCCACGGCGCGGGGATCGGGATCGCGATGGGCAACGCGATCGATGCGGTCAAGGACAGCTCGTGCTATGTCACAGCGAGCAATCATGAGGATGGGGTCGCGGTCGCGATTGAGTGTTTGCTCAATGGGGATGTGAGCAAGATGAAGACTGGGTTGAAGACTGGGTTGAAGGGGGGCGGCTGATGCAGAGCTTGACTCGGATCAAAGAGCTGCTGGAGATGGCGGGGCACGGTCCCAAGAAGGCGCTGGGTCAGAACTTTTTGATTGATCAGAATCTGATCAACAAGCTGATCGATCGTGCGGGGGTGGGTGAGGGTGATCTGGTTTTGGAGATCGGTCCTGGGACTGGGGCGATGACGGAGGGGCTCTTGGAGCGGGGGTGTAGGGTGATTGCGTGCGAGCTGGATACGGATCTGGCGCGGGTGCTACGCGAGACGCTTGGTGAGCAGTACGGCGATCGGTTGAGAGTGATTGAAGGGGATTGTTTGTCGGGGAAGAAGGCGCTCAACAGCGAGGTGGTTACGGCGCTGGATGAGTGGGGCGGGGATGCGGGGTTTACGCATGTGGCGAATCTGCCTTATCACGCGGCGACGCCTGTGATGATGACGCTGATGACGAGGCACGCTCAGTGCAAGGGGATGTATGTGACGATCCAGCGGGAGGTGGTGGATCGGTTCGCGGCGACTGCTGGTACGAGTGGGGGCAGCAAGGCGTACGGGATGGTGTCGGTGGTGGCGCAGTGTTTGGGGCGTGTGGAGTTGATCGCGAAGCTTGGGGCGGGGTGTTTCTGGCCTGCTCCTGGGGTGGAGAGCGCGATGATGGGGTGGACGCGGGATACGAGTTTGGTGGGCGGCGATGATCCGGCGTGGTGGGTCACGATGAGCGAGCATGCGCAGGTGTTGTTTCAGTCGCGGCGGAAGAAGCTTGGGGGTGTTGTGAAGAAGGCGGTTGGGGGTGAGATCGAGTGGCCGAGCGGGGTGAGCGGGGATGATCGGGTTGATGGGCTTGATCCAGAACTGGTCCACAGCGTGTGCCGAGCTATGCAGTGTGCAAAGGGGGCGATGGGGTCGGCTTTGCGTGATGGGGGATAGATTGGTATGGTGTGGGGGGTGCGTGCGTTTGTGTTGAAGTGATCTGGGTAGGGGCTGGAGATCTGCATGCTTGGTGAAGATGCTCATGGGTTGGCTTCGGCGCTTGCGGCGGATGTGATCGAGGAGTGTCGGGGGCATCTGGGGCCGATCTCATGGTTTAACACGACGTGGCAGCACTCGGGGGCGGGGACAGGGTTCGCGACATGGAAAACCAAGAATGGTGAAGAGATCGAGTGTGTGGTCAAGCTCCCGGTGGGGTATCGGGAGTACCACTGGACCAAGCGTCTTGGTTTGGTGCATGAGGAGGACTGGGAGCGTTCGGCGACTCTGAGTCTTCCGACGCCGAGGGTGCTTGCGGCGGGGTATGAGCTTGGTGGGCATGACTTTGCGTGGTTGGTGATCGAGAAGTTCAAGAATCCACCACTGGCGATGAAGCTGGATTCTGGTTCGATTTGGGAGATCTTTGAGACGGCGGCGGAGTTCCAGGCGGCGGCGGTGCTCGAGGAGATCGTGGATCCCAAGAAGCGTATGAAAGAACCTGATTGGGCGGGGAATCTTGAGAAAGCGATCGGGGAGGTCGAGGCGCACGTGATGGAGGATGGGGATCGGTGGAAACGCGCGATCGAGCGTGTGCTTGGTGATCTGGACGTGTTTGCGGGGCGCTGGGCGGATCGGGATATTGGCACGTGGTGTCATCATGATTTGCATGGGAACAACGCGATGCGGCGGGTTTCGCACAATCCGGAGATCCATGGTCGGTGCTCGCTGATTGATCTGGCGCTGGTGGGTCCTGGGCACTGGGTTGAGGATGCGTTGTACATGGAACGGCTGTACTGGGGGCACGAGGAGCAGCTTTGCGGGGTGGATCCGGTGGAGACATTGGGGCGATGCCGAGAGGCGATCGGGCTGCCTGTGGGGGATGATGCGCAGGAGGTTGCGGATGTTCGTCGGGTGCTGATGGCGGCGTCATGCCCTAATTTTTTGCGAACAGAGGGCAATCAATTGTACCTGAATGCGGCACTCACGCGTTTAGAGCGCCTTTTGGGGGTGTTTTTGGGGTAAGATGATGAGTCATCACGACGGATCGTGGTGGTTGATATGAGATACTCGCCGGGGTTATTCGGCGTTGATTGGAAACGAGGTTGATATGGATCTGCTCGAGAAGATGGAACAACTGCTCCAGGATTGCCGCGAGGACTACAACAAGGCGAAAGGCGGCAACAAGGCTGCTGGGACGCGTGTTCGTAAGGTGATGCAAGAGGTCAAGGGTGTGGCGCAGGATATCCGCAAGGAGATGCTGGGCAGCCGCGAGGATTGAGCTTCCGATCTTCGGACTGATCTGAATCCTGAATGCGAGGGGCCCTTGGGGGCTCTGAGCTGATTTCTGAACAGGTTTTTGAATACCCCATGGTTGTTTGATCGTGGGGCGAAGGATTGCACAGTTGAGTACGACGCAACGGCAAGACAGACTGGGTGAGGGCGTCTCTACACTCGTTGATCTGAGCGGGATCGATCTGAGCGCGACGCTTGCGACGCGTGAGCAGATGTTCGAGATGATCCATCATCGTCACGAGATGGCGTTGCTTGATCGTGTGATCTGGGCGAACGAGGACTTCAGCGAGGGTGTGGGTTCGCTGGCGGTGCGTGGGGATGAGTTCTGGGTCCGCGGTCACTTTCCGAGTAAGCCGATGTTCCCGGGTGTGCTGATGGTCGAGGCGGGGGCGCAGCTCGCGTGCTACTTGTACAACAAGCATTACGGCGCGATTCATCTCGCGGCGTTTCTGCGGATCGAGAACGCGGTGTTCCGTCGTTCGTTGACGGTCGGCGAGGAGATGCTGGTGTGCTGCAAGGGGACAAAGGTGACTCCGCGGCGGTTCATTTCTGATGTTGAGGGGATCGTTGACGGGCAGATCTGCTTTGAGGCGAAGATCATCGGGATGCGGATCGCGGAGGATTGATCTGGTTCAGTGAAGAAACTTTGGACGGCTCGGCGTGATGCGCCGGGCCGTTTTTTGTTTTGGGGGTGGATGAGGGATAGAGTCGGGGATGAATGAGACGCAGATGTATCCGTTGGTGCTTGAACCGATCCTCAAAGAGAAGGTGTGGGGCGGGCGCAAGCTCGCGGGGTTCGGGAAGGTGCTCCCTGAGGGGGTGAACATCGGGGAGTCGTGGGAGCTCGCGGATTTGTCCTCGACGAGCGCGAGTGGGGGCGGGGGTGACGCGGCGATCAGCGTGATCCGCAACGGCGCTATGCAAGGGAAGACGATCCGCGATGCGATCAGCGCCTGGGGCGAGGGGTTGCTTGGGGGCGCGAAGCTGAGTGCGGAGGGTGGGTTTCCGCTGCTCGTGAAGTATCTCGATGCGCGGGAGCATCTGAGCGTGCAGGTGCATCCGTCTCCGGCGTACGCGGCGGAACACTCTTCAGCACACTTGAAAACCGAGAGCTGGTTCGTGCTTGATGCGGACGAGGGGGCTGTTATTTATAAGGGGCTCAAGGAGGGGGTTACACGCGGGGATCTGCAGCGTGCGATTGAAGAAGGGACGGTCCCTGAGGTGATGCGGTCGATCCCGGCGGTGGTCGGGGAGTGTCACACGCTGGATTCGGGGACGGTGCATGCGCTGGGCGCGGGGGTGCTGGTCGCGGAGGTGCAGACGCCGAGCGATACGACGTATCGCGTGTATGACTGGGCGAGCGAGTATGGGCGCGAGGGTCGCGAGCTGCATATTGAGCAGGCGGTGGAGTGCGCGTTGTTTGAGGATCCGAGCGATGGGGTTGTTGCGGATCTGAGTATCAGCAGCGCCAAGATGGGGATGGGAGGGCCTCCGAAGATGGGATCGGTGCGGACGCGTGTGTGCGGGACTGATTTTTATACGATGGATGTGGTGAGCGCGAGCTGTAGCGAGGTGGCGCTTGGTGGTGAGGGGGCGATGGTGGTGATGGTTCCCAAGACGATGGGGGCATCGATCGCGAGCAGCAGCGGCGCGTTTGATGAGGTGGTGTTGGAGGCGGGGCAGACTGTGCTTGTGCCTGCGGGGATCGCGGGGGATTGTGTGCTGCGGGCCGGACCTGGCACGGTTGCGGTGGTGGCGGGGGTGGTGTGAATGGGGCTCGAGAGTGTTGAGATTGTTCTTGACTGCGAGGATGCGTTTGGGATCAAGCTCAAGGATGAGGACTGCTCGAATGTGTACACGGTGGGTGAACTCCAAGAACTTTGCATCAGGGAGTTTCAGACGCAGCGTCCTGATCAAGAACTAAGTAGCACGGCGCGCCGGTTGATGATTCATCAGGTGCGGGTGATTGTGAGCGAGACTCTTGGGGTTCCTTACGACAAAGCCGTGCCTGACGCACGTTTTATTGAAGACTTGAAAATGCCTTGATGAATGTCAGCGTCTTCGTTTGGTGACGGCGAGTGCGGCGAGGGTGAAGAGGGTGGTGGTGTTTGGGGTGGGGGTTTGGTAGAGGCCGTAGGAGATGACGGAGTGGGTGATGGGGCCTGGGTTGAGGAGGTAGTCGCTGAGGATCGCGGTGACTCCTGATCCGGTGTCGAGTGCGGTTCCGGTGAAGTCTGTGTAGATGAGCCAGGCGTTTTCTCTGCTGGTTGGGAGTGGGTTGAGTGTGGCGAAGTTGTTGCCGTATGAGATGCCTGTGATTTGGTTTGGATTATTGAGTTCGCCTGCTCCGGCTGGGGTGAAGGAGAAGTGATTGTCTGGGTCGGCGGTTCCTGGGGCGTTGAACTGGAGGTCGCCTCCGGTGTTTGGGATTCCTTGGAATGAGAGGCCGTTGATCTCCATGGTCATGGAGATCATGATGGTGTTTGGTTCGTCGGCCCACATCCAGACGCTGAGGGGTGTTTCGTCGAAGATGGCGAGGTTGCCTTCGGTGAGGCCGTTGGGGCTTGAGTTTGCGAAATCGACCTCGAGGTAGATGTCGGCGAGCGCGGGTGAGGCGAGCAGTGCGGGCATAATGGTGAGGGGGGCGATGATTGAGCGCATGATGTTCATATATGTTTCCTCCAAACAGAATGTACTGGAGGGATTCGGGGCGTGCAAAGGAAATGTGTGTGAAGGGATCGGCAAGATTTTTTGCTGGCGGATGAAACCCTGCGGCTGATTAATTTGTATATTGATTGAAATGCAAATTAAATGGATCGCTCGATGCTCTGGGGAGGAGTTTTCGCGGGGTATCGGTGCGGCTGTGGACTGAGTTGGAGGATGGGATGGATTGGAAAGTGCAAGACGCTGGGTGTGGTCGGATGGTTCTGGTGGGGTTGGTGTGTGGGATGGGGATGTCGGCGGCGGCGGGGATCTCGCGGCATGATGTGCCTTTGTCGTATCACGCGGAGCTGGCGATGGAGTCGAGGTTCCAGGCGGCGGGGTCGGTGAACTTTGGGGGCTCGGCGTTTGGATCGGGGACGCTGATCGCGCCGGGGTGGGTGCTGACGGCGGCGCACGGGACGGAGATCACGACGGGGGATCAGATTCAGTTCACGATTGGTGGTCGGACGTATCAGGGGGCGGAGTCGTTTGAGCATCCGCTTTGGATGGGGACGAGTCGGATCATGGAGGGGTATGACTTGGCGCTGGTGCGGCTGGAGGAGATGGTTGAGGGGGTGGAGCCGGCGGAGATCTATCAGGGCGGGAATGTTGTTGGTCGGCAGGCGATGCTTGTGGGCGCGGGGCTGACTGGGAACGGTTTTGGTGGGCAGGTTCCAGGAACGCTCGGGACGCTGCATGCTGGACTCAACACGATTGATACGACGGCGGATCAGTTGTCCTCTTTTTTGCCTGGCTTTGAGCTTTCGAGCAATGGGTTGGTGATTGACTTTGATGGGCCAACGACTCCGGGGTTGAATCGGATCGGGTCTGCGGCGCCTTTGGCGCAGGAGTTTTTCCCGGGGCAGGGCGACAGCGGGGGCGCGTACTGGGTGGAGGATACCGATGGCGTGTGGAGACTCGCGAGTGTTCAGTCGTGGGGGACGACGAACGGGCTCGGGACGAACTTCGGGATGTATGGGAACATGGCGATCTCGGCGAAGTTGTATGAGGACGCGGTGCTGGACTGGGTTGGCGCAACGGTGCCGGCGCCCGGAGTGTTTGGGGTGTTTGCGGTTGGTGGGTTGGTTGCTGCTCGTCGTCGGAGGTGAGGACGATTTACTTGGCGAACGCGTCGGCGACTTTGGCGATGGCGTCGCAGACGCCGTTGGCTTGTTCGTCGGTGAGGTTCTGGTGGATGGGGATGCAGAAGACGGTGCTCGCGAGTTTGACGGAGACTGGGACTCCGGACTCTTGGTTTGCGAGATCGTCGAACGCGGGTTGTTGCGTCAGCGGCTTGGGGTAGTGGACGGCGGTTGGGACGCCTTCTTTGTTCAACGCAGCACAGAACTCGTCTCTCGTGCAGGTGAGTGCGTCGAGATCGACGCGGCAGGTGTAGAGGTGCCACGCTGGGTTTGAGTTTGGGGTTGGGACTGGGCGATCGACGCCTTGGATGTTGTCGATGCGGGAGTGGTAGAGGTTGGCGACGGCGCGGCGGCGGTCGGTTTCGGCGCCGAGGGTTTCGAGCTTGCTCAGACCGATCGCGCCGGTGATGTCGTTCATGCGGTAGTTGAAACCGATGGAGGTGTGGAGGTACTTGTCGGTTTCGCCGTGGGAGCGGAGGGCGCTGATTGTGGTGGCGAGTTCTTCGTCGTTGACGGTGACCATGCCACCTTCACCTGTGCCGAGGTTTTTGGTTGCATAGAAGGAGTAGGTGCATGCGTCTCCGAACGCGCCGATGCCTTTGTTGTTGTACTCGGCGAGGTGTGCTTGTGCGGAGTCGTAGATGACTTTGAGATTGTACTTGTCGGCGATTGCTTGGATCGCGTCGATGTTGACTGGGATGCCGTAGAGGTGGGTGACGGCGATCGCTTTGGTGTTTGGGGTGATCTTCTTTTCGATATCGGCTGGGTCGGCTTGGTACGAGTCTTCGAGGCAGTCGCAGAAGACGACCTTGGCGCCTGCGGCGACGAGCATGGAGACGGTGGCGATGTAGGTCCATGCTGGGGCGATGACTTCGTCGCCTCGCTCAAGGAGTGCGCCGTAGGCGAGTTGGAGTGCGGTGGTGCCGTTGGAGCAGGTGAGACCGATTTTGGCGTCTGACTTTGCGGCGAACTGTTCTTCGAGTGCGGCGCATTTGGATGCGGCGCGGAGCATCCCTGATTCGAGGACTTCGTTGGCGGCGGCGATGTCTTTTTTGGTGAGTCCTACGGCCATGAATGGGACGTTTGATTCGAAGACTGGGGTGCCGCCGTTGATGGCGAGGTCGGATGCGGTCGCGGTGGTCATGCTGGGTTCTCCGTTGGGCTGTGTGCGCCGGTGTGTGGAGTGTTGTTTGTACGTGGCTCGGGAATTGTATGCCTTGCTCTGGTTTGGGGCGGATATTTTTTGAATGGGTGGGAAGCTGATTTTTGGCTGAATTCGGGCGTTTTTAGAGGAAGTTTGGATGGTGTGATAAAAAAAGTGTGCAATGAACTGGCATCTTCTCGGTCCTGATGTACTTTCTCAATGTCAGGCAAACGACTGACGAAAAACACGCGACAGGATGGGCTGGAAGGCCTGTTTGGGTTGATTTCTCTCTTTCTCTCTCTTGCCGTAAAAAGCAAAAACAAGTGCCCCTCGACGGAGGGGCACTTGTTTTTTTGATATTGGTTTGATTGCGGGATTGGATGGCTAAAGAGCTGTGTGTTTCTCGTGGATCAGGTGTTATGAATATGGCGTACATAACACGGGACATAATACATATTTCAGGAAGGGACACAATGAAGATTATTGAATCGATTGGTGTGGTTGGCGTTGTGTTGATGGTTTCGGCTTCTTCTGCGTCGATCACGGAGTTGGATGCGGGGCAGAGCGTAGCGGTTGAAGGGGTCAGGATCCTCGATGATTTTTCGCTGATTGGATCAGGGCCTAGTTTCTTTACACCATTCACAGTAATGGGGGACGGGGGGACTTTGTTTGAGGGCTCATTTGGATATTCAGCAGTGACCCGGCATGACACCGGTGAGATTGATCTGTACTGGAGAGTGCGTGCTGATGAGGATTACGCTGGCGAGGTTGTGTCGGTGACGATTGACGGGTATTCGGAGTTCTCAGTTGGTGTTGCGTACAGAACGGATTTGCTCGGCAGTCATGCTCCGACTACGGCTTCAAGATCACTCGATGCGGACATTGTTGAGTTTGCCTTTGATGATCCAGCTATTCAATATCCGTCCGGGACCAGGGAGTTCATGATCCGGACTGATGCTCTGGACTTTGATATGAGTGGTACAGCTCGGATCACTTTGGCGAGCGGTGAGTTTGTTGATCTGGCGACCTTTGCGCCTGTGGTACCCACTCCGAGTGCATTGGCAGTAATTGGGTTTGGCGGTCTCTTGGCAGGTCGTCGTCGTTGAGCTGATAAAAGTGGAGTTTAATGAATCACACAGCCGGGTTCACTCCCGGCTTTTTTATTGGAAGGAGACATTGAGCGAGTTGCTCTTAATGAATGAATTGTCCTGTGTTTCGGGTCGATATCGGTTGTTTCAAGGCACTAGGAGGATTCGCGATGCACGAGGCGAGCGAGCGTATTGAGCAGGGCGAGCAGGTGAAGTTTTGGCGGTTTTGCACGATGGTGCTGTCGGCGGGGCTGATGGTGTCGTTGTTGACGTATTCTGGGCCGCGTGAGGCGGGGGCTTCGGAGATGGGTGTGGGGGCAGGGGATGCGCCGCTGCGGATCGGTGGGTTTGATGCGGTGGACGGGGAGGCGGTCTTTGTGATCGAGGATGAGTCGGGGGAGCGCGTGGGGATACTTCCGATGCAGGCATCGTCTGTAAATGAACCACTTCGTTATAGTGATTGAATTATTTAGTCTTTGAGCAGTCGCTCGAGGTAGTGGATGTCTACGCCGCCTTTGCGGAAGTCTGAGTTCTGCATGAGCTGGGCGTGGAGGGGGATGGTGGTGTTGATGGGTCCGACTTCGTATTCGTTGAGGGCGCGGAGGGCGCGTTTGATGGCGGCTTCGCGGGTCTCGGCGTGGACGATGAGTTTGCCGATCATGGAGTCGTAGTTTGGTGGGACGCGGTATCCGGCGGAGACGTGGGTGTCGATGCGGACTCCGAGTCCTCCTGGGGCGCGGTAGGTCTCGATGAGTCCGGCGCTTGGGCGGAAGTCTTTGGTGTGGTCCTCGGCGTTGATGCGGCACTCGATGGCGTGGCCTTGGACTTGGATGTCTTTTTGCTTGTAGGGGAGTTTCTCTCCCGCGGCGACCTGGATGGAGGTCTTGACGATGTCCACTCCGGTAATCATCTCGGTGATGGGGTGCTCGACCTGGACTCGGGTGTTGACCTCGAGCATGTAGAAGTTCTGGTCGTCGTCCATGAGGAACTCGACGGTCGCGGCGCCTGAGTAGTCGGCGGACTTGATGAGCTTGGCGGCGGCTTCGCAGACCTTCTCGATCTTCTTGCGTTCGATCAATGGGCCTGGGGCTTCTTCGATGATTTTCTGGTGTCGGCGCTGCATGGAGCAGTCGCGTTCCCAGAGGTGGATCGCGTTGCCGTGCTTGTCACCGATGCACTGGACTTCGACGTGTCGTGCGAGTTCGAGGAATTTTTCGACGAAGACTCCGCCGTTTCCGAATGCGGCGAGTGCTTCTTGCTGTGCTTTGGCGACGTTGGTGCGGAGCGAGGCTTCGTTGCGGCAGATGCGCATGCCTCGACCACCACCTCCGGCGGAGGCTTTGATGATGACGGGGTATCCGATTTGAGCGGCGACTTCGACGGCTTCTTCGAGTTCTTCGATCTCGCCTTCGGTTCCTGGGAAGACGGGGACCTTGGCGGCGCGGGCGTAGCGTTTGGCTTCGACCTTGTCACCGAGCTTGGACATGGCTTCTGGGGATGGTCCGATGAACTCGATTTTGCATTCGCGGCAGATTTCGGAGAAGTCGGCGCGTTCGGAGAGGAAGCCGTATCCGGGATGGATGGCGTCGACGTCGGCGAGCTCTGCGGCGGAGATGATGCGGGAGATGTTGAGGTAGGAGTCTTTGGCGGGTCCTGGTCCGATGCAGATGGTTTCATCGGCGTGCTTGAGGTAGGGGGCGTCTTTGTCGGCGGTGGAGTAGACGCAGACGGTTTCGATGTCGAGTTCTTTGCAGGCCCGCATGATGCGGAGGGCGATCTCGCCTCGGTTTGCGATCAGGACGCGTTGGAACATGGGGTGGATCTCGGTGTGGTCTGCAGGATCGGGTTTGGTTGAGGTATTGGAGTGGGGTTGGAGTACGGGTTAGTTTGGTTTGATCATGTAGAGTGGTTGTCCGAACTCGACGGCGTCGCCGTCGCTCACGCACATCTTGGCGATGGTGCCTGATTTTTCGGCTTTGATTTCGTTGAAGACTTTCATCGCTTCGACGAGGCAGACGACGGAGTCTGGTCCGACCTGGTCTCCGATGTTGACGAAGACGGGGGACTCTGGGTTTGGTTTGGTATAGAAGGTTCCGACCATCGGGGATTCGATAGCGATGAGTCCGGCGTCGGCGTCTGGGGCGCTGGCTTCAGCAGCGGGCGCGGCTGCAGCGGGGGCTGCTGCTGGTGCTGCGGCGGCTGGAGCGGCGGCGGGGGCGTGGTAGACGACGGGCTCGTTGTCGTTGCCTCGTTTGATGGTAACAGTTTCGGATTGGTCGCGGAGGTCGAGCTCGGAGAGTTCATTTTCGACCATGAGTTTGACGAGTTCTTTGAGTTTGCGGATATCGATCATGTTGTGTTCATCCGTATGTTGATGTTGATCAGCGGCAGGGCTTGTGAACCCCACGAGCCCTGTGCGGTGTAAAGATTCTATCCGCAAAGTGGAGTTGGTGTGAACTTTCGTGATTGTGGTTTGATCTTGTTTGATCGTGTGGGGGTAGACTGCGCCGATGCGGAACTCGAGCGGACAGGTCGGTGCTGGGATGTTGGGGGTTGTTGGGGGGGTGGTGGCGCTGATGGTGTTGGTGGTGGGGACGGTGGTGCTTGGGGCGGTGGGGTGGGTTGATCTGGACTCGATCGGGGAGGGGTTTGGGTTGATGGGCAAACATGGGGTGGGGTTGCTTGTGCGGACGATCGGGATCGCGGGGGGGATCGGGGTGTTGTCTGTGGTGCTGGGGATCGGGCTGGGGCGGGTGCTGATGGGGCGGAGGCGCGCGTGGGTGTGGGCGGTGGGGCTTGTGCCTTTGTGGATGCCGAGCTATGCGATTTATGGCGCGATGAATCTGGCGCGGGCGCCTGATACGTTGGTGGGGGGATGGTTGATTGGGTATGCGACGAGCGGCGAAGGGCGGCGATGGGTGACGATCTGGGCGGGGTATGCGATCGGTGTGCTCGGGATGGCGCTGTGGGGGTCGGTGATCGCGGCGGTGGTGATCGGTGGGAGCGGCGGTGAGCGCGGGGTGCATCGGGACATGATGGATCTGGAGCCTGCGGGGGTGATGGCGCGGGCGCGGGTGTGGGTGGGGTTGCATCGCGGGGCGCTGCTGCGGGCGTGGGGATTGACGGGACTGATCATGCTCGGGAGCGGGGTGCCTTTGCATCTGGCGCAGCTGGAGACGTGGTCGATCGTGGTGTGGCGGGCGCTCTCGGAGCGCGGAGCGGATGAGTGGGGGGTGGTGTGGGTGCTGGGGTCGCCGATGGTGTTGGTGGGGGTGGTCGGCGCGTGGTGGGTGACGCGGGTGCTGACGAAGGGGCGGATGGTGGTGGGGACGGGAGTGGAGCGCGAGGATGAGCGGAGTGGTCGGCGGGGTAATCGGTGGGGCAATCGGCGGGGGTGGGTGTTTGCGTCGGTGGTGTGGTCGTGCGGGGTGGTGGTCCCGATGGTGGTGCTGGCGGTGTCGATCGATGATTGGCGCGTGATGGGGTTGTTCTGGAGCGAGCGCGGGGATGCGATCGCGCATTCGGTGTGGATCGGGTGTGTTGTTGGGGTGATCGGGGCGCTGCATGCGATGGGGGTCGCGTGCTTGCTTGGGGACTATCGAAAGTGGGTGCGCGGGGTTGGGGTGTTGGGGGTGTTTGGCGCGCTGGCGACGGGGCTGGTGCCTGGGGTATTGGTGGGGGCGTCGGTTGCGGGGGTTGGGTGGATGAGTGATGGGTTGGGTGAGGTGGTGGGGCTGCTGGCGCGGGTGCTTGTGGTGAGCGCGGTGGTGGGGGCGGTGCTTGCGGGGCGCGAGCGCGCGGAGCTGATGGCGCAGCGCTGGTCGATGGGGGGCGGGGCTGCGGAGTGGTGGAGGGCGCACGGCAAGGGGTGCGTGATGGGGAGTATGGGGGCGGGGGTGCTGTGCGGGTTGCTGGCGGTGCATGAGATCGAGGCGAGCGTGATGATTACGCGCGCGGGGGTCTCGACGTTGTCGCAGGGATTGCTCGCGGACCTGCACTATGCGCGGCTTGAGCGGTTGTCGGCGGCGCTGCTGAACCTGATGGGGGTGGCGCTGGTGGTTTCGATCATCGGTGGGGGGCTGATCGGAAGGGGCAACCGCAGGCACGCGGAGCACTAGAACCCACTATGATGGGTATTGCATGATGTTGATTCGTTTTGGACAACTCGTTGGGGGATTGGCGTTACTTACATTGGCGATGGTTGTGGGTGGATGTGATGAGCAATCAACAACGGATGCATCGGGGCGATTGGTGGATCCAGTGGTGCTTGGGGAGACGGGGACGCATCCGGGGCAGTTTGTGTATCCGCGGGCGATGGATGTGTTTACTGACGACGATGGGCGAGCGTTTGCAGTGGTGATCGATAAGACGGCGCGGATGCAGACGATTGACTTGGCGACTGGGGGGCAGGTTGGTGAGGTGTTGATGCCGATCTTTGATCGCGGGATGCCGACAGGGGTGTCGGTGGGGGTGCATCTGTTTGAGAAGGATCAGCTCGCGGCGTATGTCGCGGATACGCATGAGCATCGGGTGCTGATGTATGGATTGCCTTTGGATGGGAGCAGTTCTGGGTTTGGGCCGGACTTCGAGTTTGGGGTGTACGGCGAGGGGGAGGGGGAGTTTATCTATCCGACGGATGTGATCGTGCGCGCCGATGAGGATGGGGTGTATGAGCTGATGATCAGCGAGTACGGCGGGAACGATCGGGTCTCGCGGTATCGGGTTGAGCGGGATGAAGATGGAGATGGTGGCGGTGATGGGGTGGAGCTTGTGTGGAATGGTCAGATTGGGACGGCGTCGGAGACGGTGGATGGTTCCGATGGGGAGGTGGCGTTGTCGCGTCCTCAGTCGATTGGGCTGTGGATGAACGATGGGGTGGAGGAGCTGGTGGTGGTGGATGCGGCGCATCATCGTGTCGGGCGCGTGGGATTGGATGGGGGGTTGATCGCGTGGTACGAATCGGATCATGATCCGGACTTTGCGCCGATGAAGTTTCCGTACGGGGTGCGTGTGCTGGGGGATGGGACGGCGCTGGTGAGTGAGTTTGGTGGGAACTGTGTTCGGCTGATGGATCTGGCGAGCGGGAAGACGCTTGAGGTGTATGGGTTTGGGGGGCGCGGGGATGGGGAGCTGGCGACGCCTTGGACGAGCGCGGTGGTTGGTGGGGAGCTGGTGATCCTGGATTCGGGGAACAATCGGATCCAGAAGGTTCGGTTTGATGGGGGCGGCGTGGTCGCGGGGGGGCAGCGATGATGCAGACTTTGGGATCGCTTGAGCTGGGACCGATTCAGTTTGATCAGCCGATGATGCTGGTGCTGCTTGCGGTGTGTGTGCCTCTGACGATCTTTCTGGCGCGCAAGAGTTTGGCGGGGCTCGGGAAGTCTTCGAAGATCGCGGCGCTGGTGATTCGGGTGATTGCGTTGGTGCTGGTGATCTCGGCGCTGGCGCGTCCGTCGTATCGGGATGAGGCGACGGCGGTCGGGGTGACGGTGATTAATGATGTGTCGCGTTCGATTCCGTCGAGTGTGCAGCCGAGGGTGGACACGTTTGTGGAGCTGGCGCAGGAGGGGTCGAGGCAGCCGGATGACAAGCTTGGGGTGATCACGGCGGCGCGGGATTCGATCGTGCAGGCGTCTCCGAGCAAGTTTGTACGCGGGATCGAGCGCCAGTTTATTGGGGATACGGAGGCGACGAATCTTGCGTCGGCGGTCAATCAGGCGATCGCGAACTCCGCGACGGACGCGGCGGCGCGGATCGTGCTGGTGACGGACGCGAACGAGACGGAGGGGTCGCTGTTCCAAGCGGCGCAGCAGGCGAAGGCGGCGGGGATCCCGATCGATGTGCTCCCGGTGGAGTTTGAGTACGCTGAGGAGATCATGGTCGAGGGGGTGCAGGCGCCGGCGAACACGCGCGTGGGTGAGACGATCGCGCTCAAGGTTGTTTTGACGAGCACGACTCCGGCGGTGGGTCGATTGATGGTCTCGAGGGGCGGGACTCCGATTGATTTGGATCCGGCTCCTGATGAGCTTGGGTATTACGCGGAGCTGAAGAAGGGTCGGAATGTGATCCGTGTTCCGATCGCGGTGAATCAGCCGGGGCCTCAGCTGTATGACGCGGTGTTTGAGCCTTTGGCGGCGCTCAATGCGGACGGGACGACGGGGACGACGATCGGGGACTCGCTGCGCCAGAACAACAACGGCTCGGTGATCACGTTTGTGGGCAGCGAGGGGTTGGTGCTGGTGGTCGCGGAGGATCCGCGCGAGGCGGCGCGGATCGAGGATGCGCTGCACGCGGCGGAGCTGGAGACCAAACGGATCACGGCGGCGGAGTTTCCGGGGAGTCTTCCCGAGCTGGCGTCGTATGAAGCGGTGGTGATGATCAATCAGTCGGCGTATTCGTTCGCGGAGACGCAGCAGGAGATGATGCGCCAGTACGTGCACGATACGGGGGGCGGGATCGTGATGATCGGTGGTCCCGAGTCGTTTGGCGCGGGGGGGTGGATCGGATCGCCGCTCGCGGATGCGCTCCCGATTCGGCTTGATCCTCCACAGAAGCGGCAGATGCCTCGCGGGGCGCTGGCGCTGATTGTGCACTCTGTTGAGATTCCCAAGGGGGTGTTTTATGGAAAGCAGGTTGCCAACGCGGCGGCGGATGCGTTGTCACGGTTGGACCTGATCGGGATTGTCGAGTATCAGGGGATCGGGGGGACGGACTGGGTGTATCCGATGGCTCCGGTTGGTGATCGCTCGGCGGTTCGGCAGGCGATTAACAATCTGCAGTTCGGGGATATGCCGAGCTTTGATCCGTCGTTGCAGCTGGCGCTCGCGGGGTTGCAGCAGGCGCAGGCGGGGCAGAAGCACTGCATTGTGATCAGCGATGGTGATCCGTCGTTGTCGCGTGGGTTGCTTCGTCAGTTCAAGCAGTCGGGGATCACGATCTCTGCGGTGGGTGTGAATCCGCACTCGGCGGGGGACACGAACACGCTTCGGACGATGGCGCGGATGACTGGGGGGACGTATTACCATGTGGGAAACAATGCGCTGGAGACGCTGCCTCAGATCTTTATTAAGGAGGCGCAGACGATCCGCAGGGCGTTGATCTGGGAGGGTGAAGGGTTCAGTCCTTCGCGGACTGGGGTTCCGACGGAGACGATGCGTGGGATCAATGCGGTGCCTGCGATTCAGGGGTATGTGGTCGCGGCGGAGCGTGAGGGGTTGTCATTGGTGACGCTTCGCGGGAAGGAAGAGGATCCGATCGCGGCGCAGTGGCAGTATGGATTGGGCAAGGTGGTGACGTTTACGAGTGATGTGTCGTCGCGGTGGGCGCCGTCGTGGGTTGGGTGGAGCGGTTTTAACCAGTTCTGGGAGCAGCATGTGCGGTGGGCGATGCGTCCGGGCGGCGAATCGACGCTGCGCGTGACGACGGAGAACACGGGCGAGCGGACGCGCGTGGTGGTCGAAGCGTTTGATCCCAGCGGGGAGCGGATGGACTTTGCGAACTTCAGGGCGCGTGCTTCGACTCCTGATGGGGTGGGAGAGATTGTTGATCTGCGTCAGGTTGGGCCTGGTCGCTATGAGGGGGATTTTGATTCATCGAAGCCTGGTTCGTATGTGGTGAATATGCAGTACCGTGCTGCATCTCAAGCAGAGGGTGAGGAGGGGCGCGTGCTTGAGGGCAGTGCGCAGGCGGCGGTGATCCGTCCGTTTGCGGATGAGTACAAGTCGCTGAAAACGAATCTGCCTTTGCTGAGACAGGTCGCGTCGATTACTGGCGGTCGGATGCTCGATGCGAGTGATCCGTCGGGGTCGGATTTGTGGTCGCGTGAGGGGCTGACGATGCCTGTGGCGCTGACCCCGATCTGGATGGTGGTGGCGATTGTGGGGATCGCGATTTTCTTGCTCGATGTCGCGGTTCGGCGGGTGCGGATCGATCCTCGCGCGATCGCGGCGTTTGTGCGGCGCGGGGCGCACAAGGAATCGGATCGCTCGATGGACGCGACGGCGGCGATGCGTGCGGCGCGGGTGCGGACCGAATCGCGCACGGGGGATGATCGCAAACGGTCATCGCGGAAGTTTGAGGTGGATCAGACGGTGCAGATCCAGGATGGTCCGGTGGCGTTGTCTGGACAAGAAGAAACTGGTGGACCCTCGATCGGTAAACCCAAGAAGGTCGAATCGAAGGAAGACGAGACGATGGATGCGCTCAGTGCGCTGCGGGCGGCGAAGAAGCGGGCGCGGGATGAGTATGACGGGCAGGAATAGTTGATAGAGTGAAGATACCAACGCCGAGGGTTCGGCGAGGAGTTTGATATGAGCATGAACGAGCATCTGGAGACACCGGCTGAGGTCAAGGCGCAGTGCGAGCAGTTCCGAGCGAGTTTTTCGCAGCTGCGGAATGAGATCGGCAAGGTGATGGTGGGTCAGCAGGCGGTGGTCGATGCGGTGCTGGTGGCGTTGTTTGCGGGGGGCAATGTGCTGCTTGAGGGTGTGCCTGGTCTTGGGAAGACGCTGCTTGTGCGGACGCTTGCGACGACGTTGCACTTGCCGTTTAGTCGGATTCAGTTCACGCCGGACTTGATGCCTGCGGATGTGATCGGGACGAACATTGTTTCGGAGAATCCGGATACGGGTCATCGGAGCTTTGAGTTTCAGCAGGGGCCGATCTTTGCGCAGGTGGTGCTCGCGGACGAGATCAATCGTGCGACGCCGAAAACACAATCGGCGCTGCTTGAAGCGATGCAGGAGCATTCGGTGACGGTGGCGGGTGAGACGTACGAGCTCAATGAGCCGTTCTTGGTGCTTGCGACGCAGAACCCGATCGAGCAGGAGGGGACGTATCCGCTTCCTGAAGCGCAGATGGACCGGTTCTTGCTCAAGGTCGATGTGGGGTACGCGGGGCTTGAGGATCTGATGGAGATCATCGATCGGACGACGGGCGCGGAGAATCCGGTCGCGGGCAAGGTGCTCGATGGGAAGGCGATCCTCGAGTATCAGGAGCTTGTGCGTCAGGTGGTCGTCGCGCCGCATGTGAAGCAGTACGCGGCGCGGTTGGTGCTGGCGACGCATCCGGAGACTGATACGGCGGCGGGTGGTCCCAATGGTCCAACGAATCGGTATGTGCGCTGCGGGGTGAGTCCTCGCGGGGCGCAGGCGTTGATTCTGGCGGGCAAGGTCCGCGCGCTGGTGGATGGTCGGTTCCATGTGAGCTACCAGGACATCCAGGATGTGGCGATGCCTTGTCTGCGGCATCGTGTGCTGATGAACTTTGAAGCGGAGGCGGATCGCGTGAGCTCGGACGATGTGGTGCGCGAGATACTGAAGCTGACTCCGACACAGCCGACGGCGATGGTGGGTTCATGAGCCGAGAAGCGTTCAGTCTGGTTGCGTGTGGGTTGCTGATGAGCGGCTGCGCGATCGGTGGGGGGGAACGCTCGCGCGGTCCCGGCGAGACCTGGGTCGTGGGGAAGGCGAGGGATGCGGATTCGATGGAGCGGGCGCGGTCGATGGTCGCGGAGCAGCGGGGGTATGGGTGGAGCACGCATCTGTGTGTTTCGGAGCAGGACGGGAGCTTGTCGGAGTTTGTGATCGGGCCTGTGGTGTATAGCTCGCGTGATGAGGACTGGATGAGTGTGCAGTACGCGATGATGGCAGAAGGTGGGAGTGGTGCTGGTATGAGCGGATTGCTCTCGCTTCGCGGGGAGGGTGTCGGGAAGGATGCGCTGCGGGATGGGTGGGATGATGGGTTTGTGTTCCGCGTGGTGATTGATGATCCGCTCGAGACGGGGTTCGTGACGGTCCCGAAGCTTGGGGGCGAGGGGACGGTGTTTGTGCGATGGGATGCGGAGGGTGACCAATGAAGAGTTCGATGAAACAGGGTATTCGAGGGGTTGTTCTTGTGAGTGTGCTTGTGGGATTGGTCTCGAGTATGTCTGGTTGTTATCGCGAGGTCATCAGCGCCGAGGGTATCGGTGCGGATGAGACCTACACGCGGCGGGCGCGGTCGAGTGAGACGAAGATTGATAAAGCGATCGATGATGTGATCCGGGAGATTGAAGACTGATGCTGCGATCGGAGAATCCAACTCGGCCTGCGACGATTGATGAGCTGCTGTCTTCTGAGCTGATCGGGAAGATCTCGCATCTGGATGTGTCGTCGCGGAAGATCTTTGCGGGCAAGCTCAAGGGCGAGCGGCGGTCCAAGAAACGCGGCGAGAGTGTCGAGTTCGCGGATCATCGTCCATACGCGACGGGGGATGACCTGCGGCACATCGACTGGAATATTTATGCTCGCTTGGATCGGTTCTTCATGAAGCTGTTCATGGAGGAGGAGGATCTGTCGCTGCACATTGTGATTGATGCGAGCGCGAGCGCGGATTGTGGCGAACCCAATAAGTTCTACTACATGCAGCAGGTCGCGATGGCGCTGGGGTACATCGGATTGCTGAACCTCAACCGCGTCGCGGTCACGGCGGTGGGGATGCGCGATGAGCTGGTGATTGCTGGAGGGGAGCAATCGATCGCGGGTAATATCCGCGATCTGCGTGGACGAAGAAGAACGCATGACCTGGCGCGGTTTTTGTGCTCAATCACTCCAGAGGGCGGGACGGACTTTGGACAGGCGTGCAAGCGGATCGCGATGTCTAGTAGAGGCAAGGGTGTGATGATCGTGCTGAGTGACTTCTTTATGAAGGAGGGGTACGAGACTGGTCTGCGGCTGTTGGTGGGGCGTGGGTACGATGTGTTTGCGATTCAGGTGTTGTCTCCGCAGGAGGTGGAGCCTGACATCGCGGGGGATCTGCAGCTGCGCGATGTGGAGGATGGGGACATGGCGGAGGTGACGATCTCGGCGCCGCTGCTCAAGAAGTACAAGGAGAACTTGTCGGCGTACTGTCAGGGTTTGCGGGACTTCTGCGCACGGCGAGAGATCACGGGATTGACGATCCAGTCGGACACGCCGATCGATACGCTGCTGGTGGATTACCTGCGGAAGCGGGGGTTGCTGCGGTGAGCCATGGTTCTACCCAACATCAGTTAGGTAAGTCTGTGCGCGGATTCTCAATCTTCCCAGATATCCAGTTGGTATTACTCTGTGGTGTTCCTGGGTTGATCTCTGTTTTCTTAGCATACAAAACGATTGAATCTTGGGTGGATGGTGTAGCAGGGCCTGTGACAAATGGCGACATTCTTGATGAGATACTTGGAATACTGATAGTTGTTTTTGTTAGTTGTATTGCGGTGACTGCGGGATCAAGGCTGCATGGTCAATTTAAAACTCATTCACATGGTCGAACTAACAGTCAGCAAACAAGTGTGTTGATATTTATGTGGTTGAGTGGTAACTCCGGATTGATTTCTATATCTGGGGTCATATTCAGTTGGCTTAGTTTGACTGGAGGCGTGGTATGACTTGGGCAACCCCGATGCTTGCGGCTTTGGTGGGGGCGATCGCGATCCCTTCGTTGGTGATCTTGTATTTTTTGAAGCTGCGGAGGGTTCCTCGGGAGGTGTCTTCGACGCTGCTTTGGAAGAAGGCGATCCAGGACCTGCAAGCGAACGCGCCGTTTCAGAGGTTGCGGCGGAATCTGTTGCTGTTCTTGCAGCTGATTATTCTGGGGTTGATTCTGCTGGCGCTGGCGCAGCCTCGCTCGACGGCGAGCGCTTCGGCGGGACGCAAGCTGGTGCTGTTGATTGATCGCAGCGCTTCGATGCGTGCGGTTGATGGGGATGGGGACGCGGCTGGGGATCGGACGCGGTTGGAAGTCGCGAAGCAGCGGGCGATCGGTTTGGTGGAGGGGCTCGCGTCGCCTTCGTTGTTTGAGGAATCGGACAAGGCGGACGAGGCGATGGTGATCGCGTTTGATCGCAGCGCGGAGATTGTTTCGCAGTTTACATCGGACAAGCAGACGCTGATCAACGCGATCAACGGGATTGTGCAGACGGATGGGCCGAGCTCTATTGAGGAGGCGTATCGTCTCGCGCAGTCGCAGCGTCCGAATCGCGTGTTTATTGATACGGGTCCCAGCGGTGAGGGGACTGATCCGGTCGAGATCGAGGGGATCAAGGGCGGGGATGCGTACTTCTTCCATCTGTTCAGTGATGGGCGGATTACTGATCTCGATGTCGTGCGCGCGGACTCGCAAGAACAAGCGGGGGATTTTGGGGGGGCTCCGAGCTTTGAGTACCACGCGATCGGGAGTGCGGGGTCGGTCAATGTCGGGCTCACGGCTCTGCGCGCCGAGCGGGACTACGAAGATCCTCGCAAGCTGAGTGTGTTTGTGGGGGTGCAGTCGACGGATCCGAATCCGCGCTCGATTGATGCGGAGTTGTTGGTTGGGGGAGCCGTGGTTTCGGTGCGTGCGGTGAAGCTGGAAGGTGCACAGGTCAACTCGCAGACTGGTGAGCGTGAAGCGAGCACTGGGGGGGTGGTGTTTGAGCTTGATGAACCCAATGGGGTGGTGGTTGGTGTTCGACTGACGACTGGGTTTGGGGAGGGCAATCTGGATGTACTCAACACTGACAATCGCGGGACGCTGATTGTGCCTCCGGCGAAGCAGGCGTCGGTTGCGCTGGTGACGACGGGGTCGTTGTTCCTGCGCGAGGCGCTGCGGGGGTTGTCGATCTCGGATCTGTTGGTGATCACTCCGAGCGAGTACGAGCAGATGCGCGAGGATGGGGAGACGAGCGCGATTGATCTGTTTGTGTTCGACGGCACACTTCCTGAAGGGGGCGAGGGCGGGGTGGTCTTTGATCCGGGACGGTACTTGATCGTGGGTGATGTGTACACCGGTCCCGGCGGGGTGGTGGACAAGGGGGAAGGGCCGGGCACGCAGATTATTAACTGGAGGCGGACGCATCCGCTGCTGCGCGATCTGACGCTTGATGCGGTGGTGATCGGGAAGTCGCGGACGATCGAGATCCCTGAGGGGTCGGAGCTGGTGTCGCTCGCGGAGACGACGGAGGGGCCTGCGATTGTGGAGATGAGCACGGGGGATGTGCGCGCGGTGATGGTGGGGTTTGATCCGAAGTTTTCGAACTGGCCGTTTGATGTGAGCTTTGTTGTTTTCTTAGCGAGTGCGGTGGATTATCTGGGAACGCAGGTGGGGACGGATATTGATGTGAACGCTCGGCAGCTCACTCCTGGTTATGTGCTTGCGGATCGTGTTCCCAGTGATGCGGGGAACATCCGCGTGAAGCTCCCTGATGGATCGATGAGCAGCGAGATCGTCGCGGCTCCTGACGGGCGGATCGTGTACGGCCCGATCCGCGAGACGGGGGTCTACAGCGTGCAGTGGACTGGGAGCGCGGGGGCGAGTGATATCGAGGATGACGGGAAGATCGTTCGTTTTTATGCCGCGAACTTGCTCGATGGTCCGGAGTCTGACGCGGGGACATCGGAGAGCGTGGGTCTCTCGAATCGGGTCGTGAGCGCGAGCGGTGAGGGGGAGATCAAACGGCTCAAGGAGTGGTGGGTGTGGCTGCTGCTGGGAGCGCTGGGGGTGATGATGATTGAGTGGTGGATTTACAATCGGAAGGTGTATTTGTAGCTGCCGGTCTATCGTTGGGGATGCGGATTCGTTTCTTGGGTACTGGGACTTCGGCGGGGGTGCCGATTATTGCGTGTGATTGTGGGGTGTGTACTTCTACGGATCCTCGGGACACGCGGACGCGGACGAGTGCGACGGTGGAGTTTGTGGACTCGACTGGTCAGGAGCGGGTGATTCTGATTGATGCGTCTCCGGATCTGCGTGAGCAGGTTTTGCGGGAGGGGATTACGCGTGTGGATGCGATTCTGATCACGCATAACCACGTGGATCATGTGTGGGGTTTGGATGAGATCCGTCGGTTTAATGAGATCATGAAGCAGCCGATCGAGGTGTGGGCCGATGCGCATACGCATCAGTCGCTGCGGCGGGTGTACCAGCACATCTTCGAGAAAGAGAAGAACATTCAGAAGTCGTTTATCGCGGATCTGGTGCCGAGGGAGTTGGTGGCGGGAGAGATGATCGAGCTGTTTGGGATGAAGATCACTCCGATGACGTTGATGCACGGCGTGCAGGAGATCCTGGGGTTCCGGTTTGAGGCGGATCGGGCGGGTGAGATTGATGATCCGGCGGGGGTGCTTCCATTGGCGTACTGCACGGATGTGGTGGAGGTTCCCGAATCGTCGCGGGCGTATTTGGAGGGTGCGGAGGGTGGGGTGCGGACGCTGGTGCTTGATGCGCTTCGGCATAGGCCGCATTCGACGCACTTTACGGTTGAGCAAGCGGTCGCGGAGGCGGAGCGGATCGGGGCTTCTCGGACGTTGTTCGTGCACATGACGCACGATCTGGCGCACGCGGAGACTACTCGGTCGTTGCGGGAGGGGATCGATTTGGCGTATGACGGCTTGATTGTTGGAGATGGGGGGGATTCTTAACAGATTGGCTGGCGGGCTGGTGGTTTTGTGGCATGCTTTGATGTCCGGGGCGGTGTCTTTGTTTGACGCGGTTCAGGATGAGAAGTGAAGAGAGGTGAGCTGTGCGTGAAGCCAACGATGCTGTGAATGCTGCTGATTCATCGGGACCTGAGTCTGTTGAAGGGGGGGCGGTCCAGGGGGGGTTGCCTGTGAAGGTGAGCTTGCCGAGGATTACGGGCTTGAGCACGGCGTTCCCGTTCCCTGAGGATGCGGATGGGGCTGAGCACAGACCTCATCGGATGGGCGAGGATCGCGGTCCTCGTCGGCACGCTTCTGGGGAGTGATCGGCGGCTGAGATCATCGGCTCATTGGGGCGGTGCTGAAACGGTCAAATTTGAGCAATTCAGGGGTTTGGTGAGTGTCTCTGAGCGGAAGCTCAGGGTGTGCGGGGCTATCATCGACTCCTATGGGTAATGCACGCGATATCAAGAAGCGGATGAAGGCGGTCGGGAACATCAAGCGCATCACGCGCACGATGCAGATGATTGCGACGAGTAAGTTTGCCAAAGCGCAGCAGACCTCGCTTGCGACTCGTCCATACACCGATACGTTGTTTAGTTTGGTCGCTCAGCTCGCTGAGGCGGGTGTTGGTGAGGGGCATCCGCTCCTGACTGAGCCCTCGGCGGATTCGAACGAGCTGACGCTTGTTCTGAGTGCGGATCGCGGGTTGTGCGGCCCCTACAACGGGACGATTGTCCGCACGGCGCTCAAGCACCTGCGCGATTCGTCGGAAGCGGGCAACGGCAAGATCGAGATCGTTGGGAAGAAGGGCGCGAGCGCTCTGAAGTTCAACGGCTACAGCGGATTCACGCACCACTCGCACATCGGTGATAAGCCGGCGTTTGAGGACGTGGAGCGTTTGGCGGATCGGTTCATCCAGATGTTCATTGATGGCGAGGTCTCGGCGGTCCGCGTGGTGTACATGAAGTACTACAGCGCTGGACGTCAGCGTCCTGAGGTCATGCAGCTGCTGCCTTTCTCGGCTCCTGAGGTCGAGGGTGACGCGGCAGAGAGCGGGATGCAGGACGTGTACGAGTTCTCTCCAGACGCGGAATCGCTGCTCGATTCGCTGCTCCCGGCAGCGGTCAAGGCGGTGCTCTTCCAGTGCTTCAACGACGCGGTCGTTTCCGAGCACATCGCTCGTATGGTCGCGATGAAGGCGGCGACGGACAACGCGGGCAAGATGGGCGGACTGCTCAAGCGCGAGTTCAACCGTGTGCGTCAGACGCAGATTACGACCGAGCTTACCGAGATCATCTCGGGTGCCGCGGCGCTCGAATAAGCGACTGCAGTGTTCAGATTACAAAGCCCCGCTTGATTCAGGCGGGGCTTTTTCTTTGCGGGTGGTTGTGGATTGAGAAGACTACTCGATGAAGACGCTGATCTCGTCGAGGGACTTGCGCTGGATGTTGGGGACTTTGCAGTCCTGAGCGGGGTACCCCATCGGGATCATCATGTAGGGGCGTTCGTGCTCGGGTCGGTCGAGGACTTCGCGGAGGAACTTCATTGGGGAGGGGGTGTGGGTGAGGGTCGCGAGTCCGGCGTGGTGGGCGGCGGTGAGCAGGAGTCCGGTCGCGATCCCGACGGACTCGTTGAGGTAGTAGACCTGTCCGCCTTCGTCGGTGGTGCGGAGCGCCATGACGATGATGAGCCAGGGGACGGTGTCGATGTAGGACTTGTCGGGGTTGGTCTCGAAGGGTTCGAGGTCCTCGAGCCAGCGGTTGGAGGCGCGGTCCTCGTAGAACTCGCGTTCGACCTCCTCGACAGCGAGGCGGATTTTGTGCTTGATGTCCTTATTGGAGACGGCGATGAAGCGCCAGGGCTGTTTGTGGGCGCCGGAGGGGGAGGTCCCGGCGGCGAGGAGGACCTGCTCGATGACCTCTCTGGGGACAGGGGCGTCTGAAAAATGGCGGACGGTCCGGCGTTTTTCGATGGTCTGGAGGAAGTCGGACGCGCCTTGGAGCGGGGAGTGGGCTGGTTTGTGTGGGTCCAGCGGGATCCAGTTGTTGTTGGTGTGATCGTTCGGATGTGTGCTGCTCATAGACGGGCTCCTGGGGATCATGGTAGTGGGTGATGCGGGGTTGGGGGGTCGCGGGGGGGAAATGGATGGGAAGGGGCGAAAGAGCCGATGTATGGGGAAGATGGCTGGAAACCGGAGCTTCAATCCCGGTGGCGGGCGGATGTCCGCGTTGTCGCGTTGGATCGTGGGCGCGGCGGTGTTGTGCAGTGCGCCTGCCGCGAGTGGATTCCAAACGAGGGACATCGAAGACGGCGGGACGATCACGCGTCCGGAGTATGCGGGTCGGATCATCCGTGCGTTTGACTTTGAGGAGATGTACACGAATCCGCTGCCGGTGCCTTTGGGGTGGATCCGTGCGCAGCATGATCCGGATGTGCCGCGGGATCGTCCGGGGTTCCCGATCTGGAATCGTGCGGCGCTGGATTATTCGTCTCCGGCGTTTTCGGGGGAGGGGACGGTGCATCTGCCGACTGATGGTGGATCGACGAGTCTGATTCTGCGGCACGGCGAGCTGACGGTGTTTCCTAATGCGGATTATCTGATCAGCGCGCGCGTGCGGACCGATGGGCTGGCGCACGCGCGGGCGCGGATGGTCGCGGTGCTGATCGATCGTGCGGGTAATGAGATTGAAGAGGCGGAGGTTTCGACGCGTTTGGTGAGCACACGCGGCGAGTGGGAGCTGCTGTCGTTGTTTATCGAGGGGACAGAGCCGGACGCGGCGTTTGTGCGGATCGAGCTACAGTTGTTGCAACCTGAGCAGCAGCCCAGGGCGCGGAGGGTGAAGCCGTTCACGGTGTGGGCGCAGGATTATGACGGCGGGGCGTGGTTTGATGATGTGGTGGTGGCGCAGGTCCCGATGATCGGATTGACGACGGGGACTCCTGGGAACATTGTTTCGGGTGAGGTTCCGCCGGCGCTTGAGATGACGGTGCGG
Source organism: Phycisphaerales bacterium (assembly GCA_965250055.1). Lineage (GTDB taxonomy): Bacteria > Planctomycetota > Phycisphaerae > Phycisphaerales > UBA1924 > UBA1924. The sequence continues at coordinate 2,020,232 of OZ252285.1, read as the reverse complement.
GATCTGACGGGGGATGATCTGCGTTCATCGATCCGCGTGTTTGATGCGTCGGGGGAGGTGGTTGATGAGAAAGACGGCGGGCGCGGCAATGGGCTCAACGAATCGTGGTCTCCGGCGCTTCCCAAGTTCGGGTGGTACCACGCGGTCTTTGATGTGTACTCCGGCGCGGGGCTCGTCGGGCGCAAGGAGCTGGACTTTCTTTGGCAGCCTCAGCGGGATGGCGGGGAGCTCGTTGGGGGGTACGGGACGGAGCGGCTGATTCCGGAGGATTCGATGTTCGGGCTCCGCTCGACGAGTCTTGATGAACGGCTGCTGACGACGCTCCCCGACCTGGTCTTTACGAGCGGGGTCAAGCATCTGGAGATGCGTGCGGTCGATGCGGAGTCCATGAACGAGGATCTTGTGAAGGGTTCGACGCTGCTGAATGCGATTGATCGCTCGGTGGCGATGGGGGTTGATGTGAGTCTGACGATGGCGGAGGTCCCGATGGAGCTCGCTGATCAGGCGGCGATCGATCACGACGCGATCTTTGGGCTGCTCTTGGAGCATGAACCGATTGCGATGCCGATGATCGGGCAGCTGCTGGACCGGTACGGTCAGCAGGTGACGGAGTGGCGACTGGGGATCGCGCCCAACGAGGACGCGGGGGATGTGCTGTCTACGGAAGCGGAGGGTGTGCGTGATCTGATGGATCCGTACGTGCCTGGCGCGGTGATCGGCGTCCCTTGGGCGATGGATCGTCCGTTTGAAGCGGGGGTAATGAACGATACGATCCGGCTGCTGGTTGGTGATGATTCGAGCTTCCCTGATGATGCGATGTCGGACATGATCGAGCAGTGGGCGCAGGTCCGCGACGAGCAGGGGGCGGGGCACCTGAGTGTGGTGCATCGTGGGTATGACTCGGATGGTTCGAGTGAATCGGTCTGGTCTCGAGTGGGCTGGTTGGGTCGTCGCGCGATCAGTTCGTGGTGGGCGAGCAAGCTCGCGGGCGGCGATGAACGGAACACACAGATTGTGCTGAGTGATCCCTGGATCGTCGAGGCGGGTCAGCGCGGGCGGGTGATGCCTGCTCCGGAGCTGCTGGTTTGGCGGACGCTTGTGGATCAGCTTGGTGGGCGCGGCGCGATCGAGGAGATTGATCTTGAGCCTGGGGTGCGGATGCTGCTGTGCTCGGCGCGGCAGGATCTTGATGCGATGGATGATGAGCTCGCGGATGGGGTGAAGGACGGGGCGCTGATTCTTTGGCTTGATGAGCCGACGATGGAACGCGCGATGGTGGAGCTGCCGCTGAGTATGGGCGCGGTGCGCGTGGTGGACTTGTTTGGTAACGAGGAGATTGTGGGGCTGGCGCACGAAACGGAGCTGAGTCTTCCGAGGCATCGGATCGAGGTGACGCGGACGCCTGTGATTGTGACGGGGGTGAATCCGGAGCTGGTGCGGTTCCTCGGGAATCTACGCGTGACTCCGGATCGTTTGGATGCAACGACAGGGGTGCACAAGCATCAGCTTGTGGTGAAGAACCCTTGGGGTTTTTCGATCCGGGGGCGCGTGTACATTGTTGAGCCGGGAGGGTACTCGGAGCCCGGCGGGGCGAAGGTGGATCGGTCGTGGGAGATCGTGCCTCGCGTGGTGAACTTTGTGGTGACTGGGGGATTGGAAGAGCGGTTTGATCTGGATGTGTCGTACTCGTCGTCGCAGCTTGCGGGCATGAAGGACTTGGTCTTTGATGTCGAACTGATGGCGGACAAGGAGTACGGCTTGATGCGCGTCGAGCGACAGATTGAGCTGGGGACGGACGTGATTGATCTGAATCTGAGCTTCCGGCGCAGCAGTCAGGAGGGGATTGTTGAGGTGGATGCGGTCGTGACGAACATGACGGGCGATCCGATCATCGCGGATCTGATCGCGGTGGCGCCGAAGAACGCGCGGCAGGAATCAACGATCAGCGCGATCGAATCGCTGCGTGAAGGTCGGCGTTCGTTCGTGTTCCGAGAGCTGGTGAGCGGGGATCAGGTGGTGATCAGCGTGCGTATCCCGGGGCATGAGGTGCGGATTAATAAGGCGATTACCCTACCTTGAGCATGTTGTGACTGTGGGTCGAGGGGCGTTTGAGCCGAGAAATACAGAATAATTTTGATGTCCGTATGGTTGTGACTAGAATCAATGAGCCGATGCTCGGCTCCGGAGAATGAATCGATGCCACGTCCAAAGTCCTTTGATCCTGATGCGGTCCTCGCGAAAGCGATGGGTGTGTTCTGGGAGAAGGGGTACGACGCGGCGAGTATTTCTGATCTGACGGCGGCGATGGGGATCAATCGGTTCTCGCTCTACGACACGTTTGGTGATAAGCGCGAGTTGTATCTCAAGACGCTCGATGCGTACTCGGAGAATGTTGTTGGGCCGATGGTTGATCGGATCAACGGATTGCAGTCGCTCGAGGAGCTCGAGCGTTTGTTTTACGAGGTGATCGAGTATCAGCACTCTGGGGAGTGCTCTCCGTGCTGCATGATGCATCGTGCGGCGATCTCATTGGCGGCGGTTGATGAAGAGGCGAGCAAGCGGGTCGAGCAGGCGCGTCAACGGATCCATGGAGCGTTCCATGATGCGCTCGAGCGGTTCCAGCGTGATGGTGAGCTCAAGGCGGGACTTGATCTGACGCAGTCGGCGTGGTTGATCATGATCACGAAGACGGGGCTGACGAGCTACAACGGATTGCCGTTGCCTGAAGAGGATTCAAGGGGCGCGGTGCGATCGATGATCGCCCAGTTCCGCGCGTGATGAGCATGGCATTTGGCCCGTTGGATGGGTGATTTGAGGGGGCATTTCGATGATCTCATTTTTTTGAGCCTGTTTCGGAACAATCGGTTAGTTATTGAGATTGGCTTTCTCGGCGTGTCTGGTTGTCGGGCGTGCGTTGTGTCGGAGCGGCTGGGCCGCGGATATGAAGGGACCTCGATATGGGAAAGTTGCTTGAGGGAAAGGTGGCGCTGGTCAGCGGCGCGAACTCTGGGATCGGTGAGGCGACGGCGCTGGCGCTCGCGGAAGCGGGAGCGTCGGTGGTGCTCGGGGCGCGCAGGGAAGAGAAGGGCGAAGCGGTCGCGCAGCGGATCCGTGAACTTGGCGGCAAGGCGGTGTTTCTCAAGACCGATGTCTTGGTCCCGGCTCAGAACCAGGCGCTGGTTGATCTGGCGGTTTCGGAGTTTGGCGGGCTGGACATCGCGTTCAACAACGCGGGAACGGACGGGGAGCCTGGTCCGGTTGCGGATGAAGACGAGGGGAACTTTGATCGCGTCATCGGGACGAATGTGAAAGGCGTGTGGTCGGCGATGCGAGCGCAGATCCCGGCGCTTCGGGCGCGTGGTGGTGGATCGATCATCAACACGTCTTCGATCCTGGGATCGCGCGGGGTTGCGAACTTTGCGACCTACGCGGCGTCGAAGTTCGCGGTCGAGGGGTTGACCAAGTCGGTCGCGCTTGAGGTCGCGAAAGAGAACATCCGCGTGAACGCTGTGGCGCCGGGACCGGTCCGCACGCCGATGCTCGAGCACGCGTCGGGCGGGAACACGGATGTATTCAACGGCATTGTCGCGTTGGGTCGTCCGGGAACGGTTGATGAGATCGCGCCGGCGGTGGTGTTCCTCGCGTCTGAGCAGGCGAGTTATATCACGGGCCACTCGCTGCCGATCGGTGGCGGGGCGAAGGCGGGGTTTGTGACTGGTTGACTCTGATATTCCGGATCAGGGTTGTTCGTGAGCATCGCCGAGTGGGTATGGTCCCGCTCGGCGGTGTTCTTGTTTGTACACGCACGCGTTTTCTTTACGGGCAACCTTCGCCGTACTGCGCGAGGTATGCGGAGATGTCGAGGAAGTTGAAGTTGCCATCTGGCGCGAAGTCGGCAATGGGGTCTTGGTTGCTGTAGGCATCGAGGAACTCGGAGATGTCGAGGAAGTTGAGTCGTCCGTCGCAGTTGATGTCGGGATCGCACGGCTCGATCGGGGTGACGGAGACCTGGACATCGTCCATGCCGTTGAGGAAGTCGCCGTTCCCGAGCGGGGTGACGACCACCTTGGCGCATCCCTCGGTGGTGATGAATCCGGCGAAGCATCCCGAGACGATGGGTTGTGCATCAACGCTGACGATGAGCTGGTCGTTTGCGTCGAATCCTTGCATGCGGACCCAGTCGCCTTGCGCGTTGACTTGTCCGAACGCGTAGATGAGGTCTTCTGGATCGTCGGGACGGATGACCCACGCGGACGCGGCGGGGCGGCCGTTGCCGAAGTTTGCGAGCCAGCGTGATCCGGAGGGTGCGCCTCCGAACGCTTGGATGATCGGGAGTGGCGCGGGTGAGCCGTCGGCGTATTCCTCGGCGAAGCGGGCGGCGTTGTTGGGCATGTCGCCTACAGGAGCGCCGCCTCCGAAGCTCTCGAAGTTTTCGAGCAGTGCATCGGCGCCGACCGCGTCGTTGAACTCTTGGCGTGTTGACGCGAGTGGTCCTGAGAAGGTGATGGTGGCTTGGGCGCTTGCCGCGGCGAGCGCGAGGGCGATGGTGTGTGCTTTCATGTGATGCTCTCCTCTTGGTGTATTGTTGAGTGAGGAGTTGGCGAGCGTCAAGTATGTTTTGGGTGATCGGGTATGATGTTCTTGCGTTGGGTTCTCTAGTTTAACATTGGTGTTGACTTACTTTGTTGTTGTTCTTGGAAAGGTGTGGTGTATTGATGGCGGTGACTGATCCACATGCGGTGATGATTGCGCACGATCGTTGGGCGAACGCGAAGATGTACGAGGCGTGCAGAGCGCTGAGCAATGAGCAGTTTCATCAGGAGTTTGAGATGGGGTGCGGGTCGCTTCATGACAATCTGGTGCACAACCTGGGCGCGATGCGGGGATGGACGGATGTGCTCAACGCGGCGGAGCAGCGTCCGCGGCTGGAGGGGCTGGATCTCGATGTGGATGGGGTGATCAAGCTGCAGGATGAGGTGACGGGGGATTTCGAGGCGGCGGCGCTGCAGGGGTCGTTCGATGATGTGCTGACTCCAGAGCGCAACGGGCAGGTGTACCGATTTACCAGAGGGGGGATCCTGGCGCATGTGATGACGCATTCGATGCATCATCGAGCGCAGTGTCTGAACATGCTGCGCCAGCTTGGGGTGGAGGAACTCCCGATGTCGAGCGTGATGGAATGGATGCTGACTGAGGGGGCGGTGGAGGCGTGATTGGGGTCACTAAACTCTCCAAAATACCCAAATTGACATAATTTGGGCTTTTGATCTGGTGGAAATTGTCTGGTTTTGGCGGATTTGGGGTTGATTCGGTGGGGGGAATCGGTCATAGTAACAGTTACAATACGGATCAGGTTTCGATTTAGAGAGTCGAGTTTCTGGTCCGCTCTACAACACGCAAGGAGAGATTAGATGAAAAAGGCAATGGCAGCACTCTGTGCAACGGCGCTGTTTGGTACAGCAGCAAACGCTGGTGTCAACGTGGGAATCGATGATTCGTCCGCGGCTTGGCTCGGCTTCATGAACGTCTTTGAGCTCCCAGAAAATGGTGGCGGCTTCGCATTCGGCAGTGGCTGGGGCGTTGCGGACTTGACCGCGAGCTTCGACGATGGTGCTGGCACCCTCACGATGGGTCCAAACACGATCGGCGATCCAAACGAGTACTGGTACCAGGACCCAACGGGTGGCGGAGACATGAATCCGGGTGGACCTGGCGCTCCAGGGAACAAGATCATGGAAGCCAACCTCTTCCAGCAGGTCGATGATGGTTCGCTCTCGGGAACCACGGTGACCTTCGAAGGCATGATCAAGTCCACCACGCTCACTGATGCGCACACCGCGAGTGTGTTCATCCGTGACTTTGCTGCGGACTTCAGCTCGGTTGTTGAGACCATTGTTGAGGTGGACGCGTCTGGTATGTTCAGCATCAGCTTGGACACCATCGCTGATCCGACCCGTCACGTGCAGTGGGGGATGCAGCTCAAGGGTGTGAACGTTTGGGTGACCGACACCGCTCCGTTCGGTGAGATCGTCTACAGCACGATCCCAACTCCGGGTGCTCTGGCACTGCTGGGCATGGGTGGTCTGGTCGCATCGCGTCGTCGCCGCTCGTAAGCTCTAAGTAGCTTCTTGTTGAAACTCTCTGAAGCCGTCGTGTTCCGCACGACGGCTTTTTTGTGTACATTGGTTACTGATAGCGATGCAATACGGCGGAGTGCTGTGCGTCTTGCTTGGGACTCGATCAGGGGTATGGTGTGCATGCTCTTGCGGACGTACTTCAACGCACGGCAAGTGCAGAATGGATAGTGATGGATTCTGGAATGGAGCGTAGAGCGTTTTTAGCCGCGGGGGTGGTGTCGATTCCTTCGATCGCGCTGGCGGGTGGGGTTTCGTCTGGAGCAACCAATACTGCTGGGATGGAGTTCGGTGAGCTGATGGGTGAGGCGGGGCGTCAGCTCAAATCGATGCGGACGTACATGCGCGATCTCGATGCGCCTGGGGCGCGTGACGAGGGCGCGTTCCTTGCGAATCAGGTGACGATTTTGTTGGCGCAGTGTGTGATGGTCGCGGATCAGGCGCCGATCCCTGAGCGGTCGAAGGAGAAGTACGACGGCGACACGGAGCGGTTTACGAAAGACCTCCGGATCAAGCTCACGAGTGCGGTGTCCGCTGCTAACGCGCTCGGGAGACAGTTGCTCATGGGGAATGACAAGGAAGCAACCTCGCTCTACGGCGAACTGCGCAAGGAACGCAAAGAGGGGCATGACGAGTTCGAGGAAGACCACTAAACAGGACACGCGATGGAACACCTGATCGAGTTCTTTGGACGCACGCACCTCGTGCTCTTGCACTTCCCGATCGCGCTGGTGATCTCGGCGGCGGTGGTGGAGTTGTTCCGCGCGTTTGTCATGAGGGGAAGTGAAGCGAAGTATCGTCCCAGCAGCGGCGGGACACTGATGTTCGTTTTTGCGATGCTCGGGACGATTGTTTCGGTGGTGACGGGTTTGGTGCTTGGATTCGACGGCGGTGAGCGCGTGGATCTGCATCGGATCTTGGGGATCGTCAGCGGCGTGCTGATGTTCATCACGTGGTTCACGCTTGTGTCTGTGATGAAGAATGAGCACAAGAGCGGGGTTGGGTATTTAGTGATGCTGTGCGTGTCCGCGGTTTCGATCGGCGCGACGGGGCACTTTGGTGGTGATCTCACGCACGGGGAAGGGTTTCTCACCAAGCCTCTGAAACAACTTGTGGGGATAGAGGATCAGCCGAAGGTGATGGAAACGGAGACGATGGGGGTCAGTCAGGCGTCAATCGAGATGTTCGAGCTTTCGGTGCTTCCGATTATGGAACGGTCGTGCGTGGAGTGTCATGGGCCGGATGAGGCGGAGGACGATGTTCGGCTCGATACGCTCGCGTACGTGCTTGATGATCGCGTGCAGACGGTGCGGCGAGGGAGTCCTGATGACAGCGAGCTGGTGTATCGGATCGAGCTCCCTCATGATGATCCGGACATCATGCCCCCTGAGGGGGATGGGGCGCCTTTGACAGGGGATGAGATCCGCGTGGTTCGTGAGTGGATCGAATCGCTGGGTACATGATTCGGATAGAGAAGCTGGCGCATGGATAGCGCACATCGAGGGGTCGGTGTGTGCTGTTTGGTGTTGTTGAATCAGGGGCGATTTATTGCGCGGCGTTTGTACCCGCGAACACAATAAAGAGGATGGTCAGTATGACGCACACGACGAGTGCGATCGTGAGCACAAGGCATCCTTTCTTAGTTTCATACGCGATTGGTTCGTTCGATGCGTTTTGTTTTGTTGGGCTTTGTTTCATGGTGATGTATTGGATAATGCTGATTGTTTGGACAACCAGTTCGGTGTGTGTTGATGCGACATCACCTCCGATGCTTATTGAGCGATCAGAGGGTCACAGTGACAAATGCAGTTGGGTTTGAGGGGTGGGTCTGGTCAGCGGGTCGGAGGGCCGCGGATTGGATCGAGGGTTGACTCGCGGCTTCGGTGTTCGATTTTCGAAGTGGTGTCGAGTGATCCAACGATGGAGTTGGGCTTTGTGATCGAGCACGAGCGATTGATCAGTCCCGAGCGTTGGTTTGGTTCGGTGCCTGTGATTGGTCTTCTGGGCGATTCGGCAACGATGGGCTGTTGCAACTGCTCGAGGAAGACTGGGAGTGCAGGCGTGTTGGGGGTAGCGACGATTTCCGGGACGCCGGATGAATCGCGGAGAGTGCCGTTGAGCGTAGAGGCCCACCAGACGAGCAGGATCCCGATGAAGTACTTGGATTGATGATAGATGTTCAAGTCTAGTGTGCTCGCGCTGGATGAATCAGGACGCGGATTCTATGCCGCGTCAAAGCAAGAGCAGCACGAGGAACGCTTAAAGCGGGATGAGGTTGGTGTGATCCGTGATTGGATTGCATCGCTGGGTCAATAAGCTCATCCAGAACTTGCTACAATGGACCACTGCACGGGGCGCGGGCTTGGTGGCTCGCTGAGATGGACCCGTTGAACCTGATCCGGCTCGCACCGGCGGAGGGAATGCAGATGGTCGTTTGTGTATGGACTGTCGCGCATGCTCCCGGTGCACTGAACTGTGGAGTTGTCCATGACCACCTATCCCAAGACGAACCCTGAGCATCTTTCGATTACTTCACCTGCTGGGAAGGCGGCATCGCTGACGAGCAAATACAAGTCCTCGGCGGATATGCGGAGCGCGTTCCGAACTGTGCAGGGATCGCCGGCGATTGATGGATCGGAGTTCATGCTCCCGGTTCATGGCGCGTTCAATCCTGGGAGCGATGCGGAGGTGCCGACTCCTGGGTCGTTTGCACACAAGGCGGACATTGGTGGAGCGTATTCGTTCTCGTCTCCGGATACTCCGGGGATGCCGGCGCCTTCCAAGAAGACCGCGTGGGACTTCCTTCCTGAGGGATGGTCGGTCGAGACTGTTGACAGCGCGTGCGATGCCCATGACTCCACTCCCGATCATGTGCACACCTTTACCGATGCGCTAGGTGAGACTCGGCGTGTGGTGACTCCGGAGGGGTTCTCTCCGATCACGCAGCTTGAGTCGGCGCGGGTGGGGATCATCACTCCGGAGATGGAGCGGGTCGCTCAGCGCGAGCCGCATTTGTCGGCGATGCAGGTGCGCGACGAGATCGCGGCGGGGCGGTTGATTATCCCGGCGAATCGTGCGCACCTCGCGAAAAACCTCGATCCGATGGCGATCGGTCGCGCGAGCAAGACCAAGGTCAACGCGAACATGGGCGCTTCGCCGATCTCGTCAGGGACTGAGGAAGAAGTCGAGAAGCTGCAGTGGGCGGAGAAATGGGGCGCGGACACGGTGATGGACCTGTCTACAGGGGGGGATCTCGATGCGTGCCGTGCGGCGATTATTGAGCACTCGACGGTTCCGATCGGGACGGTGCCGATCTACTCGATGATCATCGGGAAGAAGATCGAGGATCTGGATGAAGCGCTCATCATGGAGACGCTGCATCACCAAGCGAAGCAAGGCGTGGACTACTTCACGATCCACGCGGGCGTGAAGCGCGAGCACCTGAAGTTTGTCAAGAAGCGTGCGATCGGGATCGTGTCGCGTGGTGGGTCGCTGCTCGCGAAGTGGATGCTTGTGCACAACAAAGAGAACATCATGTACACGATGTGGGATCAGATCTGTGATCTCATGCGTGAGCATGACGTCAGCTTCTCGATCGGTGACGGCCTGCGTCCCGGAGGGCTAGCGGACGCGACGGATCTGGCGCAGCTTGGTGAGCTTGCGGTGATCGGCGAACTCACCGAACGCGCGTGGCGCCGCGGCGTGCAGGTGATGGTCGAGGGGCCGGGGCATGTGCCGTTTGATCAGATTGAGTACAACGCGAAGCTGCAGCGTCGTCTCTGTCACGGTGCGCCGTTCTATGTGCTTGGGCCGCTGGTGACGGATGTGTTCCCTGGATACGACCACATTACCAGCTGTATTGGCGCGACGAGCATCGCGTACCACGGTGCTTCGATGCTGTGCTATGTGACTCCGAAGGAGCACCTCGGTCTTCCGAAGAAGGGTGATGTCAAAGAAGGGTGTGTCGCGTACAAGATCGCGGCTCATGCCGCGGATGTGGCGCTGGGGATTCCGGGGACGCGCGACTGGGATGATGAGCTGACCAAAGCACGCGCGGCGCTCAACTGGAACAAGCACTTCGAGCTCGCGTTTGACGAGGACACGGCTCGCGCGTACCACGACGAGGACATGGATGTCGATACCGATTTCTGCGCCATGTGCGGGCACGACTGGTGCAGCGTGCGGATCAGCAAGGAGATCCAGGAGTTCCAATCAGGGAAAGCGGAGGGGTTTGAGCGCGGCAAGCCCGTCAAGTCCGCGGCGTTGACTGCGGAGCAGCAGCAGATCCTCGAGCAGCGTGGGTATTTGCCTCCAGAGGAGATCCACAAGCTCGCGAGCAAGACGAAGAAAGCCGTGGGCGCCGAGGGCGAGAAGGCGGCGTGTCACTCGGATTATGTCGATGCGGACGAAGCGATCGAGCGGCAGGGGGAAGTCCTGGTCCAGCTCAACACGGCTCCGGCGCATGGCATTTCGAGTGAGGATCGGTTGATTTGATTACTTGTTCGAGCTTTTTGTTGCTGAACTCGCGCTGCTGTTTCCGATTGTGTAAGCGCTGCCACTGGAAGAAGCTGTGATACTAGATGGGAAGCTCTTGCCTGTGCTTGTTGGCTGGCTTGAGTGATTCGAACTGCTAGATTGCTGCGTCTGGGTCTGTGTCATTGTCGGTTCTCCTGTCTGCTATGGATTCCTAGCATATCACGCATATCTGGTGCCAGCAACTATCCACAATAAGAGGGGCAATTCGCCTTAGTCTCACTTGTAGAATGTCCAGAATGAGTTCGTTAAGACAGGGTCATTGCTGACCACCCGGAATACTGATTCGGTCATAGGCTCTTTCAGTAAAAGGAAGTCCTTGTATTTACCTGTGGTCGGCTCGTGTAATTCGAGTTGTAATGAGTTGAGCAATATTTGCTTGATCAGAATTGCGCATTGTTCCTCAGTTCGGGCGACAAGTACGCCGTTCGCTATCCCTTCATCAAGCTTAACTTGAATTCCTAGAGGATGATCTTCCTTAAGTGTATTAGCACGCTTTTCATATGCGATTCGCATGGTCTTTCCAAGGAAAGCAATCATCGAATCAAGATCGCCGGATTCTGGGTCTGAACACCATTGTTGTACTTGAGAATCTGTCCATGCAAGTTGTTCATTCAAGGTTGATAAATGCTCGATGATCAGCTCTTGCTTACTTTTTTCAGGGTTCGTCTCTTTAAGTAACTCGACCATCTGTTTGGCTTTGTCGAGTTCTTCTTTCTCTTCAATTTTTGGAATGAATGCTATGACTGGTTTGCCTTGCGCAAGAGTGGATGCCAATTCGGAATCTTTTCCAAGTGTGTCAGTTTCTTGCAAAAGGTAGAGGGTGCACTTTGCTCGCTTAAGCATCAATGCTTCAGATAGCCCTTTGTCAATTCGATTTTGGCAGTAAGCTTGTGTTGGATCAAAGTACCGAAGATTCATCGGAGAGAGTGTTCTGCCTTCGAATACTTTTTTGCAAACGCTGTTTACAATCAGATACTCATGTCTTTTTCGCATGGAAGTTGCAACGTATACGTCCATGTGATCAGAATTCAAATAAGCATTGTGGTTATGGATTCCAATGTCGACGATCTTGTCTCTGGTTTCCTTGGATTTCTGGGCGTTTATGTCGTTTGAATCTTTCTCTAATGCGTCATTGATTTCGCGTTCAATCATGTATCCGAGGTAGTAAGTATTTTCTGAAGGAATCGGTTTTATTGGGTTGATTGGTTTGTGTCTTTTGCAAAATTCATCGATTGGATATGGAACCACTTGCTCGGACTTGCTTGTGATGTAATCGCCGCTTGCAGTAGATAGGTCGTCGAAAGCACTTCGGATGTTTCCATATAGCAAGGTGGCAAAGTGTCGAAAATCACTTACTGATTGCTCAAGTGTTTCAATTGAACAAAAAGCACTTCCATGCCTGTACTCTGTATCGCCATTCAAGAGAAATTGAAAGAAGCTTTTAGAGATTCGTCCGAATCCGTATGTGAGTAAAATCTCGTTAATTTGGCTATATCCAATTTCTCCAATTGACTGTACCGAATCATACTTAATCGGCGCGGGTTGTGGGCAGTGATCTGTTTCGATTCCGGTAAGGCGAAACAGCATGTTTTTAAGTCTAGTGTCTTCAGTTTTGCAACTCATGTTGGTCCCTTTGTATGTATCGATTATATGTTGAATCTATAGATCTGTGCATGTTGAATCTGTGATCTGATCATTTCTTTTGTCGTTATGCCTTGAGCGCTGCATATGGTCTGAGTCAGTATTCTGCTTGTTTATACGTGATTTGAAGCGTGACCTATTTCTTGGTAGACTGATTTTCAGCACATCTACAGGAGACTCCACATGGGACGCAAAATACTGGCTGTGATTCTCGGGTACCTCGCGATGGCGGTGGTGGTGATGGGTGGGTTGACCGCGGCGTATTTGGCGATGGGGGCGGACGGGGCGTTTGAGGCCGGGTCGTATCAGGTGACTTCGACTTGGATCGTGGTGTGGTTGGTGACCTCCGTCGTCGCAGCGGTGGCTGGGGGGTTTGTGTGCGCGAAGGTGGGGAGGTCGAAGGGGGCCGTGATTTCGTTGTTGGTTTTGGTGGGGGTGTTTGGTGCGGCCAACACGGCGATGCAGATGAACAAGGAGGTCCCTGCGGAGGACTTGGTGCGGACTGGTGATACGCCGAACTTCGAGGCGATGATGAAGGCGCGGGCTCCGACGTGGATGTATATCACTGAGCCGATGATTGGGGTGTTTGGGGCGATGGTCGGCGCGACGCTGGGGTGTGGGTGTCGATCGAAAGACGGCGATGGAGCGGTAGAGTCTGCATAAGTTTGGGCTTTATAGCCGATGTTGACATCTGGTATAGAGGATTTGACGCTCCGATGTGGTGCGTGATCTGTTGTTGACGAAAGGGGAACACAGGATGTTCATAACACTTGCACAACAAGGCGGCGGCGGCGCAGGCGGGATCATCGGTCTCGGTATTTTCTTGCTGATCTATCTCGCGATCATCATCGTTGTGGTCGCGGGATTCTGGAAGATGTTCACCAAGGCGGGGCAGCCTGGTTGGGCGGCGATCATCCCGATCTACAACTCGTACATCATGTGCAAGATCGCGGGACGTCCGGGGTGGTGGGTGGTCCTGCTGCTGATCCCGTACCTGAACTTCATCTTCTGGATCATCCTGATGGTCGATCTCGCGAAATCGTTCGGCAAGAGCATCGCGTTCGCTGTGGGGATGATCTTGCTCGTATTCATCTTTATCCCGATCCTGGGATTCGGTGATGCGGAGTATCAGGGACCATCGGCGGGCTGATGCTGTAACAGCTGATGGCTAAGAAGAAGAAAAAGAGTAAGGAACTGCTGGCGTTCCCGCGTGTCGTGGAATGCCGTGAGGATTGTCTCGGGTGCGGGTATCCCTTAGAGGGGATCCCCGCGCCAGGTTCGTGTCCTGAGTGTGGGCTGCCGTTCGAGGATGGGTTGTGTAACCTGCAGATCGCGGGGGTCGCGAAGCGATCCGCTGGTCCGACTTGGCGGCGCGTGGTGTGGGTCATCATGGCGGTCGTTGCGTTCCTGTATGGGAACTTGGTGGCGTTGCTGTTTATCAACTCGCCGATCATTGCACTGGTTATCCTCGCGGCGTTGATCGCGGGGGTTGTCGGGATGGCGCTGACGAGTCCGAGCAAAAAGGGGACGGGGTCGGAGTACTTCACCTTTGTGCAGGGCGGGTTCTGGCGCTGGCCTATCGGATCAGACCAGCGGGTGAGCGAGTTTCGAGCGTTCGATGGTGAGAATCCGGGGGTGACGCTCAAGCCGGTGAGTCGGGTGTGGGCTTCGATGAGTGTGGTGCAGTTCGACGAGCGCGGGAAGCGCGAGGTGCTGCTGTCCGGCGGATTCCGCTGTCAGCGGGATGATCTGGAGATTGTGCAGGGTGCGATGATTCGGTTGATGCAAGGCGAGTCCATCGCGGAGGATCATGAGTTGATCGAGCGGCTGAATAATCTGCATGATCCGGAGTTTACTTCGGTATGAGTAACAACAAAACCGCGACTGTGACCATTGGGACCGAGCCGTATCGAACGACGGTTGAATCGGGTGGGCATACGTTTTATCTCGATGAGCCCGGTTCATTGGGCGGGGCGGACACGGCTCCCGATCCGTACGCGCTCTTGCTTGGTTCGCTCGGCGCGTGCAAAGCGATCACAGTCCGGATGTACGCGGAGCGGAAGGGGTGGGATCTTCAGTCGGTGCGATTGGATCTTGAGCACTCGCGTCCCAATGGTCGGGGTGAGCCGGAGCTGATTGAGATTTCGCTGAGCTTCGAGGGTGATCTGGATGATTCGCAGCGGGCGCGATTGAAAGAGATCGCGAACGCGTGTCCGGTCCAGAAGACCATCACCAACGGCCTGAAAGTTGAGTCCGTCCTCGAGGTTTGAATCCGAATCCATGATCGGGTATCGTGAGTGCAAGCTTATATTGCATATAGATCACGAATTGGATGATGCTTCGGGAGTTCAGCTTTGGCAGATCAATCTACTCGGAGCGTGAGCACGATCGGTGTGGTGGTGTATCCGTTTGGTGCATTCATTGTGTTTTTGATGGGGTTGGTGTTTGCGGTCGCGAATAGTACGCATTCGTGGGGGATTACGACGCCGATTATCCTTGCGGTATCGTTTGTGGGGTTTGATCAGTTGATGCCGAGGGTGGGTCGGCTTGCTCGGATCAGCACGGAGCGCAGCGGGATTCTGTATGGATTGCTGCTGATGCCTTGGTACTTTGTGGGTGAGCTGCTCGGCGCGACGCTCATCGAGCAGGTCTCGGTTCTGGATTGGTTCAGCGGGAGATGGTTTACAGGGTACGAGTTGTTCGGGGCGGGGTCCTTTGCGATCAAGGGCTGGGTATGGGCGATGTGCTACAGCGTGCGTGTGTTGATCATGATGTTTTTGTTCATCGGCATGTTTATGACTGAAGGAGAGCGGACTTTTTGCACGCATTGCAAGCGATCCGCATGGAAGATTCGTTGGAAATCGATTGTTGGGAACTTTGATCGTGAACGGGTCGAAGCGATTTCCAATATTGATGAGCTGATGCTCGATGCAGGCCCGTATGATCCGGATCAGAGCAGAGCGATTCTGATTGTGGTCCGTACATGCAAATGTTGTCGGGTTGCTGATCTGTATACAGAATCGTACAACCGCAAGTCGGAGATCGCTGGTAAACGGCTCGTGTATGGAAAGCGTGTCTCGCTTGATGTCATTCTTGATTTAGTAGACTGGATCGAGCGTGTTGATAATGAAGCGGATCTCCCTGGGACCAAACTCGATGGGATTGAAGACTTTGAGGAAGCGTCTGTCGAGCATGTCGCGTTCGATCAGCCGATCGCTCCAGAGGGAAAGGAGTGGGGTGCGAAGTATCGAGATTACGCTGCGATGACCGCGATGGAGTGGCGCTGCGATACTGAGTACACCAAGGCGATGCGCAAGCGAATCATGGTGGGGGATACTCTTGTGGTTTCCGAAGCGATTGAAAGATCAACGAACATCAATGACACCGCGTGTATTTATGAAGCTTCAGCGGATTGGGGAAAGCCGCAAGATTGGATCGGGCAGTGGTGCGCGGAAAGTCCTGAGAGCACGCAGGCGCACACGGTCCGTGGGATCAACCTCGTCAAGCAAGCGTGGATCAAGCGTGGGAGTGGTTGGACACCAAAGAACTATCCAGAGTTTCAGGGACTCCTGCGAGACGCGATGGATGCGTTGGACATTGCAACCTCGATCGATCCAAAGAATGCGACAGCGCACGCGTGGAAGATCTATGCAGGGAAGGGGCTTCAGCAAGAGAGGGAGCAGGTCCGATCGTACTTCGATCTCGCTGTCAAGGATCATCCGGATCTGCACGCGGCGCACTGGATGTATTTCGACTTCGCAACACCCAAGTGGGGTGGTTCGGAAGATGCGTGCATCGCATTTGCAAGAGAACGGCTCGATGCAAGCCCTGTCGGCTCACCCTCGATCGCGGTGATCGGGCACGCGCACTTTGAGATCGCCGGTGAATGGAAGGAGAGAGATAAGAAGAACGGCTTCAAGAACTACCTAGCTCAACCGGAGGTTCGGGCAGATATTTTTAGAGGGAATCAGAAAGCATTCCGCGACCATCGCATGAGCATGGTGACCCCAAGAGTCCGCGCGTTCTTTGCGTACATGCTCTGGCAAACAGGATACATCAGCGAAGCGCGGGCGCACATGGAGATCATCGGAAAGAGCACGCCTTGGGATCCGTTCATGCATCCGATGTTCTTCTTCCTGAGCGATACCTATCCAAAGGCACGGAAAGCGTGCGGACTCTAGCTTATAGATTCGTTTTTACTGTCTTGTATATCGATCTTGCAGGTGCCGTCTTTGCACTGGTGGGTGGCGAACCACTTGAGGCGGTTGCGTGCGAAGATTCGATAGCAGAAATCGACAATCGGACAGATGATCGGCAGCGCGGTCCATGAGGCGCTGCGCTTGCGACCCAGCGCCTCGAACGCTTGGCGGATCGCTTCGGGTCCGGCGTGGATTGTTCCATCAGGCAAGCGTGTGTGGAGTGAGGTAGAGAGGGTTTCGGGATCGAGGTTGATGAGTGTGAGTCGCTCGTCATCGGGATTGCGGATGTCCACGCACTGGAGGGCTCCGCGGTGTTTGTCGAGTTTGGTGAGGAGGTTCGCGGTTTTGATGCAGGCGCTGCACCAGCCGTCGTAGTAGACATAGGTTGGAGTCGATGTTGCATCGCTCATGTTGGATTGTATTCAGTTGTGAGTGAGCGATCAGCCACCCAGTGAGTCGATGAGTTTCTCGGTTTTCTCTTTCACGGTTCCCGAGTCAACTTTGAAGGAGGTGGTGCCGCTGGTGTGGTCGGGTTCGATGGTTCCCGAGGTGGTGTCGTAGCGCCAGCCGTGGGTATTGGCTCCGGCGGCGGCTCCGTCTCGTCGGATGGTCGCGAGTCCGTTGTGCCGGTTGGTTGGGAGTCCGTTGATGTAGGGGCCGTAGATCCCGTCTGATTCGTTGATGGTCCCGTCGTAGTCGGTGGTCTTGAGCAGACGGAAGTAGAAGGTCTTTGCGGTTCCGGCGCCGACGTGCGGGAGGACCCCGCCGTGCTCGGTTTCGTAGAGATCGACAGCGCGCTGCAAGATCGCGGCGTCGGCGATGACCGCGGCACGTGCGGCGTTCTCTGCAGAGCTGGACATGCGCGGGACCGCGATCGCGCCGATGATCCCGATGATGACCACGACGATCACAAGCTCGACGAGCGAGAACGCTCGGCGACTCAGCGTGTGCTGAACGAGTTGGGTAGGCGCAGGGTCCACAGAGCTTCATTCGACGTGAATGTGCACTGGTCTGACGTCCGGTCTAAGGAAAGGGCGGTTTTCCCTACTGATTCACGGAGTCTTGATGGTTTGGAACGACCGAGAACTCGGTGGTGTGTGTCGCGCTCACCAGAGTTTTTTGGCAACGCTCGGCAGGAGCCACGCGCCGATGCCGGCGGCGATTCCGGATTTGAGCAATGCGCCTGGGAGGAAGACGACCATGCCGTAGTACCAGGCGCTGGACCAGCTCATCGCGTCGGTGGCGCTGTCGTGGTTGCGGACGAACCACAACCAGGGGACCCCGATCGCGAAGATGATCGCGTGGATGACAAGACCGGCGGAGAAGATCGCGAGCCAGCCTCGGACGGTTTTGTCTTTGCGCCGGATGATCCAGTGCGCGAAGGGTTGGCAGACGACGAATCCGATGAGGTAGCCTCCGGTCTGTCCGACGATGGTCGCCCATCCCGCGTTGCCCTCGGCGAAGACACCCACGCCGATCGCGCCGGTGACGAGGTACAGGAGCATGGAGAGGATCCCGAGCTTGGTTCCCAGCGCCATGGCGCACAAAAGCACGGCGAGGGTCTGCAGAGTAATCGGGAGTCCGAGCGGAGCGGTCGGGATCGCGATCTGCGATGCGATCGCGGTCAGCAGCGTCATCATCGGGACGCTCATGAATCGGAGCAGGTCCTTGTCGATTGATGTGCTTTGGGTGAGCGGATCCGCGGGGGCGTTGGTGGGGAGGTAGTTGGTCTGCGAGGGGGTGGGAGAGGTCATGCAACTAGGATACTACACGGAAGCTCGCTTGTCTCGGGCCGTCGACGGTTGGGTAGATCCGTGCGGCGATGTGTTTGTCGTGGGCGATGGGGTTGGACAGCGGCTTGATCTCGATTTGAGCGGCTTGTCCCTTTCCAGGCGCGGATCGCATCGCGGCTTCGACGTCGATCTGTCCCAGTGCACGCGATTGGGTCTCGATCAGGCACCCACGCACGGTGGATCCGGGTTCAAGGATCAAACGCGGCGTGCGGATCCCGCCTTGGATATCCGCGGTCGAGTCGATGAGGGTCTGACCTCCAGCGATGCACATCGCGTGGACTTTCCCGGCGATGTGCAGGTTCCCGGAGCAGATGATGAGGTTGACCTGGACCTGCGCGTCCTGATCGATGGTGACGGATCCTGTGGTTTGGATGGAGGTGCCCCAGTGTCCTGAGGTGATGTGGATGTCTCCGAGCTGGAGGCGCTGGGCGCAGTGGGGGCATGATGCGGATTCAGCGAAGGCAGAGTGGAGGGATGGTTTGGCGCAGTGGTAGCAGGTGTGCTCGATGGGCGCGGTTGATTGCTGACGCGGCGCGGCATGCTCACGGATCAGGAATCGGGGTGGCTTGAAGAATGAGGCCATAAAAACGGCCGGCTCGATGTTGACCGAGACCGGCCAGGGATGGGTGGTCTGCTTGATATTGGGATGTCAGGAACCGAGCGGTTTTATGCAGACTGGGTCTGCGGCTGCTGGTTGGTCTGATTTGACTGGTTTGCCCATGGCGGGGTCAGATCGAGCTTGTTGCTCAGGTTGCTGGTGATGTTGTTGCTCTTGAGTTCCTGGTTGGACGCTGGAGCGGTGGTGGTGGTCGATTGGGTGCCGTTGAGGATTTCCTGAGCGGCTGGTCCGACGTTGCAGTGTCCGACGAAGCTCGCGCCTTCGGCGACGACGAGGGTCCCGGCTGTCAGATCGCCTTGGACGCGTGCGTTTGCGGTGAGGGTGAGTTGCTCGTGCGCTGAGATCGGGCCGTTGACTTGGCCGTCCACGATGACGCGCTGCGCTTCGATCGCGGCGTTGCAGCTCGCGCCGCTGGAGATCTGGACTTCACCTTGTGCGGTGATCTTGCCCTCGAATGAGCCGAGGATGCGGGCAGATTTTTCGAAGAACATCTCGCCCTTGATCTGTGTGTCGCGACCGATGATGGTCATCTCTGGGGTGTTGATGTTGTCTGGATTGTTGCTGGTCATGTGGTCCTCCCGATCCCTGGGATTGTGCGTCTTGGAGACGCGTGCGCACTCAAACCGTCCTCTGGAGCGTCCTGAGGGGGTGTGCATGTTGATTTTGATGTGATATCGCGGGTTCCACCTGCTCACGCTGCCGTCCTTGGCAGTGTGTGGTATCGACCGCATTTATGGGGCGTCTTGAGTTCGGGTTGTGCGGATTAGCGAAAAAGATTGGATTGTGCGTTGTGGTGCGGATGGAGGGAGGGGGAACGCGTACATGGGAAACTGCCAGGGTCTTCGGGTTTCTTTTGAGACCATACTTGCAGCTGGGGCCATTTAATCCATGAATTCGTGATGGAATTGAATCGCTATCGGAGCGTGATTGTTGTATGTTTGGGTTGTATTCTTAATTTTTATAACACTCTGGGGTTTAACGGAGATCATTCAAAATGGATAATGGACATATGAAGCGCGGTAGCTTTGGACTGTGCCTTCTTGGAGCTTTGGCCGGAACAGCGTCCGCCGGCGGTGGATTCATTTTTAACAATGCTCGGACGATCACCGTAAACACGATCCCGAACGGGAACGCGCGATTCGCGGATCTCAATGGGGACGGTACGTTGGACTTTGTCATGGGTTATGGCGGGAATCAGAACAGTTTCCGGATCGCGATGGGTATGGGAGACGGGACCGCGGGTGACGTAACAACATTTACGATCACGGCGGGCGAGGGAGCCACGATCCAAGATGTCATTCCATATGATATTGATGGCGACGGCGACATAGACCTCGTAGCTTTAGCCCGAGTTCTCAAGTTCGGGGAGTTTAATACGATCCAGAGTGCTCGTCTTCAGGCATACGAGAACAATGGAACGGGGTCCTTAACCACGCTTGGCACACTTACTACGACATTAACGCAGTCGGAAGTTTTCGATCTGCCGTATCTCACTCGATTGGGTGACTTCGATGGCGACGGCGCCCGCGATGACATCGCGATAGCGCATAATGAATCTCCGTTGTTGAGGACGTATACATGGAGCGGAGGCTGGTCACAGATTTCAGTGACCAGCCTGCCAAGTGGTGGGATCAGAGACATTGTCGCCTCGACTTTGACGCTGATGGACTTGACGACCTAGCAGTGGCCTATCGCGGCTCTGATCTGGTCTCGATTCACCGGAACACCAGCGGGTTTACGGAAGTCAGAGCGCTTTCAACCTCCAGCGCTCCTTATTTTGTCGAAGCTGGTGACTTCGATGGCGACATGATGCCGGACTTGCTCGTATTCACTGGTTCAGAGGTGACCATGTTCCCCAATGGCGGGGATGACTTTGCCGGATCGGGGTCAAGCACTGGACTCGGAAGCCCTGGCACGCCATCCGCGAGTGATCTGGATCGGATTGTTGTTGGCGATATCAACGACGATGGGTTTGATGATTTCGTATTCGAGCGGAAAAATGCCAACTCCAACAAGGATGTGTTCATCAATAACACGGATGGAATGTTTACTTTTACCCAATCCCCAACGATGACGGGCAGAGCGTTGAGTCTGGTAGATTTGAACAACGATGGGTTGCTTGATCTTGTTGGGACTTCAAATACTGAATCGCCGCGAGTGATGCTCAATGAACTGGGCGGGAATAGCTGTCCGGCGGACCTGACGGGCGACGGGGATCTGAACTTCCTCGATGTATCGCTCCTCTTGTCGGAGATGGTGGACTACAACGAGGACATGTCGTTCAACTTCTTGGATGTGAGCATGTTCCTTGTTGCGTTCGCTGCTGGGTGCCCTTGAGGATGAAAAACCCCAGCGGAGGGCAGAATTCGTGCGGTATAGGCGACGAAATCTAGCGTAGTTTTGTGTCATCGGCCGATATTTGGCTGTTATGGCAAAGACTACCAAAAAGCGTTCGTCGCGGAAGCCTTATAAGGTCTCGGATCGTTCAGAAGCCCCGTCCGATGGGCGGATTCTGGCTGGGCGAGTGGGTTGGCTGGCCCTCGGGGCGGTCTGGCTCTTCGTCTTTGCGGGGCTCGTGAGCTTCAACGCTGGGGACAGCCCCTCGCATGTGGTCTATCCGCACAACGAGCTGACGCAGAACTGGACCGGTCCGATCGGGGCGCACGTGTCCTACGGCTTGCTGCGCCTCTTCGGATTCGGGATCGTGATCCCGATGGTTTTCACGCTGGTGATGCTCGTGCTCAAGGTCATCGCTCGTCCGATGACGCAGCCCGGCATCCGAGCGGTGGGGGCGCTGGTGCTGACGGTCTCGCTCTGCACGCTCCTTGGTGTCGTTGTCCCGAACTGGGGAGTCATCCCAGGACTCAGCGGCGGGACTATTGGTCGTGTCGGAGCAGGGGAGCTGGTCCCGAGGTTTGCGGTTCCAGGGACTTTGGTCTGGGTGGGTGTGCTGACGGTCATTGGTCTGCTTGTGAGCTGTGACAAGTACCTGTGGGAAGTCCCGATCGCGGTGTGGAACAAGCTCGCGCCGGCGCTCGCTTTGACTGGGCGCGGCGCGGGACAGATCGCGGGAACAGCCGCGGCTCGCGCCAATGGGGTCGCGGATGTCGCTTCGGCGGGGACTCGCAAAGCGGGTGGTGGATTGCTTGGTGGATTGACGGGACTAATGCGCAAGACCAATCCGGTGATGGTGCGCGTGAACGACATTGATGACACGATGGTGGAGATCAAGCCTGAGGTCGAGGAAGAACCGATGCCTCGCGCCAAGAAACCCAAGCGTGTGGTCAAGCCAGTCCCTCAACCGATTGAGAGCGATGAGGTTGAAGAGGACGAGGACGATGTCGTGGGCGCGCCGCAGGTGTTCGATCGCGACAAGCTGCGCGAGAAGATCGAGGCGCTCCCGGTCCGCTTTGCGCAGGACAACAAGCAGATGGCGACGGACGAGGACCTCGCGGAGTTCCAGAACGCGCAGTCGCTTGAGGGGTATCGATTCCCGACGATGGAGCTGCTCGAAGAACCTGAGGTTGGGTTCAACGAAAAACTCGAATCGCTCGTGCGCAATCAAGCGGAATCGCTCGAGCACGCGCTGACGCAGTACAAGATCGACGGCGAGGTCGTGGACATCGAATCGGGTCCCGCGATTACGCTCTACCACATCCGTTTGGCGCCTGGGACGAAAGTCTCGCAGATCAACGCGATCGAGAGCGATCTGGCGCGTTCGCTCAAAGCGGTCAATATCCGTGTGGTCGCGAATATGGAAGGGCGCGACACGATCGGGATCGAGGTCCCGAATCCGACGAAGGAGCGCGTGCGCCTCAAGGAACTCATGAGCAATCGCGCCAAGTTCGAGGGCATGAAGCTCCCGATGTTCCTCGGCAAGGACGCGGCGGGTGATCCGTTGATCTCGGATCTCACGAAGATGCCTCACATGCTGATCGCGGGCACGACGGGCTCGGGTAAATCGGTGTGCATGAACACGATCATCATGAGCTTCCTGTACACGAAGCGTCCCGATGAGCTCAAGCTGGTGCTGGTCGATCCGAAGATGGTCGAGATGAGTCAGTTCAAGGACATCCCGCATCTGATGTGTCCTGTGGTGACGGAGATGCCCAAAGCCGCGGCGATTTTGGAATGGGCGGTCACGAAGATGGACGAGCGCTACGAGCTGCTCGCATCGGCGGGTGTGCGCGACATCGCGGGTTACAACGAGCTGGAGTGGGACGAGCTCAAGGAACGGCTTGACATTCAGACCGAAGAAAAGGCGGCGCGGACTCCCAAGAAGCTGCCGTACATGGTGTTCATTATTGATGAGCTCGCGGACCTCATGATGACCAACAAAGAGGTCGAGGGCGCGATCATCCGTATCGCGCAGAAGGCGCGTGCGGTGGGGATCCACCTGATCCTCGCGACGCAGCGGCCGCAGGCGAATGTGGTCACGGGTCTGATCAAGTCGAACATGCCTTGCCGAATCGCGTTCAAGGTCGCGTCGGGGATGGACTCGCGCATCGTTCTGGACCAGAAGGGCGGCGAGCTGCTGCTCGGACAGGGCGACATGCTCCAGCTCTCACCAAGCAGTCACAAGCTCAGCAGAGCGCAGGGGACGCTGGTGGACGACAAGGAAATCCGCAGGGTCGTCAAGTTCCTCAAGGACATCGCGGCTCCGAGTTTCGAGCGCTCGCTCATGCAGGTCAAGGGAGAGCAGGGGAGCGACGAGGATCGATTGGCGGCGACAGAGAACAACTCCTCCGCATCGCTCGCGGCGGCGCAGGAAGATCCGTTGTTCGATCGCGCGGTCGAGATCGTGCTGGAGACCAAGCGTGGTTCGGTGTCGCTGCTGCAGCGCCGATTGGCGATTGGGTACACGCGCGCGAGCCGACTCATTGACCTGATGGGCATCGCGGGGATCATCTCCGATCACAAGGGGTCGGTCGCGCGTGACGTGCTGATCTCCGTAGAAGAATGGGATCTCATGAAAGAGATCGCAGCGGAGATGGAAGCGGAGCAACGCGCCGGTGGTGCTCTTGCCACTGAGGACGCTGATGAAACCGAGATGTCCTACGGCAGCGATCCTGAGGATCAGCATCAAGCGACGATGTTCATTGAAGATGAGGACACCAGCGACGATGGTGCTGAGGGGGTCGCGACTGAAGACGCCGCGGACGCGGAGTCGGATCTCGATGAGGTGCCCTTTGAGGTTGGGGTGAATCAGCACGCGGTCGAGGTGCTGGGGTCTTCTGTGGATGAGGAGGACGCTGAGGAAGCAGAAGAGGAACCATCCGACGAGCTCGAAGAAGACGAGGAAGAGTACGAGGGAGAAGAACTCGAGGTCGATGAGCTCGAGGAAGAGGAAGAAGCTGACGAGGACGATCCCGAGCTGGTCGCTGAATCCGATGAGGATGAAGAGGGCGAGTACGAAGAGGGGGATGAGGAACTCGTCGATGAAGCCGAGGACGCTGAAGAGGAAGACGAAGAAGAGGTCGAGTACGAGTACGTCGACGAGGACGGCAATCCGATCGACCCAGAGGACCTCGAAGAGGAAGAGTACGAGGTCGATGAGGATGCGGACACTGAGGCGGAGGCTGAGTACGCGGAAGACGAAGAGGACGACGACGCCGAGTACGAGGATGAATACGAGGAAGACGAGTACGAGGACGAGGAAGACGAGGCGCTCGCGGAAACAGGTCCGAAAGGGGCTTGATCGTCCGAAAGCCGGGTTTCTCGTCAATCCGCACGGATTATGCGGGTATTGAGCGTTTTGGTGGTCAGAATTGTCTGCTCAGACCTGAAACTAGAGACGGCTGCTTCCTATAGAAATACGATAGAAACCAACTGCTGCTCGGTTCGGCGATCCATAGGGGGCGCCGAGCGGGCGGTGAGCAGATTTAACCACGATCGTTCCATACGAAAGGACCGTTCCCGATGCTGACGACACTCAAGAACAACCCAATCCGCTCAGGTGCTGCACTCGCGGCTCTCGCGATCTCACTCCCAGCGATGGCGGGGACTCCCAAGGCGCTGACGATGGTCCCGAAGGATGCGGAGATCGTGGTGGTGATGCCGGATGTCGGCGAGCTGCTCACGGATATGGACAAGATCAATGCGCTGATGGGGGATATGGGCAAAGCGGAGGTCATGATGATGACCTCGATGGTCCGCGGGATGCCTGGCATGGACCTGAGCGGTTCAGCAGCGGTCGTCGTGGACATGCAGGAGGACTGGGAGAAGGAACCCGACGCGGTCGTTCTGCTCCCGATCACGAGCTTTGATGATCTGACGCAGGGGCGCGAGGCGGTCAACGGTCTCGTTGAGTTCCCGATGGGGAACGAGCCGTTGTACTTCCGTGATATTGGTGGTGGGTATGCCGCGATGAGTAATGACCAGGTTGTGCTTTCCGGATTCCGCAAGGGATCGCGCACGATCGAGGAAGCGCAAGCGATGCTCGGGACCGCGGGCAATCGCGTCGCGGAAGCGAACGACGTGATGGTGTACGTGAGCGTTGAGTCGCTGCGTCCGATGATCCAGGTCTCACTGGAACAGATGGAGCAGCAGGGCGAGATGCTCGAGATGATGATGGGTCCCGACGCGGCGAAGGGGTTCGATATGTTCATGAACCTCTACCGGACCGCGGTGACCGACGGGCAAGCGATTGTTTCCGGGATGAGCTTCGATGCGGACATGGGGATCTCGTTTGACTTCGGTCTCCAGTTCAGCGAGGGCAGCGACTCGGCAGCGATGTTCAACAACAACGGCGACGCGGGCTCGTACTTCGACCACGTCCCACAGATGGACTTCTTCTTCGCGCAAGCGTTTGATCTCCGCGGCGAGGGCATCCAGTCCATGATCAACGGCTACATGGACATCGTCGAGAAGATGGACACCTCCGGAATGGTCGCGGGCTTTGATATGCGTGCGATGATGGACCAGTTCCAGGGAGGGGCGCAGATCCTTGGTGCCTCCGACGCGATGATGATGAAGGGCCTGCTTGCCAACACGGTGATGTACACCGAGGGCAAGGACGCGGACGCGTGCATCGCGGCGATGCAGAAGATGTACAAAGGCATCGGCAACGTCCAGGAGCAGGGCGTGTCGGTCAGTTCCTCGTTCTCCGATGAACCAACAACCATCAACGGCGTCGAGGCGTACGCGCACTCGATGAAGTTCCAGATCGATCCCGCACTCATGGGCGGCGGCGGGGGCTTCGGTGCTCCGGATCCCGCAATGATGATGCAGATGCTCTACGGCCCGGCGGGTGGACCGACTGGGTACGTCGCGAAAGCTGGGGAGGGCATGATCTACACCTTCTCGCAGGACGCTGATCTGCTGGCCAATGCGTACAAAGCCGCGAACGGCGAGAACACGATGATGAGCAACAAGGGGATCGCCGCCGCGTCGGGGATGCTCCCTGACAATCGCGTGATGGAGGCGTACGTCGGTGTTGATCACATCCTCAATACCGTCGGACCGATCCTGATGATGTTCGGCGTTGTTCCTGAGTTTGAACCAATCGACGGGCTCACCCCGGTCGCGTTCGGCGCTACTGCCGACGGCGGAGGGATGCTGGTCCGCTCCGTGCTCCCGCTCCAGACGGTCCAGGAAGTCATGAAGATGATCCCAGAGGACGCGATGGGCGGCGACGACTGGGATGATGACGACGACGGCATGGATTTCTGAGTTGTAAAACGGTTGATCTAACATGCTGGCTCGGGACAATTGGGCATGACCCAAGCGAGCGAGCACGCACCAATCTGGCAAGTTTCAAACACACGGGCGATCACCCTCGATCGCCCGTGTGTTGTTTGTATTGTCAACGCGACTCCCGACTCGTTCTCTGATGGCGGGAAGTTCAATCAGGTCCAGAGCGCGGTCGAACACATCAAACGCGCGATCGATCAGGGCGCGGACATGCTGGACATCGGGGGGGAATCGACGAGACCCGGCGCGCAGCGTGTGGACAGCGATGAGCAGATCAATCGTGTGATTCCCATTGTCGAAGCAATTCGAGGGAGCGGGTTCGAGATTCCGATTTCGGTGGATACCACACGGAGCGTGGTGGCGGAGCGAGCGCTCGAAGCGGGTGCTGATGTCGTCAACGACGTGTCGGCGATGACGGAAGATCCGGAGATGCTTGCTCTGATCGCGCAGCAGGGATGCGGGGTGGTGCTGATGCATCGGCTGACGACCTCGGATCAGGATTCGTACTCGGATCAGTACCAAGACGCGCCCAAGTACGGCGACGTGGTGGACGCGGTCCGCGAGCACCTCAGTGCTCAACGCGACGCGGCACTCGGCGCAGGTGTGCAAGCGGATCGGGTGGTGCTTGATCCGGGATTGGGGTTCGGGAAGTCGGTTGAGGACAACCTCAAGCTGATCCGAGGCACGGAGCGGATCGCGAAGATCGGGAGTCCGGTGATGAGCGGATTGAGTCGAAAGAGCTTCGTGGGACGCGTGGGGCTGGGACGGGATTCGGACCCCATCGAGCGGGACGGAGCGTCGGTGGGGTTGTCGGTGATTCATATGCGCTTTGGCGCACGCGTCTTTCGTGTACACGATGTCGGGGCGCATCGAGCAGCGCTGGACGCGGCATGGGCGGCGATGAGCGAATTTTAGGGTCAATTCAGGGGCGCTGATTCCGCGGAAGGATCGGTTATTGCTCGATGGAAGTGCTACGATTTGGTCTCGGGCAGCGCCCGATCATCGGGTGCGATCCGGTGGAGTGCAGACGACGATTTCAGATTGAGAATGAAAGGGCGATATCCATGGCTGGTGCAAACACGCTTGAGTTCAACGACGGGAACTTCGACGAATCGGTGCTTGGTTCCGATCAGCCGGTCTTGGTGGATTTCTGGGCCGAGTGGTGCCAGCCCTGCAAGATGCTCGCTCCGACTATCGACGAGGTCGCTGACACCTACGAGGGCAAGGCACGCATCGGCAAGCTCGATATCGACAACAACAAAGAAGTCGCGATGAAGTTCAACATCAGCGCGATCCCAACCGTATTGATCTTCAAGGGCGGGACTGTCGCGAAGCAGTTCGTTGGTCTGACACGCAAAGAAGACATCGTCGAAGCGATGGATGCGCTCGTTTAAGACGCTCCGCTGACACAGACGAATCCATATCCGAGGAGTTGAGTTCATGACCAGTACACCAAGCACCCCACAGAACCCACTGAGATGTGGCGCCGTGGGCGTCGGTCGTATGGGACGTCACCACGCGCGTGTCTACGCGGAGATGGAGGGCGTTGAGTTGGTGGGTGTCGTTGATGCGAACTTCGACCGCGCCAAAGAGATCGCGGCGCAGCACGGCTGTCAGGCATTCGCGACCGAGCAGGAGCTGCTCGACGCGGGAGTCGAAGCGGTGTCGATCGCGGTCCCGACCACGTACCACCTCAAGAGCGCTGAGCCCTTTCTTAAAGCGGGCGTCGCGTGTCTGATCGAGAAGCCCCTCGCGGGAGACGCCGCGGAAGCGGAGCAGATCAAGCAGCTCGCTGAAGAGAACGGCACGTGTCTGATGGTCGGACACATCGAACGATTCAATCCGATCATGCGCGCCATGCAGAGCGCCGCGGCGACCAACAGCGAACCGATCACACCACGCTTTATGGAAGTGCATCGTGTTTCGCCGATGACGTTCCGCTCGCTTGATGTGGGTGTGGTCATGGACATGATGATCCACGACCTCGACGTTGTGCTGATGCTGATGGATGGGCGCGAGCCCGACGAGATCCAGGCATCGGGTGTCGCGGTTGTCGGCGAGTGCGAGGACCTGTGCAACGCTCGACTCGTCTGGAATATCCCAGAAGAGCAGGGCGGCGGTCAGTGCGTTGCCAACATCACCGCGTCGCGTCTTGCGATGAAGACCGAGCGTCTCACACGCATCACCGGCGAGGGTGGGTACATCAAGATTGATTACGCCGCCAAGTCTGGGATGATGATCCGCAAGACGGCTAATGAGATCCAGATGCGTGAAGTCCGCGAGCAGATCCGATCAGGGAAAGACCTGACGGACGTGGACTGGACGGAGCTGATCAACATCGAGCCGTTGTCGATCGACGACGGCGAACCGATTGTCAAAGAGATTGAAGCGTTCCTCGACGCGGTCCGCACGGGCGATCGTCCGGCGATCGACGCCGAGGCGGGGTTCGCCAATGTCCATACCGCCGAGCGGATTGTCAAAGCGATCAATCTGTCGCTCGGAACACGAGCACCAGCGGCGCTTTCGTGAGAGAGTGTCTTCTGTAGTCCATGTAGCAAAGTCAACCACCTTTCCAAGACCACCCAGGATTCTGAACCAATGACCGACACGCCCAACCCGGCTCCTGAGAACCCAACCCCTCCGCAAGAGCAACCATCGGCGACTGAAGCCGTGACTGTTCCAGCTCCGGCCGCGAAGACCGATACCAAGCTCGATGCGCAGACCGAAGCGGAAATCGAAGCCGCGATGGCGGACCTCGACGCTGCGGGCGCTGCTGATGCACCGAAGTCGTCGGGTTCGATCCGTGGGCCGCGCGAGGTCAAAGGCGGACGCGAGCATCGCACTGGGAACGTGGTTTCGGTCGGCGCGACGGATGTGTTCGTCGAGTTTGGTCCAAAGGAACTCGGTGTCGTCGATATCCAGCAGTTCAAGGACAACAAGCCCAATCCCGGCGATCAGCTCGAGGTCGTGGTCCAGCGCTACGACGCTGGTGAGTCGCTCTACATCTGCGTGCTCCCTGGCGCTGTTCAGAAAGCGGACTGGGAGATGCTCCAGGTTGGTCAGGTTGTTGAAGCACGCGTGACAGGCACCAACAAAGGCGGTCTTGAACTCGAGGTCGCGAACCATCGTGCGTTCATGCCTGCATCGCAGGTTGATCTGCAGCACATCCCGGATCTGGGTGTGTTCGTTGGTGAGAAGATGACGTGCACGATCCAGAAGCTTGATCGTCGTGGTGCTGGGAACATCGTGTGCTCTCGCCGCGAGATTCTGGTGAAGGAGCGCGAGTCGGCGATGGAGTCGCTCAAGGAAGCGCTCAAGGTCGGCGACACGATGGAAGGCACGGTCCGCAAGATCATGGACTTCGGCGCGTTTGTTGATCTTGGTGGTGTGGATGGTCTGATCCACATCAACGATATCAGCCATGAGCGTGTGAACCATGGAGCGAAGAACGTCGAGCGTTTCCTGAGCGAGGGGCAGAAGGTCACTGTCCAGATCATGAAGCTCGACTGGGACACCAATCGCATCTCGCTGGGGATGAAGCAGCTCCAAGCCGATCCGTTCAGCGCTGTCAAGGACGAGGTCGTCGAAGGCGCGGAGATCACCGGCAAGGTGACCAAACTCATGGAGTTCGGTGCGTTCGTCGAAGTCGCGCCAGGTGTCGAGGGGCTCGTGCACATCTCGGAGCTGGACTGGAAGCGTGTCAACGCGGTCAGCGATGTGCTCCAGGAGGGCGAGGTTGTTCAGGTCAAGGTGCTCAAGGTCGATCCCAACGACAAGAAGATCTCGCTGTCGATCAAGCAGCTCAAAGAGCGTCCGCAACAGTCCGGCGGCGGTGGCCGCGGTCGTGGCGGTCGCGGCGGGGATGCGCCGATCGTCAAGGAAGAAACCCCAGAACTGCGTCGTCTTCGTGAGCAAGCGAAGCGCAAGGGCGCCGACAAGACCAAAGGCGGCGGGCTCGGCGATGCCGGCGGCATGGGCATGGGGCTTGGTGACTTGAAGCTCTGATTCCAAGCAATATGATGAATCATGAAACACGGGCCCAACGGTCCGTGTTTTTTAGTGTCCCGTAGAACCGAACCCACCAGATCCGCGATCGGTGTCTTCGAGTGAATCGACCTCGACGATGGTCGCGTGGCTGACGGGTGCGATGATGAGCTGCGCGATGCGCATGCCGTGGGTGATCTCGATGGGGTTGCGTCCGAGGTTGATCAGCGCGACGAACATCTCTCCGCGATAGTCCGCATCGACGGTTCCCGGCGCGTTGGGGACGCTCAACCCATGCTTGGTCGCGAGTCCGGAGCGTGGTCTGACTTGTCCCTCGAATCCAGCGGGGATGGCGCACGCGAATCCGAGCGGGATCTTGACGATGTCGCCGGGATGAGCGGTCACGCACTCGGGCATCTCATGGCGCGGCAAGCACGCGGCGAGATCCAGTCCAGCCGCGAGCTGCGTCTGGTACTGCGGGATCGTCGCGCGATCGTCGAGTTTCATGAAGCGGACAGTCGCGGCGGACTGTCCCTCAGCGGGCTGTGTCTGGATAGAAGAAGGGCTCGTCATGGGATGACGATAGGCGATGAGAGCCGGATGATCGGGGAGGATTGATTGGGGGTGGCTTAGAGCGCAGCGAGGTCGTCGTCGCTCAGGTTTCGGCGGAGATCGTCGATGACGCGGTTGAACGAGTCGATGAGCTTGCGCGTCGAGGTGATCGCGTTGTCCATGGAGGAGTTGCCGGTGACGCGTTTGAGGAGGTCGTCCTGGTTGATCGACGCGAGGTTGCGTTCAGAGACCTTTTTGGCGTCAAGGAGCGATTGGAGGAGTTTGTTCGCTTCGTCTCTTCGTTGGGTAGTCTGGGTGAGGAGTTCGGGTTTGGAGAGTTTGGGAGAGCCGTGGGTCTGGATTGTCGGGACTCGGTCGAGGTCCTGATCGGTATGGATCGGGGTCGAGGTGTGTTGTGCAATCGTGGACATGTGGCCTCCGTGTGGTTCTGGCAGGTGTTCTGCTTTGAGATCCTGTCTCAGTCCTCACTCTGGTATCGGTCCGTTCGGAAGGGGGAATTGTCGCATCTATCGCAGTAGAAGTCAAATAGATGCGTTTTTAGGGGGTGGACTTGTGGGCAAGTGCCGTCAGAACCCCCGGAATCAGGGCGTTATTTGCCTCTTCAAGGCGTGGAAAACTATTCGTCGTCATCCCCATCATCGGCGGCGCGGGCTGGTTTATTGGCTTTTTTACCCAAGAAACCGAGTTGGACGAACAAGCCGATGATCGTGATGATGATCCACGCGACGGCCCAAACAACGGCGGATTGGTCCAGAAACTCCGGGATCTCGCCGTTGCGTGCTGTGAGCAGTGCGGTTCCCGCGCCGATCCACGCGGCGGATCCGGTCAGACTCGTCACGAGGGCCGCGGCTCGGTTGGGCATCACGACGCCGACGAGCAGTCCCAGCGCCAGTCCCGCGAACATCGAGGAGAACGCGACCATCTTGTCGCGTGTTGGTCTGGAGTCGAGGTCTTCCTGGACAGTGTCCACGACGCGAGCGATAAAGGCGCGCGAGCGTTCCGCAGCGTCGAGGATCTGACTCTTGGTATCGTCGTCGATGAGTGGGTCGTCCTCGTCGCTGTTGAGCAGATTCACGGAGCGTTCCGCGGCTTCAACAGACAACGCGTCGGTCGCGGCGTTGAGTGCGTCAGTGGTGAGGTCTCCCGATTCAGCGATCATGGATTCGGTCTGCGAGAGGTCCTGGTCAGCGGTCGTGGTGGGGTAGAAGTGGAGGTAGACCATCGCGCCTAGCAATCCTGCTGCGGCGAACGCGATCGCGGCGGTGAGGGTGATGACCATGCGGAACATCGCGAGCATGATGAGTCCGCCGATGATGGCGCCGACGATGAGTCCGGTGAATCCGGGGTTGATCGTGACGCTCCCGAGATCGAACGGCGGGAGTCCGGTAAGCGGGACGATCGTGGTTCCTACGAATCCGCCGACGGCGACGCCGAAGATGAAGAACGCGGGTTTGACGATTTTGGCGCCGAAGAGCCAGAGCATTAATCCGCCCGCGAGGAGGAAGAAGAGGGGGACGGAGCCACCCTCTGGGAGGGACTGCGCGAGCGTGAATGAGGAAGTGGTGATGATGGTGGGGTCCATGATGGGTTCTTGGGGATTGGTGGTGGATGCTTTCGCGTGTAAGGTCCGTCTCAGGGGAGAGATATGCGTGAAATATCGGACAATCATACACGAATCGGTGATCTTCATTGACGATCAGCGCTTCGATAGGCGATAAGGAGCAATGCATGGCAAAAAAGAGCACCAAGAAGAAAGCCGCGTCGAAGGGTTCTAAGAAGACCAGCGCCAAGGGTGTGGAGTCTCAAGCAGACTCCGCGGCGCTCGATTCGCTGCGCAAGAAGATCGATCGGATCGATAAGAAGCTCGTCGCGATGCTCAACGAGCGTGCGTCGTGCGTGGTCGAGGTGGGGGAGATCAAGCGGGGCAGCGATACCCCGATCTACGCGCCCCATCGCGAGGCGCAGGTGCTCCAGCGGGCGCTGGACAACAACGATGGGCCGCTGCCTGATCGGACGATCGAAGCGGTGTACCGAGAGATGATGTCGGGATCGTTCGCGCTCGAAAGACCACTGCGGATCGGGTTCCTGGGACCTCCCGGCTCGTACTCGCATCAAGCATCCGTCAAGCAGTTCGGATCGTCTGTGGAATACACCGATCTGCGTTTGATCGGATCGGTGTTCGACGAGGTCCGCCGAGGTCACGCGAACTACGGGCTGGTCCCGATCGAGAACTCGATCGGGGGCGGGATCACCGAGACGCTCGATGCGCTGTGGAGCAACGCGGGGAAGGTGCGTGTGTACGCGGAGATCCAGATCGCGATCCATCACATGTTCCTGAGCGATGCGGACCCCAAGCACATCCGTCGGATTCATTCCAAGCCCGAGGTGTTTGCGCAGTGCCGGGAATGGTTGACGGCTCAATATCCCGATGCGACCTTGTGTCCGGACGTTTCGACGAGCCAATCGGTACAGACCGCTCTTGAAGAGAACAAAACCGCACGCTCGATCGGTGCTGATCCGGGATCGGCATCCATCGCGTCAGAGCTTGCCGGCGAGCTCTACGGCGCTCCGATCCTGTTTGAGGGGATCGAGGATAATCCGGACAACATTACACGGTTTTATGTGATCTCCAAGGAACGCGCCGGACGCACGGGCGACGACAAGACCGCGATCACCTTCGTGACAGAGGACAAGCACGGGGCGCTCGTCGAGGTGCTCCAGTCCTTCCATAACGCGGGCGTGAACCTGAGCCACATCGATAAGCGTCCATCGGGACGCGAGAACTGGAACTACACCTTCTACATCGATGCCAACGGGCATCGCGATGATCCCGAGATGAAGAAGGCGCTCAAGGACGCACGCGTTCACTGCAAAGAGATCCATGTGCTGGGATCGTTCCCGCGTTCGACGCGGATCCTCTGAACGATCCTCTGCTCCACGCTTGCGTATCATTGGGTGGATGAGCAGTCTCCCCACCATATCGATATCGATGGGCGATCCCGGCGGGATCGGTCCGGAGGTCTTGGTGCGCGCTCTATCGGAGAACGGACGGCGCAAGCGTGCGCGCTATTTGATTCACGGCTCGTCGTCGGTGCTTCACAACGCGGCGCAGGTCTGCGGGATCGATCCGTTCTGGTGGCAGGTCGATGAGCGGTCGCCATTGATCTCGACGCTCAAGACGCATCCGATCGTGCTGCTCGATTCTGATCCACGCATGCGCGACGAGGGGATCGAGTTCAGTTTCAACGGCAAACCCGATCGGGTGTCTGGCGCGCTGAGCTTCCACTGGGTCCACGAGGCGATCGAGGACAACAAGCGGGATCCGAGCGATCCGCTCCATGCACAGGGGATCGTTACCGCGCCGATCAACAAGCTCGCGTGGTCGCTCGCTGGGAAGAACTATCCGGGGCACACGGAGCTGATTGCCAAGTCGCTCGGGCAGCGCCGATTCGCGATGATGTTCGTCGGCAAGAAACTCCGCGTGGTCCTCGCGACGGTGCACATCGCGCTCAACGACATCCGCGATGTCCTGACGATCGGGAAGGTGCACACCGCGATCGATCTTGGACACCAGGCGTGTCTGGATCTTGGGATCAGACGACCACGGATCGCGGTCTGCGGGCTCAATCCCCACGCGGGCGAGGATGGACTGATGGGCGACGAGGAGCAGCGCTTGATCAAGCCTGCGATTGATCTCGCGATTGAGTCGGGGATCCGCGTCGAGGGACCCTTCCCAGCGGACACGATCTATCGTCCCGCCGTGGAGGGGAAGTTCGACCTGGTCGTCGCGATGTACCACGATCAGGGGTTGATCCCAGTCAAGCTGCTCGAACGCGACGACGCGGTGAACATCACGCTGGGACTCGGAGAGGTCGTGCGGACCTCACCAGATCACGGCACGGCGTTCGATATCGCGGGCAAAGGGATCGCGGATCCGGGATCCATGGGCAGCGCGATTGATCTGGCGATTGAGATGTGCAACGCGAAGACGCAGACGCCTGCGATGTAAGAATTTGATTTGATTTGCGTGGGTTGTTTGACCAGATCAGATTTTTTGGTACACTCACCGCACTATGAACACCATCAACTGACATTTCGACTCGTCAAATTTTGGCAAAGAAATGAACGATCCCGCATCCCCACCTGCAGCTTGGGGCGGTGAGCGTCGGTATACAGGGTTCAAATCCCACATTCAAGTTTGGATTTTAAGATGTCAGAAGTGCACGAACCAACTTCGGTTGATCGGTCCGTCGAGTCTATGGACGCGGATCTGGATCAAGCCGAGCAGACAATACAGCCCGTTGATGAGCGGGATCTGAACCAAGCGCCAAGCGTTGAGGATGATCATGCGCTGAGCGAGATGCTCGCGATCGCGTTGCCTTCGGTCGCGACGATGGCGTCGTACACCGTCATGCAGTTTGTGGACAAGCTCATGGTCAAGGAGATCGGTCCAGAGCCGGTCTATGTGTCGGCGCAGTCCAACGGCGGGATGATGGCATGGATGATGATGTCGTTCGTGCTTGGAATGACCGGCGTGATCAACTCGTTCGTCTCCCAGAACCTCGGCGCCAACAAACCAGAACGGGGCGCGGCATACGCATGGAACGGGCTCTGGGTCAGCGTAGTCTACTGGGCGCTGATCATGATCCCTGCAGCGTTTGTTGTCCCGGATCTGTTCTCGCGTATCCACAGCGGCGAAGCGATGCTCGTCGAGCTCGAATCCAACTACGCGACGATCATGCTGTTTGGTGGTCTGGGAACGATCATCAGTCGGTGCGTGCATCACTACTTCTATGGGATGCATCGCCCCAAGGTGGTCCTCGTGAGCGCCTTGTGCGGCAACGCGACCAACATCTTCCTCAACTATGTGCTGATCTTCGGGAACCTCGGCGCTCCAAAGCTCGGTCTCACAGGCGCGGGGATCGCGACGGTCGCTGGAGGATTCGTCGAGTTCCTGATCCCGATGGCGCTGTTCCTGAGCCCTCGCTACGCGATCCAGTACGGCACGCGCAAAGCGTGGCGCGTCAGCGCCGCGTGCATCAAGGGGTTGTTCAAGGTCGGATTCGCGCCGGGACTCATGTTCCTCAACGAGATGGCGTGCTGGGCAGCGCTGATGGCGTGGCTCGTCCCGATGGGAGGAGAAGCGATCGGTGACGATCCGGTCTGGCACAACACAACGGGATGGATCGCGCTGCAGTACATGCACCTGAGCTTTATGCCTGCGGTTGGATTGTCGATCGCGACGCAAGCCGTGGTCGGGAAGGCGATGGGGATGAAGCGTCCTGATATTGCGCTCGAGCGGACCAAGCTGGCGCTGAAGATCACGATGGGGTACATGGCGCTGTGCGCCTTGGTGTTCGTCGCGTTCCGAGGGCCGTTGATCGGGTTCTTTATCAACAGCGACACTCCACCTGAGCTTCGCGAAAAGCTGATCACGATCGGATCATCGGTGATGATCGCGGCGGCGGTGTTCCAGATCTTCGACGCGATGGCGATCACGACCTCCGCGGCTCTGCGAGGCGCAGGTGACACGATCTGGCCGGGCGTCGCGACAATCGTGCTGTCGTGGGTCTGCATCCCAGGAGTGGGTCTGGCGCTGATCTATTTGATGCCTCAGCTGGGGTCGATGGGGCCCTGGATCGGTGCGTCGTTGTACATCATCGCGCTGGGGATCGCGCTGAGTTTCCGATTCCTCGGAGGCAAGTGGAAGACGATGTCGCTCGTGGACGAGGATCAAGAGCCCGATCTGGACCCGTTTGATGACCTGCTCCCCGATCCGACCCTGACAAGTGGCTAATCCTTTGGGGCTCGGTGAGTTGCGTTTGAGTGGTTGTGGGCCTAGACTTACGACCGCTCGGAGGAGCATCCGGGCTTGGATTGACCAGGAGAACACATGACCAACGATCCCATGGACATGGTGGTCGGGGCTTCGGCCGCCGCCGCTGACGCGCAGAACGCGAAGGACTTGTACGAGCAGGCGTTGACGCAGCTCAACGATGGTTATCGCAGCGAGGGCATCGAGTCCTTGCGATCGGCGCTTGCCGCGGATCCAGGGAATCTGGATGTCGCGTTCAAGCTCGCGTACCAGCTCGATCTGCAGGGTGATGAGGAAGAAGCGCTGTCGCTCTACGAGCGTGTGTGCGAGCACACCCCTGCTCCGATCAACGCGCTGATGAACCTCGCGGTCCTCTACGAGGATCAGGGTGACTACGTACGTGCTGAGCGCTGCTTGCGTCAGATCCTTGATACCAACCCCAACCACGCTCGCGCACGTCTGTTCATGACCGACGTCATCGCGTCCAAGGGCATGATGGTCGAGGAAGAGAACGAGCGCGACGTCATGAAGCGCCGTGCGCTGCTCGACACCCCTGTGACGGACTTCGAGCTCACTGTTCGTGCTCGTACCTGTCTCAAGAAGATGAACATCCGCACGCTTGGTGATCTGATCCGGATCAACGAGTCGGAACTCATGAGCTACAAAAACTTCGGTGAGTCCTCACTTGATGAGATCAAGCGGATGCTCTCAGTCAAGGGTCTCAAGCTCGGTCAGGGTCACGAGGACGCGCACCGCGTTGCTCGTCGTCAGATCCTCGAGAAGCTCAAGGGTTCGGGCAAGGAGCAGCTGCTCTCCAAGCCGGTCTCGGAGCTTCAGCTCACTGTGCGTGCTCGCAAAGCGCTCCAGATGCTCAATATCCAGAGCATCGGCGACCTCTGCTCGCACACCGAAGCGGAACTCATGGGTGTCAAGAACTTCGGTTCGACTTCGCTCGTCGAGATCCACGAGAAGCTGACCAACTTCGGTCTGTCGCTGCGTGTGATTGAAGACGGCGAATAAGACGAATACATACTGATTCCAAACCCCGGCGGATTGCCGGGGTTTTTTGTTGCGTGAGTTGATCGGGTAAGGTATGATCCGGGCTGATGCAAGCACCCATTGTGTAAATCCTGAACGTGTCTTTCTAAACACATCGGCGCTGTCCGCATTCGGACGCGCCTGACAACGACCCGGCGTCAATACGTACGTGCCGGGGGCGACAAGGATTTTCCATTGAAACATCACGACAAGAATGCTCGGAAATCGGGCGGCTTTCAATGCATCCATTGCAAGGGATACATCTCATATCAATCGTATGGAACCAACCAACGCAACCACTGTCCGCACTGTCTCTGGTCGAGACACGTGGACGACAAGAT
Source organism: Phycisphaerales bacterium (assembly GCA_965250055.1). Taxonomy (GTDB): domain Bacteria; phylum Planctomycetota; class Phycisphaerae; order Phycisphaerales; family UBA1924; genus UBA1924. The sequence goes on along the minus strand of OZ252285.1, from coordinate 1,981,867 downwards.
CGGTGATCGGAGATCGCCGTGCGCTCAGCCTATGGAACCGATCTCGATCGCGGGACGCTCCGATGGCGAGTGGGTGCTGGTACACAAGTGCACGGGCTGCAATCAGCTCCGCATGAACCGGATCGCGGGAGACGACGATGAACTGGCGCTGCTTGCGCTGGCGCTGCGACCGATCTCGTCACCCGCGTTCCCGCTGGAGCTGCTTCCCAGATTCCGTGTGTAGCGGTTTGAGTGAGCATTGAATAAAAAACAGCCGGGCTTGTCCCGGTTTTTTCATACACTGGGATCGGGGTCGTCGCGTTTGCCTGACTTATGGAACTTGAGACGTCCCTCGGCGTAGTCCTGAGCGCTGCCCTCGATGGTTGGGGTCTGTCCATCTCGGTGCTGCTGGTGGAGTTCTTTGAGATACGGCACGCACCAGCCGCAGCCGGTCCCGGCGCCCAAGCACTCTGAGATCAACGACGCGACGGGAGGGTCCTCGCGCGAGAGGTACGTGCGGATCTTTCCCAGCGGGACATGGAAGCAGAGGCAGATATCATCATTGGGTTTCATGCGCCGGCTCCAGACGTGCATTGTGAGTGGTGAGGCTCTTTGTGCTATTGTATAGGGCCTTTCGTGAGCTCGCGTCCCCTGGAGTCGGCATGGTTCTTTACTTCATCTGTACAGTGTTCCTCTCAGCGACGCTGCTGTTCTCGGTTCAGCCGATGGTTGCCAAATCCCTGCTCCCGGTTTTCGGAGGGAGCTCGTCGGTCTGGACGACCTGTATGCTGTTCTATCAATCGGTGCTGCTGCTGGGATACTTGTACGCGCACTTTGTGATGAAGCATGTCTCGCGCCGAGCGCAGCTTTTCGGTCACGTCGCGATGCTCATCGTGGCGTTGGGTGCGGGGATCATGTTCGATACCCCCGAAGCGCCGCGTGATGCGTCGGCGTTCCCGGTGCCTTGGCTAATCCTGCAGCTCGCGCTGGTGTCGGGGCTCCCGTTCTTCATGATCTCGAGCGCGGGACCACTAGTGCAGGGGTGGTTTGCTCGGACGGGGCACGCTCGTTCGCACGATCCGTACTTTTTGTATGCCGCGAGTAATGCGGGGAGCTTTCTTGGACTGCTCGCGTATCCGTTTGTGATCGAACCGATGCTGGGTCTTGATGTGCAGCGTTCTCTCTGGTTGGGTGGATTTGGGGTGTTCATCGTGCTGAGCATCGGCGCGATCCTGATGACACGCAAGGGGAGTCATGAAGACCCGCACGCTCCCCCGGCGGAGGTGCTCGCGACCCCGGTTGATGAAGAAAGTCAGGGTACGGATCGTCCCATCACGTGGTCGCGCCGCATGCGATGGGTGTTCTATGCGTTTGTGCCCTCGTCGTTGCTGCTTGGGGTGACGAGTCACATCACAATTGATGTCGCGTCGTTCCCGCTGCTGTGGGTGCTGCCACTCGCGGTGTATCTGATGACGATGATTGTCGCTTTTGCGGTTGATGCCGGAAAGATTGTGAAGATTATCCGCCGTCCAATGGTGATCTCGGTGATCGGCGCGACCGTGTTGGTGCTCGCTGTCGAGGCGCAGACCTACGCGCCGCTGCCGGCACTGGTTGCTGTGCAACTGATCCTGCTGGGTCTTGTGGGATTAACGGGGCACGGATTGCTCGCGAAGGATCGTCCCGGCGCGGAGCATCTGACCGAGTTTTATCTGATCATGTCCATCGGCGGGGCGCTGGGCGGGATGTTCAACGGCATCGTCGCGCCGCTGGTGTTTGAGACCACGCTCGAGTATCAGATTATGCTGCTCTGTGCCGTGTCGCTGATCCCTTGGAGAGACATCAGCGCGATCGCTGAGCAGAAGAAGCAGATCAAAGCGAAGCTGCTGAGGTACGGGCTCCCGCTCGCGAGTCTCTTGTACATGTTGTTGATGGGGATCTTTGCGTTCAAGGTTGTGGATCTGCTCGCGGTCCCGCTCCCTGATCGTCCGCTGACGCTCTTTGCGTTGATGGTGTTTGTCCCCGCGGTGCTGATCTATCTCGCGTGGAACGACGGGCTCGCGTGCATGCTGGTGCTTGCGGTGCCGCTGAGTGCGTCGGTGTACGACAAGTTCACGGACCCGCGTGTGCAGTATCGGAGCCGAACCTTTTATGGCGTGCTCAACGTTGTTGATGAGCAGTTCATCGATCCCGAGCTTGGAGTCGTGCTCACGGCTCGCACGCTTATGCACGGCACAACCAATCACGGTGTCCAGTTCATCGGCGACCAGTTCAAACATGTGCCGCTGGGGTACTACCACGTTGATGGCCCGTGCGGGATGGGGATCCGGGCGCTCAAAGAAGTCAGACCAGACGGCGCTCGCATCGGGATCGTCGGGCTCGGCTCAGGGGCGATCGCGGCACACGCGCGACCCAGTGACGAGATGCGGTACTTCGAGATCGATCCCGAGGTCGTGCGGATCGCGGAAGACCCCGAGTTCTTTACCTATCTCTCGGACGCGAAGTCCCCGATTGATGTGGCGCTCGGCGACGGTCGATTACTCCTTGAGCAAGAACGGCGCGATGGCGAGGAGCTCTACGACATGGTCCTGATCGACGCGTTCAGTTCCGATGCGATCCCGGTCCACCTGCTGACCGAGGAAGCGATGCAGCTGTATTTCGATCGGCTTACGGATGACGGGATCATCCTGCTCCATGTGTCAAATCGTCACCTGGAGTTCCAGCCGTTGGTTTACGAGCTGGGAGCGCTACACAACGCGTTTGTGCTGATGTACGAGCAGCAGCAAGACGAGATCCCGGATCATCTCGAGGACTACTGGTTCCCGTCGGTTTGGATCGCGCTCACGCTCGACGAGACCACGGCTCGGGCGCTCTACGACACCGGAATGAATCCGCAGATCGAACCGATGTTCGACGTCCGCTTGTGGACGGACCAATACTCCAATATCCTCAATCTGTTTCAAAAGTAACTTGTAGAATGATGAGCGGAAAGAGGGCGCGAGTGTGTGAAAGTATGATCAACTCAACGCCCAAAAACGCCGATCGGAACGCAATATGACCCAGCATTACTCGAGACTCAGCTACCAGACCGCCGGCGAATCACACGGCCCCGCGCTCATCGCCACTGTCACAGGAGTGCCGGCGGGGCTTGAGATCGATACGGACATCATCAACCGCGAGCTCGCTCGTCGACAAGGCGGTTACGGACGCGGCGGACGCCAAAAACTCGAGACCGACACCGTCGAGATCCTGACCGGCGTTCGATTAGGCAAGTCCATCGGATCTCCGATCACGATGCTCATCAAGAACCGCGACTCGCGTCTTGACGATTTGGAGCGGACGCCTCCGGTGTATCGGCCTCGTCCGGGACACGCAGACCTCGCGGGATCGATCAAATGGCTGACGACCGATTGCCGGGAAACACTGGAGCGCGCCAGCGCCAGAGAGACCGCCGCACGCGTCGCGGCGTGCTGCATCGGGAGACTCCTGCTCAAACAAGTCTTTGACGTCGATGTGTTCGGATTCGTGCGATCGATCCTTGACGCGCGTACCGATGCGACCATCACGCACGATCAGCTTGATGCCTTGATCGTGTCGCGCGATGAATCGGCGACCTACACCCTCGGCGAAGCGACCACAGAAAGACAATGCGACATCATCCGCAAGACCAAGTCCGACAAGGACACCGTTGGCGGTGACGTCGAGTGCCATGTGTTCAACTGCCCTCCCGGGATCGGGAGCTCGATGAACTGGTACGAAAAACTCGATGCGCGGATCGCGGGCGCGGTGATGGGGATCCAGGCATTCAAAGCCGTGGGCATTGGTCTTGGCGCGGAGTGCTCCAAACGACTGGGGTCGCAGCTTCATGATCCGATCGCATTCGATGAAACCAAAGTGAGCACGCCTTCGCTTGGGTTCACGCGCAGCAGCAACAACGCGGGGGGCACCGAGGGCGGGATGACCAACGGGCAGCCCGTCGTCGTCACCGGCACGATGAAACCCATCGCGACGCTGCTGCAGGGACTCCCGAGCATTGACCTGAACTCCAAGAAACCCGAGGATTCGCAGTACGAGCGGAGCGACATCTGCGCCGTGTCCGCCGCGAGTGTGGTGATGGAGAACGTGGTCGCGTTCGAGGTCGCCGCGGCGTTTCTGGAAAAATTCGGTGGCGACAGCGTCATCGAAACACGCGGGAACTACGACGCGTTCCTCGACGTGGCGCGCACGCTGCCGCTGGACCTGCCGGGTTCTGACAGCGGGACGGTCATCGCTTAATCAATCATTTTCAGGATCACGCTCCCGCGCTTGCGGCCGGTATCAACATACCGATGTGCTTCTACCGCTTCGTCGAGTGGGTAGGTCCGGTCGATAACCGGCTTGAATCGTCCTTGGGACGCGAGCGAGATGAGTTCTTTGAGATACTCTGGTTTGGCGGTAGCAACGCCGGATTTCGTGATGATCGTGGTCTTCCGGATCTTGGCAAGCAGCGGTGTCCATACAAGCTGAGCGAGTTCTGGGAACAGCATGACTGCTGGAAGAAAGGTCCCGCCTGGTCTGATGATGTTCTTGCAACGTGCTCTTGAAGAAGCTCCAACAGTGTCGAACACAGCGTCGTACAACTGGTCACGCCCGCTGCTGTGGGTGTAGTCTTCCTGCGTGTAATCGATGACATCATCCGCTCCGAGAGAGCGGACCAGTTCCTCGTTCGGTCCTGAGCAGACCGCGGTCACGTGTGCTCCGAGGTGTTTGGCGTATTGAACTGCCGCTACACCAACGGCGCCTGATGCTCCGATGATGAGCACCCTTTGGTTTGGTTTGATGTTCGCTAGATCCTTGAGGAAATAGATCGCTGTTGATCCACCGAATGCAAGGGTTTCTGCTTCATCGAATCTCATGGAGTCTGGGATTGGTTGTGTTTGACCCTTGCCTGAGGTCGCGGCAAACTCAGCATGCGCGCCAAAGTTCATCTCGGTTGATCCCAGTACGCGTTGCCCCACACTCAATCCGCTGACCTCATTGCCGACCTGTTCAACGACTCCGGCTACAGAAGTTCCGAGGATGGTCTTCTGTGGTTTGAACAACCCAATCATGAAGCGTGCAAGGACTGAGAAAACCAGCGACGGAATTCTCCACGCTCGCAGCCGTGAATCCCCAGAGTTCACGCTCGAAGCGTGGACTCTGATCAGTACCTGATCTGGTTTGATGATCGGCTTGGGAACTTGTTTGATGCTGACCACTTCAGGGGGGCCATACCGTTCGTAGACGGCGGCTTTCATGGTCTCTGAGGTCGATGATGTCATAGGTGTGCTCACTCAATACCCGGTTTCTCATGGGCAGTTTGACCCATTGAGTACAAACGAGGTACGAACATTAAGGTGATTTCTGCCGACTTTGTACGATCGGTTCAAAATGAATGATCAATTCGTGTTCAGAACGCGCATGCTGCGTCGATGCTGTTTGTACGTATCAGGTGTGTCGGTGCGTTGTGTATTGGGAATCCATTGCTCTCTCTTGCGGCATCGCCTCCGGGCTTGATGCCGCGCTCCTCTATGCCCCCGTCCGCACCCGCGGGCGGGGGCATGCTGTTTAGCTCAGCCGTTGATCCGCGCCAGCAGCGTCGCCGAGACGTCCTCCCATTGTTCCGGGATGATCGAATACATCGCGGAGTCGCGCAGGTGTTCGTCGGGCATGATGATGTGGTGTCTGAGGATGCCCTCGAAGTGGGCCCCCAGTTTCAGGATCGCGGCTCGCGACTGTGCGTTGCGTGCATCGGTCTTGAGCTCGACACGGATCGCGCCCAGTTCCTCGAACGCGTGCTTGAGCATCAGGTACTTCATCGATGGGTTGACCTTCGTGCCTCTCGCGTGCTTAGCGATCCAGGTCGATCCGATCTCGAGCCCTCGATGCTCTGGACGGATGTTCATGTAGCTGGTTGATCCGATCGCTTTGCCTGTTGAGTTGTCCACGACGGCAAACACGATGGTGCTGGGGCGCGAGAGCTGGAAGTCGATGTACCGCCGGACTTCGTTCTTAGTGCGGATTGATGAACGCATCGGCATGTACTTGAAAACGGAATCGTCGATGGACTCCGTAATCGCGTCGGTGTGCTTGTGTGACAGTGGTTCAAGCGTCACCGACTCGTTTGTCAATGTGACAGACTTAACTACCATCGGATCAAGGAATGCAGAATTGGTCATCTACAAGTTTAGTGCAGCACGCGGAAGACTTCCGCTTCGTCGGTCAAGCCCTGCTTGACCTTCGCCATCGCGTCGACCTTCATCGGTTGGAACCCCGAATCGACCGCGGCTTCGTAGAGCGTCACACCGTCAGCGCGTTCAGCGGTGAGTCGGCGGAGTGTGTCGTTCATGAGCATCAGCTCGTGGGCCGCGAGTCGTCCTTTGTATCCTGTTCCGAAGCAGGTGGTGCACTGGTCACCCTCATGGCGTCCCGTGCCGTTGCATGTGGAGCAGATGCGCCTGAGCAGGCGCTGAGCGAGCACACCCAGCAGCGACGAGGTCACCAGATACGGCTCAACACCAATATCAAGCAGTCGCGGGATCGCGCTTGGCGCGTCGTTGGTGTGAAGCGTCGCGAGCACGAAGTGGCCCGTGAGTGACGCCTGGATCGCGAGCTGCGCCGTTTCGGGGTCACGGATTTCACCGACGAGGATCACATCGGGGTCCTGACGCAGCAGCGAGCGGAGTCCGGTCGCGAAGGTGACCTGTCGTTTGACGTTGACCTGCATCTGCGAGATGCCGTCCAGGTGGTACTCGACTGGGTCTTCGATCGTCATGACGTTGCGCGAGGCGCGGTCGATGCGTCCGAGCGCGGCGTAGAGCGTGGTGGTCTTACCAGAACCGGTCGGGCCGGTGACGAGCAGGATGCCGTTGGGACGCTCGACACAGTCCATGAGCTTGGTCTGCATGCTCTTGGCCATGCCCACCGCGTCGAGGTCGAGTTCCTGGTTGGACTGATCGAGCAGACGCAGCACGATGCGCTCGCCGAAGATGGTCGGGATGACCGAGAGACGGATATCGATCTTCTTGGATCCGATCCGCACCGTCGTCTGTCCGTCCTGCGGCGAGTGACGATTGGCAATATCAAGCTCGGTCATGACCTTCAGACGCGATGAGATCGCGGGAGCAAGCGTCTGCGGCGGACTGAACGCATCAACGAGCATGCCGTCGATGCGCAGACGGATCGCGAGTCGTTCTTCCATCGGATGCACGTGCACGTCCGACGCGCCGCGCCGGAGCGCTTCGAAGAGGATCATGTTGACCAGTCGGATGACGGGGGTCTGGCGCGCTTGTGCGAGCAGGTCGGTGGTCTTCCCGATCGCACCAGCCGCGGATTCGATCGCGGATTGATCGAGCGGGATGTCCTCGACGATCTCGGTCACCAGATCGCCGCGTTGTTCGTATCCGCGATTGATCAGGTTCGCGACCGCGGCACGTGGCGAAAGCACGATGCGGATTGGCGCGTCGAGCTCGTCCTCGAGCATCGTGAACACGCTGGGCTGCATCGGACGCGAGGTCGCGAGGATGTAGGTTGAGCCGTCACGCTCGATGCACGCGACCTGGATGCTGCGTGCTTTGGTTGGGTCGATGAGTTCGTAGAAACGCGACGACGATTCATTGAGCTTGGGTTCTTGTTCAAACGGCAGACCGGTGCGGTCGGAGAGGAGCTTGAGGGCGCTGGATTCGTCGAGCGCCAGCGACTGGAGCATCACGTCCCAAGGCTCGTCGTCAGAGCCTTCGATCGATGCGAACGCTTTGAGCTGCTCGCCGCTGAGTTTGAGTGGTCCCAGCGCGCGTGCCGCGTCGTCCCATGTGTCCACGACGACCGGCGCCATGTCCTTGGCGCGTGCGATGGAGCCGTTGTTCTTCTCGCGTTTGATGAGTCCGCTGCGTTTGCCCATACTTAGTCCATGTCCTCGTTTGGATCGATCAGCACAGGGGTGAGCGAAGGCTCGAACGCATCGGGCTTAGGCTGCGGAGGCAGGGAGTCCTGCTGCAACTGGAACGTATCGCCGGACTGCTGAGCCGGAGCGCCGTTGCTCGACGAGTTGATCATCACGGACTCTAGATCAGGAACACGAGGGTCGAGCTCCATCTCCGCATACGGCCCCTCGCTGAGCAGCTTGAGATCCAGGAAGTTCGGATCAGTCATGATGCGAGGCGTCAGGAAGACGTACAGCTTGGACTGGGTGTTAATTTTCGTGGTGTTCTTGAACAACTCGCCGACAAGCGGGATGTCTCCGAGCAGTGGGACCTTCATGACCGTGTCGCGGACGTTGTCCACTGTGATCCCGCCGATCACGAGGGTCGAGTCCGATGGGACGGACAAAGCGCCTTGGACCGTATTGCGATCACGTGGCGGTGGCGATCCCGCTTGACCGGTCGCGGCGGTGAAGTTCGAGAGCTCGATGAAGTATTCCAAACGCAGGTACCCGCCGTCTGAGATCGATGGGGTCACACGGAGTGTGGTACCCGCTTCAGCGAAACCTGCGAAGGCGGTGACGTTGCCGCCGTCGCCTTGCGAGATCTCCTGGAAGGGCTGCTCAGAGAGCGACACGATCTCGGCTTCCTGGTTGTCGTTGACCAGAAGCTGGGGGGTCGAGAGGATGCGGACATCGGTATCGGTCTGACTCGCGTTGATGATGATCGGGATCTGGTTCGTCATGATGACCCCCGCGGTCAGTCCCGCGAGTCCCGGATTGATCGTGCGGATGTCGCCGAAGGTGGACGTGTCTGGGAGCGAGGACAGCGTATTCCCTGTGTTGAGTCCGAACTGTCCCGCGTTGATCTGTGATTCAAACGCGAGCGAGAAGTTTTCGGTATCGGAGACCGAAACGATCATCGCTTGCATGTAGACCTGCGGCTTCCAGCGATCTAGGCGCGAGATCAGTCTTGCGAGGTCCTCTTGCTGCTTGATCGGGGCGCGGACGATGACCTGGTTATTGTCGGGGTCCGCGATGACCGCGACGACATCAGGATCAAACGCGGCGTTGACATCGGACCCGCCGGACTGTCCGAACGAAGGACGGAACTCGGACGCGGAGTTGTTCCTTCCCGACGATCCAGGGAGGAAGTCCGAGTCACCGGTTTGCTGCTGACCCGTGATGATCGAGGTCATGAGCTCCGCGACGATCTCCGCATCGGAGTGATTGAGCACGTATTCCTTGATGACCACGCGCTCGTCCTCGGTCCCGAGTTCTTTCATCAGGTCCGCGAGTTGTTGTTGCTGCGCGGGAGTGCCGTAGTACACGATGTTCCCGCGTGTGGTGTCCACGACCATGACGGGACCACCGGAGCTGATCGAAGAGTTCTGGTTCTGGAGACCAGTTTGATTGTTGAGTCGGATGTTGCCTTGCGCAAAGGGGTTGTTGGAATCATCCGTGATCTGGATGACCTCGCCCAATCCTCGGCTCTTGGCGATGTCCGCGATCTGAGCCGCGGACGATCCCGCGAAGTAGTTCTTGGGTTCGAGCGTGTTGGGGACGTCGATGACCTCGAGGACCTCCTCGACGCGAGCGATCTCCGCGTCGGTGCCTTTGAAGATCAGCGCGTTTCCTTGCGGATCGATGGTGATCCGATCCGCCATGTTCGAGAGCGACGCGGCGGAGATCCCGACCCCACCCTGCGTGCCCGGCTGGTTCTGTACAACGCGGTTCTGTCCCGAGCTGTTGCCGCCAACAAGACCCACGGCTCGCTCAAGAGCAGCGGGAGCCGCGAGGTGATCGAGCTCAAAGCGGATATAGCGCTGCACATCATCGATGCGGATCAACTCATCAACAAGTGTTTTGATCCGTTGAATATCTCGCGGAGGTGCATTGACGATCAGGACTCCGAGCTCGTCGATCGCTTGGATCGGTCCTCCTTTGGAGTTCGGGTTGCCGCTGGTTGCGGATCCCAGCGCCGAACTCAGCGCCGGAACGATGAGCGATGGTTTGATGTTTGGGGTCGCGATGATCTGTGTGCTGGCGCGTTCACCTTCCATCGTCGGACGCACATCGGAGATCGGATGGACAATCCAGAAGTCAGGAGTAGGGTCGTGCGAGATCGTGAACGAGTACTGCTCGAGCATCGCGTCGAGCAGGTCGATGAGCTTGCTCTTTGGGATCTGGACCGGCGCGTGGAAGGTGACCTCTCCGGTCGGAGCGCCCTTGATGATGATGTTGTAGTTGAGCGAGCTGCCGACGTATTCGATCAGCGTGGTGAGCTCGATCGGTTCAGAGAACGCGCCAAACGACACCGTCGGCTCACGCTGATTGGTTTGGCGATCCTTGATCGAGTTCCGCTTGATGACCGGCGGGGTGTTCTGGTTGTTCTGATTCGTGGTCCGCTCGACACCCCAGTCCATCACCGGCTCGATCTCAGGTTCCTCGCTCGCAGCACCAGCTGAGTTTCCATCCTGCGCGACAGCGCCGCTGGAGCAAAGGAGCAGACAGCACGTCAGCGCCAGCGGAAGTATTCGGATCATCTTGAGGTCTTGAATCACTGTGGAAACTCCATCGAATCTCTATTTGATCGTCGATCAACGACGTCGGGTTCTGATCGTAGACACGCCGAGGAAAAACACCGACGGATACCCTCTTTTCGGAGCGCAACGAGGGGTGCCGTGAGTTTGAGTATCGATGTCACGGCAATCATTGCACTCGCTCCCAATCAGCCTTGCATCAAGATCAACTCAGCTTCGGTCGATACCGATCCGTCTTGATTTGAGATAGATCTATAAGGCTATCAAGGGCAATACTTTAGGGGCATCGATAAACTCAGTAGAACTCTCGGGTCCTACCTCCGGGATGCGGAACGGCTACAAAGTGGTCCCATTGCCTCAGATGCGAGAATTCGCACCAGATCGGTCAATCTGGTGTCATTCGAGGTTGGTATTGGTTCCGAGAAGCGTTATCGATTAGTCGGCGCCCTGATTGCCTTGGTCGTGCTCGATGACGGTGGATGCCGAGCCGTCGAACGCGATCGAGTCGATATGGAGCCGAGCCGGGAGTTTAGTGGTTTTGGGTTCGTTGTCCGATCCATCCTGAGCCGTGTCCTGAAGCACCACATCTTGGAGCACGGACTGCTCAGTCGGCGTTGGATCGGTCAGTTGATTGACTTTCGCTTGGACTTCCTCGACGCTCTTGAGGATCTCGGATTTGGCGCTGCTGGGGTTGCCTCCGAGTTCGTGTCCGATCTGCTCGGCGCGTGTGATGAGTGATCCGAGCCAAACCCCCGCTTGCTCGACGCGCTGGGTCAGACGATGGAGCGATCCATCGAGCAGCGCTTGGAGCTGCGACGCTTGGTTGGTGAGCTTGTCTGTGGCGCGCTCAGCGAGTTGCGATGACGAGTTGATCGACTGCTTGAGCTCTCCCGATTGTGTGCTCAGGTGCTCGAGCTTGTTGGACGCGAGCTCGAGCTTGTCTTCGAGGTCTGGTCCGATCTCTCCGATGCGCTTGGCCGCGTCGCCGATCGGTCCTTCGAGCAGGTCCTTGCGTGCTTCGAGTTCGTCGAGTTTTTCTGCCGAGTCCAGCAGCCACATCCCGAACTCGCCTTTGGTTGCTTCCGCTTGGTTGCGCAGCTCATCAAGCTGGCGCAGCACGCGATCGACTCCCGCGATGTGCGACTCGCCGCGCTCGACGAGCTGCTCGATCTTCGCGAGCGGAGAGTCCTCGAACCTCGGGTTTTCAGGGTCGATCCCCAGCGCCCGCATCGCTTGCTCCGCGGCGGATTTGACCGGTTCGATCGACGTTCCGAGCGATTCGACGCGTTGCTCAGTGAGTGTGCTCGCATCCTCGATGCGCTGCTCGATGTTCGCTGTCGCGATGCTCGCTTTGGTGACGACCTCGTCGATCTGGGTGTTGAGTTCGTCCTGGAAGGACACGAGTCGGCGGTCGATCAGTCCGATGGTCTGACCGCTCTGGTTCTGTGCTTCTTCCATGCGCTGCTCGATCGCGCTCATGCGCATGTCCAGGTCCGCGTTGAGTGCTTCCAGACGCTGTGTGCGTTCCTCGGTTTTCTGCATCGCGACGCGCGCCCGATGTTCCGCGGCTTGCGCTCGGATCTCCGCGTCACGGACCATGCCGTCAAGCTGAGTCTGCGCTTTGTCGAGTGCTTCGTTCATCAGCGACTCGGCTTGTCGGCGCATCGCGTCGGCGCTTGGGAGGATATCGCGGACCTTGTCGAGCGCCTCGTCCGTGCGATCGACGCGCTCGTCGATCATGCGGAGCATCCGCACGCCGGCTTGGAGCCGTTTATCGAGCGTCGCGCCCGATTCCCCGGCTCGACGGATCATTTCCTCCGCGTCCGCAGAGAAATCTTCCAGCACGCGCCCCTGCGTCGTCGCTTGCGCGATGATCGATTTGAGCATCTCCGAGTAACGAGCGAAGGTCCCTGCATCCATCACGCGTGGCGAGAGGAACATGTCCTCGTTGCTCGGGAGAGCCGCTTTGGTGACTGTGGCGCGAGGTTCGACCAGCGTCTCGGCCTTGGACTCATTGGAGGTTTGGATCGTCGGGACAGCGGACTGGGGGTTCATCGTGATACCTCAGCAGGGATGAGCAAAGATCGTGCATACGGCTCATGAGAACCGCTGCGTATCACACCAGTGTCGGCGTTTGGGACCGGATAACTGGAAAAACTCTCCCACAGAACCCGCTCCGAACACTCAACTGTCCCGATCTCGATCAACGCTCGGCGTACACTCCTGCGTGAGCGACCATCCATCAAAATCCAATCGAACCCAGTCCAATCGACCAAGCAAGCACAAAGACACCGATCTGCGGGACGCTTCGCGCGGCGAGCGCCTTCAACGCGTCATGGCCGATGCTGGAGTCGGATCTCGGAGAGCATGCGAATCGCTGATCGAAGCAGGAGAAGTCACCGTCAACGGCAAGGTCGTGACCGATCTCCCGGCTTGGGTTGATCCTGAATCCGATCGCATCGTCGTGCAGAACAAGGTTCTGCCGCAACCAGAGCGTCTGATCTATGTCATGCTCAACAAACCCCCAAGAACGCTTAGCGCCGCGAAGGACGAGCCGGGATACGACCGACGGACTGTGACCGAGCTGGTCGATCACCCCGCAGCTCCGAGACTTTTCCCTGTTGGACGCCTCGATTACGAGACCGTCGGTCTCATCCTGCTGACCAACGACGGTGACATCGCCAATCGACTCACCCACCCCCGATATGGGGTGCCCAAGACTTACCGAGTCACGGTCAAAGGCAAGCTCGATCAGGACGCGATCCACGAGCTCGAACGCGGGATCTTCCTCGCGCAGCGCAAAGAGGGGCAGACCCACGGCGCGAAACGGACATCGCACGTCGAGATCGAACTGATCGCTCAGGATCGCGACTCAACGGTCATGGAACTCACGCTCCGCGAGGGTCGCAATCGTCAGGTCCGCCGAATGCTCGCGGCGGTGGGGTATCCTGTCCGCAAGCTCGAGCGCGTGGGGATGGGACCAATCAAACTCAAAGGCGTGGCGCGCGGCGCCTGGCGCGAGCTGACGCGCGATGAGATCAAAGCATTGCGTCGATCCGCGGCTGTGAAAGTCGATCCGACTCGCAAAACACCTTCAAATCACTCGAAAAACAAGCCGAAATCACCCTACGTGGACCCGCGTTCCGGGCCGTCGAAGGGTGTTCGACGACGATCGATCAAGAACGCGATCAATCGAACGACCAATCCTCCCAAGAAGTCAACGAGCCCGCGCCGATCCAGAGACAGCTGATCCATGAGCGAACACGACCCCAAGAGCACTGAACCATCCCAAGCGGTGTCCCGCTGGCGCGAGGAATGGAGCCGATTGGTCTCGGTGGGTCGTTTAGGAATCGGAGGTCTGTACCGATCCCAGATCCCGCGCATGGCGGCGGCGATGTCGTACCGCACCATCTTCTCCATCATCCCGGTCATGGCGATCGGTCTGCTCATCTTCGGATCGTTTGTCTCCGAGGACGAGGTCGATGCGGGTGTTCGACGTGTGCTAGATTACGCCGGGATCTCTCAGATCTCCGCGGCACCGATCGAGGACACCACGCCTCAGGACATTGATCCGCAACCGATCGAGAATCCTCAAGACGCTCAGCAGCAGATCGAGGACAACCAGGACCAACCCAGCGAACAGTCATCAGCAGCAAATATCGAAGAGCTGATCTCTAACCTCATCAATCGAGTGAATACTTCGATCCGGAATGTCCCAACGGGATGGATCGCGCTCGCTTCATTGGTCGTGCTGATCTATGCCGCGATGTCGATGCTGATCGAGATCGAGAAGTCGTTTAATCAGCTCTGCGCTGCGCCCGCGGGTAGGCCGTGGCTGCGGAGGTTGATGCTGTACTGGACGATGCTGACGCTGGGAACGCTGCTGCTCGCCGCGACGTTTATCGTTGGTGACACCTTGGCGAAATGGATCATCTCTGTCTCGGGAGACACTGGACGCGGCGGGACCATCGGCGCGACCTTCGCAAGCTTTGGGGTGTCCGTGCTGATCTCGACAATCCTGATGCTCAGCGCGTACCTGACGATTCCCAATACCAAGATCAAGATCCGTCCAGCGCTCGCCGGCGCGTTCATGGCCGCGATCCTCTGGGAGCTCGGCAAAGCGGGGTTCACGATGTACCTCCGCAACGCAACGGGCTACACCAAGTTCTACGGCTCGCTCGCGATCCTGCCGTTGTTCTTGCTCTGGGTCTACGTCACCTGGGTCATCGTGCTGCTGGGGATGCAAGCGACGCACGGACTCCAGCACTTCACGCGACTGGTCAACAAAGGACTCGCGACACTTAGCGGCGAATCCGAGAACTCAAACCCAGTCCTGCTCGATCCGTTGATCCTTGTGGGGGTAGGGGGGGTCATCGCGAACCGCTTCGCTGAGGGACACACCACAACCGCGGATCAGCTCGCGTCGGAGATGGATATCGATTCTTCGCTCGCCGCGACGTTGCTCGATGCGTTGCAGAGAGCGGACCTGCTTAATCTGATCTCGCAAGGCGAGGACGCTGATGCTGCGTACACACTGGCGCGTCCATCGGACCAGATCCAGCTGACCGAGCTGCTCGATGCTGGTGATCATCTGGATCGTCTCAGGGACCAGACGAGAGCGAAGATCCCGAGCTCGATTCTGGGGGCCGCAAGGTCGAACATTGGACAGCGAACATTGTCCGAACTCACAAGCTGAATTGATCTTTGATGAATCCGAACCTCTTTCTGGTCCGATCGGTATAGAGAGTCCCTGCGCGGCCCGTTTTCAGTCTCCCGAAGACGATCATTCTGCGATTGAGCAGGAATGAAACGGGGTTTGTGCCTAGAATCAAGGTTCCTATGCAAAGAGTACAGATGTCAGAGTTCAGTGTGTATCTTCAACAACGCCCGGGCGAACTCGCGGGCGTTCTCGATGCGGCCAAAGCCGCTGGAGTCGAGATCACTTCCATCTCCACAACCGAATATCAGGATCGCGGATGCGTCCGTCTGCTGGGTGTCCCAGAGCAATCATTGCGTCAGATGTGCGAATCGCTCGTGGACGCCGGGATCGGACCGATCGTCGAAGCGCCAGTCGTGGGGGTCGGCGTGGAGAATCGTCCTGGGATGATCCGCGACCTGTCGGTCCTGATGGCCGACAATCGGATCAATATCCGCTACTGCTACCTGATCCCAGGTGCAAGCGGGATCGAGGGTCCGGTGTGTGTCTTCCGCTTTGATGAGCACGATCGCGCGATGGACCTGATCGACAGCGCGGACTGGCCGGTTGCTGGGAATCCGATCGAATCGGGTGATTCTGCCACAGATACAACCGGTGATTCAACGGGCGAATCTGCCGCTTGATCCCACGCATCTGGTATGATCTCTGCGTACACTTGCGTGTCTTGCATTGAGCGAGACACGCGAATGAAAGGGCGATCCGATGGGTTTAGAAGCCGCCATTCCTACTGATAACTTCCTGACGACCCAGTTGCGCCATGTCGTGAACTGGGGTCGTCGTTCGTCGCTCTGGCCGATGCCGTTCGCGACCGCGTGCTGCGGGATCGAGCTGATGGCGACCGCGTCCTCGCGATACGACATCGCACGCTTCGGGATGGAACGCATGGCGTTCTCCCCTCGTCAAGCGGACCTGCTGATCGTCGCTGGACGCATCAGCGTCAAGATGCTCCCGGTGCTTCAGCGGATCTACGAGCAGATGACCGAGCCCAAGTGGGTGATCTCGATGGGCGCATGCGCGTCCACCGGCGGCGTCTTCGATTCCTACGCGACCGTGCAAGGGGTGGACCAGTTCATCCCAGTGGATGTGTATGTTCCTGGATGCCCACCCAGACCTGAGATGCTCCTCGAAGGCGTCATGGCGATCCAGCGCCACATCGATCAGGAAGGCATCCCTCCGATGAACGGCGGCAAGCGCGCTCCACTGGGAGTGGTTGTCGAACCGACGCATGCCGTGAATCCGCAACCGATCGGGCTCGATAGCTAAGCTCAACTGCTCAACAGAAGATTTGAAGGGACGCGAAGGCGTCCCTTTTTCGTGGAATGTGTGAGGAGTGGAAAAAGAACAAGCCCCCGGCATGATGCCGAGGGCTTGCGTGTGTTCGTTTAGTCGAACCCGCGGTATACGACCGCGTGGGTCAGGTTCGAGAAACAAGTGATACGATCGAAATCGTACCAGTCACCGGTTTAGCGGCGACGACGGCCAGCAACGAGGCCACCGAGGCCGAGCATTGCGAGTGCCGATGGAGCTGGGACTTCGTACTGGACCTGGAGTGTGCCAGAGGTGAAGACGTTGTCGATTTCGTCAGCGACGTCGTCGAAGGACTCGAAGAACTCGATGTTCAGGAGGCCGTCAGCAGCGAGGAAGAAGTCCAGGCCGGTGCCGACGAGGTCGAGGATACCACCCGAGCTGTAGGAGCCGGTGCCTGCGAAGTCATCGCCGATACCGACGGTGAGGTACAGGTCGTTGTTGAAACGCATGACGGACTCGGAGAGCCATGAAGCACCGTTGGTAACGATGGTTGCGTCCCAGCCGATACCGGTGATGTGAGCGTTAGCGAGGATGTTGGTGACGCTCATTTCGTTGTCAGCATCGAACTCGAGGTCCCAGCTGTTGGTGCCGGTGATGTCGATGGTGATGGTTGCGAATGCGCCAGCTGGAGCAGCGTCAACCTGAGTGAAGCCAGCAGCTTCGGTGAAGTAAGGCGATGCGGTTGCAGCACCAGCGATTGCAGCGATTGCAGTGATTGCGATCTTCATTTCTAGTCTCTCTTTCGTTTGAATCAAACACACTAAGCAAGCACAGGCAACACACCCGCGCTTGACACAAACCCGTAGATTGCCCCACGAGGGGACGGCACTTCAAGTTGTTCGTTGGGTTCTCTCTTCTCTCTGGAACACATCGAACGATGTTGTGCAACCCGACACTTGGGTACTGATCGTGCCGGGCTATAGGTAGAATAAGCAATTCTGGGGGGGTGTCAATAGCTTTGGAGCGAATTCACAGATGAATTCTCGACAATTCCGTAAGCTATTGAGATGGAACAGTTTCCGAATTTTGCAGCTAGTTTGCCTATGTTCACACTCGACCCCCAGTTTTCAGCAATGGAAGGGGTTTATACCTAAGACTTGTCATGCGCAAGCACGGTTTCATGCCGTCGAAAAAAATCCCCTTGCTCAGGGGGTTATCAGCATCAAAAACACGATTCTGGGACCTGACCAAACAGTACTGCCGATTTGATGAGTACAGACACGAGCTGAGTTGGAGGGGTCACTTGCTCGGCGCGTCGATCAAATGTAGAGCGGCGAACGCATTGGCGGCATGAAAAAAGCTCGCCGAGCGAGCTTCGAGTATGCGTTGGATGTGAAAGTCTGCTGCTGGTTTACTTGCAGTTGACCTTGCGACCGATGCGGCGACGGCCGTTGATGATCTTACGACCACTCTTGGTCCGCATGCGTGCACGGAAACCGACTGTACGGCGGCGCTTGATGTTGCTGACTCGTCTTGGGTAGTGCATTGCCATATCGTCAAATCTCCATTCATCACCGCGCAAGGCCCAAAGCCCTGCGATTCGGGCTCCGACTGTAGACCCCGATTTCACGGAGGTCTAGTCCATCCCGGCCGCGAGCTTCAGATTCTCAAGTCTTGACTGGAATTCGACTTGTAAATCGCCCATACTAATTATGACAAGTCACGCCTCGCCCTGGAACTGCGGGTGCCCGTTCGTCGTCCGAGGGTTCATTTGAACCCTAGACGCTGAGCGAGTGATCGCTGGAACGCAACGGCGAGGCAGTTCGATCGGGTTCTGTACGGAAGATCTGCGTAGATCCGCCGCGCCCGGTCTATGCCGGAGCTGCGAGCATGCTGAACCAGGATCAACTTGATCAAGCCCAATCCATCCTCAAACACACCTTCAAAGACCAAAAACTCCTCCAACGAGCGTTTATCCACGCTTCGGTGACCGAAACCAGACTCGAATCCAACGAGCGGCTCGAGTTCCTCGGCGATTCAATCCTCGGCATGTTCGTCTGCGAGCGGATTTTCTCACGCTATCCCAAGTACCTCGAGGGGGAGATGACCAAAATCAAATCCCACGCCGTATCTCGCGCCGCGTGCGCAGAGCTCGCGATCGATGCGGGACTCGATCAGCTCATCCGCGTCGGGAAAGGTATGCAAGGCCAGCCCTCGCTCCCATCGTCCCTCGCCGCGGCGGTGACGGAATCTGTGATCGCGGCGTTGTATCTCGACGGCGGGATGGAAGCGGTTCAGCGATTCCTTGAGCCGCTCATTGATCCATTGATCGAATCCGCGGTCAACTCGGGACATCAGCACAACTTCAAGAGCGTGCTCCAGCAGCACGTCCAGCGTCTCCACGGCGTGTCACCCTCGTACCACATCGTTGAAGAATCTGGACCAGACCACGCGAAGCAGTTCCGCATCGGTGTCGAGGTCCAAGGCGAGAGCTATCAACCGAGCTGGGGACAGTCCAAGAAGCAAGCGGAGCAGGAAGCCGCAAAAAACGCGCTGCACGCGATGGGGGTCGTCGAGATCTGCGACGAGGGTGATGTTCATATGGCGGATTGATTCAGCCTCTTGTGCTTTATCTTCGTCTGCGAGTCGCCGCGATCCCTGCGAATCCGAGCAGCGCCAAGCTCCCAGGCGCTGGGTACGCGAACTGCGCCTGCATCGTTGAACCAGCCGCGTAGAACGCATCGATTTCGTCATCGACATCGTCGAACGATTCGAAGAACTCGATGTCCAGGAACCCGTCAGGACTGTAGAAGAAGTCCAAGCCTTCGCCGATGAGATCAATCATCCCTCCGGAGCTGAAGCTCATGGTGCCCGCGAAGTCATTGCCGATCCCTGGAGTGAGGAAGAGCTCGTCCTCGAATCCGATCACGGCTTCGGATAGCCACGACGCGTTTACAGTGACGATGGTGACGTCCCAGCTGATCCCGATGACCCAGTTGAACATCGGTTGGAACACAGGGAGGAGTTCGTTGCTTGCATCGCCTTGGAGGTCCCAGCTGTTGACCCCTGAGAGATCGAGCGTGATGGTGTAGCCGAGTATCGGATTGAGTGATGGGTCCGATGTCTGTGGACCATTCGCTGAGGTCAGATACGGAGAGGCGTGTGCGATGCCCGCAATAGCGGCGAGTGCGACGACTGGGAGTTTCATGGTCCACCTGCTTTGGGTTGATGTAATGAATAAACCAAACACGAATCAGTTCAATATACATCGGTTCTGGTGCAAGACCATCAAATCAGCTCATTCATTGCTCGGCACCAGATCCACGAAGATCGGCAGGTGATCCGATGCACGCGAGTCTTCGCGCTTGAGTCCACTCTTCTCGAGCACTCGATCGCTCAGATGAACCGTGTCCAGACTCCATGAGCGGATCGGGGTCCACGCGTGGTCGTCCACAAGCAGCCAATCCAGTCGGCCTGGGGTGTATGAGCTGTCCGCATCGGTCCACGTGAGCATGGACTGTGTTCCAAGGCAGGTCGTCGGAACTGGGACGAGGTCCTGTCCATCGCTCCCGATGCCGTCGGCCATGACTTCGAGGGGGATTCGCGAACCGACGAGGTTGTAGTCGCCTCCGATGACGACTCCCGCATCGGGGTAGCGTGAGCGGAGTTCTTGGACCAGGTCATGGATCTGTCCCGCTTGGACGATGCGTTTGGCGTCTTCTTCTGAACCAGCGCCGCCGCAGCATTTGAGGTGCAACGAGATCACAATGAGCTGCTGGTCGTGTGCTTCAACGACCGCCGCGACGACTCGGCTCGGACGATCACCTCGATGCTCGACGACTGCTTTGGTCATGGATTCGAGGACTTTGAGTTTGGTTGCGATTGCGACTCCGCTGCTGTCGTCGGACATGATGAGCGACCATTCCTTTCCGAGGTGCTCATCGATCCAGCCGCGAACGTCATCCTTGGTGGTCTTGAACCATTCTTGATAAAGCACAACATCCGGATCCGTCGCTTCAAGCACGCGAGCGAACGGCTCGGGGTCTTTGAGGGGTGACGAATACAGCACGTTGGTGCTCATGATGCGCACGCCGTCCTTTGGAGCTTGAGCGATGGGGGTATCGATACGCTTGCTCGGCGCATAGCGAGGGAGCGTGGTGTTGAAGACCTGCGTCCGCAGCACGTCGCCTCCGATCGCGCGATGCTCGACGACGATGTTGATCGCGCCCTCGTGCTGGAGCAGAGGCATGCTCGTGCGATCCAGCCGTGCCTCGTATCGTGGTGAGTTGTGGGTCGGGAGGAAGTAGAACCCAACTTCCGAGTGGTTGACTCTTGTGGTCGCGTTTGCGGTATGGAGGCGCGTGTTCGATCCGCCTCGGAGTGTGCCAAAGTCGCGTCCCTCTGGTGAGATGTCGATGGTGAGATCCACTCCTTGGGAGAGCATCAGTGCGTGTCCCGATTCTTCGTCCTTGGTGTGGAACATCTGGCGCATGCCTGTCGCCGAGTCCGCGTCGGCGTCGATCCGGATCCGCGTGGTAAAGTCCGCGGCTTGGATCGCTTGGGATTCGTCCCACGACTCGAAGCAGATGAACACCTCGTCGTTGTCAGCGCGGATGCCGGTTTGGCCGTGCCAATCATCGAGCTCGCCGTCGATAATGATCTGCGCTGGTGGCGGGGTCGAAGGCGACTGAGAAATCGAAGGCTCATCGGAGGTCAACTGCGAGGAAGCGCATCCACTGAGCATAAGCAATATCGACAGAGAGAGTTTCGTGATCATGAGCCGAGCATAGGTTCTCAGAGCTTGCTTCCCAAGCGGGAAATCCTTCATTCGGATGTTTTGATCAGGTTTGGGTGTCCAGAAACTTGTTCCAATCTTGGAATACTCTCAGAACTGTGTCCATTCACCTATGCTCATCCAGCTTGACCGAACCACACACGCCCGGAGAGAATCGGGCTTCAAGAGGAGGCACTCCCAATGAACAAAGCACGCACACTGATCGCATCGACCATCGCTCTTTCAGCGATGGGCGCGGGACTCGCTGGATTCACATCCGCGACCGAATCGACCACCACCGCTGCAGAACTCTCTTCAGAGTCAGTGGCAACCAAGACCTACAGCGTGGATGGCGTCCACTCGACCGTGCTCTTCAAGATCCGTCACGGCGGGGTCGCAAACTTCTACGGGCGTTTCAACAAAGTCGAGGGCAGCATCGAGTTCGATCAGGACGAGGTCACCAACTCCTCGATGAGCTTCACCATCCCCGCGTCCTCTGTGGATACCAACAACAATGACCGCGACGATCACATCAAGAACGCGGAGTTCTTCAACGCGCGTCAGTACCCTGAGATCAGCTTCGAGTCCACCTCGATCGAAGAAGTCTCCGACGGCGTCTACAACCTCAACGGCAACCTCACCTTCCACGGCGAGACCAAAGCAATCACGGCAGAACTCTCGCAGGTCCTCACCGGATCATTCCGAGGGAAGAACACGATGGGCTTCGAGGCGACCTTCTCCATCAAGCGCTCCGACTACGGCATCACCAAGTACCTCGCCGAGGATCTCTCGGACAACGGACCGCTCGGGAACACCGTCGAGATTATCGTCGCGGTCGAAGCGGCTCAGCAATAAGTCAAGATACAACTCCAGCACAGCACGAGGGGCCGGCATGGATCCGCAAGTCCAGCAACAACTCATGATCTGGGGGGGCGCGTTCCCCGCGGGTCTCGCGATCGTTTCGCTCCTGATCTTCTGGTCGATCCACACACGCAAAGCGATGTGGAGCGAGGGAGAGGATCACGACGAGCAACCAATCACTAAGCCGGGACCGGTGTGGTTGATGCCGCTGCTGATCGCGACGGGATTCATCGGCGCGGTCAGCGCCCAGTTCCCCTCGTTTGAGATCTGGCCGAGCGATAACACGTACCGGCTCCCCCACGCGATGGTGCTCATCGCGCTGGTCGGACTGCTCGAAGGCGTGCTCAAGCCAGGCGCGCTCGTCATGTTCATCGCGCGGACACTCGCGTTCGGAGGCGTCTTCTGCATCCTCGCGTCGGGATACCGAGGCAACGACATTGTCTTCGCAAGCGACTGGGTCTACTTTGGATGGATGGGGATCGCGGCGATCACCCCAGCGCTGCTCGCGATGATCCACGAGCAGAACTCCAGAGACGTTCCAGGCTGGATCGACGCCGGGTGTTGGATGCTGGTATTGGGCGGCATGATGCCCACGCTCTTCTTCAACGGCAGCGCGACGGGATCAACCATCCTCCCGGGCGTGCTCGCCGTGCTTGGTCCCGCTGCCGTGGTGGGATTGATCTGCAAACCACTCACGCTGAGCCGCGGAGCGATCACGACGCTGGTAGGTATCGTGCTGATCGTCACGATCGGATCGAGCGTGCATTCCGAGCTCCGCTCGTTGCAAGCTGTGCTGCTGCTGATCGCGGCTATGGGTACAGGGCTGATCCACAAAGAGGGCTCGTCAACGTTCCGCTACATCCTCGTCCGCGCCGGGATCGCGGCGGTGCTGTTGGCTGGAGCCGCGGCTTTGGCGCATCATGAGTACCAGCAGCTCAACAGTGATTCAGGGAGCAGCGAGTACGACTCGTATCTGGACTACGACTCAGAATCAGACAGCTGATACACTCTTGCGTGCAAGAGTTGAATCCCCCAATCCCCATCATGCTCGGCGATCGCGTGTTGCTCCGATTCCCAGCGATCCACGATCGCGACGAGTTCGTCGCGCTGCGAAGAGCATCACGCGAGCATCTCGAACGCTGGGAACCGATCCCGCCTTCGGGATTGGATCTGTACAGCAACGAAGCGTTCGATCGCGAACTCGAAACACACAACACCCCTGAGTCCCAGCGCTGGTTGGTGTGCATGAAAGACAGCGGCGCGATCGCGGGACGCATCGCGCTGGGGAACATCGAGCGCGGCCCATTCCAGAACGGACGCTTCGGATACTGGATCGGGAGCGCATTCGCGGGACAGGGACTGATGAGCGAAGCGCTGTCACTCGCCGTGACGCACGCGTTTGCGTCAGTGGGGAGCGGGGGGCTTGGGTTGCATCGCGTGTGCGCCAACATCATGCCGAGCAATGCCGCGTCGCGGAGGGTGCTGGAGAAGGTGGGGTTCGTGAAGGAGGGGTACTCGGAGAAGTACCTGCAGATTCAGGGGGTGTGGGAAGATCATGAGCGGTGGGCGATGACCGTGAATTGAGATTTGGCCGACAAGGCTGTTATTCAAGTACATCGAACGCGGTCATCAATGCGCAGGGCTGCTTGTCTTCATCCAGTCCCAGCCAGTTGTAATAAAAACCGTCTCCGAACCCGCTCGGGAAAGCAATCATCCGTTTCCCGTTGATGTCAATTTTGCATGAGAACTGTCGATTTTTTTCGGCTGAGGTGATTGCTTTGGTAAGGTCGTCGCTCAGTTTCTCATATCCTTCATCAGTAAGGTTTAAGAGGGCTTCTGGTGACACAAAGCACGAAGTTGCAAGGTCAACACCGTAACCTCTCGATTCATCTTCATCGTCTTCATCCAAGCCGATTTCAGGTTCAGCGCCTTCATACTCTGCGGGAGTCCAGAACTTGATTTCATTCTCATTAATCATCATCATGGCTGCAGCAACACGGGAGTCGTTGTTGCTTTCACTTTTGATTGAAGCGACACTGAGACGGATGAGATACTCTCCTGGACGAAACGATTCGAGGAGGGTGTGCTCTTCAGGATCAATCATGTAAGGATCCGCGATGCAGACTTTGCCATCGGGCAGGTTGATTTTTCCCGCGTCAACCAGCTCGATTGTGATCTCTGAGCCATCTGGTGACGACCAGCTGTGTTCCCTGCTGATGGCATTTAGTTTTTCTGCTATTGCTTCGTTCATAACGAACTTTAGGCAATTGGATGTCGCAAATAGGTGGTGATCACTCCCACTCAATCGTCGCCGGCGGTTTGCTTGAGATGTCGTAGACCACGCGATTCACGCCGCGGACTTCATTAATAATCCGTGTCGAGATCCGCGCCAGCACATCGAACGGGATCCGCGCCCAGTCCGCTGTCATGAAGTCCTGCGTTTCGACTGCTCGGAGCGCGATCACACGCTCATAAGTCCGACCGTCTCCCATCACCCCGACCGATTGGATCGGGAGGAGCACGGCGAAGACTTGGCTGGCTTTGCGGTAGAGTCCCGCCGCGACGATTTCTTCGAGCAGGATCTCGTCGGCGTTGCGGACGATGTCGAGCTTCTCTTCTGTGATGTCCCCAAGCACACGCACCGCGAGTCCGGGACCTGGGAATGGATGGCGCCAGACGATCGCATCAGGAACACCAAGCACAGTCCCGAGTGCTCGGACCTCGTCCTTGAACAGCTCACGGACAGGTTCGATGAGCTCGAATCCGAGTTCTTCTGGGAGTCCGCCGACATTATGGTGGAGCTTGATGTTGGCGCTGTTCCCGGAGTGGCCGTGCCCCGATTCGATGACATCGGGATAGAGCGTCCCCTGCGCGAGGAAGACCGCATCCTCAATATCATGCGCGGCTTCCTTGAACACCTCAATAAACCGATGCCCGATCCGACGACGCTTCTCCTGCGGATCAGTCACGCCCGCGAGATCATCGAGGAAGTCTTTCGACGCATCCGCGACACGCAGGTCGATGTTGAAGTGGTCTTTAAACGTATGCTCGACGAGGTCGCGTTCCTTTTTGCGGAGCAAGCCGTTGTCCACAAACACGCAGGTGAGCTGATCCCCGATTGCTTTGTGCAAGAGCGCCGCGACGACGGACGAATCGACACCCCCCGACAAACCGCAGATCACACGCTTGTCGCCGACGAGTGCTTTGATTTTCTCGGCTTGTTCGTTCGCAAAGTCCGCCATTTTCCAGAGTCCGGAGCAGTCGCAGATTTCATAGAGGAAGTTGCGGAAGATGTCGGGGCCGTGGAGCGTGTGCGTGACCTCGGGATGGAACTGCACGCCTCGGAAGTTGTGCTTGGGATTGGTCGATCGCACCGCGGCACATTTACAGGTATCCGTCGAAGCGGTCGCTTCGAGTTCCGCTTTCGCGAGGTCGGTGATCTGATCGCCGTGGGACATCCAGACTTGTGTAGATTCCGGGATCGCGTCAAAGAGTCCTTTGCCGGTCTGCGAGATGTTAAGCATCGCGCGTCCGAACTCGCGATGGTCTTCCTGCGTGAGCGTCGCGCCGAGCAGATGGCATCCGAGCTGCATGCCGTAGCAGATGCCGAGGACCGGGATGCCCATTTCGAGGATCGCCGGATCCATTGTCGGCGCGCCTTCTGCAGAGACAGATGCGGGACCTCCGGAGAGGATGATCCCTTTGGGGTTCATCGCTCTGAGTTCCTCAGCCGTGATGGTGGGGGCGACGAGTACGGAGAAGACTCCCGCATCACGCACGCGCCGGCAGATGAGCTGCGCGGTCTGGCCGCCGAAATCGAGCACGGGGACTGTTTCGTCGTGGATATGGTGATTCACGGGTGCGGTCATGATGCAGACTCCGGTTTTGGGTCCGATAATGCATAAATTCGCTCTCCAGGGACTGTTTCGAGAGCTAGGGGACAGTCTAGGCACGCAGCGGATCGGTGAATCAACAAGATTCTTGAATGGAACAGCGCCTGAGAATGGGGCGAATATCCCTTCTGGGTTCATGCGTCGGGGTGGGCATAGCATTGCCGCATGTTGAGATACGATCGTGGGTTGCACAATCCGGGAATAGTTGGGACACTTCTTGTAGTCACACTTATGCAAGGAGGGTGCCTCAAGACACACACCGGATTCGACTCCCCCGCTCCAGGCAAGCGTCTGGACGCGATCGCTCAATCGTCACAAGGGACGGATAAGGAGTCACTCGCTCAGCTCGTTGAGAAGCTCAGTTCCACCGACCCCGCCGAGCGGATGCTCGCGATTCGGGCGCTGGAGAAACGAGAGGGCACGACGCTCGGATTTCATCACTCGGCCCCCAAGTGGGAGCGGATCGAGGCAATCGAACGATGGAACGAGCGTTTGGGCTTATCGGACAGTGATGACGATTCTGCGGATTCACCGATGAATCCGTAGGCGACAAGGCCTGCGAACGGACAACCAGGACGGTTGAATCCCAAATCACATCAACGGAGCCGGAGGCTCGCACACGTTGAGACACAACTAGGGATCACTCTTGAGTGTACAAACACAGCTTAGAACGCCTATGAAAACAGCCGCACAACACACCAAAGCCAAACCCATCAAGATCGAGCTTGTGTCTGATCCGATGTACCTCTGCGGAGCACGCGAGCTCGTCTCCTGCATCGCTCATCGCGTCGGGTTCGGAGACATGGAATGCTCCAAGATCGCGCTGGCGCTCGACGAAGCGATGTGCAACGTCATCAGACACGGCTACAACAAAGAGACCGATCGACCCATCTGGTTGACCATCTACCCACTCAAACCCGATGCCGACAGCTTCGGAGGCATCGAGATCATCATCGAAGACGAAGCGAAGCAGATCAATCCAGACACCATCGTGGGACGAGACCTCGAGGACATCAAGCCCGGCGGTTTGGGGGTCCACATCATGCGTGAGGTCATGGACGAGGTCGTATTCGAGAAGCGTGAGTCCAAGGGAATGCGACTGCGGATGTTCAAATCCGCTCCAAGACCTGAGGAAGCCCCTCGGATCGGTCAAAGATCATCTTGCAAGACCCACGCCTCGCGACAAGTTTCCTGATACCATCCTTTCAACTCCTTTATCCATCGGATCAGCATTGTTATGATGATCCGTCAGGTGGTCAGTATCCCCTATGGATCGAGCAGCGAAGGGACATGATGGCAGCTTCAGACAATGACTTTGTTCGTATCGAGAACCCCTCCGACGGCGTGTCCGTGCTGGTGCCGACGTCGGACATCGATATGAGCCGATCCCCGGAACTGCGGAGCTCGATCAAGAACGAGCTTAAGCCTGGGATGAATCGGATGATCATCGATCTTTCCGAGGTCCAGTACATGGACTCCTCAGGACTCGCGACGCTCGTCGAAGCGATGCGTCTTGCGAAGAAGGATTCCATCACCCTCCATCTTGCTTCGATGACCGAGAAGGTCCGCGCGATCTTTGAGATCGCTCGTCTCGATGCGTTCTTCAGCATCAAGGACTCCCGCGAAGAGGCGCTGGCAGATTAAGAGCGTTCGCACGCGTTCGGTCCCTCGTTCTGGTCCGGATGGCGCTCGACTGGACAAACGGGGCTCATCATGCGACACTACCAGTCATGAGTGATCAGATCAACGAATCACCATCCAGGATGCCGCTACCGATTCTCGTGGTGCTGTACCCCATCGCGATCATCGGAAGACGGACGCTCGGGATCCTCTCGCACACGGGCGAGGTGTTCTACATGCTCTGGACCGCGACGCTCTGGCTCTGGCGCGGTCTGACCAACAAAAAGTACCGGCTCGGCAAGAGCGCCATCATCTCGCAGGTCGTCCGCATCGGTGTGCGCTCGATCTTCATTGTCGTCATTGTTTCGGGAGCAGTAGGACTGATCCTCGCGCTCCAGCTCGCGCCGCCGCTCGAGGAGTTTGGTTCAAAAGATAAAGTCGCGAACATCATCGCTGTCGCGGTGCTGCGTGAGCTTGGTCCATTGATCGGCGCGATCGTGCTGACGGGATTTGCGGGCGCGTCGATCGCTGCGGAGATCGGGACGATGGTGGTCTCAGAGGAAATCGAAGCGCTCGAGGCGCACGCGCTCAATCCTGTCCGCTTCCTTGTGGTCCCGCGTGTGATTGCATCGACGGTCTCGATGACCACGCTCGGCGTGATGTCGAGCTTCGCCGCGATCATCTCCGCGATGATGATCTCGATCATGGTGCTCGATATCCCCTACGAGACGTACATGGACAACATGCTGCGCCAAGCGAAGATGGTTGATTTCTGGACAGGAGTCGCGAAGGGAGGCGTCTTCGGGACGCTCATCGGGATCATCGCGTGCACCAACGGCCTCCGCGTGACGGGTGGCGCCGCGGGCGTAGGTCGAGCGACTACGTATACCGTCGTCGAGTGTATCGTCGCGATCGTCGTCGCTGACCTCGTGTTTACCGCGATCTTCTTCGCGCTCGAGCTGTTCTAAAGCATTACAAGCGGTACCCGACCGGCTCATCGATCAGTGCGTACAGCTCACGCAGCACGCTCATCGAGAGGAATCCGAGCATGCTGAGTCCAGTCATCAGCAGCGCCGCTTGGACGTGTCCCGCTCCGAAGAGCCATCCCAAGCCGTAGAGCGTGGGCCAGATCGCGCCGTAGCGTGTGATGCGTTCATCGAGCTGTGGTCCAGTGCCGTGGCGCTTGGTTCGTCGGATGATGAAGATCACGAACAGGATGACAAAGACCGCAGGGTAAATCGCGGCTGTCAACGGCACGTTGTCGGGCCAGAGTCCCGCGTTCCAGCGCCGATCCCACGCAAGCGCCAGGAGCATAAGCGAGCAGACGACCCAACCACTCCCAGCAAAGATCGCGGCTCGTCTGGAAATCGGGGGCGAGCGTCGCCCCAGATACTGCGCCAGCGCCAGCACAACCATCGCGTGGGTCATCACGAGCCAGACCGGGATCAGGAAACGCATCCAGACGTTGGGGACGATCATGTGTCCCGCGTAGATCAAGCTCAGCAGCACCATCCCCAGACCTGGGACATATTTCCCGAGTGCATTGAAGATCAGGATCGCGACGGCGAGGACGATGGTGAGCAAAATCGCGCCGGTGCCGAAGAACGTCGCTCCGAGGATCGCGAGCATCAGTGATCCCGCGACGGCACAGACCGCGAGTTCCAGCGATGCTGAGCCGTCCACGATGGGGTGTCCAGGCGTGCCTAACGCTCGATCCTTATGCAGGTCCAACAGATCATTAAGCGCCGCTCCGAACGCGTAGAGACCCAATCCGACGAGCAATCCGCCTGTGAGTGCGGCCCAGAGGGGTTCGTCTCGAAGATACGCCGGGAGATATTCGCCTTGCGTGGTTCTGGACCAGAGGATCACAAACCAGAGGTTTCCCACGGCCCCGAATCCCGTCGTCACACGAGTGAGCTTGAGCATCGGCGCGGCTTTGCGGACCCAGTTGAGCATGACAGATGGTAGCAATTCCATCGCCGAGCGGGTCTACGATCTCTCTCTATGTCTGACAACGATTCTTTGACATCCAGCACGCCGGGACCCAGCGCGATTGTCGTGTCCCGTTACAACGACTCGATCACCTCCGTGATGCTCGACGGCGCCGTCCAAGCGTACCTCGAAGCAGGAGGGAGCGAGGATCAACTCGCGATCCTCGAAGCGCCTGGCGCGTACGAGCTCATCGCGATCGCAAGCGCCGCCGCGAGCAGCGGGATGTACGCGTCGGTGGTCTGTCTCGGATGTGTCATTCGTGGAGAAACCTCGCACGATCAGCACATCGCTAATGCTGTTGCTGTGGGACTGGGAGAGATCTCGATCAAGACCAATGTCCCAGTCGCGTTTGGAGTGCTCACGACCAACACCATCGAGCAAGCACACGAACGTGCCGGTGGGAGTGTTGGCAACAAGGGCGCCGAAGCGATGAATGCGGTGCTCGGCGCTGCGGGCGCGATCCGAGCGATCCAGAGCGCCAAACAAAGCAACACCCCAGGCGTGCGATACGCTCCGGGGTTTGAAGTTCCTGACAAAGCCGCACACGCCGGCGGGGGTTCGTGAAGTATGGGATCACCCAGAGACATCCGCAGACTCGCGCTCATGGCGCTCTATCAGCTTGATGCACGCGCCGGAGAAGACTCCGAGCTCATCCGTGGTTCGCTCGACGACACCGACAGCTTGCTGAGCGAGGGGCTCGAGTTCGCAGATCCGTCGTCGAAGCTCAGCGAGGGTGATCGCGATCATGCGTTCGAGATCGCGAGCGGCGCGTATTTGAACATCGAAGCCGCGGACGCGGAGTTTAATGAGCTTTCTACGGAGTGGGCCGTGCATCGCATGCCGGCGGTGGATCGCGCGATCCTGCGATTGGCGCACTACGAGATGACCAAGATCGATGATGCCAAACCCAAAGCGAGCGTCAACGAAGCGGTGGAGCTCGCGAAGCAGTTCTCGACCGTGGATTCGCCGGGGTTTGTCAATGGTCTGCTCGACAAGGTCCTCAAGCGTGTGCTTGCTCAAGCGGATCAAGCCACGGAATCCGCGGAGTTGTAATCCATGGCACTCTTCCGCAAAGCGATCGATAAACTCAAAGCCGGACTCGGGAAGACGCGCGAGACGTTTGTTTCGTCGCTCCGTTCCGTGCTGTCTGGGAAGCAGCTCAACGACGAGCTGATCTCCGAGATCGAGAAGCGATTGATCGAGTCCGACGTCGGCGTCAAAGCGACCAAGGTCCTCATCGACGGCATCAAAGCGGACTACAAAGCCGGGACGCTGACCAAGGGTGAGGACGTCATTGAGTATCTCAAGAGAGAACTCAAAGCGATGTGGCCCGAGCAGGATCGCACGCTCAACCTGAGCGATACCAAACCCACTGTGATCCTCATGACCGGCGTCAACGGCGTCGGGAAGACCACTTCAATCTCCAAGCTCTGCAAGCAGCTCACCAGCGAGGGGAACACTGTGCTCCTTGGCGCGTGCGACACCTTCCGCGCCGGCGCGGTGCGCCAGCTGGAGATCTGGGGCGAGCGTCTTGGGGTTGAGGTCGTCAAGGGACAGCAGGGGGGCGATCCCGCGGCTGTCGCGTTCGATTCGTGCAGCGCCGCCAAAGCACGCGGGGTGGACGTGCTGATCATCGACACCGCTGGTCGTTTGCAGACGCAATCGGGTCTGATGGATCAGCTCAGCAAGATCCGGCGCGTGATCGACAAGCAGATCCCAGGCGCTCCACACGAGACGCTGCTGGTGCTGGATTCAACCAGTGGTCAGAACGCACTGCGCCAAGCGGAGGAGTTCAACGCCGCCGCTGGAGTGACGGGAATCTTCCTGAGCAAGCTCGACGGCACCGCTCGCGGCGGGATCGTCGTCGCGATCAAGGAAGCGACGGACATCCCTGTGAAGTTTGTGGGTCTTGGTGAGACTCCCGACGATGTGGAGCCGTTTGATCCTGAGCAGTTCGTCGAAGCGATGTTCGAACAGGATTGAGCACCGAAACCTGGGCAAATCCAAAAACGAAGAAGTTTGAATCTGCATCTATCGAGCCAGAAACCCCTCTGGAGCGTCTGGCAGGGTGATGAATTGAATATTTGCTCCGATTTGTCGATTTTCTGGGGGTTTTCACTCGATCGGCTCGGAAAAATGGCCTAACCTCTTGCCCTAATTGGCGATACGTCTTCGCCGCTGAGAGAGAAACCAGTTCTTTGGAGAGAGAACAATGAAGAATGTACTGATCGGCGCGGCATTGTCTGCCGCCACGCTGTCGGCATCCGCAGGTGGTCTGGTTATCGCTGAGTTCCAGCTCGGTGATCACCCAAACGGCAATCTGAACCCACCACCCTACGGGCTCCGTCTTGACAACATCCTCGGCGCCGGCGCTTCGACGCTGAGCATCGGATTCCACAACGACACCGTCCTGACTGTCTACGACGACAACGGCGACCTGAGCATCAACATCAGCGGCACGCTCTACGGCGGTCAGCTCGATGGCATGGGCGGCTACGTCTCGGCAACCAGCTACGCGGTCGATTTCACCTACTCCGCAAGCGTCGTCGCTTCTGGTGGTGGTTGGATCGTTGACGGCACCGATGCTGCAAACTCCGGCACGCTGACCAACCTCGATGACAACTCCGTCATCAACCTCTACACCACCGGCATGCCGGACACTTTCTTGTTCCTGCCTGACGATCACCGTCTCGATACCGACGCGAATGACTGGGTCGGCCGCGGCTGGATCACTGACCAGACCGACGGCTCCGATCCTCTGGGCGGAACTCGCGACTGGCTCTTCACGGCAACTGAGATCCCAGCTCCAGGTGCATTGGCACTCTTCGGGCTCGGCGGAATCGTCGCGGGTCGTCGTCGCCGCTGATTTGACGATCTGATCGAAAAATCTTCAACCCCGCTCGTTTGACGCGAGCGGGGTTTTTAAGTGTCTAAGCAGCATGTAGTTATCGGAACTCTTCAAAATAATGCTGAAATGCAAACAAAAATGAGGTTTTGCAGGATATTTCCCTAGATTTCGCCCGCATATTCCTGTAGTTTAATAACTTAGGACTCAGTGCGGGTCTGATTTGTGAAACACTTCTCATTGGGAGAGAGAACAATGAAGTACATGATTGCAATGGCAGCAGTTTCCGCTGCGGCAATGAGCGCTTCGGCAGGCGGGCTGACCATCGGTCAATACCTGCTCGGCGATCACCCAGG
Organism: Phycisphaerales bacterium; assembly: GCA_965250055.1. Taxonomy (GTDB): domain Bacteria; phylum Planctomycetota; class Phycisphaerae; order Phycisphaerales; family UBA1924; genus UBA1924. The sequence goes on along the minus strand of OZ252285.1, from coordinate 1,949,106 downwards.
CGGCGGCGAAAACCCACCACCTTACGGGCTCCGTCTTGACGGAATCGTTGCTGGCGGAGTCGCAAGCCTCAGCTTGGGACACCACGGCGACACCATCCTGACCGTCACAGACGACGGCGGAGCACTGTCGATTAACATCAGCGGCACCCTCTACGGCGGCGAAGTCGATGGCATGGGCGGATACGTCTCCGCATCCAGCTACACGATCGACATGGACTACGTCCTCGGCGTCAGTGACGAAGGTAACGGCTGGGCCGTCAACGGCTTCAGCGCCTCAAACAGCGGCACGCTGACCAACCTTGACACGATGGACGTCATCGACCTCTACGGCAAAGACAACGCTGCAGGGCTCGTCTTCGCGTTCCTCGCTGACGGTCATCGCCTCGACGGCGACGACGACTCATGGGTCGGCCGCGGCTGGATCACCGATCAGTCCGACGGCAGCGATCCGTACAGCGGATACCGCGATTGGCTGTTCACTGCGACCAAGGTCCCAGCTCCAGGTGCTCTGGCACTGCTCGGACTCGGCGGACTCTGCTCGGCACGCCGTCGCCGGTAAAATTCCGTTTCAATCAGAATTCTCCCCTTCACAGCTTGCTGTGAGGGGTTTTTTTATCGGTTCTTCGGGCTAATTTCCATAATTAGAAGAATTGCCAGTCAATCTGGGTATTTTTATGTAGACAAGCAGAATAACTTCCAATAATATCTCTTCCAGCGGTCAGTTATGACTGCAGGGGATTCAGAGAAAACATCCGTTATTGGGAGAGAAAAAATGAAAAATGCATGTATTGGGGTTGCGATCTCGGCCGCGACGATGGCAGCATCGGCGGGCGGACTCACCATCACTCAGTTCCAACTCAGCGATCACCCAGCTGGTGGCGAGAACCCACCACCGTACGGTCTTCGTCTTGATGGAATCCTCGGCGCCGGTGTGCACACACTCAGCATCGACTTCCACGATGACACCATCCTCACTGTGACTGACAGTGGTTCAACCATTGACATCAACATCGCTGGCACCCTTTACGGCGGCGAAGTCGATGGCCTGGGCGGATACGTCTCCGCAGCAAGCTACGCGCTTGATTTCAACTACACCATGAACGTTGGCGATACCGGCAACGGCTGGGACGTCAACGGCTTTGACGCTTCCAACGGTGGCACCGTCACCAACATGGACACCAACGCTGTCACTCAGCTCTACGGCATGAACAACAATCTTGGTCTCGTCTTCGCATTCCTCGCAGACGGTCACCGTCTCGACGGCGACGACAGCACTTGGGTTGGCCGCGGATGGATCACCGATCAGTCAGACGGCACCGATCCAGCAGCTGGCATCAAGGACTGGCTCTTCCAGGGCGAGTTGATCCCGACTCCAAGCAGCTTCGCACTGCTCGGCCTCGGCGGTCTGGTTGCTTCGCGTCGTCGTCGCTAAGACCTCGGCTCGATAGAGCAACTGAGTTCTTCCAGAACTTCACAAGCACCCCTCGATCTTCGAGGGGTGCTTTGTTTTTACCCTGTTTCTAGAGCGTTCTTTTGCGTGTTTTTTGCTTCAGAGCGAGCCGAGCCAGGACCAAGTTGCTGACGATGGACGCTGGGATGTGGGGTCTTGCACGGTCTGGGTGATCGTGTTGTACTGAGCGCGTGATTCAATCTCCGCTTGTGTGAACGGGGGATCCATGATGTTCACGATCAGCAGCTGCACGAGGTCCCGCTGCTGCGCATCAGCGGTGATCAGCGCGTCCTTGAGGTAGGGGAGCAGTTCTGGGCCCATCCCTCCAAGCGCATACGCCGCGAACTTCGCGTCCTCGCGGATGGAGTTGTCACGGAGGTGGGGGAGCAGGATCTCGCTGATGCGCTGGACAGATTCATGGACCCCGCCGCGCGCCATGATGTAGGCAACGAGGAACTGCTGTTGTTTGTCGTTGGATTCCAGCTTGGGTTCGAGCAGGTGTTTCCAGTCCCGCGCGATCGGGATGAGCTTCCCGACCCCGAAGGATGCGTTGAAGTAGACCAAGCCTCGATGCCGCTTGGTGTCAAAGGGTGTGGTGTCGTCCTTGAGTCCTTCGATCGTGACGCGGACAAGGTCTTCGGTGATGATGTATCGAGAATCGGGTTCGATGGTTTTCCATTGTCCACCGTTCCATTGACCGCCCTCAGCAGGGTTTGGAATGAACACTCGGCGCGCCTGGGCGAAGTTCCAGATCATCTGACAGACGACCTGTCGGACTTGCCAATCCTCGTGGTTGAGCGCGTTGTAGAGGATCCCAGGCGAGAGATCGGGATGCGTCATCAGCGCGCCCTTGGCGCTGAGCAGGTTGCCTCGGATGTCATCGTCGCGGAACTGCTCGATGAGTTCTTGAGGGGTGTAACTGTGGTCGTACTCGATCGTGTTGTTGATCGGCTCAACAGGAGGCACGTCGTGCGGATGCGCCAACGCAGCAGCGTTCAAGAGCATCAATGGGATCAGGAGCAGCTTGGTCATACCGAGTATGTCGGTATTCAGGATCAGTTTTATCCATCGCCTCGTGCTTCGTACTCCGATTCGAACTCCTCAGCGAAGGTCACCGGGCCGGGGATCTCTTCTTTCCAAGGCTGATTGCTCGTCAGCTCACGCGCGACCTTGCGTCCCTCGAGCACGGATCGGCGCTCCGAATCGGTGTCGGGAACATCGCCCGGCGTGTGCTGTGCTTGTGGATCAAGCTGCGCGACGTGGAGGGTCTGCGTCGGGAACGCAAACTCGACTCCCAGACGATCCGCGAGACGGACTACGTCGAGCATGAATCGGTGCTTCTCACGCAGCTCGATGGACCAGTCGGGACACTCGAAGAAGATGTAGACTAGGACGTCGAGGGAGTGGGCACCGAAGCTGTTGAGCCAGACGTGGTAGTAGTCCTTGCGTGTGTAGGGGTGGAGCTTGACGATCTCGCGGATGCCGGCGCAGAACGCTTCGATCTTGTCGGGATGCGTGTCGTAGGTCACATTGAGTTTGGTGGTGAAGCGTCGGTACTGACGCCGCCCGTAGTTGTCTACTGTGGCGCGGACGAGCGTCGCGTTGGGGACGGTGACGAGCGAGTTGTAGAAGGTCCGGATGCGTGTCGAGCGGAATCCCAGGTCCTCGACGGTGCCTTCGGTGTCGTTGACCACGACCCAATCCCCGATCTCGAACGGCCGATCAAGGATCACGGCGATGGATCCGAACAGGTTCTCGATCGTGTCCTTCGCCGCGAACGCGAACGCGAGACCACCGATCCCCAGTCCAGTGAGCAGCGGGAGGATCTCGATCTGGAACGCGTTGGCGATGTAGATCAGACCGATCGCGGTCAGGAAGAGCTTCGCGGTCCGCTTAATCATCGGGACCAGCAGGTCGTCGTACTTCGTCTCTGTTTTCGCGGCTTGGAGGGTGAGCCAATCGCTTACCAGATCGGTCACGCGGAACGCGGCCCAGACCATCGAGAACATGAAGAACAAGCGAACCGCGACGAGCAAAACCGGGACGACGGCGGTGGGGAGGAGTCCCTGGTCGAGCGCCAAGTACCAGATCCCGGCTGCCGCGAGGAGTCCGAAGGGACGGACGGCGCGTCCAAGGGATTCCTTCTCGACCTCTTTGCCGCGTTTGATTTCGAAGCGGTGCCACGCGGTGCGGAGGATCGTGCGCACGATGTGGTCCACGATGATCCCGATGAAGATGACGACGAGGATGCCGATCCATTGCCAGAGTTCCATGCCGAGGAACAGACTGCCTTTGAAGGAATCGGGGACCTGATTGCGGATCTTTCGGCTCAGTGTTTCCTGTGCTTCGGATTCGACCACGAGCCGTTCGTTCTCCGTCGCGATCCAGAGCGAGTGGATGGTCTCCGCGGTGGTGCGAGAGAAGCGCCAGCTGCCCTGATCGTTCTCGCTGAGGGTGATCTCGCCTTCATACTTGCGGGACCACGCGAGATGACGGAGCGAGCGAGCGGTGTCGGGATAGAGCGTGTAGGTGGATTGTTCGGGTTCCTTGGGGTGGTCGGAGTAGTCGATGCGTTCGAGTCGATTAAGGACCTCGTAGAGCTCCATCGCGGTGGTGACCTTGGTGGAATGGAGCAGTCCAGGCGGGAAATCGATCGCTCGCAGAGCGTCCTCAATCCCAGCGGGGCTGGTTTCAGTGATCCCTTGGAGGAAGGTCAGGAGCGTATCACGCGGGGATTCGAGCCCTCGTTCAGGGTCATGGCTGGCACTCTGGGAAGCGGATTGAGCTTCGCTGGATTGGTTCGTCTGCTCGCTGATCCCGCTGTCCTGAGCGGACGCTGGAGGAGCAGGAATCCCGAACACCGAGAGGGTCAGGATGACCAGAATCAGGGCGCGGGGGAGGGAGTGAAAAATGGGGGCGGGAATTGCGAGTGTTTTTTGTTTCATCACGCCTTCATGCTAGGCAATATGCGATCCGGTGCCCTATCGTTTGGGCCCAATGGGTGGCTCAAGGTAGCCCCCTGATTTCCGCGATTTCACCGAAAGGAAGCGCATGGCAGCTGGAACCAAAGGCACCATCACGCAGGTCATCGGATCAACCTTCGATGCTCAGTTCCCCGAGGGCGATCTGCCCGATATCTACAACGCGATTTCTGTCGACTTTGAGCTCGACGGCAATCACATCAAGCTTACCGGAGAGGTCCAGCAGCACCTCGGCGGCGGGCGCGTTCGTGCGGTTGCACTCGGAACCACCGACGGTCTGAGCCGCGGCATGCCGATCACTGACCTGGGCGCACCGGTTTCGGTCCCTGTGGGTGAGCAAGTCCTCGGACGCGTGTTCAACCTGCTCGGCGATCCGATCGACAACAAGCCAGCTCCAGAAGGCGCTGCACGCAAGCCAATCCACCGTGAACCACCTGAGTTCGCGGCACTGAACCCAAAGACCGAAATCCTCGCGACCGGTATCAAAGTCGTCGACCTGCTCTGCCCGTTTGTGCGTGGTGGTAAGATCGGCCTCTTCGGTGGTGCGGGTGTGGGCAAGACCGTGGTTATCCAGGAGATGATCGCTCGTGTTGCTCGTGAGTTCGGTGGATACTCCGTATTCTGTGGTGTGGGTGAGCGTACTCGTGAAGGGAACGACCTCTGGCGCGAAATGTCAGAAGCAGAGTTCACCGACGAGAACGGCAACTCCGCATTCGTTATCGACAAGGTCGCGATGGTCTTCGGTCAGATGAACGAGCCTCCGGGTTCGCGTCTCCGCGTCGCGCTCTCCGGCCTGACCATGGCGGAAGACTTCCGCGACGAGTCGGGTAAGGAAACCATGATGTTCGTGGACAACATCTTCCGCTTTACCCAAGCGGGTTCAGAAGTGTCTGCACTCCTCGGACGTATGCCTTCTGCAGTGGGTTACCAGCCAACCCTCTCAACTGAAATGGGTGAGCTCCAGGAACGCATTACTTCGACCGCCAAGGGTGCGATCACCTCGGTGCAGGCGATCTACGTTCCGGCGGACGACCTCACTGACCCCGCTCCAGCAACCGCGTTTGCTCACCTCGACGCGTTCGTGGTTCTCGAGCGTTCGATCGCTGAAAAGGGTATCTTCCCTGCGGTTGACCCCCTCGCGTCGACCTCGCGTATTCTCGATCCGGGTATCATCGGCGAGCGCCACTACGCGGTCGCTCAGCGCGTCCAGAAGATCCTGCAGCGTTACAAAGACCTCCAGGACATCATCGCGATTCTCGGTGTGGACGAGCTCTCCGACGAGGACAAGCAGATCGTGGGCCGTGCTCGTCGCATCGAACGCTTCCTCTCCCAGCCGTTCTACGTTGCGGAAATCTTCACCGGTTTCCCAGGTATCTACACCTCACTCGAAGAGTCGATCGATTCGTTCGAGCGTCTGTGTGACGGCGAAGGCGACGACCTCCCAGAATCGGCGTTCATGTACGTCGGTACCCTGGACGACGCTCGCAAGAAAGCAGAAGCCGCGGCAGCAGCTGCTGGTTGATTAACTTCATTAGTTAGAGTTTCAGAGCCGCCTAGCTTGCTAGGCGGTTTTTTTCTTGAATCGCGCAAGAGGGTCTGGGAGTTCCTTCCGGAACAGCTTGAGCACTGTGAGCGCTGCACGTCCCGCGGCTTTGGGGTCGCAGGATGCTTGAGCCGTGATGAACTTGAACTGTTCCCGATCGAGATTGATGTTTCGAGAAACATCGAGCACCCCCATATACCAATCACCGAAACTCCGTTTCTCGATTGGTGCATCTAGGATGATTTCGAGATCCACGTGTCGATCATCCTGTTTGATACACTTGAGTATGAACTGCAGGAGTTCTTCTTTCCCTTCAAGGACTTGCAAGAAGTGAGTCCCTGAATACAAAAGCATCCCGGTGATATTGAGGGGCTTGTTGTTGATTGATGCGATCTGCGCAATCTCGTCCAGTGTTCCCGGATCGAACTTGTCAGCGGCTTTACTGAGGTAGATGAGACAGCGATCCATGTCCGCTCCTTGTAGAAATTAGTAGTCAGATCTACCTAGTTTCGGGTGGGTCCTGTGGTGTCTTAAGCTAGACCCTGTGTATTGCAGGATTATCAGACTGCTGTTTCTTGTGCATCGATCTGAGCGAGTTGGTGACCAGTGGGCGATCAGTTTCGTGGGGGAGCGGGCCAAGCTCGCTTCATGGATTGCTCTGTTCTTCTGATGCGCATTAAAGAAGACCCGCGACAGGTGATGCCGCGGGTCTTGTGATATTCAGACAGGTCTGAAGTCGTTCGCTTGTTTAGCGGCGACGACGGGTGGAGAGCAACCCGCCGAGTCCGAGCAGTGCGAAGGTGCCAGGTGTTGGGACGGTGCCGGCGTAACCAGCAAGACCCAGAGCGCCTGTTTCGCGGACCGAGAACGAAAGGAGTTCTTCGGTTTCACCAGTCTGCATGTCGATGGTGAAGATGTGCATGACGAGGTCAGCGACGATCGCGTGGTAGTACACGCCGTCCACGATCTCGCCACCAGCTGCACCTGCGAGGCCGCCGAAATCGACATCAGCGATCTTCTGGGTATTGAGCACGTTGTCGAGGCCTTCGGAGGCGTCGAAACGGTAGAGCTCATCGTTCTTCAGCCCGTAAGTGGACTGAGTCAGAGCGTCAAAGCCCGAAGATGCTGGGGTGAATGGCAGATCCGCGTAGCTTCCGAGCACGGTGTAGGTGTCGTTTTCTGGATCGATCGCGATCATCTCGCGGGTCGAGTCTTTGAAGCCGGTGAGGGTGCCGTTGACGTTGACGATCGAGGAGTTGTACCCCTGAAGGAAGTCACCCTGCTGGGTAGCGACCGCGGAGCCGTCGATGTTGTCAACACGGAAGATGGCGTGGTTGCCGTCGCCCGACGAGTCGTAACGCTCGGTGCCCCAGAGTTCGCCGTTGTTGCCAACAGTGAGGGAGACGAGCATCGCGTCGAGTTGGGTTTCGGTCACAGCCGAGCCGTGGTCAGCATTGAGATCAACGCGGTACATGTAGGAGCCGCTTGTCGCGTAGAGGACAGGCGCCGCCGATGCCGTTGTTGCCAATGCTGCGATTCCTGCGAGTGCAGCGATTGATTTGGTGTTCATTTTTCAGTTTCTCCAGTTACTTCTAGATTCCCGGGCCGCACTGTACATAGCGGGTCCGAATATCCCCCTCTGATATACCCCATAAAAAACGGGATGCCAGCGACCTTGGAGTTTGTCTGCATAATTCCCCCGCAATTCGGCGATTATGAACGATCCGGGGCGAATTGAGGGGTGGGAAATTTGCTCAGAATGACTCAAAAATCGACTCTGTTGAGCCCTTGTGGACGCAAAAAAACACCGCGGCCTCCTCCTGAAGGCCGCGGTGCTGAGAACTTGGATCTTGAAGCGGGATTCGGGTCCCGAGGTAGATGGATCAGGAGTGATCAGTGACGCCGACGACGCGTGGTCAGTGCTCCGCCGAGACCCAGAAGAGCGAGTGCTCCAGGAGCAGGGACGCTCATGCCTGTGAGTCCGACAGCTCCGGTGTCGTGGACACCGAACGAGATGAGCTCTGTGGTCGCACCGGTCTGCATATCGATGGTGAAGATGTGCATAGTCAGGTCAACGACGACCGCGTGGTAGTACACGCCGTCGATGATCTCGCCACCGACTGGTCCGGCGAGCTCGCCGAAGTCAACGTCTGCGATTTTCTGGGTTGCGACGGCTGTTGGGAGCTCGAGGTTGATGTTGAAGCGGTAGAGCTCGTTGGTCTTGATGCCGTACATGGACTGTGTTTCGACATCGAAACCAGCGGATGCAGGGGAGAACGGCACGTCGCCGTAGGACCCGACGACGGTGTAGTTGTCGTTGTCTGCATCGATCTCGATGAGTTCACGAGTCGAGTCTTTGAATGCGTGGAGTCGTCCGTTGAGGTTGACCATCGCGGAGTTGTATCCGTGAAGGAAGTCACCTTGCTCCGAGAGGACTGGGATGCTGTTGATGTCATCGAGACGGTAGAGGGCGTGGAAGCCGTTCTCGTTCGAGTCGTAGCGTTCGGTTGCCCAGAGTTCTCCCTCGTTGCCGACAGTGAGCGACACGAGCGGTGTTCCAAGGTTGAACGAATCAACGCCGAAGTCGCCGTTGTTTCCGAGGCTGTTGAGGTCAACGCGGTACATGTAAGAGCCGCTGGTTGCGTACAAAGTGGGGGCTGCGAGTGCCGAAGCAGACGAACCAACGATCGCGGCGAGTGCGCCAATAGCAAGAGTTCTCATCCCTAATCTCCTTTATTCAGCTGTAGTGGCGTTTCCGCCATCAATGCGCCTCGTGCGCATCGCTACTTCAGATATACTCCAGCTGAAAAGGAATGCCAGAAATCGAACATAAACCCTTGCAAATAATGGCGATATGAGATAAATGTGGCCTCATAGATTACCCAGTGTGAAATATATAAAGAAGCTCGATATCAATTATCGGGCTTTGGTCGTATATGGGATGTTGGGGGATCAGCTCAGAAAAAGCCTGGAGCGGTTTATGTCGAGGACTCTTGCTCGATGGTCCAGGTGAGTTGCTTACCTCTGCAATCTATATGTATGCAGAAGAAGCCCGGACCGCCGTCGCTGCCCGTGTGCTCGTGCTTGTTGACCATGGGCCAGATGATCTCTCGATCCGTGTTCGGCAGCGGGAGCTTGTCGATCTCATCTGGATGGTGCCAGCGGAGCTCACCCTCGTCCATGTGTCCGTCCACGACCTCGACCGGGACCATCACCCGATAATAAAACAGTAGCCAGTGGGTCTTTCCCTCAAACGCGGTCTCGGCGATGAGTCCGACGAGACGGATGTCATCGATATCAACCTCGATCCCGGCTTCCTCGTGGATCTCACGCTGAGCACACTGCGCCGGGGATTCTCCGAGATGCATCTCCAGCTTCCCACCGATCGGGGAGCAGAGCCCCTTGTTGGGCGCCTTGATGCGATGGAGGAGCAGCACACGCCCGTCCTTGTCCCGCAGATCACACAAGCACGCGAGCTTGTACGGCAGCCCCGCGTTCGCGGGGTCCTCGACCATCCCAGGCAGAATATTGGCGGCATCGCTCATGCACTAGGGTAGGCACCTACGCGACATAAGCTGTTTTTCGCGTCAATCCGCGTCGATTTCGTGGGTGAACGCCGCGATCTTTGCGAAGGACTTGACCGATGGATCGAAGTGCTGTGATCGGACGTCTTGGTACTGCTCGTTGCTGAAGAAGCGATCCATCGTGTCCTGATCGGGGAACGAGATGATAAAGACGCGATTGAACGGATCGTCCGCGTCGCCTTTGAGCATCTCGCTGACCCTGAGGTCCAGTCGGAAGTACGCGCCCATGTCGTGGAGGATTGGGGTCATGCCGGCGCGGTAGTTGGTGTACCCCGCTTCGTCGGTGACGTGGAGACCGACGAGGACTTCGAAACGTGTGTTTGGTGTGGTCATGCTGGTCGTACGTTGGTTCGTGAGCTGGGTTCGAAGAACGGTGCGGGAATCAGGTCGCGTGCTGCTGCTTGCGTGATCCCTCGTACATCTCGTAGCTCAGGAGTCGGCACTCGATCTGTGCGTTGAAAAACACTTTGCGTGATGAGGTCTTGAGTCGGATCTCGTTGGCGAGTGTGCGGTTTCCCGTAAACACATGTCCATTCCATCCGCGGCACTGGTTCTTGAAGAAATCACCGATCCCGGCGTAGATCGGCACCAGTTCATCGGACTCGCCGAGACGCAAGCCGTATTCGGGATTGATGATCACGTGCCCCGGCTCATCTGGGATGTGGGTCTCGCGGAAGTCGCAGCACTCGAAGTCGATGAGGTGCTCAACACCAGCGGTCATCGCGTTCTTGCGCGCCGCTTCGATCGCTCGCGCGCTGTGATCGGTCGCGATGATGGGTTTGGTGATGCGGTTGGGCTGAGCTTTCTTCGCTTCCAATCGCATGTTCATGTAGAGGTCGTCGATGTCCAGTGCTGTATGGAGGCAGCTCGCGTCGTTGCGGAGGAGTCCCGGCGCTCTTCCCGCGGCGATCAGCGCCGCTTCGATCGCGAGGGTTCCCGAGCCGCACATGGGATTGACGAGGGGGGTGGAGCCGTCATATCCCGCGCCCATGAGCACCGCGGCGGCGAGGGTCTCTCGCATCGGCGCTTCGTGGGGCATCTTGCGGTATCCGCGATCCGAAAGCCGAGGGCCGTTGGTGTTGAGGTAGATCCAGGCGCGATCGTTCTTCCAGACCAGATGGATCACCACGCACGAGCGATCCGGACCAGAATCGGGACGAGCGCCGGTTTTCGCTTTGATCCGATCGACGATGGTGTCCTTGAGCTTGAGGTTCGGATACATCGAGTTGTCCACGCTGCGATGCTCGATGTTGGAGGTGATCGTGAAGTACGAGTCGTTCTCGATCAGATCCTCCCAAGGGAACGCGCCGGCGTTCTTCGCGAGCGCCTCGAGCGAGGGGCAGCGGAATCGGGTCAGCAACCAGAATGTGTGATTCGCCGTGCGGAGATTGAGATTGAGGCGCATGCAGTCTTCGAGCGTGGCGCCGACATGGACCGCGACATGGTCCTCTTCCTGGATCTCGTATCCCAGCGCCTGGACCTCGCTCTTGAGGAATGGCGTCACATGCTCGGCGCAGGTGACACGGGTGAGTCGTTTCTTGAGCGGGTCGATCGAGGTCATAGCTCCAACTGTAGAGGGTGCATCGATCGGAGTTGTGGATGTTCCAAAACGCTTCGGTTTCGATCAACCAAACAGTATCCGTACTCAGATATCGAGCTTACTGAACAATTACATGGCGCGAGGTGCAGAGAAATGAAAAAAGAACTCGAACTGAGGGTTTGGATGCTGGTATGATGGTTCCCTGAACGAATTGTGTAGGACTTTGAGTGCAAGGATTTGATGATGTCATTCCCGAAACAGTTTACTTGGGGCGTTGCCTCAGCCGCGTTCCAGATCGAGGGTGCAACATCAACCGATGGTCGCGGTCCGAGCATCTGGGACGATTTCTGCAATACCCCCGGCAAGGTCTTTGATGGACACACAGGCGAGATCGCGTGCGACAGCTACAACCGCGTCGATGAAGACATCGACCTGATCTCCAACCTGGGCGCCGGCGGATACCGCTTCTCCATCTCGTGGTCACGTCTATTCCCAGAGGGTCTGGGAGAACCCAACGAGGCGGGCTTCGCGTACTACGACAAGCTCATCGACGGCTTGCTCGCAAAGGGCATCGAGCCTTGGATCACGCTGTACCACTGGGACCTCCCATCAGCACTCTACAAGCAAGGCGGATGGCTCAACCCAGAGTCCCCTGAATGGTTCGCGAAGTACACCAAAGCGGTCGTCGAGCGGTATTCCGATCGCGTGACGCACTGGTTCACGCTTAATGAGCCCCAGATCTTCCTTGGTCTTGGGATGAACGAGGGCACGCACGCGCCAGGCGACAAGCTGAGCCGAAAGGAAGTGCTCCTCGCGACGCATCACGCGCTGCTCGCGCACGGTCGATCAGTCCAGGTCATCCGTGAGCACGCGAAGAAGACCCCAGTGGTGGGGTTCGCGCCTGTGGGGAGTCTGCACACTCCTGCGACTGAATCTCCGGAAGACATCGAAGCGGCGCGCCAAGCGACCTTCGGGATCGATCCAAACGGATGGACCTACAACTACAGCTGGTACTGCGATCCCGTCATACGCGGCGAGTATCCAGAGGTCGGTCTGGAGCTCTACGGCAAGGATGTTCCGGACTGGAGCGAGCGGGACATGGAGATCATGAACCAGCCGCTGGATATGTTCGGGGTCAATATCTACAGCGCCGGGATTGTCAAAGCCGGGAGCGACGGGCAACCCGAGCTGCTCAAGTCTGAGCGAGGGTATCCGACCACGATGTTCCGCTGGACGATTAATCCATCTTCGTTGTACTGGGGACCCAAGTTCCTGCAAGAGCGGTACGAGCTCCCAGTGGTCATCACGGAGAACGGTCTCGCGTCGATGGACTGGGAGCACCTCGACGGCAAGGTCCATGACCTCGGACGAATCGATTACCTGTCGCGCTATCTTGCGTTCCTGCGTCGTGCGTGCAATGAGGGTGTCGATGTGCGTGGATACTTCCACTGGTCGATCATGGACAACTTCGAGTGGGCCGAGGGGTACGCGCTCCGCTTTGGTTTGGTCTATCTCGATTACCAGCAGATGCGCCGGATCCCGAAGGAGTCCTACTTCTGGTACTCCAAAGTGATCGACTCCAACGGGGCAACGATCCCGCCGGAAGTGGGCGTAAATACCGTAACAGTCCCATAATCGGATCTGGCGGCTAAAAAAGTCTCACATATCGCGGGTTTTGGGCTTGGAAGATCTGGGGAATCTGATACACTGATGTAACAGTTACGTCATTCGTGGTGCGTCTTTGTTTGTAAATGTTCCAAAGTAGCGCATCCTGATAAGAAATGAACCACAACCCAAGATCGAAGGAGATCTCCATCATGCGCCGCTCACTTGTTACCACCGCTGTCCTCGGCATGGCTGCTTTCAGTGCAAACGCTCAGAATCTGTTGTCCAACGGAAGCTTTGAAACCCCAGGTCCTGGATTTATTGTGTTCGAAGACTGGCAGCACTTCAACAACGTGTTCGCGGACATGTCGGTTGAGCAGACTCCACAAGACGGCATGACCGCTGGCAAGATGTTCGGCTTCGGAAACGGTCAGCAGAACGATCACGGCATGTTCCAGGTTGTTGACGGTCTGATGGAAGGCGAAGAGTACACCCTCAGCGGATATGTCCTCAACCCATCAAACGATCAGATCGGGTCAGAGAACGTCATCATCGCTCAGCTCAACTTCCTCAACTCCGGCGGCGCGGTCCTCGAGACTGTCCAGGTCGAAGTCATCGATCCAGACAACAGCCCATTGGATCAGTGGGTCCTCGGCGAAGTCAGCGGTATCGCTCCAACCGGAACCACTGGCGCAAGCGTCTACTTGCTCCACATCCAGCTCGGCGCTGACCAAGGGTTCCCAACCCAAGACGGCGGTGCTTCGTTCTGGGATAACTTCATGCTTATCCAAGGCGAAGGCTCGGGATGCAATAACCCTGCAGACCTCAACGGCGACGGCATGCTCAACTTCCTCGACGTGTCGCTGTTCCTCCAGCTCTTCGGTGATGGCTGCTAAAGCACTGATATCCACAAACTACGTTCCCTCCGTAGAACGGGCTCCGGCCCGTTTTTTCATGCGCGCATTGAATCGTAATCGCGCGGTATTCAGCGTGATGGTTTGATTGATGTCGTACTGGGAGCCGTGGGCTTATCCCTTCACGGCGCCGCTGGTCAGTCCGGAGATGAACTGCTTCTGGAGCACGAGGAAGAGCACAGCGACTGGTGCGACGGACACGACGGTCGCCGCCATGAGCAAGCCGTAGTCGGTGCGGTAGACACCTCGGAGCTGGGAGATCGCGACGGAGAGGGGTTGCTTGGACGCGGTCTGGAGAACGATCTGCGGCGAGATGAAGTTGTTCCACATGCCGAGGAAGGTGATGAGCAAGAACGCGCCGATCATCGGACGGATCAAAGGGAGCACAATGACCATAAAGATCCCAGCTTCGGAGCATCCATCAATCCGCGCCGCTTCGATGAGCTCGTCGGGAACAGACTGCTGCACGGCTTGGCGGAACAAAAACACACCAAACGCGGGCGCAAAGGTCGGGAGCAGCAGTCCCCACACGGAGTCGAGGAGTCCGAGATGGAACAGCAGCTCGTAGCTCGGCGCGATGAGCAGCGTAGGGGGGATGATGAGCGATCCGAGCACGACGAGGGTCATGAAGGTGCGTCCACGGAACTTGGATTTCGCAAGCACATATCCAGTCGCGGCGCAGATGAAGGTCGCGAAGACGGCGCTGGTGGACGCGTAGAACACGGAGTTGATCGCGGCTCGTCCGAATCCCATCTCCATGAGCGCGGTGTAGTTGCTGAGCGTGAGTGAATCCCACGCGATTCCCATGAACCCATCTCCAGGAGGGAAGAACATGCCGCTGAAGAAGTCTTCGCGCGATTTGAGTGATGCGACGAGGAGCCACGCGTAGGGGAGCAGGACGATCAGCGCGAGGATGATGAGGACGATGTGCGTGATCGAACGCGAGAGTTTGGATGGATTCGCTGTGCTCATCGCATCGCCTCCTCTTTGCGGACCATGCGGATCTGAATAAGCGCCAGGACAATGAGCATGAGTGCCAGCGCCCATCCGACGGCACTCGCGTATCCGAGATCGCCGAGCTCGAATCCGTTCTGATAGAGGTACATGACGATGGTGAGTCCCTGGTTGTTTGGTCCGCCGTTGCCGTTGAGGAGGATGTAGGGGAGCTCGAAGAGCTGGAGCGATCCGATCATCGAGAGCAGCACCACGAAGGTCGCGACGGGACGAACGGACGGGATGATGACGTGGCGCAGTCGGTTGAGTGGTCCCGCACCGTCGATCTCCGCGGCTTCGAGGAGTGAGCTGTTGACGTTCTGGAGGGCTGCGAGGAAGTAGATCATGTTGAATCCGACGTACAACCAGAGCGAGATCAGGATGAGCGTGGACATGATGTGCTCTTGGAGCCAATCGATTTCGAGCAGCGCCGCGTCTTGTGCGATCCACGCGATGGTGCGGTTGACGAGTCCGGCTCGTTTCTCGAACGCGAGGGCGCCGAGGACCGCGACGAACGCGAGTCCCATGAGCTGGGGACTGAAGAAGATGAGGCGATAGATCGAGCGTCCCTTGAGCCGGCGCGAGTTGAGCACGAGCGCGAGTCCGAACGCGAACGGGAGCTGGATGAAGAGCGATCCGAGGGAGTAGATCAGCGTGTTCTTGATGGATTTCCAGAAGACGGGGTCTTCGATCAGCAGGTCGAAATTTTTGCTTCCAACGAAGAGGCGTGTGTCTGGGCCGTAGGTCTGGTTGAGCGCGAGGAACGCGGACTGGATGAGCGGATAGACCATGAAGATCGCGAACAGCAGGATGAACGGCGTGAGGGCCGCCCATGCAAATACAGTCCGATTGGTGCTGAGTCGACTGATCATTCGGATTCGACTCCGGTAAAGGCGTTGCGTGACATTTGACGCTCGATCGCGCCCTGAGCACGCTTGAGCTGCAAGCTGACCTGATCGACGAGCTGATCGTGGGTCCACTCGGATTGACCCTGCGTCCAGCTCATGACGTTGATCGCGGAGTCGCGGATCTCAAGCACCGCGTTGTAGTTGTACGGCGAAGACGAGCGGAGCGGAATATCAGGCGCAAGGTCGATGAACATCAGCCCCTTCTGCTGATCCATAAAGTACGGATCGGGCTCGGCGTACACAGGATCATTCCACAGCGAGCGGATCGGGGAGATGATGTCCACCATGCGGTAGAGCTCACGCGCAATCTCGGGGTTGGTATAGAGCTCGACGGCGGTTTCCCACGACTGCTCGAATGCTTGCGTGGTCTTGGGGATCCCGAGCATGGTCCCGCCGCGGACGCTGGTTCGTCGTCCGCCCTCAGTGAACGCGGGGAGGGGCATGACCTTCATTTTTCCGGCGATTCCCGGCACGTGCATCTTCCAGATCGAGCACATCCAGTCGGGACAGAGATACGCGATCGCGTCGGCGTCCACGCGCGACTTGTGTCCCGCGGCGCTGAACTCGTCGATGTCTGTTGCGAGTGGGTTGGAACCAGCGCACCAGGAGATGATCTCAGCGAGGAGCTCCGCGTTGGTCTGAGTGTCGAGCGTGGGTTTGCCTTCGGGATCGAAGAGTTGTCCGCCGCCTTGGAGCATGAGGAGCTCGATGTTGTCCTGCTGCGTGACCCACATCGAGAGGGGGTAGTGGTCTGGACGGCCGTCGTTGTCCTTGTCCGCCATCATTGGTTTGAGGAGCTCGAAGAACGTGTCCCACGTCGTCGCTTGGGTGAGGTCGATCCCCGCGGCTTCGGTCAGATCGGCGCGGTACGCGAGCATGACGGGATGGACATCGTGGGGTAAGCCGTAGGTTCTGCCGTTGACGCTCCACGGCGCGAGCGATGGCGCGTTGATCTGGTCGTAGAGTCCTTCTTCTTTGAGTCGATCGGTGAGATCGGTAAATCCGATCGCTTCGGGTGGTCCCATAAAGACCTGACCAACAGTGGCGCGTTCGACCTCGATGAGGTCCGCGGTGGGGAGTCCTCCGAAGAACCCACTCATCATTCGGCTCTTGATCGCTGGGATGCTCAGGAGCGTGAGGTCGATCGCTTGTTGCTCGCTGGTTGCGTTCGCTTGGAGTTCCTCGATCATCGGCGCGTACATCAGCTGATGCTCGGGAGAGAAGACCCACATCTGCAGGTTTTCGCTGGGACGGTCTGTTTTGGTGAGCAGGATGAGGCCGCTGATGACGAAGAGCGAAACGATGATCCACACGCCGAGCGAGAGGTGACGAAGCGAGAGCAAGGCGAGGGAGCAGGCGTGTCTCATGCGTGGTGCGGGACCTTGGGACGTGTTGTCGAGTCTCGTCGAGGGTGGGCTTGTCGAGGATTAGCGGATGAGGTCGCCGTTCTGGTCGATCCGGATCGGGCTCTCGCTCGCCTACGAGGTGGTTTCAAGGACCTCGAAATCGGTCGGGCGGACCTCGCGGTACTGCTCAGCAAGGATCGAATCGCTCGCGCGGGTGATCCAGCGTGCGGCTTCGATCCCGAGTGAGACTGCGTCCTGACAGACGGCGGTGTACCTCGGATAGGTCTGGAAACGCGTGACCGAATCGTCGAAGCCGACGATGGAGAGATCACGCGGGACCTTGATCCCGAGGCGCAGACACTTGTGGAGCGCGCCGATGGTGGACATCGGGTTGGTGAAGTAGACAGCGGTAGGAGGGTTCTCGAGCTCGAGGAGTTTGGTGAGCATCATCTCGCCGCCGGCGGTGTTTGCTTCGGCGCGGACGATGAGCGACTCGTCGATCTCGATCCCGGCGCTCTTGAGGGCGCTGATGTATCCCGACAAGCGGTCCTGGTGGTCCGTGTCCTTCATGTTGTGGATCGCGAGACCGATGCGCTTGTGACCGAGCCCCAGCAGGTACTCGACGGCTTTGCGGGACGTGTCGCTCGAGATCGAGTCGATGTAGTTGACGCGCGGATTGTCGGAGCGATCCGCGACGAGCAAGACAGGAAAGTTCTCCGCGGCGATCTTCTCGATGAGTGATTCATCACCAAGCGAACGCAGGAGGATCGCGCGGACACCTTTGCGATGGAAGAACTGGGTGTAGCTCTCGTCGTTGTGCTTGTCGCGCGCGGCGCTGATGAAGGTGAGGTCGTGCTTCTTCTCGTAGACGCCTCGCAGGATTCCCGAGAGCAGCGCGGCTTCAAAGTCACCCAGGTCGGACTTGACAGGATCCTCTGGGTACACCAGTCCGATGACGTTGGTCGGCTTGAGACCAGTCGATGGACGGTATCCCGCTTGCTCAGCGGCTTCGAGGACTCGCTTACGCGTCGCGGGGCTCACGCCCTCGTGGTGATTGATCGCTCGGGAGACGGTTGCTACCGAGATACCTAAGTCACTTGCGATTTGTCGTACCGAACTCATAACTTATTCCCGTCCCAGTTCTCTGATTTCAACCTTCTGATCGTCTGGTGACCATAGTACCTTGTAGGTGCTGCGTTCGGTATTGGCATCAAAGAGTTCTCGTGCCTCGTAATAATCCACGTGCCCGTCCGCGAAGACCATATTGGCGCCGCCTTCGATCTTGAACGGATCTTCGCGGCGGTTTGGATGGCGGTAGTAGGGGATGTAGCTGGTTGGTTCTAGTTCGATATTGCCGTCCATTTCTGGGGCGCGTTCGAAGCCTCCGGTGCCTCTCCAGAGCCCGTTCCATGGATCTTCTGGGCCTTCTCCAGCGCCGAATCGCTGACCTGGGAGACCGCGTGAACCAATGTTGGCAGCGGAGAACCATGTGGTCAGACCTGAATCGTCCTCGAGCTGAGATGGCCAGAATCCCCAGGATTCGGCGAAGAGCAGCGTGGACGAGGCGCGATCAACGGAGTTGTTGAATGCTCGGCCCATCTGGTAGGTTTCTTGATTGCCTTGGAATGTGCCCGGCTTGTAGAAGATCGATTGACCGGTGGTCCAGTTCGGTTCCGACTCACCTGCGGACGCGGCCCAGTAGTTCATGGTGTACGAGCGTGCGGGGTCTGGATGGTTTGGGCATTCCATGACGGAGCCGCCAACAGTTGGGTTTTCGACGCTGTCAGCGGAGACGTTGCGGAAGTCTTCTTGAGGGAGGTACTGTCCGATCCGATTGACGTCGTACCAGACCATGTTTCGTTTACCGTTCTCTGGATCGATGACAAACGGTCCGCCGACGGCTGGTGGGAACTTGCCTCGATAGTCGTCGGAGTAGAGCACCGTCGCGGTGCCGAGCTGACGAAGGTTGGATTTGCACAGCACATTGCGAGCGCTGTCGCGAGCTTGTCCGAGTGCTGGGAGCAGGATCCCGATAAGGAGCGCGATGATCGCGATGACCACCAGCAGTTCGATCAGTGTGAACGCTGATCGGAGTCGAGTTGAGTTGTTTGCTTTGGTATCCATGGAAGTGCTCCGGTGGAGAAAGGAACATGTTGTAACTGTTACATCATTGTGTCAGAATCCTTGGTCTATGTCAAGCGCTCACTTCGAATTGGTCCGAATAAAGATCAAACATGCTGTCAATAAGGCATTTAGGATGGTTTGGCGTGGTCGCTGAACGATGAATTTTCCCGAAGATCGTCGTTTTTATCGAGCCAGACTTCCCTATTGATATGAAACTGTTACGCTATAAGCATGAAGATCAAGACCGCCATTCAGACCGCTTGTTTTCTCCTCTGTTCGTCCATATTTCTCGGAGGATGTGTTGTGGAGCAGAAAGAGTCCAGTGTAGTGGAAATCCAGTCTACTGAAAATGGGTATCAGCTTGTCAAGAACGGCTCGCCGTACACGATCTATGGGGTTGGGGGAACTATTGAGCTTGAACTGTTTCGTCAATACGGTGGCAACACGATCCGCACCTGGGATGCGGAGGGGATCGAGCCGTTGATGGACGAGGCGCACGAGCTCGGGATCTCCGTCGTCGTCGGGATCTGGCTCGAACATGCTCGGCACGGCTTTGACTACAACGAACCCGAAGCAAAGAAAGAACAGCTCCATCGCGTCGAGACGTTCGTTCGTCAGTTCCGCGATCATCCGGCGCTGCTCGCGTGGGGGGTAGGCAACGAGGTCGAACTCGGTGGCACGCTCGAGGGCGCCATCATGCAGATCAACGACGCGGCGGCGATGATCAAATCACTTGATCCCAACCACCCAACGATGGCGGTCATCGCAGAGATCGGCGACGACAAAGCGCTGCGGATTCAGAACGAGTGTCCCGACATCGACATGATCGGGATCAACTCCTACGGCGGGCTCGGGAACCTCGCGACGCGTCTGGAGAATCAGGGTGTGACGCTGCCGTACGCGATCACGGAGTTTGGGCCGTTGGGTCACTGGGAGAGCGGGATGTCGCCTTGGGGCGCACCGTATGAGATGTCCAGCGGCGCTAAAGCGGACTTCCTCCGCAGCAACTACACCAGCACGATCCAGCCCAATCTCAGGAAGCAGTGCTTGGGATCGTTCGCGTTCTTGTGGGGTCAGAAGCAAGAGAAAACTTCGACGTGGTATGGATTGCATCTTGAGTCCGGCGAGACCATCGAGAGCGTCGACGTGCTCCATGAACTCTGGACTGGTGAGAAAGTCGCAAACGGCGCTCCACGCGTCGAGCGGCTCGATCTTGACGCGGATGCCAATGGACTCAAGCCGGGACAGGACATCGCGGTCAGTGTTCGAGCAAGTGATCCCGATGGCGATCCGCTGACGGTTCAATGGGAAGTGGTCAGCGAATCAACGGTGAAATCCATGGGCGGCGATTTTGAAGAGAAGATCGCTCCGGTCCCTGTTGAGGTTGTTCAGCAAGACACGCTGAGCTGCGTGATCACGATGCCGAGCGAGGCGGGCGCGTACCGCGTCTTTGCGACGGTTCGTGATGGTCAGGGGCACGCGGGGACCGCGAATCTGCCCGTGTATATCAGCGAGGAATGAACGGATCGTGGATCCGCTTCTGATCAGCTACTTGTCGTCTTGTTATGGGCAGCCTTGGCCGAAGAGCGTGAGGAACTCGGAGACGTCGAGGAAGTTCAGGTTCCCGTCATCGGTGAGGTCTGCGGTCAGGTTCCCTTCCGAGAACAGACTCAGAAACGCGGAGACGTCGAGGAAGTTGAGCTGGTTGTACGGCTCGGCGTAGTCCGCTTCGTTGCAGCCTCCGCTGGTGACCAGATCAAAGGTGAGCGCGTTGAAGTTGTACTCCGTGCTTGAATCCCCGTCGTTGACGAAGCGGAGGGTCTGGACCCCTTCTTCGAGCTCGACCTGTGTGGTGACATCGATCCAGTCCTGCCAGCCGCTGGAGGAGAAGAAGACGATGGGGTCGGTGATCTCGACGCCGTCGCTTTCGAGGTGGAAGGTCCCGAAGGAGTTGAGCGATGCGACACGAGCGGTGACGTTGTACATACCTGCGGTTTGCACATCGACAGTGTACTGGAGCCATTCGCCTTCGCAGATCCATCCGACGTTGAATCCGCCTTCGGAGGACGCTTCGATGTCCACTGCGGTCGATCGGTACGCGCCGCCGTTGTTGGATGCGTCGCAGTCTTGGTAGCTCTGTCCGTTGAATCCGTTGTCGAAGTCCTCGGCTTCGATGCGTCCTGGGATGGTGGCGGGACCGTCACCGAATGGGCCGTGATTCTGCTGGTATACACGCACGTAATCGACTTCGAGGGTTTGGGGGTAGCTCGCTGAGCCGTTGGGGCTTCCGGGCCAGTCCCCACCCACGGCGACGTTGAGGAGCAGGTGGAACTGCGAGTCGAAGGGCGCGCGTTCATTTCCTGGCGCTGCTGCGGAGAACCACTGGTTGCTGTTGACGCTGTGGTACTGCTGTCCGTCGATGTACCAGCGGATCTGATCGGGTTCCCATTCGATCGCGTAGACGTGGAAGTCGTCGGAGAAATCGGTGCCGTTGTTGAGTGATCCGCCGTTGGATTGGTTGTTGGGCCAGTTGTTTCCGAAGTGGATGGTGCCGTGCATGGAGTTCGCGGTATTGACGGACTCCATGATGTCGATCTCACCTGAGGAAGCCCAGCCGCCGTAGGGGGAGTCGGTCGGGAGCATCCAGAACGCGGGCCACACGCCGGAGGTTGAGGGGACTTTCATGCGTCCCTCGATGCGTCCATAGAGGAACTCGCGCATTCCTTGGGTGCGGATGCGTGCGGAGCTGTATGAACGGCCGCCGATGTTCTGCTCACGTGCGGTGATTTTGAGTGTTCCGTCGGAGACGCTGACATTGTCAGCGAAGTTGGTGTAGTACTGGAGCTCGTTATTGCCCCATCCAGCAGGGAGCCCGTACGCGGTCCCGGTCCCGGTCTGTGCTTCCCACGAAGATGCATCGAGCTCGGTGCCATCAAACTCATCGCTCCAAACGAGCTCGTATCCCTGCGCGTGCGCAAGGGCCGCGGGGAGAGCAATGGCGAGCGGGAGGAACATTTTTCGCTTGATTGTCACTTTTCTGGCTCCGGGCTATGGTGTAACTGTTACATTATCGTACTGTACTCACCAGTGGATGCAATCCGAATCGGCGCAATTTAGAGAAATTCCAAATGTAATCCGCATCAATCTACGCTGGAAGTAGACGCACAGTATTCTGGATTAAAAGGTATTGGATCACGCATGGCTTCGATCACTCTCAACAACCTGACCAAGACCTTCGGCGACGGGCTGACCGCCGTGGACAATCTGAATCTTGAGATCAAAGACGGCGAGTTCGTGGTCTTCGTCGGTCCTTCAGGCTGCGGCAAATCCACCACGCTGCGGATGATCGCGGGATTGGAAAGCGTGTCATCAGGATCGATCTCGATCGGTGATCGCGTGGTCAACACGGTGGCGCCCAAGGATCGGGACATCGCGATGGTGTTCCAGAACTACGCGTTGTATCCGCATCTGAGTGTTGAGGACAACATGGGGTTTGCGTTGCGGATGAGCAAGATGCCCAAGGAAGAGCGATCAGAGCGCGTGCGCGAAGCCGCGAAGATGCTGGGGCTCGAGAGCATACTTGGTAAAAAGCCCGGTCAGTTGTCAGGTGGTCAGCGTCAGCGCGTGGCGCTTGGTCGCGCCGTGGTCCGCAAGCCCTCAGTGTTTTTGTTTGATGAGCCGTTGTCGAATCTTGATCCGGATCGTCGAGCATCGACACGCGCCGAGATCCGGCGCATCCAGCGCGAGCTCGGGACGACGACGGTCTACGTGACACACGATCACGAGGAAGCGATGGCGCTGGGTGATCAGATCGTGCTGCTCGACGAGGGGGTGTTGCAGCAAGCGGGACCTCCTGGCGCGTTGTTCAATCAGCCCGCCAACCAGTTTGTCGGGACGTTCCTGGGGTCTCCCAAGATGAACATCCTCAGCGCGACCCTCGATCGGAGCGGGGATCAGCCTGTCGCACAGATCGACTGTGGTCAGCCGAGCAAGCTGAGCATCGAGCTCGATGGATCACGCGTCCCAAAGCACGCGGATCATGGATCTTCGGTATCGATCGGATTGCGCCCTCACTGCATCGGTCTGGGTGAGCACGGATCCGCGTCGATGGAAGGCCGAGTGAGTGATATCGAGCGTCTGGGGTTTGCGGTGGATCTGCACATCGAGGTGGGGCCGCATACATTGCTGGCGCGAGTGAGCGGGGATTGTCCCCTAGGTGTCGGAGACACCGGGAGATTCGGATTTGATCCCGGCGCGGTGCATGTGTTTGCGGATTGAGGAATAACGGGACGCGCCGGATCTATTGTCTGTGTACATCACCGAGTTCATCATGACCAGCACGCAAAAACGCGTGTAGTGGTTTGCACTCACTTTTGGAGAAGACATGACACAAGCAAAGGCATACGCCGTTGACAGCGCGACGGCACCCTTCGGACCCACTTCCATCCCGCGGCGCGAGCCAACTGAGCGGGATGTGCAGATCGAGATCCTCTACTGCGGCATCTGCCACTCGGACTTGCACCAAGCACGCGATGAGTGGAACGCTGTGATGCCAACGGTCTATCCCTGTGTTCCGGGTCACGAGATTGTCGGGAAGGTCACCGCCGTGGGATCGAGCGTGAGCAAGTTCAAGGTCGGCGATACCGTTGGCGTGGGGTGCATGGTTGATACCGATCACTCCTGCCCAAACTGCAAGCCGGACCTTGAGCAGCTCAACCCAACCACGGTGTTCACCTACAACTCTCCCGATAAGCACGGCACCGCGCCGGTGACCTACGGCGGATACTCCGAAAGCATCGTTGTTGATGAGCACTTCGTGCTCCGCGTCCCTGAGAATCTGGAGCTGTCGGCGACCGCTCCGTTGTTGTGCGCCGGGATCACGACGTACTCGCCGCTCAAGCGGGGAGATGTCGGACCTGGGAAGAAGGTCGGCATCGTGGGTCTAGGAGGACTCGGACACATGGGCGTGAAGATCGCCAAAGCGATGGGGGCGCACGTGGTCGTCTTCACGACTTCTCCGAGCAAGATCGAGGATGCGAAGCGTCTTGGCGCTGACGAGGTGATCCTCTCGAAGAATCAAGACGAGATGGACGCCCACGCCGGGACGTTCAACTTTATTCTTGATTGTGTTTCTGCAACACACGACATCAATGCGTATCTTGCGATGCTTGGTCCAGACGGCGAGCTGACATTGGTCGGCGCGCCGGAGGAACCGCTGCAGGTCTCCGCGTTTGCGCTGCTCTTTGGACGCAAGAAGCTCTCAGGATCGCTGATCGGAGGGATCGCGGAGACACAAGAGATGCTCGACTTCTGCGGCGAGCACAACATCACCGCGGATGTCGAGGTCATCGCGGCTTCAGAAATCAACGAGGCGTACGAGCGGCTCTTGAAAAGCGATGTGAAGTACCGCTTCTCGATTGATATGGCATCGCTTTAAAGGTGCTGCATGAGTCTCTGAAGTATTCGTTTCTACACGGCTAAGAAAACAAATGGCTGCCCAACAGATGAGTCGGGCAGCCATTTTTACTTTATCGATCTACTGATGGATTTAGCGTGCAGCGCGCCAATCAGCGATGAAGCTGATGCGGTCGTTGCGGTTTGTGACTCCGTCGCCGTTGTAATCCGCTGCTGCTGTGCGGGCGCGGTACTGGGCGATGAACGCATCACGGTCTGCTCGATCGATCACGCCGTTGGTGTCAAAGTCGGTCTTGTGGTACACGCGGAAGGAGAGGCTCAGCTCTCCAGCGGACGGCATCGAGTAGAACGCGCTTGCATCGAGGTCTGCCGAGACGCTGTAGGTTCCTGCGTAGAGCCAGCCAACGAACTCGGTGTCGTTATCGCCGGCGCCTTGTACAGCGAATGACGCGATGGTCGGTCCGCCGACTTCGCGGAGTGCAGCGCTTGCGGTGAAGTAGCTCTGGACGTAGCCCTCTGCGTAGCCTTCGAAGACCACGCGGACGTCGTCGAGCACTTCAAACTCGATGTCTGTATCGCCGTAGACCGATGCGTCGGCGGAGTAGATGTTTGAGTTCGTGACTTCAGAGGTGGCGAAGTATTCGAGCTCGATCCGATTGGATGTGATGTTCGAGTAGATCTGGCCGTCGGCTGTTGCGATGTCGTTGCCGTAGTAGTCGTTCAGGTCCGCAAAGATTTCGTTGTCGTAAAAACCAAAGATTGCTTGTGACGATTCGCGTGCGCCGGCGCAATCGTCGAAATCGTAATCAAACCCACACGCGATGACGAAGAGTTCACGGTCTGCCGAGAGGACTTCCATTTCTTGTGCGACCGCGGTTGCTGCGATGCTGCTCGCTCCCAGTGCCGCGATGATCAGTGCGTTTCTCATTGTATTCATCTCCATTATTTCTTGAGGGTGTGTTCATGCACCTACATGAACTGATGAATCTATGACACACGGCGATGATCCGGGATTCGGGTTTGAGCAAGATTGGATGAAGGAGTCATTGCATATCTGATAGCGAACAAAGAGCGTGCATGACAGCATTGTGCTCCGCAGGGGCCTTGGCAATGGAGTTGGTTTAATTTGCGCAGCAAGCCCACTGAGATCGGATTGGTTCGCTGTTCAAAAGTTTGAATGATTGATTTGTAGGGTGGGCTCGCATGAGTTTGTGGGCGAATCAAAAACGGGTGGCTTGCTTCATACGAAAGACTCTGTGTTCTCGGCAATCCTGTGACAATCACAGCACCGGCGGACCCAGAGCTCGATGCGCGATGGCTGCACGCATAGGTCTCTGATTCAGCACACACAGCCCACACACTGAGGAGACACGCTATGAAACTCAACACACTCGCACAGCTCACAACCATTCTCGGGATCGCCGCGGCTGGTTCTGCTGATGTCATCACGTACGAGTTCGAGCTCGGCACAGAGCAGACCAATCCCGTTGCGACGATCCCCGATGGATTCGATCCGACCGGATTCGCTGTCGTGAACATTGATACCACCGCCAACGCGATCGACTGGGAGATCACGTACTCAGGATTGACCGGTCCGATCAACGCGCCCGGCGGTCACTTCCACGGCCCAGCCGTGCTCGGAAACAACGGCGGACTGCAGGTAGACATCGTGGGGGACTTCGCGGGGACCGGTAGCGGAGCACCGCTCGGACAGCCCGAGTCGGGCATCCTGGTCGGGAGCTACGACTCGATGACCGATCAGCAGATCAGCGACATTCTCGGAGGTCTGTGGTACATCAACATCCACACCGACCTCAATCCAGCCGGCGAACTGCGAGGTCAGGTCGTCCCTGCACCGGGAGCGCTCGCGCTGCTCGGAGCGTGCGGCTTGGTCACGACTCGTCGCCGACGATAACACACGAGTGCTTCATTTCGAGATCCGGATGTGGTTGATGTTTGGATCACACAAAGACGCCCCTCACAACTGTGGAGGGGCGTTTGTTGCAAACGGGGGGTGATCCAAGATATGTCTAACAGTCTCTCGTACCGCTTTTGATCAAAGCGGCATAGCTCCCCTGAATCGGCGATGAGATGTTAAACCGGGTCGTGATTTGGTGAAACCGCCTCTCCCGAGTCCTCATCGCGGTGGGCCAGGAGTTTGTGGTGGGCCTTTGGAGCAATTTTGCATGTCCTTTTTGTCCACAAATACGTCATTGGTTCATCTCCTAAATGCTTCATAGGCCATATCTTACCAGAGTTCGGCAGTGCAAACCTGGACATTGGGAGATCTGGAATGAATCAGGGTGAACGCTCCGTATGGGATCTTGTCGAATCGGTCTCTGTCCTCTTTATGCGGGGTTATCTAGCGGCGAGATCGCGGGCTTATGAACACCCCTTGGCGATGGTGCGACTACTTGCCCAGAGGGATCATGCCCACACCGAAACGGTTCTCCTTGAGCGTGAGCTGGCGATCTACCGATCCCAGCGTCATTGTAAATCGCCGAAACTTCGCCCCCACTATTCGCCTCAAGAGCGATCGGAAATTCTCCAACTCATGCGTTTACGCGGGTGGTCATGTAAAGAAGCTGCAGCACGATTCGTCGTCCATCCCAATACAATTCGGAACTGGAAACGGGCGCTGCGGGACAAACTCAAAGCGGATCAATTGGTTGGCTCCCCGCCATGGAACAAACTCCATGAAGGCGTCCGCTGGCTCGTACATGAGATCCGTCAGCTCTGCCCGGAGCGAGACTTTGGTACACGCACCATCGCTCGCCACATCATGCGGTCCGGGATCCAGATCAGCCGGGCATCAGTGCGGCGAATCCTTGAGGAACCATCTCACTGCCCATCCTCCAAAGAGAGACAACTGCAGAATCCAAAGAGCAGAAATACACAAAACCATCTCCTTCATCCAATCAGTGCTCACCATGTCTGGCACATGGATATGACCACAGTGCGCGTGCTCTGGATGCGGTATGAGATCGCAGCAATCATTGATGGCTTCAGCAGGAAGATTGTTGGATTACGTGTGTTTCAAGGGACCCCGTCCACATGTGATCTGCTCAATCTCATAGACCATACGATTACTCAAAACACCGTGCCGCGCTTCATGATTACTGATCGGGGCGGTCAGTTTCAGACGGCATTCTTCATAGCAATGAACCATAGAGGAATCAAACATGCGCGATCACCAGCCCGTGTTTGGCAGTTCAACGCGAAAGTGGAACGGCTATTCTGGAGTTTGAAGCGTTGGTGGCGGGTATCTCTCTTCCCGCCAAACCTCATGGCTATACAAAAACGTCTTGATGCATATGCCAAATGGCATAATCTCTACCGCCCTCACGCCTCTCTTGGCATGCTGACCCCAAGCGAAGTCGTGTATGGAATACGCCATCCAGAACCCATACGCTATACGGAAGGAGGTGAACTCGAACCAAGAATCACGATTAGACGACAACATGTCGGCGATGATCCGCGATTGCTCTACCCGATAATCAAGGTGAGGCTGAACAATCGCTTTGTGGCGTGATACTCGCCATCTGAAAGCGTGTCACAATCTCCTGGCCCCGCGCTCATCAAGTCGCGGATAGAGTTTTTGAACACCAAGCAAATCGATATCTATGAACTCACAGCGACAAACCCGCTCTTACTCATCAATTACTTTGTGCACACTACAGCTGAACACAATGCCTCAAGTATGCCGCAAAGACTCGCTGGCCCCCTACTATGCCCTACTCATGAACCGTTTCATACTCGTCGATATGGCACCATCCCCTCTCAAGCAAGACCGGTACGCATGGATCGATAACTCGGTAGAACACTTTGAGTCCCTCCTGCCTTCCGATCACAATGCCAGCATCTGCGAGCGTTCGAAGCTGATTCGAAGCTGCTTGACGGCTCATCTGCGCTTCATCCGCAAGCGTCCCAACGCTGAGTTCGCCAGTGCGAATAAGTGAGTGAAGCATCCTTAACCTTGATGGATGTGAGAGGCACTTGAATAGACGACCTAGCCGATCGGAATCCTGAGTCCCAATTAGTGGTCGGTTAACCAACGCCGGCCTTGGTTTACATGTGTCGATATCAGCCTCCCGTCTAGCTGTGACCAGAAATAGATCAAGCCATATTGACTATGACACGACATCGTGTTATAGTCAACCTAATCCTGAAAGATCTTTGTCACACCCACCATGCCACTAAATACCCTCATTACGACTTTTTTCGCCATTTGGTTTGGCTTGGGCGTTGGTCTTGGCCCCCGGTTTCTCTGTATCTGTTCTGATGGTACAACGACCACTCAGTTTGGTCAGCAGTTTTGCTGCGACGGGCCGGGCGAAGCCCCGTGCCCGACCTCCCAAGAGCGCAGCGATGACTTGAATTTCTGCGTCGGAAGCGTGGACGGTGGATGCCAGTCCACATTGGTGGAATCCGAGTCGATAGTCGCAGTTGATCGCCATGAGAAAGATACGGAAGAGGACTGGTCTCTTGACGGGCCAGGTGATCTCCTCTTACTGCAGATGGATACCCTCGCGACTCTATCGAGAGGTGCAACTCCCACTCCCCGACCTTCAGTGGTGTCGGATGTCAAGTCACCTGCTTCCCATCTTCGCACTGTGATTCTGCTCGTTTAGGACGACCTGGGATACTACGCAGTTCTTGTACTGTGATTGTTCTTCCCAGAGGCTCGGCGCGCGCCGGGCAATGTCTCTATCCGAGAGAAACCCATGAGATTTACTGAACCCAAATTATTGTGCTGCCTGTGCGTGCTCGCACTGTTATGCGGTTGCTCGCCATCGCCGTTCGACTATGAGCAACCTGCCGTAAGGCCCCTCCTTCGAGAACTGCCTCGCTATGAAGCGCCGAAGAATACTGATCAATTCAGACCAGAATCGGACGTGGTCGCTATCGGAGAGCAGTTGACCCTCCGTCATGCTCTCGCGGCTGCGCTTTTACACAATCCGCAACTTCGATCATTCGCGTGGGAGCCACGGATTGCTGAGGCACGCCGCCTGCAAGCCGGGCTGTCGCCGAATCCCAACATCGGAATCGAGGTTGAGAACTTTGCGGGCTCTGGAACCATGAATGGCTTCGATTCTGCCGAGACCACCATTGCTTTTAGCCAGCTACTTGAGCTTGGCGGGAAGCGCGATCGCAGAGTACGGGTAGCAGAGGGGCAGTGGATTGTTGCAGCTCTAGACTTCGAAGCACAACGGCTGGCCGTGCTTACCGATACCGCGTCCCGATTCGTGCGTGTGCTGGAGCTCCAACAGCGTGTTGAATTTGCCGTTCGCGCGCAAACGCTCGCAGAAGAAAACCGGCGTGTGATCGATCGTCGAGTGCAAGCCGGAGATGTCTCACCCATCGACGAGATCAAGGCCCGGCTCGAAAGCGAGTCCGCACGCATTGTCGCAGATCGACTCAGCCGGGAACTTGAGGCCGCGAGGCATGAACTTAGCGCAATGTGGGATGCAACCGACCCAGGCTTTGACACGGCCATCGGATCGCTGGATGACCTCATACCTGTTCCGATGCTCAATGCCCTGACTGATCTCATTGAGCAGCATCCGGAAGTACAGCGTTGGATCGCAGAGACTGAGCGCCGATCATCGGTGGTCGCTCTCGAACGGGCTCAAACAGTCTCAGACGTGTCGGCGGGTGCTGGCATTCGATATGCCGAAGAGAGCGATGATGTCGGTCTCGTCGTGTCCCTGTCCGTGCCACTGACAATCTTTGATCGTAATCAGGGAGGGATATTGGCCGCTCGTCTTCGAGCAGCACAAGCGATCGACGAGGGACGGGCTTCCCGACGCGACCTGGTCACACAACTTGTCCGAGCGCATGCCAGATTGACCGCCGCATATCACGAGGCCATGTCGATCGATGCTGCTCTACTTCCCGCGGCGAAGGACGCCTACGACGCGACGCGTCGGGCATACGACGAGGGCAAGCTCCCGTACCTCGATGTACTCGATGCGCAGCGCACCTTATTCGATACTCAAACACAACGACTCGAAGCCCTTGCTGAATATCACGCTGCGAAGGTGCAGGTCGAAGGACTCATCTCAGAGCCGCTGAACACACAATCGCTCCGCGAACATACTGATCACCTCAATCAAGGAGAAACACCGTGAGACCATCACACGGCATCATTACACTATTTTGCCTATTTACAACAGCATTCCTGCTAGGCGGGTGCGACCGGGGACAGGACGCATCATCAACATCCGGCGGTGCACACGCTACTGATGCGACTCAGGTTGCGCACTCTCACAAGAACGGCGAGACCTGCTTCGTGTGTGACGCCACGAAGCGTGACGCTGGCCGCCTGTGGTGCAGCGAGCACGCCCGGTACGAGGATCGTTGCTGGATATGCCAACCGCAGCTTGAAGACGCTTCTCGTGCGTATTGCGAGGAGCACCATCTCTACGAGGATGAATGCCACATCTGCGATCCCACACGCGGCACGAATGGAAGTGATACGAGTGAAGCGATGGGCGGACTGCACGGGCACGGTACCGACGAGGCGTGCTTCATCTGCGATGCTTCGAAGCGTGATGCTGGTCGACTCTGGTGTGCTGAGCACGATCGCTATGAGGATCGGTGCTGGATCTGTCAGCCGCAGTTGGAAGATGCCACCCGTCCGTACTGCGATGAGCACGGGCTCTACGAAGATGAGTGCCATCTTTGCAATCCGTCACTCCACGACGATGCTGCTGCACCGCCAACGCAAACCGGGAGCATTCCGGCTCTCTTCTGCAACGAGCACGGGGTGCCTGAGCACGAATGTGGTATCTGCCAGCCTCAGCTCGCAGGTGCACTTGGAATCGGTGACTCGCTCCTGGTCAGGATGCCCTCAGCAAGATCTGCCGATTTAGCTGGCCTGACACTCGAACATCCCGGCCGGGGCGCTTCTGCAGCGTCTATCGAGCTCCTTGGTGAAGTCCGATACAACGGAAACAAGCTCGCCAAACTGACACCACTGGCACCCGGTGTCATCACAGATATCCGTGTCGATGTTGGCGACAGTGTATCAGCGGGCCAGATCCTCGCAGTCATCAACTCTGTGGGCGTCGCGCAAGCGAAGTCGGCTTATCTGTCCAAGATCGCAGAGCTTGCAGCGTCAAAAACAACATTCGTGCGAGAGCAGAAACTCGTCGACGAGAACATCGCCGCACGCCGTGACTTCCAAGAGGCTGAGGCCGCGCTCAAGCTTGCTGAGCTTGAAGTGCGGCGGACACATCAGCAACTGCTCAACCTTGGCTTTACAGTTAGCGAAGTTGCTGAAATAGCCGCGGAGCAATCCTCGTCGTCGGATCTGTATGTCAGAGCTCCGTTCGACGGCACCGTCGTCGAACGGACGGCTGTATTGGGTGAAGCCGCCGATTCGCAAGGATCACTCTTTGAGATCGCCGATCTGACGACGATGTGGATCGAGTTGGCAGTCCCCGAGGAGCAAGTGTTCCAGATTGAGCGAGGTGGGCAGATCTTCGCACGGGTTCGAGCGTTGCCTCAGATGCAAATCTCAGGGCAGATTACATGGATCAGTCCGCGAATTGACGAGCGTACCCGCATGGTCCGGGTCCGCGCCACAGTTCAAAACAATCGTGGCATTCTGCGGCACGGCATGTTTACTGAGGTCGTCGCGGTGATAGGGAGCGTAGGAAACTCGCTGCTGATTCCAAGCGAAGCGGTCCATCAGATCGAAGGATCGCCGTTTGTGTTCGTTCGCCAGGAAGCGGATTTGTTCGCTGTCAGGCGTGTAGATATCGGCCCGATTGCGGGGGGCGGCAATGTTGCTGTTTTGTCGGGTCTGATAGAGAGCGATGCGGTTGTCACAGGTGGCAGCTTCACGATGAAGACCGAGTTTCTCAAGTCTCGCCTAGGCGCGGGATGTGTTGACGATTAATCCGGAGTTGCCATGCTGACCAGCCTTATCGAAATTTCGCTCAAGAATAGAGTGCTCGTCATTCTGCTGTTTGCAATCGCGTGCGCTGCTGGTGTGTACCGGATGGTCCAGCTCCCTATCGACGCGTTTCCAGACACCACGCCGATCCAGGTGCAGATCAACACCGTGGCCCCCGCGCTCAGCCCGGAAGAAATCGAGCAGCAGATCACCCTTCCTGTCGAACTCTCGATCGGCGGGCTGCCCGGGCTCCAGAACGTGCGGTCCGTCTCAAAGTTCGGTTTCTCACAGGTCGTGGCGACATTCGATGATGACATCCGGATCATCGACGCGAGGCAGTACATCACCGAGCGACTCTCGGCAGTTGAGCTTCCAGACGATGTCGGAAGGCCAGAGCTCGGTCCTATCGCGACAGGTCTCGGTGAGATATTTCACTACGTCATCCGGTCCGAGACCGGTGAACACTCCATCGAAGAACTCCGGACAATCCACGATTGGGTGATCAAGCCCGAGCTTCGGAAAGTCCCGGGAGTTGCAGAGGTCAACTCGTGGGGCGGATTGGAGCGGCAATATCATGTCGTCGTCAAGCCGGAGGCCCTGATCAAATTTGGCTACACACTAGATGATGTGCTTGAGGCATTGCAACGCAACAATGCCAATGTCGGCGGTGGCCAGATTGTCACCTCCGGTGAGGCGAGGGTGGTGCGAGGATTGGCTCGTGTCTCGACGATCGATGAGATCGAGAACATCGTCGTCGCATCCAGCGATGGCACGCCAGTACACATTCGAGATGTCGCAAACGTTGAAATCGGCAGCGAGATTCGCCGCGGCGCGGTTTCAGCGTACGGGAAGGGCGAGGTTGTCCTCGGTCTAGCCTTTATGCTGATGGGCGAGAACAGCCGTGTCGTGACCGAGGAACTACGCGAGCGCCTTGAGTCCCTCACACCATCGCTGCCATCTGACGTTGTTGTGGATGTTGTTTACGATCGGACTCTGCTCGTCGAGCAGGTCATCAAGACGGTCGAGCACAACCTCGTGATCGGTGCCGTGCTGGTGATCGTTGTGTTGTTGATCATCTTGGGTATCATCCGCGCCGGCCTGCTTGTAGCGGTCGCCATCCCGATCTCAATGCTGTTCGCCGTGCAAGGCATGTACGAGTTCGCGATCGCCGCGAGTTTGCTCAGCCTCGGCGCGATCGACTTTGGCATCCTTGTCGACGGCTCAGTGGTCATGACGGAAGCCAATCTCCGTTCGCTGAAGCAACGCCAGCGAGAGCTCGGTCGGAAGCTCTCGCCTTCCGAGCGGCTCGAATCGATTGCGAAGTCCAGCGCACGCGTTGTACGTCCAATCGTGTTCGGGATGGGCATCATCACGCTCGTCTTTGCCCCCGTGCTGACGCTTGAGGGCATTGAGGGGAAGATGTTCCGGCCGATGGCGTGGACGTTCATCTTCGCGCTCCTTGGAGCCTTGCTGGTCGCGGTGTTCCTGTCACCGGTCTTGTCGTACTACTTCCTTCCGCATCGCGCGAAACCCAAGGACGCCATTCTGCTACGCGGATTGGCCGGGGCTTACGGCTGGGCAGTCGACAGGGCGATTCGACTTCGGTGGGTCGTGATGCTGCTGGCGGTGGCTCTGCTTGGTGTCGCAGGCTACCGAAGCACGCAGATGGGCGGCGAGTTTATCCCGCGGCTCAGCGAGGGCTCGATGGTCGTGAATACCATTCGACTAGCGGGTGTCTCGATCGATGAGTCCGTGCGGTACAACACGCGGATCGAGGAGGTCCTGCTCGATGAGTTCCCAGACGAGATCGAGCACATCTGG
Source organism: Phycisphaerales bacterium (assembly GCA_965250055.1). Lineage (GTDB taxonomy): Bacteria > Planctomycetota > Phycisphaerae > Phycisphaerales > UBA1924 > UBA1924. Next base: position 1,914,979 of record OZ252285.1, on the reverse strand, counting down.
AGCCGCATCGGGACCGCCGAGGTGGCGACCGATCCGATGGGTATCGAGCTAACAGACATCTTTTTGACACTCAAGCCACGTGCTGAGTGGGCAAGAGCGGACACGCAGGCTGGTCTCGTGATCGAGATGGAGAAAACCATCTCGCAGTTCCCCGGCGTCAACATGGTGTTCACGCAGCCGATCGAGATGCGGATGAACGAGATGGTCTCGGGCATCCGATCAGATATCGGGATCAAAATCTTCGGCGACGACTTCGACGAGCTGCTTCGGATCGCCGACGACGTTCAACGCGTGCTTCTGGACATTCCAGGTGCGTCAGATATCTCGGTCGATCAGATCACGGGGCAACCGTCGCTGTCCGTCTCCGTCGACCAATCCCGAGTTGCCCGCTACGGCGTCGCCGCCAGCGAGGTGTTGGACTTCGTTGAAGCGATCGGTGGGATCCGCGTCGGCGAGGTGTTCGAGGGCCAGCGTGTCTTCCCGCTTGTCGTCAGGCTGCCGTCAACGTTCAGAGAAGATGTTGCAACCGTGTCGTCGGTTCGCATCCCGACCGAGGGGGGCGTTGCGGTGCCACTCGCGTCCCTGGCCTCGGTCGATCTCTCGGAAGGATCGGCCACGATCAACCGCGAGTGGAGCAGAAGACTCATCCGCGTACAGTCGAACGTCAGCGGAAGAGACCCAGCGTCGTTTGTCAATGAAGCAAGGGCAGCCATCGATGCACGGGTCGCGTTGCCCGAGGGCTACGTGCTCGAATGGGGCGGGCAGTTTGAGAACTTGGAACGCGCCAGAACTCGCTTGATCATCGTCGTGCCTGCGGTCTTGCTCATGGTGTTCTTCCTGCTGTACTTCAGCCTGAAGAACCTACGGGATGTCGTCATCATTTATACTTGCATCCCGTTTGCAGCGGTCGGTGCGATCTTCGCGCTGTGGTGGCGGGACATCCCGTTTAGCGTCAGCGCCGCAGTCGGGTTCATCGCCCTGACGGGTATCGCCGTGCTCAACGGGCAGATCCTGATCACGGCGATTCGCGACGCTCTCGAAACAGGACAGCCGAAGCGGGAAGCGATCATCGCAGCGTCAAAGACGCGCCTCCAGCCGGTGCTGGCGACGGCGATCACAGATATCGCTGGGTTCATTCCAATGGCGATTGCTACTGGCGTTGGGAGCGAGATTCAGCGCCCACTCGCGACAGTAGTCATCGGCGGGATGGTCACATCGACGCTGCTGACGCTCTTCGTGCTTCCTGTCATAGGCTCTGTAGTTATGCGCAAATCGCTGCCTAGCACGGAAGAGACCGCACTACCATGATCGGATGCGACTGCGCAGATGATACCGCTAGACTTGAGCATCGAACACTGCTGACGTTGCTCGCGATCAACGGCGTCATGTTCCTCGCGGAGGCGGTCGTTGGGTGGATCGCGGAATCGACAGCGCTGCTGGCCGATTCACTCGATATGTTGGCCGATGCCACGGTCTACGGCTTAGCAATGTACGCCGTCCGTCGATCCAGCAAGGCCCAGCAGGCCGCTGCCAGCATCAGTGGTGTACTCCAGATTGCCCTAGGTATTGGCGTTCTTGCAGAAATCATGCGCCGTGCGATCTTTGGGAGTGAGCCAACCAGCCTGCTTATGGTCGGTACTGGCTGCATCGCTCTCGTCGCGAACCTCATCTGTCTCCGGCTCATCTCGATGCATCGAGACGGTGGCGCACATATGCGTGCATCATGGATCTTCTCCAAGAACGACGTGATCGCCAACACAGGCGTCATTATCGCCGGAGTGCTCGTGGTGACGCTTGGTAGTAGAGTCCCCGATTTGGTAGTCGGTTCAATTGTCGCAGTAATTGTTGTACGCGGGGGTTTACAGATATGTAGGAATGCCCGCATCGAGTAAATCGCAAGAAAAATCCTAGGGAAGAAATATACTTGACGATATCGAAGTTGTCCCAAAGTGCCGTCATCATCTCTGGTCTGAATTTTGTTATTGGGTATGTTCATGCTCAAGTAGCCCCATCGCTATAGCCGAGGTATACTCGTATCGTGCATAACCGTTCACTCGCCATCTTCTTGACAATGCTCATCGGCTTTCAGGCTGTCTACGGAGGCCTGGGCGGTGCAGTCGTACTTTGCCTAGGTGGCGGTCACGAGCATCAACCATCAGAACTGCTCGCACTGTGCGAGCTTGCATGCGGGCATTCAGAAGGCTTGCCTGGCCCGATACCAGCTGATCAGCACGACGAGGGTTGTGACTGTGTTGATATCGAAATTGAACTGGTCGAGCTTCTCAGCCTCCAAAGAGTAGATAGCGGTTCGATGCAGACGAGTGCTGTTCATCCAACCCCGACTTGGATTGTCACGGAACTTGGGCACGGTCTGTCTTGGACCGGTCCACCGGGCATTCCGCAGTGGTTTGATCCAGGTGGTGCCCAGCGGCTTGCAATCGTATCAACTACTCGTTTGATTCTCTAAATCCTGTCTGAGTCCGAATCGTGCCCTGAGCAGCTCCAGCTGCATTGGGCGGTTTGTCGTTCACTCAGATAGGAAAATTAACTTATGGACATCTCAACAACCCCGCTCTTGAGGCGGGTGGCTTGGCCCGGCATCGTCGCGGCGGCGGCCGGTGGATTGCTCGGCGGCTGCCAAAGCTACGAGCGAGCCCCGCTCGACCTCACTTCACATCGAGACACAATAGAGAGCCGGCTTGACGCCGCAGAATCGATCAACGCATTCCTCAACCGCCTTGACGAATCTGGTGGCGATACGCCAGATGGATTTAATCCATCCGATGGATTGTCATCAGCAGAGGGTGAAGTCCTCGCGTTGTTCTACAACGCCGATCTCCGATTGGCAAGGCTTGCGGCAGGCGTTGCGCTCGCCGACTACGAAACCGCGGGGCTATGGGAAGACCCAGAGTTTGGTTTCGACGGTGCTGAGATCTTGTCGCCTTCGGGGCCGTTCGAGTATGGCCTAGCACTCAACTTCACGGTTCCAATATCCGGACGGTTGGGCGTGGCCAAAGATCGCGCCGGAGCGTCCTACGAGGCTGAGCTGAGGCGCATCGTGGACGCGGAGTGGTCCATGCGAGCTCGGGTCAGGTCGGCGTGGGCCGCATGGACAGTTGCCGACGAACGCGTCCGTCTGCTGCGCGACGTGATCGGGCAGGTCGAACGGATCGGATCTATCACCGACAGGCTCGAAGAGGCCGGCGAACTTACCCGTATTGAGGCCCGGCTCATACGTGCCGAACTCGTGCAGACCCGCGGAAGACTTGCTCAGGCTGAGTTTGCAGCGTCCCAAGCCCGAGTGGATCTGCTCGGGTTGCTTGGCTTACCGCCATCAACTGAGATTGAGCTCATCCCCTCGCTCTCGCCCAGCGAGTCAGTGTCGTTCACGGACGAGTTGCATCGGCTTATTGAGGCGAATACATCGCTCGCTGTGCGTCGTGCAGAATACCAAACCGCAGAGGAGTCACTCCGCCTAGAGATCCGCAAGCAGTACCCGGATATCACGATCGGCAGTGGATACAGCAGCGAAGACAACGATGACCGCCTTTTGCTTGGCTTGTCACTTCCGATTCCGATTCTTAATGCAAACCGAGCTGGAATTGCTGAAGCGAGAGCACAACGCGATGTTGCTCGCGCCGCAGCGGAAATCAACTTCGAGCAACTCACACGTGAGCTTGCCACAACGAATGCAGCGATTATTGCAGCTGGCACCCAACTCGAAGCGTTCGAAACGCAGTTAGTCCCGATGCTTGAAGAACAGTCGAGGGAAGTCGAAAAGCTCATCGATTTCGGCGAAGTCGACACGCTGATTCTGCTGGAGACGGTATCGCGCCGCTTCGAGGTCAAGAGCCAGCTGCTTGATTTGCGCCTAGCCGAATTGAATGCTGAAATCGAGCGCATGAGACTGCTCGGGCCGGATCAGCCGAAACCTCCCGCGCCTATTGAGCCAGCGATCGAATATGACACGAAAGAAACAAACACACCATACACCGCGGCGCGAGGCGACACGCCAGCCGAGGAGGCATCCCCATGAAATATTTGGAACAGACGAACGCGATCGTTCTAACAGCACTTCTGCCGTTGACACTGGCCGCCTGCACAGGGGCAACGGATCAACGACAGCATCATCTGACCAGAAACAGTCAAAGTCCAGCAAACATTATTCCTAGCGATAGAGATACAGCAATGTCAATCACACTTCTCGGATTCGACGGCTGCCCGCTCACACCACTCATGAAAGAGAGGCTCGATCAGGCGATCAGAGTAGTCGGTCGAGACTTGGATCTTGTGCAGATCGATCAGCAGTCTTTGGATTCATCGGACCTCCGCCGCGGATATCCCGCTCCGACGGTTCTAGTGAATGAATCCGACCTATTTGGCATGGAAGCACCGAAGACCCCTTCGATGGGCTGCCGTATGTATGAAGGACCCGATAGAGTGCCTTCGGTGAGTGATCTCGTCGATCGCCTCCAAGAAGCATTCGCGCAGGTCGCGGATGGTGAAGGGGGTGAGGGATGATCCGGACTATGATCGCTTTAGTAGTGTTCTCGATCGCCGCCTTGTTCCTTCTGTCCTGCGATCGATCAGAATCCATCGAGCAAAGAGTTGTCGAGCACGGCGAGGACGACGGGCACGACCACTCATCAGAAACCGAGGCCACGGCAACCGGTTCCGACCGCGTCGCTATTCCTTCCGCAGTACGGTCGAATCTCGGTATCAGCTTTGTCAAGGTCGAACGTCGGCGGATCGAGCAGACTCTCCGCGTGCCAGGGCGTTTCGAGTATCTGCCTACAGCGCGCCGCGAGTACCGCACGGCTATTCCGGGCCGCGTCGAACTGCTCGCAGAGCAGTTCCAACGCGTGGAAGTTGGAGATGTACTATACCGCATCGACTCTCCGTCGTGGCGAGAGATGCAGCAGCAACTCGCAGACGCGGAAGCTCAAATCCAGAGGTTTGGTGCACGACTCGAAACATTCGAACCGCTCCTTGCGGCACACGAACAGCACGAAGAGAGCCTCTATGAAAGTGTCGCTGTATGGAACGAGCGTGTCGACCAGCTCAAGAGCGTGCGCGAGATGGGCGGCGGCCGCATTGACGAACTCGCCCAGGCGAGAGCGGCGGTCGCGAGCAACAGGGCAGAGCTTGCAAGCGTGCAGGAGAAGAAAGCTGAATTGCACGCCAATCGTCAGCAAACCGAAGCGGATCTTCAGGCTTCAGTGGCTCGACTGAACTACCTGCTGGATTCGGCCTCAGCAATCGTCTCACTCGATCGAGAGCAACTTGCTTCCACAGTCGAAACAGACCACGGGACTGAACCCAGGTGGGCTGCAGTTAACACGATTGAAGTCGTCGCGACCGAGGCCGGTGTCGTTGAGGCGTTGGGCCTGACAAACGGATCATGGGCCGATGAGAAAACGCCTGTGATGACTGTTGTGCAACCTGACAGGCTCCGTTTCCGGGCATCGGGCCTACAGAGTGATCTTGGCGTGCTCAAGGACGGCCTGCTCGCTCGGATCGTTCCCCCGACGCCTACCGCCGTTGGTCGAGCAGTGCCGTTGCAAGACACGATGAATGGCACGCTCACCCTCGGGCTTGCCGGTGATCCCAACGATCGCACACTTGAACTCTTCGTTATTCCCGACGAACTCCGTTCTTGGGCACGCCCGGGCGTCTCTGCTCAGCTAGAGATTGTGACCGATGCCACGGCATCTCCAGAGCTATCGATTCCGCTTGCTGCCGTACAGCGTGATGGTCTCTCACCAGTGATCTTCCGTCGAGCTCCCGACAACCCCAATGAAGCGATTCGTATGGAGGCGGACCTCGGCAAAGACGATGGCCGGTGGGTCGTGCTGTTCAGCGGTGTCCGAGATGGCGACGAAGTAGTCCTTGACGGGGCATTCCAACTCATGCTTGCGACCAGCGGATCGATCCAGAAGGGTGGCCACTTCCACTCAGATGGCACCTTCCACGAAGGGGAGGACTAAGCCATGTTGAAATCAGTCATCCGATTCTCGCTCCAGTACTCATCGCTTGTCCTCATCGCTGCCGTTATGGTGGTCGGGTACGCCGGCTACCGGCTCCCGCGCATGAGTGTGGATGTGTTCCCGGAGCTCAACGCACCGACCGTGACCATCATGGCCGAGTCAGGCGGGCTCGCCGCCGACGAGGTCGAGCAGTATGTTACTTTTCCCATCGAGTCTGCTGTGAATGGCATGACAGGTGTCCGACGTGTTCGCAGTGCCAGCGCCATCGGCCTCGGTATCGTGTGGGTCGATTTGGATTGGGGAACCGATCTCTACGACGCGCGGCAGCTCGTGGCGGAGCGGCTCGTTACCGCAAGAGAAAACCTCCCCGACGAGGTTGAACCATTCATAACCCCGATCACATCAATCGCCGGCGAGATCATGCTCGTCTCACTCTCTTCTCCAGATGGGTCCGTCGACCCGATGGAACTCCGATCCTACGCCGACTTTGATCTTCGGAACAAGATTCTCTCAGTACCCGGTGTAGCCCAAGCGGTCGCAATCGGTGGCGAGTTGCCGGAGTATCAGGTCAATGTCAACCAAGAGCGACTACGTCTCTACGACCTCACAATCACTGATGTGGTCGAAGCCGCCGGCGGTGCGCACAGCACCGCAAGTGGCGGCTATCTCGTCAATGTCGATAATTTCGAGATTCCGATTCGTCAGCAGAGCCGAGTGACGGGGTCGGAAGACATCGCCAACTCGGTCATCAAGTATCACGAAGGTGTGGCCGTAACGATCGGGCAGGTTGCCGATGTCCGTCTGGGTCCGGCGCTCAAACGCGGTACTGCTTCAGAAGGTGGCAATCCCGCGGTCATCCTATCGATCCAGAAATCCCCTGGCACCAACACCCTCGCCCTTACCGATAACCTCGACGCGCTCTTTGATCAGATCGAACCAACGCTCCCTGCGGGTATTGTACTGAATCGAGATGTGGTTCGTCAGTCGCATTTCATCGATCGCGCAGTCCATAACGTGACCAAAGTGCTCGGCGAAGCCGTGCTCATCGTTCTAGTCGTGCTTGTGCTGTTCCTAATGAATCTACGAACGACGCTCATAACGCTCACTGCTATCCCGATTTCGCTCGCTGTCGGTCTGCTGATGATGGATGCGATGAAGCTTGGGCTCAATGTAATGACTCTCGGTGGCTTGACTGTAGCAATTGGTGTTCTGGTCGATGACGCGATCATTGATGTAGAAAATGTCTTTCGACGTCTCAAGCAGAACCGTGCGATGACTGAATCAGATCGTCGCCCGTTTACAGAGGTCATTTTCGACGCCAGTAATGAAATCAGACCCGCCATGGTCTTTGCGACAATGATCATTGTGATGGTCTTCCTGCCGCTCCTGTTTCTTCAGGGGCTCGAGGGACGATTCTTTCAGCCGCTCGCGCTGACTTACATGATCTCTATCCTCGCGTCCCTTGTGGTCGCCCTCACGGTCGTCCCGGCTATGTGCAGCTTGCTACTCAAGGGTAAGCTCGGCGGGACACACGAAGATCGTGACGGTTTTCTCGTACGAGTTCTCAAGCGTGGGTATGAGCCCGCTCTTCGATCCGCGATCCAGTTTCGAGCATGGGTGCTGGGTGCAGCGGGCCTGATCACCGCCGCAGCGTTGCTCCTGGCGAGCACATTCGGTACATCATTCTTGCCTTCATTCAATGAAGGGACTTTTACCGTGTTTCTCCTCGCGCCTCCCGGTACATCGATTGTCGAAAGCGATCGGCTCGCGACCGAGGTCGAGAAGCAGCTCGTCGAGATCGATGGTGTTCGGTCGGTGTCACGCCGTACTGGACGAGCCGAGCGTGATGAACACGCCGAACCGGTCAGTAACTCGGAGGTCGAGGTCACGGTCGATGCAGGGCGTTCAAGAGTAGAGGTGCGTGATGAGATCGATCGCATCCTCGCATCGATCCCAGGCATCACGACCATGGTCGGCCAACCGATCGAGCACCGTCTGAGTCATGTCCTCTCGGGAACTCCCGCCGCCGTCGCGATCAATGTGTTCGGCGAGGACCTGTCAGAGCTTCGTCGCGTCGCCAAAGCCATCGAAGGCGAGTTACAATCGCTCCCGGGTGCCCGGGATGTGAATGCCAATCGTGAAGTCATGATTACTTCGCTCCCTATCCGGTACCGCCACGCAGAGTTAGCTGCAGTCGGTCTTAGCCCGGCGGACGCTGCCGAGCAGGTCCGTGAAGCGATCTACGGAGAGGTAGTCGACACCGTCAATCAGGGCGTCCGCCAGTATGACATCGTTGTACGTCTCGCGGCCGCCGATCGAGAATCGGTACGGCAGGTGCGTGATCTATTACTTCGCGGACGCGGCGGCGCAACCGTGCGTCTTAGTGATGTTGCTGACATCGGACCCGAGCGATCGAGTAACTTAATCACCCGCGAGAATGCTCAGCGGAAGGCGGTCATTTCTCTCAATGTCGCTGAAGGATCGAACCTCGGTGATCTCGTCGCTCAAGTGCAGGAACGTGTCGATCCAATCGTCCAAGAAGCCGGGATGACAGTTTCGTACGGCGGACAGTTCGAGGCGCAGCAGTCCGCATCCCGTACGATCCTCGTGGCAGGTGTGGCCGTTGCACTCATCATGCTCATGCTGCTTCAGATCTCCACAGGATCGATGCGAGCCGCTGTCCTCGTCATGCTCAACATGCCGCTCGCGCTCATTGGCGGTATCGCAGCGATCTATCTGACCGAAGGTGCCGGAGCGATCAGCAATACATTGGCACTAGTCGGTATCGGCGGCGGGTATGTTCCACCGGTGATCTCGATCGCGAGTCTCGTGGGATTCATCACACTGTTTGGGATTGCGGTGCGTAACGGCATCCTGCTTATCAATCACTACAACCATCTCATGGAGGCCGAGGATGTGCCGATGGGTGAAGCGATCGTTCAAGGATCGATGGAGCGGCTTGTGCCAATCCTGATGACTGCGATCTCTGCTGCTCTCGGGCTGGTTCCGCTCGCACTCGCCGCTGGCGAGCCTGGTAGCGAGCTGCTTGCGCCTCTGGCCATCGTCACGCTCGGGGGACTGCTGACCTCGACGTTCTTAAACCTCATAGTCGTCCCCGCCGGCTACTCGCTGGTGTTCGGGCACAAACCAGAACCGCGACAGCGAACTTTGTCGTCGCTTCGTTCCCGTCTAGCTGGCAAGCTCCGCCGGAAACAGTCCACTTAAAACCCATTCAATTTTCAGGAATACTGACATGAACAATCTCACTAAACTGCTCCTCGCTTCCACAATCATCGGCCCGCTCTTTCTCGGCGGGTGTGGCAACGAATCGGAAGCACCTGGCACAGATTCCCACTTGGATCACGACAACCACGAGGGTCACAACCATGGCGAAGACGGGCACGAAGACCACAACCACGCTGAAGAGGAGCCGGATGCTCACGGTTCCGAAGACGAACTCGGTTTTGTGACGATCGCCGGTACCACACTCAGCGTCAATATGGGTGGTGACCTCAAGCCAGGGGCTGTCATGCATCTCGATATCAAAACCACCGATGGCCCCGAGCCGATTGCTATCCGAGTTTGGATCGGCGATAGAGCCGCGACAGGCGCACTCAAGAGAAAGGCAACCGGCAATGGAGGTGACTACCACGCTGAAGCCGAGGCCCCCGCAGAACTGATGCCCGATGCCGCCGTCTGGATCGAGATCGAAACGGCTGATGACAGCCGTGAAACCGGTTCGATCAGCATCGATTAAGTGGCATACATGTCTTCACACCATCACCACGGGACTGATCTAGGCACTCGCCGACTCGCATGGGCCGTCGCTATCAACATGTTACTGACGGCGGCCCAGGTTATCGGTGGCGTGCTTTCGGGCAGCCTATCTCTGATCGCAGATGCGCTACACAACTTCAGTGATGCAGCCGGCCTCCTACTTGCGCTGATCGCAAGCAGAATCTCGAAGCGGCCAGCGGATGAGCGACGCACATTCGGGTACGGACGAGCCGAGGTGATAGGTGGCCTGATCAATCTAACTTCCATCATGGTGATCGCTGGCTACTTGCTCATTGAGGCCGTTAGCCGAACATTTGACCGCTCCGAGATTGACGGCTGGATGGTTGTCATCGTCGCCGGCATTGCTCTGGTTGTTGACGCAGCGACCGCCGTGCTGACCTACTCTATGTCGAAGGAGAGCGTGAACATCAAGGCTGCGTTTCTTCACAACATTGCTGACGCGCTCGCCTCAGTGGCGGTCATCATCACCGGGACCCTGATCATACTGTTCGACTGGTACTGGACTGACATCGCCGCGACCGTTGGCATCTCGGTCTACATCGTTTGGATCTCCTGGGCACCGATGAAGCGGTGTATCAGAATTCTAATGCAAAGCACACCCGACCACCTCTCGCTCGAGACAGTTTCCGCGTCGATTGCTGCAATCCCCGGTGTCGAGGGCGTCGGTCATCTACACATTTGGCCGATCGATGAGTCAACTGTCTCTCTTGAAACTCGAGTTGCGATACACGATGAAACACCACTCAATCAGTCTGCACTAATTATCGAGCAAGTAAGGTTGACACTCGCTAGAGATTTCGGAATCAATCATGTGACGGTGGAGCCGGTGCCTGCGTCAAGCCCTAGTTTCTCATTGATCACTCCCCACGATCATGATGCGTCATGATGCATTTGACAAATGGCACATTCTTTATCCCGCCCGAACGCCTCGATTTCCATATTGACCCCCAAGCAAAACAGAATACTAAACGCGTTATACAGAAGGAAGTAGAATTAAATCCAAGGATTCGTTCGAACGATTACGGTTCGGAGGTAATCCGAGGTTGCTCATATTGGTGATAAAGGCGATGCTAACACACAGCATTTCGTGTTATAATTCAAATGGAAGGCTGACACAAACTGCTACCACCCGCTCTATCTCAACAGCGTTAGCAGTTACAAATCTACTATGTGAAATAACCGGGGCTCAGTCAATTTTTTAAGGACATCCATTCATAAATTCTGAGATGAAATCAAAGACATCGTCCACATCAAGCACACTGTCATCGTTCACATCTGCAATCTGATCCTGATTCGAATAGGCATTGATGAAGCGCGAGATATCAAAGAAATCTGTATTCCCATCAGCGTTGTAATCTACTGGACAAGATTTGAGCCCTAAGAAATATCGCCGCGCCTCAGTGAATGCTTCTGGACCAATGACGATACCCATATACCGACCGGGTAGATCATCCGCTGGCGGATGAATACCGCCCCAGATTCTTGAGAGCGAGGTCTGATCAGACGCATCGGCATAGGTTGCCCATTGCAGGGTGATATCAATAGATGGCCCATCTTCGAATACCAGGAACTCGTTCATGGGTGCCTCAAACTCACCCATTCCCCCTGGGAAGTATGGACTCCCTGTAAGCAGAGACATGATCTCAGCCGCTGCACGTGAGAATACCGAGTGACCGGATACATAACCCGCAAATGGTGGGCTAACAAAGCTTGGGCGCTGGTAAGGCCACCAGTTTTCTGCAAGTATCCAACCCACACCAGCAACATCTGTTTCTTCATCGATTATGAACTCTGGACCACGCCATGCCTTGATCGCAATCTTTCCTTCACTGCCTAGTAAGTGTTCATGTCGTTCGCCTGGAGCAGCCGACTCTGCGGTAATGACTTCGATGTAATCGGGAATCAGATTGATTCCTTCTGGGTCAAAGCTTGGCAACTCGGGGTCAGAACATTGACCACGATCTGCCATGTACCGGATTGCAGATACTGGACGCAGGTAGTCATAGTACCCTTTCACAGACCATGCAGAGATTGCACTATCATGCATCCCGCCACCCAAAGCGAGATAGGATTTGACGTCATATTCCAAGGGATCAAGAACTGGACCGGTGCCCATAAACTGACCATTGTGTTCGGGATGATCGGTGACATAATGAAGGACTGAGAACCAATGGCCTGGTGGTGTCTCCGAATCAGGACCGTCCGCCCAAAACTCAGCGAGCACCCGAGCATAATCGCCCAATGGTACAATTTGCGGCTCGTATGGTTCACCGGTAACTGGGTTTATATCGTACCCTTTACCCCAGTCACCCCCGTTGAGCCGATCATAAAACGACTCTTCTTCTTCGACTGTCGGCAATGGAGCATTTCCGAAGGTCGCTGGTGAAATATCCACCATGGTCCCAGTCGCAGGGTCAAGGTGTGATGACCAAGTGACAACCATCTCATAACCCCATTTATATCGGTAATCTTCAACAGGCTCACCGTTGATATATGGCGGTGCACCAGGATCATGCCAAACCGACCAAGTTGTCCCATCACGATCTCGATAGGCCACATCTGATTCGTCCATAGCAAAGGGGGCTACCTCACCCCATTCAGGGCTCAGAAACTCAGGGTATCCAGCGGGGATCGGATTACCTGATTGATCAACAAAGAACTCAAGCGCCAGAGGCTGCCAGCGGTTTGGGTCGAGCATATCAGGATTCCCGGGGAAATCTGGCAACAGCGGCGGGTTCAGTGGTTGGTACACCAGGTTTGCAAAATCGAACTGTTCGTTTGAACCATCTGACAACCCGTACTGGATGACGGTTTGCGCAATCCGATTTCCCAGCGCTGCTGGCGAATCACCTTGTGTACTTTGATTCGTAGGGTCATAGCCTAACTCGTTCATGAGCAAGTCGTACTCAGGGAACATGTTGATTGCAGCAGGAGAAAGCAAAAATCGATGCCGTAGTATCCGATACATTGCGAAGCTAATCGCCTCTTGTCGCGCAGCAGATACATCGTCGGTGTTACTCATTTTCTCTTGATGAAGTACCTGATCAGCTTGATTGTCATAAGCAGCCCATGCATCCCACATCGCCGCGCTTGTGTGGTAGAGATTTCTTGAATGGACAGTGGGCCGAGCAAAGTCGCCACGAATTGAATCGAGAAGCAGTTCACTCCACATTCTCGCAACCGAATGCTCTATCCCTTGTTGCGCAACAATCCCTCTGCGGACTGCTGCGGATTCATTCACCAATGGTTTCATGGTCATTGCACGGTTTGATTGTACTTGCCCTGCAATTACTTGACCCTTGCTTGTTTCTTGCGCAGTAGCCATGGGACATGCGATGATTCCGCCAGCAATAGCTGCGAGTTTCCATGTTTTATTTCTCATTTTCTTCTCCGTTATGACATTTACACCCAAGAGATTTTTGCTTACTTCTAAGCTACTTGATCGGAAGAAAAATACAAAACAAAATCCAAGGGATAGATGCATTTTTATCTGTTTTTTCTGCGTTTTATCCAACTCGCATTGCATCAAAGAATGGCGATTATCGGAATACGAAAATCTATTTCTTGCTCATCTTATTGATAAAATACAGGCTGCATAATTATTCGCGCACAGATAATGTTTGCCTCGTATATATCTAGGCTTGCATGACCAATCAGACCGCCCTGAGAGACGTACTTGAACCATTTTTAAACTGATCTTTTAACTATCAATACCTCCGTTGAACAGAATGCTTGTGTACAAACCGGCTCGAACCCCATCAATTACGAGGACTCTTTTTCGACTCTTGATCCATAATTTTTGAATGTTTGATGTACCACCACTCAGATCCAAAAATGAGGATCAGGCCAACAACAGATGTGACAACGACAAGTACATCGGTTTGCACTTTGGATAGCACAAACGCTCCAAGCACTACCGCATCGAGAAAGATCGCTGTTAGAAGGATTGAGCCTTTCGCACCGACATCAGTTCGGAGATGCTTGTACACGCCCCAATGGATTGCCATATCCATCAGGATGTAAAAGATCGCTCCTAATGATGCGATCCGCCCAAGATCAAAGAATACGGTCAATGCAACTGCTATAAACGCTGTGTACACCAATGTATGCTTCTGAACACGACCAGGCATACCGAAATGGCTGTGCGGTACAAGCTCCATCTCTGTGAGCATCGCAAGCATTCTGGACACCGCAAACATACTCGCAATCAACCCGGAGATGGTTGCAACTACAGCCAAAGCGATCGTCAACCATTCACCCAAATCGCCAAGCACTGGGCGAGCCGCCTCAGCAAGCGATGAGTCCTTCGAGGCAATGATCTCTGCAACACTCAAACTGCTTCCCACAGCAAGAGTAACCAGAAGATACAGCACAGTACAGATGACCAAGCTGATGATGATGGATCGGCTGACATTCTTCTGCGGCTCTTTGATTTCATCGCCACTGTTTGTGATTGTAGTAAACCCTTTGTATGCAAGAATAGAGAGAGCTACTGCAGCAAGGAATCCTGTAATTGAACTAAGCGAAGTCACTGCCGAAGACTGATCGTTGCTTGCAAACACATCAAATGACAACCCTGAAGCCCAGAGCCCAATCCCTGCAAAGACCGCTATGCCCAAAATTTTGACGATCGCAGTAAACTTGCTCAGCCCACCAATCAACTTGTTCCCTAGTAAGTTTATGGTAAATGCAACCGCTATCAAACCAACACCAAGGGTCGGAACGAGCCAGGAATCAGACCCTTTCCCAAAAATTCGCATGGTGTAAGTCCCGAATGTCCGCGCAACCAGACTCTCGTTGATCACCATCGAAAAATACATCAGCAACGAACACCCAGCAGTAACTACACCAGGCCCATACGCCTTCTGCAAGATCATCGCCACACCACCCGCCGAGGGATATTTGTTACAAACCTTGATATATGAATACGAACTGAACGCAACAACTACCGCCGCCGCAAGGAACGCTATGGGAAAGAGCGCACCTGCAAGCTCAGCAACTTGCCCGGTGAGCGCAAAAATCCCGGCTCCGATCATGACACCCGTTCCCATTGCTATCGAACCAGAGAGGGAAAGGCTGCCTTTCGAATACTCATCAGTATGTTCATGCCCTGATGATTTGTGTTTTGATTTCGTCGTCATTTTATAATCTCATCTATGTAAATCATCACCCTAAATCAGAGCATCGCCAACATTGCTCCGGCCATCACAGCCATCGTCAGATCTTCAACAAGCGTGACCTTGGTCATAGGCAAGTTGAGTGCAGTGCCAAGACAAGCGCATCGAATCGCTCGTTTGTTGAGCAATGCATTGAGTACGCCAGCAGCGCCAACAAGCATGAGTAGAAGCGTGACAATATTGATCGCCAATGGCATCCACGCAAGTAGATATGCCACTCCCAACCCAAGTTCAACAAGCGGATAGACCCATCCCCAAACAGGAACTTTCTTGGCAATAAGGTCATACCCTCGATACGCCGAGACGAACCCGGGCGGATCAAGCAGTTTGAAGAATGAGAACACCAGAAAGAACCCGGCCATGAAGTGGCGCATGACCGATTCGAGTGCCCACACATTGGTTCCATAGGCAACCAACAGCGTCACCCCAGCAATAAACCCTACAATCAGGAGCAGAGGATACAAACTCTCCTTCGTAGATTCCTCCGCTATGACAACCTGCCTCTGTGCGTTGGTGCTTTCTGCCGATGCTCCGACTGAAGTAGCAGAGTAATCCCCGGCTGATTCAATCGCTGCAATCAGTTCCGAAGGCTCTGTCCCCGATTTCACTTGCACATCCACACCGCCTGTTTCATGCGAAACCGATGCTTCTTGTACTCCAGAAACAGAATGCAACGCAGTGCGGATCTTTCCCGCACACCCACCGCAGTGCATGCCCTTGACCTCAAATCTCTGAATTTGATTATCCATAATTTTCCTTACTAATCATCAACTGATTTGAGCGAGTTCAATCATCTTTGTGTCCTGGAATCCCAGTCTTGGAGGATTCCCATGCCGCATCAATCTTCTCGATGATCGGCATTGGGTCTGCTTCAAACTTGGGCGTGCACATCGCACAGCAGAACTTCACCAGCCGTCCCGCATAGACGACATTGATCGCATCACCCATCGAACCCAGGGCTTCGCCTGAAATTGGGCAAGATGACAATGGATAATGTTCGCTCTGCTGTGCTACAACCGCTGCGTCGAGCTTCGTGATGTATGCCTGTGGATCTTCCTTGAAATCGCCTTTGCACATCTTGCAGCACAACCGGACCAAGCGATTGCGGTGCACCACATTGATCGGATCACCCATATCACCGCCGAACGCCTCATCAGAAACAACGCAGGTGGTCATCGGATAGAACGGCAATTGCGAATCGATAATCTTCTGGTCGAGTTTGGCAAGCGATGCCTTCAAGTCTTTCTCAAACCTCGGCACACACATCTTGCAGCAGAACTTCACCTCTCGGCCTTCATAAGTCTTGACAATTGGATCGCCCATGCTTCCAAGCTCCTCTCCAGACACGGCACATGTGTTGAACATATACGGCACAACAGCATCTTGAAACTCCTTACTCATTGCCCCGTGATCCGCCTCTATGCCTGGCTCAGACCCCATCATCGCCATCGCTACAAACTCATCCTTTTTGGATTCATCCCAAGCACTGAACTCGGCATCGCATCCTGGGCAGCAGAACCCGATGGTCTTGCCTTTGTACACAGATTGCCCGCCGCTCTCTTCGATCGGCTCTTTCCCGATCGGGCACATCGCATTGACCGGCTTCGATGATTCTGGTTCCGCATGAGCATGACCAGCATGATTTCCGTGCCCGGATTGAGCGAGAGTTGGGGTTGTGAGAATTGCGCAACAGGCACAAACAGCAGTCATTGGTAAACGATTCATAAAGTAACTCCTTCATCAAGGGGGTTGGAACTGGGACTCTTCGATATACCGTTTGAAAAACGAAGCTTCCATTCCTGCGCCCAGCAGTACAGGATGGGAACGACAAACCAAGTAAGCGATGCGACAGCCATCCCGCCAAAGGTCGGGATCGCCATCGGGATCATGATGTCCGAACCTCGACCGGTGCTGGAAAGAACCGGGAGGAGTGCGAGAATTGTGGTTGCAGAAGTCATCACGGCTGCACGAACTCTGAGCCGACCACCGAGAACCACTGCTTTGCGAATTGAAGAAACAGAATCGGGCTTCGATTCTTTCATGGACTGTTCGATTCGTGTAGCCATAATGACGCCGTCATCCGTTGCAATCCCGAACAATGCAAGGAACCCAACCCACACGGCAACACTCAGGTTGTACTGCCGGATCTGGAACAAATCTCTGAGGTTGTTTCCAAACAGATCAATATCCAAAAACCAGGGCTGCCCGTAGAGCCAGAGCATCAAGAACCCGCCGCCCCAAGCGACAAAGACTCCAGAGAACACCATCATCGTGACGCTAACCTTCTTGAACTGGAAATACAGCAATAGGAAGATTGCCACCAGTGACAAAGGTAGAACAATGCTCATCCGCTTCGCCGCACGGATCTGATTCTTGTATGAACCGGCAAAGTCGTAGCTCACTCCGGCGGGCACAACAAGTTCACCAGATTCAATCTTCGAGTTGATATAGGCGCTCGCATCCTCAACGACGGTGACTTCTGCAACCCCGGGCTGCTTATCAAAAAGCACATACGCTACAAGGAAAGTATCCTCACTCTTGATCATCTGAGGACCGCGCCGATATTCGAGCGATGCAAGCTCAGCGAGCGGAACCTGTGTTCCATCTGGTGCAGGAACGAGAATATCTAAGAGTGTTTCTGGTTGATCACGGAGTTCCCGCAAGTACCGGACCCGTACCGGATACCGTTCACGGCCCTCAACGGTCATCGTCAACGGCTTCCCGCCAATGGCCACCTCGATGACTTCTTGGACATCATCAATCTGGATCCCGTATCGAGCGATCTTCTCACGATCGATCTCGATCTCCAGATACGGCTTCCCAACGACACGATCCGCAAAGACCGCTGCGGGCTGCACCGAAGGCACTTCTTTGAGCAAGCGTTCGAGTTCAAGACCGAACGATTCAATCGACTCCAAGCTTGGCCCGTAGACCTTGATACCCATCGGAGCACGGAACCCTGATTGGAGCATCACAATCCGAGTCTCAATCGGCTGAAGTTTGGGCGCGCTCGTTACACCAGGCATCTCAGCAATCTGCACAATCGCATCCCAGATATCCTGCGGCGATTGAATCTCATCACGCCACTGGCGGTAGGGTTGACCATCTCCGTCTTCAATCAGTTCATTCGACTCTGTTCTGAGATATTCACCCTCATCATCAACCGCAAAGAGAATCCGATGACCTTTGTCATCCATTATGTATTCGTCTGCATACTCGATAATGGTTTCAATCATCGAAATCGGTGCTGGATCCAGTGGGCTATCAACCCGACCGATCTTCCCGACTGACATTTCGACCTCGGGCACACTCATAATCCGCAGATCAAGCTCTTTGAGTATGTCTGTTGCCTCGCCAATCGATGCATGCGGCATCGTCGTCGGCATATACAAGAATGATCCCTCATCAAGCGAAGGCATAAACTCCGAACCCAATCCGGGGAGCGAATGGGCAATCTTGACCATTCGCTCATTCTGGCGGACACCCTCTGGCAACCACCCCCATACCTGGTCAAACCCATGCCAAACCGTTGAGCCAAAGAGAACAATGAATATGGCAGGCGAGAGCGCAATCACTTTATGCTTGAGCGCCCACGCAAGCACGAGTGGGAACAGTATTCGGATCACCCAGAACACCAACAGTAATCCACCAACGATGGAACCAATAAATATTGCATTCCCAATCAAGCCAGGCTCTGGTCCTAAAGGCTCCCATGAACCGGCAAGAACCACAAGCACTACTCCGACCACGACAAGATTCGCTGACCAAAGCAAAGACTTTGCGATTAGCTTGGGTAATGCTGGCTCGATCAGATAAAACAATCCGAATGCAGCGATCAAGACTCCGCCGAGCGGTTGTATCCAGATGGCAACACAAATCCCAGCTACAGCGAGCATCGCTGAAGCTATCGTCCGCATCGACTTGATCGGAACCCGGAATCCCATCAGAACCTGAGCCGCAGCGGGCAGGATCGTCAGGGCAATGATGATCGATGCAATCAGGGCGAATGTCTTGGTATAGGCAAGTGGCTTGAACAACTTGCCTTCCGCCGCCTCCATCGTGAACACCGGCAAGAATCCGACAACTGTCGTTGCCACAGCCGTAAGCACCGCCCCCCCGACCTCCGACGACGCTCGATAGACCACCTCAAGCCGAGACTCTGACGGGTCAGCATCATCAAGACCACGAAGAATATTCTCCGAAAGCACGATCCCCATATCTACAATTGTGCCTATCGCAATCGCAATCCCAGACAGCGCCACAATATTCGCATCAACCCTGAAGACTTTCATCCCGATGAATGTCCCCATCACCGTGATCGGAAGCATCGCGCCAATGAGTATGCTGCTCCGTAGATGCATCACCATCAACACGACCACGATGATCGTCACATACACCTGCTGCTCGATTGCTGAGTTGAGCGTCCCCAGTGTTTCCTTGATGAGCCCTGAGCGATCATAAAACGGGACAATGGTCACCTGTGATTCAGTGCCATCGCTCAAGATTTTGGTGGGCAATCCCGAGGCCGTCGAAGCGATCTGTTCTTTCACACGCTCGATCGTTGCCATCGGATTCTCGCCATAACGAACGACAACCACTCCACCAACCGCCTCAACACCAGCCTTCGTGAGCACACCACGACGAAGAGCAGGACCGTACCCCACTTGAGCAATATCCCCGATCAAAATTGGCTGCCCGTCTCGCGCAGTGATTGCCGTCTGTTCAAGATCCTCAGGATCCTCGATAAACCCTATCCCCCGAACGATGTATTCCGCTCGATTCACTTCGAGTGTCCGAGCGCCAACATCAAGATTACTCTTTCGAACCGCTCCGATGACTTGTTTGAGTGTGATCCCCGCCGCACGCATTGCGTCTGGGTTCACATCAACCTGATACTCTCGGACAAACCCGCCAATCGAAGCGACTTCACTCACCCCCTCAACCCCGGCAAGCTGATACTTGACTGTGAAGTCCTGGATCGACCGCAATTCATCGGGCTCCCAACCGCCGGTCGGGTTTCCATCGCCATCACGCCCTTCGAGCGTGTACCAAAAGACCTGACCCAAAGCTGTCGCATCTGGGCCTAGTGTTGGAACAACACCAGTTGGCAGAGTCCCCGCAGGGAGTGAGTTGAGTTTTTCAAGCACCCGAGAACGAGACCAATAGAACTCAATCCCATCCTCGAAAACTATATAAATCGTCGAGAACCCGAACACCGAATAGCTCCGGATATCCTTGACCCCCGGAATCCCCAGCAGTGCCACAGTCATCGGATACGAAATCTGATCATCAATATCCTGAGGCGAACGCCCCATCCATTCCGTAAAGACAATCTGCTGATTCTCGCCAATATCCGGGATTGCATCTACCGGGACAGGGTTCCGTGGAAGATCACCAACTTCCCAATCAAACGGAGCGACAAGCACACCCCAGAAGATCATGACAAATAGCAAAATCGCAACGACCAATTTTTGCTCAAGACAGAACCGGATGACACGATTCACCAAACCCGGATTGTGTTCCAGATCAGTCATGGTTATGCCCTTCGTGTTCAGCAGCATCTGGCATGTCCATTTCCATATCTGGATCAATGTTCATATCCATACTGTCATGGTCTTGCGAGCCAAGCGGCTCATGTGATTTTTCAATATCACCGCAGCGCAGCATCTCGCTGCCAAAGTACGGGTTATTGATCTCTTGACCACGCTGAATCCATTTGGCACCCTTGAAATCGAAAGCCATTGGGCAGTACGCCGTATAGATCGTTTCATCCGCCGCATTCCCAAACCGATCCTGCAGTTCCATGATCGCTTCAGACATTCGTTCGAAGTTCAACCGTGCAGCGTCCATCGTTGTTGCGGGCGATTCCTGTGACAGTTTGCTCGCCACACGCCGCCAAGTACCGAGTGATTCACCAACAAGACCAACCACTCGAACAGATTCAACCGAACGATCTAGCTGCATGGCTGCATCGAGATAGCCACTCAGATCGTCATCAGCCAATCGTTCTTGAGCATCCAGATAAGCCGTATAGACCGAGTCTAAATCTTCGACAAACCCACCAGGCACCGAGTCTTTCATCTCCATAGAGCCCATTGAAGACGGACTCCCTCCATGATTGTGACCGCCTCCGCCACCCCCACCGCTCGGCATCATCATGCTTGGCTTGGCAGAAATCTGCATGGCGCTGTCAATCCTGAATGCGCCATTGACCACGATTTGATCACCCACCTTGAGCCCGCTGCGAACCGTGTAGAACTCACCCGCCCGTAACCCAAGATCGACGATTCGCCCCTCATATGTTGGCTGTTCCTTATCTGGAACTTGAACATACACCACCGATCGAGTCCCGGTAAACAGCACCGCACTCCGAGGAATCACCATCGGCATCTCAGCTTTTGAAGAATCGCCGACAGCACCAAGCGACTCTGCGGTCACTAAGTCCATACCACAAACATCACAATTCCCAGGCTCGTCCTTGACAATGGTCGGATGCATCGGACTCACCCATTTGCCAGCAAGTTCATCAGAAAGCACCGCACCATCAGCAGCAACTTTTGCCCGGACCACTGCTGTCGCAAACATTCCAGGCTTTAACCTTAACTCGGAGTTATCAACCGCAACACGGACTGCAGCCGTGCGTGTCTGCTCATCAACAATCGGTTCAATAAATGACACCCGCCCTTCAAAGGTCTCTCCAGGATGAGCTTCAACCGTGAAGGTCACCGGCAAACCCCAACGGAGCATCGACAACTGTGATTCGTACGCCTCAAGATCGAGCCAGAGGCGACTCAGATCGGAGACCGTTGCAATTGGATCACCGGTATCAAGATAATCGCCCTCACGAGCCGCAAGATGTGTGACAACACCGCCGATCGGTGAATAGACGGTCAACTCATCAGAGTCAAAGCCCCCCTGCTCAACTTGCTTGATCTGTTCTACTATGAGCCCAAACAGCCGGAGCTTATCTCTCGAAGCCTGCAGGGTTTGGTTCGCTGTTTCTCGCAGGAACGTACTCCCTCCGCTCGCATTCTCTGCGGACTTCTTCGCTTGTACAAGTTCTTCAAATGATGCAAGCAGATCCGGACTGTAAAGCTCAGCAAGATGGTCCCCTTCCTGAACATTTACGCCGATGTAGTTCACAAAGAGTCGTTCAATCCTTCCTGGAAAGTACGCACTGATCCGTGCCACCGATGTTTCGTCATACACCAACTTTCCAAACAATCGATTCTCAGTAGATGGAAAGAATCGCCCGACCTCCGTTGTTTCAATCTGGCTCATCGACATGGCAGACTCAGAGAGCACCAGCTGGATCTCAGCACCATCACCACTCGCGCTATCCTTGACAGGAATCAGATCCATAAAGCAAATCGGACACTTTGCGTTCGGATCAGTCAGACGCACGGAAGGATGCATCGAGCATGTGTACATTTGTGGGCCGGACTCTTCGGATCCCGCAAGCTCTGAATGATCTGGTTTTGAATCTACAGTGGTATTTGGGCTTCCGATGTTGTAGCCAACGAGCAACGCGACAACGATCAGTACCAATGCAACTGCTGCAGAAGTATGCGTCCAAACCCAGTTCAATACAGGAGAAATTCTTGCTCTCAACGAACTCATGGCTGCACCTCATCTACTGTTTGATCTGTTGATTGATCACCGCTGCGTGGAGAAAAACTCTCATCGATTGTTGCTACTGGCCGACCAACAAGGCGATTGAGCGTCGCCAGTGCCTTCCCTCGATCGGCTCTCGCTCTTTCTGCTGATATTGAGAACTCAAGCAGAGTGCGCTGGGTATCGAGCAGATCCAAGAACTCTGAATCACCGGTACGGAATCCACCAAGCGATGCTGAAAGCGACTCCTGAGCTTTCGGTATCAATGAGTCCTCATACAGTCGTACCCGTCGATCCGCATCCGTATGCTCGAACCATGCTTTGTATACCGTTGCTGTGAGTTGATTTGTTGACGAGTCCAGTTCACGGCTCATCGAAAGCCGCTTCGCAATCGACTCACGCACGCCAGCATCGTACTTCTCACGCCAAATGGGCAAGTTGATCCCAAAGGTGAGCATAATCGGATCATCACCACTCTCGGCGATCGATGGATTCGCAGCGTCGTCAGTCACGATGTACTCAATACCGACAGTCAGATCTGGATACCCGTCTTTCTGAGCAAGTTTCGTTCCAATCCGTTCTTGTTCAACACGCTGGGCGATCGATTGAAGCACCGGACTCCACTCATGAGCCGATTGCGAAATCTGCTGTGCACTTTCCGAGATGACCGAGTTTGTGAGGCTGATCCCTTCGCCGATATCCTCTTCAGGCGGTCGATTCAATAATGCATTGAGATTGGCCACATACGACGGCCGGAGCGCTTCAAGCCCCAATACCCGATCCTCGATCTGACCAAGCTCAACCTGAACCCGTATCAGTTCCGGATGCGACCCAGCACCAACGCGATACCGTGCACGCACGACTTCCTCGAACGAGCCGAGTAGTGCGTAGTTCTCCTTGGTAATCCTGATCGCTTCATCGAGGTACACAAGATCCCGCAGTGCGATGATGACCTGCTCAACCACAATCAGTTGAATACTTTGGTATTGGTACCATGCCGCTAGCGCACCCCGTGCCGCCGCATCCTCACGATCCTGTAGCTTCCCAATCCACGGGAAGGTTTGTTGAAACCCAACCTTTGCTTGCTGCGGCCCAACACGGGTTTCGACCTCGTCAAGGAAAAATCCGATATTCAAACGAGGGTCAGGAAGCGACCGTACCTGAGGCAGCCGCTCACTTGCAGCTCGCCATTGCTGATACGCACGCTCAACCATTGGACTGTGATACAAGGCGTATCGAACAAACGACTCGGGTGTTGAGTCCACAACCATCGCCGCATGCTCAGTTTCCTCGTCCTGGTCCCTGTAGACCGAAGCGAGTTCTGCTCCTGAACCATCGGACATACTCAGCCGATGGAGCGCAGATCGTCTCGAACTGGATGGTGAATCAAACGGACTCGTTGAACACCCGGCAAGGAACACAAGCCCTAAACCAGCGCTCAATGCGCCCATGCATAGGCTGGAAGCCATAGCAAACTCCTAGATATCTACTTGATTGAGAGTGAAATAGAACGGCGGATCACATCATGAGAACAAAACGCTTTGCGCGCATTGCCCCTATGGATCCTCGTTCTAAGTTCTCCAGATACCCAGAATGGCTTGTGTTTCACAGTGTGTGCGAAGTGCGTGGAGGTTTCCTACAAGCCCCGCCATTGGTGCGGAATGCTCATCATTGTTCACCGTCCAAACACATATCCGAACAGGATCAGCGGAAAGACCCAGAGTAATCTGAGACTCACTCCGTTGGAGCGGAGCTTCAGGCAACTCATTCCTGTCATTACCAGGATTGACTCCACAACGGCAAGGCCCGCCCGACATAGGACAGTATTCGTCCATATCAATGGCGGGTACAGGATCGCTGCAGCAACTCGATTCGACAACCACAGGCTGACAAACAGCATCGTTACAGCCAGCGTCACCGGCTGTGCCAATCATCCCAATGCCAACCCGCGGGATTCCCGCAAGCAAGAGAATCAGGATGGTCAGCATTCGAATCATTCAGTTGAGTCTAGTTCAGTGAGGTGTGTAAATCCATCGGGGTGTATCGCTACTCGATCTAGAGATCTCATCGAGTTGCCGAATTATTCGTCAAATCGTGTACCTATCACTCTTTTACCATCTTACTCCGGCAACCAATCTCCCGATTCCACCGAATCATCCGTGAAAACCAAGAAAACGCTATCTATTTTCTATTGTGTCCAATCTGTAATCTGGCCAATTGGGTTGCTTCCTGGGATAGAGTATCCAATGGCTGTAGCCGTGCTACTTAGTCTTGTTCTCGTCCTCCTAACAACCGGATTTCGGCTTGGGTTCTTCATGGTTGCCGCCCGTCACACACTGGATGCCGTTCATCTCACATCACATCGGTTTTTTTGTCTGATGCTGAGCATCTACATCAGCCACATGGTGGACATCGTCATTTTCGCTCTGGCTTTCTACTTCGCATGGCATGTAATCGATCTTGGAACGATCAGCGGATCCAGCGCCGAAGGGCCATTCGGTCATCTCTATGTGTCTGCAACGATTTACACAACGATCGGTTTCGGTGATGTTCTGCCTACCGGCCATCTTCGTTTTATTGCTGTAACGGAAGGCCTGTGTGGGTTGCTCTACCTTGCGT
The DNA here is from genome assembly GCA_965250055.1 of Phycisphaerales bacterium. Classification (GTDB taxonomy): domain Bacteria; phylum Planctomycetota; class Phycisphaerae; order Phycisphaerales; family UBA1924; genus UBA1924. The sequence goes on along the minus strand of OZ252285.1, from coordinate 1,889,784 downwards.
GGTCGGCATCCTTCATTTTTTCGACCATGGGCCGCATGCTCAAAGATCGCAACCGGCTATGTGAAAAAATCGAATAATGCATTAAGACAACTCGGATATGGTGTGTTCGAAATCTGAACCCAGAGTGTATTTTTTTAGTCCCCTATGAAGCGGTTACGTTAAACTCGATTCGTTTCACGTAGGGTGAAAGTGCAACACCGACAATCCGAATCAAGAGACAATCAACTCGAGGCGATCCAAAGTTCTTCCGACTCGATATTGGAGTCAAAGAACAGGATATAGCTGCATGAAGGTTGAGCACAATGCCTCAAGTATGCCACACAAACTCGCTGGCCCCCTACTTCTGCATCGCCTTGTTGGGCAGCCTCGTAACGGTAGCGCGATATGATGCCGTCATCGTAGTCAAGAGTACCAGCTAGACGCTCCATCTACGACGTCCGCCACGTGCCATCCGCGCTCTTTCAACGTCACCAAATACTCGTTCAGCGTCACATCGTCTCCAAGAGCTGATCGCGGAATGGCAAGGCAGACGAGGTGACTGGGGCGTGTCATGGCGACATACGTATGCTGCAGGCGGGTGCGGTCCTGAATTCCTGCGCCGTTGAGGTTCACCTTCTCTCCAACCAACCACGGCAGCATCCTCTTCGCCGAATGGCCGTGCCAGTAGGTGCTCAGAAGCAGAGTCGCTAGGTGGGTCTGGCCTTTCACAGAGTGCACCGAGCCAAGGCGGATGTCGACGCTCCGCCGGGCGTCATTCTCGACGCGGTTAACGTTCGGGCCTGCGTCCAGCGGGGATGCTGCCGCGGGGGCAGCGAGCGACGGGTCGTTCGTGTCCCAGCTGAGGAAGTCGTTCGTGGTGGCGGGGGGAGTACCCGAAGTGCCGAGACTAGCAGCTACCAGGAGGATGTCTTCTTGTCGCTGCGTCCATGATGCAACTGACAAAGCCTCCCAGTCGATGAGGAACGCCCGTAGGAGGCGACGGTATGCCGATGTCGCCTCTGCGTTCGTCGAGAGAGCGTCAACAACCGCGCGATGTCTCGGCACCCGTCGGCCCAGGAGTTCAGAGCCCCCCGCGCTTCGCGCTAAGCGGACAAGCCCCGACGCAACTTTCTCTATGCCGGGCCCAAGATCGCATCCGTCCCGCACGAGTGCCTGGGCGACGCGCACGTACTGGATGAGTGTGCGCGGGTGTGGCTCGCGGCGCCCGACCTCCGCGGTGTACCCGCTCCAGTAGTGCGGCACAGACTTCGGGAATTGGGAGTTGCCGGCCGTCACATCGCTCGCGTCTTGATGGACCGCGCCCACGGCCGCGACGACGCCGCTGGCAAGCGTTTCGTCGCAAAAGGACGAAAGCACATGGTGACCATAAGCATTCAGGACATTTTGTGCCTCGGCATCCTGGAAGATGAAGATCGCGTTCTTGCAACTGTCAGGTGTGACCTTGAGAGAGCGTGGCCCGGCACCCTGGAGGCCATCTGGTCCAATTGCTTTGACCGCGAAGGGGGACGCCAGCGTCGCGATCGCCGGCCCGAAGCGGAAGCTGTTTTGTATCTCCAAGCAGGTCGAGGCGTCTGGAAACTCGCCAGGCAAGGCGGGCCCAGCTCGATCCCCTTCGAAGATGGCTTGGTTCGGATCGCCGACGCGCTGCAGCGCGACCTCGGAGCTCGATCGCGGGAACACCTGCTCCAAGACGTTGACCTGGAGCTCCGTTGTGTCCTGCATCTCGTCGACGATGACCAATGGAAACCGATTCTGCAGCAACGTCGCGACGCCAGGGCAGTCCTCAAGGAGGGCCTTGGCCCAGATGAACATCTCGTCGTAGCAGAAGTATCCCGCTTCGGATGATGCCTCCGCGGCGCGCTTCGCGATCTGGTGCGTCGGGGTATGTGGACCTGACGGGAACTCCCCGTCTCCAAGTCCGATGCTGAGGCTTCGATCTTTGAGGCGGATATCGTCGAACTTCTTCCTCCTATTCGTCCTCCTTTGAATAAAATTCTCGACCATCCAGTAATCCGATTGAATGAGTACGCGACGCCGGTACGCGCTGGTCACATCATCATCGACAGTCGCAGCCGGATAGCCATTCGAGTTCAGCCACGGCAGCGCGAGGAAGCGGTTCACGAAACCGTGGATGGTGTCGATGAAGTGCGGGTAAGAGAGCAGCTGTTGTCCCACGACCGTGCCACGCAGACGCCGCTGGATCTCCTCACGTGCTGCGTTGGTGTGGGACAGCACGCAGATACCCTTCGTCCGGTGCGGCCACTTCTTGGCCAGAATGGCGAGCTTGGCGACGATCAGCGTCGTCTTGCCGCTTCCCGGGCATGCGGAGACGTCGAGCGTCGTCCGCGCGCGAAGGAACTCCTGTCGGGACTGGTCGAACTCGCGCAGGCCCAAGACACGGCAGATCCACTCGACGTCCTCGTCGGCGACCTCCGGGATGAGGGACTGCGGGTCAGCCATCCGTGTCCTCCACGGGGCTCCCGTCGTCGGCTGGCACCGCCGGGACCTCGGCTCCAGTCGCGTGGGAGATGGCCGCGACGACGTAGGGCGGCAGCTTCCCCGCGAACGCTGCCGGGTCGAAGTCATCCTTCTCCCTCTCGGCGGTGAGGGTGTTGGCCAGGTATTGGGAGGCGATCGCCTTGGATGCGTCGCCTGAATGGAAGAGCTTGTAGATTTGGCTGCAGAGCACCGCGCGATCATCACCGGCCGACTTCATGAGCTGCTCGAACTCGGTATTCGCCGCCGCCTCGACGTCAGCGACGGTCTTCTTCCCCTCCATTAGCGCGGTGTCGTTCTTGGCCAGGCTGGCAGCGACGTAGACCTCTTCGGCGAGGCCACAAAACGCGAGGTCGTATTCGAGAGTCCAGTGGTCCGCGACGAAGGTACGCACGGACTGGCCATCCGACGCACGAAGCAGGTCGCGCCGCTCGGTCAGCGCCTCCTCAATGGTCTTGTCCTTGTCGTCGAAGTCGCGCGTTGCCTTCCAGCGCCGTCTCGAACTCTTCCACTTCTCATCTTTGTCGCATTCGACCAGGCCGAGGATGGCGGGCGCGCAGTTGGGCATCACGTCCATGTCAGCGACGCAGGCTACGGGGATGGAGACTGAGGACGAAGCGTCATCGGACCGCTGGAAGATTCTGCTGAAGCGCCGGAGTCCCGTCCCGCCGACGTTGACTACGGAGACCCCATGCTCCGTCAGATCGGAGCCCAGGAGCCGGGCAAGCGTGGGGAGCAACAGGGCCTCGGCGTCTCCCTCAACGATGATGACGCCGTGGGCGAAGAAAAGGTTGGCCTTGGTCACGTCGAGGAAGCGTTCAAGGAACCGATAGTCGCCGGTGCCCAGCTTGGTCTCGCCTTCTGCTAGGGAGTAGGCGCGTCCGCCCTCCAACATGACGAGATTCTCAAGCGGAATGGTCGACGCCAGGTTGGGGCTGTGGGTCGACAAGATGACCTGGACCGGGCGGAGTGACTCGCTCACCTTGCCGGCGGCCGCATTGGACAGGAAGTCCATCAGGCGCAGCTGGCGCTGAGGATGAAGGTGCGCTTCGGGCTCCTCGATGAGCAGGAGGGGCAACCCCTCAGGCTCACGTCCAAGGAGCAGCAACTCGCACGCCATGTAGAGGATGTTGTTCGAGCCGAGGCCGTAGTTCCCGCGGGCGCTGGATGTCGATTCCTCGAACAGGCCGAGTTCGAGCCGCTCAAGGATTCGGCGCAGGCGAATCGCGTCGCTCCCGCCTTCGGAAAAGTCGATCCGGCCTTGCAGTTTGTCGCCCCGCAAGAAAAGAGAGGACAGATACTGGGTATTGATTGCGGTCTCGGCACCGCTCACACTCTGATGCGTCTTCACGCTGTGGCGGAGGTAGTCCGCCAGGCCCAGAAGGCTGAGCTTGCTCACCGCGGCTGGGTCGGCCGGAAGAACGTTCTCGTCGAAAGCGTCGCCTTGGCTGATCTCCGGAACATTCGCCAGGATCTGCGAGAGCCGGGAGCCCCGACCCGACGACATCTCTCGTGCTGCGTCGCGGAGCGGCCGCAGATAGGCGCTCGACAGCAGCTCGCGTACAGACGCCTCGAACGTCGGCCCAGCACCGTCCACGCCGCTACGGACCGATAGATCGACCCATCGACGAGCGCTGGGAGACTCGCTACGCCTTCGCGCAGCCCAGTTGACGATCAAGGAGACGTCGGCGCCGTCATAGGTCAGGTACTCAGCGAAAGCTCCCTTCTCATCGTCGTTGAGATCGCTCAACTGGCACCGTATGAAGATCTCGTCGGCCTGCTCGCCTGCCTCGTCGATGTGGAAGTCCTCGGGCTGGACACGGATGTATCCCTGGTCGCGTGTCAGGAGGGCGTAACGGATGGCGTCGATGACCGCCGACTTCCCGCTGTCGTTGCGCCCGACCAGTGCGGTCACGCCGCTGCCCAGCGGGAGCTCCAGCTTGTCGTCGCTGTCACCGAACTGACGGAAGTTGCGCAGGCTTAGATGTGACAAGTACATGGCGATTCCTCAGGCTGCCGCAGAGCTATTGTGGGCAACGCAACCATCGACTGGCTCGCACGCCCCATCACCTTTGAATATACGCACGCGCGGGCTCTAATCTTCGCTTGTTTCATTCAAATCCTCTGCGTGCTTCCCCAGCCATTAAGATACGCAAAACCTTAGTCGCACCTAACGGGACTCCCCCATACGAGGCTGTCTCGTCTACCCAACAGTGATTGAACGCCCTGTATCCATGGCTGTGGACCATTCTATACGGAATTCCGCATGGCGGGAGAAATAACTGTGCTCAAAGGAGAGACCAAGACCGGGTTGACTGTTCAGAGGCCATCGCCGACATGCCCCCGAAGGCTCGCGATGGCGATGTGCAAGTCAGGCATGAATACAGGAAGCCGCCGCGCAAGCTCAGATGCCCAACCATCAGCGAGCTTTCAGGAAGTTGTGCGAGATCAGACCAGAGTCGATTCGGTCCACCAGTGTGGTGGTGGTCCGCATAGCGGCCTCCGCAGTCGTGAACGTCGTAGGCACCTTGTCCTTGACGCTGACCCCCAGGTGATCGCCGTACGCCTTCTCGTATCTCTCATCGATTCGCCTGTTGTTATGGACAATCAGATGGCGAAGCTCCAGATGTGATAGGGCATCATCGCGGACGGTTTGTGGTATTACCGTACCGGTATGATCCAGAATCTTCTCCAACAGTTTCGTCGTGCTGCGCTCGTTCTCCAGGCTGCGAATGGTCACTGCAACTATGTGCTCGCCGATAGCTTTGAACGTACCGAGCTTCACGAGTTCTTGGAACGACAGAGAGTGCTTCCCAACGGCCTTCCCAACGACGAGTAGAGGATTGTGCTTATACATCTCGGCCAAGACATCGCGCAGATATTCTGTGAATGTTCTGTACGTGGAGACGATAGCGAACTCGACATTGCGGGCTCGGCTGTGGTTGGTCACTCGGTTGCGGTTAGTCACCGGATGGTTTAGATGCAGATACTTGCCCGTCGGCAACCTAGACCATCCGCGATCGTGAGCTTTGCCTTCGCCGCTCGTTGTCCCAGAAGACGGTGAACAACAACCATTGCGGCATCTGTCATTTCCAGATGCATCCGTAGATGCTCCATCCGTGCTCGAAAGACTTGTCTGGCTTGGCTCTCTGTTACACTCTTGGCCATGAACAATCTCCGTAGTAGTAGCCCTCGGTGGCGTGGAAAGCCTTTAGGACCGGGCACCATGCTTGAGTTGCTGAATCAGTTCATCACAACGGTGGAGATCGGTGCATTGCAGACGACGAAGACGGTCTGGCAAGGACTCCGGTGGACAACGATGAAGTATGGGCAAGATGCGTTTCGAGAGCGCCCAAGCCGCGCCCCACTCCGTGATGACCCACTCGCTCGCCGAACTGGACGGACTGACCAAGAGCCACATCTCGCGTGATCCGTGCAGAGCGAGCCGGATCTCTTCAGCGAAGTCATCCCCGGCTCGCAGCACCTTGGGGGCCATAAACACTCTCCGGCCCACGGCGGCGATCTTCTCGTGGATCATGGTCGCCTCCTCCGAATCGGCACCGGCGTAGCTGAGGAAAACATCGTACTGATACTGGGCCTTGCGCGCCTGCTCGCGGAAGTGCTCTTCGAGCTGCACCTTTCGCCATGCGTCCAACTCGTCACGCTTCCTCTGCCCGAGCTTCAGCGTCACACGCCAGAACTCGGGCCCCTTTTCCACGGCCTGGCGCTCCCAGTCGAAGTTGTACTCGTCCTCGCCCTTCGGGACGATCTTCACGTAGTCACGCTTGAACTTCGGATGGCGGTAGTACCTCCGCTCCTGCTCATCCATAAGAATGTCGCCGCGGTTCCGCGCGGCGAGAAGCAGATTATCTGCGGAAGGCCCTCCGTCGTGACCGTGGTAGTAATAGAACAACGTCTCGGGATCGTTCCACATCGCCATGAGGAGGTCATGGACGCGCGCTTCCGTTGAGAGATCACCAGCCTCGATTACGTGGAAGCGGCTCTCTTTGATGGAGTCTGGGACGAACGGGAAGATCGGGATTCCGTCGTGAAACTGAATCCCCGCCGCCTCCATCTCTGCGATCTGGTCCTCGCTCAGTTCGTGTGGGTCGGGTGATTTGGTCACAGGATGATCCTCTCTACCCCCTCAAGCGTCGCTTCTTGATAACGACGGTTGTAGAGCTTCGTGATGTTAGGCAAGGCGTGGCCCGCCATGTACTGAGTACGTTAGACCGCTCCGTCGTTGCTCAGATACGCGGCGATCCTGGTCCCGCGAAACGTGTGATTATTAATGCGATCGCCCGGGCTAGCCGGGCCGGATGATGCAGAACCCTAAACATGCAACTAGTGCAGGAGCGGGGACAAGTGCATAAGCAACTGCCCTAACTTAGACAGTGGTGCAAAGCATGGGGGCATGTCATATACTTGAACATACTCGGCTGGAACACACGATCGGTGCGCGGATAGAGTTTCTAGATCTCAAGCAAATCGATCCCTCTGAAATCAAAGCGGCAAATCCGCTCTTATTCATCAACTACTTTGTGCACACTACAGCCCAAGCGAAATAAGAGCCCCGTTGACAATGTCTCAATAGTACCGCCAATTTTGACACCACGCCTTGCAAGTTTTTTGTAGTTTTTCAACTGATTTGGCTGGTTCGTAGTTAACTGACTAACAAGTTTTTTACACCTTTCATCGTCAAGATTGATACCTGCCACAAACCTCTCAAGCATGGCTGGCGAAATCTCATGGAGAATTCTGAAGAACCGTACTATCTGGACCTCAGACTCCAAGCTAAGGCGGTATATCGCATCCCATAGCTCATCAAATTTATCGAATACAATATTTTTGCACTGCTCACTATCTGCCCTATACAAACTCCAAATTGCAGCATTTGTTATTGCCCAACGATTGTCGTGCGTTGATACGAGTTGAATCTTTTTCTTGCTCGAGTGAAACGCAAATGCGACATCTGGTGCAAAATGTACGAACATCGGCTGCAATGGACCTTGTATGAGATGGGAGTTTGATGTGACCCATCTAGACACAGGCTGAAGTCCATCATCGAATGCGAAAAATGCAACAACCCTCTGCAGATCCCTCGTTTGATCTCTCCAGTCAGCCATGGTGGCATCAAAAAATGCGTGATCTGAAAGTTCTTCAGCAATATCCCTGAGAATGCCATCGTCAACATCTGACACAAATGCTAGAGTATTTGCTAGACCATTCAGATCACGTGAAACTGCTACCTCCATCGCAGCAGATACCTTTTTTGGACTGATACCACTTGCAATTTTTTTGGCCACTCCGATTTGGCGACTGCTTGGACGACTTCCTGCTAACAGAAACTTGGGGCCATACGAAAGGCAATACATAAAAATACGATTCATAGAGCCGACACTATTTTCTGGACGCTCATTAATAGCTTTGCAAATGTACGGCACTACATCTTCTACATAACTCAGTACAGGATTGCCATGCCCCAATGATGCCAATTGAACAATACTTCCAACCATGGCGTCAACCCCATGGGCATAATCGCTCCCCGCATCAAGAATCATTGTTTTCAAATGATCCCAATTGAGTTTATCGATGAATTCAAATGCCCATTTGGGTTTAGAGAAGCATGACCGATCTAAAAGATGTGCAACTGAATAGTATTCCTCCAATTTCGCCTTATGGACAATATCAAGCAATTGATCGACATTGATTTTGTCAACTAGCGGCTGCGACAAAACATCTGTATACTTATTGCCATTTCGTGGCGACTTGTTGATGAGTGTGTTAATGATGTCGCCGCAAAAATAAGCAGCGAGAGCTGATCCTGATGTTGCCCACGCGTTCCAACGGTCCTCTTTTGAAACAATCTCATCTGCGGAGATATCAAAGAAGCCGATTAATCTGGACCAACACCCAGCAGCCCACGCGAGATCTTCTTGCTCGGACAAACATCGTTCGGCAAGTGGTTCTTGTAGACCTACAAAAAGTTGTTTGCTGAAACGAGCAGCATCTGAATGTCCGAGTGGATTCCCTAGTAGCCATGACACCCCCTTTATCGACCATGGTGTATTTAAAACACACCTCGTGACCAGTGTGGCCAATCTAGACCACTGTTTAGAATTTGAACTTCTAAAACAATCTTCAACTATCTGATGTGCGTAAATCAGATGTTTAGTCCGTATCGCATAACCTCGCAAAATTAAACCGAGTCTATCAAGATGCTGCAGAGCATTTTCAGTAGATTCTTCTGAAACACCCTCAATCTGAAGCCCTTTCATGAGCACAGCCTGCGATACCCCTTCGTCGCAACTAGTGATCTGTGCTATGGCGATCCACAGAAGAACTTCGTAGGCATCAGGAATCTGGCGTATACCTTCAACTTCCCGATTAGCAGTTAACCAGCCACCACGAATAACCCAAAACACTTCCCACGGCTTCCCCTGTTCACGCCCATGCTCAATCCTGCTCTCCAATGATACATCTAGTGCCCGATTCCCAATACGACCATCGTACATCTGTACAATCGGAAGGAGAGTTGCACACTGTTCGAGTAAAGCGTTGGCAAGTTCATCTACGCATTTCTTGGGCGATAGACAGATGACTTGGGACAGCAATGAGTTTTCGATCGTTGAGACTAACAATACCTTCGAGTCAAGGCTTGACATCTCGGTTAACCGAGTTGCAAAATTTTCACCATAAGTATGGGCATCATCTACAACGAGCAGCTTTCTTCCCATGGGAAAACTCGATAGCAACTCCTGTATAGTAGCAAATGGCGCCGGACGCCAAACTGAATATCCATCAAGATCAAATTTTCGAGCTGCTTGCCAGGCCGTAATAGATTTCCCGCAGCCAGATGCTCCAGCAACTTCATAAACATTACACCTGTTTAATTCGGCAACGATCTCTTTGCAAATTGAGAATTCTGGACATGCATCCGTATCCAAAGGGCCGAGTCTCTGGCCAGAAACAGCACTCTCAATCCCCCTTTGATTATCAAATTTCACGCGTTCCCAAAAATTATCGCTTGACGAATCGAATACCTGAGCCCATCTAGTAATCTGGCAAATTAGTTGCGACCGATCGAAACTCATTCCGTCCGTCGACATTCGTGACAATTCAGTAACTAGCGAACCAACCATCATTTCGCGCTGGCGTGAAGAATGCTCCGGAATTGATTCGTTTCTCAGAAACCTGCCAAGAAGATGTGCGGCCTCATTTAGTAAGCCAGCAATATCTAGATTCTTGGGGCATGGGATAGCAACCCCTCGATACGAACCCAATTCGATAACCCCCTGACTCGCTGGACCAACTAAAACTAGTTCATATTCATCGACTTCACAGGATTCCCTCAACTCACCTGCCCATTGTTTAGCCTTTGATTTGCTAATCTGATTTTTTGAGGATTTGACTTGAACCACTCGCACCCGATTTTGGATCTCCCAACGGATATCCACTTTTTCCGAAGCAATATTTGGTTCAACTACAACACGATTCCAAATTGTATCCGACAGAGATTGTAAAAGGGCTATCAATGTCTGCACCAAATAACCGCGATTTCCTTCTTGTCCGCCCATGTGAACGATTCTACGAGCATCGCTTAGGTTTATCCGGAATCAGGGAATAAACGCGTAGTGTGCTCAAAGAATTGGTAAATTGTCTCTCGTTCTGAGCCTTGAATTCTTGAGAAACCAGCGTCCCCTGGGGTGCAAAAACTGAGCAGTTCATTACGCAGCTTGCCTTTGAAACTCTCGATGAATCCGTTCTCCCAAGGACTCCCAGGCTCAATATACAGTGTTGATACACCGACTTTGCACAGCCAGTTTCGCACTGACCTGCCCCCCAAAACCTAGTCCATTCTTTATGCGAGTGATTTCGTAGAATGGGCGTATTTGGAAGGCAGGCCAACTACATGTGCACCTACAAATAGCGATACAGCAAATGTAGCTCGCACGGCATCTAAGTACGGCTAGCCTGGAACTTGAGACTAAAGAACTCGATCAAGCGTTTCAAATACGCCTGCTGATCTCCAGAGTTCACGATTGCCAATAACATACACTGAACGCTGGGCGCGTGTCACCGCGACATTGACAAGGTTAGGACTCTTCCCCGCCCAAGCCCGAGCACCCGCCTGTGAAGGGCTTTGTGCTCCCAACACAAAGAACACCGAAGCAGCCTCTCTTCCCTGAACCGTGTGCACAGTACCCACATGCTCCGTAACCCACTGATATGGCTGGTCCACCCAGCCGCTAAGAACTCCGCTTTGTTGTATCGCCTCTCGCAGGCCATTCTGGATCACCACAAACGGGCTCACGATGTAGAGATCCGCCGCATGTCCAGCATCTCGCAGTGTGTTCAACTGCACGATCAACTCCCGTGATTCATCCTCGCACCATTTGTCTGGGCCGGGTGTACCAACTATGTTGATCCATCGTGACACCCCAAGAACGCGTTGTATGGGTGAGGCCTGTTTCGCTTGCACCATGAGATTGCCATACGCAATCTGGTTCGAGATTTCGAACATAGGACTATCGCATCGACGATGGACGAGCAACGGGGCTCCGACTTCTCGCTCACCAGTGCCCACCTGGAAGGTGCCTTGATAAGTACTGGCTGCATCTGCCAGCGTCTGTACCGATGCGCGAGGTGCATTGAAGACAGCTTCATCGATACCAAACTGACCACAGATTTCTTCGGTTAGGGTGGCAGGCAGCGTCACTACCGGCTCGATCTGGAGCGGGTCACCGACAACAACGGTCCGCTTTGATCGCATTAACGCGCCGACTGCCGCCTGCGGCACCGACTGCCCGGCTTCATCCACGAGCAACCACCCGAGTGTCTCGGGAGGAAGGCTGAAAAACATCCTGCGTACCGATGCGAATGTAGTTGAAATCACCGGAACCACGAGAAACAGCGAAGCCCAGAGCTCAGGGAGCAGAGCATCTTTCTCCGCGTTGCCGAAGGATTGCGTCCCGCAAAATGGAAAGAACACGGCGAGATTCTGCCGCAATGGGACCGCAGCCGCGTCCACAAAGGCACGATGCAGACCAACCGCCGCTACGAACAAGTCATCCCGTAGTCGAGCATCATTCTGATCAAACCAGAGATTTGAGACCTGCTTGCTTGCGTGCGAACTCGCGAAGAACTCTGTGTCCGGGACGATGACGCCACTATCCTCACGGTATCGCTTCAGTAAATCACTTAATCGTGTACATTCCTCTTCCAGATTCGTCATGCTCCGCTGTGCGGTCATAAGCTGATCACGAGCAGCCGTGAGAAGCTCGCAGACTCGGTGCCATTCATGCTTGGTAGTCGATTCAATACCTTGTGCCTCGACCAGATGCTCACTGGATTCGCTCTGATCATGCCGCCATTGCTTCGCCCGCGCCGTTCGGAATAACCGATGTAGAAATCCAGGTCGGTTCGCACGCACATCCTCGTTGTTTCGACGGCAGTCAGCAAGCCGCTGCGTCGCTCTCTCTTGGGTCTGCTGCCCAGTTTGCTCTTGGGTTTGAAGTCGAAGTATTTCGGATTCGACTTCCGGCAACGATGCTTGTACCGCTTCCAACTCAGCTATCGAAGCATGGAGTCGCTCAAGCTGTTGATGAATCTTCTGCCGAGCGGCTATTGCCAACTCGGCAACCTGATGTGCCTCATTAAACTTTGCCCGAGCTTGCTTCCAGCGTGCCGATGCCTCCTGCGGGTTCGCCGGCGGCTGCTCACGAGCAACTACTTCTCGCAATCTTTCATATGTCTGCCCGTCACTGGCGTGCTCGATCACCGACTGTCGTACACCGCTCGCGTGGTTCAGATAGGTCGAGAAACCGTGTTCCTCGTGCTTCCAAAACCGTTGAGCAAACTCATACCGATTGCTCGCGTTTCCTAGCACCGCCGCGACTGTGCCCCAAGTCTCGCGATCAAATAAGTGATCCGACACGCTCTTGAAATATCTCAGTGTGTCCGCATCTTCGGCGATCGCATCCAAACCAGGTAGCTCGGCGCTCACATTCTCAACAGCCTTGTTATTCGACGATGCGACCACCATCTCGAAGCCTTTCAGCTGGTCATCGAGTCGGTGCAGGTGGATCTTTGCGCCGTCGCGCTGAACCGATTGACCCGTTGGCTTGAATGCTTCAGCGGGGCGTTCGTAGCTGCTCATGACAATCGCTCGCTCAATCATCCGGGTGGCGACGACATCACGGAGCAGTGTGGTTTTACCCGTGCCAGGCGGCCCGTTGACGCCGAGAACCCCGGTATCCATAAGGGCCGGGTTGGCTGCATTCACCGCTGCTTGCTGCAACAGCGACAAGGTGAACCGGCCCCTTCCAGGCCATCGCCCTATCGGCGTGAGCGCCGGCTGAAGCAAATGCCGAATACCCGACTCATCATTGAGTAGATCAGTTCGGTGCACAGGTTTCTCTGCTTGCAGGTAATAGCGCAATGCCCGAGGCAACTGATTTTTTGCGGCGAGTTCCCGAGCAAGAGTCAGATCCTCCAAGAAGAACGAGTTGAGCAGAATTGTTTCAGGCGGCGTCTTACTCCGAAACCAAGAATACTGGCGGATCGCAAACGAAGGCAGCTCTATTTCGTGACCGGTCAGTTCGAGCTTCGTGACCAACGCTTGAAACAATGCGCTAATGCGAACACGCGTCAGCGGGACAATCTCGCCGGAGTCGTTGTATTGAATTAGTGTTTTTCGAAACCAACCGAGTAGTTCCGTTTCTTTCGCGGGCCACTCACCCAGCCGTGTCAAGTCGCCTCGCAGCGCCACTGGCAATCCCCACGCAAAGCTCGCGATCGTTGCTCCAGTGTAATCAGGGACCGGGCGTCCTTGTTTGTCGAGGATAATGCTGGCAATCGGGCAGTACCCTGATGCTCTCGACGGATTGGGGTTGGGATCAGCATAAACCCGCAGCAGTTGTTCAACAGCAGGATCCATCTTGATAGAACCAAGGATCAGTTCGTAGTAGAGCTTCTTCTGCGGGCGTGATCCCTCGCCACGCTCCCAAGGTAGCATTGAGCTATTCAGATATGCGATCCGCGATTTCTGGCCTGCCACAAGATCAGCCTCGCGACGATAAGCCTGCGGCGACAGCACCTCCAATGCCATCCAAGCAGACAGGATGTTCTCAGTCTTATTCGTGACTGGCGGTTTCGGTGGTGCGGATGGTTGGACTTCACCCACTAAAATACTGGGTGGCAGGCTGACTGTATCCGACTCCAACGGCTTCTTGACCGGAGGGATAAGATCATTAGCATGGCCGCCTGAGGATGACTGCGCTGGGGTAGTTTGGGATGCATTGGTCGATCCGTTAGTGTGTGTAGCTTCGATGCGCTCGCATAGTTTGCCAGCACGGCGCGTTTTTCGGTGATTCTTCAGCTCGTGTAACAGGGCGGCGCGAGTCCTCGCGTCACCTCCATCATGCTCGAAAATCGCTTCGAGCTGTTCTATTCGGAGCTTTGAGTAAGGACGATTCGTCATAAGTACTCGAATGTTACCCGATTAACGAAATTCATGACATCTGAACCCATGAGGTCCTCGCCTAGCACACTTGCTGGAGAGCCAATCTTAGCCTATAATCGATTTGGCTGGCTCCTCGTCCTCCGAGTCGCGTGCAGAGCACAAGATCGAGTTCATTGGAGCTTACCTGAGTCCGCAAGTTCATCACTGGCTATTCAAGAGTTCATGGTCCGAGCGGGTCTCGAAGTACAACGAAGCAAAAGTCAAAAGTCGAAAATCTACGGTCAACAAAACATCCATAATTCAACACTCTTGTTCGATCAGCTGATCTGAGCGTGCCGTGCATCTCGTTGCATACTGCTCTAATTCAGCTCGATCGTTGCGTCTTCACACCATTGGCTGTGCCACTGCACGGCTATCACATGGAGTTTTAAGTATGACCAATCAACTAGTAATCGAGCACATCTCGATCGCCGACATCACCCCCCACCCCAGTAACCCTCGCAAACATCCCAAGAAGCAGATCCGTCAGATCGCCCAAAGCATCGAAGCCTTCGGCTTTCGGATGCCGGTGATCATTGATCAGGATTCGCGATTGGTCTGCGGCCATGCCCGAGTCGAGGCGAGCAAACTCCTCAAGATGACCTTGATCCCCGCGATCCGGGTTACTGATTTGGACGATGCCCAGATCCGCGCCCTGATGATCGCCGACAATCGGCTCACCGAGATTAGTACCTGGGATGACCAGCTGCTCGGCGAGCACCTCAAGGTCCTCTCTGATCTGGACCTCAACTTCGACATCGAGTGCATCGGCTTCGACTACGGCGAGATCGAGCAGCGGATTCTTGGGATCGAGGAGGCGCTTGCCGGAGATGGAATCGCCGACCGCGATGATGCGGATGATCTTCCCGACGACCAAGCTCTCGCCCCCGTCACCCAACCCGGCGATCTCTGGATTCTCAGTGATGGAGACCATGCGCATCGCGTACTCTGCGCCGACTGTACCGACCCGGCTTCCTACCAACGATTGCTCGGCGAGCAGCACGCCGCGATGGTCTTCACCGATCCGCCATACAACTTACCCGCCAAGGCCATCGGGCAGGTGTGCGCGGGTGAGCATGGTAACTTTGCGATGGGTTCAGGAGAGATGTCCCCAGCAGAGTTCACGGAGTTCCTCGGGTCCGTCATGGAACAACTCTGCAAAGTCAGTATCCTTGGATCAATCCACTACCACTTCATGGACTGGCGGCACGCCACCGAGATGCTGGCCGCGGGCAATACCCACTACACCGAGCTCAAGAACCTCTGCATCTGGGTCAAGGACCGACCAGGCATGGGCACTTTTTACCGCAGCCAGCACGAACTGGTGTTTGTATTCAAGCACGGGACGGATCGACACCGGAACAACTTCGGCCTCGGCGAGCACGGCCGCACGCGGAGCAATGTGTGGAGCTTCCCATCGGCCCGCTCGCTCGATGCCACCGAGGGAGATCCAGCATCGCGCGAGGTGCTCAAGCTCCACCCGACGATCAAACCGGTACGGTTGATCGAGGAAGCGATCCTCGATTGCTCGCGGCGTGGCGAGATTGTCCTGGATCCATTCCTCGGCAGCGGCTCGACGCTCATCGCCTGCGAGAAGTCCAAACGCGTGTGCGCCGGGATCGAGCTCTCCCCGCGGTATGTCGATGTCGCGATCACCCGTTGGCAGCAGTGGACCGGGAAGGAAGCCATCCATGAGCAGACCGGCAAAGCCTACAGCGAACTTGCAGATACCCGCGCCAACTTGAACACCCCAGAGGAGGTCACCAATGGATGATCAACCCCAATACGAAATCGGATACCAGAAACCACCCAAGCACACCCAGTGGAAAGCCGGTCAATCCGGAAATCCGAACGGACGACCGAAGAAGATCAAGGACTTCGAGAAGCTGATCGACATCGAGCTCAGTAAAACACTCCGGATCACGGAAGGCGGGCAGCAGGTGACGCTCACCAAGCGTGAAGTGATCATCAAAACACTGGTCAATGATGCACTCAAGAACAATCCACGATCTATCAAAATGCTGATCCCGCTTATGGCGAAGCACTACACCATTGAAGGTTTCCAGCCTGACGCCGCCGATCGCGAAGCCTTCAACCAACTCATCCAGCAGTTTGGATCCACAGACGCAGGACAGTTCCAGGAGATCGACGATGATCATGAAGAATGATGCCAAAGCGATCCGCTACATGTACCAGCATGAGCCCCGGATGTTCTTCCGGCTGGCGTTCCGGGCGCTGCACCCGCACATCCAGTACCAGCACAACTGGTCGATCGATGTGCTGGGTGAGTCGCTGGCCCGGTGTCACCGCGGGGAAACCAAGCGGCTCATCATCAACATGCCGCCGAGGTCGCTCAAGTCGATCTGCACATCAGTGGCCTTCCCTGCCTGGGTGCTGGGCGTGCGGCCAGAGTCCAAGATCATGTGCGTGGCCGGGCACCGGGGGCTGGTCAATGAGCACCATGATCTGACCCGGAACCTGATGGACCACCCTCGATACCGGTCGCTGTTCCCGCATGTGCGTGTGCAGGAATCGACCAGCACGCTGAAGCTTGCGCAGGGGGGCTCGCGGGCGGGGTTCACGCCGTCGGGGGCTATTACAGGCAGGGGTGCAGACTTCATCATCATTGATGATCCGCAATCGGCTCATGAAGCGGACGATCCGCAGAAGACCATCTCGATCCACAACTGGTTTGACCGGAACATCTACCAACGCCTGGACAGCAAACACGACGGCGTGATCATCGTGGCCATGCAGCGGCTCGCCGATGACGATCTCACAGCGCATCTGCTCAAACAAGAAGACTGGGAGGTGCTGAGCCTGGCCGCGATCGCCACCGAGGACGAGTATCTCCCCGCGTCGCTCGGCGGGAAACTCGCGAGAAAGAAAGGCGAGGCCCTCCATCCGGCGCGTGAGGATCGGGAGCAACTTCGCGCGGCCATGGAGCGGATGGGTGCCCGTGCGTTTATGTCTCAGTACCAGCAGCAGCCGTACGCCGCCGGGCAGGGCGAGGGACGCGGTGGGGCCTTCCATATGGCTCCCTACGCGGACGCATCACCCGAAGAGTGCAAGGGCAGCTGCACATTCTTTGCCCTCATGCCTGAGGAGCACTATGTGCTCGATCGAGTCTTCGGAGAACGCACCTGCATCAGACCCGGTACGGCTCCGGCGTTGAGTAATGAGGAATGGGCTGAGAAGTTCGGAAAAATGATGCACGCTGACGGCTGGCTCAGTGATGAATGATTCGTCCTGAGTTCGAGTTTGAATGATCGCCTGCCTATCTGATCACTTGGTCCATGTGAGCATCAGCTGGTACCCGTGGGTTCTGTTGTTGTACTCGATCTTCTTGAACTCCCAACCGCCCGCGGACCACGCACGCTTCCGTCGGATGGCCTGCATGAGCGATTGTGGCGCGTTGGGGTACACCTCACGCACCGCTTGCTCGTAGAGGTCCATCACCTCATCCCTGTAGTACTTCGGGTAGTAGATCTCGGCATTGAGTTCGAGATGATGAATCTCGTTCATGTTGTTGGACTCAAACCAGCAGGAAACCTCGTTCTCGGTAAGTTGATCGATCGGGAAATCCTTGACAAGGATCGCAACCCATCGTCCGTCGTCGGACTTGGACGGACTCCATCCACGTCCGTTCAGTGAATCCGGGACACCGATGTGCTGGAGCCTCCGCACCAGTTCCCGCGGGCCACCGGCTTGATTTGGATTGTTGATTGTGACGCTCTTGGATGTTGACTCTGTTGATTGGCTGCTCGCACAACCTGCACCGATCAAAGCAAGAGCAACGAGGGGAAGCAACAGACCTCGTGCCAAGCGGTTCCGTACAGGACTTCGACACTGAGTTGCTTTGTTTCGAGAGTTGTCATTCCACATGGTGATCTCCTATCTGGGACGGCTCGGTACCGATGCCTGCCGGAGAGATCACCCATCTAAAAAGAGGGCGCCGGACCTTCGGCCACCCACAGCACCCCGACCAAGGGGTTCACGGAATAGCACCTGGCCGACGCCCCCTTGCGGAGGCGCGGATCCAGATGCCGCAACCGTGTTCTCAAGAGCTTCGGTAAACCGAAGCCCAGGTTGGTCGTTCGCTGTGGAGCAGCATCGGACGCTCGCGCGTCTATTGGTTTGTCGGCCTCCTGAGAGGCCAAGAAAGTGGTCCGGGATTCCTTTCGTCTGATGGCGTGTTCCGGGCGACGAGCCCGTGGGTGCCGTAACACATACAGCATACCTGCTCGTGCCCCGGTAGACATGGGTGATTGGCGCGTGATTCTGCTCATCACCCAGAAATCTCAGAAACAGTCGCGAATCCGAGCGATTTGGACTTGCAATCTCCCTCGATCCATGGCTACATGTGTCACACCGCGGGAGACTCCCGCAGCACCCCGACCGGCTCCTCGAATGCCGGTCCCGGAAACCCATGCACACGGGTCAGCGATCCCTCTCGCAATGCGAGCGGCGCGATCGGTGTGCGCGGATCCCGGGGTTGGCGACAGGGGCTTGACCACGAGACCCACATGACCCTCGAACTCCACACCCTCACGAATCTGACCACCGCCCGGCTCCAACAGGAATGGGCGAGTCTGGGCATCCGTGGTGATCCCCCGCACTTCAAGCAGGCACTGGTCCGGGGCATCTCATGGCACCTCCAACAGCACACCCACGGCCGGCTCGACGCGGGCACTCGCCGCCTGCTCAAGGCCGCGATCCGCAACGCGCCAACTCCGGCATCCAAGCAAGTGATCGCCACACAGCGGAAGCTGCGGGATCCTGTCCAGCTCGCCGAGGGGACGACGCTCGTCCGCACATGGCGCGGTCATCACCACGAGGTCACGGTCCTCGAAGACGGCAAACGCTTCCGATACCGGGACACGGAGTATGCGAGTTTGTCGGAGATTGCCCGCGAGATCACCGGGGCACGCTGGTCGGGTCCTCGATTCTTCGGCCTCAAGAAACTCAAACAGGCATCGTAAGGAGTACACCATGAAGACCACCCGCTGCGCGATCTACACCCGCAAGTCCAACGAAGAAGGACTCGACATGGCCTTCAACTCACTCGATGCCCAGCGAGAAGCGGGCATCGATTACATCAAGAGCCAGAAACACGAGGGCTGGCAGCTGGTCGAAGAGGAGTACAACGATGGTGGCTTCTCGGGCGGGACCATGAAACGACCGGGTCTCCAGCAGCTGCTTGATGACATCGACCGGGGACGCATCGATGTGGTGGTCGTGTACAAGGTGGATCGGCTGAGCCGCTCGCTGAGCGACTTCGCGCGGATGATGGAGGTCTTTGATGAGAAACAGGTCTCGTTTGTATCGGTAACGCAGCAGTTCAACACGACGACCTCGATGGGGCGATTGACGCTCAACATGCTGCTGAGCTTCGCGCAGTTCGAGCGTGAAGTTTCTGGTGAGCGTATCCGTGACAAGCTCGCGGCGACCAAGAAGAAGGGCTACTGGGTGGGTGGCCAGCCACCGCTCGGGTACCGGCTCCAGACTGGTGAGGAAACCAAGGGGCTCTTCATCATCCCCGAGCAGGCGGATCTGGTCCGCACGATCTTTGATCGATACATCCAGCTTTCATCCCCGGTTGCCGTCGCCAATGAACTCAACGAAGCCGGTCATACGACGAAACAATGGACGAGCAAGAACGGAACTGTTCACGGCGGCAAGCCACTCTCGCAGAAATACATCCACAGCGTGCTGACCAACATGCTGTACATCGGCAAGATCATCCACACCCGTGGTGACCACACGGAGATCTACGAAGGTCTGCATGAAGCCATTATCGATCAGGCGACATGGGACACCGCGCAGGATCTGATGACCAAGCAGGATCGTAAAAATCTCCACCGCTGGACGCACCCGCATCTGCTCAAGGGGAAGCTGCGCACAAGCGATGGATTTGCGATGAGCCCAACCTCCACGCAACGACCACTGACCAAGAAGAACGAAACCAAACAGAAACGGCTTGTGCGGTACTACATCAGCCAGAAGGCGATCAAGCATGGTTTCAAGAACTGCCCGATCAAGACGATCAACGCCGAGCATCTTGACGAGCTTGTCCGAGGGCTGGTCCTTGGACATCTCGACCACCGCGATCTCGACCAGCAGTCCACGGAAGTCCGCGACCGCTGGATCCGGAAGGTCATCCACGAGGTCACGCTCGCTCCCGACTCCATCACGGTCCAGCTTGAGACCAAGAAGATCGAACAGCTCCATCGTCACACCTTCAGATCACCACCGAAGGAGACACCCTCGCGTCCGGTCTGCTTGCGATCACCCGAGATCGATGACCACGGCGATCACATCGAACTGAAACTGCAACTCCAGATCAAGAAGCTCGATGGACGACGGTTGCTTCTCTGTCCCCACGGCCACGACCTGATCATCCCGTCGAAGCCCGAGCCCAGACAACACCTCGTCGAAGCGATCGGTCTGGCGTATCGGTGGCACGATGCACTCATCAAGTCCGGACTCCAGATCCGGGTCTTCGCCAAGGAGCAGGGCATCGCCCGCTCGCGCATCCTGCAGTTGCTCCCACTCACCCAACTCGGTCCAGAGGTCCTGAGGCACGCCCTCGCCGGGACTCTCCCAAGCAGCATCACGCTCGATGATCTGCTCACCGCGTCGAGGCAACTCGACTGGGATCGGCAAGCGGCAGAACTCGGGATCAACACCGCATCTCGCCATCTCCAAACGGCATGATCGACTGGCAGATTCCCTGCTCATTCCCTGTTCGCTCGCGCAGGGAAATCCGGACATTCGATGCCAATTGATGCCATTCCCATGCGATGAATGGGGGTCATCTCGGGGATGAGTGGTGCTTTGCTCCCTGATTTTGCTGAGAGTCCCTGTTAAACCCCCTTGAACAGGGAACTGAAACATCGCGCGGGGACATCCCTAACATTGCCACGAGAGACACTCGCGGCAACTTGGACGAATATTGGCTGATCTGGTCAGAGCGGGAAATCTCGGAGACGCGCCGAACCGCGTAGTTCGCTCCAAAACGGGCGAAACGGCGTCATATCAGGGACGCCGTTTCGTATACATTTGAAGTCAACGGAGAGGGGGGGATTCGAACCCCCGAGGGGCGTAAACCCCCACACGAATTCCAATCGTGCGCCTTAAACCACTCAGCCACCTCTCCAATCGTGATGGGGCTCGTTCGGGGTCGAGCCGTGGTCGGACGGATAGTGTAGGCGATCAGATCCGAGATGGGGAAGTCTGAGCGGATGAACAGTGGGGGTGGTCGATTTCTATCGACGATCAGCCCAGCAGTGCGATCCCGAGGGCCTTGAGCAGGTCCTCAGGTTCGCTCATGCGTCCGGTCCCGTCGTGACGGCAGGCTTGCCATCCCGCTCCTGGACCCACGATCTGGTTGCCGTCGGCTTGGGCCTGCTCGACATTCCGCAGGTTCGCGGGCTGGGACCACATCGCGTCGTTCATCGCTGGAGCGATGAGCACGGGGGTCTTCTGACGATTGATCGCGCTGAGGATCAGCGTCACAACCGAACTCGTGCGAGCGTGGACGATGTCGCTGAGCGTGTTCATCGTGCACGGAGCGATCAGGACTGCGTCCGCACGATCCGCGAGCGAGATGTGCTGGGGATCGGACGATTCCAGATGCTCCCAAGGCGAGGTGTAGACGGGATTCCCAGACAGCGCCTGGAAGGTCAAAGGCGTGACAAAGTTGGTCGCGTTCTCACTCATCGCGACGGTCACCTGCGCTCCGGCTTGCGCCAGACGCGAGATGACGGTGCAGACTTTGTAGACCGCGATCCCGCCTGAGATACCTACGAAAATCCTCGCGCCTTCCTCGCGTTCCTTTGTTGGACCAAAGATCGCGGAGAGTTTGCGAGGGTTGAGCCAATCTTCGTTGGTTTGGAACTCGGAAAGGCGTGGGTCGTCACTCATATGGGAGAGGTACTCGGTTTAGAGCAGCGCTTCGCTTGCGGCGGGCTCGGCGGCTTCTGAGGTTTCCTGATCCTCGACATACTCGAGGGTGATCTTGTCTTGCAGGATCTCTTCGACGACGAGCTCGAGATCAGTGCGTCCGTCGCGTTCGACGAGCGGGCGAGCGCCGTCGAGGAGCTGCTGGAGTCGGCGTTGGATCAGCGCACAGAGCTTGAACTTGCCGCCGACTTTCTCAATGATTTCGTCACTTTTCAACGCTTCGATCATCTGCTATCCTTCTGTCAAGCCGCGGGTCGTGCTCGCGGGGGGATGGATCCGCTTGCAAACTAGTTGAGCGGGACGATGGTTCTCGTTCCCTGCTGATTGCAGCGGGAGGAAGTCTAGGCCGATCCAACCAGTTGGGCGACAACCGCTTGGGGCATCTGATGTACAAAATCCGCTCCGGATCGCTCAGGGGCAGCCGTTTGAACCCCTGTCAGAAGGGAATCTGTTGAATCCTATGAATCCGACCCAAATCCAGAAGTTCCAGATGGGCGATCGCGTGGTCCACGCGTCCAAACCAGAGTGGGGTGTGGG
This sequence comes from Phycisphaerales bacterium, assembly GCA_965250055.1. Lineage (GTDB taxonomy): Bacteria > Planctomycetota > Phycisphaerae > Phycisphaerales > UBA1924 > UBA1924. The sequence continues at coordinate 1,867,283 of OZ252285.1, read as the reverse complement.
GATCGTCTCGACCTCGTCTATGGGCGAACACGAGGGACTACCTTGTCAGCGATTGGTGATCCGCTTTGATCGAGCGGGACTCAAGACGGTTTCGACGGCGTTCGCGAAAATCGAGGCGGCTGGGAGCCGTGTCGGGACTGTCCCTGAGAAAGAGTCCGCAACTGCGAAGCTTGATGGGCTGGAGAATCCGATCCTCAAGGCGAACGCTCGCGAGATTCAGGACATCATGACGCGGATCCCAGAAGCCGCGCGTGATCCGTTCGCGACTCCGGCGCAGCGGCTCCGTTCGACGCTGTCGCTCTACCGATTCACGAACTCTGGAGCCCCCCTGATCGAGTGGGCGGTCATGCAGAGCGGACTCAGTGATCCGCTCAGCAAGTTCACGAGGCATGAGCTGGAAGAATTCTTTGGGTTCTTTGAGAAGATTCTTTGGAAGCATCTCGGTAAGATGGTGCGTGAAGCTCGGGATGTGCCTGCTGCAGAGTTGGTTCAGATCCGGGATTCTGCTCCGATTGAGGGGCAACACGCGTTGCAGCGGCTCCACCGCTCGCGTTGATTCTGGGCAACATCCGGCACAGCCGGACCTGTTGAGACCCCTGGCGGCGAAGGACGCAGCCGGTTCCAGAGTCTGCATGGATGACAAAAACGGATTGGTTTGATCCCAGGAGGGGATATTTTCGGACGCTTTGCGTGTCTGCGTTTTTTGGCACGCCCGCGCTCGGTTGTTGGCCGCGCGTGTGCAACTGGTGTGGTGCCGGCGATGTTCGGCGTCATATCAAGAAAGGACATGTCATGACAGAAAATGAGTTCCAATCACGTCTTGCAACCCTCCTCGGACAGATCGATTCCCTCCCAGAGGATCAGCGTCCCAAGCTCGCGAAACTCGCTGCTGAAACTCAGGGGCGTCACCAGCGCATGAAGAAAACCATCTCAGAACTCCAGGAGTCGCTCGATCACCTGCGCTTGAGTGTCAAGTACCTCGTGTTTGATCTTGAAGCGACCCGCCGCGAAAACAAATATCTCCGCAATATGCTCGAATCCGAGAACCCTGGCAATGAGGGTGCGGATTGAGTCTGTTTTTGGTTGGTCGCTGCGTGACTGACCAAGGGATTTGGTATTGATCGAGCACCCCGTAGGTGGGTAGCGGGGTGCTTGGTCGATGCTTTGGGTGTTCGTACAAGGGATTCTGGCTCTGAGGGCCGGCGTCCCTTGTTCATTGCTCGATGCGTGTCTACGCTAACGGGCTACCAGCCGGGTTTTTGGCAGGTATTGGAGCGGTGCCCGAGAGGCTGAAGGGGCCGGATTGCTAATCCGGTGTGCGGGGTAAACCCGTACCGAGGGTTCGAATCCCTCTCGCTCCGTTTGAACTTTGAACCACAGCCCCGCCGTTGACGCGGGGTTGTGTGCTTTTTGGTGTTGTGGTGGGACCCTTACGCCGCTTGCTGGTCTTGATCGTTCTGTTTGAGCCTTGATTCGTTGACGAACTTCTTACACATCGCGAAGAGCTCGGTTTTGTTGATCGGCTTGGGTTGGTATCCGTCGCACCCAGCCGCGAGGCACTTCTCGCGATCGCTCGACAGCGCGTGCGCGGTCAGCGCGATGATCGGGATCGAGAGTCCTTGCTCTCGGATTTTGCGTGTTGCCTCGTTTCCATCCATGACCGGCATCTGCATGTCCATGAGGACCAGGTCGTAGTGGGTGGGTTGTTCGTTGAGCAGCATGTCTATACAGACCTGACCGTTCTCGGCGATGTCTACCTGCTCGGCGCCGGCGCGTTCGAGGTGGTGACAGATGAGGCGTTGATTGTCCGGGCCGTCTTCGACCAGCAGGATGCGGTAGCCTTGGACTGGTTTGGGTTGCGATTGAGCCGGAAGTTTTTTGGACTGGGACCGATCGGTGGTTTGCTCGAGGTACTCCTCGATCCCGACGCGTGGGTACTGATCGATATCACCCGGATCGATGGTAAACCAGAACTTGGATCCGAATCCGAGCTCGGATTCGACGCCGATAGTTCCGCCGAGTATTTCGGTGAGTTTCGAGGAGATTTTAAGTCCCAGACCGGAGCCTCCGTACTCGCGGGTGGTGGAGGTGTCTGCTTGTGTGAAGGATTCAAACACGATGCTGGCTTGCTTCGGGGTCATCCCGATCCCGGTATCAATGACCTCGAACATCAGACGATTGTCCCGATCGCACATGAAGCAGCGGAGCGTGATCTTCCCGACCTCGGTGAACTTCACAGCGTTCCCGATGAGGTTGAGCATGATCTGGCGCAATCGCGTTGGGTCCGAGCGGATGTGAGATGGAACATCGCTCGGGATGGAGACTTCGAACTCGAGCCCCTTGCCGGTCGCTCGCTCAGCGAGCAGCAGCTCGACGGTGCGGAGGAGCTGGAGCGTGTCGATCTCCATCATCTCCGCGTCCATCTTCCCGGCTTCGATCTTGGAGATATCAAGAATGTCGTTGATGATGGTGAGCAGGTGCTCGCCGTTGGTCTTGATGGTGTTGATGGCTTTCTCGCGTGTGCTCTTGCTGAGCTTAGCGCCGTGCTCTTCGAGAACCTCGGTGAACCCCAGGATCGCGGTCATCGGTGTGCGGATCTCGTGGCTCATGTTGGCGATGAAATCGGACTTCGCTTTGCTCGCAGACTCGGCGAGATCAGCGGTGTTCCGGAGCTTCTCAGCGTATCGGTTGTGCTCAAGCTCGACGGTTGCTCTAGCGCCGAAGAGCTTGAGTGCGGTCTGAGGATCGATCGGTGAGCGCAGGGGCTTGGAGTCGAGCACCATGATCAGACCGATGGGCTTTCCGTTGCTTCCTGTGAGACGAAGACCAGCGTACCCCTGGGCTTTCATCTCGGTGAGGATCAGATCATCGGGGAACATGCTCGCGACTTCGTTCTCGTAGCAGCAGAAGTCATCACTGATCACGTTGTCGCAGGGGGTCCCCTTCAGCTTGTACTCCATCGACTCAACAGGATCGCCGTCGAGTGATCCAGCGAGGATTTCAGCGTAGGGCCCGTCGATTTTGGTTTTGAGGATCGCGACTCCCGCGAAGCTGGTGTTGGTGGATTCGGCGAGCGCGTTGCAGAGCTCGTAGAGTGTTTCACTCTGTGATTCACCTGGTTTGAGTTCCAACGCGGAGCGGATCGCGATGTTGAGACGTTTCTGTTCGTCGATGTCGTGGTGTTGACCAATGATCCGCTTTGCTGTTCCGTCTGAGTTGTGCTCGATGACCATCGCGTTGGACTGGATCCATCGGTACGCGCCGTCGGCGTGTTTGATCCTGAACTCGTCGTGGAAGCGGGATTCACCGGATTTGACAAACTCGGCAATGTGATCCTTGATCCGCAGAAGATCACGTGGATGCATGCGGTCAAAGTAATGCGCGGATTTGATCGGGCTCGGTAGTGGGTCGTCGCCGAGCATTGTGAAGTAGAGGTCGTTGGTGTGGAGCGTTTTGGCCTTGACATCCCAGTCCCAGATCCCTGCTTTGGTGGACTCGATCGCGAAGGAGAGGCGTTGTTCCATCTCGACGACATCAGTGATGTCGGTTGCGATGGTGACGAGTTTGCTGAAAAACCCTGAGGAATCGATGATCGGGACCTTGTCGATCCGCATGGTGGTCTGGTCGCCGTACTTGTTGAGCATGGACTTGATGACGCCTGTGCGTGGTCTTCCCTGAGCGAGCACCTCGAGGTCTTCATCGTGCGACAGGAGCAGTTCGTCCGTTTCGGGGATGATTGCTTCGTATTGCTGGGGGGCGTTTGATTCGAGTCCGAGCCACTGGGCGCTGGCTTGGTTCATTCGGAGAATGTTGTCGCTTTCGTCTTTGTAGATGACCATCGAAGGGAGCGCATCGAGGATCATGCTGAGGTCGTTCTCGATCTCTTTCTGATGCGTGATATCGACACGAAGCGAGTAGAACGCGGTGATGTCTCCGTCTTGATTCGTGAGCGGGACGATCGTTGTCTCGACCCAATAGAGCGAGCCGTTTTTGTTTCGGTTACAGATTTCTCCGCGCCAGATCTCTCCGTTGTGAATTGTTCGGAACATCGAGGTGAAGAACTCTTTGGAGTGGTGTCCGGAGTTGATGATTCGGCAGTTGCTCCCGATCAGTTCTTCCATGGAGTATCCCGAGATCTCGCAGAACGCCTCGTTGGCATGTGTGATCGTGCCGGAGAGATCGGTGGTCAGGATGATCGATGCGCGATTCGCGGCTTCGTTGAGACACTCGAGTTGGAGGAAGCGCAGAGACTCGTCATCTGGTTGAGAGGGATTTGTTGAGTTGAACTTCAGGAATCTCAGTGAGATTGAGACGGCCAATGCGCTGAGCAGCACAACGCCGATGATCCAAGCGGGCTCGGATACCTGTCCGGAGATCATTCCGCTGATGAGCGTCACGCAGAGCACGACACCGAAGAGAACCAGCGCGTGGAAGCGTTTGCTGGTGGGTCGGGGTTGGTCGAGTTCGTGCGTCATTTGGTGAGCGTCAGTGCCATTCATTCGAGGTCCGCGTACGTCGCTTTTTCGGCCAAATTCTGCCCTATCTGCTGTGGAATGGACCAACCGCTGGAGGATCGCGACGAACTCAGGGGATGTACCTAGCCAGTATCGCTCAAAAACACAGAAATATGGGGAATCATGCCCGTCCTGCTCATGGATCAGCGTTGGATAGTCAGCGAGGGGGGCAACTCAGCGGTGCATGGACATGACTTCTGGGATCAATCTGGTTAGATCCTGTGGCGTCATGCCGCTGGATGCGTGATTGATCTCGGCCCATCGCATCCCGGCTTGCGCGTGCGCCTCCACTGCGATGCATGTGCTCGCGAGCAGATCGATCTCGGGATGGTCAGCACACTGCGCCGCGAGCGATGCGATCATCCCGCTCAGGACATCTCCCGTGCCTCCGGTCGCGAGACAAGGATGACCATGCTGACAGGTCCATGTGCGCTTGGCGTCGGAGACGACGCTGCCTTTGCCCTTGAGGACGACGATGCAACCGAAGTAGTCGGCGAGCATCTCGCACGCGTGCGTGCGTTCTTCTGGAGTTCCGGATGGGTCGGCGTGCATATTGCACGCGTTGAGAAGACGCCTCGCTTCGCCGGGGTGTGGGGTGAGGATTGTAGGGGTTGTGAATGATTTTGATTGTGGTTCGAGTTGAGCGAGTGCGTTGATGCCGTCGGCGTCGATGAGGATTGATCGGCATCTCTTGGTGGGTTGGAGCTGCGATGCGTAGCGGACAAGTTCGAGAGCAATCGGGTCGATCCCGAGTCCTGGACCGATGACGATCGCGTCGGATTCTTCTGCGAGTCGATCGAGAATTTCTGTGGTGTTGTTTTTGATCGGGAATCCCGTTGCGTGGGGCGCGATCGTGAGCACGGCGTTGAGGATCGGATCGGGAGCCGCGATCTTGACGAGCCCGCATCCGGCGCGCGTCGCGCCCATTGCGGCCAGCGCCGGAGCGCCGATCATCCGCGCTCGGATGGATTCGGAATCATCCTTTGCGCCGGGATCACCGATCGATCCTCCGATGATGCCGATGGTCCCGAAGGTCCCTTTGTGCCCGTCATCGGGACGATGGGGGAGCTTGGGGAGCGAGATTTGGCCCGGCATGTCCATGCGGTATTGTTGACGATCGGATCACGCACGGCGGGCTGCAGGGGGGACAACGGCGCTATATTCTGGTGTGATTGATACACACTGCCATCTGACGTTTCCTGATTACGCGGGACGGCTCGACGAGGTGCTCGATGACGCATCGGCGCTGGGAGTCACAGGCGCGATCAGCATCGCGACGACGACCAGAGACTCGCTCGACACGCTCCGTCTCGCGCAGGAGCACGAGTTCGTGTGGTGCAGCGTCGGGGTGCATCCGCTGTACTCAGACAAAGGACCTCATGACTGGGATGTCCTGCGCCAGCACGCGAAGGAACCCAAGTGTGTCGCGTTTGGAGAGCTGGGACTGGATAACCACTACGACCATCCCCCCAAAGCGACGCAGCACTCGGTGCTCGCAGAGCAGCTGAGCGTGATCGAATCGTGCTGGGATGAGGGAGACACGCTCCCGATCGTGATCCACTGCCGAAAGGCGTTTGATGATCTGATCCCGATCCTCAAGTCGTGCAAGATCGACGCGGATCGGTTTGTTTTTCACTGCTTCACAGGCACTCCGGAGGACGTCCGCAAGGTGCTGGACTTCGGAGCGAGTGTGTCATTCACCGGCGTGGTGACCTACAGCAACGCGAAAGACGTCGCGGAGGCGGCGGTGCTCGTCCCGAACGATCGGATTCTCGTTGAGACCGATGCGCCGTTCCTGTCTCCCGATCCGATGCGGGGCAAGCGTCCTTGTCTGCCGGGCTATGCACGATACACGGCGGAGTTCCTCGCGAAGATCCGAAGCGTCTCGTTCAGCGAGTTCCATCAACAGATCGACGACAACACGGAGCGGTTCTTCGGCATCCGCGCTCCATCTCCATCTGAGCAAGTGCTTGCGAGTGTGCTATGAGCATAATGCAAGGGGTCAATGATCTCGGTGGGTGGTTCCATGATCTGTCGCCGTATGTGTGGAGGATCTCGGGGGACTTTGGGATCCGCTGGTATGGGGTGTCGTATCTGCTCGCGTTTGTGCTCGCGTATTTCATGCTGCGGATGCTCGCGAAGCGCGGCGTGACCCCGATCCCCAAAGACCGCATCGCCGACGCGATGATGCTGCTCGTGGGGGGTGTCATCGTTGGGGGTCGGCTTGGGTATGTGCTGCTGTATGATCCATCGCTGTTGATTGATTTTTCGGGGTCTCTACCTTTTTGGGGAGTCTTTCGTCTCACCAACGGCGGGATGGCTTCGCACGGGGGGTTCGTCGGCGTCATCGCCGCGGCGTGGTGGATTTCGCGTGGATTCAAGGACGAGCAGGGAAATCGCGTTGGGAAGTGTCCGCCGCTGCATGTCATGGATCTGTGCGCGATGGTCGCGCCGCTGGGACTCATGCTCGGACGGCTCGCGAACTTCATTAACGGCGAACTGCTTGGCAAGGTCGTCGCGCCATACGGCACTCAATCGCCGTGGTGGGGAGTACGCTATCCGCAAGAAATCCTCGAGCGTCCAGACGATTGCACAGCTGAACAACTCGATGCGGTCGCGACCATTGCATCTCAGCACATGCTCCCCAACGAGCAGTACTGGGAGGACGGCTATGTGCGTCTGCTCGACAAGATCCAGCAAGGCAATGAGCAACTCCAAGAACAGCTGCTGCCTTGGATCTCAGCGCGGTATCCGACGCAGCTCATGCAAGCGTTCTTTGACGGGCTGCTGGTGTTCATTGTGGTCTGGATCATTGCGTTTAAACCACGTCGTCCCGGCGTTGTCGGCTCTTCGATGCTGATCGTGTACGCGCTGGGACGCATCCCGATGGATCTGGTGCGCCTCCCTGACGCGGGCATCGCGCAGTTTGGTGGATTGACGCGCGGTCAGGCGTACTCGCTGATCATGCTCATCGCGGGAATCGTGGTGCTGATTGTTGTGCACGCTCGCAAGCACCCCAAGATGGGTGGTTGGGGGGAGCGTTCAGTCGCGCTCGCGTCCGAGTCGGGCGATGCCGAGGGTTGCGCCGAATCCGAGCACGATGATCCCGAGTGATCCCGCGATCTGGACAGGGGTGGGTTTGAACGCACGCTGATCCCAGTCTTTCGCGTTGTCGTTTGCCTGCATCTCTTCGAGATTCTCAGCAGTGACCAGCTCGCCTTTGATCGTGTCGCCGACTTGAGGGAGCACGCCGGCGCGGAATGGATACAGACCAGCGGGAGCCGCGATGATGAGTCCGAGCAGGACTCCGAGTGTGACGCGTTCGTATTTGTGGAGCACCCAGCGGAGGATGTTGCTGACGACGACAACGCCGAGGATGACACCGATTCCGACGGGGATGACGATGGACATCTGATCCATGACCGCGCCAACGTCCGCGTCTTTGAGGGCGCTGATGGTGTCCTTGATCGCGCCGATGATGGTCTCGTACATCCCGAGCAGCAGGAGCAGGAACGCGCCGGAGACTCCTGGGAGGATCATGGCGCTCGCCGCCGCGGCTCCGCCGATGACGAGTCCCGCTGATCCGGAGAGTCCAGAGGAATCGGTCCCCGATTCTTGGAGATACACAAGTCCCGCCATGAGCAGCGCGCCGATGACGATCCCGATGATGACGTTCTTCGAGATCGGACGAACCATCGCGTAGAGGATCGGGACGCCTCCGAGCGTGAGTCCGATGAACAGCGAGAACATGATCCAGCGATGGTGCACAAGCGACCAGTGGATGAGCGATGCGAGCCCCCCAATCGCGACTACGGCTCCGATGATGACGCATCCGAGTGTCAGCAGATCGTTCTTGGTGAACTTGAATCGCGTGCAATCTGAGACGGCGTCGATGAAGCGGGTGTAGATGCCGCACGCGACGAGCATGGTGCCTCCGGAGATGCCCGGGACGAGGTTTGCGAGTCCCATGAGGACCCCTCCGAGCACGCAGCGGAGGATCGGGACGCGGTCTTGGTGCGTATTAGGGGTGTCGGTAGCGGGATGTTCTGGTTGCTGATTCATGGCGTGGACAGGACAATAGGTCAGGACTTGGTTCGTTCGATGGTATGATGGTGGAAAGGATTGATTGATGAGCTTGATTTCAAGACCGATTACATATCTCGCATACCTCGTAGCCGCGATGGGAGTTCTGGTGGGGTGCCGGAGCGTGTATCCGCGGACGATGGTCCCCCAATCAAGCATCGCCTCGGCTCCGCAGTCCGCTTCGACGTCGGCTACAGCAGATCAGCCCGGCTCCATTTGGCCCGCTCGTTGGGGGTTTGATTCGGTCGATCAAGGGGATCGGGTCGGTGTGATCGTTGAGCTGGAGACTCCGGTGCAGGAGTTGTCTCCGGCCCATCTCTCGCGTTTCCATCAGCTCCGGATCGGGGACGTGGAATACGCGGACATGCAGGCGCTGGCGACTTCGATCGGTCGGGTGGATTCCTACAAGTTCCAAGCGGAAGGACCTGGATGTTTCTTGTTTGTGCACAATCCGCCGAGCGAGGATGATCCCGAGACTGATCTGGAGAAAGAACCCGATCTCGCGTTCAAGTTTGTGACGGCTCAAGAGAACGCTTCGCTTGCTGAGACTTCAAAAGAAGAGCAGGTGCAGGTATTGGTCGAGCGGACCTGGTTCACGTACCGCAGCGCGAGGGATGAATCGGAGACGATCGGGACGGTGCTCTTGATGCCTGGGATGTTCGGGACTCCCGAGCCGGTGATCGATGGGATCGAGCGGTACCTGAACTCGAAGGGGTGGGCGGTGCTCCGGATGCTCTCGCATCCGTCGCGTTTCACGCAGCGCCAGCAGTTCGCGGTCCCAGAGGGCAGCGAGGCAGCGATGTCCAAGCAGATCGCGGAGATGTTCGACACACGCACCGCAGAAGCGGCGTACGCGGCTTCAGCGGCGCTGCGTCACGTGCACCACGAGTTTGCAGAGCACGCGGACAAACCCGTCGCGCTGCTGGGGATGTCGGGAGGGGCGATGATTCTCCCGACGGTGTACCGCTTCGATCCCGAGCTCTACGACGCGGGTGTGATGATCGCGGGAGGCGGGAACTTTTTAGAGATCAACGCGCGCTCGAACTACAAGAAGTGGATCGATGCGGTCGATCTCGATGCTGATCCATCGGATTCGGAGATCCAGCCGCTGGAGAAGGAGCAGCTGCGTGAGCTGGTTGATTTGTATCTCAAGAACTCGAAGCTTGACTCGCTCCACAGCGCCGAGCGGATGGTGGGGGTCCCGATGCTCATGCTTCATGCGTCATCGGACAAAGCGGTGCCTTCGTCGACGGGTGATGCGCTCTATGAAGCGCTGGGGAAACCTGAGCGGTGGGTATATCCCGTCGGTCACGAGCTGATCTTCGCGGGGCTCCCGCTCCAGACACCCAAGATCGAGCGGTGGATGCGTGCGCAGTTGATCGAAGAGTAGTTCAGAGCCGAAAGTGGTTGATCTGTGTGGCGCTCCCGACTGGGTTCGATGGATCGAGCTTGAGCGCGATGAGTTCTCCGGTGCGCATCGAGCATTCGTATGGTGCGGATGGGCCTTGGATCAGCACGTCCACGGCTCTGCTGACGGTGGGGTTGTGTGAGACCAGTGCGATGGTGTTGTGATCAGAATCGCGGATGACGTCGATGAGGTCCGAGACCGATCGGGTCGCGGCGAGGCGATCCTCGACCTGCTCAGGTAGATCCAGCGCACTCCAGATGTGAGACGCGGTCTGCATCGTTCTGTTGTACGGCGATACAAGCACAGCATCGGGACGCTCGATCTTTGCTGACGAGAGGAACTCCGCGATGGCGCGGGCTTGATCGTGTCCCTTGTCCGCGAGGTTTCGGTCTCGGTCGAGTCCCGATTCTGAGTCTTGTTCTGCTTTGCCGTGGCGGATGATGTAGACGATCATGGGGTCGCTCCGCTTCCGAACATCGATGTTCCGATGGTGTATCCGCCGTAGACGCCGAGGAGTCCCAGAGCCAGCGACATGATGACGTAGAGGGACGCGATCCCGATGCGTTGATTCTGGATGAGCTCGAGGGTTTCCCATCCGAAGGAGGAGAAGGTGGTGAATCCGCCGAGGATGCCGACGATGAGGAAGACCATCGCGGGGGATTGTCCCTGATCCTTTGCGAGCGCCCACGCCCATGCGAATCCGATGACGGCGCATCCGATGATGTTGACGAGCATCGTGGCGAGTGGGTACAGATTGAGCCAGTGGGGGGGCTCTAGATCGGTGGGGGTGATGAACGCGATGAACTGACCGATTCCGTATCGGCTGACCGATCCAAGGCCGCCACCAACAAAGACCAGGAGGAGCTTGAGCATGTGGATACTGTACGCGATCCGTATCAGCGCTGCGGGAGTGTTCCGGGAGGTTTGGGGCCGGTATCCGACGCGTGGCGCCACGCGGTGAGCATGCCGAGCAGTGCGTAGATGATTGAGGAAGGAGCGCGAAGCCCGTGGATGGCGCCCTTCATGTTGTGGTGTATGAACTGCTCTCGCGTGCCGTTGGATGCCCAGTTCCAGTTGATGACGGTGATCGGGAACGAGACGGCGATAAAGACCAGCAGCGCGAGGACAGCGCAGGTCCATCCGAGCGTCCTCGAACCACCTCCGGCGGCTTTGACGGCGAGCAACGCGATGACCGATCCACCGATCCACATGAACTGATCGATGCGTGGTCTGAACTCGGGCCATATCTGCTTGATGATCCAGACCAGACCGATCCACAGCGCGCCCCAGAGCAGGGCGATGACGATCGCGCTGCACACGCCGAGCGCGGTTCGAGGTCGAGCGGCTTTTGATGCTTCGATTGGTTTGGGAGCAGGGTTCTCGATCTGCGGCTGGATGGATCGGATCTCTTCGATGCGTGGCGCTTCGAGCTCGTTTGGGGTGCCCAGATCGATATTGGATGGTTCGGGGCGTGTGTAGTGTCCCAGCTCGCTCAGGTACTCCTCGATCGCGCGCGTGTGCGATGGGGATATCGGCATGTCGAGCCGTTGGTACGTCTTGCTGAGCTGACCGATGGGGTCCGCGATCAGGTCCTCGTGACGGAGCTGAGCGTATCGGGATTGGTCCAGCGATTTGAGGGCTTGGTCGGTGCGCGTTTCGACGAGGTGGTACTCCTCGACGATCCGAGCGCGGAGGGTGTCTGGATCGAGTGGGTCTTCGAGGAGGTGCTGCTTGAGCGAGTCGTGGAGTCGCATGTTGGATTCGATGACACGCTCGGGATCGCGGGAGATGTGGATGAAGCGAGCGCGATCTCCAAAGACATGCAGGAGCTGATCGATATGCGCGCCGTGGCTCGGGGTTTTGAGAACCAGGAGCTTGTCGGTGTTCCGTCGCGTGACTTTCCATGCGAACCGCGCCAGCGTCTTTCTCCAGCGAGCTTGTTCATGCTGCGTGCATGATTCGAGCGTGTTCCATGCTTCCCATCGCTGCCATGTGCTTGGGAAGATCAAACGTCCTGGGAGCGTGGAGCAGCATCCCCAGCTCGCGAGCGCGAAGTCGTCCTCACCAGGCCAGCGTGGTCCGAACCCCACGCCGTCTTGGGGGCGCGAGCTGCCGAGGAAGGGGACGAGGAGGAATCGGGTGATGGTCCAGCTGAGCACGAATCCCTGTCCCATCAGTGTTTGGTACCACCTCGGTGTCACGGCGTTGGGATCGCACGCAATCAGGTTGTGCGCGTGGGTTGTTCCGGAGCGGTAGTAGCCGAGGATGATGAGGACGCCGGGCGCGTGATCGAATCGCTCTGGATCGGTCTTCCGGATGCGTTGGTAGAGAAACAGTCCCAAGCGTTCAGGGGTCGAGCACATCGTTCCGATGAGACTGCTCGCGATGATTCCCAGCAGACGGATCCAGTAGCGTGGGTGGACGGAGGTGCCTTTGAGTGTCCTGATCCAGACGTCGAGCGGCGCCAGCGCGAGCATGTGCGGGATCGGCATCGCGACAGTCGGTCGTCGTTTGGGTGTTGGTTTATGAGCGGGATGTAAGTGGTCACTCTCGTTCACGATCGAGCATATGCAAGCGCTGCGTTCAGAAACGCTCGGCGCTGCTGAAGTGAGCGAGCAAGAGCGAGTCTGATCGTTCTTTCGTGCGTATTGTCATCCAATGACACAGACACCCGCCACATCGACTCAGCCGCACCCACTCCTCGTCAAGCTCGGACTTGTTGATCACCCACGCGTGGTGATGGACATCACGGGCAACGAAACCCCTGAGAACGACGGCATCATCGTCGTGACCAACCCCTCAACTGGACAACCCCTCGCGGGCGTGCGTCTGGACGACAAGGAGTCGTACGAGCAGACCACCGCTCGCTCCGTCGAAGCGTTTAAAAAGTTCCGCTTGGTCCCGGCTCCAAAGCGTGGGGAGCTCGTCCGGCGCATCGGTGTTGAGTACCGCAACGTCCTCGAAGACCTCGGATCGCTGCTGTCGCTGGAGATGGGCAAAATCAAAGCGGAGGGGATCGGTGAGGTTCAGGAAACGATCGACATCGCGGACTTCGCAGTCGGACTCTCGCGTCAGCTGACTGGTATCACGATGCCTTCGGAACGACCAGAGCACGCGATGAAGGAGCAGTGGCTGCCGCTGGGACCAGTCGGTGTGATCACGGCATTCAACTTCCCCAACGCGGTATGGGGTTGGAACGCGATGCTCGCGGCGGTCTGCGGCGACACCACGGTGTGGAAACCATCGCTGCTGACGCCGTTGATCGCGATCGCGACCAACTCGATCGCTGAGAAAGTCGCATCGGACATGGGATTCGAGGATATTTTCCAGCTCGTGATCGGGACCGATGACGTGGTGGGCGAGAGCATGATCGCGGATCGTCGCTATCCGCTCATCAGCGCGACAGGTTCGTGCCGCATGGGACGGCGCGTCGGCTCGGTCGTCGCGGGACGACTGGGCAAGTGCCTGCTTGAACTGGGCGGCAACAACGCGGTGATCATCGAGCCGGACGCGGATCTGGATCTGGCGCTCAAATCAACAGTCTTTGGTGCTGTGGGCACCGCTGGTCAGCGATGCACGACCACGCGTCGTCTGATCATCCACGAATCCATCGCGGATTCGTTCGTTGAGAAGATCGTCAAGGCGTATGAGACGGTGAACATCGGTGATTCTCTGGATGATTCGGTCCTGATGGGGCCTTTGATCAATGAGCAGTCGGTCAAGCAGTTCGAGGATGCGGTCAGTGAAGCGGTCAAGCAGGGCGGGAAGCTCACGACGGGCGGCGAGCGGATCGACGGCAAGGGCGGACACTTCGTCAAACCAACGATCATCCGCGCTCCAGCAAACAACGAGCTCCCGATGGCGTACACCGAAACCTTCGCGCCGATCATGTACGTCTTTACCTACAAGACCCTCGAAGAAGCGATCGAGATGCAGAACTCGGTTGACCAAGGACTCAGCAGTGCGATCTTTACCGGATCGAGCAACAGCGCCCAGCGTTTCCTCGCTCCGACAGGCGCGGGATCGGACTGTGGTATTGCGAATATCAACCTCGGAACATCCGGCGCGGAGATCGGCGGAGCGTTCGGAGGCGAGAAAGACACTGGGGGTGGTCGTGAATCTGGATCGGACGCGTGGAAGGTGTACATGCGTCGTCAGACCTGCACGATCAACTATGGATCAGAACTCACACTGGCGCAGGGGATTCGCTTTGAGTAAGCAACAGATCGCTGATGGATTGGCGTGGGCCGCTGTGTCCGAGGTTGTTTCGGGGATGACCGTGGGTCTTGGCGCCGGATCGACCGCTGCTCGCGGGATCCAGGCGCTGGCGCAGCGTGTCTCCGACGAAGGACTCGACATCAACTGCGTCGCGGCATCGGAGCGTGCTGAGGACCTGGGACGCTCGCTGGGACTCAAGCTCATCGACTTTGCGATGCTCGAAGAGATCGACCTGCTCATCGACGGCGCCGACGAGGTGGACCGCTCGATGGTCGTGATGAAGGGCTCACGCGGCGCGATGACCCGCGAAAGAATCCTGTGCTGGGCATCGAAGCGCACCGTGTTCATGGTCAACGAGAAAAAAGTTGCAGCGGATCAGGTCGGGAACAACTGCCCCTTCCCGATCGCGATCATGGCGTACGGACTCGCATCCACACGCAAAGCACTCCGCCACATCGGGATCAACGGCGTCATCCGTCAGGACATGGACGGACGCTTCTTCCTCACTGATAACGGGAACCTCGTGCTCGACGCGACGATCAACAACCACGAGGACCTCCCAGAACTCGCGATGGAACTCAACGATCTCCCTGGTGTGATCGATCACGGATTGTTCATCGACGAAGCGGACACGATCCTGATCGAAAAAGAGGATGGCTCCATCGAGCGCCTCGATCGATCGACCGAAGACTGATCGAGATTGATTCACTTCAATGTGTTTAGTCCACGCTGTAGCCGTGGCGCTCGCAGATCGTGTTGAGACGATCGAGCGATTCACCCATGCAGTCCGCGTAGCGCACCCATTTGGCGAGCGATCCCTTGTACACACCCTGCGCCGCTTGGTGGGGCTGGAGTGTCGGGACGATCCGCTTGCGTTTCGAGAAGTTCAGACACGCGTCGTCCCACTCGAGTCCCGCGAACTCGACGAGCGAGCGGGTTTGTTCTTCTGGGTTGTTGACGATCTCTTGGTAATCACCAACGCGGAGCGGGAGCCATGGCGCGTTTTGCGGGATGGTGTCGAGCCAGAAGTCGTGCATCTGGAGTCGGATCTCGATCATGTCGACGATGGACTCGAAGCTGTTGGTCCAGCCGTGTCCGAGCGCGAAGTTGCGGAAGTAGCACGAGAGCGCGACGTCGCGCGGATCGCGCCGCGTCAGGATCATCTTCGCTTGCGGAGCGATCGCGGATAGCAGACCGATGTGCTCGTCGTTGCCGGGATGTTTGTCCACGACGTACTCGTCGCTCCCTGAGAGTTCCTGAAGCTGCTGGAGGACCTGCGCCCCGATTTTGGTTCGTTTCTTGACGGAGAGACGCTCGATGATCTGCGCTTTGGGATCGGGCGACATTTTCAGGTCGTACCCAACTTGGAGCAGGAACGGCGCTTCACCCGCGCTCTCGGCTCGAGGGTGCGCCGAGAGGATCTGTTCGAGCAGTGTTGTTCCCGAGCGTGGCATCCCCGAGATCATGAGGATCTCTGGTCGTGCTTCTGGGCCGTTGTCTGTGGGTTCTAAGGAGCGCAGGAGTTCAGGGGTGAAGATCTCCATGACCTTGTTGATGCGTGCTTTGTAATTATCGACACGCGTGCTCGTCTTTGATTTCTGAGCGCCCTTGATCGCGTATCCGCCCATGCCGCCGTCGGTTTTGAGCGCATTGGCTCGGCTCGCCGCGTCCCATGCTTCCTGGTATTTCTCTTGTCGTTCAAGGAGTGTCGAGAGCATGTACTCCATCTCGACGCGCGGCGCGCCCTTGATGGACTGGTCCTCGAGACGGCGCTGGAGGCGCTCAGTCGCTTCGTCTACGCGTCCCGCTTTGACCGCGAGCTCTCCGAGCGTGTGGTCGATGTCCCACGCGTCGATCCCACGCGCGTATGCGTCGTCGATGATCTTGATCGCTTCGTCGGTAAGTCCCTCGTACTGCATGATCGTCGCGAGTCGAGCGATCGCGGGGGGATAGTCCGGATCAATGGCGCGGGTCTTCTCGAGTGCTTCGTGCGCTTCGGCAAGATTCCCGGCGTATGCGTTCGCTTGCGCGAGCGTGTACATCATCATCAGGTCTTTCTGTCCCGCGATGCCTGCGGTGTTGATGATCTTGATCGCGTCTTCGTGCTGTCCCTGCATCACGCTGAGCTGCGCTGTGCGGATGCGGACCTTGAGCGCGTTGGGATGATCGCGATGACGCGAGAGGAAGGACTTGTAGAGCTTGATCGCGCCCTTGATATCGCCCGATTGCTCGAGATCCCTGGCTTCGGAGAGGTACGACTGTGGTTTCTTTGGAGCCATGGGTGGACGGTAGGCAAAGTTGGGAGTTTATTCCGGAGCCGGGAGGTCTCGGAGGAACTCGATGAGGCGGTCTCGACTGGGTGATTGAGCGTCGCGGACATACGCGCCGGCGACGCCGCACGCGACGGCAAGGCACTGTCCGAGGTTCAGTCCCGCGTTCTGAGCGAAGCTGAAGCCTCCTCCGAAGTGGTCTCCTGCGCCTGTCGAGATCCGAGGCTTGCGTGTGTAGGGGCCTGCGAACCAGTCGGAATCACCCGAATCATCCGCAGCTCCGGCGCCGGTGTGCTGATGGATGACGATGCAGGAGAGTCCGAGTTTCTCGCGGATGCGTACAGCCGCGATCGGGACCATCGCCGCGAGCGTCTGGTTGTGCTCGTCGTCGTATGCACAGACGCCGATGACCTCCGCGACGCGTCCGCTCTCAGCGAGGTTGAGTCCGAGCGTGACTGGGACGTGCTTCTGGAGCTGCTGGATCAATCCCATCGCGCGTCGGATATCGTCGTCCGTGCGTTTCGCGGGATCCGAGAGATCCAGGAACAGTCTTCGATTGGGGTTGGGATCGAGTTTCGGGAAGATCTCGTCACAGAGTCCTTGCCAAATCCCTTCGACTCCCGCGACGAGCGTCCAGTTGACGACGGAGATCAGCGTGACGCTGTTGAACATCTCGATCAGTGTCTCGATCCCGAGCGATTGCTTGATCAGGTCCCACGTCACGCGCTGGACGGATTCGGGTTTGCCGAGCATGATCTTGCCGTCTTCGAACTCAAGCGCGTCGGTGCGTCCTGGAGGGCAGATCGGGATGACGCGATCGCAGCGATTGGCGAAGGGTTTGTAGATCGGATCGATCCGATGCCAATCGTCTTCGAGCGAGACGGCTCCGATGTAGGTCACGCTCGCTCCGAGTGATCCAAGAGCGCTGGAGAGGAGCGGGCCGTTGCCTCCGAAGCGGACGTCCTGCACGACCATTTCCAGATTCGCGCTCTTCCCAGCCGCGGCTCCGCAGCGAGCAGCAAACTCCGGGATGGTGCGGATTCGGTCGTAGTCGTCCTTCGCCATGGAGTGACGCTGGTTGACGATATGGATGATCGAGTCCACGAAGCCGTCGAAGCCGACGAGGGCGTTGATTGATTGAAAGTCTGATGCGATCGCATCGGCGGCTTGCTGTGCGAGTTGATTCCGAGATTCATCCATGACCCCAGCATAGCCCATATTTGCCCCTAGAATCGTCCATGAGCACCATAGTCCTTGCGACACAGAATCCCGGGAAGGTCAACGAACTGCGATCGCTGCTCGATGGATCGGGGATCGAGATCATCGGTCTAGGTGATCTCGACGCGTCGTTCCCTGAGCCCGTCGAAGACGGCACAACCTTCATCGAGAACGCAACGATCAAAGCGAAGCAGTACGCGAAGCTGACTGGAAAGCACTGTCTCGCGGATGATTCAGGTCTGGAGGTCGATGCTCTGGACGGCAAGCCGGGCGTGATCTCGTCGCACTACGCGTTCGATGGAAACGCCGACGGCGAGGCGGCGGACCTGACGCGCCAGCAGCGCGACGAGATGAACATCGATCGCGTGCTCAAGGAACTCGAGCTGGTCGATCTCAAAGATCGGACCGCGCGGTTCAAGTGCGTGATGGTGCTCGCGTCTCCAGAGGGCGAGGTGCTCGCGACAAGCGAGGGGCATTTCGAGGGGTTGATCGGATTGCCTCTGGATCATCCGCATTGCACCCCAGCGGATTCGGTCCCTCGAGGGGGCAATGGGTTCGGGTATGATCCGATCTTTTTGGTCGCTGACGACTACATCCAGACCAGCGCCGAGCTCGAACCCGATGCAAAGAACGCGGCTTCCCATCGCGGCCACGCGGTGCGCTCCATGATTGATCAGATCAAGAAACTCCAGATAGATTGAAACTCATGACCACACTCCAATCCAACCCAACCCCTGGTGCTGCACTCAACACCGATCCCGCCCTGATCCCGATCGTGGACAAAGTCCAGCAAGGTCAGCGCCTGACGCTCGACGAGGGGTGGACGCTGTACTCGACTCCGGATCTCTGGACCGTGCTGGACCTCGCGAAGCTCGTCCGCGATCGGATGCATCCGGGAGTTGCATACTACAACATCAATCGTCACCTCAACTATTCGAACGTCTGCGCGCTCTCGTGCAAGTTCTGCGAGTTTTATCGCAAGAAGGGGCAGGACGGCGAGTACACGCGTGATCTGGAGTACATCCGTTCGGAGGGACGCAAAGCCGCGGAATCGGGCGCGACGGAGATGCACATTGTTGGGGGTTTGAATCCGTACCTGCCGTTCGAGTACTACACCGACATGCTCAAGGCGCTGACAGAGGTCGCGCCCAATGTCCACCTCAAAGCATTCACGGCTGTCGAGCTCGTCCACCTGGCGCGCATCGCGAAGGTGTATAAAAAGGACGATCCCAAGTCCGGAGTGCGGTGGGTGCTAGAGCGATTGAAAGAAGCGGGGCTTGGATCACTCCCAGGTGGTGGCGCGGAGGTCTTCGACGAGCGCGTCCACAAGGAAGCGTTCAAAACAAAGATCGGCGCGCACGAATGGCTCGATGTCCATCTCGTCGCCCACGAGGTCGGACTCAACTCCAACTGCACGATGCTGTACGGACACGTGGACAAGCGGCGCGAGCGTCTGCGCCATATGGAGATCCTGCGCCGTTCGCAAGACCAAGCGCTCGAACGCCTCGGATACGAGGGCGATCCGGACGCGTACATCGCGGATGGGATCGAGGAATCCGAGCAGATCACCGCGCCGGTCATCACGCTCAACAAAGACGGCGTCTCGCTCCCGACTCCTGCGATGTCTGAGGGGGGCGAAGTTCGGGGTGGGTACTACCAGACCATCACGCCGCTGCCGTTCTTCCCCGATGGATCGGAGCTTGAGCACCTGAGCGGTCCCGGCGGACTCGAGAACCTGCGGACGATCGCCGTGACGCGACTGATGCTCGACAACTTCCCGCACGTCAAAGCGTTCTGGATCATGCAGACCCTCCCGATGGCGCAGGTCATGCTCGAAGCGGGCGCCGACGATATCGACGGCACCGTTGTCTGGTACGACATCACCAAAGCGGTGGGGGAAGGGACACACCAAGAGACCACGGAACGCGATCTGGTCGAAGCGATCAACGAAGCGGGATACGAAGCGGTGGAGCGCGACACGCTGTATCGAAGGGTGCAGCGGGATGGGAATGACTGGATAGTCGGTTCATAGTCGATCGGGGATGAATGAAATCAAGGTCACTTTACATCGCGACGACAATCCATGCCGACCTTGATAGCGTCTGGGAGCATACTCAAAAACCAGAACTTCACGAACGCTGGGACCTCCGATTCAGTTCGATCAGATATCTTCCGAAGTCCAATCCTGAAGATCAGCAGTGTTTCGAGTATTCGAGACGTATCGCTCCGGGCATTTTGATCAGTGGTTGGGGAAAGAGTGTTGCGACAAAGACCAAGGATGGTTCGAGCACCAGTTCACTCAAGTTTGGGAGTGATATGCCGATCAGTCTGATCCGTGAGGGGAGTGGATATTGGAAGTACACGCCGGACAATGATTCAATCTTGTTTGAGACTGGTTACGATTATTCGGTTCGTTGGGGTTTGCTTGGTCGGATCATTGATTCTTTGGTCTTTCGGCCGTTGATCGGATTCGCAACAGCGTGGAGTTTCGATCGTCTCAAACTCTGGATCGAGGAAGGCGTTGATCCCACGCTGTCAATCTTGCGTGCAACGGTTCACTCCATCTCTCGGCTTACTCTCGCCCTTGTATTTCTATGGCACGGGCTTGTGCCCAAGCTTCTCATGAGGCATCCCGATGAACTTAGACTCATCGAGGCCTCCGGATTCTCGCAAGTAGCTGCACAGCAGATGCTCATACTCTCAGGATGGCTTGAAGTTGTTTATGCGTTCCTGCTGCTCGTACTTTGGAACGCTCGTTGGCTCTATGTTTTCACTGCGGCAGTACTTTTGGTGCTGCTCCTCGCCGCGATCAGAGTGGACCAGTCGCTGCTTGCTCATCCATTTACGCCAATCACGCTGACCGCTTCATTGCTCGCGGTTTGCCTTGTCGGTTGGGTATCGTGTGACAACCTACCTAGGGCGAGCAGTTGTGCTCGAAAGAAAGCTCGAGTTCAGAGCCGGAGGAGTTGATCATGAGTTCCATCTATCAACGTGTACTTGGTGATCAGTTTGATGCACTGCATCCGCAGATCCAACGGCGGTTTGGTTTCTCAAGCGAGGATAATTTGTGCAGTATCGGGACTGGAGTCATGCAACATGTTTGGCACGGTGCTCCGTATACGCTCCCGTTTCTCTGTGTTGGTGCGTGGAGGAATATCATGTTCCCTGAATCTGGGCGCAACATTCCATTCAAAATCCACAACTACGCGTACAAAGATTCATTCGGTCGCGAGACCGTCACTTGGATTCGAGAGTTTCATAACAAAAAACCAAGGCGATTCGATGCGACCATGATCTACAGCGAGGAGCGAAAGAAGATTGTTGATTATCTTGGTACTCATCAGCATCTCGCTGTTGATATTGAGATGGAGGTCGCCGAGAACGGTGGTCTCAAACTCCGATCCGGAGAACAGAGAATTTATGAGGGAATCCTCGGATTCAGATTCCCGATGCTGTTCAGCGGTTTCGCTGAAGTCTGTGAGTGGTACGACGAATCAAGCAAAAAATTTCACATCGATGTACATGTGCACAACAACGCATGGGGGCCACTATTTGGATACAAAGGATCATTCACTTGTGAATGGTTGGAGTGTTCGAGTGCTGGTGTGCCAAGAACATTCAAGCCGATCCGCGAAGAACGGCGAGAGTAATTCCGTACAAGTAAACGACCTTCCAGCCGATGTGAATATCAATTGTATGAGTAAGCCTCAGAACTTCCAGCCCACACCCATGTAGTAGTCCACATCGTTGGGCTTGATTCCCATCCCTGGTGTGGAGTCATGACGATGCTCGATCCCAGCGTTCATGGTCATGCCGGTCTCGTCGTCGAGCAGGACCTCGATCCCGGCGGAGTTGACCCAGCGGAACTCGCCGAAGTCGTCGAAGCTTGGGTAGTAGGTGGTACTCGCGGTGAGCTTGGTGTTGGCGCTGAGCTTGTGGGTCCAGTCCAATCCGAGGAGTCCTTCAGGGACGAACTTCTCGTCCGCGTTCTTGCCAAACTCGTAGGAACCACCAAGACCGATGCGTCCGACGAGGGTGGTTTTGTCGTTGTTGATGAACTCGTATCCGACACCCAATGCGCCGCTGAGTCGGTGCTGGTACGCTTGGAACTCGTCGTACTCGTACAGACCCTGCGCGAAGTAGCGCCATGGTCCATCGAGGAGCCAATCGTTCTTGAGACCAATCTCACCTCGGGATGCTGAGCGTTGTCCTTCGGAGGTGGAGTAGAGGTATGACGCGTGTCCTCGTGTTTCCATCGCTTCGGTGAGGCGCTCGCCTCCGAGCGTGACGCGACCAGCGAAGTTTTCGTTGTTGCCTGAAGCGCCAGAGATCCCGGCGCTGAAGGTGTAGTCCCACCCCTCGTTCCACGCGAGGTCCTGAGCGGCTTCGGAAGCGTCTTCTGCTTCGCCCTCTGGTTGCTCGCTTGTGGTGCTGGCGGATGTAGATGTTGTCTTGGTGGATGCCGATGAGTTTGTTGATTCTTCGTACATCGCGGCTTCCGCTTGAGCCGCAGCGAGCTCGGCTTGGGCGGCTTCGAGTGCTAGCTGAGCGGCTTCGAGGCGCGCGATCGCGGCTTCGCGTGAGTTCGCGGTGTCGCTCGCGAGTGCTGAGCCGCTGACGAGCAGGACGCTCGCCGCGAGAATGGATGCAGGGCGCAGGGAGATGGACATGACTTGGATCCTCCGAGGTCGTGGTCTGAGGTGTAAACGAGGGCGAGCTCGTGGTTTGGGTTGATCGCCGGGTCCCCACCGGTGGATGAGCAAAGGAGCGAAGCGGGGCGATGTCAACCGCTCCTGCAACGGGATCAGCAGTTTTCCGTAGAATCAGGATGTGCCCCGATCGCATACCTGTCCATCCTGTTTGAAGGAGCTCGCGCGAGTCCGCGCGGTCCCTGATCCGTGCTACGGGCTCCCAGTGGTCGTCTGCCCACGCTGCTCAAACGCGAGCGTTCGCACTCGGCACGCGGATATCGAGTTTTGGAGAGATTTCCGCAGAGTCCATTCGAGTCTGAGGGGGCTGTTCCTGCGATTGGTGCTGACGATCGGCGCTTCGCTGCTGTTCTGGATGCTTGTGACTGTGAGCGAGGAGTTGTTCTCGCCGAGGTCTGGATTCGATCCGCTCCATCCGTTTACGATCGGTGATGTGGACTACCTCATCGGAGGCGTCTCGGTGCTCGTCGGCGCAGTCATCTTGACCATGATCGTCTCGATGCTCTTTGCGCATCGTGCACTGTTGTTTGGGGCCGTGGTGCTGATGGTGCTCGCTCTGTTCTTTATCAGCATTGATTACAACTTCGCGGTCGCGATGCACCTAGTGGCATGGATCGCGGACTTTGATCCTCCCGGCACACTCCCGAGGGGGCAGGAGATGGTCGGTCGATTCCAGCGGTTCGGATACCTGGGCGTGGTCTCGTTGATCGGGATCGCTCCGGCGCTGGCGCTGCGGGGGACCATCCGAGACACACCACGACGACGATTCCGCAGGGTGCTACGACGCAAACGCAGACAGAGGGGTTCCAATGACTGAGGTTCAACAATCGGTCGAGCAGTTCGACGAGATCCGCGCCGATCGCGCGTGCATCGGATGTGGGTTCAACCTGTACGCGCAGCCGGTCACGAAGGAAGAGCACTACGGCCTCGCGATCTGTCGATGTCCCGAATGCGGCACCGTCGCGGCGCTCCAGTCGTACCCAACGATGACACACTGGGTGAACCGGTTCCGAGCGCTGATCGCGGCGATCTGGATCGTGATTCTGCTCGCGTTCTTTGCTGGGAATATCGGCGCGATGACGGGAATGACCGCCGCGGCGTGTGATGAGGCGGCTCGGTACATGGGGGAGCTCATCGGTCAAGAGCATCAACGCTGGGAAGACCTCAAGCTTGCGGAACTCAAAGCACTCGAAGCCGAGAGCGGTGAAGCGGCGGACCAAACGAATCAAACTGGGCAGACTAACCAAACTGCGCAACCAGCAGCCCCGATCGATCCACTCGCAGCACTCAATGCTCCAGGCACCACAATCGTTACCACAACCAACGGGGTGACCACGATCAATGGAGTCCCAGTGGTCACGAGCGGGACCACTGCTGGTGGTCGATGGACGTTGATCACGGATGAATGGCGGACTACGCATCTTGACGACACCGCTCAGCTCTATGGCGGGCTCTGGGACAATGTGAATCGAGAGTTCTTGATCTTCCTCATTCCCATGACCATCGTGGGCATGATGTCAGGGATCTTTTGGAGCGTGGCGCTGCTGGGTTCCTCTAGGAGCAAGGCGTTGCTGGTGCCGCTCGTGATGTGTGTGATTGCCCTCGCGTTTGTGCTGGGTATTCACGGGCCTCCCGGATCGAGCAGCTACGCGCAGAATGTTTCCGTCTCGATGTACGCGCCGATCTTCGCGCCGATGATGCTGGTTTTTCAGTTCCTTGTGCTTGCATTCGGGATCTGGATCGGACGCAAGGTGGCGCGGGTGGTCGTGGTGATGACGCTGCCCCCTCGCAATCGCGTGCCGTTGTCGTTGCTGTGGACGCGCGATGGTCTGCAGCTCCCAAGCGCCAAATAAAAAACCCGCTCCGATTGGAGCGGGTCTAGGTTAGGATTGAAGCTTTGCTTTAGTTCTTGTCTTCGTTGACTTCGAACTCGCCGTCGATGACGTCGCCTTCGACGTTGGCGCCGTCTGGTGCGGGCTCAGCGTTCTGAGCATCCGCCGCGGCTTGCTCGTAGATGACCTTCCCGAGTTCCATGGAAGCGGTTTCGAGTTCCTTGAGTGCAGGCTCGATCTCTTCCTTGGTGACATTCTCGTTCTTGATCTTCTCTTCGAGTGCAGATGCCGCGGTCTCGATCTTCGAGCGGACGTCCGCGCTGACCTTGTCGCCGTGCTCTTCGAGGGACTTGCGTGTCTGCGCGACCATCGCATCGGCACGGTTCTTGAGATCGACGAGCTCGCGGCGCTTCTTGTCTTCCTCGGCGTGTGCCTCGGCGTCCGCTTTCATCTTGTCGATCTCGTCATCGCTCAGTCCACCCGAACCTTCGATGCGGATGTCGGCTTTCTTGCCCGTACCCTTGTCGGTCGCGGAGACTTCGAGGATGCCGTTGGCGTCGATCTTGAACTCCACCTCGATCTGCGGCGTTCCGCGTGGTGCGGGAGCGATGCCCTCGAGGTTGAAGTTTCCCAGCGAGCGGTTGTCGCGAGCAAACTCACGCTCCCCTTGCAGGACGTGGATCTGGACCTCAGGCTGGTTGTCCGCAGCGGTCGAGAAGGTTTCCTTCTTGGTCGTTGGGATCGTGGTGTTGCGCTCGATGAGCTTGGTCATGACGCCGCCCATGGTTTCGACACCGAGCGACAATGGGGTCACGTCCAGCAGGAGGACGTCCTTGACGGAGCCGGTCATGACGCCGCCTTGAACCGCAGCGCCGAGTGCGACGACCTCGTCGGGGTTGACCGACTTGGACGGATCACGACCAAAGATGTCCTTCGCGATCTCCTGAACCTTCGGCATGCGGCTCGAACCACCAACCAGGACGACCTCGTCGATCTTGGAGATGTCGATCTTCGCGTCCTTGAGCGCGTCCTGACACGGTGCCTTGAGGCGAGTGAACAGGTCGTCACAGAGATCCTCGAACTTCGCACGGCTCAGGGTTTCCTGGAGGTGCTTGGGTCCCGAATCGGTCGCGGTGATAAACGGCAGGTTGATCGTGGTCTCCTGAGAGTTCGAGAGCTCGATCTTCGCTTTTTCCGCGGCTTCCTTGAGGCGCTGCATCGCCATCGCGTCGGAGGTCAGGTCCACGCCTTCTTTCTTGCGGAACTCGTCTGCGAGGAAGTCGATGAGGCGCTGGTCCCAGTCGTCACCACCGAGGTGGGTGTCGCCGTTGGTCGAGAGGACCTCGAAGACCGAACCGCCGTCGCCGTCGTCACCGATCTCCATGACCGAGACGTCGAAGGTACCACCGCCGAGGTCGAAGACCGCGATTTTCTTGTTGGATTTCTTTTCGAGCCCGTACGCGAGTGCTGCCGCGGTTGGTTCGTTGATGATGCGTTTGACAGTGAGTCCAGCGATCTCTCCCGCGTCCTTGGTTGCTTGGCGCTGCGCGTCGTTGAAGTACGCTGGGACGGTGATGACCGCCTCGGTGACGGATTCACCGAGGTAGTCCTCAGCGGTGCGCTTGAGTTCGCCGAGGATCATCGCGGAGATCTGAGGCGGTGAGAACTCTTCGCCGCGGACTTTGACCTTGACGAAATCGCTGTCGCCTCCGGTCAGCTCGTAGGGGATGAGTTTCTCTTCAGCCGAGACTTCTGAGTGACGGCGTCCCATGAACCGCTTGATCGAGAAGACGGTGTTCTTTGGGTTGGTGACTTGTTGGTGCTTCGCTTGCTGACCAACCAGACGCTCTCCCTTGTCGGTGAATCCGACGACGGAGGGGGTGGTGCGGTTGCCCGAGCTATTGATGAGGACCTTGGGGGTGTCGCCTTCCATGACGGCGACGACCGAGTTGGTGGTCCCGAGGTCGATTCCGATGATTTTGCCCATAGTTGTGCTCCTTTCCGACTCCCACGGGCTGGCCCGAAGGATGATTGCAAGTTGTGGTTGAGGGAACAGATTGCAAGGGGCGTGCCAACTTGGGTGCGCAGGACACTGATAATTCGCTTGTTTGGCATGACTTGGGTTGAATGAACCCAGTTTCTGAGCGATCGGAGGGTGCACTCAGGGATTCTGGCTGCCAGACTGGCAGGATACGATCCAGAAGTGAAGAACGGCCCAGACCATCAGAAATCAAGCGGAGCGGATCGAGGGACACTCCTCTGTATCGGGACGAGTGGGATGCTCGCGTCGTGCACACGGAGGCTGCTCAGAGAGGGCTGGCGCGTCCACGCGATCGCGCGTGACCAGAGCAAGCTCGATCTGCTCGGGGTTGATTCGGATGGATCACTCACGAGCTCGGCGTGCGATTATCAAGACCTCGATGCGTTTGAGCGAGTACTCGATGAAGCGCCAGAACCTGTCACGGCCGTCTTGTACTGGATCCACAGCAGCGGTCAAGGAGCGATCGAACTCATCGAGACTCGCTACGACGGTGCGGACCTCTGTCGAGTGGTGGGATCGGCGAACAAGATCATGAATACCAGTGATACCTCGGCTCGCATCGTGCAACTCGGGTTTGTCATCGAAAATGCCGGATCTCGTTGGCTCACGCACGATGAGATCTCGGAGGGTGTGTACCAAGCATTTGTGTCTGGCGCTCAGCGAACGATCGTTGGGAGGATTGAACCCTGGTCGTCTCGGCCTTGAGTTTGATTGCTTTGGGCTCAAGAAAGCGGATTGTCCGTGTTCCCAACGATGCCATGGTGAGATTTCTGTATCATGAAACTATGGCCAACGCTTCGCACAAACTTCCGACTCGTCTCTCGGCGTGTCACTGCTGCGGGCTTGTGCATCGTTTGCCAACGATGAGCGATCGCTCGGTCGCGTGCTGCACGCGTTGTGATTCGGTGATCAAGCACGGCGTCCATCCGCGATCGGTCAACCGATGTGCCGCACTCGCGCTCGCGGCTCTGCTGCTCTATCCGCTGGCGCTGTGGCTCCCGGTCATGGAGATCGAACGTCTCGGGTATCAATCGCAAGCATCGATCTGGTCAGGAACCGTCGCGCTGCTCGCGGAGGGGCATCTGTTCGTTGGACTCGCGGTGCTGCTCTTTAGCGTGATCGCGCCGATCGGGAAGCTCGGACTGATCTTCGTGCTGTGCGTGGGGCAAGGATTGATCGCGCGTCAGGATCGGGCGCGTGCGTACCGCTTGATCGAGCTGATCGGTCGCTGGGGGATGGTTGATGTGCTGCTCGTCGCGATCCTGGTCGCGATCGTGAAGCTGGGCGATCTCGTCGAGGTCACGCCTGGTCCCGGCGTGGTGGTCTTTGGGGGTGTGGTGATCCTGAGTCTGCTCGCGTCGTCGGTCTTTGATCCGCACGCGATCTGGGAGCGTGAACGATGAGCGAAGAACGAAACACACAGTCCAGTCAAGAAAGCGAGCAGATACCGATGGCGGTGATCAAACGCCGGCGTGTGTCGAGCGTGTGGATCATCCCTGTTCTCGCGCTTGGGATCGTTGGGTATCTGGTGTGGTCGCAGGTCATGCGTGATCGTGGACCGATGATCACGATCGAGTTTACGGATGCTTCGGGAATCGAGACGGGCAGCGAGATCGTCCATCGAGGGGTCACGGTCGGGGTTGTCCGTCAGCTCAAGCTCTCGACGGATCTTGAGACTGTTGCCGTCGTCGCTGAACTCCATACCGACGCGGCGGGTCTTGCGGTGGAGGGGACCAAGTTCTGGGTGGTGCGTCCGGAGGTGAGTCTCCAGCGAATCGCGGGGCTCGAGACGCTGGTGGGGCCGCAGTACATCGCGATCCAGCCGGGTGATCCATCGTCGCCGCGGTTGGATTCCTTTGTTGCGCTCGATGCGCCGTCGCGGATTGCACCGGCGGACAAGGACGCGCTGCGATTG
The DNA here is from genome assembly GCA_965250055.1 of Phycisphaerales bacterium. GTDB lineage: Bacteria > Planctomycetota > Phycisphaerae > Phycisphaerales > UBA1924 > UBA1924. The sequence continues at coordinate 1,839,075 of OZ252285.1, read as the reverse complement.
GTGCTGCGTGCGGATCGACTTGGAAACCTGAGTGCCGGGAGTCCGGTGCTGTTCCGAGAGATCCGAGTCGGCACAGTCCGCGATGCTCGACTGAGCAGCGACGCGAACGGAGTGCTGGTCACGATTGATATCCAGCCTCAGTATGCACCGCTCGTGCACAAGAACACACGCTTCTGGCGCAGCGGCGGGGTGGGGTTCGACTTCGGGTTATTCACAGGATTAAGCGTGGAAGCGGACTCACTCGATGCGCTGCTCAACGCGTCGATCTCGTTGGCAACCCCTGAGAACGAGCGGAGGCGCGGCGAGCGAGCGCAGAATGGTGATGAGTTTGAGCTCAGGGTGTCAGCAGACGAAGACTGGCTCAAATGGAAGCCAGCAATTGAGCTGGAGCTTCCTTGAGTCTGACAACCGATCCTGAGCAGATGAAAGAATCCGACTTGCTGACTCACTGACCCTGCGCGAGCAGGTATCCGCGATCGCCGTTGAAGTTCTTGAGCGGGATGTAGCACGCGATCTCAAAGTGTTCCGCGGCTTTGTGCATGATCTCGATCCCGACCTTCGGATCGACAGGGGTGCTCTCGTCACGCTGCTCGAATCGGCAGCGATGGTGCTCGACACACTCGGTGTAGAGCGAACCGGTCGGCCAAACCTTGGTGCCGCGAGCGGAGATCAAGCTGAGCTTGAGTGGTGTTCCTTCGCAGAGCGATTCGAGAATCGGAGCGATCTCGCTCGGCTTCTTGCGAGCGCCGAGATAGATGTCGCAACCAACATGCTCGATCTTCGCTTCCGGCTCCGCGTACATCATCTCGTACTCATCCGGAGTGCCTTGTGGTTTGAACGTGACGAAGTCTCCGACCCAGTTCTTCGCTTTCGCGGACTTGGGTGCTTGTCCGATGCGCTCGACGATCGCGTCTGCGAACGCGATCGTGCCGACCGGATCGCCTTCGCCTTTCACATCCCCAGTGTGCACGCCGTCTTCGAGGGTGGCGAGCAGCGCGTTGTTGATCTTCGCGGCGATCGCTCCCAGTCCGATGTGACGGAGCATCATGACTCCGGAGAGGAGCAGGGAGGTTGGGTTCGCGATGCCTTTGCCCGCGATGTCGGGCGCTGTGCCGTGGACGGCTTCGAAGATCGCGATGCGATCACCGATGTTGGCGCTTGGAGCGAAACCAAGTCCGCCGACGAGTCCAGCCGCGAGGTCCGACACGATGTCGCCTTGGAGGTTTGGGAGCACGATCATGTCGTAGCGATCTGGGTACATGACCATGTTCATGCACAGCGCATCGACGATGACCTCGCCGCGCTCGATTTCTGGGAATCCCTCGCCGACTTTGTGGAATCGGTTGAGGAACATGCCGTCGGTAAGCTTCATGATGTTCGCTTTGTGTCCACAGTAGATCTTGTCGAGACCGAGCGAGCGAGCGGTCTCGAACGCGAACTTGTGGACTTGGTCGGATCCTGGAGCCGTGATGAGGCGCAGGTTCTGGACGACATCAGTGAGGAGTCGGTGCTCGATCCCGCCGTAGGTGTCTTCTACATTCTCGCGGACGACATGGAAATCGATGTCGTATCCGGCTTTGGAGTAGACTGTTTCCACGCCTGGGAGGGTCTGGAAGTGACGCAGGTTCGCGAAGGCGCCGAACGCTTTGCGGAGCGTGACATTGATGGATTTGCCTCCGCCACCAGTTGGAGTGCCCATCGGTCCCTTGTAGAGGATCCCGAGGTTCTCAACCGCTTGGATCGCGTCGTCGGCGATCCCTGAGGAGTTTCCGGCGTTGAACTCTTTCTCGCCCATCGAGACTTCGACGAAGTCCACGTGGTCCATCACGCCCGCGGCTTCGAAGACTTTGAGACATGCTTTGGTGATTTCAGGTCCGATCCCGTCACCTGGAGCGAGAGCGATAGAGAGTTTGGACGACATTTCGGTTCCCTTGTGCGATGAGAGTTGGTCAGCGGTTGCGGATGAGGACATGATGATTTCCCTTCTCATGTACTATTGACACGCGCGTGTCAATCTTTCCATGATTGCGTGCCAGATTTGGGCATCTTCATCATCGTCCGATTGCGGAGGACGCTCGATCCATATCTCCGAAGCGTCCGAAAGATCTCCCTCGTGCATCGCGTTATACAGACCTCGCGCGTATCCGAGGGGGTCTTTGGGGAGTGCTCGTCCCAACGTGCTCGCTTCCAGATCGTCTCTGGACCACACGATCTGGAAGACGCTGGAGCCGGATTGTGCGATTTCATCGCTGGATTTGAGCATCGTCGGCTTGCTGGGCTGGTAGTGCGCTCCCAGCACGCCGGGGGATTTGGTGGTTTCCTGATCCTGTGGTGCGTCCTGCCCCGTGTTCTGGGGACCAATGTGAACCACGCGATCGAGCACGCGAGCGATCTGAGCGACCGTAATCACTCCGGGACGCAGGACGCGAGGTTCGTCGCTCGTCAGATCGACGACCGTGGATTCGATCCCGGCTCGGCAGCTCCCGCCGTCGAGGATCAGCAGGTCCTGACCATCGAATCCCAGCTCCACGTGCTCAGCGGTGGTGGGGGAGATGCGTCCAGATGGATTGGCGCTGGGGCCGACAATGGGTTTGCCGTACGCTTCGATGAGTCCCAGCGCGAGCGGATGAGCGGGGCAACGCACGGCGACCGTCGGTCCTCCAGCGGTGACGACGTCTGGGACGCGTTCAGACTTGTTGAGCACCAGCGTCAACGCGCCGGGCCAGAACGCTTCGCTGAGCTTCTGCGCGTCGTCGGTCCATTCCTCGACCAGCTCATCCGCCATCTCAGGTCCGGACACGTGGACGATGAGGGGGTTGTTCGAGGGTCGTCCCTTGAGCGAGAAAATCCGCTGCACAGCGTCTTCATCGAGCGCGTCAGCGCCGAGGCCGTAGACAGTCTCGGTGGGGAACGCGATGGGTTCACCCAAACCAAGTCGGGTCACGGCAGCAACGATCGCTTCGGGACCTTCGAGCGTCTCAGTCATCGCTGCTCTGCTCTGACTCATCTTCGATCTCGTACTCACCTACGGACTCGCCGGGATTGAGCTGGTTCGCGTCGGGGACGATGAAATCGATGCGGTTGCGATCGAGCGTCGTGCCCATCGCTTGATAGAGATCCACCATCGCGGTGTTGTAGTTGACGAGGGATTGGGCTTCAGAGATCTCCGCGTTTGCGAGTGATTCCTGCTGGTTGAGCTCAAGATTCAACCGCTCGACGGAGTATCCCGCGTTGGTGAGTTCCTTCTCGACGATCAGCGCTCTGAGGGCTTCACCCTGAGCGACGCGTGAGAGTGTGGACTGCGAGATCAGCGCGTGGTTGGTGACCACGGCGTTGAGCGCGTTCTTGATGTCAAGCACAATGCCTTGAACCGTGCGGCGATATCCGACGATCGATTGCATGCGCTCCAGACGCGCCCTGCGGAATCCGGCTTCTCCAGCGCGGTTCCCGAGGGGCTGCTCGAAGGTGAGGCCGATGAGCCAATCATCGACGAAGCGGTTGGAGATTGAGTCGTTGTAGCCGTCGGCGATCGAGTCATCGAGTCCGAGCATGCGTGCTTGGGCCGTGAGGTTGAGCGTCGGGAGTTTGGCGTTGCGAGCGACGTTTTCGCGGATGGTCGAGTCGTCGATGCTCAGGATGGACTGCTCGACTTCCGGACGATTCTGGATACCTGTGTCGATCGCGTTGAGCAGCGAGATTGAGAGTGCCTCGACTGCGGAGTCGTCTCCAGGGACGAGGAGGATTTCCGATCCCACTGGGATGCGGTCGTCGTTCATGAGACGTTTGAGGTTGTCGCTCGCGTTGCGGAGCGTGGTCTTTGCGGTCAGGAGGTCAGAGCGGCGCCGTTCCACGCGTGCGACGGCGTCAGCGACCTGTGCTTGTCGCGCGTCCTGGACACGCCGAGCTTTGATGTCATCGCGGACCTCGATGCCTCGCTCAAGGAGCTTGGCGCGGATGATGACTTGTTTGTATGCGAAGACGAGCTGCCAGTACGCGCGTTCGGTGTCCGATGCGGAGGTGATCAGCTGAGTTTTGAGATCCGCGACGGCGCTGCGCTCGGCGTTGCGCGCCAGGTAGATCCCCGCTTGTACGCGATCGCGTCCGAATCCATCGAGCAGCGGCTGCTCGTATCCGAGCACAAAGTTCGACGAGTTGCTTGGGTTGGGGTCCGCGGCTCCGAAGAATGAGGACTCGACGTTGGTGTATCCGAGGTCGTGCTGGATCGAGAGCGAGCCGCCGGTGGTCAAACTGCGGCGCACACCGAGCGTCGCGGTGGCGCTGTCGGACTCGTTGCGGATCACTCCGGTCCCGAATCCCGCGGCAGAGGTCTGCGGCGTGATCGTGTCGCGCCCTTCGACACTCCCGAAAAGTGTCCAGTCAAAGACCGCCTCGGCTTCCACGAGCTGAGCTTGCGAGATCGCGGGACCAAACTGAGCGAACTCAACATCGAGGTTTCCAGCGATGCTCGCTTGGACGACGCCTTGCAATGAGACAGGGACGAGGACGGTGTCGCGTCCGAGCAGATCGGTCCCGATCAATCCGGCGATCGGATCATCATGAGGTCCGGAGTCTTGGAGCTCTTGTGTGTAGCCGTCAGTGGAGAACTCACGCTGGATCTGCTCGAGGTGATCCTCACGGATGTCCAGCTGTGTGAGGTCCGTCGTGGGGCTGAGCTCGATGGGCTGGGGCTCAACGTCCTTCTCACGCGCGGCATTAATCTCACGCTGAACAGAGTGAACCATCGCTTGGCGCAGCTCTTTTTCTGATGCTTTCTGGAACGGTGATTGACACCCTCCCGAACAGAGCATGAGCAACGCGGTTGCGGGAACGATCGAAGCAGAGAACACGCGATTGGGAGATCGGGGAATACGCATACCGGAACGATAGGTCAGGTGTTTCGATAGGTTGCACTCGTTGTCGAGATCAGTCTCACTCAACGGGCTCAAGCGAATACACTAGAGGTGACCCAACGCGTCGATTCGCAGCAATCCGCAGCACTAAAGCAAGGGAGAATACCCATGTTCACGAATAGATCACACTCCAGCCCGCTCCGAGTCCTCCCGGCTTTGGTGTGCTTTGCGCTCATGATGCTCGTCTCACCCAAAGCGATAGCACAGCACGCCGCTCCGCAGTGGATGGTCGTGACCAGCGAGGTTGAGCCCGTACGCTGCGGCGATCAAGAGATCTACTACACCATCGCTGAGTTCAAGCAAGGCACGATCGTCGCGGTTGATGGGACCTCTGGGGATTACTCAAAGGTCCGCTACCCCGCATCGATGGGTGTGCTGGTCGCGGCTAAGGACGCGCGGAGCGTGAAAGCGGGATCGCACGTCCAACTCGTCAACGCATCGCAGCTCAAAGCGGAGTCCATGCTCCGCGGGATCGAAGGCTCGTGGTGTCCCGTATTTGCTGAGCCGCTCAATGAGGGGATTGAGCTGAGCGTCCAAGAGACGATCCGTGATTCGAACAATCAGGTTCTCGGATACCGCGTCGCGCCGCCAAGACCTCCTGCGGTCGAAGCGTTCCCATACGCATACGTCCGCACCAGCGCCCTGCGCAACGCGACTCCGGAAGAGATCGCATCCCACCAAGGGGGCAAGCAGATCACCACTGGTCAATCCCCGCTCGCGGCTGGTCCCGGATCGTCAGAGACTGGAGCTGCTGAAGAGGCCGTCAATGAAGTTCAAGAGTCAGCGGGAGAGGTCGCTTCCGAGGAGGTGACTGATCCTGAGCCTGTGATTGATCTGCGCGAAGAACAGGTGATCCCTGAATCAACTCCAGAGATCGAGCCGGATGATGATCCGGTCGAGATCCAGAACACGATCCCGGAAGTTCGCGAGACGCCGCGCGAGATCTCTCCAGAAAAGACCACGCGTCCAGCTGGATCTGGTTTGACGGTATCGGGGCTCGAAGCACTCGAAGCCTCGTTCACCAAGGCACGTTCGATGCCTCGCGAGCAGCTCGACGAGGCGCTCCCGGAGCTGCTCGCGGAGTTCACTCGAGCACGAGATGCCGCGGATGCGGACGATCCCGCGATCGGGCCGTTGGAGCAGCGGATCGAGTGGATCAACATCCGTATCGAGACGCGTGATCAACGCCGCGCTATTGCACAAGCACTCGCGGTCGCGGATTCGCAGCAGATCGAGCTCAATCAGAAGATCGAACGCTGGAACGACTCGCGTGTGTACAACATGGTGGGACGTTTGATGCTCTCAGGGGTCTACACGGGCGAGCACCTGCCTTTGCTCTATCGCGTGCGTATTCCCGATCCGATCACAGGCGTTGATCGCACGGTCGGGTACATCGCACCCAAACCCGATCAGGACCTCCGGCGCTACCTCGGCAGCGTGGTCGGCGTGATCGGTGATCCGGTCCACGATGACGCGCTGGCGCTGACGGTGCTCAGTCCGACCAAGATCGAGCTGATGCCTGGTCAGTAAACCTGAACGCACAATGACCAACGAATCGCCCACCCCTGATCCCGATCCCAACTCCGAGCACGGGAGCAAGAACCGCTCCGATCACAGCGCTGGGCAGGGCATCGCGATCGGGTCTGGGTTGTCTACGTTCCCCGATCCCGTGAACGCGGCGATCGATGCGTCTGAGCGCGTCAAGGCGCACGTCCGCGCGCCAGCGGATCTGGTGATTGGGTTTGTGACGCCGAGCTTTGCGCAGCGCGTAGGGATGATCGCTGATGCGATCCGTGGTTCGCTGTCGCCCAAACACATGCTGATCGTCTCCGCGGCTGGGATCATGGGCAACGACACGGAGATCGTTGAGGGACCTGGGATTTCGCTGCTCGCGATGAATCTGCCTGGGGTTGAGCTGCATCCGTATACGCTCGACGCGACGTGGGGTCCGATGGATCCAGCGGATCGAGCCGCGAAGATCAGCGAGACGATTGGCGCCTCGGATTCGATGGCGGCTTCGTTCTTCTTCGCTGATCCCTTCTCTGTGCCGCTGGTGAACCTCGTCCCAACGCTCTCGGCGTCGCGTGTCGCGTACACCGATCCGCAGGGTCAGCTGCAACGCATCGGCACGATCCTGGGAGGGATGGCGTCGGGAGGGACTGTCCCAGGAGGGAACACGCTGTTCATCAACGGCAAGCTCAGCAACCACGGCGCGATGGGGATCACGCTTTCTGGTGACGTCCAGATCGACACGATCATCTCGCAGGGGTGCCGACCCATCGGTCAGCCGATGGTGGTGACCAAAGCACGCGGGAATCTGATCCTTGAGCTTGGGGGCATTCCCGCGATCGAAGCGATCCGTGAGTCCCTTCAAGGGATCGGGGACGAGGATCGCGAGTTGCTCGAGGAGGGGCTCCTGATCGGACGCGTGATCAACGAACACAAAGCACGCTTCGGGCGCGGCGACTTCCTGATCCGCAACATCCTCGGAGGAGATGAAGAATCCGGATCGCTCGCGATCGCGGACCTCGTCAGCGCTGGTCAGACGATCCAGCCCCATCTGCACGATGCGCAGACGGCGCACGAGGACCTCTCGCTGCTGCTCGATGCGCAGCGCCTCTACGACCGACCAAGCGGGGCGTTGGTGGTCTCCTGTACTGGACGTACGCAGGAGTTCTTTGGTCAGCCGGCGCATGATGCTCGCGCGATCCGTCATGCGTTCGAGCTTCCGGTCGACGGCGCGAAGCTCGCGAAAGCGGGCCGAGAGCTCAACGCGCCCGATACCGGCATCCCGCTCGCGGGGTTCTTCGCAGCCGGGGAGATCGGACCGGTCGGGAACGAGATCTTCCAGCACGGCCACACCATCGCGGCGGCATTGTTCCGAGAGATCGATCGCGTGGATCTGAAGTAGTTTCGCTGTAGAGTCTGTGCGATCGAGCCCTACACTCTCCCAATGGACGCTACACCCACGACAACTGACCACAAATTCACCAACGAGCTGATCAACTCGACCTCGCCGTATCTGCTCCAGCACGCGCACAATCCGGTGAACTGGCGGATGTGGTCCGACGAGGCGTTCGCTGAAGCGCGGGAGCGCGATGTGCCGGTGTTTTTGTCGATTGGGTACTCGACCTGCTACTGGTGTCATGTCATGGAGCGTGAGTCGTTCGAGAACGAGGCGATCGCGAAGATCATGAACGAGCACTTCGTCTGCATCAAGCTTGATCGCGAGGAGCATCCCGAAATCGACGAGCTGTATATGGCCGCGACCACCATCATGACCGGCTCTGGGGGGTGGCCCATGTCGGTGTTCCTTGAACCTGAGAAGCGCAAGCCCTTCTGGTGCGGAACATACTTCCCTCCCGAACCGATGTACAACCGCCCTTCATTCCCGCAGGTACTCCAGTCGTTGTCGCAAGCGTACAAGGACAAACGCGATGAGGTCATCGAGCAGAGCGACGCGCTCGCAGGCGCAGTCGCTGAGCAGGTGGGTGTGTCGCAGCAGCCGGTCCAGGTCGGGATCAAGCACATCCAAGCCGCGGTGTCGGGATTGCTGCGGATGTTCGATCGCGTCAACGGCGGGTTCGGCGGAGCGCCCAAGTTCCCGCAGCCCGTGTTCATGGAGCTGCTGCTCGATGCGCGATCGATTGTGGATGAGGACACGAAAGCCGCGATTGATCAGAGCGTGAAGCAGACGCTCGATCGCATGGGGATCGGAGGCATCTTCGATCAGGTCGGGGGCGGGTTCCATCGCTACAGCGTCGATGAGTTCTGGTTGGTGCCTCACTTTGAGAAGATGCTCTACGACAACGGTCAGCTGCTGCATCTGTACGCGCGTGCCGCGGAGGAGTACGACGATGTGTTCTATAAGCGGATCGCGAGACGGACCGCGGAGTATGTGCTCAGCGAGATGCGTGATCCGAGCACCGATCCGGGGACAACCGGTTTTTACAGTGCTCAGGACGCAGAGGTAAACCATCGCGAGGGACAGAACTACCTCTGGAACACGCAGCAGATCCAAGAAGTGCTCGATGCGGATGACGCGGAGTTCGCGATCCGGGTCTACGGCCTCGACGCGGGAACCAACTTCAAAGACCCGCACCATCCCAACGAACCCGCGAGCAATGTGCTCAGGCTCGACAAGCGTCCCGAGTTCGTCGCGACTGATCTGGGGATGACGGTCGATGCGTTCCATGAACAGCTCGATCGCGTGAACGGGTTGCTGTATGAAGCGCGATCGAAGCGCGATCAGCCGAGTGTTGATGACAAGGTCGTGGGCGCGTGGAACGCGATGCTCGTGTCGGGGTTGACGAGAGCGGGGGTGGTGCTTGATGAGCGGGAGTACATCGAAGCCGCACGTCATGCTGTGGATTTCATGCTCAAGACGCTGCGGACTCCGGATGGCGAGCTTGCCAGGTCTTGGAGAGCGCACCAGAGCACCATCGAAGCGGGTCTTGAGGACCATGCGTTGTTGCTCTCTGCAATGATGGATCTCGCGATCGCTGAGAACGACGACACGCTCTGGACCCCGATCGAGCGGCTGTTCATCACCACGCGGAAACACTTCGAGTCGAGTCCAGGCGTGTACCACGACACGCGGAGCGATCGGAAGGACCTGTTCATCCGTCCCCGCTCACTCCATGACGGCGCGACCCCATCGGGGGTGGGTGTGATCGCGCTCAACAACGCGCGGATGGTCCGGATCTCTGGGGAGGATCGCTGGATCGAGTGGGCGATCCAGAATCTGCAGGGTGTTTCGTCCTCGATCGCGAACAATCCCATCAGCGTGGCCAACTCGACTCGGGCATTGATCGAACTGATGACGCAGCGCGAGCGTGTCGGCGGCGCGTACGAGTTTGCGGGCGCCTCGACCGAAGCACCAAGACCAGCCAATCCCGTCGCGGTGTATGTGTCGGAGGACAATGTGGTCGTCAAGGACGATCATCCGGCTTCATTCTCCGTGGCGCTGGAGATCGAGGAACCCTTCCACATCATCGCGGGAGATCCGGGGTCCTCAGAGGCGGCTCGATCGCTCATCCCCCTCCGCGTGGGTCTGATGGAGGGGCAGGGAGTCGCGGTCTACGCGGAGTATCCGGAGGGCGAAGCGTTCGGGAAAGGAGATCAGCAGATCATGATCCATCACGGACGCATCGTGTTCGAGGTCGCGATCGAGAAAGCCGAAGGCATCGGACCAACTCCCGGCGATCCTGTGCTTGGGATCACGTTCCAGACATGCAACGCTGAGCAGTGTTTGCAGCCTGTGACGGTCCGCTTGCCCGTGGATTTGACCATCCAATAGCCGATTCGGGGTAGTGGAGACCCCTTTGGGTGCGGTCGTTCTGGTATACTCCTGCTATGGACCAGAAGTTTGAGCATCCCGTGCGCACCATCGCGCTGATGAACCAGAAGGGCGGCGTCGGGAAGACCACGACCGCTGTGAACCTCGCCGCGTCGATTGCTCGGCAGGGACGCAAGGTGCTGCTGGTCGATCTCGATCCACAAGCACACGCGACGCTCCATGTTGGGGTTGAATCCGATGATGACCCAACGGTCTACGACCTGCTCCTGGAACCTGAGCATGGCATCGCTGGATGCATGCGTCACATCGACGACAACCTCGATCTGATCCCAGCAGAGACCGATCTGGCGGCGGTCGAGACCGAACTCTCGTCGGAAACAGATCGAAACAATCGACTCGCCAAGGCGCTGTCGATGCGGGACACGGATCACGAGTTTGTACTCTTTGATTGTCCTCCAGCGCTGGGGCTGCTCACGCTCAACGCGCTCGCATCAGCGAGCGAAGTCCTCATCCCGATGCAGGCACACTTCCTGGCGCTTCAAGGCGTCAGCAAGCTCCTTGAAACCGTGGGTTTGGTGCGTCAGCAGGTCAATCCACAGCTCCGCGTCGCGGGCGTGGTCTTGTGCATGCACGAGCAGCAGACCACGCACTCACGCGAGGTCGTCGCGGATCTGGAGCGGTTCTTCGAGTCCGGACGCGAGACCGGGAGTGCGTGGGCAAGTGCGCGTGTATATCGCCCGCCGATCCGGAGAAACATCAAGCTCGCGGAGTGTCCGAGCTTTGGACAGACGATCTTCCAGTACGAACCAAGCGCGCCAGGCGCTCAGGACTACGAGGCGCTGGGAACCTCGGTCGTCGCGGAATGGGATCGCGCGCTTGAGACGCTCAAAGCTTCAGAAGTCAACACGGAACTGAGCGAAGCGGAGATCAACGTGCTGCGTGGTTCATCGCAGTCGGCTCCCGTCAAGAGCGAGTAATCCATGCCGGCGCCGATTGTGACGTTCTTGTTCCGGATCGCGTTTGTGGTCTACACCATGACGCTGCTCACCGCGACGCACTGGCCGGGACTCGCGGTCAAGGGGCCGTTCAGCCGGACTGATCTTTTGATTCATCTGGGCGCGTTCGGTTTGTGGACACTGCTGCTGGGGATGACAGGCTGGGTCCGATCAAAGACCTGCGTGCGTCGAAGGGCGCTCTATGTGGGGCTCATCGGGATGGGATTCGGTGCATTCGATGAACTCACGCAACCCCTGTTTCGTCGTGTGTTTGATTGGCTCGATGTAGCCGCGGATATGAGCGGGGCGGCTCTTGCAGGTTTCGTGCTGTTCCTCTTCTGGTACTGGAAGAATGGGAAGCGCTGCATGATCGAACCACAGCATGATCCCGCAACCGATCCCCAATCCGCTCCTGAATGAGTGGCCCCGACTACCCCCGATACCCGATCTTGAAACCAGTGGACTCCCGATCAGATCACAACGCGCTCGGCAAGAACACCCGCACCGTCGCGGGATTGACACTCATCTCGCGCGTATTCGGATTGACGCGCGATCTGGTCACCGTGCGTGTCTTCGGAGATACCGCGGTGGGCTCCGCATTCGCGGCGGCGTTCGCGATCCCCAACATGTTCCGGAGGTTGTTTGGGGAAGGGGCGCTCTCCGCGGCGTTCATCCCTGAGTACACACGGATGGCCGACGATGATCCGAGCAAAGCGGACGCGTTCGCTTCGCTGACGATCGGATTGCTTGCGATGGTGACCGGGATCATCACGGTCATCATCGAGCTGGCGCTGCTTGGTGCCGTCCTAATGTCCGCGGACAATCCGGATCGTGCGTACTCACTCAAGCTTGTGATGGTGATGCTCCCGTTCATGCCGATGATCTGCATCGCCGCGATATTGGGTGGGATGCTCCAGAGTCACAACAAGTTTGGACCGTGGGCCGCGGCTCCGATCCTGCTGAACATCTGCATCATCGGCGCCTCGGTGCCGTACTTCTTTGTGGATGATGCGGACGCCGCGATGTGGGCGTACCTGATCGGGATCGCGGCGGTGCTCTCTGCAGTGCTGCAGGTGCTCTGGTCAATCTGGGCGCTGCGTGGGAAGGTCCGCTGGACTCGAGGCGTCGGAGCCGCTCGCGATGAAGCACGCGCGATGCTGCGAAGAATGATCCCAGTGATGATCGGATTGGGGACGCTGCAGCTCAACGCGTTTGTAGACACGCTCATCGCGATGTACCCCAACTGGATCGGTCCGACGTTCCTGGGACGGGACTATCCGCTTGATGAATCGTCCAACGCGGTGCTGTTTTACGCGCAGCGTCTGTACCAGTTCCCGCTCGGTGTGTTCGGGATCGCGGTCGCGACCGCGGCATTCCCGGCACTCTCACGCGTCGCGAACAATCCCGAGCGGTTCGGGATCATGCTCCGGCGGGGCGTTCGGTTGAGTCTCTACATCGGAGTCCCGGCGAGCATCGGGCTGCTGGTGGTGGGGGGGCCGTTGATCCAGGTGCTGTATTCGGGTTTCGGGGAAGGCTTCTCGCAAAAAGGCGTCGCGAGAGCGTCGGCCGTGTTGATCGGATACAGCGTCGCGGTTTGGGCGTACTCCCTCAACCAGCTCTACACGCGTGCGTTCTACGCGCAGGGAGATACACGCACCCCGATGCGAATCGCGCTGATGATGGTGGGGGTGAACATCTCGCTGAATCTGGTCCTGATCTGGTGGCTCAAGGAAGCGGGACTCGCGTGGTCCACCGCGATCTGCGCGATCCTGCAGATGATGTGGCTCGCGACGGTATCTAGGCGTAAATCAAGTGTTGGTAATAGTTTGAGGTTGGATTCGATTCGGCCGTATGTGCTGGTGATTGTCGGATCTTCCCTGATGGGGGGGGTGATCTTTGGGGTCAGCGAGTTCTGGGCGCTCCCAGCGCAGTGGTCGCACCAAGCGGTCCGCGTGCTGGTGATTTGTGCGATCGGTGCAGCGTTTTATGCGATCTGGTCGATAGCTTGGGGTATGGATGAACTCCGCTGGATCGGAGCCCGCTCTACGGAACGCGCGGGCACAACGGACGGCAACGACGGAGCAATCGGATGAAACGTTCGACACTACGAGACACCGCAAAGGTTCTGGCCGCGATCCTCTTTGCTGGAGGCATCCTCGCGCTCAGTGCATGCAACACAGTCCGAGGCATCGGCAAGGACATCAGCTCCGCCGCAGACACCCTCGATCCAAATGCAGACTAACTCTGAACCCGTACGTGCGATCATCTGATGATCGATCTCACCAACAAACCCATCCTGATCAGCGGCGCGTCTTCGGGAATCGGAGCAGCGACCGCGATCGCGTGCGCCCGCGCCGGGATGAATGTCGCGCTCATGGCGCGACGCGAGGATCGTCTTCAGTCGCTCTCCAAGCAGATCGGGGAAGACCGATCGCACGTGATCGTCGGATCGGTGGACTCAGACGATGATTGCTCGCGCGCGATTGAGTCGTGCGTTGAACGGTTCGGAAGCATCTACGCCGTGCTCGCCAATGCGGGGTATGGGAGCGAGCAAGCGAGTCATTCCACATCGCAGGAAGACATCCGAGCGATGTTCGAGACCAACTTCTTCGGATCGATGCGACTTGTGCAGCCGGCTATTGAGATCTTCAAATCCCAAGGGAGCGGGCACGCGATGATGGTCGCGAGTTGTTTGAGCAAGATCGGACTCCCGCACTACGGCACCTACTGCGCCACCAAAGCAGCGCAGGATCATTTCTGTCGAGCGATGCGTCTGGAACTGCTCGGGACTGGGGTACATGTATCGAGCGTGCATCCGATCGGGACCAAAACGGAGTTCTTTGGTGAAGCCGCGAAAAGATCTGGGGGGGACCTAGAACTCGCGGGATCGAGCGAGCGGTTCATGCAGTCACCTGAGCGCGTCGCACGCGCGATCGTCAAGTGTCTCGGAAAGCCCAGAGGCGAGGTCTGGACGAGTCTGCCTGTTCGGCTGGCGCTGGGCGCGAGCGTCGCGTTCCCAGGAATTGCCGATTGGGGATTGCGCAGAGCGATGAAAAGGCGTTTGAGCTCGTCCTGACACGGTTGAACCCCTTATTAGACACGAACATGTTCATTGATTGCATCCGGATGCAATATGGGACGGATATTGCAACGGATGCGTTGCACAGCGCATGCGTCGTAGGGACTTATTAATTATGAATTGAGAAGGGACACCAAATGAAGAAGGAAGCTTCACGCGCGTTTTCATTGATTGAACTCACCGCCGTGCTTGCGGTTGTTGCTAGCGCCAGTGCTGTTTTGGCGCCGTCGCTCAGCAGGGTGCGATCGAGCATGCAGGGGATGACCAGCGAGGGGAACTTGCTCACCATCGGTCAGGGTTCGGGGATGTACGCGCTCGACAACGGGGATCGGATCTTTACCTACACCTGGCGCGCTGGAGTGCCTCAGCTCAATATCCGCTCCGGGAACATGATCGTCCCGGCGAGTGACATCCAAGCCGCGTCGTACCAAGCGCGGGACATCCTCTGGAGACACACAGGACGGATCAACGGCGAGGGAAGACTCTTCGCTCCGCTCGAGCGATTGATGCACCGCCGATACTCGCACCTCGTGCTCGCGGATTATCTGGGAGGCAATGTTTCCGATCCGCTCTGGGTTGACCCCGCAGACGCACAACAGTTGAGTTGGCAAGCAAACCCGCTGGAGTATCTCGAAGACGACAACACCATTCCTTACGGTAACGGCTATCCGGGCGATGGATACGATTCGAGTGTTGGATGGGACGATCGTGCCGTGCGTCAGTTCTGGACCTATGGATCGAGCTACCAGCAATCAAATAGCGCGTGGCTCTTCGATGACTTTGCCACGTATTCACCACGATACGAATCGCCGCATCTGTATATCACAGGTGGTCCTATTGGAGGGACCAATGTAGCGCAACGCTACACGAGTGAGGTCCGATTCCCGTCAGCGAAGGTGTTCATGTTCGAGGAGTTTGATCGTGAGCAACAAGGAACGCCGTATTTCATGTACGATCAAGCAGCGCCCGCGAAGCTGATGTTTGATGGATCGATCAATACCGCAATGACCGGGCTGGCGCGTCCGGGCGTCGACCCAGCGTATGAACTGCACGACAAAGAAAACTTCGAGCACGATGTGTACTACCAGCAATATCTGCCGCTCGACAAGTTCCCGGCACCGCTCGAAGGGCTCGGGAGTGGGAACAAACTGATTCATCGTTATCGCTGGACCTCAGGAGGGCTCTCGGGGCTGGATTATCCGCAGGTACTGTCGAGGCCATAACGAGTTTTTGCTTGTGCAATGGGCTGAATCTGATACGATCTGATCGAACGAATACATATTCTGCAGACAGATCATAAAGGACATCATGATTCATTCCAAAGCACGAGGTTTCTCGCTGATTGAGTTGTTCACCTTGATTACGATCAGCGCGAGTGTCACCGCGACGCTCGCGCCGGCGCTGGGTCACCTGCGCTCACAGGCGCGTGGGATGTCCGCTGAGGGTAACCTCGCGATGATCGGTCAAGCGGGGGGGATGTACGCGATCGACAATGACAATCGGATCGCGAACATCACATGGACCGGCGGGAATAGCTACATTGATTTAGCTACTGGTAATTCTCGGTTTGCGAATAATGATGTCGAAGCCGCGGCGATGCAGGTCCGCGATATCCTCTATCGCGCGACAGGACGACTGACGGGCCCACGGCGCATCTTGCTCCCCAGCTCGATTCTCGTGCATCGGCGTTACTCGCACCTCGTCCTCGCGGACTACATGGGGAATGTCGGAGAACCCATCTGGGCGCATCCGGATGACTACAACCAGCTCGTCTGGCAGCAGAACCAGCTGAACTTCTCGATCGTCCCAGGCGGTCAGGGATCGGTTCCTCCAGGATACTCTTCGCCTCCAGGAGGCGGCAGCAGCGCAATCCTCCAGCTCTGGCACTTCGGATCAAGCTTCCAGACTGTCCCGCACTCATGGATGCCCGATACCGCGCCGACGTATGCGCCGATCTCTGATACGCCTCACCTGCTGCAGACTGTGGGAGGGCAGCCCCAGCTTGGTGAACGCTACTTCCCAGAGGTCGCGTTCCCATCCAATAAAGTCTGGATGTATTCCGAGTTCGATCACGATCAGCTCGCGAACCCCTACTTCGC
This sequence comes from Phycisphaerales bacterium, assembly GCA_965250055.1. Taxonomy (GTDB): domain Bacteria; phylum Planctomycetota; class Phycisphaerae; order Phycisphaerales; family UBA1924; genus UBA1924. Next base: position 1,822,693 of record OZ252285.1, on the reverse strand, counting down.
GTACGACCACGCGGCTCCAGAAAAACTCATGTTCGATGGATCAATCAACACCATGACCAGCGGCGAGGCGATGCCCTCGGTCAGTCCTGCGGAATACTCGTTTGGGGGCAGCGACATCTGGACCCAGCACTACGTCCCGATCGACACCTTCCCGATCCCGCTGGGAGGGCTTGGGGATCAGACAGACCTGAACATGCGGTACCGCTGGACGCTCAGAGGGCTGCGCGGGGTGGACTACGTCCGTCTCAACGACCGGATCCGTCGGCGATAGATTTAAATTAGAGACGTAATTCGTTGAAAGTACGCTTGTGTGATGTGGTCAATCTGATAAAATCAGGTCGGACATTGTGGTTACATTTATAATTTACCTGAGGTTCTACCAATGAAAGATAATTTACGACGGCACTCGACGGGCTTCTCGCTCATCGAGCTCGCGATCATTCTGGCGATTTCTGTGAGCGTGGGAGCGGTGCTCACGCCGGCGCTCAGTCACAGCCGATCACAAGCGCGAGGGATGAGCAGCGAGGGCAACCTCGCAACGATCGGTCAGATCGGTGCGATGTACGGCTTAGACAATGATGATCGGATCTTTACATATACATGGCAAGCGGGGGAGGGGTACATCAATCTAAGAAATGGGAAAGTGATTTACCCGCCTACTGATACTGAAGCTGCTGCGATGCAATCAACGAACATACTTCAAAGAGCTACAGGGCGACTCTTCGGCGACAGTAGATTACTCATACCAAGTCAACGCGTTATGCATCGCCAGTACTCTCATCTCGTGCTAGCAGATTACCTTGGGGGAAATGTCTCAGATCCGATGTGGGCAGATCCTGCGGATGCCAATCTGCTGCACTGGCAAGCGAACCCACTCGAGTATCTCGAAGATGACAACTCGTTCCCATACGGAAATGGCATCCCAGATCAAGCGGGTTATGATGATGATGGGAGCTGGGATTCAGTTGCAATTGTACAGAAATGGGCGTTTGCATCGAGCTACCAGACAGTCCCACACGCATGGCAGCAAGTTTACAGCTTCGCTCAGTATGCTCCTCATGCGAGCACTCCACAGCTCTTCGCACGAGTATCGAATACGTTCGCTCCACAGCTCGGTGATCGTCGTTTCCACGAGGTCCGCTTCCCATCAGCGAAGGTGTGGATGCATGAGGAGTTCGATCGCGAGCAAGCGGGAACGCCGTATTTCGCATACGACCACGCGCAGCCCGCGAAGCTGATGTTCGACGGCTCGATCAACACGGCAATGAGCGGGCTCGCCGCGAGTTCGGTGAGTCCTGAGGACTACCTGAATCGCGACAAGTTCGTGTGGGAGCAGACCTATGTCCCGCTCGATACGTTCCCGGTGCCACTCGGCGGTTTAGAAGATCCTACGCTCTTGAACATGCGATACCGCTGGACGCTCGGCGGATTGCAGGGTATCGACTATCCGCAGATGCTCTCGCGGCCGTAATGAATTGCCTTGTGTCGTCATTGATACCTGATATATTGGGTGTGGGCTATTTAGATCCATCATCCATATTGAGGGTTATCAATGACACACAATCTTCCACGATTCCCGAAGGGCTTTTCGCTGATTGAACTCGCGGTCATTCTCGCGATATCTGCGAGTGTGGGTGCTGTACTGGCGCCGGCGCTGAGCCACACTCGATCGCAAGCGAGAGGGATGAGCAGCGAGGGGAACCTTGCGACGATCGGACAGGTAGGAGCGATGTATGGATTGGATCATGACGATCGGATCTTTACTTTTACGTGGAGAGCTGGGCCGTATATTGATTTGTCCACCGGCAAAGAGAAGTTGGCATCAACTGATCAACAGGCTGCTTCCCGTCAAGTTCAAAACATTCTGTTTCGAGCGACAGGGCGACTCTCAGGGCGATACAAAATACTCGGACCTGTTCAGCGATTGATGCACCGACGGTATTCTCACTTGGTTTTGGCTGATTACTTGAGTGGGAATGTTACTGATGCGATGTGGGCTGACTCATCAGATGCAAATCAGCTTTATTGGCAACAACATCCATTAGACTACAGGGACGAACCATCTCAAGTCCCATATGGAGAAGGTGTTCCTGATGAACCTGGATATGACAGCGACACTACTTGGGGGTTGACAGAGATTCGGCAGCTCTGGCCATTCGCTTCGAGCTATCAAGTCGTGCCGCATGCGTGGCAGCAAGACTTTGGGAATCAATACACCCCGATACCTGATACACCACATCTGTTTCGTATCCTCAAACCGTTTCCAAACATCGGCGATCGCCGATTCCATGAGGTCCGCTTCTCATCAGCGAAGGTCTGGATGCATGAAGAGTTCGATCGTGAGCAAGCTGGATCGCCGTACTTCGCATACGACCATGCGCAGCCTGCAAAGCTGATGTTTGATGGCTCGATCAACACCGCGATGAGCGGTCTTGCCGCGAGCTCGGTGAGTCCTGAGGACTACCTGAATCGTGACAAGTTAGTGTGGGAGCAGACTTATGTGCCGCTCGATACCTTCCCAGTGCCGCTTGGTGGTTTGGAAGACCCAACGCTGCTCAACATGCGTTACCGCTGGACGTTGGGTGGATTGCAAGGCATCGATTATCCACAGATGCTCTCGCGGCCGTGACACGTCGGAGTCCGTGATACAAGAAGTCATGAATTGAAAAGCCCTCCCGGTGGTGGTCGGGAGGGCGATTTTGGTTCCGAGTCTTGGGTGCGACCCCTGCCGGGGTGTGTCCCTGACCGATGCGCTTCCTTGCGCTTCGATCCCGTCCTTGGTGGGGCAAGGTCGCACAAACCTCACGCCCCTCGACTCGGTCCGGTTGTCTCGACGATCAGAGCAGGCAAGATCATCTCGTCGACGCTTGTGCCATCGGGTTCGTCTGTGAACCCTCAGGCGTGATTCATTCCCCCGATTGGAGTGAGCTGAGTTTCTCCGCGATCTCGTGCATACGCGCGAGTTTGTCGTTGAACGACGCTTGCCAGGATTCTCGGTCTCTGATCTCCAAGCGATCCCCCGCACCGATCACGACGATGTCGCGTGGGAGCGACAGCGTCTCGACCTGCCATGCGGGCAAACGGATACGGTGGTTCGCATCCACATCCACTTCCTCGGCCGCTGAGAACAGAATCGCATCCAGCTCGGACTGGTCCGGAGATGGTGTCAGACTCGGTGTTCTCCGGCTCGCGGAATAGAGCTCGTTGAACATCGAGTGGGTGTAGAGCCGAAGTGTTTTGGTCTGAGGCCATGGAATGCAGAACCATGTCGCGCCGTCCTGGTTGGGATCCCAGCGATTCCGGAACTTTGCAGGGATCGCCAGCCGAGTTTTGGCGTCGATCGTCGCATTGGCTTGTCCGGTGAATGGCACGGATTGGGGCCTCGGTGGTGGTCATGTATGGGATTATGTCCCACTTCGACCCACAACGCAACCCACTGAACCCACAGTTGTCCATTTTGGGGATTGAATGTGGACAGCGATATCGCCAAACACAGATGAACACGAACGCGATCCGGCGCATAAGCCCCTATATATGGAGCTTTTGCATCTGCACCGATCCTGATTGCTCTTTGGGATCGAAATTATGAGAACTGCGCGAAGTCCTCTGTGAATGAGGACGATTTCAAGTGGGAGCATGATCCAAGTGGATCCGGCGCTCGAAATCGTGGTAGGAGGGTCATTTGGACTCGGCACAGCAACAGGTCATCGACGGCGCGATCGCTCGTATCGAGCGCGGCCGTTATCTCATGACCTCGTGCTACGACGGCTCACGATCGGGCATCCTCGTCGAGTCTGTCCAGTGGCTCATGCAAGACCCGCTCCTCATCGGGATCTCGGTCCGCAAAGGACACGAGATTGACCCGCTCATTAGAGACTCGCGTTCCTTTGCGATCGGATTCATCGACGACGATGACAAGTTCATCACGCGCCGATTCGGGGAACGCCTCAACGGCGCGGACTCGGCGATCTACGTCGAGGGATCGGACCCCTTCGACACGCTCGCGAGCGAGACGCTGGTGACTGGGAGTCCGCTGCTTCCTCAGTGCCGAACGTGGATCGACTGCGAGGTGCTTCGCCGAGTGGACATCGAGAACGCGTACGAGTTCTTTGTGGGATCGGTCGTCGGGATCAAGCACGAGGGCGAATCGGTCGAGATCGCGCGCGAGGTTTCTGAGGACCTCGATTAAGCACGCACACGATTAAAAAAGCACAAAGTCGATCACGGCGTCGAGCTTCTGCTCAAAGGTATCGAGCGAGAATCGCAGCGCGTTTCTTCGGCAATCTTCTGGATCGCATGGGGAGCTGCTGAGCTTGTCGATCGCGCCTGCGAGTTCTTCGGGATCGGGGTGGTCGAAGAATCGTCCGGTTTTGGTTTCGATGATGGAGTCGAGGGCTCCTCCGGCGCGTCGTGCGATGACTGGACAGCCGCAGGATTGCGCTTCGACGGCGGTCATCCCGAAATCCTCGACCTGTGGCTGGATGAGTGCTTTGCAGCTCTGAAAGAGTGTTCGAATCGCAGTATCGGGAAGATAGCCGTGGAAGGTCGCGGCGCTGTTGTGGGCTGGATTGCTGGGTGTTGGTGCGTGCGATCCGGTCCCCACGATATCGATCGGGAGTCCGAGCAATCCCGCGGCGTCGATCGCAAGATCGACTCGCTTGTAGGGTTCGAGCGCGCCGACATAGAGCAGACGATCGTTGCGAGGGGTCGCGTCTGGAGTGAAGTAGTCGGTGCGGATCGGCGGATGAATAACCACCGCATCGCGCTCGTACGTCGATCGGATCTCGCTTGCGATGAAGGTGGAGTTCGCGATGTACTGCGAGACGTTGGATGCGGTGCGTTTGTCCCACTGTCGGAGCGAGTCTCCGAAATGGTCAAGACCCGCGGCTCGGAGACGCGACTTGAATCCACGCTGTGAGGTGTACTGGTCGGACTGGGACCACAGGTATCGCGCCGGCGCGTGGCAGTAACAGATGTGGGGGACGCCCTTGGGGGCTTGGAGTGATTTGATCGCTGAGGATGAGGTCGAGATGAGCAGATCGATTGGTTGTGTGTCGTGATCGCGCGCGAGCCGAGCGCTCAGCTGCTCGACGGCACGAGGATACATCGGGAGCAACCAACGCCGGAGTGTGCTTGGAAGATGGTTGAGTGATGAGGTTGCTTTCGGCAGCACATCGATCGCGGGAGTGATGGGGTTCCCCGAATCAAACATGGTGTAAAGGTTGGTGATGGTGTGCCCCTGCTTGATCAGATGCGTCGCGATCGCGTCGAGGACGAGCTCCCCTCCTCTGCGGGCGACGAGCCAATCGTGCGCCAGCGCGATGTGGAGTTTCTTGACTGATTTGGGGGATGGATCGTTCATCCGTGGAATAACTAACCGTTCGGTTGGGTCTATGCTTGAGCCGAAGTGGCCCGTCAGCGGCGATGGTATCGAGGAGGATAGACCGATGAGCGAGCAAACCCAGATCACCGCGGCCAATCGTCTCGGGCTTGATTATCGAGCAGAAGCCGAGCGTCTCGGGAAGCCGATCGTGCCGATCATCGATGGTCACGCGCACATCAACGGCGAGCACGCCGCGAAGGTCTACAAAGAAGTCTGCGATCTCTATGGCATCGAGCGCGTGTACTCACAGACCCAACTCGCGAACGCAGAGAAGGTCAAGGAAGTGATGGGGGACCGGATCCGTTTCGTCGCAATCCCGGAGTACATGCACGAGGATCGCAAGTGGGCGCATACTGAGGGGTTCCTAGAGAATCTCGAGAAGTGGCACGCGCTTGGGGCGCGGATGGTCAAGTTCTGGGGGGCGCCGCGATTGCGGGATTACGCCGGCGCGATTGGTTTACCGACTGAGGAGATCGTGCCGTTTGATTCGCCTTGGAAGCTCAAGATCGCGCAGCGCGCCAAAGAGCTTGGGATGAACCTGATGGTGCACGTCGCGGATCCCGACACGTGGTTCTCGACGATGTACAAGGACGCATCCGTCTACGGCACGAAACGCGATCAGTACGAATCCCTGCACCGATTGCTCGACAAAACCGGGATGCGCTGTTTAGGAGCGCACATGGGAGGGAGTCCGGAGGACCTCGGATTCCTGTCGCAGCTGCTCGAGCGTCATCCGGATCTGGTCATCGATACCAGCGCGACCAAGTGGATGATCCGCGAGCTCTCGAAACAGTCGACGGATGAACTCGTGGGATTCCTTGAACGCTTCGAGGGGCGTGTCGTCTTTGGTTCCGACATCGTGACGCACGATCAGCACCTGATCTCGACCGATCCCGACAGTCCCGAGTTTGGCAATCAGCTCGCGAGCAGCGAAGACGAGGCGTTCGAGCTCTATGCATCGAGATACTGGGCGCTGCGGACGATGTACGAGACTGAGTATCGAGGCGAGTCCAACATCGCGGATCCGGATCTGGCGATGTGCGATCCAGAGGCCTACAACGAGCTCAGTGCTCCAGCACTCCACGGGCACGCGCTGAGCGACACGATCCTCAAGACGCTGTATCGCGGCGCGTGCGAGCGAACGCTCGACGATTGGTACGGGGAATGATTGGGTATTTGTCCCGTATCTGTGTTGAAATCCCGATCTTATTGGTATCTCTTGAAATTCAATCTGGTATCGGACGCACTGATCGTGTAGGGTGATCAGTCGTTGTGACATGACCACATCAGCCACGTGGGCTTGCTGGTGTGCTTGAATTTTCTGGAGAAGGTAGATCGCCGGCGTTTTCTCGTCGGCGAGGAGGACATTGACAATGCATTCTATTGCAGCTTTGGTGACGCTCTGCGGCGTCGCGACTGGGGTTGTTGCCGCGCCGACTGGGCAAACACTTGAAAGCATCCCTGTTGAGAGACTCGAAGCGGACTTCCGTCAGATCGAGATGGACATCGATTCAGGCGCGATCGTCGCGAATGAAATCATCGGTCAGACTTCACACGGCACACTCGAAGGACGCGACGCGATCCAGGAGGTGGTCTGGTCCACAGTGGTTCGTGTTGAAGACGCCGGTTGGTTGCGGATCGAGTTCGACCAGGTTGATCTCGCGTCAGCAACCAGCGACGCTCGCGAGAGCTACATCCGCGTGACCTCGCTCCACGATGGGTACGAGCAGTACCTCGACTTTGAGGCGCTGCAGGTGTGGGGGAACACTACGGCGTACTTCAACGGCAACGCGGTGCGCGTTGAAATCATGGCATCACCAAACTCGGTCAAGACCGATCGTGTTGTTATTGGCGGCGTGCAAGCATCGCCTTCAGTCAGTCCCGCGTCGATTTGCTTTAGCACCGATGATCGGGAGCTCTCGAGTGATCCGCGCGATGCACGCTTGATGCCGATCGGGTGTTCCGCGTGGTTGTTCTCAGACCACGGCAGCACCTTCCTTACCGCAGCGCACTGCAGCCCATCGGGTGGCAATGTGGTGCAGTTCAATGTGCCGCTCTCGACTGGTGGGGGTGGGTACCAGAATCCGCCGCCGCAGGATCAGTATGTGCTTGATGGTTCTTCGGTCCAAGCAACTTCCGGAAGCATCACGCTCGGGAACGACTGGGGTTTCTTCGGTGTGTTTGACAACACCGATACCGGATTGACCCCGCTCGCGGCGCAGGGAGACTCGCACAACCTCGCAACATCACCAATTAGTAACGATGGGCGTCCGATCCGTATCACTGGGTATGGAACGACCTCGTCGCCCGTCTCCCCAACTTGGAACGGCGTGCAAAAAACACACGTAGGTCCGTTCCGTGGATACTCTGGCAACGTCGTCCGCTACACGACCGACACCACTGGGGGCAACTCCGGATCGGTCATCCTCGACGACGACAACAACCAAGCCATTGGTATCCACACCAACGCGGGATGCGGAACCACTGGCGGATGGAACAATGGGTGCAATCTCTTCAACGCCGCATTGCAGAACGCGCTCGCCAATCCGATGGGGATCGCTGCTCCGCGCACAATCCAAGCGGACGTGACTCCGGCGCCGGACTTCGTTTCACCGAACGGTGGTGATCTCGTTCAACTCGTGATTTCCAACGATCACGACCGCACGATCATCGGGACCCCGACTTTGTTCGTGGATTCGGGCTCCGGATTCCAGCCCATCGCTTCGACATTTGTCAACGCGACGACGTACGAAGCGCCGCTGCCAGCTGTCGAGTGCGGGACTGATCTGTTCTTCTACTTCCAGATCAGCGATACCGATGGAAACACCACGCAGTACCCAGAAGCGGGCGCTGAAGGACCACTCTCGACCATCGCGCTCGATGACCAGACTGTTGCGGTTGTCGATGACTTCCAGAATCCCGCGGGGTGGACCACCATCGACAGCGGCGTGACCGCTGGCAACTTTGAGCGCCAAGCGCCGATCAATCCGACCGACAACGGCGGACCGAGCTTCGACGCCGATGGATCGGGTGTGTGTTTCATCACCGGACGAGGGATCTTCGAAGACCTCGACGGCGGGACCACCCAAGCGATCTCGAACTTCTACGATGTGACAGTTGTTGATGATCCGGTCGTGAGCTTCTGGGCTTGGGTCAACACCTCTGAGGACGAGCGTCTCATTGTTGAGTTCTCACCCAACGTCGGGATCAGCTGGTTCCCAGTGGACGAGATCGACGACACCAACGGCTGGGCGATCAAGCGCTACCGCATCGCGGACTACGTCGATCCAACCCAGATCTTTAAGATGCGCGTCACGATCTCCGATGAGGGCGCGGACTCGCTCGTCGAAGCGGGTATCGATGGATTCATGATCTCGTCGCAGGTCTGTGGTGCGGATTGTGTCGCGGACTTTGAAGAAGACGGCTCGCTGAACTTCCTCGACGTCTCCGCGTTCCTCTCCGCGTACGGCTCGCAAGACGCGAGCGCGGACCTGGTCGCTGACGGCAGCTTCAACTTCCTCGACGTGAGCGAGTTCCTCGCGCAGTACGGGCTGGGCTGTCCGTAAGCGGATGGACTGATTGAAAGACACGAAGACCCGCGAGCTTTGCTCGCGGGTTTTTTATTCGATCGGTTCAGCGCGTGCGGCGAGCGCTTCAATGCGTGCCGCGAGTTCGTTGGCGCTCTGCTCATCGAGTTTGGTGCCGAACTTGATGTCGATCTCAGGGGTGACGAGCGGATCAGCAAATCTTGGTGTTTTGCGTGTGAGTCGCAGCGGCGCGTTGCGGATCGAGCCGTTGATCGATCCTTTGGTGACACGACCGCTGGGGCTCATGAATCCCGCGCCGTCGTAGACCCCGATCTCGCCGTTGGTGATGACGATCCATCGGATGGACGCGGACGCCGCGGTCGGTTCGATCGGTGTGCGTCCCGGCTTAGGGCTCAGGAACAGGTGGACACGCGCGATGGTGCCTGTGATTTGTGACCAGTCGCGTGATTCAGTGAAGAACGCGGAGAGTTCCGCGTCCGAGAGGTCCGTGAGGTAGACATCAGCCGTGTTGCGATCGTTGAAGGTGTAGGCGCGCGTTGGGTATTCAGCGGAGAATGTCAGTCCCGCCGAGTCGCGCGTGATGCTTGATCCAGCGGTGCCGCCGTACCCGATCCCAGAGCAGCCGGTGAGGGGCAGCGAGCAAAAAAGGGCGGAAACGGTCAGGAGTGCTTGGAATCGGACGCTTTTCATGCGAGACTGTAGGTGATGCGAGGGATGCGGGTGCAACCGAGGCGGGTTTGCACACGGATCGTTCTGTAGAGATCGTGAAAGGGACAGATGATGTGGAGCGCCAGAACACTGTGGATGTTGATGTTGTCGGCGCTGCCGCTGATGGCTGTCCACGCTGATGCTCAGCCCGGCTATCACGAAACGACCTCAGGAGAGTATTTAACTCCCGATGGCAATGTCGTGAAGTGGACTCGGACTAGCTCGCATTATCACTGGGATAGCAATGTCGGGTGGATCATTGAGAAGCCTGAGATTATCGAGTTGAACTCTTCTGACCGAGAGCTTGTGACCTCTGACCTTGATCCCTACGGGCACCCAAACGCTCGGCTTGAGAAGTTTGACAGTCTCAAGCGAGCGAGGGCTCGGATGCGTGGGCAGGGCTGTCCACCGATCCATGATGGGTGGCAACATGTCTGCGACAATCCGGATTGTGAGTTTTTTGAGAACGAGCTTGCCGAGTCGACGCCGTTTATAAACGCGTATACGCCGTACGGGATTTACTGGTACATGCAATACCTCAACGATCACCCTGAGGACTGGGAGGTCATGCGTGAGTTCGCGCTTGGGGTGGGGATCTTGCTCGATTACGATCTCGCGATTGATGTGATGTACACCGTGTATCTCAACAGCCCCGAGCTTGGTGCGGAGCCGTTTGATCCGGACTTTCTTGGTATAGACGCGGCTACGCTCCGGACGTTTCTTGTCAAATGTGTCAAGCACGCGCACCGTGAACCCAGCGCTCAGCGCTGGTTTATGGTTGCGATGATCATGCAAACAGAAGGGCGATACGAGAAGGCATCGGAGATGCTCGATCGCGCGATCGAGCTTGGTCTTGATGAATCGATCGCGGAGCATTTTTTAGTCGATTCGCCGTGATTCCCTTGGTGTCCAGGAAACGAATGGGGTTGATTATGAACCGTCGCATCGGGATTCTGCTGGTTTGCACGCTCTCATCGTCGCTGCTGGCGCAGACGAGCGTGACCTCAAACTCAGGCGCGACCAATACGGTCACCACTGGTAGTCAGTCGGGGGGGCAATCGGGCGGGCAATCCGGCACCACAACCGGCATATACACCACGAGCGGTGGGGGGACAGTAACATGGGTCTTCACGTACCGCATTCGTATGGGATTTGGGGCGGGATCATGGAGAACTGTCCGTCCTGCGAATGATCCGATCAGCGGCCCTTGGCAAGAGTTGGTGACCTCGGACAACGAGGTCATCGATCATCCCAACGCGCAGGTCCTCAAATACGAGAAGCTCATCAAAGCACGCGACGAGATGCGAGGAGTCCAGCGCCCCACCACGGAAGACGGCTACGCGCACTTCTGTGACAATCCCGACTGTCCCTACCTCAACCTGAGTCAGCTCAAGGAGGAGCCCTTCCATAGAGAGGTCGCGGAGTGGGCGATTGGCTCTTACGGCGCGTATCTCCAAGACAATCCGGAAGACTGGTTGGTGCTCCGCGAGTTTGCGATCGCAGTGGGTCTGATGAACGATCTGGACCTCGCGATCGACATCATGCACAGCGCGTACCTCAACAGCCCCGATCTGGGGCTCGATCCTTTCGATCCCGAGTTTCTGGGGATCGACGAGATGACCTTCCGCTCGCTGCTGGTCAAATGCGTCAAACATGCGCAGAGGTCCCCGAGTGCTCAGCGTTGGTTTATGGTCGCGATGCTGATGCAGGCGGAGGGGCGATACGAGCGATCGGGGGAGATGCTCGAGCGTGCGATCGACCTGGAACTCGAGCAGAAGATCGTTGATGAGTTCCTGCTCAGTGCTCCGTAATCAATAACTAGGTTTATGTTCGGTATTATTTTCGAGAGTGGCGCGATTGGCTGCTCCGGATTAGCTGGAACTATTGAATTGACAACTCAATAGGGTCTGTTGTCTGGACTGGTTGATCAGCGTGGTCTAGAGTCGTGGCCCGACTCATCGCGTGATGTGACGGGATCATTGTGAACCGTGTGAACCACATGCGTGCCGGTCTGGCCAGATCGGGTGTTCGAAAGAACAAGTGCGTGTGTGGGAGGTGGAGATCAAATGGCCGAAAAAGAGTTAATTGAGCAGTTTAAGATCATGGCTCCGGGAGGGCAGGCAACGCCGGCTCCGCCTCTGGGTCCTGTTCTCGGTGCAAAGGGTGTCAACCCTGGGCAGTTCATTCAGCAGTTCAACGCCGCGACTGGTGCGCTCAACGGCAAGGTCGTTGGTTGCGTGGTCCGCGTCTACAACGATCGCTCGTTTGAGTTCGACATCAAGTCGTCACCTGCGTCCGTGCTGATCAAAGAAGCAGCTGGACTGGAGAAGGGTTCGGGCGAGCCTCAGAACATCGTCGGTTCGATCACGGCAGACCAATGCCGCGCGATCGCCGAGGAGAAGGGCGAGGACCTGAACGCACACACAATCGAAGCAGCAATGAACATCATCGCTGGTACTGCCCGTTCGATGGGCATCACGGTGGAGGGCTAATCATGGGTATGACCAAACGAGCAAAAGAGAACGCTGCTCTGGTTCCCGCTGAGCCATTGGAAGCACCGGAAGCCGTCGCAGCAGTCAAGAAGTTCAAAGGCACCAAGTTCGACCAATCGGTCGAGATCAGCATGCACCTCGGCGTGGACGTCAAGCACGCAGATCAGATGATCCGCGGCTCGGTCTCGCTCCCCAAGGGCATCGGCAAGTCCAAGCGGGTCATCGCGTTCTGTGCTCCAGAGCACGTGAAAGACGCGATGGAAGCTGGTGCTATCGAAGCTGGTGGCGATGAACTCGTCAACAAAGTCAAGGGCGGATGGTTCGACTTCGACGTCGCGATCGCTTCCCCTGACATGATGCGTGTCATGTCCGTCCTCGGTAAGGTGCTCGGTCCAAAGGGGCTGATGCCATCTCCGAAGAACGGCACTGTGACTCCAAAGGTTGCTGAAGCAGTCAAGGACTTCTCGGCTGGTAAGCTCGAGTACCGCGCCGACAAGGGCGGCAACGTCCACGCGATTCTCGGGAAGATGAGCTTCTCGGAAGCGGACCTGCTCGAGAACTACAACCACTTCGTGACCACGATCGAGAAGGCGCGTCCTTCCGCGGTCAAGGGTCGTTACATCAAGAAGATCACGCTTAGCGGCACCATGACCCCAGGGGTTCAGGTTGCTCTGGCGAGTGAAGAAGAATAAAGGGGTCATCAGATGAGTAAGCCAGTCAAAGAAATGATGATCCAGGATTACGTCGACCGCGTCGGCGACCAGGAGAACGCGCTGGTCATCGGCCTGCGTGGGATCAGCTCCAACGACACCAACGCGATCCGCACCGGTCTTGCGAAGAAAGAAATCCGCGTGACCATCATGCGGAACAGCCTCTTCGGCAAAGCGTTCGGAGAGACCTCGCTCGCACCACTGAGCGAAGTCATGAACGGCGCCAGCGCACTTGCGTACGGTGCTGAGTCGGTCGTCGATGTTGCTCGCGAGATCGTCGGGATGCTCAAGGAGTACCCAGACATCGAGCTCAAGGGCGCGGTCCTCGACGGGATGCTGTTCGAAGGCGACGCTGGTGTGAAGGAGCTGAGCAAGTTCCCAACACGCGAAGAAGCGATCGCCGAGGACGTTACCCTCATCCTCAGCCCGGCACGCAACCTCATGGGTGCGGTCAAGGGTCCAGGTTCGGGTCTCGCAGGCATCATCAAGAGCATCGAAGAGAAACTCGAAAAGGGCGAAACCATCGCAAAGGTGTGATCGTCTCGTGAGTTTGTGTATACGCAGCGGTCTACGGATCGCTGGTCAATGAAACAACCCGTACTCACCCGACTGGCCCTGGGCTCTTTGATGAGCAGGGTTAAAGAACCGAGCGGTTCGGTCCCTCTCGGGTGAACGAGTCTGGCGCATCAGAGCGGTGCGCATAACGAAGAAGGAGTTGGACCATGTCCGACGAAGCAACCAAAACATTTGACGCGAAGATTTCCAAGCTCGGCGACGAGCTCGCAGGCCTCACCCTCAAGGAAGCCGTTGACCTCGGCGACTACATGAAGGAGACATACGGCATCGAAGCAGCAGCAGGCGGAGCAGTCATGGTCGCCGGCGGCGGCGGTGACGCAGGCGGCGCTGCTGAAGAGAAGACTTCGTTCGACGTCGTCATCAAGAGCCCTGGTGGCAACAAGATCCAGACCATCAAGGCGCTCCGCGAGATCACCGGCCTGGGACTCAAGGAAGCAAAGGCACTCGCAGAAGAGTCCGGCGCGAAGGTCAAGGAAGGCGTCTCCAAGGACGAGGCAGAAGACATCAAGGGCAAGCTCGAAGAAGCTGGCGCCGAGATCGAAATCGCCTAATCTTTCAAAGATGTTCTCAGAACCAAGGTTCTGGGGGCTGCAGACATTTGTCGGGCGTCCCGCGCAATCGGGACGCCCGATTCTCTCATGTTCGGAGCGAGGCGAATCCTCTTTCTGAGCAAATAAGCGGATGTGATCGGATTTATTTTCGGTCTTTGACTGGGTGTTGAGTGTGCGAGGTGTTCCTCGGACGGATGGATGGGTTTGTCTTTGGGATCAAGATGAGCGGAGCTCTGTTTGAGTTGTGCTTGTAAGGGACTGGTTTGTGAGTCCTTAGGTGTCTAGACTTCCCCTATCGGCCGACAATCGGGGCATACCACAATTTTATCGAGTTCTTCATGTGTGTAGCATCGTGAGATGGTGCGCGCCTGTTGAGAACCACAACGAGGTGTTGGATGGCAGCGACCAAAGTGCGCCAAATGGAGCGCGAGCGAGTGGTCCGGAGTTTCGCCAAGCGAGGTGATACGACGGAGGTCCCAGATCTTTGGCAGGTGCAGCAAGCCGCTTATGAGCGGTTTCTCCAGTTTGAAAAGGATCCTGAGTCGCGCGAAACCAAGTTTGGTCTCGAAGCGCTCCTGCGGGAAATTTTCCCGATCGAATCATACGACGAGACGATGCAGCTTGAGTACGTCAGCTACTCGCTCGACGAACCACGCTACACCCCAGACGAGTGCCGTCAGCTCCGCTTGACCTACGGGCACCCGTTCAAGCTGTGTCTGCGCCTCAAGCGCGAAACCCACGGCGACCTCCCAGAAGAAGATATCTATCTCGGCGAGTTCCCGATCATGCTGGGCGGCGGCGAGTTCATCGTCAACGGTGCAGAGCGTGTCATCGTTTCACAGCTCCACCGCTCTCCAGGTGTGGACTTCTCCATCGTGTCCAGCGAGGGCGACCGTCCGCTCCACAGCGCACGCATCATTCCTGAGCGAGGCTCATGGATCGAGCTCGAAGTGACCAAGAAAGATGTGCTCGCGATGCGCATCGACCAGTCCACCAAGCTCGCGGCGACCACCTTCCTCCGCTGTCTTGACGAATCGGTCGCATCGACCGACGCGATCATCGGCCTCTTCTACGAAGTCGCTGAGATCAAAGCGAAGGACGTCCACCCAGAAGACTGGGCCGCGGCTTCGATCATCGATACCGAATCGGGTGAAGAACTCGTCCACGTTGGTTGTCAGGTTGGCGAAGAAGCCGCCGAGGCGATCAAGGCATCGTCGCTCGGCACCATCCGCGTGGTCCAGAACCCAAGCGACTCGCTGATCCTCAACACCATCGCTGAGGAAAACCTCGAAGCGTTCGACGATGTTCCTAACGTGAACAGCGATTACGATCGCGCGATGCTCAAGATCTACTCGCGTCTGCGTCCGGGCAACCCGCCGCAGGTCGAGAAGGCCAAGCAGCTCTTCCACGAGAAGTTCTTCGACGACAACCGCTACCGTCTCGGCAGCGTCGGTCGTTTCCGTATCAACCGCAAGTTTGATATGGACATCGACGGCGATCAACTGTTCCTGCTCGGTCTCGACTTCCTCAAGGTCATCCAGTACATGCTGGACCTCCGCTCGAACCGTCTCGATCCAGAGACCGAGCGTCCAGTCGCGCTGATCGATGACATCGACCACCTCGGGAACCGCCGACTGCGCACGCTCGACGAGCTCGCGGTCGAGGAGATCCGCAAGGGTCTGCTCAAGCTCCGCCGAACAGTCCAAGAGCGCATGAGCGTCAAGGATCCGGAAGAGGTCGCGAAAATCGCGGACCTTGTCAACTCCAAGTCCATCAGCTCCGCGATCGATTTCTTCTTTGGTCGTTCGGAGCTCTCGCAGGTTGTTGACCAGACCAACCCGCTGTCGTCGCTCGTTCACGAGCGTCGTCTTTCAGCGCTCGGTCCAGGTGGTCTCAACCGCAAGCGTGCGGGCTTTGAGGTTCGAGACGTGCACACCTCGCACTACGGACGTGTCTGTCCGATCGAAACTCCCGAAGGTACCAACATTGGTCTGATCGTTTCGTTGGGTATCTACTCGACGGTCGATGAGTACGGCTTCCTGCGTACCCCGTACCGCGAAGTGCAGGACGGCAAGCTAACCGGCAAGGTCGTTCAACTCCGTGCTGACGAGGAAATCCGTTCGATCCTCGCTCCTGCCGACGTGCTGACTCCGGAAGGCGAGTTCAAGGACAAGTACGTGCTCGCACGTATGGACGGCGATCTCGCTGAGGTCAAAGCGAAGGAAGTGAACTACGTTGACGTTTCACCGAAGCAGCTCGTGGGTATCTCCGCGTCGCTGATCCCGTTCCTTGAGCACGATGACGCGAACCGCGCGCTGATGGGTTCGAACATGCAGCGTCAGGCCGTGCCTCTGATCAAGGTCGATCCACCTTGCGTAGCGACTGGTATGGAGAAGGATGTCGGTCAGTACTCCGGCATGCTCATCAAAGCGAAGCGTGGTGGCAAGGTCACCTACGTGGACTCCCAGCGCATCGTCATCGACAATGCGGACGAGTACGTCTTCCGCAAGTTCGTCGGTCTCAACGAGCGCACCTGTCAGAACCAGAAGCCGATCGTCAAGAAGGGTCAGCGCGTCAAGAAGGGCGAGGTCATCGCCGACGGTGCATCGACCCAGAACGGCGAGCTCGCGATCGGGAAGAACGCGCTCGTCGCGTTCAACACGTTCGACGGCTACAACTTCGAAGACGCGATCGTGATCTCCGAGCGCCTCGTCAAGGACGACGCGTTCACGAGCATCCACATCAACTCCTACGACGTTGAAGTCCGCGAGACCAAGCTCGGACGCGAAGAGTTCACCCGCGATATCCCGAACGTCTCCGAACGCATGCTCCGTAATCTCGATGAGAACGGCATCATCCGCGTCGGCGCTAAGGTCGGTCCTGGTGATATTCTCGTCGGTAAGGTCTCTCCAAAGAGCAAGACAGAGCTGACTCCGGAAGAGAAGCTCCTCCACGCGATCTTCGGTCGTGCGGGTGAAGACGTCAAGAACGACTCGCTCGAAGTCAGCGCCGGAACCAACGGCATTGTCATCGGGACCAAGAAGTTCTCCCGCCGCGTTCACATGAACGAAGCTCAGAAGAAGGCGCTCAAAGCGGAGATCTCCGCGTACGAAGCTGAGCAAGACGCGCAAGCGATCAAGCTCTTCAAGGAGATGACCGAGGAGATCAACACTGTTGTTGGTACCGAGATGGTCGACCCGATGACTCGTCAGAAGGTCGGTGCTTCGGACATCCCCGAGGTTATCAACGAGCAGATCAAGACCTTCAGCACCAAGTGGATCAAGGGATCCAAGGACCTGAAGGAGAAGGCGGAAGTTGTTTACCGTCAGTACTGGCCTCGTATCGAAGCGGTCGAAGCAGAGAAGCAGCGTAAGGTCGCGCACATGAAGCGTGGCGACGAGCTTCCAAACGGCGTGCTCGAGATGGTCAAGGTCTACATCGCAACCAAGCGGACTCTCTCCGCGGGTGACAAGATGGCGGGTCGTCACGGGAACAAGGGTGTGATCGCACGCGTCGTTCCTGAGGAAGACATGCCGTTCATGGATGACGGGACTCCGGTCGATGTCATGCTCAACCCGCTCGGTGTTCCTTCGCGTATGAACGTTGGACAGATCCTCGAAACCCACCTCGGTTGGGCGGCGCAGGTTCTCGGATTCCAAGCAGTCACTCCTGTGTTCGACGGCTGTACCGAAGCAGAGATCCACGAGGCGCTCGACGAAGCGAACCAGCACTGTCGTGATCGCTGGGCAGAGTGCGAAGCCAACGGCACCTGGCCACACCACCGCGAACTGCTCGCAGAGATGCCTGCAGGTGGAAAGATCCAGTTGTACGACGGACGCACAGGCGAGCCGTTCAAGCAGCGGACGACTGTCGGGTTCATGTACCTGCTCAAGCTGCACCACCTCGTGGACGACAAGATCCACGCACGTGCAACTGGTCCATACTCGCTCATCACCCAGCAGCCGCTCGGTGGTAAAGCACGGACCGGTGGTCAGCGCTTCGGTGAAATGGAAGTCTGGGCGCTTGAGGCGTACGGCGCTTCCTACATCCTGCAGGAACTGCTGACTGTGAAGTCGGACGATGTCGAGGGTCGTACCAAGATCTACGAGTCGATGGTCAAGGGCACCAATAAGCTCGAAGCCGGCATGCCGGTCGCGTTTGACGTGCTCTGCAACGAACTCAAGGGCTTGGGTATGAACCTGACGCTGGAGAAGAAACAACTCGAAGGCGGGAGTCTGCTGTAACAGCTCCCATCGCGGGCAGTTCGTCCGCACGAATCGTGTTGTTTGAATAAGAACTTTGACTCCTTGACGGGAGAAACCGATATGAACGAAAGCGTCTTTGACAGAGTAAACGACTTCTCAAAGGTGAAAATCACCCTCGCATCGCCCAACGACATCCGCGCATGGTCGTACGGCGAGGTGAAGAAGCCGGAGACCATCAACTACAGAACATACCGTCCAGAAAAAGACGGGCTCTTCTGTGAGCGGATCTTCGGACCTGAGCGTGACTACGAGTGCTCCTGTGGTAAATACAAGGGCACGAAGTACAAGGGCTACATCTGTGATCGATGTGGTGTGAAGGTGACCCACTCGCGCGTTCGACGCAAGCGCATGGGACACATCAACCTCGCATCCCCAGGTGTGCACATCTGGTTCTTCAAGTCCCTCCCATCGCGTCTCGGCACGCTCCTTGGGATGAAGACTTCCGATCTTGAGAAGATCATCTACTACCAGGATTACGTCGTCACCAAGCCGGGTGATACCGAACTGACCTTCAAGCAGGTCCTCACTGAGGACGAGCATCGCAGCGCCCTCGAGCAATACGGCAACGAGTTTAAAGCCGAGATGGGTGCTGAAGCGATCCGCACCTTGATCGAGATGCTCGATCTGGACGCGGAAGCCGCGGAAATCCGCGAGGGTCTTGCATCGACTCGCTCGAAGCAGAAGACCAAGGACTACGCGAAGCGCCTGAAGCTCATCGAAGCGGTCCGTCACTCCGAGAACGATCCCGCGTGGCTCGTCATGGATGTGATCCCGGTGATCCCACCCGATCTGCGTCCGCTCGTGTTGCTTGAGAGCGGGAACTTTGCGACGAGCGATCTCAACGATCTCTACCGCCGCATCATCAACCGCAACAACCGTCTCAAGAAGCTGATGGACCTCAACGCTCCGGAAGTGATCATCCGCAACGAGAAGCGCATGCTTCAGCAAGCGGTTGACGCGTTGTTCGATAACAACCGCTGCCGTCGTCCGGTGCTTGGTTCTTCGAGCCGAGCGCTCAAGTCGCTCACCGACATGATCAAGGGTAAGCAGGGGCGCTTCCGCGAGAACCTGCTCGGTAAGCGTGTGGATTACTCCGCGCGTTCGGTCATCGTCGTGGGTCCGAACCTCAAGATCAACCAGTGTGGTCTCCCCAAGAAGATCGCTCTGGAACTCTTTCAGCCGTTCATCATCCGCAAGCTCAAAGAGCACGGCCTCGCCGACACGATCAAGTCGGCGAAACGCATGCTCGAGCGTCGCGACGCAGAAGTCTGGGACATCCTCGAAGAGGTCATCTACCAGCATCCTGTGATGCTCAACCGTGCACCGACGCTCCACCGCATGGGTATCCAAGCGTTCGAGCCCGTGCTCGTGGAAGGCAACGCGATCCGTCTGCACCCGCTCGTCTGTGGTGGGTTTAACGCGGACTTCGACGGCGACCAGATGGCGGTCCACCTGCCACTCTCTGTTGAAGCTCAAGCTGAAGCGCATGTCCTCATGCTCTCGACCAACAACGTGTTCTCCCCTGCGAACGGCGATCCGATCATCAACGCTTCGCAGGACATCGTCATGGGTGTGTACTTCATCACGACCACACTCGCGGACATCGAGAACACCAACGAGAACGAGGTCCCACGCTTCAAGGATCGTCACGAAGCGATCCTCGCGTTCGACTCCGGCAAGATCTCCATCCACCAACCGATCAGCGTCCGTCTCGGCGGATTCGACAAGGTTGTGACCAAGGAGAAAGGTCCAGTCGAAGCGATGCCTGAGCATGGTCGATTGGTCACCACCATCGGTCGCGTGCTCTTCTCCGAGATCCTCGGCGAGGGCATGCCGTTCTACAACTGCTCGATCGGCAAGAAGGGCTGTGCCCGAGTGATCGACGACACGTACCACTACTGTGGACGCGCCGCGACGATCAACATTCTTGACGACATGAAGGAGATCGGATTCAAGCAATCGACGATTGCAGGTCTGAGCTTCTCGGTCACCGATCTCCGCATCCCAGAAGAGAAGCAAGCGATCCTCGACGACGCACAGTCCAAAGCGACGCGCGTCGAGAAGAACTTCGATCGAGGGATCATCACCGAGCGTGAACGCTACAACCAGCTGCTCGATATCTGGTCACACTGCCGTGAAGAACTCACCGGGAAGCTGATCGATACGCTCAAGCACGACCGCCGTCACCCTGACGGGTCGTACGCGAGCATCACCGAGAAGGAAGGCGAAGCGTTCCTCAACCCGGTCTACCTCATGAGTGACTCGGGCGCACGTGGTAACGTCTCGCAGATGCAGCAGCTCGCTGGTATGCGTGGTCTGATGGCGAAACCATCGGGCGAGATTATGGAAACCCCGATCCGCGCGAACTTCCGCGAGGGTCTGCACATCCTCGAGTACTTCTCATCCACCCACGGTGCTCGTAAAGGTCTCGCGGATACCGCGCTCAAGACCGCGGACTCGGGATACCTGACTCGTAAGCTCTGTGACATCGCACAATCCGTGATCATCGGCGAGCACGACTGCGGCTCGCGCCGAGGCATCATGAAGCGCGCGATCTACAAGGGTGAGCAGATCGACGTCCCGCTGTCCGAGCAGATCTTCGGACGCGTCTCGGTCAACGCGATCAGCGACCCCGTTTCGGGTGACAAGATCGTCGAAGCCAACGAGATGATCTCCGAAGAAGCATCCAAGCGCATCGAAGAGATCGGTATGGACGGCGTGCTCGTCCGCTCGCCGCTGACCTCCGAGTCCGCGACTGGATGTTCGGCGCTCGACTACGGCATGGACATGTCCACCGGCAAGCTCGTCGAAGAAGGCATGGCGGTCGGGATCATCGGCGCCCAGTCGATCGGTGAACCTGGTACCCAGCTGACCATGCGTACCTTCCACTCTGGTGGTATCGGTACGCGTGACGTCCTCGATACCGAGTACCGTGCACTCAACAACGGTACCATCGAGATCCGTGACTGTAACGAGGTCGCGGTCAAGGACGAGGACGGCAACGACTGCTACGTCTCGCTCAAACGCAACGGTGAGCTCGCGATCCTCGACGACTCGGGCAGAGAAGTCGAGAAGACCAAAGTTCCTTACGGTGCGTTCATCTACACCAAGAACGGCGACACGGTCAAACGCGGCATGGCGCTCCTCCAGTGGGACCCGCACCGTACCCCCACACTCGCTGAGAAGCCTGGTACCGTTCAGTTCGTTGACATCGAGATCGGTGAAACCGTTCGCGAAGAAGACGCGGGCCGTGGTCAGAAAGCACTTGTGGTCATCGAGCACAAGGGCGACAAGCACCCGCAGATCAACATCGTGGACAACGATGGCAACATCCTCGACTTCCACTACCTGCCTGCCAAGGCGCGTCTGGAAGTCACCGATGGTGAGGTCATCGAATCGGGACACATGATCGCTCGTCAGCCACGTTCGGCAGCAGGTTCCGCGGACATCGTCGGTGGTCTGCCTCGTGTTACCGAAATCTTCGAAGCACGCAAGCCGAAGGACCCAGCCGTCATGGCTGAGATCTCGGGTGTGGTCGAGATCCACTCCGACAAGCGCAAGGGCAAGATGACCATCCGCGTCATCTCCGACTCCGGCATCGAGAAGGACCACCACGTCCCGAACGACAAGGCGCTGCTCGTCCACGCTGGTGACTTCGTCACCGCGGGTGACTCGCTGACCGAAGGCCCTCAGATCCCGCACGATATCCTTCGTATTAAGGGTGAAGAGGTCCTCTGGCAGTACATGCTCGACGAGGTCCAGAACGTCTACCGTGCTCAGGGTGTGCCGATTAACGACAAGCACATCGAGCTCATCCTGTCGCAGATGCTCCGCAAGGTCCGTGTCGAGAACATCGGTGATACCGATATGCTCCCGCACGACATCGTGGACAAGTACAAGTTCCGCAAAAAGAACGCAGAGATCGCGGGCATGCTCCGCGTGACCGATGCGGGAACCACCCCGCTGCGTGTTGGGGAGCTGTACCCGAAGGACGAGGTCAAGGAAGCGAACATGAAGGCCGAAGCCGAGGGTGGCGAGATCGCGAAAACCAAGCGTGCTCGTCCCGCATCCGCTCGCACGCTGCTCCTGGGTATCACCAAAGCAGCACTCTCGAGCGAGTCGTTCCTCTCAGGTGCGTCCTTCCAGGAATCGACCAAGGTGCTCACCGAAGCATCGCTCCGCGGCGCCGAGGACGAACTCATCGGTCTCAAGGAGAACGTCCTCCTCGGACACCTCATCCCAGCAGGTACCGGCTTCCGCAAGTACCAAGACATCCGCGTCAAGACGCTCGTCAGTCCAGAAGAGCTCGAAGAAGCGATGGCCGACGACGAGTACTACAACGACGCGGAGCTCGAAGGCGAGATGTCGCAAGACCAGTACGAGACAGCTGAGGTCGGCACTCCACAAGTCGAGATCCGCGATGTCATCGTCGGTGAATCCCCAGCGGAAACCACGAGCGAGAACTGATCCGCTCGGATAATCAAGACTCTCAATAGAGACTCAACGAGGGCACTCCAAACGGAGTGCCCTCTTTCATAGGTGGACCGCTTTCATCCTACAAATACAAGGCCTACGCTGGATCATGCCTGATGCAACCGTCTTTGAAGTCTTCCCCACCCCCTCGGATTCGCCGTTCGTCATCGAACACATCGCCGAGGAGTTCACGAGCATGTGCCCGATCACCGGACACCCCGATTTCGGTGTGATCACGCTCCGCTACGAACCAAAGCCTGCCAAAGACGGCGGCAAGTGCATCGAGCTCAAATCCCTCAAGCTCTACTACCACAGCTTCCGCAACGAGGGCGCGTTCTTCGAAGCCGTGACCAACATGATCCGCGATGATCTGGTCAAGGTCATCGATCCCAAGTGGCTCCAGATCGAAACCAACTGGAAAGGACGCGGAGGGATCCGCTCCGTCGTCCGCGCCGATCACGGCGACGTCCCGAGTCACTTCCTAGGACGCTAAGTTGCAATCCAACTGATTACGGGTATTCCTGACGCGTCGGACGGATCACCGCATCGCAGATGTGCACCGCGGCGGGTTGTGACACGATGAACCCGATCGAGCGTGCGATGTCCATCGGAGTCAGCACAGGCGCGATGCTGTCCATCAGCTCCCCAAACTTCTGCTCGTCGTATCCCGCGACCTGCTGGAACTCAGATCTCACAATCCCCGGCTCAATAAGCGTCACGCGGACACCCTTGGGACCAAGCTCTCGACGGGCGGCTTCGGCGAGCGAGTTGACCGCGAACTTGGTGGAGCCGTACATGGACGAAAACGGCGAGATGTGACGACCCACAGTCGATCCGAGAATCACCAGATCCGCGGCTCCACCTTCGGGCCAATCCCGCGATTCCTGGAGCTCAACGAGCTTGGAACCAGCAGAGCGGATCAGATGCGCCGCTCCGAGCAGGTTTGTGCGAACCATCTCCTCCCATTGCGACGTATCAGAGGTCATGACCGAGCCGTTGAGCCCTCTACCGGCGTTGACGACCACGATATCGGGGATTTGGGCACCCAGTTGTGTCGATGCCCCCATCATTTCGTCGATAACGGACTGATCGGCGGCATCTCCCGCGATCACGACGGATCTGGATGAACCGTCAGCAGTGGGGTACTGGTCGTCGATCCGCTGAGCGAGCTCAGTGAGCTTGTTCTCGCGGCGAGCGTTCAGGATGAGCTTGGCACCGAGCGACGCGAGGTGGAGAGCACAGTCGCTGCCGATGCCTGCGGATGCGCCGGTAATCAGGGCGATTCGGGATTCGAGTGGATGGGTGATTGATTGCACAGCAGAACTCCTTGATCGAGTGTACGCGACGAGTTGAATGAATAGGATGGGCCATGACGCACAAGAATACGAGATTCATCAAACACCAAACCCTCACGCTCCTGAGCGCCTCGATCCTGATCGGATGCTCAGGGATGCTGGGTGGTTGCAAAGCGATCAAGAAGCACCAGGACCGCAAAGCCGCGGAGCGTGAAGCTCGTCAGATCGAAGAGATGCGGACCCAGGACACCCCTGAGACCACAACTCAAACTGAGCATCAGCCCATCGCGCAGGGAGACCAGTCCGAGTGGATCCAGCAGCAGCGTCCACGCGAGACCACGCAACCCACTCAGCGGACCGAGCCCGAGTCCCTCGACGAGGTCGTGATGGAGATCATCGACGAGCGACCATCTGCGAGTGGCTCAACCACGCGTCCACAGACCGCTGATCCGATCATCGATCTCCCATCACCCAAGTCCCGCGAGGAGCAGTCGCTCGCTCGTGCCGTGGACTTGTACTCGAGCGGGGATCTGGAAGCGGCGCTCCGCGAGCTTGAGAAAGCGATCGCGATCAACCCACGCTTTACGCGCGCCTACATCGAGTCGGGCGATATCTACATGGAGCTAGCGGAGTACGAACTCGCCGAGCGTCAGTTTGCCGCCGCAGTCCGCAACGAACCCCGCAACTATCTGGCGCAGTACCGCCACGCGAGTGTGCTCCACAAGCTCGGAGCGCTCGAAGAATCCAAGCGTGCGTACCTGCGGGCGCTCTCGATCCGTCCAAGTGCGTTTGATGCGAACCTCGGACTCTCGGTCGTGCATCTCGAATCGGGGTCCGCTGAGCAAGCGATCCCCTACGCACAGCGTGCTGTTCGCGCCGACCCACCAAGCGGTCGTGCTCGCATGCACCTCGGGAACGTGTACGCCGCGATGGATCAGCACGAGGACGCGATTGTTGAGTATCAGCAAGCCGCGGACATGATGGAAGCGCCTGGAACCGGATTGCTCTTGAACCTTGCGGATTCGCTCAACCAGCTCGAGCGCTACGCCGAGATGGTCGCGGCTCTCGAGCAGCTTGTACTCATCGAACCAGATACCGTCGCGTACGAGCGGCTCGGATCGGGATACTTCCGACTGCGCCGCTACGACGACGCGCTCAAAGCGTTCAACTCTTCGGTGAACCTTGATCCGAACCACTACCCCGGACTCAACGGCATCGCGGTCTGCGAACTCAACAACTACCTCTGGAACGGCAAAACAGATGCGGGCGCTCGCGAGCGTGCCGTCGATGCGATGCGCCGCTCACTGCGTATCGAGCGTCAGCAGCCTCGGATTGTCGAGCTGCTGCGCCGCTACTCGAACGCTGCCGGATCAGAGGGTTGAAGGGGCGTTGAATACGTTACGGGCATCCGTTCCCGTACGCGGTCAAGAACGCGGACACATCCAGGAAGTTGAGATTCCCATCCCCGGTCAGATCAGCTCGCATGTCCTGCGCCGAGAATCGTGCGAGATAAGCGCTGACATCAAAGAAGTTCAGGAACCCACATGGTGCTGCGATATCAGCGGGGCAGCTGTTATCTTGCACCGATCGCGTGACCCATTCCATGAGATTGCTGAGCAGGACCTGAAACTCGGGATCGTTGATTTGGTCGATGCCGTTGGTTGTAGAGAAGTTGACAACGCGCCCGCCGCAGATATCCCATCCAACCACAGCAGCACCAGTTTCGCCGTTGAATACCCAATCCGAATCGTAGAACACGGTCGCGTTCTCCTTCGGAATCAAGAATGATTCAGTTCCAGAAAACGATGTCAGCGGCATATCAAATGTTGCCGGCAATCCATCGCTCACGATTGGGTCCGAAGTGTTCTCCGTGAATGTGATGCTTGATGTTGTTCGGTACCGATCAATTGGTTCGACGGGCATCGCGGCCCCAAGTGCCTGAAAGACTCCCCGAGCCTCGACCATCCAGATCACCCATTCGGAAAAGACAACACCAGCGCCCTGCTGCGCGTAATCAAGAATCATCTCTTGGGCATCGAGCGGCATGTCGCTCTGGGTCCAGTTTCCGTTGCCTTGGATGTATACAACATCGAAAGGGGAAAGGTCAAAGTTGGTATCAAACTCCCAGTAGTTCGGACCGATCACCGCGGTGTGACCTTGCGCGACCAATCCCGCAACCAAGGCGCTGTCTGTTGTCGGAGAACCCGCGGAGACAATCAGCACATCCGAGGCTGACGTGATCGAGGTCAACGTTGCAAGACTGACGAGTGCAGAAGTGAGTTTCATTGGTGTCTCCTGGTGTTTGGGACTCTGTGCGTGCTCTGTATTCGAGTTCACACAATGTATGGGAATGACAATCTCGATACAAGAAAAAACCCCTCATTAGAGGGGTTTGGAGTCGGGAATGGGATTCGTTTATGGGAAGATGCCGCGGACCTTGTAGACATCACCGATGTGGTCGAGCGCTGAAGCGAACGCCGCGGTACGCAGCGAGCAGTTGAGCTCGTTACGACGCTCGAGCGTGCGCTGTGCCGCGACGACCATGTGTCGGTTGAGCTCGCGGTCAACCTGCTCCGCGGACCAGGTCACGGCGTTCTTGTTCTGGACCCACTCGAAGTAGGACACGGTCACACCACCAGCGTTCGCGAGGATCGCTGGGATGACCTCGATGCCACGCTCGTCGAGCTTGCGGTCTCCTCCTGGATCACACGGAGCGTTCGCGGCTTCAGCCATGACCTTACAGTCGAGCCATTCCGCTTGCTCTTCCTTGATCATCTGCTCAAGAGCACCTGGGATGAAGACATCGACCGGCGTGCGGTAGAAGGACTCTTCATCGATGGCGTCTGCCTCTGCGTAACCCGCGATGCCACCGGTCTGCATGTTGTGCTGGTAGAGCGCCTTGCAGTCGATGCCGTTGTCGTTACGGATCGCACCAGTGTGGTCCATGACCGCGACGATGGTCGCGCCCATGTCTTGGAGGATCTGTCCGCCCCAGCCGTTCACGTTACCGAAACCGAGGAGGGAGACCTTCATGCCTTGGAGCGGGATGCCGATGCCTGGGAGCATTTCAGCGAGGGTGTCCGCGACGCCTTGACCGGTCGCTTTTTCGCGTCCTGCCGAGCCGCCAAACTCGATCGGTTTACCAGTGACACAGCGGAGCGCGTCGTGGTGTTGGTGTGCCGAGGACATCATGTAGGTGTCCGCGAACCACGCCATGATCTGAGCGTTGGTTCCGACGTCTGGTGCCGGGATGTCAACGTCTGGTCCGATCTGGTCCATGATCGCGGAGCAGTATCGGCGAGAGAGTCTCTGGAGTTCACCCTCAGAGAGCTCGCGTGTATCGACCTTGACGCCGCCCTTGCCGCCGCCGAATGGGATGCGGACAACCGCACACTTCATGGTCATGAGGAACGCGAGTGATTTGACGTCATCGAGGTGGACGTCTGGGTGGAAGCGGAAGCCGCCTTTGTATGGGCCGCACGCGTTGTTGTGCTGGATGCGGTATCCCTTGAAGAGCTTGTGGTGCCCGTCGTCCATCTTCACAGGGAAGTGGACCATGATCTCATTCTTGGGTTGAGCAAGAATGATCCGAGTACGGTGCTTGAGGTTGATTTGCTCAGCCGCTTCAAGCATCGTGTTGACGGTCTGCGTGTAAAGATTGTTCGGATCATCTGGGAATCCGAGTTCTTCGGTGACCGATCCGCGGGGGAGCTCTGTCGCTGTTGCAGTCATGTGTTTGCATCCAGTCAAGCGTCCGGACGTTGCCGGGCGGGCGCCATGCGCCTTGTGACGCAGCATCCCGATCGCACAGATCCGATGACGCGCTGCCCATCGTCATCGGGCGGCAAAACAACAGCCGCCGGGATTTGAATCATACCCCCAATCAGATCGCTTCGGGTTGTTTTTCAGGACAAGCATGGGTGGATTCTTGGGAGAATTTGACGCGATATTTATGCACAATCTCCGCGTTGGAGTGCTTCAGGACAGGTACCCAAAATTGGAACTGTATAATTTGTCTAAAACAGTGCCCTGACTGGTTTTCTGTGCGTTCTTGAGGTTCTATCCTCTCTTCCCGCTTCTGAGGGAAAACTCTGGAGTGGATCGGTCCGAGTGCGCCATCAGATGGTCTGGTGCCGCCAACAACGCAACCCAAGCCGTTCCCATTAGGGAACACCCGCCCAATCCGTTCCAGGATCAGGGTGGTGATCAAGGCGACAACGCTGGGCCGGCGGAGTCAAACCTCGATCAAGCTGTCCGCTCGCGGGCAGGGAAGGAACTACACAACATGATCGATGAAAATCTAATCGCTTCACTCGGAATCAATGACGACGAAGCGATGGCACTCTTGGGAGAAGCATTCGGCGACGCCGGCGGCTCCGACCAGATGGATTCGATTCTTACTGAGCAAGCGACCGACCTCACATCGGGCAAGCTCATCAAAGGCACCGTGATCGGCTTCGCTGGTGACGATGTCGTTGTCGACGTCGGACTCAAGAGCGAAGGCCTCATCGCCCGCGAAGAGTTCGAAGACATGACCGGACTCAAGATCGGCGACGAGGTCGACGTGCTCCTCGAATCGCTCGAGAACTCCGAAGGCATCGTCGAACTCTCCAAGCGCAAAGCGGATCGTCAGATCGCTTGGCAGCGCATCGTGGACACCACGAAGGAAGAGGATGTCATCGAGGGTATGGTCATGCGGAAGATCAAAGGCGGTCTTCTCGTGGACATCGGCGTTCCCGTATTCCTTCCTGCTTCGCAGGTCGATATCCGTCGTCCGCACAACCTCGACGAGTTTGTTGGACGCAAGATCCGTGCTGAGATCCTCAAGATCGACACCGAGCGTCGCAACATCGTGATCTCACGCCGTCGTCTCGTCGAGACCGAGCGTGCGGACGCGAAGCGCCGCTTGATGTCCACCCTCGAAGAGGGTCAGATCGTCAAGGGTACTGTCAAGAACATCGCCGACTTCGGTGCGTTCGTTGACCTCGGTGGTATCGACGGACTCCTCCACATCACCGATATGTCGTGGGGTCGCATCAATCACCCATCGGAGATGCTCAAGATCGACGACAAGGTCGAGGTCAAGGTCCTCAACATCGATCACGACAAAGAGAAGATCGCACTGGGTCTCAAGCAGACCGAGTCTTCCCCTTGGGAAGAGATCGAGGAACGCTTCCCAGTCGGTGCTCGCATCAAGGGCGAGGTCGTCAACATCATGTCCTACGGCGCGTTCATCCGTCTGGACGAGGGCATCGAGGGTCTGGTCCACATCTCCGAGATGTCCTGGACCCGCCGCGTGAACCACCCGAGCGAGATCGTCAATCCAGGCGACGAGATCGAAGTGGTTGTCCTCGAGATCGACAAGAACAAGCAAGAGATCTCGCTTGGTATGAAGCAGGTCGAGGTCAACCCTTGGGAGCTCGTCTCCGAGAAGTACCCTCCAGGCACCATCGTTACCGGCGCGATCCGCAACCTCGCCAACTACGGCGCGTTTGTCGAAATCGAACCAGGCATCGACGGCCTCCTCCACATCTCCGACATGTCGTGGACCAAGAAGGTCACCCACCCCAACGAGCTCTACTCCAAGAACGACGAGGTCCAGTGTGTGGTCCTCGAAGTCGATCGCGAGAAGCAGCGCATCTCGCTTGGTATCAAGCAGCTCACCGAAGACCCCTGGATCGACGCGATCCCTGGCGCGTACCAGCCTGGTATGGTCGTCAAGGGCAAGGTCACCAAGATCACCAACTTCGGCGTCTTCGTCGAGCTTGAGGATGATCTCGAAGGTCTGCTCCACATCTCCGAACTCGCGGATCACAAGATCGAGAACCCACAGGATGTCGTCGCGATCGACGAGGAACTGGAAGTCAAGATCCTCCGCGTGGACATCGACGATCGCAAGATCGGTCTCTCGCTCAAGCGTGCTCAGTGGGGCGACTCAGGCGATCTGGGTGAGTCCGGCGGCGATTCCAACGACGGCGGCGGAATGGGCGGCTTCGGCGGCTCACCAGCACCATCCCGCGGCGGTATGGACGATCACGGCTCCATGGGTACCGACAAGATCTCGCTCTAAAGCGGCTTGAAGGGCTCGAAAGAGCACCCAAACCCCAAAACCTACACACCCCGGCCAGCAATGGACCGGGGTGTTTTTATGAGTTCCCAGCGGGAGTGATGTTCGATTGCAACCCCATACGATTGGTCACGGATACTCTCATCGTGACTATGAGGTGATGCACTGTCCCCAACTATGCATCGCATGTAGCATCACATGCGGATACCACAAACGCCGAATACCTTTAGGCATTCGGCGTGACCGAGTACTGAAGATTTAGCACAGTGCGACAAAGCACAGGAGGCTGAGGATGGCGACCCGCTTGCGAAGGTCATTCATTGCGAAGATGAGTTCGATGCTGCTCATTTGGAATTCCTTTTTTCAGTTGTCTGAACAAAGAGTACCCCAAGCGGGCGAGTCTGCAAGCGTAAAGCATCGAAGTGAAACAACTTCGGGCCGCTCTGTGCAAGTTTCACTTCTCGGACCAGCACACCAAGACCGGCTGGGGAAGATAGGGAAGTTTCCGCGCGTCCGGATGTACTTATGCGCCCTCGCGCTCTTCGTTCTCGGACCTGCTCCCGCAAGCGCCCAAGACCTCGGGATCAACGATGCGATGGATGCTTTCCGGACGGTGGACTCGTGGGTGCGCGATCTTGGTCTCCCAGACGAGCTGAGCGAAGACCTCCCGGCTCTGAGCATGGTCAGCGTCACACTCCGATTAGACGGCCAAGTCATCGGCCGCGGACAGATACTCTCTTCCACACCAACCGAAACCACACTCCCGCAAGCGACGCGCAAAGCAATTGCGCAAGCGAACGCGTGGGTCCGCAATCGTGTTGATGTCGAACCAAGCGATGAAGTCTGGGACTCGATCGCGTCGCGGATGACGCTGAGTCTCGAGCTCGCGGATCAGCTGGTCCCGATGAGCGAGGACTCGCTCGCGCAGCACGCATTGGGACTCTCTCCCGGCGTCCAGGCGCTGGTCATGCGCCTCGGAGAGCGCGCGGAGGTCGTGACTCCCGACGAGATGTTCTCGCTCGGATTCACGCTCGAACAAGCGGCATACTCCATGGCGACCGAGCTCTCAGGAGACGGCGCGATGTCGCTCGCATCGATCGGAGAGCTGCTTTCGCGCGGCTACACCTTTGCTCGATGCCAACCGATCTGGATCGCGCAATCCGCCGAGGGGCGTGGGGGGGTGTTCGTGGATCGAGGGGGCCGCGTGATCGAGGAATCCGCTGTGGGTCTCAAATCGATCCGGCAGATGGCGGATCAGCTCGCGCAGCACCTCGTCGCTCAGCAATGGCCGGGGAGTGAGCAGTACGGATTGGTCGGACAGCGAGATGTGATCAGTGGACGATCGAATCCAGAGGTCGCGCCAGTCTACGAGCAAGCGCTCGTTGCGCAAGCGTTGATGCGATACGCGGACGACATGAAGGATCCCAAGAAGCTCAGAGCGCGTGAAGCCGCGATGGACCTGCTCAGCGCGATCGCGGCGGTCCAGCCCGGAGAACCTTCACCTTGGGATGACCAGATCGGGAGCGCCGCGTGCTTGATCGCAGTTGCTGAGCTTGGATTCGGACTGATTCCTGATGAGATCATCGAGCTTGATAAACGATGCCGAGCGACGCTCGATGAGATCTATTCGCCAATCGACGGATTCTCACCCACGCTCCCCCCCGCGGCTCAAGGATTGGTCGCGTATGCAATGGTCCGCATCGATCATCCACACGCACAGCGTGCAGTCAAAGCGGTATTCCAGAACACACATCCCGGAGAGCTCGTCGCGCAGATGCCTTTCCTCGGCTGGGCCGAGCTTGAGCTTGCGCAGAAGCAGGACGCCGTCCCTGCAAGCGAGGCGCTCAACCAGATGCGCAGCTTCGTCTGGGGACACCAGCTCGGCAAAGCGGACCTCGACTGGAGAGATCGCGACTACATCGGATCGGTCATCTTCACCAAAGGCACGAATCGACTCCCTGGGAGCGAGAACATCCGTCCGATCGCGTTCATGTGCACGATGCTCGGCGACGCTCGACTCACCCCTGGCACCATCGCGGACTTTGAGGTCGCGAGCGAGATCGGTCGTGTCGCTGCGTCGATGCGATTCGTCAATCAGCTCATGATGGATGAGTCGAGCAGCTTTCTGAGCCGAGCGCCTGAGCGGAGCATCGGCGGGATCCGTCAGTCCCTGACCGACTGGCGCACGAGTCCAGTCGCGAGCGCTCTGGCGCTGATAGCGGCGATTGAGTTCGAGGATTCGGTCCGCTCGATCGGTGCTCGGAAAGACCCCGAACAGTCGCCGTGAAAGAACTTTCGCGTGGTCTCGTAAGCCCAGTGTTTTCAGTGGCTTTGGGGCTGTGAAATTGGTGTCAAATTGCCTCCGATTTCAGGCGTAAATTCGGTCGTGCGCCTATCATAGATGTCCCCGATTTTCGACGATTTCGATCGCATCTTTGGTGTGCGATCGAGCGAGTGAAACGACGCGATTTCGCTGGTTGGGGACCCCACTGGGAGACCCGATCGCATGAGTGATGACCGCGAAGATACAGTGACCAACGGCGATGCAGAGCAGCCGGATTCCACACCGATCGGTGGAGGTGCCGTGCTCGATCTGGACATCGAGCGCGAGCTCCAGGATTCCTACCTGACCTACGCGATGAGCACGATCATGGATCGCGCGCTCCCTGACGTGCGTGATGGTCTCAAGCCATCGCAGCGCCGCATCCTCGTCGCGATGAACGACCTCAACCTGCGCCCAAACAAGAAGCACCTCAAGTGTGCGAAAATCTGTGGCGATACTTCAGGCAACTACCACCCGCACGGCGAGTCGGTGATCTATCCAACGATGGTCGGCATGGCGCAGAAGTGGAAGATGAACACGCCGATGGTTCAGCCGCAGGGGAACTTCGGTTCCATCGACGGCGACCCTCCCGCGGCGATGCGATACACCGAAGCACGCATGACCCACGCGTCGATGGACATGATGGAAGACCTCAAGCTGTCCACCGTGGACTTCATCCCCAACTACGACGATCGTCTCTTGGAGCCGACCGTGCTTCCTGGGAAGTTCCCCAACCTGCTCGTCAACGGCGGGATGGGGATCGCGGTGGGGATGGCAACCAGTCTCCCGCCGCACAACCCGACCGAGATCCTCGACGCGATCATCCGTCTTGTGAACAAGCCGGAGATCGACCTGCTCGAACTCATGACCGACGAGGTCGACGAGGACGGCAACGTCGTCCGCCGTGGTGTGCAGGGGCCAGACTTCCCAACCGCAGGTCGGATCCTGGGACGCAAGGGTATCCTGGACGCGTACACCTCAGGACGCGGACGCGTCACGGTGCGAGGAAATGTGCACGTCGAAGAGATGCGACCTGGACGCGATCAGCTGGTCATCGATCAGATCCCATACTCGCTCGTCCAGAACACGCTCGTCGAGAAGATCGTCGAAGCGGTCAAGGACGAGCGCATCGTTGATATCGCGGACGTCCGCAACGAGTCGGGACGCAACGCACAGACGCGCATCGTGATCGAGCTCAAAAAGGGCGCGGATCCCGCGGTCGTCGAGAACCAGCTCTACCAGAACACCCCGCTCCAGCAGACCTTCAGCATCATCAACATCGCGCTGGTCAATCGTCAGCCGAGAACGATGGGGCTCAAGCAGATGATGGAGTGCTACGTCGATCACCGCGTCGAGGTGATCACGCGGCGCACGCAGCACCTGCTCCGCGAAGCGAAGAAAC
This sequence comes from Phycisphaerales bacterium, assembly GCA_965250055.1. Classification (GTDB taxonomy): domain Bacteria; phylum Planctomycetota; class Phycisphaerae; order Phycisphaerales; family UBA1924; genus UBA1924. The sequence goes on along the minus strand of OZ252285.1, from coordinate 1,788,900 downwards.
GCGCCCACGTGCTCGAGGGCATGATCTACGCGGTCGTGGACATCGACGAGATCATCGCGCTCATCAAGTCCTCCAAAACGCGCGATGAAGCGATCCAGAAACTCATGGATCGTCGCTACACAATCCCGGCGGATCACCCCGCCGCGGCGCAGATCCCGCAGCGTCTGATGGAGATGGTCCGAAGCGCCGACGACCTCGGAGGCACGGCGCTGACACGCGTCCAAGCGGAAACCATCGGTGCGATGCGTCTGATCCAGCTCGTGGGTCTTGAGATCGAGCGGCTCGTCAAGGAATACACCGAACTCGTCGTCGAGATCGAGGGCTACGAAGCGATCCTCGGCGATCACCGCAAAATCCTCGACATCATCGTTGAAGACTGCGAAGAGATGAAGTCCAAGTTCGGACGCGACCGCTTGACCTCGATCGAGGACGCGGCGGGTGATATCGACATCGCGGCGCTGATCCAAGAGCAGGACATGGCCGTGACGATCTCGCACCAGGGATACGTCAAACGCGTGCCGCTGGAAACCTACCGCTCCCAGGGACGCGGCGGCAAGGGTGTCAAAGCATCGGACGCAAAGGATGACGACTTCATCGAACACCTGTTCGTCGCATCCACGCACGATGACCTGCTCTGCTTCACCGATACAGGTCGCGTGTTCAAGATCAAGGTCTACGAACTTCCCGAGATGGGACGCACAAGCAAGGGCAGACCGATCATCAACTACATCGATCTCAAGCCGGGCGAGCGGACCTGCGCGTACCGATCGATCAAGGACTTCGAGTCCGGATCGCACTTCCTTACCTTCGTCTCCAGAGGCGGCATCATCAAGCGCACGGCGCTCAAAGAGTACCGCAACGTGAATCGTTCCGGTCTGATCGCGGTGGGGCTCAAGGAAGGCGATGCGCTGTTCAATGTCCGATTGACCACAGGGGTCGATGACATTATGCTCATCGCATCCAACGGCATGGCGATCCGCTTCAACGAGCAGGACGTCCGACTCATGGGACGCTCTGCGGCAGGGGTCAAGGGCATCGAGCTCGGGAAAGACGCAGAAATCGTCGGGATCATGCGCATTCCGATGGTGACCGACGAGGACGATCCGGAAATCCGTCACACATCCCAGGACGCGCTCGATCGAGGGCTCAGCGTGCTGACTATCTGCGAGAACGGCTACGGCAAGCGGACGCTCGTCGATGAGTACCGCGTCGCTCCAGAGAACGGCCCGATGCGCAGCCAATCCAGAGGCGGCAAAGGACGCAGCGATATCAAGACGACCGCTCGCAACGGACAAGCCGTGGTCGCGCTGGGGATCTATGACGCCGACGACGTCGTCGTGATCTCACGAGGCGGATTGCTGGTCCGTATGGCCGTGGATTCGATCTCTCGGATCGGTCGCGGGACCCAGGGCGTGCGTGTCGTGGGGCTCAAGGGCGATGACCGCGTGATCGCGGCGGCACGAGTTGAAGAATCCGAGGACTCAAACGACGATTCTTCTGGTACAATCGACGAGCAGTCAAATCCGACTGACGAAAGGACGGACTGATATGGCCATTGACTGGTCCTCTGACATCGCGGTCGCGAACCTCAACGATGAGCCCGCGTTGTCTGATGAGCTCAGCACGTTGATCGAGCGGATCGAGGGTGCCGAATCACCACCACACGTGGTGCTCGATTTCCATGAGGTCACCTATGTGAACTCGTCGAACATCGCTCAGCTGCTCCAGATCCGCAAGCTGCTCGAAGAACGATCGCGCCGATTGGTGCTGTGCTCAGTCACCGATGAGGTGATGTCCGTCTTGATCGTCTCGGGACTCAACAAGATCTTCAGCTTTGCGCCAGACACACTCACCGCGATCGCGTCAGTGCAGATCGAGGGCACGTCCGCTTCTTGATCTTGGTTGAATGTGATGCATGCTCTAGAGTGTCGATGCATTCAGATCATCGATCAGCTCGTTGATCGCCGCTGATCGTTTGGACTTTGGCGCGATGAACAACGCTGTGATATCGTCGGGCTGATGGAGCGATCCCATCTGCAGATCAAGGTTGTCCTCCAGGAATCGCACCGATTGATCGAGATTCTTCGAGTCATTCCCCGCGCTGCTTAGCCGCGAGAGGTACGTCAGCGTCGGACGCTTGCGTTCGTGCTCGTCGTCAGCCGTATTCGGGAACGCGACTTCGAATCCGTCGGAATAGAACACCAGCACATCCCCCGGATCGAGCGTGATCGTGGTCTGCTCAAACTCCACATCCTGGAAGATTCCAAGCAGCGGCCCCTGCGAATCGACCATCTCTGTTTCGCCCGTCGATTCGCGGACCACCAGCGCCGGCGGATGCCCCGCGCCTGCGATCGTCACCTCGTTGGTGGACTTGTCATAGATCGCATACATCGCGGTCGCGAAGCGTGCGTTCTGTCCGTTGTGAGCCGCCATGGTGTTGTTGAGTCTTCGCAGCGCTTCTGCGGGCTCAACGATCTTGGAACCAGTTCCCGAGCCATCGAGTTTGCGGAGTCCTTGCGTGATGACCATGGTCATCAGCGCCGCGGGCACGCCGTGTCCGACCGCGTCTGCGATAAAGAACGCGGAGCGGTGCTCATCGAGCTGGCAGATGTCGTAGATATCTCCCGAAACATACGAAGCGGGGCGGTAGATAATTCCAAGGTCCACGCCGTCGATCTCCGGTGTCCCGCTCGGCAGATACTCACGCTGAATACTCGCGGCTGCTTGGAGTTCCTCGTGGAGCTTCGCGACCTCGGACTGCACGCCGTGGATCGTCATCTCACTGAGTCGCAGGTCCGTGTTGAGTCGATGCAGCGCCGGCTGGCGCTGCGCCAGCGTCCGGAGCATCAGCGACGCGTCGCGTGGGGTGGTCGTTAATGGCTCGCACAAGATCCCCTCGGCTTGCATGAACGAGCGGACGCGGTGCTGCTCCTCGTTGACAAGCACCAGCGCCGCGGAGTGCGACTCGCTGAGCATGTCCATGAGCTGACCGATCTTCTTGTCGGGAATGTTTTCCGAGATCACGATCAGCGCCGGAGCGCTCGAGATCAGACGATCAGATTCAGATGCGATTAGATCATCGAAGTCAATCGGTGTCAGTCCGAGACCAAACTCCGCGAGCAGGTGCGACAGCTTCTCAGACCAGCCGGGCACGGCTTGATCAAACTCGCTGAGTCCCGCGGCTACAACCACAGGACCCGAAAGCGCCTCGCGTGAACCGGTCAATCGCATTGACATAATACATGCCCTCCAGCGGCTATGAATCTTCCGCTGAAGCTCAGATCGGTGATCATCACCATCACATGACACTCAGTACCGATGTCAATGAAACGACAACTAGGGGATGCTCCCCCAATCGGTATCTTGCGTCCGATGATCTACATACCGCTTGAATATGCGACCGATAAGCTACTGAACTATGGATTCCAGATACTCGGTATCGAGCTCGATGAGCTGTCCCTCTTGGAGGTTCATCGTTTCGAGCTTGCCGCCGAGAATCTCGATGACGTACTTGGCGCTGAACCTGCTCGAGTATTTTTTGAGACGTAGCTCGTACTGGACCTGAGACTCGTCTGGTTTCCTCGGCTCCTCGATCGGCATGTGATGCATCGCGACGATCCGTCCAGTCGAGTCCAGGAAGATGATGTCGATATCGATCAAGCAATCACGCATGACAAACGCGCGCATCTTCGAATCCGGGAACGCGAAGAGCATCCCGCCGTTTTCTGGAAGCGACTCAACCCCGCCGAGCCCACGCTCGCGAGTCTTGTCATCAGCAACGATGTCGAGCGTATAGATTGTCCCGTCGAGCTCAACCTTTGCCTTCCCATCGACTATCGCCGGCTTCGAGCATCCAACGAGCAATGCGGAGAGACTCACCAGCATGATGAGTGTGAAGCGCCGTGAGCACAGGTGTGTCATGAAGTCAGCCATCGATCGTCCTCGCTGGTAAAGGTGATATCTTCGCGTGAGAGTGTATCAAGACTGAACCCCTGAAGGAAGTCCTCGATGCTCATCTCTCTGCGAGCTTCGGTGATCCCGCACCAGAACCCCATGAGACCGATGATCCGCTCTCGAGATATTCCACGCGAGCGGTAGTAATCGATCCGCGTATCGCCGTGGCGTTTTGCGAGTCGTCGCCCGTCCTCACCTCGGACCAGCGGAAGGTGCGTGTAGGTGGGGGTGGGGGCGCAAGAGAGTGCTTTCTGGATCGTGATCTGCCGAGCTGTGGAGTCCAGGAGATCATCGCCTCGCACGATTTCGGTAACTCCTTGCGCGTGGTCATCGACCACCACCGCGAGTTGATAACTCGGACACGCCCGGCGCGTCCAGACTATGAAGTCGCCGACGCTTACAGATGGATCGATCGACTGCTCTCCCATGAACTGGTCGCGGAACTCGATCGCGCCTTGCTCAACACACAAGCGCCAGTTTGCGCCCGATTCGTGGAAGCTCAACGGGATCTCGCTTGGACGCAGCGACGGATCGAAGCGGATCTCATGATCCCCCTCATTGGGCGCACTGCTCGCGGCTTCGATCTCGCTCCGCGATAACTCACAGGGATACACGCGTCCAAGACTCGCTAAGGTCTCCATCGCGCCAACGTGGGATCGAAGATGTTCAGACTGGATGATCGGTCCCTGATCCCAGTCCAGTCCCATCCAGTCCAGTGTGTTAATCGTCTGCTCGATCACCCCCGGCTTGACCCTCGGCGTGTCAAGGTCCTCGATCCGCAACACAATCCGCCAGTTCTGTTGACGCGCCAGCGCCCAGTTGATGAGGAATGTGCGAGCATTCCCCAGATGTAACGCTCCTGTGGGCGATGGGGCCAATCGGGTGGTTTTTTGGTTGGAAAATGAGGGTTCACACACGTCGATTTGAGTGTACACTATGGACACATCGTGAGCGAGCGGAGGGAGTGTCCTTCGCTGCTCTCGAAATGAGATGTCCGTGCGGTGCGCGTTCATCGAGGAGGCATCTGTGACTGAACAAGCACTCGGAAAACTCAGCGACGATCAGATCGCTGCCCAGCTCGAGAACTTCCCAGAATGGGCCGAGCTCAACGGGCAGATCCAGCGAACATTCCAGTTTGATGATTTCGATCAGTCGGTGGGATTCGTGAACCGGATCGCTGAATACGCCGAGCAGGTCCAGCACCACCCCGATATCCTGATCCGCTATAACAAGGTCACCCTGACCGTCTCGACCCACGACGCGGGCGGGATCACTCACAAAGACTTCGAACTCGCCAAAACAGCGGACAGCATCATCGCGTGATAGCTGTCAAAAAAACCGAGGAATGAATCCTCGGTATTGAAACGAATTGGCTAACTACTTATCGAATGAGTGTATCGATCGCTTCCTGTGTCGAGACGACTTGGTTTGCGATCATGCTGTAGTTGACCATCGTGGCTTGATGAGCTTCAAGGCCAGGTGATGCGACCGCGTCATGGATCATCACTACTTCAAAGCCTTGCTCAATCAGTTCTCTTAGATGGCCTTCAGTGCAGAGGTTCCCAGCCAAGCCGCCGATGAGGACTTTGTTCACGCCACGCTTCCTAAGCTGAAGTACTAGATCATTGCTTTCCGGCCCAAAGACCTTGTGCGGATTCGTGATCACGGTCTTGCCGTCAAAAATGTATTTTTTGTAAGGCTCATATATGTCCGCGCCTGAATTGTGAAGCCCCGCTCTGTAGTACGGATCATCGATTTTGTACATTTCTCCGTCTTCGAGAGTCTGTTGGATTGCACCGCGGTGCTCCCATTCGCCATCGTGTTCATGGTACATGTGCGGGCTTACGAAGACCGGGATCCTCTCGATCTTCGCGGCTTTGAGAAGTGCTTCGATATTTTCGATGGTGTTGTTGCGTTCAAGATCTTCTTTCACAAATCCGTACGCAACACCGTCCTCGCGTAGAAAGTCATTCTGAGGATCGGTGATGAGCAAAGCGGTGAGCTCATGAGAGTCGAGTTGTTGCTCAACTATGTTCATCTCAGTCACTTCTGTTAATCCAGTCAGTTCGCTGCCAGAGTGGACACCAAGTGTCAATGCTCCGATTCCTGCCGATGACATGAAGATCGCCGAGAGTGTGATAGTGGGGTTCATTGTGTTCTCCTTCAGTATTGAAACATACCAACCAGTTGGTATGTCTCTGGGGTAAAAAAATATCACTCAACTACAAACCGAGTTCAGTGTGTTGGAAAAAAGCTGCTTAAAGCACATCATCGATTCAGCCATTTTTTTTGTATCGTCAGTGGCTTTCGAGAGCACTACCCCTCCCTGTAGTACAGCCATGAACTGTCTTGAAAGCACCGCCGCGTTGATTCCGGGGATCTTTGGATGTTCCTTGAGCGCCGCTTTGAAATGGGGTTCGAGCGTGCTTGTCAATCGGACCAATCGGTTCTCGATGATCATTCGTATTTCTGGGTGTGTCTGACTGAGATCCAACGCAAAACTGCCGAGAAGGCAACCATCTTTCAACAGCGGTCCCTTGAGCACCGCGATGACATCGTCTAGAAATGCGACCACGCGATCCTGAGGATCGTTGTGTGCTAGCCAGCCCTCGTCAGCGAGTGCTTTGGTGAGCCGGTCAAAGTAGTGGTCAATCAAAGCAATCGCGAGATCATCCTTGGATTCAAAGTGATGGTAAAAGCTACCTTTGGTTACTCCAGCGGATTTGCAGATCTCATCGACCTTCGTCGCCGGATACCCCTTGGAAAGCATCAACGCCTGGGCGGCGTCAAGTATTGAATCGCGATGTGTTCCTGATTTAGGCATACCAACTAGTCGGTATTGTACAGTGCTGAGGAGTTTAAATCAACTGAATGGACCAAAAATTCATCAATATGGTCTACTTGAGTTCAACAGACCAGTACGCCTCATCAAGGAACGCTTTCCATGATGCGTAGCGATCACTGTTGAGGCGCATCGAGATGAGCGGGTTCCGCTTGGGCTGGATCGGTTTCTTGATCAGCTTCATGTTCGCTTGCGTTGGGGTACGCCCGCCCTTCTTTGAGTTGCACTTCACGCACGAGCAGACCAGGTTCTCCCATGTATCGGGGCCGTTTTGAGTGCGCGGGACGACGTGGTCGATCGAGAGCTCGGAGGTCGGGAAGTGCTTCCCGCAGTATTGACATCGGTTGTGGTCGCGTGCGAACAGGTTGCGCCGATTGAGCTTGACGTGCTGGGTCGGGAGTTTGTCGTAACCAACAAGACGGATAATCCGAGGCACAGCAATATCGAAGCGCACCGTCTTGATCCAGTCGTAGCGATCGGGCTCAAACTCCTTGCGGAGCTCAGAGAGCTCGGCCCAGGTGTTCAGATCGTAGTTGGCGTAGGACCCATCGTCGGCGTGGATCACCTCCGCGATCTCGCGTGAGAGGAGCACAAAAGCTCGTCGAGCGGTGACGACGCGGACCGCCATGTACAGCTTGTTGAGGACGAGGACTTTGGAATCAAGCCCGGACACGAGATGGTTGTAGTCGATCGCCGCGGCACCGGATCCCTCTGAACCGATGCCGCCGGCTATGCCCGTCAGCGAATCGGCGCGCGACCCTTGCCCTGCTCTGAGAGCTTTCGAGCGTCTAGATTTAGTGCGAGGACGGCGGGGCATGGACAGACCTTTCCAGCAGATATCTCATGTGTTGTACCACTTTTTAGCGGCTCCAACAACTCCATACGCAGAGAAGAGGTCAAAGTTTGGTCAAGATCACCCCAATCCACGCACAACCCAGCCCGGAGAGTGACTCTCCGAGCTTTCTTGCTGCTTGTCAACCGCCGATAAAGAGCGTGCGAGATTAGTGTCTGAAGTGGCGAACGCCCGTGGTCAGACAGGTGACGCCGCGCTCGTTGCACATCGCGAAGGTGTCCTCGTCGCGCTTGGATCCGCCGGGATGGACGATCGTCGTGACGCCCGCTTCGATGAGCAGCTCAGGACCATCGCTGAAAGGGAAGAACGCGTCTGAGACCGCGATGGAACCTTTGGCAAGTTCGCCCGCTTTGCGGATCGCGCCGAGGCACGATGCAACCCGATCCATCTGTCCAGCGCCAGCGCCGAAGAGACGGACGCGCCTGTTGTCGATCCCGCCCAGCAGGACCGCGTTGGACGAGAGGGCCGTGCAGATTGGTTCGAGCACACCCGCGGCTTGCAGGGTCTCAGCAGTCGGAGCGGGACCCGCGGCATGGACCCACGACGTTGGGGTCGGGACCACCAGATCGCGATCCTGAACCAGCATCCCGCCTGGGATCCATTTCATCTCGCGCGTGATGTTGGGGGACTGATCGCCGACCTCGAGGATCCGGAGGTTCTTCCATCGCGAGCGGAGCAGTTCCAGTGCATCTTCGTCGTATGACGGAGCGATGACGACCTCGAAGAATGTCCCTTCAGCCGTGATTCGCTCAGCGGCTTGGAGATCAATCGTCGAGTTCGTCGAGAGGATCCCTCCGAACGCTGCCATCGGATCACCCGCGATCGCGGCGTCCACGGCATCGCTGATCGAAGCAGCACACGCGGCGCCGCAGGGATTGGTGTGCTTGAGCACGCACGCTCCGTGCTGCTCAGGCGCTGCGTTCTTGAGTGCTCTGGATAGTTCAAGAGCTGCGCTCGCGTCGTTGAGGTTGTTGAAGCTCAATGGCTTGCCGTGGAGTTGCTTCGCGTTGATCAGTGTGCCGCTGAGCTGCTGACCTGTGCGATAGAGTGCCGCGGATTGGTGGGGGTTCTCGCCGTAGCGGAGCTCGTCAACCTTGGTCATCCCGATCGAGAGTTTCTGAGGCAGTTCGGTTTCGTTTCGAGTCATCCATGCGCTGATCGCAGCGTCGTAGTGCGCCGTCGCGGTGAACGCATCCGCAGCGAGTTTTTGGCGGAGCTCCAGCGTGGTCGAGCCATCGTTGTTCTTGAGCTCTTCGATGAGCGATGGGTACTGCGACGGATCGGTCACGATCGCGACGAATTGATGGTTTTTGGCAGCGGAGCGGACCATCGAGGGGCCTCCGATGTCGATCTGCTCGATCGCCTCCTCATCGCTCACCCCCTCGCGTGCGATGGTCGCTTCGAAGGGGTAGAGATTCACGCACACCAGATCGATGCGTTCGATGTCGTGCTCGTGCATCGCGTCCAGATGGGATTGGTCGTCGCGCCGCGCGAGGAGCCCGCCATGGATCTTTGGGTGGAGCGTTTTGACGCGTCCGTCCATCATTTCCGGGAATCCAGTGACATCCTCGATTCCAGTCACAGGGATCCCAGCATCCGCGATAGCGCGGGCGGTCCCTCCGGTTGAGATGATCTGGACACCCAGTTCGTGGAGTGACTGAGCGAGTTCGATGATCCCCGCTTTGTCTGAAACGGAAATCAATGCACGCGTAACGCGCACCAGCGGATCGCTGGTGGCTTGGATCGGGGCGCCGGTCATCATTGGGAGGTCCTTCGCGTCGGTTGGGGATGGTTTGGGATTAGCGGAGGCTGAACTTCGCGATCGCGCCGTTGGGTGAGATCACATACAGGTTGCCGTCAATAAACGCATCAGCGCGAACGCCCGCGGCTCCGTTGAGGTCCGAGGTCGCGATGATCTCGCCCGAGTCGATGTCCACGGCTGACAGCGCCTTGCCGTCCCAGACCATCAGCTCATCGCCGTTGGCGAGCGAGACGACCCAGCCCTGCAGACTGCTGTTGGACCAGATGATCTTGCCGTCGATCGAGTCGATCGCGACGAGTCCCTCGTCCGCGGTTGAGCCGTAGAGAATCGCGTCGTGGATCACCGGCTGGATCACGACGGGCTCGCTCGTCCGTTTGCGCCAGTAGCGATGCCCATCATCAAGCGAGAAGGAGTACAGCGATTGGTCGGTCGATGGAACAATCACCGCGCCGTCGTCGATCAGCAGCGATGCGACCGCGCCGCCCGCGATGTCGGTCTTGAGGATCGATGCGCCGTCGTAGTTGTTCAGGACACGAAGATCGCCTCCCGCGGAGATCATCGCGACGGAACCAGTGGTGACCTGGACCGGCGCGGATTCGATCTCGCCGTCAAACTTGTACGACCAGTGCTTGAAGTCGTTGGTGGTTTCGTACGCGTAGAGCTCGTTCTTGGTGGTCCCGAACAGCGCCAGGTTCCCCATGATCAACGGCTTGGTGTTGATGATCGCGCCCACCGCGTCGCGGTCGAGCGTGTTGCCGTTCTTGAGACTCAGCTCGTGGAGTTCAGTATCGGAGGTGATGAACAGGGTCTCACCCACACGCGTCGGCTCAAAGAGCTGCGTGGTCGGTCGATCGAGCTGCTTTGCCCAGCGGACTTTGCCGGTCGATGCTTCGAGACAGGTGACCGTGGTGTCCGATGCCGTGGTGACGATGGTGTCTTCATATGCGACCGCGTCGGTGAGTCCCGCGCCCGGCTTCATGAGCGGGAAGCCGGTCCATTCCCAGCGGTATCCGAGTTCGTGCCATGCGTCGTGGTCGATCTTCCATTCGATCTTCTCAGCAGTGGGCTCAGTGGTCTGGGTTGAGGAGCACGCCTGGAGAGCCGCGGCTGGCGCGAGCGTGGCGAGGAGAATCATGCTTCGGATCGAGTTTCTGGTCATTCTGGGGCTACTCCAAATGTGGATCATCAAATGTCCGGTTGGTGTCAGCAGTTGGTGAGAGCAAGGATAGGGGGCAAACAGTCAAGATGCAGCCCCGGATGCTGCTGATCATGACGATCCGCACGCGGATCCCTATGGTTCTTCATGTTTACAGGCATCGTCCAAGCAATCGGGAGCGTCAAACAGACAGAGAAGACCCCAAACGGGCTCCGAGTCTGGATCGATCCGGGTGACTGGGACCATCAGCCCAAAGCCGGGGACTCGATCGCCAACAACGGCTGCTGCCTGACCCTCGTCGAAATCCAAGACGGCTGCTGGGTATTCGATGCGATCCCAGAAACCATCATCAAGACCACCATTGGGACATGGACCAAGGGACTGCGGATCAACCTCGAACGCTCCCTCCGCGTCGGAGACGGGCTCGATGGACACCAGGTCCAGGGACACGTCGACGGGGTCGGAACCATCCTGAGCGTCAATCGCGATGACGGATACCGGATCCGCATCGGTCTCGCGGGATTCAACATGAAATGGATGGTCCCCAAGGGCTCCATCTGCATCGACGGCATCTCCCTGACCATCGCGGACCTGAATCACGATGAGCAATGGGTCGAGGTCGCGCTGATACCCGAAACACTCGAACGCACCAACCTCACCGATCGCACCAAAGCCGACGGCGTGAACATCGAAGCGGACGTCATGGTCAAGACCATCGTCAGCACGCTTGACTCATACATGCCTGGCACCAAGATCGGTTAAACTCTGTTCATGCGTGTCCTCGGATTCGATCCCGGCCTCTCGATCACCGGCTACGGCTGCGTGACCGGTGATGCGATCCGTCCCTCCATCGTCGAAGCGGGGGTCTTCCGATTCACAAAATCCGGACAGCCCACCCCTCCGATCGGGGATCGTCTGGTCGAGCTTCATCAGGATGTCAACGAGCTGATCGAGCGTGTCTCTCCGGACCTGATCGCGATCGAGGGGATGTTTGCGCACAAGGACCACCCTGGGACAGTGATCAAAATGGCGCACGCTCGCGGCGTGATCCTCCTCGCCTCGAGGACCGCAGGGATCGAGGTGATCGAGCTCAAGCCCGCGGAAGTCAAGAAAGCCGCGACGGGATCGGGACGCGCAACCAAGGAGCAGATGCAGCTCTCGATCCAGTCGATGTTCAATCTCCCGCAGCTCCCCAAACCAGCGGATCTCGCGGATGCCCTCGCGATCGCGGCGTGCGCCCATCGACGTCATCAACTCGGTGTGCTGAGTATCTGATTCGACCTACCATACCCCAATGACCGAAACGGACACCAAAAACGAAGCCGTGATCGCGCAGGTGCTCATCGTCGAGGACGAGATCGAGCACGCGGATGTCATTGTCGATGCGCTCCGCCGTCCTGGACACATCTGCACGACGGTCCACACGATCGAGCGTGCGTACGAAGAAATCACGGGCGGCAAGTTCGACGTGATCATCACTGATCTCCGTATGCCGGAGAGCGCTGGAGTCCACGGCGTCAACGACGACGGATCCAACGCCGGGATGAAAGTCCTCGAACTCGCCGCGGAGCACCAGCCGGACGCTGAGACGATCATGGTCACCGCGCACGGCGACGTCCCTACGGCGCGCGATGCGTTCAAGCACGGCGCGTTTGACTTTGTAGAAAAGCCGCTGGACCTGGTCGTGCTGCGATCCGTTGTCCAGCGCGCCGCGGAACAAGCGGTGCTGCGGAGCGAGTCCGACGAGCTCAAGGACCTCGTCCAGCACGAGGGATTCGAGGGCATCATCGCGGGCGCTGAGTCGATGCGGAAGATCATCGAAACAGTCCGAACCGTCGCGAGGTCCAACATCGCGGTCCTCGTCACCGGAGAGAGCGGCACGGGCAAGGAGTTAATCGCTCAGTCGGTGCACAGGAACTCATCACGCAAGGACAAGAAGTTCAAATCGATGAACTGCGCCGGACAAGCGGAGAACCTGCTCGAAGACGAACTCTTCGGACACGTCCGCGGCGCGTTTACCGGCGCGGAGAAAGACCGTGAGGGGGTCTTCGAATACGCCAACGGCGGAACGCTGTTTCTCGATGAGATCGGGGACATGCCGCTGACGATGCAAGCGAAGCTGCTCCGCGTGCTCGAGTCCGGAGAGGTGGTTCGACTCGGTTCCAATGATCTGCGGAACGTCGATGTCCGATTGGTCAGCGCGACCAACAAAGACCTCGAAGCGATGATCAAGGAAGGCACGTTCCGTCAGGACCTCTACTTCCGGATCAAAGGCACGATGGTGCACCTCCCCGCGCTGCGTGATCGACGCGAGGACATCCCACGAATCGTGCGCCACGCGGTCAGCAAGTTCTCTCACGAGCTCAATCCCGGCGCTGCGGTCCCGGAGGTTTCCGATGCCGCGATGCTGCGCCTGACGACGTTTGATTGGCCGGGCAATGTGCGGCAGTTGTTGAATGTCGTCCAGAACATGGTCGTGATGAGCAGCGGGATGGGTGCGAAAGTGATCGGCACTGAGCATGTCCCTGATGAAGTCCGAGAATCCGATTCTGCCGGAAGCTCGGATTCCTATTCAATAGGATCACTCGCGGGATCGAGTCTCGAACAACTCGAGCGACAGGCGATCCGCGAGACGCTCAAACTGACCGGCGGAAACCGCGAGCAGACAGCGAAAATGCTCGGCATCGGAGAGCGCACGCTCTACCGAAAACTCAACGAGTACGGGCTCCGATAATATCGAGCAATTGGGTAGATCGACCGAGTTCTGTTTTACGAAGGTCCGATCCCTGAAGTACTAGGGATAATTTACCAGTAACTGCTCATCAGTTCTTAACTCAAATCTGAGTTTCACCGATTCAAGGGGTGTATCACGACCTGTTTGTTGAGGGTCGAAAACGCTGTCATGGAAAGGGAAATTTCCAATGTCTTCCGTACGCTTCGCCGACGTCTTGAGCTGCCCTTCACTCCCTTCACTTCCCGCGATCGCTGCCAAGCTCATCGAGCTGACCGGCGATCCAGATGTCCAGATCAGTGAGATCGCGCAGACGGTCCAGCAGGATCAAGCGCTCGCGGGCAAGGTGCTCAAAACCGTAAACTCAAGTTTCTACGGACTCCCAAACAAATGCGGCTCCATCGAACGCGCGATGGGATTCCTCGGACTCAACACTGTCAAATCACTCGTGCTGGGGTTTTCGCTTGTTGAGACTACCTCAAATGTAGATCACGACGGATTTGATATGGTCGGCCACTGGCGACGGACTTTGATGGGCGCGACCGCATCACGCAAAATCGCGGAGATGTTCAATCTCTCAGACAAAGACGAGGTCTTCACAGCGGCGCTGTTCCAGGACATGGGCATGCTCGCGATCTTCACTGCAAAGCGTGAAGAGTACATGGACACCATCAGAGATATCGATCACGGCCAGCTCTGCGCCGTCGAGAACGATGCTTTCGGTTTCGATCACGCTGAAGTTGGATCAACACTGGCACGCAAGTGGCAACTCCCCTCAAGCATTGCCGACGCAATCGAGTATCACCACTCTCCAGAAATTGCAAAGGCGGAAGATATCGAGATGGTCCGCGCCGTCGCACTGGGAACCGAGGTCGCTGAGGCACTGAGCGTAGAAGCTCCAGGGACCGCGGTGAGTCACATCGAAGAGCTGGTTGCCAAATGGTTCCCCAACCAGAAGCTGGATATCACGCAGCTGTTCGAGGAAGTCAACGAGTCGGCGAAAGAGCTCGCTTCGCTCTTTAATACCGAGATCGGCGCAATCAAAGACGTCAACACGCTGATGGCTCTCGCACAAGATCGTGGGCTCGAGCTCCAGATCAACATGCAGCGTCAAACCGAGACACTCAAGCGTGAAGCCGTCACCGATGGATTGACAGGCATCCCGAACCGGAAAGAGTTTGATCGAGTCCTCGAAGACACGTACAGCACATACCAGAGCTCAGGAACCGGATACGCGGTGCTGTTCTTTGATGCCGACAAGTTCAAGAGTGTCAACGACACGCACGGCCACGCGGTTGGTGACGCGGTCCTCATCGAACTCGCGAAACGAACCACCGAAACAGTCGGGAGCGAGGGCACTGTCTGTCGATACGGAGGGGAAGAGTTCGGGGTCATCCTGCCGGGCTACAACGTCCTCAACGCGGCGATGCTCGCAGAGCGCGTCCGCAGCGAGATCGCGGGAACCCCGTTCGATATCCGAGAGCTCGACGATGGTCCCGACGAACTCCCAATCACTGTGAGCATCGGAGTGTCAGCGATCGACGCAGGACCAACCGATCGTATCAGCAAATCCGATCAGCTCGTGGTTGAAGCGGACGCTGGTGTGTACGCCGCGAAAGCCGCGGGACGCAACAACGTGCAGGTCTGGAACCCTCAAGCAGAATCAGCGAAGCAAGACGAGCCGGCAGCGCCGCTTGATTTGAAAGTCCCCGCGGGATTCGAATCCAAGAAGCGTGTGGTGATCGTGGAAGACGATTCGCTCGCCGCGACGCTCCTGATCACACTGCTCAAGAGACAAGCTGAGGTTGATGTCCGCTGGTTCAAGAACGGGCGGGCCGCGATCGATTTCTTCTCCGAGTCGGTCAGCAATCAGGAACATCCATGCGATGTCATCGTGTGTGACTTCAATATGCCTGAATACTCAGGATTCGATGTCTTCGACAGCTTCAAAAACCTTGGACTCAAGGGGCTCATCCCGTTCTATCTGCTGACCGCGAACGAATCGACAGACTTAAAGCAGAAAGCGAGCGAGATGGGTGTCACCGAGCTGATCGGGAAGTCCAACTTTGCGAAAAACTTCAGCAAGTGGGTCGGATTCATCACGAGCGAGAGCAAGCAAGCCGCTTAAAGCCGCACTTTACCAATCGAGCGTTCCGCGCCATGCTTCGGTGAGTTTCTCAACGGAAACCGACACGCCGTGTTGGGTGTCGCTGAGCTGTCCCGAGCTGTTGGTCTTTCCGAGCGTGTGGTGCCAAGCGCCTGCTGGGAGGTCTTTGACCAGCTCGTCCAGAACGCTTGTGCCCTCAACTTCGAGCACATACCCGCACGGCGCTTCGTTGAACGCAAACACGCTCGCATCGTGCTGGTCATCGAAAGTGAGCTCAGCGCCGATCGGTTGGTCACCAGTCGATCCCGCGATGAGCATCTCAGCGATTGAGCACAGCACCCCGCCATCAGAAACATCATGCGCTGAGAGGACCTTGCCCTGCGCGATCAATCCCGCGACGAACCGAGCGATCGAAGCGCCCAGTGCTGGGTTGAGTGTTGTAGTTCGATCGGTTTGGGTGCCGAAGAGTTGCTCGTAGGTGCTCCCGCCAAGCCCGCCGGGGTTTTCGAGTCCGATCAAGAGCAGCGTGGAGTCGGTGCGTTTCATATCGCTCGTCAGAGCATGATCGAGCGAGCGGACGATCCCCATGCCGGTAATCAGCAGCGTGGGGGGGATCTCGATGGTGGTGCCGTCCTTGGTGGTGAACTGGTTGTTGAGCGAGTCCTTCCCGGAAACGAACGGCGTCTTGTACGCTTTCGCTCCGTCATAACACGCGTGGGCCGCGCGGACGAGCGATCCCAGATTCTCAGGTTTCTTACAACTCGGCCAGCAGAAGTTATCGAGGATCGCGATCCGATCCGGATCGGTTCCGACGCACACCAAGTTGCGTACGCACTCATCGATCGCCGCGAGGGTCATCTGGTACGGATCGTCGCTGAGTCCAGTCGCGAGTCCGCATCCCACCGCGAGTCCTTGTCCAGTCCCTGGGACAGGCTCAACGACCGATGCATCTCCAGGACCGATCCCACGCGGACCAACCAGCGGCTTGATGACCGTATTCCCCTGCACCTCGTGGTCGTACTGACGGATGATCCAGTGCTTGGACGCGATGTTTGGATGCGCGAGGAGCTTGAGCAGCGCCTCGTTGAGGTCCACACCACCGCTCGGGAGTTCGTGCGGAGGTTCTTGTTTCGGAGCTTCCCAGACTGCTGTGCGTGTCGGGGTCGGGATGCCGTCGTGCAGGAATGACATCGGCATGCGACCGACTTCGGTGCCGTGGAAGTTGAGGATGAGCTCAGCATCCGGCGTTCCGAAGTGACCCAGGTCCGCCATCTCGACGTGTTCCTCCTCACAGATCTGGCGCAGCTGCGTCAGGTGCTTCTCAGGGACCGCGAGGACCATGCGTTCTTGTGCTTCAGAGATCCAGATCTCGTCGTAGGTCAGTCCGTTGTACTTGAGCGGGGCGCGATCGAGGTGCACATCGGCGCCGATCTTCTCACCCATCTCACCAACTGCTGATGAGAACCCGCCGGCGCCGCAGTCGGTGATCGCGCTGAACAACGGCCCGCCCTCCCAGTCGCGAGCACGCATGATCGCGTCCAGAGTTCGTTTCTCTTCGATCGCATTTCCGATCTGTACCGCGTGGCTGAACTCGTCGGCGTGTGAGTCAGTCAGCTCGGCGCTGCTGAACGTCGCGCCGTGGATGCCGTCGCGTCCCGTGCGTCCTCCCAGCGCGATGATCCGATCGCCTTGCTGCGCGTCACCAGCGATCAAATCGCTCGGCATAATCCCGATGCAGCCGCAGTAGACGAGCGGGTTCCCGATGTAGCGCTGATCGAACGAGACCGCGCCGTTGATGGTGGGGATCCCCATGCGGTTGCCGTAGTCGCGGACACCTCCGACAACCTCCGTCAGGATTTGTTTCGGATGTAGACACCCATCAGGGATGTCTGAAGTAGTGGGGGGCGCGACGCAGAACACATCGGTGCTCGCGATGGGTTTAGCAGCGAGTCCCGTCCCGATGATGTCGCGGATGCACCCACCGATCCCGGTCGCCGCGCCGCCGTAAGGTTCCAGGGCGCTTGGGTGGTTGTGCGTCTCGACCTTGATGCAGACCGAATGGTCATCATCAAACTTGATGATCCCGGCGTTGTCTACGAAGACCGACTGAGTCCAGTCGAGCCCTTCGTCAATCAGCTCAAACGTCGCCGCGGCGACCGTTGCTTTGAGGAGGTTGTGGATCGTGACCGAACCATCCTCGTGGACCTCGTGATGGGGGCGGGACGACCAGTCGATACCTTCTATAGCCGGTCCAGTGTAGTGAATCGTTGCTTTGAGGGTCTTGTGGACGCAGTGCTCGGACCAGGTCTGCGCGAGAGTTTCAAGCTCGATATCCGTCGGCTCGCGTCCCAGTTGCTGAAACTCATGACGGATCGCTTGCATCTCGTGGAGATCGAGGAAGAGGTGTCCGTCACGCGAGAGGGTTTCGAGTTCGTGGTCTTCGAGATCGCGGATCGGGACATGCGTGAGCTCGAAGCCGTGATCGTGCCCCTTGGGGAGCTTGTCTGGGAAGTATGGCTCGGTATGCACCCCAGAAACCACTGGATTGGCGAGCACGCGCTGAGCAATGTCGATCGCATCGCAGCGCTCAAGTCCGAATATCTCGTAGCGGTATCCCGTCGAGACCTGGACCTCGACGCCGGTCAATGCTTTGATCGCTGCTGCGGTCGATTGAGCCGGAGGGTCCATCACGCCTGGGAGTGGATGCACCTCGACGAGGGTCCCAGTCGCGGGGGTGCTGCCGTGGGCAACGGTCTCGACGACTGGATTACAGAGCAGCTGGGTGACGACCTGATCGAGCTGCTCATCGCTCAGATCACCCTCGATCAGGTAGATCCGAGCGCTGCTGGCGCGGTCTATGTTGGTGCCAAGAACCGCCGCACGATGGAGGAACTCGCTGGCGCGAGGGTCGCCGGCGTGCTCGGTGGGATGGATCTGGATGCGATGAACCTTGCTCTGAACACTGTCGGCGGTAGCGGATGCGTTGCTCATAGACGATCGTAGACCAAGAGCGTCCAACACGACTCGATTGGGTGGGTATGATCCGCGCGATGACCCAGACTTCGTCCAAAGAACCAACCCAAGATGCCCCAAAGAGCAAGGTCCACCTCTTCACCGATGGTGCCTGTTCCGGGAACCCCGGCCCCGGCGGGTGGGCGTACCTCCTCGTCCACCCCAAATCGGGCAAGCAACGCGAGCAATCCGGCGCTCAGCGCGATACCACCAACAACCGCATGGAACTCCAAGCGGTCATCGAGGGGCTCTCGGATCTGCAGCTCCCGAGCTTCGTGGAGCTGTACTCCGATTCCCAGTACGTCCTCAAGGGTCTCGAAGAATGGATGGACGGCTGGAAACGGCGGGGCTGGAAAACCGCTGGGAAGAAACCCGTTAAGAACGTCGATCTCTGGAAACAGCTCGACGAGCTCCGCAAGCGCCACGTCATCAGCTTCCACTGGGTCCGAGGACACGACGGGCATCCGGAGAACGAACGCGTCGATGAGCTCGCCGTCCAAGCGCGTGAATCGATCGCGTCCCGATAATTTCACGTTGAACAAACCTCACTGATTATCGGTGCATGCGAATGCGACCGTCCGGGCTGTATCGATTGGCAATCCTGCAGATATGGACTTTTGCCCGCACAGACCGTCCCGCTTTGCCATAGTCCACCCAAGCTCCGATCAACCACAACCCCCATCGGGTCGATGATTTGGATGAGGGCGCACATCGCGTGCCCCCCGATCGCTCTGTATGTACCTGGGAGACTCCGCCGTGGAACTCGATGCCATCCTCCGTCAAGCGCACGAAGCAGACGCTTCTGATGTCCACATCATCGCCGGCGAACCCCCGATGATCCGTATCCACCAGGTGATGACCAAGCTCAGCGAGACTGTGCTGAGTCAGGAAGTGGTCGCCGCGATGTTCGAGCGGATGAGCAACAAGCACGTGCGCACAACTTTCGAGGAAGAACGCGACGCGGACTTCTCATACGAAGTCGAAGGGCTCGCACGCTACCGCGTCAACGCGCACATGCAGAAGGGCACGATCGGCCTCGCGATGCGTGCGATCAAGACCAAGGTCCCGCCTCTGGAAGCGCTCTCGCTCCCGGAAGTCATCGCTCGACTCACCTACCTCCCGCGTGGGCTGGTCCTCGTGACCGGCGATACCGGTTCGGGTAAATCCACCACACTCGCGGCGATGATCCAAGCGATGAACGAACGCTACTCCAAGCACATCATCACGCTGGAAGACCCGATCGAATACATGTTCGATTCCGACCAGTGTCTGATCGAGCAGCGCGAGCTCGGACGCGACATGATCAGCTTCGCGTCAGGACTCAAGCACGCGCTGCGTCAGGACCCCGACATCATCCTTGTGGGTGAAATGCGTGACCTGGAGACCTCGTCGCTCGCGATCTCCGCAGCGGAAACCGGTCACTTAGTTCTCTCGACACTCCACACCGTCAACGCATCGCAGACCGTGTCTCGTATCATCGACATGTACCCATCCGGTCAGCAGAACCAGATCCGCTCGATGCTCTCGACCACGCTCCAAGCGGTCATCTCCCAGACACTCTTCACCCGCTCAGATCGTCCAGGCATGGTCCCAGCGGTCGAGACGCTGCTGTGTACACCAGCGGTCCGGAACCTGATCCGCGAGAACAAGATTTTCGAAATCCCCAACGTCATCGAGACCAGCCGCGCGATCGGCATGTGCTCGCTTGATTCGTCGATCGCTGAGCTGTACTTCAACGGCACCATCAGCAAGGAAGACGCGATCGCTCAAGCGGTGTACCCAGACAAGCTGGAGCGCCAGCTCGTCGCGTGATCAATCTGAAGATGATTCTGATGGAGACTTTCAATGCCCAACTATAAATACCAGGTCAAAGGTTCAGACGGGAAGGTACGCACCGGCGTGCTGTCGGCAGACAGCGCGACCTCCGCGGCGACCGTCCTGAGGAACCAGGGCGTCCATGTGATGTCCGTTGACCAAGCGAAAGAGGGCGTTGCAGAATCAGGTCTCCTCGCGTCACTCTCCAGTCTCAACTCCAAGAAACCCACGCAGAAGAACGTCCTCGACTTCACCACGCAGCTCGCGGTCATGATCCGAGCAGGGATCAACCTCCGCTCGGCGCTCGACGGCATCGCCGATCAAACAGACCACAAAGCGTTCAAGAAGGTCATCATGGAACTCAAAGCGGACGTCGAGTCCGGTAAACAGTTCTCCGAGGCGCTCGTCAAGCATCCGAAGCTCTTCTCCCCTCTGTATATCAACATGGTGCGCGCATCTGAAATGTCGGGTTCGTTTTCCGAGATGCTCGAGCGCATCGCGGGATACATCGCGCAGCAGATCGAGACACGCAAGATGGTCATCGGCGCCTCGATCTATCCAGCGATCATCGGTGGCATGGCCGTCGCGGTGACCGTGTTCCTCCTGACGTTCGTGCTCCCGAAGTTCTATACCGTGTTTGAGGGCAAGGAAGATGTCCTGCCTTGGGCGACCAACTTCCTGATGATGCTCTCGCAGACGCTGATTGCGCACTGGCCGTTCATTTTGGGTGGTCTCGCGGTCTGCGGCGGCGCGTTCTTCGGATTCTCCAAAACCGAGATCGGTGCGTTCTGGATCGATCGAACCAAGCTCACCATCCCGGTCATGCGAGGCATGTTCCGCTCGCTGTACATCACTCGCTCGCTCCAGACGATGGGTCAGCTCATCAACGCGGGTGTCCCGATGCTCGACACGCTCAGCATCACCGGAGATATCTCTGGGAACAAGCTCTTTGAGGGCATGTGGCGCAAAGTCCACGGCTCAGTGAAGCAGGGTCGCAAGATCGCTGAACCATTGCACTCAACCTCGCTGCTCCCGAAGTCTGTTGTGCAGATGATCGGTGCCGGTGAGGAATCCGGTAAGCTCGGCGAGGTGCTCGACGAGATATCGGTCTATTACGCGAAGCAGCTCAAGGACCACATCAAAGCGGTTACCGGAATGATCGAGCCCGTCATGATCATCATCATGGGTTCAATCGTCGGATTCATCGCGATGGCGATCATTCTCCCGATCTTCAAGATGAGCCAGATCGTTTCGTAAACGATGATCTCTGTAGAGATTCAAGTTTTCGAGCAAGGGGGAGGTGCAGGAGCACACGATGTCTGACCATCTATCCAATCAACCAACGCGTAGAAAGCCCCGCTCCCAGCAGGGGTTCACGCTCATCGAGGCCTCGATGGCGACCGTCATCATCGGTGTCGGTGTGCTCGCGATGGTTGATGCTCAGTCCTCGTTCATCACGTCCAACTCGTGGTCGTCGCACGCCGCGAGCGGGACGTACCTTGCCAACGAGATCCGCGAGATGACGCGGAATCTCCCGAAACACGATCCGGTGGTGGGGCTCTTCATCGAAGACAACGGCGACGGCAGCGTCCTCCACGGCTGGGGACCCGATGCAGGTGAGATTACGGTCGAGGACTTCGACGACATCGAAGATTTCGATGGACTGACCTTCTCCTTCGTCGGGACCGCGGGATTCAACGACGGCGATCTTCCAGGACCGATCAACGCGTACGGCGAGATCATCCCAGAACTCGACGACTACGGCGCCGAATCGGGAACCACAACCAACGGCGTCTTTGTCGGGACTCCGATGTACGGCTGGTCGCAGCAGATCATCGTTCAGAAGGTCGATCCGTTCGACTCCTCGCTGGTTCGCGCGGACAACTTCACCGAAGCCGCGAGCGGGGACTTCCCGGGTCGTGAGGTTGATGAATACCCCCTCCGTGTCACGGTCCGGGTGTTCTATCAAGCGGTCAACCAGATCGAACCGGACCTGGTGACCGAGGTGATGTGGGTGGTGCCTTGATGCTTGGCAGCAAAGGACAGAACACTATGACGAACCGAGCACGCATGATTCAGCTTCTTAAGAGCCAGCGCCGAGGGATCGCTTCGATCCTCGCGATGATGTTCTTGGTGCTGTTTGGATCGTTGATCGCCGCGATGGCGGTCTCTTCGACCGGGAATATCCGCACCGCGAACATGCACCTGCACGTGATGCGTGCGATGAGTGCTGCTGAGACTGGTCTCGCGGTCGCGGAGCACAGACTCCACGAAGCATCCTCGCGTTTCATCGTCGCAGACAGCGAGATCGACGCGGACCTCTCGTGGGCGCTCTGGACAGGGAACGGCTCAGAGATCGGGACCTACCAGGTTACCCCACCTCGCATGGGATACACCGAAGCAGCGACCCCTGCAGGGATCGCCGAGGCGCTGCTCAATATCCACAGCGCCGACACCAACTACATCACTGGACTCGGCTTCCTCGAAGCTCCTGAAATCCAGTCCGCTCCCAGCGGGATCGATTCCACGGTCTACGCGTCCTCCAACTGGGTCAACACACAAGCGGTGATGCTCAGCGAGTGGGACACCACCACGATGACCAACCCGCCTCCGGCGTATCAGATCCGATACGCACCGCTCGTAGGTGGTCAGTTCATCCGCGTGATCGTCGAGGGTGTGGTCTACGACATGCAGCGCAACAGCCAGCCGATCCGCCGGACCATCATGCGGGACTATCAGATCTCAAAGACTGTTGACCAAGCGATCATCGCGCACTCGAAGATCCTTATCGGGAAGAACGTGACCATCGAGGGTGATCTGGGCACACGCTTCGACGAGGTGGACTTCAACCACGGCGATCCGATCGTGATGCGTTCAGACTTCTACGGGCTTGACGCGAACTTGGATCAGAAGATCGAGGATTTCTGGGCCGCGCTCTCCGCGTCGGACGTCGATCACGACAACCGCTTGCGGATCGGTCACCCGATCGAGGGAGCCGGGATCCCGTCAGATGTTGACCAAGACGGCGACTCTGTCCCAGACGGCGCGTTCAACGACGCAACAGGCGACGGCTATCTCGACGAGTTCGATATCTTCATCCGTCACTACGACACCAACGGCGACAACCGCGTCACGCTGTCAGCCGCGCTGATTGCGGGAACACCCGCAGAGACCGCGGGGTCCGCACCAGAGTTCGACGGCGTGGACGAAGACCTGGCGCTGCTCATGGACAGCTCGACACCCGATCGCAACAAGAACGGCGTGTTCGGATTCACAGACCTCAACAACAACGGTCAGTACGAACCGGTTGACGAGAACCCACTCGATTACGACGCGATCCACAGCGTGTTCTCCGACCTCGAACTCGGATGGCGCGATGGGTATATCGATCTCATGGATCGCTACGCGAAGGTCAACGGATCGCTCGTCTTCCGGACCGATCTTTCCTCTTGGGAAACCGCGCAGGGACCAGTTGAAGAGCGTTTGCATGGCCCGATCGTTCCGGGAGAGGGTGACTCTCCGATGGAGTTCGGCGCCGATGACCTGACGCTTCCGGATATCGACGAGTCCAGCTTTATCGAGACCGAGACCGCGTTGATGGCCGCTGCTGACGGCGATCCGTTCTGGCAGCAGGTCGCTGATCAGCTCGGGACCACCGTCGCGTCGCTCGATACGTGGACACTCGCGGATAACTCATCCAACCTGGACGATCCGCAGTTCAACGCGGTCTGGGAAGACAACGATTACGACGGACTCCCAGACAACCACGCCGAGGCGTATTCAGAGAAAGCACCCTTCAACTCCCCGAGCTACTCGGACATCTACTGGCGTCCGGTGTTTAGCAACATGGAGTTCCGCAACGTCCAGATCCCGATGGGTCTCAACGGGTTGTTCAACAACTGTACTTTCGTCGGAGCGACCTATATCCGCACGCATGACGACAACACCCACCCGCTCTGGCAAGAGTACGGGATGAACGTGTTTGACACCAACGGGGACGTGATCCCCAAGTACAGCCGAGGGGTCTACGGCGACGATGCGGGTGAAACCGCGGCCAATGCGCCGCCGATGCTCCCTGCAAGCGCGGTCCCTCCGAACCAGATGATTCTGATGATCGATGTCGGCTCACCGATCGATAAGGGTGATGTCCCGGATTCAGAGATCGGTACCTACGGCTCCGCATACAACACGCTCCCAGAGCCGCTCGTGATTGACGGTCTCCGCGTGACGGATACCAAGAAATACTCCAACAACATCCGTTTCCACGACACGCTGTTTGTTGGTTCGGTGGTCTCTGATACGCCGATCAACTACACGCAGCTCCGGAACAAGGTCCAGTTCACTGGCGCGACCAAGTTCGCGACCGTTCACCCCGACGAGCCGGAGAATCCCTACCTGAATCCGGATTCTGGTGATCTGGAAGACATCGAGACGAGCTCGATGATGCTCCCGAACTACTCGGTGGATCTGGGTTCGTTCAACTCACCACCTGAGCAGGACGTCCAGCTCCAGGGCGCGATCATCGCGGGTGTGCTCGACGCACGCGGAAACACGGACATTCACGGCGCGCTGCTGCTGACCTTCGATCCAGAATACGGCGTAGCACCGCTCATCGACATCGCGGGCGCTCCGATCGGGAACCCCGCAGGATTCAACACCTCGCTCGGATACTTCGGTGACGGCGACGGTGACTACGAATCGGTCGATCCATCAGACCTCCCGATCGTCGGAGGCGTGCCCATCGTCGGATACGACACCACAGGCGACGGCCTCGCCGATGCGCCGTACGACGAGCCCCAGCCCGCTGGATCGACCCCTGTCCCGTTTAATGGGTTCGGGAAGATCCGCGTGCGTCACAATCCGGATATGCGTTTGCCATCCGGATTGATGCTGCCGCTCTCGATGCCTCCGGTATCGGGGACCTACCAAGAAGGAGGGATCCACTGATGCCTCATAAAGCGAATCGTGCACGCAAGACCAACCGATCGAGCCGGAGGGGATTCAGTCTGATCGAAGTCCTGATCGCGTTGACGATCACCTCCACGCTGCTGACCGCAACGATGGCGGCTCTCGACGCTTCCTTCAAGGGATACAAGGTCACCACTGAAGGCGCCTCGACCAACGTGGTCGCGCGCATCGTGATGCAGCGATTGACCTCGATGGTGCGGACCGGAGAGAGCTTCGGGCCGTACCCAATCAATCCGATCTCGACGCCGACGATCGAATCGACGTGGATGGAGTTTGTCTCCTTCCGTGATCCAGTGTCTGGAGAACACCGCGTCACTCGACTCGAGCGCCGCGATGGCGACGCGGAGACCGGTCCTTACGAGCTCTGGTACGTCGTCACCACGTTTGTCAATGGCAACTACGAATCCGATTCCGCAGCGCCGCTGCTTGTCGGGCTCAACAAGGTCCAGTTCGATATGGAATACGACGTCGGTCCGCAGCTCCGTCGCGTGACCATCGATCTGATCATGCAGCCCAACGACGTGCAGGACGCCGCGATCGGCGCGAATATGGAAGCGCCGACAATCCGATTGGTCGCGAGTGCTTCGCCTCGTCAGTTCGATGATTGAGACTGGTTAGCTCGCGTATCCGTTCGGATGCGCCTTGAGCCAATCAAACGCGCTCGATACGACCTCGTCGATATCCGTGATCTCTGCTTCCCACCCAAGCTTCGACTGAATCGTAGTGGGATCGTTGTAGAGCGCGATCGCGTCTCCCGCTCGGCGCGGAGCTTCATGGACCGGGAAGTCCACACCCGAGACACGCTTGACCGAGTCCAGGATCTCGCGGACCGAGTATCCCTTCCCGATGCCCACATTGAACGCTTCGGACTCTCCACGTTTGGTTGATTGCATCGCGAGCACGTGCGCCGAGATCAGGTCCTCGACGTGGACATAATCGCGGATGTTCGTGCCGTCGGGAGTGGGGTAGTCGGTCCCGAAGATGGACATGGAATCGCGCTTCCCGAGCGCCGCGTTGATCGCGACCGGGATGAGGTGTGTTTCGGGATTGTGATCCTCGCCGAGCATGCCGCTGCGGTCTGAGCCCGCGACGTTGAAATAGCGGAGCATGGTCAGTGCGATGGGGTTGTCCTCCATCGAACGCTTGGTCGCGTAGTCCTTGAGGATGTGCTCCATGTGCAGCTTGGTGTAGCCGTAGGGTGAGGTGGGATTCTGTGGGCAGTGCTCGGGAACCGGGATCATGCCCTCTGGTGGATCGCCGTAGGTCGCGCAGGAGGAGGAGAAGATGAACCGCTCGATCCCGCGTCCGCCACGAGATTGGTCGCACGCCTCGAGGAATCCGATGGCGCTTGCGATGTTGTTCCTGTAGTACCAGAGGGGGTCCTCGACGGACTCGCCGACATACGCGAGCGCCCCGAAGTGCATGATCGTGTCCAGATCGTGGGAATCGAGCGCATCGAGCACGCGGCCCTTGTCTCCGAGGTCCGTGTGGACGAACTCGAAGCGATCGGGGAACGCGTTCTTGAGCATATCCATTGGTTCGCGATGACCACGATGGAGGTTGTCGAGCGCCACGATGTGATGCCCGTCTTTGAGCAGTCGCTGGCACGAATGGGATCCGATGTACCCCGCTCCGCCTGTAACCAATATCCGCATGCCAAAGCTCCAGTTTCTGCCGATCCGGGACCAGACTGAGAATAGTCGATCAGATCGGTTTGGGCGACAAGGATGAAATCTTGTCGCTCCGATCCGGTACAATGGTCATCGACCGGCCGGGTTGGCCGACGCTCACAGGGTCATTGAGGAGCCCCGATCCCATGGCGGAATCATTCGGTTCAGACTTTAAACGCTTCTTCGGCAAGGGGCTTGCGATCCTGCTCCCGACCGCCGTCACGCTCTGGCTGCTCTGGCAAGCGTTCGGGTTCATCTACAACAACGTCGCTCAGCCCATCAACAGCGCCACACGCGTCGCGGTGATCTGGGTCGTGCCGCAGGTCTTTGACGAGGAAGAGCTCCCGGAATGGTTCCGCGTGACCGAAGACGAGATCGTGCTCGAGCGCTACAACCGCGAGATCCCGGACTCGACCACAGACGCGGCTCTCCGCAGACAACTCCGCAAAGAATACCTCAGCGAGTTCTGGGCAAGCCACTGGTACCTCAACCTCACCGGTTTCGTCGTCGCGATCATGCTCATCTACCTCTCCGGCGTGCTGCTGGGGAACATCGTCGGCAAAACCATCTACAACCGACTCGAGCGACTCATCACACAGATCCCTGGATTCAAACAGATCTATCCGCACGTCAAGCAGGTCGTGGACATGATCCTCGGCGAAAAGAAGATGGCGTTCTCCAAAGTCGTCCTCGTTGAGTACCCAAGAGAAGGCGTCTGGACCGTCGGATTCCTGACAGGCAACTCGATCCGTCAGATCGACGACTCAGCAGGTGGTCAGGTGGTCTCGGTGTTCATCCCGACGTCGCCGACCCCGTTCACTGGATTCACGATCAATGTTCGCTCCGAGCACGCAATCGAGATGAGCATGACCGTGGAAGAAGCGCTCCGCTTCGTGATCACCGCAGGTGTGCTCGCTCCTGGGGATTCGGCATCCGAGATCGATCAGGGAGACATCCCAACGCCTCCGATCGTGATCCCGGACATGACCCCTGATCCAAAGCCCGGCCAGGATTCTCATGCAAACGATTGATCTCCGTTCCGACACCGTCACCAAACCCACGCTCGCGATGCGCGAAGCGATGGCGTCCGCTCGCGTCGGCGACGACGTCATGCGGACCGATCCAACAGTGATCGAGCTTGAGGAGCGAGCCGCGGAACTGTTCGGGAAGCAAGCCGCGCTCTTTACGCCCTCTGGAACGATGGCCAACCTGCTCGCGATCCTGTCGCAGACACGTCCCGGCGATGAGATTTTGACGCACAAAGAGAGTCATATTTTTTACTACGAAGCCGGCGGGTACGCCGCGCTCGCGGGATGCAGCATCAAGTTCGTCGATGATCCAGTCGAAACCAAGAAGGGCATCTTCTCCGCCGAGGCGCTCAAGAACGCGATCCGGCCGCGTGATATCCACTTCCCGACACCAACCCTGTGCACAATCGAGAACACACACAACAGGGGTGGGGGAGTCGTGTGGTCGATGGATCAGCTCCGCGAGGTGCACCAAGCCGCGAAAGGTGCGGGATTGCGTGTGCACACCGACGGCGCGCGGATCTGGAACGCATCCATCGCGAGCGGGTTGTCCCTCAAGGAACTCGCCTCAACCACTGACACCCTCTCCGCGTGTCTGAGCAAGGGGCTCGGATGTCCCGTCGGATCGGTTCTTGTGGGAGATCAGGACACCATCGAGCGGGCGCGTCACAAACGCAAGATGCTCGGAGGCGGGATGCGCCAAGCGGGGATCATCGCCGCCGCTGGTCTCTACGCGATTGAGCATCACCTCGATCGACTCCAGATCGATCACGATCGAGCGAAGCAACTTGCTGCTGATCTAGCTACTCTCAAATTGTTTGACTTCGATCCATCGAGCGTCGAGACTAACCTCGTCTACGCGAAGCTCTCATCATCTGCGATCGAGCAGCGGGGCGACGCGTTCGTGTGGGAAGCGCTCATGAAGGACATCGGGATCCTGTGCTACGCCGAGAGCGCGGGGACGCTGCGATTTGTGACGCATCTTGATCTCGATGACGAGCAGCTCGCGCAGGTCGCGCCGCGGATCAGCGACTCGTTCTGATCCAGTCATTCAGTCGCACGGATTGCCGTAGACAGACAAGAACGCGGACACATCGAGGAAGTTGAAGCTCCCGTCTGCTTCAAAGTCCGCGATCGGATCGTTGCTCCCGAACGCCGACAGGAAGAGCGAGACATCGAGGAAGTTCAGCGATCCGTCCTGATTCAGATCCGCGGCTCCCGCCGGATTCGCTACGCCGGGACTCGGATTAAAGAACGCCAAACACTCAGAACCATCGGGCGATCTTCCTTGTGCGATGTCGGTTTCTTGTTGTCCATAGGTCAGCGCGTCGATCTCCGCGAGTTGGTTATCCACACGATCGAAGAGCCCAACGTCTTCACCACCAGCCGAGAGCTTGAAGGTTGCGTGGAGCGGTCCCTGCTCTGGTTCATCGTCGGCCCAAACGACGAGGTAGCCGCCGGCAGGGATAATGGTCCCATCAGGGAACTCCCACTTGTTGGGGTTGGTCAGATCATCGGTCAGGTATCGGCCTGAGAGATCGACGGGACTGTCCTCAGCGTTGTAGAGCTCGATGTAATCATCAGCATCCCCGAACTCATCAGTCGCGGACCCATCATTGCTCGCGAGCCACTCGTTCACAAACACCATTGGAGTCGGATCGGGCTCGGTAAAGCACGCGTCGTCTGGATCATTCGCCGATCCCGGCGTCACAGCACAGAAGACCTCCTCCGCGCCGACACCATCGGGGAAGTGACCGAACGATTCATCCACCCCAAGCACAGGCGTGGTTAGCGAATCGATCAGCACTGCGCCATTATCGATCGTGTGCGAGAGGGACACGAGCTCGCCGGAGTTTGAGATTTTGAAGTTCGCGTGCAATGGACCATCGAGGGGATCATCATCGGCCCAGATGATCAGGAACGACTTGGCGCCGATCACCGTCCCCGCTGGGATCTCCCAGAGCTGAGGAAGACTCGGCGTGTCGCTGAGGTACATCCCCGACAAGTCCACCGCGAAGTCCTCGTCGTTGTACAGCTCGATGAAGTCCTCGAACTGTCCCGCCTCGTCCATCGCGATGGTCTCATTGATCGCGACGACCTCGTTGATATACACCCTCGGCAGATCCGCTGGCGCCGGAGTCGTCGTGCGGAGGTACTGCGTACGCGTTTCGATATAGGGCTTGAGTCCCCACGCCCAAGGCTGACCGCCGCTGTAAGTCGCGGGTTGCGTGAACGAATCGAGGAAGGTCTGGTTGTTGTAGCCGTAGTCGGAGTTGCCTCCGGAGAACGATCCTGTAAACGCGTAGGGCGCGAGCATCGTGCGGAGCGAATCGATATGCGCTTCGCGCGGAGCGAGCGTGAAGATCCCATCAAACGCATCTGTGGTGGTCGGGATGAACGGGGTCAGCGTATGTGAAACAAACGGCCCCGGATTCGACGCGGTGTCGTAGTCAGGGGTGGATTGCGACAGATTCGAGAGATGATCGATCCCTGGATCAGGGAGACCATCGCGGTCGTTGGTCGTCACGACATCAAAGGTGAAGGTGGAGGTGTCGGAGAGATTCAATCTGTCGAGGGGCAGGGTGTAGTTCACGATCCCGTCGGATTTCTGACTCAGATCCTGATCGATCCCAGCGGGATTGTCAAAGCTCGCGTGGTTGAGGTCCCAGCTTCCGCCGTTCCATTCGTAGAGCAGGAACCCACCTCCGCCGTCGGTCCACGAGCCGAGGAAGTAGTCAGCTTGTGTGGTCGAGTTGATGTCGCGATTCCATGGATTCGAGGTCGTACCGCCGGGTCGTGTATCAAAGAACATCATGATCCGCGTCTGATCCGTGTCGCCCCCTACATCGATGGGACCGAGGACCTGAACCGATGCGAACATCGTGTCGGAGGTGTTCGAGAGGGTCACGGAGTCGATGTCAAAGTTGGGGTCGGACTTGGAGAGGAATGTATCGCCCTGCGCGTCGCTGTACACAGTAGGTGTTGGTTCAGTCGGAGCGCCCGCGGCCCCGACAAGCTCGCGGACGTAGCGGAAGTACTGGTCTTGGTACGCTTGGATATTGAAGATCCGGCGCAGCAGTGGGGGCTCGCCTCCTCCACCGAAGGGGCTCGAGAAGTCCCAACCGAAACCATTGTCCCCAAAGGTTTCAGCGGGTCGAGTCGCCCAATCGGTGGAGAAGAAGTCGATGCCGTAGGTGTTGTCCATGTCGAACGGGATGTACTCGAAGATCCCCGTATCGGGATTGAGATACAGGAAGTAGTTGTTCGCACCGTACCAGATGTTGTCCCACTGCCCGTTCACACAGTCCACGGCCATTGCGCGCAGGAAAGTATCGACGTTGAAACGGTCATTGATCTCCGCAGCAAATGTCCCGTCGTCCGCGGATTCGATGAAGAAGATGAAGTCCGCGAGGTCCGCGTGCTGATTGATCCCGCTGTCGTTCTCGAGCTCGTAGGTCAGGTTCCCGAGATTGGCATAGGTGTTTGAGTCACCCGGAGCAACAAAGCGGAGATCGGCGCGTTCTCCCTTGTAGGTGCACTGATAAAGATTCCCCGTGTCATCCCCAAACCACGCGGCGAGGAACTCATCGTCGATCTGCTCGACATTGACATAGACATCATCGACGAGCGAGCCGTCGTTGATGACGAGTCGGACCATCGACGCACGTGGGGATGGGACCCCGAACGAGTTGAAGACATCCCACGCAAGCTTGCCTCGAATGACGGAGGTGTCGTTCTGGTGCCCGTTGAGGTTCAGTTTTTCGAGTCCTAAGACCTCGCGTCCAGGGATGAACTCATTGAACTTGAGCTTCCACGATTTCTTGACGGCGCTCCGCGAGGTGTTGCCACGAGGTCGGATCGCGACATCCTCGATGATCGTGTCGGTCTGGGAGTTGACTACACGGACGGTGCAGTGACGGAAGGTATTGTCGAACGGATCAGCGAGCATCGCGTCCAGGTCCGCGGGATCCACGGTCACAGTGATCTGCGTCAGCTCGTCATCGGTAAAGAATATCTGCCCCGCTTGGTCATATCCCGCGTCCCCTGTGGGGTTGGGGACCTCAGCAATCGCGCCGCTCGCGAAGAAAGACAGAGAGAACACGAGCATGGCAAACTTCATCAACAACCTCCGGATAGAACAGTTCAATGTAACTGTTCGGAGGCGTCGAAGCAACACAAAAATAGCCACTCATTGCTATGAAACGGAGATTCTTCTCGCTAGACCAATTATGAAGCGACCGCTTTGGGCGCCTGCTTCAAGCACTCGCGAATAGTCGCGAGCAACGTCCCTGAATCAAAAGGCTTTTTGATCAGCATTGGTGAGTTGTACTGATTCACCGATTCGGGAAGCGTCGTGATGTCGTGGCCCGTGATATCGCAATCGGCTGCTGTTGAGGAAGTCGTCAATCAGACCAGCGAGGTCGCTCGCTGATCCTGTGATGTGATTCAGATACTGCGCTTGCTTCTCAGTCACCTCTCCGCCGAGTCCGTCAGCGATGATCGAAGCAAACTCTTTGATCACCGTCAGAGGGGTACGGAACTCATGGGCGACGTCTTCGACGAAGCGGTGTGCCGTGTCTGTGAGCTCGGTGAGCTTGCGGTTCTTGCTGTTGAGCTCGCGGTTCGCGAGTTTGAGACGGTTCGAGAGATCGTGGTTGATCTGTTCGAGTCCGGATTTACGGAGCGCTTCTTTAATAGAACGATGGAGGACTTCCGGGTTCTTAAACGCATTGGATTTCACAATGTAATCCGCGGCCCCGTGCCGGAACGCCTTAGCAGCAACAGTCTCGTCCCCCGATGATGTCACCAGAATAACCGGACCGACATCCGCTTTGATAAAGTCGGAGAGCCAATCAAGACCAGTGGATCCGGCGAACTGGTAATCTATTAATATGACCTGGTTCGGGATGTCAGCAAGCTCAGCGAGCGCATTTGCGGGATTGTCGTACTTCAGAATGCTGAGCTCAACGGAGTCGGAGCTGAATGCTAAATCGAGTGTGGCCGACATGAGATTCAAGTGGTCAACATTGTCGTCAACGATGATTATTGAAAGGTCAAGAACTTCAAGTGCGTGTCCCATGCTTACGACCTCTTCGTTTCTAGAAAGTATTCCCAAAGTAGTATCCGAACTCCGGAGCTGATCGGTACGAAGAGTGCAAGAATGAATGCCGTACATCTTGCGGTGTATGTTTTGGGTATCTATCCCCAGTGGTCTACCCGTTTGACCACGCTTAATGGGGGGGGACTCGAGCGCGGATAGCCGAGGTTGAGTGTCCCAGTCCATACACAGTTCATGGATTACAATCTCAGAATAGACCAGTATTCTGGCTTATTGATGACAGGATCGGTTCCAGTGATGAGTCCAGAGTGGGTTATGATGGTTGGGTACGCGAAATAATGCCTTGTTGGCAAAATACTGCAAGAGTTGTGCGTTTATCGACGATGAGTTTGCATGATGTTTTGATATGGACACGCAAGCAGGATCTGATGGAGAGGGTATTGCCATGACAACAATAACTTCGACTACGACACACTTTCTGTTGGTTGAAGACGATGACGATCACGCCGAACTGGTGAAGTACTCCATGCGATCCGGGAACGGCTCGAATCATCTCGAGCGTGTCTGTAACGGGATGGAAGCGATCCAGTATCTCAAAAATGAATCGCCGTTCAACGAAGCTCGACGCCCGGACGTCATCCTGCTCGATCTCAACATGCCGATGGTCAACGGACACGAAGTGATCGAGTTCGTGAAGAATGACCCCGAACTCAGGACCATCCCGATTGTCGTGCTGACAACCTCGAACGCTCAGGGAGACCGAGCTCAGGCATACGAGTCACATGCCAACAGTTATGTGGTCAAACCAGTTGAGTTTAAAATGTTTCAGCAAATGGTTCTAGACCTCGAAGAGTTCTGGTCGCTCTGGAATCAATCCCCGCTTGACACTGAGCAGTCATAAGCCGTTTGTTGACGGTGCTCATGAGGACCGCCGTTTGTTCGCTGTGTTGAGGTGCTGAGCATGAACACCAAAATCAAAGCACTGGTCATCGAGGACACGCCAGACCATGCGGACCTCATCCAGCTGGAGATGCAGCGCATCCCAGGTTGCACAACAGTCATGGCAACATGTATGCAAGAAGCGCTCACAGAGCTCAAGAACCAGTGCTTCGACATCATCCTCACCGACCTGAACCTCCCTGATTCAGATCGTCACCAGACTGTCCGCAAGCTCAAGGAGACCGCGCCCCACACGCCGCTGCTTGTGCTTACGTGCGACGAAGTAGACGTTAACGGCTCCGAATCAATCATGATGGGAGCTCAAGAGTACCTCAGGAAAGACGAACTCGCGACCTCACGCATCGATCGCGTCCTCATGCACGCGATCCGGCGCCAGCGGATTCTCAACGAGAATATGGAACTCGCCGAGGCGCTCCACAAACAAAACATGGCTCTCGAGATCGAGAAGGGCAAAGCCGAGGCCGCGATGCGTGCCAAAGCGGAGTTCCTGACCAACATGAGCCACGAGATCCGGACTCCATTGACCTCAATTCTAGGGTTCATCGACGTCGCCATCGACACGATCGGCGATGATGTCAATCCGGAATCCGATCGAGCTCTCAGTATCGTCAAACAGAACAGCACCCACCTGTTGTCGTTGATCAACAACATCCTCGATGCCGCGAAGGTGGATGCCGGTGCTGTCGATATCGAACTGATCCCGAGCAGCATCAGCGAGGTGATTCAATCGAGTATCGAGCTGATCTCTCCGCTTGCTCGTGAGAAGGGACTCAGCATCCAGCAATCTGTGTGCAGCGAGACCCCTTTACAGTTACAGCTTGATCCAACGCGTCTCAAGCAGATCATGGTGAACCTACTCGGGAATGCGGTGAAATTTACTGATCGAGGGACGATCACTGTCGCCGTCACCTCCATTCAGGTTGATCCGGAGAACCACTGGGTCTCCATCGAGGTCCGCGACACAGGGATCGGTATCCGCAGCGCCGAGCTGAGTAAGATCAGGGAGTTCGGTTCGTTCTCACAAGCCAACGCGAGCACAACACGTCGCTTTGGCGGAACAGGTCTCGGTCTTCGCATCAGCCAGGGGCTCGCAAAGATCATGGGCGGCACGATCGAAGTCGATTCCGAGTTCGGGAAGGGCAGCTCCTTCACGCTCTCGCTCAAAGCTGCTTCAATCACGCCGGACCGATGTGTTTCGAGGATCCACAAATCAGCCAACGAGGGCTTCCAAGACCTCTCGGGGCTGCGGGTTCTGATCGTCGATGACTCGCCGGACAACTGCCGACTCTTTGGGTATCACCTCATGAAATGCAACGCGATCGTTGAGAGCGTGTTCGATGGCGAAGAGGGCGTGCTGCGAGTCCTTGATCCAGAGAAGCCATCGATCGACCTCGTGCTGATGGATCTGCAGATGCCTGTCCTCGACGGGCACAGCGCGTTCAAGCACATCCGCAAAGCAGGGAACAACACTCCAATCTTCGCGACCAGCGCCAGCACAGGGATCGAGGACCGTGCATCGGTCATCAGTGCCGGTTTTTCAGGGTTTCTACCCAAGCCAATCAACCCACAGGAACTCCATCAGATCGCGTTGGGGGTCCTGAAGGGATCCAGCAAGACTCCGAATGCTGCTTGATTGATCCGCACTGAATATTGCTTATGGATTCTGCATTGAATCCGACCGATAAACCTCTTGGGAACAGTTGTTCACGGAGGTTATCCCATGCTCACAAGACGTGAAATGATGATGCGCTCGGCAGCGGTCGGGGCTTCGGCGCTCGCGTTTCCTGGACTGGCGCGAGATACAAAGCCAGCAAAGAATTCGCGAAGCGGATTCACACTGCGCGTGCTTGGGACCCACGTCACGCTCCAGGAGCAGATCCGATTAGCAGCCGAAGCGGATTTAGGCTTTAACATCGAGTTTACTCCAGGCGGGAGCGCCTCGGTCCTCCAGCAAGCATCGACGAGACCCGAGTCGTTCGATGTCTATGAACAATGGTCCAACAGTATCCACATCCTCTGGAGATCAGGCGCGATCCAGCCGGTCCAGACCGAGCGGATCGATCTGTGGTCATCGATCAACCCGATCTCCAAAACCGGTCGGCTCAGCGCGGGCGATCGCATCGGAGCGGGCGATGCGCCCAACACGCTCCTGTACGTTCAGCCGGGACAAACCTTGGGGACTCAGCAGAGCGATCGCGTGAGCTACCTGCCGTACGTCCACAACGTCGATTCGTTCGGCTACGACACTCGGCACATCCCCGCGGGCGAAGCGTACAGGGAAGAGAGCTGGGGCTGGCTCCTCGACGAACGCTGGCGCGGGCGCGTTGCGGTCGTCAACGAACCAACGATCGGGCTCTTCGATCTGGCGCTCGCCGTGCAAGCCAAGGGTTTGATGTCGTTCAATAACATCGGGAACATGACCGTCGCGGAGATTGATCAGCTCTTCGAGATCCTGATCGATCTGAAGCGTGAAGGTCATTTCGCGGGAGTCTGGAACTCAGTCCCCGAATCTGTCGGTTTCATGGAATCGGGACGCGTAGTCATCGAGAGCATGTTCTCCCCCGGCGCCTCGGCGCTGCGAGCGAGGGGCGTTCCTGTTCGTTATGCAGCTCCAAAGGAAGGCTACCGCGCCTGGCACGGCGTGATGTGTCTCTCGTCAGCGTGCAGCGAGCAAGCGTGCGATGCCGCGTACGCGTACATGAACTGGTGGCTGTCAGGAAGACCCGGCGCGGTCATGGCAAGGCAGGGGTATTACATCTCCGTGCCCGATCCGATCCGCTCGTACCTCACCAATGACGAGTGGGACTACTGGTACGCAGGAGAGCCCGCGAAAACCAATGTGCTCGGGACCGATGGTCGAGTGATCGCCAAAGCCGGAGAGCGGCGCAACGGCGGCTCATACTCCGATCGATTCTCGAACATCGCGGTTTGGAACACCGTTATGGATCATTACGAGCACTCGCTGACAAGATGGGGTGAGTTTCTTTCCACTGAGGCAGCCGGTTAAGACCAAGGGTATTCAGAATGCGTATTAAGACAACAATTCGCCTAGCGCTCGGGACCGTGCTCGTCTTGCACATCTTCACGGCTGTCATGGGTCACATCGGTCTTGAAAAATCACAGAATGATCTAGCAATCTACGAAGGAGTGAACTCTGACACGATCCGCGTGCTCGCGATCGATAAGGGCATCGCCGAGCTGCAACGCAGCGTCTCGACCTATATGCTCAGCGGCCACAAGAGTTCCGCCGAGCGTGTTCGAGAGCTGCTCGAACAGGTGCGAAACGAGATCCGATTGGCCAATGAGCAGACCGAACAAGCGGGAGTACGAGAGCAACTCGATGCGATGAATCTTCGCATCAGCTCATTCGAGAGCAACTTCGAGAAGGTTGTGGTGGACAGAGAATCACGAGAGCGCCTTGTTCATGATCAGATGTTCCCGACGAAAGATCTAATTCTAGAGATCATCGAGGACTCGCCCCTCGCATCACGGACGATCCTGGAACAAGTCCAAGAGCATGTGTATCTCGCTGAGAATGCAGCCCTGCGGTATTTCGAAACCCCTGAGCGTGCGATGATTGATGAAGCGATCTTCCAGATCCAATCCGCTGAGGAAGTCATCGCTGATGCGGGCTCACCCGGAAGCGAGCCGCATGATGTCCACAAGCACCTGATCGAGTACAAGCAGACCTTCCTTGAAGCTGTGCAAGCGACGCAAGGATACATGCATCTGGTCCATGTCGTCCTCGCTGGGGAGACCTCAGAACTGCTGTACCAATCAGCGCAGATCCGTAAAGGCTCACTCGAACGCCGGGACGCGATTAAAATCGAGATGGAAGCCGGAGCCAAGCGGTTCCAGGCTTGGAGCGACCTTGTCGCCGGGCTGACTGTGCTTGCGGGTTTATTGACCGCGGGACTCATGACACGATCGGTGTTGGTCCCAATTCTGAACTTGACAGGCACGTTTCATCAACTCGCAAAGGGAAAGAACGACGCAGAGATTGAGTACAGCCACCGCAGAGACGAGATCGGGAAGTTGGCCAAAGCCGCGGAAGTCTTCCGTATCAAGAATCTCGAAACCGAGGAACTGCTTCAGAGTTCCCAAACTCTGGCAACCGATCTTGAGCGTCGCAACAGCGAGATGACGCAGTTCGTCTATACCGTTTCGCATGACCTCAAGTCACCATTGGTCACGATCCATGGCTTTGCCGGCGCGCTCAAGAACGCGATCAGTGAAGGGGATACTGCTCATGCAGAGGGCATGGTCGATCGTATTCACAACGCTTCAAAGCGCATGTCTCAGACAGTCGAGGACCTGCTCGAGTTGAGCCGAATCGGGATGGTGGTCAATGAGTCGATCGAGTTTGTCTTTGGTGACGCGTGCGAAGCCGTCATCCAGGACCTTTCGGGGTTGAAAGCTGATACGGACGCCCAGATCGAGGTGAGCGGGGCAGATTCAAAGTTGTTCGGCGATGAACTCCGGATCAGACAGGTACTCCAGAACCTCATCCAGAACGCGATGGTGTACGGACGATGCGACGGGAAACCGCCTGAGATTGAAATTAGTCTTGAACAAGTCGATGACCAAAGCGTGATCTGTGTGGCAGATCACGGCAAGGGCATCGATGAAGCATTCCAAGAGAAAGTCTTCGGAATATTCCAACGACTCGAAACCGACACACAAGGCACCGGTGTCGGACTGGCGATTGTTCGCAAGATCGCTGCTGCCCACGGCGGCAAAGCATGGGTCGAGAGTCGCAACGGTCAGGGAGCCGCGTTCTATGTCACAATCCCTCAGAATCAAGAAGTATCCAGTGCCAATGAAGTAAGCCACTCAGGAGAAGCGGCATGAAGCTGATCAATGTGATTCGGCTCACGCTGATCCTGAGCACTATCCTGCTCGGGCTCGCTGTGATGGTGGGATGGATCATCTCATCACAAGCGCTCGTGCAGATCCATCACAACTTTGTCCCAATGCAGATGAACACCGCCGTCGGGTTCTTCATGACCGGCGTTGCACTCCTGTGCGCCTTGGAGAGCTGGAATCGTATCGGTGTCGTTGCGTCTGGTATTGTATCGCTGCTCGGCTTGATGACCCTCCTCCAGTACATCACCGGAGGGAACCTCGGGATCGACCAACTTCTCATCAAACCAACCATCGGGGTAGACCCAGACATCCCAGGACGTATCGGCGCCAACACCGCTCTGTGCTTTAGCGTCATCGGATCGACGCTGCTGCGTTCCTTCGTGGTCGAGGTCAAACGCTGCTGGATCGGGATGGCCGGCGGGATCGTGATTGTCTTTGGGATCGCCTCGTTGTGGGGCTACCTGAGCAACCTGCCTGGTTTGTATGGCTGGGGTGAACTGCTCTCAGGAATGGCGGTCCACACAGCTGTAGGTTTCCTGATGGTGGGGGTGGTAATGTACCTGCTCAGGTCCGCAGTCTACGCGCTGAATCAGTCAGCAGGTAGAGCGGGACAAGCCGTCGATCAGATCGCTCTCCGCGATCCGATCTTTTCGCCTGTCTCTGTCACGATCCCCATCTTGGCCTTGTCTGCGTGCGTTTGGCAAGCGATGGAGCGCTGGGATCAGTCCAACATCGAACTGATCACCAAGGAGTCTACCCAATCAGCTGCTCACCACCTCGAGCGGGTGCTCGATGATCGATTCAAAGAACTCAAGCGCATGGCCTCTCGATGGGAGTTGAACAATGGGACGGACGAACACGTCTGGCGTGCTGACGCTCTCAACTACGTGAACGGGAATCCAGGACTCCAAGCCGTCGAATGGGTCGATACCAGAAACATCGTTCGTTGGGTCGAGCCGCTCGAAGGCAATGAGATGGTCGTCGGTATGTACGGCAGCTTCGATGATAAGAGAATGAACGCCCAAAACGTATCGCACTTAGAGAGATCGATCACGGCGACAAAGACCATCGATCTCATGCAGGGAGGCAAAGGATTTCTCGTGTACGTGCCGCTGGTCGTTGATGCGAAGCATGATGGGTTTATTCTTGGTGTGATCCATATCCCATCGTTTTTAGATCACAATATCAAGGGCGCTACATACGAACACGAGGTCCTGGTCGAGGAGGCCGGATCCTTCGTGTTCTCGACAGAGCTCGGACCGAACATCGAACGCTACCGGTCCGATCCAGCCGATGTCAAGATCGCTGGTGTCGATTGGCAGATCCGTCTGCGTCCGACAAAGAAAATGATCGCAACCCACGCAAGCGCCTGGCCCGAAGCGATGATGTTCGTTGGGACGCTGGTAGCGATCGGTATCGGAGCGCTCATCAGACTCCTTCAATCTGGAAAGCAAGTCCGCTTGCAGCTCGAACACCTCCTCGACAAGGTCAGGCCGAGACTTGAAGCGAAAAACATCGAACTCGAACGCTCGAACGCTGAGATGGAAGAGTTCACCTATACCGTGTCTCACGATCTCAAGTCTCCATTGGTGACGATCGAGGGGTACGTCTCCTTCCTGAAGCAAGACATCGAATCAGAGCGTTACGACCGCGTCCAAGACTTCGCCACTCGGATTGAGTCAGCGACCAAGCGGATGGGCGACACCATCACGGATCTACTCGAACTCAGCCGAGTCGGGCGCGGTTCGCATGAAGTCTCGATCGTCGAGACCAGAGAAGTTGTGCTAGAAGTCATTTCCATGATGGAAGGGCAACTGCGTGCAAGCGATATCGAGGTCCGTGTCCCGGGATTCTTGCCGGTCATCGAGGCCGACAGAGTCCGGACAATCCAGGTCTTCCAGAACCTGATCTCCAACGCGATCCGTCATGGTCAGCATCCTGAGCGTCCTTGTGTCCTGAGGATCGGCGCAAGACCCGACGGAGATCGTGTAAACCTCTATGTCTCCGACAACGGCCCCGGAATCAGTCCGCAGTTCCAAGATCGAGTATTCGACTTGTTCCAACGTCTCAACCCCAAAGTAGAAGGGACAGGCGTGGGCTTAGCAATCGTTTCAAGGATCGCTCAGCTCCACGGCGGACGCACGTGGGTTGAATCCGAGCCCGGAGAAGGCGCGACTTTCTATGTCTCGATGCCAGCTGTAAGGCAGAACTCCAACACAACCAGCCGCGCGGCTTAACTCACAGCCCATTAGTAACTTAAAGCGTGAAGAGTCCGATCTGGGCTGGATGGATCAAATTAATCCGCAGACATAGTTGAGAATCAGTCTCAATTACCTATAGTCCTTCTCCCGATCCTGCGACAAGTAGTTCCAATCAGAAGGCACACATGAGTTCAGAGAAGAAAACGCCATTGATCGCGCAGGTGCTCAAGAAACAACGCATCCGCTCCGGCTTTCTGCGTGTCACGATCGGTGGGACGGAACTCGATGAGATCGAGGGAGATCGCCGCGGCGGGCATCTGAAACTGTTGTTCCCCAAATCGCGCACCGCACAGCTCGAAGACCTCTTCACGATCAGAGAGAACTGGAGATCGTCGTGCGTCGCTCGCACCTACACAATGCTGAACCATCGTCCGCAGCAACAAGAAATCGACATCGACTTCGCGCTCCACGATGGTCGGCTCGGTCCCGGAGGACTGTGGGCACGCACCGTCCAGCGCGGCGAGTGGGTCATGTTCACCCCTCCGAGCGAGAAGAAGCTCAAGAACTTTGCCGCAAAGAACTACCTGATGGTCGCGGATCGCTGCTCGTACCCCGCATTGGTCGCATCGATCCGTGACATCCCAGAATCCGCACGCGTAAACGTGCTGCTGCACTCACACGATCCGAGCGATTCAATCGAGCTCGCAAGGATGCATGAAGATATCAAAGTCCATCAGATCGCCCCTGAGGGCAACAGGTCGCATGGTGCTTTGATCGATCAGCACATAGATCATCTGCGCTCAATACCCATCGATTCCCAATCGACCGAGTGCTACCTGACCGGCGAATCAAGCGTGGTCCGCGAGATCAAACGCTACCTCACCCACGAAGCCGGGTGCGACCTCCAAGGCATGTACACCAGCGCCTACTGGAAACTCCAGCACGACCAAGATCAGCACAAGGTCGCAAAGAAACGCGAGCGCGAGGCCAGCGATGCTAATAACAGGATTGATCTTCAGATTGAGATAACTCACCGTACAAATGCTGCGGCTCAATAAATCGCTTCCCACATGGGTGGCGGAAAAAGACAGTGGTTGAAGGTAGAAATTGCTTAAAAATGATAAGGGACCAGCATGCAAGCCGGTCCCTTGGTCTTGTCGCCACCCCAGTCATGACAGACACGTGGATGACATAAATGGGCCTGGGCAGACTCGAACTGCCGACCTCACCGTTATCAGCGGTGCGCTCTAGCCAACTGAGCTACAGGCCCTCGGGTCACGAGTATACCCCGCAATTCACACGGCGTCACCCATTCCCAGCCCCAGAATCGTCTCCAACCACAGGAATCCGTCAACTTGCCCCCTCCTATGCGTGTTCTTCGGACCAAAGCGTCGTAAAATAGACTGGATGGGTGGCCCGTCGCAACGGTCTTCCGTTGCTTCGGGTCTTCGCGAACCAAGCACCGTCCGATCCCGAAGCGGATCAGAATCCGCATCGGGCCACCCGGCGTATATATGGAAGGAGTCCACCATGCGATCAGACATCTCCTACAACAACATCATCGACGGCGACGAGTTCGATCGGGCCCAGAAAGCCGCGGACGATTCCGCAGGTCTGGACCACACCCAGATCGATACCGAATCCTTCTACGTCACCCAGCAGTACCACCGCTACACCGAGGAGAACCACGCCGTCTGGAAGACCCTCTGGGAGAAACGCTGGGACGTGCTCGAGCAGCAAGCGTCCAACACCTACCTCAAAGGTCTCCACGCGATCAACCTCAACCCCGATCGTGTGCCCCTGCTCTTCGGGACCGTCCCCGATCCGTACGACTCCACCAAGACCATCACAGGGATCAACGAGTACCTCCGCCCCCTCACCGGTTGGCAATCGCGCGGTGTCCCTGGATACCTCCCCGCCAAAGCGTTCTTCAGTTGCTTGAGCCGGCGCGAGTTCCCGTCGACCGTCATCATGCGTCCCGCTGACAAGATCGATTACCTCCCTGAACCCGACATCTTCCACGATGTCTTCGGACACGTCCCTCTCCACGCGGACCCGGTCTTCGCGGACTTCCTCCAGACCTACGGCAAAGCCGCACTCCTCGCAGGACCAGAACACGAAGAAGCGCTCGCACGGCTCTTCTGGTTCACCGTCGAGTTCGGACTCATCTCCGAAGACTCCAAGCTCAAAGTCTACGGCTCAGGGACCATCTCCTCGCACGGCGAATCCGAATACGCACTCAATGCCCCAGAGGGCAAAGGCGGACGCGACAACGGACAGA
This sequence comes from Phycisphaerales bacterium, assembly GCA_965250055.1. Taxonomy (GTDB): domain Bacteria; phylum Planctomycetota; class Phycisphaerae; order Phycisphaerales; family UBA1924; genus UBA1924. The sequence goes on along the minus strand of OZ252285.1, from coordinate 1,745,635 downwards.
TCGAACGCCGACCATTCGATATGGACCGCGTCATCAACACCCCCTTCGAGATCGACCACTTCCAAGACATCGTCTACGTCCTCGACAGCTTCGAGCAACTCCGCGACGCGATGAACGACTACGCGAACCGAGTCCTGGAAGATTCCACCGCCAATGTCTGATGAGTCGCATACGACAAGCGAAGGGCATCGCATCAACCTCGATGCGTACCTCAATCGCATTATCTACACCGGCCCATCAGACCTCGCGCCCACGCTCGAGACCCTCAAGCACCTCCAGATGTGCCATGCAAGCGCGATCCCCTTCGAGAACCTCGATGTGCTGCTGGGTCGTCGCATCGATCTGAGCATGCAAGGGATCGAGCACAAGCTCGTCACGAGCAATCGAGGGGGCTACTGCTTCGAGCACAACAGTCTGTTTCTGCACGTCCTCCAAACACTTGGATACGACGCGATCGGACTCTCCGGACGCGTGATCTTCTCTTCGCCTCCGGATGTCATGCCCGCTCGCACGCACCTGTTCAACAGAGTCACACTCGACGGCACTCCTTGGCTCCTCGACGTCGGAGTCGGAGGCTTCACACCCACACAGCCCCTCCGGATGGACACTCCAGACCCACAGCAAACACCGCACGACACGCGCCGGATCATCAAATCCGACGAGCCGACCCCCGACGGATTCGACCATTGGTTCCATCAGATCCTTCTCAACGACGAATGGAAAGGCATCTACGAGTTCACCGGAGAGCAGATGCTGCAGATCGATCGCGAGGTCGGGAACTGGTGGACCAGCGCGAGTCCCCAGTCCACCTTCCGCGACAAGATCATGATCGCCCTCGCTTCACCCGATGGATCCCGCCACACGCTCGCGACGCATAAGTACGCGCATCGTCATCACGGTGAGCCGATCGAGGAGATCGAGATCCAGAGCACACCCCAACTCCTCGAACTGCTGGACCAACGCTTCGGTCTCCGCTTCCCACCAGACACCAAGTTCGGCATCGACGGGCTCTAACGATGAACGAATCCCAGCTCCACAACCACATCTACCACCGATCCGCGGATCTCACAATCAGTGGTGGAAACAAGCTCATCGTGGGGCCGGGAGACGATTGTGCCGTGTACCAAACCCCATCGGGAGAGCAGACACTGATCACCGTCGATCAACTCGTCGAGGGGCGTCACTTCGAACCAACCACCAGCATCGACCTCATCGCGCGCAAAGCGATCGCACGCTCCGTGTCCGACATCGCCGCGATGGGAGGAACTCCCTCATGGTCCCTCGGGACCGGAGTGCTCCCCAAGGACTACCAACACGCCGACGAGCTCTTCGACGCGATGCACAAGTGGGCGCTCCACTGGGGATGCCCCCTCATCGGCGGAGACATCGCCTCCCACGCATCAGCAGACCACCCGCTCACCCTGAGCGTCACCGTCGGCGGCTCAATGCCCAAGGACACTACGCCCGTCTTGCGATCAGGAGCCAAGCCGGGAGATGAGCTGCATCTCACAGGACAAGTGGGGGGGAGCTTCGCATCAGGTTGGCACCTGCTCTTCGAACCAAGACTCCAAGCCGGACTGTGGTCTTCCGCAAACAATGTTCATGCAATGATGGACCTCTCCGACGGTCTCGGGCGCGACGCGGACCGCATCGCCAAAGCATCGGGACTCATCATTGAGATCGACGCGACGAAGCTCCCGATCAATCACAGGTGCAAAGACTGGCGCGAAGCCGTGAGTGAGGGCGAGGACTACGAGCTGCTCATGTGCATCGATCCTTCAACCACCATCCCAAGCATGGACCCACCAATGCAAGGCCCCATCGGCACCTGCCGAGCATGCAATGACAACGAACACCCCGGCGCGATCATCATCGATCCCCACGGGAAACATCACAACGCCTCAAGCATGGGATGGGATCACTAGCACTCAGTCGGTCGAATCAACCAGCTTCATCGCCGCGGCGCGTCCGCTCAGCCAAGCGCTCTGCACCCCGAGCGAGAGTCCCTTCCACCCAAACGCATCGCCGCAGACCACGATGCTCGCATCGTCATCCGTATCACACAGCTGAGGCAGACCCTCGACAGGATGCGCCGAACCCCACCGATGCACCTGCACATCACCAATGCGTTGGTCGTCAAGATCATGTCCGAGCATCGAGGACAGCAACAAACGCGCGTGCTGGGTCAACACCCGCTGAGCTTCGACGCGGTCCAGCTCTCGATTCGCAGCAGACCAGTCCTCGCGAGCATGGGTCACGAGCATCGATAAATCTGTATCGCGCAAATTTCCGGGTTTGTGATCATCGCGGATGATCCGTGCAATGATCTCATCATCACCCACATCAACCATTGCCGGGAGTCCTTCGAGCGGATCGTTGATCCGCATCATCAGCACCCACACGCACCGCGTCTCCACCGATCCGAGCATCGAGCTGAGCTTGTCTGAATGCTCTCCGATGAGCCGGACCGCTTCGCGTGGATGTGTTGCCAGCACGATCCGATCGCACCGCTCAGTCACGCGAGCACCGTCACGCCCCTCAACCTCAGCTTCCCACATCCCATCCCGACGGATGATGCGATCAACCCGGCACCCACTCCGCACATCGATCCCCTGCGCCATGTGATCCACGATCGCATCCATCGTTGGCACACCAACAAATGCGTCACTATCCCCAATCCCATCCCATCGAGCGCACGCCCCCGAATCAACCCAACCCTCAACCGCTTCGAGAAAGACAGCATCATCCGCGTCAAAGCAAGGCGCCCCAAGATCCGCAACCACTTCCCCCTCATGCGTCCGCCGAGTCGTGCAGCGTCCACCGATCCGATACCCCTGATCAAGCACGCGGACAGCGATCCCGGACTTGTGCAGCATCGAAGCGCACGACAAGCCGCTGATCCCGCCTCCGATCACCAGGACCTTGCCAACCGAATCACTCAAGGCATCGAAACACGATCAAAGACGTACCCGCCCTTGACCGCGCCCCAGACCTGCTCGCCGCTCGCATCGTACCCACGATCCCAGGTCACCAAGCGATCCTTACGGAGCAGCACCTCGCTCGTCGCGTAGCTCGCGCCGCGGAGCTCGGACTGACAATCACGCCCGTTGGTCGATCCAACAAACGCACGCTGATCCTCGTCCCAGCTCACCACGATCGCGCACCCCACGCGGATCGAAAGATCCTCAGGAGTCAGCTCAGCGAGGGGCTCCTCATCCATGTACGCGCCCGCGAACCGCTCTGGATTCTCGAAGCTGTACACCGACGAGGAGTACGAGTTCTTATCGATCTGCTCCAAATGGTACACCCGCTGACGATACGGCTGACTCGCGTTGCTCGCGACCGCCTGCTCGACATACAACCAAGGCCCATCATCGCGATCTTCCCAGATCGGGACCATGTGCAGCACAATCTCGTAGAACTCCGGATCACGCTGCGACTGCGCATACGACGAGAACGATCCGGTCAAGAACTGCTCAAACCGCATCAACCCGATCGAATGGGATCGGATCTTGCGAGCCGCGTGCTTGTACGCTGGTTTCTCGTCTTTCCGTGTGTCGGACTTCCACCACTGACCACAAGACGCGATCGGGAGGATTGTCCCAGCGCAAAGAGTCGCCGCCAATAGCTTTGTTGTCATCGTGTTCATCGCTTTCCCTTGCCCTTTCCTTTGCCGCCTTTGTTTTTCTTCTTCTGACCAGGACCAGCCTTGCCCGCGGCATCTCTCCGGTAGTCCGTCTTCCCGCGATCACGTGACTTGGACTTCCTGCTCCGGCGCTGACCGCCGGGAGTCTTGAATCCAGCGCCCTTGGAATCGCCAAGACCACCGAAGTCATCGCCGCCGAGCTTGAGACCCTGCCCCAAACCCTTGCCCTTTGCCTTGCCCGCGGCGCGTCGATCGGGATCGGCGATCAGCAGATCCATCCGGCGCATCGCCAGATCAACCTGACTGATGACGACCGTGACCTTATCGCCGATCGAATAACTCCGTCCCGAATGGATATCGACAAGCGCTCCGGTCCGATCGTCGATCTTAAACGTTGGAGGCCGTTGCCCCCGCGTCGTATCCCCAGGGAGGTCCTGCTTCTGGATCATCCCATCCGCGAGGTACTTCTCGATCTGCACGTACACACCCTTGGGGGTCACTCCGGTGACGAATCCGTCAAACTCCTCACCGATATGCTCGGCCATGAGCTGGAGCACAAGGAACTGGCGCAGCGCCCGCTCCGCGTCCGCCGCGTTGACCTCGGTGTTGGAGCAGTTGTTCCCGATTGTCTTGAGCGTCTGCTCATCGGGACACAGATCGTCTTCCTTGAGCTCTTTCCCCAGCGCGATCTTCGCGGAGTCGGACTTGGGATAGTTGACGCCGTTGTCCGTCCGCTTGAGATACGCGACGAGCGCTCTGTGCAGTGTCAAGTCGGGGTAGCGACGAATAGGCGATGTAAAGTGCGAATACGCATGACTCGCAAGCGCATAGTGCCCGATGAGTGCAGGCGAGTACACCGCCTTGGTCATCGTCCGCAGCACCGCCGTGTGCACCGCGCGAGCCGCGCCCGTCCCAGCCGTTGCGTCGAGCAACGTCTGGAGCTCCTCACGCGTAGGGTTCTTCGGGATCCGATACCCCGCGACCATCGCGGTCTTCTTGAGTTCTTCCACATCCCCAGGAGTGGGTTCGGGGTGCGTTCTGCGAAGCACCGGCACGCGCATCGCTTCAAACAGCGTCGCGAGCGCCTCGTTCGCTTCGACCATAAACATCTCGATGATCGTGTGTGTGAACGCGTCGTCTTCCTTCTGCGCATCGACGACCTTACCCGTCTCATCAAACACCAGCTCAACGTCAGGCAGGTCCAGATGGATCATCCCCGCCTTGTGACGACGCGCACGGATCAAACGAGCGAGCGTGTCCATGTCCTTGCATACATCGATGATGTCCTGACTATGAGGCGTGTCCGTCTTCGCGTTTTTCTTCGCTTCTTCCAGATCGCCATCAATCAGCGCCTGAGCTTCGAGGTAGGTCATCCGCTTGCGCGACTTGATCAGCGACTGACACACCCCACGCGATCGCACGTTGCCCATCTTGTCGTACCGGATCACGCAGGTCTTCGCGTAGCGCAGCACGCCCTCTTGCAGCGAGCAAATCCCGTTACTGAGCACCTCAGGGAGCATCGGGATCACCAAGCGAGGGAGATACACCGAGTTCCCGCGCTCCGCCGCCTCAAGATCCAGCGCCGATCCCGGCGAGATAAAGTGCGACACGTCCGCGATGTGGATCCCCAGCTCCCACCCGCCATCATCCAGACGCTTGAGCGAGATCGCGTCGTCATAGTCCTTCGCGTCCGGCGGATCGATCGTGCAGATCAGATCCTCCGTCAGATCACGGCGCATGTGCAGCGCCTCGATCCCCTGCGTTTCAAACAGCGACATCTCCTCGTCGAACCGCTGCGTCGCTTCGCGTGCCTGCTGGACGCATTCTTCCGGGAACTCATTGCTCGGGAGCGAATACGCCGCGATGACCGCTTGTGTTTCCACATCGGGATCGCCCGCGGCGCCCAGCACCTTGGTGATCACGCCCTCCGCGAGGTAGTCTCCCTCCGGATAATCAATAATCTCAACCACCACCTTATCACCCGGATTTACGTTCTTGGATTCCGCATCACGGATGATGATCGGATCCGTCAGCTCGCGACCATCGGGATACACCAACCAGCGCCCATCGCGTTTGTCGATCTCTCCGGAGAACGCGGATCGCTTGCGTGCGATGATGTCAATGACCTCTCCGGAGTACTGACGCTCCAGCGTCCCGAGCTTGCGCTCGCGCCGCTTGTCGCGCTCGTACCAGATTTTGACCGTATCACGATCGAGCGCGCCCTTGGTCGCGTGTGGAGGGATGAACACATCCCCGCCGTGGGTTGTGCGTGATGGAGAGACGAAGCCCACTCCACTGCGCGTCGAGCGGAACTCGCCGATCATCTCGCCGTCGTCTTCGCGGAATGGGAGATGGACTTTCCCCGAGTCATCGATCGCGACGATCTCTTCAGCCGCGAGCTCGCGCACCGCGACCCCGAACTCCTCGACGTCCTCGATGTTGAGATCTCTCGCGAGGATCGGGATCTGAGCGGGTTGGTACGATTCGTGCGAAATGTGGGCGACCAATCGGTCGCGGAAGCGTTCTGCCATGACGCACTCTATCGACCCACTCGATCGGATGTGGGCACAATCCACCGCGATCAGCCGACTTTGACCATATCATCACCCATGGCGCTCTCCGCGACGAATCTGTCATTCAGCTACCCCAAAGGGCCGCCCGTCTTGTCTTCAGTAGACGTGTCCATCGAGCCCGGCGCGATCACCACGATCCTGGGACCAAATGGAGCGGGGAAGTCCACCCTCGCCAAACTCCTCGCCGGGATCACCAAACCCACTATCGGATCGATCCAACTCGACGCCAAACCACTCCGCGACCTCCCGATCCACGCCCGCGCGTCGCGCGTCGCGTACATTGCGCAGCGATCCACCCTCGCGTTCGACTACGACACGCGTCTCGTCGTCTCCTTCGGACGCCTCTCGCTCTCGAAAGACCCCGAAGCGATCGAGCGAGCACTCGACCGCTTCGATCTTGTGCCGCTCGCTGACAAACCAATGGGCACCCTCTCGATCGGTCAGCAGCAGCGCGTCTCCCTTGCACGCGCTTTCGCGCAGCTCGATGGAACATCAGACGCATACCTCATCGCCGACGAACCCACCAGCGCCATGGACCCGCGCCATCAGCTCGAGTCGCTCTCGGCGCTCAAAGCACTCGCCTCAACCGGAGTTGGGGTTGCGCTCGTTGCTCACGACCTCACGCTCGCGTCCCGCTTCGCAGACCGCGTCATCATGCTCGATACGCACGGCTCGCTCCACTCCCAAGGCAAAACAAGCGAAGTCCTCACTCCGGATTCCCTCGAAACAGTCTTCCAAACCCCGTTTATACAGTCCCAAATCGAGGGGCACAATGTCCTGCTCCCCGCAACGCCGACCCAATCATCCGATACAATACAGCACGCATGAACTTCCAGAGCATCATCCAGAACATCCTCTCGAACCCGATCCTGATCATCATGATCATCGGTGGTTTCTCGGCACTGGGGAGAGGCATCAAAGCCGCTCAAGAAAAGAAAGCACAGAAGAGACAACTCCAGCAACTCCGTGACGCGCAGCGCGACTCACTCCGCACCGGTCAGCGTCCAACGCCAACCCAAAGCACAAGCCAAACCACAAGCAAAGGTGCGTCCAAGTTCGCAAGCACTGACATCGCCGAGTCCACCCCCGCGACCTGGGACCAGAAACAGGACCTCCGCAGACAGCGCATCGAGAAGCTCCGTCAGCAGCGGATGGAGCAGCTCAACAAGATCAAACAGCGCCGAAGCGCCTCGAAGTCATCGAGCTCCACCAGCGGACAAGCTCAACCACCACAACCCCAATCGAAAGCATCGCCAAAGCCCCCGAAGCCTGTTCAGCGTGCTCGCTCTGTTCAACAACCAACACCTCCGCAAGTCAATCCAGCACCGCGCCGCCGACCACGCCCGAACATCATTCCTGCTGGAATGCAATCGAAGACAAACACTCCGCCAGTCATCGAGACCGATCTCAAGCTCGGCAAGACCCTCGACAAAGACTCCACCATCACATCGGGGTCCATCGTCAAGGACGCCTCAAGCGACCAGTCCTCGAAGGCCTTCCTCACCAAGAATCTCCGACAAGCCGTGCTCGCGAAGGAAATCCTCAGCCCACCAATCGCGATGCGTGCCCCAGACGACGGCACCGCTTCGATTCAATGAGTTTCCCGCTATATCGCCGATATAATCCCCTATGAACCCTACACGTTCAATCCAATGCCTCCTCTGCACAAGCGCCGCGATGCTCCTCGCATCCTGCGGCTCGCTCAGTAACGCACCGCGAGGCGCCAAGAGTCTCCTCGACATCGTCTCGCCCCAAACCTCGCCCACCACCGCCGCGATCCTCGCGACCGACGAGTACAACGCCGAGAACCGATACCGCGGGACGACCATGCTCGCCGCCGCACCCTTCGGTGGTGACCCCATCTACCTCGAGCTCTACATCGATGGCACCGACGACCCCGATCCCGGAGTCCGCGCCACCTGCATCCGCGCCCTGGGACGTCACGGCGATCCGGTCCACGCGCCCTACCTCATCGACGCGCTCGACGACGAAGACAACAAGGTCCGCATCGCTGCTGCTCGCGCCCTCCAGCGTGTGCACACACGCGACGCGATCCCCGCGCTGATCAACACCATCGACGCTGAGAAAGAACCCGAAGCCGACGCCCGCGCCGCTGCGGCTGATGCGCTGGGACAATACCGCGAGCCGTTTGTGGTCCAGTCACTCATCGCCGCGCTCCGCGATTCGCGTCTTGTGGTCAACAACCGAGTCCAGCACTCGCTCAAAATCATGACCGGCCAAGACTTCGGAGTTGACCACGCCGCGTGGCTCCGCTGGTACAACGAGACCGAAGACCTGTTCGCTGCTGGTCAGCGATACACCTACCCCGTCTTCAACCGCAAGAAGCGGATCGTCGAGTACCTCCCCTTCGTCCCCGCTCCACCAAACGAGCAAACCTCGACCCCTGTCGGACTCAACCCGATCGAGGAATAGATCAGCGAACCACCTGATCCCCCCAGAACCCCGAACTGGGTCCGAGAATCAGTCAATCGCATTGGTTCGTTCGACGAATACGCCCGTATTTCCGATACTTTCATCGTGCGAGCGTTTCATATCCAATCCGACCAACCCGTCCTGACTCCAGATGCTCCCGAGCCGGCGCGTCTGCCGGGATGGGCGATTGTCGAACCAATCCTTGTGCTCATCACCGAGTCCGACATCGACGCGGTCCGCAACCAGCGCCACGATACCATCCTCGGCCATCAGTTTGTGGGAAGAGTGATCGATGCCGACGATCAAGAACTGATCAATCAACGCGTCGTCGCGGACGTCAACATCACCGACCCCCAGTCTGTGTTCGCTCAGCGAGGGATCGGTCAGCACGATCCAGACCGATCCATCCTCGGACTCCGCAACACGCCGGGTTGTCTCTGCGAGCGTTTCCAGATCCCGGAGCGCAACCTCTTCGTCGTCCCCGATGAAGTCGAAGACGAGCGAGCCGTGTTCGCGTCGCAGCTCGCCGCCGCGATCCACGTCTCACGCATCGAGCGCATCGTCGGCAAGACCTACGTGACTGTACTGGGTGGGAACCTCTCCGCGCTGCTCATCGCACAGATCATGAGCTCGCAGAACGCATCCGTGCGTCTGCTCACCTCGCGTCCCGATCGTCTCGAGCTCTGCGCCAAGTGGGGGATCAAACATCGCGATCTGTCAGAGGTCGGACGGCGCGCCGATCAGGACATCGTCATCGACACGCTCTCGGAACCCGACTCGTTCTCGTCAACGCTCGCGATGGCGCGCCCGCGCGGAGCGGTCATCCTGCAGAATCATCCGGTCCCTGTGACCTCTGAGGCGCACATGACCCCGTCGGATCTCACCCTGCTCATCGAGCGAGAACTCCGAGTCTCCGGATCCCGCTGCGGCACGCTCAGCGACGGAATCGACGCACTCCAATCAGGCGCTATCGACCTCTCCGGACTCATCACCAAACGCGTCAGCTTCAGCGACGTCATGTCCGGCATGCGCGCCGCGATCGAGCCCCAGCACATCGCCGTGCTTGTGCAGATGTCTTGAAACGATCGATCTCAAACAATCAAGGCATCGCTGGAATCGACGCAGCAACACCCTCAGGCCACATCGCCGCGAAAATCCCCGCCGTGACCAGCGCGTAGATCACGCCGTCGATGAAACACGTCACGATGAACCGCGGGGGTTTCCCGAGGAAGAAATCGTTCGCTAGCCCGCCCATGCAGTACCCCAAGATCGCGGCGGTCCCAACCGTGCGGAACACGTCCATGTACTCAGCACCCGCCGGGATACCGATCCCCGCGAGGTACCCCGCCATCGCAGAGATCACCACATACACAATGAAACACCGAAACAGGTTGAACCCAAAGTTGGGCGCCTTCCCCTGAATCGTGATCGAGCCCCAAGGCCCGGAAGTCCAGCGCGACTTGAACGCATCGGACTTCATGTCCTTTGCCTCACACCCCGGGAACATGTAGTGCCCCGGCTTGATGTTGAGCTCCCCGAGCGCCTTGTCGAAGTCCGCCTCGTTGTCGAGGAATTTGATGTCTGCTTTGTGATACGGCAGCGCCATCCAAACCACAGCGCTGACGATGAAAACAGCGATGCCGGAAACAAGAATCGGGAGCCAGAGTTCTGCAAGACCAACCATGAGAGTCCACCTTTCGTTGAGTGTGCGTACTCGCAGTATACCAAGAACCATCCAGTTCCCGCAAGACACGAAAAAACCCGCATGAAGCGGGTCTTATGGTTCGTATGTTCGATGACTCAACCAGCCGTAGGCATGGATTCGAGCACTTCGTCGATCAAGCCGTACTCAAGCATCTCCTGATCGTCGAGCCAGAGGTTGCGGTCACAATCGCGATGCACCTTCTCCTGATCCTGACCGGTCGCGTGCGAGTAGATCGCGTACAAGCGGTCACGCAAGCGGAGCATCTCTTTCGCTTCGATCTCCAGGTCTGTCGCCTGACCTTCCATCACGCCTGACAGCAGTGGCTGGTGCATGAGGTTGCGAGCGTTCTTGAGGCAGTACCGCTTGCCCTTCGTACCAGACGAAGCGATCACCGAGCCCATAGACGCGGCTTGTCCGATGATGTAGGTACACACATCGGGTTTGATGTAGTTCATCGTGTCCACAATCCCAAGACCAGCCGTGACCGATCCGCCGGGAGAGTTGACATAGACATGGATATCCGCAGTCGGATCCTCGTTGGCGAGGAACAGCATCTGCGCGACAATGAGGTTCGCCATGTCATCCATGATCCCGCCCGTCACGAAGACGATGCGGTCCTTGAGCAGACGAGAGAAGATATCGTACGAGCGCTCACCGCGACCGGTTTGCTCGATGACGATGGGAACCAGATGGGCACTTGGGTTTGACATATGCATGCACCTTGTGGTGGTGGGGGTGTTTCAAAAATTCCGTGATCAGTTACCAGCAGTGATGTTGTCCAGGTCCTTCGGTGGTTCGACGAGTACCTCGTCTACGAGGCCGTAGTCCTTTGCTTCCTGAGCATCGAAGTAGCGATCGCGTTCCGAGTCCTCACGGATGCGATCCGGATCCTGACCAGTGTGCTTCGCGATGATGTCGATCAGCGTCTGCTTGCTCTTGATGATCTGTTCCGCTTGGAGTTTGATGTCCTCCGCTTGACCAGTGATCCCGCCGTACGGCTGGTGGATCATCACCTTCGCATGAGGGAGGATAAATCGCCGTCCCTCTGTGCCCGCTGTCAGCAGCACCGAGCCGCCCGAGTACGCGCGTCCGATGCAGTACGTCGCGATCGGAGAGCTGAGGAATCGCATCGTGTCGTAGAGCGCGAGTGTGTCATCCACGACCCCGCCCGGCGAGTTGATGTAAAAATTGATCTCCTGGTTCCGACGCTGATTCTCCAGATACAACATCTGCATCATCACACGCGAAGCCGAGGCATGATTAATCTCACCGATGAGGAAGACGATCCGATTCTCGAGCAAAAGCTCATCGATCGACATCTCACGGGTCCGTTGATAACTTACTGAAGCTGAGGCCATAAGTCGTTCCCTGACAGGGGTCAAGCGTTCTAAAGGGACGGTCCGGCGGACCAAAAACCCCGTACAAACGGGTCCTTTCCCGGCATATCTATCGGGAATCGACGATCTCAGCATGATATTCCCTGCTCAATCGCTTCGAAAAACAAATCGTTCACATTCCCAATCAACCCCGAAACCCCCAATTCGGGACCCAGATCACGGATTACGCCTTGTCACGGCCAATCCCGTTGCTCTTTGGAGCGGAGCTTTCTACAGTTGACGCCGAGCGCTCAGATCGTGTGATCCGGGTCCAAACGCATCCTCTATATACGTGGATGAGAAAGAAAGAGACGATCCCGTGCGAACCGCTGTTCTGAGTGATATCCATGGCAACGCCGTCGCGCTCAAAGCGGTCCTTGAGGACATCAAGTCGCGCGATATCGACAAAATCGTCTGCCTCGGAGACATCATCGGATACGGCCCAGACCCCCTCGAGTGCGTCGACCTCGTCCAGGAACACTGCGACTGGGCGCTGATGGGCAACCACGACTTCGCCGTCGTCTACGAACCAACCAACTTCAACGCGCCCGCCGAGTCCGCGGCGTACTGGACACGCGAGCAGTTCGACGCTGAACCTGACGAAGCCGCCCGCACGCGCCGATTCGACTTCCTCGGATCCCTCCGAGTCCGCGCCGTCGAAGACCTCATGGGCAACGGCACCAAAATCCTCTCGGTCCACGCGTCCCCACGTAGACCGATCAATGAATACATCTTCCCAGAAGACGCGAGCGACGCACCAGACAAGCTCGAAGCAATCTTCGATCGCGTTGAGCACATCGCACTGGTCGGACACACACACCAGCCAGGCGTGTTCTCCAACGAACCCGATTTCTACCCACCATCGGAGATCGGTTCCGATCCCGTCTTCAAGTTCATCGACGACGAGAAAGCCGTCGTCAATGTGGGGTCCGTCGGACAACCCCGCGATCACGACCCACGAGCGTGCTACACCATTCTTTCGCCGGGCCAAGCCGAGTTTGTCCGAGTTGAATACGACATCAAAGCCACCGCGGACAAGATCAAGTCCATCCCCGAGCTCCATGATTGGCTCGGAGACCGCCTCTTCGAAGGCCGTTGATCTATCCACCGATCCCGAAATACCCCGCCGATCCGCTCGGCGCCAATGTCAAAAGCGAGCACGCACTTGCGCACCCATCTCCACCACATGCTGACCCTCCTGCTGGTAACCCTGATCGGGCTTGCCACTCCCGTCTACGCCCAAACCGATGATCCATCGGCGAGCGCTGCAACCGACGAGCCGGTCACCCAAACGGATTCCCAGCCAACCGTTTCCTACACCGCGCGTCCCGCTGCGAGCGATGCAAACTGGGACACATTGATCGACGACCAAGAAGAGCTCGAGATCCAGTTCTCCACGCTCGGAGCCGGGATCGAGGGGCTGGTCCTGCTCGACGAGTTCGAGACCGTCGCGTTCGAGAAGAACATCCAGATCCAGCACCGCGTCGAGAACGCCGCAGGAGTCTCTGCGGTCCCCTTCGCGCTCCCCGCGCTCATGATCGACAACGTCTCTGTCGAGCTCACCGGGATTCCCTCCGGCACGACGGTCTGGACCCAGCTCTCCCCAGGTGTCTTCGAAGCGTACATCGACGACGCGGCAGGGAACCCGATCGCACGCATCGAGCGTCGCTTCGTAATGCGAGACACGCGCCACGCGTTCACCATCGAGCAGGTCATCGAGAACCTCAGCAGCGAGCAGCACACCTTCCGATTCATCAACACCGCGATGATCGATATGCCCAAAGCCAAGAACGGCTACGCGGGAGATCGAAGACGCGTCCGATTCGGAACACTCAAGTCCCTCGAGAAACAGGGCACCTCTGTCCAGGTCAGCGTCGACGACAAGCTCTCCAACCGCTCCAAACTCCTGGGATCCAAAGTCAAAGACCTCAACGGCACCAAGCACTACCAGACCGCTCACGCCGTCTGGCCGAGCGAAGAAAGCGTCGAGAAGGGGCTCCGTCTGAGCTGGATCGCGTTCTCCGATCGCTACTTCTCCGTCGTCCTCCACCCCATGCTCGATCCGATGAGCACCACCCCGGATCATCGCTTGCTTGCGGACTCTATCGAATCAATCGATCGCTACGTCCTCAACACCTACGACAGCGCTCCGGACACTACGATGGTCCTCTCGACCAACAGTCCCGAGTTCACGCTTGAGCCGGGCCAATCCAAATCCATCATCAACGGCGTCTACGCGGGACCTCGAACCAAACCCGAGTTCAACAAAGACCCAATCCTCGCGTCACTCAACCTCCCAGAAATGGTCGTCTACAACATCGGCGGCTTCTGTGCTGGTTGCACCTTCGATTGGCTCACCAACATCCTCATCGCCGTGCTCCGAATCTTTGAATCAATCGTCCATGACTGGGGTGTCTCGATCCTCCTGCTCGTGGTCGTCGTGCGCGGATGCCTCCACCCAATCACCCGATGGTCGCAGATCCGCATGCAGCGTTTCGGTGTCCAGATGCAAGCAATGGCACCAAAGCAGAAAGCACTCAAAGAGAAGTACAAAGACGATCCCAAGCGCATGCAGCAGGAGATGACCAAGCTCTGGCGCGAGGAAGGCATCTCGCCGCTCGGGATGCTCGGATGTCTCCCGATGCTACTCCAATCTCCAGTCTGGATCGCGCTCTACGCGACGCTCTTCTTCGCCGTCGAGCTCAAGCACGAGCCCGCGTTCTACGGCATCTTCCAGACCATCTCAGGTGGTTCATGGATGTTCCTCTCCGACCTCTCCGCCGCGGACAACGCGATCCCGCTCCCTGAGTTCATGCACTTCTCCTTCCCGCTCTGGGGAACCGTGTCATCCATCAACATCCTCCCGCTCCTGCTGGGTGTTGTGTTCTTCCTCCACCAGAAGTACCTCACCCCACCAACCCAAGCAACGCTGACCCCTGAGCAAGAGTCCCAGCAGAAGATGATGAAGGTGATGATGGTCGTGATGTTCCCGATCATGATGTACACCGCACCATCCGGACTCGCGCTCTACTTCATCACCAACTCCACAATGGGCATCCTCGAGAACAAGTGGATCCGCGCTCACATGAAGAAGCACGGCATGCTCGAGATCGAGAACATCAAAGCCGAGAAAGCGAAAAAAGGCCCCGGATTCATGCAGCGCATGAACGAAGCCGCCGAAGCTCGCAAGCAGTTGATGGAAAAAGGCCCTCAGCCCCCCAACCCCGCGTCGCGACAGTTCCGCGAGAAGAAGTGATCCATGCCCACCGGCGGGACCATCGCAGCCATCGGATCCCCAGCGGGACAGAGCGCCAGAGCCATCATCCGGATCTCAGGTCCCGACGCACGATCCTGCATCGAGTCGATCACTGCGATCCAGAACCCCAGCCGCGGAATCCATCGCGCCCGCATCACGCTCTCCAGCGACTCCTCGATCCCCTGCCTGCTCATCTGGTTTGAAGCGCCCAAGAGCTACACCGGAGAAGACGTCGCCGAGCTCATCTTGGTCGGGAATCCCACGCTGCTCGAGCGTGTCCTGGACCAAATCTTCCAGACCCCAGCCGTCCGCCGCGCCGAGCCGGGGGAGTTCAGCGCTCGTGCGTATCTCAACAACCGATTGACCCTCGCTCAAGCGGAGGGGGTCGCGCTGCGGATCGCTGCAGTGGGGGACGAGGCGCTCAGCGCCGCCAACCAACTCCTCGACGGCTCGCAGGGAGACCAGTGCCGAGCATGGGCCGAGGAACTCGCGCTGCTGCTGGCGCTCGTCGAGTCGGGAGTGGACTTCACCGACCAAGACGACGTCGTCCCCATCGCGCCATCAGAACTCAGCGACCGACTCGACACACTCAGCGCCCAGCTCCGCGATGAGATCAGCAGCGCTGCTGGTTCAGTGATCCGGACATCGCTCCCCCAAGCCGTACTCTGCGGACAGCCCAACGCCGGGAAGAGCGCCCTGTTTAATGCACTGCTCGGCGTCAACCGCGCCGTCGTCAGCGAACGGGCCGGGACAACACGCGACGCGATCAGCGAAACACTCGAGCTCGAGCAGAGCATCCCCGGCGCGGGATCGATCACCCTGACGGATCTCGCGGGACTCGGAGACTCAGCCGTGGATCCGCTCGACGAGATCGCGCAGCAGATGGCGCGTGATCAGCTCAAGTCCGCCGATGCGTTGATCTGGTGCGACCCATCGGGACAGTTCATCGACCGCGAAGGATTCACGGCTCTCGATCGTCCCATCATCCGCGTGCGAACCAAAGCGGACCTCGTGATCGATACCGATCTCCAGCCCAACACCATCAGCGTCTGCGCACTCGATGGACACCGCATCGACGTACTCAAGCGAGCGATCGCTGATTCGGTCACCGATCGTCAGGGATTGGGTGTGGGCGCGTTCGTCCCCAGACACCGCAGAGCGATCGCAGACGCGATCGAAGGCATCAACAACGCTCTGAACTGGATCGACCGCAGCGCCCGCTCGCTGGACGCTCCGGAGCTCGTCGCATCGGGATTACGCGATGCGCTCGACGCGCTGGGAGAGCTCACGGGCGAGATCACTCCAGACGACGTACTTGGACGTGTCTTCGCGACCTTCTGCGTCGGGAAATGAGCCGTTTTATCGGATTGCGTGCGGATTCCGATTCTCTCTTGTGCAAATCAATCACACAAAGATTTTGATGTATCTGCTCGATGCAGACACTCTGTCGCGCTCATGACCACCACGACGACCAATACACCGACAACGCGCAAAAAACACTCCTCCCGATCCATGTTGCTCCCAATCACGTCGATCCAGTGGGTTCCAGCGTTCCAGTCAGGAACCCAGTCACATCGGCGCTGACGATTCAGATCATCGCCCAGGAGCACCAATCATGGCACTACGTCTCGGAGATCTCCTCGTTCAATACGGCGTCCTCACCCCAGACCAATGCGAAGCGGTCGTCGCTGAACAACAAACCAATCCAAGACCCTTCGGGTTACTCGCCGAGGAACTCTTCGGAGTGGATCCAGGAATCATCGAACACGCGTGGGCCGTCCAGTTCGCGATGATCTCGCCGAGAATCAATCCATGCACCATCGAACCCGACGATGAGACCCGATCGGTGATCACGAGCCGACAAGCGTGGCAGTTCGGATTTATCCCCATCGAGCGCCACAACGACGGGATCGTCTGCGCCACCTCCATCGAATGTCTCGCTCGAGCGCTCAGGTTTGTTGGTTGGAGGATCGACGAGCCTTGTTCGTTTGTCATCTGCGACCACAACGCGCTGGAAGTTGGACTCTCGATCCACTACCCAATGGATGGCGTGGACTCCGAGATGATGAACCGCTTCTTGAGCCGACCCCCCGCGGCATAAAACTAACCCAGCCGAGCGTCAATGGACGCGAAAAGCACGAAAAAACGGAGCCGATCCAAAGATCGGCTCCGCTGAACGGCATTGGAATTCTGCTCGGGATCAATCGATTTGATCAACCCCGATTAAGGATTACCGGCGAGTGGCCTTGCGGCGGGTCGCTTTCTTCTTAGTGGTCTTCTTCTTTGCAGCTTTCTTGCGAGTGGCTTTCTTCTTGGTTGCCTTCTTGCGTGTAGCTTTCTTCTTGGTGGCCTTCTTCTTAGTGGCTTTCTTTTTAGTAGCCTTCTTCTTGGTGGCTTTTTTCTTTGTAGCTTTTTTCTTGGTGGCCTTCTTGCGAGTGGCTTTCTTCTTGGTAGCCTTCTTCGCAGTCTTCTTGCGAGTAGCTTTCTTCTTGGTCGCTTTCTTGCGAGTAGTCTTCTTAGCGGCCTTCTTGCGAGTGGCCTTCTTCTTGGTTGCCTTCTTCGCAGCCTTCTTCTTGGTGGCTTTCTTCTTCGTTGCTTTCTTCCGGGTTGCCTTCTTCGCTACCTTTTTACGGGTTGCTTTTTTCCGTGTCGCTTTTTTACGAGTTGCTTTTTTCTTAGCCATGTCGGCTCTCCGTTTTCGAACCCTAATGCTGTGCTGTGGAGCCGAGTGTTCGAGATCGGGACCACATACCGTTATTGACACTTCCGTCTCATCGGAGCCAGAAGGTCGACGACTTGAGCGAACAGCGCCAACAACTCACACTTCACTCACCCAAACTATACATCAACCGTGCGCACGCTGCGCATTATTTCAAGTTTGTCAAACCGCTTGCGCACCACTCGTCGCGTTGCAGCGCACGATCAGCAACCGAATCATGCGGCGCACGCGCACATGTCAATCGCTTGACACCTTCGCGCGCAGTTCCGAAAACATCGCGCTGCATGCGCTTCACAGACGAAAAACACGCCGCGGAGTTCCAGAACACAACGACTTCGCGGTCAATTCGCAAAAACACTCGGAACCCATCATGATCGACGCAATTCGCCGCGCATTTGGAACCAATTCGCGGAAGTTCGTGCGCCTCGTTTTGCAATGAATCGGGAATTTGTCCCGCTGCGTGTGAAGAATCACACCATCATCCGTTCTGCGCAGTTCAACATTCATCCAGGTGCACAATGACAACAACACACGACTCAATCATGCAAACAACACTCGACAACGGGCTGCGCATCGCCGTACAACCCATCGATTCCATGCAATCAGTTTCTTTGCGATTGATGATCCCATCCGGAGTTATCCACCAAGATAATTCCCAACTCGGTATCGCAAGTGTGTGCGCCGAGCTTCTCTTGCGCGGCACAACAACTCGCACCTCCCAACAACAAGCCGACGACTTCGACCTCGCCGGCGCGGTGCGCGACTCCTCCGCAGGTTCGCATTCAACCTCCGTTTCCATGACCACGCTCGGCACAAGATTCGATGAAGCGATCCCACTCGTAGCACAAATGGTGCTTGATCCATCGATGAATGATGAGTCATTTGAATCTTCACGCGTCATGGCGCAGCACGCGCTCGCATCACTCGCCGACGATCCGCAACAACGCGCCGTCCTCGCAGCACGCGAGCGTCATCTCCCCGAGCCATACAACCGCAGCTCCTACGGCACCGAGTCTTCACTCGCGGCGCTCATCGCAGACACCACACGACAATGGTGGAACACACACGCACAACCAAACGGCTCCATCATCGGTATCGCAGGATCCATCAATCCGGATGAAGCGGTCAAGCACATCAGCGATCACTTCGGGAACTGGTCCGGAACCGCACCATTGCCGCATATCTCAACCGGCGCTCCTCGTGGATACGCGCACGAAACCGACGACACCAATCAGGTCCAGATCATCATCGTCAACGACGCACCCCACGCCGGACACGACGACGAGATCAACGAACAGCTCGCTGTCAGTGTGCTCTCTGGTGGTATGTCGGGACGACTGTTCACCGAGGTCCGCGAGAAGCGAGCGTTGTGCTACGCCGTGTCCGCGAGCTACCGCGCCGAGCGCGAGCACGGGCTAGTCACGAGCTACGTCGGGACCACTCCCGAACGCGCCCAGGAATCGCTCGATGTCCTCCACGAACAACTCCAAGCGATCAAAGCGGGTGATGTCACCCAAGAAGAGTTCGACCGCGCCAAGATCGGTCTCAAGAGCCGAGTGATCTTCAGCGGCGAATCAACCAGCGCCAGATCCGCAGGTCTCGTCGCCGACATCCTCAAGCGAGACAACCCCAGAACCCTCGCGCAGATCATCAACCAGATCGACAGCGTCGAGCTCGACGGATTCAACGAATACCTCCGCCGAAGAGAGCTCGGCACTCTGACCATCCAGACACTCGGACCCGCGGCGCTCAACCCACCCGCTTGATCGTTCACTGATTGACCCCAATCCAGCAGACAGTCATGTCAAATCGCCCGAAAGGTCGATATATTGTCCAATGATGACCCACGAATCCTCCCCAATCCCCGGCACTTCCAGCGATGACCACCAACGCTCGACCCCAGGGTTCTCCATTGGAGGATCATCACCCTACATGATCGGGATCGGCGGCTGCGGCATGTCCGCACTGGCGCGCATGCTCAAAGGCGCCGGGATGCACGTCCAAGGATGCGATTCCACATCCACTCCAGTCACCGACGCGCTTGCTGAAATCGAAATCAACGTCGGATTCGACGAATCCGCTGAGTCACTCCCTGACGATATCGACGTCGTGCTCGCGTCCGCTGCCGTGCGTCCCGAGCACCCCATGGTCATCGAAGCGACCAATCGGGGACTGTCCGTGCTTTCGTATCCCGAAGCACTCGGCGCGTGCATGACCGGACGCACCGGAGTCGCGATCGCCGGAACCCACGGCAAATCCACAACCACCGCGATGCTCGGATGCGCCCTGACCGATGCGAAGCTCGATCCGTCCGTCATCGTCGGAGCAACCTGCAAGCAGCTCCAGAACGGAGCACTCAATCCATCAACCAACCGCGTTGGTTGCCGTGTCGGAAGCGGAGCGATCCCAGCGGAGCACGCCGATGACGAGTGGGGGGGCAAGCCGGGCATCCTCCTCGCTGAAGCGTGCGAGTTCAACCGCTCCTTCCACAACCTCCGTCCGACAGTTGCTTCCATCAGCTCGATCGAAGCGGACCACCTCGATATCTACGGCTCCCTCGACGCGGTCGTCGAATCCTTCACACAGTTTGCCCAGCTCATCCCCAACGCCGAACAAGGGGGCAAACTCATCATCGGACACGACGGCGCATACCGACGCGAGGTCACCGCCGGACTCACCTGCGACATCGAGACCATCGGATTCAATCCCGGCGCCGATTGGGTCGTGGGATACCAAGACGGCGTCACCAGCGTCCAATCCCCAGATGGTCAGACCCATTCATGGAAGCTCTCACTCCCCGGAGAGCACAACGCGATGAACTCCGCCGTCGCCTTCGCGCTCGGACGCTCCGTCGGTGCCAACCCAGACCTGCTCGCGCAGTCCTTTGATGCGTTCAAAGGTCTCGATCGCCGACTCCAGCACCTTGGTAGCCGCGACGGAGTCAAGGTCATCGACGACTATGGCCACCACCCAACGGAAATCGACGCGACCCTCCGCGCCCTGCGCACAGATCAAGACCCCGCCAACCAAGGCGGACGACTCATCTGCGTCTTCCAGCCCCATCAACACTCCCGCACGCGATTCTTGCTCGAAGAGTTCGCGACCAGCTTTGAGCACGCCGATGTCGTGATCGTGCCGCATATTTACTTTGTCCGCGATTCCGAAGCCGAGCGTCATAAGGTCAACTCGTCGGATCTCGTCGATCGCCTCCGTGCCCGCAAGATCAAAGCGATGCACCTCTACCCATTCGAAGCGATCATCGAACAGCTCGAAAACATGTGCCGTCCCGGCGATCTGCTCGTAGTCATGGGCGCCGGACCAGTCTGGCAAGTCGGACAAGGCTTCCTCGATGCAGGTCTGAGCAGATGACCACCCACACCGACAGCTTGCACATCGAGCGCGACGCGCCCATTTCCACCTGGTTCCGCATCGGAGGACGCGCCGCTCAGCTCGCAAAGCCCGAATCAATCGAGCAGCTCCGCCAATGCCTTGAGCTCGACGACGAGTGCAAAGTCCTCGGAGAGGGCGCGAATCTTCTGGTTGATGACTCCGGAGTCGACCACCTCGTCGTCTCGATGCAGACCGACGGATTCAAATCACTCGATATTGATCGCTCCACGGGCATCGTCCACGCCGGCGCGGGGGTCGCCCTCCCTCGTCTGATCACGCAAACCGTCAACGCAGGACTCTCCGGACTCCAGGGACTCGCCGGATTCCCCGCAACCATCGGCGGCGCCGTCATCATGAACGCCGGAGGGAGGTTCGGGACCATCTCCGACCACCTCATCGCCGTCCACGCGATGGACCGCGCCGGACGCATGCACGAGCTCCGCAAATCCGAGATCGATTTCGACTACCGCCACTCCGGACTCAACCACCTGCTTGTCTGCTCCGCCGCCTTCCAGCTCACTCCTGCCGACACCAAAGCACTCAAGCAAGAACTCAGCGACTGCATGAAGTACAAAACCGAATCCCAGCCCATGAGCGCCAAGTCCGCGGGATGCGCCTTCAAAAACCCAACGCTCCACGAATCCATCAGCGACATTGGAGAGCAAGGGGCCCGCGTCAGCGCCGGGATGCTCATCGACCGCGCCGGATGCAAAGGGTTGTCCATCGGAGGCGCTTCGGTCTCCGAGCTCCACGCGAACTTCATCACCACGACCCAAAACGCGAAAGCCCGCGAGGTCATCGACCTGATGCACGAGGTCCAACGACAAGTCCACGACACGTTCGGTGTTCAGCTCCATAACGAGGTCGTCATCTGGACCAAAGAGCAGGAGCGTTCCACATGACCTCAGTCCTCGTCCTCGGAGGCGGACCCGACGCCGAACGACAAGTCTCCATCGACAGCGCCACCGGAGTCCACCAAGGATGCCTCGAATCCGGACTCAAAGCTGAGCTGCTGATCGTCGATGAACCCAGCGTTGAGGAAATCAACGAATGGGACGCCGACGTCATCTTCCCCGTCCTCCACGGCCGATTCGGTGAAGGCGGACAACTCCAGCGCCGTCTCCAGCAAACCAACCGCCCCTTCGTCGGATGCCAAGCGTCCGCATCAAGGATCGCGATGGACAAGATGGCGACCAAGCTCCTCGCCGCGTCGCTCAATATCCCGACCAAACCCGCCGTGATCCTCGATCCCTCGTCCTACACCGATCCGACCGAAGCGGTCATCCCCATCCAAACCCCGCTGGTCATCAAGCCCGTCGCCGACGGCTCAAGCTGCGGGCTCTACATCTGCAACACCCACAAAGACTGGATCGAGGCGCTCGCGTCCCTCAAAGCATCATCGACACCCCAGGTGTCCATGATCGAGCCGATGATCACCAACGCCCGCGAGCTCACTGTGTCGGTCATCGATGATGGTTCAAACACCCTCAAAGCGCTGCCGATCATCGAGATCGCTCCCGCTCAAGGGATCTACGACTACCAAGCGAAGTACGAACGCGGCGACACGATCTACACCGTGAACCCCGATCTGACCGATGATCTCAAGAGCGACCTCCAAGCGTGGTCGTTGACCTTGTGCCAAGCGATCGGCGTGCGCCATCTCGCACGCGTCGATTTCATGCTCGACGCATCCGGAAAGCCCTGGCTCCTGGAAGCCAACACCATGCCGGGGTTCACCGCCTCCTCGCTGCTCCCCAAAGCCGCAGCAGAAAGCGGACTCCCGATGCCCCAGCTCTGCAAGCACCTCGTCAACGCCGCACTCAGATCGCACCAACCAGTCACCAGTTCCTAAGAGCATCC
Organism: Phycisphaerales bacterium; assembly: GCA_965250055.1. Classification (GTDB taxonomy): domain Bacteria; phylum Planctomycetota; class Phycisphaerae; order Phycisphaerales; family UBA1924; genus UBA1924. The sequence continues at coordinate 1,722,677 of OZ252285.1, read as the reverse complement.
CAGAGAGAAACGCATGGCCGCGAAAAAGAAGAAAAAGAAAGACCCCGAAGCCGCCGCTCGCAACAAGCGCATCGCGATCACCACCGCCGTGATCCTCGGCGCCGCCGGAGTCTTCGTCAGCGCCGGCATGGGAATCAAAGCAATCGACGAGCGCGCCGCTCAGCACATCACCAGCACCGATCCAGTCGTCCAGATCAACTGGGGCACCGATGCCTCTGGACATATCTGGATGCCGATCTCCGAGCGCGACCGAATCGAACGCCTCGTGCAGTCCTCCGTCTCAAATACCCAAGCCCTCAAGTGGCAGCCGCTCCACAACGCGTCCAAAGCCCTCGCCTCGACCGGATGGGTCAACAGCGCCCCCGAAGCACGCTGGACCGACGACGGCACCATTATCATTGAAGCGGACTGGCGCATCCCCGCCGCCGTCGTGCGACGCGGTGATCGTGACTACCTGATCGATTTCCACGCCAACGTCCTCCCGCTCGATTACCCCCACGATCAATCCAACCAGTTCGTGCTCCACAATCCCGCGCTCCCGCATCCCGGAACCGGTAACAACTGGGACGAGCCGGAGATCCGCGACGCGCTCAACCTGCTCGTCGAGCTCCAGAAGCACAACCTCCACCAGCAAGTCGTCGGGATCGACCTCGGAAAAAACCGTGACCACGGCATCCTCCAACTCCTCACCGACAACAGCGCCCGCGTCGTCTTCGGAGGTGGTCCAGGACGCTCTCGGCCAGCAGAAATGCCCACATCGCTCAAAATCGAACGCCTCATCTCCGTACTCAACAGCACCGGACGGATCGACGCCGGCGCGATGATCCTCGATGTCCGCGGAGCCGAGCTCTCGATGCAGCGCCACGAGGGCTAGCACGCGATGAACCACAGAACCCGCTCCACGATCAACGCGTACCCTTCATCGTGAGCGATCAGCCTCCATCCAATCCTTCTGAACACGTTTCAGAGCAGGGGCCGTTCCCATTCCCTGTGCCCGCACCCTCGCCACCAGTCCAGCGCGAGCGCGATCTGCTCGGAAACGAACCCCCCGGAGATCTCATCGACTGGTCCCATCGCAAAGGGGAGCCGCGCGTCTTCGCGCTCCTCTGGATGATCTTTCTGCTCACGACCACGGCCCTGATGTTCACCCGCCTCGCGAGCGGCTACACCGTCTCCCCCTCAGTCTCCAGACCCGCCGCGCAGCAGATGCTCGTCATCAGCGTGCTCGGCATGTGCGTGCTCTGGCCATTGGTCCGATTCTCTCAGCGCATCGCACGCCCGAGCATCGTCGCCGCGTCCTTGCGCGACATGATTGTGATCCTCATCCCACTCCAAGCCATCCTCTGGCCGCAGCGCCTCATTGTCCTCGGCGGATGGTCCACAGAAGTCGTCGTCGCGCTTGTGCTCCACACCACCGCGTGGGCGCTGATCCTCGCCGGAACCATCGCGATCGGTTCGATCCTCATCGCCAGTTCCGGCGCTTCGCAGCGGACACGCGCCCTCGCGATGCTCGCGACGCTCATCGTCATCAGCATCGGACCGTTGATTGAAATGATCACGCTCAAGGGAGCCGCGATCGGACCGTCGCACGCGAACCTCGGATGGATGCTCTCGCCCGTCACCGGAATCCTGGAGATCACCGCGGATCGCAGCGTGACTGGACAGCCGGCGATGGTGTACAACGCCCATTTCCGCATCATCACCGCCGTGGGATGCGTCGGATTGGCCCTCCTCGCCTTCGGAAGAGCCCTCGAGAACACCCATTGGGTGGTCAATCGACGACTGAACCCCTAAACTCCTCGTCCGCGCCGAGGGGGCGGCCAAGATTCACACGAGAATCCAACAAGCGGATCGTGTAATCCCTTTCAACGGATCGCGTAGAATAGAACCGGCACAATGCCGGACGGAGTCAATCATGGATGTCATCACACCAGAAGAACGCGACCAGCTCAAAAAGCGCCTCGACGCCCTCACCGCCAATCGCTCCGTGATCACCGAACGCATCGCCGAAGCCCGCGCCCTCGGCGATCTCAAAGAAAACGCCGAGTACCACGCCGCACGCGAGCAGCAGGGGATGGAAGAAGCCGAGATCAAGCGTCTCGAGACCCGCCTCTCCTCCGCGCACGTCGTCGATGAATCCAATCAAGCCGACGGCGTGGTCTTCATCGGATCCACCGTCAAGCTCATCGAAGAAGACGAGGACGAGGACGAGTTCGAGCTCTACCGACTCGTCGGAGAAGCGTCAGGCGGAGTCGACGGCGACATCGTCGAAGTCACCGCGACCTCACCAATGGGCGAAGCGCTCATGAAAGCCCGCGTCGGAGAGATCATCCGCGTCAACGCGCCAAGAGGCGTCAAACGCTTCAAAATCCTCGAGATCGTCTGATCCTTCCGCAAAATCCACCTCGACTGAATCCCATAAACTGTCAGCCGGTACCAACAGGTGCGGTACGCTATCGTTGACCAAACCGGGTCCACTACGCCCGCTCAGAGCACAGGAGTCACCAATGAACCGACTGATCGCATTCCCCGCCCTCGCACTCGCCGCCACCGCCCTCCTGAGTGGATGCGAATCAATGGGCAATCGTCACTATGACTACCGCGTGATGAAAGTTCAGCACCAGCCACACTCCGCGCTCGAGATCGTCACCGCCAACGGCTCGATCCGCGCGCTCCAAGAAAACCGCGAGAACGTCGCCGTCGAAGTCGAACTCTTCGGATACGACGCCGAACGCCTCGACTTCGCGACCGTCCACGCCGATCGGATGGGCGACAACACCCTCCGTGTCTGGGTCGAATGGCCCGGAGGCAAACGACGCGACGGCGAGGGCGCCAAGGTCGAAGTCTTCCTCCCAGACGCACAAGGCGTCACCGCAAAGACCTCCAACGGATCCGTCGTCGTCATGGGACTCGCCGGAGACGCGCTCGTCAAAACCTCCAACGGCTCAGTCCACCTCGACAAGCACAACGGCAACATGGACCTCACAACCTCCAACGGCGCGATCCGCGTCGATGACTCAAATGGTGACATCAACTTCGTCACCACCAACGGCAGAATCCTCGTCTCCAACGCCGACGGCCTCGTCGAGGGCGACACCTCCAACGGCAACGTCTTCGTCTCCACCGCAGACAACGCTTCGGGACCGATCCGCATCCGCACAAGCAACGGACGCGTCGAACTCGATCTGGGACAGGCATACGAGGGTATTCTGCGAGTTTCGACCACCAACGGTCGCATCAAAACTGCGAACCTCCCAGACGCGAGACTCATCGAGTCATCCAACCACACCCTCGAACTCCAGATGGGCAACAGCGACACCATCTCCGCAGTCAGAACCACCAACGGCTCGGTTCGAGTCCACGGCGATGCGAAAGACTAAATCAGGAACTGACTTCAAGCCGCGGCTGACCACTCTTTGATCGCTTTGGGATCACTCATCACCTCGTGCACACACAGCACCCAATTGGGACAATGCGTGCGAAGTTCTTTGACGCGCTTGCGTTTGGAGATGTAGTACACCGCCGTCCCGCCTTGCACAATCACCGCGACGACGATCAGCACGCCCGCGATCCCCATGCTCATGAGATACTCCAGTTGCTTGAGCTGCTCCATCGTCCCCGCAAGCTCAGGCGCTGACGCAATCGTCGGATCCGAAGCGAGCGATCCCGCAATCATGGAGTCAGCACTGTCGTAGGTCATCACCTTAAAAACCGCGTATCCCGCGAGCACCGCGCCCAGCATCAACTGATTCAGCGCCAGCCATCCCGGCGCTCCGCTGTCGAGTCGATCCAGCCGACGCGCGAGTCCAAGCTCACGCATCCCGAACGCCGCCAGCGCCAGTCCAAGCATCATCCCAGGGAGTGATCCGATCGAGAACAGCACACTCAGCGCCCCCGCGAGCAGTGTCATCCATCCCGACATCCGCGCATACCCCGATGCCTTGCGGACCGGACGCGCACTCTGCACACTCGATCCCAGCATCCGCATATGCGACAAGCTCAACGGCGAATCCATACCGATCGATCCGCTCTGATCCTGATGCTGTCCACCGGTATCCCCGCCGTCATGATGTTCAATGCTCTGCATGAGTCGATGATCGGCGTCTCAAATCAGCAAAGCAGCGAGTGGTTTCTAATCCATTGAAATCCAGTGATTTAGACGTGTTTCAGCCGTCATCGTTGCTCCGAGAATGCGGATATGTGACCTGATCGAGTATCGTGGAACAGGAATACATATCCCGCTTGGATTTGCACCAAACTTCCGAAAAATCGGGCTCAACAAGAATCAATCCATAATTCATGCCAATTTTGAGCCGAAAAATCTGTTATTACGGATATTCGTATCAAAAATAGCGTGTTTCATTGACACCAGTTCGATTCCTGTTATACGATACGATTCTCGTGGAGGCGAAATTGTGGTTTTTGAGCTCCTCGCGAGCGCTCGAACACACAAACTCGTCTCGGAAATTACACTGGAACTTGGTTGAGGTTCGGTACCCCAACCAAACGCACAGGACGAAGTCTGGAGAACAACAGTGTCACAACAAGCGGCTCAAAACGAAGCGTCACGCGAAGGACTCGAGTCCTTCGTCTATGACGACAAGATCGTGCGCATGTTCGCGTGGGCAACCATCATCTGGGGAATCGTCGGATTCCTCGTAGGCGTCATCATCGCGATCCAACTCGCATTCCCCGATGCCGGATTCGGGATCGAGTTCCTGAGCTTCGGACGTCTGCGTCCGCTGCACACCAACGCCGCGATCTTCGCTTTCGCCGGGAACGGCATCTTCGCCGCCGTGTACTACTCCACGCAGCGACTCTGTAAAGCACGCATGTTCTCCGACCTGCTCTCGCGACTCCACTTCTGGGGTTGGCAGCTCATTATCGTCTCCGCCGCGATCACCCTCCCGCTGGGAATCACCCAAGGCAAAGAGTACGCCGAACTCGAATGGCCGATCGATCTCGCGATCGCCGTCGTCTGGCTCGTCTTCTTTGGGGGTAACTTCATCGGCACACTCATCAAACGCCGCGAGCGCCACATCTACGTCGCGCTCTGGTTCTACATTGCGACCATCGTCACCGTCACCATGCTCCACGTCGGGAACAACATCTGGGTCCCCGCTGGATTGGTCCACCTCATTAAGACCGGCGAGTTCGCAGGTCCCGCATTCCTCATGAAGTCCTACCCCGTGTACGCAGGTGTGCAAGACGCACTCATGCAATGGTGGTACGGCCACAACGCGGTCGCGTTCTTCCTCACCACCCCGTTCCTCGGACTCATGTACTACTTCATGCCCAAAGCCGCGGAACGCCCCGTCTTCTCCTACAAGCTCTCCATTATCCACTTCTGGTCGCTCGTCTTCATCTACATCTGGGCCGGCCCTCACCACCTGCACTACACCGCACTCCCTGAATGGGCCTCCACCCTCGGCATGGTCTTCTCAGTCATGCTCTGGATGCCATCATGGGGCGGAATGATCAACGGCCTCCTCACCCTCAAGGGTGCATGGGACCGCGTCGCCAAAGACCCAATCCTTAAGTTCTTCGTCGTCGGCGTGACCTTCTACGGCATGTCCACCTTCGAGGGACCACTCCTCTCCGTTAAAGCCGTGAACTCGCTCAGTCACTACACCGACTGGACCATCGCACACGTCCACTCAGGTGTGCTCGGATGGAACGGCTTCATGACCTTCGGGATGCTCTACTGGATGATGCCTCGCCTCTTCCAGACCAAGCTCCACTCCACCAAACTCGCCACCATGCACTTCTGGATCGGCACCATCGGTATGGTCCTCTACATCCTCTCCATCTACACCGCCGGGATCACCCAAGGCCTGATGTGGAGAGCATGGGACGAGACCGGTCGCCTCGCGTACCCAGACTTCATCGAGACCGTCACCAAGCTGATCCCGTTCTACTGGATCCGCGTCATCGGTGGTGTGCTCTACCTCTCTGGTGCCGTGATCGCACTCTACAACTTCTTCATGACCTGGAAGTCACGTCCAGCGAAGTACGAAGAAACCGTCCACTACGCTGCGCCGCTCTCACCAAACTACGAGGGTGATCCACCAGCCAAGTCACGCCTGACCGCAAACGCTGGTTTCGGACACGCCGGAGACAAGTTCCTCCAAGGCAACTGGCACCGCAAGTGGGAGCGCAAACCAATCCGCTTCACCGTCTACACCCTGATCGCCGTGCTGATCGGTGGTGCCGTCGAAGCGATCCCGATGTTCATGATCTCATCGAACATCCCGAGCATCGCATCGGTCCAGCCCTACACCCCGCTCGAGCTCGCCGGACGCGACATATACGTCGCCGAGGGCTGCTACAACTGCCACTCGCAGATGATCCGCCCCTTCTACTGGGAGACCAAACGCTACGGCGATTACTCCAAGCCGGGTGAGTTCGTCTACGACCGTCCGTTCCAATGGGGATCCCGCCGTATCGGTCCGGACCTCCACCGTGAAGGCGGACGTAAGAGCCACCTCTGGCACTACGAGCACTTCAAGAACCCAGCCGACACATCGCCTGGTTCGATCATGCCGCGCTACCCATGGCTGCTGACCAAGGAAATCAACTTCCCAGCAATCCAGGGACGCGTCGATGCCAACGCACTGCTCGGTGTTCCCTACGGCGACCTCGTCCTCGAAGGCGCCGCAGTCGAAGCCGCACAGTTCCAAGCCGCGGTCATCGCGATGGAACTCGAGGAGCAAGGCGGCCCACCAGCCGCTGAAACCCAGACCAAGCAAGTCATCGCACTCATCGCGTACCTGCAACGTCTCGGGACCGACCTCTACAAAGAAGCACCAGCAGACGCCCAAGCAAGCGCAGGAGGTGACCAATGAGTTTCACAGACATCGTCTCCAATCTGAATCTGTCGATCTATCCGATCATCTCACTGATCCTCTTCCTCGTCGCGTTCGTGCTGATCATGTGGTCCGTGCTCCGCACGCCGAGGACCGAGAGCAATCGCCAAGCGAATCTCCCGCTCCAAGACGATTACGACCTGAGTTCCACCGACAACATCCACAACCCAGCAGGCAAGGGGGCATCCCATGGCTGAGAAGAATCCAGAACTGCTCGACCACAACTACGACGGCATCCAGGAGTACGACAACCCCACCCCAGGATGGTGGCACCTCATCTTTTGGGGAACCATCATCTGGTCCGTCATCTACGTCGTCGTCTGGCACCTGACCCCGCTCATCCCAGACCGCATCACGCGACTGGAAAACACACGCCAGGTCGCGATCGAGAAACAGTTCGCCGCCCTCATGACCATCGAGGACCCGATCGAGAAGGTCCGCACCATCATGGGTGACGAGAACTGGCTCGAGCAAGGCGCCTCGGTGTACGCCGGGACATGCGTGCTCTGTCATGATAAAAACGGTCAGGGACTCATCGGACCAAACCTCACCGACAATCACTACAAGAACCTCACCGATCTTGAAGGGATGATCGACGTCGTCACCAATGGCGCCGCCAACGGCGCGATGCCCGCCAACATCAACCTCCTCGACGAGAACGAGATCGCGCTCGTTGTCGGATACGTCGCCTCACTCCGAGGCCAGATGCTCGACGGACCACGCGGCGTCGAGGGCGAAGAAATCCCACCGTTCCCAGAACCAATCTCCGCTGATCAGGGCGGTTAACCCCTGATAGACCCAACCCGATGCGATGGTGGAAACACCATCACATCGTTTCCCACTGCAGCAGGACAGCAAAGGAGAGCGGGAGTCTCATCGATGTCTGAGTCACTTCTCAAACCCAACGAACGCGTCCTGTCCACACTCAACGACGACGGCACGCGCCGATGGCTCCGCCCAAAGCTCTCGCCGGGCAAGTTCCTCAACTGGCGCCGCGCCGTCGCTTACCTCCTCATCGCGACCTACTCCCTCCTCCCCTTCATCCCGATCAACGGCAAACCCGCGATGCTCCTCGACCTCAGAACTCGCGAGTTCACCTTCTTCGGGAAGACCTTCCTCCCGACCGACACCCTCCTGCTCGGACTCTTCATGATCATGGTGTTCTTCGCCATCTTCCTTGTCACCGCGCTCTTCGGACGCGTCTGGTGCGGATGGATGTGCCCCCAGACTGTGTACATGGAGTTCCTCTACCGTCCCATCGAGCGACTCTTCATCGGAGCTCCGGGACGCAAGAAACCCAAGAACCTCGGAATGCGCCGAGTGCTGATGTACATCGTGTACTTCCTGATCTCGCTGCACCTGGCGCAGACCTTCCTGTCGTACTTCGTCGGCGCTTCGACCGTCAACGACTGGATCTTCGGATCACCCTTCAGTCACCCCATCGCGTTCCTCATCGTCGCCGTCACCACCGGTCTGATGATGTTCGACTTCGCGTTCTTCCGCGAGCAGGTCTGCTGTGTCGTCTGTCCCTACGCACGCATGCAAGGAGCGCTGACCGACCAAGACTCCCTCATCGTCACCTACGACAAAGGACGAGGCGAACCACGAGGCAAAAAACGCCGCAAGCCCACGCAAGACACCGATTCGTCCGACGTCTCGCTCCCAGTGCTCGGTGACTGCATCGACTGCACCATGTGCGTCCAGACCTGTCCCACAGGGATCGACATCCGCATGGGACCACAGCTCGAGTGCATCGGATGCGCCCAGTGCATCGACGCGTGCAACACCATCATGGACAAGATCGGTCGTCCGCGCGGATTGATCCGCTACTCATCCGAGAACGCCGTGCGTGGGAACGCTCGTCACCTCCTGCGTCCACGCATCATCGTCTACCCCGCGATCCTTATGCTCGTCTTCGCGGGATTCTTGTACGTCCTGAGCACCAAAGGCACCGCCGACGTCTGGATCGGTCGCGAAGCAGGTCTCCCGTTCTACACACTCCCGTCCGGAGAGATCACCAACCAGCTCCGCACCCGAATCACCAACCGCGCCGATCAGCCCACCGAGTTCACGCTCAGTGTGGCCTCACCCCCAGGTGTTCAGATCCGCGACGGATACGGCGTCCTCACCGTCGAACCAGGCAAAGAGGGCTCCCAAAAATTCCCGATCGTCGCCGACCCCCAAGTCTTCACCTCCGGACAGATCGAGATCACCATCAACATCTCCGACAACCAAGAGTTCTCCAAGGACATGATCTTCGAGCTCAAAGGCCCGAAATACCGCGAACCTACAATCACTCCGGAAGAGAGCAACTCCGATGGATAACAACCAAACCAACAGCACTCAAAAGGACAACCGCACATTCTTCGAGAAGGGACTCCACTGGCCCCTCGCGATCGTCCTCATGTTCGTCTTCTCTGCGACCCTCATCATCACCACTGGAGTCATGGGCGCTCGAAAGGGATCACACGCCGTCGAACCCGACTACTACGCGCGCTCGCTCGACTGGGACAGCGAAAAGGAAATGCTCAACACCGCCGATCGTCTCGGATGGGACGTCCGCATCAGCGCCTCGCCCGTGCTTGATCCCGTCGGATCGCGTCTGGTCTCCATCATGATCCTCGACGAATCCCAAACCCCAATCGAGGACTCGCTCGTCGAGGTGGTCTGTTTCGCGCAGTCCAACGCACGCGACACGTTCTCCAACATCCTCCAGCACGCCGGCGCGGGACAATACCAGTCCCGCATCCAAGGCATGCACACCTCCGGACTCTGGGAATACCGCATCTCCATCCGCCACGCCGGAGAGCAAGCCCTCGTCATCAAATCAATCGAGCTGGAGGGATAGATGGACCCCATGCTCGTACTCGTCGCGACCGTCCTGACCGCATCCCTCGTCGGATCGCTCCACTGCGCCGGCATGTGCGGCGGTCTCATGCTCTTCGCCCTCGGCGCTGACGGTCAACAAACCAAATCCCAGAAACTCAAACTCCAATCCGCATACCACGGCGGACGACTCGCGACCTACACCCTCCTCGGAGTCATCGCGGGCACCATCGGACAAGCACTGGACTTCGGAGGATCATTCGTCGGAGTGCAGCGCGCCGCCGCGATCTTCGCCGGAGTCTTCATGATCGGATTCGGACTCATCGCACTGGCGCGCATCAAAGGCATGCGCATCAAACACGTCCGCGCCCCCAAGTTCATGCAGCGAGCCGTCGAGAAAGGACAGCGCCTCGCGTTCAACCTGACCCCATTCAAACGCGCCCTCACAATCGGGCTGCTGACGACCCTCCTCCCCTGTGGTTGGCTCTACGCCTTCGCATTCACCGCCGCGGGAACAGGATCACCAATCTGGGGCGGACTCACCATGTCCGTGTTCTGGCTCGGAACTCTCCCAGTCATGGCGACCCTCGGAGCAGGAATCCAGATGCTCGCCGGACCACTCCACGCGAAAATCCCCGCGATCAGCGCCTGCGCCGTCGTCCTCGTCGGCGCGTTCACCGCGATGGGAAGACTCCAAGCCCCTGAAATGTCCCCCGAAACGCTCGGCATCTCCGACAACCCCGCCGCGGTCCCTACAAACCCCGACGAGACCTGCCCCCTCTGCGAACTCGGACTCCCGATGGAAGAAGAATCAGAATCTTCAACGGATGCTTCCAATGATCCTTAATCAATGACTGCTGAATCCGAAACCATCACCCAAACCAACTGCGACCACTGCGGCCTCCCCGTCCCAGAAGGACTCTATGAACCCGACGCCGAGCATCAGTTCTGCTGCAACGGATGCAAAACCGTCTACAACGTCCTCCACGGCGCGGGACTCGAAAACTACTACCGCGTCCGTTCCGCCGTTGATCCCAGCGCTCAGCCCGCCGCGAGCACAGGAAGCAACTACGAAGAACTCGACGATCCCGCGTTCACCAGCACCTGGGTCACCCAGTCCGATGATGAAACCTCCGAAGTCGAGCTTCTCCTCGAGGGCATGCACTGCGCCGCATGCGTGTGGTTGATCGAGCGCCTCCCGCGTGTCGCCGACGGCGTCATCGACGCCCGCGCCAATATCCGCCGCCGAACAGTCTGCGTGCGTTACAACCCCGAAAGCATCAAACTCTCTCAGGTCGCTCAGTCCCTCGATAATCTCGGATACGCCGCCCACCCAGCACGCGGGAAAGAAGCACGCGCGATCCGCGTGAAAGAAGACCGCAAGTTCCTGATCCGTGTCGCCGTCGCCGGCGCGCTCGCCGGGAACATCATGCTCCTCGCGATCGCGCTCTACGGCGGATCGTTCTCAGGAATCTCAGACTTCTGGCGCACCACCTTCCGCTGGTACTCCATGGCCCTCGGCATCGTCGTCCTCGTCTGGCCGGGACGCATCTTCTTCACCGGAGCGCTCGCGGCGCTGCGGACACGAACCGCGCACCTCGATATCCCGATCGCACTAGCGCTACTCACCGCCGGAATCTGGGGAACCCTCAACACCATCCGAGGCGTCGGAGAGATCTACTTTGACTCCGTCTCCGTCCTCGTCTTCCTGCTCCTCGTCGGACGCTGGATCCAGCACCGCCAACAACGCGCCGCGTCCGATTCCGTCGAGCTCATGCTCACGCTCACCCCAAGCAGCGCCACGCTCATCGACGACGAGGGCAACACCAAACGCGTCCCCATAGACACGATCGAAGCGGGAATGTCCGTCCACGTCGCCGCCGGAGAGTCCTTCCCCGCCGACGGCATCATCACCGATGGATCCACAACCATCGACAACGCGCTGCTCACCGGAGAATCTATCCCCGTCCAATCCGATCCCGGCGATCAAGCCCTCGCCGGCGCAACAAACCTGAGCTCACCAGTCACCGTCCGCGTGCAAGCAGTGGGGGAGCACACGCGAGTCGGGAAGCTCATGCAGCTCGTCGCCAGCGCCTCGGAGCACAAGTCCCCAGTCGTCCGAGCCGCCGATCGAATCGCGGGATACTTCGTGATCGTCGTCATCATCCTCGCGATCGCGACCGTCGCGCTCTGGACGACCCTCGACTCAGTTGGGATCGCGATCGAGCACGCGACCGCGCTCCTCATCGTGACCTGCCCCTGCGCCCTGGGACTCGCAACACCCATGGCGATGTCCGTCGCGCTCGGTCGCTCCGCTCGAGCGGGGATGCTCATCAAATCCGCCGTCGTCCTTGAACAACTCGCCAAACCCGGCTCCATGCTCCTCGACAAAACCGGAACCCTCACAAGCGGCACAAGCACCGTCGTTGATTCCCACGGCGATCAAGAACTCCTCCAAGCCGCCGCCGCGATCGAACACTCCTCAACCCACCCCATCGCACGCGCCATCGCATCCGCCTTCGGAGATGACCTTCCACAAGCGACCAATATCGTCCAGACCACCGCACAAGGTATCGAGGGCACCGTCAACAACGACCGCATCACCATCGGTTCCGTCAGCTTCGTCACCCACAAACACAACACCCAAGTCCCAGACGATCTCCAACCCAAGCTCGTCCGCCTGCTCGATCGCGGACTCACCCCCATCATGGTCTTCAATCAAAGCACGCACCAAGCCGCGCTCATCGGCGTGGGGGACCAGCTCCGCAGCGACACCAAGCCCGCGATCACCGAGCTCCTCAAACGCGGATGGAACCTCGCCGTCTGCTCCGGAGACCACCCAAGGATCGTCGAATCCATCGCTCACGAAGTCGGGATCGACAACCACGAGGGAGCCGTCACCCCAGAATCCAAAGCACTCCGGATCCAAGAACAGAAAGACGCCCGCGCCAGCGATCGCACTCCAGTCGTCATGGTCGGAGACGGCGTAAACGACGCCGCTGCGCTCGCGTCCGCCGACGTCGGGATCGCCGTCCACGGCGGCGCGGAAGCATCACTCGAAGCCGCGGATGTCTACCTTGTCCATCCCGGAGTCAACCCGATCGTCAACCTCGTGGACCTCTCCCATTCCACGATGTCCACGATCCGCCTCTGCATGATCTTCTCGCTCACCTACAACATCATCACCGCGACCCTCGCGATCGCTGGATTCATCACCGCGTTCCTCGCCGCGATCCTGATGCCCATCAGCTCCCTCACCGTCGTCGCTCTCTGCACACGAGCGGGCAAGAATACCACTCCCAAACCGGAGCAACGCTGATGTCCGTCATCCTCATCATGATCCCAGCCGCCCTCCTCCTCGCCGGACTCGGTCTCGCCGCGTTCATCATCGCCGCTCGATCAGGACAGTTCGACGATCTGGACACCCCAGCACTGAGGGCCGTCTTCGACGATGACGACGACTTTGATCTCAATAAAGCCAAAACCCAAGAAACCACCAAAGATCAAGATTCGTCAACTCCCTCCGATCCGACTTGCTCCCATCCCAACCCCTCTCAATAATCCGCAATGCCCCAAGCGTTCAACGTCGCCTCCCAGTCCGCCACCGCATCGGAACCCGCCGTGCGGATCCAAGGCGTCTCCTACACCTACCCCGCGACCGGGATCGATACCGGAGCCGTCCAAGCACTCGACAACATCGACCTCAACATCCAACCCCGAACCAAACTCGGGATCCTGGGACCCAACGGCGGGGGCAAATCCACACTCATCAAACTCATCCTCGGTATCCTCAAACCCTCCAAAGGCTCCATCAGCATCTTCAACAACACGCCGACCAAAGCCCGCAACCGCGGACTCATCGGATACCTCCCCCAGCGCATCGAAGCCGACCTCGATTGGCCCATCAGCGTCCGCGAGGTCGTCAAGCTTGCACGCACCTGCAGCCACAAGCCTTGGGCAAAACCATCACCCGAAGACTGCGAAGCGATCGATCGCTCACTCGAACTCGTCGATCTCCAAGACCTCGCGGACCGTCCCATCGGAGCCCTCTCAGGAGGACAGCTCCAACGCGCCATGATCGCGCGAGCCATCGCGATCGAACCCAAGCTCCTCGTCCTCGACGAACCCACCGTCGGCGTAGACATCGCCGGACAACAACGCTTCGGTCAGCTCATCAACACGCTCCAGGAACGCCTCGGACTGACTGTCATCGTCGTCTCCCACGACATGCGAGCGATCGCCGCTGTCGCCGACCGCGTCGCGTGCCTCTCGCGAACACTCCACTTCCACGACGCGCCAGAAGGGCTCTCCCCAGCAGTCCTCGCGCAGGTCTTTGCCCACGATGTAGCCGGAGTCTTCGGAGACATCCACATCGATGCGCATCTAGCGAAAGACTGTGCGGAAGATTGCGACGACCCATCGCATACCCATACCTGCTGCGATCATGAGGACAGCAACAAGAGTGGGGGTGACCAATGAACAACCTCGCCCCCATCATCATCTCCGCGCTCATGATCTCCCTCATGGGAGGCGCCCTAAGCATCTTCGTCGTCCTCAAACGCCTCGCATTCATCGGACAAGGGATCTCCCACGCCGCGTTCGGAGGGGTCGGGATCGCTCTGCTTCTCGGAGTCCACGGCGCAACGACCGCCGGCGCGATCGGACAGCTCACCATCGTCGTCGCGTTCTCAATCCTTGCCGCGCTCTGGATCGCCGCCCTCTCCCGATCGCACAAGGGACGCACCGACACCGCGATCGGGGTCGTCCTCTCCGCGTCCATGGCCCTCGGTTTCATCCTCTTCACCGTCGCCGAATCCCGACACGACCACGACGACCACGGCCACGCCGCGCACGGTCACGAGGATGAACACCACCTCATCGAAGAAATCCTCTTCGGAAACATCTTGAGCACCGACTGGAACAAAGCAATCATCGCGATCATCACATCAATCGCGATCCTCGCGTTCACCTGGTGCATCCGCCGCAAGCTCATCTTCTGGGCCTTCGATCAACCCGTCATGGACGCCTACGGCCTCAACTCCAAACGCCTCACCAACATCTTCCTCGCAACCCTCGCGATCGCAATCGTCATGTCCATGCAAATCGCGGGAGTTGTCCTCGCCGCCGCGATCCTCGTCCTCCCCGGAGCCGCGGCCCTCAACCTCACCGCCAAACTCAAACCCGCGTTCACCTACGCGATCCTCATCGCCCTCGCCGGCGCTGGACTCGGACTCCTCCTTGGATTCCAAGCACACTATCCCGTCGGTCCAGCGATCGTCCTCGCTCAGAGCATCATCTACCTCGCTACACTCCTCATCAAAGCAATCGCGATCCGATCCTGAACGGAGCATGAATATGAAAGCCGAAACACTCCTCGCCGAACTCAACACCATCCGCAAAGACCTCGACGAAGACAAGTCCGACATCGAATGGCTCACCCTCCATCACGTCTTCTGCTTCGTCTCTTACAAGATGGGTGACTTCCAAGAGTACATCGACGACCAGGAAAAACGCGGCGCCTTCGACGAGTTCGAAGACTAATCCACATCCAAATCGCACCTTCAACCCCGCATTTTGACCACCCAACGCCGGTTTTGAGCCGAGCGGAGGATTTCATTGCATCCGCGTTTGCACAATCGCCGAAAATATGCATGATGACTAGATCGTGATTGCCCGCCGGGCGCCGCTCCTGCCAAAAGCATCGAGTGAATCCGGAGAGCACCGCGACGACCGATCTCAGGACGAGGTCGGGCGATGAGCCCCGAGCGACGGCACGGGGAAAAGAAACCCAGCGGCGGCCAACTGATCCGCGACGGCTAGGACAAACCATGTACTCAAAGGAGGTGATTCAGTGAACGATTCAGTCTGTACCAAGGGGCTACGCCTCCACTGAGCACACGCTCGACGGAGAACATGATGTGCTCCGGCGTAGCCCACTGTCAGAAAAACCGCTGATGAGAATCAGCATCCTACGGCCACCTCCCAACAGGGGGTGGCCCTTTTCATGTGTACCTCTCTCTCCTCCCCCGGGCTTCCGGGGGAGGTGGCACGCGTAGCGTGACGGAGGGGGCATGAAAGGCGCATGAAAAAACCCCGACGCCGAAACGCCGGGGTTTGAATCACACTTCAGAGAATCAATCAGATTCCCAGCGCCGATCCGAGCATGTCGCCGTACGCAACGATCAGACCAGCGAACACAACCGAAACGATCGAGATCAGCTTGATCAGGATGTTCAGTGCAGGACCCGAGGTGTCCTTGAACGGATCACCAACAGTGTCACCCACAACAGTCGCCTTGTGATCTTCCGATCCCTTACCGTAGACGATCTCATCGCCGCGACCAGCAGCAACCGCTTCCTGAGCACGAGCCATGATCGCGTCGCGGACAGCCGATGGGACCTTGCCCGAGTTGCCCGTGCCGTCGACCATGTCCTGAGCCGTGGTCTTGCCGTACGACTCGAGCAGCTTCTTCGCGTTGTCCCAAGCACCACCAGCGTTGGCCATGAAGACCGCGACCGCAAAGCCCGAGACCAGACCGCCCGCGAGCAGTCCCATCACGCCTGGAACCGAGAGGGTCAGACCAACGATGATCGGAACCACGATCGCGAGGATCGAAGGCACAACCATCTCCTTCTGTGCACCAGAAGTCGAGATCGCCACACAGTTCGCGTAGTCAGGGTAGTGGTGACCATCAAGATCAACACCCTTCATAGGCCAGTTGTCCGGATCAGCAACCTGCTCCTCCGACATGCCCTGGTTACGCAGCGCCTGACGGATGAACCCGAACTGACGACGGCATTCGCCCATCATCGCGTACGCCGCACGACCCACAGCATTCATGGTCATCGCACAGAACAGGAACGCGAGAAGCACACCGATGAACAGACCACCGAGCAGCTTCGGATTCGCGAGCGTCACGTCGTAGAACTTGAGCACGTCCGAAACGCTGCCCTTCTCAGACGAAGCGAGCGTCGCGGTCCAGCCCTCGCCCGCGATCTCGTAACGCGAGTCGTGGGTCGAAACGAGCGGGAAGATCGCGCCGGTCTCGATGTCCTTGATGCGGTTGGAGTGCTTGCCGTCAGCAGTGGTGACGTCGATCGTCATGCCGCCGTCAACATTGACATCATCTCCGAGACCAGTGCTGACCGCGAAGCGTCCGTAACCGGAGTACACCGCGTAGCCGCCCTCTGAACCAGCAGGAGCAACGTACGAGCTGCCATCGAAGAAGTTCTCAGCTTGCGAGGTGATCTGGGTCTGAACGATCTGGATGTACGCCGCGAACAGCGCCATCGCGGTCAGTGCCGCCGAACCGATCGCAAAGCCCTTACCAGTCGCCGCGGTGGTGTTCCCGAGCGAGTCGAGCATGTCGGTACGCTCACGCACCATCGGTGGCTGACCAGTCATCTCAGCGTTACCGCCAGCGTTGTCCGCGATCGGACCGTACGCGTCGGTTGCGAGCGTGATACCGAGTGTCGAGAGCATCCCGACCGCCGCGATACCAACGCCGTAGAGACCCATGAGGAATGAGTCGCCGCCGCCAGCGAACGAGAACGCGAGGATGATCGCGATCACAACAGTGAGCAGCGAAGCCCAAGTGGACTTCATGCCTTCAGCAATACCAGCAATGATGACAGTCGCCGGACCAGTGAGCGCCTGCTCAGCGATACGACGCGTCGGTGGGTGCTCGTACGAGGTGTAGTACTCAGTCGCGTGCGCGATCACCAGACCAGCAACGAGACCCGAAACGATCGAGAGCCCAAGGCCCCACCAAGCAGGGAAGTTCGCGACCTCGCCCACATCGTTGAAGATGAACCAGAGGAGTCCGAACGCGCCAACAATGATCAGCGCCGATGCGACGTACACACCCTTGTGCAGACCCTTGAGGAGCTGAGCGAACGAAGCGTTCTCCTTCGCCTTCACGGTAAACACACCGATGATCGAGCAGAAGATGCCCAGACCAGCGAGCGCCATCGGAGCCGCCGCGAGCTTGAGCGCCAGCGTGTTCGCCGCATCGCCATCAAGCAGCGTCATCGCAGCAGCGGCACCAAGCGCCATGGTCGCGAGGATCGAGCCGTAGTACGACTCGTAGAGGTCAGCACCCATACCCGCAACGTCACCAACGTTGTCACCAACGTTGTCAGCGATCGTCGCAGGGTTCCGAGCGTCATCCTCTGGAATACCAGCTTCAACCTTACCAACAAGGTCAGCACCAACGTCCGCCGCCTTGGTGTAGATACCACCACCGACACGAGCGAACAACGCCTGGGTCGAAGCACCCATCCCGAAGGAGAGCATGACCGTGGTGATGTTCGCGATGCCGCCGTCGATCAGATCGGTCGAGTTGAAGATAAAGAACCACGCCGAGATATCGATCAGCGCAAAGCCCACAACTACAAGACCCATGACCGCACCGGAGCGGAACGCAACAGTCAGCCCCTCATTGAGCGACTGCTTCGCGGCCCAAGCGGTACGAGCAGAAGCGTTGGTCGCCATCTTCATGCCGAACCAGCCACACAGACCCGAGAAGAGTCCAGCAACCGGAACACCAATCAAGGTGAACGAGGACTGGAGACCCATCGAGTACATAATCCCGAGGAAGACGATCAGCAACACAAAGACGCCCGCGACGACCTTGTACTGACGTGTCAGGTACGCCATCGCACCGTCACGGACCGCTTGAGCGATCTCGACCATGTTCTCGTCACCCTCGGACTTCTTCATGACCGAGCCGTGGAACAGCTTAGCCATGATCAGCGCGAGGATGCCCCCGATCGGAGCAAGGTAATACGCCGGAGTGACATCCGACATCGAAGCCAATGTTGGCATGAGTTGCATACTCATCGTGTGCGTGCCTCTGGGTGGTGGTGGTATTCCTGCTTGTCCTGTGTGTCACCCATGTCACCAACAGGAAAGGTTCAAACATCAAAGTTTCAACAAAACTGGTTGCCCCCGATTCGGGGTCGAGATTCTAGTGCCCGCTTACCTAAAAGCCGAGCCATTGAACGAAAAACGGCATTCCAATCTCAATCTCTACACAAAAAAACCGTCCCATCTCTGGAACGGCAGAAGTTCAAACTCAGCTCACGCGGATCAGTCCCGCGAAGGACCACGCTTGGCCGCACGGCGCTTACGCTCCGATGGCTTCTCGTAGTACTCTTTCCGCTTGATATCCTTGACAAGCCCCTCTTTTTCGCAGAGCTTCTTGAAACGGCGCATCATCTGCTCCGCACTCTCATTTCCACGCGTTTTGATCCGAATCGCCATCAGGGCTCCATTCACTTCAAGGACTTACCAACTCCCGGCACAACCGCCGGGCCCCTATCAAAGGCACCCACGCTCCACAGGTCAACCCCAACCACGCCTCTACCCCATTTTCCTCCCAACTTACAGAAGCCAAGTCCAGATAACCGATTGCTCTCTGATGCATACCACCACCAAAGCAGCCATCCTGCTGATCGGGATCTGTTCGCTCCTCGTCCTCCCCGCCTGCGAGTCCGTCCCCGCGATGCGCAAATCCGTCGCATGGCAAGGCCAAACCCCAGTCTCCGCCTCATACCTCTGGGGAACCCTCCAAGCCGAGCTCCCTCCAGGAGTCCGCACCGAATCCGTCCTGATCGCGGCTAAAACCGAACTCCTACGACAAGGACACGTCATCGATAAATCCACCATCTCCCCCCAAGGCGGAAAGCTACTCGCCCTCTCCCAGCCCAACGCGCCCTACTCGCGAGTCCACATCAAAACCGCCACCCAACCCTCCGGAGGCGTCAACATCACCATCAACATCGATCCCGACTCCGAATCCCGCACCCGCCTGATCCTCGACGCGATCCTCAATCAGCTCAACATCTAAAAGCCACACCAGCATTTCTACCTAAATTCGCGCCCAAATGAGTCCGATAGAGTGGTTATGCCACAGAACCGGACGCTCATCCAGCGCCTTCCAATCAACCTCAACTCCGCGATCACCCGCGCCGTGCTGGTCTGCATCGGTGTCCTCGTGGTCGGCACACTCGGATTCTCATGGATCGAGAACTGGAATCTCTGGGACTCGTTCTTCTTCACCCTCTACACCCTCACAACAGTCGGATACGACGACGCCGAGATCGGACCAGGAGGTCAAGTCTTCGGCGCGATCCTCATGATCGGAGGCATCGGCTCAGTCTCCTACGCACTCAGCCAGATCGTCCAGTACGCCGCGACCAACGCCATCGACACGGAGAAACGCATGATCACCAAAGCCAACAAACTCAGCAACCACTGCATCGTCTGCGGCCTGGGACGCACAGGACTCCACGTCATCGAACGACTCGACGATCAAGGAATCCCCATCGTCGCGATTGATCGCAGCGAAACACTCGTCAAACAAGCCCGCGATCGAGGGATCATCGCGATCCAGGACGACGCGACCAGTGACCACACGCTCATCTTCGCCGGGATCAAACGAGCATCCGCGCTCGCCGCGTGCACCTCTTCAGATTCAGCAAACGCCATGATCTGCCTGACCGCAAACGCGCTCGCCCCCGACATCCCCATCTCCGCGCGTGCCGAAGACGAGGACTCCATCAACAAGCTCACCCGCGCCGGAGCAACCTCCGTCATCAGCCCAACACGCTACGGCGGAGAGGGCATCGCCGACTCCATGCTCCGCCCCTCAGTCGCCCAAGTCCTCTACGGCAACAACGACGAATGCGATAAAAAACTCCACTTCCGCGAGATCCCTATCTCCAGCCTCAACCAACGCGCCGGACTCTCCATCGCGCAAATCATCGATGACTTCCCGAGCATCGCCTACATCGCGTCAAGAACCGCTGGAGGTGAATACACAATGCGCCCCGGAACCGACCAAGTACTCAATGACGGAGACTACCTCCTCATCGCCGGTCAAAACCACGACCTCGCAGAAATCGAACGCTGCATACCAGAGCAACAAAAAGCCGCGGCTTAAACCGCGGCTCTCAAAGATTCAATCTATCCAATCAGCTCAACGATCTTCGATCGCCACATAAGGCACCGCGTGCTGACCGACGTAATCAGTCGTCGGACGATACAGACGGTTATCCCCGAGCTGCTCGATCACATGCCCAGCCCAGCCCGCGATGCGTGCAAGCACGAACATCGGCGTAAACAGGTCAAGCTTCAGACCGATGCAGTGGTACGTCGTCGCGGAGTAGAAATCGACGTTGGGGTAGATGCCCTTCGCCGCGTACTCACGCTCCATCACCAGCTCGATCGCGTGCGACTTGTTGTACAGGTCCATGTTGCCCGTGTCCTCAGCGAGCTGCTTCGCGAGCGTCATCAGCTCCGCAGCACGAGGGTCCTTGGACTTGTACACACGGTGCCCGAAGCCCATGATCCGCTCCTTGTTCGCGATCATGTTCATCACATGGCTCTCCACAGCATCCACATCAGGGATCTGGTTGAGCATCTTCATCACGCCCTCGTTCGCACCGCCATGAAGCGGACCACGGAGCGATCCGACCGCAGCGGTAATCGACGAGTACATATCCGAAAGCGTCGAGATGACCACGCGAGCCGCGAAGGTCGAGTTGTTCAAGCCGTGATCCGCGTGCGTGATCATGCAGATATCAAACGCACGAACCATCGCCTCGGTCGGTTTCTCGCCGTTGAGCATGTACAGGAAGTTGGCTGCGAAGCTCAGTGACGGATCCGGATCAACAATGTCCAGCCCTCGCCGGTGACGATCAAACGCCGCCACGATCGCCGGAGCGGTCGCAAGGATGTTCAGCGCCTTGTGACGTGCAACCTCGACCGAGTTCTCGTTCGGTGATGGATCATCCATCGCCATCGAGCTGATCATC
The DNA here is from genome assembly GCA_965250055.1 of Phycisphaerales bacterium. Taxonomy (GTDB): domain Bacteria; phylum Planctomycetota; class Phycisphaerae; order Phycisphaerales; family UBA1924; genus UBA1924. Next base: position 1,701,166 of record OZ252285.1, on the reverse strand, counting down.
GTGCGGATCACATGCATCGGCTCAGCATCAACAGGACACGCCTTGATCCGCTCCTTGAGCGCCTCAGTCATCGTGTAGTCGTTGCGGAGCTCAGCCGTGAACTGCTCAAGCTCAGACGCCGTTGGCAAACGCTTGTTCCAAAGCAGGAACACCGTCTCCTCGAACGAGCTCTTGGAAGCAAGATCACCAATCGCGATCCCGACATACTCCAGAATCCCTTCAGTGCCATTGATAAACGACATCTCGGTCTGTGCGGCAACAACGCCCTCAAGACCCTTGGAGAAAGTACTTTCAGCGGTGCTCATTCGGCATCCTTTCAACAACAAATCTGCTCAGTATCCCGGTCTTTTGCGTGGAGTCAGCGCCATTTCAGCGCGTCCAGACATCGGAACCCAACTATAGGCAACACTCCGCTCCCCCGCCCCAAGAACCCGGGTACCATCCCCGATGCTCATCCCCCTGGGAACAAACCGCCCCCTCCAGCGAAAGACCCGCGTCGTCCCCGTCATCATCGCTCTCAATATCGTCATCTTCGTCCTCCAAATCACGCTCCAATCCTCCGATCCCCAGCTCATCGCTCGTCTCATGAACCTCGGAAGCGTCTGGAGACACGACCTCACGCTCTGGAGCCCAATCACCTCCGCGTTCCTTCACGCCGACTTCTGGCACCTCGCCGGGAACATGCTCGCCCTCTTCGTCTTTGGACCTCCAGTCGAGGATCGCTTCGGACGCATCGGGTTCTCCATCTTCTATCTCATCGGCGCCATCGGATCAGGACTCATCCACGTTGCCGTGTCCGAACACCCCGCAATTGGGGCCTCCGGCGCCATCGCCGCCGTGACCGGCGCGTTCCTTGTCCTCTTCCCGAACTGCCGAATCCGCGTTCTTTGGCTCTTCATCCTCATCCAGATCCTCATGGCCCCCGCGTGGTGGCTCATCGGTCTCTGGATCGTCATCGACCTCTTCTCCCAGACCTTCCAACCAAACAACGGCACCGCCAACGCCGCCCACCTTGGCGGATACGCCATCGGAAGCGCCACCGCGATCTTCCTCCTCGCAACCAAGATCCTCGCCCGCGAACCAAGCTACGACCTCTTCTCCATCCTCCAGCACAAAAACCGCAAACGCGCCTTCCGTGCCGCCTCGCAGAGCTCAACCCCCAAGCCCTACAAAGCCGTCGAGAAACAAGACCCCATGGTCGCCGAACTCGCCGCTCGAAGAGCACAAATCTCTGAGCGTCTCTCCGAAGGGAACCTCGAAGACGCCTCCGACCGCTACCTCGCGATGGTCCAGTACTTCAACGACGACCCCAAGTACCCAACCACCATGCACCGCGACGCGCAGTACCAGATCGCCAACCACCTCTACCAAACCAACCAGCGTCAAGAAGCCCTCGACGCGTACCAAGCTCTGCTCAAGGACTACCCAGCAGACCCTGAGCGCGACGTCATCTGCATCCTCCGCGCCCGAATCAACGCAAACGATCTCAACAACCCCGATGCCGCGATGAACATCCTCAAGAACCTCATCGCCAACTCGTCAGACGAAGACATCACGACCCTCGCCCAGTCCGAGCTCGATTCCATCCGGAGCACACAAACATGACTCATCATCGAACCCGAATCAAAGTCTGCGGCATCACCAACATCGACGACGCCCAAGCCGCCGTGGACAACGGCGCCGACGCGCTCGGATTCATCTTCGTCAAAGACACCCCGCGATACATCGATCCCGACGACGCCGCCGCGATCATGTTCAACCTCCCGCCGATGGTCTCCGCGATTGGAGTCACCCGAGACCTCACCCTCGACGAGTTCTGCGACCTCGAACAAACCTGCCCCGCCCACACCTTCCAACTCCACGGCAAAGAGCCCGTCTCCCTCGTCCAGCAATGCGGACCAGGAGTCATCAAAGCATTCAAATACGAGCAAGTCACCATCCAGTCTCAGCTCGACCGCTGGGCAAAGGTCGACGAAGTCGACGCCCTCCTCATCGACGGCTCAGACGGCGGAGAAGGCAAATCCTTCGACTGGACCCAGCTCGCGCCCCTCGTCGAGAACTACAACAAAAAAATCATCATCGCCGGCGGACTCGACGACACCAACGTCTCCGAGGTCATCAAAGCCCTCAAGCCCTTCGCCGTAGACATCTCATCCGGAGTCGAATCCGAGCCCGGAATCAAAGACCACACCAAAATCGCCAAACTCTGCGCCGCCGTCCACGCCGCTGACTCTTAATTCTCCTCCCCTGCGCTTGCGGGGGAGGTGTCGCGCAGCGACGGAGGGGATCTTCAAACTAGCTACCCGCCCGCGCCAGCGCGATCAGCGACACAACCGTCGAGTCCTCGCTCACCCCATCGGTGTGCACCACCGACTCAGCAAGCTCGCAGTACAACGGATCACGCTGCTCAAATACAGCCGCGATCTCATCAAGCACATCCCCGCCTGTCAACGATGGTCGATCGGAGTTGTCCGCGACACTCAACCGAGCCCGCAGCGTCTCCGGACTCGCCTTCAAATACAACACTCGGCACGAATCATCCAAAAGCAACCCCGCGCACCCCTCAGCAGTGGGGGTCCCGCCCCCCAGCGCGATCACGCGCCCCGGAGTTTGCAACTCACTCTCCAGCGCCGTCCGCTCCGCAGATCGGAACGCATCCATCCCATGCTCCGCGATCGCCTCGCCCGCGCCAGCGCACGACAAGACCTTCGCCGTCGAATCATCCAGATCAACAAACCCCATCCCGAGCGAATCAGCAAGCCGAGCCCCAAGCGTGGACTTCCCAGACCCACGCAGCCCAATCAACACCAGATTGGGCTCGCCCGACCCCATGCTTATTCGTCCTTCACCCGCGCCATGTACGAACCATCATCCGTCGAAACACGGATCTTCTCGCCATTGGCAATAAACGGAGGCACACGAGTCTTGAGCCCCGTATCACACTCCGCTTCCTTGAGCTGATTCGTCGCAGTAGCGCCCTTGATCCCTGGAGCGGTATCTGTGACGGTCACCGTCACCGACGAAGGAAGCTCGATCGCCACCGGACGCTCCTCGTGGAACAACACCAAGCAGCTCGAGTTGGGAGCCATGTACAACAGCGCGTCGTCAAGCAGGTCCTTGCTGAGCTCAACCTGGTCGTAGTTCTCAGAATCCATAAAGGTGCCGCCACCCTCGCCGTCGCCGTAGAGGAACTCCATGTCCCGACGATCAAGCGTCGCGCCATCGACCACGTCCGATCCTGAGAATCGCTGTTCCTTCATCCCCGCCCCGTCCACGGCCCGCATCTTCGCCTGGATATACGCTGGACCCTTCCCAGGCTTCACATGCCCGATCTTGACCACGACATACAGCTTCCCGTCGATCATCAATGCGACACCTGGACGAATTTCGTTAGCTTTCATAGATTCAGTTTCCCGGGAATGATCGACCAGCGATCTCAGTTACACATCAGCAAAGGGACCATTCCCAGTGCGCCCCTATCCTAGCACATCAAGACCACGCACAAAGGAACACGCGATGACCATTCAATCAACCCTCTCTCGCCGCGACGCCCTCAAACTCTTCGCCGCCTCCAGCCCAGCCCTCGCCCTGACGTCCCCCGCACTCGCATCCGTGCTCAATACCCTCACGCAAGACCCAGACACCCTGCTCAAGTGGTATCAGATCAAGCCAAGCCACTACGCCTTCGTAGACCTCAACACCGGAGGCAACGTCCTGCTCCATCTCCACGAAGACCGTTGCACACTCATCGATACCAAGTACCCACACTTCGCCGGCGCGATCCTCGACGATGCCCACACACTCCTCGCCGCGGATCATCCGCCCCTTACCCTGATCAACACCCACCACCACGGCGACCACACCGCAGGAAACGGCGCCATCATCCCACACACCAAAGCGTCCTACGCACACAAGAACGCCATCCCGCGGATCCAATCCCAGCTCGATCGATTCAAACAAACCGCCCAAAACGCCGTGGACCAAGCAAAGCAATACAGCGACTCCGAAGAACTCGAAACAATCGCACACCAAATCTCCGCCAAGGCGCCAAACTGGACCAACCAAACCATCACCCCAACCACCGCCGTGGATAAAGCCGTCACCACAATCCCCTCAACCGATATCACCCTTCACCACTTCGGCGCCGGACACACCGACAACGACCTCGTCGTTCACTTCGAGAATGACAACGTCATCCATACAGGAGACCTCGTCTTCGCAGGACTCCACCCATTCTTCGATCCATCCGCAGGAGTCACCGCCAAGGGATGGGTGAACTCACTCCAAAGAACACTCGCCCTCTGCGACTCCAAAACCACAGTCATCCCAGGACACGGCCAACCAGGAACCAAAGCCATCATCCAATCACAACTCGACTACATGACCCAGCTCATCGAGCAAGTCCAAAAACAAATCGACGCCGGCGCCCCAAAGGAAGCCGTCGCCGAATTGCATTGGGATTTCATGGATGGACTGGGATTCGAACGGATCAAATCCCGCGCCATCAGCGCCGTCTACGACGAGTTGTCGCAGTAACCGAGCTCAACTCGTCGCGTAGTAAAATCGCTCGCTCACAATCTTCCCATCGCGCCATTCCTGGACCGCGACTTGCTCGATCTGGATGTCCTGACCATCCGTGCTCTTCCAGCTCATCGAGTTCTCGTACGCCGAGCTGTTCTCGCCGATCATGATCTTGGGAGTCTCAAAGCTCGTAAACTCCGCAACCGAGTCTACAAACTGCTGCTCGCGCTCCAGATTCGCCGCGAGACCCACAGTCTTCCCATACGCCGGCTCCTCCATCACCACATCATCCGCATAAAACTCCTTCATCGCGTCCATGATCCGCCCCTCGCGGATGTACCCCAAAAGCGATTCAATCCGGACCTGTGTTTCTGTACCAGTGCTCATAGTGCCTTCTCCTTGTGTGTTTGGTATGTTTATGCCAGTTCAAACAGCAGCAACTCGCTGCCCTCGATTCCTTCAATATCTACGCGTCCTGCTTCAAACGAGAACGCATCACCGCTCGTGAGTTCTTTGCCATCAACCAAGACCTTCCCGCGCGCCACATGGACATACCCATGCCGTCCGTCAGGGACAACCGCTCCGATCACGCTCCCAGCGCTCAGGTCCGCAACCGAGACCTCCGCATCCGCGTGAATCTTCAATGACCCATTACGAGCAGCAGGGGACGCGAGCAGCTGCCACTTGTCCGCCCGTCCAGCGGCATCAAACGAAGTCTGCTGATAGCCCGGCTCAACCCCAGCAACGCTCGGCTCAATCCAGATCTGCAGCAAATGCGTCGTCGCATCATCCAGACCATTCAACTCGCTGTGACGGATTCCCCTGCCCGCAGACATCAGCTGCAGATCGCCAGGAACGATCTCGCCGCGCTGTCCAGTGCTGTCCTCGTGCTTGATCTTCCCTTCGAGCACCCAGGTCAGGATCTCCATCTCATGATGCGGATGCATCCCAAACCCGCGGCTCGCCTTGATCTTGTCATCGTTAATCACCCGAAGCGAACGAAACCCCATCCGATCAGGATCCATGTACCGACCAAACGAGAACGAGTGGTACCCATCAAGCCAACCAATCTGCGTCCGCCCGCGCGTCGCGCCGTCCCAGTGTCTTAGCTCTGTAGCTTTGATCATGTGTTTGTCCTTCCCACGGAAGTTCATCCCATGTCAAAAAGAACCTTCCCATCACGGCAGCTATTCCCTTCCAAGCCGGGGTGCTGTCTTTAAATCTGCCGTGGGGTTGTCAAAATTCCAGAAATATAAATTGAAAATTTGCGGTGTCTGATTAGGCTTCAGGAAGTAAAAAAATTCTGATCAACTATTTGCTAGTTTGAAAAAGCATTGATCCTGACATCCCAACTGTCAGCCTGAAGATCTGGCCTGAGTTTAAGTGTGTTGTGGTCACATGTTTGGCTCAGACGCTTCCCTAATTGAGCCGCAATAACAGTATTAGGCGTACTGGTGTCGCTATTGTTGAGGAATGAGAATCGAGAAGTTGATAGCAGTTCAATTGAGCTCATGTGTGGGTTTTTAATTTTAGTGAGAAGTCTATTTCCAAGAAAGATTGATCGTGTGTCAACTGATTTCATACTGTCTAGTTGAATCGATATAGATTCCATAAGGCATACTGTTGCGATTTCAAGGTCATCGTTTTTAAGCTGGATAGCTGCTTGGGCAAGAAGGGTTTCGGCAAGTGCATAATCGTAATCGCGCCCGGCAGACCGGGTGCTCTCGACGGTTTTTTTGCTAAGAGATATCGCACGAGGAAGATCTCCTGACAATGCATACGCCAAGGCAAGTCTACTGAAATCGATGTTAATCGAGCCGATATTGTGATCGCCATTTCGTGCTCTCTCAAACAGTGTTTTATCAATGTCGGATGTGATCATCTTGAAAATCTTTCTAAGATTTTCTTGGCTCCTTGCGATCAGCTCCTCTGTTTCGGTCATGTTTCCATTATCGAGAGACTGTGCAGCCATTGAAGACAACATGGATTCAATTGAACCTGGTTCAAAAATAATTGGATAATTAGATATGATATCAAGGAGAATAAGATTAACTAAAACTCCTGGAGAGTCCGAGGTCGTATCGCTGAACAATGCGTCAGACCTACGTAGTTGTTTTTGAAGTTTCTTCCATACATCCTCAACATCTTCAAAAATCAGTTCGCTTCGCCTGAGAGGGTTGTTAACCGCACTTCCGAAATCCGGATTGGGATTCATTGATTCTTGACTTTTGGAAAGAAGCAATGCGACTGCATTTGAAAAACCACGAAGCCTTGATCGGTCGTGCTCTGACGCAGCTAGCATTTGACCATTTGCAAACAAACTCTGTTCGGCGATCAATCTTTGCTTACGCTCAAGCTCTACTGCTTTGTCACGCTCTGCAAGAGACTGGACAGCTCGGGTTCTTTCTTGTGATGCGATGATTGACAGTCTTGTTGTGAGCACTGTCGTTACCAATAAAAAAAGTGCGACGCAAGCAAGGCTGGCAAAAACCACCTTGTTTCGATGTAGCAACTTGGCAACCCGGTATCCAGCACTCGGTGGCCGCGCCTCAACTGGCTCATTCGCCAGATAATGCCCAAGCTCCTCCGCAAGCGCCGTAGGAGTCGTATACCGGCGATCGCGATCCTTCTCCAAACACTTCATCACCACCCAATCGAGCTCCCCGCGCAGATGTTTGCTCAGCTCCCCCTCAGTCATGTGCCGACGATTGGCCGCATCGATCACCTGATCGTGCATCCCCTCGCTGCTCAACGCAGAACTCAGCTTCGTGCTCGGACGCGGCGGGTCCTGCTCCCGAATAATCCGCTGCATCTCCCCGTACGCTTTGGACCGCAGATCCGCCGCCCCAAACGGCAGCATCCCAGTCAGCAACTCATACAACACCACCCCAAGGGAATACACATCCGTCCGTGTGTCAATATCAACCCCCGACATCTCCGCCTGCTCAGGACTCATGTATTCAGGTGTCCCGATCATCTGCCCTTCCTGCGTATAGATCGTTTTCTCAGTGAGCTGCTGGTTCAACGCCTTGGCAACACCAAAGTCGATCACCGTCGAGCGCGGGTGCCCCTCGTGGTCATACCCAACAAGAATATTGCTGGGCTTCAAATCACGATGGATCACCGACTTCGCGTGCGCATGCTGCACCGCATGACACACAGGAATCAGCAGCTTCAACCGTTCATCGAGGGGCAGCTTGTTGCGATCACAAAACTCAGTGATCGGCTCACCCTTCACAAGCTCCATCACAAAGTAGGGCAACCCTCGGTCCGTCAAACCACCGCCGAGCACCTTGGCTATATTGGGATGCGTCATCAGCGCAAGCGCTTGACGTTCAGCTTCAAATCGCGCAATCACCTTCTTAGAATCCATCCCTGGCTTAATGATTTTGAGCGCCACGCGCCGCTTGACAGGCTGCTCCTGCCGCGCCTCATACACTACGCCAAACCCACCCTCGCCAAGCTTCGCAAGGATCTTGTAGGGGCCAATTTGGGAGGGGGTGTCATCGAGTATGGATTCGAGGTCCTCTGCGAGATCCTCGATCGTTGATTGGTCATCATTAGGGGTATCACGTGTATCAGATTCATCCATAGATACAGTGTACAGGAATGAATACCGATTCCGCTAGTCAGATAATGAAGATTGAACTTACGCCGGCTCGAGGATCATCAGCCGTTCGAGATGCTTGCGGATCTGGGTTGCTGTGCATTTCTTGAAATCGATCTGCTCCGCATTCCATCCGAACTCGCGTGCCGCCTCGATATGCTCAGGGGAATCGTCGAAGAACAGGATCTGGGCGCCCGCCGCGTTCACGCGTCGTTCGTACGCCGCGAACGCCTTCTCGTTGGGTTTCGCGAGTCCAAACAGATGGCTGCCGTGCTTGTGCTCGATCGCAAACGCGCTGGGGGATTCCTCTTCCATCCGCTCCCAGTGCAGCGCGTTGGTGTTGGAGAGCAGTCCCGTCGTCAGGTCCGCGTACTCGTTGAGCTCGTCGATCAGCTCGCCCACACCCTCGTACTCTTCGAGCAGCCACGCGTGATGGACCGCCGCGACTTCCTCGATGCTGAACACCTCGTCGCACGCTTTGGAGATCGAGCGGAAGAACGCCTTGTCACTCATCTGTCCGGTCTGGTAACGCGGCTCGATCGCGCGCATCTTCTTGTAGCACGCCGTCCCGGCTTTCTTGGTCTTCTTCTCGATGCCGGCGCTGGCGCAGCCTTCTTCCCAAGTACGACAGATTTTGAGTATGACCCCGCCCCAGTCGAAACAGATATGCCGGATGTCATCGCTCATTTCATTCTCCTGCGTGGTCGTCAGTACTCGTAGAGCCGGGAGTGACTTTCATGATTTCGTCCATCACCGTCGTCGCGAACGATCCGCGTGGGAGCTCGAACGCGCATCGGATGTATGCGCCGTGCTCGTCGACGCCGCCTTCGACTTCCGGATCGATCACCGGAATCCTCAGCGGCCTGCGATCGCCCCCGATCATCTGGGGGTGATCGCGTGACTCACACGATTCCAAATCTTTCGTCGATACTCCCGTGTTTGCAAGGGCTTGGAGTTCAATCGCGTCAATTTCCCCAGTTGCCCTCGGCATCGTGGTGCCCCACATCGGGCCTGAGGGACTGATTTCGCCCGATTCGAGGCGAGCGACGGTCTCCGAATTTTCCAGATCCGATTGTTCCACGTGGAACATTCGGCGGGAGTTGAGCAGGAATCCCTGATCGCCGAGGAGCAGCTTGTGGTGGGTGCCGTCCGCGACTCGGTTGTTGAGGATTTGGTTGAAAATCGCGGATTGGAACGCGGAGATGTAGAAGCCGAACGCGGTCTGGTCGATCGCCGTGATCGCGGTTTGGGGGTCGGCGTCTTGGGCGAGGCGGGACAGGACTCGGCGCTCGATGTTGAAGACTTTGGGGAGCGCTTCTCGGGCGGCGGTAAAGTTTCCTGCCTTGTACAACTCTCGCGCGTCGTGTTGTGATTTGGGCGCGAGGGGGTGGGGGGAGAGGAGGAGGTCGATCGCGTGTTGGTGATCGCCGAGGATCAGGGCGCGTCCGATCTCGTGGTTGTTCTGGATGAGTCCGAATCGCTGGGGTCCGAATCGGTTGGGTAAGCCATGGCGAGCGAGTTGTTGGAGGGCGCGGTTCGCGTGGAGCACGGCGGTGGGATCGACATCACGCACGCGGATCGAGAAACGATTCCCGGCGAGGTGGCCTCGCTTGAGTTTGTTGGTGTGCAGATCGACCCACTGGACAGTGAGCTTGTCATGACGCAGCGACGAGAAGTCCTCAGGGGTCTTCCCAGGCGTGTGGACGGAGATGACTTGCTGCGTGATCGCGTGTTTGTCTTTGAGTCCGGCGTGTCCGATGGATCGCTTCCCGACTTTGAAGTGACGCGCGACGATGTCGCGGAGCTGGAGCGTGGAGAGTCCTCGTTTTTCGATGAGCATGTAGATGTGCTCGCCGTGTCCTGCGGGTTGGTAGAGCGGGAGTTCGGTGACGAGGAAGTCCTCGGGGCGGTTTTTGATCGTGCCTCCGATTCCTGGGATGTCACGAGTGAGATACACGGGAGCCGCGACGGCGGCGTCGAAGGGGGGGAGGCTGGATGAAGTGGGGGCGGGCATGGGAGGGGATTGTAGGATTACAGTAGAGCTATTACGGGGATTGCATGAACTCTGCTTCAAGGTCTTCTCTCGAGGCTGCATGCTCACCATGACGAAGATAATGGCGTCTGAATGCAATCTTTAGGAGTAGTTCATCTCTGAGCTCAATGTTGTCCAAATGTCTTCTGAGTATTTCATCGAAGACTGGTATGTGAGCGTTGATCAGATCATAGATTGGGACACTCAGCATTTTTTTGCGAAGCTCTACTTCAGTGGTTATGTTGATCGGATATTCGGTGTTCTCCTTGGTTGCAACACTATGTGCTAAATCATGAAAGTAGTTTAATTCATAAAGTGCTCGTTGAACACTTGAGCTTAGTGAGGCATCCAGTTGGTTTGATGGCTGTGATCGTTCGTAATCGATATCGGCAAATTTTTTGGAGTCGATCTTGCCTTTGTCGTTGATGAGTCTGCGCACTAGATCATGCATGACTACCAGTTGATTCTTGAATAAATCCCGGCTTATCGATTCGTTCCGGAGAATACGATCAAGTTCAGCTAGAGAACTCTCCGTGAACTTATCTGTGTGATTTTCCAAGGCCCATAAAGTTGTGTTGTATCCTGATTTGTACACAGCGATGCTCATCGTGAAGTTCAGAGCCATAAGTGGTTCCGAGACGAGTCTGGCAGACTTGAGTATCGATTCAATCAAAAAGCAAAAGGATTCGGGGTTATCTCTGAGTAACTCAAGCTTTGCGTATGCAGAAACGAAGTACACCAAATCAAGGTGTTTATGAAAGTACAAGTTGTGGCAGTTGATTAGACAAGGATTTTGATTCGCATTTGGCATCCAAAAACTGTCCGTCATTCCATTCTCGATCAACAGAGAGTGTTCAAGTTCAGAGGTGGAAATGCTGAATCCGGAACCAAGGTAGGGTCTTCTGAATGCTTCAGTAACTCGCTGTACAGTTGCAGCGGTGCTGCTTTTTTCAAGCTGGAACCGAAGCAGATCCCACTCCTGTGTCCCCGGCACGGATTTTGAGACTGTTTGATCCATTAGATCAGGATTGTCATAGTACTCCGTGATCAGAACATTCCATGCTTTCGACTGCTCAGGCTGATTCGATAAGAACGAGTTGAAACTCGCTGCAGGATTCCACTCGGTTTCTCCATTAGCGAGCATGTGCCATGGAGACCATTGACCCCTGTTAATAGAATTCCAGTCGGGAGTTAAACTTTGCTGCTCGTAGCTTGTTAGTGGTCGCGTCTGAAAGAAACTTGAGTAAATCGTTCCAGCCGCGACAGCAACAGATATCAAGGCAATTAAGCATATGAGTAGTTTAAATTTCATATACTAGCGGTGTACGTCATTGACGATGTGACTCCCCGAATCCCTCATCCTCCGACGGTGTCATCACGCATGCCTGCTCGATCACTGACTCGTCGGCGAAGATTGGTACATTGGTCGCGACTCCGAGTGCGATCGCGTCGGAGGGGCGGGCGTCGATGTGGACGAGGTGGCCGTCGGGGCGGGCGATGGAGAGCTGGGCGATGAAGGCGCCGTCGATGAGGTCGGTGATGGTGATCGCTTCGAGGGTCGCGCCGAGTCCGGTGATGGTCGATGCGAGCAGGTCGTGGGTCATGGGACGTGGGAGTTCCATGCCTTCGAGACGACGTCCGATCGCGGCGGCTTCGACGATCCCGATCACGATGGGGAAGGAGCGGGGGGCGTCGAGGTTTGGGTCGGCTTCGCGGAGCTCGATGAGCTGCTCGGCTTTGCGCTCGTGGATCAGGATTCTGGAGAGTTCCATTTGGACCAGCATGTGGTTGCTCCGATCTGGGGGATTGTAGGGGGAAACAGGGGGTGCGTCAGGCGGGGGAGATTTGGGTCGTTTTGCGTTTGTCGGATATCCGAACCGTGCTCCCGGTGTGTCCGTCGCAGAAGACCCCACGCTGGTGGGACATGAGGGTGTCGATGTAGCGGACGAAGTCGGGGCTGGCGCGGTGCAGGTGGCGCGTGCGTTTATTCCAGACCTCGGAGACGAGCTGGGTGTTGACGATGCGGGTGATGTCGGGCTGCCAGATCTTCCAGACTTGCTGGTCGAGAATCCCGAGGTCCACGAGCGCGTGCTCGTGTGCGAGGAGGTCGAAGTACTCACGGATCGCGACGGCGGTTTCGAGGTCGCCTTGCCAGTGGTCGTTGAGGCGGAGGTCGGCGTCGAGTCGCCGGAACGCGATGAGCGATGCGTGACGCTCCGTCAGGTTGAGGAAGACCTGAGCGTTGAGTGATTGTTTGTGGGATTTGGCGCCTCGCAGGTACGCGAGGATGGCGCAGAGCGATCCGGCTACGATCGCGCTCGTGGAGACGAGTTGGAGCAGGAGGGGCAACGGCATGGCATCGGCCCGTCTGCTTGAGAGGATGGTGATTTCTGGTCGGATTCCATAGCGTGAATGCTAGGGGCGCTGATTTTGGAGTCAATACGGGCGAAACTGAAATAGTGGTGGGGGGATGGGGCTTGTGTCCCTAGGATTGGGCGGAAGGATTCCACGACGCTATGCCTACCTTGATGCTCGATATTGTGATGTTTGTGTTGTTGCTCGGGGCGGTGGCTTCGCTGGTGTACTGGGGCGCAGTGACGGCGGCGATTGTCAAGACCAATCGTGTGCTGCCTACAGCGAGGGACGGGATCGCGATCGCGGATCGGACGCCTCCGGAGGAGCGGGTGTGCATCGTGGTTCCAGCGCATAACGAGGCAGGGAATATCGCGAAGCTGATTCGGTCGCTTAAGGCGCAGGATTATGATCGGTTGAACATCGTGCTGGCGCTGGATCGGTGCACGGACGACACGAAGGGGGTGGCGCTTGAGGCGATTGATGGGGATCATCGGTTTGAGATCGTGGAGATCACGGAGTGTCCGGATGATTGGGCCGGGAAGGTGCACGCGGCGCACAGCGGGGTGACTCGATCGAACGGGGCGCGGGATGCGGATGTGCTGTTGTTTAGCGATGCGGATACGTGGTTCGATCCAGCGTGTGTTCGTGCGACGGTGGCGCTTGCGAATGATCGCGGCTTGGACATGCTGAGTCTGCTGAGCACGCTGGAGGGGGAGCAGTGGTTTGAGAAGTGGGTGCAGCCCGCGGCGGCGTTTGAGCTGGCGCGTCAGTATCCGTTGTTGCGGGTGAATATGGATGGGGAGCGTCAGCGGCCGTTTGCGAACGGGCAGTTCATGCTGTTTAAAGCGGATGCGTACCAGGACATCGGTGGGCACGAGGCGGTGAAGGGCGCGGTGCTTGAGGACATCGCGTTTGCGCTGCTGCTCAAGTATCGCGGGAAGCGTGGGGGGCTCTTGATGGCGGACGGGATCTTGCGGTGCGGGATGTACGGGAGCTGGGAAGAGTTTGTGCGTGGGTGGAAGCGGATCTATACGGAGTCAGCGAATCGCGAGGCGGGGCGTCTCAAGCGGTACGCGTTGAGGGTGCCTGTGCTCAATGCGCTACTCCCTGATATGTCGGTTGCGTGTATGGTGCTCGCGATTTGGCTTGGGAATCCGGTGACACAGATCGGAGGGGGGATTGTGGGTGGTGCGGGATTGCTTGCGTGGTTTGTCGCAGTGGGATTGATGCTTCGGATGAGTCATGCGCCGTTTGGGCAGGTCTTTGGGTTCTGGTTTGGGTCGTTCTTGGTTGGGGGCATCTTCCGCAAGGCGGCGCGGGATCTGGAGACGGGGACTCCGACGAAGTGGGGCGGGCGCGAGTATGTGCGTCCGGTCGCGGATGGTGGGGGGACGGGATGAGACGGCTGCGGCGCGATGTGGATGAGGTGCGTGTTGAGCTGACGCCGATGATCGACGTGGTGTTTTTGTTGCTGACGTTCTTTGTGTTTTCCATTGTGATGATGGTGCGCGCTGATGTGCTCAATGTGGATCTTCCGGAGCTCGCGTCGGGGACGGCGGCGGAGCGGGTGGAACCCATCACGATCGCGGTGCTAGGGGATGGTGGGCTGCTGGTGAATCGCGAGGAAGCGGATATGGATTCGGTGGTGGGGTTGGTGCAGGCAGCTCGCGACGAGCAGTCCGGGGCGCCGATCGTGCTTGCGGTGGATGTGGGATCGAGTTCAGGGGTGCTGATCGAGCTCGCGGATCGGTTGACAGGGGCGGGGCTCGGGGCGTTCTCGATTCTGGGGAGGGAAGACGGGGGTGAGGATTGATGGGCGCGGGATTGATCGAGCTTGATCATCGTCGAGGGGTACTGTCGGGATCGATGGCGCTGAGTGTGTTTTTGCATGTGCTGGTGGTGATGGTGCTGCTGTGGACAGGGCTTCCGGGGTCTGGGGGGGATCGCGGGGCGGTGCTGAGTCATGATGAGATGATCCAGCAGCAGGAACGCGAGGAGGAACTTCGGCTCGGGCTCAACGAGGCGGAGTCGGCGTCGATTGATTGGCTGGGGATCGAGCAGCGCGAAGCGGTGCGGGGGGAGGCGGAGATTTCTGAGACGGAGCAAGCGGCACAGACGACGGCGGTGGGGCAGGAGCAGATCAGTGAGCCGGTGATGGCTCAGCAGCCGAGCGAGGTTGCTGAGGAAATGGTTGAGCAGACTGAGCCGATGGAAGTGGCGGAGCAGGCGATCGAGGAGTTGGTTGAGGAGACGATTGTTGAATCCGTGATTGAGCCGACGGTGCAGCCCGTGCTTGAGCAGACGCCGATCGATGAGGGGGAGGGGGTTGTGATCGCGACGGCTACGGACGCTGATGAGTTGCCGGTCGAGGAGCCGATTGAGCAGCCTGTCGAACAGTCGATCGAGCAAGATGCGCAGGAGCAATCGAGTGCTTCACCAGCGGAATCAGCGAACAGGGCTGTAGAAGAGAAGCCGATCGGGACGCCTGGGGTGTTGTCGGAGCGGGAGGTGGTCGCGACGCGGATCAAGCGGGCGATCGATGTGGATCCGTACAAACCCAATGCGCCGATCGCAGGCAAGGGGCTTGAGATCATCACGGTGCGTCCGCGCTACAGCTCTACGGTCCGCATGTCGGCGGTTCCGAAGAATCCGATCGTGTTGATCTACTTCAATGGTGCGGGGAAGGTCGCGAAGGCAGAGTTCTTGCGTGATCGGGGCGTGGTGTATTCGTCAGGTTTTTCGGGGGTCGATGAGCCGCTGCTCAACGCGATCTATCAGTGGAAAGCGAAGGGCAAGCAGATCGACGAGATCGAGGGGGATGATCTGGTTGAGGTGTCGATCAAGATCGTGTTCCGGCGCGAGCGGTCGAGCGATTCGGACTAGTTACCAGAAGTACACGATCAGCACAGCGAGGATCCCCAGCGCGATGGTCCAGGTGATGAGCGCGGTGATGGTTGCTTTGTTGGCGCGTCCCTTGTCGTACCAGGTGGTGGGGCGGACGCCTTGAGCGATGAGGATCGCGGCGGAGCTGAGGTTGATGCAGACGATGTTGGTCATCGCGAGCACAGCGGCGCCCGCGGCTTGGGCGGGTTGTCCCGCGCCCAGCAGCATGCCGAAGGTCGCGGTGGGTGGGAGCAGCGCGACGGCGACCATGACCCCCACGAGTGTCGCGGACGCGCCGGTCGTGAACGCGACGACTCCCGCGGCTCCGGACGCGAGGGCGAGGATGATGTCGGCGGTATCGACGGTGGTGCGCGCTGTGATCTCGCTCGTGATCTCGTCTGGGACAGCGAGGTAGCCGTAGACGATGGAGACGATGATCGCGATCCCGAGTCCGGCGACGTTGGACCTGATCGCGTTCTTGATCATCTTGAGATCGCCGAGCGTGGTTCCCAAAGCGAGCGCGGTGTTGGGTCCGAGCAGCGGAGCGATGACCATCGCGCCGATGATGATGGGCGCGGAGTCCTTGAGGAGTCCCACGCACGCGACGATGGTCGCGAGGAAGACCATGCTCAGAAACACGGGCGTGATCTTCGCGGAGTCCTGGATGTCCTCGAGGAGTTCCTCGCGCGAGACGCGTCCGAAGCGGGTTTTCCAGCCGTTGTGCTGAGTGTCGGATTCTTTCTGCGGCTCTGGCTCGTCCTCGGGCTCCGGGAGCACGGGGTAGGTCGCTTCGATGTCGTGGAGGACAGTGCGGAAGTCTTGGGTGTCCTCGTACTTGTCGCGGAGCGTGTCGGTGATCGGTTCAACGGATTCGGAACGCAGCACGACAGAGGTCATCGCGAGGTCGTCATCGAGGGGAGTGATCCAACGCTGATCGCAGCGCGCATCATCGAGGATGACGCAGAGGTCGTCGTGACGATCGGCAGGGAGGATGATCTGGAGCACGCGGAGGGGCATGGTGCGAGTATACAGCGTGCGATGGTTTAGGAATGGGTAGCGGAGTCGTCGAAGCACTCTTTGAGGTATGCGATCGCGACGGATTGGGCTCTGGGATCGCTGATCTTGGATGCGAGGTCGCGGATGTGCTGGCAAGTTTCTGTATCGAGGAGTTCTTCGATGCGCTGGTCGATGACGTTCTCGGCATCGAGCTTGGCGAGTTCACGCTGGTACTGCGGCGAGCAGATGAGGTGGAGTTCGTCGTGGAGATTCCGCTTACGGAGGAGGTTGTATTCGTCTTGGTCGAGCCAGAACCCTCCTGAGACGGAGTCGTGATCGATTCGGAAGCTGAGGCCGTGTCCGACGCGGTACTTGGTCATGAGACGTCCGGAGTCGGGCGAGATGAGCGGGCGGTTGTGCGGGTCATTGATCGCGACGGGCATGTCGCTGATCGCGGGGATGGGCTTCGGGAATCCGGGTTGTTTGAGGAGCCAATCCCAGTAGTGTTTGTGGTCGATCCAGACGCCTCCTGACTTTGGGCAGGTGTAGGCTATGAGTCCGGGCTCGATTTCCGCTTGGATCATCCGGCTGGTTGGGTCAACTGGGGAAATCATGTCGCACCTCGTTCTTGTGCTACTTTGTTTGGTTTTTTGCGTCGTTGATTTTGCTTGAGGAATTTTTGAGGATTGAACTTTGGGTTGAACTTGCCGCACTCTGGGCATCGGATGATTTTGAGACCGCGAAGGTCGTAGCTGCAGTTTGGGCAGTGTGTTTCGGGGTTGGGTTTGAGTTTTCGTATGTGACCGGAAAGAAAGTTGAGAGCTTTTGTGTAGTTTGATTCTAAAAATACTTTGTAGACAATGTAGTACACGCAAAAGATCGGGAACAACGCGATTCCCATTGTCATCACGGACCAATCAGTGAACTCGATCATGACAACGCCGATTATTAATGTGATCCCGAATGCAATAAAATAGAGTGCCAGCAAGCACAGAGAAAAAAAGAAGAGTTTGATGAACTGAAGTAGAACGAGTACAAACTGCTTGATCGTAGCGATCATTCAGATGTTGCTCCAATGGTGAGTTGGGCAGTTCCCAGTTGTTCTGCTTCAGATTCTTCGGCGCTCTGGATGTGCAGGCGCTTGGTGCGGTGCTCGGACCAGTCGGTGACTTTGAGGTCTGGGGAGTCGGGGCTGGTGTGGGTGCGGATGATGTCGTATTTCGAATCGCGCTGTGCTGGGGTGAATCCGGCGGTGCGGATCAGGTTACACAGCACGGCCTCGTCGAGGCAGTACGTCGTTCCGGCGGAGGACACGACGTTCTCTTCCATCATCACGCTGCCCATGTCGTTGGCGCCGTAGAAGAGGGCGGTCTGTCCGATGTGTGGTCCCATGGTGACCCAGCTGGATCCGATGGTGTAGATGTTGTCGAGCATCAGGCGCGAGACTGCCTGAGTGCGCAGGTATTCGGTCGCGCCGGCGAAGCGGAGGCGGCGTCCGAAGAGTGGGTCCTCGTCTTTGGTTCCTGAGCCGTCGAGTTTGGCGACGACATCTCCTGGGAACGGGAGTCCTTGTGCTTTGTCTTCAGGGGTCGGCCAAGTCGGGAGTCGTCCCAGCGCGGTGTGGTCTGGTTGGAAGGGCCACGCGTGGAATCCGAGGTAGTGTCCGCCGGTCTCTGGTTTTTTGATGGTTGGGTCGTAGGCGATGTCGTGGGGGAGTTCTCCGGTCCCGAAGTCGCGGATTGCTTTGTCTTGCCACTCGCGGACGAGGCGCATGTGGTGGATTCGGTCGGCGTATCCCTCGATGTGGCCGTACATCATGGAGGCGGAGGTGAACATCCCGAGCGAGTGCGCGGCGTACATAACTTGGAGCCACGCTTCCATGTCGCACTTGCCCATCCCGATCTTGGTGCGGACGGCTGGAGCGAAGATTTCTCCGCCGCCACCTGGGAGTGATCCCATCCCGGCGTCTTTGAGTTTGATGAGGACCCAGCGGACTTTGTCGATGAGGGTCGCGCCTGGAGGGTCGAAGAAGTTGACGAACTCGATGAGTTCTGGAGGGGAGAAGCCGTGGACGTTGACGTGGGGGAAGCGTTCGCGGAGTCCGTTGAGGAGCTCGAGGTACCAGTCGAAGGGGAGGTCTGGGTTCATCCCGCCTTGCATGAGGATCTGGGTGCCTCCGATGTCGGAGAGCTCTTGGACTTTCTCGAAAAGCGCTTCGTGGGAGAGGGTGTATGCGTCGTGCTCGTCGCCTTTGCGTTTGAATGCACAGAAGATGCATTTGGCGGTGCAGATGTTGGTGTAGTTGATGTTGCGGTCGATGATGTAGGAGCGGAGGTGGTCGCCGTGGAGTTCTCGGCAGCGAGCGTCGGCGAAGCGTCCGAGGGTGTGGAGGGGTGTGGAGGTGAGGAGGTCGAGGGATTGTTCTGGGGTGAGGCGGGCGTTCCCGAGCGCTACGGCGTTGAGGAGGCCGGTATCTTGGGCATCGAGATCGGGGTGCTCTGGGAGTGGTTGATAGATGGTCATGATCGGCTCTCCGCGGCGGCACTCAATGGCACGCCTTGCGTCCAATTGTAGGGGCAAGGGTGGGTTATGTCCGTTGTGGATTCGTAGGATGGGGGTGATTGGACTCGTGGGATAGTTGAATGATTGGGAGGTATCGGATGCGGATTGCGTATGTGAGTTGTGTGGAGCTTCCTGAGCCGGATATTGATGAGAAGCCGATGGTGGAGGGGCTGCGGGCGGCGGGGCATGATGCGGCGGTCGTCGCGTGGGATGATCCGGACGTGGACTGGGGAAGCTTTGACGTGGCGCTGGTGCGGGCGACGTGGAACTACATTGACGATGTAGAGGCGTTTGCTGCATGGATTGATCGAGCGGATCAAGAGACGATGCTGCTTAACTCGGCGTCCACGATGAAGTGGAATCTGCATAAGGGGTATCTGCGTGATCTAGAGTCGGGAGGGGTCCCGATTGTTCCGACTGAGTTTGTGCGTGCAGGGGATGCGGTGGATGTCGCTCGTCTTTCAACGGATCGTGGTTGGGATCGGATTGTGATCAAGCCGACTGTGGGCGCGGGGTCGTTTGGGACACGATCGTTCAAGCTCGGTGAGGGGGAGTCTGAATCTGCGCAGTCGTTCTTCGATTCCATGGTCGCTCAGCGGGACATGATGATTCAGGAGTTCATGGACAGCGTCGAGACTATCAGCGAGACGGCTTTGATCGTTATCGATGGTCAGCTCACGCATGCGATCGAGAAGAAACCACGCTTTGATGACCAGGACGAGAGCGTGCTGTTGCGGGAGACGATCAGTGATGAGATGCGGGAGATCGCGGATCAGGTGATCACGGCTGCTGGGAAGGAGCACTTGTACGCGCGTGTGGATGTGATGCCGGGCAACGATGGCAAGCTGTTGCTCTCGGAGCTTGAGATGCTGGAGCCCTCGTTGTTCTTCCCGTACTGCGCGGACGCGGTGGGGGTGATGGTGCGCGGCATTGAGAAGCGGATGGCTTCGGTTCAGTCCTGACCGGTTTTGGCAAACTGGAGGTCGTCGCTGACGCCTTGGAGTTTGCTTTGGCCTTGTCTGTCAAACAGTGACACGACGACTGCTACTGCAAATCCGATGATGAAGCTTGGGAGCAGCACATCGAGATCTCCGAGATAGCCGGCGATGGTTTCTTGTCCGGCTTTCTCGAGTAACCAGGGCACAAGGAAACTGAACGCGGGGACTCCTAGGAATCCAGCGATCATGGCGCACTTGGCGCCCAGTGATGTCAGCTTGCTCCAGAACAGCGACAGGATCATCGTCGGACAGAACGTCGCGGCGATCCCGGACCATCCGAAGATGATGATCCAGAAGAGGGGTTTCTCAGGATCTCGGATGAGGAGTCCCATGCCGATCCCGAACGCGACGAGTGCGAGCACAACAGTGACCTTGCGTGAGAGCGAGACGAGGGACTCGTCGCTCATGTTGGGGTGTTTGGTTTTTTGCCAGTAGTCTCGGACACCTGCGGATGATGCGACGACGAGGAGCGAATCGATCGTTGACATGATCGCGGACAAGACCATCGCGATGAAGACACCTGAGAAGAACGCGGGGAGCAGCTCGAGTGCGGTGGTCGGGAGGATCTCTTCGCGATTGGCGAGTGGTTCGTTGAACTCGAAGAGGCCGTGTCCACGACCGAAGACTCCGACGAGGACAGCTCCGGAGTCTGCAAGGAGCGTCCAGATCAGTGCGGTGGTCGCGCCGGGAGCGATCTGCTTCTCGTCTTTCATCGAGATGTAGCGGACGAAGACTTGTGGCGATCCCCAGAATCCGATCCCGATCGCGGCGAGTCCGACGATGGAGATGATGGTCCCTGTGGTCCATCCTCCGGTGCTTGGAGTGATGTTGCCGTCCGCGTCCGCGGGACCAGGGCCGTGGAGCGAGAGGAGGTGGGGGTCGATGGAACGGAGTGTGTCGGTGATGTTGGTGATCCCTCCTGCTTCCAGAAGGATGATGATGGGGAGGGAGACGAGTCCGAGGAACATGAGTGAGCCTTGGAACACATCGGACCAGACGACGGCGGTGAATCCGCCTTGCGTGATGTAGAGCAGGACGACGATGAATCCGACGGAGGCGCCGAGAAGATGATCCCATCCGAGGAAGCTGTTGAACGCGTCACCTGTCGCAAAGACCTGAGCGCCAGCGTAGATCGGGACGAAGATGATGAGCGAACCACCCGCGATGAGGCGCAACCAGTGTCCGGAATCGCGGAAGCGTGATTCGAGATAGTCGGGGACTGTGATGGAGTCGTAGCGATCGGTGAGGCGTTTGAATCTTCGTGACATGAGGAGCCACGCGCCTCCGACACCGATGACTTCGCCGAGGACGACCCAGAATGCTTTGACTCCGAAGGCGTATCCCATACCGGTGAGTCCGAGGAGGAGCCACGCGGATTCGCCTGTTGCACGAGCTGAGAACGCGACATTGAAGAATCCGAGGTTCTTTCCGGATGCGAAGTAGTCGCGGATGTTCTTCATTCTTTTTGAAGCGAAGTATCCGATCGCTACGAGGATGCTTGCGTAGAGCGCGATGGCGACGAGTTTCATCAGTGTGTCGGTATCGATGGGGCACCTCGGTGTGTTTGGGAGGGGGTGGAGTGTTCACCCTAAGGGATTCAGCAGATGTGTGCAAGTTTGCATGAAAAAACCCCATCCCACCAAAAAGAGCAGAAGGCGGGACGGGGGCGTTGTATCGAGTTTGTCGTCGTACTCGTGACTCTGAGATCAGATCACGAGTGACGTGCAATACATCTGATTGAAATAGGGCCTACGGGCAACTCACCCGAAGACCCCAGGTTTGGAGTTCGTTTATGCCTTGCGACGGCGAGACATGGCTCCGAGTCCAGCGAGCGCGAGGAGACCTGCGGCGCTTGGTGCTGGGACGAGGACCGATTCGGCGTACTCGACTGCTTCGTCGTGGATCTCTTCGTCGAGACCCGCGTTGAACACGGTGAAGATCACGTCGGAATCAATTGCTCCAGTGAGCGAGAAGGTGTTGGCGAGCAGGTAGATTCCCGTCGGGGCGAGGCCGTCGATGGTGTAATCCATGTGCTCGTCGAAACCACCGACCGCGTCCGCGTCGTAGTTGATCGAGAATCCAGCGACCGGGCTGTTGTCGAGCGAGGTCGAAACGCTTGCTGGTCCGAACGAGAGGGACATCGCGTCTGCTGCGAGACCGAAGTTGACCGCACCGGTGCCGTCCCAGTACATGAGGGACTGGGTGAGGGTGAAGCTCACCTGGGTGTTGTCAGGGAGTGAGCCTTCTTCGATGAAGATCCCTGGTTCGTCGGCGAACCAGTTTGGTCCGCTGAGGGACATGTCCGCGGCAAAGACGCGCTCGCCGATGTTTTCGATGACGCCCTCGTCGTGGTCACCGATTCCGACGGCGACGGCGCCGTCGATGATTGTGAGGCCGTAGTCTCCGCCCTCGTGCTCGAGATCGTGGTCGTCTCCTGCGATTGCCATCGACGCGATGACGCTTGTTGCCAAGATTGCTGCCAGTTTCATTTCTCAGTCTCCTAAAAAGGGGTTAAGGGATCTCCAAACCCTCCAAACCCTCAAACAAAAATTGTGTTATGGGCATCCATTCGCGTAAGCCGCGAGGAAGCTGCTTACGTCGAGGAAGTTGAACTGTCCGTCGTTGGTGAAGTCCGCGACAGGGTCTTGCTGACCGAACGCTTCGAGGAAGGCGCTGACGTCGAGGAAGTTCAGTGATTGGTCACCAGTCAGGTCCGCGAGGCACGGCGAACCGATGAGGTTGTCCTCGATCCATGCGACCGCGGTGTCGATGTTCGGGACTCCGGTGCCTTGTCCAAAGACGACGTAGATCGGATCGGACGCTTCGATGCTGGCGCTTTCGGACCACAGCTCGAGTTCGAGCAACCACACGCCGTCGATCGCGGGGGGAAGTCCTCCTTCGAGCAGGAACTGCATGTGGTGGTGGAATGTTGCCGCGGCGTCGAGCGATGCTTGTCCGAACACGACACCTGGAACGACGGTGTCGGTCATGGGAGCGACGATGTTCTGAGCCGCGGCTCGGACGATGAGTTGTTCCGATGCGATGGTCTCGAAGTCTTGGTTGGTTTCATCCCAGATGCGCGGAGCGCTGAGGATGCTGAATCCGATGGTCATCCCTGGGACCAGAGCGCCCAGTTCTGAGTTGAAACCAGGATTGTTGGTGAAGTTTGGGAAGCCTTCGGTGCCGAAGATTGCGGACTTGATCTGTGAGGGGTAGACGACTTCGTTGGTGTCTGGATCAACGGTGCCGACGACGATCTTGCCGTCCTGGACCGCTGGGATGAAGTCCACGTCGTGGACTGTGCCTGCGATACATGTCGCGGCTGTGCAGGCGACGGCGAGTGCGTATGAGAGTGTGGTGTTCATGTGATCTCCAATGTGCTGCTATTGAGCTCTGGGTCATGTTGGATCATGCTCGTTATTGAGCTGATCCGGTGGGGTTTGCTTCGGGGTGGAACAGGTTGTGGTTTGTATCGACGTACAGGTCTTGGAATGACATGGTCCGGACCGATCCATCGAAGAACGCGGCGTTGCTTTTGGCGGCTGGTTCGGTGGGTTCTCCGCCGTGGGCGTTGAGCCAGAGCTGGGAGCTTGCGAACTTGGCGCTCGCGTCAGCGCCGAGGAACGACAGGTCCCATTCGTCTGGGTGGACGTGATCGGATTTGGCGAACTCTGGATAGGTGTAGACCTCTTCTCCGAAGTTGCGCGCGATCGGGGTCATCATGACGAGGTGGACGGTGGAGGAGGTTCTGGGGATTCGTGTGAGCTTGGTGTAGGCGCTCCGCTGATCGAGGCGACGTCCGGTAACGGGATCGGGGTTGAGGAATGGCGCGACGCTCTGTGCGGTGAAGCCGTTGAGTCCGTAGCTGGTGAGGCGGGAGATCTCGGGTTGGTCTGGGTCGTTCCCGAAGTCGTTGTCGTTGAGGATTTCTTCGTTGGACTCGAACCAAGAGCGGAGCTCTGGGAGGGTGGCGCCCTCGTCGCTGCCACCTTTGGAGACGTTGAGCCAGATCGAGCGGTCTACTGGTGAGTAGAGCGATTCGGGCGCGGCGCCGTAGTCTTGGAGGGTGATGAGCCAGGTCTTGCGGATGTCTCCTGCGAGCGTGCCGTGTGGGAGCGCGGCGTCGATGAAGTGCCCTTTGTAGTCTTCGAGGTACAGCTGGTGCGCGAGCTCGAGCTGGCGCATATTGGATTGGCACACGATGCGCTGCGCCGAGGCGCGAGCGTTGCCGAGAGCCGGGAGGAGGATTCCGATAAGCAGCGCAATGATCGCGATGACAACCAGCAACTCGATGAGCGTAAACGCGCGGGCGCGTCTACATTCGATGTAGATCGACATTGGATTTCCTTTGGTGGATGAGTCTGCGCGAGACTATGAGCGCAATGCGGAAAGCATCGGATCAGGGGCGTAGAAAGACGATAGATTTAGCAGATCGGCGGTGCTCGCGCGGCTTTGTCGCCGGGACGCTGGGCTGAGTAGTGCAGCGTCTGATTGGTGATTTTGAAGAGTTCGCCCTTCGGAGTCAGCGGCAGAGTCGAGACTTGAGGGGCGTCTTGGGTCGGGGTGATGGTATTGATCGTGAGACAAATATCGCACTCGTGCTCATCGTCTGTGTCGGAAGGACGCTCTGTAGGTTCGTTCTGGGTATCGACTTGAGTATCAGCTTGGGTATCGACGCAGCTGTGGCATGCGGATGGTTGAGCGTGGTCGGAGAGGTAGTGCAATGAGCGAACGACACCCGCTCCATGCAGCGCAAAGAGGAGGGTTGAGAAGATCAGGATGAGGCGTGAGGACTTCATCGCTGTCATGAGTATACACCGACGGCGCGGGCTGTACCAACAAAAAATGCCCGAACTAGCCGCTTCTAACCCGCGTCTAGCCGCGGGGATGGAGGTTTTTGATGGTCTTGCTGAGCTGGGAGCGGTCGACGTGGGTGTAGATCTGGGTGGTCGTGATGTCGGCGTGTCCCAGGAGTTCCTGGACGATGCGGAGATCGGCACCGCCTGCGAGGAGGTGGGTGGCGAAGGAGTGGCGGAGCATGTGGGGGTGGATGTCCTTGAGTCCCGCTTGGGTGGACCAGTGCTTGACGATCTGCCAAACACGGACTCGTTCGATGGGTCGTCCGGTTCTGGATAAGAAGAGCTTGCCTTGATCGCGCTTGTCCGCGGCTCGCTCGGCGGTGATGAGCATCGGTCGGCACTCGCTGATGTACTGCTGCATCGCGTTGATCGCTGGGGTCCCCATCGGGACGAGTCGGTGCTTGTCGCCTTTACCAAGCACACGGACGACGCCGATGCGTTCGAGTACATCGGAGAGGTGGATCTGTCCGACCTCGCTGGCGCGGAGACCTGAGGCGTACATGAGTTCGAGGATGGCGCGGTCGCGGAGGTAGAGGGGGGGTTGGTTGTTCGGGGTTGATGGAGGGGTGGGGGCCGCGAGTAGTTTTTTCATCTGGTTGGGTGAGAGTACGCCGGGGAGTTTTTTCCACTTGGCGGGCTGGTCGAGATGGTCGGCGGGGTTCTCGCTGACTTTGTCATTTGCGTACAGCCAACGGAACAAGACCTTGATCGTCGCGATGTGACGCGAGACGGTCGTCCCGGCGTATCCACGATCCTTTGAGAGCGAGCGGATGTGCGCGATGAGGTGCTCAGGGAGTGTGTCGTGTGCATCATCGATGCCCTTGTCCTGGAGGTCGAGCAGGAGCGTTTCGAGGTCTCTGGAGTACGCTTCGATTGACGAGGGAAGTAAGCCGCATTCGATACGGATGAAGTTGATGAAGCGACGGCGCAGGATCTGGTTGGATTCAGAGAGCAGTTCGACTCGGCTGGATTGGGCGGAAGTCACGGGGTTTTCATCGGTTGAAGTTGAGCGGGCGCATGAAAACGCCCCGGTCGGTTTGGACCGGGGCGTTGAGGGTCAGCTCAGATTGGTGGCATCAGCCAAAGTCTGCTTGGGATTAGCCGAGCAGTGCGAGGACGTTCTGTGGCGACTGGTTTGCCAGCGACAGGACGTTGGTGGATGCCTGAACAAGGACCTGGTTCCGGGTCAGAGCCGCGGTTTCGGTTGCGAAGTCTGCGTCACGGATGACGGACTCTGCAGCGGTGATGTTCTCGAGAGCGGTACCGAGTGAACGCGAGGTTGCACCGACAACGTTCTTCTGGAACGCACCAAGACGTCCACGGGTCGAGGAGACCTGGTTAATTGCTTCGGAAACAATCGCTTGAGCGGTGTCAAGGTTGTTGCCGTCGACGACATTGAATGACTTGCCTGAAGCGAGGTCATCAAGGAAGCCGTCGGTGGAGTTTCCGAGCTTACGAGCGGAGAGGTCACCGATACCGAGGGAGACCTTCCCTGCGATGTTGACGTCGGAAGCGAGCTGGAAGTCAGCACCGCCGCCGGTGATGTCGAACGCTGCGACCGAACCGAGTGTTTGTGAGGTCGCGGTGTTGAGTGTGAACTCGACATCGAGGAAGTCTGAGTTGACCGAGAGCTTTTTACCCTGACCAACAGCGAGGAGGCCATTGATGGTGCCGGAGATGTCCTGACCTTCGTCACGGATGCCGTTCTCTGCAGCTGCGGCGCTGAAGAGGGTGGCGGTTGCTGCACTGGTGACATCGAAGTCAGACGACGCGTGGGTGTAGATACCTGCGGTTGCTGCTGCGGTGTTGAGTGCACCGTCATCGACGACGGTTGCCGAGACGAACTCGTTTGAACCGAACTCGCTGGATGCGAGACGGATACCGGTACCGCTGACAGTCGCGGTGACGCCGGTGACGTCGGTGAAGGTGTTGACAGCTGCTGCGATGTCTGCGACTGCAGCACCTGAAGCGAACTGGAACTCACGCGAGCCCTTGGAGCCTGCGACTTCAAAGATGAACTGTGCGTCAGCCGAGCTCAGATCGAGTGCGCCACCGAATGAGAGGTGGAGACCTGCTTGCTGAGCGGACTGAGTGACGATGGCGTCAACCGAGAGGTTGTTTGTGCCGTCTAGCTTCGCGCCACGGACCTCGTAGTCGGTCACGCCTGCCGCGACCGATGTGGTCTGGTAGTCGTAGTTGCCGTTGAGGAGCTTGGTTCCTTGGAACTCGGTTGCGCCGGAGACGCGGTCGATGGTCTGGAGGATCGAATCGATCTGAAGCTGGTTCGCTTCCTTCTCTTCGGTCGAGAGACCAGCGGAGTTCGCTGAGGTGGTGATGAGTCCCTGGAGTTCGGTCAGGAGGTTCGAGACTTCCTGGAGACCGCCTTCAGCGATGTTGACGACTTGCTCGGAGCGTTCGGCGTTGCCGATTGCTGCGTTGAGGCCTGCTTTTTCGGAACGCAGGGTTTCCGAAGCGATCAGACCCGCTGGGTCGTCCTTACCACGATTGATCCGGAGACCAGTGGAAAGGCGTTCGAGCGCGACGCCGAGTGATTTGTTGTTGCGACCGAGCACGTTCTGTGCGATCAGTGACGAAACGTTGGTGTTGATGCGTGTCATTGGCTGACAACCTCCGTGTTATCTCCGGACAAACTTCCGGAGTCCATTGAACGGGCGACTTTCCTTAGCCGTCCGCTTTGCCTTGCCTAGCATTCGCTCGGCTCGGCGGCTTGCGATATGCATCGCTAAGCTGACCTTCACACCGGGTACACACCCGGATGATGGATCACGGATCGACGCACTGAACACCCGGATTTAGTCACGTCCCGAGTTCTGTGATATTTTTTTGGACTTCATGCTGTTATCCGGACTCTGGGTCTGGATTTAATGGGAAAAACCCATAGAAAAACCCCCTCTGGTTGAGGGGGTTGGGGTGATGCCTTTTGATTGTCTATTAAAGGTCTGTCTTTGCTTGTTCGTTTATCCGAGAAGCTGGAGCACCTGCTGCGACTGCTGGTTCGCGAGCGAGAGGACTGTGGTACCTGAGGATTGGAGAATCTGTGCACGCGTGAGTTCAGAGGATTCAGCCGCGAAGTCCGCGTCGCGGATGAGACTCTGCGATGCGGTCAGATTCTCGAACGCGCCCTGGAGTGATCGCGAGTTTGCTTCCAGTACGTTGCGCTCGAATGCACCCAATCGACCACGCAGGATCGAGATCTCATCGATCGATGCTTCGACGATCTCTGAGAGGGTTGAGTAGTCTCGACTTGCGTCCGCTGCGGCGAGGGAGTTGGCTTTCCCTGTCTGGAGCGACGAGAGGAAGTGTGAGACGCCGTTCTTGAAGATGCCTCCGAGCGCTTCTGCCGCGGTGGACTGGATACCGATATTGGACTGCTGGAGCGCATTGACGCTTGGTCCGAGCTGGTAGAGCGAGCCGCCGCCTGTGATGTCAAAGGTTGTTACAGCGAGTGAAGGGTCCGTCGCATAGGACTCGGCGAGATCGAGCTTGAGCGCCAGCGATGGCGATCCGATCGAGATATTGAGTCCGTCGCCACTCGCGACGTTGCCATTAATAAGTGCGGAAACGTCACGGCCCTCGTCGCGGGTCGCTGCGACGGTGGTGAGACCCCATACGAGTCCGGTCACGTCCGCGTTGCCATCTACCTTGACGAGGTTGAAGTTATCAAGTGCAGCGTTGGCTGGTTTGTCGAGGCGTTCGACTGAGACGAAGCTGTCTGAGCCGTATCCTTGCGATTGGAACGCGATCCCCGAGAGGTCGGTCGCGGGGTTGATTCGGCTCGCGGTGACTCCGGTCAGACCGGTCAGTGCGTTGACGCTCGCGGCGACCGCTGAAAGAGTGGTTCCCGAGAGGATGTCGAGCTCACGGACACCCAGCGGTCCACGGATCTGGATGGTGGTCGCCGAGAGGATGGTGCCGTCACCAGTACCGCCGTTGTCTCCTGTGAGGTAGAGCGAGCCCTTCTGCGCTGATGCGATGACGTCTACAGAGACGTTGATCGATCCGGCGTTGATGAAGCTCGCGGCGGTGATGTTGGACTTGGTGATGGTCGAGACGGCGATCCCTGAGGTGACGTATCCGAGCGATCCGTCGAGGAGCTTCTGACCACCAAAGGTCGAGGTGTTGGCGATCCGCGTGATGGACTGGATCGCGGAGTCGATCTGGAGCTGGTTCGCGTCGCGTTCCTCGTCGGAGATGGCGCCGGAGTTGGCGGCTTCAACGGTGAGTGCTTTGATCGAGTTGAGGAGGTCGTTGATTTCGGTCAGCGAGCCTTCGGTCGTCGCGATCACTGAGCTGGCGCGTTCAGAGTTTGAGATCGCTTGCTCGATCCCTTTGAGCTCTGTGCTGATGCGTTCAGAGATGATGAGCCCGGCGGGGTCGTCCTTGCCTCGGTTGATTCTCAGTCCTGTCGAGAGTCGTTCGAGACGAACTTGGAGATCGACGCCTGAACGATTGAGACGCTGGCGGGCGATCATACTGGGGACATTCGTATTAATCCGTGTCATGGCAATCCTCCGTGATTGCTTGTTGCTTACCTGGTTGAGTAACGATCAGGGGCGGGGGTTTAGGCGGTGTCCTTCGTTGATGAGGCCTTGGTGGAACTCGCTACGGTGGTCTTTGTATTGGTGAGTCCAGGGGGAGGGCTCACCTTGGTTGTTGGCAGCGTTGCGGCTGCGGGTGTTGTGATGAGATCATCTGTCCGCTGTCCTCGTCGCGCCGGTCCAGGTTTGATGGTCTGGGCGAGCGTGTCGAGGTCGGTGGACCCGAGCCTTGCGGCTTCGGTATTTTCTCTCTTGATCGCGTCGTAGACTTCCTTGCGGTGGACCGCAATTCTGGTCGGGGCGTTGATACCCAGGCGGACCTTGTCGCCTCGGATATCGACGACTGAGATTTCGATCTCGTCCCCGATCATGATTGTCTCGTCGCGCTGCCTTGAGAGCACAAGCATGCGTCAACTCCTTGCACACGAATCCGCGCTGGTTCTTGGTGACCAGACGGAAGAGTCTCTTTCGTTCCATGAATCAGAACAACAGATTCACGGGTGTAGTGGCGTACCGATCACACCGCACAGTTGTGCGTGTTGATGTGTGATGGATGCCCCGAGCTTTGGTCTGAGATCAGGCCGAAGCTGTTTGTGTCGATTGTTCCGAGACTCGCATGAGCGGGTGACGGGTCGTCCATCGTTTGTCTGAGAGCACGATCTGCTCGCCGACCTTGTCGAGGGTGTTGATGATCAACGGTCCCTGGAAGTTGCCGGTGAGTTGTTCATCGATCTTGTTGACGATGACAAAGACCTGTGCGTCCTCGAGCTTCTGCAGGTTGAGTCCGCTCATCTGCTCTGGGCGGATGGGTACGGAGTAATCCTGCTCGAAGAATGTCGGGTCGGTTACCACGAACGCGAGGTTCGGGTCGTCCAGACATTGAAGCCAGAAGAAACATGCGTCGTCACCTGGCTGCAGGAGACAGAACTTGGTCCTGTCACTGAAGCCGAGGAGACCCTCTGGGAATGTAATCACGCGGTCCTCCGCGATATCGATTACACCAAATCTTGTCGTTCGCACTTCCATCGTTGTGCGCTCCGATTTTGCCGGTCTGCCTTGTCGGATCGACGCCGGTATCCATACCGGGCGACATCCTGTCCTGAGCACCCCTCACGACCGACTGTGGGGGGGTTCTCGATCCAATCTCCGTTCCCGGCTTTCACCGGGTCAGGTGCTTGTCTCCGCGGCGCTAGCCAAGGAAGTCCAGCAGGGTGAGCTGCTGGGATTGAGCCGCAACGCTGAGCCCCGCTTGGAGCTGGAGTTGCAATCTCGAGAACTCGGAGGACGCGGACGCGAAGTCCAGGTCTCTGAGCTGCGAGCGGACGGCTTCGTCATAGACGACGCGATCCTCTTGTCGGCGTGTCTCGTCATCGAGACGCTTTGCGTAGCCGCCGACGGTGGACCGCGCCTGGATGACGTTGTCCTGACTGAGTCCAAGTCTCTTTGACGCAAGTTCGATGCCAAACGTGTCGTCGTTCTTCAATGCCTCGGAAAGGTCCAGAAGATGGGAGAAAAGGTTGTTCACACGGATCGTGGCGCGATCCTCAGAGCGCAAAAGTGTGTTGCTCCCGTTCGCCTTTGCGTCCAGGAATCCGAGCTGCTCCGCAGCGGTTGAGTTGTTGACGGGACGGACGGAGATCGGTCCACCCGCAGCGATCGCGGCGTCCTGGTTGAACTCGATGCCGTTGCTGATCGCGCCCACATTGGCGGTGAAATCGGTGGTTGGTCGTCCCGCGGCGGTGAGCGCGGCGTCCGCTTGGGTGTTAATCGCCGCGACAAGCGAGCCGACGGTGGTGATGTCGGAGGGGCTTAGGTCGATGCTGATGGTGAATCCATCTCCGAGATTGATCTCGAAGTCGGTATTGAGTGCGGGATCCACGAGTCCTGTGAGCGGATCGGTGCGTCCGGAGACGACTTCGACGCCGTCGCCGTCGTTGAACGCGGTGATCGGTGTGTTTCCGGCGAAGGTCCGGATGCCGAGGAGTTCTGCGGTGCCTCCACCACCAGCGACCTCGGAGATCGAGAGGGCGTGGGTTTGGAGTCCGGCGCTCTCAGTGACGACGTTGATCGAACGCTGGTCATCGGAGATCAGGACGCGGACGCCCGTGTTTCCAGATTCGATCGCGCTCTTGATGTCCGCGATGGTCTGCGCTCCGGAGAGGTCGATGGTGTGGGTCGCGCCGTTGTTGTTGAGCTGGATCGATCCAAGTGGTGAGCCTCCGAGTCCGGCGAGCGCGGAGACTGGGGAGGTCCACGTGAGCTTGGGATCAAGGTTCAGACCATCGGGATTGGTTGAAGAGAATGGGGTCGCAGCGTTGTTAACCAATCCGAGGTCAGCGCCGACATCTGATCCTTCGAGATCGAAGAACTCGAGGTTTCCCGCTGGGATATCGATGCTGATGGAGTTGCCGTTGATAGAGAAAGCGCTCGGTCCAAGGACGGTGACGGCTTCGTCCGTTTCGTACTGCACGACCGCGGCGTTGAGTCGGTCGAGCACATCACCAACAGTCACGGTTCCAGTGAGATCAACCTGCGCGACCTGTCCGCCGTTGTAGCTGAACTCGATGATGCCGGTATTGACGCCGACCTGGTTGGCGCCGTTGAGATCGGAGAGGAGGGTGTCGGGGGTGAGTCCTGGATTGAGATCGACCGTGCCTTCCATACGATTGGAGAGCTCTCCGATCGCGTTGCCCACGCCGAGGGTGAGCGGGACGTTTGAAGCGGATCCCAATGCGGCGGTGATGCCTCCGACTTCACCAACAAAGCGGTACGCGCCGCGGTCGTAGATGATCGGTTGGCGTCCAGGCGCCGAACCCCCAAAGGTGAATCCGATGAGGGATTCCTGATTCGAGAGTGAGTAGAGCGAGTCGATGAGTGAATCGATGATGACCGCTTGGCTCTCGCGTGTGTCAGGATCGGAGTTGATCTGCGAGGACGCGATCGACGCGGCTTCGTCCACAAGCGACTTGGCATCCGCGAGGATCTGGTCGAGGGTGCCTACGGACGAGCTCGCGAAGTTGAGGTTCTGAAGGATCTGGTTGGTGTGCTCGATGCGCGTGTCGAGGGTTGAGATGGTTGCGCTGCGGACGGGATCGTCGGAAGGGCGCAGGATGTCCAGACCCGATGCGAGCTGATTGGTCAGGCGTCCGATCGAGATGTTCGTCGAGTTGATGTTGTTCAGATTCTGCATCGTGAACAGCAGCGATGGGGCGCGTGAGTATGAGGTGGGGAAGCTGGACATGGCGTTGGTTCCTATTGCTTACGATCAGACGAGCGTGAGCAGTGTGTCGAACATCTCCTGAGCGGCGGTGATAATCTGCGCAGCGCCTTGGTATTGACGCTGGTAGGTGAGCAGGTTGATGGATTCCTCGTCGATGCTGACGCCGGAGACTCCGGCGCGTTGGTTGTCGAGACTCTGACGGACAAGGAAGGACGCGTCGGCTTGTGTTCGCGCCGATGCGGCTTGCACCGCGACGTCCTGGGTCTGGATGCTCCAGAACTTCTCGATGTTCTGTCCGTTGAGCCCGTCGAGTGCTTGTGTGCCGAGCTTTCCGAGCAGGTTCGCGTTCTCGTTGGCGCTGAATGAGCCGTCTGGAGCGAGTCGTCCAAGCATGACGTTGACGTCATCGCGGACAGCGATGTCCGAGGAGTCGGTGCCTTGGAAGAAGGTATTGACGCCGAGGGTCGCCAGAGCGCCGGAGGAGTCTTCCGAGAACGAGAACGAGTATCCCGTTGGTGCGGTGATCTGGAGTCTTCCCGAGGGGTCGAAGGTCGCGGTGAGCGGGCCGTCGATCCCGGCGGGGTCTCCAGCAGCGTCGATCGCGGCGCGGATGTCCTCTGCGGAGGTATCGTCAGCAACTGATGCGGTTCCGAGCGTATCGATGCCGTCGAGATCGACCGGAACCCAGATCTGGTCTGATGATCCGGTGTTGTCGTTGCGGATGTTGATGTAGAACCCGCCGTTGCTTGGCGCGTATGGGAGATCGGCGAGGTCCGAGTTTGCTGGATCGTTGAGCGGGAGTGTCTGGTTGGCGGTGGAGACCTGGAGTGTCCCCAGCGCGGTGGTGAGCCAATCCTCGTTGATCCCAGTGGAGTGGATTTTGTTGACCTCGAAGATGAGGTTGGAGGAGATGCGATCGAGCTTCTCGATGGTCTCGTCGATCGCGCCGTCGCGTGAGCTCAGGAGTCCTCCGATGGATCCTGAGGTGACGGAGAGCGTGTCGTTGTTGTCCGCGGTGTTGAGCGTGACGTTGACAGTGCCGTCCTGGGTTTGGCGATCGATGGTGATTCCTCGGGAGTGATTCCCTTGGACGATGGGGGTTGATCCGATGAGGACGTCGTATCCGCCTTGGTTGGTTTCGACAGTGGTGACCTCGACGAGCTGCGAGAGCTCGGTGACAATCTGGTCGCGCCGATCGCGCAGGGCGCTGGCTTCGGTCTCACCGATCTCGTTGGACGAGATGGTCCCGTTGATCAGCGCGATCTCGGAGAAGAGCGCATCGGCTTGGGTCGCTTGCGAGTCGATCTGGTTCTCGATCTGCTGGCGCTGGTCGAGGAGGTCCTCACGCATGTTTCTGATGAAGCTCGCGATTGACTTGCCCTGATTGACGACGGTCGAGGACGAATCCAGCAGCGTGGTTGCTTCGGACCAGACGTTGAAGAACGACGAGAGCTCGGACGACAGGTCGTACTCTGTGCCCTCATTCAGGATCGCTTCGAGCTGGTTGTAGACGTTGAGCTGCTGCGCGTTGCTGAACTCTTCTGAGTTCGCGTTCCAGAGGCGGGACTGGAGCGCGGTGTCGATCTGACGACGGACCTCGTGGATCGCGACACCCGATCCGATGATGTACGGATCGGTGACACTGCCTCGCACGGCTTGGAGCAGCGCGACCTGACGCGTGTATCCCGGTGTCGCGGCGTTGGCGAGGTTCTGCGATGTGACCTGCAAACCAATCTGCGAAGTCGAGAGCGCGGACTGAGCGATGTGGAGTGAAGATGTCAGACTCATAGCTTGCTCCTTTCTAAATCGCAGGGATTACTGCAGTGTGTCCAGACTGGAAACGACCTGGTTTCTTCCCGGATCGACGGCACCGCGTCGTCCGTAAGTCCCGGCGTGCGAGAGTTTGGCGCTGACCTGCTCGATCAAGCCGTTCATGTGATTGGTGAGCGCGAGCGACGCGACGCGGACCGCTTCGTGTTCCTCTTTGAGCTGCGCCATCAGCGATCGCAGCGATCGGGAACGCGTGGTAAGCGTGCGAGCGTGGTGCTCGTCGGCTTCTTGGATGATCTGGTCCACCGTGGGGATTGTGCCGTCGGTCCGCTTGACGACCTTGCGGCGTTCTTGCTCGATGGACGCGATACGCCCGAGGGTTTCTGCGGTGGATTCGACGATCTCCCCGATCCCTTTGGCATCGGCGCGGCTGATCGCTTCGCGTTGCAGTCCCGCGAGTTCGAGCAGTCTCTGGTGCTCGTGCTCGAGGTCCAGGAGCATCGCTTCGAGTCGATCCAGATCCGTCTGTGCGGACACGGCTTGAGCTGGTTGGGGTGTCGTGCTGATCATCCGAAGAGGTCCACTGGGGTGTACTGGGTTTGGGTGCTCTCGCTGGTGTCGATTGGTGAGTTCCTGAGGATCTGGTCAGCGATGCGCTGAGCGATCGGGAAGTTCGAAGCTTTGGAAATGTCGTCGGCGATCCGGTTGTCGAGCAGCGCGCCGAACTGCTTCTCGGCTTGCGTCTGTCCCCAAGGCGCGGGAGCGTCACGCGTGGCGCGTGCTTGAGCGAGGATGGGCTTGATCAGTGTGGTGGAGATGAGCTTCTGCGCTGTGTCGAGCGCCTTGATCTCTCGAGCACTGGGTACAACCGGCTGGTTGTTGAGTTCTGTTTCGTCGCTCGATCCGGCGCGACGCAGCAGGTCCGCGGGATTGGTCGCGACTTTACCCTCGCTTTGCTCGTCGCCGCTCTTCGTGCGGATCGCGTTCTCGTGTACGGCTTGGAGTGGGTTAGCATTGGGATCGGTTGAACGCTTTCCCGCAAGGATCGCGGCTTGGTTTGTAAGGTTGTTTGAAGTATTGATTGAGCTCATTGGTGTACCTCTTGTGATGGTTCTGTGCTCTTGGTGGTTCTGGGTTATCCGACGCCGTCGATGATGAGACGCGCGTGGAGGTTTCCTGCGTTGCGGATGAGTTCGAGGATCTGGATCTGCTCACGCGGTGGGACATCGAGTTGATCGAACGCGTTGATCAGATCCTGGAGCTTGGCGCGGTTGGAATCAGTGGTATCTGTCTGAAGCGCGGCAAACTCAGATTCGGTCTGCAATGGTGGGACGAGCGGATCGACGAGGGTGGTGATCACCAGATCGTCGTGCGTGATAACAGTGGGAGAGACCTCGACATCGCCTGTCATGACGATGATCCCGGATCGCGTGTCGCAGATGACCTGCGCCGGGAGCTTGCGGAGGGCGCCGGAGATGTTGGTCTCCATGACGTGTCCGAAGAATGATCCTGGATTGGATCGTTCGTTGGTTGGGACAGTGACACGGATCGTGCGTGGATCGATCACGCGTGCGAGTGGTTCACCGAGTCGATCGGAGGAAAGTCTGTAGTTCTGGTCGATTTCCGACGCCATGGACGCGGCGGGACCCCATCCAGCGAAGGGTGAATCGATTATCAGATCAAAGGATGCGCCGATGTTGGGCATCGTGTTGATGTCGCGGACGATCTGCGCGCCTTTGTTGATGATCGCGACAGAGGGGTTGTCTTCGTCGGGGAGGGTGATACGCCCGTTGGCGAAGCCGTAGACGGGCGAGTTGGGGCGCGGCGTGAGCGGCGTCATCAACAGAATCCCGCCTTCGAGGGACTGCGCGGAGTTGATGACGGAGATCGTGACCTCGTACTCGTCGTCAACCTTCGCGCCCTCGCGAGGGATCGAGCAGGTCACAAGCACGAGTGCGGCGGAGTTGGTATTGGCGAGTTCATCGATCGAGACGGGATTGCCCATATTGGTCAGCGCCGCGGCAAGCGGACGCGCCATCGCGAGCTCGGTTCCCGAGTCTCCGGTCCCGTTGAGACCGACGACGAGGCCGAGCCCTTGGATGAGGGATGCCCCCTGTCCTTTGACTCGCGTGACATCGCGCAGTGTTTTGCCTGCAAGCGCAGGAGTGGCGCAGAACGCTGCGCAACTAATGAGGGTGACAATCCATCGCCACATGTTCGGACTCCTTCCGTTGATAGACATACGCGAATGGTGTGCCAGAAGGGGCTAGGGCTGGATTGGATGGGTTTTGGGGGGATGTGGAGGGGTTGCCTACCATTAAGCATGACTGAAGATGTTCAAAATCCGCTGACCCACGACCCCTCCAACCTCGCGGCGTACTTCTCTGGACTCAACGCGTCCGCGATCGATCGCGAGGACGATCCGGGGGTTGATGAGGATGGTCATGTGATCACCGGGACGATTGTCAATCGTCCCGACTCAGAGCCGAGCGTCGCTCCGGTGCGTGTCCGCGTCGGACACGGCGTGGGTGCACAGACGGCGAGTCAGATGCTGCGGAAGATGGCGGACATGATCGAACAGAATCCAGAGTTCCTCTCGGATCGACCTGGAGCCGCGCTGAGACGGCTTCCTGATGGGAGCAATGTCAAAAAGCAGCTCACGATTGAGGGGATGCTCGCGATTGCGGAGCAGCTCGATCCTGAGGAACGGAATCGCTTGTATCAGATGCTCGATCAGATCCGTGTCCAGATTGATGATCCCAAGACGGATCACGACGACGACACTGACGACGATCCGTACTACACCCCCCCAAAGCGGGGATAATCTTGTCAGCAAGTGCTTAATCGCTTGTCGTTCATAGAGATAGAATGATTCATGGCTGAGAATCACCCAAAACCAGGCAGCAAGGTCCTCGTCGCGATGTCCGGCGGGGTCGATTCGTCCGCAGCCGCGGCGATTCTGGTGGAGCAGGGGTACGAGGTTGTTGGGTGCTTTATGCGTCTTGGGTCTCCGGGAGAGACGATCGACGAGCTGATGCCGTATGACAGCGCGGGGGTGTCGTGCGATCCGACGAAGGTCAAGATCGGTCATCAGGGGTGCTGCAGCGTGGGAGACGCGCACGACGCGCGCATGGTCGCGGCGGCTTTGGGCATTCCTTTATATGTCTGCAACTTCAAGATGGACTTCGGGAAGATCATCGACTACTTCGTGGATGAGTACGCGAATGGTCGGACGCCGAATCCCTGTGTTCGCTGCAACGATTGGCTCAAGTTTGGCAAGCTCCACGAGTACGCGGAGCAGATCGGGGCGCAGTATGTCGCTTCGGGGCACTACGCGCGGATTGATCGATCGGGTGACGAGCCGAGATTGTTGCGTGGATTGGATGATGCGAAGGATCAGAGCTATGTGCTCTTCGGCGCGAGCAAGCTGCGATTGAGCGAGATGATGCTGCCAATAGGCGAGTACGCGACAAAGGCGGAGGTTCGTGCGATCGCGGAGAAGCATGATCTTCCGGTGTTTGATAAGCCGGACTCGCAGGAGATTTGCTTCGTTCCGGACAACGACTACGCGGGACTGGTCGAGCGTCGCCGTCCGGAGCTGCGCGTCAAGGGGGAGATCCTCGATGAATCGGGCGCGGTCGTCGGCGAGCACGATGGTCAGCACAAGTTCACGATCGGACAACGGCGAGGCGTGGGGGTCGCGCTGGGGTACCCGATCTATGTCGTGGACAAGAATCCAGACACGAACACGATCACTGTGGGGACGGACGAGGCACTGCGCTCATCGCGCTGTGTTGCCAACGAGCTCAATCTATTGATTGAAGAGCAAGAGATCCACGACTGGAAGCGGATGCTCGTGCAGCATCGCTACAACATGGACCCCGTCCCCGCAAAGGTCCGCTTCGTCGATATGGACGCGGGCGGCGCGTCGGGACGAAGCGGCGGCGTTGAGGTGGAGTTCGATGAACCCCAGCGTGCGGTCACGCCTGGACAGGCGCTGGCGATGTATGACGCGGATGACCCGAGCTGGGTGCTTGGCGGGGCGTGGATTTCGAGTGTGGAATGAATCCCAAAGAACGATTCGAGGATGTGTTCGTCAAAATCTACTGTGTTGTGATTTATTTCTTTGCTGTGCTGATTGTGACCGGATACATCGGAACATACACGCTCGGCTTACTGATGGCGCTAGATGAACAAACTGGATTTGATCCGGCAAACATTTTTTATATGTTGTTTGGTGCGTTCTATATAGCGTTATTCGGGTGGCCATTGTTGCTGATTGCAGCACTAATCTACACGATTCTGTTCCCGCTAATGGCACGCTTAAGTCTTCGATATTTTGGGCCTGTGTTGCTGGTTGTCGGTCTTGTGGCTCTT
Source organism: Phycisphaerales bacterium (assembly GCA_965250055.1). Lineage (GTDB taxonomy): Bacteria > Planctomycetota > Phycisphaerae > Phycisphaerales > UBA1924 > UBA1924. The sequence goes on along the minus strand of OZ252285.1, from coordinate 1,662,427 downwards.
TTGCAAGCACGGCTCCTATCGATGATGATCGGAGACTTCGATGGTGGAATCAATATCGCCTTGTTGGCGATCGCCATCACCATTCCGACTCATCTTCTTACGATTACCTTTGGGCATGCATTCAATCGAAGTGATCCAATGAAGGCACTTATTAAATGGTGTGATCCGTCTGCCCAAGCGCCTCGTTGACCTTCGTCAACCACTCCCCGTACCCCTCGCGTCCCATGAGTCCGAAGGTCGCCTTCTTCCCGGTTTCCACGGCGGGTTGGTCGTACGCATCGATATTGAGCATGCGTCCGGCGTAGGCCGTCGCGATCTGCCAGAGCGCGATGAACTCGCCGATGTGGTGGGCATCGACCTTCGGGAACTTGATGGTCAGGTTCGGACGGATCGAATCGATCAGCGCGTACTCCGTCGCTCGCTTCTCGGCGTTGAGCAGCGTGGACATGTTCTTGCCTTCGAGGTAGCTGATCGCTTCGACTCCCATCCCAGTCGGGATCGTGATATCGGTGTCGAACTCCTCGACCTCGAGGAACATGAAGACCTTGTCGTTTGGGCCTTCTCTGTAGAGCTGCACCTGTGAGTGCTGGTCCGTTGCGCCCAGTGCTTTGATTGGGGTGAATCCCGCGAAGACGACCTCGTTGTTGGTGTCGAACTTCTTCCCGAGCGACTCGGCCCAGAGCTGGCGGTACCAGTCCGCCATGAGGTAGAGCGCGTTGCAGTACGGCATCATCACATGGTTGGGTTTGCCCTTGCGTGTGCCCATCTCGACCAGCAGCAACGCAAGCATCGCGGCGGGGTTCTTGTGGAGGTCATCATTCGAGCAGCGCTCGTCCATCGCTTTGGCGCCGTCGAGGAGCGCGTCGATGTCGATCCCCGCAGCGGCGGCGGAGAACAATCCGACTGGCGAGAGCGATGAGAAGCGTCCGCCGACACCCTCCGGAACCGGAAGGGTTGTAATCCCGGCTTCGTCGCAGATGGTGCGCATCGTGCCTTTCTCGGGATCGGTGATCGCGACGACATGGCTCGCCCATTTCTTCCCCAGCGCGTCTTGCAGGCGCTGACGGATGATCATGAACTGAGCCGCGGTCTCGGCGGTCTCGCCGGACTTCGAAACAACATTGAAGAGGGTCTTCTTTGGATCGCAGATGCTCAGGATCGAGTCGAGGTAGACCGGATCCACATTGTCCACGACGAAGACACGTGGGCCTTTGCGTTCCTTTGAAGATTGCAGGTTGTAGGTCGCTGGATTGAGCGCGGACTGGAGCGCGATGTTTCCCAGTGCGGAGCCACCGATCCCAAGCACGACGAGGTTGTCGTATTTCTGAGCTTCTTTGGCGAGTGGTTTGATCGAGCTGACATGCTCGGATCGCATCGGTTCGTTCCAGAGGTTGAACCAGCGTTCCCAGTTGGTGCCTCGCGTTTTGGCGAGGTCGGCGGTGATGGATTTGATTCCATCCGCCGCGTCAGAGCCGGGGGCGATACGGGCCTCGTCGAGCCCGTGGGCGCCGACGCGGGAGGAGAGCATGTTGGCATAGTCGATCGTGAGCATCCCCAAGCGTATGCACAGCGTTCGGATGCGGTACAATTGAGCGATGATGATGCAGCACGCTGAGTCTGGGACCAACGAGGAGCGGGTGATCTACGACGATCGCCCGCATCCGGTATTTATCGTCACCCAGTCCTGGCGCTGGATCGTGTTTGGGGTGCTGATCTGGGGGTTGATGATCTGGCTCGACGGGCAGCAGCCTGGATACGGGCTGGTCTATCTGGGGTGGGGGGTCTTGGTGCTGGTCGTGATCCGGATCCTGTACGCGGCTCTCGATCGCGTGGTGCGTGTGCATCGCTTAACAGAACGACGCGTGATCAGCGGATTCGGGATTCTCTCTACAGTGCGATCCGAAATGGGGCTCGATCGCGTCCAGCACCTCGTTGTCGTGCGGACGCTCGTAGAACGGCTCTTCGGGATCGGATCCGTCGGGATCAGCAGCGCCGGGACAGGGAACGTGGAACTGGTCTGGAGGGGGGTCGAGAAACCTGAGCAGATCCGCGAGATGATCCAAGCGGCCGCGGACGGATATTCAGGAAGCGGAGCGACGAATCGCCGGATGCCTGTGATCGGGCTCGTGGGCGGGATCGGATCGGGGAAATCGACTGTGGCGCGTGCGTTTGAGGATTTGGGGTGCGTGGTCTCGGATTCAGACAAGAGCGGAGCGTCGGCCCTCAAGCGCCCAGCGGTCATCAAAGAGCTGGTCTCGTGGTGGGGGGACGAGATCCTGGACGAGTCCGGAGAGGTGGATCGCAAGAAAGTCGCTCAGATCGTGTTCCGGGATCGTGACGCGAGGACCAAGCTCGAGGGGCTGGTGCATCCGCTGATTCATCAGGATCGGCACGAACTGATCGAAAAAGCACGCTCAGATGGAGAAATCCGAGCGGTGATCGTCGATGCTCCTCTGCTGTACGAAGCGGGGGTCGATAGCGAGTGCGATGCCGTGGTCTTTGTGCAGACTCCCAAGCGGATGCGTGTCCAGAGGGTGTCTGAGGGGCGTGGATGGGACGAATCTGAGCTGGATCGTCGAGAAAAAGCCCAGATGGGACTTGAACAAAAGAGAGATAGGGCCGATTATGTAGTAGCCAACGGCGGCACGAAGAATGAGCTGCCGGCTCAGGTATCCCGGATTCTTGAAGAGATCGAGCGGAACCTGGGTGCGAGCTGAATCCTGTTGATATCCAAATACGGCTGCTTCGATGCTTTGTTGTTTGCCGTATCTTCTTTCCTTTCACCGATATAAGTCATGTTCTTTCTGAGCCGGTGCTGAAGAGCGCTCGGCACACGGATCCTTGCTCATGAGCGACCGCTCATAGGGTCCATCGAGAACACACACGGGGAATCCGATGAGTAAAGCGACCGAAGTAGCCGACAAGAGCGCCAAGGGGACCGCCGCGTCCAAGAAGAAGGCTGCGAAGAAGAAAACAACCAAAAAGACGACCAAGAAAGCAGCGGCGAGCAAGAGCGAGCCCAAAGCTGAGTCGGATGCAAAGGTTGAGAAAAAGACCGAGAAGAAGGTCGAGACCAAAGCCGAGACCAAGTCGGCGCCGTCGCAAGAGTCGCAATCCAAATCTGATTCTGGTTCAACTGGTTCGGGAGGCTCCGGTTCCCAATCCAAGAGCTCTGACAACGGATCGGGTGATGGTGGTGGGGACGGCAGCTCTCGTCGCCGTAAACGCAAGAAGCGTCGTGGGTCCAGCGGGTCCGGCGGATCGAACAACGGCGGACAGCAGAATCGTCAGAACAAGCGTCAGCGGTCGTCGTTTAACTACGGCGTGCTCCCTTCAGACGAGGAGCTCGAACGCGAAGCCGAGGAACTCGAACGCATCGTCGCAGCATCGGGTGGGAAGATGATCGAGGAGGGCATCACCCTCAACGATCTCCAGAAGATGAAGATCGACGAGGTCTTCGAGGTCGCGGAGAAAGAAGGACTCGAGGACTTCCATCAGATCCCGAAGCAGGACCTGATCTTTAAGATCCTCAAGACGCGTGCCGCGAAGCAAGGGATTATGTTCGGCGAGGGGTCGCTCCAGATCATGAGCGATGGGTTCGGATTCCTTCGGAGTCCTGAGCTCTCGTACCTGCCTGGTCCGGATGATATTTATGTATCTCCTTCGCAGATCCGTCGCTTTGGGCTTCGTCGCGGTATGACAGTCCGTGGTGCGATCCGTCCTCCGAAGGAATCGGAGCGGTACTTTGCGCTGCTCAAGGTGGAGACGGTCAACGATCGTGATCCTCAGCAGATCCATGATCTGGTGAACTTCGAGGACATGGTCCCGATGCACCCTGAGGAGCGGTTCTTGATGGAGACCGAACCCGATTCGATCGAGACTCGGATCGTGGACCTGGTCGCGCCGATCGGGAAGGGGCAGCGGGCGCTGATTGTCGCGCCGCCTCGCACTGGTAAGACGGTGCTGCTCCAGAAGATGACCAAATCGATCTCAGCGAACTTCCCAGAAACCAAGATCTTCGTGCTGCTCGTTGACGAGCGGCCGGAAGAAGTGACGGACTTTAAGCGGAATGTCGCTGATGGTGTCGAGGTGGTCGCTTCGACCTTTGACGAGCAATCGTCGCGCCACGTCGCGGTCGCGGAGATGGTCATCGAGAAAGCGAAGCGTCTGGTTGAATACGGCGAAGACGTCGTGATCTTCCTCGATTCGATCACTCGATTGGCTCGCGCGTACAACAACGAAATCCCACACTCCGGCAAGATCATGACCGGCGGTCTGGACTCCAACGCGCTCCAGAGACCCAAGAAGTTCTTTGGTGCCGCTCGTGCGATCGAGCGTGGTGGATCGCTGACCATCATCGGGACGGCTCTTGTGGATACCGGATCCAAGATGGACGAGGTGATCTTCGAAGAGTTCAAGGGGACGGGTAACTCCGAGCTGCATCTGGATCGTCGTCTCGTTGAGAAGCGGATCTATCCCGCGATCGATGTCGCGGCATCGGGAACGCGTCGCGAGGAGCTGCTCATGGATCCGAAGGAGCTGGAACTGGTGTACCGACTGCGGAAGGTCCTCGCGGACATGAATGTGGTTGAAGCGATGGAGCTGCTCAAGTCCAGACTTGGTAAACACAAGACCAATGCAGAGTTCCTGATGGCGATGGCGCTGGGATAACGCGCACTTTGATCCGATCGGACCCGCATTGAGCGAACCGACCGGGTGTCAATGTGGTACACTCAGAAGCACCGAGTCTCAAGGAAGGGCAAGGATCTGAAACTTATGTCCAGTATCGGGCCCAAAGCTGCATACGACATACCGCACGCACAGGCAGTCCCGCGGATGCACGACGCGTTCGCGGCGGTTGTCCGCTTACTCGGCGCCGGCGCGTGGTCAATGGCGCTCGGGGTGATCGGATTGTGGGTGCTGCTCAATGATTCGCTCCCAGGATTTCTCGCTAGTCTGAGCACGAATGAACGTTTGCTGATTGGGATCGGGATGCTCTGCGGTGGACAGCTGGTGTTCCTGCACTTCGTTGCTGAGCGGATCTTCCCACGCACCCCTCGCGTGCTGTCGCTGAGGGTGCACTGGGTGCTCGTGGGGATGGGGGCGTTGTGTGTGGTGCTTGTGATCACGGGTCGCGTGATGAATGGAGGGTTGGCATGAAAGCAACCAAACGGAGCGTTGGGATCCTGACAGCGATCATGATCGCGGGCAGCACCAATGCACAGATCAGCGGGCATTTGGCGTCGGACGCTGTCGAGACGGTTTCGAGTCTGGATTTGTCACTCAACAAGCCGGTGACTCCTGATGACTTCCTACTTGCGATGCATCTGTTGTCCATGGCGGTGGAGCTCGATCCCAACGACGCGGACCTGGCGCGTTCGCTGGTCGAAGCCGCGTGGATGGCGGGGGATCAGGAAGAGGTGATCCGCGCGACGAGAGTGGTGATCCGCAACGATCCAAGAGATACAGTGGCGCAGCTCCGGTTGATCAGCTCCATCATCAATCGTCAGCAGACTGTCGAGGGACGCGTCGCGGCGTTTGATCGGTTCCTTGGTCCAGAGGGGCAGTCGATCGATCCGGCGGTCCGATCACGGCTGACAATGGATTTGGCGCTGCTTGAGCGTGAGCGTGGCAACGAGTCGGGGTTCCTCAGCGCGCTGCGCAAAGCCGCGAAGCTGGATCCGTCGAATAAGGCGGCTCAGTCACTCGTTGCGCAGCACTACTCGAACCAGATTGAAGACTCAGCGATGCGCATGCGTCTGCAGCTGCGCGTGCTCAACGCGGATCCGCTCGATCCGCACCTGCATCTGTCTATTGCGCGGATGTGTGCCGCTGAGGGCGCGACGGACGCGGCGTGGAGATTCCTCAACAACGCGATCCGGATCTACAAAATCGACAACGGGACAACCCCGGCTTTGCTTCAAGAACAGCAGCTCTCTCTGCTCTGGCAGTATGAAGGTCCTCAGGCGATTCTTGACGAGCTAAATCCATCGCTCGCGGATGAGCGTGCGACGCTTCAGGCGCGGATCGACGCGCGACTCGCGGCGAGCGAACCGATCGACGATCTCCAGAGTCCAGACGATATCCGTTACGAGCGCGGGATCGACCAGATCCGTCTGCTCTCGGCGTTCAGCTTGGGAGATCAGGAAACGGTTGATTCGGTGCTCAGGGATCTGCAGCTCGGTCTCAACGCGTTCTATGACGGGGTCGTTGAACAGCTCAAGCAGCGCGGCGCCAATCGTACAGAGATCCTCGGCAGTTTCCTGCGTGAGGTCGTCGGATACCAGACGATGCGCGCGATCGTGGGGGTGGAGCAGGAAACCATCAAGCGTGACATGGCGCGGATCATCGAGAATGCTCCGGAGCTTGAGCCGTTCTTCCAGCCTTTCGAGCCGTTCAGTTTGTTCGCTGGGGGTGAGTATGAGGCGTCCAAGAAACAAGCGATGGAAACACTCGGACGCTCAGGGCCTCGTGACCTGATCATCGCGCTCTCGAGCGAACGGCTCGGACAGACGGAAGAAGCGATCGAGATCTACACACAGCTCACGCTTGACTACGCGCTGGAGGCAGCTGGTGCGTACGCTCGGACGCGCCTGAAGGAACTGACGGGCAACGAAACGCAGATCACCGAGGTGGGCGAGGAGATGCAGGAGCTTGCCGTGAACGTTCCACAGTGGTTCGACAACATGATCACGAACCCCGAGAATACGATGGCGCTGAGCATCGAGCCCGTGAAGAGCAGCTTTGAATATGGCGAGCACGCGGCGCTGCGGATCTCGCTGACGAACCGATCGACGCTCCCGCTCTCGCTCGGGAGCTCGCACCCGATCGATTCAAACTTCCTGATCGTTCCCGGATTCCGAGAGGTCGAGAGCAGCTTCCGTGGTGTAGGCAGCGCGCAGGTGCTCGATCTCGGACGTCGGCTCAGACTCAAACCACTGGAAACATTGAACATTGTTGTGGATCCTGATAGTGTCCAGACGCGATGGTTGATCCACTCGCAGCCTCAATCAGTAATCCGTCAGCGTTGGCGCGCTCTGCAGGGGTTCAAGCCGCTGCGTGGTGGAGGGATCGTGAACTCGCCGTTTGGACTGGTAAGCGAGTCGCCTTTGATCGAGCGGAAGGTGCTTCCTGAGTCGCGTGCGTCGGCGGAGCGGCTGATCGAGGGGATCGGTTCTGATGACACAGCGACGTTCCGGCGGAGCGTGCTGGGAGCGGTCGCGGCGATGTACCGACTAGATCTGCGTCCTGATCTGGAGCAATCGGATCTCGAGTCCATCGTCGATGCATTGTGGGCAGGTTACGAGCGTTCGGACACAACGACCAAGGTCTGGATGCTCGGATCGCTTCCGGTCAAAGCCGCAGTCCCTGCAATGGCATCGTTTGATGAGCGTGTTCAGCAGAAGCTCACCGCTGATTCTCTGATTGATCCTGAGATCGATCCGACGCTGGTCGCGATGGTGCTGATGACGCGAGTGGATTCGATGAACTCACCGATCTTTGACGTTGCCAAAGCGCACGCTGATTCGCGTCTCGGATGGATGGCAGACCTGATCAGCACTCGGATCGAGAATATCGAGCCGATGTACTCAGGGGTGGACAATCCCTTCCAGACCTTTGTTCCCGATTCGAGTGATCCGGGATCGTTCGACTTCTGAATCACGATTCGCAGAGGGCTCGTATGGGGAATCCCGAACAACCCGAGGATGCTGATGTGATTCAGGAGGATGGGGGTGCAGGCGCTCGCGTGAGGAAATCGCGCACGCGCTCGATAGTGACCTTCTGTATCAGCATGGTGCTGCTCGTAGGCGCGGCGTACTTCGTCTACAAAGGCACCAATGGACTCGAGGGTGTATGGGATTCCATCAGCTCCGCGCCGTGGTGGATGATCGTGCTGGTTGTGCTGGGACCGATGGGGAACCACCTGTCCGTGTCCATGTGTTTGCAAGCGCTCCAGTCCCGGCACGGCAAGGTCGGGGTCCGCGAGATGTTCGTACTCGTTGGCAGCGCCTGGCTCTTCAACTACCTACCGATGCGTCCCGGATTGATCGGACGGATCGGGTACCACAAATCCGTCAACAAGATCCGTCTGCGTGATTCGCTGGAGTCCTCCATATGGTCAGGGGTGCTCGCGGGGATCGCGAACTGTGTGATCCTGCTGTTAGCGATCGTGATGGTCCGGGTACCTGCGATCTGGTCGATTGTCCTCCCGTTCGTTCCGGTAGTGCTGATGTTTGCGTGCTCGCCGATGATGCCGGGGCGTAAGTCGCGCTTACTTATGAAAGCGCTGGCATTCCGTCAGATCGATGTCATCGTCTGGCTCGGACGCTATTGGCTCGCATTTCAGGTCCTCGGGATGGATATCGGGATCGGTGATATTGCGATCATCAGTGCCGTGTCGCAGCTCGCGTCGTTGATGCCTTTGACGGGATCAGGGATCGGGTTCCGCGAGTGGGGGGTCGGGCTGACGGCGTCCGCGAGCGGACACACGATGAGCACCGCGATCGCGGCGGATCTAATCAATCGAGCCGCGGAGACTTTGATTGTTGTCCCAGTCGGATTGGTGTGCACCGCGTTGGTCGCTCGGCACTGGAAGGGGCAGCGCGATCTCTCGCAGCTGGATTTTACTGATGAACTCGAATCACCCGAAGACGATCCGCGTCCCGATCCCGATCATCAGCACAGCAGCGGGGACAGCTCCCAACAAGATCCAGCGGTAGAGCGAGAGCTGTGACGCGTCGAGGGGTTTGATGGTCGCGATCGGTCTGGACTGGATCCCGGGGGCGATCAGATCGTCGTGCTGCGCGAGCCAGGAGATGGAGCTTTCGAGCAGTGCGAGGTTGCCCGGGAACGCGGTGGTGATCCGGCCGTCTACGAGTTGGCTCTGACTGAACGTCAGCGCGTCGTACATCCATGAGTTGGATCCGATGACCACAACGCGCTGCGGATCGTTGTCGATGATCCGCTCAGCGCCCGCGCCGAGGATCCACTGGTCTCTCCGCACGTCCTTGGATTCCTCGAACATCGGCTGGTCTTGCAGGTATTGTCTGGATTGTGCGGGGGTGGACCACAAGCGGACCCAGTCGTGTTCTCCCCAGGTGGATTCGTTTCCAGGGAGTGTGATGATGGGTTGGGTGGTGATCCCGACGCGTGGATCGATGGTGATCGGGACGGACCAAGGGAGGAGCGTGGAGAGGCCGCTGATCGCTTCACCGATGGGGTGGGTTTGCTCGTCGCTGTTGATTGCAGGCACAACGACCATCGCGGGATCGGCGGTGCGTTTTGAAGACACGATGCGCTGTGTCAACAGTGTTTTAGTCGGATCGGGGATGATCCCGAACGGCTCAAGGACAGGCACCAGCGGATCGACGTCTCCGAAGGATCCGAAAATGGACGGGTTCATCGAGACGAGCACGGAGTCTCCGTTGTCGATGAGTTGCTGTGCGATGTTCGCGAGTGATGTGGCGCGTCGAGCTCCAGTGATGCCGGTCTCACCTCCGCCTGCTGCCGAATCCGCGGAGATCATCACAAAGATGGTCGGACGCTGACCGAGCGGGTCAAGCTGCGCGAGGGACGGGCGATCGCTCTCGTGGAGCGGGGCCCACTCGATCGTGTCGATCCCCTGCTGATTGAATCGGTTCACGGCTTTGCTCAGGAGCTGCGACGTACCAAGCAGTTGTCCCGGCTCTCCGGCGTGGACGAAGATCACGATCGGGCGTGACTGGATGACCAGCTGCGCCAGCGCGGAAGCGATGAGTTCCTGAGCGCGAGGGCCGATGACTCCAGCGGGGGAGATCCCGGCGCTTTCGAGGATCTGTGTGGAGGGGAGCAGGGTTTCGAGGTCGATCGCCGCGATGCCGGACTCTGGTGGTCCGATGATGAGCAGAGCTTCTCCAGTGCTCAGCGCCGTCGCGACGCGATCCGCATCGATCGGGGTGAGTGTTCTGAGTTGATTGGAGGTGACCGCGAGCTGGTCGATGAGGGTATTGAGTTTGGTGTTGAGCGATCGAGCCGCGGCTCGTGCGGCGGGGGAGATCTCCTCAGCTTGCGCGAAGCTCTCGGTCTGATTGCGGAGGTCCTCGATCTGCGCGAGCTGCGCGTCGAGCATCGAAGCGCCGGCGCTGTGGTCCGTTTCGAGCGAGGTGGACGCGTTTGCGAGGTCCTGCGCTCCGAGACGGACGAGTGCGGCTCGTTGATCGAAGAACGCGCGGTTGGTCGCGCCGGCGGTGGTGGAGCCGTCGATCGCGTCGCGGATGGTGCGGAGGTCTTTGGAGTACTCGAGCAGCTGGGATGATGCGGCGGACATCTGCGCCGATGCTTGCTCGATGGTTTTGGTGTTCGCTTCGATCGCGCCGGATTCCTGAGCGCGGAGCTCGTTGACAAGCTGCTGTGTCTGGTTGAGTCCATCAGCGGTTGAGAGGTCGATGATCTGGGTCTCAAGCAGGTCTGATGCACGGTCGTAGGTTTCGAGCACATCGGAAACAAGATCAAGCGCCCGTTTATCGGTTTCGGTTTCGTTGAGCGCCAGGACGATGCGTGTCTTGCCTGGGAGAGCGTCGACCATGTTGGTGGCGCGCTGCGAGAGCTTGTGGGCACTCGTGGAGGTGACATCAAAGCGGAGACGGTGCTCGGTGGTTAGCACACCTGCAAAGAACGTCGCGAGCCCTGTAGTAAGCACGAAGATCGTTCCCATAATGATGAGCACGGAACGCTTGCGCGCGAGTCTTCTGGATTCGAGCACGGCGGCGCTGAGCGCGACCATCCAGATGCTCCCGATGACGAAGAACGCGATGGTTCCCGAGTCGATGATGCCTTTGCCGAGCTCGCCGGCGCGGGAGATGACGGAGAGTCGATCAAGGATCGGCGCCAGTGTCGATCCGGCGCGCGGTGCGAGGACGGAGGTGACGACGATGAAGAGGACCAGCGCCATCATCGTGCCGAGGAACGCGAGTGTTTGGCTGGAAGTCAGCGACGACGCGAGCAATCCGATGCTCAGATAGAGCGATCCGACGAGCACGAGCATCAGGTATCCTGCGACGATCGGTCCGACATCGGGAGCGGGAGCGCTGACAATGGTGAGCACGATCGGGTAGATCAGCGATGGCGTGAGCATCAGGATCAGGAACAGCACGGCTCCAATAAACTTCCCCAGCGCCACGGCCCAGTCTCCAGCGGGAGTGGTGCGCAGGGATTCAAAGCTTCCGGTTCGGTACTCCTCGGACATCAGACGCATCGAGATCGCGGGCGCGATCGGGATCAGCAACCACGCCGAGGCGATGAAGAAATACCGCATCGATCCCGGCTGTCCAGGGATGAGGGTCTGGTTGATGAACAGCACGGCTGAGAGGAACGCGAAGAGCGCGATGATGATCCATCCCGCAGGGACCCTGAACATCGACACAAGCTCACGCGTCGCGAGCGTGGTGACAAGGGCGCGTTGATTGTTGAACGATTGGATCAGCTTCTGCATCACGACCCAACTCCGATCGCTGGAGGAGAGGTCGGTGCGGGATCGATCAGGGACATAAATATGGATTCAAGCGACTGGCGCTGTTTGGTCAGCTCGCGGATGAACAATCCCTGATCTTCCGCAGCGCCGGCGATGGGTTCACGCAGATCACCCTCGTTGGGTTGTGCGTTGACCACGACTCGGCACCACCCTCGGCTCGCGTCCTCGGGCTGGGATTCGGCGGCGATGGTCGAATCGACCCCCGGCACCGCGGCGAGGACGCGCAAAGCGTGCGCAATGCCCGCGGATGGATTCGTGCGGATCTCGACGGTGTATCGAGTCGGACCTGGAGCGGAGTTGATGAGGTCGGTGGGGGTGCCGTCGGCTTGGATCTGGCCGTGGTTCATGACCATGACGCGATCGCATACACGCTCGATCTCTGGGAGGATGTGCGAGCAGACGAGCATGGTTTTGTCTTGCGCCAGATCGCGGATGAGCGAGCGGGATTCTCGGATTTGCGAGGGATCCAAGCCGTTGGTGGGTTCGTCGAGGATGAGGACGGGTGGATCGTGGATGAGCGCTCCAGCGAGTCCGACGCGTTGTTTGTACCCTTTGGAGAGTTGTCCGACGCGCCGGCGGGCGACATTGGAGATATGGCACTGGTCCATCGCTCGATCCACGGCTTTGGAGATTTCTCGTGTCTCGACTCCAAAGAGCTTGGCGCGATGCTTGAGGTATCCACGCACGGACATCTCTGGATAGATCGGAGCTTGCTCTGGGAGGTATCCGATCTGAGACTTTGCTTGAGCAGGGTGTTTGGCGATGTCGTAGCCAACGATGGTGATGGAACCGCGATCTGGGGCTAAAAAACCGGTCATCATGCGGATTGTGGTGCTCTTTCCTGCTCCGTTGGGTCCCAGGAGTCCGACGACTTGGTTCTCTCCGAGCTCGAAGGAGACATCGGTGACCGCTCGGAGCGGGCCGAAGGATTTATAGATTTCTCGGACCAAAATCATAGAGTTCTGCTGGCTCCATCGGGCGGCATGCCGATACTAGCGTGAAAGAAGCTTGAATGTTGTTGCACCCGTATGTGTGTGGCATGCGAATACAGTTTAGAGCAGGTGTTCCACGATCGGGCAATCGCCCGTGATCGCTCAATGAGATTTCTTTCTCGATGGTCAAGACACAGCCCAAACTCGTCCTGGTTGGCGCCTCTCCGGAGGAGACGGCACAACTCAAAGAAACACTCGGCGATCGCTACGAGATCGTGGTGCAGCCCGACGAATCGAGCGTCGCCGCGGTCCTCAAGGCGCTGGGAGAGGGTGTCTGCATCGTGAGTCCCGACGGCGACGTGCTGTGGTCCAACGAGTACTTCGAGCTTCTTGATGAAACAGTGCAACAACGCGTCAACGCGTTGTGTGTCCAGTCCGCGGACGCGATCCCTGGGGTGAGTCATGATCCAGCGCAAGGCGGCGCGATGGTCACCAAGCATCGCGTGAACTCCGACGAGGGGATCCGCTCGTTCGATGTCTACATCACTGGGATCGCTCGCGTCGAGGATGATGAGCTCCGCACAGGTCGCATCGCCGCGATCGTGCGTGATGTGACGATCGCTCAGCGCACGCAGCAGAAGATGGACGCGATCGATCGCGCCGGATTCGAGCTTGTGCGGATGGATGTGGATCAGATTAAAGAGATGAACGCGCTCGAGCGTCTGCAGCTCCTTGAAAAACGAGTCATCAAGTATTCGCACGAGCTCCTGCGTTCGGATCACTTCGTGATCTTCCTGACGGACCAGAAAACCAACAAGCTCCAGCTCGTGATGCAATCGGGACTCCCAGAGGAGATCCAGGATCTGGATCTGTACCTCGAGACCGAGGGGTCTGGGATTTCGGGGCATGTCGCGAAGACGGGCGAGAGCTACATCTGCTATGACACGCTGACTGATGATCGATTCCTTCCGGGATTGACGGGGGCTCGGTCGAGTCTGACGGTGCCGTTGCTAGTCTCGGACAAGGTCATCGGGATCATGGACATCGAGTCCCAGCAGCCCGGCGCTTTTGATGATCAGGATCGTCAGTTCGCGGAGATTTTTGGAAGATACATCGCGATGGCGCTGCACATGCTCCAGCTGCTGGTGACCGAACGCACAGCAACAAACCAGACGGTCTCGGGGCGCTTTGAGGGCGAGATTAATGAGCCGCTCGATGACATTGTGCACGAGATTGATTGGCTTAAGGAGCATCAGAAGACGGCTGATCCCGAGACGGCTCGGCATATTGATCGCATCCTCAACGATGTGACTTCGATCAAGGAACGCGTCAAGTGTGTGTCGGAAGGTCCTCAGAACCTGCTCGGAGTAGACGAGGCGCTGACGCAGCGTGAGCAGGACCCACTGTTTGTTGGCAAGCATGTGCTCGTCGCGGATGACAATCCAAAGATCCGAAAGATCATCGGCGATGTTCTGCGTCACAGAGGGTGCGAGACCACAGTTGTCAGCGACGGCGCCAAAGCGATCGAGGTTCTCCAGGAACTCAAATCCAGCGGCGGACCGATGTTCGATCTGGTTGTGTCGGACATCCAGATGCCTGATCGCAACGGATACGAAGTGTTCAGCGCTGTCCGGCGATGCAATCCCGAGACGCAGGTGATCCTGATGACGGGGTTTGGGTACGATCCGCACCACTCGATCGTGCGTGCGTCGCAGGAAGGTCTCAAGAGCGTGCTGTTCAAGCCGTTCGAGATCGAGCTGCTGATCACGCAGGTGCGTGAAGCGTTCAGTTCATAACAGGTGAGTCCAATGCAGGCTTAGATTCGTGTCGCGATGAGCACACGATCGAGTCCATCGGAGTCCTTTGCGATCCGTGCATTGGTCAGGAGCTCGTGATCCTGAGCGAGCTTGAGCGCAAGCTGGGTCTTCGCGGCCGCGAGCTCGATGAGGAGCTTGCCCCCTTTGCACAGCAGCTTCGGCGCTCGCTCGATCAGCGGCTTGACGAACTCCATCCCATCGTCCTCGGCGCGAAGCGCCATCGTTGGTTCGTGGTCTTTGACGTTGGGTTCGACCGCGTCCCACTCGCTATCAGGGATATAGGGCGGGTTGCTGACAATGTACCGCAGCGCTCCGGCGCTCCCAGCGACGGGATGGTTCTCGATCGGATCGAGCAGGTTGCCTTGCACAAGCTCGACGCGATCGCTGAGATCGTGGCGTGCGATGTTCTCCATGGCGCACTGAAGGGCCTCGCTAGAGAGGTCCGAAGCGATGACGCGCGATCCAGGGAGGTGCTTCGCGAGCGCTGCGGCGATACATCCGCTCCCGGTGCAGATGTCCGCGATCATGATCCCGCGTCCGGCGTCTGAGTCGCGGAGCGTGTTGTCGTCGGGATTCTTTCGCGCGTGCTGGAGGACTTCCTCGACGATCGTCTGCGTGGATGGACGCGGGATCAGGACGCGTCGATCGACGTGAAACAGCATCCCGAAGAAGGATTCCTCGCCGATGAGGTACTGGATCGGTTCGTGCTCCATCGCGCGTTTGACGAGGTCGCGGAGTTGGTCGCGTTCGAGCGGGGTTGCGGGGCGATCGGGGTCCATGTAGAGCTTCAATCGCTCGGTCCCCAGCACATGAGCGAGCAGCATCTCTGCCATCCGTCGCGGCGAGTCGAGGTCCTTGGACTCGAACGCCTTGGTCATCCATCCGAGGAGGTCGCGGGAGGTCCAGGTTTGGGTGTTCGTAGGCGGCATCTTGTGACATTATAAACGATGGAATGGGTTTGCGATAGCGTACTGATCGAGCCAACGCTGAGCAAGCCTCTTGACATTGGTCTCAGTTTCAGCCTTTTTGGCTTCGTATTCTTCACCATCCATCCATTCCGCAAAATCAAAACGCCATATGTAGTACTCCATCGCAAGGTCGGATATATGAAGGTGCGGCGGACCGCCTTGCAACTCCCAGTCGTCTAGTTCGACAAGTAGATAGTGTGCGACCGAAAGAATATTTTCCCCTGGTTGAAGTAGTTTCTGGAGATAGTATGTGGCTTCAATTAGATCTGAAGTTTCTTTGTCCACATCGATGATTCCTCCAAGACTCTCTATGTGAGATTCAAGCGAAACACGCATGTCTTCGATAGACGCATCTTTGTTGTACAAAAATACACGAAACGCTTCACTCCAATATCCGGCATCTAAGGCTTGATGGGCGAGTGTTGGTATTAGTTTTTGGAGATCGTCACCACGAACACTGCACATTGCATGCATGTGTTTAAGCAGGTCAACAAGCTGGACATCTTGAGCGTTCATTTCCCCCCGAACCAGTCCTTCGAGACCTGCGCATCGACCTTCAGGGGCACCTTGAGATCCATCGCCCCCTCCATCCGGCTCGTCACGATCGGCATGACCGCATCCACGCGAGCGTCGGGGACCTCGAAGACCAGTTCGTCGTGGATCTGGAGGATCATCTTGGTGCCGTCGAGGTCCGAGCCGCTCTTGGCGCTGGCGATGTCCCGATGCAGGTCGATCATCGCGATCTTGATCAGGTCCGCGGCGGACCCCTGCACGACGGAGTTGATCGCGACGCGCTCAGCAAGCGCGCGGCGTTGCGGGTTGCGTGCGTCGATCTCGGTGATCGGTCTCCGTCGTCCCATCATCGTTTCGACATAGCCGTGGGTCTTGGCGAAGGTGACGCACTCTTCGAGGAAGGAGGTGATGTTGGCGAACTTCGCTTTATAGTCGTCGATGATCTGCGTTGCTTCCGCGTTGGAAACCTTGAGTCGTCGCGCGAGTCCCCAGGGGGTGACGCCGTAGACGATCCCGAAGTTGACCATCTTGGCGCCGGAGCGTTGTTCTTTGGTGACCTCGTCGAGCGGGATGTCGTTGATCTGCGCCGCGACGGCTTGGTGGATGTCCTCTCCCGCTTCAAACGCGGCGATGAGCGCGGGGTCCTCGGACAGATGCGCGAGGATTCGCAGCTCGATCTGCGAGTAGTCCGCCGTGATGAGTTGATGGTCTTTGGGCGCGACAAATGCTTTGCGGATCTCGCGTCCGATGTCGGAGCGGATCGGGATGTTCTGGAGGTTCGGATCCGAGGAACTGAGTCTGCCGGTCGATGCGACGGTTTGGTGGAAGCTCGCGTGGATGCGGCCGGTCTCTGGATGGAACTCGTCGGCGAGTGCTTTGAGGTAGGTCGAGACGAGTTTGGTGAGCTGACGGTACTCGAGGATCAGCGTCGGGATCGGGGTTTCGATCTCTGGATCAGCCGCGAGTTTCTCGAGGACTTCGGCATCGGTCGAATAGCCGGTCTTGGTTTTCTTGATGGGTTTGATCCCGAGGCCTTCTGGTTCGTCGTCTTCCTTGTTGAAGAGCGCGGCGGAGAGCTGCTTGGGGCTGTTGAGATCGAAGGTGTATCCGATGCTGTCCTTCGCGTGCGTGTTGATCTCTTCGATCAGTTCGTCAATGCGGGACTGGAGGCGTGCTTCCTGTCGTCCCAGTTCATCGCGATCGACGATGACGCCGTTGCGTTCGAGGGTCGCGAGCACATCGACCAGCGGCATCTCGAGCTCTTGATACAGCTTGACGAGTGAGGGTTCCTTCGCGAGGTCCTTGTAGAGCACGTGATCGAGCTGGAGCGTCACATCCGCATCCTCCGCGGCGTACGGTCCCGCTTGATCGAGCGGGACCTGATCGAAGGTGCGCTGGTTCTTCCCAGTACCAATGAGGTCCTTGATGGAGATGTTCGTGCGATCGAGCAGCGCCAACGCGAGGTTGTCCATCGAGTGACTCGAACGCGATGCGTCGAGGATGAAACTCGCGATCATCGTGTCGCCCGCGTCGGGATGGGTCTTGGTAGGCTGATGACCACGCAGTTCGATCCCGGCGTTACGAAAGACCGTCAGATCATACTTGAGGTTGTGTCCGACTTTGGCGATCGAAGCGTCTTCGAGGATCGGCTTGAGCGATTCGATGACCGTCTCGGTGTCGAGGTGCTTCTCACCTTCTGGAGCGAGACAGGGGATGTAGTACCCAACGCCTTCCTTGTGGGAGATCGAGATGCCTGCGATCTGAGCGCGCATCGGACGGATGTGCGTCGTCTCGGTATCCACAGCGAGCAGCGGCGCGCCTTTGAACGCCTTGAGCATCGCGCTCAGGTCTTTCTTCGTGCGGACGGTGATGTACTCGCCTTGAGCAGCGGGGGCGTCCTCGGCTTGGTCGAACAGCGATCCAAAAGCGGGAGCCACGGCTTTCTTGGATTTGGGGTCTTTCGGATCCTCCTCTCCGACGATCATCTTTTTGAGATCGTCCTGGTAGCGGTTGAATCCGAGTTCCTTGCAGATCGGGATGAGCTTGTCGAGTGCGATCGACTCCACGGCTGCATCATTGAGGTCCAGCACGATCGGGACATCGTGGCGCAGCGTCACGAGGTCCTTGCTGAGCGGGAGGTGCTCCTTGCTCGCGATCAGGTTCTCTCGGCGCTTGCCTTTGATCGTCCCCTCGTCGGCGGCGGCGAGGATGCTGTCCAAGTCGCCGTGCTCGACAAGCAGCTTCGCGGCGGTCTTGATCCCGATGCCCATCACGCCTGGGATATTGTCGGCGGTGTCACCCATCAGTGTCAGCAAGTCGATGACCTGCTCGGGACGCAAGCCGAGCTCTTCCATCAGGTCCGCTTCGGTGATGAGCTCGTCCTTGTGCAGGTCGTACATCTCGGTTGGTGGAGCGCCCTCTCCAAGCAGTTGCTTGAGGTCTTTGTCTTTCGAGATGATCCGCACGCGGATGTCGGGGTGCTTGGTAGAGAAATCCGTCGCGATGGTCGCGAGGACATCGTCCGCTTCGTATCCGGCGCATCCGATGACCGGCACGCCGATCTCTTCGAGCAGCGCGAGTGCACGATCGACCTGCGGGCGGAGGTCTTCTGGTGGTTCATCGCGATTCGCTTTGTACTCCGGATACAGCTCGCTGCGGAAGGTACCTTTGTCCCCACCAACATCGAGCGCGACGGCGAGGTAGCTCACAGCGCCGTCGTCTTTGAGGTGTGATCCATCGTTGCGGAGGAGTTTGAGGAGCATCCCAACGAAGCCGTAGGTCATGTTGGTGGGTTCACCAGTGACCGGCGAGGACATGGGCGTGCGGATCGCGTGATAAGCGCGGAAGAACTGGGCGAATCCATCGATGAGGTAGAGCGTTTTCACAGCGGAGGATAGGGGGGGTTATGCGAGGAAGCCTGTGTTCAGAGAATGTGGCTCACTGAGGGTGCCACGTCTTGTCCGTCTTCGGCAAGGCGTGTTTTTGGAGAATTTGGTTGGGTCAGAGCTCGAAGACACTGCTTGCCGAAGACGGTCAAGCAGTGGCACCCGGGTCAGATGAGTCACTGTCTTCTTTGTGAAAGAAGAGTAAGTAAAAGGGAAGCCAGAGTAGCATGATGATTGAGATGTCGGAAAGCAACAGAATCGCGGCTACAACAACTCGATTGAGTGGTATCGGATTTGGATAGAACAGAACTGCCAAGAACAACGAAACCCCGCCAACCAACGGAATCATCGAACTTGATGGAGGTACTTTTTTAATAATGTAGTGGCAATAGATTCCTGAAAAAAACAACCAAGCATTTGTAGCAACACAAATCAGGCCAAAGAGTAGAATCGCTCCAGATATGATCCAGAGGATGATCATTTACGAATCCTGATTCACCAGATGCTCCATCGGTTTCCCCGGCCAGTTCATGCCCGAGTTGACGCCGGTGACGGTTTCGTGCAGGACGGTCAGTCTTCGCGAGTACGCTTGCGATTGTTTGATGCCGCGTCGTCCCATGACGTTGAGGGAGATGTCCACGAACTTGCCGAGCCGGAAGGACTTGGTTCCTGAATCGGTGATCCATGAGAAAGGGTCGATGGTTCCCGAGAGTGCTTCGGACGCGGCGAACATGGTCCCGGTCCCGACGATCGCGCCGGTCATGATTCGTGTCCCGATCGCGGTTTTGCAGTGGTCGCCCATCGTGACGCCGAGGAAGGTCTGGCCGGTTTTTTCCATCTTGGAGTCTTTGGTCGCTCGAGCGGTGACCTCGGCGTAGGTGTTGAGCAGGTTGGAGTTGGTGGTGTCCGCGCCGAGGTTCGACCATTCTCCGATCCAGGAATCCCCAAGGTGACCGGCGTGTGCTTTGTTCGCGTAGCCTTGGAAAATAGTCCCCCCGATCTCTCCCGCGACTTTGCAGACCGGACCTATTGCCGTATTGGGTTTGATGTTCGCTTGTTCGAGGACGGTGGATCCTGGTCCGATGTATGCGGGGCCGGTGATGATGGTGCCGGGACGGACGGTCGCGTTTTCTTCGATGACGATCGGTCCGAGCTCGGCGTTGAGGATCACGCCCGGCTTCACATCCGCGTCGGGATGGATGACGACGCCTTGGTCTCCAAGGATCATGACCCCCTCTGGTGCGTGCTCGACCTTCAACATCGTCTCGGCGATGGACTGCAGGTCGTACTCGATGCAGCGATCGCGGAACGCGCGCCAATCCCAAGGGGTGCGGATCAGGACGGTGTCCTCGATCTCGATCGCGTTCATCTCGGGATTCCCGCCGCTGAGCAGGGCGCGGACGTTGGTGCTCGTCAGACAGACGGCGATCATGTCCTTGGTGGATGCTTCGATGAGGACTTCACCGACGTTGAGCTGACCGATCGCTTCGATCGGGAGGGGGCAACGCCCGTTGATGAGCAGGATCGGTTCGTCGGATTCTTCAGGGGGCTCGTTGACCGGCACTCCCGATTGGTCCTGCGTGAGTTCCTTGAGTTCGTTTGGGACCACGATCCCGATGGGTTCGAGATTGAATGCCTTGGTCAGGCGCTCAGCGGTGGTGAGGGCGCCGGTGCGGATCGCGTGGGGCGGGCGCAGGTCGGCGAGCGGGCCGAGATTGGCGTGAGCATCGTTAAAAAGGATCGATTTCCGGCGTTCTGGCGTACTTTGGGTCATAGCCAATGATCGTAGGCGTGGGGCCGGCTCGATGGCTTACTTGATATGACGAGCGAAGCGGGTCGCGACCACGGTATGGAACCCTAGAGCGGGGGTGAGGGCGAAGAAGATGAAGGAGAGGAAGAGGGCCGCGATGCCGGTGTAGACCGATGAGAGGGCGTGGTCGATCAGCGCGTCGTTGGGGTCCCACGCGATGGAATCCCCTGCGATGAAGCGGAGGGTGATGAGCGCGACGACGAGGATCTCCGCGATGAGCGACGCGATCAGCGAGAGGAACGCGATGGTGAGCGGGTTCTTGCGGATGACCATCCCGCGGACGGAGAAGATGAACTGAGCCGCGAGGAGGTATCCGAGCGCGTAGGGACCGATGAGCGTGACGGGACCGCCGTTGTCGTGATTGATCGGGGTGAGCAGGTCCATCGAAACACCAAGCACGACGGCACACCAGAGCGCGTGCTTGCGCGGCGCGTGCAGCGCGACGAACACAAGGAGCGGGAGGACGACCGATGGATGCACGCCACTGGCGCCGGCGTCGAACACAGGGAGCAACGCCATCTCCAGACCAAACCCAACCCACGCGACAAAGAGGAGCACGAACCAGTTCATGGCGACCCTCCCTGTCCAGAATCCAGGTCCGGCACGCGGAAGAACACCTCCGGAACGCTCCGGAGATCAACACTCGGACGCACGGTGATGCGTTTGCGGAGCGGCTGATCGGGTGACGGCGCGACGCGCTCGATGGTACCGATCAGCAGCATCTGTGCATGGCGAGGCCATTGATCATCGAGCAGACGCACCTCCATCCCCACAGCGAGCTGCTGGTCATCGTTTCCAGAATCCGGCATCGTGACGTCGCCCTCGAGCAAGCCCTTGCCGATGGGTTTAAGCATGCAGCGAGCGGTGTTCTCTCCGGAGTCGTCGAGCAGGACATTCCCGAGCAACGGCTGGGAGTCCTTGGCGGTGATCGGGAGGACGAGCGCGGTGCGTGCGTCGGTCTCAACGACGCGCCCGCAGAGCTGCACGGCGTTGACCACAGCGACGGTGGAGCGGGTGATCCGCTCGTGACCTCCTGAGCGAACAACGAGGAACTCGCGCGAAAGTCCCGTTACTGGACGCGGGATCTGCGTGAGCGCGACGTCGGGAGTCACGGCGGCTCCAGAGGAGAGCTGCTCTACCAAAGCTGAGAGCTGCTTGTTGCTCTGCTGTTCTCGATACAGCAGCGCGCGGTAGCGGTCGAGCTCGGACTGGAGCGCTCTCTCGCGCGATGTTGCGTTGGGGTTCCCGACGGATTGGGGGATGACGAGGTTCTTGGCCATCGTCATGGGGTGCGCGATCGGGGAGACAACGACGCGTGCTTGTGATCCGAACCAGTTGGTCCATTCGAGCCAGCGGGAGGGGAGCAGGCACAGCACAATCAGCGTGACCACACAGATCGGCATCGACCAACGAACAAACGCGGGTTGATGATGCATAAGACGCTCCCAGTCAGGTACAAATCACTCACCACAGCATACACGATCCACACAAGGAGTGGGGTGGATGAGGGGCGATTGGTTGGATCAGATGTCCGAGTTGTTCTCGAGCGTGTCTTTCCAGACGTCGATGTTCTCGAGATAGATCGCGGTCCCGCGCGCCACGCAGGTCAGCGGATCCTCGGCGAGGGTGACATCGAGTCCTGTCGCTTTGTTGATCTGGATCGGGAGACCAGAGAGCAGTGAACCGCCGCCGGCGAGCATGATGCCGTTTTCAACGAGGTCCGCCGCGAGTTCGGGCTCCGCTCTTTCGAGCGTGCGTGTGACCGCTTCGATGATGTTGGTGACCGGCTCGGAGAGCGCCTCGCGGACTTCTTGCGAGGTGATGGTTGTTTTACGCGGGAGTCCGGAGACCATGTCTCGTCCACGGACTTCCATCTCGGTTTCTTCACCTGTTGGAGCCGCGGAACCGATCTGGATCTTGACGCGCTCAGCGGTCTGCTCACCGATCATGAGGGAGTAGGTCCGCTTCATGTGCGCGATGATTGCTTCGTCCATGTCGTCGCCCGCGACGCGGACGGACTCGCAGTTCGCGATGTCCGCGAGCGCCATGATCGCGACCTCAGTCGTACCACCGCCGATGTCCACGATCATGGATGCGGTGGGTTCAGCAAACGGGAGTCCCGCGCCGATCGCGGCGGCGATGGGTTCTTCGAGCAGATAGGTCTTGCGAGCACCGGCGTGCTCAGCAGAATCAAACACGGCTCGTTTTTCAACAGCGGTAATCCCCGACGGGATAGAGATCACGACGCGTGGACCAAGCATGCGGACGCGTCCGGTGACTTTGGTGATGAAATAGTTGAGCATCGCTTCGGTGATCTCAAAGTCGGAAATCACGCCGTCTTTGAGCGGACGGACCGCGGTGATGGATCCGGGAGTCTTCCCGAGCATTTCCTTCGCGACCCAACCGACGGCTTGTCCGCCTTTGAGGACCTGGTTGGTACCCTTTTTGACAGCGACGACAGAAGGTTCATTGAGAACGATCCCCTGCCCGCGGACGGCAACGAGCGTGTTGCATGTCCCTAGGTCAATCCCCATATCAACGCCGAGCGGCCCTAGAAATCGTTCATACCACACTGAAGCACTGTCTCCCTGGACCCTGAGCCCATTCGAAGGGCGTGCGAAGCGCCCTCTATATTCTGTGTCACGATAGCCAAAGAATATCGGAAATTAAGTCTCGGCGGGGCCAAAGACTATCGAAATCTCTGCAATGGCACACATTGCGCAAATCCCGCAGTGCTCAGGTGATGGATTGGTCGCTGGATTCACTCATATCGCTTGCCGCAGTAGTCGATCCATCCGCCTGGTCGCCAGTTGGAGGGATCGTGGTGGGTCCAGTGGAGAAGTCCGCCTCGGTTGTTGTACTCGTATTGTCCGAAGAAACTCGCGGTCGCGCCCTCTTCGATAGGGATACGCGGCGCGAGGTCGATGTTGTGGGCGATCAGCACGGAGTTGATCGGGGATCGTTTGTGATCGACCGCGACGAGAAAACGCTGGTGCCGATCGCCCTCGTTGTCATCCGGGAGGATCTTGACGACGCGTGCGTCAAAGCGGACCATCTCTCCGCTGCGTTTGGCGCGAGCGAGCTTGACGAGCGCACGCTGAGACTTCGCGAGGTCCTGTTTCCCAATCCGGAAACAGCGGACGATTCCTCGTCCGATGAGCGAGGCACCGGCGCGGACGATGCCGCGACCTTTCCGCTTTCGGTATCGGCGTGGACGCTTGTTTCTCGGCATGCACTGATCTCCGGCGAGGGGAGCATCCTAAGCATCCAAAACGCACGCCGCCCGTTGGACCGGATTCCAACGGGCGGCATGCATGGTGTGGACTTTCATCCATCGTTGTTAGAGGAGTTTCGGATCAGTTGCTCGCGACCGGGCCTTGGGTCTTTGCGGACTCAGGGGTGATCTCGATGACCTGCTGCTCGATCGTGAAGCTGCCAACATTGCTCGGTGCCGGGAGCGACTGATCGTTGCTGAACTCGGTGACGAGCCCTTCCTGATCGACCAGGAACTCGGCTTCATCGACGTAGTTCTTGTCGTTGTCGCGGTTCGTGATCGACTCGAGGCGTGCACGCTGTTCAGTGCGGATGTTCGACAGACGCCCGTTGAGCTGGTCGAGCGAGTTCGCTTGGAAGCTCGAGTGTGCGTCGATGGTTTCCTGACGGTCTTCCATCATGTCGATCAAGCGTTCGTTGCGTGCGATCGTGTCGATCTGTGCATCGAGCTGGAAGAGCTTTGCTTGGAACTCGGAGCGTTCAGTTTCCAGACGCTCGAGGAGTTCTGAGAGCTGCTGCTCTTGATCGTTGAGGTATCCGAGATCGGTGTTCAGATCGGTCGCACGAGCCGCGTACATGTCGCGGGTCTGCTGGATCTGGTTCCGCTTGGCGTACGCATCGTCAAGATCGACGGCACGGTTGTTGAGCGAAACACGAACGATCGCGCCAGGATTAGACTCTTGCGTATAGCGAGCTTGTGTCAGCTGACCGGTCACGGTTTCGAGGTCCATCGAAGCGAGCGCGACGACTTTCTGAGCGACCTGGAGCTCGCGGTCGAGCTGCGAGATCTGTGTCTGAACCTCGGTCAGGTCAGAGCGGACCTCCGCGATCTTCTTGGGGTATTGTGCTTCGAGATTCTTGATCTGAGCACGCAGCATAACGGGGTCTTCGATGTTGTTATCGATGACTCCGATGACGTTCGCACGGGTCTGGTGGAACATGTATCCCACGCGTTGTGGTCCTGCGACCGCAACTAGTACGCCGCCGGCCAGGGCGGTGATCACGACGCCTCGAACGATTGTTTTACCAAAGCAGCATCCCATGACATTCTCCTAAAGACTCTTGTTGCCGGACCATCCCGGCGGTGTGTTGGATCGGCTCGTGTTTGAGCCGGTGATTGACTTGGATGCCGGGAACACGTCCCGACAATGAGTGACTGGGATTCACGACTCTTGAATTTCAGGTCACGGAAGAAAAACTGAAAAAACCACGCTCATGAGCTGTAAAGAGGGTCGCAATCCGTTTTTTGCAACGCGATCCCGCAGTGTCCGGGTATGCTTATACCAACGGACCAGGTATTGGCATGGGTGAAACCCGCTAAGCCGTCCGCCCAATAAGCGATCCCAGTCAGCAGGAAAGGGTCTCATGCTCACGAATATGACAACCAACTTTATTGCTCGGCTCCGCGCCAATGACGAAGCCGCCTGGTTCGAGCTTTGGGAAACCTTTGGTCCTGTGATCCGCATCCAGCTCACGCGATGGGGTAAGGGACGCATCGGGGTCGAGACCGCTCGCGATCTCTCGCAAGAAACGCTCGCGGCTCTGTCCAACTCGATCGAACGCTACGACCCCGCTCGTGGCGCTCGTTTCTCGACCTGGCTGCTCGCAATCGCGAAGCATGTCTTAGGTGACGAGATCGATCGTCGAATGGCGCTCAAGCGAGGGGGCGGCAAAGCAAACGCAGAGTTCGACGAACGCTGGATGACGGCAGACGCTTCGATGGGGGTGGATGAGGAATACGAGGCGTCGGTTTTCCGAGCGAAGGTCGAAGCCGCGATCCGCAAGGTGGAGTCCGAGTGTGATTTCATGGACTTCTCGATCTATCGGATGCGTGTGCTCGATGGTCAGAGCGGCAAAGAGGTCGCGGAAGCGGTGGGGGTGTCTGAGCCGACGGTTTCGCGTCGTCTGAGCAAGGTCCGCGATATGTTGCGGAGCCGTCTTCGTGAGGTGATTTCGGTGTATTCGTTCACGAATGAAGAGCTTGATGAAGCATCACGAAATGGGTTGCTGCTGAATCCCAATAGTGTTCCCGACGGGGACGCCGGACCCGCCGAAAAGTCCACTGATATCGCGTTTGACGAGGCAATCGGGGACATCTACCACCGGCAGATGGAGCTTCGGGCGATCGACGAGCAGAACCTGCTCTAGAGCCCGGGAGAACAGGGCACACTCATGCAACCCGTAATCGCAATCGTCGGGATCATCGCCGCCATCCTCGCTGGAGCGTTTTTGCTCGCGGGATTGGTCTTCCTATTCAGCACAATCTTCGCGCTGACGATGAAGATCCTCAAGAACATCTTCACCTTCATTGGTGCGACAGTCACGGACATGCTTCGTTTGGTCGGGAATGTCATCGCGGCTGCGGTGTTTGCTCCGCTCGTCGTGCTCGCGATCGTCATCGGACGCTGGTCTCGCTCCAAGCATCTCGCTGGAGCGTTCTCGCTTGAGTGCCACTCCGCGATCCGTTGTCTCTACCGACTCTTCATCGGGAACCCCGCTCGTTTGCTGGGACTCTCCAGCGCGCTCGAAGGTGTCGAGAAGCGTGTCCCCGAAGCGATGGCCGCGGCTCCGACCAAAGACAAACCAAGTAAGAAGCGCGTTGGCGCGTTTGATGGATACACAATCGTCGGTTCGCTCAAAGGCGGCGGATCGGGTGGTAAGCTCTACATCGCGGAACCCAACGAGATCAAGCAAGCCGCGTTCACCAAGCGTGGGATCGATGCGGACCAGGTGGTCATCAAGGTCTTTTCATTGAAGGACGGATCGTCGATGCCGCAGATCGTGCGTGAATCGCGCGCACTGGACGCGGCACGCAAGCTCGGATTGGTCCTCGAACACGAACTCACCGCGGATCGATTCTTCTATGTCATGCGGTATGTTCCGGGTGAATCGCTCACGGCGGTCACCAAGCGCATGCACTCGCTGTCCCCACGCGAGGGGCTCGACGACAAGCAGCTCGGATTCGCGATCGGATACGCGGATGATCTGCTGATGATGCTCGATACCTATCACCGCTCCGGTCTGTGGCACAAGGACGTCAAACCCGACAACATCATCATCGACGGCAAGCACGGCGACGCGAAGGCCCACCTCGTGGACTTCGGTCTCGTCACTCCACTGCGTTCAGCGATGACACTCACGACGCACGGCACGGAGTACTTCCGCGATCCGGAACTCGTGCGCCAGGCGCTGCGCGGCGTGAAGGTCAACGAGATCGACGGCAGCAAGTTTGATGTGTATGCGGCTGGTGCCGTGCTGTACTCGATGGTCGAGAACTCATTCCCGGCACACTCCGGATTGTCGCAGATCACCAAGCGTTGTCCAGAGGCGCTCCGCTGGATCGTTCGCCGCGCGATGGCGGAGTACGACCGTCGTTACCCAAGCGCGACCGCAATGCTCGCGGATTTGCGTGTGGTGATGACCGCTGAAGATCCGTTCAAGGTCAAACCTGCGGATCTTCCGAGCGTGAAGATCGGGGACAATGTGGAACCCGATCCGATCCCGGAACCGATGCCGGAATACGGTGCTCCGTTTGCGCAGTCCGAGACT
This sequence comes from Phycisphaerales bacterium, assembly GCA_965250055.1. GTDB lineage: Bacteria > Planctomycetota > Phycisphaerae > Phycisphaerales > UBA1924 > UBA1924. Next base: position 1,635,171 of record OZ252285.1, on the reverse strand, counting down.
CCCAAGGCCGCGTCTCCTGTACCACCACGCGTGACTCCCGCGGCGGGGAATGCTGGTCAGCGCGTGGCGCGTCCGCACGTGGATCTCGTCGGATGGTGGACCGGGAAATACCGCGTCACTGGAAAGTCCGAGCAACCCAAGCGTGGGAACAAAGGCACATCCGGCTTTGTCGTCACGGCAGGGATCGGCGAGCAGGGGCCGTTTGCGCAGGTCGATAAGATGGAATCACGCCGAAGCATGGTCCCTGTCGGGGATCGCGCTTCAGCGAAGGAGCAGGTCAAGAACGCACGCGCTCGCGCTCAGGCGATGCGGAATCGCGCTTCGCAGCGCCGCACAGGCGTGCGCAAGAACTCCGCGGCGTATAAGAACAATCCAGGACCCGGCGTGGTCTTTGCGGGGGTTCTCGGTGTCGCGATCCTGCTCGGACTCGGCGCGTTTGTGCTCAAAGCGGTCGATGAGGGACGCTCGATCAATCACGCCGAGGCTCACAGCCCGATGCCTCCGATGACACCGATCGCGGAGTTCCCGCACGAACTCCCGATGGTGGATGCCAACGCGATGGTCATCACGCACAACACCAACGCGATCGATCCAGAGGTCCGGGGTCACATGCTCGCGGGACTCACAGTGCTCAACGATCATGGACTGGATACCTACGGCGATCTCGGCGCAGGTGCTGGCGAGGAAGTGATCGAGATGCTCGCGGACTACCGAAACACACTGGGCGCGATCCCGAGCGATTCCGATGAACTCATCGTCCGCACACGCGCCTGGATTGAGCAGCAATCCGATACCGATGCGGTCATGCTCGTCGCGTCTGATCCGGAGACGAGTGATTTGCAACTGATCGTCGTGACGCAGCCGTTCCATACGACGATGTCCATCGACGAGGACACGGTCCCGGCGCTGCTCACGCTCATGAAGAACAACGGCTTCAGAGCGTTCCCTGATTAACAGGTTGAGTTGTTCCTCTGAGTTATTGATTCGAGATCGAGACCAGTGATTCGAGGGCCTTGCGTGCGTTTCCTGAAGCGAGTGATGCACGTCCAAGCTCGATTCCTTGGCTGAACTCGTCGCAGACTCCAGCGACAATCAATCCGCCGGCGACGGTCAGCAGCGTCATCTCCGCGAATAGGCTCTGCTCATTGTCCACGATCGAGCGGACGATCTGAGCGCTGTGCTCGACATCGTTTGCACGGACGTCGTCGATAGAGGCATTTGAAAGCCCGAGCTGTGTCGCGTCGATGATCTCTTCGCGGAGCTGACCATCAGCAGCGTGGATCACTCGGCACGGCGCAGTGGTCGAGAGTTCGTCGAGCCCATCAGTTGAGTGGACGACCATCGATCGTTTGGTCCCGAGGTTGAGGAGTGCTTGCGCCATCGGTTCAACGAGTTCGTCTTTGTACACACCGATGAGCTGGCAGTCCGCGCCGGCGGGGTTGGTCAGCGGACCGATCGCGTTAAAGAGCGTCGGGAACGCGAGCGAGCGGCGCGTCGGCATCGCGTGCTTGATCGCCGGATGGTGGTTGACCGCAAAGCAGAAGCACACACCCGCTTCGCTGAGGCACTTGGATTGGGTCTCGACGGATGCATCGACGTTGACCCCAAGAGCGATGAGGACTTCCGCGGATCCTCGTCCGGTTCGTGATCGGTTGCCGTGCTTGGCGACCTGGATCCGAGTAATGGGGGACTGTGTATGTGGGGTGACCCCTGCAAGGACAATCGCAGCGGCCGTGGAGACGTTGAAGGTTTTGGGAGCGCCTCCAGTGCCGCAGGTATCGACAAGCACCGATCCCGGCTCGCGTGCGTAGTCCACGCGGGTGACCTGCTCACGCATCGCTTGGGCAGCTCCGGTCAGCTCGTCGCTGGTCGGATGATGCATCGCGAGCCCCGTCAGCACGGCACCGATCTGTGAATCATTGAGCTTTCCTTCGAGAATATCAGTAAACACGCCTCTGCTCGTGTCGCGATCGAGTGTTTGTGCATCCAGGAGTTGGTTCATTGCGTGCTGAAAGTGTTCCATACACCACGATAGGTCGAACCTTGGACGCTCGTTGTTTGTAGAATCAGACATGAACTCTCCGCTCTCCACATCTTCCGATCAGATGATCCCGCGGACATCCTCGCTGGCGCATCGCGCGGCGCGGGTGTTGTTTCTGCGAGCGTGGTTGGCAGGTGTGGTGGGGGTGATGCCATACTGGATGGTTGGAGCGATTCTGGTCACGGCAGCCACTCGCTGGTTTTTTGGATTCTCGCAGTGGTGGTGGGCGCTGGTGGGGAGTGTCGTGCTCTGTGCTTTGCACGGCGCGGTCGCTGCGTGGGCCGGGAGATCGAATCAACTCACCGCGGCTGGGTGGATCGATGAACAGACCAGATCGCAGAGCCGGTTCCGCTCCGCGATGGAACTGGTGACGAGCAAGGGAGCGGACACTGAGTTTTCGATGCTCGCGATCCAAGCCGCGGAGAGCGAAGCGGCGGGGGTTCCGATCCCAGGGAACACGATCGATCCTCGGCATCGCGCTCGGATGGGATGGAGCGTGCTGCTGATCGCGCTATGCATCACGGCTGGGTTCTTGATCTCGGAGCGGACAGGGGATGGGGTTCAAACGAATCAAGCAACACCGATCCAACTCGCGGATGCGAAAGAGCAGATCCAGCAGCAGCAGGAGCAGATCGAAGAAATCGCGGGCGGTCTTGATGACGAGGATGAACTTATTCAGGAAGCACTCGAGGACCTCGAATCGCTCGAAGAAGAGCTCTCGCAGGAGAGTTTGGGCGAGCGACCATCGCCTGATCCGGAATCGACCAAAGCACTCGCGGAGTCGAGGGTGCAGCGATTGTCCGATGAGCTGGACGAGCGTTCCCAGCAGCAGCGTCAGGAAGATCAAGCGCTCAAGGATCGCCTCGATGCGCTCAAGTCGGAATCGCTTTCAGAGGATTCGGAGCTGGACCGATTCCGCGAGCGCCTCGCGGAGGGAGAGTTCGAAGAGGCGGCTCAAGAACTCGATGAACTCGCAGATCGACTCGATTCGATGACGGATGCTCAGCGCCAACAAGCAGCGGAGGACCTCGAATCACTCGCACGAGCGCTCGAACAAGAAGATTTGCAACCAAGCGAAAGTGACGCTCCTGACCAACAAGATCAAGACCCTGCTCAGCAACCTGACCCAGAACGAGAACCAGAATCGCGTCCCGAACAAGAACGCGATGCTGGTGGGCCGACCCCTGAAGACATGTCCGAGGCCCTCAAAGAGCAGGCGAGGGACCTGCGCGAGCGGGAACCAAATCCCGAGCAATCTCAGGATCAGCAGGAACAGAATCAGGATGGGAATCGGGGAGAGAATCCAGAGCAACAGCCTCAGTCCGAAGAGGGCGATGGTGAGGAGCAGCAAGAGGAGCAGGGGACCCAGAACGATGCTGGCCAAACCGAGCAGCAACCTGCCCAATCCCAAGAACAGGGACAAGAGCAGAACCAAGGGCAGAGAGAAGAACAAGGGCAAGATCAAAGACAAGAACAGCCCCAGCAACGCCAAGGCGAGCAGCAATCCGAACAAGATTCCGATCAACAGACAAACCAGCCGACTGACAAGCCGGGGCAGCAGCAATCGCAAGAGCGTCCGGGCGAGGGTTCGGATGTTCGTCCCGATTCCAGACTCCGCAAGATGCTCGAGGAGGCGCAGCGTCGCTCCGATGGGGCGGAGCAGGATCGGCAGATCTCAGAGCGATTGCGCGAGCAGCTCGAGAACTTGGAGCGCAATCAAGATCAGCAGCAAAGCGATCAATCGAATCAACAGCCTGACCAACAGCAAATTCAAGAACCGGGGGAAGAACCAGGCCAACAACCCGGCCAGCAACCCGGACAAGAGCCGGGGGAGCAGGTGGATCGTCCATCCGAGGACGCATCATCGCCGACGAGTCCGGGAGAGAATCAACCGAGCCAATCCAATGAGGGGCGCTCGGGGAGCGCGGCGGGGGATTCGCGCTTCGGGAGTGACAACGGGACAGCGGATGACAGCGCTTCTGAGTACGTTCCTGTCCAAGCGGCCGATGAGCAGTCCCGAGCGGATGAAAACGCGACACCGATCGGGGAGTGGTACAACCCAGATCAAGAGCAGCAGCGGGCGCCGAGCAATGAGTCATCCACGGCTCGTCGGTTCCGTGATGCCGCGAAAGACGCGAGGGAGCAGGTCGATGATCGGCGCATCCCGCGTCGATACCGCGACGTGATCCGCAGGTACTTCCAGCAGCTCGATGAACGCGCCAAGCAGATCGCTCCATCGAGTGATGGCGAAGATGCGCCGGCGCCGACGGGATCGTCCGAATGAACGTGATCCTCGACCAGCCGATCTGGATGTTGCTCTCGCTCGTCGGGCTCATCGTCGCAGCGATCGGATGGGGTGTGCTCCGTGGACTCCCGACCAATCGGCGCGTGGTCATCGTCACTGCTCGGCTCACGGCTTTCATCTGCATCGCGCTGGCGCTCGCTGGACTGCAGCGCGTGTCGCATTCGGATCGGATGACCGTGATCGCTCTGGTTGATGTCTCGGGATCGGTGCAGGGATACGCGGATCTGGGTGTTGATGACGACGGTTTCCCGATCAGCGTCCCCTCCGCGGCGCTGGGGTTTCTCTCGAAGGGAGCGGCTGAGCATCTCGATGATGATCAGCTCGGGATTCTCGCGTTCAACGGCGCGCCGTCGATGGTGACGTCCCCACGATCGGTTGGACTGCTGGGTGATGTGTCCTTTGAGATCCCGCAAGCGGATGGGACGGATATCGCGTCTGCGATCCGCAGGGCGCAGTCGCTGATCCCGGCGGATTCCAAGGGAAGACTCGTGCTGATTTCGGACGGCGTGTCCACCAATGCCGGATTGGATCAGCTCGCGCTCCATGTGCCTGTTGATGTGGTCCCGATCGAGTATCGCGTCGAGAACGAGGTCGTGGTCGAGAGCGTCGAAGTCCCAGCGAGGGTCAAACCCGAATCGCTCATGCCGGTGCGAGTCACGCTGCGATCGACCGGGCCGTCCAATGGCACGCTCCGGATTATTGTCGACGGCGCGACGGTGAATCTGGATCCGAGCACCCCCTCAGGTGGTCTGCCGCTGGCGCTCAAAGGCGGGACGGAACCAATCGCATTGACAGTCCCTGTAGGATCTGGGCGCGTCCATCGAGTGCGAGCGGTGTGGGAGCCGGAGCGAGATGGGAGCGGGGGGGCGATCGCGGATCGGAACCTGCTCAACAACGAATCGACCGCGTTGACACTGACAAGCGAGCACGGGCGTGCTCTGGTGGTGTCCAGCAACATCGACGCTGATGCACGAGCGTTGATCCTAACACTCGAAGCGGCGCGATGGTCGATCGAGCCGATGTCGCCCGCGGAGGTCCCGACGGACTTGCTGGGGTTGGAGCCGTTTGATCTGGTGGTGCTGGTCAACACGCCTCGCGATGCGTTGGGGCAGGGGATCGAATCGACACTCGATGACTACGTCCGCACGCTCGGTGGTGGTCTGGTGTTTATTGGCGGATACGAGGCGCTCGGCGCCGGAGGCTGGAACGCGGGGATCGATGACATCAGCGGATTTGGAAACACAAGCGGATCGAGTGATACGTTGATTGCTGATTTGCTGCCTCTGGATCTTGAGATTCCTGATGATGTGGTGACGACGCACGCCGCGGTGATGCTGGTGCTGGACTCGTCGGGGTCGATGAAGCGTCCGGTGCTCGGATCATCACGATCCCAGCAAGCGGTTGCTAATAGCAGCGCTGCGAGCGCGATCGAGGTGCTCGATCCCACGGACATGATCGGCGTGATCGCGTTCTCGGGATCGCCTCGACTGGTGGTGCCGATCACGAAGAACGATGATTCGAAGGTCACGCAAGAGAAAATCAACTCGATCAGCTCTGGAGGGGGGACCAACCTCGCGCCGGCGCTGCGGATGGCGCGGGAGCAGCTGCTGAGCGTGGAATCCAAGACCAAGCATGTCGTGGTGCTCTCCGACGGCGAGTCACAGGATTCTGAGCAGCTGCCGTTGATTGCCAATGAGCTGCGATTGGACGGGATCAAGGTCTCGACGATCACCATCGGCGACGAGGCGGACGAGGAAACAATGCGATTGATCGCGACGGACTCGGGAGGGGTGTACTACCGAGTTGTGAATCCCGCGGTGCTGCCTCGGATTTTCCTCAAAGCGGTGCGTGTGCTCCGCCGTCCGATGATCCGCGAGGGGGTGGTGACTCCCGCGATTGTCGAGCGGACGTCTCCGATGCTGATTGATTCGGGTTCGAGCTCGATCCCGCAGCTGAGCGGCTTGGTGCTGACAGAGTTTAAAACGGATGATCCGCGCGTCATGGTCCCGATCGTCAGTCAGCAAGGCGAACCGATCCTCGCGGGACATCAGATCGAGCTTGGTCGCGTTGCGGTCTTTACGAGCAACGTTTCGGACTGGGCGCAAGAGTGGGCCGGGTCTGAATCTTTTGATCGATTCTGGAGACACCTCGCGACGTGGACGGCGAGGGCCGCGGATCCGGGAGTGGGGGAGCTGTCGATCGATCAATCGGGATCAGGGTTAGCAATCGGATACACCGCGATCGACGACAACGGCGTCCCGATCGACGGGCTCAACATCCAAGCGAAGGTCTTCGCCGATGGCGCTTCGACGCAGACGATCGACATGATCCAGGTCGGTCCGGGACGCTACGAGTCGTTGGTTGATTCGGTGCCATCGGGAGACCACGTCATCGTCGCGACTCCGACACGGGAGGGCAAACCCATCCGTCCGACGATCGGCGCGGTGCATATCGACGACCAGCGCGAGTTTGATGCGCTGCGTTCGGATCGAGCGGCACTTGAATCGATCGCTCAGCGATCCGGCGGGCGCGTGCTTGCGATCGATCAAGCATCGGACTTGTACTCTCGCGAGGGGATCGCGGAGGTATCGAGCTACGAATCCATGTGGTGGGGGATGCTCGTCGCGGGGTTCGTGCTGTTCCTGCTGGATCTTGGCGCTCGGAGGGTCGCGTGGGACCGCTGGGTCGCTCAGGCGCGAGAGGAAACGATCGCAGCGACGCGTGCCGTTCGCGCCGATCAGCTCGAAGGGCTCTCAAAGCGCACGAAACGGACTCAGCCAAGCGTGCAGATCGACCTGGAACCTGTGCGGCGTCGCTATCCCGCACCCAGCGCCAAGCCGACGATCGTGCAGGAGGACAAAGAGGACCTTGAAGAACTCAGCTCGCTGATGGCCGCGAAGAAGCGTGCTCGCGAGCGGATGGATGAGTCTTAGTCGAACATTTCTGGCCAGATGGATTTCAGATGCTTCAGTTCCATATGTGGGAGAGCATCGATCCAGTCACTCTTGAGTGCCTCAATAGAGCCAGATTCGTAATCAAACACACAACACTCCGCATCAAAGGCTAAGAATCGTGCGATGCAGGTCCGCTCTTGTGCCGTAAAGAGTGCGTAGTAGTTCCGGCGATGATCAATATGATCTTGATTCCTGAGTGCGGAAGAATTGAGATTGAAAATTGTGCTTCCAAAGATGTTCGAATCGACGTTTTCTTCGCCGAGCACGTCACCATAGCCGGATCTCAGTGTGTACACCATGTACGCTGGGAGGTAATATCTGAATCCGATTGGGTCTACAAACGAAAGTGCGGATCCACCTGGGTCGAGAGTTTCGACATCTATATCAGACCAGTGCGAGTCTGTTTCTTCTGCTCGTGCGGCTTGTCGTTCTTCATCAGATCCATAGTCATCGATTACGTGAGCTTCTCGGATGGATATTCCACCATCTCGTGAGACATGACGGAAGACATTGTTGATCTGATCGATGAGCTGAGCCCGGCGATTTATCAAATGATCGCGAGCATTTCTGATTCGGTCAATATGAAACTGCTCGTCGCGCAAATGAACACCTCATGAGTCCACGAGCTCGCCGTTGAGCGAGAGTTTGTCAGCGTCGGTGATGCGTGCCTTGACGATCTTCCCGATGTAATCGCTCGGCGGGACGACGCCCTCAGTTGGGACATCGAAGAACACGATGAGGTCGCCGTCGGTGCGTCCTGAGAGCTGTGCTGTTGGGCCGTGGTCTGTGGAGTCGAGGATGGCGCTCTGCATCTGCGGCGCTGCTCCTCCGATGGTGATCCCGACCATCCCTGAGCCCGGCTTGACGTCGGTGCCTCGTCGTTTGTGCTCGCGCCGGCTGAGTCCCTCGACGAAGACATCGAACTCCCCTCCGACTTGCTCTTGAGCGATGGAGTCGGAGATCTCGTTCTGCAGGTCCAGCAGCTCGTTGTTGCGGATGCGTTTGATCTCGTTGGGGATGTCGTCCGGGATTTTGTCGTACGCGACGGTGCCGGGACGCGGGGAGTACTTGAAGATGAAGCAGTTTTTATAGCGGCTGCGAACGAGAAGCTCCTTGGTTAGCTCGTGATCTTCGTCGGTTTCGGTTGGGAATCCGACGATGATGTCCCCCCCAAGCATGAGCGGGCGTCCGATCTCAGGCTGATGCAGGTACTCGTTGCAGCGCTGGATGAACTCGTAGTACTCCTCGATGTCGTGACCACGATTCATCATCTTGAGCATGCGGTTGGATCCGGTCTGGGCCGGGACGTGGATAAACCTACAGATCCGCGGGCAATCGCGGATGACCTGCAGCACATCGTCGCCGAAATCTCGGGGATAACTCGTGACGAAGCGCAGGCGCTGGATCGCCGGGACCTCTTCGTGGATCCGATAGAGCAGGTCCGCGAAGGTTGTGGTGTTCGCTCCCGCGAATGCATCACGATTGTGCGATCCCTTGTAGGTCCGTCCCTTCTGCGGCTGGACGACGCCATCCACAGTCACAGCGGAATCATGCTCGAAGCGGTAGTGGTTGACGGTCTGTCCGAGGAGTGTGATCTCGATCACGCCGGTATCGGCGAGGGATTTGATCTCGTCGATAATGTGCTCAGGTGGACGGTGGATCTCGGCGCCGCGTGTGTGTGGGACGACGCAGTAGGTGCAGAACTTGTTGCAGCCGCGCGTGATGCGGACATATGCCGAGCGTCGTCCGTCGAAATCAACGGGTGAGATCATGCGTCCCAGATCGAGCGACTCGAGCGAGTCTCCAGCGGCGGCGAGTGTCGAGGATCTTCTCGACGCGTTCCCTTGCAACGCGACCTGCTTTGCGGATCTGCGGATCGCGACCTCGGGATCGGACTCGATGAGCGATGCTTTGGTCCGGACCGCGTTGTCGATGAGCTGCGGGAGTTTGTCGAGCTCAGCGGGGCCGCACATGATGTCAACGACCGGCGCTTTGGCGATCATGTTCTTGCCGTCCCGCTCGGCCATGCATCCGAGGACGCCGACGACGAGGTCGGGCTGGTCCTTTTTGCGATGCTTCATCTCTCCGAGCCGGGACCAGACTTTCTGCTCGGCGCGCTCGCGGACGGAGCAGGTGTTGTAGAGGACGATATCCGCCTCGTCCGCGTTTGCGGTGAAGCGATAGCCCATCCCGCCGAGGGAGCCGGCGACGAGTTCGGAGTCCAGCTCATTCATCTGGCATCCGAAGGTTTCAAGATAGACGGATTTGCTCGTCATAGGACAGGGAGTGTACGCGTGGATCTACCCGAATCCCAACGGTTTGTACCCAACCCAAGACGGCAACTGGTGATACACTCGACTCTGTGACCACGATTGATGATATCAAAGCTTGGTTTGTGGACCTCTCGCTCGCGAGCAAGTGCTTGCTGCTGTTCGGAGCCGCCTCGGCGCTGATTATCACGATCGCGCTTTCGCTGCCGCTGCTGCGGATGAACGGGCTTGTAGGCTCAGGAGAGCGGGAGCTAGCGCGATCGGTCTACGCGACCTGGAGTCTGGGGGATCACGCTCAATCAGGCAAGCCGATCGATGTGGGGGGGGCGGTGATTACCTCGATGACTCCCGCTCAGGCGCGGCTTATCCGCGAAGAATCGCCGTTCCTGGATCGCGCGATGACACGATTCGAGCGTTCCACGAACAAGGTCGAGTACTTCGACGCGGACTGGGACGGATGGAATCGCTTGTACCGCTACGCGCACGTCATCCGCGATGAGAACGCGCAGATCCTCGGCGTCGTCATGCTCGAACACAAATCCGCAGGCGCGGGCTGGCTCATGGTCGTCAACCTGCTCTACGTCTTCGCGGCGGGGGTCGTCGTGCTCGCGGTGGCGCTGGTGGTCTTCGCGTGGATCACCGAACGACTGATCATCCGTCCTGTGCTCTCGCTCCAGAAAACCGCTGAGAAGGTCCGCGACGGGAACCTCGATACACGCTCCAAGATCGCGACGGGTGACGAGTTCGAGGAACTCGCTGAGACGATCAACCTGATGCTTACCGAGCTCCAGCGCCAGCAGGACCAGCTCCGTGGCGCCAACGCGGCGATGGACATCAAGCTCTCAGAACTGGCGCAAGCGAACGTCGCACTCTTTGAGTCCGCTCGCCTCAAGGGTGAGTTCCTCGCGAGTGTGTCCCATGAGCTGCGGACCCCGCTCAACGCGATCATCGGATTCGCGGAGCTGCTGCTGGAGATCGTCCGCAAGGAGATCGCGGTCGCGGCGGAAGATTCCGAACCACCTCCGGGCTACGACGCAGACGAGATGTCCAAACGCGAGCGGTATCTGGTGAACATCGTCTCCGCGGGCAGGACCTTGCTGGAGATGATCGAGTCGCTGCTGGAGATGGCGAAGATCGAAGCGGGACGCGTCGAGCTCAACATCGCGCCGATGAATGTCGCGGATACCTGTCAGGCGCTTGTCGGGCTCATCCATCCGCTGGCGCGGAAGAAGGACATCCAGGTCAAGCTTGATCTGGACAACGACATCCCGCTGATCGAGACGGACGCGAAGAAGTTCCAGCAGATTATCTTCAACCTGCTCTCCAACGCGGTGAAGTTCACAGGCGACACCGATTCGGGGGTCCCTGGAGAGATCACCCTCCGCGCCGAGCGTCTTCCTGACGACGAGACGGGGAGCGACAGTCTGCGAGTCTCCGTGATCGACAACGGCGAGGGGATCAGTCCCGAGGATCAGAAGCGGATTTTCGATAAGTTCCAGCAGGTCGATTCGGGGCACACTCGCGTGCACGCCGGGACTGGGCTGGGGCTCGCGATTGTCTCGGAACTCACACGACTCCTGCAAGGCGAGATCCAGCTTGAATCGCAGATCGGCGCGGGGTCGATGTTCTCGCTCATCATCCCCTCGCAGATCGATCCCGATCTCCTCGAAGAAACAAAGCTCGAAGCGAAGTTCCGCGGCTCGCTCAAACCCACGAGCGTGATGCACTCGGAAGTTCACACCGCGGATTGATAATGCCGGAGCTCGATCGGCTCTGTTCGTCCCTCTTCAAAGACCACAGCGATCACATCGATCCGAATCGGGCGATCGCGGTATGTGTCTTTTTTCATGATCGCGCTTGCGAGTGATCGGAGCTTCGATTTTTTCGCGGCGGTGATATTGGCTTCCGGATCGATCTGCCGCGTGTCGTCGTGTTGTTTGAGTCGTGCCTTCACCTCGACGATGATAACGCAGCGGGACTTGGGGTCTTCGCAGAGGAGGTCGATCTCGCCAAATCCCAGTCTTAGGTTGTGTGCGAGGACGCGGTATCCGTTGCGTTTCATGTGCCGAGCCGCGGCTCGCTCGCCGCGGACCCACACGGATTGTTCCTTGGACGCGCCAGCAATCCGAGCAAGGATGCGCGAGATCGCGTTCACCTTGCTGGCCCGTATTGTCTTTCAGCGATAAATAGCAGGCGGTAAAGGATTTCCTCGGCGCTCGAAACTCGCGCACGCTCGATGAGGTCACTTAGGTACGCCTTGCGTTCTTCGGCGCGTCGTTCTTGCGTGAGCTCGCGGTGGATCTCAAGCTGCGCTTCGTAGAGTGTTCTGGAGTCCTGCACACGATCGGCATAGAGGATCCAGAAGTTCGCGTTCCCGAGCGAGACCGGTCCGGTCCACTCTCCAAGCGACAGCGAATGCACGGCTTCGTTGAGCACATCGATCTGGAAAAACGCGGTCTCAGTAAACTCGCCGTCGAGCTGGACCTCCAGGATCCCTTGCGTGTCGCGATTGAAGGTGTTGGTTTGTGATGCCGCGATCTCACCGAAGTCCTCGCCGCTGTTCAGGCGCTCCGTGATCGAATCGACCAGCTCGCCCTCGGGTTCAAGGACACGGATCACCTGCAGCGTGATCGTCGGATCGGGTTGGTAGCGATCGATGTCACGCTCATAGCGCTGCTTGATGTCACGCCAGGAGATGTTGATTCGCCGGTTGATTTCTTGGTAGAGCGTCAGTCCGACGAGTGTGTCGAGCTCTTGCTGACGGAGTGCTTCGTCGAGCGTGATGCCTTGCTCTTCGAGGTAGCGACGGTTGGCGAGCTGAGCACTCCCGAGGTTCTCCGAGAGCACGTTGGAGCGGAAATCCTTGAGGAACGACTGGAGTCCGACGCGTTGCTGTGGTGTCAGCGCGGCAATCGTTTCGGCGCGGAGGAGCTCGTCGTAGATGATGCTGTTGAGGCGTGAGTTGATGATCTCACCCGCTTCTTGGCGCCAGCGTCCGAGTTCCATGTCCTTTCCGATCGCGATCAGACGATCCTCGATTGGTTCAAAGAAGCTCGAGACGTAGATGGGGTGCCCGTTGATGTCGCCGACCTTCGCATCGACGAACTCAAGCCCGTCGTTGCCGCTGGTGATCGGCTGGCGGGTCAGGTTGGGTTGGTTTGTTGGTTGTCCCAGTGGAGTCGTGGAATCGGTTGATTGAGACTCGGTCGCAGCAAGCTCGGTTGAAGTTTCCTGTTGATTCTGCGGCTGATTGGACTGGGCGCTCGTGGTCGTGCCGGGTTCGGCGCGGAAGTCGCTCATCCCGATTTCGGTGGGGTTCTTGTGTTTGTTGCCTTGGATCTTCTGACCGCTGCAACCCGCGAGGAGGGCAAGACCGAGCAGTGCGGGAGCGGCCGCGGATGATCCGCGGGAAAAGCGTTGAGAAAGCGACGACAATGTGATGTCAGTGAAGCGTAAATCCAACCTCAATCTCCGTTTCATGTCCTAGCATACACCAACAATAAAGGAAGCACCGAATGACCGACTCTGATCAACCTAAGATTATCGTCGATGACGACTGGAAGTCGTCCGCACAAGCCGAGAAAGCGAAACTCGCGGCTCAGGAGCAGGAAAAAGCTCAGAAAGCCGCGGAATCCTCGGGACTCCCCGAGAAGCTCGGATTCAAAGAACTCATCTCGATGCTCGCGACGCAAGCATTGATGTACATGGGAGCGTTCCCAGACCAGACTGGCCGAGCGATGGTCTCGCTGGATGTCGCGCGTCTGAACATCGATCTGCTGAGCGTTGTCGAAGAGAAGACCAAAGGCAATCTGAGTGATGAAGAGTCCACGATGCTCACACAGACCATCGCGGAGCTCCAGCATCAGTTTGTCGAGGTGTCCAAAGCCGTCGCGCAAGCCTCTCAGGACGGCACGCTCGAACAGATGGGACAGACCCCCGCAGCTGGGGGAATGCCTGACCTCAAGATTTCTCCCGACGGAGTGTGATCCGATCGGATCGCGCTCGTTTGGTGTTCAGGACCCCTGAACGCCGATAATACAACTGAAGTCGAATCTCAAGCCCTCCGGAGCAACAAGCCGTGAGCACAAACCAAAGCTTCATGCAACGACACCAGTTCCTGATCCGCCGACTCCATTCGCTGTCCGGCATCCTCCCGATCGGTGTCTTCCTCATCGCTCACCTCGTCACCAACTCATCACTCCTGTGGGGCTGGTTCGCGCTCAAAGGGCGCGGCGGCGCTGAGGGGCTCAATATCTCCGAAGGCGGCGTCCAGTACTTCGCGCACGAAGTCACATGGATCAACACACAGGTTCCGCACCTGTTCCTGATCGAGGTCACCCTTTGGTTGTCGATCGCGTTCCACTCAATTCTTGGTTTCTACTACGCGATCGGTGGACAGGGTAATCTCCCACGCTACAAGCATCAGGACAACTTCCGCTACACGCTCCAGCGTCTCTCGGGATACTTCGGGATCGCGTTCATTTTCTACCACGTCGCGACCCTCCGCTGGGGATGGACCTTCCTGATCCCCAACGGCACCAAATGGTCGCATGAGTACAGCGCCTCGACACTCGCCGCGGCTCTGCAGGGATCGACCGAGGGATGGACTGCCGCGGGGTTGATCGTTTCGATCTTCTACTTCGTTGGTGTCTCGCTGCTGGTCTTCCACTTTGCCAACGGCTTGTGGACCGCCGCGATCACTTGGGGATTGACAGTGTCCGAGCACGCTCAGAAGAAGTGGGGCTACGTCTGTGCCGCGATCGGTGCGGGACTCATGTTCGCTTCTTGGGGCGCTCTCGCTGGCGCGATGATGATCGACTACGACGAGGCGCAAGCGATCGAGGCATCGCTCCACGGCTCGCACGAGCTCCCAGCCGAGGAGCTCGACCTCCACACCCGATCTGATGACCACACGCTCCAGACCGCTGAGGTGGATCCAGAGGGCTGAGTCCATCGAACTCCAGATACACAGACTGATTGACAAGAGACGAATCGAGGAATCCAAATGAGCGAACAAAGAGTCATCGTCGTCGGAGGTGGATTGGCCGGACTAGCCGCGTCGATTCGCATCGCCGAAGCGGGCGTGCCCGTCGATCTCTTCTCCATGGTCCCTGTCAAACGCTCGCACTCCGTGTGCGCCCAGGGCGGCATCAACGCATGCAACGAGGTCGCGCGTCAGCAGGGGTACTCCGAGTACCAGCACTTCGACGAGACCCTCATCGGAGGCGACTTCCTCAACGACCAGCACCCCGTCCTCGAGATGACCAACTGGGCGCCCAAGATCATCGACCTGCTCGATCGAATGGGGGTCCCGTTCAACCGCTCCAGCGAGGGCTACCGCGACCTGCGCCTCTTCGGTGGATCGCTCTTTAAGCGGACCCACTTCTCCGGCGCGACGACTGGTCAGCAGCTCCTCTACGCACTCGACGAACAGAACCGACGCTTCGTCAGCGAGGGCAAGGTCACGGAGTACAACTACTGGGAGTTCCTCTACCCCATTACGCAAGGCGAGGGCGAGGACAAGCGAGCGGTGGGTATTGTTGCACAGGACATGCGGACGATGCAGATCCGCAGCTTCCGCGCCGATGCGGTCGTCATGGCGACCGGGGGGTGCGGCTTGGTGTTCGGTAAGTCCACCAACTCCGTCATATGCACCGGTGGTGCCGCGTCGCGCTGCTACCAAGCGGGCGCGTGGTACGGCAATCCCGAGATGATCCAGGTCCACCCAACCGCGATCCCTGGCGCTGACAAGTGTCGACTCATGTCCGAGTCCGCACGCGGCGAGGGCGGACGCGTCTGGGTTCCCGCGAAGAAGGGCGACACTCGAAAGCCCAACGACATCCCAGAGAATGAACGCTACTACATCCTCGAAGAACGCTACCCCAAATACGGGAACCTCGTCCCGCGTGACATCGCGACGCGCGAGATCTTTGACGTCTGTGTGAATGACGGCATGGGTATCAACGGACAGAACCAGGTCTACCTCGATCTGACCCACAAAGACCCAGAGTACCTCACGGAGAAACTCGGTGGCATCCTCGACATCTACGAGAAGTTCGCCGGGGAAGACCCTCGCTTCACTCCAATGAAGATCTTCCCAGCGGTCCACTACTCGATGGGTGGGCTGTGGACGACCTACACGCCTGGGGATTACAAACCTGATGAACCGATGCCGGAGCACAAGCCCGGGAATCCGATCCCGGTCGGTTCCGAGCAGGGGCACGGCCTCACCATCGGCGCGCACAACAACGCGATGACCAACATCAACGGCCTCTACGCGTTCGGAGAGGTCAACTTCGCGTACCACGGCGCGACACGACTCGGAGCCAACGCGCTGCTGAGCTGTATCTTCGATGGTCTGTGCAACGGTGTTTCGGTGGTCAACTACATCCGTGACGAGAGCACACCTGCGTCGGCTGATGTTGATCAGTCTGTGTACGACGCGGCGGTGAAGGTCGAGCAGGACAAGCACGACGCGCTGCTCGCGTCAACAAGTAAGGGCTCGGGGAACCGCGACAACAACCCGTACCAGATCGCGTTCGAGCTCGGCGAGATCATGAACAACCAGTCCACAGTGGTGAAAACCGGAGCGGGACTCCAGAAGTGTCTCGAGAAGATCGACGAGCTCTCCGAACGATACAAGAACGTTGAGCTCGGAGACGGCGCGATGTGGACCAACCAGTCCCTGAGCTTCACGCGGACAGTGGGGGACATGCTGATCCTCGCGGAAGCGATCGCCAAAGCCGGTCTGCTGCGTGAAGAATCCAGAGGCAGCCACTACCGCACGGACTTCCCGGAGCGCGACGACGAGAAGTTCTGGAAGGCATCCGTTGCCAAGTTTAATCCAAGCACCGGGAAGTCGGACATCGAGTTCGTTCCGGTCAAAGCGGGTCTGGTCAAGCTGCGTCCACGCACCTACGGCAAGACCGCACCTGAGAAAGCTGAATCCAAGACCCCTGAACCAGCGAACGCATAATCAGCAGCACTGGTTGTTTACGACCCATCGCCCTCGAAAGGAACGAACACATGGGAGCCGCTCAAGCAAGCATCATCGGAGCCGAAGAACGCAAGGCGAACCGCGCCGTTGCTGTGGAAGGACGCAGTGTGATCTTCAAGATCAAACGCTGTGATGGTCCTGGCAAACCCTGGCGCTGGGAGTCGTTCAAAGTCCCGACCGAGACGGGATCAAACGTGATCTCGTGTCTCAAGTGGATCGCGGCCAATCCGGTCACGACCGATGGCAAAGAGACCACGCCGGTCGTCTGGGACTCCAACTGTCTCGAAGAAGTCTGCGGCGCATGCACGATGGTCATAAACGGACGCGTGCGTCAGTCCTGCTCGTGCCTCATCGATGAGTACGCTCCGCGTGAAGGCGACGAGGTCGTCCTCGAGCCCATGACCAAGTTCCCGGTCATCCGTGACCTCTGGGTTGATCGCACGCGTATGTTCAACGCGCTCGAACGCGTCAAAGCGTGGGTCCCGATCGACGGCACGTACAACCTCGGCGCGGGACCACAAGAAGACCACGACCACCAGCAGATGCGCTACGCGCTCTCCGAGTGCATGACCTGCGGCTGCTGCCTCGATGCGTGCCCTCAGTTCATCAAGAAGGACCACGAGGACCAATGGGAGATCAGCTTCATCGGTCCGCAAGCGATCTCGCAAGCACGGCTCTTCAACGAGCACGGCACGGGCAAGCGACTCAAGGACGAACGCATGGACACCCTCACCGGTCCCGGCGGGATCCAGGACTGCGGGAACGCACAGAACTGCGTCAAGGTCTGCCCCAAGGGCATCCCGCTGACCGAGTCGATCGCTGCGATCGGACGAAGCGCCACAGTGCACTCGGTCAAGAAGTTCTTTACCGGCAAGTAAGCCAATCCGAAATCCGAAAACAAACGCCTCCGAATCGGAGGCGTTTTATATTGAGCTCGGGATGAACTGGATCAGGCGTTGAGGTCGAGGTTCGGAGAGCCGTCGCTCGATGCGCGTCGGCTGCCTTGAGCGTTGTAACCGATCTGGTGTTCCTGACGATCCTCGTTCGCTTCCTCTTGATCAGCATCCGCAAGAGTGCGGACAGCATCGATCTGCTCGACATGCTCGACGCTCGCGAGGAACTGGTCAAAGCCACGCCCACGACGGCGCGCCTTATCGGAATCTTCTGCCTGCTTATTGCGTGAAGCAGCATTGCTCGAAGCTGGTGTGCCAGCAAGACTTGAAGCGAGATTGTTGATTGCTCCGGTCATATATCTAGTATCGGAAACGCGCAACGATGGCCGCCAGCGAAATCCACAGTTGATCCACAAATTTTGCAGTTTGTTTGGGTGTTCAGAGACGGAATCGCGTCAGGCGCCGATGATGTTGACGCCGCAATCGACGTAGATGTTTTCGCCCGTCACGCCGCTGGAGAGGTCCGACGCGAGGTAGACGGCGGTTTTCCCGACATCGCTGCCCTCGGTGGTTCTTCTGAGTGGTGCTTTCTCAGCAGCTCGTGTTTCCAGATCATCGGTACCACCCACAGCGGAGCTCGCGAGGGTCCGCAGGTATCCGCCGGAGATGGTGTTGACGCGGATCCCTTCAGGACCCAGTTCCGCAGCGAGGTAGCGTGTGGTCGCTTCGAGACAGGATTTGGCGACACCCATCACGTTGTATCCGAGGACGACTTTTTCGGAGCCGTAGTAGCTCATCGCCATGATTGAGCCGCCGCCGTTCTTGGTCATGAGCGGCTTAGCGCGTGCAGACATCGCGGCGAGCGTATACGCGGAGATGTCGATCGCGTCGAGATACGCTTGACGCGGGGTTTTGGCGAACATCCCGAGCTGGAGCCAATCCCGATCGGCGTACGCGATCGAGTGGACGAGGAAGTCCAAGCGGTCGTGATCCTTTGCGTAGCTCTCAAAGAGCGTGTCGATATTCTCATCTGATCCTGCGTCACATTCGTAGAGGACGGGTTCAGGGGTGATTTTTTCAGCAGCGCGTTGTGTCCGCCGGGCGTTCTTCTCGCCAGGGATGTGCGCAAAGGCGCAGGTCCCGCCGTGCGCGTAGATCTCGTTGGCGATGTGCCATGCATAGGAACGATCGTTGGCAACTCCAACAACCAGCCCGACCTTACCATCCAGAAGCCCCATAGAAACGGTCCTTTCGCAATCAAATCGAACCGATTTATAGCCCTACAAACCGGTTGCTTCCATAGATAAGGATGATAGGGCATTTAGCGGGTCTACGATTCCCCATGACCCAGTCCGGTGCACCAGATCGCGTTCTTTCTTCGATGCAGGGCCAATCGCTCGTTGCGCTCGCGTCAGATCTGCGGAATTCCGGGCTGATTCACCGACTCATCCGCCTCGCCCACGACGAGGACCTCGGCCCGACCTCCCACGATTGGACCGGGGAGCTGATGTTTGATCGGGATCAGACCAGCGAAGTCGCTTTGATGATACGTGAGCCGGGGGTCGTCTCTGGACTGACCTTTGTGCCTGACATCCTCAAGGTGTTTGTCCGTCCGTCTGAGCTTGTCCAGTGGACACCTGCAGTAGAGGATGGGGAGGTCGTGGATACGGGAACGTCGCTGGGAACTCTCAGCGGCTCATCGATCGCGATCGTTCGGCTCGAGCGCACACTGCTCAATCTCGTCTCGCGACTTAGTGGGATCGCGACACGGACCAGCAAGTTCGTCGAGTTGGCGTTCGGGACCGACGCAAAGATCTGCGACACACGCAAGACCACTCCAGGATTGCGGGTATTCGAGAAGTACGCTGTGCGTTGTGGTGGGGGGGTGAGTCATCGCATGGGACTGCACGATGCGCTGCTCGTCAAAGACAACCATCTCGCGGGATTGTCGGAAAGCGCGTTCTGCGAGCGTGTTCGATCAGCAGCCGCGCATGCGAAAGAACAGAATCTGAAGTTTGTACAGGTCGAGGTCGATACGCTCGATCAGCTGAGCTGGCTGCTCACTCTAGAGCGGGGCACAGTTGATATCGTGCTGCTCGACAACATGAATCCCGAAACACTCACCCAAGCGGTCGCGATGCGCAACGAGCGGAATCCGGACCTGCTCCTCGAAGCATCGGGGGGGATCAACGAATCCACGCTGGAACCGATCGCTCTCACTGGGATCGATCGCATCTCGATCGGCGGGCTCACCCATCAAGCGGTGAGTCTAGACATAGGGCTCGATACGCTGTGACTCCATCCGATGTCATCACTACCTGGCCCGATCAGCTCGAATCCGTCATCGCGGATACATGCATCGATCGTGTCATGGTTTTCGAGGACACATTGAGCACCCAAGACTCCGCGGCTCGAGCGTGCGCAGGGCTCCCCAAAGATCACGCGCCGACGCTGGTGGTCTCGTCGATCCAGCGGATGGGACGCGGACAACGCGCCAACAACTGGTACGACGGCGATGGGTGCACGCTCCCATGCTCGCTCGCGATCGGGGTTGAGTACCTGAACCTCTCAAACCCCAATCTCGCGACCCGCGCCGGATTAGCGGTGCTGGACGCGATCTGCGAGCATGCCTCGCATCTTCCAATCCTGATCAAATGGCCCAATGACATCATGATCCGCGTGGAGAACCTGCAGCGGAAAGTATCTGGAGTACTGATCGAGCATGCGGAGAACTCGATCGTCATCGGGATGGGGATCAACTGCACGCAGTCCGAGTCCGACTTCCATCCGACGATCCAAGGCTCAGCAGTCTCGCTGGCACAGGTCGGGATCGAGGTCTCGAGGATCACGCTCGCATGCTCGCTGACAAAAGCACTCGACTACTGGCTCACCCAAGCATGCGAGGACGATGTGCGATCGCACTGGAACACCTACGACGGATTAACCGGCCGTCACGCAAAGCTGGTGTACGACAACACGCCGTATATCGGAGAGATCACCCACATCGATCCGCTCGACCACATCACGATGATGTGGAGGAATCAAGAGATCAAGTTCCCTGTCGAGCAGACGCGGATCATCTGTTGAGACTCGCTTCAGAGCAAGCGTTTGATCTGCTTGCCAAGCTCGAGCGCGTCGTCTTGGGACAAGGTCCCAGCGTTCCAGTCCACTTTCAGACCGCTGCCCTCTGATCGATCAGCGTACTTGGGGATGATGTGGAAGTGGACATGGTCGACCGCTTGTCCCGCATCGGCACCGTTGTTCTGGAGAATATTGACCGCCGTCGCGCCGGTGACTTTTTTGATCGCGCGGACGATCCTCGGCAGCACTCGACCGACAGCCGCGGAGAACTCGTCAGAGAGCTCGTCGATCGTCGCGGCGGGTTCCTTGGGGATGACGAGCGCGTGTCCTTCGGAGAGCGGTCCGATGTCCAAGATGGAGATGACGAAATCGTCCTCGTAAATCTTGTGTGCCGGAATCTCGCCTCGGATGATCTTTGAGAAGATGGAATCAGTCATGGAGCATCCTAGTGCGCCTCGCTCAAATCCTCGACTCGATCCGCATACAATCCGCCGTGTCTGCTGCTACGACCCATCCCGTGATCCGTAAACTCCCGCCGCTGCTGGTGAATCAGATCGCCGCGGGCGAGGTCATCGAGCGTCCCAGCTCCGTGCTCAAGGAGCTCGTCGAGAACTCGATCGACGCCGGCGCAACCAAGATCACCGTCGAGCTCCAGCAAGGGGGCATCGAGCTCATCCGGATCACGGATAACGGATGCGGGATCGCTCCTGAGCAGATGACGCTCGCGCTGACGCCGCATGCGACGAGCAAGATCACCGAATCCGAGGACCTCGATCGGATCTCGACGATGGGATTCCGAGGCGAGGCGCTCGCGTCGATCACCTCCGTCGCGCGACTGACGATCACCTCGCGGACGCGCGATCACGACGAGGGACGATCGATCCACGCCGAGGGGGAGCGGATCGAAGACCCCACCCCGGCGGGGTGTCCTGTTGGGACGGTCATCGAGGTCCGGAACCTGTTCTTCAACACGCCTGCACGCCGCAAGTTCCTGCGGACTCCAACGACCGAGCAGACGCGGTGCCTTGAATGGCTCCGCGATCTCGCGATGGCCAATCCCTCCATCGGCATCCGCTGCTTGGGAGACGACAAGGTCAAGCTCGACCTCCCCCCCAACCAATCCCCGCGCGAGCGAGCATTGGCGATCGTCGGCAAGGAACTCGAGTCCCAGCTCGTCGAAGTCAGCGTCGACCAGTTCGACAACGCACGAGGCGTGCTGATGTGGGGGCTCGTCGGTCTGCCGTCAATTGCTCGCGCGACGTCCAAAGCACAGCACGTGTTCCTCAACGGACGCACCATCCGCGATCGCACAGTGCAGCACGCGATCCGTGAAGCATACCGAGGTCTCATCGAGCCCGGACGTCATCCGACTGCGGTGCTCATGATCGAGATGTCCCCGAGTGCTGTGGATGTCAACGTGCATCCCGCGAAGCTCGAGGTCCGCTTCCGTGACCAGTCGATGGTCCACCGAGCCGTGTATCACGGCATCCGCGACGCGCTGACCCAAGCAGACGTCACTCCGACAGTCTTCTCGCGTCTCCCCAACGCTGGTGGCCCATCGGCGATCATGCCTCAAGCGTTTCCGGCGCAGCCAGTCGAGCAGCAGGTCGATCGGCAGGTTGATCAGATTGTCGAGTACCTCAACACCAACCCTAAGTCGTCCGATTCTCCAGCGGACCTGCGATCGCACCTCGCTGAGGTGCTCCGCTCTCCTGATCTGCCCTCGTTTGGTCCTTCGCAGACAGACCCTCAGACTGCAGAGCAGCCAACTCAACAAGCGAGCGCAGAGCGATTACTGCCGCCGATCGTCAACAATGTCCAGGTGCTGCAGGTCCATTCGAGCTACCTGCTCTGTCAGGACGAGCAAGGTGTGCTCATTATCGATCAGCACGCACTCCACGAACGGATGATGTTTAACAAACTCATCAGCCGAGTGACGGGGTCGGGAGCTCTTGAGCAGCAGGGTTTGCTCACCCCGATCGTGGTCAATGTCAGCTCCGCGATCATCGATCGGTTTGATGAACTCCAGGAACTCCTAGAACGCATCGGCATCGACGCGGCTCCGATGGGACCCAAGTCAGTGGGGGTGTCGAGCGTCCCGAGCTTCTTGCTCTCGCGGAATGTCGATCCCGGCGCGTTCCTTGATGAGCTCTTTGAGCGCGTCGAGCACGAGGGGTTTGTCCCTTCCAAAGAAGAGGCGCTCCATGAGGTGCTCGACATGATGGCGTGCAAAGCCGCGATTAAGGCGGGGGACAAGCTGAGCGAATCGGAGCTCGCGGAGATCATCGCGCTGCGCGACAGCACTGATCGCGCCGCGTCGTGCCCCCACGGCAGGCCGACGACGGTGCGTCTGACGATTGAAGAACTCGAAAAGCTCTTTGATCGGCGCTAATCAGGGGAATCCGCAATTCCGGTTCCGAGTTCTTTGGAATAGACGCCGCACAGAGTGTGTTTATTCACTGATACACAACTGGGAGACAGTTCAAATGGAAACTCTAGAAGCAATCAAGCAAAGACGCTCGGTCCGTCATTACGATCCAACTCATCGATTCACTGCGGAAGAAGAACGAACGCTCTTCGAACACGTGCTGCTCTCACCTACATCGTTCAATATCCAGAACTGGCGATTTGTGAACGTGAAAGACCCCGATCAACGCGCCAAAATTCGCGCAGCGGGCTGGGATCAATCACAGATGACCGATGCCTCGTTGCTCGTAATCCTCACCGCTGATCTCCAGTCGTGGGCGAAAGACACAAGCCGATACTGGGTCACGGCACCAAAGGAAACTTCGGACTTCCTCGTCGATTCCATCATCAAGTTCTACACCGATCAGCAACAACTCCAACGCGACGAAGCGATGCGTTCCGTCGGGATCGCGGCTCAGACGCTCATGCTCACAGCGAAAGACCTCGGATACGATTCGTGCCCAATGGTTGGGTACGATCCCGATGAGATTGCAAAGATCATCAACCTCCCCGAAGATCACGTCATCGGGATGATGGTTGCGATCGGAAAGAAAACAGCAGACGCATACCCTCGAGGAGGGCAGCTCCCGCTTGATGAGGTGGTCATCACCGACCGGTTCTGAACAGCTCGGTTCTGATACTTACGCGTTGTCCAGCAGCTCGACGGCTTTGAAGCTCTTGCCCTCGAGCATCTCAAGACTCGCGCCGCCACCGGTCGAGACGTGCGAGAGACGATCCGCAACATCGAAGACCTCAGCGGCTGCGGCGGAATCACCGCCTCCGACGATGGTGATTGCGTCATTGCTGCTCGTCGCGTCCGCAACCGCTTCAGCGATGAGCTTGGTGCCCATTTTGAACGGCATCCACTCGAACACACCCATCGGGCCGTTCCAGATCACGGTTTTGGAGTCCTTGATGATCTGCGTGTAGCGAGCAGCGGTCTTGGGACCGATGTCCAGACCCATAAAGCCGTCTTTGATCTGGTCGTCGAAGACCTCGATATCCCCAGCGGTCTCGCTGAACAAGGTCGAGCAGATGTGGTCCTCAGGGAAGTGCAGGTCTGTCTTGGATTCCGCTGCGAGCTCGATGATCCGCTTCGCGTCGCTGACCATATTGTCCTCGACGCGGGAAGTGCCCACGTTGTGACCAAGCGCCTGGAGGAAGGTGTACGCCATAGCGCCGCCGACGAGGATGTGATCCGCTTTGGGGAGCAGGTGCTCGATTGCTGGGAGCTTGTCGCTGACCTTGGCGCCGCCGAGGATGACCGTGAACGGGCGAGCGGGATTGGAGAGCGCGTCGCTGAGGTACGCGATTTCCTTCTCGACGAGGAATCCCGCGACCTTTGGTTTGCTGCCCATCGCTTCTGGAACGCCGGTCATGGATGCGTGCTCGCGGTGGCAGGTCCCGAACGCGTCGTTGACGTAGACATCAGCGAGTGATGCGAGCTGCTGAGCGAAGTCCGCTTCGCAGCGTTTCTCGCAGCCGTGGAATCGAAGGTTTTCAAGGAGCAGCACGTCGCCGTCGTTCATCGCATCGACCGCTTGAGCGATCGCGGGGTCCTTGCAGTTCTCCGCTGGGATGGCGACGTCTTTCCCGAGCAGTTCTCCGAGACGCTTAGCGACCGGAGCCATGGAGAACTTTGCTTCGTACCCTTTGCCCTCTGGACGTCCCAGGTGGGACATGAGGATCGCTCGCCCACCCCGATCGATCACGGATTTGATCGTCGGGAGAGCCGCGACGATGCGGCGGTCATCGGTGATCTGATCACCATCGAGGGGCACGTTGAAGTCCACTCGGATCAGGACTCGCTGACCAGCGACGAGCGTGCTTTCGATTGTCTTCTTTGCCATTGTGTGACCTCCTCGGGGTGGGTGTGTTGGTGTGTGGTATTCTAGGTTCGATCGGGCGCAAAACAAAAAAAGCCGCGACCATCAGGTCACGGCTTTTGTGATTTCAGATCAGAGCTCTTAGTCGTCAAGCATGCCGCCCGAGCCGCCACGGACGCGAGCGCCGCCGTTGCGGAGCAGGTTGTCACGCAGGGAGCGGAGGTCCGCTTGGACCGAAGCGTCGATGAGCTGGTCGCCCATGCGGATCTTGATGCCGCCGAGCATGGTCGAGTCGGTGTAGGGGTGCATGATGACCTCTTTCCCGAGCGATTCGCTGAGCTTGTGCTTGATTCCGTCGAGCGCGTCGGGGGTCATCGGGGACGCGGTGAACACGTCCACCTCGATGCGTCCGAAGCGTTCCTGGACGAACTCGTCAAGAGCGCCGACGATCGGGACGATGTGTCCCAGACGGCCCTTCGCGTTGAGCTGACGCAGGAAGTTGACGGTCAGCGCCGAGCACTTGCCCTCGAGCATGCGGACGAGCGAATCGTCACGCTTTTGTGCTTCGATGAGACGCGTCGCGAGGAGTTCGTTGAAGCCGCGATCGTCGCGAGCGATCTCGAGGAGATCCTCGAGTTCTCCGAGGAGCTGCTCAGGGGTGATCCCGTCGGTGGTCTCAGCGATCTCGAAGACCGCGTGGGCGTACACCTTCGCGAGGGCATCGGGCTTTGATTCAATCAATGGCATGATTCGGTCTCCACCAATGCGTTAGGAGTTGACAGTCTTGAGCTCTGCGAGCGATTCTTCCATCAGGCGCTGCTCGTCGTTGACGGAGACTTCACGCTGGAGGATCTTGCCCGCCATGACGGTCGCGAGGTTGACCGATTCGGAGTAGAGCTCGTTGAGCGCCTGCTTCTTCGCGGCCTCGATGTCGGCTTTCGCCTTCTCGCGCATCTCGGTCAGCTCGGAATCCGCTTGTGCTTTGAGCTGTGCAGCGAGTTCGTTCTGCTGGGACTTGGTTTCTTCGAGCATCTGCTGTGCTTGAGCGCGTGCTTCCGCGAGGTTCTTCTCGTACTCGTCGAGTGCTTCCTTCGCTTGCTGACGCGCGCTCTCAGCGGCTGCGATCTCGCCTTTGATCTTCTCGTTGCGCTCGTCGAGACCCTTGACGATCTTGGGCCAGACGACGCTTGAGAGGATGCCGAAGACGATCAGGAACAGCACGATCGCGGTGATCCCGGTGTACATGCCTTCCTTGGTCGGCGCGATCGGGTTAGCGGCGTGGTGAGCGCCGTGCCCGTCACCATGACCATCGGCGTGGTGTGCGGCGTCATCGACGTGCGAAGCGGCTTGGTCGGCGTGCGTGTCTGGAGCGGCGTGCGCAACCATCGACGCGAGTCCAAGAGCAATCAGAACAGTAAACAGTGCGAATCGGTTCATCGCGAGTTCTCCATTGAGTTCGGGGAAGCGGATATCGAAACCGTTCCCAAAAACCGGGTCGTGCCGTGTTTCAGACACGATCCGGGAAGTTTGTACGCTATTAGGCGAGGAACGCAACAACGATCGCGAAGAGGGTCGCACCTTCGATGAGTGCAGCCGCGAGGATCATGTTGGTACCGATGGTGCCCGAAGCTTCTGGCTGACGAGCGATGGACTCGAGAGCACCCTTGCCGACGAGGCCGATGCCGAGGCCGCCGCCGAGGACTGCAAGACCAGCACCCATGACTGCGAGACCCTTACCCAAGCTTGCGCCAGCCGCGGCTTCCTGAGCCAGAGCTGATGCTGGGCCGAAAGCTGCGAGAGAGGCGGTTGCCATAGCGATGTTCTTAATCAGGTTCATTACCAGTTTCCTTTCTCCGACCGAGTTCTTCTCGGCCTGAAACACTTTATTGCGGGGAGCACTCCACTGAACCTAAGGAACACACCTCAGGCAAACAATGGCCTTGGGCGACTCCCCGCGGAGCCCCAGGCCCGATTCAAACAAAGACTCACGCGTGAGCAGGAGCTCCCGCATGACCAGATTCATGTTCGTGGTCATGATCGTGATCACCGTGGTGCTCAAGGAGCGAGATGAACACGGTCGTGAGGAACATGAACACAAAGGCTTGCAAGAACGCGACGAACAACTCGAGGAAGTAGATCGCGATAATACCGAGTGATGACACGATGCCGACCGGGATACCGACGACGGCGCTCTCAGAGCTGAAGAAGCCCTTGGCCGCAAATCCCAGAAGCACAGCAACGAGGATGTGACCCGCGGTCATATTCGCAAACAAACGAATCGCAAGCGCGATCGGCTTGATGAACGTCCCCATGATCTCGATCGGGATGATGATCGGCCAAACAAAGATCGGTGCTTCCGCGGTCAGGTGCTTGAGGTACCCGCCGAGACCGAGTTCTTTGATCCCGGCCGCGTTGATGACGATCGCGGAGATCAGCGCCAGAGCGCCGGTCACCCAGATGCTCTGGGTCGCGGTGCCACCGATGAATGCACGGTGCTCAGCGACCATTTCAGGTGAGAGCTTGCCGGCGATGAGGTTCTGGAGGTCCAGCAGTGGGATCAGTCCCAGGACGTTGTTGACGAGGATGAAGAAGAAGATGGTCCAGAGAAACGGCATCATCGCGTTGGTCCGCTTCCCGATCAGCGGGCGGACGGTGTTCTCGCGGAGGTAGCCGCAGATGACCTCGATCATGTGAGCGAAGCGGTTGTTGGTGACCCAGCGTGCGTGTCCCTGTCCTTCTTCACCAGTCGAAACGCTGGCAGCGACGAACAGTCCAACGAACAGCATGATCGCGGCGGTGATGACCATGTTGGTCTGAGCCGTGGACCACAACCACCATCCGTCTTCGTTGATGATCGTCGCGTGGTTGATAACGTGCTGGACGGGATCCGCCGCCAGGGTGATACTCGGCATCATGCTTGACCCTCCGGAGCGAGCTGTTGATGGCTCGGCTCCACGGTTGCATTGGTATGGTTCTTGATCAACGACATCACCGTCACCACGTCCAGTGCCAGTACAATCAGCACGGAGGCGAGCAATGTCAGTACATAGATTTCTTTGACCGGCTCAGACATCAGGTACAAACCGAATCCCACGGCTCCGATGATGCCCGCGCGGATGATGGTCCCTGCGAGGACCGGGACGCCCCACATCCCAGCGGGACGAGCGGGGAGTCCGTTGAGCATCAGCAGTGTCGCGAGCACGCCCGCGAGCGTTGCCGGGATCGTCAAGAGACCGGCATTCATGTCGCCGCCTTGGATGATGCCGATCGCGCCGCCACCGATCCCGATCATGACGCACGCGAGCACGCTGAGTCCCGCCATTTTCAGGATCGGGAGACGCACGGCGTCTTGATTGGTTTGGTTTGGCTGATCGGTCATGTAGTCCAAGCTCGAATACGATTCCGGAACCCGTCAGGGGGGCAGAAGGATAGCGTTCTGGTGCCCAATCGGCGAGTCTTGAGACCATATTTCAGCCGAATCTTCCGCGAATCTGATCACATTCTGACCACATCCCCGATGGACCCAATCAGCCCGCTCGGATCATCAGCTTTCGGGGTCCCCATCGGTCCGCTTCGAGGAGCGGATCTGCTCGCGATTCAGGTTCATCGCTTCCTTGATAAACAGGTAAAACCCGCCCACAAGCCCCAGCAGCGAGAGCGTGATCGTCCAGGTCTTGCCCGTCCCAGCGAGCGAATCGATCAGGTACCCCACCAAACCCATCCCGATCAATCCGTAGACCGGATCCAGCGCGATCGCCCACGCTTTGGCTTGTCGATACCGATTCGAGCGCTGCTCCTCCTCGCTCGGAGCGCGGTATTTGGGCACCTCGTCCTCTCGGATTCGCAGCTCTTCCGGGATTTCTGGTGGGGTAGCCATTGGTTTGTGTGTCTTTAGCTCTGCACCTGACGGAATGCCCAAGTCCTTGCGTGCTCCGCGGCTTCCTTGATCTTCCCGACATCGGTCCCTGATCCCTGAGCCGCGTTTGGACGACCGCCGCCCTTGCCGCCCATGATCGAGGTCGTCTCGCGGATCCAGTCCCCGGCCTTGAGACCGCGACCGATCATCAACTCGCTGACCGACGCCATG
Organism: Phycisphaerales bacterium; assembly: GCA_965250055.1. Taxonomy (GTDB): domain Bacteria; phylum Planctomycetota; class Phycisphaerae; order Phycisphaerales; family UBA1924; genus UBA1924. Next base: position 1,606,251 of record OZ252285.1, on the reverse strand, counting down.
ACCGCGACGCGACCAGAATCCGCATCGGGAGACAGAACCATCACCGCTTTATTCGGGACGGCTTTCTGGATCGTGCTGACCGCGGTCTCGAGCGCCTTGCGATCTGATCCCAGATCCAGCGTCGCGATGACGATGTCCTCGCTCGTGCCTTGTGCTATGGATGCGATGCCTTGTGCGAGTTCTTGCGCCGCTGCTGCTTTCTCAGCCGCTGCGGCTTTGGATGCTTCTTTGAGTTTCTTCGCGACCCCTCCGAGCGATGCACGCAGCGATGCTTTGCGAGCTGCGGGGAGCTCGAGCGCGTCGATCTCATTACTGACCTCTTGGAACGCGTCCTTGAGCTTCGTGAATGGCAGCGCATCGAGCGCGTCCACACGCTTGGCGAGTTCATCCGCTTTCGCGCACGACTCCACCGCCGCATCCCCAGTCAGCGCTGAGATACGACGGATGCCCTTGGCGATGCCTTCCTCGACAGTGAGCGCGAACTTCTTCGCGGTTCCTGTGGTTTCCAGATGCGTCCCGCCGCAGAACTCGATCGATGCGGCTTTCCACGCGTCGTTGCTCGGATTCCCGATGAGCTGATCGACCTCGATCCCGATCGACACCACACGCACCGGATCGGGATACGTCTCGTCAAACACGGCACGCAGTCCCGCGATGTCCTGCGCCTGCTTGAGCGGCGCCAGCTCCGCGTACACCGTCAGGTCCTGCTCGATCTGATGATTCACGATCGACTCGACCTGCGCAATCTCCTCCGGAGACACCGGTGAGTTGTGCACGAAGTCGAAGCGGAGCTTCTCATCGTTGACGAGCGAGCCACGCTGATCGACGCTGTCTCCGAGCACTTCACGCAGCGCGAAGTTGAGCAGGTGCGTCGCGGTGTGGTTGCTCGCGATCTGCTCGCGCCGCGACGCGTTGAGGTGGCAGACAACATCATCGCCGCAGGAGATCTTGCCCTTGCTGACGCGTCCGATGTGCAGGACGTAGCCCCCGAAGCTTTTGGTGTCCTCGACCTTGAAGATCGCGCCGGTTTTGGTACAACGGAGCTCTCCGGTATCGGCGACCTGACCGCCCATCTCCGCGTAGAAGTTGGTTTTGTCGAGCACGATCCCGACGCGGTGCATCCCAGCGGTGGTCGTGTCCGCGTGCTCGTCAAAGTTCTTGGTGTTCCAGATCGCTTTGACGAGTCCGCGCATCTCGCGTCCACTAAACTTCCCGGAATCGTCGGTCGCTTTGACATTCATCGCGCCGAGCTTGGCGATTTGTTCCGCGCGGAGCTCGACGACGCGCTCGCCGTCGTCTTTTTTGCCGCCTTGTCGCGAGCGTTCCTTTGCTTCTTCCATTGCACGCTCGAATCCGTCGAGATCGACTTTCAAGCCGCGTTCGTGCGCCATGATCTCGGTGAGGTCGATCGGGAAGCCGTAGGTGTCGTAGAGCTTGAACGCGTCGTCTCCGGAGACTTTTCCGCCCTCGTTGTCGAGGTCCTCGAACATCTTGATCCCGCGATCAAGCGTCTTCCCGAAGCTCTCTTCCTCATCCGCGATGATCTCGTACACGCGCTTCGGATCGTTCTTCAGTTCCGGGAATGCATCGCCCAGCATCTCCACAACCGTCGGCGCCAGGTCCGTCATGAACCCCTGCGGCGCATTCAGCTTCTGACGCCCGTAGCGAACCGCACGACGCAAGATTCGGCGGAGCACATACCCGCGCCCCTCGTTGCTCGGTGCGGTGCCGTCGGTGATCGCGATGACGAGCGTGCGGATGTGATCTGCGATGACGCGGTACGCTTCGTCCACGCCGCCTTCGTCTTCTGCGCCGAGCTTGCAGTTGTACGCACGAGCGCCGGTGAGCTTCTGGATCTTCGCAAACAACGGCTCAAACAGGTCCGTGTCGTAGTTGCTCCGCACATCCTTCAAAACCGACACGATGCGTTCGAGTCCCATGCCCGTATCGACATGCTGTGCCGGTAGTGTGCGGAGCTCGCCTCCTTCGAGACGATCGAACTGGATGAACACGTTGTTCCAGATCTCCAGCACATCGGGATCGTCCTGATTCACGAGATCGCGTGCGTTGCGTCCGCCGATGCGGTCGTAATGCAGCTCCGAGCAAGGCCCGCACGGACCAGTATCACCCATCTCCCAGAAGTTGTCCTTCATATTGCCTGGGAGGATGTGGTCTTCTGGGAGGTACTTCGCCCAGATCGCTTTGGTTTCCAGGTCAGCCGGGAGGTCCTGATCGGGATTGCCCTCGAAGTACGTCGCGTAGAGACGATCGGGATCGATCCCCCAGATCTTGGTCAGAAGCTCGAACGACCATCCGATCGCTTCTTCTTTGAAGTAGTCCCCGAAGGACCAGTTGCCCAGCATTTCAAAGAACGTATGGTGGTAGGTGTCCTTGCCCACATCGTCGAGGTCGTTGTGCTTGCCTCCAGCGCGGATGCACTTCTGCGAGTTCGCGGCTCGTTTGATCCCATGCAGCGGCGAGGTAGGATCGAGCGTCCCTTGGAAGATCGGCTTGAACTGGTTCATCCCCGCGTTGGCGAAGGTATCGCGCAGCGACGGATCGTTCGTCGGACAGGTGGTCGAAGAGGGCACGAAGGTGTGTCCTCGTTCTTTGAAGAACTCGATGAACTGTGATCTGATCTGAGCCGCGCTCGCGGTGGTCAATGCACTCGACATACTTCGATTCCATTCATTGATCGAAACAAAACTCAACACCCTGTGAAACGCTCGCGCACTTGGGTGTGTGGGGCGGATACATAGTACGCGCCGGCGTCAAGAATCCCCGCCCAAACCCCCACCAAAGCGTCCCAATTCCGTCCGAGAACACAACAAAATACCCAGTTCATTGGCATCAAAGCCCATCTCGGGGTCTGTTACACTCAGCGATTTGACGGATCGAGCCGCTTGTCGTGCAACAACAGAAGAACGGAATCGAATCCATGCTCACTAGCCGCTCCATCTCGACCATCCTCTTGCTCTCCGCGATCGGTTCCGCAGCCCAAGCCGGCGTACGTCGTCACGACCGAGACGATGCGCTCTACCAGATGCTCGCGAACGAATCTCAGTTCCAATCCGTCGCGAGTCTGTCGATCAGCGCTCCTGGGATCTCACGCACCTGCTCTGGGACCCTGCTCAACTCGCAGTGGATCCTGACCGCGGCTCACTGCTTCGACGATGTCGAGAACCCGATCGCGTTTGCCAACGCCAACGGATCGTTCGGGGTCGTCGATCAGGTCGTCATCAACCCAGAATGGACGGGCGATCTCACCCAAGGCGGTGATCTGGCGCTCATCCATATCTCGACTCCGATTCTGAATGTCCAGCCCGCGATGCTGTACACCGGTTCCAACGAACTCGGAGCGCTCGGCACAGGGGTCGGATACGGACTGACAGGCAACGGCATCACCGGCAGTCAGTTCGGGACGGGCGGGACCAAACGAGCCGGGACGAACATGATCGACGCGCTCGGAGATGATCGCGGATTCGATCCACGCATCCTGCTCACCGATTTCGATCACCCAACCAACGCGTCCGAATCGACCTACGGCTCACCAGACCCCACAGACCTCGAATACCAGGTCGCATCCGGAGACTCCGGAGGGGCGCTGTTCATCATGGAAGACGGTCAGTACTTCCTCGCGGGAGTGACCTCGTTCGTCAACTCGACCGACGGCAATGCCAACGGCGATTACGGCGATATGTCCGCGTACACCCGCGTCAGCGCGTACTCAGACTGGATCAACTCCGTCATCCCAGCTCCGTCTGGACTGATGGTGCTAGCGACAGGACTGCTGGGCGCGACCCGCCGCCGTCGCGCGTGATCTGCCCCTATCCTTGAGGTGCATGGCCAAACGCACCACCAAGAAGAAGCCCAAGACCAAACGCATCCCGATGGATGCCAACGCGTCGATCCCGAGCTATCCCAAGCCGATCCCGTTGACGAGCGTCATCGGACAGTCCCATGCGCTCGATGTCCTCAACCGCTCTATGCAATCGGGACGCGTGCACCACGCGTGGATCTTCCACGGCCCAACAGGAGTGGGGAAGTTCACCGCCGCCCTCGCGTGGGCGAGCACCATCCTCGATCCGTCCTCTACACCTGACCTTTCCGGCGTCATCGCTCCCGACCCCGAATCCTCGACCCAGCATCTCATCAACGCCGGGACGCATCCCGATCTTCATGTCGTCCGCAAGGAGATGGCGCGATTCCATAAGGACGCGAACATTCGCAACGCGAAGCTTGCAACGATTCCCAAAGCGATCGTTGAAGAGCACCTGATCAATCCCGTTGCGATTGCATCCGCTTCAAACACGGATTCGATCGCGTCGAAGGTGTTCATCGTCGATGAGAGCGAACTGCTCAACAACACAACCCAGAACGCGATCCTCAAAACGCTCGAAGAACCACCGCCGGGGACGGTCATTATCCTGGTGACCTCCAACGAGGAGCAGCTGCTCCCGACGATCCGATCACGCTGTCAGCGCGTCGCGTTTGTGCCCCTCGATGATGACGCGATGCGCGCCTGGATCGCAACGACCGACATCCAGACCACTCCCGAAGAACATCAATGGCTCATGTCCACATGCAACGGCTCGCCCGGACGTTATCAAGCGGCGCACGAAGCGGGAATCTATGCGTGGGCTACTGAGCTTGAGCCGCTGCTCCAGCAGTGCGATCGTTCGCTGTACCCCCTCTCGCTTGGGCCGCGCATGACGCAGCTGGTCGATGACTGGGCAAAGGACTGGGTCAAGCAAGGCGACAAACTCAACGAGAACCGATCAAAGCTCGTTGCCAATCAGCTCGGGGTGTCCCACATGTTCGGACTGATCGCGAATCGCGCTCGGCTCCAGCTCACCAATCCAAGCAAAGCACCCCAGGCGCTCCACGCGATCGACATGGTCGTACGAGCTCAGCGGGAACTCAATACCAATGTTCAGCTTCGGTTTGTGATGGATCACCTCGCCGCGGGTCTTTCGGATCCAAGGCACGGTGCGATCTCAGCCCAACATGCTCACGCTTGAATGCTCAGCGATGGAGTCTCAGTGGGTGATTGAGCTGGTGCTTCGGGGATACATCCCGCTTTACGATCCTCAGCGAGTTTTTCCATAAGCTTCGCCCACGTCTCGCGTTCGTATTCGAGGAGCTCGATCGCTTTCTTGAGCCGCTCGATGTCCTTCTCGAAGCTCGCTTTGACCAGCTCGCTGTAGATGAACACGTAGATCCCGCGCACGTTCTGTGCAAGCTCGGGATCGGGTTCGGGATTGATCGTGTTGGTGAGCTCGAGGACAATGTTTCGGCAGTTGGTGAAACCCTCGTAGATCTTCTCGTAGTCCTTGTTCTCCATCCCATCCTTCGCCATATTCGCAAAGCGGATCGAGCCGTCGAGCAGGAGCATTCTCAGCTCCTCCGGACTCGCGGTCATGACTTTGGTGCGGAGGTACGCATTGATGTTCTGGGCGCCGTTCCCGGTTGCCGAGTGTTGACCAGTCTGTGATGCGGTTTCGTTCATGTCCGGGATATCGGTCCTGTCAACAAGCGACTTCAGTGGTATCAGCGATCATTTATCCCAGCGCGGAGATCTGAGAGAGGGCCGAGCCCTGGGTCTGGAAGTTCGCGATTGCTTGCTCCATCGCAAGGAACTGACGCGTAAGGACTTCTCGGCGTGCTTCGAGTCGGGTATCGATTGTCTCGATCCTCGATTCCTGCAGCGCGATCTGGCTATCAAACGCCGAATCCCGACCCGTCAAGATGCCGGTCAGCGAATCGGTGTATCGCGTCGCGAACTCTTCGAACAGGACCATCACGCCGCGTTCGGAGTATTCGATCTCGATATCCGCGTTGGGATCAACGTCCTCGTCATCCTGGGTCTGGATTGTCCGGCGCGTGAACAGGTCCTCAACCGCTTGGGGATCGTCGGCGTACGCCTGTCTGAATTTTTCGGAGTCAAACTCCAGAGTCGATCCCGATCCCACAGTGATACCCACATCGCTCAGTCGATCGAACTCGGAGGTGAATCCGTCGTTAACCCGCTGGAGTGCTGAGAACATGGAGTTGCGGAGTCCGATGACTGTGCCGTCGCCCAGAAGCGTACCACGCGTTTCGGTCTCTTCGTCATAGCGTGTCTGGAAATCGATCTGCTCGATCGCTTCGTTGAACGCATCAACAAACTCTTGGATCTTGGTTTCAATGGATTCGGTGTCTTCCGAGATCGAGATCTCGACCGATTCATCGCTCGTCGAGAGGAGATCGATGGTCACGCCCTCGATCACGCCGTCGAGCTGGTTGCTCGATGAGCGGATCAGGATTCCGTCGGCAGGGTCCGTCGAGCCGTAGAAGACACGCGAGTCGTCTCCCTCGTCGATGGTGGTGATCCCCAGATCAAACCCTCCCGAGTCGACGATAAAGCGTCCGGCACTACCAGTGTCTTCAGATGCGAGCGACAAGCGGAACGGCGCGGATCCCGAACCCGTGTTGAGCAGCGAGGCGCTGACGCCCGCGTCCGATGCGTTAATCGCGTTGATCACGTCGTCGAGCGAGTCGTTGGGATCGAACTCGAGGTTGGTCTCGAAGGAGCCGTCGAGGAAACGATCACCCGCGTCGTATTCTTCTTGGGTGATCTGTCCCGCGATGTGGAGCTTGGACGCGACGGTGCCCTCGGTGTTGTTGATCTCAAGGAGACCGCCTCCGGTGGTGTTGTCCTCGATGATGATGCCGTCACCCGTGTCGTTGATGCGAGCGGTGACATCGACCGCGTTGGTCTGATTGATTCGTCGGATGACATCCGCGAGCGTTGTATCGCTCGAAGAGATGGAGATCTCGGTGCGGTTGTTGTCGCCGTCGATGATCTCGAAGGTCCCTGTCCCGATCCCGTTGCCGTCGTAGAGCGAGTCGAGGCGCGTGGAGGTCCCGATGTATGCGAGGTCGAGGTCGGTTCCTCCTGCGACACCGCTGGTGAACGAGCCGTCGATCCCCAGTGCAGCCGCAGCGTCCGCCCCGCCGGTACCGGAAATAGTGAATGTCCCGATCCCGGATGTGTTGTCCACGATCGAGATCCCGTTGCCCGCATCGTTGAGCGTTGCGGTGACGTTCCCGCCGCCGGCGGTGTTGATCGCGTTGAGAATGTCGTTGACGTCTTGGAGCCCGCTGATGTTCACAGAGAAGTCCTGAGTCACGTCCTGGAGTGCAAAGTCGAGCTGTCCATCAGTCCCAGCGATCCCTGTACCGCCATTGAGACTCGACACAAGTGTGGTATTGAGTCCCGCGAAGATCCGACTCCCGCTCGTGGTCCCGCCGATGTGCGTGCCTTCGATCCCGAGGTCCGATGCGACGGTACTCTGGGAACCCGATGCGGGAGCGTTGTCCTGGATGAGCATTGCGCGTCCCATCGAATCGACGATGTCGATCCCGCCGGTCGCTTCGTTGATCGATGCGGTGAGCTCGCTATCGAGTCCCGCTTCAGCGATCGCGTCGTTGATGCGATCGATTGCGCCGCCGACGGTGGTGACCGCGCTGCTGGTGACGACGAGCTCGCCGTCCACCAGTTCCTCGATGTCGCCGAGACGAATCTGGAGCGTGGTGTCGTTGGAGTCGAAGATAAAGTCAGGGAACGGCGCGTTGTCATCGAGCGTGATGGAGAAGTCCCACACGCCTTCACCCGAGGTGTTCTTGAATCCCACACCTCGTCCGTCGTTGAGTGAGTTGAGAGAGGTGTTGGTCCCGAGTGTGTAGACCGAGTCGCCGGTGACGGTTGATCCGACGAGGTTGTCATCGGTCAGTCCAAGCGATTCGAGGACCTCGCGACCACCAGCGTTGGTAATCGTGCTCACGCCCTCAAGAACAAACTTGTCGTTCTCGACGCGTGCTGTCACTCCGGAAACCTCGTTGATCGCGTCGAGGACTTCGTTGACGGTCCCTGCTCGCGAGAGATCAACCTCGGTGCCATTGATAGTGATCTTGCCGCGTGTGATCCCGTCGCCGTTGTTGAGCTCAGCGAGCTCCGTGTCCCGATCGAGTCGTGCCTCGGCGCCCTCAAACGTCAGCGAGGACAGTCCAGCCGCGGCATCGCTGGTCGAGAAACCACGCGAGAGCATCTGCTGTGTCGAGACCAAACGATCGACGACGAAGTCATACGAGCCGGGGAGCGCATCCTGCGATGCATTCGCGGACAAGATCGCCTCGTTGGAGACGATCGCTTGCTTGTTCTTAAAGATATTGTCCGTTCGGAACGCCTTGGCGAGATTCTCGATGGCGCTCATCCGCGAGTTGATATCCAGATACGCGGCTTGCTGTCCCTGCAACTGAATCAGACGCGTCTGAGCGAGCACCTTGGGCCGAGACTCAATAGACAACAACTGCTCGATCAACGAGTTGGTATCGATCCCAGAGAACAGTCCTACGCCGGTCGTGATGCCGCCCATAGCGAATCCTTTCCGCATCGCAGAGGTCGTCTGACCACAGCGATACATTCCACCGCCTCGTCCTTGAGGCGGTTCCTTGTCCAGTATCGGCGGTTTGAATCGAGTAACTCGATCATCCGCCGCGTTGTCGCATGTCCCCAAAGCGTTTCTGGACCACAACTTCCCTCATCGGGCAATCCACGCGCTCACTGAGCCGAAATCAACAAATCCAGCGCAGATCCTGCATCCCTGATTCCGTGCCAGTTTCTGGGGAAACATCCGAGAATCTCTCATTTTCTTCGATCCAGACCTCGATCAAGGCGATAATCATCATCGTGACCTCATCAGATACCCAACCCATCCCCGACGCGTTGAACCTCCCCGCACCCCCGGTCCTGTGCCGAATCGGAGTAGGGCTCCTCGGCGTGCTCGTCGCCGCATCGGCAACCCCTTGGGTGTATTACTCGATCAACCACTTCGGGGGATTCGACTGGGGACTCATGGGATTCGAAATCCTGACCATCCTCGCCGGAATCTTCGCGGTTCTGCTTGCGATGGGGAAGTTCCAATCAGGATGGGCGATCGGCGTGACCGCGATCTCAGGAGCCGTGATGGTGGCGCTGGTCTTCGGCCTCTACGTTGGATTCATCATGGCAAAGCAGACAGACTTCCCGAGTCTGGCGCCGCTTGCCAAGTACACCTTCATGGGACGAGCAGCCGCGATCGCTGGATTCTTCTTCTTTGCTTCGATCGCAGTCTTTGTGCGCAACAAAGCATCCCTGCCGTTCATCATCAAATCACTGCTGTGCGCCGCTCCGGTGATCGCGATCGGCGCGATGATGAAGTTCAATGTCGGACCTGGCGCGTGGATCAACAACACGCTCAATACCTCGTCTGGGACTGGAGCGACCTCTGCTGTGCTCTCGATCACGCTCGGATTGTTCTTTATCATCCTCGTTTCCGCGTCGGGTCATCTCCTGATCCGCGCGTACGAATGCGGGCGTCCTGAACGCATCAAAGGCTCCTGAGCATTGTCTGATTGATAGGCAACGTCCGAATAACTCGCGATTTCCTGACTGAATTCGCCGATTTGGGACAACGATCCCGTCTCGGCGCTCGTATATTCAAAAGAGATCCTCGCCCAAACCCAACAAGATCAGCATGAACGACCTCATCCTCCTCATCATCGCGTTGACCTTTGCCGCCATCATCGGTGCCGGCGTGGTTTTCTACCTGCTCTCATCGCTCAAGCGTGCTCGTGCAGGCAAAGACATCGACAAGGTCTCGCTCAAGATCATCACCGAGCGCGTGCGAGCTGTTGGTAAGCTCGTTGGTCTCGAGGTCCACGCGAAGGAAATCGCGACCGCGACTTCTGGTTTCTCCTGGCTCCCCCCGATCCTGCTCTCGCAAGCGAAGATCGCGATGATCTTCCAGTTCGAGAAGCAATACGCGATCGAGCTCGGGGTGATCGATGAATCCGATGTCACCGACCTCGGAGATGGACACTATCGCATCGCGCTGCCTCCGATCGTTGGTTCGCTGCGATTGATGGATGTGGAGCCGTATGACATCCAGCAGGGACGTGTGCTTGGTTTGATCGACGTCATCAACATGAACGCACAGCGTCAGAACGAGTTGATGCGGACCGCTCAGGATCAAGCCGCGGAGTTGTTCGAGAAGAATGACGAGCGGTACATCCATCAAGCACGTGACGCGATCGAGCGTCAGCTCAGCGCGATCAGCAAGCTCTTTGACATCACGCTCGAGATCGAGTGGACCGCGAATCAGACGAAGATCCAGTCGCGTCTGGAACTCGACGAGGCCCTGAAAACAGGCCCTGCGGTCGTTGCTCAGTGATTCATGGTTGAAGTACTTCAGACCGCGCTGGGATGCCAGATGGTCTTGAACTCGACGAATGGATCGAGCCAGCTGGGTCCGCTGCATGCGCTGTTATCGAAATAATCCAGCTCGCTCTCACGGATTGTGACGCGCTTCATGTTCACGGCCGCGCCCTCACGCAGTTCCGCACGCTGCGGATCGCTCACACCACCCGCATGGATCGCGATGATCTCGCGATGCCCTGAGTAGTAGGGGACGAGCTCGTCGCGGAATCCTGTCAAGAGATTCACCACCCCTCCTGGGAGGTCGCTTGTCGCCATCGCTTCTGCGAGGATCATCGCTGGGATCGGGTTGGTCTCGCTCGCGAGCGCGACGACGGTGTTGCCCATCGCGATGGGACCAGCGATCATCGAGATCAGTCCGAGCAGCGATGGGGAATCTGGAGCGATGCATCCGACGACACCCATCGAGCCTGGGATTGTGAAGTTGTGGTAGGGGCCGCTGACGGGATTGGCGCCGCCCATGACCGATGAGTATTTGTCTGTCCATCCCGCGAAATGCACGACGCGATCAATCGACGCATCCACTTCGCTGGTGCCATTGTTTCCGAGTGCCGCGGCGAGCTCGTGACGCTTGCCCTCCATCATCTCTGCGAGACGATAGAGAATCTGACCACGCAAGTATCCCGACGACGATGCCCATTTACCGTGCGCGCTGTGCGCTGCTTCGACCGCGTTTCGGAGGTCTTTGCGTGACGCATGACAGACATGGGCGCTGAGTCCGATCGAGGCATCCTCAACGAGCGTCGAGCGTCCCGATTCGGTGCGTGGGAACTTCCCACCGATATAGAGCTTGTAGGTCTTGGTGACAGGCAAACGATCGCTCACAGCATGTACTCCATCTCGATTTCATGACGGATCGGGATGCCGTCGAGACCAACATCAGGGATGGTTGGTTTCAGTGCTCGGCTCTCAGTCACCGCGTTGCGATGGAACTCGACAATATCAAAGTCACGGCGCTGGTAGAAACGCATCGCGGGGGTGTTGTCGTTGGTCGTGACCAGCCACAGTCGTTTGCACCCTTGCTCGCGTGCTTTATTGCGAACACCAGTGAGCAGGCACGAACCGATCCCGCCGTGCCCCGCCATGGAGTTGTGGGTCACGATCTCGCAGTTGTCGCCGTCGATGTGGTAGGTCAGTAGACCGACTTCTGCGCCATCGCGGACCGCGACGATCCCTGGGAGCTCGTCGGCGTTGAACTTGCGTCCCTTGGTGACCTGCTCGGTTGATGCCCAGTACTGACGCAGAACCCGCTGCACCCAAGGCTTGTCCTCCGGCGTCAGGTCTCGGATCTCGAATGAATGTACTCCAGGTACGGCGCTCATGGTGTGTCCCTTCCAATCATTTCAAGTACGCGGCTAGACCGTGCCGACCGCCCTCGCGGCCGAATCCGGATTCCTTATACCCACCAAACGGTGAGGTCGGATCAAACTGGTTGTAGGTGTTGAGCCAGACAACTCCGGCATCGAGCTTGCTCGCCATATCAAAGATCTTTGATCCTTTATCCGTCCACACACCCGCGGCAAGACCATACGGTGTGTTGTTCGCTCGGCTGATCGCCTCGTCGGGGGTGCGGAAACTCATGACCGCGAGCACAGGACCAAAGATCTCCTCGCGAGCAATCGTGTGGCTCGGCTGGACCCCAGTAAAGAAGCAAGGCTTGCACCAGTACCCCTTCTCAGGGACCGCACTCGGATTCGGATCATGCCGAACCGCGCCCTCGTTACCTCCGATGTCGAGGTATTTGTTGATCGTTCCGAGCTGCTCGCTGGAGTTGATCGCTCCCAGATCGGTGTTCTTGTCGAGCGGATCACCAACACGCAGGGATGCGAGTCGATCGTTCAGTTTCTGGGTGACGGTGTCAAGGATCGATTCCTGCACAAACACGCGCGATCCGGCGCAGCAGACGTGTCCTTGGTTGAAATAGATCCCGCCGATGACGCCCTCGATCGCTTGATCGATCGATGCGTCCTCGAAGATGATGTTGGGGCTCTTGCCACCCAGTTCGAGTGTGAGCCGCTTGTTGGTCGCGGCGGTTGCTTTGGCAATGATCTTCCCGACCGCGGTCGATCCGGTAAACGCGATCTTGTCCACATCGGGATGATTCACGAGCGCCGATCCGGTCTCACCTGCACCTGTGACGATGTTGACGACACCCTTGGGGAGTCCGACTTCTTGACAGATCTCCGCAAGCCGCAGCGCTGTGAGCGAGGTGGTTTCTGCAGGTTTGAGCACGACGGTGTTGCCGCACGCGATTGCCGGAGCGATTTTCCATGCCGCCATCAGCAGCGGGAAGTTCCAAGGGATGATCTGTCCGCACACGCCGACGGGTTCTGGTTTCTTTCCAGGGAACGCGTACTCGAGTTTGTCGGCCCATCCCGCATGGTAAAAGAAATGCGCCGCGGCGAGCGGGACATCGATGTCGCGCGATTCTTTGATGGGTTTGCCGCCGTCCATCGTCTCGAGGACCGCGAGCTCGCGGGCGCGTTCTTGGATGCGTCTCGCGATTCTGTAGAGGTACTTCCCGCGCACGATCCCTGGGAGCCCGCTCCACCCCGGAAGCGCTGCACGCGCCACCGCGACCGCACGATCGACATCCGATCCGTCCGCACTCCCGATCATGGAGAGTGTCTGCTCGTTGCTCGGATTGATGGTCGCGAACGCAGATCCCGAAGCGGAACCGAAGCTGCCGTCGATGAAGAGCCCATACGAGTCAGCGATGTCCACTTTGACGGACTCAGGGGCCGGATCGTAGTCAAAGATCCCGCCGCCACTGGCGCCGCGCAGGTCCAATGGACCTGCCGAATGATCGGACCTCGAATCGGTATTCATCGCGCTGCTCATAGCCCATTCTATAGCCAAAACCACGTGTGAGCCGGTTATACCCCCTCAGGCGCGTATTTCGCTTCGAAACCGCGTCATCCTTATTCAATCCCCAACGAATCCGGCCGTTTATCACACCATGGGTACACACGAGAGCGACAGAAAGAAAGAGACTCTGACCACGCCGTACAACGCTGAGCATGCGGACCAGTCACCAGCTGAGTCTCCGGTCGGTAAATCGGAGTGCGATGCCGTGATGTCGCGTGCTGATATGCGGATCGATACCAAAGGCGTGAAGTGCACGTTCGAGTCCAACCAGGCCCGCGTCGCAGACCTCACAGGCAACGGCATGCGCCTCACGCTCTCGCCCTCCAAACTCCCGAAAGTCGGCGAGACCCACTCCTTCACCTTCTCCGACAACCAGACCGAGCATCAGCTCGCTGTTGAAGGTGTCGTCCGATGGATCCGCAAGGGGTCTGTGCTGACGCGTAAAGCCGAGGTCGGGATTGAGTTTGTTGATCTCCCGACGTCCCACCGCGACGCGCTGACTCGACTCGCGGTTCAGGGAGAGCTCCTCATCAGCAACAGCACAAGCTCCGATGACGAATCAACGAGCGACCAAGACAGCAATCAAACCACAATCAACCTCTACGACATCCTCGGCGTCTGCCAGTACGCGAGCCAGGACGAGATTCGCGCATCATTCCACGCACTCGTGAAACTCTGGCACCCAGATCAGAACGATGATCCACAAGCCCCCGCACGATTCGAAGAACTCCACAAGGCGTACTCGATCCTCCGAGACCCCGCCCTCCGCGCTCGATACGACGAACGCTTCGGTCCCGATCAAGCCGCGGCGTAAGGATTACGCATCCGAGAAATCATGACCAGCCGCGTATTCGCCGGACTGAAGTTTTTGCATGCTCCGGAGGACATCGTTGAGCAGTGAGCTGGCGCCAAAGCGGAACCAGTCTGGGGACAGCCAACCCTCGCCCAGTGTTTCGTTAACCATGCACAGGTAGTGCCACGCTTGTTTCCCAGTGCGGATACCGCCGGCGGGTTTCATCCCGATCTTCTTGCCTTGCGTGCGATACGCGTCGCGGATCGCTTCGAGCATCACGAGTGTGACCGGCATCGTCGCGGCGGGGTTGACCTTGCCCGTCGAGGTCTTGATGAAATCACCCTCGCGGATGTACTCGATCGCGATATCGCTGGCGCGACGGACATTGTCGTAGGTCTTGAGTTCGCCGGTTTCCAGAATCACCTTGAGGTGCGCATTGCCGCACGCTTGAACCACGGCCGCGATCTCTTCCGCGATAACCTCATATTTCCCGGAAAGGAACGCGCCACGATTGATCACCATATCGATCTCGTCAGCGCCGTCCGCGACCGCTCGTTCCACATCGCGGATGCGGATATCGAGGGGGTACTGTCCCGATGGGAATCCTGTCGCGACGGACGCGACGTTGATCCCAGTGCCGTCGAGCAGTTCCGCGGCGTAGGGGACCATTGACGGATACACACACACCGCCGCGACGTGTCCGAGGCGCTTCCCGAGGAACTCCTCGTCACGCTCCCAGGGACGGATCGCCTTTCGGCACAAGCTCCGGACCTTCTCCGGAGAGTCCGCGCCCTCGAGCGTGGTCAGGTCGATCATCGCGACCGCGAGCTCGAGAGCCGCGAGTTTGGACGCTTTCTTGATCGATCGTGTCGTGAAGGTGGAGGCGCGTCGTTCAACCATCACGCCGTCAACAGTGGGGGAGCTCGGAAGCGAGAATGTCATGAGTCGTCCCCTTCAGCGTCATCTTGCTCTTCATCGGTGATCTCGACCACTCCGAACGGCAGTCCGGTCGATTCCCACACGATCCATCCGCCGAGGAATGCTCGCACGCGAGCCTTGAGGACGGTGTTGTATCCCGCTTCGATCATGCGCTTGGCCATGGCGCGAGCGCTTGCTGATCCGGGGTTCTCGCCGTAGACGACGAGGTTGTCGTACTTGAGGAGTTCAGGGTCCGCGTCGTAGCGGAGGTCGATCTCGTTGACTCGGATGTTGCGAGCGCCCTTGATATGTCCCGCGTTGTAGCGTTCGGGCTTGCGGACATCAATAAACAGCACGGCCTCGCTGTCCTCGAGCCCCTCGTCATAGAGCTCCATCGCACGGTTCAGATCGATAAAGTCGATCTTCTTGTCCGAAACATTCCCGCGGCACCCTCCGAGACCAATGAGCACAATTCCGCCCATGAATGCTGCGAGAACTGTCCACAATCGTGTCTTCTGTGCCATGAAATGCATCCTTCTGAGACCAATGCAAGAATAATAGGGCAGCGGCGTTGTTGTATACCGTACAGAAACACCCGGGAATCCTATGCACATCCCCCTTCACACGACGAAATCGATGGTCTGTAGCATCCTGATGCTCGCTGGGAGTTCATACGCCGAGGTGCAGCCGGACTTTGGTGAGAAGCATCTCTCAGCGAATCTGAGATCCTCCCATCAGACGCTCAGTGCCGGGGATCAGTTCTACCTCGCGCTCGATCTGAGCATCGATGAGGGTTGGCACACCTACTGGGATGGGATGAGTGATACTGGATACGCGCCGACCATCAGCTTTGAAACCAACACAGACTCGCTTTCGTTCGGGACACCTGTTTGGCCGACACCTGAGCGGTACATCGCTCCCGGATCGATTCTCGATCACATCTACGAAGACACGATCACCGTGCTGATCCCTGTCGAGGTCGAGCACTCCGGAACAGCTCCGCTGCACGCGACGATCACCGCATCGCTCGATTACCTGATCTGCAAAGAATACTGCTTGCCTGAATCCGTGCAATCAACGACCGCGATCGCGATCACCGACTCCACAGATCCAAACCCAGATCAATCAATCCTCTCGATCGCAAAGGATCTTCCAACGGATCTGGTTGAGTACGACATCCAGTGGAGCAGCGAGCAAGCGACGCTGACTGTTCCCGGAGCGACGCACTACCGATTCTTTCCGAGCGATGAGTGCACACAACCAGCCGAGCTCATTAAGCAAGGCGATGTCGAGTCGAGCTCGATGACCATCACATTCGATCGTTCGTACGACGATCCATCCGACCCAATCCGTCTCTCAGGACGCTTGAGCATCAGAACGTCTGGTCAATGGCGTCATTACAATATCGATACCGAACACCAACCCTGAGCTTCAAAGCTCATACGCAGGAGATTCAACCATGAAAGCCCGCAAACGTTTCGCAGTCCTCGCCGTCGCCGCAGCCGCACTTGCTGCTCCCGCAGTTATGATGGGCGCCGCGAACCTGAACTCAAGCACCACCACAAGCACCGCAGCCGCGGCGTTGTCGATCGGTGACACCGTCCCGAACTTCACGCTCGTGGACCTCAACGACACCTCGCACACCCTCTCGGACTACACAAGCGCCGGCAAGACCGTCGTGCTCGAGTGGTACTCTCCGGATTGCCCGTTCGTCCGCAAGCACTACCGCAAGGACACCGGGACGATGACCAAGCTCGAAGCACAGTTCGCGGACAACGACATTGTCTGGCTACGCATCAACTCCGCGCATGGCGCTCACCCATCAGCGGACCTTGAGCACAACCGCGAGCACGCTGAGCAGTGGAACATCACTTCCCCGATCCTCATGGACACCACTGGATCAGTGGGCAAGAAGTACGGCGCCAAGCGGACCCCTGAGATGTACATCATCTCACCTGACCAGACCCTCGCGTACCACGGCGCGATCGACAACCGCTCCGATGCCGCGGCTCCGGGTGATGTGAACTACGTCGAAAACGCACTCAAAGAAACAATCGCGGGCAAGCCCGCCTCCAAGACGACCACCAAGCCCTACGGCTGCAGCGTCAAGTACGACTGATCCACCCCTCGACCAAGAACCCATAGAATCTCCTCGGCCCGGTCTCTGACCGGGTTTTTTGATTCCGGAGCCCAACTCAAGAAATCCGCCACAACCTCTGCCCAACGGACCGATACACTCAGGTGCAAGGATGCATCAAAGACCCCGCTCACGGAGCACCCCATGTTCGATATCCCAGGCCCGCTCGGCACATTCTTCAACTTCCTCGTCATCGCGCTCGGATTCGGGTTCATCGTGTTTGTCCACGAACTGGGGCACTTCATCGCCGCGAAATGGGCCGGCATCCGTGTGCTCGCGTTCTCGATCGGTTTCGGACAGGTCGCGTGCTCGTACCGCAAAGGGATGGGGTTCAGAGCAGGTTCCTCGGAACCTGAGTACATAAAGCTCGTCCGAGAGAACAACGGCGATCACACCAAGCTCGAGATCTCCCCAACCGAGTACCGACTCTCTTGGCTCCCGCTTGGTGGGTATGTCAAAATGCTTGGTCAGGAAGACCTCAATCCAGTCGCCGTGTCCTCCGCTCCGGATTCATACCAGAACTGTCCGATCCCCAAACGGCTCGTCGTCATCAGCGCGGGAGTGATCGTCAACGTCATCACCGCCGCGTTGCTATTCATTCTTGTGTTCTCAGTCGGACTGCGAATCATGCCTCCGACGATCGGTCAGGTCCTCCCCTCCAGTCCCGCGGCTCTAGCGGTTCCCGCCGACGATCAGCACACGATCGGACTCCAGCCCGGAGATCGTGTGCTCTCGATCAACGACAAAGAGATCCTCGCGTTCCGAGACATCGCGACGGAAGCCGCGATGTCCAGCGCGTCCAAGCCCGCATCGATCCTGATCGAGCGTTCGGGGATTGAACAACCGATCGAGTACCTCGCGGATCTCAAGCCGGGAGCTCAGCTGGGACTGCTCGATCTCGGCGTGACCCCGCTGCGATCCACAGAGCTGCTGCTCAACGATGATCTGAGCACGTGGAACATGCTCGCTGACAACTACGGCCTCGACCAGATCTCCCCCGGATCAACCATCCTGAGCATCAACGATCAAGCGGTATCAAACACCGTCGAGATCCAGAACATCGCATCGAGCGCGACTGATCTCGAGATCGAGTTCGTCAATCCAGAAGGCGAGACATCGCGGATCGCGATCAAGTCGCAGCAAGAACTCATGACCCAGTCCGTCGAGGTCGAGGGCACCACGCTCCAGATTGATCATGTGCTAGGACTCACAGGACTGATGCGTGTGCATCCCGATGTGACCATCGAGGATACCAAGCAGGGGTTGATGCCTGGGGATGTCTTCATCAATGTCGCAGGCGTCGAAGCCCCATCACTCGATCACGCGATCCGGATCATCCGCGAGAACGCGGGGCGTCCCATCGATCTCCAGGTCCTGCGTGGTGATCGCGTCGTCGATCTCACTGTGCAGGTCTCCGATGACGGACGCGTCGGGTTCTATCCCGACACGACAACATACTCCGACGCACTGGTGACGATGTCGCCCTCGATTGCCAACGCGCTCCGCCTCACCTTCCCGGCAGGGTCGCGAGTGATCTCCGTCGACGGCATCGAGGTGCACTCGGTCGATTCGATGGTCTCCGCGATTCTCGAAGCGCGGAATAACGAGCCAGGATCGTTTGCGCCCCACGAGCCGGTGATCGTGCAGTACATCCCGCTCGATGATCCGACCGCTGAACCAAGCGAGGGGTTCATTGTCTTGTCCGACGATCAGGTCGCTCGTCTCACTCATCTCGCTCACCGCTGGCCCGGCGGTTCGGACATGTCCACATTGTTCCTTCCAGTCCAGACCATCGACAAAGCGTCGTCTCCAGTCGCCGCGGTCAAACGCGGGATCCATGAATCCCGGCGTGTTATGCTCCAGACCTACCTGACCTTCCTGCGTCTCACGCAAGGCACGGTCAAGGTCGAGCACCTCAAGGGACCAGTCGGGATCGCGCACATCGGGACCCTGATCGCGGATGAGGGATTTATCAAGGTCCTGTTCTTCATGGCGCTGATCTCGATCAACCTCGCGGTGATCAACTTCCTCCCGCTCCCGATCGTCGACGGCGGACAGTTCCTGTTCCTGATCTACGAATGGATCCGAGGCAAACCGATCCCCATCCCGGTCCAGAACGCCGTGACCATGGCGGGGCTGCTGCTCATCGGATCGATGTTCCTGCTGGTGACCTTCAACGACATCAAGTCGCTGATCGGATTCTGATCCATGCCCGCTTGGCTCGGACTGCTGCAGCTTCTTTCGATCGGCGCTCTGGGTGCTTGGATCATCGCGGTGCTGTACACCGCGTGGTCGCTGCTGCATCCACCTCGCCGGACATATGCTTGGGCGATCCATCGAGGAGTCGCGGGAGATCCATCCGAGCTCGATGAGCCGCTCGCGTTCGAGGTGTTGAGCGTTGAATCCAGTTCCAGAACACTCCACGCATGGAAGATCCAAGCACACAATCCAGACGCACCAAGATTCGTCCTTGTCCACGGCTGGGGATCATCCTCCATCGGCGCGCTCAAACGTATCCCGCACCTGGCGCATCACGCGAGCGAGATCATCACCATCGATCTCCCAGGACACGGCGAGTCCACGGGCACCTCGCAGATGGGCGCCACCGAACACACGGACCTCGATGCGCTCCTCTCATCACTGGATGATTCCAAACCCACCATCGTCTACGGCTGGTCGATGGGCGCTGGGATCGCACTCCGCTTCGGACGCGACTACAAGGACCAGCACGACATCCGAGCGGTGATTGCTGAGTCTCCGTACATCCACGCGCAGACTCCCGCTCGCAACGTCATCAACCTCCGCGGACTCCCCACCAAACTCAACCTCAAACCCGCGATCATGCTGATGGGGATGCTCAAAGGGGTCGGACCACGCTGGACAGGTTTCGCTCGCGATCAGATCGCGAAAGACTTACGAGTCCCGCTGCTGGTCATCCACGGCACAGAAGATCCCGTCTGTCCGCTCGATGACGCGCAGCGAATCCAAGCCGCCGCTCCGAGAGCGACGCTTGTCAAAATCCCCAGCGCCGGACACAACAACATCTGGACTGTCCCAGATTTTGAGCAGACCGCTGCAGAAGCGATAAACAATTTCTCGCAATCACACGCTACGAGCTGACCGCGAAGTCCATCGCACGCTCGGCGATGATGTCCGACGCGTCGTACAAAGGCAGTGGGGAGGTGGTTGAGGAGATCATGAGCGGCGCTTCGCTGCATCCAAGAATCAGCCCCTCGCATCCCTTCTCGACGAATCGATCCACGACGTCCATGACGATGGCGCGGGACTTGTCGCAGATCCCGCCGTAGATGAGTTCCTCGAAGATGATCGTGTCGAGCACCTGCGCGTCCTCATCGCTCGGACGCACCAGCTTGATCCCTTTGATCCCAAGGTCGGTCTGGTAGACCGATCCCGAGGTGACGTACTTGGTGCCCAGCACCCCGACGACCTTCCGCTCATCGCGCGAGATCCGATCCGCGACCGCGTCGGTCATCTTGATCCAGGGGATCGGCGAGTTGACATCCGCGAGCTGGACCGCGTGCTGGACCGCGTTGTCTGGAGTGAAGCAGAACTCGGCGCCGATCTCCGCGAGCTTGACCGCTGATTCGCGGAGCATCTGTCCGACGAGTCTCCAGTTGTCGCTTCGGACCGCTTGGATGTAGAGCGCGAGGGGGATGTTGTAGATCGAGACCACCGGATGCTGATCCGCCGGGAGCTTGACCGACGCGTGGCGGAACAGCTGACGATAGCAGCTCGCCGCCCCTT
Source organism: Phycisphaerales bacterium (assembly GCA_965250055.1). Lineage (GTDB taxonomy): Bacteria > Planctomycetota > Phycisphaerae > Phycisphaerales > UBA1924 > UBA1924. The sequence goes on along the minus strand of OZ252285.1, from coordinate 1,585,473 downwards.
CGGGACTCACAGCAACGATGCCGATGTGCTTAGCCAAGATCAAATCCTTTCAATCCACGAGCACAAATGGAACAGTGGGAAACAGTGCAGGAACGCTGAATCGCACGAGCCAAGACACCGCATCATCCCAGAAATCTCGCCGTCTGTCAATCCTACACTTCCATCCATGACACCCAACGCTGATAAATCCACCAACCCCTTCCAAATCCTCGGCATTCAGCCAAGTTTTTCCATCAGTCCGGAACAGATACAACGAGCGTATCTTCAACGGCTCGCCGCATCCCACCCAGATTTGGGTCTGGGCGATGACGATGACACTCCGGATCCCGCAACGCTCAACCAAGCTCGCGACACACTGCTCAACGATGAAGATCGCGCGAATCTCATGCTCGAACTCGTCGATGGCCCATCACCCAAGGACACCACGCTTCCCGACGGATTTTTGATGGAGATGATGGAACTCCGCACGCAGATCGAAGAAGAGCTCGAATCCGATCCCGACGAAGCAAGACCACGCTGGCAGCAGTGGGCAAGCGATCGTCGGCAGCAAACGATCAATGAAATCAGCACGCTGTTTGAGTCACTCAACGAAACGTCCGAGCAAGAAAGCGATTCGATCAAGCAAGACATCCGCACCAACCTCAACGCGTGGCGCTACACCGAACGTTTGATCGAACAGCTCGATCCGACATACGATCCGAACAGTTCAGATTTTTGATGAGTCTTGGTTGAGCACGGTTGTAATCGCGCTGGGCAAGCACGCGCACTCAAGCTCAAACACACGAGCCGCGATCTCTTCGGCCGTGTCTTGTGCAGAGACAGTGCAGCGTCGCTGCTCGATGATCTTCCCCTGGTCGAACTCTTCATCCGCGAAATGGACCGTGCACCCTGATTCTGACACCTCGCCACGTCGAGCGGCTTCGAGGACGGCGCGGTGGACGTGCATGCCGTGCATGCCCTTGCCTCCAAAGTTCGGGAGCAGCGCCGGATGGATATTGATCACGCGTCCGCGCACTCGATCCGTAATCGGGACGAGCTTGAGGTAGCCCGCGAGGACGACCCAGTCGATCGAGTATTGATCACACACGCGATCCAGCTCATCCGCATTGATCCCACCATCGCAAACCATCGCGGGCAATCCCGCGGCTTCCGCTTTTTCAACACCAAGACACGCACGCGATCCGACGACCACAGCGATGTTCGCATCGAGCTGACCCCGATCGATGTGCTCGATCAGGTTATCAAGCGTCCTGCCGCTCCCAGAGAGGAGCACCGCGAGATTCACTCTGGCGCGATCGCTCATATCAGGTCAATCCGGACTTGTTGCTGCACTCACCCGGACGCTCGGCGCATTGGCGGAACGGGAAGGGCTTGCCGTCACGCATACCAACCAGTGTCATATTCGCGGTCGTCACATGCACGATCTCGCGTGTGTGGAAGCGCTCGGCGCTGACCTCGATGCGGACATCGAGGCTCGTGCGTCCGAGCCGAGTGGTGTAGGTGTAGTAGTTAACGATGTCCCCGATATGGACCGGCGCGTGGAACTCGACACGATCCACCGCCGCGGTGACCCACGCCATGTCTGCATGGCGTCGTGCTTCGACGAATCCCGCTTGGTCGATGTAGCTCAGGATGATCCCGCCGAAGATTGTGCCGTAGGGGTTGGTCTCGCGTGGCATCGCGACGACGCGCATCGCGACGATGGGGTCGGTCAGCGCCGCTTCGGGTTTGGCATGGTCGCGTTCAAAGGTCATCGGGACTCCAGGAAATAGTTATGCGTTCAACTGCTCGTCGTGGTACCTGCTGAGTCGCTCAAACACCGCCTTTGGTACATACCCCTTCACGACGGGCGCCCAACCTTCTGGACCGATCATGCCTTTGACAAAGCTCGAGCTGAGCTCGCACAACGCGCGAGGGGGCATGAGGAAAACGGTCGTCAGGTCCGGATTCAGATCGGAGTTCACATAGCGCATCCCGCGTTCGTATTGGTAGTCGTCCTCGTGACGGATCCCGCGGATGACGAATCGAGCGTCCACGCGCTTCGCATAGTGCGCCAGAAACTCGTTCTGGATCGAAGCAACCTTAACATTGTCGTGCCGATCCGCGATTTCCTGCAACCAGCCGAGCCGTTCGTCGATGTCAAAGGTGTATTCCTTCTCAGGGTGCTTGGCGACCGCGACAATAAGCTCGTCGAACAGCGAAGCGCCCTGCTCGATCATCCACACATGCCCATTGGTCGGAGGATCAAAACTCCCCGCGTATACCGCGCGCCCGTTCATACCGCGGCTCCGTGATTCTGAACCGCGTTCACCGCACTGGTAAAGATGCTCAAACCAGGGGTCGGTCCCGATTTGGTCTGAGCATCCAGCCGAGTCGCGAATGGATGGCGATTCCAGTCCAGCATCCGCTCAGGGTGGGGCATCAGTCCGAAGACCAGTCCGCTCGGATCGCAGACCCCTGCGATGCGATCGTGGGAGCCGTTGATGTTGGTCTGGTAGCGGAGGGCGACCAGATTCGGATCGATCTGGTAGCTGTCCTCAAGGACGAGCCGACCTTCGGCGTGTGCATACGGGAATCGGCAGATTTCTGGATCATCAAAGCTCGCGAGTTCCTGCGTCCACACGCAAGGCGAGCTTGGATTGGTCTCCATCACGGCCCAATCGTCAATAAACCGCCCGTGCTCGTTCTGGCACAACGCAATCGACGGAGTGTCTGTATCTCCAGGCAGCAGTCCGAGCTGGACGAGGACCTGGAAGCCGTTGCAAATCCCGATGATCGGGACCCCGCGATCGCGAGCGGCTCGGAGCTGCGGGAGCAGGTGCTGACGCGCGTGCATCGCTTTGATGCGTCCCGATGCGATGTCGTCGCCATAGGAGAAACCACCCGGGAATCCGATGAGATCGAAGGATTCGAGGATCGTTGGGTCCTCGCAGAGTACATCGAGATGGACGGAAGTGGGGGTCGCGCCCGCCATCTGGAACGCACGCACAAGCTCGCTATCGCAGTTCGTGCCAGCGGTGCGGATAACGAGGGCCCGAAGAGTATTCGCTTGGGTGGTCATGCTTGATCGTAGGTCGGGAATCGGGCGTATGATCGGGTGGGCCGACCCGAAGGACACTCCAGTTTGGAGCGGGTCGGCTTTGTTTGAATCTCCGCAGATCGAGTTGAAAGGATCTCCCCATGCCCGCTGTATTCCCATTTCGTGCAGTTCAATACAACAACGGCTCTGGTGATGTCTCAGGAGTGATCGCGCCTCCGTACGACGTGCTCGACGCATCCCAAAAACAAGCAATGCTCGATGCGGACCCCAACAACATCGTCGGGATCGATCTGCCGCATGTCCCCGCGAAGGAGCTGGGTCCTAAGGAAGCGTACGAATCATCCGCGGCGTCCTACCGCTCGATGCTCGAATCCGGAACCCTCTCGCAGCGCCAGACCCCCGCGATGTTCGCGTACCGTCAAACCTTTGAGTTCGAGGGAGAGACCTTCGAGCGCTGCGGCATGGTCGCGACCGTCGAGACCGTCCCCTTCGGAGATCGCGAGGGCGGCGGGATCCTCGCGCACGAACAGACCTTCGGAGGTCCAAAGGAAGACCGCAAGGCGCTGATGGAAGCGACCCGGTGCCAGACCTCCCCGATCTTCGGACTCCATCCCGATGAAGACGGCCAAGCGACCAAGATCGTCCGCGATGTCATGGCGTCCCGTGATCCCGACATGACCGCGCAGATGAGCGACGCTGTCAAGCAAGAAATCTGGGCCATCGAGGACGACGCGACCCTCAGCGCGTACACCGCGGCTCTCGCAGGCGAAGACATCTTCGTCGCCGATGGTCACCACCGATACAACACAGCACTGAACTATCTCGAGTCCCAGATTGAGAAAGAGGGAGATGTCCCCGCGGATCATCCCGCTCGGAGAACCATGATGGTGCTCGTGTCGATGAACGATCCGGGACTCGCGATCGGACCGACGCACCGCGTCCTCGGAGGCATGGCGGACTACGACATCGAAGCATTCCGTCAAGCAAGCGGCGGGTTGCTCAATATCGAAGCGATCGACAATGATCCCCAAACATTCCTGGCGCAGATGGAAGTCCTTGCCGAGCGTGAGAAGACCAATATCTTCGGGATCTACGACTACGCGACCGGACTCTGCTTCGCGGCGTGGCCCGCGATGAGCGATCCGCTCGAAGACAAGTTCCCAGACCAATCCCAGGCGTGGCGCAGCTTGGATGTCGCGATCATCCAGCACCTGATCGTCGATGAGATCTGCTCCCCAGAACTCAACAACGGCGAGCCGGTCAAATGGGCATTCCCTCACACGATCGACGAGGTCCTCGCACTGGGACGCGGCGAAGAGACCGGCAGTTCCATCGCCGGCGGCGGCAAACCCCAACTCGCGATCATCGTGCGTCCAACCCCGCTGGAAGCTGTGCGCGATATTTCCAGAGCGGGCGAGCTGATGCCGCAGAAGAGCACTTTCTTCTATCCGAAGCTCGCGACAGGGTTGTGGTTGAATCCGCTTGCATAACTGAGTTCTTCATGATCCTAATTCGGGTGCCCTTACTCGCCGTCTCCGGCGCAGTGAGGTCTTCGTACAAGGGTGGCGTGGAGGTGTCGTCTTCGACTCCTCCAAGATTCAATGCGCTTCGTCATCAACATGCTGGAGCCGAAGACGGCACCGGCATGCCACCCGTGAAACAAACAGCACCCGGGGTGTGTCGACCCGGGTGCTGTGAGAAATTGAATCAGGTGTGTGGCTGATTCATGAAAGGGAGTTGATTGAAGATAGAACGCTTCGATCAACGCTTCTGTTTAGACATCATCAAGAATGCGCCGCACGATTCGCGCTTTCCAAACACGGCGCGCAAGTGCTGGGTTTGCGTGGTTTACAACGCGCTGATTTGGGCGCGCACAAATGTGAAAGATTCGTCAAAGCGCCGATTCGCTTGACATCGCAAAGACCCGCGTTCAGAAGTCGAGTTTCTTCGCATACGGCGAGTCTGAATCTTCCGTCCAGCCGCGCGCGCGTGAGGGGTTCTCGACGAGTGTGCCGTCGGGAGTATGGACGACCATGTCCGCGCCGCGGGCGCGGAGCTGAGCGAGTTGGCGCGATCCGATCTTGGTCCGCAGATTCACAAACTGATCGACATACTCGCGATCGAGCACCTCGGTCCGGTTCTCGATCGTGTGGATCGTCTTGGAATCACTCAAAGGCACGGTGATCACCAGCTCCGCGATCGGACCGATGGAGTGACGCTTGACGCGAGCGATCAGGTCGTCCTGTCCCAGCGGGCATTCCTCGTCGTCGGCATCACCAGGAAGAGCGCATAACGCGATCGCGCCAGGGACACGCGTCTGCCAGTACAGCAGGTCCGCGTGGTCCGTCAGCTTGTCCGCTTTGTTGAGCACCACGAGGTACTCGGGACGCTGGTAGTGGTGGTAGTTCTTGCCCTCGCGTTTGTGCTGCTCCGCTTCCTTCGCCTCGCGTTCCTCGACCTCGGTAAAGAGCTCGTCAAGCGTCGTAAGCACGGTCTCGTAGTGCAGCTCGATCGAGGGGTCCGAGATATCCAGCACGATCAGGATCAGATCCGCGTGCATCGCTTCTTCGAGTGTCGCGCGGAACGACGCGACGAGGTGGTGGGGGAGATCACGCACAAACCCGACGGTGTCAGATAGCATCGCGGTGTGTCCACCCCCAAGGTCCCACTGGCGCGTGCGTGTCATGAGCGTCGCGAACACGCGGTCGTCTGCATAAGCACCGCCCTCGGTCAGCGTGTTAAACAGCGTGGACTTCCCGGCGTTGGTGTACCCCACCAACCCCACAGTGAAGTAATCCACATTCCGCTTCTCGACCGCTCGGCGCTTGCGTGCCTGGATCTCTTCGAGCTCTCGTTGCAGGATCGTCTTGCGCCGCTGCACCAATCGACGGTCGATCTCGAGCTGCTGCTCACCCGGACCTCTGGTGCCCACGCCGCCGATGCCTCCGGATCCAACGATGCGTTCAAGGTGAGACCACATCGCGCGGAGCCGTGGATAGGTGTACTCGAGCTGCGCGATCTCGACCTGCAGCTTCGCTTCGTGCGAGATCGCACGCGACGCGAAGATGTCCAGAATCAGCTCGGACCGATCCAACACCTTGCGTTCGGTGATCTTCTCGATGTTCGCGATCTGCTTCGGAGAGAGATCGTGATCAAAGATGATGGTCGTCGCATCAAGCTCGTCGCACGCGCCCTTGAGTTCTTCGAGCTTGCCCACCCCCATGTACGTCCCCGCTTCGGGACGCTCACGGCGCTGCTCGATCTCGCCCACAACGACCGCGCCCGCTTGCTTGGCAAGCTCAGCGAGCTCCCCGAACGGATCACGCTGGTCGTACGTGGATTCGGGCAATCGGACCGCCGCCAGCACGGTGCGCTCGGCTTGGACCTTGATATTCTGACGTTCGCTCGGTTCGGGCATGGACAGAGAGTGTAGGACAGATCGTTAGTGTTTGAGTGGATGGAGGTTGTGTTTCGCGCGCTGATCGTTCAGATGCACCATCGCTGGAGGATGCGAAGCGATGAGCTTGATCAGCTGGGAGCTGGAGCAATCGAGCCGTGTGGATGCTTTGGAAGGATCGAAACCAGCATCAGCGAGGATATCGAGCGCCTCGGCGATCAACGCGGGGTGGTCGTAATGTTTGGTTGAGCAGGAAATCTTGTTCTTGTGACATCTCGACTTCCAGAGCTCGGATCGAATGTCACCAGCGGGAACCGGGACGCGGATTTCGATCGCGAGCGTGTAGCGCAGCCGTTTGATCGCGACGGACTGGTTCTCTTTGGCGCTGCGCCGCTCACCTGCTTGGGCGCTCACGCCTGTGGGGGTGTGGGTGATGCTGATGTGCGTCGAGACCTTGTTTCGGTGCTGACCTCCGGGTCCTGAGGTCCGACCTTTGGAGATCGTGCAGGATTTGAGGAGCTGCTCAATCGGGATCGCCGCAGGATGCGGATCACGCTCGGCAGGTCGATCCAGTGCTTCGAAGATGTCGTCGATCGATTTCATCGGATCAGCACGCCGTGGTGGGGGTCGCGGCGAGGGTCAGATCATCAGCGTGCCCCGCTTCGTGCATGACCGATCCGAGAGCCGCGATCATCGCGGCGTTGTCCACACAGAACTTCATGTCCGGGATATGAAGCGTGCAACCCCGCTCGCTTGCCAGCTCTGCAAACTCCGCGCGCACGCGCGTGTTTGCCGAGACCCCGCCTCCGATGATGATGGATTGGAGATCGGGATGCGTATCAAGCGCTCGCTTCGCTTTGATCGTCAGCGCCTTGACCGCGGCTCTCTGGAAACTCGCCGCCAGATCACGAATGCGATCATCCGTCAACTCCGGCGCGGGCTCTGCGATACGTTGGGGCTTTCCGGGGAGTTTGGGTGGGTTGGGCTTACCTTTCGCGGCATACAGCAGCGCCGTCTTAAGTCCCGAGTAACTGAAGTCGAGCGAGTCCTTCCCGAGTCTCGAGATCGGGAAGTCAACAAGCCGATCGTTGGCGTTGGGGTCTTGAGCAAGCTGGTCGATATGCGGACCGCCGGGATACGGCAGACCCAGAATCGACGCGGCTTTGTCGAACGCCTCCCCGATCGCGTCATCAATGGTCGCGCCGAGTCGAGTGAGCTTGGTCGGAGAATCCATGCGATAGAGCGAGGTGTGCCCACCAGAGATTACCAGCCCCAGCGCCGGGAACGCAGGAGGCGTCGTGGTATCGAGAAACGGCGCGTACAGATGCGCATGGACATGGTCCACCCCGATCAACGGCTTCCCGAGCGACCAGCTCAGCGCCTTTGCTGCTGAGAGACCAACGAGCAGCGACCCTACCAGTCCGGGACGATGCCCGACCGCGATCGCGTCCAGATCGTGGAGATCCACACCCGCTTCATCGATCGCTTGCTTGAGCACCGGGAGGATGTTGATCTCGTGGAGCCGTGACGCGATCTCCGGGACCACCCCGCCGTACTCGGCGTGGGTCTCGGTTTGCGAAGCGACGACGGAGGATCGCACGATCGTGGAATCTTGGACAACCGAAGCCGCGGTCTCGTCGCAGGAGGACTCGATACCCAGAACGATCACTGGTCGCTGTCCTCGTCCTGTTCTTCGGAGACCTTCACTTCCGCATCGATCAACCAGCGTTCGAGGTTTGGTCCTGTGATGTCGAGCGTCGTCACGAGATTGCCCTCGGCGTCTTTGACAATCAGCTGACCACCCGCGACCTGACGATCGTCGTCCCACAGATCGAGCGGGTCCTCATCGCTGTCCACCACACTCTCGATCGCGGTCACGCGCCGATTGATGCGTTCGAGCTGACGAAGGATGCGTTCCTCTTGCAGACGCAGCGCGACGAGTTCTTCAAACGCCGCATCGTCGGGCTGGTTCGATTCGATCCCGACCGGTTCAAACTCGCCAGTCGCGAGCCGATGGTTTAAGACATTAACCGCAGCGGTCAGCTGGACATCATCGATCGCTTCGAGGATCGCTTCAATCGTGTCAAGCTCCGCGGCATCGGTCTTGTGGATGATCTCGTTCTCGCGCCGAGCCGAGAGCATGTTGCCGCGTTCCTCGTTGGTCATCGAGAGGTAGTACCCAGGGGTTGGGTCAACACCCCAAGTCGTCGAATCGTCCCGTCGATGGAGCAAGCGTCCCGAAGGGAGGTAGTAATACTGCTCCGTCATCTTGAGCGTGCCGGCTCCGGACTCCAGCGGACGGACCGTCTGGACGGATCCCTTCCCGAACGAGCGGGCACCGATGATGATCGAGCGTCCATGATCCGAGAGGGCGCCAGCAAGGATTTCTGATGCCGATGCGGAGTTGCCGTTGATCAGCGTGATCATCGGGAAGTGTGGGAGCGTGCCTTTCTTCTTCGCGTGCTCGGAACGATCGTCGTACGCGCGACCCTTGGTCGAAACGATCACGCCCTCTTCAAGGAACAAGTCCGCGATATCCACGGCTTCATTGAGCAGTCCTCCAGGGTTGTATCGCAGATCAAGGATCAACCCCCCGAGCTCACCACCCGCGTCAGCGGTCGCGGTCTCGATCGCTGTCTTCAGTTCCTCAGCGCATCCAGGGATGAACTGAGTCAAACGGATGTACGCGATATTGGACGAGTCGTCGATGATGTATCGCCAAGGACCCTCGCCCCCCTCGCTCCGCAGGAACCCCTTGACCGCTTGGACCTTGATATGGTCGCGTGTAATCGTGATGTCTTGCTCGATCCCGCTTCGCTCAACAGTGATCGTGACCTCAGTGTTGGGTTCTCCGAGGAGCTTGTCGATCGAGTCGTTGATGGTGTATCCCCAAGTCGATTCGCCGTCGATCTTGACGACTTTGTCGTCCGCCATCACCCCGGCCTTCCAAGCCGGCGAATCGTCCATCGGAGACGCGATGGTCAGCCAACCATCTCTGAGAATGACCTCCGCGCCGATCCCAACGTACTCCCCGCGCATGTCCTTGTTGAAGTCACGCTCAAGGTCTGCAGGGATGAAGGTGGTGTAGGGATCGTTGAGATTCTCAAGCATTCCCTGGATCGCGCCGAGCTGGATCTCGTTGTCGGTGGGTTCTTCGACATAGAGGTGCTCGATCATCGTGTGGACGTCAACGATGGGGTCGTAGAACCCATAATCGGTGGTTCGCGTCGCGCTGGTGGTGACCGCGACGGCTGAGCCGATGACCGCGACCGCGAGGGTAGCAACAAGAGCGTTGGTACGGAAGTTCTGCATCTGTGTGTGCCTTTCGTTGAACCACGATACGCGAGCGGGACGCATCAGGAGCAGCGCACCGATCGCGAGCGAGGGATCTCTACCTATCTATACCAAGAAAGCGGCGATGGGGTTCAGGATTTCTCGACCAGTTCCCGAACACTGGAGAGGAAACTCGACGCCGATCGGTTCCCTGAGAACTGACCCACGACGCCCCCATCGCGGATCACCAGCGTGGTGGGATACGAACGAACCGGGAGCATGCGGATCGAGTTGGGGTTGGTGCCGTCTTCGAGATAGACGGGAATGGTGTTCTCTTGCACCCACTGGGTGACGTCTGGATCGTTCAGTGCCCCGCGCTTGAGCGATTGGCAAGGCGGACACCAATCCGCCGTCACCAGCACCAGCATCGGTTTTCCAGTCATTGCAGACTGCTCGACGGCTTCATCAAGCGTCAGTCCCGCCGCGAACATTGATGGGGTCTCCGCGGGTCCCTTGATCAGACTGATGATCTTGGGGGTCGCGATGTACGCAACCAGCGCCAGCAAGACGATGGTGATGAAGTGGTTTTTCATGACGAAATCTCCGGGATCTGTGGTACCAACCGATCTGCTCTGGAGTTTATTCCCCGCTTTACCAGTCGTGCGTCGTCGCGATCAGCGGCGAGAGCAGGTCCTTGCGTGTCAGGATCCCAGCGTCATGTCCCGATCGCGTCACGATCGCGAGGTGCGCCTCAGCCGCTCTCATCTCGGACATCGCTTGACGCATCGGGACCTCGGTGTTGAGTCGAACGATCGGTTTGATTAACGGCTCAATCGTGGATTCCTTCGTGATGTACAGATCGATCGTCTTGACACATCCGATGATCTTCCCGCTGCGATCGTGGACGGGATACCTGGTGTGGTTTGTTTTTTTGATCTGCTTGAGCGCCTCAGCCGGCGATGCGGTGTCTGTGAGACGGATCACACGCGCCAGCGGGACCATCGCGGTGCGGATCGGGGTCTGGTTGAGCTGGAGCGCGCGGTCGATCATCTCCGTCTGCGACTGCGTGATCTGCTCGTCGGCGTGCTTGATCATGTCCGCCATGTGATGCCGCGCCGAACGGACCGAGCCCGTCAGGTCAGACCCGATCAGCTTCGAGAGCGTGCTCGCAACCGCGGTGATCATCGGCGTGATCGGGATGATCGTCAGTGTCAAGCGCATAAACCTGAGCACCCGCGCCAATCGCTCCATCATCATGTTGGCACGCGAACGGAACAGCTCCTTTGGGATCGACTCCGCGAAGATCAGCAGGATCGGGGTCAGCACGACCGCTTGGATCACGATGATCAGCGTCTCGGACAGGTTTGTTGTCGAGAGCAGAGCCGTGATCGCGAGAGTCGCGAAGTAGTTGAACATGTTGTTGTAGACCAGCAGCGTCGTCAGCAGCGGAGCAGGTCTTTCGAGCTGCGTGTGCAATAGCTGAGCGCGAGGCTGATCGATCGAGCGGACACGCACAAACACCCTCGACACGGCGTACAAGCCGACCTCGAGTCCAGAGCACAGCGCCGAGCCGAGGATCCCAATCAGTGCCAAAGCAATCCAGATGATGAGTTCATGGAGGGGCATCAGTGCTCGTCCTCCGTGCTGGAATCCACACCTTCGTCAAGGTTGAGCTTCACCTCGACAGTCTCAACAACGAGGTCGTTCATCGAGAGCACTGTGAGCGTCGCGGATCCCAGACTGATCTGATCCCCAACCTTTGGGACTCGCGCCAGCGCGTGCATGATGAGCCCCGCGACGGTCTTTGCTGAGGTCCGCGATGTCGAGGTTGAGAGTGTGTTTGCTGAACTTAAGCCGCTGAACAGCGATGACCATTCGTGGACCGCGAGTCTCCCAGGAACGGACCATGTCGCGGGACCGATCATCTGGATCTCCTGCGCCTCAGTACTCGGAGTATCCGCGATTCCTGAAAGAAGCTGGTCAGCGATGTCGGCGACAGTCACCAGACCCACCACAGTGCCATGCTCATCGACGGCCAGTGCGATGGTCTGCGCATTTCCACGAAGCTGTGTCAGAAGCGTATCGAGCGTCGCTTGTTCAGGGATAAACAGCAGCGGAGCGAGCGTGTCCTTGATTGGAGCGCCCGCGAGCACGCGCTTCGCGTCCGTCATCCCGATCGGTGTGCCGTCAAGACCACCCTCAAACACTGGGAAGCGTGTCGCGTTGGACTGACTGCACACCTCGATGATCTCGTCGCGTGTCGCATTCGCATCAATCCAATCAAACTCCACGCGTGGACGCATGATCTCCTCGACGCGTCGCTGGGAGAGCATGATGATCGCCGAGAGCAGATCCTGCTCGGATTGATCGATGACGCCCTCCGTGGTGCCCATCTCCAGCAGCGCGGACATCTCCTGAGCCGTGATCCCAGGAGGTGGTGGGGGGCCGGGGACAAGCAAACGAGTGCCGGGCAAAATGAAGTACCGCTCCAGGATCGTGATCAACGGACGCAGCGGCTGCTTGAGAATCAGATGCAGCGGCGCCACGATCCGCAAACACAGCGTCGGAGACGCTACGGCGAACAACTTGGCAAAGACTTCCCCGACCAGAATGATCGCAAATAGGGAAGTGACCGAGATCACGATCCGAGCTGTGGTCGATTCGGAGTTGAGCGTCACAATTGAAGTCGTGATGAAGTATCCGACATTGATCACCATGTTGAGCAGCAAGACCTGCAGCAGCAGCTGGCGCGGATTCAATAACAGCCGATCCACGATCAGTCCCAGCCCGTGATGCTCCGCTCTCAGCGTGGCGCGTTTGGAACGCGAGAGACCCAGCAGCGCGGTCTCAGACGCTGAAGCGATCGCAGAACCCAACAGTAACGCCCCCATCACAATGAGCAGCGGTGCTTGGGCAGCGATGGATGAGGTCTGAGCGAGGAGCATTGGTGCGTGGTGTGGAATCCGTGTGCTTGTGCGTGCGAGCCGACAGCTGATATGGTATGTGATCTGCCCACGATTCGGTGGAACGGAGCGTCACGAATGACCGAATGGAGAAGTATGCTCAAGATTACCTGGTTGATGACGCTGATCGTGCTCGTGATGGGGGGCTCCTTCGCTCTCGGCGGAGCGCCGGAATCTAAGACGACGACTCAAAGCAAGTCCTCAGAATCCGCTTCTCAGATTGAGGCGCGTGGGGTCAACGCCATGCAGTCCAGGGAATGGTCCAAAGCCGCGGATATCTGGAGGGTGCTGATCCAGCAGCGTCCCCAGAGCTTTGTAGGTCATTACAACCTCGCCGCGGCACTCAGTCGTATGGGAGAGCTCGATGAAGCCGAGGATTCCCTCGCTCGCGCGATCGCTCTGGGGTTTAGCAACAAAACCCATCTCCAGCGTGATCCGGACCTCAAGAACCTCCGAACCACCTCGTATTTCAGCAAAGTCATGGACCAGTGGGGCGCGACGATCCAGACGCGAAGGAACATTGATCTGGCGCGGATGAACGAGTTGGTCAAGCACAAGATCATGGAGCATCGCACGCTCGACGACCTTCGGCTCGAGATTGTCAGCGCCCACGATCCTGTTTCGACTGATCAAGCCGTGGAGGAACTCGAACTGATCACAGCGTGGACGATGAGCGAGGTCTTTACCACCCTCGACTCAACGCTCGGTGCCGGAGGGGGCGAGGACGCCGCGTGGGTGATGGTCGGACTCCCGGAACGTAGAGGATTCGCCAAATGGGCGCTCGAAACATTCGGATCGAGCGTCCGTGGGAGCATCTCCAGCGTTGGTGGCGCGTACGAGCATCAGCAGCGTCGATTGGTCGCTCAGGACCTCGGTGCGACTCTTCGCCATGAGTATGTCCATGTCCTGCACTGGCGCGATATGTCCCGGATGGGTCAGGAGCACGCCCCCTGGATTCAGGAGGGGTTGGCATCACTCGTCGAGGATTTCGACGTCGTTGGTGGTCGGCTGGTCCCTGTGCCTTCCTGGCGGACCAATATGGTCAAGCGTCTGCAACGCGTCCGGAAACTCCCGAGCATCGAGACCATCGCGCAGATGGACCTCAAGACCTTCACCAATCGCAGACCCCTCGCTCGATACGCTCAAGCACGCACCATCCTGATGTGGCTCCACGAGCAGCGCAAGCTCGGCCAGTTCTACAGCGAGTACACCAAGAGCTACACGAATGACCCCACAGGTCTGCTCGCACTCGAGCGCGTCGTGGGCGCTGAGATGGACGAGATCAACAAACGATACCGAGTCTGGGTCGCTGATCTTGAAGAGGTCGCTGAGACCGGGAGTGATCTGGAAGCAACGCTCGGGATCTCCGTCGAGAACGGCACGGGAGACGGTGTCGTCATCACCAAACTGACCTCAGAAGCACGCAGACGCTCCGGACTCCGGCTTGGATCAATCATTACCGGCATCAACGGGCGTCCAACACGCGACCTCCACGAGCTGATCCGCTTGCTCGGACGATACAAAGCCGGGGACACGGTCCAGGTCCGCTGGCGCCGAGGCACGATTCATGGGGAGAACCCTGTCGAACTGATAGGACGCTGAGCCCGCGCTGAATAGAATCCCGGATGCAGAGCGAACAGACACATGGAGAGTCGGCACGTCTCGGATTGATCGTCGCGTGCAGCGAGAACAGCGTCATCGGGGTTGACGGCGATCTCCCTTGGCACCTGCCTGAGGACCTCAAGCATTTCATGCGATCCACCAAGGGGCACGCTGTGGTTATGGGGCGCAAGACTTTCGACTCGCTCGATAAGCCGCTTCCAGGACGGCTCAATATTGTGGTCTCGCGCTCGATGCCTATAGATGGTGCAATCCCAGGGGAGGTCATCGTGGTCCGATCGCTCGAAGAAGCCATCGAAGCCGGACGAGCAGCGGATCAAGAGCTCGGGAAAGGGCTCGTCTGGATCGCCGGCGGTGGTGAGATCTACAGACAATCTATACAACAAGCGGATCTCATCGTCCGCACGCTCGTGCATTGTGAGATATCGGGCGATACCCGCTTTCCTGAGATTCATCCCGATCAATGGACACTGGAGCATGCGAAGGAGCATGCCTCGGACGATCGGCATGACTTTGGGTTCACGATCGAGACGTGGGTCAAGAAAGAATCCGGGTCGGATTGAGTGATTTTTGTGAATTGATGGGCGAAATCGAGGGGCGTCAAACCTGAATTAGTGGAGTTCTGAGGGCAAGGAAGGGCTTTGATCGGGTAAATTGAGTTCGATTCCCGAAAATTGACGAATTCCATTGTACATTCTCCTTGCAAGGACCCCGGAATTGGATTATTGTTGTTGCGGGTCAGGAACGAGTCGTTCGTTTCCAAACTAGGTATTTCTGTTAGAAATCCAATAACTGTTTCCAGATGAGGAGATTTGAAATGAAGAACGCTATTGCGCTCGCTGCTGTCGCCGGTATTGCTTCCGCTGCAGCTGCACAGTCCGCTTCGCTGAGCATCGTCGCTTCGCAATCGGTTGTAGATTCCACCATGACTAGCTCGATCACCCTTTCGGTGTACGGCGACGCTGACTTCGGCACCCACATCACTGGTGCAGCATTCACCATGAACGCTGCTGGCGGTGCTGGCGTTGTCGACAGCATCTCACAAGACAGCGTTGCTGCTTGGGGTGCTCTCGGTCAGGACGACTTCGGTGATGCAGGTGACGGCAACCACGCTGGCACCATCATGGGTCAGATTACCTTCCTCCCATTCATCCAGCCAGACGCTGCTTCAGCTCTCGGCAACGGTCCTGTCCTCCTCGCTTCCTTCACCGTCAACATCGCAGCACTCTCTGCTGGCACCGTTGACTGGACTGTCGGTGGCGGCCTCGGTACCTTCGCGATCGAAATCATCGACGTGAACGCAAACCCAGGTGGCAACCCTCCAGGTGAAATCACCAGTATTGCAGACGCGAACTTCGGTTCAGCACGCGTCGAAGTCGTTCCAGCACCATCCGCTATGGCTGTTCTCGGCCTCGGTGGTCTCGTTGCTGGTCGTCGTCGCCGCTAATCGCAGCGATACGACAACAGTCCACAGATCTTTGATCTGAGACTGACTGCTTAAATGCAAACGCCCGCCCGGTTCGCCGGGCGGGCGTTCTTTTTGGTATCTACGCTCCATCCAAACAGAGACTGATTGTCTAGCATTTTGCTTCGAGTTAAGAGTCCGAAAGCCTTGTGTTTTCGGACGATTTCGGGTATGTTTGATCTTTGTCAAAATGGGCAAGGAGCATTCTGATTTCTTGACCCCCTATTTCGATAGTCTATTCTGGAATGTCGCCGCTGCATCTTGAGCGGCAAAGCGCCTGTAACGTGCAGGCGTGAGAGAAGAGAGAAACCCCTTTTCAAGGAGAGAGAAATGAAGAAGACAGTTGTCATGGCTGCTGTAGCTGGCGTTGCGTCCGCTGCTGCTGCCCAGACCGCGACCCTCAGCATTGTGGCGTCGCAGTCGGTGGTTGATTCCACCGCGACCAGCTCGATCACCCTTTCGGTGTTCGCGGATGCAGACTTCGCAACCCACGTGACCGGCGCTGCGTTCACCCTGAACGCAACCGGTGGTGCTGGCGTTGTCGGCGCAACCACCCAGAGCAGCGTCGCTGCTTGGGGTGCACTGGGTCAGGATGATTTCGGTGACATGGGTGACGGCAACCACGCCGGAACCATCATGGGCCAGATCACCTTCCTCCCATTCATCCAGCCTGACGCCGCTTCGGCGCTCGGGAACGGCCCTGTGCTCATCGGTAACTTCACCGTTGACATCATCGCTGACTCCGAAGGCATCGTGAACTGGGCTGCTGGTGCAATCGACATGGCTGAGTTCATGGTTGAGCTCATCGATGTCAACGCCAACCCAGGCGCCAACCCTCCAGGCGAGATCTACAAGATCCTCGCTCCACAGGTCCAAGGCGCAACCGTTGAGGTCATCCCAACCCCATCGTCGATCGCACTGCTCGGTCTCGGTGGTCTGGTTGCCGGACGCCGTCGCCGCTGATCCGCGGCTCTGATTCCGATCCCTGGTCAAGATCGGATACAAAGACACAAAGGCACCCCGCTGGGTTTCTAGCGGGGTGTTTTTATGTATTTATACAGTATTACATTGTGATTGGAATCAGTTCAGGTACACTGTTTTAAGTAAGCATTCCACATCATACAGGAGGATTTGAGATGAGAAAGCAAATAGTCTTGGCAACGGTCGCAGGGCTGAGTTCAGCTGCGGGTGCACAATCAGCATCATTGAGCATTGTCGCTTCACAGAGCACTGTCGGTTTCGGCTCATCTTTCACCCTTTCGGTGTATGCGGATGCAGACTTCGGGACTCACATTACCGGAGCCGCGTTCACACTCAACGCGAACGTGGGCGATGGTGTGATTTCAAGCATCGAGAGCGACGGCGCTGCTTCGTGGGGGCGCTCGGAGAAGATGATTTCGGTGATGCGGGCAACGGGGATCACGCCGGGTTCATCATGGGCCAGGTCGTGTTTCTCCCCTTCATCCAGCCCGATCCAGCATCAGCCCTTGGCAACGGACCGGTCCTTCTCGGAAGCTTTACCGTAACCGCCGATCCCAATACATGGGACGATTATGTCACCTGGACCGTCGGAGGCGGTATCGGCACATTCGCCCTTGAGATCATCGATGTGAATGGAAATCCCGGAGGGAACCCTCCGGGCGAGGTCTACCAGATTGCAAACCCAGACTTTGGATCGGCAAGCGTGGTGATCGGGACCATCCCAACTCCATCAAGTGCCGTGGTGCTCGGTCTCGGTGGTCTGGTTGCCGGACGCCGTCGCCGCTAATCCGCGGCTCTGATTCCGGTCCCGAGTCATGATCGGATATAAAGAACTCAAAGCGCCCCGTTGAATATCAGCGGGGTGCTTTCTTTTGGTCATTGGGACGACTGGTGATTATCGCAATATTGGTGTATGTTATAACAAGTAGCGGTCGCTGCGAATATGGAGGATATCTTGATGGCCAAGCACATCGTCATTGCATCTCTTGCTGGGATTGCATCAGGAACGTTCGCGCAGACGGCTTCGTTGAGCATCGTGGCTTCGCAATCTGTTGTAGATATCACTATGACAACAGCGATCACGCTGTCTGTCTACGCGGATGCCGATTTCGGGACACACATCACTGGCGCCGCCTTCACGCTCAATGCACTCGGAGATAATGGAACCATCACGTATGTTGAGAGCAATGGTGCCGCCGCATGGGGAGCATTAGGTGAAGATGATTTTGGAGATGGCGGACAAGGAAATCACAACGGTTTGGTGATGGGGCAGGTCGTGTTTCTGCCATACATCCAACCAGACGTTGCTTCGGCACTCGGGCATGGTCCGGTTTTTTTAGCGAGTTTCACGGTCGGTATCAGGTCGGGCGTCGGGTCGATCATTGATTGGTCAGTTGGTGGCGGGATTGGCACATTCGCGCTTGAAGTGATTGATGTCAACGGGAATCCAGGAGGGAATCCTCCTGGCGTTGTGACTCAAGTTGCCGATCCAGTCTTTAGATCTACTCGGGTGTATATGTTTCCAGCCCCTTCTTCAGGTGCGTTGCTCGGCTTGAGCGTGTTGGTCGCGAACCGCCGTCGCCGTTGAGAACCTTGTGTTCACTTTGGAACACACCATGTGATCTTGAGTTGTGTGAAGACATCCAAGATTCCGTAATTGATCATTGATTTGCCTTGCCGTTATGGTACCTTATATACGTATAAACCATTTATTTACACAGGAGGATTTGAGATGAGAAAGCACATCGTACTCGCTTCGATCGCAGGACTGGCCTCGGCGGCAGCCGCTCAGTCGGCGTCGCTCAGCTTGGTGTTCAGTCAAACCACAATCGACACCACATTCACCAGTTCAATCACGATGTCGTTGTTTGCCGATGCGGACTTTGGTACCCACATCACCGGAGCCGCGGTCGCGCTCAACGCGGTAGGGGATACAGATATCGTAACGAGCACAGAACTCAGCAGCGTCGCGGCGTGGGGTGCGCTCGGAGAGGATGATTTCGGTGACGCCGGGGATGGAAGCCACGCCGGGATGATCATGGGTCAGGTGACCTTCCTCCCGTTCATACAGCCCGATGCGGCATCAGCGCTTGGGAACGGCCCTGTGCTCCTCGCGACCTACACCATCGGAATTGCCGCAGGTGCGTCGGGTATTGTCGATTGGACTACCGCCGGTGGCATCGGCACATTCGCACTCGAAGTGATCGATGTGAACGCCAATCCGGGAGGAAACCCTCCAGGTGAGATCATCCAGATCGCGGCTCCAGACTTTGGCTCAGCGCGACTCGTGATCTTCCCCGCTCCGTCATCGGGCGCTCTGCTCGGACTGGGAGCGTTGGTCGCGACGCGTCGCCGGAGATAAGGAAGTCTTTGAACTCAACCCTTAAAGAACCCATTCCTTGGCGGGAGTGGGTTCTTTGTTGTATATTCAACTTGGTAATAGGCAGACACTAAGCGAACGCTACCGCGCTGTTGTCGGAGATATCAATGAGAACCGCACTCAATTGTGGATTGGTAATGAGCTTCGTCTGCGTTTTGTCCACCATTGCCAGTGGACAAGTCGCGACATTGGATATGGTCGCCGACGGGGTATGGGACGGCGATAACCGGATGACGCTGAGTGTGTTCGTGGATTCGGATTATTCACGGCCTGGATTTGATGTCACGCATGTGCTGATGGCGCAGTACTCATTGAATGCGATTGGGGAGAACTCGACGGTTGTGGATGTCTCGCTGATCGAAGGACCAGGCTGGGAACAGGATGACAACTTCCTTATCGACGCGGGCTATGACGGAAATGGCGGGCACGCGGGGTTTGCGATGGCGCAAATCTATTTCTTGCCGTTCATTCGTCCGGATGATCTGTCTTCGTTTGAAGATGGTCCCGTCTTTCTTGCCAAGTATGAGATCACTTTGTCGGAGCCGATCACAACGGAAACCGAGTTGGGATGGGAGTTTGGTGAGTACTTGGAGTATGGAGTCTATCCATACACATTGACTTTGTTTGATTACTTTGCCAATCCCGGCGGGACCCATCAGGGCGGTGAAGAGCATCCTGTCTATATAAGTGATATCGAGTTGGGCTCGTTCTATATACCTTCGCCATCCGGATTGGCAATCGTCGGCTTCTCCGGACTCTTTGTTGGCCGGCGTCAACGAAAGGGAAGAGGGTGGAGCTTGTGAGGAAGAACAGTATTGTGCTTGGGGCAGTTGCTGGGATTGCATCGTGTGCGTTGGGGCAGTCGGCTTCGTTGAGTATTGTGGCGTCGCAGACGGTTGTTGATTCGACGGTGACGACGAGTATTACGCTCGCGGTGTATGGGGATGCAGATCTGGGGACGCACCTTACCAGTTCCGGGTTCGGGATATCAGCTGATGGTGGGGTAGGTGTTGTTGACAATATGGTGCTTGATTCGGTCCCATCGTGGGTGGCTCCAAACTTCTTTGACGATGGATATGCCGGTGATGGTAACTACAACGGACTTGAGGTTGGGCAGTTAGTGTTTTTGCCTTTTTTACAACCCGATCCTGCGACTGAGCTTGGGAACGGTCCGGTTTTGCTTGCGAACTTTCGAGTAGAGATCAGTGCTGGATCAACAGGAGTCATTGATTGGGATCTTGTTGCGATTCCGGATCCACATATACCGTCGAATGACATAGCGATTACCTACACAATTGATATCTACGGGTGTCCGGCTTGCGGTCCGCCGGGGTCTATCCACAGCTTCATTCCCAACTTCGGTTCGACAAGTGTTCGAGTGGTGCCGGCACCTTCAGGGTTGGCATTGATTGGGCTTGGTGGATTGGCGACTGGACGGCGTCGGCGTTGAGTTGGATTAGAACAGATGTGCTCTTCTTTAGCGCTTCGGGATCGCGTCCTGGTTGAGGATGACGATCTCGGGGTGGTTGCGGTAGTAGCCGTCGTAGTCGAGGCCGTAGCCGACGACGAACTCGTCGGGGATCTCGAAACCTGTGTAGTCGACTTTGACATCAATCGTGCGTGTCGTCTGTTTATCGAGCATGACTCCGAGTCGGAGTGATGCTGGTTTTTGTTTGAGGATGATCGCTTTGACGAGCGCGAGGGTTTGTCCAGAGTCGAGGATGTCGTCGAGGACGACGACGTGCTTGCCCTCGAGGTTGTCTGGGAGGTCGGACTCGAGCTGTGCGCCCTTGGATGAGATCGACGCGCCGGGGTACGAGCGGACCGAGGTGAGTCCAAGCGAGAGCTTGACAGGGAGCTCGCGGATAAGGTCGGCGACGAAGATCATCGCGCCGGTCATGATCGGGATGATGATGACGCGGTCCTCGTCGAGCCGAGAGTCGCCGTCTTTGGCGAGATCGTTCTCGAGATCGCGTACGATCTCCTGAGCGAGCTCTTTGACTCTCTGTGCGATCTGGTCCTTGGTCACAAGCGTGCGGTCGATTTCTGGGAACATGGACTAGGGTAGGAGCATCGGATCACGCTCGCCGCTCGAATAGACCAATACTCTGAGAAAGCACGAACCAGAAGGAAAGGCACGCTATGACAAGCAACGAGGATGGATTGGTCGCGATCGTCACAGGAGCGGGATCGGGAGTGGGGGAGCAGATCGCCCATCAGCTCAGCGAACGCGGCTACCGATTGGTCCTCGTGGGACGCACCAAAGAGAAGCTCGATCGCGTGGGGTGCTCACTTGGGACCCAGTGGGTCGCGATCCCAGCGGACATCGGGATCGCGGCGGATCGTGCACGCGTGGTCACCGAATCGATTGAGATGTTCGGACGCGTCGATGCGCTCGTCAACAACGCGGGGCTCGCCATTTTCAACAAGATGGCGCGGATCGAGGACGAGGAGCTCGACGCGATGTTCGCCGTCAACGCGATCGGTCCGGTCGATCTCGCACGGCGCGTCGTCGGAGACATGGCGAAGCGTGGCGAGGGGGTCATCGTCAGTGTGTCATCCATGGCGCAGATCGATCCGTTCGCGGGACTGGGAGTCTATGGCTGCGCCAAGGGATCGGTCGGTGTGCTCGCCAAAGCCGTCGCGAACGAATACGGCGACAAAGGTGTTCGAGGATACTCGATCTGTCCCGGCGCGATCGAGACGCAGATGCTCCGCTCATTCCTCCCTGAGTCCGCACTCCCGAGCAGCGCGACGCTTACTCCAGCTCAGGTCGCGGCGAAGGTCGTGTCGTGCGTGACTGGAGAGACGGATCTGGAGAACGGAGCGATCTATCAAATGCCGAGCCATTGAAGCATACGGGACAGTCTCTGGTCCAGATTGTATCAGATGCTCCCAGCACTCCCGGTGAACACAAAGTACCCCAGCCCACTCGCGAACGCCCAAATGCCGTAGATCGCATGCTCGAATCCCGCGGCGAGCGCGGATTTCGTGCGCAGGTACGTCAGCGCGAAGATGATCCCCGCCGGGAGCGTCATGATCAGCGCGATCGGATTCCACATCGGTGCGTGGAGCCACACGAAGCAGAGGATGTTGAGGATGAGGATCGTGCGACCTGTTCCGAGGATCGGAGCGTAGCGATGGAAGAAGAACGCGCGATGCGTGACTTCCTGCGGATAGGCGCTGACCCAGGGATACAGCATAGAGATCATCAGCATCAGGATCGGGAGTTCGCGCGGCAGTCGGAGGAATCCTGATTCTGGGAGATACGGCGTGTGATGCGCCAAGTACCAACTCGCAAAGAGAATGATCGGGCCGGTGATTGCAAAGGTGATCAGGATCCTTGGGATCGCTGACCTGAGGTCCGCAAGCTTCCAGAGCCGAGCGTTGTCGAAGGTGGGGTCGATTCTGAGATAGATGAGCATGGTCAGGAAGGTCACTAGGAGAACAGGGAAGATGAACAGCCCTGATGGGAGTCCGGTCTCGAAGCTCAGTGAGCCGAGCCCGACCCGGTCCAGCAACTCGTCAGCCAGCCGCGGCTGGGACAGCGCGGCAATGAGCGGCGGCGTGAGCACGTACAACCCCGCCCACTCGATCCAGAGCCAGGATTTGCGGTGGAACAATCCGCGGCGGTAGGAAGTTGGTGAGTATGCGGGATTTGTGGTCATATGGAATCGGTATTCGGTTTCTGAGGGGATTCGGATACTGGGTATTGTTGGCATGGGTTCCTAGGATATTGACCCACCAGTTTTGAACTCATGCCGGCACGACCCGGCTTGTGAAGGAGTCTTTGATGTCGAATCAACCTGTCATTGTTGCCGCTCGTCGTACCCCGATCGGGAAGTTCTTTGGATCGTTGTCGCGTGTTGCGTCGCCTCAGATCGGTGCGTTCGCGATCGGAGCCGTGTTGGATGACGCGTCTGCCGCGAAGGATCATGTTGATGAGTGCATCATGGGATGCGTTCTCCAAGCGGGACTCGGTCAGAACCCAGCTCGTCAAGCAGGACTCAAAGCAGGTCTCCCAAGCACGCTCTCCGCGAAGACCATCAACAAGGTCTGTGGATCGGGTCTCGAAGCCGTGATGATGGCGGCTCAGTCCATCAAAGCGGGTGACAACGACTGTGTCATCGCAGGTGGTATGGAGAACATGACCGCAGCGCCGCACTTTGCCAATGTCCGCAACGGCATCAAATATGGTCCAGGCACCATGGAAGACCACATGGCGTTCGATGGTCTCCGCTGTGCGTTCGAGTGCTGGCCGATGGGTAACGCCGCGGAGCACATCGCGGACAAATACGGCGTCACTCGCGAAGACCAGGACCGCTTCGGTGCTCAGAGCCACCAGCGTGCCGCGGCCGCGTGGGAAGCGGGACACTTCGATAGCGAAGTCGTCAAACTGACCGGAGAGCAGGTCGGGAACCGCAAAGCTCCCGGCCCAGAGGGCGGGATCAACATCGACGAGGGCATCCGAGGCGATTCGACCGCTGAGGGGCTCGGGAAGCTCCGCGCCGCGTTCACCAAGGACGGATCGGTCACTGCGGGCAACGCATCGCAGATCAGCGACGGCGCCGCGGCGACCATCGTCATGAGCGAATCCAAAGCAAGCGAACTCGGACTCGCTCCGCTCTGCAAGATCGTTTCGTACAACACCTCAGGTGTCGATCCAAAGGACATCTTCGCCGCTCCGATCGAAGGGGTGAAGGGTGCGCTGGACAAAGCGGGCTGGTCGGTTGACGATGTTGATCTCTACGAGATCAACGAAGCGTTCGCGGCTCAGGTGCTTTGCAACATCAAAAAACTCGGGATCAGCGAAGACAAGCTCAACATCTGCGGCGGCGGTGTCGCGTTGGGTCACCCGATCGGTGCGTCCGGCGCTCGCGTCCTGGTCACGCTCATCCATCAGCTCAAGCGCACAGGAGGCAAGAAGGGCGTCGCGGCTCTCTGTCTCGGCGGCGGCAACGCGGTCGCGATGTGCGTCGAGATGTGCTAAGTCCATCCGAACTCAATCTTCACAGAACCGGTCTGTAAGGCCGGTTTTTTAGTGCGATGGGACTCATGGGGCACCAAGGTAGGCGGCTATGATTCCCTCCAGTTTCGGGTGACTTTGCGACAGATGGCCGCCCGGAGAATCTCAACAGAATGTGAAGGAACCGATATGACGACCTCGACCGCCGCGGATACTTATGTGACCCTCGCTGCCGACACCAACCAAGCGTTGGGTATCGCGCAGTACGCGATTGACTTTCTCAGTGACGATCCAGCCAAGCGTGGCGATCCGTCCGCGGCCGTACTCGAACGGACGAACCTCTTCTTCACCGATGCCGTGATCTGTGGTCTGTCAGCCCTCGCGCTCAAGACCAACGCGCCGACCATCCTGCGGAACGAAGCACTGCAGTACCCCGTTACCGACGCGACCAATCGTCTCGGCAAAGCGGTCAAGCGTGGCGCCACCGTGTTCGGGAGTGATGTTCAGGTCCAGCCTGAGAAAGCAATCCTCGCGAACAACTCCGCTGTGCGTGAATGGGACTCCAACGGCACCAACTTCGGATACAATCCGAAACTCGGGAACATCGCGGGTGAGTTCGGACACAACGATTTCTACGGCGTGTGCATTGCCGCAGCACAGATGACCGAACGCGACGGCGCGTACGCACTCAAAGCAATGGTCTGTCTTGACGAAATTCGTGGGCGTCTGTCCGAGGTCTTCTCGCTCAAGACGTACAAAGTTGACCATGTCGTCCACGGTGCGATCGCATCCGCTGCCGTCTACGGCGCGATGATGGGGGCGAGCGCTGAGCAGATCGAATCCGCGATCGGTATGGTCGTGGCGCACTACATCCCGTTCCGCGCGATCCGTGCCGGGAAGCAGCTCAGTGATTCCAAGGGCGCCAGCGCTGCGATTTCGAGCGAAGTCGCGATCATGGCGGTCCGCCGGAGCATGTCCGGATTCCTCGGACCACGCGACATCTTCCGCAACCCAGAAGCGATCTTCCGCATCTTCGAAGGTCCGGGACAGATGTTCGAAAAGGTCGGCACCGACAACGCGAACACCAAGGACGCCGACGCCTCGCCATTCACCCTGACACTCGCGCAAGGCGGCGACGATTTCGCGGTCATGGGTATGCACTTCAAGCTCGGTCTCTACGAGCACCAGAGCGCCGGCGCACTGCAAGCGATGCTCGATCTGCTCGAGAAAGCACCGCACCTGCTCGACGACGAGACAGGTTCGAAGATCAAGTCGATCAAGATCACCGCGTACGAGCCCGCGTTCGGGATCATCGGCGATCCAGCAAAGCGCAACCCAACGACGCGCCAGAGCGCGGACCACTCGATGGTCTATATCGTCGGCACCCTCCTCCGCAAGGCGCTGACTCAGCAGAAAGCGGGATGGACCGAGTTGATGCTCGAGCCGTATGACTACTCGCCGCAAGCGATCGTCAACGAACGCACGCGCTCGCTCATGGACAAGATCGAGTTCTTCCACGGCGGCAAAGAATACGACGACCGTTACCCAGACGGCATCCCAACTTCGGTCATCATCGAAGACACCGATGGCACCGAGTTCGAGTCCGGCATGGTCATGTACCCCGGCGGGCACGCTCGCAACACCGAGGCGGACCTCCAAGGAATCCTGGCGCACAAGTTCAACCTGCTCGGGAAGCTCGCGTTCGAAGACCCGTCGCCGATCGTCGCTCGATTCGAGGATCTTGGAAGCAAGTCCAGCGAGGACATCGCTTCGATCCACAACTTCGAGATCCAGACCCGCGACGGGTACGAATAATCAATCCAGATATGGAATGCAATCAGTTGAGACTCTCAAGAGCCGGGCTTTGGTCCGGCTCTTGCTCTATTGGTGCTCGATCGATTTCAATGAGTATCCAATCCCCATCTGGACCGACTGGCTCAGTATGCACGGGACGACCCGCATCATCGAGGATGAGATTCTGTTGTGCATCAATCTTCCCAGGGAATCGATCTTCAAAATCCGGGAATCGTCGTCTGTCGTCATGTGTCTTGCCAGAGTCATCATCGCCGTCTGATCCAACCGAGTAGAGGATGTATCCGGACTCTGTGGCGAGGTACATCAGCGTGTTTCCAGGATCGAATGAGTCCGCCGGGAGTTCGGGGAGATAGTTCGGAGTGAGTGAACTCAGTGTTTCTGGATACTCGCCGTGGTCGCGAGCATAAATCTCAAGTGCGAGCATCGTCTTTTTTGCATCATGAGTCATGTGCGACCAGAACACTCGATCAACAGCTTTCGAGAGCGCCGGCATGAGCAGTTCCGCAGGACCCATGATGAGATTGTCGAGCACTTCAGGGCCTTGATTGAACGCTCGCTCAACCTGACGCTCGTGGGCTTCCAGCTTTGGTAGATATTCTGGGCCTCGCTCTTGGATCTCATCGACGAGGTCCATCATCGTGTGGTACGTGTCGTACTGAGACTTGCGATCCGGTGCGAGACTGAGCGCGATTGGTCCAGTGATGAGTTGGGCTGGTTTAATCGAGAACTCGTCATGCAAAATGTGATCGCTGTTGAGATCTATGAGGATCTGCGATCCATGCTTTGTGAGTCGCCCATTCCCATTGCCGTCATCGGTGTAGGTGCGTTGGAGAACATCATCAAACATCATCCGCTCGCCTTCAAAGGACATCTCAAGCGCGGGACGGACTCGTGAGAGCTCGTGTGTCAGTGCGACAAGGTGCTCGCGTGACAGCGACTCTGGGTATTCATTGATAATCTGCTCGATCGCATCGTTGGTGTTCTCCGCGATCGCGATGTTCACGAGGTCGGCGATGATCGTGCCGTCGAAGGATTTCTGTCGCGACATCGAGAGCATCGCTGAGAGATTCTCGTAGACGAGCTGGTAATCTCCGTCGCGAGCCGCCACAAGAGTATCGAAATACAACAGATTCGAGAACTTCCGCAACGTTCCTAGATGAGGCAGCAGCACCTCCACCAGCGTTGGCTGACGATCGATATCCGATTGAGGCGCCGCCATTTTGATGTCATGTGGATTCCCGTCGGGAGGCTTGATCTCCATATCAAACCCAACATCGATCCCGATGATTGGTCGATGGCACGCTTTGCGAAGCTGGTCCAACTCAGGTCCAAAGTCGCGGACCATCTGTGCGGTTTGTTCGTAGTGGGGGTGATCGAGGGGGACATGCGGGATCATGAAGAACCCCGCGCTCATCAGTTCCGCGTCATCATCATCCATAAGGGCACGGCTGTCGTTGTGCGCTCGTTCCTCCTCACGCTGCTGATCACGGATCGGAGTGCTGTGCTCCTGCCATGCGATGTTGATCTGGTTGTAGATGGGGCATGCTTTTTCGTCTTCCGTGTACGCCTCGTTGTGCGAGTTGATCAGCTGGATGTAGTTGGTCTTGATGTTGGGCTCGCCCGTGAGATAGCGGACAAGCTGCACGCTGTACACCACAAAGAACAGCGCAAACACTGTTCCAATCACGCGGCGCATGTTGCGGAGCGTCCTCCAGTAGAGCGGGCGCTTGCGTTTGGTCGATCTGCGCAGGAGCTTCGCGACCTTCTTGGGATTCCCGAAGCTGTTGACGATCTCATCCCGAGACTTCCCTGACTCCAACGCATCCTGCGTGTGCGTGATGAGCTCCATCGCGATCTCGGCTCGCTCGGAGCGCCAGAGCTTGGTCCGCCGAACTGTGGTGTCGATCAGTTCCGCGAGCTCGCTCGGGAGCTGCGCTGATTCAATCTCGGCGCGTGCGAGCGTGTTGGGATATCCGCGATGGATGATCCAGCGCGAGATATTCAGCAGCGGCGATTTCTCCACAGACCAGTCCCATGCTTTGCTGAGTGACGGACTCATGCGCTCGCCCCCGTATCCACGCTCATTGCGGAGCCCGGGAGGACCCCGAGACTGCTCATCGCGCCCGTGAGTTTTTTCCACGCTTCGAGATCGGCTTTGAGCTTCTTCTTCCCCTTGCCCGTCAGGTTGTAGTACTTGCGTTTACGTCCGCTCGGAGCGTCCTGCCACTCCGCTTCGATGAGCCCTTTCGCTTCCAGGTTGTAGAGCATCGGATACAGCGTGGACTGTCCCATCGCGAGCACGCCGTTGGACTGCTTCGCGAGGGATTCGACGAGCTGATAGCCGTACATCGACTGCGTGGAGAGGAGCTTGAGCACCGCCGTGGGTCCAGCGCCACGCATGAGTTCGCGTTCCAGTTTCATGATTCAGTCGCCTCGCAGTAGGTTGGGTTCACATACTATGTACCGCATAGTATAAGATTCGGTTGCATCTCCGCAAGGGATTGATCAAAAATCAGATCAGATTGGGGGTATCCGCCGGGAAACGCTGATTACTTCTCGGTTTCGAGCCGTTTGAAGGTCATCATCGTGATCGCGTTGGTAGACAAACTCAGTGTGTCCGGCTCGGCGTGGTACGCGTCGATGTTCGCAAGCAGGTGCAAAAACCGCGATTCCTGCTGCATCGTGCCTTTGGGTTGGGCGCAGTGCATTTTGGTCGTCGCGATCTGTGTGATCTTCAGCCCGTCGATGCCTCTCCGCTCATAGCTCGCTGAGACGCGATTGCATCCGGCGCTCCCTGACATCCATGTGTGGTCCTCGAAGCGGAGCCAGAGTGAGGTGTCCGCGAGCGGCTCTTGTCCCTCAATGGAAGTCGCGATCCAGGTCGTCCCGGAGATCCACGCCCAGTCCTTCTGAGCTTGCTGGACCAGATTCGCGTGCGGTGCCGCGTCCACACGGATTGGTTCCTCGTCACGCTTCGCGGTCTCACAGCCGAGTGTCAGAAGCAGGGATGACGCGATCAGAACGATGGAGATGAGCTTGTGCATGTCCAAGTCTACGGCACAGGATCGGGATTGGTTTCCAATCCGCTGGAATCAGCTTTGAGCAGCGTGATTTCAGGGATGTGATGGTCGCTCTGATGGGAATCAATCGCCTCAGTCGGATGCTCGAGCACCTGAATCCCCGCTCCCTCAGCGAGCGTTTCGAGCGTGACTCGATACAGCAGCTGCATCTGATCATGTGCGAGCTTCTGTCCCACAAGCGACGACCAGTACATCACTCCCGCGATCAGCAGGATCGGGATCAGCAGCTGGAATGTCCAGGGAGTGCTCCCCATGATCCATTGGGAGAAGCCGAACATGACTGTCAGGAATGCAAGGACAGCGAGTGATGAGTAGGTCATCATGAACCCTGTCCAGACCGATGGATTGGGAGAGAATCGCCCCTTCATATGCGTGATCGTCTCGTCGCTCCCATTCGCACGATGCGATCGCGCTTCGAGGTTGAGCCAAGGCGACCAGAAGTGGCGATCTTTGATCGGGATGACGAGCATCATGTGATTCCCGGCCGTCCGTCCTTCGATGGGATAGTCGTTGTTGTCCATGATGCTCTGGAGCAGCTCGATCGCGTGCTCCGGCGCGATCGGGAAGAGGAACTCAAACTTGGGTCGCATCGGTGGGAGCTGCACGGCGGAATCCTGAACCTTGAACAATCGGACAATGTGGTCTGGAATATCGTACTGACTTTTGGGGATTCGCACAAGGCTTTGGTTTGGGTCGCGTAGGATGGGGTTCTGCAGAGGAGTACTGGATGCACAACGAAGAAGCCGTCGCTCGGCTCGAGAACCTGATCCGCGATGTCCCCGATTTCCCCAAAGCGGGGGTGGTCTACAAGGACTTTACGCCGCTGCTGGGAGACGCTGGAGCACTGGCGCTCGCCGTGGAACTCATGGCCAATCCCTACAGGGGCAAAGGGATCGACCTCGTCGTTGGCGCCGAGTCCCGCGGCTTCATCTTCGGGATCGCGATCGCTCAGGCGCTCTCCGCGGGATTCGTCCCTGTCCGCAAGCCCGGGAAGCTCCCGCGAGCCGTGCATCGCGCCGAGTATGACCTCGAATACGGCACAGACACGCTCGAAATCCACCAAGACGCGCTCGCGTCAGGAACACGCGTGCTGATGGTCGATGACCTGCTCGCAACGGGCGGGACGATGGATGCCGCGTGCGGCTTGGTAGCGAAAACCGGAGCCGTGATCGAGGGGATCGCCGTACTGATCGAGCTGGAGTTCCTCGAAGGCAGCAAACGGCTGGGGGATTTCGGGGATGTGCATTCGGTGCTGCGGTACTGATTACTTAGAATCGGGCTTCGAGGCCTGGCCGCGGTTGATCTCATCCTGTCGACTTCTCGCTCTTTGGTTATCCCAGCATCGCTTCCATTCCTCGCGCAGTTCATCTTCACGCTCGCGGAGTTTGGACTCGTCGATCCCAAGGACTCGCTTGAGACGAGCGAGGTACTCTGCTTTCCATCCGGCGTCATCGAGCCAGTTGATACGATAGGCCATGAGGTAGTCATCAAAGCTGAATCCCCAGTCGTTGAACGGTCCATCGTCGTACCCCGGATGGAGTGTGCAATCCGGGCAGATTAGGTCATACGCAGGATTCCCATTCGAGTCATATGCGTGGTACTCGCCGAAGAAGCTCGCACAGATTGGGCAATAGAACCCCTCATCGTCGTATGGCTGACGAATGATGAACTGCCCCCTTTGATCAAGCTCGACGGACTGGAACTTCAAATCACACCTCCGCTCAATGCTAGTCAGGTCCTCCTATGGGCAGAATTTGAGGGGAAGATCGGTGCCGCGGGTCTATGATTGCGTCCTCCCCCGCTGGTAGGGCGAAGACGGTTCGAGTGGCTTATTTGGAGCGTGGAATGACGATGACTGATGTGGTTGCCGATGCTGGATTTGGTGCGTTCGTGGGACGGCATATCGGTCCCGACGACTCGGAAGTCGCGTCGATGCTCGCCGCGGTGGGCGCGGCGGATATGGACTCGTTCATCGATCAGGTCGTTCCCGCCGCGATCCGCATGGATCGCGAGCTCGAACTCCCCGCGGCACGCAACGAGCGTGTGCTGCTGCGTGACCTGCGTGAGATCGCCGTCAAGAACAAGGTCTTCCGCTCGTGCATCGGGATGGGGTATGTCGGGACTGTCACTCCCGGCGTGATCCTCCGCAATGTGTTCGAGAATCCGCAGTGGTACACGCAGTACACGCCGTACCAACCAGAGACAGCACAGGGTCGGCTCGAAGCGCTGCTCAACTTCCAGACGATGGTCTGCGACCTGACGGGACTCCCGCTCGCCAACTCATCGATGCTCGACGAGGGGACGAGCGCGGGAGAAGCGATGTCGATGTGCGTCGCGATCCTGCGTGACAAACGCAAGCTGTTCTATGTCGCCGATGACTGTCATCCACAAACGATCGCGGTCGTCCAGACTCGCGCCAAGTCGATCGGTGTGGAGGTCGTGGTGGGGGATGTCGAATCCTTCGACATGAGCAATCCAGACGCGGCGGGTGTCCTCGTCTCGTATCCAACCACCGACGGCCGCGTCGAGTGTTACGAGAAGCTCACTAACGAAGCGCACGCAAATGGCATGATGGTCGTCGCAGCCGCGGATCTGCTCGCGCTTACGCTGCTCAAACCTCCCGGAGAGTGGGGCGAGAAGGGCGCGGACATCGTCGTCGGCTCCGCTCAACGCTTCGGGGTCCCGATGGGATTCGGCGGACCCCACGCGGGATACATGGCGACGCGCCAAGAGCATGTCCGCAAAATGCCCGGACGATTGGTCGGTGTGTCGATCGACTCGCACGGCAAACCGGCACTGCGCCTCGCGGTCCAGACACGCGAACAGCATATCAAGCGAGATCGTGCGACGAGCAACATCTGCACGGCGCAGGTTCTACTCGCCGTCATCGCTTCGATGTACGGCGTCTACCACGGTCCAGACGGTCTCAAAGCGATCGCACAACGCATACGCCACCTCACACAAACCCTGCGCACCGGACTGCTCGAGCTCGGACACGAGATCGACGGCGATCTGGTCTTCGATACGCTCCGCGTCAAGGTCAACGGCGATCCGAACGCCGTGCTCAAAGCCGCTCGCGATCTGCGGATCAACCTCCGTGACTTCGGAGACGGCACGCTCGGGATCACGATGGACGAAACGGGCGACGAGCAACTGGTCATGGACCTGCTCGCGTCGTTCGGTTGCGATTGTTCGTGCAGCTTCGATGCGCTGAGCGAGCAAGCGTGGATGGAGATCCCGGAGGTCTTCGAGCGCACCAGCGCGTTCATGACGCACGAGGTGTTCAACACGCACCGCTCGGAAACCGAGATGCTCCGCTACATCTCCGAGCTCCAATCGCGTGAGTTGTCGCTGGCGCACTCGATGATCCCGCTCGGATCGTGCACGATGAAACTCAACGCGACGAGCGAGATGATCCCTGTTTCTTGGCGCGAGTTCGCGCACATGCACCCATTCGCGCCTGCGGACCAGTGCGAGGGATACTTCGAGTTGTTCAGACAGCTCGAAGCATGGCTCGCGGAGATCACTGGATTTGAAGCCGTGTCGCTGATGCCCAACGCGGGGTCGCAAGGCGAGTACGCGGGATTGCTCGCGATCAAAGCGTACCACGAGAGCCGAAACGACACGCAGCGCAATGTTTGTCTCATCCCAACCTCAGCCCACGGCACCAACCCCGCATCCGCGGTCGTCGCGGGGATGAAAGTCGTCGGGGTCAAGGTCGATGAATCGGGAACGATCGTGTACGAAGACCTCGTCGCACAAGCGGAGAAACACAAGGACACGCTTGCGGCCGCGATGATCACCTACCCATCGACCTGCGGCGTGTTCGATGACTCGATCCGCGAGATGATCCAGGTCGTCCACGACAACGGCGGGCTCGTCTACCTCGACGGCGCGAACATGAACGCGCAGGTCGGACTCTGCCGACCAGGTGACTACGGCGCCGATGTCTGTCACCTGAATCTCCACAAGACCTTCTGCATCCCGCACGGCGGTGGTGGTCCCGGCATGGGACCGATCGGGGTCAACGACAAGCTCAAGCCATTCCTTCCGGGACACCCAGTCCGCAATCCAAGCACCGGTGGCTCGGTCGGTGCGGTCAGCGCTGCTCCGGAAGGTTCCGCAAGCATCCTCCCGATCTCGTGGGTCTACATCGCGATGATGGGCAAGCGTGGACTGACGCAAGCATCAAAGGTCGCGATCCTCAACGCGAACTATATGGCCGAGCGTCTCAAGGATCACTACGACATACTGTTCCGCGGCGCTCGCGGACACGTGGCGCACGAGTTCGTGATGGACTGCCGAGCGTTCAAGAAATCAGCGGGCATCGAGATCGACGACATCGCGAAGCGCTTGATCGATTTCGGATTCCATGCACCAACGATGAGCTGGCCCGTCCCAGGGACACTGATGGTTGAGCCGACTGAATCCGAATCCAAAGCGGAGCTCGACCGCTTCTGCGATGCGCTCATCACGATCCGCAACGAGATCCGCGACATCGAAGAGGGCAAGATGCCCAAGGACGACAATCCGCTCAAGGGCGCGCCGCACTCGATCGCCGCGATCGGAGCAGACGAATGGACGCATCCATACTCACGCGACGTCGCGGCGTATCCCGCGGAGCATCTGCGCCGCTTCAAGTTCTGGTCACCAGTCGGACGCGTGGACAACCCCTACGGCGATCGCAACCTCGTCTGCTCGTGTCCGAGTGTGGATGAGATTTGTGAGATGTAAGCACCCCGACAATAGTTGAAGCACGGAACATGGGTTTCGCGAGGTGGGAGTTGTTGCCAACGGTTTAAATTTCCAAAGCGTCGAGCCAGTTTGTTCTTGTATGACAGGACGATTAATGGTAGGGTTTGGGTCTTGGTAGTGCTCTTTTCTTGGGCGCTCGTGAGGGAAAGGGATCCATATGAAATCTGTTCTGAACGCTTTCATGGGCTTTGTCATCGCTCTTGTGTCATCCAATGCATTGGCTCAGCCATTCATAGAGATCGAGGTCGAGGCATCGAAAGAAGATAATTTTTTTGTGACTGTTTCCCATGCACGCGTCGTGTTTGATGCCGGTGCTGGAGTGAATGAGTTCGGAAATTTTGATCTGATCGATGCTGAGTTCAGTGTTCATACTCGCAACAGCACAAGTTTCGCAGGCTCTGCGGAACCGGTGCTCAATGTAGAGCAGTACAGTTTCGAGAGTATGAGTTCCAGCGAGATCGAGTTGGTTGAGGTCACGTCTCAACAACTACAGGTTCACCTCTTGGCTGGGATTGATTTCCAGTTTCTAATCGCCGGCACAGGTCCTGAGCTTGATCCATCAGTCTTAACGCTTCCTGATGATCCAGAGGATTATTTGATCAGCGATGTTGCTTTAGTCGCTGGGTGTCAGGTCATGATTGTCGGTGTTGATGAAACCATTGAGATCAACGAGTTTGGTTCGATGGGGGAGGTCTTGAATCGTGACGGATCCATCGAGTACCGCGTTCGTGTAGTCGATGATCCACGCGTTGAACCTTGTCTTGCGGATCTCAATGAAGATGGTTCACTCAACTTCCTCGATGTGAGTCTGTACCTTCAGTTGTTTGGGAACGGCTGCAACTGAGCGTTGTGCGACCCGATTGGATTTGCCGGATAGTTGTGTATGACCGCTGGGCTAGCTGTCTAACTTGATTAGACAGTGTTCCGTTGAGAGTGAGAGCTCGATGGGGCGTAGAACGTCAGCATCGGTTGACTCGTCATAGTGTTTGATTTTTACTGTTGAACGAAGGTGCCGCGTTCGCGGTCCTTGGTTGGTCCAGGGAAGCTCAACGCCTTGGAGTGGGCAACCACGTACACACCCGGCTCGAGGATCGTTGCCGCGAAGATCGCCTCGTTGAGGTTCTGGAGCGCATCGGAGCGTTTCATCTCGAAGGGGCGCATCGCGCCGGTGAGGATGACCGGGACCGCGAGCTTATGGTTGGGGTCGGCGTTCTTGATGAGTGCGTCGTAGAGCCATTCTCCGGTTTCGCACAAGGTGTCGGTGCCGTGGAGGATGATGACGCCTTTGCAACCGTTTGGGTCGGTCAGCGGATCGTCGGTTACTGGACCGATCACGAGCTTGACGGCATCCAAGATCCGCGTCCGATCCGCATCCGTGAGGTCCAGCGAGTCCTTCTGCATGAGCTGGAGGGTGTTGACCTGGGTGTCCTCGAGTCGGAGGAGCCGGAGCATCTCTTGGACGATGGATGAGCGGTTTGTGAGGGTTCCCGCGTGTTCATCGTAGGTTTTCTCGATGGTTCCACCGGTTGAGATAAGCGTGATCTGGCGCATAGGCATAAGGTTATGCCTGTGATCACCCGATGATTGGGGTTGATGCATGCAGATCCCTTCGTAGGTCTGCGATAACCGATTTGTTTGGGGTATGGAGGTCTTGGATGCCGGTTGTGAGTACAAAGGATGCGTATGAGCAGGCGCGTGCGCAGTATGACTCCGGGCAGTACCGCGCGGCTTACCGGACCACCAGCCAGCTCTACACCCGCAATCCGCACTTCCCGCCGATCGTCGCGCTCCATGTGAGCGTGCTGCTCCGCTTGCAGAAACCCGATGAGGGGACACGGATCGCGCGAAGAGCGCTGCGCCACATCACGCACAAACCCCACAGAGTCGCGGTGCTCAACACGCTCAGCGAGGGGCTCACGCAGACCGGGAATCTAGACGATGCGATCGAGCTGATGCGCGATGAGATTATCCGTCAGCCCGATGAGTCATCGCTGGTCTCAGGTCTGGGGCACGTGCTGCTGCTGGGAGACCAGAAAGACGAGGCAATCAAGCTCGTCGAGGAAGCGAAAGATCGTGGGATGATGTCGCTCTCGATCGCCGCGATCTTTGGTCGTGCCGTCCTCAGGAGCGATCGCATGCAAGAAGGCATCGAGCTGATCGAGGGATTGCTTGCTGAAGCAGAATCAACCGATAGTTTCTCAGCAGGCAAAGCGTACAACGCGCTGGGGCACCTGCTCGACCGCGCTAAACGCTACGACGACGCGATGGACGCGTTCACCAAAGCAAACGATGTCATCCCTGCTGCGTACAACGATCAGCGCATCGAGTATCAGGTCAAACAGATCAAAGAATCATGGACCGCTGATCGCTACGCGGGTGTCAAACGACCAGAACCCGAAATGCCTCGTCCTGTGTTCATCCTCGGGATGCCTCGATCGGGAACGACGCTGACGGAGCAGATCATCGACGCTCATCCGCTTGGGTTTGGGGCCGGCGAGCTCGGGTTGATCTCAGAGCTCTTCCGTGAGATCGCGCCCAAGCAGGACAGCCCGTTCGCGACAGGTCCCGATGAGTATGACCCCAAGCAGATCGCACAGCTTGCGAAGATCTACCGGCGCGAAACGATCGCGATGTCCGAGAATCCATCGGTCGAAGTCATCGTGGACAAAGCACCAATGAACTTCTGGTACATGGGCATGATCGCGCTCGCGTTCCCGGATGCGAAGATCATCCACTGCCGGCGTGATCCGCGTGACAACTGCTTGTCGTGCTTCTTCCAGGCGCTCAATCCTGGACATTCCTACAGCTTCGATCTCGGCAACTGCGGCCGCTTCTACCGTCATTACCACGAGGTGACCGAGCACTACACCGAGCTGCTGCGCGACCCGCGTGTCGGGGTGCCGGTCTTTGACAACCAGTACGAAGACACCGTCGCGGATCAAGAATCCAAGACTCGGGCGCTGCTGGACTTTGTCGGACTGGAGTTCGACGAAGCGTGCCTGAACTTCCATCAGTCGGGGCGCGTCGCCCTCACGCTGAGCAATGATCAGGTGCGTCAGCCAATTTATAAGTCATCGACCAAGCGGTACGAACGCTATGCTGGTCATATCGACGCCCTCGTCGAGGGGCTCGGTGATCTGGTCTGTCAGACCACAAGCGAGTAACACGAACCAATCAACAGCCGCTGAATTATCAGCGAATCCATACGACTGCGAGATCATTCATGCAACCCAACCCCGCACAAGCACAACAGCCCACCCCCAAGGACTTCTTCGAGCAAGCCAAGAAACTCCTCGCGGTGGGCGACGTGTTCGAAGCATCCAAACGCGCGGGCAAGCTCAAAGCCCACTTCCCCGAGGAACCACCGATCCTCGCGATCCATGGCTTCACGCTCGCAAAGCTCGGACTCCACGGCCCCGCGATCATTGATATGCGTGCCTCGTCGCGACTGACCCTCAACTCGCTTGAGGACGAGGACGAGGCAGAAAACCCGGCGCGTCCACGTATCGTGGATCAGTACATCCGTCTCCAGAGCGAGATCGGTCGTTCGCTCGCAGAGCTCGGTGAGCATGACGACGCGGTCGATGAGATCCAACTCGCGATCGACATGGACCCCGATCGTGGTGACGCGATCGCCGCGATGGCTGAGGTGCTCGCGTCCAAGGGTGAGACCGCTGAAGCGATCAAGCTCATCGAAGACGGCCTTGCACGCAAGCTCGATGAGTATCCGCTGCTGATCAGCTACGCGAAGATCCTGGTCGAATCCAACGAGCAGGATGCGGATCGGATGAAGTCGTGCCGAGACCAGATCGCTGGTCTCGTCGATGAGGTCGGGATCGGTGCAGGCGTGCTGATGGCGTTGCTCCGTGGTCACGGCATGCTCTGCGATGCACTCGGAGAGCACAGCGACGCGTTCCAGTCCTTCCGCAGAGCTGCGAAGCTCCGGCGCGGCGGATACAACGCAGAAGTCCACGCCAAAATGACCTCGCGGATCATCGAGAGCTGGACCGCTGATGAGATTGATAAGCTCATGCGTCCCGAGGGGTCACCTGGAGCACAGCGTGTACTCCTCTGCGGCTCGGTCCATTCGGGTGTCCCAGAAGTTCTCGAAATCCTTGAGCGCCTGCCCAACACTGTTGGAGTCGGACCGCTTGAATCGCTTGGCATGCTCTGCGCCACGCAGCTCAACTCCGCGCGAGGCGTGCTGCGTGCATTGGTTCCAACTCCTCAGGGGCATCGCGGCGATCAGATCGGAAGACTCGCTGCGGGATACAGCCGTCAGTGCGATGCCGCGGCTCGGATGGGGGGCATGCGCACTGTTGATTCGCATCCCGGAAACACCCCGCTCATTGGGTGTGTCGCGATGGCGCTGCCCGGCGTAGTCGTGATCAACTGCCGCAGAGACCCAATGGAAGAATCGCTCGCGATCTTCTGCGACGAGATGGCCGGGAATCATCCGTATGCGGGTGATCTGGTCGCGACCGCTTCCTATGTCAAAGACACCGGGAAACTGATGGACCACTGGACCGAGGTCGTCAGCGACGAGCGTGTTGGTGGCAAGGTGATCAACCTGCAGTACGATCAGGTGCTCAGCGATCCACAAGCCGTGCTGCGTCAGCTCGCTGAGGCGCTCGGAGTGGAGATGGATGACGATCTGGGCGCGGGACTGGAATCCAAGTCGAGCACTGGTCCAGGATCACACGTGGATCAGTACGGCGTTGCCCACAAGCAGCTCCGCGAGTTCTTCGAGGTCTGATTTATTCGTGGACACACTGGCAGTCGGGCTTGCCACAGCCACCGGTCTCGCACGCTTCGGGGAGCGGGCGTGGTCCGAGGAATCGTTCTGCTTTCGCATTGATGAACCACGCGTGGCGCTCAAGGTGCCAGCAGTTGTAGACCGCGAGTTTGTGGATCGAGACTGGACCATGATCGGGATGCAGTCCTGTGCGCTCCCAGTCTTCAGCTTGGAGCTGATAGAGGAACGCGACGAGCCATGAGCGGAGCGTGTGGATGGTCGCGACATCACCACCGATCGGGGGCTGCATCGTCGAGCCCTCGGTGCAGCCGTAGATGGATGAATCGACAAACGCGTGCTCATCGAAGAGCGCGAGCGTCGGGTTGTTTTCTGCGAAGATCTTCCGGATTCTGGTCGCGAAGACCATCTCAACATCAGCGAGGTGTCCGAGCACGACACGGATCGGCCAGCGTCCGACGTTCGCATCGGGGAGCCACGCTTGATTGAGCTGCTCGTCGGTGAGCTCGAAGATCCGAGGATCGAGCCATTCCACGCCGACTCGCATGCGGCCGATCAGTTCGTCAATGCTGAGTGATTCGAGGGATTTGATCGAGGTCGGGGTCGGGCTTTGCGCAGTTGTCATAGGACAAGGATAGGTGAGAAAACCGCGTGGTTATTGCACAAACCAGCGGAGTTTGTAGTTGCCTTGCTCGAAGGAGACGTCCATTGCCGACCACAACAGATCGCGACCGACCCTCGAGACCTGGAGACGGAAGATGTTGCGTCCGATGGTGTTGGGGTACAGCCCCGGCGTGTGCTCACCCATCGGCATGAAGTGGAACAGGCGGTACACGTCTCTTTTGCGGTTGAGCAGTTCGTCAAAGGCAAGCCCCGGATCCAGCCCTCGGCTCCGGAACTCCTCGATCGTGATCTCCGACAATATCTGCTCGACAAACAGGTCCCGCTCCTCGTACTCCAGCGCGTGGATCAGGTGGTTCATCAGATGCTTGATCGATTTCGCGTAGAGGGTCACATTGCCCTGCTCGTCTTCAACGCGGATCTTCCCGCCCGGCACACCGAACACGGGATGGATGTTCTCAGGATCAATCGGCTTGCGTGTGCCCTCCTGGCTCTCCTTGAGCTTCGAGAGCAGTCCCGATCGTTTGACCTCTTTCTGATACGGCTTGCACGCACAGAGCGTCACACTCGCGCCAAGCACGCACACGGCGAAGACTCTGATTTTGAGTACGGTTGAGATCGACATTGCTCAATCTGATACGGGCGTCGTCGCGTTCGGTTCGATCGGACAATACGTTGGTTCTGGAGAATGACGCGACCAGCTCGCGTGGATGCTCGCGTTGGAGAGCGGTGCGTTGTCTGCGATCGTCGAAGCGGCATCGCTCTGGATCCAGTGCGCCCCGATCGAGGTCGGTCGATTGAGCGCCGCTCGTGCGATGAGGTGGGCCGTGTAGAGCAGGTTCTGGGTCTCCCAGCCTACTGGAGTCTCGAAGACCTTGTCGAGCGAGTAGCGTCCCCAGATGTTGAACATGTCGCACGCATCGGAGAGTTTGGTGCGCGTGCGTGCGATCCCGGCGTTGTACCACATTGTCGATCGCAGCGACGAGCGGACGTCGGTCAGGTCGAGCTGCGCGTGGGAGCTCGGCTCGATCGTTGAAATGATCGGGGTGGGGGTTACCTGCTGACCATTGGAACGCTTTGCCGCGAGCTCGCCCGCGATCGCTCCCATGACCAGTCCTTCCAGCAGCGAGTTGGACGCGAGTCGATTGGCGCCGTGGAGTCCTGTGGACGCGACCTCTCCGACTGCGAGCAGATTCGGGACATCCGTCTGCGTGGTCAGGTCAGTCTGCACACCCCCGATCTGATAATGCGCAGCGGGATGGACCGGGAGCGGATCGGTCTCCGGATCGAGTCCGAAGGACTTGAGCGTGTTCCAGATGCTCGGGAATCGCGATTTGAAGTTGCTGATGTGCCGACAATCGAGCCAGACGTGCTTGCCGCCTTGGAGCGCAAGCTGCTTGGAGATCGCTCTCGAGACCACATCGCGCGGCGCGAGCTCCGCGAGGGGGTGGATCCCAGGCATGAAGCGGTTCCCCGAATCATCCAGCAGATGCGCCCCCTCTCCACGGACCGCTTCGGAGATGAGCGAGCGCGGCGCGCCTGGGATGTACAGCGTGGTGGGGTGGAACTGGAAGAACTCCATATCGCGGATCGAAGCGCCGGCGCGGTACGCCATCGCGATCCCATCGCCTGTCGCGATGCGCGGGTTGGAGGACTCGCGGAAGACCTGTCCCGAGCCGCCGGACGCGAGGATGGTGGTGCGTGCCCAGATGACCTGTAGCCCGTATTTCTTGTGCCAGGTGATCGCGCCCATGACCGGCGATCCCGGATCGTCTGAAGGTGTGAGCAGATCCAGCGCGAAGCAATGATCGAACAGTCGGATTGAATTGTGCTCATGAGCCGTGCGTGAGAGTGTTTCTTGGAT
This sequence comes from Phycisphaerales bacterium, assembly GCA_965250055.1. GTDB lineage: Bacteria > Planctomycetota > Phycisphaerae > Phycisphaerales > UBA1924 > UBA1924. Next base: position 1,544,500 of record OZ252285.1, on the reverse strand, counting down.
CTCTTTGCCAGTCTCGTCTCCACCGGCGTGATAGACACGGCTCGCCGAGTGCCCACCTTCACGTCCCGCTGAGAGCGAATCGTCTTCATCGGTGTCAAACTCAGCGCCCCAGCTGAGCAGTTCTCTGAATCGCTCAGGGCCTTGCGTGCAGATGAGCTGTACCGCCTCGGGATCGCACATTCCTGCGCCAGCGGTGAGGGTGTCCTGGATATGCGCCTCGATGGAGTCCTCGCTCTCAGGAATCTCAGGAAGCACGGCCGCGATGCCCCCCTGCGCCCACGCGGTGTTGGTTTTGTCGAGGCGGTCCTTTGTGCAGACGATCACCTCACCAGCCCCAGCCGCTTCGATCGCGGCTCGCAACCCAGCGACCCCTGAACCCAGAACAAGCGTGTCACAGAAGATCTGCGGCAGCAGTCCCGTCCGGAACGGGATCAGGTATCGTTGTGATTCAAAGAGTGAGTCCACTGGGTCTCCGTAGGGTAAATGGTGGGAGATACATTCTAGGAGGGGTCGCAGACAGAGGGTTCATTCACGTGAATCTGGGCTCAAAGCGAACTAGAGTACCCAATGGCAAAGTCAGCGGCAAAGCTCCAATCCACCCTCAATAAAGCCCAGATGGCGATGAAACAGGAGCACTTTGGTTCCGCGTTGCTGCTCTATCGCAAAGCACACGCGATGGACAAAAACAACCACGCGATCCTCTTCCGATTGGGGCACGTGCTCGTCACTGTGGGATACGCCGATGAAGCGGTTGATGTGCTCAAACAAGCCGCGAAACGCAAAGCCAATGACCTCAATACGCTCGTCCTCCTGTCCCACGCGCAGCTGATGCAAGGCGACGTAGAGGGGATGCACGCGACGCTCGACAAGGCGCTGGCGCGTGATCCGTACCACGAGCTCGTGATCCAGACGAAAGCGGTTGGATACCTCGATTCAGGGATGATCGAGGAAGCGAAGGAAGTGCTCGATCGCGTCGCGGATCTTGAGGACGCGGGCGAGCTGATCCAGATGACACGCGGGCGATACGCGAAGGACACGAAGGACTACACCACCGCGATGGAGATCTTCGGGAAGCTCTCAGAGGATACATCGGTCTCTGATGGGACGCGTCGCAACGCGATGTACGAGCTCGGAGCGGTGCTCGATAAGCTCGGCGAGTATGACAAAGCGTTCGCGTGCTTCGAGCGCGGCAACGCATGGCTCGGGCTCGGACGAACCGCGCACACCGAATCGCTCCAGAAGACATGGTCACCCGAGATCCTAGCGCAGATCCCTGATTCAACGATCAACGACGAGCGTCCCGTCATCATCGCGGGGATGCCCCGCTCGGGAACGACGCTCATGGAGCAGGTGCTCAATGCGCATCCGCAGGGAGGGACAGTGGGAGAGTGTCCGCTGCTTCTACAGATGCGGACGCGATCGCTCGCGAGCAATCTCGATCAGGAGAAGATCGATTCGTACGCGAAGGAGTATCTCGAACTCCTCGATCGTCGCTGTGGGAGTGACGTACGGCGCGTGGTCGATAAGCACATGGGGTCCGAGAAGGACCTGGGATTTGTGAGTAAGGTCCTGCCTGGACTGCACGTGATCCATGCGCTGCGTGATCCGCGTGACTGCTGTTTGAGTGCGTTCACGCAGAACTTTGGCGCCAACGTGCACTACTCGCGTGATCTCAAGATGCTTGGAGAGCAGTACGTGGTTCATCGCGAGATGATGGACTACTGGATGGAGCACCTAGATATCCCGATCTACACAAGCGTCTACGAGGAGTTTGTGAGCGATCAGGAGCAATCGACCAGATCGCTGCTGGAGTTCTTGGGGATCGAGTTCGATGAATCGTGTCTGAAGTTCTACGAAAAGAAAGAGCACGTCCACACGGTGAGCTCGATGCAGGTGCGCCAGCCGATTTATCAGTCCAGTAAGCAGCGTTGGAAGAACTATGAGAAGCACCTCGCTCCTTTGCTGGAGGGGCTCGGGCCGTATGCCGATGGTGTTCATGCGACGAGTTCACGCTGATTCGTCGATCAAACGGAGTTGGAGATGATCAACAGCAACAGCGGAGCGCCTGGGATGAGTCAGCAAGGCATCGTGCAACGAGCACGCACACTCCTTGCCGCAGGTGAATACCAGACCGTGATCGCGCTGCTCAAAGAGCAGATCGAGAAAACCCCACGCGATCCGCAGATCCTCCGGATGCTTGGGTACGCGCTGATGCTCTTTGACAACCACCTCGAAGCGCTGCGTCACCTCGAGTTCGCGTCCAAGCTCAATCCGGGAGAGCCCGACACGCTCTGCGATCTCGCGATGGTGTATCGGCGGATGGACCGCGTCGGTGATGCGCACAAAGCGCTCGACCAGGTCCTCAATGTCAACCCCGCAAACGGACGAGCGGTCGCGCTCAAAGCACGCGTCCTCCAAGCACGCGGTCAGTCACCCAAGGCAATGGAGATCGTCGAACGGGCGCTCGAACTCTCGAAAGACCCATCAATCGTGATGATCTACGGCACGCTCGCACGCGAGCTCAAGATGCAAGGTCCCGCGATTGATCTGATCCGCGAGACGCTGGAGAATCCAAGTCTTGAGCGCGTGCGCCGGAGCGAACTCTTGTTCTCGCTCGGACACCTGCTCGACTCGGTCGGCGAGTACGACGACGCGTTCGTTGCGTTCGACACAGCAAACAAGATGACCGATCCGGGGACCGCGGTTGATTTCGATCACCACATCGGACGCTGGCCCAAGGATGCGGTCGATCAGTTCGAGACGCAACCAATCGATGGATCGCGAGCGGTGCTCGTGGTCGGGATGCCCCGCTCGGGAACAACGCTCACTGAGCAGGTCCTGGGCGCACACCCACAAGCCGGAGGGGTCGGAGAGTCTCCGGTCATCAACTCCATCCTCGGCTCCAAAGGTCCAGAGGATCTGAGCAATGAGATTCTTAAGAATGGCGGAGAGCGATACCTCGAATCATTGAGCGAAGCGTATCCGAGCAGCAAAATCAAACGCGTGATCGACAAGATGCCTGAGAACTACCTGTTCCTTGGTCCGATCTCGAAGATGCTCCCAGGCGCGAGCATTGTGCACTGTCGGCGGAGCGCACGCGACACGTGCTTGTCGATCTACTTCCAGCGATTCGGTCCTGCGCTCAAATACGCCAACAGTCTCAAAGCGTGCGGCGAGCAGTACCTCGGATACCTCCGGACCATCGAGCACTGGGAATCCATGGGAATCGAGGTCTTCGAATCCCGCTACGAAGAACTCACCGCTGAACCTGAGCCGCGCGTGCGTGCGATGCTCGATCATGTCGGTCTGGAGTTCAACAAAGCGTGTCTCGAGCACCACAAGAGCAAGTCTTCCGTGCATACCGCGAGCGCGGGGCAGGTGCGTCAGCCGTTGTATAAAACGAGCCGAGCGCGATGGAAGAACTATGAAAAACACCTCGGGCCGTTGCTCGAGGTGCTTGGGGATATTGATTAACTGATCGAGCTTTACTCTTCAGCGTCTTCCGTCGCTGGAGTTGTCTCTGCTGCGTCTTGCTCAGCTTGTTCCTGAGCTGCTGCAGCAGCGGCTGCGGCTTCCGCTTCGACCTGAGCGGTGATCTCTTCGAGCGTTGGGAGTCCGAGGTGGATCCGTACCGCTTCGGTCATGTCCACGGCTTCTGGTGGAGTCACGAGCGGACGAGCAAGAATCTCTTGGGTCACGCCGGTAAGTGTGGTGGTCTGGACGAGGTCCGCGCCGCGGCGGGTCGCGAGGACGAAGGTGTATCCTTGGTCCGCTGAGATCTCGTTGACGGCTGCGTGGATGACCTTGTACGCGTCAGCGATCTGCGTCGCGAGCAGGACCTGGTATCCATCGTTGATCTGGGTGGTCGCTTGCTGGATCTGCTGTGTGACCTGCTGATACTGCGCGTAGAGAGCCGCGGCTTGTGGATCGTCTTGGGTCAGTCCCGACATCTGGGTCTGGATACCGATCAGGCGCTGCTCGTACTCCGAGATCGCGTCGTTGCTCTGGTTCTCGAAATCCGCACGCTGCTGACTCGCGGCTTCATCCATGATGAGGATATCCACGAGGCTGTAGACATCGACGACACCGATGTCGCCTTGTCCGATGGACGTGGTCTTGGTGCCGACTGCGGGACGCGCGATGAGTGCTCCCGCGACGATGAACGCGCCGAGGATGATCGCGATTGGGAATGAACGGTTGGAAGTCATTGGGTGCTCCGTCTGGAGGTTCGTGTTTGGGTAAATATGGACCACAACTGTACGCACACTGTGCGGCGGTGTTCGCGAGCTCCTATGCTCGAATTCCCCGATTATCGCTCAAGAGAGAGGATTCGCTATGCGTGACCAAAGACTCGACAAACTCGCAGATGTCATCGTTCGCTACTCGACCAAAGTCAAGAAGGGCGATCTCGTCTCGATCGCCGCGGATCCGGTCGCGATGCCGATGATCGAAGCGACCTACGCCGCGGTCCTGCGTGCTGGTGGTCACCCCTTCTGGTCGATGCGCAACTCCACCCTCGCCGACCTCCTCTACGAGCACGGCAGCGACGAGCAGCTCAAGTTCCTCAACCCAGTGGATATGTACCTCACCGAAACCGTCGATGTGAATATCGGGCTATGGGCTGATGTCAACACCAAGTCCCTCTCGCGCGTCGATGCGAAGAAACTCGCGATGAAGCGTGTTGCCAATGGACCGATCATGGACAAGTTCCTCAAGCGAGCCGCGGACGGCGAGCTGCGTTGGTGCGGGACGCTCTTCCCGACACTCGCATCGGCGCAGGACGCGGAAATGTCGCTCGCTCAGTACGAGAAGTTCGTGTTTGAAGCCGGACTCCTCCACCTCCCCGATCCCGTCGCGGCGTGGGAAGAGATCCACATCCGTCAACAACGCGTCTGCGACTTCCTCCAGACCAAGGACGAGCTGCACTTCAAAGCGCCAGCAAAGGACGGCCACGATGGGACGGACCTGAAGGTCGATGTGGACAAGAGTAAATCCATCTGGATCAACTGCTCCGGAGGCGAGAACTTCCCAGACGGCGAGGTCTTCTGCGGCCCTCAAAACGCCAACGGTCATGTCAACTACACCTTCCCCGCCGTGTACAACGGCCGAGAAGTCGAGGGTGTCCGATTGGTCTTCCAGGACAACCGGGTCGTGGACGCGAGCGCGAAGAAGAACGAGGAGTTCTTGTTTGCGATGCTCGATCAGGACGAGGGCGCTCGCAACATGGGAGAGATCGCGATCGGGACCAACTATTCCATCAAGGAGTTCACCAAGAACACGCTCTTTGACGAGAAGATCGGAGGCACCTTCCACGCCGCGGTCGGGATGGGGTACCCAGAGTCGGGATCAACCAACGAGTCCGCGCTGCACTGGGACATGGTCTGTGACCTGAGAGCAGGCGGCGAGATCCTCGCGGACGGTGAAGTGATCCATAAAGACGGCAAGTTCCTGAATCCGGATTGGCCGGGGAATGAGTGAGTGATCAAAATCGAGTTGCTTCAGTGATCGAATCTGCGAGCTTTGCCAGTTCTCCAGTCTCGTGATCCCATGCAAAGATTTCGTCTTGGTACTTCCCATCGAGCTTTCGGAGCACGATTCTGTTGCCGCATCCATCCTCTCCGATACTCAGCGTATCTGGTGCAGCATTATGCCATTCGGCGTAGCTCTGATTTTCAACAAGCACATGACTCATGGTCCGAGCAAGTCTTTTGCGATCAGAAGTGTCTTTGATCGGATGGAGCTCCCAGTCTAAATCGGCAAGTTCTATCTCGCCGCCGTTATTCGGGAGCATGAATGATTTGTACGACTCAGGCAATGATGCTCCGAGCGACTCTTCGAGTTGTTGAATCTGATTTTCATTGATTGGAAATGGCATCCCCAACTGTATGGCAGCGATCTGCTCAGTGTGACCAACCAACAGGCGCAAGTTGTGGGGGAGCACTTGCGCCCCTTGCTTGTTCTTCGGGATTCCAAGGGGACCAAACCCTCCCTTAGGGTTTGGTCCCCTTGGTCTCCTTACACATATCAACACACTCTAAACCTCTCTAACAGTCTCAAAACCCAAGGGGACCAAGCTGTGGGGCAGGGTTTGGTCCCCTTGCTCATCTGCCAGGATCGGGGGCGTAGTATCAACCCGTCTGTCCGTTGTCCCCCTGATCGAGAGATTCCCATGAACGCGATTGATGTCCTTCGTTCCACGTACACCACGAGCCGGATGGTGCTCAAGAGCTATGTTTCGGATCTTTCCGATGCGGATTTGATGAAGCGTTCTCATGACGAGTGCAACCACCTTGCTTGGCAGTTGGGGCATTTGATTGCTTCGGAGTGTCTGTTCATCGAGCAGTTGTCGCCCGGCGATTCGTTCGCGTTGCCTGAGGGGTTTACGGAGCAGTATTCCAGAGAGACGCAGAGCGACAACGATGCGAGCCACTTCTTGAGCACTGCGGAGTACTTGGAACTCTTTGATCGAGTCCAAGAAGCGACCTTTGCGGTATTGGATAAGACCACCGAAGCGCAGCTCGACGAGGAGGGTCCAGAGATGTTCCGTCCGATGTTCCCGACCAAGGGCGCGGTGTGGATCATCGTCGCGACGCACAACATGATGCACGCGGGACAGTTCGTCCCCGTCCGTCGCGCTAGTGGTAAGGACGTGGTGATTTAAACTCGCGTGTTTGAGTCCGGATCTAGGGTTACGGACAGCCCTTCCCGAACGACGCGAGGTACGCCGAGACGTCGAGGAAGTTGAAGCTGCCGTCTTCTTCAAAGTCCGCGATCGAGTCCTGGTTCCCGAACGCGGTCAGGAACGCGGAGACATCGAGGAAGTTGAGGTCGCCCTCACCTGTGAGGTCCGCGGGACAGACGAGCGACTGGATGTTGTAGATATAGACCGCGCCGAAGGACCCGACGATGAGGTCGCTTCCGTCGAGCGAGACCGAGTCGCCGAAGTATCGGTTGCGCGTCGTGTCACTCGGGAGGAGCTTGGCGAGTTGCTCTCCAGTCTGCAGATCAAACAGGTACACCGAACCAACGCGCAGGACCTCGTCCTTGTCCTCGTTCTCAGCGCCCACGGCGATGAAACCATTGCTGATCGAGAGCGACGCGCCGAAGTATTCATACTCCTCTGGAGTGTCCGGGAAGACCTTAGCGATCTGATCACCGGTCGTGGTATCAAACAGGTACATCGCTCCGGCGTATGAGCCGTTCTCGTAGTCGCGATCCGCGCCGACGGCAACCACGCCTTCGCCGAGCGCGATGTTGGTCCCGAGCTTGTGGTTGATGTGCCCGTCCTCTGCGAGGAACTTGTGGAGTTGCTGTCCTGTGTTGAGATCAAAGAGATAGACCGCTCCCGACGAAGGCCCGTTCGCGTCGTGCCCCGAAGCGCCCACGGCGACCTGTCCGTTGTGGATCGAAACCGACAGCCCAAAGTAATCGCTCGGCATCCCGTCCTCGGCGAGGAGCTTGCGGAGGAACGTTCCCGACTCCGCGTCAAAGAGGTAGACCGATCCGGAGTAGTCGCCGTTGTCGTCGTCGTAGTACGATCCGACCGCGAGGATGCCGTCCTTCATGGACAGCGATCTCCCGAACGCATGGACATTGCTCGAATCCGCGGGGCTGAGCGTGTAGAGCAGCGAGCCGTCGGTCGCGTCGTAGACTTTGACGGATCTTGTGCGTGTGCCGTTGGTGTAGGTCGAGACACTCGCGGCGATCTTTCCATCCTGAATCACTGTCCGAGGACCAAAGTTCAGGATCGACCCGCCCTCGCCTGGAGAGATCTCAAACCCATCCTGCGGATTCGAGAGCTTGTGCGCATACGCGACGCCGTACTCAGCGCCCTCGTTGTCGTAGTACGACGCGCCGACGGTAAAGAGCCCGTCATGGATCGAGACGAGCTGCCCGTAGCTTTGGTCCGCCGGTAGATCTTTCGGGGTGAACCGCAGATCTTCGAAATACGGCTGCGCAGAAGCAAGCGTTGCAAAGAGAATCGGGAACGCTGGGGAAAGAACGCGTGTCAACATCGTGCTCGTCATCATGATCAACTCCTGGAGATATGTGTATATGTATCCACGGATATTGTAATTCATCCAGTCCTGTGCCGCAATCACTATTATGGGGGTCTACGCCTGCTTGAGTTTCAGCGCCGGCTGTTTGAACGCGCCCATCCCACCCGTATCGGGGAGGTCCAGGTCAGGGACATTCGCGAACGGGATGCGCCGCGGAGCTGAGTCCTTTCCTTCGTGCATCGCGCCGTAGTAGATCGATGCGTGCCCGTGCTTGCGGTTGATCTGGTCCATCGTGTGCGCCAGATTCGTCTGCTTGCGATCCTGCGCAAACAACGGCTGCTCGATCTGCGAGTCTCGCACCAATCCACCAAGCGTCACCCCAACACAGAAGATGAACGGATGGGGCTGCAGCTTCCACAGCTGATCCAGATGATGCAGCAGACGCACCGTGTCCTGACACGGCTCGAGGTTCACATACGCGACCCACGACGGCGCCTCGATCGGTTTGATGTTCAGCGTCAGCTTCGTGCACCAGAACCCCTCGTGTCGCATCCGAGCCGCGGCTTTGTGCAAGAGACGGATCGCGACGGAGCGCGCTTTCTCCGCTTCGCGCAGTTCCGGAGCGAGCACATGCTGATGTCCGCAGTTGCGCCGCTTGGTTGCCGCGATGTGCGGATCGTCCCCTTTGAGCCAGTGGTACCAGACTTCTCCGAGCACGCCTCCCCATGCTTTGCGGAGCGTTTGCTTGGAAGCGCTGCAGAGTTGTTTGGTCGTGTGGATGCCGTAGCGATGGAGTCGATTGCGGATGCCGTCCGCGATCCCAGGGAAGTCCGTGATCTCCAGCGCATGGAGACGATCGGGGATCTCGTGACGCTGGATCACAACAAGCCCGTCCGGCTTCATCATGTTCGACGCGGTTTTGGCGAGCATGCGATTGGGCGCGATCCCGATCGAGCAGCGGAGGTACTCTCCAGCGATCTCACGGATCGCGCGTTTCATCCCCATCGCGAGCTCACGCGCGCGATCAATCTCGCGATCGGGACCTGTCAGTTTGAAGCTCATCTCGTCGATCGAGTACACGCCTTGGACCGGATAGATCGTGTCCACGGCTTCGAGGATTTTGTGATGCGCCTTGATGTACTCGTCAGGACGCGCCAGCACCAGCGTGATGCCGGGACAACGCTCGTGCGCTTCGCGGATCCCGCACCCCGTCTTGACCCCAAAGTGCTTTGCTTCATAACTCGCGGCGATGCAACAGGTTGAGTCGCAATCATTGGGGATGATCCCGACGGGACGACCCCGAAGCTTGGGCTGAAGCTGCTGCTCGACAGACGCGAAGAACGAGTTGAGATCAAGGAAGAGGATCATTCCTAAAATATACCAAACAAAAATCGTATGTCAACCCAGTTGTTTGGTGTATGATAGGTTTTGAACTCGATTACGGGCATCCCATCCCGAACGCCGCGAGATACGCGGAGACATCGAGGAAGTTGAAGCTGCCATCAGCTTCAAAGTCCGCGACGGGATCCATGTTCCCGAACGCAGTCAGAAACGCGGAGACATCAAGGAAGTTCAGATCACCCTCCCCAGTGAGATCCGCGGGACACGGCGGGGTCGGCACAGAGAACACATGCACCGATCCCGGACCAAAGAGGATCGATCCTCCGACAGCGATACCGTTGTCAATTGCGACGGATGATCCGAAGTACTCGCTTGGCCCGCCGTTGCTCGGGAGCATTTTGGCGATCTGCGTGCCCGTCGCGGCATCGAAGAGATACGCGGAACCTGAGAGCGAACCGAGATCGTCGTCTTGGTGCGATCCAACAACAACTACGCCGTCATCAATATCGATGGACCATCCGAACTGGTCTTCGCGCGCTGTATCGCTCGCGGTGAGTTTGAAGAGTTCGTTACCAGTCGCGATATCGATGAGGTACGCTGAGCCGTTGTCGTTGTTCCCGATGTTGTCTTGGTTTGATCCGACGGCCAGTATCCCGTTATCGATCGCGACCGAGAATCCGAACTGGTCGGCGACTCCAGGGTCGCTCGCGTTGATCTTCCGATTGAGCGAGCCATCAGCAAGATTGAAGATGTACACCGATCCGGAGCTGGCTGCACCGTCATCATCCTTAATCGCGCCGACTGCGACAACACCGTCACCAACCGCGATGGAGTATCCAAACTCATCATTGACAGCGCCATCCGGAGCGAGAGTCTTTCTGATGAGCGCGCCCGTGGACGCATCGAAGAGATACGCGGCTCCAGCTCGGAACCCGTTCTCACTGTCATAATGCGCACCAACACCGACGATCCCGTCATGGATCGAGACGGAGCGTCCGAAGTTGTAGTCCACCCCGCCATCAGGTGGGACGAGCTTGTGGAGCTGAGCGCCAGTGAGTGCATCAAAGATGTATGCCGATCCGGATTGGGTGCCGTTATCATCGTCCCATCGAGCGCCGATGACCGCGATATTGCCTTGGATATCAACCGCGTATCCGAAGCTGCGTGAAGGCGGATCATTCGGAGCGAGCATCTGCAGCTGAGCGCCAGTCACTGCGTTGAATGTGTACGCCACCTCAGCACCGTCAGCGCCTGAAACCAATATCCCATTATCCATCGCAGCGGAGCGTCCGAAGAATGCGCCGTTCCCAACACCAGCAGGAATCAGCTCACGATCCTCATTGATGACCTGAGCGTGTGCGTTAGTGCTCAGCAGTGGAAGCGTGAACGCGAGTCCGAGCGAGCATGTGATAAAGCGTGAGATGGTTGGCGTGCGCATGTGAAATCCCCTTTGAAGTCTGGAAGTCGTCAATCAGACTGAAATTCTACCAGTTCAGGCCGTCTGATAAAAGAGGAAAAGCCGCACGGAATCACCGATTTGCTCGAGTTTCACCATCCCGCAGGCGTGTAGTCCGCGTTGTGGAGCAGCTTCCAGACCGCTTGGAGCAGCTCGCTCGTCCCGAATCCCGTCGCCGCGGAGATCGGGAAGACTTCCTGATTCGCATCAAGCTGGAGCTCGATCCGGAGCTTCGCGATGTGCTCCGCGTGCTCTTCTTCAGGGATCAGATCGAGCTTGTTGAGCGCGATGACCTCAGGTTTCTCCGCGAGCTCCGACGAGTAATCCCGCAGTTCCTGACGGATCGCGCGATAGTGCTCCGTAGGAGTGGGGGCGTTCTCCGGATCTCCCTGCGGATCATCGGGGAACGCATCGAGCACATGGATGATCACCGTCGTCCGCTCGATGTGACGCAGGAACGCGTGGCCAAGTCCCGCACCCTCCGCGGCTCCCTCGATCAAACCAGGAATATCCGCGATGACCATCCGGCGCGACTGATCGAGCATCGCGATCCCGAGCTGAGGAGACAGCGTCGTAAACGGATAGTTCGCGATCTTGGGTTCCGCGCGCGTCACCGATTTGAGTAGCGTCGACTTCCCAGCATTGGGAAGCCCAACCAGACCAACCTCCGCGATGACCTTGAGCTCGAGAACCAGCTGCTTGGTCTCGCCCTTCTCCCCCGGAGTCGCGGTGCGCGGCGCTTGGTTGACGGCGTTCTTAAAGTGCTCGTTCCCGAATCCACCCTTGCCGCCTTGCGCGATGACGACGGAATCTCCGGGACCGAGGTCCGCGAGCTGCTCGTTGGTCAGCTCGTCGTACACAATCGTCCCAGCAGGAACTCGGATAATCCGATCATCCGCATCCGCGCCGGTGCATTGTTTGGACCCACCCATCTCACCGGGATTCGCTTTCCACTCGTAGATCCCGCGGAAGTCGATGAGTGTGTTGATCCCGTCATCCACCTTGAGGATGATGTCACCGCCGCGCCCTCCATCGCCGCCGTCGGGACCACCCTTAGGCATGCCCTTGGCTCTTTTGAAGGAGACCTTGCCATTCCCGCCGTCGCCGGCGGTGACTTGAATTCGTGCGCGATCGATAAACATGGGAAGAAAGGGTATGTATGGATCATGACCAAGACACCCACCAAGGGGATGGTCCGCGTCATTATCGGAAGAAACTCGCTCCGCTTGCTCCCTGAGAATCAAGATCAGGCAACAGTGGGCCGATAAAGCGGGCGTACACGCAAAGACTCAGGAGCGAATCATGATCAACAACCCCATCAACCGCCGCGTCCACGAACGATTCCAGGTTAATCCCGGCTACACCTCCATGGCGCTCCGCGTGCATCCAGACGAGACTGAGTTCGCACTCGAGGGGCATGTCTACGACATCTCCGAAGGAGGCGTCTGCTTCGAGCTCGATCGCCCGATCGATCCAGGACAGACCGTGTCCATCCGCATCGATCTCCCGATGACAGGTCAGGACATCGGACCGGGACGAGCCGTGTTCCTGACAGGGAACATCGTGTGGTGCGATCTCGAAGAACCCGGCGCCAGCCGAATGGCATTGGCCGTGACCCGCTTCGACCGCGCCGGAGATCGCGAACGACTCATCAAGTCGCTGACCACCGGACACCACCTCCGCGTCGCGTGAGTTGTGTGAACCAGTTTGAATGAATGAGCCGCTCCAACCTAGGAGCGGTTTTTGTATACACTGCGACATGCATCTGCGATGGCACTACATAGAAGACGAAAGAGGCGAGAAGCTGAAGCCTTGCACGATCCGTCAAGCATCCAAAAGCAGCGGCATGGACCGTTCAGGTTTTGTGGGAAAGAAAGATGCCGCCCGCTTCTGGCCATCATTCTTTTTTGTTGGCGGCGTGTACACAATCGGAATGCAAGTCTTCTTTTTTATTTTTGGGCTGTACGATTTAGAGACACTCTTTTCTCCGCTCTGGTTCAAAACCACCGCGTTGATGTTTGTAGGTGTTGGTGTACCGATGGCATTTTTTATCCAATCGCTGGGATGGAACAGCGCCGAGTGTGCTAAGAAATGCGTGCTCTCGATCGGACACTGCCCATCATGTACCTATCGCATATATGACATAGAAGCCGAGCCCGACGGTTGCACCATCTGTCCCGAATGCGGCGGCGCTTGGAAACTCAGCGAGTCGGAGTAAGCAACACCAACCACTCCGGATTCCCCTTGCCCTTGTTCTTCTTATTCTTCTTGCGAGCACTCCCGAGGATCGGGCTCTTGGTCCATCCCAGCACTTCCCATCCCATGCCGGGGAGCGAATCCCGCACACGCTCCGCGATGGACTGCGCGAGTTCTTCCGTCAGGATCATGCCTTCTTCGAGTTCTTCTTTCGTCGCTTCGTAATGGGGCTTGACGAGCGAGATGACTCGACCGGTATCCTTGAGCCAGGTTCGAGCCGCGGCGAGTGCTCGCTCCTGCTTGGTCCATCCGAGGTCCATGACGATCAGGTCCACGCCTTGGGTCTCGACAACTTCTGGTGGTGGTTCCGTGTGCAGCGCGTTGGAACGTTCATGCACGGTCGTGCGTTCATCCTGGCGCAGTTTCCACGCGAGCTGCCCGTACGCGGTGTCGATGCAATGCACATGAGCCGCGCCGTGGTGGAGGACGCAATCGGTGAACCCTCCGGTCGAGCAACCGAAGTCGGCGCAGATCAATCCTGTCGGATCGAGCGTGAACTCCTCGAGCGCGTGATGGAGCTTGAGTCCGCCGCGTGAGACGTAGGTGTACGCATCTGCTGAGGGTTGAGCAGGGTCTGTGGGGTGCTGATCATCCATGATTACTGGAGTTCGGTCGTCGAGGTCGTAGTCAACGGCCGGTGCGTGACGGGCACCCCAACAATCGCGATCTTGAGCTCATCCGCACGCTCGATCATCTCGACGCGATCGAGCATGATCACATCACCCGCCGCGATCGCGAGACACGAGCAGCCGTGCTTCGCGAGGTTCTCAATCGTCTTGAGACCAACAGTGGGGACATCGGAGCGCCGATCATGCTGAGCACGCGCGCCCTTCGCGAGCGTCCATCCGCCTTTCTTACAGAGATCGGCGGTGCGTTGGATCATCCGATCCGTCCCCTCGACCGCTTCGACGGAGATCACATCCAGATCACGCACACACAACGATTGTCCGATGTCCAGGCGAAGGAGCTCAGTCAGCAAGGGCCAGACAAAGTCGATGTCTGCTTGCTGAGCGGGGGTCGGCTGCGTCAGCGTCATCACGCCGGGCTGCGCGAGCTGCGACTGGATGGGGATCGTCGAATCGATGAGCGAAACTCCTTTGCGGTCCAGTTCCTCAGCGACGGCACGGAGGATCGCGTGGGACCTCCGATCGTGACGAAGCTGGGTCATCACCACCTTGATCGTAGTCAGATCGGGGATGTTTTTGAACAACCTCCATCGTGTGTGCATGATCTCGGCTTTATCGACATGACCCACCATGATCGCGTGCTTGACCCCTCGCGCCCTGAGCTTGCGTCCCCACGAGCCCAATCGGAAGAGCCCGACCTCTTTGAAACTATCGCAGAGTTGCGGGAGTGTCGAGTCGTATCGTCTATGAATCCCGATGCCGTGGACCTTGTGCCCCATCTCGCGGAGTCCCTGCGCGACGAGGATCGGGAGCCGACCACCACCAGCGATCAGCCCGATCGGTGCGGGCGGAGGCGGAGGATCAGGCAAGATGGACAGGACGCCGGACATAGGTGTGGTCTGGATTCTATCAACAATACGGACTCGATGCCCAAATCATCGGTCCGCACCCGGTTTTGACGACAGCCCAGTCAAGATTGGGCAGCGTGGTTGACGATAGTTTGGGTATGTCACTGCGAGTCACGCCCGGAGTTCCGCCTCCGGGAGAGATGCATCCCAAACCCAACGAACGCCCTTGGCTCGGGGTGCGCTTTGTCTGCAGCGGTCAATATCAGCGGGTCTACCGCAACCACGAGGGAACCCAGTACCTCGCACGCTGCGCCAAATGCGGTAAATGCATGAAGTTCCGCGTCGGAAAGGAACAGGGCGCGACGGATCAGCGTTTCTTCAATGTCTCCTGCTGAAGCTAGATCTCGGGTGAAACACGCATCAATCGGATACACTTGAGCTATGAGCAGTTCCGCATCCCCCTACGAAATCACCAGATCCCAGGAAGCATGCACCGCATCCGGACGAGAGCTGGAGGTCGGCGAAGAGCACATCGCCGCGCTGATCGAAACCCCTGGAGAATCCACGCTCACGCGTGAGCTCTACGCGATGGACGTCTGGGAGAAGGGGGTCAAGTTCGACCACGGCGTGACGCTGTTCGGATTCTGGAGACGACGAGTCCCTGAGCCGGGAGAGTCCAAGAAGACCCCACTGGTTTCCGATGACGAAATCTTCGATCTCTTCGAACAGCTCGGAGACGCAACTGAACCCAAGCAGATCGGTTTCCGCTACCTACTCACGCTGATGCTCATGCGGAAGAAGAAAATCGAGCTCGAAGGCATGATCGCCGGCGACGCGGAGAACCCATCCGTGCTCAAAGTCCGACAGAAGGTCAAGGGTGGGGGAGGCCCGGTCTTCGAGGTCATTGATCCGAAGATGGACGACGAAGCGATCGCCGCCGCGATCGAGGAGCTCGGACAGGTCATCCAGTTTGAAGGGTCAGCGTGATCACCAAAGCTCTGCAACTGACTCTGATCGTCTCGATGCTGCTCGTGCTCGCGGGATGCTCGTCGAGTGGTTCCAAACGCACAGAAGTCACGCAGGACCAGATCGATCAGATCATCGAGTACCACAACCAACGCGTCGCGTCGATCGAGCGACTCTGGGCGCGTGTCTCTGTCCGTATCAAAGGCACCGACGCACGCGGCGAGTGGTTCGAGGAGCAAGGCGAGGGACACCTCCAAGTCACGCGACCAGAATCCGTCTCCCTGACCATCGGGAAGCTGGGAGAAACCTACTTCACCTACGGCTCAGGAACAGAGCAGTACTGGATGTACGACCTGTCGAACTCGGATCACCGAGTCGCGTTGATCGGATCGCTTGACAAGATCACCCCCGAGCGAGCCGCGGAGATCGGACTGAGCGTGCATCCCGCGGACCTCATCACTGTGCTCGGGATCGAGCCGATCGATCCCGAAACGATCATCGAGACGAGGTGGGAGGATTCCTCAGGTCTGATCGCGATCCGCTTCCCATCCAGACTCGAGGGGTGGGGGGAAACGGAATACTGGTTCGATCCTGGACGCGGATTGCCAATCCTCGTCCGCAGTCTCGACGCGTACGACGAACGGCTCGCAACAACAGGTCTCACGCGATACAAAGATATTCTCGATGAGCACAAGCTCGACTCTGGGATCCTTGTCCCAGGGAAGGTCGAGGTCCGCGATCCGCGATCCCAAGGCGGATTTATCCGTATCCAGCTCTCCGAACCCTCCCAGAAAGCGATCCGCGCGATGGTCTACAACCCAGAGCGCCTGTCGCGTGTCTACCGCGTCCATGAGACCATCGATCTCGACGAGGAACACTCTGAACCGATGCCCTGAGCCTACAGACGCGTCTGAACACACGAGATATCCGCTGAAATTGGTGAGTTGAGGTCCGAGAACTTCAGCCGAGGCGGTTTTTGTGCCGACATAGAAGGTATACGACGCACGCACCTGTGGAGGTGTGTGCTGTTGTGCGTGAGGACAGTTGCGAGTACATGAGTGAAGAACCCGTCCAAGATGGTGCCGTCGAAGAGAGCGAATCCGCGGAGGTAGACGCCGGATCCGCGATCGATCCGATTGATCCCGTCGAAGCGGTCAAAGGCGGCTGGCGTGATCTCTGGCAGACCCCCGCGATCCTCGCGGCTGGTGGTCTGCTGATGCTCGGACTCGCGTACGCGATCTCGATCAAGCCCGAGCCCGTGCTCAAGCCGGCGCTCAAGCAGTCGGACGTGCTCCTCAAGAACGAGCACTACGAGCAAGCAATCGAACTGCTCAACACCAAGGTCTATCCATTTGTAGTCGAACCCGACGGCGCTTCCACGGCTGACAAGATCCACTACCACCTCAACAAAGCACGCGCGATTGATCGAGGTCAGCGAGCCGCGGGATTCGAGGACGATCGCAACCACGTGTCGATCATCCGTGAATACTCCGAAGCGGAGCGTTTGGGCGCTGTGCTCGATGCGCCGGACCTCGCGGCACTGGCGCGGACCTTCCTGGCGCGTGGTCAGCTCGATAAAGCGAAAATCCGAGTCTCGCAGATCCCCAAGTCGCGGCGTGACCTGCGCGATAGCTTGAACCACAAAATCGTGGACAATCTGCTCGATCGTCCAGTTCCTGAGATCGAGCCCGCGATGGAACTGCTGAGCACGATGCTCGCCGATACCGAACTCCCGCTCGATGAACGCGTCTGGGCGATGGAGCACCAAGCACGGATCCAGCTCGAAGCCGGATTCGTGGACGAAACGATCACACGGATCCTTCGGGAAATGCCGAGACTCGAGCGGGCGCAGTCCGACGGACGCTCGCGTCTGCACCTGCTGCTGGCGCGCGGCTACCTCGAACTGGGCGCCAACGACCTCGCACGCACCCAGATCAACCATGCCTACGACCTGTCGGGCGCGGGCGATCCGCACTACTCCGGCATCCTGCTCGTCCACGCGCGTCTCGAAGACATCGAGGGCAACACCTACGAGGCGCGTGATCTGTATGCTCAGATCGCGGAGAACTTCTCGCGTGATCGTGTGTATCCGTGGGGATTGGTAGGTCTTGGTGAAACCCAAGCCGCGATCGGGGAGTCCGAACTCTCGATCGAAGCGTACGACACTCTGGTGGGGAACTACAACTCGCTGGGGATCGAGTCTGAACCAAGCCGACAGCAGGTACTCGATTCGATCCTCGCTCGCGCCGAGGACGCGCTCGCGGCTGGAAATCCAGAAGACACACTCCGCTACACGATGCTCGGCGAACGCCTTTATGACGGCAACGTGGATATCGAGCTCCCCGCTGAGATCCTCGCGATGCTGATGAACGGGCATCGCGCGATGGCCGAGAAACTGCTGGGTGGATCGATCGAAGAATCGCGGACATTGCTGGGTCTCGATCCTTCGACGCGTGCTCAGGTTCAGCGGCACCTAATCGCCGCCGCGACCAACGCGCGGATGCACTCGGAGCGTTTCGTCGTCACCAACCTCCCCAAGCACGCCCAATCCCTGTGGATGGCAGCGGACCTCTACGACCGAGCCGGGGATCAGCGTGAAGCGATCATCGCGTTCCAGACGTACGCGGACTCGATGCCATCGGACCCCAAATACGCCGAGGCACTGTTCCGGCTGGGTGAATCCCTGCGAGCAATCGGCGACTTCCAAAAGTCCGCGGAGATCTTTGAGCAGCTGATCCAGGATCGCGAGGGAGTTCTCGGAGCGGACATCGGTCCGTTCGCGGACTCGAGCTTTGTCCCATTGGCACAAGCATACCTCTATGACGAGGACCCTGAGAACGACAAGAAAGCGGAGCAGTTGCTCCTGACCGCACTGAGCGGCACGAAGGTCTCCACAGAAACCGAGCTCTACCGCACCGCGCTGCTTGAACTCGCGGGACACTTCGATTCGACCAATCGCGCCGAGCGTGCGATCGAGCGGTACGAAGAGTTTGTGTCCAGATACGAGGGCGATCCCGAGACCGCGGTGGTGATCTACCGACTCGCCGAGGCGCATCGTCGGCTTGGTGACAACATCGAGCTCTCGCTCGGCGAAGCGATGCCTGCCGCGGAGCGCAACGAGCGGGTCGCGAAGATGCGTTCGCATCGATCCCGAGCGATCGAGCACTACGAGGGCGCGATCAGCGCCCTGAGCGCCCTGCGCCTCAATCGGATGGGGATTTTCGAGAACATCGCGCTGCGGAACGCGCATTTCTACCTTGGGGATTGTGCCTTTGATCTCCAGGACTACAGCGAGGCGATCCGCTACTACGACATCGCTCGCGATCGCTATTCCGACGACCCCGCGTCGCTCGTCGCGATGGTCCAGATCGTCAACGCGTACATCGCGACCAACGAGCTCGGACGAGCCGCGACGGCCAACGAGCGTGCGAAGCGCTTCTACCAGTCGATCCCCGACGATGTCTGGGACGACCCGAATCTCCCCATGGATCGGGCAGATTGGGAGCGTTGGCTCGATTCGAGCGCGATGCTCTTGAGTGCCGTGCCGAGCGGCTGAGTTCGGACGGGGGAGGAAAGTGCGCCACAAAGTGGAGTGAAGCGCACAAACAGCCGATAACCAAATACAGCACCCCTGTCTGAGTGGGTATCGACACCGAATGGATTCGGTGAAGTGTTTGGAGGTCACGGATGACCCAGCGAGAAGCCAAAATGGCGCCGTCTGAACGTGTGGAAGCGCTGCTCCAGGAGATGCGCACGCTCTGCACGCAGATCGACGAGATCGGCACGCAGCAGCAGCGTCTGCTTGATGCGGATCAGCTCGAAGAGTTCGTCGCTTCGCTCAACTCCCGAAATCCCAAGATCCAGTCCCTCGCGCGGACCTCAGAGCTTGTCGAGAAGCTGCTCGCTAGCGACGGGGTGAGTGTCACACAAATCCAATCCGCGCGGACCCAGCTCGCGGAGATGTCCTCGATGGTCGAGGCGATCCTCAAACGCGACGCGGATCAGCAAGCGGTCGTCGAGAAACGCCGAGACGAGCTCTCGAAGCAGCTCACCGGCGTCGGCGCATCACGCAACGCGATGCGCGCGTACCGAGGCGGAGATCGTCCACCAAACCCAACCCTTCAAGATCGGAAGGGCTGAGCATGAGCGAGCAAGCAGTCACGCAACAAGCACAAACCCAACAAGCAGGTTCGCTTTCAGCTGGAGACCTCGCGGAACTGATGGCTTCGTTCAATGAAGTCACCGCGAAGCTGGAGAGCACCCACACGCAGCTCCGAGGCGAGGTCGCTCGTCTTAACAGCGAACTCGTCCAAGCAAACGAAGCGCTCCAGCGTTCGAAACGACTCGCAGCGCTGGGAGAGATGGCCGCGGGGATCTCGCACGAGATCCGCAACCCGCTGGGTTCCATCCGTTTATACACGCGGATGCTGCAGGAAGACCTCGCGGAGATGCCTGAGCAGTGCGGGATCGTTGACAAGATCGGTCGAGCGGTCACAGGATTGGATCAGATCGTGGGTGACGTGCTCGCGTTCTCGCGTGAGATCCGTGCGAATCAGTCCCAGTGCAGCGCGTTGATGCTGATCGAGGACGCGAGTGATGCGTGCGTCGCTGAGCTTGCGGGGATCAAGGTGTCTACCGAGGTTGATCCCCAGTGCGAAGAAATCCAAGGCGATGCGGCGCTGCTCCATCAAGCGCTGATCAACATCATCCGTAACGGCGCCCAAGCGACGCGTGACAACGGCGGAGATTCCATCATCATCGGGGTCTCGCAGTCACAAGAACATCGGTGCGTCTGGGTCCGAGATAGTGGGGGCGGGATTGAGGAATCAGTGATCGAGCGGATGTTCAATCCGTTCTTTACGACCCGAGCCGCGGGGACGGGGCTCGGATTGTCGATCGTGCACCGGATCATGGACGCGCACGGCGGATCGGTTGAAGTCAAGAACAACACCGACGACTCGGGCTGGACAAGCGGAGCGACCGTGTCGCTGCTGCTTCCTAAGCGGGTCGTCAATGCGTTGCCCGAAGACGGGTATGGTCAGATTGTGGTCCGCGCCGGTCGGATGGCTGAATCCGCGGATCAAGAAGAGAAAACTCAGAGTCTCGAAGCTCAAGGGGAAGTCGCGTGAGCAACAAGTCAGTATTGGTTGTGGATGACAAAGAGATGATGCGCGATTCGGTCGGCTCAACGCTGACACGAGCGGGTTTCAGTGTGCGGACCGCCGTAGACGGACGATCGGCGCTCAAAGAGATCGCGTCCAAACGCCCCGATGTTGTGGTCACGGATCTCAACATGCCCGGCATGACGGGCGTGGACCTGACCGCTGAAATCCGCGACATCGATGACGAACTCCCAGTCATCCTCATGACCGCGTTCGGGACGGTTGAGACCGCGGTTCAAGCGATGAAGAACGGCGCGTACGACTACATCACCAAGCCGTTTGAAGGCGATGAGATGATCATCGCGGTCAAGCGTGCAATCGGTCACGCTTCGGTGCTCAAAGAAAACGCGATCCTCAAAGCAAGCGCCCGTTGCAATCAATCGCTCTCGGGACCAACGGGGCTCGATCGGATCATCGGTCGCTCCAGCGCCATCCGCAAGGTCCGCGAGCAGGTCCGCGCCGTTGCGTCGAGTCATGGGACCGTGCTGATTACAGGGGAATCGGGGGTCGGAAAAGAAGTCGTGGCGCACGCCGTGCACGATCTGAGTCCACGCAGCGAATCAGCATACCTCGCGGTCAACTGCGCCGCTCTCAATGAATCACTCCTCGAATCCGAGCTCTTTGGTCACGAGAAGGGCGCCTTCACCGGCGCGGACTCGATGCGGAAGGGGCGTTTCGAGCTCGCAGACAACGGATCGTTGCTGCTCGATGAGGTCTCGGAAGTCTCGCCTCAGATCCAAGCGAAGCTGCTCCGCGTGCTCCAGGAGCGTGCGTTTGAGCGTGTTGGATCGAGCACGACGATCGGTGTCGATGTGCGTGTGATCGCGACGAGCAACCGCGACCTCCCCAAGTCCGCGGCGATGGGGGAGTTCCGTCAGGACCTGTTCTATCGACTCAACGTGCTCCCTGTGCAGATCCCGCCGTTGCGTGATCGATTGGAGGACGTGCAGCCCCTCGCGGAGCACTTTGTATCCAGGATCGTCGCTCGTGATGGTCGCCGCTCGATCAAGATGAGCGATGGCGCGATCGAGCTGCTGTCGTCCTACAACTGGCCGGGAAATGTCCGCGAGCTCCAGAATATCTGCGAGCGTGCCGTGGTGTTGTCGGATTCCAAAGCCGCGGAGATCAGCCGAACCACCATCGAGCCTTGGCTCATGGAATCGCGTCCGATGCCCAAGGCGATGCCTTTGCGTGCGACCGGAACCGCTCCGGCGCATGATGTGGTCCATCAAGCGTCCTCGCCGGAGGTTTCTTACCAGCAGCCGACCGCGATGGCGTCCTTCGCGGAGCCGAAGATGGACTACCGGCCTGGGGACAAAACACTCGCCGAGATCGAACGTGAAGAGATCGTCGCGACACTCCAGCGTTTCAACGGGCATCGTCAGAAAACCGCCAAAGCCCTCGGCATTGGTGTCCGGACGCTTGGTCTCAAGCTCAAGAAATGGAAAGAGGACAGTCTGGTTTCTCCAAACCTCTGAGAAGCACTCAGAGATTGGCACCGCGCATGCGGGACTGATTGGGTTGAAAGGGTAACGCGATGATCCGAGATCTATCGACCGCCGGAGCGATGCCAGCAGCAGAAATGCTGCTGAAGTTTGCTGGACAGCGCCAGAAGATCCTTGCCCACAACATCGCGAACATCGATACCCCAAACTTCCAACCAAAGGATGTCGACCCGCAAGCGTTCCAAGAGATGCTTGGGGATGCGATCGACAAACGCCGTAAGAAGAACGGTGGGGCGTTCGGGGCGCTCCAGTGGGAGGAAACCAAGGAAATCCGCCGGATCGGGAGATCCACGGACTTTCGTCTCACCCCAACGAGCAGCGACGGCGGGATTCTCCATCACGACCGAAACGATCGGGACCTGGAGCGGATGATGCAGGATATGGTCGAAAACGCGACAGCGTACAGAGTGGCAGCGGATTTGCTGCGTACTCAAAGGACACAGCTCCAGAACGCGATCGCTCAGCGTGTGATCTAAGCGATCGAATCAGAAGGAATACGCCATGTACGGCTCACTTGATGTATCAACCAGCGGCATGATTGCTCAGCGGACACGCATGGAAGTGGTCGCATCCAACATCGCCAACGCGAACTCGATCGAGAACGAGTTCGGGGAGTACGAGCCGTACCTCCGCCGCGCCGCGATGTTCTCGCCCGTATCGGGACGAGACGGTGCAGGGGTCGGGGTCGAGGTCAGCGATATCGAGATCCAGGAGGGATCCACGCGTCCGGAGTATCGTCCGGAGCATCCGTACGCGGACGAGAGCGGGTATATCCAGGTGCCTGACATCGATCCGACCGTGGAATGGGTCAACGGCTTGCAAGCGTCCCGCGCCTACGAAGCGAACATCGTCGCGGCAGAAACAACCAAGAATATGATGGCACAGGCTTTGCGGCTCCTAGCGTAATCAGGCGCGATCTGATAGGATCGAGCAGCCGAGAGCGGAGATTTGATCATGAGTGACCCACTGGGACTGATTGGTTCGTCGGGAGGAGCAGGAAAGCTCCCGGGCGGTATCGGTGGATCAAATACCAACACAAACACCAACGGCGCGGACTTCAAAGCGCTGCTCATGGGCAATCTCAAAGAGGTCAACGCGCTCCAGCAAGACGCGACCCAAGCCGCGGAAGACCTGATTACCGGCAAGCGGGACGACATCGAAGGCGTCATCGCGGCGACGGAGAAAGCGGATACCGCGTTCAAGATGCTCCAAGCGATGCGCAACCAGGTCATGCAGGCGTATGACGAAGTGAAGCAGATGCGTGTCTGACGCTTCGCTGCCGCGCCGGAGACGGGCGGAATCGGTCGGCTCCAGTCGGGTGCGCAACAAACGACACAATCTCAAAATCGCAGCGCAGATCATGCGTTTGGTTGTCAAGCTTTGCGCCACGGTCGGCCGATGTTGATCCGAGCCACTCTTTCCGGGTGGCCGGTGTCAGGATGACACCGCAAACGGCACGGAGGCCGAGGTTTCGATGAATCAGCTGCGCCTAGTTTTAGATAATGCCGGCACCTACATCGGGAAGATGACCGCATCGCAGAAGCTCCTGCTCGCTTCGCTCGCCGTCATCGCGGCGATGACCATGTTCTTGGTCTCCCAGTACGCGTCCAAACCAGCACTCGTGGACCTGATGGCCGAATCAGGCGACAGCATGGCCGTGTCGTCCCTCCGCGCCGCCGGGATCAGGGCTGAGGTTGTCAACGGCAATATCCAGGTCCCCCCCTCACAACAAACCTCCGCGATGGCGATCCTTGCACAGTCCGGACAACTCCCCGGCGATACAACGCTGCTCTTCCAGAACCTCATCCAGTCGCAGGACTGGAAAGCATCGAAAGAACAGCATCGACAGCAGTTCAATATCGCTAAGCAAAATGAGCTCTCGCGGATTATCTCGAAGTTTCGGTTTGTGAAATCAGCGAGTGTGATTCTGGATGTGCCCCAGAGTTCAGGTCTCGGACGTGCCGTGCGGTCTCCATCGGCAACCATCACCATTTTCACATCAGGCGGTTCGGGGCTGTCGCAAGACACAGTCGATGCCGCAGCCGGGATGGTGATGGGGTCTGTCTCGGGACTCAATCCCAAGCACATCCAGGTCATCGACGGCTCGACTGGTCAAGCCCGCACAGTGTCTTCTGAAGACTCGCGCATGGCGTCCAAGTACCTCGATCAATCGCAGACCGTCGCTGAGGACAAGAAGCAACAGATCAAAGAAATGCTCGGACACATCCCCGGCGTGATCGTCTCCGTCAGCGCCATGGTGGACGTCAAAAAGGTCGCGAGCACCGAACGCGCCTACGCACTCGCAGATCAGGGATCCGTGTCGCTGGTCAAGACGCAGGGCGCGACCGAAGACAAGATGCAGCAAGCGTCCCGCGGCGCTGAGCCTGGGGTGCGTTCCAATCAGACCGCGAGCATCAACACGGGCGGCGCCAGCGGGAACTCCTCCGAGTCCTCCGACACGATCAAAGAGTACGAGAACCAGTTCGGATACACCGAGACGCAGACTGTTGATCCGCGTGGGATGCCGACGCATATCCGCGCCTCGATCATCGTCCCAGAAGAATACATCCGTGAGATCCTCACCAACGCGCAGCCCGCGAGCGACGACGGCAGCGAACCCGCTCCGATCACTGCTGAGGACATCCGCGAACGGTTCGAGGGCATGGACGGCAACTCCGGATTCAAGTCACTCATCGTGCAGCAGGTCCAGCCCCACCTGATCGGACAAGGTCCGGACGGCTCGGTACTCGACGGCGATGTCGTGGTCTCCATGGCACCGATCGGTGATGCGTACAACCGCATCGGCCAGGTCCAGTCCGCAGGGTTCATGGGATCCATGCTCGGAGGCGGTGGTAGCAGCGGGCCTTCGCTCCTGCTCGGGAATGGCAATCTTGTTGAAACCATTCTGGTCGGCGTGCTCGCGGTGGTCGCGATCTTCATGATGCTCACGATGGTCAAGCGTTCGAGCAAGCACATCGAGCTTCCAACAGCAGAAGAGCTGGTCGGCATCCCGCCGCAGCTCGAGGGGATAAGCGACATGATTGGTGAAGCAGACGAGGGGGACGCGGCAATGACCGGCATCGAGGTCGAGGACGCGATGGTCGAGATCCAGCAGCTACGCGAGCAGGTCGGTGAGCTGATCAACGCTGATCCCGAAGCCGCCGCCGGACTGATCGAACGCTGGGCCGAGGTTGAGGAATAAGGAACCGCACATGGCACGGAAAGCAAACGAACCATTACCGACCGATGTGCGGGAGCTCGAAGGGGTTTCCAAAGCCGCGATCCTGCTGCTCTCTGTTGGTTCAGATCACGCGTCATCAGTTCTCAAACATCTGCCTGGGGAGAAGGTCGAAGAGATCACCCGCGAGCTCGCCTCGCTCGGACGCGTGACCGACTCACTCCAGAACGCGGTCGTCGAGGAGTTCTACAACATCTCCGTCGCGTCGCAGTACGCGAACGAAGGATCGCTCTCGTACGCAAAGCAGCTCCTCCAGAACTCGATGGATTCGGGGGATGCAGAGAGAATTCTTGGACAGATCCAGACGCAGGTGCAGAAGACTCCATTCAGTTTCCTGCAGCGTGCTGAGAGCGACAACCTGCTGACCTTTATCCAGGAAGAGCATCCGCAGACCATCGCGCTCATCCTCTGTCACCTGACGCACCACAAAGCATCGGAAATTCTTGTCGGACTCCCGATGGAGAAGCAGCTCGAGGTCATCAAACGCATCGCGAACATGGAGCAGACCAACCCCGAGGTGATCAAAGAGGTCGAGATCGGTCTGGAGAGTCGACTCAGCAACATGCTTATGCAGAGCATGGAGAAAGCCGGAGGCGTACCAACGGTCGCGGAGATCCTCAACCTAGCCGATCGCGCGACCGAGAAGACGATCATGGAAGGACTCGAGTCCGACGATCCGGACCTGGTCGAAGAGATCCGCAGACTCATGTTCGTCTTCGAGGACATCAAGCTCGTCAACGACAAGGGCATCCAAGCGGTGCACAAAGAGGTCGAGAACGACGAGCTCTCTGTGGCGCTCAAGACCGCGAGCGAGGCGCTCACGGAGAAGATTTTCAGCAACATGTCCGAGCGTGCCGCGGAGATGGTCAAGGAAGACATGGAGTTCATGGGGCCTGTCCGCGTGTCGGACGTGGAAACCGCTCAGCAGCGGATCGTGGACATTGTGCGTCGTCTGGAAGAAGCGGGCGATGTCATGATCGAGGGCCGAGGCGGCGATTCCGAGATGGTCGTCTAACCGAATCTGGAGGTCCCAGACATGGGCGTCATCAAACGAGCAGACCTCGAGAGCTACACCCGCGACGCGGTGCCGATGGATCTTGGAGACCTGGAACGCCGCGGCCAAGCGGTGATCGAGTCGGCTCAGAAGCAAGCAGCGCAGGTGCTCAAGGACGCGATGACCGAGCGCGATCGTCTCGTCAAGGACGCCTCCGAAGCCGGTCACAAGAAGGGCTACGAGGAAGGACTCGCTCAGGGACTGGAAGAGGGCACCAAGCAAGGCAGCGAGCAGGCGCACTCCGAGCTGTCGGCGCAGCTCCAGACCATTTCCGAGCAATGGTCCCAAGCGTTCAAAGTCTGGGAAGAACAACGCAACGAGCTCATGATCGCATCGCGTACTGAGGTGATCGAGCTCGCCGCTCATATCGCCGCGAGGGTGATCAAGCGGACCATCGATCTGGATCCGGAGGTCGTCGTCGATCAGCTTGAAAGCACGCTCGAAGCGCTGGTCACGCCGACGGATATCCGTGTGCGCGTGAATCCCGCGGATGTCGAGCTCCTGCAGCGTGTGATGCCCTCGATGGTCCAGCAGTGCGCCGCGTGCACGCACGCTGAGCTCGTGGGTGACGATCAACTCGCGCCGGGATCATGCGTGGTCTCCACCAAAGGTGGGGGCACCATCGATGCATCCATCGCGAAGCAACTCGATCGCATCGTTGCGACGCTGCTGCCTGCCCACCGTGGTCCAGAGTACGACAGTCATCTCGATGATGTCGATAGCGACATCAATCCGGGATCCGATCCGAAGGAAGACGCGGCGTGAAACTGTTCCCGCGCGAGATGGAGATCGTTGATCGCGTCTGTCCGCTCGGGATTTGCGGACGCGTCGAAGCCGTGCGCGGGATGTCGATCATCGCGACCGATCTCCCAGTCCCGATCGGATCGCTCGTCGAGATCGTGGGTCTCGATGAACGACGGATCGCGGGGGAAGTGGTGGGGTTCGATTCAGGCAAAGCGATCGTGATGCTCCTGAACCAAACCGCCGGGATCACTCCTGGATCAAAGATCATGATGCAGCAGGTCCATCAGGTCTCACCAGTCGGAGATCGCATGCTCGGGAGAGTCATCGACGGGCTCGGGAACCCAATCGACGGCAAGGGACCGATCTCCGAAACCGTTCAACGTGCGATCAATCCGAGCCCCATCAGCGCGATGCAGCGCCGCAGAATCCAAGAGCCATTGCGGACCGGGGTCCGCGTGCTGGACCTGATGACCCCGATGGGTCGAGGACAACGCCTTGGTATTTTCGCGGGACCTGGTGTCGGGAAATCGACCCTGCTTGGACAGATCGCGCGAGGCACCGACGCGGACGTCAACGTCATCGCGCTCATCGGAGAACGCGGCAGAGAAGTCCGCGACTTCATCGATCACGCGCTGGGAGAAGAGGGGTTGAAGCGCTCGGTTGTGATTGTTGCAACAGGGGATGAGTCGCCGCTGATGAGAATCCGAGCCGCGAAGCTCGCGTGCACCGCTAGTGAATACTTTCGTGACAACGGGCTCGATGTGCTGCTGATGATGGACTCGGTGACACGATTCGCGCACGCACAGCGCCAGATCGGTCTGTCGGTCGGTGAACCTCCCACGACCAAGGGGTACACCCCAAGCGTGTTCTCCGCGATGGCGGAGCTGCTCGAGCGATCGGGAACGATCGAACCTGAAAACGGGCTCGGGGGTGGTTCGATCACCGGGCTGTTTACGATCCTGGTCGAGGGGGACGACATGACCGAACCCGTCTCAGATGCGGCTCGCGGGATTCTCGATGGACACGTCGTCCTGTCGCGGAAGATGGCGCACAAGGGACAGTTCCCAGCGGTCGATGTGCTCGATTCGGTCTCGCGCGTCGCCGACGATGTGACGGACAGTGCGCACAAAGCGGGCCGAGTGCAGCTCTCGAAACTGATCGCGAAGTACCGAGAGATCGAGGACCTCGTCCAGATCGGTGCGTACGCGCACGGCGTCAATCCCGAAGGGGACACGGCGATCGACATGCAGCCGATCATTGCTGAGCTGCTGGGACAACGGACCGACGAAGCCGCGAAGTTCGAGCCTGCGAAGGACATGATGGTGAAGCTCGCGCTCCAGTCTGGGGAGATGATCCAGCAGCGTCAAGCGATCGCTCAGAGCCAACAGACCCAAAATCAAAGCCAGAATCAGCAGCCGGCTGTCGGACCTCCCGCAGGAAGCATGGGGTGATCTGAATGCCACGATTCCAGTTCCGCCTCCAGCCCGTCCTCGAGATGCGCGAGCGCGAAGAGCAAGACAAGAAACTGGCGCTGAGCAAGCTCGAGCGACAGCGCGTCGAGATCGAGGATCGGATCCGAGGATACCAGCGCAACATCGAGCACGAGCAGGGATCGCTGGCGCAGATGCTCAACGGCGACGGGGCCATCGACTTCCGAGGAGCTCGCCTCCAAGCGAACGCAGCGCTGAGCAACCGATTTTCAGCACAGCGACTCGTCATCGAACTCGCGGGGCTCTTTGAGCAGATCGAGCAGGCGCGGAAGGAGCTCTCAGAAGCAGCCGCGGCCCGAAAGGCGGTCGAACTCCTGAGGGATCGTCAGCGAGAAGCGTTTGAAAGTGAACAAAGACGAAGAGAGACGATCGAGTTGGACGATATGTCAGTGATGCGCCACGCGAGATCGTCCGATGCCTTGCTCTGAGTGGTGATTTGCTGGTCGCGATTGGCGAAAGGAACGTGAAATGAAAAAGCTCATCAAAGTCCTCATCGTGGTCGCGGTACTGAATCTGATCGCGGTTCTGGTCGGCGTAGGGTGGGTATTCGCATCCGGACGTGTCGATTCCCAGCGCATCACGCAGGTCGTAGACATGTTTACCGAAACGACGCAGGCGCGGGACCAGCGCCTCAAAGCGGAGGAAGCGGAAGCCGCCGCGGAGCTCGCGAGTCAGGAAGCGGATCTCCCCAAGCTCGCGATGAACTCCGACGAGCTCAACGATGTCCGCCTCCAGCTCACTCAGATCGATCGCGCGCGTCTCGAGCGGATGCAGCGCGAGATCACCGACCTCCAGAACACCCTCAAACGCGAACGGGCGCTACTCGCGAGCGAGCGGACGGATTTCGAGGAAGAACGCAGCGAGTTCAAAGCAATGCGCGAGCGATTAAAGGAGATCGAGGGATCGGACCAGTTCAGCAAATCACTCAACGTCCTCAAGAACATGAAACCCAAGGACGCGAAGGAAGTGCTGAGCGTGATGATCGAGGAAAACAAGTGGGAGCAGGTCGTCTCCTACCTCAGTGCGCTGGGTGGGGGGATCACCACCGACGTGCTCTCTGAGTTTGTCAAAGCGGGTGAAGCGGATTTGGCAGCGGGTTTGCTGGAGTCCATACGGATGCGCGGCCAGGAAACCGCGCTGACGGATGCCAGCACCAATGACGACACTCCAAACGAACTCGGCCCGTAACGACAGCAGCGCAGACCTGCTCATTCAACGCGCACAAACGAGCGGACCAGCCGCGGAAAGTGCGCCAGGATTCGATGGGGTGCTCGAAGCGTTCACCAAAACCGAGCAAGAAATCGAACAAACCGAAGAACTGAGCGACGTTGACGAGAGCAGCGAAGACGAGTCGTCCGAAGCAGCAAGCGATGAAGACTCGGAAGTCAGCAGCGAAGACAGCCAATCGGCTCCCGATGGTGACGAAGCGGGGAACACGGCGTCCAATCAAGAATCTCACGATCGACGTCCCATCGATCAGCAATCCAGTAGTGCATCATCGCTCCAGGTGCACTCCGCTGATGATCTCGGACTGATCCTCACCAACGCGGCACAGATCGATCTCGCGGACCTCGCCAAGTCCCAACTCCAGGGACAGCAACACACCAAACCAACGGCTCAGCAGGGGACCGAGTCCACTAGAACCCCTGAGCAACCCACAAGTTCGCAGCCCAAAGAAAACACTCAGCATGCATCGAGTGCAGCAAGGACCAACCAGAGTCAGTATCAAGGCGTGAACCAGTTTGGCAGCTTCGATTCCTTCAAGGACGCCGCTGAGAGTGCGGTCAAAACCGCACCGACCACTCCGCAGCACAGCGCGGAACCGACAAGCACGGCACACGTCACGACCCAAGCAGCTGCAGTCCAAGCATCCCAAGCGGTTCAGGCCGTGGTTTCCGATGTCGCAACCCGCAACGGACAACCCAAGGGGAATTTGAACGCACAAGCAGCCGCGGTGGACGCCTCGCGTGCGATCACAGGGACTGAATCCACAAGCAAACCAAGCAGCGGACAGAGCGGGCTCGATCTGGGAGATCGCTCGCAGCAGTCCCAGTCGCTTTCGCAGATGAAAGCCGAGAACGATCGACCGCTGATGCGCCGTCAGGTGATGGGGCAGGTGCAGCGCGGTCTCGCGTCGATCATGAACACCAAGGGCGGGACGATGAAGATGCGGCTGAGTCCGGATCATCTGGGTGAGATCAAGATCGAACTGACCACCAAAGCGGGAGAGGTCCGCGTCAATATCGACGCAGCGA
Source organism: Phycisphaerales bacterium (assembly GCA_965250055.1). Taxonomy (GTDB): domain Bacteria; phylum Planctomycetota; class Phycisphaerae; order Phycisphaerales; family UBA1924; genus UBA1924. Next base: position 1,513,559 of record OZ252285.1, on the reverse strand, counting down.
ACGATGACGCCCGCTCGATGCTCAAGGAAGGACTCGAAGGGCTCCGTCACATGATGGAATCCCGAGGCGTGCGGATCGACGAGCTCCGCGTCAACGATCCTCAGCATTCCGCGTTCGATCAGATGCTCAGCAGCAGCGACGACCATCAATCCCAAGCGGATCGTGATCCGCAGGAACATGAATCCGACCAAGGAAGCAGTGGGGGCTCCAACGAATCTGAGCTGAGCTCAGACGAATCCATCGACAACGACACACCACAGAGCATCTGGACCCAGCTGGGTCTGGACGCCATCGCGTAAAGGAAAGGCACCGCTATGAGCGCCATCAGCGATTACTCAACTTCGAACCCCGTCTCGTCTACAGATGATGCGTTCAACACGCTCTCGAGCGCCGAGTTCCTCCAGATCATCTTTACGGAGCTCCAGAACCAGGACCCGCTTGAGCCTCAGGATTCGGGCGCGATGCTCGATCAGCTCTCGACGATCCGCACGATCGAGTCCGACACGCAGATGGTCGCTTCATTGGAGAGTCTGGTTTCCCAGAACGAGTTCGCGGCTGCATCGCAGTTGATCGGTTCGCTGGTTTCGGGAATCACGCTCGACAACCAGCGCGTCGCCGACCTGGTGATCTCGGTCTCGCAGTCCTCGCAGGGACCAGTCCTCAACCTCTTCGACGGCACGCGCATGCTCTTCAGCCAGGTCGATGAGATCGCGGGACCGATCGATGACTTCACGAATCCAGACGACGACGTCCCACCAAACGATGATACGGATCCGGATACTGATCCAGATGTGACTGGTGACCAGCCGTATGTCGGAGACGCCGGGACACTCGACACGCAGAGCGGTCAGACCGGATCACCAAGCAACGATCCGTCGCGCCCGATCGTGAGTCCTGCGATCTAAACACCAGATGAACGCCACAGGAAACCAACTCCTCGCGGCTCTTGGGTCAGGCATCCTCCCGAATGATGTCGGTGCGCACACCACGAGTGAATCATCCGATTCGTTGAGCTTCGATGAGATACTCAAGCGGATGCAATCCGGATCACCGACCGGTGTTCGTGTCCAGCTCGGGAAACAAGTCGGGATCGATCAGGTCAATACTGATGAGCTACAGCGTGTCGGTCATGCCGCGGATCTTGCATCGAGAGATGGGATCAAAAACGCTCTGGTAGATCTGGGTGGTTCGATCGTGCGCCTGGATGTCAAGAATCGCGTTCTTGAAGCGCAGTTGACGCCGGATTCTCAGACCGTCATCAGCGGCATCGACGGGTTTGTCTCCATGCGATCCACGACTGACTCCGCGGACGAGACTTCAGAGACTGGATTCGCTGGAAGTTCGAGCGACTCACTCATTCCGGCACGCGTTGTGCGAAACACGTCACTCGCGGATGTGCTCTCAGCGCGATCCGAGTGAATCAAAGACACGCCGAGCGTATGTGTATCGGTGAGAATGAGGTTTCTATATGGCATCAACCAGCTCACTCTTTATTGGTCTGACCGGGCTTAACACGCACTCTCGCAAGCTCGACATCATCGGTAACAATATCGCCAACGTGAATACCACCGCGTTCAAGAGCTCGCGGATCATGTTCGAGACACTCTTCCAGCGCAACCTCAGCTTCGGGACCGCGCCGACCGCGACCAGCGGCGGGGTCAATCCGCGACAAGTCGGTAACGGCGTCGGGATCGGCGCGATCCAGAGAGACTTCAACAACGGATCAATCAACGCGACCGGAGACCTCCGCGATCTCGCGATCGATGGCTCGGGATTCTTCATGGTCGAGAGCAACGGCTCCACCTTCTACACACGCGCCGGATCATTCCGACAAGACACCGAGGACAACCTGACCACCGCGACGGGTGAACGCTTGCTCGGATACAGCGTGGACGAGGACTTCAACCTCATCACCGGACAGCTCGCGCCGCTCAATATCCCTGTCGGCCGTCAGACCATCGCTGAAGCAACTAGCAACGTCTCGATCGTGGGCAACCTCGACAAGAGCGGCGACATCCCGACCACCGGCTCGATCATCGATCTCATGGGATCAACCCTCTCAGGACCAACCGTGCTCGGGGGCGGATTCATTAATGCGTCAACGCCGCTGGTCAACATCGATGATCCAAACAATCCCGGCAACGCACAGTTCACCGCCGGACAAACAATCCGGCTGACATCTGATGCTTCTAAGGGAGGCGGAGCGCTCCCAGAAGCCGACCTCATGGTCACCGCGACGACGTCCGTCCAAGACCTGATGAGCTTCCTCGAAGATGCACTTGGAATCCAAGACACCGGAGCAACCAATCCAGACGGCTCAACTCCAGGGGTCACGGTTGACGCGACCACAGGAGTCATCCGCATCGTCGGCAACGTCGGGACGGAGAACAACATCGAGATCTCGACGGGCGATCTCCGACTCGTCGATACCGACGGGACGACCAACCTCGGCGCCGCGTTCGAGACCACGCAGGTCGCGGAAGCCGACGGCGAGAGTGTTCGCACAACCGTGTCCGCGTTTGACTCGCTCGGAACCTCGGTGCTCGTCGATGTGGTGATGGTCCTGGATTCCACCCCAAACACCGGACCGGTCTGGAGATACTTCGTCGAATCCTCAGATGACACCGATCTCGATATCTCCGTCGCGACAGGAACGCTCCAGTTCGATACCGAGGGGCAGATCGATCCGCTCAACAACTCGGTCCAAGTGACGATCGATCGCATGAATACCGGTGCCGACACGCCGTTGTCGTTCAATCTCAACTTCCTCGCCGAGAACGGACAAACGACTTCGCTCGCGACCGGATCGACCCTGATCGGTCTGACCACCGATGGCTTGCCTCCGGGAACACTTGAAACCTTCGCGACTGGTGACGACGGATTGGTCGTCGGACGATTCTCCAACGGCGCGATCCGCACAATGGGTCAGGTCGTGCTCGCGAAGTTCTCCAATCCCGCTGGATTGGTGGATCAGGGAGGGAATCTCTTTACAACCGGACCCAACTCGGGACCAGCCGCGATCGCGAACCCTGGTCAGCTCGGGCTTGGTTCAGTCGTCGCTGGTGCGCTCGAGGGATCGAATGTTGATCTCGGACAAGAGTTCACGCAGATGATCCTGACCTCGACCGGCTACTCCGCATCGTCGCGTGTCATCCGAACAACTGATGAGTTGCTCCAGCAGCTGCTGGTGCTTGGACGATAATGACAACGGCACGCACAGCAGGGATCGGACCCGATAACGCGGCGGGTCGTCGGAGGTTGTCATGATCTGTGTCACACGACTCAACGGGCAGAAGTTCATACTCAACGCGGAACTTATCCGGACCATCGAGGAGAACCCCGACACCATCATCACGCTTATTTCCGGCGAGCACATGGTCGTCAAGGAGCCGATGAACGAGATTGTGCGCAAAACAATCGAGTACGGACGTCATCTACGCAAGCTCTGCGAACCCGGATAATCCCACTCAGGGGGCTATTCTCTCCCCCAAAATGACCGACCCTCCTGAACTCCTCCAATCACATCGACGATAGATGATCCATACACACCCACGGACGGGTTGTGTGCGGAGGTTGAAGCGTGGATATTGCAACCGTAGGCGGGCTCGGACTTGCAGCACTTTGCTGTTTTTTGTCGATCTTGCTGGGTGGTGGAAACCCGATCGCGATGATTAACATCCCGTCGGTGATCGTCGTGTTCGGCGGATCAACCGGCGCGGTGATCGCCGCGTTCCCGCTCGCCAAATCTCTCGGACTCCCGAGTCTTGTCATGAAGGCAGTCTTCGGGACCTGCGCTGATCCAGCAGAGACGATCAAGGACATCGTCAAGTACGCTGAGATCGCACGCCGTGAGGGCATCCTCTCGCTCGAGAACCACGTCGAAGAAATGACCGACGAGTTCATCATCCGCGGCATCAAAATGGCCGTCGACGGCACCGATCCCGAGCTCATCCGTGTGATCATGGAAACAGAGCTTGAAGCGATGATGGATCGTCACATGCAAGGCAAAATGGTCCTCGACCAGTTCGGGAAGTACGCGCCCGCGTTCGGGATGATCGGGACACTCATCGGTCTGATCCTGATGCTCGGCTCCATGGAAGACCCCTCAACCATCGGCCCATCTATGGCCGTCGCGCTGATCACGACGCTGTACGGTGCGATCATCGCCAACGCATTCGCGGGACCGATCGGTGACAAGCTCTACTCCAAAGACCAAGAAGAAACGCAGCTCAAGACCATCATCATCGCGGGAGTCATGTCGATCCAGTCGGGTGACAACCCACGCGTGGTCGAGAGCAAGCTCCTCACCTACCTGCCACCGGCGCAGCGCGACGCGTTCCTTGCTGAGCAAGCGGCTTAACGCACGAAAGGGTGAGCGATGGGCAAGAAAAAAGAACCACCAAAGGCAGAGGTCCCCGAATGGGTGGTCACCTTTGGTGATCTCATGTCCCTGCTGCTCTGCTTCTTTGTGCTCCTCGTGTCCTTCTCAGAGATGAAAAAGCCTCGTGAGTACCAGAAGGTCATCGACTCGGTCAACGAGGCGATGGGATTCAAGGGGGGCATGGGTCTGGCGCACCTGATCGAGAGCGCCAACAACTCGATGGTCTCCAACCAAGAAGAACGCGCTCGAAGAGACGGCGACAAACGCTCCACCAACGACAACACCGATCCGAACATCGAGGGCCGCGAGACACTCGTGAACATCGTCCAGGAAGGCGCCCGCCACGCGATCGGCGGCTCCATCATGTTCGAGGTCGGGAGCTTCGAGCTCTCCAAACGGAACCAAGACATGCTGAGGGATTCAGTCGCGCCCAAGATCCGAGGTCTCAACTACATCTGCCCAATCGTGGGGCACGCGTGGGGGCTCGAAGAGAAACGATCCGGACTCGGATTCGATGAGCTTGGGTATCGAAGAGCGCAGGTCATCAAGGACTTCTTGGTCCGGGAATGTGGTGTGGATGCATCGATCCTGCGGGTTGAATCGGCTGGGAACTCCGAGCCCATGTCGCTCAGCGCCGGTTCTGGAGGAGCAGCGGGGTCAAATCGCCGAGTTCAGGTCTATCAGACCGGTCGAACGGTCTCGCAGACGCATCCAGATCCAAACTTCACCGGCGCGGATAACTGATACACGCATGCGTCCTGGAAGGAACACCGATGGCAGACGAAGAAACCAAAGCCGAGAGCACCGAAGAGTCAACGCCGAGTAAAGGCGGGGGGCTCAAGCTAATCATCATCATCGCGGTCATCATGATCGTCGAGGGTGCGGCTGTGTTCTTCCTTGTCTCCTCGATGGGCGGCCCAAAGGGCGCCGACGCGACCGAACTTGCTGAACTCGAGGGCACGGGCGAGGACGCTCCCGTCGAGATTCCGCTGATCGAGGAACGATTCCAGAACATGTCCACGGGCCACGTCTGGGAATGGCGAGTCAAAATCGTCCTCCGCGCTCGTCAGAAGAACCAGGCCCACATCGAGACCATCCAGGAGCGCGATACGGCGCTGCTGACCGAGGGAATCTCGCTGATATTCCGCAGAGCGCAAGATCGGCACCTCCGCGAGCCGGGACTCGAGACAATTACACGTCAGCTGACGACCTACGTCAACGAGGTCTTTGGTCTTGATGCTGATGGGATGCCTCGCGTGGATCGCGTCATCATCCCTGAGTGCAAGGGTTTCCGTGCCGACAACTAAGTTTGTCGCGAGCACAGGATCTGATCCGCAATCTATTTTGAGCAATATCTGCGCATGAGCGCAAAGAGTGGACTCCGTCGGGGCGATGGGCCGATAAATCGTCATGCGCCGGGAGTCGGCGTGCGCGTTGTGATGAGCGGGCGGAGCCCAAGGAATCCACGATGTCTGATGAAGCCGAAAATCAAGACCCCCAGAACGAAGCCGAGAACGCTCCGGAGCCCAGCGCCGACGAGGCGCTCGAGGACGCGTCAGCGAAGGCCGATGAAGCCGCCGCTCAAGCAGACGAGGGCGCGGACATGTCCGACGACGAGGCCGCCGCGCTCGCCGCAGCGATGTCCGCCGTCAGCGACGTCACCAATACAGTCAGCGATTCCGTAGGCGCCGGAGATGGCGCCCCTTTCGAATCCCCAGAACTCGGCGACGGCGTGAGCTCAGGAGTTAAAAGCGACCTGGATCTGCTCTCCGATGTTCACATGAACGTCCGCATCGAGCTGGGACGCACCCGCATGTTTGTCGAAGACGTGCTGCGTCTTGGAGATGGAGCCGTGGTTGAGCTTGACAAGCTCGCTGGTGATCCGGTTGACGTGTTCGTCAACGACCGCAAGGTCGCGCGAGGCGAGGTGCTGGTGCTCAACGACAACTTCTGTGTCCGTATCAATGAGATCCTCGATCTGCAAGAGAGCTAAGCAAAGAGATGTTTGAACGCGAGCGGAGGATCCGCTCAAGCGAAAGGCCAGGATGGCGACATGACACGGACACACGCGGTGCGATTGGGCACTATTTTCCTCTTTATTCTGCTCGCTCCCAATGCTGTCGCTCAGCACGGACCGTGGGTAGAGGCGACCCCTGAGCCGGTTGTAGAGCCGATCATTGATCTCGTCGAACCCCCTTCGACTCAACCAGTTACTCAAACTGCTACACAACCAGAAACTCAGCAACCTCAGCGGATTGCGCCAAACTCTTCAGAATCCAAACCGCTCGGATTACCGCGCCAAAGACAGAATCAATCGCTGGGGGGTGACGACGTCAAAACACCCGCCGTGCTGGGGAAAGAGTTCATCCGCACCGTCGCGGCTCTCTCAGGTGTCCTGCTCCTCATCTTCGCGCTCGCGCAGCTCTACAAACGATTCGCACGCACGCGTGGTGGACTCAGTGGACAGATCGGCGCTGGAGGACGCGCCCCAGCGGGACTGGTTGAGGTCCTGGCGCGATATCCCATCTCGTCTGGGATGACCATCGTCGTCCTCCGCTTTGATCGCAAGGTCCTGCTGCTCTCGCATGCAAGCTCGCGCCGAGGTAAGCGCAGCGCTGGTAGCAACGAGATGCACACCCTGTGCGAAGTGACATCCCCTGAAGACGTCGCGTCGATCCTCGGGAAGGTCCGCGACGCGAGCGGAGATTCCATCGCGGCTTCATTTGAGCGAACACTCCAAGAAGCCGGGAACGCGACGGATCAGGAAATCAATCAAGCGATGAACCAACCCTCGCCAGGACTCCATGTCCAGCGTCCACGTCGGATCGCGCCGGGGATGGTGGCCAACGACGAGGGCGATCGTCTCGAACTGACATCAACCCAAGATTCCTCGGCGGCTACGCAAGTGCTCCGCCGTCGCCTCGGCGCTATGCGGAGGGGACGCTGAGTCGTGGTGTTGATCCGTTCCATCCTGATCTTGGTGTTCGCGGGAATGTTCACGTCTTCAGCAGCCGCTCAGCTTGGGCCGACTCCCAGCGAGTCCTCCAGTGATTCGTTTAATCCGCTGGTTATGCTCGAAGACGCGGGGACCGCGATCAACGCCGCGAGCGGATTCGGAGCACGCGTCCAAGGAGGACCCGCTGCGTCATCAGCGTCCACGGAGGGTTCAGCGAGTGACGGACTCTCCGTAACCATCAACATCATGCTCCTGCTGACGGTGATCACGCTGGTCCCGTCGATCATGCTCATGACCACCAGCTTCATCCGGATCATGGTCGTGCTGGCGCTGCTGCGTCAAGCGATGGGTACGCAGTCGCTCCCTCCGGGACAGGTCATCACCGGACTCGCGCTCTTCATGACCGCGCTGGTCATGAAACCCACCATCGACCGCGTCTGGAACGAAGCGGTCGTTCCCTACCAGAACGGCGAAATCCGCAACATGGACGTCCTCTGGGAACGCGCCTCGACCCCTATGCGTGACTTTATGTTCGACCAGATCGAAGCGACCGACAACTGGTCATCGCTCTACATGATCCTCAACTACCAAGGCGTGGACACCTCCGAACCCGAATCCATGACCCGCGCCGACATCTCGACGACGACCCTCATCCCGGCGTACATGCTCAGCGAGCTCAAGGTGTCCTTCTTGATGGGGTTCCGTGTGTACCTGCCGTTCCTTGTGATCGACATGGTCATCGCGTCGCTGCTGATCTCGATGAGCATGATGATGCTCCCTCCGGTGCTGATCTCGCTGCCTTTCAAACTGATGCTCTTTGTGCTTGTCGATGGATGGACATTGGTCGTCGGATCGCTCCTCGAGAGCTTTGTGCAAGAGGGGACGAGCGGCAGACTGAGCGCCACCGCGGCCGCCGCGATCCCGGTTTTCATGCTCGCGCGGATCGTCAAGCGGAGCAACGCGCCGCCGAGAATCACTATTGAGTACGAAGGGGATCAGGATGATTGACGAAGCCGCACTGCAGATGATCCGCGACGCGCTGTACATTGTGCTGCTCATCGCGACCCCGCTGCTCCTGATCGGGATGATCCTGGGTCTGGTGATCTCGCTGATCCAGTCCGTCACCTCGATCCAAGATCAAACACTAACCTTTGTTCCCAAAATCATCGCGCTCGTTGTCGCGGCGGTGTTGTTATTGCCCTGGATCCTGTCGGTGCTCAGTGAGTTCACGGCTGAGATGATGAAGCTGTTCTGATGGTGAGCTTTGAGCCCATGCTGGTCCATGTGCTGCCGCTGATGCTGGTGGTCGCCCGACTCACGGGCTTGTTTTTGTTCACGCCATTGCTCCAGTCTGGGACCGTGCCGACAGTGTTCAAAGCACTCTTCGCGTTCATGTTCGCGGTCGCGATCTATCCGTCCGTGCCGAGCTTCGATCCGGGAGTGACGATTGATTCTGTGCAGCTGATGCCACTGCTGTTTGCTGAGCTGCTCATCGGGATCTCCATCGGACTGATCGCCGCGATGCCGCTCTACGCGATGCAGATGGGTGGGTTCATCATGGGATACCAGGTCGGTCTCTCGCTCGCTGAATCCTTCAACCCAGAGCTGGACTCCAATGGATCGGTCCTCGGCATGCTCCTGTTCTATCTGACCATCTTCATCTTCATCGGACTGGGCGGATTCGAGCTCCTCTTCCTCGCGATCGCTGAGTCTTTCCACACCGCACCGATCGGATTGTTTAGTGCCGGAGATGTTCCGCTGGAAATGCTGGTGCAGGTGGTCACGTCCGGATTCGAGCTCGCGATCCGTGTCTCGACGCCGGTCATCGCGGCGGTGTCCATGTCGCAGGTCGCGATGGGTCTGGTCATGAAGACCATGCCTCAGGTCAACATCATGAGCATCGGGTTCGCGATCCAGATCCTGACCGGTCTGATCCTGCTCATGCTGATGATCAACGTGATCGGGAACGTCGCGGGCGATGAGATCGACCGCGTGCTTGACGGCTTGTCCGGCTGGATCCAGAACCTCGCGCTCGACTCAACGCACGCACGCGCAGCAGCGGGAGGGGGCAGCTGATGGACGATCTCGGAGAACGCACCGAAGCACCAACCCCCAAACGCCTCCAATCGGCACGGGAAAAGGGGCAGGTCCCCAAGAGTCAAGACCTCTCAGGTGCCGTGCTTTTGCTCGGGAGTGTGGTCGCGCTCATCGCGCTGGCGCCGATGATCGCGGAGATGTTCGAACGCGTGCTCCGCAAAATGCTCTCCGCGGATTCGAGCAACGGGCCGCTCACCGTCGCATCGATCCGATCCGACGGCTCACTCATGATCTACGAGATTGGACGCGTCATGCTCCCGGTCCTGCTGATCGTCATGCTCATCGCCTACGCATCCCAGTTCATGCAGGTCGGTTGGCTCATCAGCAGCGACCCCATCATGCCCAAGCTCAACAAGCTCTCGCCGCTCAGCGGGATCAAGCGGATCTATGGACGCAAGGGACTCGTCAAAGCCGTGATTAATACGCTCAAGCTGGGACTGCTGATCCTCGTCTCGATCCTCGTCATCCGCTCGCAGATCGAGACGATCGCGGTGCTCCCCAAACTCCCCGCCGCGATCGCGACGGCCGCGATCTTGCGGATGCTGCTGATCATCGCGTTCACACTGATCGTGGTTCTCCTGATGCTCGCGGTCATCGACTTCATCTTCCAACGCTGGCAGCACACACAAGATAACAAGATGACCAAGCAGCAGGTCAAGGACGAACGCCGATCAATGGAGGGCGATCCCCAGCTCAAAGGCAAACGCATGCAGATGGCGCGTGAGATCGTCATGCAGCAGATCTCCCATCAGGTCCCCCAAGCGGACGTCATCGTCACCAACCCGACTCACTTCTCCGTCGCGATCAAGTACGACTCAACCGGGATGGGCGCTCCGAAGGTCACCGCCAAAGGGGCGGACCTCATCGCGCTGCGGATCAGACAGATCGCGCGTCAGAACGAGGTCCCGATCGTCGAGCGCCCGCCGCTGGCGCGAGCGCTGTACTGGGGGATCAAAGTCGGTCAAGAGATCAACCCAGAGCACTACGAAGCGGTTGCTGAGCTGCTCGCGTACGTCTATCGGATGGAAGGCAAAGCTCAGCAAGAAATGAAGCAACTGAACCCGAATCTGCAGCCCAACCCCGAGCCCGCGCTCGCTGAATAAGGAACACCACTAAGCACGCATGGAAGAACAACGCTCCAGCACAGTCCTCCCCTCATGGGTCAATCGCATCAGCGATTACCGAGGTCTGATCGTGCCCATCGGGTTCGTCATGCTGTTGTCCGTCATCCTGCTCCCGCTCCCACCCGCGGCTCTGGACATCCTCATCGCGTTCAATATCTCGCTCGCCGTCATCATCCTGCTCACTACGCTCTACATGCAGAAGGCCCTCGAGTTCTCTGTCTTCCCGTCGCTTCTGCTCGCAACGACGCTGCTGCGATTGGTGCTCAACATCGCATCGACGCGATTGATTCTTACCGCGGATGCTTCAACACCTCAGGAAGCAATCGGGGTTGCGGGGAAGGTCATCTCCGCGTTCGGCGTGTTTGTCGCTGGAGATTCGCTCTTCGTAGGTGTCATCATCTTCGCGATCCTGATGATCGTGCAGTTCATGGTCATCACCAAGGGCGCGGGACGTATCGCGGAAGTCGCCGCCCGATTCACCCTCGACGCGATGCCAGGCAAACAAATGGCGATCGACGCCGAACTCTCCAACGGCATGATCACCGAAGCGCAAGCACGCACCCGCCGCGACGAGATCGGACGCGAAGCGGACTTCTATGGCGCTATGGACGGTGCCTCCAAGTTCGTCAAAGGCGACGCGATCGCGGGCATCATCATCACGCTGATCAACATCGCGGGTGGTTTCGCCGTCGGAACGATTGATAAAGGGTGGCCCGCGGGACAGACCGCCGAGATCTTCACCAAGCTGACCATCGGTGATGGTCTGACCAGTCAGATCCCATCGTTCATCATCTCCATGGCCGCCGCGCTCATCGTCACGCGTTCAGGGGACAAGGGCAACCTCGGCACCGAGATCACCGGACAGCTCGTGTCCCAGCCCAAGGGACTCACGATCACCGCGTGCTTCCTCGCAGTCCTCGCATTCTCCCCGCTCCCGACCGTGCCACTGCTCACAATCGCGATCGGACTCGGCGTGCTTTCCTGGACGATCGGGAAACTCGCGAAGGACAAGATCGTGCACCAGCGCCACGAAGCCGAGGCGGACGCCGCGCAGCAAGCCGCGCCCGAACCGCCGCAGGTCGAGGACCTGCTCAAGGTCGATGTCCTCGAACTCGAAGTCGGTTACGGCTTGGTCCCGCTCATCGACACCCACCAAGGGGGTGACCTCCTCGACCGCATCAGCGCCGTGCGTCGACAACTCGCCGTGGAGCTCGGACTCGTAATGCCACCTGTGCGTATCCGCGACAACATGCAGCTGCCGCCGCACGAATACCGCGTGAAAATCCGTGGCAATGTCGTCTCGTCGGGACAAGCGGACCCCGGACGTCTCCTCGCGATGGACTCGGGACTGACCACAGGCAAGATCGAAGGTCTCCACACCATCGAGCCCGCGTTCGGTCTCGACGCGTGGTGGATCGAGCCCGGCATGCGCAGCCGCGCCGAGAGCTTGAACTACACCGTGGTCGATCCGACCAGCGTGCTCGCGACGCACATCACCGAGCTTGTCAAGACCTACGCCGACGAACTGCTCACGAGAGAAGAAGTCAACAATCTCCTCGAGGGACTCAAAGAGAAAGCCGCGAAGCTCGTCGAAGAAGCCGTGCCTGGGATCATCAAGGTCGGAGAGCTGCAGAAAATCCTCCAGTCCCTGCTCCGCGAGCGCGTCCCGGTCCGTGACATCGAAACGATCCTCGAAACCCTTGCCGATTGGGGCACGCGCACCAAGGACCTCGATGTGCTCGTCGAGTACGCACGCAACGCGCTGCGCCGCACGATCTGCTCGCTCTATGCTGAGCCCAACGACGAGGGCAAGCTCTCGCTCGTCTGTGTCACCCTCGATCCGCGTCTCGAAGACCAGGTCAACGCGTACATCGATCGCGGCGCCGCCGGGACAGTGCTCAACATCCCCGCTCGCGTGGCGCGCGACATCGCGAACTCCGTCAGCGAAGAACTCGGAGGCGTCATGGCTCGGGGTCGTCTCCCAGTCGTCATCTCCTCGCCTCAGGTCCGCAACGCGATGTGGCAGATCCTCGAACCCCACATTCCGGGGGTCGCGGTCTTGGGGTACAACGAGGTCGTGAGCGGCATCGATGTCGAATCCGTGGGATTGATCGGCCCGCTCGGGGATTCAAACGCGGCTGGATCGAATCAGCAGCAAGTTCCGTCTGGAGTCCCGGCTGGGGTCGCGTAATCGAATCGATGTGGACAACTTGTCGATAAGTGGTCAAAGTCCAGTCAGAGCGGTACATTACGGTTGAACTGTGCCAGATATACCCAACTGCCAGGACGGCTGATTCATGAAACTCAAGACCTATACCGCTCCGACCATGGCCCAAGCACTCGCGCAGGTCCGCAAGGACCTCGGGACCGAAGCCATGATCCTCCATACACGCTCGTACCGCACCGGTTCCTGGTTAGGACTCGGAGGCAAGCCGATGGTCGAGATCACCGCGTCCTCTCCCCAACCCGGAGGCTCGCGCAAGTCGCGTCGCGTCAAACGCTCAACCAGCGCGCCCGCTCGCACTCCAGACACGCAACCGGCGCGATCGCAAGAGCACATCGAGGAAGCCGCGCCTGAGATCGTCGTCCAGCGATCGCGCGTTGCTCAGCCCCAGAGCGCTGCGAGCAAGCCGAACGCAGAATCAGAAGTCGATGATCGCGCGATGTTGCTCCAAGGATTGATGGGAGATACCGCATCTCCGATCCGAGATCGCCGGATCAAATCCGAGCAGCGCCGAGCTGAGCCTGAGCAACAAACCCCTGAGCAGTCGACTGAGATTGAGAACACAACTCCATCCAATGTCGAACCCAGCGCCGCGGAGTTCACTCCGACAACCTTCGATCGCGTTGACACCATCCAGTCCTCCGCTGTCGAAGAGCACATCGAAGAACCACCGACGCAAGCACCCACACCCACACCTGCACCTCCACCAACTCCTGCGCCAAGCAAGTCGCAAATTCCGAAGGAACGATTCCTGCCGCTGGATCCAAGCTCGGTGTTTGAATCCGCGATGCCCGCGACACCTGAGCCTGTCAGAGCTGAACCTGTCAAATCTGAGCCAGTAAAACAAGAGCCCGCTAATCGAGAGCCAATCAACGAGTCAGTGCAGAGTGAGCCGATTGAGTCTCAAGAGACAGAGCTGCCTGCCAAATCTCCGATCGCCGAGGTCAATGCACCCGCTGCAGAGACATCGGAAAACGAAGCGCTCAAAGCACAGATCGAAGCGCTCCAGAAGATGATGGGTCAGGTGCTCGACACCACGCGCCGCACTGCCGTCGCGGTCAACAAAACCAGCGCCGATGGGGCGCTGCCTCCGGTCGAGATGTCCGAGCCGCTCCATGCGCAGTACACACAGATGATCGACAACGATGTCTCCGTCGAGATCGCTGATCGACTCGTCGGCGCGGTTCGCGATCGACTCGACGCCGACGAACTGCGTGATGCTTCGGTTGTGCGCCACGCGCTGCTGCGTGAAATCGAAAGCTCAATCAAGACCACCTCGCAATCACTGCTCAGCGAATCTAATTCCGACTCGACGGGACGACCAAAGGTCATCGCGCTCATCGGCCCGACTGGTGTTGGCAAGACGACTACCGTTGCGAAGCTTGCCGCGTCCGCCAAACTCCGTCACGGCAAGCGCGTAGCGCTCATCACCTCCGACACCTACCGGATCGCCGCGGTCGAGCAGCTCAAGACCTATGCATCGATCATCGGCCTCGAGATCAAAATCGCCAACTCCCCCGACGAGATGCAATCGGTTATTGCGGGACTCAGCGATGTCGATCTTGTCGTCATTGACACAGCGGGAAGATCGCAGAACAACCACGCTCGTTTGGATGAACTCGGCGCGTTGATCGCAGCCTCGGATCCAGATGAGACGCATCTCGTGCTTTCATCAACAGTTGGGGAGAATGTGCTCCGCAAGACCGCTGAGCGGTTCATTGATCTGGGACCGGATCGTTGCATCCTGACCAAGATCGACGAAGCCGTGACGACAGGCATGATCGCCGGGATCAGTGATCGGATCGGTGGGTTGCCGCTGAGCTTTGTCACTGTGGGACAAGAGGTTCCGGAGGATATCCTCCCGGCGAAAGCTGAGCGATTGGCGCGAGCCGTGCTCGATGGACCATCCGCTGTGGTTCCACAACTCTGAGTGACTAAGATATTAGGGAATACCCCTAAACGAACGAGACCGCGCGTCTACTGGACGCTGAATGAATACGAGGTTGATTGATGAGCCAGATCGTTTCGGCGACAAACACCCAAACAGGTGGTGAGGTATCCGGACAGGATGACCAAGCATCACGCCTGCGTCAGCTGGTCTCCCGCTTTGAACGCGAAGATTGTGTTGGAGAAACCATCAACACAAACCAGAACGGGATGGTCCCGCCGCAGCGAAGAATCCCGGTCATCGCGATCGCGTCAGGCAAAGGCGGCGTCGGGAAAACCACAACCTCCGTCAACCTCTCTATCGCGCTCGCTCGTCAAAACCGCCGCGCCTGTCTGCTCGATGCAGACCTCGGACTCGCAAACGCGGACGTCCTCTGCGGCTTGATGCCCAAAGCACGCCTGGAATCCGCGATCGATTCCGAAGAAACCCCATCACTCGAAGACCTCGCGATCGATGCGCCAGGAGGATTCCGTCTCATCCCAGGCTCCGTCGGCATCGGAAGAGTGGGGGAACTCGATCAACAAGAACGCTCAACGCTCCTGAATCGTTTGGAAGACCTCCAAGCAGGGAATGATGTGGTTCTGATTGACACCAGTGCGGGTCTTGGTGATTCGGTGACGACCTTTGTGCAAGCCGCGGATCTGGGATTGATCGTGGTCACTCCGGAGCCGACGAGTGTCGCTGATGCGTACGCACTGATCAAGGTCCTTATCATGGGAACCGACACTCCGGGCGAAACCAACGAGAATCACACACCTCCGAAGCTCGCGTTGATTGTCAACCAAGCATCAAACGAGAAGGAAGCGAACCAGGTCTACAACCGCATGGCGGGTGTCTGTGATCGCTTCCTCGGCTACCAGATCCCAATGCTCGGCTACGTCCGCTCAGACAAGCGCGTCGTCAAAGCGGTCAAAGCGCGTTCGCCGTACATGATCGAGACCCCCAAGAGCCCCGCGGGCAAGGACATGACGCGCCTCGCGGCAGCGCTGACCGAATGGGCCGGGATCGAGGGACGCGCGATGGCCGCCGCGTCCAAGCAGCGATTCTTCGCACGTCGATAAATAGTCTTCCAAATCGGGCCGATGTCCCATCAATCCACCTGATTGGCTCTGCGCTTGCGTGGAATAGATCAAGCCGATCTGTGCGCACCTATTGCGCACAGCTGGGAGCAAGTGTGTTTGACTTGTGGATGTGATGTGGATCGGAGCGATCAATGAGCGACGTCGAAATCGTTGAGGATCAGGGGTATGAGTCGGGTGATATCAAGCCGGACGTCCCCGCACGCGTGATCTCGACCGTGCTGGGATGCATGGGGTTCTTCACGGCTCTGCTCGTGGGACTCGTTGCGGGAAACCCCGGAATCACGATCGTCTCGCGCGCCATCCTCGCGATGCTCGTTTGCGTCGTCGTAGGGCGCATTTTGGGCATGATCGGCGAGATCTGTGTGCGTGAGTTCCTGAACAAATACAAGGAAGATCACCCGACGCCTCAGCTTCCCGAGAAACTCAAGCGTCTGTACAAGGCTCGCGAGGATGATCGTCAGCTCAGGAACAAGATGAACAAAGCTGCGTGATGAATGTGCGGAATGAGAGGCGTGATAAACTTGAGAAAAAACTCATGAATCAGTACCACAAGCAGAGTTGTAAATTGATATACTGTGGAGCAGGGCAAGGATCGCCCTGAATTTATTCATCGCCTTTGGATAGACAGGACACTCGGGAATGATTTCCGGACCTGACTCAGAGGTACAATTTCAGTCAAGGGTCAAGGAGTCGACCGATGACGGCTATCCGTTCAAGAGCACGAATGTCTTCACGAGCCAGCGCTCGCCATGCAGAGCCATCGGGTATCGCTACGCGATTCGATGAGATGGAAATGGTTGACATCTGGGTGATGTACAAGGAAGACTACTCCGAAGACCTCCGGAACTTCCTGGTCGAAAAATTCCTCCACCTTGTCCGCTACAACGCTGAACGCATCTACCAGCGCCTCCCTGATGAAGTCGATATCGAAGACCTCATGAGCGCCGGACTCTTCGGACTCATGGACGCGATCTCCGCGTACGACCTGGACCGAGGCGTCAAGTTCGAGACCTACTGCGCCCCGCGTATCCGTGGCGCGATCCTCGACGAGCTCCGCTCGATGGACTGGGTCCCGCGTCTGGTGCGTCACCGCACCTCGAAGGTCGAGGGCGCGCGTCAGCAGATCGAGATGGCGATCGGACGCAAAGCTACCGACGACGAAATCGCTTCCAAGCTCGAGATTGATCAGGACGAGTTCACTAAATACAAGCGCGACTCCAGCGCCGTCTCGGTCTCCTCGATCACACGCAAGTGCTTCCAGTCCGACGGCTCCCGCGAGCTCCGCGAGATCGATGTCATTAAGGACAACTCGCAGGTCGCTCCAGTCAAGGTCATCCAGCGCAACGACCTCAAAGACCTCATGACCAAGGGGCTCACACGAGCCGAGCGTCTCATCGTGATCCTGTACTACTACGAGGGCATGACGATGAAAGAGATCGGCACCACCCTCGACCTCTCGGAGTCCCGCGTCTCGCAGATGCACTCCTCGATCCTCGCTCGACTCAAGGCGCAGATGCAGCATCGCATGCGCGAGCTCGAGCCGATGAAGTAAGCTTCGTCCATCCACCAGTCTCTCCCCCCCGAGCCCGTTTGTTTGACGGGCTTCTTTATGCGCCCACTGGACTCAAGCATATAGCACGGCTTGACTAGCTCATGCCCACGAGCGCCTACATCGCGATCGGATCCAACCTCGGCGATCGACAATCCACGATCGACAGCGCGATCGCTGCGATCGAGCGTGTGCAGTCCACGAGGATCAACAAGGTATCCTCGATCATCGAAACGCCACCTGTCGGAGAGATCGAGCAAGGGGCATACCTCAACGGCGTCCTGCGTGTTCAGACGCAGCTCGACGCGCGAGAGCTCCTCGACGAGATGCTCCGCATCGAATCCGAACACGGCCGGGATCGCGAGCATGAACAGCGGTGGGGGCCTCGCACCCTCGATCTCGACTTGATCGTGTTCGGAGACCAGATCATCGACGAATCCGGATTGCAGGTCCCGCATCCGCGGATGCACGAGCGGAGCTTTGTGCTGATCCCGCTTGCAGAAATCGCGCCGGACATCGAAATCCCGACCCACAACGAAACACCCCGTCAGATGCTCGAAGCACTCGACGGGGCGCGGTAGTCAATCAGACTGGAGTTTCGAGTTTAGCTCGCTTCAGCTCGTGGATGGCTCTGGTTGTAGACATCCTCGACGCGTCCAGTGGACAGGTGGGTGTAGACCTGGGTGGTCGAGAGCGACTGGTGTCCCAGGAGTTCCTGGACCGAACGCAGATCGGCGCCGTTCTCGAGGAGGTGGGTCGCAAACGAGTGACGCAGAGTGTGCGGCGAGATCGTCGAGTCAAGACCAACCATGCGGAGGTACTTGTCGAGCTTACGGCGGACAGAGCGTGACGAGAGCCCCTTGCCGTGCTTGTTGAGGAAGAGCGGGAGAGGATTCTCGTTGTTGGCGCGATTCGCCCAGATTGGACCGAACTTCGGATCAGCCGAGAGCAGCTCGATGTAGCGAGCGATTGCTCGGATCGCGTGCGATCCGAGTGGGACGATGCGTTCCTTGCGTCCTTTGCCTCGCACGTGCATCGCTTCGTTCTCGATGTCCAGGTCGTCGTAGTTGATCCCGACGAGCTCCGAGACGCGGATACCAGTCGAGTACAGCGTTTCGAGCATCGCACGGTCACGGCGACCAAGCACGTCGTGGTCATTGGGAGCCGAGAGCAAACGCTCGACCTGCTCGACGGTGATCGCTTTAGGCAGACGCTTGGACTGACGGGGTGTGCGGATGAGGGTCATCGGATTGTTGACCGAGAATCCATTGCGGTGCGCCCACTTGTAGAACGAGCGGAGCGTCGCGATTTTGCGTGCCATGGTTGCTGGGGAGTAGTTCTGCTCGCCGAGGAATCCGAGGTACGCACGGATGAGGTCCGCGTCTGCTTCGCAGATGGTCTGGGTCAGGGTCGATCCCTTGACCATCTGGAGCGCGCTGGAATCGGTGCGTGCTTTGAACGCGAGTTCTTCATTGCTTTGATCGATCTCGGTCCCCGCTTCATCGACCAGGTACTCGATGAACTGACGAAGGTCCGCGCCGTAGCAGCGAGCGGTGTACGGGCTGAAGTGGCGCTCGTCGGTGAGGTAGCTGGCGAAGCTGTTGGTGATGGGGAGGGTGGTCATCCGTGATTCTCCAAACATATATATGGACGCGGGGTCGGTGTCTCGGGAGGGTTATCTTGATCTGTGTACTGTGCTATCGGGCGTGTTCTGTGTCGGCTTGAGTCCGATCACCACCATGATGAAGAACAATTTGCGACGCGATCAGTTCCGCATCGTCCCACGTCAATGGTGATTGCTCGTTGTCGGCCAAATCCGCGAGGGTTTCGAGGATTTCACGCGAATCGCCCGCGGCGCACGCGAAGCGCCAGAAGTGCGGCGGACGCTGGAGCGTGACGCACACCATCTCCGCGCCCGCTTCAGAAGACGAGGCCCTGCGAGACGGGGTGGAGTTATCGGGTCTTTTACTCTTCTCAGTCATGCTCAGTCCCTCGATGCACCCGTCTCTCCGGGCGTGCTCACCAAGGGATGAAAGACTATCGAGTCCTGGCGTATCTAAGCCATTCCTCGTCGATGAGTCTCCCAACCGTGTGGTGGGCAACATACTGCGTGTACAGGTCCATGCTTGCGGTGTACACACGCCAGCGCAATGCGCTGGTCGAGTCCGATCGGCCTTCTGCGTATCGCTTGAGATCCATCAATACCTCGTGATCTCGTGCATCAAGATGCTGTGAGACTGAGTTGACCGGATCCCCAGAGAAGCGTGATCCATCGAAACTCCCGAAGTCGGTGTACGCCATCGTGAGTGCTCGCGGATCGAGATCGGTCTGAGCGCCGCGTTCCATCGCGCCTGGGCGCGAGTACAACGCAAGAGCGAGTCCGAGCACTGGTGGGTCGTAGGGGTCATACGCTGTGATTGAACCAGCGATGATCCCGTCAACTCCCAGAGCGTTCGCGAGCGACATCGCCTCGTTGGTGGAGGTGATCTGCTGGATCCCGGTCTGTCGCATCACTTCGAGCGTGCGATTGATCGGGAGGCATCGGACGCCTCGGATACCCTGGACCGCTGCGACGATGGTGTCTCCCACGATGTCCTCGCGGACGCTGGAGACACCGGATTCGTTGATCGGAGGGATGACCGCCCACAAAACTTCGCCGTGGGTCGTGTCGTAGGGCGCGACAATGACACCCGGGACTGTGAATCGGTCACGTTTATCCGTGCTGTTGCATCCCGAGCATCCGAGGAGGATGCAGGAGAGCAGAAGAGCAAACATGGTCTGTGCACTTGTCATGGCGTCCCTGCCGAATCTCGGATGTGCCTCCATGCACATCCATTGCTTGGTGCGATGCCGGAGTTCTAAGGAAGCTCGACGATCGCGGGAAACGGCGGAGATGCACCTTTCGATGCATCCGCCGGGTGGGTGGATATCTCTTTATTCGCCTGCCGCTGGGGTATCAGTCGGGACATTGGCGAAGGTCGATTCAAACTCCGGATTCCGCAAGCTGGCAGCACGCACAGCCGGTGAGAGTTCCATCGACCAAAGGTGGTCTTGACCATCCATATTTGAAACAAAGAAGATCTGGTTGTTGCGTCCCCATGCCGGCATGAGGTCAACCGAGGTGCCATCGGTCAGCTTGACCTTGTTGGTGCCGTTGACCGAAACCATCCAGATTGTGGACATATCCGGACGAGCGGTGGTCGAGTTGACCCATGACTGCGAGTACGGCACAGCCGCGAAGCAGACGAACTGCCCGTCAGGTGACCAGGTCGGATTAATAAGTGCTTGATCCGCGCCCGATGCGATCTCGGTCTCGCGACCAGCAGTGCCGGGGTTTGGTTGGTAATCGATGGTCCAGATGCTGAACGCACGATCGCCGCGTTCGCGTGAGCGTTGGAAAAGGATCTTGTCGCCGCCGTCGGCGCCAGTCCCAGCGATCGGAGACCACTCAGGGAACAAACCGAATCCAATGAACTGAGCGCCGTGGTCCGAAGCGACATCGGTGACCCAGATCTCCCAGCGTCCGGTCTGCTGACCGAGTCGGCAGAACGCGAGCTTGGTGCCGTCAGGGGACCAGGTCGGATGGAGGTCATGAGCGGACTCGTTGGTGATCTGGATCTTGTTGCCGCCTTCAGCAGGCATCAGGAAGATGTCCCACGATCCGTTGCGATCGGTCGCAAACGCGATGGTCGAACCATCCGGAGAAATCGCAGGCATGACGTCCTGAGCGGTGTGGTCGGTCAGTCGTGTGACGACCGCGCCGTTGATGGACTTGGTGTAGATGTCCGCAGTGGGGCGGTGCTGCGTGGACGCGTAGATCAGGTTGCGTCCGTCAGGGGTGACGATCGGATCGAAGTCCGATCCAGCGTACGCGTCGGTGATCTTGCGGACGTTGACCGTCGCGCGAGTCGCAGGGGAGCTCGATTCGGTTGGGAGCTCGATACCCATCGCGTTGGAGTAGATCCAGGCGCTCAGATCGCCGCCTTGCACAGAGTTCGCGGCTGGTTTCGGGATCGGAGCGTACGGCTCCGGAGCGGCGCTGGTCACTGGACCATTGTTGACAAACTCGTCAGGGGAAGAGCTCGTGGAGATCGAAGCGGTGGAGTTGGACGCGAGCTTGTCGTTGTTTGCGAAGCTTACCGAGTCGAGCGCCGGAGCGGACTGAGCGATCGGCTTGACCTTGGGCTGGACGTTAGAGCTCGCGGACTGCGCGGTGTTCTGGATATTGGAACCCGATTCGACATGCTCAGGGGTGAAGTACGCCGTGGAGCGTGTGCTCTGGTTCTGAGCCGTCTGCTGCTCGGCTTGTTGTTCGGTCTGGTGCTGCTTGGTGCGATCCCAGAACCCGACACGCTTGGCGCATGCAGGGAGTGTGAGCATGGTCCCGGCGAGTGCAGTCAGGAGGACGGGGCGGATGAGTGTGGTGGTCTGTGTGTCGCGCATGGAGTCAACTCCGTTCACTTCCTGCTTGGCAGGTGCTGATGTGCTTAATCTGGGTCGACGGGCTCCGCCCGGCTCGATCCGCTGTGCTGTGGATCCCTCCGTGGATCGCATAGAGATCAGGCCACCAACTGAGCAGGTGCCCGATAACTGCCTTTATCGGACGAGTTGACGATCAGACTTGAAGCGAGATTCAGACAAAAAAAGCCCGGCGAGCCCCACCACAGGCCCGCCGGTGCTCAGAATAGAGGTTTGGTTCAGTTCGGCTCAGACGACGCGACGCCGGACCATGATCGCGGGAGCGTCGTTGGGACGATCCCATGCCGCTTTACAGCGAGGCTGCTGGGTAAATCGGAGATGATCGAGGTACTTGTTGAGCAGCTCGTCGTCGAACTGCTCCAGGAACTCCGCGGTTGCGGACGGATTGACGGAGATGATCTCATCAACAGTCTGCTCGCGTGTCAACGCGGCGGGAGGCGCCTGAGTCAGCGGCTCACGCGTGAAGGTCGGCTTCTGTCGATTGGTGCGTGCAAAGGAAAACAGATCAGGCATCTCGAGTCTCCGTACTCGTATTGGTGCAGCTTGTCGCCGGGCTGAGTTCCTTCTCGTACCGGTGGTGCCTGCCTGACATCGGGGGATCAATCGTGAGATGATGAGCGTGTAATATGCGCGGACCTACAATTCCGTGCGCCGTCAGCGCAGGATTGGCCTGGGATAAACTGGGGATAAAGAGCAGGTCGGATCAGACAAAGTCCGCGATCGGTTCGTCCGCGTTGTCTGGAGATGCGGGATCGCTGCTCGGATCGTAATCCGGATTCAGATCAATGATCGGCTCGTCGCCTTGCATGTCGATGAGCACGCGCTGATCGCGGACCAGCACCAGCAGCGCCAGGAAGGTCCCGACCATCTGCTGCTTGGGTTTGTTGATGATCAGGTCCCGCAGCGATGTCCGCTTCGGGGTTGGGGATGAGATCGACTTGTTAAGCAGCTCAACAATGTCGCTAGCGTACACCTCGATCGGTGTGTCGTCGCTCATGACCTCGTGCTCGCCGAGACGATCGAAGTTGACCGATTCAACAATCACTCGGAACGCGTTGACCAGATCGCTCAGGTCCAGGTCCTCGATCTCCAGCTCGCCCATCTCGTCCATCGCGTTGCGGACCGATTCGTCATCGATCGCGGCGCTGTGGACCGGAGCGCGTCGTTCCCACTGTGCTTGTCGATGTTCGAGCATCGTCGCCGCGTCGCGGTACTTCTTGTATTCGAGCAGCTGACGCACGAGCTCCGCGCGAGGGTCTTCGCGGTCTTCTTGTTTGTCGTCCGGAGCGTCCTCACGCTCGACGACGTCCACCGCGAGCATGCGAGACTTGAGCTCCATGAGCGTCGCGGCGGTGACGAGAAACTCCCCAGCAAGATCAATGTCGATCGAGTCCAGATCGTCGAGGAACCCAAGGTACTGATCCGTGATGATCGAGATCGGGATATCGTGCAGATCGACCTCGTGCTTGCGGATGAGGTAGAGCAAAAGGTCCATCGGACCTTCAAAAGCATCGAGTTGTACGCGGTAGAAATCGCTCACATCAATAGTGTAGCGTATGGAATCCGTCGGTGGGGGCCTACCCTTGTCCATGAGCACGCAGACGGACCAAATCACGAATCATGGTGCCGAGCAGGGTTCTGATCAAGAACTCGCATTCATGGCCCGCGCCCTCCAGCACGAGGCGCAGGCGATCGCTAATGTCGCTGATCGGATCGGAGCGGACTTTGTCAGAGCGGTCGATCTCATCGTCCAGTGCGCCCAGAACGACGGCACGGTCCTCGTCTCCGGACTCGGAAAGAGCGGACACATCGGCGCGAAGATTTCCGCGACGCTTGCATCGCTGGGAATCCCGTCCCATGCCGTCCATCCGACCGAAGCAGCGCACGGCGACCTCGGACGCTTCCGCAAGCAGGACGTGGTGATCTGTCTGAGTCATTCAGGGGAGACGGAGGAGGTGGTGAACCTCGCCGCGATCCTGCGTCAGGACACGCTCCCGATCATCTCGATCACGCGTGGGGTTGTGGACGACGCTCCGGAATCTGCGCTCGCTCGTCTCTCCGATGTCGTGCTCGCTGTCGGAGTGGTGGGAGAAGCCGGAGACGGCGAGTACCTCGCGCCGACGAGCTCGACGACTGTCGCTCTTGCGATCGGAGACGCGATCGCGCTGGCCGCGGCGCGTCGGCGTTCATTCACACACGACGATTTCCACGCGAGACACCCCGGCGGTCAGCTCGGCTCGCTCCTGCGTCCCGCGATGGAGCTGGTCCGCTTTCAGGTAGGCGACAACCTCCCGATCGCGCGTGAGACAGACACTGTCCATGAGGCGCTCAACGAAGCGGCGCGTGTTGTGCGCCGTCCTGGCGCTCTGCTGGTGACGGATGCGGATGGGAAGCTGAGCGGGATCTTCACTGATTCGGATCTGCGCCGATTAGTGCTGAGCAATCCGGATGATCTTCAGAAACCG
This sequence comes from Phycisphaerales bacterium, assembly GCA_965250055.1. GTDB lineage: Bacteria > Planctomycetota > Phycisphaerae > Phycisphaerales > UBA1924 > UBA1924. Next base: position 1,489,254 of record OZ252285.1, on the reverse strand, counting down.
ATGAGCGAGGTGATGTCCAAGAATCCGCGCACGCTCGATTCATCCGCCAAAGCAACGGACGCGGTCGCGATGTTCCGCGAGTACCGCGCCGACGAGATCCCGATTGTGGACGAGCAATGCAAGCCGCTTGGGATGCTCGACGTCCAAGACCTGATCGCGATGAAACTCGTGCGAGAGCAGCCATGACCAAGAAAAACCACGCGGACCCAGAACAGATCGAGCTGATTATCTTTGATGTCGACGGCGTCCTCACCGACGCGACGATCAACATCAACGACGATGGCTCGGAAACAAAGAAGTTCAACGTCCGCGACGGATTCGGGATGCGCCTCTGGATAGAAAGCGGCTTCCAGATCGCAATCATCACCGGACGATCCGGAGAAGCATTGAAGCATCGGCTTGCATCACTCAAGGTCGATCCCAAACTCATCATTCAGGGATCACGCGACAAATCCGCGGCTCTCGACGACATCATCGAGAAAACCAACATCGCTCCTTCGAAGATCGCGTACCTCGCCGACGATTGGCCCGACCTCGTCGCGCTCGAACGCGTCGGTTTCCCGATGGCGGTCCACGACGCGGAGCCCGAGGTGCTTGAAGCAGCCGCGTTCATCACCGCCCGAAAGGGTGGACGAGGTGCGGCGCGTGATGCGATCGCGCACTTGCTCAAAGCGAAGTCGCTGTACAATCCAGCTTGAGTTGATCAATCAGAGTTACGAACTCGTGCGATCCACGATGCGGTAGTCTTCGCGCTCGCCGCGTCCGCGGAGTGGGTAGTCCTTGCGGAGTGGGTGCGCTGGGTACTCGTCCCACAGCAGGATGCGGCGCAGGTCTGGGTGGTTCTTGAAGCGGACTCCGAACATGTCGTAGACCTCGCGCTCGGTCCATTCCACGCCGGGCCAGAGATCGCAGACCGAGTCCACTTCCAGCGCCGGATCCACGGCTGTCCCGTCGGTTGGGAGCGTCGGATCAAGCAAGACCTTGACAAAGAACCGATCAGTCCGCGAGTACGAGCAGAGGTTGTAGATCACCCCGAAACGCCCCTCTGTTTTCGCTGGATAGTTGAGGTAGTCCACGCCCGTGACGTCGGAGCAGAAGTCGTAGCAGCAGCGCTCGTCGTTCTTGAGGAAGCTCATGACCTTGTGCAGGTCGTCCTTGTCCACAATCAGGATCGGTTGGTCGCGGAACTGCGTTGCCTTGAAGGTGCAGTTGGGGAACGCGGCTTTGACAATCGCGAAGGTTGGGTGGTCGATCGACTGTTTCTCTGCGGTGCTCATGGACGGATTGTAGTCGATTCAAGACGACCAAGGCGGCGAATCGCTCCCCCTCAATCGCAGCGGATCACCCGCGGAGTCGCGATGCTCCCGATCGTCTCGCTCAGGAGCTGCTCGTCGATGAGTCCCGATCCGATCGAGGCGTGTCCAAGCTGATTCTCAGACTCGCTTTGGACGCTGCGGACCACGACGCCCCAGATATTGGGGAGCTCCGCGCAGAGCGTGGTAAAGCGGATGAGGTGGTCTTTGAGATCGCTCAGCATCGAGGGGGTCAACCAGCCGGCGGGGTCGATCAGCAGCGGGACACTCTGATGATTCGCGGCCCACGAAAGCGTGCAGATCGCGTCCGACAGCCGTCCACCCACGCCCGGCAGGATCACGACCTTCGTACTGCTCGTCGAGGCGCGTTGGAGAATCTTGTCCACCGCTTCGTTGAACGGCTCCCACGAGTCTTGCGACCATTGACTGAGCAGAGCCGCGGATGGTTCGGGATCGGATTGGACGTGCGTGCCGCATGGGATCACGATCGTCTGATCCTCAAAGGAGTCCGACCAGTGCTCAAGGACTTCAAACACATCGTGCGTCAGCACGCGAGCGACCGCGTCACCAGTTCCATCAGCGATCGATCCATCGGATCGTGTCCAGCGGAATGCAGCGGTATTGGTTCCAGAAGGTGTTTGGGGCGACATTGAGCAATAGTAGGTGTGCGGAAGCAGCGATGGAGCACTACGATTGGGACATGCCTGGCCCCAGCGGACCATCTCCACGCATGATTGGACTGACGATCGCCTCGTTGATGCTGATCACGTTCGCCGTCATCGTTTGGCAGTCCATGGGACAGGGCGCCAGCAGCACGCCGACCAATCAGGACAGCTTGTTCCCCGATGATCCCAGCGAGATCCCGGACCTCGACGAGCTCGAGCAGGGCGCGCGGATGCTGGTGACGATCGTGGATCGCGACGACCCCACACGGATCGCGGGCACGCTCGAAGCGGACCAGTTCGAACCGATGGGTGGGGGACAGCGCCGATTGGTCAATCCCGATGGCTGGATCTACATGCGCGACGGACGCCGGGTCCACATCACCGCGGACCACGGCGTGGTCATGATGCCGGACCCAAACGAAGCGCCGGACTCCGGAACGCTCGAAGGCAACGTCACGATCCATTCATATGACCCAGCAACAACCGACGCCGTGGGCAGCGCGATGGGGATCACGAGCAGCGCTGATCAAATACCCGCGATGACCGCGAAGTTCGATCAGCCCGTCGAGTTTGAACGCCGGTACCACCGCTTGACCTCTGACGGACGATTCACGATCGACTCCGCCGGATTGTCGTTCATCGGATACGACCTTACGGTGATGCTCAACGAGGTCAAGGGACGCATCGAGCTGATCGACGTCCGCAAAGGCGAGCGACTCATCCTCCGTCCCGATGCGAACACACCAACGCGTGTCACCAGAGCGCCACAGCAGTACAAACTTTCGACCGTGGCGTATCCGAATGCTTTGATCCAAGACAATGCGCCGGTCGCTGCTTCGCAAGACTCACCAAAGCAGCAGCCTTACCACGTAGAGATCAAAGACCAGGTCTTGGTCGATCTCATCGGCACCGGAACACTCCGCGCCGACACGCTCGATGTGTGGGCAATGCTCATCGACGGCTCATTGAGCAGCGACGCGGTCAAACAGATCCAGTTCGCTCAAACTGAGTCGAATACTGACAACTCCAGTGAATCACAACCACAAAGCATAACCCAGACACCAACCCCGGCTACACCTCAGACGGCGACCGCTCAACCTGGATCAACGACGACAGATCATCAAGACGGAGAAGTCGTGCTGACCTGGGATGGGCCGCTGGTCGTGCGACCGATTGAGGACGTCTCGCAGACCATGCTCGCGAGCGAGCAGCTCGCGTTGTCCTTCCGGTCCCAAGACCGCGTCACGTTCGACGCGCCAGCACAAGGCTTCAGCGGATCGGTTGATGCGCTGACTTACGGCGCGACCAGCGCCAAGCTCTCGCTCAGCAGCAGCGGTGATCAAACCATCGAACTCATCGCCGACCAGACCGGAACGCTCCACGCGCAGCAGCTGACGGCGGATCTGGATTCCGGGATGATCTCCATCGATTCGTCTGGAAGACTCGAATCAATCCAAGCGACCGACGAGCCGCGTGCTCGGATCGACTGGAACGACTCAGCAAGCTTCAAGCTCGCGAAACTCGATTCCGGAGAGCTCACCGGACGTCTCACCGCCGCGACATTCCAAGGCAGGGTACTGGGCACACGCGCCGACGCGGTCATGCGGACCCAGTCGCTCGTCGCGCAGCTCGATGATGACGGACCGATGGAGTCCGCACTGCGAAGCATCGAGCTCAGCAACGGATCGTTGCATTCAGACTCGGGATCGCTGACCGCTGACGCGATCGCGATCGGGTTTACGCCGAGCTACGACGGCTCCAGCGTGGATCCTGTTTCACTGAATGCAAACGGAGCCGTGCTCGCGATCTCGCAGGATGGACGCGTCGAGACCACCAAGCTCGACGCGAGTCTCTTTAGCGATGTCGATGGATCCACGCGCGTCAAACGAGCGGTCGCGATCGGAGACACCAAGTTCCTTGGAGAGAACCAGACCACGGCTCGCGGACATCGCGTCGATCTCAACACCGAGCTCGACACGATCCAGATCACCAGCAGCGATCCGAGCGATCAAGCATCAGCGGGACAAGCCGGCTCGCTGATCCACGGCGACGACATCCTCATCAACACACGCTCCAGATCGATCCTTGTCGAAGGTCCCGGATCATTCGATCACGACATCGTTGCAGATGGCGCCGCGTCTGGATTCAGGAGTGACATGAGCGGCGGACATCTCCGCGTGACGTGGGAAGAGTCCATGCGATTCGATGACGCGCTGGGATTCATCGAGTGCAGCGGAGAGGTCGTTGCGGTCTCGACCCCCGACGCGTACACCCTCGACACACTCAAAGCGGATCGGCTCGAGATCGACCTCACCCCCGCTCCGAGCACGCGGAGAACCACAACCGCCGAGAACGAGCCCGAGCGGAAACTCATCGAGGCGCGTGCGTTCGGACGAGCCGTGTCTGGGAGTGACGCGATTCCTGCGAGTGTGGAGTCGCGGACGTACGATCCTCAGAATCCTGAGCGAGCGGTGGGGGTGATGTATCTGGAGGGCGCTCAGCTGATCGCGGACAACAAATCGCAGGTCCTCAGCGTTCCGACCAGCGGCATGCTGGTGCTCATGGACCGAAGCGAAGACCAGCCGGGAGGACAGCCCGCGGATTCAACGAGCGTGATGCCCAATACCTCCGGCCCCGGACTCACCCGCATGACCTGGCTCGGATCGATGGACCTCAATCGTGCATCGGGAAATGCGCTGGTCTTGAGCGAGGTCAACATCCGTCACAAGTCACTGACGTCCGGCCGCGTGTCCCAGCTCGGATGCGATCAGCTCCAAGCGTCGTTCACAGGCTCCCAAGCGACCGATCCCGCAGCACCGATCACGATGCACGCCGCGGAAGCGAGCGGGCGCGTCCGTTTCACCGATCTGCAGCGCACGCTGTTGTCGGACCACGCGATCTACGACGCAAAGGCTGAAACCATGTTCGCGTTCGCGGATCAGGATCGGCTCGTCACCCTGCGCGACACCGCTGACCCCACACCGATCTCCGCGAAGACACTGCTCTGGGACCTTCGCAGGGACCTCGTCGAGATCGACGCGCCGAGCCCGGTGCGTGCGCCATCGCGTCCATAATCTGTAAACAAAGGTCGTCTCAGATCGATCCAAAGTTGGTGACCATCTTCTTCCCGTTGCATGAGGGGCAGGGGATCGGATGACCAGTCGAGGGCTGAAGCGAGGGCACCGCGTTGAGTCCCAGAGTCCGGACCGCGACAGTCTGGGGACAAGGCACCGATCCAACTCCCTGACACTCCGGACAGAGCTTGAGCTCGATGTCGCCGACGAGTTTCAGTGATGGGAATGATTGATCGTGCTGGAGGTCCATGCCGACTTATCGGCTGGATCGTCCGCTCAGTTCAACGATTCGACAAACTTCTTGAACCGATCCATCCCCTCGTTGATCTGCTCATCCGAGCACGCGAAGGAGATGCGGACATGGTTTGGGCCGCACCCTCCGAAGTCGTTGCCGGGGACGAACGCGATATGCGCCTCGTCCAGCATCGCTTCAGACAGCGACGGACAATCGGTGATCTTCACGCCTTTGGGGGTCGTCTTTCCGAACAGGCATGACACATCCGGGAAGACATAGAACGCGCCAGTGGGGGTGGGGCAGGTGACGCCTGGGATCTCCGCGAGCCGGGATTGGATGAGCTTCGCTCTGCTCGCGAACGCTAAGCGCATGTCTTCCACTGTTCCCGCGACGGACTCGTTGGTCAGCGCCTCGCGAATCGCGGGATAGTTGAAGCTCGTGATGTTCGTCGTCATCTGTCCCTGGAGCTTCCCGATCCCCTTGATCAGCGACTTACCAAACTCTCCCGGCATCGCGGCGTACCCGATCCGCCAACCGGTCATCGCGTATGCCTTGGACATGCCGTTGAGCGTGATGACGCGCTCCGCGATTTCAGGGATCGATCCGATCGAGAAATGATGGTGCTCGCCGTAGACAATCTTCTCGTAGATCTCGTCCGTGAGCACGACCAGATTCGGCGCGATTTCAACCGCTTCGTGGATCACCTTTGCAAGATCGCGGATCTGCTGTTCTGAGTACATCGTGCCGCAGGGGTTGGATGGGGAGTTCAGGATCAACAACCGCGAGCGAGGGGTGATCGCGTCCTGCAGTTGCTTGGGAGTGATGCAGAAATCCGACTCAGGTCCCGCGACGATCTCCTTGACCACGCCTCCCGAGAGCTCACACACCGGACGATACGAAACCCACGCCGGAGTGGGGAGCAGCATCTCCCAAGGATCCTCACCAACCGCCGGCGGATCAAACAGACACTGGATCGAAGAGTACAGCACATGCTTACCCCCAACCCCGATCGCGATGTGCTCGCCCGTCAGTCCCTGGATGTTGTTCTCTTTGGTGAGCTTCTCAGCGATGCACTCACGCGTAGGCATGTCGCCAAGCGTGGGCATGTACTTGGTCTGTCCGTCCTGGATCGCTTTAATCGCAGCGTCCTTGATCGGTTGCGGCGTATCAAAGTCCGGCTCACCAGCCGCGAAACTCAGCACGTCAATCCCCGACGCTTTCATCGCCTTGGCGCGATTGTTGAGCGCGACGGTAATCGATGGCTTGAGGGTCGAGACACGATTGGAGAGTGAGGGTGACGTTGTCGATTCGGTGTTCATGGCAAGCCCCTGTGTTCACGCTGCTCCCGAATCGTAGACTGGTCCGGAACCGTATTGCGATATATCCGAATAGCCGCGTATGAATATACAGATTGTATCTCTCGCCGCAGTTCTGTGTTGTTCGCTCGCACACGCACAAACAGCAATCGGGGACTTTGAAACAGCCCCTTTGTATCAGGTCGAGTATCCGGTATTCAAGCCGATGCACATGATCGATTCATTGGCGCTGGATGCTGATGAGGGCGGGGGGTTCGGATCAAAGGTTGTTCTGCACGGAGATCGACTGTTGGTCGGGGCTCCATGGTATTACTCTGAATCCGAGAATGGCTCCGACAAGAGCGGGATCGTGGTCTCGTATGATTCCCATTCCGGAGAGCTGCTCAGCATTCTTGAGTTTGCTGAATCTGGATCTTACTGGAACTTCGGCTATGGCATGGGGAGTGTGGGAGAGCTCGCGTGGATCGGATCAACTAGTCCGTACCGGTTTGATTTGTACAACATCAACAACGGCACTCGCGTCGGGAGTCTGTCTCCGGACCCTGCTATTGAAGGGGTTGCGTTGTGCTCAAGCGAATCGAGCCGCTTTGTCTGTATCCAGTACTTAAGCAACTCCGAGACTAGGACAACAGTTGTATTTGATTCAGAGACCAGCGAAGAGCTGGGCCGGTTTGATGTGAATGGTCGCCATTTTAAACTCACTGATACCATAACCGAGAGTGTTGCGATCGATGATGAGCAGCTCTTCATTCAAAGCTTTGTAGAGTCAGAGTCGGAGCCAGGCCGCTACTTTGCACAAGTGGATGTCTACGACACGAATACCTTCGAGTTCCAGTACGCCATCCGTCCGGATGTGGAAACCGGAGCGTTCGGGATGAGTATTGATATCAACAGTGAATATGTCGCAATTGCATCCGGGTATAACCCGGCTGGGTACATCGACCCAACAGGGCAATTCGACACACGAGTCGGCACAGTGGACCTGTATGACCGTTCAACTGGAGAACGTGTTTGGAGAGTGACTCCAAGAGACACACTGCGTGGATCAAGCCTAGGGAGATTGGGCGCCACCTCGATCGCGATGAATGATCGCTATGTCGCGGTCGGATCGATCTATCAAGGATCGGTGTACCTCATCTCCATTGATAATCCAGACCTTGTATACCGGATGGGGGATGATGAGGGGCACGCGATGAGGAGAGGCGAGTTTGGAGCGTCATTAGCGATGAGCAACGATCGCCTCTATGTCGGTGCACCAGAGCATATTTACGAGGTCAATCACCAACTAGGTCTAGGAGCCGTGTTCGTCTACAACGTTGGGTGCCTTGCTGATTTGAATGGTGATTCCCGCTACAGCTCTGAGGACATCGCGGAGTTCCTTGATCTGTTCAGTGATCAAGATCACAGAGCGGATCTGGATCAGAACGGGCTCTACAACTTCATCGACATCAGCGAATACCTCGCGCTCCTGTCGTTTGGTTGTTACTGATCAGAGTTCAGTCTGTCTTTCGGGCTTGCTCCAGCAGCATCGCCGCGAGCAGTTCGACTTTTTTGACCTCGCGTGTGATCGCGATCCGCTGCATCTCCATCCAGAACCAGACTTTCATGAATCCGATCATGAAGCAACCGGTTATCACACCCATCGCCCACCCGATCATGTCCTGGGTCTCCGTCGCATCAAAGAAACGGACCAGACACCAGATCGAGAGCGCAAAGACAACCAGCGAGACAATGACAATCGGCACCGTCATGATCCAGTGTCGGCTGCGGAACGTCGAGATCACGAGCTGATCAACACGCAACCCATCATCCGGCCCTCCCAGCATCTCAGCGTCGCTGGGATTGAGCGCCTTGCGGATTTGGTCATCGAGATTATTCATCGGACTCTCCTTTCATAGAGTGTTCATTCAACCCAATATCTTCTTGAGCTCGCGGCGAGCTCTGGTGAGTCTGGTCTTTACCGTCCCGCTGGGAATCCCCAGCACGATCGCGATCTGCTCGATCGTGCACTGGTCCATGTAGAACAGATACACCACCTCGCGGAGCTTGGGATCGAGCCGACTGACCGCGATGCGGATCTGTTCCGAGCTTGGGTACTGGTCAGGATCAACCGCAGGCAGATCAGTGAGTGCTGGATTGGGACCAGTGGTGTTCCGTCGATCAGCAGCACGAGCCCTGATCCAGTCCGCGGCTTGGTTGTGCACGATCCGGAACGACCACGCGCCGAAGCGTGAGGGATCACGCAATCGACCGATCCCGCGTGCGATTCCGATCCACGACTCCTGCATCACCTCGCTGGTCCCCTCGAGGTCCCGCGTGAGCCGATGCGCCCTGCGAGCCAGCGGCGGGGTCCACAGCTCGACGAGCTGCGCCAGCGCTTGTTCTGAGCCGCTCTGTGCTTGGAGCACCAGTAGCTCGGTCAGGATGCGTGGCTGGGAGTGGGTCATGCTGGTTCTATTGTCTCAGGAGCAAGCAGATTGGTTTTTGGAAAACCGCCAAATCTGGACAAATGATCGCTGGGATGCTGGTTTCGGGGTTCTGAGAGGGGATTCGCACGCCTTGCATGATCCGAAATGGAGGTTCTCTGGATCGAGCGGGCTATAATCCCTCGTCCCGCACTGAGTGGGGCGGAATCTAAGGTTTGGCGGCGACCGCTGCTCGGAATGTCCCGGGCATCCTCGACCGCGACGGAAGGAATGAAACCATGCCATTGACCAGTGAAGAAACAGCCCAGATCGTCAAAGACTTCGGACGTAGCGAAGGCGACACCGGATGCCCAGAGGTCCAGATCGCTCTTCTGACCGCGCGCATCAAGCAAGTCGCGACCCACCTGCGTGAGAACAAGCAGGACATGCACAACCGCCGCGGCCTCGTGATGATGGTCGGCAAGCGCAACCGCTTGCTCCGCTACCTCGCTCGCACCAACCGCGACGCATACCTCGACACGATTAAGCGTCTTGGTCTGCGTAAGTAAGATCTCCTCGACCCGTGTGCTGGACACAGCACGCGGGTTTTTGTTTGTTGAACTAAGAGCCCTGTTCGCAGAGCGGCAGTCGGCGCTGGACATCAAGAACCCATTGAGTGTGTTTGAATGAGATGTCTTACGCCTTCTGCCTCTTGTGATGCGAGGACAGGGCTTGTACACCGGGATCGATCAGGGTGCGCCGCACGAGATCCATCCCCGCACGCGGAATCCTCGCAGCCGCACACGACCCTGAGGTAAAAAGAATGACCACCAAAGAAATCGTCGTCGAAAAGGAAATCGGCGGCCGGATGATGCGCATCGAGACCGGGAAAATCGCGAAGCTCGCGACCTCCGCGCTCTTGATCTCGCACGGCGAAACCACCGTTATGTGTACCTGTATGCGTGCGACCCCACGCCCGGGACTCGACTTCTTCCCGATGCAGGTTGACTACCGCGAGAAACTCTCCGCAGGAGGCAAGTTCCCAGGCGGATTCCGCAAGCGTGAAGGCGCTCCCAACGAAAAAGAAGTCCTCACGATGCGCATGATCGATCGTCCGATCCGCCCGCTCTTCCCAGACGGCTTCATCGAAGAAGTCCAGATGCAGTGCTGGGTCATGAGCCACGACGGCGAGAACGACGCGGACGTTATCGCTGGTACCGGCGCTGCCGCGGCTCTGTCGATCTCCGACTGCCCATTCGAAGGACCACTCGCGACTGTGCGTGTTGCTCGCATCTTCACTGACGACGGCGCTCAGTTCGTCCTCAACCCAACCGTCTCCCAGCTCGACTTCTCCGATATGGACGTCGTCATCGCTGGTCACAAGGACGGCGTGAACATGATCGAAGTCGGTGCTGCAGAAGTCCCAGACGAGGACGTCCACGCCGCGATCAAGTTTGGGTACGAAGAAGGCGTCAAGCCGATCCTCGAACTCATCGAAGAACTCGTCAAGAAGGTCGGCGTCGAGCCACGTCTCGGTGACCACATGAACCTGATCCCAGACGAGATCATGGACAAGGTCGTCTCCATCTGCGAGAAGGACCTCACCGAAGCGCGTCAGATCAAAGGCAAGCACGATCGTGGTGATCGCGTCGCTGAGATCAAAGCATCCGTCATGGAGCAGTTCCCGATCAACGACTCTGGCACTCCAGCTGAGTGGGAAGCAACCAAAGCCGCGAATCGTCAAGCGTCCGAAGCTTTCCGCAAGCTCGAGAAGAAGATCACCCGCAAGCTGATCGTCGAGAAGGGCATCCGTGCTGATGGTCGTGGCCGTACCGAGATCCGTCCGCTCGAAATGCACGTCGGTCAGTTCTCACGAACCCACGGCTCGGCGTTCTTCCAGCGCGGAGAGACCCAGTCGCTCGTCTCCTGTACCCTCGGCACTGGTCGCGATGAGCAGATCATCGACGGCTTGCTCCCTGAGTACTCCAAGAAGTTCTACCTGCACTACAACTTCCCGCCGTTCTCCGTCGGTGAAGCGGGTCGCATCATGGGACCTGGTCGTCGTGAAGTGGGTCACGGTGCACTCGCAGAGCGTTCGCTGCTCGGGATTCTCCCATCACCAGAAGAGTTCGCGTACACCATCCGCCTCGTTTCGGACATCACCGAATCCAACGGTTCGTCCTCGATGGCGTCCGTCACCGGTGGCTGTCTCGCTCTCATGGACGCTGGCGTTCCCATCACCAACACCTGTGCAGGGATCACCGTTGGTCGCTTCGCGGACGAGAACGACGAGAACGAAGTCCTCGTCACCGACATCATCGGCGAAGAAGACTTCTTCGGCGACATGGACTTCAAAGTCTCCGGCACACGCGAAGGCATCACCGGTATCCAGCTCGACCTCAAAGCACGCGGCTTGACCCTCGATCAGATCGAAACCATCTTCGCGCAAGCGAAGGATGGCCGTATCGACATCATCGAGCAGATGGAGAAAGTCATCCCCGCTCCACGCGAGGAGACCTCCAAGTACGCTCCGCGTCTGCTCCAGCTCAAGATCGATCCAGAGAAGATCGGCAAGCTCATCGGCCCGGGTGGCAAGACCATCCGCGCTCTGCAGGACAAGTACTCCGTCAACATCGATGTCGATGACGACGGCAGCGTGATCGTCTCGTCGTCCAACGCGATGAACGTCGAGAAGGCAGAAGCCGAGATCTCTGCACTCTGCGAGGACGTCAAAGCAGGGACTGTCTACGACGGGAAGGTCGTCTCGACCAAGGACTTTGGCGCGTTCATCGAGATCGCTCCAGGGACCGACGGCATGTGCCACATCTCCGAGCTCGCAGATGGTTACGTCGAATCCGTCGCGGATGTTGTCTCCGTCGGGGACGAGGTCAAGGTCAAGGTGCTGCTTGTCGACGATCAGGGACGCATCAAGCTCTCGATCAAGCAAGCCGATCCCGAGTGGGAAGAGAAGGCCAAGGCACGCAAGGAAGAGAAGGATGCTCGCGGCGAGTCCGACGATTCGGGTTCCGACAACGACGGTGAAGGTGGGGGCGAGAAGAAACGTCGCCGTCGTCGCCGTTCCCGCAAGACCGAGTCTTCATCGGCAGAATAAGCTGATTTGAGACCCGATCAGGTCTCGGATGAGCGAATCCGAAATCAGTGAAACCCCCGAATAAATCTTGTATTTGTTCGGGGGTGTTTGACGCGCCGATCATATCTGGTATGCTGGTACTTGTGTTATCGCTCCTGAGCGATGCACATGTAGTCCGGTCCGTGACCTCGTTCTCGTGGGTGATTCATGGATCCGGAGTTAGGAGACCGAGCCCACCCGCTCGGGGACAGACATGGGCAACGAAAGCAACACGCTTGTTGATATCCAAGGCAATGTGAAATGGTTCGATCCACGCAAGGGCTTTGGTTTTATTGTCGGACCAGATGATCAAGATATCTTCGTCCACTACACCGTCATCGAGGGCGAGGGCTTCCGCGTTCTCGCTGACGGCTCCCCAGTCCAATACAGCGCCGAGAACGGCGACAAGGGATGGAAAGCAACCAAGGTCACCGCGCTCGAATCATCCGATACCGATGACACTGGTTCAGAAGCAGAGGTTGTCGTCCCCAAGCGCACCTACTCCCGAACGCCTCGTCGTTGAGAGAAGTCGATCAAACTTGAACCGATCCATTGATAGACGATCCCCGCGTCCGCGTGTTGGGTTCTATGCTCATAATGTGGACGTGATCGTGAAGGAACGCAAATGAACGCTCTGCTCTGGGTACTGCTCGGCTGCGCGATCGGTGCATTGGGCGCCGCGATCGTCGCGCGCGTCGCTGTGGGAAGAGCCGCGGCGCGCGTCCGCGTCTCGCAGAAACGCGCCCGATCCGCGGAGCGCCTCGCTGAGATCGGATCGATGACCTCGGGACTCGCCCACGAGATCAAAAACCCGCTCTCCACGATCGGACTCAACGCGCAGCTGCTTGGGGAAACGATCGAGGACCTGAAGATCGACGAGCAGGAGAAGGGACGCATGGGACGAAGGGTGGGGGCATTACGCAACGAGACTGATCGCCTGCGAGGGATCCTGGAGGACTTCCTTGAATACGCTGGAGAGCTGCGCCTCGACAAGCGCCCAACCGATCTCAACGACCTGATCGAGCAGCTCGGGGATTTCTTCCACGTCCAAGCGCAGTCCAGCGGCGTTCAGATCCGTCTCGACCCATCCCCCGACCAGGTCGTCCTGTCGATCGACGCGAACCACATCAAGCAAGCGGTGCTGAACCTGATGATCAACGCCGTCAATGCGATGAAGGATGATCCGGATTCCGGGAACGACCTCATTCTCCGCGTCACCAAGCACAGCGACGACAGCGTCTCGCTCCACGTCACCGATACCGGCCCTGGGATCTCCTCAGAAGATCAGGAACGCATCTTCCATCCATACTTCACCACCAGAGCGTCTGGGACTGGTCTCGGGCTCCCGACCGCTCGGAGGATCGCAGAAGCCCACGGCGGATCGCTCGAACTCCACTCCGAACCCGGGAAAGGATCAGACTTTGCGATCCATCTCCCTCCAAGCTCGCATAATGGATCGGACCACGATTCAAGCGATGCGACACAATCAACGAAGTAGGAATATCCCTCTCGCTCGATCCCATTGATGACGATACACTACAATCCGAGCGAAGAATCAAGCGTCTTGGGACGCCATAGAGGACCCTGAAATGAAGATCGCCTACTCAACGACAGTCTGCCCCGGATGGACCCTGGACCAAGCGATCCAGACCGCTTCGGATCTTGGATACCTCGGTCTTGAGATGCGTTCGTTCCTCGAACCCCAGACCGCCATGATGTGCGACCCGATGCGTATGGATCCATTCGAAGTCCGTGCTAAGTTCGAGCACGCCGGGGTCACTCCTGTAGCGCTTGCGACTGGTGTCCGTTACGACAAGCCGGTTTTCCCCCCTGTCATCGGTCACATCTTCGTCAACGCGGAAGAAGGCGTCAAAGAAACCAAGCAGTACGTAGACTTCGCAGAGAAAGCGTCCGTCAAGTACGTCCGCGTCTACGGCTTCGAGCTCCCACGCTCGGAACCCAAAGCATGGGGACTCCGGAGAGTCGGGGAACGCCTCCAACTCGCCGCACAGACTGCACGCAATACCGATAGCATGGTCCTCATCGAGAACGGCGGGTCTTTCGCTCGCGCCTCGGATCTGCTCGAACTGATCAACGCGTTCCCCCACCTGAACCTTGGTGTTTCGTACAACATCCAAGCCGCTCAGCAAGCGGGCGAGTGCCCCGTCGAGGGGGTCGAGTTGATCAAGGATCACCTCCACTGCGTCAAGATGCTCGACGTCGATGACGAGCATCATCCAGTGCTGCTCGGAGAGGGCGTGCTCGCATGTCGTCAAACAGTCGCTGCGCTCGATGAGATGGGCTTCGCTGGATGGATCGTCTACAAGTACCCCAAACTCTGGGTCCACGAAGACGGCCGAGACCCACACGAAGTACTCAAGCACGCGAGCGACACGCTCTATCAGTGGATGCAAGCCGATGAACTGGCGTGCGATTCAGGGTGCGGGTGCGACGCTGCGAATGCATAAGATCCCGCGTGGATGCACACAGCTCGACAGCATTGATCAATCGCGCCAAGGACGCGGGCTTTGCGCTCGCAGGGATCGCAGACGTCGATCCATCCAAGTGGGGGAGCGAGCTCAGAGATTGGCTCAGCGAGCACAAGCACGGCGAAATGGACTGGCTCGCAAACCACGCGGACCTTCGGATCAACCCAGACCAACTCATCGATGAAGCACGATCCATGCTGCTTGTCGCGGACGTCTACGCGAGCAGAGCGGACAACATCGATTCCCCATTAGAGCAGGGGCAAGGCAGAATCGCTCGCTACGCGCGCGGAAAAGACTACCACAAGATTATGAAGAAACGCCTCATGTCCCTCGCTGATAATCTGCGAGCGGAGCATCCCGAGGCGCAGTTCAAGGTCTTCGTCGATACCGCGCCGGTCCTTGAGCGCGAGCTCGCGCAGCGAGCGGGGCTCGGATGGATCGGGAAACACACGCTCCTGATCCATCCCAAGATCGGGTCATACTTCTTCCTCGGCGGGATCGTCACCTCGCTCGAAATTGAGCGACTTGCGGATCAGCGTCCAGAACCCGACCACTGCGGGACGTGCACACGCTGCATCGACGCGTGTCCGACCGATGCGATCACGCCGTATTCTGTGGATGCTCGAAAGTGCATCTCGTACCTGACGATCGAGCACCGCAGCGCGATTGATCCCAAGTTGGCGGGGGGGATCGGTGATTGGATCTACGGCTGCGACATCTGCCAAGAAGTCTGTCCCCACAACTCACAGAGAGACGACGCATCACCAATCAACGATGCCTACGCGCCGACGCGCGACCGGTTCGATCTGATCGAAGTGCTCAACTGGTCCGAAGACGACCGACGCGAAGCGTTCAAGGGATCAGCAATGAAGCGTGCGAAGCTCGACATGATGCAGCGCAACGCGCGAATCATCGCGAGAAATCAGTCAGCGATTCGCTCAGATTAGTCTGGCATGGGCTTTAATGCAGTTCTCGGTTTCTTCGAGTATAACTTCAAATGAAATCGGTGAATCTTGATACCCATTCTCGCTGTTGTACTCAAGCCCCTGGTACTCAAATCGAAGGATGCCATCGAATCTGAACACTCCTGCTGTACTTGTGTCGAGAGTCAAGAGATCAATCAGGTGATGGGTGTCCAGAATGTAGACACTCGCATCAATCACTGAGTTGTCGTACTCCTTGTAGGTATGTTTAGCTGGTGGGAGCAGATTCGGATCAATTCCTACAAAGTCAATCGAGAACTCGGTTTTGATATTGTCGTAGTCTTCGGCATACTCGTCATCTTTAGGAAAACCATGTGGAAGATCGAAGGGGGCCAATGGTAGAGTAAGACACCACGAGTGAGGAAATTTTACAAGCGTTCCTGGACGGAATCGAATCAGTTCTATAGGAAAGACTTTCTTCTGTTGCTCAGTCATGATTCGTATTTTGCGCTCTTGAGCACAAAAGCGCCGCAGAGGACGACGACGAATCCCGGCGCGAGCCACACGGATTGTCGCTCAATGAATCCCATCCAGAACATCGGAGCCGCGACACCGATCGCGAGCCACATCATCCATCGCTGGAGCGGGACATCCGACGAGTGGGCACGCACCACGCGGTAGAGCATGTACGCAGGGAACACCAATCCATAGAACGTCAGGAAGCAGCGGTATGCGATCTCCCCGCCGCTGAGTCCGCTGTGCTGAGGCAAACTCGACGCTGAGAATCCAAGGAGTCCCGAGATCAGCAGCACAACAAATAACGCTCGATATCCAAGCAGTGGGTGTGGTTGGAGCGTCCCCATCCGATCCAGGTGGACGCGGACCGTGAAGATCCATTGGCAGAGGATGTGCACAAGAACGCCCGCCGCGATCCAAGGCGTCTGGATCGCGCTGAGCATGCTTCCGCCGTCCATCGCTCCAGCGATCAAACCGGCGTACTGCGTCGTGAGCACAATCATGAGCGCAAAGAACATGCAGAACCCGATCGTGAATCCGAGCCGACCCGATGATTGTGTCGGAAGGTTCTGACGCGCGTGGTGGAAGGTGATGTCGAGGTAAGGGCACAGCAAAAACCCAAAGATCGAGATAGGGACGAACCATTCAACCCCGGACCCTGTCTGCGGCGAATCCATCAGCGTATCCAGCGCCGGACGAGCTTCGGGCTTGACAAACAGCACGACCAGCACCGCAGCACTGATGACCCACAACAGCATCGCAAGCTGTGGAGCTTTACCAAGCCGGACCAAGCGTCCCGACGAGAAGATAAACGCGACAGCGATCGCCCCAACCCCAAAGAGATACTCATTGGGCATCGGAAGCGCGGCCTTGAGCGTCGAGATGATCCAGAAGATCCAGAACACATGGAAACCGATCGTGATCGCCGAGAACCACCAGAGAGCGATCGGATGACGCTCGACAAAGCTGACGGACTGTTCGCGTGAGCGGAGCACCCAGCCCATCGCCGCGGCGCCGAGCACGTTGGGGATCGCGAACGCGATGAACCCTGCCCATCCAAAGTCACGCAGGAGCAGGACCGGGAAGAACATCCCGATGCACCATGTCCACGAGCATCCGAGGTATGCGCCCCAGAGGATTGGATTGGTCGTCGTCGGCTGAGAACGGATCAGCGTGCTCTGCTCGCTCATGCCTTCTTCGTCCCGCGGAGTTTCTTCGCTTTGTGGTGCGCCTTGGGGGTCACGTGGAAGGTCGCGGTGCAGCGTCCGACCCGCTTGGGTTTCGCGGGTTTGGAGTTCGGATCATCCACCTCGTCCACGAGTTTCTTCTCGCTCATCGGGACGAGCACCTGCACGATGTCCATGCGGATCGTGATATTGAACTCTTCCCCAGTCGCGACGAGCGCGTGTATGTCCTCAAGCGGGGTCATCCGATATTCTGCCGGGCCGTGACACGGACGCAAGAACTTGTATTCGAGGTGCTTACAGACCACGGTGTAGTCACCGCCGCAGACGCTGAAGACGTAGTTCCCCCCCGCGATCTCGGAGTTCCCGAGGAGCGCCGCGCCCGCCATCGCGCTGTACCAGTTCTTGTTGAACCTGCGGAACGGGAGCGTCGCGCGGTACGTGTTCTCGTCCTGAGACATCTTGATCCCAGAGCGGAACGCGTACGGCAACCAGATCATCGAGCAGACGCGATTCCAGAAGTTGTTCCGCGTCGAGAGCTTCGAGATAAACGCCTCGGCTCGCTCAAAAAGAGTCCGCTTGGTCTTGGGGACCTTGGTCGGTCCAGGCTTGGGCTTCGCTTCAGCTGTCGATCCCGCCGCCTCAGATTCTGCTGCTTTGGATCCCGTATCGACAGGGGACTCCGCTTGCTTCGTAGCGTCGCTTGGGGTGTCCTGGATTGGTGGGGTGGTCTCAGTGCTCATGGCTGCTCAGAAGTATAGATCGGAAATGACCATCCAGCGTTGCGAAAGCTCACGCATTGGTGAGTTCGAACCATCCAGAATCCGTGTTCTTGACCGTATAGAGTGGATTCCCTGGCTCGTGGTCGAGCAGCAGCGTCCATCCATGCTCCGCGGCTTCGCTCAGGAACCAGTGCTTGGTGATCATCGAGGTATACGGCTCCACATCGTACGAGAGCGAGTACGCCTGTCCCAAGTGGTAATGCGTCGGCATCACATCGGGAGTGAACACGATCGTGCGTCCCTCAGTGTCCTCGAACTGCACCGCCTGCTGACCCCAGGTATGTCCAGGGACGAGGAAGACCTTGATCCCTGGGAGCACCTCCGTCATCCGCTCAGCCGCGGTCGCTTTGGGCATCTCGCCCTTCGAAGGTTTGCGATTGAGCGGGAACGGACGAGGGGAGTCGATGAGGCGCAAGCGAGCACGTCCGCCGTCAAGCGGCATCCGCTCGTCTTCAAACGGGAGGATGTGGTCGCGATAGTAGGTACGCGTCATCACCGCATCGTTGTTCCGAGCATCGACCCACTCGCGGCGTTGAACAATCAACTCCGCGTTGGGGAAGGTGAACATGACCTCGTTGCAATCTCCAGACGCCGCGCCGTCTTTGGTCGCGACCCAGTCCGCTTCCTCACCCTCGCGAGCTCGGCGCGTCAAACCTCCAGCGTGATCAAAGTGCAGGTGCGAGACGATCGTCGCTTCGATGTCTGCGGGATCGACACCAGCGCCCTTGACCTCGGATTCAACTGTGCGTCCGTCGAGTCCGAAGATGGCGGACATCTTCTCGTCAAGCTTGTCGCCTGTCCCCGCTTCGATGAGGTAGCGGTGGGGCTTTCCTGTTTCTGGATCGACCTCTTCGGATTCGAGCAGCACGCAGTTGTGCATCAGCTCGATCCGGTTCTTGTCATCCGGCTCAAGCGTGCGAGTCCAGACCACGCGAGGGATGATCCCGAACATCCCTCCGCCGTCGAGGAGGAAACGAGAAGCACGCAGAAGTGTCCATTTGTATCGCATGACCAAGCGTAGGTTCGGTGCATGAAAAAACCGCTCACAACACTGCGAGCGGCTAGAGAATTCGGAAATGATCCGGACGCTTTAGAGCCCGTCCTTCTCGCCCATCATGCGGAACATGTCCACACAACGATTCGCGTAACCTGCTTCATTGTCGTACCACGAGACGACCTTGAAGAAGTTGCTGTTGAGCTCGATGCCCGCTCCAGCGTCAAAGATCGACGAGCGGGGATCGCCGACGAAATCGCTCGAGGCGACCTGCTCCTCGGTGTATCCCAGCACGCCAGCCATCTTGCCTTCCGCGGCTTCCTTCATCGCTGCGTTGATCTCCGCGAGCGAGGTGGATTTCTCAGTCCGGAAGGTCAGGTCCACGGCAGAGACATCCGCCGTTGGGACGCGGAACGACATGCCGGTCAACTTGCCGACGGTCGCAGGAAGGCAGAGTCCGACCGCTTTGGCAGCGCCAGTGCTCGCCGGGATGATGTTCATGTACGCGTTGCGTCCGCCGCGCCAGTCCTTCTTGGATGGGCCGTCCTGAGTCGGCTGCGTCGCGGTCGCGGCGTGCACCGTGGTCATCAGTCCTTCTTCCAGACCGAAGGTATCCAGGATCACCTTGGTGATCGGCGCGAGACAGTTGGTTGTGCAGCTCGCGTTGGAGATGATCGTGTCGGTGTCGGGGTTGTACTTCCCGCAGTTGACCTTGTGGACGAAGGTCGGGACGGTGTCCGGAGTCTTGGTCGGCGCGGAGATCATCACACGCTTGCATCCGTTGTTATCAATGTGCTTGTGAGCATCATCACGCTGAGTGAAGAGTCCTGTGGATTCGAGGACATAGTCCACGCCCATATCACCCCATGCAAGGTTGGACGGATCACGCTCAGCGGTGGTCTTGACGACTGTACCATTGACGGTGATGGTGTTCTCGGTTCCCGAGACTTCGGCGGGCTTGTGGTCGATCAGGAATCGCCCGTGCATCGTGTCGTACTTGAGCAGGTACGCGAGGTTGTCTGCCGGGACAAGGTCGTTGATCGCGACGACCTCGATGCCTGGGGTGTTGGAAGCGATGCGGTGAACGAGGCGTCCGATGCGTCCGTAGCCGTTGATACCGATTTTGATGCTCATGCTGGTGTCCATCCTTTGGATTGGCCGGTGCATTGGCCGGTGAGGCCCGAGGAGTTCGGGCGCGGGTTTTGATTGAGTACGACTCTAGGTCACCACAGGCGATGGATCAGCACGACGATCGGTCTAGGTGCGGATATCTGACAGCACACGAGGCGGGAACGCCGCTCGTAGCGCATTGGCCACCGCGAAGACATCGATGACCTCCTGCGAGATCGCCCCTGCGACTGGGGGGAGATAGCCCATCGCCGCGAGGATCATCCCCACCATGCTCAGGATCATCCCACCCACAGCAGATTGGAGCGCGATCCGGCGCATGTGCCGAGCGATGTGGAAGAACTCGTCCACACGCTCAAGCGACGAGTCCATAATCACTACCCCCGCGGCCTCGGTCGTGATGTCCGACGCCTGTCCAAACGCGATCCCGACCGTCGCGAGCGACAGCGCCGGCGCATCGTTGATCCCGTCACCCACAAAGCAGGTCCGTGCTCGCTGTGACTCGGCGCGGACGATCTCGACTTTCTGTTCAGGGGTCTGCTCCGCGCGAACCTCACTGATTCCGACCCGATCTGCGAGGTACTCCGCTTCGCTCGATCGATCTCCTGAGACCAGCATGACCTTCTCGTAGCCGTGCTTCTTTCCGAGGTGTTGGATGAAGAGTTTGCCATCCTTGCGTGGTTCATCGCGGAACTGGATCGTCCCGGCGTACTTCCCATCGATCGCGACCACGCACTCAAGCCCCGCCGCGACCTCCGGCAGCTGCGCGCCGCTCTCCGGATCGATCTCCATGATCGCATTGCGACCAGTGATCAGCACATCGCTCCCCTCGATGCGTCCCGAGAGCCCCTGTCCCGGTTTCTCAGAGACTTCGGAGGGCTCGGAGCACGACACCCCAGCCGAGGTCGCTTTCTTGACAATCGCATTGGCGAGTGGATGCTTCGAGTAGCGTTCGAGCGAACCCGCTTTGCGCAGGATCTCGTCCGGATCAAACCCCTCGGCTGTGAGGATGTCCGTCACTGTTGGAGTGCCGTAGGTCAGCGTGCCTGTTTTATCGAAGATGATGGTTTTGCAGGTCTCGATGGTTTCCAGAGCCGCGGGATCCTTGATGACGATCCCGCGCTTGGCGCTCAGCGAGATTGATCCGATGATCGCGACCGGAATCCCGATCAGCAGCGGGCAAGGCGTCGCGACGACAAGCACCGCGAGAAAGCGAGTCGGATCTCCGGAAATGAACCACGCGAAGATTGCAAGCGCCACCGCGATGGGGGTGTAGTACGCGCCGAGCTGGTCTCCGAGACGGCGCATGTGGGGTTTGCGCTGCTCCGTGTCGAGCATTACCTGCATGATCTTCGCGTAACGTGAATCCTGAGCGGGCTTGGTCGCTTCGATCGTGATCGCGGATTCGCCGTTGATCGCGCCGGAGAACACCGACGATCCCGGGGCCTTGGACATCATGTACGGCTCACCGGTCAAATACGACTCGTCCATCACGCCGTGCCCATCGATGACCACGCCGTCTACAGGAGAAGTCTCGTGCGGGAAGATCGTCACATGATCCCCGACCTGCACATCGTCGAGCGGGACATCCGTGAGCTTCCCATCCGCTTTGATATGGGCCACAGAAGGCATCCGCTTCGCGAGCGCTTTGAGCACGCTCGATGCGTTCTGGACCGCGTATTCCTCGAGCGCCTCGCCGCCGGACAACATGAGCACCACGATCGACCCCGCGAGGTACTCGTCAAGCAGCACCGAAGTGACGATCGAGATCCCCGCGAGCAGGTCCGACCCGAACTCCTTGCGGAGCGCCTTCATCAACAACTCAAGCACCAACGGCGTCCCACCTAGCACGAGACAGATCGTCAGCGGGATCCGAGCGGCCTCTGGACTCGCATCGAACGCGAAGCGGAGGATCACATGAGCCGCGATGGTCACGATCGCAAGGATCGCGATGCTGATCTCACGTGTGTCCCAGAGCTTCTTGAGGATCGTGTTCATCGAATCATCTTTACGCCATCGCGAGTTCGTGCGCTTTTTTGGTGTGCCCCGCGACCATGGTCAGCACCGCGCGTGTGCCCATCTCCCATCCGAGGAACGGGGTATTGACGCTCTTGCCGACCAGATCGTCTTCCGTGAGTGTCCATCGGTGATCTGGATCGATCAGCGTGAGGTCCGCGGGACCACCGATCGTGATCTTGCCGAGCCCCATCTCGTCGAGCCCGCACAGCTTTGCGGGATTGATCGTCATCAGCTCAATGAGCTTGGGCCACTCGATGTGACCGGTCTCCACGAGCGCCTTGTGGTACAAACCCAGCGCCGATTCGAGACCGATGATCCCGAACGGCGCGTCGCTCATCGCGCTGCGTTTCTCGTCCGCATGGTGCGGCGCGTGGTCCGTCGCGAGGATCGTGATGACGCCGTCGGCGACGCCTTGTCGAAGCGCATCAATATCCGACTGCTCACGCAACGGCGGGTTCATCTTCGCGAGCGTCCCGTGCGTTTCGATCGCTTCGTGTGTCAGAAGCAAGTGGTGGGGGGACGCTTCGCAGGTGACGGGAATACCTTCTCGCTGTGCTCGCGCGACGATCTCGACCGAGTTCCCAGACGACATGTGCTGGACGTGGTAGTGGCACCCGATGTATGTGTTGAGCCGAATATCACGCTCGATGATGAGCTCTTCCGCTTCGCGGGGCCAACCCTTGTATCCCAGCTTGGTGGATACGGTCCCGCCGTGCATGACCGCTCCCTTGGTCAGCGTCAGCTCTTGGCAATGCTGCATGAAGCACTTGCCCGTCTGCTTGACCGCTTGGAGCACGTTCCGCATCATCGACGCGGACTCGACGACATCGCCGTCATCGGAATACGCGACCGCTCCCGCATCGAGACACAGCCCGATCTCTGCGAGCCGTTCTCCCTTGCGTCCGAGTGTCGCCGCCGCGACACTAAACACTCGGCAGTGTCCAGCTTTCTCTGCACGCGATCGCACAAACTCGATCATCTCCGGAGTGTCCAGCGTCGGCGAAGTGTTGGGCATGCAGCAGACTGTCGTAAACCCACCGGCGATCGCGGCTCGCGTTCCCGACTCGATATCCTCCTTGTGCGTCTGTCCCGGCTCACGCAGATGCACGTGCGGATCGATCAATCCCGGAGCGAGGATCATCCCCTCGCCGTCGATGACCTGATCGAACCCTGAAGGGTCGATTCCGGAGTCGATCGTCGCGACCAGTCCGTCGCGGACCCCCAGATCGGTGATCTGGTCCGTCCCGGATGCTGGATCAATGAGGCGAACGGAGCGAAACAAGACCGATTCGGGATGCTTTGGGGTGCTCATACCCAACAATAGCTTGTGTAAGCCGTGAGTGGGTTGACTGGTATAGGGTTGGTCTGAGCTGCGATGATGGACTATGCTTCACACCGGCCTGTCCACAGGCCCAATCCGGGATGTAGCGCAGCTTGGTAGCGCGTTTGACTGGGGGTCAAAAGGTCGCAGGTTCAAATCCTGTCATCCCGATTGATTGGAAACTGAACCCTCCGACGAGCATGTCGGAGGGTCTTTTTTTTGGGGTCATGGGTTGCGTCATGGAGCATTCATCGCAAACAGAAGGCTCCGATGGCTCGTCGCTTCTGTCGGGAATCACCATCAACTCTCCATTCCAGCGGAGCGAGAATCATCCCTCTCAGGGATGCAAATAGCTATCCAGAGCACTGAAAACGTCGATTTTCCGCAGTTATAGGTCTGAGAACGAGTGGATTGAAGCCGTTCATTTGCCTGAACTCCCTCGCAAATATTTCTCGAATTGTTTCAGAAACAGATTGTGTAACGGTGAAAATTGCATTAAACTGGGCAAATGCCCACGCTCGGAACAACTTCAAATGAGACGCTGGATCGGTTCGAGAGTGACACCATCGAGGTGGTGAGTTCCGCAAGAAATGTCTACGCGCGGATGATCGAGGAGAAATGTCCAGGCACCAAAGCGGTGTCAGCAGTCTCACAATCGCTCGGGATCCATCGCAAACTCGCATGGCAGTTGATCAAGGTGGCGTACAGCGGAGACGCGTTTGTAGCCGCCAAACACATGCCCTCGAGCAAGAGTGTCTCAGCGCTGGTCAAAGCCGCTGAGCTGAGCGGGGTTGCTGAGGAACTCGTCGAGTCCATCAAAGCAACAGACCAGAAGTTCCGGGCGCTCATTGAGACCCATGCGTCGAGTAAGTCCGAGTTCGACATGCTGATCGAGTCCACCGGCTCGGAACACGACATCAGCGCTGAAGACCGCTGGCGTCAGCTCGCATTCGAGGGCAACAGCTTTACGTGGGGTGCACGCTGCAAAGTGCTCCTCGCGATGTGTGTGCTATTGCCTTCTGAAGATACTGAAGACTACTTCCACGCGGCCCAGATCCGCGGTCTCATGGGGTTCCGTCAGACTCGTCCGGATGTGCGATGGGTGATCAATCAATCCGTCGCACTCGACGACGATGCGCAGCATGAGCAAGCGATGCAACGCGCCGCGATAGATCCAGAGGCCGCTCAGCAGTACAGCGGGGTCCCGGTGATCCCCGAGTTCTGTTCCGATCCGATGCCGGCGCTTAGTCGGAAAAAAACCCGTGATGGGATGATGCAGGACGAGTTCCTTTCTTCAGAGGTTGGTTTGCTCGGAGAGCGGACCATCGTGACCGGAGAGATGCTCCGCAACATCGCTCCGACCCACGCGATGCCCAACGACAAGGTGGCGCATTTCGGAACCACTGTGCGGACTCCCGCTGAGATGTTGCACTTTGATCTCTTCGTGCGAGCAGGATTGTTCGGTGAGGTCGAGCGAGAACTCCGTGTGTTCTCCGACATCGCATCGCCGGCTTCCTTCGAAGACTCGGATAAGCTGCACATCGGTGGGGAAGTCAAGCTGCTCGGACGCGGGCTCGCATTCGCGCAGTGTGTTGATCTACCCGGCTACCCAGATCTCGCGAGTTCGGTATTCGCTCGACTCGCGATTGATCCAGATGAGTATGAGTTGTATCGCATTCGTATGGCGTACCCACCAGTGCCGACGTCGGTGATGGTGAAACATGAGCTGCTTCCCAAGGATCGGTGAGCAGATTTTTTGATGGCATGATGCCCGTTGTGTTGAGATGAATCAGAATAACCCAAAGGAGAGTTGAAATGAATATGTACATGAGCGCAGCAGTCTGCGCAATCACCGCTGGATCGGCGTTCGCAGGCATGAGCGTGAGCACGTATGATGACCTGGCAGAAGCGTTTTATGGCCAGTCCATGCACTACAACGGAGTGACCTACAACCAAGTCAACAACGTCGCAGGAGTCTTCCCTGACGGAAGCACTTTCGAGGCGGGCGGAGGTGTTGAAGGTATTGGCAATGATATCATCGTCGAGAACGCTGCCCTCTTCTACAACGACTTCCCAGGTTGGGGCAGCGCCAACAACGCGCTGACCTTCGGGAGTTCATACGTCGTCGGTGACAACCTCTCGCTCGGAGCAATCTCAACAGTGACTATGGATCTCGACAACGTCGCTGATTTCGCGTCACTCGAGATGGCATACTTCGAAAATGGTCCTTGGGGCGGCATCGTCTACCACCTCGACGCGTACCTCGGTGACACGCTCGTAGATTCGGATTCCTTCTCGATCTCCGACCTTGGAGGCCGTGACAACATCGCTCTTGCAACCCTTTCGGTTGACGGAGTGAACTTTGATTCTCTGAACCTCTACGCAACCTTCGGGAGCAACTACTCAGCGCCACGGATCATCATGGATAACCTGACAATCAACACAGTGCCGGCTCCAGCATCAAGCGTGCTGCTCGCTGGTGCAGCAGGTCTCTTTGCACGCCGTCGTCGATAAAGAGTTCTTCTGAGATTTGCCCGATTTCATTTCTTGAAACCCCATGCTGCACACTGGCGTGGGGTTTTTGTATGCAATCGGAACCAATCATCCTTGTACAGTCCATACTCGGCGGAGGTGATTCAGAAAGGTAAGAGCAAGGTTGCGATGAACTTGATCTGTGATCGGCGTGCGAGCAAGCTGAAGAGTGTCCACTAGTCTGATTGATTGCAACTCCTCGTAAGTAGCTTCAACTTGAATTCCTGTAGCTGGATCAACGACCACATGTACAGGATCCAGTAGCCACTCTGAACTGGAAAGCGTTCAACTGGAGTCATGTCTGCACGATCAATTTTCATCGCCATCAGTGATCGTCCGTGACTCGATCGCTTTAATCAAAGCAATCCAATTATGCAGCGAAGTCGGACCGGTACATCATCTCGTATCTGATATCTGGCATGTTTCAGTCCTCGCTGTGGCTGCTTGTATCAATGTCTTTGGGAGGAAACATTTTTGGCAAGTACTCAGCCATCGCTGTGATCCACAACTCGGCATCATGGCCGGCAACATATGAGCGAATCTGCGCTTCGCCATCTGCATTCTGTACTTGCTCATATGTAGTTGTAGTTTGCTGCAAAAATCTGGGTTCGAGTTCACCTGCTGCAAAGTAGAACGTGCTCATCGGAGAGCCAGGAGTCTGGGGCTCTATCTCTGGAGGTATACCGATAGACATCGCTAGTGACATGGAAAAGACATCATTTCGCCTGAGTGCCGCGCTCGCAGCAAAGGCGCCTCCGTTGCTAAATCCTGCAATAGCGAGCTCTCCGCGTTCGAGTGAGATATTGAACTGACGAGCCACTTCAGGAAGCACTGATTCAATAACCCAATTCAGATGCGCATCAAAACGCTCTTGATCGAATCCTTCGAGGTATTCACTCGCCCGTGTGTCCAGTCTTGAATCATATGGCTTTGAGCGATCACCTTCATACTCTCCGCTGTGCACACCCACAACAGCAATCGGTTGAACCTTACCTTCAAGCACCAAAGTGGCGATGACCTCTCCCCAATCTTCAGCACTCTGGCCATCCGCGAGTACAAGCGTGGGAATGGGCGAACCATCATGTTCAGGGGGCATCACAACAGTGATTGAGCGTTTTTCGTCTTTGGAGGGGCCATCGAAATCAAATGTATGAATCAGCGATGGTTCTTTTCGACGGAGTTTAATCGGAGCCTGGTTACCGCGCCAGTTGATGTACTCGATAGTTCCAGATGGAAAATCATCGTTATAGAGCCCTACCTTGATAAAGGCATGAGGCCACTTGTCCCAACCGAGTCCGACTGCCCAAGTATCTGATTCGTTGATCCGGAAGAGTTTCGTTGAAACGCCCCCAGTTGCTTTCCATGAATCATCGGGACTCCGTTTTGCAATCCAGAGCACATCGCCATCAAGCCAGATTCGCTCTGTTTCACTTCCCAGTTGATGCTCAATTTCTTGCGTTTGCTCCGAAGTCGGCTTGATGATCTCATATGGGATGGAATGCTGTGCGTTTGCAGTGGTATTCAAACTGCAGATCACAAGAATAGTTCCATAAACGATGGTCTGGTACAATGAAGCAAAAACGCTCATACGGCCTCCAGTTCTGATACTCATGGATGAGTTCAGTGATGCGCCGAATCAACAATACCGTCAAAGTTGAGTGGAATTCGAGTTCAAAAAACTCAAATGATGAGCCGCGTGGGCCGCGTGAAAGCGGTTGAACTCTGAGCGAGGCATGTTCCCAAACCCAGGATGTGCATGAAGGGGGCTGGTGGACCGCTCGAACTCTTTGACGCACTCTTCAAACTTCTCGAGCTCCATCGCGTCTTGGAGCCCGTCGATTGGGACGAACATCCCCGCGGTCCGCATGCCGTTGATCGAGTCGCCCCTGAGCAAACGAGGCAGCGCGAACTTTCTGAGCAATGGACGCAATGGCAACCCCAGCACATTCATCCACGTGGGGTAGCCGTGCATGTTCGCTTCCATCGTGAGACGGATGTGGTTGCAGATCTGCGCCAGACTCCAGTTCCCCGTCGCTTCATACCCCGATTCGTGGAGCATTCTGCATTCGGAGACCGCGTCTTGGAGAGTGTCGAGCTTGAGTTCGCGTCGCATATGAATCCTCAAAGATGATCATGTGAATCAGAAGCATTGATCAGCTTTGTTCGAGAATCCAGTCCTGTCCTTTCACCAAAATCTCTGTCGGGACCTCATCAGCGATGTCCTCGAGCAGATCCGACAGCAGCACGCCGCGTAGGTGCTTCCGCCACTGCTCATCCGCTTCCCACATGATCTTCGCGATCCCGCAGGGGCGCTCGCGAGAGCAGCGTCGTTCATCGCGTGTGAGACTCGGATTGTTTAGTCGGATCTCGTTGCACACAAAGGTCGATCGCTTCCCCTCGACCGCTTCGATGATGTCGAGGAAGCTGATCTCCGACGGCTCACGCGCCAGACGATACCCGCCGCTGGGACCAAGTGTTCCCGACACGATCCCCGCTTGCGCGAGCCCCTGCATTGCTTTGGCGAGATACTCGCGAGGCACTCCATGAAACTCCGCGAGCACCTTCGATGGGATCGCCTTGCCGTCCGGGACCGCCGCGAGCACGCCGCAGCAGTGCAGCGCCCATTCAACTTGGTTTTTGAGTTGCATCACTCCAGTTTAGCCGCGTCGAGTCCCATGACCGAATCCAATGAGCCCGGCTTGTTTCGCGTCGCAAGGTTCGCAATGTTCCAGCCGTTGATGGCGATGACCAAGAACGTCAGATCAGCGATCTCCGTCTCGCTGAGGTGTCCCTGGATCTGTCCAAATACTTCATCTACCTCATGGCTCTCCCCGCGTCTGGTCAGCACTTCCGTCCACGCGAGAGCCGCGCGTTCGCGTTCGTTGAAGAGGTGCGATTCATGCCAGACCGCGAGGTGATAAAGCCGCAGCGCTCGCTCGCCATGGATGGTTGCTTCCTTGACGTGCATGTCCACGCAGAACGCGCAGCCGTTGATCTGGGAGGCGCGTGTGGTCACGAGATCACGCAGACCAGCCTCGATGCTGCTGTGCTCCAGCGTCTCCCCAAACGCGACATACGCCGAGAAGGACTTGGATGCGAGACCAGCGTAATCAAACCTGGGAGTGCTTGGGGGAGTGGAAATCGGGTGATTGAGTGTGGTATGCATGATTGGGCTCCTTTACGGATATTGTATATCCGAATTAGAAGAGGTCAAGAGCGCTACATCCAAGCTGTTCTTTGCACCGCTCATGGGATTGGTCGTCTGATACACTGACCCAACAGTCACCCCTCCGGAGTAAAACCATTGAGTCTCGATCAAGAAATCATCCGTTCGCTCGATGCGTGTGTCCTCTGCTGGCTCGCCACGAGTTCTTCCAGCAATCAGCCGAGTGTTTCGCCCAAAGAAATATTTGCGCCCTACAACAACGACTCCGTCATCATCGCCAATGTTGCGTCACCAAACACGGCGCGGAACATCCGCGAGAACCCCAACGCGTGCGTCAGCTTCGTAGATGTGTTCACACAGAAGGGCTACCAGATCAAAGGTCCTGCGCAATACCTCACAAAGGAAGACGCGAGCTATCCAGACATTGAACAACGCTTAGAGACGCTGACGCTCGGAAAGTTCCCGTTCAAATCAGTGTTCCGTGTCTATGCCGATGAAGTCAGCGAGATCCTCGCTCCGAGATATCGATTGTTCCCTGAGACCACTGAGCAGGATCAGATCGAGAGCGCGATGATCAGCTACGGCGTGCAACCACGCGACGAGCCCCGCGTGTAGGGTCCAATCAACGTCATAAAACCAGAAATGAACAAGATTACCCGGAGAGAGAATCGCGGGCAACAGTCAACACCCCAAAGCAGTCTATCCTTGCAACGATGAACCCACAGCACCGCAAGTCATACGACCGGATCGAAGTCTCTAGCGCCCTTCAATCGCTCTATGAGCGCTACCGCGACTGCAACGAGGGACGGCTCGCTGACTACATACCTGAGCTCTCAAAATCGAACCCCAACTGCTTCTCGATCGGGCTCGTCACTGTGGAAGGCGAAGTCTTTGAAGTGGGGGATAAAGACAGTACTTTCACTATCCAGTCGCTCTCCAAACCCTTCACGCACGCGCAGGCGCTCGCTGATCACGGGCGTGAATACGTCATGCAGCGTGTCGGTGTGGAACCATCGGGGGATTCGTTCGACAGCATCATCCGTCTGGACGCGAACAACCGCCCGCACAATCCGATGGTCAACGCGGGCGCGATCGCGGTAACCTCGATGATCCGCGGAAACTCGCAGCAAGACCGACTCGATCGGATCGTCGAGTTGCTTGGGAAGTCCATGGGAAAGACTCCGAGCATCGATGAAGCGGTGTACGAGTCCGAGCGGACGACGGGACATCGGAATCGAGCGATGGCGCACCTCATGCTCAACTTCGGGATTCTCGAAGGCGATGTCGAGGACTCGCTCGATTTATACTTCAAGCAATGCTCCGCGCTGGTGACGGCGCGAGATATGGCGACCATGGCCGCGACCCTCGCAAATGGGGGGATCAATCCCATCACACACGAACGCTGCGTCGAGCGCGAGTACATCCGCGATGTCCTCACTGTCATGCACACCTGCGGCATGTACAACTACGCCGGTGAATGGGCGTACACCGTCGGACTCCCCGCAAAGTCGGGAGTCTCGGGAGGGATCATCGCTGTGGTCCCGGGACAGTTCGGGATCTGTGTCTACTCCCCTCCAGTCGATGAACGAGGCAACAGCGTCCGAGGGATCAAGGTCTTCGAAGACCTGAGTCGAAACTCAGGGATGCACATCTTCGAGACTTGGCAGCAAGACGGCGAGGTGCTCAACCACATCGACGGCATCGAAGACCCCGCTCCAGCGCTCCCTGACACCACACAACCGATCGGCGACGCAACAGTCCACAAACGCGACAATCAATAGTCCAAAAGAGAACTGGTTACTTCGGATCACTGTTGAGCGGATCGCCGCACTTCTTGCAGAACTCCGCGTCCGGATCGTGTCCCTGGAACATGCACGAGGGGCACGAACGCGTCGTTACGCGTCCCGACTTCTGGGCACCAGCGATCTCTGCTGAGAGAATACCGGTCGGCACAATGATCATCGAATATCCAACCAGCACGAGTACAGCGGTGGTTGCTTTTCCGATGATGGTGATCGGGATGATGTCGCCGTATCCGACCGTGGTCATGGTGATGATCGCCCAGTACATCGCGCTGGGCATCGATTCGAAGTCCTTGTTCCCCGCGGCGCTCTCCACGACGTGCATCAACGCGCTCGCGATCAGGATGACAATCAGCACCGTCGTCATGAACACCGCGATCTTGTGCCGACTGACATAGAACGCTTGCTTGAGGGCCGAGGCCTCGCTCAAGTAGCGAGCGAGCTTGAACACGCGGAAGATCCGCAGCAGCCGCATCGTCCGAACGATCATCAGCCGCTCGCTCCCTGTTCCTGGAAGGATAATCCCAAGGAACGCCGGGAGGATCGAGAGCAGATCAATGATCCCAAAGAACGAGGTCGCGTACCGCAACGGCTTGCGCACGATCAGCAGCCGAAGGATGTACTCGATGCTGAAGAGGATCGTGAAGAACCACTCCAACCCATAGAAGATCGCTTTGTACGGATCCTCATTGGCGGCTTCGAGCGTGCTCAGGATCACCACAAGCACCGAGAGGATGATCGCGATGATCAAACCGACATCAAACAGCTTCCCGGCCGGGGTGTCGGCCTCGAAGATGATCTCGTGGAGCTTCTCGCGCCAACTCGCAAGCGAAGTATCAGAGGATTGGGGGGAATGCGACATCAGTGTCCTGTATCGGCAGTTATCATCGAACTCTTCCGACTTTCTTGGTCATTGGGATATCAGATCGCCACTCTGGAAAGGCAGAGCCGTGGGACAACGCATCGGATCAGCACTATCATGCCCGAATTCGACACGAAGCATGCGAGTGCACGAGTGAGGGCTACATGGACGCCGCGAAGTTCTGAACAATCTCAAAGCCGGGAACCAACGGTTCGTCAGAGCGCTCGACAATCCGGAGTACGACCGATCGATCACCGAGAGCCGATTGGTAGAGGAGCACGCTCCCAGCGCGATGGTGCTCACATGCGCCGATGCTCGCATCCCGATCGAGATGATCTTTGATCAGCATATCGGTGAGCTGTTCGTGGTCCGCATCGCCGGGAACATTGTCACTCCGGAAGTGCTCGGGAGTCTCGAGTTCGCGGCTGGTGCTCTGGGAGTACAGCTACTGCTCGTCCTCGGACACACCCAGTGCGGCGCGGTGAGTGCCGCGCTCAGTCCGCCGGATCAGCCGCTCCCTGATCATCTGAGCAGCTTGGTTGAAGGGATCCGCTCGACGACCAAAGCATGCTCATGTGTCAACGAGGCGATCGATCTCAATATCAATCACTCCGTCGAGCAGATCGCTCAGCAATCTCAGGTCCTCGCGGACCTGATCGAGCAATCCAAGCTCACAGTATTGGGCGCTCGCTACAGCGTCGAGTCTGGTGTGGTTGAGTTCTTCGAATGAGTATCCGAGACGGATCAAGATCCAACTTCCCATACTTCCCATAGAAAAACCACCCGCTGGACGGGTGGCCGTGCATCATTGTCGTTCTGATTTAGCGGCGGTACGTGATCCGCGCCTTGGTCAGGTCATACGGAGAGATCTCCACCGTGACCGTATCGCCCGGCAGGATACGGATGTAGTGCTTCCGCATCTTCCCAGAGATGTATCCGATGATCTCGGTCTGCTGCTCATTGGGGAGCCGCACCTTGAACATCGCGTTTGGAAGCGCCTCGGTAACGATCGCGTCCATTGTGATTTTGTCGTCCTGCTTCGCCATGAATTCTCCAAATCCCCTATTCCTTGTCCATTTCCGGGGCTCAACATTATGCGCCAAACCCGCTCAGGGTGATGGTTTACAACAGAATCCCCTCGATTTGATCCGGATTCTGGTCACTTGAGCCTGCTCGGAGCCTTCCCAAGCACCTCGCTTGGAGCGATCAGCACGACATCGTTGAGGTTTGTCCCCGTCGCTCCCGTCACGATCTGAGCGCCAATCGCACGCAAAAACGTGAGCGAATCGTGCGTCTCCAGTGCTTTGCGTGCGTCCTGAAGCACTCCTTGTTTTGCAAGCATCCCAGACGTCAGCACCGCGCCCGCAGCATCTGTCGGCCCATCAATCCCATCAGAAGCGAGACCAATGACCACCCAGTCCGAGCGATTGAGCCGCATCAGTTCGACACCCGCCGCGAGCACCATTTCTTGGCAAGGCCCGCCGATCCCGTTGCTCCCTGTTGCATCCACAGTCGTCTCACCCGTCGCTATGCATGCCGTCTGAGTCTCTTGATCCGCGTACATTCCCGCAAGCGATCGTCCCGCGTCCGACGACTCACCCAGAGCATCCATCGTTTCGATATTTCCATCGAATCCCAAGGCGCAGATGAACGCAACACATCCCGAGCGGAGCGTCTGGTGATCGCCGATGATCGTGTGCTTGATCGAACGCTCAGCATCCCGCATCGGTCCCGAGGCAATGGTGTCCAGATCGTCACCCATCACATCGGAGAGCACGCACGCCTCGATGTGCTTGATGTGGGACAGTTCTCGAGCGAGCCCGCCGCCTTTGAGTGTTTCGAGCTGCTTGCGGACACGGTTGAGTTGCTGAATCGTGGTACCAGCAGCATTGAGTCCTCTGGTGCGCTCGATGATCTCCTCAAGCGTCACCCCCGATGCAGGAGAGCACAGGTGCGCCGACCCACCCCCAGATATACAGACCAGACAGCTGTGCTCAGCCGGGATCGATCGCACGTACTCGATCACTCGCTCAGAAGCTTTCACATTCCGCGGCGTCGGATTCGGATGATCCACACCATGAAACTCCAAGCCCATCAGAGCTTCATCATCCGGAATCAGATCCTCAGGACACAGCACAACCCCATCCACGAACCGATCCCCCAATTCATCATTACACGCCATCGCCATCGCCGCCGAAGCTTTGCCGAACGCGATCAGATGCGTGGGTGATCGGAAGCTGTCCAGATCCATATGCTGCTCGACCAACCGCTCCGGATCACACACGGCAAGCGCCTGCTCCACAAACCCCGAAGCAAACCGCGCGATCGGTGGTTCCAGTTTGTCTGAGCAGATCGATCTGTTCATCACGCAAGCACCGATCGCAGCCGTTTGATTGCCTCGTCGATTGTCTCCATCTGCTTGCAGAACGCGAAACGCACAAACCCGGCGCCGTCCTCCGGATTCATATAAAACCCGCTCGGAGGGATCGCCGCGACGCCCGCGTGCTCTGGGAGCCATCGGCAGAGCTCGACGTCGGTGCGGAGCCCGAGTCGTTGCGTCACCTCCGCGTGCTCCGCCATGATGAAGTACGCCCCTTGTGGTTTGCGGATTGTGAAACCCAGTTCGCTCAGCGCCTCAGCGAGCACATCACGCGTTGAAACAAAGTGATCCCGCAGCTCGTCCACTTCGCTGCGCGCGTCGTTGAGCAAAGCCGCCGCGCCGTGCTGCATCGGTCCTGGGACGGAGAACGTCAGGAACTGATGCGCCGATCGCACTCCTGCAGTCAGAGGTGGGGGAGCCGCGGTCCATCCGACCTTCCATCCAGTGAGCGAGAAGGTCTTCCCGATCGACGACATGACGACTGTCCGCTCGCGCATCCCCTCGATGGTCGCGATGGATCGGTGCGCAGCGCGGTCGTAGGTCAGCCGTTCGTAGACCTCATCCGAGAGCGCGATCGCGTCGTGCTTCTTGCACAGGTCCGCGATCAGTTGCAGCTGCTCATCGTCCATCACCATCCCTGTTGGATTGTGAGGGGTGTTGACAAGCACCGCTCGCGTTTTGTCGCTGAATGCTCTTCTGAGTTCATCAGGATCGAACCCAAATCCAGTCTCCGTCGGTTGAATCGTCACGAATTTGGCCGACGCCCCGCACATCGCAAGGCACGCACGATACGAGTCGTAATACGGCTCAAACAGGATCACCTCATCCCCCGGATTCACGAGCCCCAGCAGCGCCGCCGCGATCGCTTCCGTGCAGCCGCTCGTCACCGTGATCTCAGTGGTTGGGTCGTACTCGATCTCGTTGTAATCAGCGCTCCAGCGAGCGATCGCTTCGCGGAGCTGGGGGGCTCCAGAGAGCGGGCAGTACTGGTTGTGTCCTTCGCTGATCGCTCGCTGAGCCGCGACCTTTCCGAGATCCGGACCATCAAAGTCGGGGAACCCCTGCGAGAGATTGACGGCGTTGTGCGCATTGGCAAGCGCCGTCATCTCAGTGAAAATAGTCGTCCCGAATGGTTCAAAGCGTTCTGCGATCTGCGTCATGATCCCAAACGATAGTGCATAATCGACATTGCTGCAAAGACCACCTACTCACCGATCCCCAGCATCGATGCTGCTTCCCACGCCGCGTCCGACCACGGCGCGTCGATCGTGATGTCGATCAGCTGTTTCCGAGCTCTGGGGTCACTCCCCGCGTCGTCGTAGCGATCTTGCACTTGCGACAACTGTCCCGCCGCCTTCTCCTCGGCTTCCTGGATCAGTTCCCTTTGAAGTTCGTCGACCCAGCGGATCGCGTCAGAGAACTGATCCGAGCTCGGCATCGTGTGTCCCATCCCCTCGATCATGTCCAGACGCGCGTCCAAGCCGTCGGCTTGCATCTGCGCGACACGCTTCTCCATCTCCGGCGCATTGAAATCCATCGTCCCAGTGATGCACGCGAACCGGCGTTCCTTGAGCATCCGCATCCATCGACCGCTCGGCTTCGCGAGACGCTCGGGCCAGTACTCGCCCGCTTTACCTGTCGGGGTTCGGTGGTAGGTGTCGAGACCCACGATCGGGACCGCGCCTGTGAAAATGTCTGGGAATCCGAGTTGCAGAATTCCTGAGCATCGACCCCCGCCGGACATGCCGGTGATGTACACCCTGCGTGGATCGGTACGGAAGTACGCTTGGACTGTCGCGATCGAATCGAGATGGATCTGGAGGCGATCGGTGAGCTCTCTTTGGTTCCCGTTGTTGTCCACGCCCACAGCGATCAGATTGAGCTCATCGCACGCGTCGTGGAAGATCCTCGGGATCTGTCCGTTGGGGGTGGGGCTCACCCAGACCAGGATACCTGGGAGTTCGTTTGATTGCTGATTCACTGGGATCCGAACCTGCATCCGCTCATTGTCAAGGTCGCGTGTGAGCTCGGGGTACTGCCGTTTGAGTCGAGCCCTTCGCGTTTTGCCGTCGAGTTGAGTGGTGGATTCGAAATACGGCAGATCGAGTCGTCCGCTCCGCAGCTGCGATCGGATCTGCTCGCGATCGATCCCTAAGAGCATCGCGCGATCCACCCCGAGCGTATCAATCGTCGAGTCAGCGATGACATATCCCTGAGCCGGGTCAGCATCATCGATCAGGTAGTGCAGCCCGTCCTGATCCCTCGCGATCGTGAGCAGCTTGGAAGCGCCGCTCCGAGTGAGCTCGAACACTCCAATGGATTGGATCGCATCTGGGAGCTCAACCGCTTGACTGATCTCCCTGCGGAATCGACCCATGTCCTTCGCATTCAGCACAGCCGCGATCTTGCCGAGCTGGCGCAGCATCTCAGATTCCGTGAGATCAGCATCGAGCGGCTCATCCCCCATCGTCAGCACCCCCCTCAGAGCCGGCTTGTCCCCGATCCAGAGCACGCCCCGATCGACTCCCTCTTCCGACTGCTCAAGCGGCTGAGCCGAAACCCCACCAGCAAATACGGCAGAGCTCAGGACTAGGAGCATCAAAGTCCGGATATCGATAATTCGACTGAAGTTCATACCCTATGTGTACGATTTTGGCGTGGTCTGGTTGAGGGCGATGGCTGATTCTTTCATTGTTCGTCCCCTCGGACTTGACACCAGCAATGAGGTTGCTAGCGTAGTAACCAGAAATCACGATCCTCCGTAGCTCAATTGGTAGAGCGAGCGGCTGTTAACCGCTAGGTCACTGGTTCGAGTCCAGTCGGAGGAGCTTACAAGACCCGTCCCACACACGTGCGGCGGGTTCTTTGTTTTTTGGGTGTTCAAGAGTTGGAACCGTTCAAGCGCTCTTGCGGCACGCCTGCTCGCTGTGCTGACAACCGCACCCAGGATCCATCTCAGGCAACGATCGCGCCGTCTTGGGGCTCAGCAGCTCGCTCATCACGTACTTGATCAAACGCCAACCGGTCGGGAGCGCCTTGAAGTGCGTTTGTCCCGCGAGTCTCGCTCGTTCCTCGACTGGGAACTCCGCGGCGGTCTTCTTGAGCCGATACGTCGCGACGACCATCTCCAGGTCCGCCGTGACCCCTGTCTGGCGCAGATTCGCGAGCTCGAACGCGTCGGTCCGCATCGCTCGACAGCCGTGGAGCACGTCGCGCGTGATCCGTCCGCGCCGACGGAAGAAAATCCAGAGCACCAACCCCATCAGCATCACAAACCACTTGCGAGGCTTGATCAGCTTCGAGTCCTCCTCGTTGACGGCGCCCTTGCAGATCCGCGAAGCGATGACCAGCGCGTGCCCGTCCTCGAGCAGAGGGAGAAATTCGGTCACGATCGTCGGATCGATCGAGCCCTTTGGATGGAAGAAGACGACCGCGTCGATGTCCCGCTGGGAAGCGACGTCGAACGCTTCGATGTACGCGCCGTTGTAGCCTTTGATCGACTGGGAGATGACCTCGATCCCGAGTCCGCTGAGGTACTCGACCGTGCCGTCGCTGCTGTGCCCGTCGATGCAGTAGACCGCGTCAAACCGATCAAGCGGCAGCGATCCCACATCGTGCTTGCAGCCCTCGATCTCGTTTCTCGTAAGTAAGCACAGACCGACACGCACTAGAGAGCCCCCGCTGGGACGGCGCTGGACTGCGGCTGCTTGGAAAGGCGTTCGAGGTCTTTGAGCCAAGTATCCAGGAGCGCGGGCTCGTCGATCCCGACGATCCCTCTGCTTGCGAGCATCTTGTAGCAGCGGCGCATGTTCTCGTGGATGTGCTCAACCCCCGGCTCGCACTCGACGGCGTCGAGCAGTTTCGCGATCTCCGCGTTCTGGGTGTATCCAGGGATCTCGTCGCTGAAGTCGCGATTCAGATCGTGCTCGTTGCGTTCCTGATAGACGGTGGGGCTGGTGAAGAGCACCGACCAGTTGTTCGCCCACGCGATGCGCTGAGCGACGAAGCTGCGCCAGATGTCCGTCATCCGGAACGAGCAGTACGCCGGGAGGTACATGAGTCCCCACGCGTCGCGCCACCAAACCGTGTTCTGACTGTTGAACGGACACCAGCTTCCGGATCCGAGCCCAACAGCTCGGCCTTGCTCAAACTTGATCGGGAGCGGAAGAATGAGCCGGTAGATCGCGTCCACATCCGGATTGTCATCCGCGAGTCCCTGCTGAATCGGTGCGTCGATCGTTTTCGGCTCGGTTGGCTCAGGAGGAGCGACGCGGACACGATCCAGAGGCAAACCACGAGGCCAAATATTGTGCTCTGTGAAGTAGCGGTACACATTCACCCAGTCGTCCGAGTCCACAGTCTGGACGTGCTGCGTCCGCTCGCGGATCTCAAAGAAAGAGTCCAGCGGCAGGTTGTCATCATCCGTCTCGACGATCACCGAAGCGCCTTGCTCCGCAGCGAGCAGATACCCAAGGTTCTTGCGAGCGTAGTGACCCACTGGACACGCACGCGCGAAGTCGAACTCGGATTCGAGCTGCTGCTCGAGCGAGTAGTATCGGCAGCCCTCAAGCTCGAAACGCTCAGGGCTTTTCTTGTCTCCAATCACGAGGAAGTCCCAGCCCGCTTGGATCGCGCCGCGTGCCAACGAACGCAGCGCCTCGTTGGGCGCGTTGATCGATGTGACCACAAGAGTGGGGGTTCCGGTCAGTTGTGTCATCGATCAGGTCCTTTCACCAACATCGTCGAGAGAGCAACGGATGCTCAGTCCGATGCCTCGGCGCTCGATCCTGCGAGCTGATCGATCTCGTCGGCGCCCGCTCGCTGAGCGAGGTGAGCGCGAAGTCCGACCAGCTGCGTCCCGATCGGAGGATGATCAAGCTTGATCGTCAATCGATCAACACTCCCGAGCAACCAACGAGCCGAGGCATCAAGGGGGATGATATGGTCCCCAGACCCCAGAAGGCAGGTCAAACGAGCGTCTTCTGACCGATTCCCTGACGGAGATGCTTCAGAATCCAGCGACCATCCAATCGAAGCGGGCAGGATCATCCCATCTGGCATTTCAAGATGCAGGATCAGCAGCCCCGCGTCCTTGCCTTGGACTCCGGATTCTCCGAGATCGATCTCAAAGACCACGGGTTTCGACTGCACTACCAACACGTCTGGATCATCCCCAGAAGCGACCAGTCCATGACGAGGGATGATGGGGTTGCTCGAGACGATTGTGTACGCGTGGTCCGCGAGCGATCCGGACGATCGTCCCCACGCGTGAGGGAGCCACGCCAGCGGCCGGATCGGGAACGCGGCTTCGAGCATTTCGAGTCTGCTCTCGATCGCATCGGCGCGAGCGGATTCATCAAGACGATCCGGATCGATCAGCACGCACCAGCCGTCCATGAGCGTCGGGAGCATCCGCTGAACAACATAGCGCCAGACCAATGGAGAGCGAAGCGATGGACCCCCTCCATCCCAAGGCAGGTTCCGATCCGGATTAGCGACCGCAACCCCGATCCCTCGATCGATGATCGCGTCGACTGCGCGCATCTGCTGCTGATGATGCACCGTGTTGTAGATCGAGGTCGTGTTGAGTCCAGGATTGCGATCCAGAAAGAAATGCATCGCGGCCCGATTGGTCAGGTCCACGTACCCCTCTCCTTCATCGAGTATCGAATCCAGCACAGTGCCCAACGATCGGATCTCGTCGAGCCGCGTGGATTGTCGATCATTCAATACCGCGATCCGTCCCATGTTGGGCGCACCGATGCCCGAACCCTCGATGTTCTTCACGGGCTGTTGGCGCACGACACACTTGGTCGCGAGCTTGTTGAGTGGTTGAATCTTCGCGTCTGACGCGAGCGCTACCAAAAACGCGAAGGGCATGAGCGCCACCAGCATCGGTACGCGTTTGACAGAGCTCGACGAGTAGCGGACCAGCACGGGGATCGCGACGGCAACCGCGAACAGCGTGGACATGATCGTTCGGCTCGGACTGCTTGAATCGATCCGTCCCAGTGATCGGAAGGTCATCAGCGTCAGGTACAGGAACACGCACAGCCCAAACGACACCACGAGCGTCCGCCGCGTGTCTTTAAAGTTGCGGCGCGCGTAGAGGACGACCAATCCGCACAGAGCCGCGAAGATGGGGAATCCGGCGCGCATGACCTCGAACATCATGTGAGGCATCGGCATGGGCCACTTCCCTGCTCTCCAAGGGATGCCATCTGGAGCCGCGGGATTGTCCCATGGCGTTGCGTGCGCGACGCTGTTGATGCTCCCCTGTTCCATGCCGTAGCGCACCGCGCCCAGCACCATCGGACCGATCGGGGTCAGCGTCATGATCCCGAGTGCGCCGATTGCGAACACCAGACCGCTCGTGATCAATCGTCCGATCTCGCTGCGAAGCGCTCGGTAAAAGTTCCAGAACCCCAGCGGCATCGTCGCGAGCACAATCAGCCCGCCTTGTCCCGGCGCGTAGAGCACCATCAGCGTTCCAATGATCACCCACCAGATCAACCACGACGAGGGGCGCCACTTGATTGTGCCGAAGGTCAGGATGAGCAGGGAGCACGCGACCAGGATCTGGATCTCCGCGATCCCAGTGATGGGGAGCATGAGCGCGAGCAGGAGACCGAACCCTCGTCCCATGACTCTGACGAGCACTCCCAGCGCGATCGCGTGGTATCCCAGCGCGACAAGCGGAGCGGTGGTCGTGAAGGACGCGGCGCTGCCGTCTCCGAAGACCTGCGCGATCAATCCGGGAACGTAGTTCATCAATCCACGAGCAGGCGTGTAGTCCTGATACGGCACATACCCAAACTCGCTGAGTGTCCAGAACGGAACCACAAACTCGCCCCAGTGATAATCATCCGTCTGCAGCAACGGATGCCCCGCGGGATGAATCGCGAGCAGACACATCACCGCGAGCAGCGACACCGGAGAGATCATCCACGAGATTGACGCTTTGGGCGATCGGATCTGCATGACCAATCGGCGCGCGATGTCAACATAACCCACCAAGATCAGCACCCAGAGCAGCACCCAGAACGATTGGGAGAGCACATCACCATTCCATAGCACCCCGCTCTGGATCGGAGCGGGGGGGATCAGCGACCGAAACAGCAACGGCAGTCCCAGCTGCACAATCGCCAATGCCCACGCAATCCGATTAGTGCGTTTGGTACTTGATTCCTCAGCACCGATCCGTTGCGTCGCAAGCAGCACCAGCACAAAGCCCACGGCTCCACCAATCGCCGCGGCTCTCCACACGTCTTCGATCCCGATAGCACCCGAAGCGATCGAACCACGCTCCTGCGCGATCATCACCCCGAGCCCGCTCATGGCGCCCAGCAGTACCGCGCCGATCAGCGAGCCGACGCGTTCGAGCATCGCTTTGTGGTTGAGCATGATCCATCCCTGACGAACAGCTCTCTGGGACAGGAACGTCGTCAGCATCACGAGCAGCGTGCTGAGGAACAGCAGCGAGCGATCGCGGGAATCATGCAGGAACACCATCGCGACCGCGAGGCACGCGGGGATCATCGAGAGTTGCAGGAGCTGCTGGTATCCAAGCAACATGCCTTGTCCGGCTCGCGAATAAATCTTCCTCCCGACACGATCGAGAACCCAGTAGACCCCGATTGTGATGAAAATCAAACTCAGGACGAGCGCGAAGTCACGTGCCTTGGCCGCGTTGTTCCATCCGAGATTCCCCGCGATGAGGTCGTTGTACGTTGGTTTGGAATCGATGGCGTCGTAGATTCCCAGCGAAGCGGTGAAGCCGCAGATCAGACTCGCGAGGAAGTAGGTGATGGAGATCGAACGCTCGTGCGTGGAACGTGTTGTCGCGTTGGCATCGCTCATTGAGTGCAAGTTGCTTTCTCGGTCCTGGATCATGTACGAGCTTCAAGGATACACGACCGCTGAGGTCGATGTGCATTTGCAGTGGCCTGAGCGCAGAAAGAACCCGCTCGTGTTGAGCGGGTTCTTTGATGAATCAGTTTGACATGTTGGTGTTGGGCTTACCAGTTGTCGCCGCCACCGCCGTAGCCACCGCCGCCACCGCCGCGGTTGCCACCGCCGCCGTAACCGCCGCGACCACCGCCGCCGCCACCACCGCCGTAGCCGCCGCGTCCACCGCCGCCACCGCCGTAGCCACCACGGCCGCCGCCGCCACCGTAGCCGCCTCCGCCGCGTGGACGCTCTTCGCGTGGGCGTGCTTCGTTGACAACGAGTGCACGACCGCCGCAGTCGGAGCCGTTGAGTTTTTCGATTGCTTCACGGCCAGCGCCGTCGTCTTCCATTTCCACGAATCCGAATCCGCGTGAGCGGCCGGTTTCGCGATCACTCATCACCTTTGCGGAACGGACTTGTCCGATCTCGGAGAAAAGGTCGTTGAGTTCTTGATCGTTCATCGAGTAAGGGAGGTTCCCCACATACAGGTTCAGCATTGCTGTCGTCTTCCAAATGCCCGTGAGTCTAATCTGATCGAGTAAGAGAACCGGGCTTCTTCTTCGTCGACGCAACACCTCATGGCGATGCACCCAAGTCTAGACACCACAAGACTCTGAGCTTGTCAAGATTTGGAAATGATAATTCCAATGCCCCGACCCTCTCCTTGCGGGGTTTCCCTGATGTCAGGGCTCTTGGTCAGCAATCGCAGTCTGCCTGAATCGCCCTCTGGTACTCAATTTCGCCCTTTCGTGGTATGATCGCCAATGCAATCAGACCAACTCCCGCTCGAATCCTCATCACTCAAAGCACTCTGGAACTTCCAGAATCCTGGTGAGAGCGAACAGCGATTTATGGAGTTTGCAGAGCGTGCGAGGGGTGCGGGGGACGAGTATCTGGCGCATCTCGCAACCACCCAGCAGGCGCGGGCGCTGGGACTCCAGCGGAAGTTTGAGCTCGCTCAGCGGCTGCTCGACTCGATCGAGTCACCAGCTGCCGACAGTGATGGAGAGCTCCAGACGCGTCTCTCGCTAGAGCGTGGTCGGCTGCTGAACTCGTCTGGGAAGCGCGACCAGTCCGCGCCGGAGTTTGAATCCGCGTGGGATGTGGCGCGTGAGAAGGGGCTGGATGGACTCGCCGTGGACGCGGCCCACATGCTCGGGATCGTTCTTGATGGTGAAGACGGTATGGGGTGGAACAGCAGGGCATTGGCACTCGCGATGTCGTCTGAGCAATCCGATGCACGAGCATGGCGCGGCTCGCTCCTGAACAACATCGGATGGTCCCTCCATGATGCGGGGCAGTTTGAGCAGGCGCTGGATCACTTCGAGACGGCGCTGCGGGTGCGCATCAAGCAAGGGGATGAATCCGCGATCCGTATCGCTCGCTGGTGCATCGCTCGCTGCTTGCGTTCGCTTGGGAGAATCGACGAAGCGCTCAGAGCACAGCAAGAACTCGCGACAAACCCCGAAGCAGACGGGTATGTCTACGAAGAACTCGGTGAATGCTTGCTGGCGCTCGATCGTGCTGACGAGGCGCGTCCGCACTATGCCAAAGCGCACGCGATGCTCTCGAAGGATGTCTGGCTCAGTGCGAATGAGTCG
Source organism: Phycisphaerales bacterium (assembly GCA_965250055.1). Taxonomy (GTDB): domain Bacteria; phylum Planctomycetota; class Phycisphaerae; order Phycisphaerales; family UBA1924; genus UBA1924. The sequence continues at coordinate 1,445,467 of OZ252285.1, read as the reverse complement.
GAACGTCTTGATCGGCTCAAGAAGCTCGGGGACGCGGCGAATTAAAAAACCCGGCGTGGAGCCGGGCCTATGAAGTTCGATCGGTTGCTCTTAGTCTTTCTTGAGCAGATCGCGGATCTCTTCGAGGAGAACCACCTCAGCAGCGGGTGCTGGTGGCGGGGCGGCTTCTTTTTCCTTCTCGAAGTTCTTCTTCGCTTTGTTGATCATCTTGACCATGATGAAGATCACGAACGCGAGGATGAGGAAGTTGAAGAGCACGGTGATAAAGTTGCCGTATGCGAAGACGGCACCTTGAGCGCGTGCTTCTTCAAGTGACAGACCCTTCTCTACGCCCTCGGCGAGTGGGTAGTACATGTTCGTGAAATCGACATCGCCGATGACTGAGCCGACGAGCGGCATAATGACGTCCGCGATCAGCGACTTGATGATCAGCCCGAACGCGCCGCCGATGATGATGCCGACGGCCATGTCGACCATGTTGCCTTTGATGGCGAACTCTTTAAACTCTTTGATCATGCCCATGAGATTGCTCCAGTGCTTTGTGATGGACCCTGCGTTGTTGTTACAGGATGAGTAGTGTCCCTCGTGCCATCCTACTGGAGACGAAGGGTTGGTGCAAATACCCCATGTCTGGAATGCGGGATATTGAACTTGAGTATTGAGAGTGGGTTACGAAGAGGATGGAGGCGAGTCAGGTGCCTTTGAGCTTGACGACCCCTTTGCCCTTCGTGATTTTGCCGATGACATGGACGGATTCGCCGAGTTTCTCGAGCTTGCGTTTGACGCCGTCGGCGAAGGTCGGACGCACGACGAGGCAGTACCCGATCCCCATATTGAACACCTTTCGCATCTCCTCGTCGTCGATGCCACCCTGTTCTTGGAGGAACTCGAAGACCTTGGGGGTGTCCCAACTCTTGAGGTTGATGGACGCATCGACCTTGCCGTGGAGCGCTCGGTTGAGGTTGCCCTCCAGACCACCTCCGGTGATGTGCGCCATCCCCGAGATGACCTTCTTGACCTTGTACATGCGGAGGAGCTTGACGATCGAGTCGGCGTAGATTCGTGTTGGGGTCAGGAGGACTTCTCCGAGCGTGCGATCGGGATCGAGTTCTGGGTAGACCTTGTCGAGCTTGAGTTTCGCGTGCTTGATGACGGAGCGGACGAGGGAGTAGCCGTTGGAGTGGACCCCTGAGGATTCGAGTCCCAGCACGATGTCCCCCGGCTCGACGCGCATCGGATCGGTTGCTTTTTTCAGTTCGACGACACCGACGCTGAATCCCGCGAGGTCGTAGTCCCCTGGTTTGTACAGATCGTTCATCTCCGCGGTCTCGCCTCCGATCAGGGCGCATCCCGCTTGCTTGCATCCGTCGGAGATTCCTCGGACCAGGTCATGCAGCACGTCCTGCTCGACTGTGTGGACCGCGATGTAGTCGAGGAAGAGCAGGGGCTCAGCGCCCTGCACGATCAGGTCGTTGACGTTCATCGCGACGAGGTCGATCCCGACGGTGTCGTGTTTGCCCATCTCGATCGCGAGGTGGACCTTGGTCCCGACCCCATCGGCGCACGCGACGAGGACTGGATCGGTGTAGTTGTGTTTGAAGAGCTGTTCGTTGTAGTCCAGACGCAGTAAGCCCGCGAATCCGCCGGGGTTATCGATGACGCGTTGTCCGTGTGTTCTGCGGAGCAGCGATCCGATGGAGCCGACGAACTTGTCCCCTGCTTCGATGCTGACACCAGAATCGGCGTAGGTCAAACCAGAGGGCTTTTGAGAGCCGGACTTGCGAGGACCGGGCTTGCGATGACGGCTCTTGGTCGATGCGGGCATACCCAAGCGTATGCGGTTGAAATGAGCGAGGGGCAAAAGAAATGACCCCGCCGGGAATGTGCATATCGGGGTTGGAGTTCGTATACTACAAGATCAACAAAACGACACGAGGACCATACATGCCAGAGTCACATTTCTTCACCTCCGAATCCGTCTCCATGGGTCACCCCGACAAGGTGTCCGACCAGATCTCCGATGCGATCCTCGACGCGATGCTCGAGAAAGACCCGCACTCCCGCGTCGCGGTCGAGACGCTGGTCTCCACAGGGATGGCGGTCATCGCGGGAGAGGTCACGACGACGGCGTATGTCGATATCCCGGAGACGGTCCGCAATGTGATCCGCGATATCGGATACACCGACGGCGATATGCGGTTCGATGCTGAGTCGTGTGCCGTGCTCGTCTCGATCAACCAGCAGTCCCCTGACATCGCGATGGGTGTCAACAAGGAGGGTGCGGGCGATCAGGGCATGATGTTCGGATTCGCGTGCAAGGAGACTGATGAGCTGATGCCGCTCCCGATCATGCTGAGCCACAAGCTCGTCGCTCGTCAAGCGGAAGTGCGTCAGGGAGACATCATCCCTGGACTGCGTCCAGACGCGAAGAGCCAGGTGACGGTCGAGTACGACAACGGCAAACCAGTCCGGATCGACACTGTTGTGATCTCGACCCAGCACGACAAGACGTGGAACGATCGTCAGGACGAGCTCCGCAATCAGGTCATCGATCAGATCATCAAGCCTGTCCTCGGCGAGCTGTGGAATCCAGGGATCACGATCCACGTGAATCCGACCGGTCGCTTCGAGCTCGGCGGACCACACGGCGATGCGGGTCTCACAGGCCGCAAGATCATCGTCGATACCTACGGCGGGCGTGGTCGTCACGGCGGTGGCGCGTTCTCTGGTAAGGACCCCACCAAGGTTGACCGCTCCGCGGCGTACATGGCGCGCTACATCGCGAAGAACATCGTCGCGGCGGACCTCGCGGATGAGTGCGAGATTCAGCTTTCTTACGCGATCGGTGTCGCGGAACCGACCAGCGTGTTCGTTGAGACCTTCGGGACTTCGAAAGTTTCGGAAGAAGCGATCGCCAAAGCGGTCCGTGAGGTCTTCCCGCTGACTCCGCGTGGGATCATCGACTCGCTGGATCTGCGCAAGCCGATCTACCGCAAGTCGGCGCGTCACGGCCACTTCGGACGCACAGCGGTCGAGAAGAACGGCACATGGTTCTTCCCATGGGAACGCACGGACAAGGCGGACGCGCTCAAAGCAGCGGTCAAGAACGCTGAACCCTGCATGGCTTAATCGAGTTCGCGGTACAAGCCGTGTTCGATGATGTATGAAAGTACCCCCGAGTCGAGGCCCACTATGTGAGACTCGTCTTGGGGTTTTTCTTTGGATCGATCGAGGTCCGCAAGCTGCTGACGGATGCTGGTTGAAGAGTAGGGGAGTGTTTCGAGCTCGATGCAGGATTGTTCCCAGTGGTGGAGGTCGTTGGTGTCCCAGATGCCGAGCTCGTCGAGATTGCTGATGAGGGTGGAAACAGATTCATCGGGATCGTCGTTGCCTCGGAGTATGACGACGGCATCCCTCCAGAACTCGGTGTAGCGATGCCAGCGGTGCATCGAGAGGGCTTGATCGGCGCCGATGAGGAAGTGGTTGGTGCCTGTGGTGTGCATGAGACGCACGATGGACCAGGTGTCGGCCCAGTAACTGGGTTTGTTTTCATTGAGCAAACCATCGGCGAGTTCCTGCGTCCAGACGGTTGCTGGACGCTCGATGGAATCGATCGCGAGCTTGAGCATCTCCACGCGATGTTGGTCCGGGGTCGGCGCGGTGTCTTTGTGCGGCGAGCGCGACGCGGGGACATAGATGAGCGGACAGGTGTTGGGCGTCAGTCCCAGAGCGATCTCGAGCTGCTGAGCGGCTTGGTCCGCGAGGGTGGTGTGGGCGAGGTGTGGTGGGTCGAAGGATCCTCCGAAGAACAGACGTGCCGGCGCGTCTTTGGTTGCTGCTGGGAGCGACACTGGGTGGTGGTTCCGCTCGATGTGATTGTCCGAAGGCGGTGGCGGCGGGGGAGATGAGGGTGGAGTGGTCATGCGTGATTGTTAGGGGCGGCTTGGTTCAAGAACGAGTGGGGGACTAGAATCTCTGCCCGCGTGTGTTTGACGCGCGTGGGAACTGATTTGGTGACGGCCCCATCGTCTAGCCTGGTCCAGGACACCAGGTTCTCATCCTGGGAACGCGGGTTCAAATCCCGCTGGGGTCACTTGAGCAACGCTCGGAGTTACGCTTCGAGCGTTGCTCTTTTTGCTGTCTTGCTTTGGTGCTTCACGGCGGACCAAGAAGACCATCATCACTTGGGGTGATGATGATCTACTGGGTCCGCTCGGTGCTACTGGTTGTTGAACTCGCGCTCAACGATTTCCACAGCGTTGCGGACCGCGTCGTGGTCGAACCCTCTTCGGGCGAGTCTGCCGATCAGTCTTCGCTTGCGGACTTCGGGATCGTCGATGCTCGCGAGGGAGCGGTGCATCCTTCGTGCGAGGTTCAAAGCGTCGGCTTTGGGGTCGCTGTCTTGAAGTTCTTCGTCGAGGGTCTCGCGGATGATGGAGGACTCGATGCCTTTCTCTCGGAGCTTGGCTTCGATGAATCGGCGTCCCGCTGGTTTGGAGCGGATGATCGATCGCGCTCGCATCCCGGCGTACTCGCGGTCGTTGAGGACTCCGAGCTCGGTGAGTCGATGGATCGCGTAGTCGATCGCTTCGGGGTCGTTGCCTTTGCGTTGGAGTGCTCGCTTGAGGTCTTGTGCGGATTTGGCGCGAGCGCCGAGCATGCGCGTCGCGGATCGGTACGCGCGGGATCGGGTGAGCTCGGTGTGGAGTGACTCAGCAAGGTCCTCGGTCCATGCGTCTCCGACTTTGAGTTTGTGCTTGATCTTTGTCGTGTGCTCGATGCGTCCCATGAGCACGCGATCGACGCGGACGGAGAGTTGGTCTGGTTGATCCGAGCAGGGGCGGAGGGAGGTGATGGAGGCGGAGCCGTCGGTCGGGATGTCCTTGGGGGTTGGTTTGCGGGACTTGTAGTTTTGGCGATAGCCTCGGCTCATGGGAACATTGTACGGTATTGACTGATCTCGCTGATGCCTTTCGCGTCGTTGCTGCGTTTGGCGGCTTCGAGCCCCTCATCGAGGATTTTGGCGGCGTCCTCGTTGCGGTCGAGCGCTTCGAGGGAGCGTGCCATGTGGTAGTACGCGTAGCTGTAGTCCGCGTCGGCTTCGATGGTCTTCTTGTAGAACTCGACCGCTTGCTCGTGTTCGCTGGTCTTCGCGTAGTCCTGCGCCATCGCGTAGAGCATGAACGGATCGTTGGGCTCGAGATCGAGCAGCTTCTGGATTTGCTGGCGTGTCGGCATGGGTGATTGTATTCGGCGAACTCGGGGATGTTGAACTCTCCTCCCCCGGGCCTCCGGGGGAGGTGCCCGGAGGGCGGAGGGGGTCTTCTCAATCGCAGTCAACCAAGATCCCCTCCGTCCGCGAAGACGCGGACACCTCCCCCACAGGCGTGGGGGAGGAGAGAAGCGGGGCTTGTTTCATTGGTCTTTACTTGGAGTAATCGAACACACCGTGGCCGGTCTTGTTGCCCAAGCGTCCGGCGGTGACGAGTTGCTTGAGGAGTGGGCACGCGCGGTAGCGTGGGTTGTTGAGTCCCTCGGCGAGGACTTCCATGATGTGCTCGCAGGTGTCGAGTCCGATGAAGTCAGCGAGGCGGAGCGGTCCCATTGGGTGCGCCATCCCGAGCTTCATGATCTCGTCGATGTGTTCTGGTTCTGCGACGCCTTCCATCCAGGTGTAGAACGCTTCGTTGATCATCGGCATGAGGATACGGTTGGACACAAACCCCGCGCGATCGTTCGCGGGAACCGCGACCTTACCCATCGCTGATGAGAGCGCGAGGACGCGGTCGGTGGTTTCTTGGGAGGTTGCGAGGCCGTTGATGACCTCGACGAGTTTCATGACTGGGACTGGGTTGAAGAAGTGCATCCCGATGAATCGGTCCGCGGCGTCGCCAACACTGGTCGCAAGATCAGTGATGGAGATCGACGAGGTGTTGGACGCGATGATCTGGTTCCCTGTGAACTTCTCGGCGAGCTTGGCGAAGAGGTCCTTCTTGATGTCCGCGTTCTCGACGATCGCTTCGATGACGATGTCGGAGGAGTCGAGCGCGGAGAGGTCGGACGCGTAGGTGATGCGATCCTTGGCGGCGGTCGCTTCGTCTTGGGTCATGCGTTCTTTTTCGACGGCGCGAGCGAGGAGTTTGTCGTGGAGGGCGCCGCATTTGGAGAGCGCGGCTTCGGCTTGGTCGTAGACGACGACATTGAATCCGGAGACGGCTCCGACCTGGGCGATCCCGCCTCCCATTTGTCCGGAACCGATGACTCCGATGGTGTTGATGCCGTGGTCTGTGCTCATTGTGATCTCCTCGGTTCGTGGGTTGAATGGGTTGGGATTCTAGTCCGGAGTGGGGAGTTTGTGTATGAAAACGAAGAGTGCCATCCACCCTTTGGTGGGGTGGATGTCACACTTCTTGGTTTCTTGATATTGCCGGGAGGGGTTCGTTACGGGCAGCCGTCGCCGTAAAGCTGTAGGTATGCGGAGATGTCGAGGAAGTTGAGTTTGCCGTCGTTGTTGATGTCCGCGGCGCACTCGGGTTCGGTGCTTGGGTTGGGGTCTGGGACCTCGCGTACGGAGATGTTGAAGATGCCCGAGTTGGTGAAGCCGTTGTCGTAGTTGAGTTGATAGAGGAAGCCTCCAACAGTTGAGTTGGCGATCGCGGAGGGCCATCCGGTGTAGACGGCTGGGTCATCGGGGAGCGACTCGTCGGGGTCTTGGCTTGGGCCTCCTTCGTGGAAGATCATGCTGAGCCCGTTGAGTGAGCCGTCGGTGCTGGTGTAGGTGAGGGCTGCCGTCCCGTCTTCGACTCGGAAGTGCTGGATCTGGACGGCGACGGTCCCGGCGGTGAGGCTCTCGTTTGCGGGGCTTGAGGATGTGGCGTGGATGGTGCTGGGGATGACGGCTTGGTCTGGGTCGCTCGCGTCGACGACGAAGCTGATCATCGAGTTGAAGTTCCCGTTGGCGCTGACGCTTGGGCCGCTGGTGATGACGGTGAACTCAAGGAACGGCTGGGCGTGGGCGGCGAGTGGGAACGAGCACAGCGCGATGATCGCGCTGAGCGCGAGAGTGTATACAGACTTCATTCTGGTCCTTTCAGATTCATGAAAACAGGAATCAAGACTCTAATGGAAATTGAGATCCACCGCAATCAAAATTTGTGGCCTGTGCGGATGATCCAGGTGTTCTGCAGTGCGTGCGAACCAAGAAGGTCATCATCACTGGGGGGTGATGATGACCTACTTGGTTGGTTGCTTGGATGACTGCTTGGTTCAGGGAGGGGCTGATTACGGGCAGCCGGTGCTGAAGAGTTGGAGGTATGCGGAGATGTCGAGGAAGTTGAGCTGGCCGTCGTTGTTGAGGTCGGCGATGCATTCATCGGCGTTGGGGTTCTCGACGCGTGTGACCCTGACCTGGAGGTGTCCGGTGGTGTTGATGAGGTCTTGGATGGGGTTGCTCCACTTGGCGGTTGCGAACGATCCTTCCGGGCCGTTGGCGATGTATTCGATCCGTCGTGGCATGAACCCTTGCATGTTTGGGAGTGAGACGCCGTAGTCGTCGGAGCTTGCTGGGAGTGATTTCATATTGGCGGTGAGTCCGGGCTTGGTGCCTTGGACTTGGACGGTGTAGTTGAATCCGTCGTGTTCGAGACTGATCTCGTAGATTTTGAGGTCGGGGTAGTAACGGAACTGGGCGTCTTGTGCGGGTTGGTACTCGATCGCGATGTTGTTTGTCACCACAGGCAGCGCGAGGTCGGGGTTGTATCGCGTGCCGGGGTAGGACCACCACGGCACGACCTCGGCGCTGACGGGCTCGAAGATGTTGGGTTCGATGGGCTGGGCGCTGGTGTCGAAGATAGCGCGGAGTCCGATGGGGTGGAGGAGTTTGGAGTCCGACTGTGCTTGTCCAACAAACTCGATCTGGATGAACGGCTGGGCGCTTGCGTTCGATGAGCACAACACGATCAAGGCAATGATCGCGCTGAGGACGATGGTGTTCAGGGACTTCATGTGGGCCGCTCCTCTTCTCGATGGCTCTGTGAACGACCAAGCTACTCGATTTCGAGCTTCGGCACAAGGAAATTCAAGCGTCTTATCGGAACCCGATTGTGTGTGTATGGAGGGGGATTGCGCGGTCGAGAGGGCGGATTCTTTGGGTCCTGCGTGCGAGCGAACCAAGAAGATCATCATCACTGGGGGGTGATGATGACCTACTGGGTTCGCTTGGTGATGCGACTGGAGTCAAGCGGGTTGATGAAGTGATGGGTGGCCCGACGGAGCCGACTTTGGCTCCTTCGGGATCTGTGGGCGTGGGGTATTTCAAAGACCCGAAGCATCGGAAGACCGATGCGTCGGGCCACCCTTTTGACGCATAGAATCCCTTCCACCCCCCAAACCCCCCCCAAAGTGAAGATCACGCGAATGGGTAGATGCGAGGACGACGAATATGGCACAGCAACTTGGAGCAGCGACGAGCGAGTTTGAGAAGATGGATCGGTGCGCTGATCTGGATCATCGCCCGCGCGTGCTGCTCGGGAAGATGGGACTCGATGGGCATGATCGCGGGGTCAAGGTCATCGCTCGCGCATTGCGGGACTCTGGGGTGCATGTAATCTACTCGGGACTGTGGCAGACCCCTCAGTCGCTCGCGATCTCCGCTCGCGACGAAGACGTCGATTGCATCGCGGCTTCGATGATGTCCAACTCGCACCTCGTGCTCGGGAAGAACCTGATCCAAGCACTCAAGGATGTCGGACGCAGCGATATCCCGGTGCTGATGGGTGGGATCCTCCCAGCAGAAGATGTCGAAGCGCTCAAGGAGATGGGGGTGCAGGAGTGCTTCCCGACTGGGACTGGTCTGCTCGACATCGTCAACGCGGTCAAAGCGGATGTGAAGGCGCAGGATCATCAGGTTCCTTCGGGACACGGCTCGGCGCAGCTCGCTCGGGACATCTCGCTCATGCACGATGAGAAGGAGATGCGGAGCGATGCGAAGCGTCGTCGTCCCAAGCACGTGATTGGGTTCACTGGATCCCCTGGCGCGGGAAAGAGCACGCTGGTGGCGCAGCTGGTGCGGGAGCACGCGGTGCGTGCGAAGAAGGATCCGAGCATTGGACGATGTGCCGTGATCGCGTTTGATCCCAAGAGTCCGATTACGTCGGGCGCGTTGCTTGGTGATCGACTGCGTGTGGATTTCAACACGCTCGGAGAGCACGTGTTCTATCGCTCGCTCGCGATCCGAGGCGAGGACTACCACGGCTTGCAAGACGCGGTCGAACTCATCGGTGGCGCGTTTGAAGGGGAGCAGGCGTACGACACAGTGTTCGTCGAGACGGTCGGCGCGGGACAGAACGAGACGATGATCCGTGATTATGTGGATCAGACGGTCGTCGTGCTGACGCCTGGCATGGGCGACGCGGTGCAGATGGACAAAGCGGGGATCCTCGAGATCGCGGATGTGTTCGTGTGCAACAAAGCGGATCATCCTGGTGAGGATATCCTCGTGCGTGATCTCCGCGAGATTGCAGGCAAGACGCCGATCTTCGAGACCGTCGCGACGCACGCGCAGGGGATCCCTGAGCTGTTCGATGGGGTTTTCCAATCATGATGGAGATCGACGAGGCGATCATCGAACTCGCGACGCAGGTCATCGAGCACGCTAAATCACAAGGCGTGACGCTCGGATGCGTCGAGTCGTGCACCGGAGGGATGCTCGGATCGGTCCTGACTTCAATCCCTGGATCGTCCGACGCGTTTGCAGGCGGACTCATGACCTACTCCAACGAGACCAAGGTCCGCTTGGTTGGGGTCGATCGCGAAGCGCTCGACAAGCACGGCGCGGTCTCCAGTCCAGTCGCAGCACACATGGCGATGGGGGGGATGAGCGTGCTGGGGGTCGATCGGTGTGTCTCGATCACCGGCATCGCGGGTCCCGATGGTGGAAGCGAGGACAAACCAGTCGGGACGGTCTGGTTCGGACTCGCGACCAAGGGGAACCACGAGGTCAAGTGCACGCTCGCTGAGTACGAGGGGGATCGTCACGACGTCCGCACGCAAGCGGTCGAGCTGGCGCTGCGGATGCTTGATGTGGGAGCAGCAGAATGAGCAGCCCAATCCAATGCACAGTCAACGGCGAAGCACGCGAGCTCCCTGAGGGGACAACGATCGAGCAGCTGCTGTCGCTGCTTGAGATGAGCGACGCGGTGTGTGCGGTGGAAGTAGATAAAGAACTCGTCCCCAATCGGGAACGAGCTTCCATTGTGCTTCAGGATGGACAACGCGTCGAGATCGTGACGCTCATCGGTGGTGGATGAGCGGGGTGGATGAGCGTCTGAAGGATCAGGACTCTGCGGTCTCGGTGTCTGATTCTGACTCCGCTGGTGCGGTGTCTTCTTCGCCTTGACGCTTCTTGACGCGGATGTATCCGAGTCGCTCGGAGAGTGTTTCGAGGGTGAAGGGGGACTCTCCGGATTCGTCGATTGCTGTTTGAATGTCCCGGCGGCCTTGTCCCGCGAGGATCTGGTAGAGGTTGATGTCGAAGACTTCCTGCGTCATTGGACGAGGGGCGACGACCTTCGCGAGCGCGATGCCTTTGGAACTCGGGACCACGGCACTGACGAAGATCGGTGACGCTGAGATCTCTTCTGGAGTCGCGAGCGGATCGAGTCCCGCAGCGGCTTCGTGGATCGCATCGCGGAACGCTTCGGAGTTGAGTCCCGGCTCAACGAAGGTCGCGAGGCGACCACGCGCGACGTTGTCCTGCGTCACGAGCAGATTGCGTGCGACCCCTGGACGTGTCGCGTCCTCTGGACCGAGGTCCATCGCGAGACTGATCGCTGGAGCGAGGTCCGCGGAGGTTTGCGCGAGCTCGGTGATGCTGCTGAGGTTCTCGCTGAGGAGCTCGAACGCTTTGACGCTCTTGTAGTCGTTGACGACGCGGTCGCGTCCGACGTCTTCGATGCTGTCGGCTGGTCCCGCTGGTTTGACCTCGTAGAAGATCGCGTAGTAGCGGTTCCCCTGCGCGTCTTCCGCTGCGGGATCGACGAGGTGGATGCCCTCCTGGACGTGCATGAGCTGCGCGAAGTCGGGATCACCGATCCCTTGCGGGATGAGGTAGGACGGGAGCTGACGCTGTCCGACGCGGTAGTTGGAGGCGCCGTAACCTGGGAGCGTGGAGATCTCCATCGCGTTGAGCCAGCGATCGGTGTGGGTCTCGACGCTTGGGAGCGGGACCTGTGTGCTGAGTTGTTCCTGGATTCCATCGACGACGGATTGGGCGATGGATTCGAGCGTTGGACGCGTGGTGGACCAGTCTTCTGGGAGGATGAAGTGCTCGCCGTCTTTCTCGAGGACGCGGGTCGCACGGATGATCTGGGAGCGGATGATCTTGTCCGCTTCGACCATGAGGTCCATCGCGCGATCGGTGCGGTAGGCGCGTTCGATGTTGAGGCGCTCTCCCGCGAAGTCACCTGGGTAGCGCTGCTGGTCTTGTGGGAGCTGGTGATCGGTGCGCCAGATCTTGTTGAGCTCGACGCGGTCGATCTCAACGCTCGCAGCGATCGCGGCACGATCGAGGGTCAGCCAACCCAGCTTGACGCGAATGGGCTGCGTGTATCCGATCGCGAAATCGTTGTCCGAAGGCGCATCCGCTTTGTACTCATCGAAGAACGCTTGGAGCTGCTCGTCGCTTGGGTCCTCGATCGCTGGAGCGATCGCGGATCCCTTGATCATCACCGCGTCCACGGCGATCGCGTCGTACCGCTGCTTCGCGGCTTGCATCGCGCCAATATCCGAGTAGGACGGGACGGACGAGTAGACGCGGAACAGTCGCTCGATCCCGCGAGCGGTCGCGAGGGTGCGGTAGACGTCGCTCTCTGTCGCTCCCTGGGACATGCCGGACGCCATCGCGACGTTGCGTTGCAGAGGCGCTTCGTACTGAGGCGAGAGCGAAGCGACGGCTTGGTTGAACTCCGCTTCGCTGTTGAGCTGCAGCAGTCCCTGCTGGACCTGCTGCTGGATCTGGAACGCGGCGTTGCGTCGTGCGAGTTCTGGGATCCAGGTGATGCCTTCTCCCGCGTCTCCGACGAGTCCCGCGTCGCTTGCCATTTTGCTCAGGAGCATCCAGTGGAGTTCTGCTTCATCGCCGCTGGAGGATTGGTCGATCCCGAGTCCGCCTTGTTGGGTGGGGAGGAGGAGGAGCGGGGAGACGCGTTTGATGACCGCGAGGTCGAAGGTCGCGCGTTGGTAGTCGAAGCCGTTGAACTTGGTTCCGTCTGCGAGTGTGGAGACGGTCGCTTTGCGTGGATCAGGGGAGAGCTTCCCGATGATCGGCTGGAAGAGGAACACAACCATCAGCAGCGAGCCGCCGATCGCGAGGATGATGAGTTGGTACTTGCGGATGAACTTGAGCATGTCGGCTCCGTGCTATCGGTGCAGTTGGGTCGCGTCCAAGCATTGAACACGCTGGTCGATCATATGAACGATCAAAAAGCAAATCCCCGGCGTTGGCCGAGGATTCGCATGATTCGCATGGTCTCCAAAGCCTTGGTTCGCGGTGCAAAGCATACCAGAGGCATCCCGCATCGCGTGTTCCAAACTTTGGGGGGGTTATCGATAGAATTCGATGATGAGGTTGGTGTTCACATCGAACGGGATCTGGTCCTTGGTTGGGAGGGCCGCGATCTTGGTGTTGAGTTCCGATGGGTTGAACGCGATCCAACCTGGGACCTCGTGGCCGCCCATGGATTCCATGTTCTCGCGGACGACCTTCTCGATCTTCGGCTTCACCGTGATCACATCACCGACGTCCAGACGACGCGATGGGATGTCACACTTGTGACCGTTGACCAGGACGTGGCCGTGGGAAACGAGCTGACGCGCGGACCAGATGGTGCGGACCATCCCAGTACGGCGGACAACGTTGTCCAGACGACGCTCGAGGAGCTGCATGAGGACATCGCCCGAGTTGCCTTGCTTGGACTTCGCTTCTTCAACAGTGCGGCGGAACTGCTTCTCGAGGATGTTGTAGTGGTAGCGGAGCTTTTGTTTTTCTACGAGGCGGATGCCGTAGTCACGCAGACGGCGACCACGGAAGCCGTGCATACCTGGAGGGGTGAGCTGACGCTTTGAGGTGTGCTTTGGTGTGTCACAAATGGGGACACCAACACGACGCGAGAGACGGACCTTTGGTCCTGTGTATGTAGCCATAGCGGCTTTCCTTTCTGACAGCGCTCTGCGCTGCACTTCCGTCCGCAGTGGAGTGGTTTGGGAACCATTTCCTCTACGGTGCCTCCCCTGTCTTACTTTGGGGGGGCGACCATGTCGGGTGGCCGAGACTTCGGTCCGACGGCTTGGCCCGGGCACGATGCCCAAGGGGAAAGGATTGAAGGCGAGAAGGGGGTGGATGTCAAGGATTGGGGAGGGGTTATGAGGGGGTTCTGAGGGGCTAACAGGGGCCTAGTATAGGATGGTGGCATTTGAGTTTCTCTCAGATTGCTATCATGTATTAGAAAGGGATTTTTATATGTACGAACGACTTTCATCACTCGCGGAAAGACTCGATCATGTGCGTGGCTCTTCAATGACTGAAGAAGCGACCAAGACAGCATTGGTACTGCCGATGATTCGAGAGCTCGGATACGATGTGTTCAATCCGAAGGAAGTGATCCCTGAGTTCACTGCTGATGTAGGAATCAAGAAGGGTGAGAAAGTCGATTACGCGATCTGCCAAGATGGGATGCCCATCATCCTATTCGAGTGCAAACCGATGGGAGCGAAGCTCGATTCATACAGTTCGCAGTTGTATCGCTATTTCAGCACAACGAAAGCACGCATCGCGGTGCTGACAGATGGGGTCATTTACCGCTTTTACTCTGATTTGATCGAATCCAACATCTTGGACAGCAAGCCGTTTCTTGTTTTGAATCTCGATCGGCTGACCAAAGATGGTGCTGACCGAATCGCTCCATTCACCAAAGACAACTTCAGTCTGGACTCAGTGCTCGCTGATGCCGCGATGCTTTACGCCAAATCACAGATTCGCGAGCGTTTTTCTAAGGAACTGAGTAACCCATCAGATGATCTTGTTCGCTTCTTTGCTGATCCGATTCACAACGGTCCGATGCGTCAGAATGTTCTCGATCGCTACCGTCCCATCGTGCGTGCTGCGATACTCGACCATATCAATGGCAGCATTGAATCCAGACTCAGATCGGCTATCCAATCCAGTCAGGAAGAGGAACAAACGGTTGAAACTCCTTCGAAGGAGTCGGATGAGGTTGTCTCAACAGAAGAAGAACTCAACGGATTTTATGCGATCAAGGCTATCCTGAGCACCGAAGTCGAGCCAAAGCGGATTTGTGCCCGTGATGTCCAGTCGTACTTCGGCGTGTTGCTTGACGATAACAACCGCAAACCAATCTGTCGACTTCATTTCAACCGCAAGCAGAAGTATCTAGGCGTCTTCAACGACAAACGCGAGGAAGAGAAGATACCAATCGCATCAGTAGATGAGATCTTCATCCATAGTCAGCGAATCAAGGATTCGTTGCAGAAGGTGATTTGATGAAGGGACCTAAAATTCGTAATCTTGACATCCCGTTCGAGTTGAAGTGGGCATCTCTAAAGTATGTCATTTGTATATTTTTCATCTTTGGTGTACTTCGCGGTGTGCTTTGGATAGGCGACATTGTGGCAGCTCGTCTTTAGTTAATGAGCCGGGTGTCGGCGGGTGGCATGTAGGTGCCGTCTTCGGCTCCTGCATGTCTTCGTTTGTCCAGGAATGCAAGAGTCGTGGAGGAGTTGAAGACAACACCTCCACGCCACCCTTCCAAATCACCACTTCCAACCAACTCAAGGGGATCATTCCCTCCCCCAGGGAATGATCCCCTTGATCTTCTTCCTCTCTAAAACTCTCTAAAAAGCTCTTTAAGAGTCTCAAAACCCAAGGGGATCATCCTCTGGGTGAGGAGATGATCCCCTTGCCTGTGTTCACTCGATGAATCCATTGTCCTCGTATCCATGCAGTCGTGCGAGTTCGCGGAGATCGCCCTCGTCGTCCTCGTGGTCTTGATACACAAGCTCGTCCGGCTCTGGTTGAATCGGCATCGCGTCCTTCGGCGCATCGTCCTCGTCGTTGCGGATCACCCAGTACCATTCGCCGTCGCGTCTATAAGACTCAATCACCAAGGCGCGTTTCGCACGCTTGAGTGTGATGAACGAAATCCCATTCCCCTCCGCATCCTCCCGCAGTTTCGTTGCCAGCTCAGGACCCTCCCCCAGCGCCTCCTCTAAAAACCGCTTCGCCTCCTCCATCGCGCTGGGCGTGGACTTCGCGCCGTCGAACGCTTGCTCGATCGAGTCCGCGTCCCATTCGATGTCTTCATCGAGCCACACGACTTTGCCCTCGTCGATCCGGTACACGCGAGGCGACGACTCCTCGCTCAGGTTGTTCTTCACCGGAGCGACCACACGCTTGCTCGCATCGTCGGGATGCTTGCTCACCAGATGCACGGCTCGCGCCGCCGCAGTAAATGCAAGCGATCCCATCGCGCGATAGATCGCACGCTTGCCCCCCGCGTCCTTGTTCAGGTGCGTCACGCAGACGACCGCCGCGCCTGTCCACTGCGCCAGACGCGCGAGCTGCGCGAGGACCGATCGGACATCGGCGTTGTTGTGCGAATCGGTCTTGCCCATGTACGCGCTGATGGGATCGATGATGATGAGGCGGAGGTCGCTGATGTTCTTGAGCGTCTGCGCGAGCAGGCGGATATCGGTATCCAGTTGCGTGAGATTCACGCACCGCCCCATCGGCTGCACGACCCCCTCGAACAGATGGATCCGCGAGAGGTCCGCGCCCATCGCTTCCAAGCGAGGCTTGATCGTGTCGCCCGCGTCGTCCTCCGCGTTGAGCAGCACGACCTGCCCACAATCGACAAGGTGTCCCGCGTAGGGTTTGGCGTTGTTCGCAGGCTCATGCGAGCCGTCGCCTGAGATCTGTGCTCTGCGAGGGAGCGCTCCACGCGAGACGCGCGCCGCCATGTCGAGTGTGATGAAGGACTTCCCGAGTCCCGGATCTCCCGCGATGAGCGTGAGCTTCCCCAGCGCGATGCGTCCATCTTCGAGCCAACGGATCGGCGTGGTCCTGTACTGGTTCATCGACTTGATGACGACGCTGCGATCATCGGTCTGGTTGGTGTCGGTCACTTCTTGGAATGCATCTTCCCTGCTCATATCTATCTCCTTCGAGTCCTTCGCGCGCGTCCCCATGACGCGCTCTACCAGATGGACCCAACGGACAGATCTGTGCGCACAAACCCGGTCACTCGACACCAAAACCAGCAGCAGTGGGGGTGGTCGCCTATATAGGTACAAAATTAATTTTGGAATCTCAGATTCGCGCGAGCAAAGCGCCGCACATCTGTGCGCACAAAAGCGGTGATTCAAACCCAGATGTCACTCGCTCCCGGCGAAGCCCAAAATGGACCCGCTACGCAAACCGTTTTTGCACGAAATATGAACAGAAACCCCATATTGAGTGGCAGAAATGAAAGAGTGAAGTATTCTTACATTCGTTCTGTCTCTCAGTTCGTGAGCACGTTCTTGAGATCCATGGGGACAGAATGACAGTGCTTGGGAGCGTATGTTGAAAAATATCGCACAAATCGTCTTGGTCGCATCGGGTTCAGTCGCGAGCGTTGCTTTCGCTGGACCGAATCTCATCGTCAATGGCAGCTTTGAAGACAACTCCGCTGAAGGCACGATCTATAACTTGGATAACGCCGAGTATACGAGCACGATGTCCAACTCCACAGCATTCAGCACAGGACTCCAACAGATCGACATCATGCAAGGCGATGGAGAGTTTGGACCCACTGCGATCGATGGGGAATACAAAGTAGGTTTGGCATCCGGATATGGTCAGGATGCCCTCTCGCTCGACTTAAGCTCGCCTTTGATCGACGGGAAAGTCTACGAGCTCTCCTTCTATGCAATAAGAGTGGAGGGGGAGTTCACAGAAGGAGACTCGGGCTTAGAGGTCGGCGTTTCAAATGCTCCTGACGCCTTCGGCACTAATATTTATTCAACAGGTGTCGTTGCAACGTCCGGGTGGCAACTCTTCCAAACTTCGTTCATAGCTACCGGCACAGAAAGCTACCTAACGCTCCGAATCAACCAAGATGTAGCAGAAATAACCACCTGGCTTCACATCGATGCATTCTCGCTCAATGCAGTTCCTTCACCTGGGAGTTTGGCAATCATGTCCTGCGCCGCTCTCCTTGGATCTCGCCGAAGATCATAACATGCGGGTTTTCTAAGTACAAATAACATTAGTTCCCGAGGAGTCCAACACGACTCGATCGCGCCATCCCCACACCCCATTTACCGGACCCCACCCGCACACCCAATCACCCGCTAAGCGTCAGTAGACCCCAACCCTGTCAATCTGGGGAACCTCTCCGATCTAGACGAACTCCAAATCGAGAACCTCAGCGAACCAGAATCGAAACTCTGGCAATCAGTCATATCCGTGGCATGTTCTCTTTGACCAAGTTGCTCCAGCACAGCCGGAGAGCAACTGGACAAGCCCCTGCGAGGTGCATGATGAAGACGCAAACCAAGACATCACGGATCGAGGAGCACGCACCTGCACGTGCTTCCATCGAGACGCGCGTGCTTCTGCGTCCGAGCATCCAGGGTCAGCGCATGGGCCGCCTCCTCCTCCGAAGCGACCTCCACTAAGCGCCCCCCCCCAACTAAGCGCCCCCCCAACAAGGCGCCCCAGCCAAACCGAAACATCTGAACCAGATCACCAGCGTCACATTGACGCGCGATCATCCACGCACACCAAGCGCGTCTGATCGACCGATCCCGTTCTGTGATCCCATCTGTGAACACGACCAAAGCCCCCCCTCCCCCCAGAGACCCGGACCGAGCGAGAGGTCCGGGAGCTGATGCCGAGTCCTCGCAGCGCCCAACACGCGAGTCGACCAATCCATCAGCTACTACTGCGGCGAGCCACAGCGCTGTCCGAGTCCTCCCCCTCACTCCGACAGCCCGGCTCGCCGCATCTTTTTTCACCCGTGTGAGCACCCAAGTTTGTCCTTGCTGACATTCGCGGATCGACTTATAATGCCGCCCCGCGTGTGGTGTTGATCACGCGAACCAGCAGAGAGAGTCCAAAGAGAGACCAGAGGGAATATACAACATGTCTATCCGTTCATTCACCGCCGCCGCGATCATCGCGGCTTCGTCCATCGCCGCAACCACTGCCAACGCGCAGCTCATCACTGATTCCTTCACCTACCAAGGATCACTGAGCGACAACGGCGCTCCCGCCAACGGCCTCTACGACATCACCTTCCTCGTCTACAACACCGAAACCGGAGGCACCCCGATCGCCAGCGGCACCGTGACCGTCAACAACGTCGAGGTCACCGATGGTCTCTTCTCAACCGAAGTCGATTTCGGAGTCGCCGGTCTTGTCTTCAACACCACGACCACCCGCTACCTCGAGCTCCGCATCTCCGAGTCCGGACAACCCGGAACCACCATCCTCGAACCACGACAGAAGTTCACCCCCGCGCCCCTCGCCAACTACGCGCTGCGATCCGCATACGCGGACTCCTCCGGAACCTCGCTCGAAGACGCGTACGAGAACGACAACGCCATCCTCTTCCAAAGCACCTACGGCCCGCTCGAACTCTGGGGAACCACAGGACAAGCACCGGTCATCGACTTCTACTCCCACTTCGGAGCACGCCGAGCGACGATCGGATACGGCAGCACATACGATGCGGGATACATCGATCTCGTCGGACCAGGAAACGAATCCTTCGCACGACTCGAGAGAGACATCTCACCCGGAGGAGGCGGCTTCCTCGTCATCAACCGCAATAGCAACGGTTCCTCAGGCATCCTCCTCGAAGGCAATGTAGACGGCTCACAAAATTCATGCATCAGCATTTTCGGCAGCGTCAACTCCATCTTCCTCGACGCGAGTGAAACAGGGAACGCATCGGTCCGCCTTCCAATCGGCGCGATCAGCTCCACCGAGATGTCCAACGAGCCGGGAGTCGCCGAGACCACGGTCACCTCCAGCGTGAACCTGACCCAGGACCCGTCGGTCACCGATGTGCTCTCCTCCGTCACCATCGACGCACCAACAAGCGGGTATGTCCTCGTGATCGCTTCCGCAGAGCTGACCATCGTCCACCTCACCGGCGCGAGCTCAAGCGCAGACTCAAGCTCGGTCAATCTTGGTGTCTCAAACACCAGCACCGCATTCCAGAACAACCTCGACCTCGAAACACGCATCGACCACGACCAGCCCACCGGTTCCTACGACCACGCCGTCACCACGCACGCGATCTTCACCGCTGGACCCGGCACCAACACCTACTACTTCCTCGGAGACTTCAACAACACCAACGGCGCCACCGCAACCGTCCTCGACCAACAGCTCTCCGCGATCTTTATCCCAACCACCTACGGCGCGTCAGGCATCGAGTCGATGCAGAGCATCCCCGACGAGTTCAACCCGTCGCGTGGACCGATGACCCAGCTCGACATCCTCGCCGAGCAGAACGCCGCGCTCCAAGCCAATGCAGATAGACAACAACGCGAGCTCGAAGAGATGCGCACCATGATGCAGCAGATGCAGCAGCAGCTCAACGAGCAAACACAACTCCAATCCCGCGACTGATCCAATCAACAAAACAAGCACACAGGAACTCATCATCCCCTCACAGGGATGATGGGTGCCTTGGTGCGCACACCAAACAACCAGAAACCCCATTTTTCACTTGCTCAGCAACCCCGATCTCCATAAAATCAGATCCGTTCGTTCATATGTACCAAGAGTAGACAGAGGGAGTCTCAACATGTCGATCCGTTCATTCACCGCCGCCGCGATCATCGCGGCCTCGTCCATCGCCGCAACCACCGCACACGCGCAGTTCATCCGTGACTCCTTCACCTACCAAGGAACACTCAACGACAACGGCGCCCCAGCCAACGGGCTCTACGACATCACCTTCCTCATCTACGACGACGAGGTCGGAGGCGCCCCGGTCCCCAACGGCACCGTCACCGTCAACAACGTCCAGGTCACCGATGGACTCTTCTCAACCGAGATCGAGTTTGCCGCGTTCGGATTGATCTTCAACACCAACACCTCCCTCTACCTCGAGCTCCGCATCTCCGAGTCCGGACAAACCGGCACCACCATCCTCGAACCACGACAGAAACTCACCCCAACCACACTCGCCAACTACGCGCTGCGTTCGGGATACGCCGAGGACTCCGGAACCACGCTCAACGACGCGTACCGCAACGACAACGCCATCCTCTTCCAAGACACCTACGGCCCGCTCAACCTCGTCGCAACCCCAGCCCAATCCCCAGTCATCAACATGCGCACGAACCTCGGCGATAACCGAATCAGCATGGGATTCGGGAACTTTGATGGATCATCATTCTTCCACCTCTACGGGCAGGACGATAACCTAATCATCAACGCCGAGAGAGATGTCTCTGTAGGCGGAGGTGGATTCCTCTCATTAGCCGGAAACGATTCTGGCCTCATCAGCATGAACTTCGATGGCAACTACATCGGCACAGACTCCGCACGGATGAGCCTGTTCGGAACCGGAGGCACCGTCGTCTTCGCGACCGATCAAACCGACGACTCGAGCATCGTGCTCCCGAGCAATGCAATCAGCAGCGGAGAAATCCTCAACGAGGTCGGAGCTTCGGAAATCGTCAGCACATCAACCGTCAACCTCACCAACGATGCCGCAACAGTCGATGTCATCAACTCCGTCACGATCAACGCACCCGCAAGCGGCTACGCACTCATCATCGCAAGCGCTGAAGTCGAAGTCGACCATGTCAATGGAACAATCTCAACAGCAGTCGTAGGCGTCTCCAGCAACCCCGACAACTTTCAATCAAACACCGATCTCGAAATCAGGATCCCCGCGAATGCCGGGACTGGTCAGTTTGATTACCCCGTGACCTCCCACGCGATTTTCCAAGTCTCCGAAGGCGCCAACACCTTCTACTTCCTCGGCAGCGACAACAATACCGGAGGCTCCACAGTCACCGTCTTCGATCGCCAAGTCTCAGCGATCTACATCCCAACCTCCTACGGCGCCCTCGGAATCAACGCAGCACCCAACATCCCCGACGAGTACTCCCAGTCCGCTCCACCAATGAACGCGTACGACATCCTCGCCGAACAGAACGCCGCCCTCCAAGCCGACAACGAGCGCCAACAACGCGAGCTCGACGAAATGAAAGCCATCGTCGATCAGATCAAGCACGAGATGCAACGCGAGCAACAGCTCCAATCCGAGAAGCAAACCCGAGACTAATCCATCTGTTCAACCGCTCTACCATGAACACAGGAAACATCATCCCTCTGCAGTGATGTTGGGAGGGTGGCCCGACGCAACGGTCTTCCGTTGCTTCGGGTCTTGGTAGCCCCTGAATTTCCCGATCCCGAAGGAGTCGAAGACGACTCCGTCGGGCCACCAAACAAGCACAAAGGAACTCATCATCCCCCCACAGGGATGATGGGTGCCTTGGTGCGCCAAAAGTCGGGAATTTGCCCACCCCAAGACTCAGACTATTCTCTTGCTGAGCATCCCAAACCGCGTTAGAATCCGGCTCATTCGTTCCAAGATCCAGAGAGAGGGACCCCGAAATGTCGATCCGTTCAATCACCGCCGCCGCGATGATCGCGGCTTCATCCATCATTGCATCCGCGCCAGCCCACGCGACACCCACCACATTCACCTACCAGGGACACCTCGTCGACGACGGACAACTCGCCGACGGGATCTACGAGTTCCAGATCAGACTCCTCGACGACATCGGGACACAAATCGGAACCACCGAGTTCGCCAACGTCGTCGTCAGCGAGGGCACCTTCACCCTCGACCTTGACTTCGGTCCCTCCGCCTTCGATGGTTCAGAACGCTTCCTTGAACTCGCCGTCCGCTCCGTAGACGACGGCGGATCATTCGTCACCCTCTCCCCAAACCAACGCGTCAACGCAACACCAGTCGCCCAGTTCGCACTCACCGGAAACGAAGGACCCCAAGGCCCACAAGGACCCCAAGGAGAGCAAGGCCCACAAGGTGAGCAGGGCGAACAAGGCGAACCAGGCCAAGCCGGTCAAGACGGCGCACAAGGACCAGAAGGACCCCAAGGCATCCAGGGACCACAAGGACCCG
Source organism: Phycisphaerales bacterium (assembly GCA_965250055.1). Lineage (GTDB taxonomy): Bacteria > Planctomycetota > Phycisphaerae > Phycisphaerales > UBA1924 > UBA1924. The sequence goes on along the minus strand of OZ252285.1, from coordinate 1,423,235 downwards.
AGGGGCCACAAGGGGATGAAGGTCCAGCCGGCGATTCCCATTGGTTGCTTTCTGGATCAAACACTTCATACACCGACGGCAATGTCGGGATTGGCACGGGTGCCTCAAGCAGCATGGCACTACGCGTAGGTGCTTCAGGGGCAGTCCATGACTACGCGATCTATGCATCCACCTCTGGAGTCAATGGGATATTTGGTCTTGCAGCATCGACAGGCATCAACTATGCCATCCGAGGTACCACCCAGAGCTCCTCGGGATACGCAGGATACTTCGAAGGCGGAAGAAACTACTTCGAAGGACGCGTCGGGGTAGGCACCACCACCCCAACCGACGAGATCCACATCAACGCACCCGCCGGAGAGTCCGCCTTCCGCGTCCAGCACGACGGACTCACACGCATCCGAGTCAACGCCAACGGCGGAGTCTCGCTCGGAGGCAACTCCACCATCGTCCCCGCCGGAGACACCTATGTCGTCAACAACCTCGGAGTCGGAGAAAACGAACCAAGCGCCAAACTCCACGTCAACGCCGAATCAGGACGAGTCCCCCTCGAGGTCATGACCAACGGCACACGACGCATGCACATCTCATCAAGCGGAGGTATCACACTCGGAGGCGCCGGCTCCGCAGCCGCCGGTGATGTGTATATCGTGAATGATCTCGGTGTGGGTGATAGCACTCCAAACGCAAAGCTCCATGTGCAAGGCTCAGATACGCAGACCCCATTCCGTGTGGACAAAGGGGATGGCAACTACGCCATGATCGTGTCCAGTGCGGGAACAGTCACAGTTGACAATCAAATCTCGATCGGTACAGCATCCGTTCATAGCTTTGAGCTTGCCGTCTCAGGATCAGCCGCCAAAACCGGAGGCGGAAGCTGGGCCGTCTTCTCCGATCAACGCCTCAAGAAAAACATCACCCCGATGCAACACTCCCTCGAAACACTCACCGCGCTCCGTCCAGTCAACTTCGAGTACACCAACAAAGACCACTTCTCGTTCACCCAAGGCATCCAGCAAGGATTCATCGCACAAGAAGTCCAACAGGTCATCCCACAGTGGGTCCACACCGCAGACGACGGCTACCTCTACCTCGACCAAACCGGATTCGAAGCACTCGTCGTCGGAGCAATCCAAGAACTCCGCAGCGAGAACACCAAGCACATCCAAGAGCTCCAAGCCGAGAACAACCAGCTCCGATCCGAACTCGAGCAGCTCAAACACATGGTCCGCTACCTGATCGAAAACTAAACCGATCAATCAACTCAAGAACCAAGCACACAGGAACTCATCATCCCCCCGTCTTTACAAACGGGGGATGATGAGTGCCTTGGTGCGCCAAGTGCAGGTGGTCTGATCGCATGAATAGAAGTTTCGTCTTGTGGAAGCTCATCGCTTCTGTTACAGTCGAGGTCCGGGAAATACCCCAATACGACCAGAGAGAGGCCCATCATGTCCATCCGCATCGCAATCAGCGCACTCGTCGCATCCCTCGTGACCACACTCAGTCCGGCGCAGTATTACTACATCCCCTTCATCGTCCCGTCGAATCCTGCCGCTGATCTCACAGGAACCGGTCTCAAGTTCACAGTCGGAGACGGCTCCATCTTCGTCGGAGCAACCGGTTCCAGCTTTGAGGGCGTTGATGCCGGAATCTACGAGTTCAATCGAAACACCTACCAGTTCATCAAAGCTTTCAATCCACCTTCACAACCCCAGACCGGTAGCTTCGGATTCCATATCGAGTATCTCAATGGCGATCTCTTTGCCTCTGCACCTTTCGCAGTCAGCCCAGGTTCAAGCGAGGGCGTAGTCTACCGAATCAACGCAAGCACCACAGCGGTCCAGTACACCTATTACGAGCCTGGTTTATTCGCAAACTTCGGATTCAACTTCGAAGCGAACGGCGCCATCACTGTGGTCGGTGCCTACGGCGACGACAAGCTCTATGTTTACAGCGCTGTCAACGAGAATCTCCTCCTGACCTTCGAACCCGACCCCTTGACACTCGACACAGATTACGGCTACGACGTCGAGCTCAACACAAGCTACCTCGCCGTCTCAGCACCCAACAGATTCTTTCTCGATCGCGAGGGATCGGTCTATGTCTACGACTACATCACCGGAGCACTTCTGCACCGACTCACCTCACCGATCGACGATCCCGATGTCGGAGCAGCAGAGTTCGGTCGATACATCGAACTCGTCGGAGACAAGCTCCTCGTCGGATACACAAACTTCGGTGCCGCCGATGCCTTTCGGGACAAAGTCCATGTCTACGACCTGACAACAGGGAACCTCATCACCACGCTGACCGACGACGCTCCGTCTCTTGATGACGGGTTCGGAGAAGGGATGAGCTCCGAAGGCAACATCGCAGTCATCGGAGCACGCCTCGACGACACCAAAGGACTCAACTCAGGAGCCGTCTATATCTACAACATGGACACCCTCGAGCTCATACAGAAAGTCCTCCCAAGCACCGGCAACTTCGAGGGCCTCGGATTTGGTCGCACTGTGCACATCCAAGACGGCGTGATCCTCGCAAGCGGATCGGACAACACCACGACTGATGAGTTCAACGACAGCCGCTTCTACATCCTCGAACGCTTCTGCCGACCAGACATCAACCTCGACGGCGATCTCAACTTCCTCGACGTCAGCGCCTTCCTCAAGTTCGCGATCGACTTCAACGAAGACGGCTCCTTCAACTTCCTCGACATCTCCGCCTTCCTCCAGTCCTTCGCAGAGGGATGCCCGTAAACCCAACCGAACCAAGCACACAGAAACTCATCATCCCCCGTTTGTAAAGACGGGGGATGATGGGAGCCATGGTGCTTGAGTGGTCAAATTTTGCTTGTGACATCCATGGAATTCAGGTACAGTTTGCTGAGAGAGTTCACATCCGTGAGGGAGATCCATCAGCATGAAATCTGTACTTCTAGCAATCGCAATCTTTGCGATTGCGTGTATGAATCTTGTCGCATCCGCCCAGCCGTATATCGAGCTGGAGTTCAACGCCGCGACTGATCGTTCGCCGTCGCCGGATTACGAGTTCAGGACCATCCGCGTGACACTGCTGCTCGATACAGCACAAGTGGGGGATGTCTCTGGAGGTATAGGAATCTTCGATGTCGAAGAGATCACCATCGAACTCGATCAGAGCAGCGACATCGAAGGCAAGCGCTTCTTCGCACGCACCGCGCCGATGCTCACACTGACCAAATCGGACTCGGACTCAGATTTTTTCCCCCCTGAGCTCATCCTTTCCGAAGACCCCAGCACCGGATACTGGGACTTCTCGATCTTCCTCACAAACATCTCCGCAACCGGAATCTTCGGCACCAACGAGTTCACCGATGTCACGATCAGCATGCCCACCATCGATCCAGTCGCGATCAACAACGCGCTCCCAAACCTCCCGTCAGATCCAAACGCGTACTACCCAGTGCGCGACCCATCCAGTTTCTACGGCATCACCATGAACTGGTCAGGATCCACCCACTTTGGAGACGCACACTGGATCTACACCCTCAACAACCCAAACCCAGGTTCACCAAGCGACAACGGGAAGTGGATCGGTCTTGAAGCACGCATTGGTGAAGAACCCAACCCAACCGAGCCTTGTCCCGGAGATCTCAACGAAGACGGCAACCTCAACTTCCTCGATGTCTCCAAGTTCCTCGACCTCTACGGCATGGGATGCGAGTAAGCAAAGGACCACACCATGAGACAACACACTTTCTTACTCGAACTCTTCGTCATCATCACGACTTCGATCGCATGCACAGTCGCGTCAGCACAGCCGTATATCGAGCTGGAGTTCAACGCCGCGTCAGATTACGAATCGATCCCAGAACCAGGATTCAGATTCACGATGGTGAATGTCAAGGTCCTGCTCAATGCCGGAGAACCAGGACAGGTGTTCCAAGACCTCGCGATCTTCCCGATCGAGGAGATCACCGTCGAGCTCAACGCCGCCAATACGCTGGAGAACCCGATCTACCGACCGAGCGAAGCCCCGGATCTAATCCTGACCAAGGAAGTCTTCACAAGCAGCGGAGGTATTCCCCCTGAGCTGCAGATGATCAGAGATCCCTTCACTGGTCACTGGGACTTAAGCGTCTACCTTGTGAACGTTTCTCCCAACGGCTTGTTCGGAACCAACGAGTTCGGAGAGCTCTCGTTCTCCCTCACCTCACTCGACGGCTCAGCATTCACCGACGCACTCCCAAACCTCCCATCGGATCCAAACGCATACTACCTCGTCCGCACTGACGAACGTCCCTACATGATTGAGATCAATTGGACTGGAAACACCTACAGATCAGGAGAAGCTAGGTGGGGTTTCTTACCCTTCAATCCAGCCCTCGTTGAGTCTGGACGCCACCTCGATTACGAAGCACGCATCGGAGAAGACCCCAACCCAATCGAGCCCTGTCCCGGAGACCTCAACGAAGACGGCAACCTCAACTTCCTCGATGTCTCCAAGTTCCTCGACCTCTACGGCATGGGATGCGAATAACCAAGCACACAGGAACTCATCATCCCCTCCCAGGGATGATGGGTGCCTTGGTGCGCCAAACTTCATTTGTAAAGTGAACAGGCTCAGTCAGCCAGCGGATCGGGCTTGTACACCTTCGTCCCAAGCGCCCAGTTCTTCTCAGTGAAGTTCCCACCCAGAGCGGTGTTCTCGCGTTCCGGACGAGCCGCCGCGATGGTCATGACCGTCTTCGCGTCGAGGTTGTCGATCTGCGAGACCAATACCGCTTCCGGAGACGACGGGATCTTCGCCGCGCCGTATTCCGGACGCTCGTGATGCGAGATGATGATGTGCTGCAAGATCGTCATCGCGCCCGCAGGCATCCGCGTCCCAGTATCACGCATCATCTGCTGCGCCTTGTCATGGAGCATGATCGCGCCCTCAACAAGGTGCCCAATCAGTTCCCCACGATCCGAGTACCCAAACCCGCGATCATAGAAAAGCTCCCTCGTCTTCCCAAGGTCGTGCAGGAACAGCCCCATCAGCACGATGTCCCGATTAATCTTCGGATAGAGCGGGCAAATCTTGTCCGCGATCTGCATCAGCGTCAGCGTGTGCTCAAGCAGACCACCAAGGTACGCGTGGTGCAGACGAACAGCAGCAGGAGCGGTCCGGAACGCGTCCATCAGGTACTCGTCACTCAGGTACGCATCCGCAAGCGCCTTCATCGCGGGATGTTCGAGCGTCTGAAGCATCTCGACGACCTCGCTGAACATCTCCTTGGGATCACGCTCACAGCTCGGGAGCAGCTCGCGGAGCTGCTCCGGACTCGGATCATGCGCCTCGATCGTGTGGATGATGATCTGCAGCTCACCCTGATACGCCTGCGTCTCGCCCTCGACCCAGACAAAGCCATCAGTGGGGAGGCGCTGGAAATGCGCCTCATCGATTGACCACATCCGTCCCGCCGTCTGTCCAGACGCATCCCCAAGCAAGCAGCGCAGGTAAGGCTTACCGTTCTTGGTCATGCCCTGCTGAGCGTTCGCGATCGCGAAGACGCCGTCAAGACGCTCTGAGGGGTTCATCTGGGAGATCATCCGACGGGAAGTGTGTGTGCTCATGGAACGAGTATAGAGCGTGGTCGAGCAACTTCCATGCCTAGGGTAGTGATCGACTTGTGATTCGCTCCAAGCGCCATAACATAGACACAAACCCAGTCAGAAATACAGTCAGACCGAATCCCAGTCAAGCCCCTCAGGACCCGCTATGCCCACCCCCAGGACAACCGCACATTCCATCATCGCGGCCCTCGCGATCTGTGCCGGCTCGTCCTGCTCCCTCGCCGCTTCAGCAAACCTCACTCAACAATCCAATCAATCACAACCTGCATCCCACTCCTTCGACGACATCTCCCTCGCCGTCGAGCCCATCGCCGGGATCATCACCCTCGCCGCCGAATCGGGGTGGGTCTGGAAATCCGGAAACACCAACCGCATCATCCTCGACCGCGACGTCCGCGTCACCATCGGAGGCTCAGACCTCAGCGCCCGCAGAGCCGACATCTGGTTGCGTCCGATCGACACCAACACCTACCAGCTCTTCGGAATCTTCGAGAAGCTCACCTCCAACGACGGCTCCTTCAAAGGCGACCGCGTCCCAGTCCGAGCAATCATCAACCTCCAAGAAACCATCAAACTCACGCTCGGCGGACAACTCAACGAGCCCCCAACCCGCAAAGACCTCGTCGCGTTCATGGAGCGCTCGCAAACCCTCTACAACCAGCGACTGCTCGAGCAAGCACCAGCCGAGCCCACCCAATCCCTCCGCTGGGCGCCCAAAGAACTCCCCCCCTCAACACTCTCCTCCGCTGAGCAAGTCGCCCAGTCCGATCGCGTCCTCCCAGCTCCAGAATCCGACCTCAAAGAATCCCGAGTCCGCAAGGTCCTCGCCTCCACCCTCGGACGCGCCGAGCAGCTCGCTTTGCGCACCGATCCGATCACCAACGAACCGATCGAACCGCTCCCCGATCGATCATCCGATCCGTCTCCGGAACTAACCGCGTCCACCCAACCAACCACTCCAACCGAGCCCCCTCCCGAACCCATCTTCCGCGCCTCGGGAATCTTCTCCATCGCCATCGACGGCAAGATCATCGTCCAAGGCGCCCAACCAGCCACCGACACCGAGCCCGCTCGATCCCCAACCATCACCGCTGATGGCGGGATCACGATGCAGTACCAAGACCCCGCATCGCGCCAAACGATGGACCTCCAAGCCGAGCGTGCGGTCATCTTCCTGCGTGAAGACACCAACACCTCCGCGTCCCCTTCTCAGCTCAACGCCTCGGAAATCGAAGGCATCTACCTCGAAGGGGGCGTCTTCGCCGGAAACGCCGACTGGTCCGTCCGCTCACCCAAGATTTACGTCGACCTCGTCCGCGACAAGATGCTCATGCTCGACGCCGTATTCTGGACCGTCGATCAGCGGACCAACATGCCGCTGTACCTGCGTGCCGACTCCGTGCGTCAGACTTCGCAAGGAGAGTTCGAAGCCGAAAAAGCACGCATCGCCAACACCGCGTTCTACGAGCCCGACCTGAGCATCGGAGTCTCGAAACTCAAAGTCTCCGTCCGCAACGAACGCGAACAACCCCGAGGCCTCCTCGGACTCGTGGGCTCCGTCTCCTCCGGATTCGGTGACGACGAAGCAGCCGACAACATCGAAACCAACATCGAACCAGGATCGGACCTCGTCCGCCGCGTCCACGTCGATGGCAAGAACGTCACCCTCCGACTCGGATCCATCCCCATCATGTGGGTCCCAAGAGTCAAGGGAGACTCCGACGCGTTCCCACTCAAAGAAGTCCGCGTCGGAGACACCAACCGAGCCGGACTCGCTGTCCGCACGCGATGGGACCTCTACTCCCTCTTCGGAGTCGATCCGATCCCCAACGTCAAAGCCAACCTCCAGCTCGACTACTACGGCGAGCGCGGCTTCGCCTTCGGAGTCAACAGCAACTGGAACACCCCAAGACACACCGGATCCCTCTACTCCTACCTCCTCCCCTCCGACAACGGCACCGACATCACCTCCGCCGGACGAGAGATCGCACGCGACGACGAAACCAGAGGCATCATCCAGTTCAACGACATCTGGGAACTCCAAGACCCCTGGACCCTCGTCACCAAAGGCACCTACATCTCCGACGAAGCCTTCGTCGCCGCCTTCGACGAACGACTGGGCCGTGAAACCGTGGACTTCGACTCCATGCTCCGTCTGGAGCGCACCGGAGAGCGCACCCAGTTCGCGCTCGAGCTCTCCGGAAGCCCCAACGACTTCTTCGCCGCTGAGCACCTGCTCCAGAGCCCCGGATACGCCGTAGACAAGATCCCCGAAGCAAGCTTCGTCTCTGTCACCCACGACCCCTTCGAGCAAACCCTCCCCGGCGTCTTCAACTACCAGTTCGAAGCAAGCGTCGGAGCGATGCGTCTCCGCTTCTCCGAACCCACCGCCGCAGAATACGGCTTCGACACCGTCGCCCTCGCGATGGGTGCGTTCGGAACCGCACCAGGGACCTCCCTCGCCGACACCCAGCGAGCACTGGGACTCGACGAGGACACCGTCGGACGCTTCGACACGCGCCACGAGCTCAGCGCCCGCTTCGATGCAGGACCATTCCGTCTCACCCCATTCGTCGCCGGACGCGTGACCGCGTACGACACCTCCTTCGACACCTTCACCCCGACCCAAACCGACGACGTCCGCTACTGGGGCGCTGCTGGTATGACCATCTCAACAACGCTCACCAAGGTGGACGACGACGCGAGCAGCGACTTCCTCGACATCCACCGCATCCGCCACATCGTCGAGCCATCGCTGACGTTCTGGCAAGCCGACTCCGCGTTCGCAGTGGGGGACACCCCGATCTTCGACGACGACGTGGAAGGACTCCTGCGTGGTTCCATGATCCGAGCGGGAATCGCCCAGACCTGGCAAACCAAGCGAGGCGGTCCAGGACGCTGGCGCGACGCCGACATCCTCAAGATCAATACCGAGTACGTCTGGTCCTCCGATCGTGCTGGGACCACCGTCATCCCAGACTACTTCTCCGCACGACCCGAGCTTTCCAATCCAGGGACCTACCTCGGATCAGACCTCGTCTTCTCCCCAACCGACGTCCTCGCGTTCTCCGGATCGGTCATCTTCGATCTCGACCAAGACCAGACCGCACGCTCCAGCGCCGGAGTTCTCGTCGAGCATCGTCCCGGATTTGTCAGCTCCCTCGAGTACCGCGACATCCGCGCCATCGACGCGACCTACCTGACCGGACGCACGAGCTACACACTCACCGACAAATACGCCGTCGCGATGGCCGCCAACTACAACTTCGATCGCGGCGACTTCCAGAACTTCAACGCACGCATCGACCGCAAGTTCCAGGTCGGAACACTGGGAATCTCCGTCAACTACGACAACATCCGCTCCGAAACCAGCATCGGATTCGTCTTCCGTCCCTACGGCACCTCAGGGGTCAGCAGCGACACCTTCATCACAGAATAATCTGACGCCCGCCCCAACAGCCGATCACTGCTCCACAAACAGATCCGCCTGCCGCTTCGCCGTCACCTCGCACGCGAGGGGCTGATCCGGATCGATCGGATACTTCCCAGTAAAGCACGCCGTGCAATACCCGGACTCCGCGTTCTGCATCACGCCGAGCATCCCGTCGTGACTCAGGAAGTGCAGCGAGTCCACCCCAAGATACTCACGGATCTCCTCGACCGATTTGTTATGCGCGATAAGCTGCTCCGGAGTCGCAAAGTCCACGCCGTAGAAACACGGGCTGACAATCGGAGGACACGAGATCCGCACGTGGATCTCCTTCGCGCCCGCTTCACGGATCTGCTTCATCTTTTCGCGTGTCGTGGTGCCGCGCACGATCGAGTCATCCACGATCACCACGCGCTTGCCCTCCACAATCTCCGAGACCACATTGAGCTTGAGACGAACCGCCGCAGCGCGCTCCGCTTGCGTGGGTTTAATGAACGTCCGACCGACATAGCGATTGGGAACAATCCCCTCGCGATACGGAATCCCTGATCGATTCGCGTACCCATTGGCCGCACTCCGTCCCGAGTCCGGCATTGGCATCACAAAGTCCGCCTCGACCGGCGCCTCAGCCGCGAGCTGCTCCCCAAACTTCTCACGCGAGACGAGCACATTCTGTCCGAACACCTCCGACGCCGGATTCGCAAAGTACACATGCTCAAACACACAGCGAGACAAAGGCGTCATCGGAGCCGCATACCGACGAGAACGCACACCCTCATCCGAGAGCGTCACAATCTCGCCCGGCTCAACCTCACGCACATACTTCGCGCCCATCACATCCAGCGCCACCGTCTCCGACGCCACGCAAGGCGACCCATCCTCAAGCTCCCCAAGCACCAATGGACGGAACCCCCAAGGATCACGCGCCGCCTCGATCCGATCCTTGAGCAGCAGCACCAGCGAGAACGCCCCTTGCAGATTCCGCAGCATCGCCGCCGTGGGATCGGGAGTGTCCCGCTGATCCGGAGACGCGAGCAAGTGGATCATCACCTCGGTATCCGACGAGGTATGGAACAACTGCCCGCGCCGCGAAAGCTCATGACGCCACACCTGCGCATTGATCAGATTCCCGTTGTGCGCCACGCTCACCGGACCATCGAACATCGTCTCAACCAAAGGCTGGATATTCTCCGCACCGGACCCCCCAGCCGTCGAATACCGCGTGTGACCGATCACCCCTCGATTGTTCAGGTTGTCCTTGTTGTAGTACCCATCAAGACGCTCGAGGCGCTCGCTGGAAAGCACATCGCCCACAAGCCCGACCCCGCGTTCGGAGTGGATGCGTCCGTTGGAACTCGCCGCGAGTCCAGCCGCCTCTTGTCCGCGATGCTGGAGCGCATACAGACCGAGATACCCCAGATGCACCGCGCTCGGATGGTTCCAGACCGCGACAATGCCGCATTCCTCTTTCGGTGAATCATCCAGCACATCCAGATGCACATCACGAATCATGCCCGGCTCCACAAATGCGTTTCAGCGATCACACCAGCGACCAACCAGTGATCAATTAACAATAGGTCCAGCCCGTCAGATGATCTCGACCGATTCCACCGAATCACACAACCCCGCCGATGCACCACGGCCAAGCAGCAGCTCAATCGCTGTTCGCCCCGCATCCCCCATATCCAGCGTCAGCGCCGAGACATACATCGACAGGTACTTGTCCACCAGTTCCGGATCATCCCACTCCGTCCGATCCCCCTTGTTGATCTGCAGATGGAGTCTCGACGACTCCTTCTCACGCACTGCTGTTTCAATCGAAGCCGTGAGCAGATCCGCAACGCGCTGACACGTCCCAACGCCGTGCTTGCTATCAAGCGATCGAGCAACCACATTGAGTCCCAAAGGCAACGGCTTCCCCTGCGTATCCGAATGCCACCACTGACCAATATCCCCGATCTGCCGCAACCCAGAATCTTCAAACGTCAGCTGCGCCTCATGGATCAACAATCCGGCATCGACGCGACCATCCTTGACCGCACCAGGAATATCCGAGAACAACATCGGGACAAACTTGAACCCCGGAGCGATCAGATTCAGCGTCAGAAACGCGCTCGTGTTGACGCCAGGCACCCCGATCGTGACCGACGAATCCAGATCATCAAGCGACCGCAATCCCGAGTCCGACGCGACCACAACCTTGGGGCCGTAGTTCTCACCGAACGACCCACCCGATCTCGTAATCAGATACCGATCCGCGATCGCCGGATACGCCGCACACGAGATCGCCGTGATGTCATACGGCTCAGACGCTCCCGGATCTATCGCAAGTTCGTTGAGCTCCTGCACGTCCCGCGCCACAAGATCAAAGCGGAACGGCCCAGTATCGAGCTGGGGTTGTCCGAGCGGACCATCAATCGGAGTCCCATCGGGATTCGTGATCCCCGTCAAAGGCCACCACATCACCAGATCATCCGAATCCGGAGAATGCGCCAGCGAGAGCGTAATCGTGTCAGTCTGAGTCATGCGTCACCTTCAGCAACAGGTCCTTAATACTTCGTCAACGACGGATCGAGCCGATCCGACCACCAGTGGATCCCGCCCGCAACCGATCGAGCACCCGAAAACCCCTGCCCCTGCAGATACAACGCGACATCCAGCGAACGCTTCCCAGTTCGGCACAGCACCGCGACCTTCGTGTCCTCCTCGATATCAAGCTCACCCATCGCGCCAGGGATGTCTCCCATCGCGATATGCGTTGCGCCAGGGATCGCGCTGATCGCAAGCTCGTGCGCCTCGCGCACATCCAGCAGCAAGAAGTCATCCGCGCCAGACTCGTGCAGCTGCTGCGTCTCAACAACACTGATCTCAAGATCCGCATTGAATGGATAGTTCGGTGGATTGTCCGTCAGTTCACTCATCATCCGTCTCCTGTTCTTTGTCCGTCTCCGCAATCGGTCCCGTAGCCCAAGCAAGCTCTTGTCGGCTTCGCTTCCAGACCCGTTGAGGACTCCACTGCGTATTGGTCAGCTGGTACTGCAACAACATCGGATTGAGCAGCCCAACCCCCGACGATCCAACCTCATCGAGCGTATCAAAAACCGAACCCATCCCCCCAGTACGCTGATACTCCAGCGCCGACTCCACGCTCGGCATTAATCCATACACCCTCGGCTCATCCGTCTTGCGCGGGAACGGATACACCCGCATCGCCGCGCCGTGCGCGATCCCATCGATCGGAACCACAAACACCGTCGTCGCCCACGTCGATCGCTTTCCCCCTGCATCCAGTTCCCCGCGCTCGCGATCAGTCGCAAAGCTCCCCGTCCGCTCCAGCGCCCCAACCTCAAGCCGCTCGTTCTGCGCATACCCACACCCAGCGAGTCCACCAACCAGACTTCCAACCAGTCCGCTCATCAGCATTGTCAAAACAAGCGATTTCATGCCCCCGATCCTAGGGGAACCACGCCCCAAAGAGTGATCCGCCGCCCCCGCTCACCTATCCTTCCTCAGAGAAACCACAAAGAACCACAACGCATGGCGAAAAAGAACAAGAACAAAAAAGCCAACCACTCGCCGGTCTTCGACAACCGACGCGCCCGTCACGATTACTTCGTCGAGGACACCCTCGAGGTCGGGATCGTCCTGGAGGGCTCGGAAGTCAAAAGCATCCGCGACGGCAACTGCTCCCTCAAAGAGGGCTACATCTCCGTGGACCTCGAACCACCACGCCTCACGCTCCACCAGATCGACATCCCGCCCTACCAACCCGCCGGAGCGCTGAACCATCGCCCCAAACGCGACCGAATGCTGCTCGCCAACAAACGCGAGATCGAGCGCCTCGCCCGCTCCGTGGACATCAAAGGCGTCACCCTCATCCCCCTCAAACTCTACTTCTCAGGTGGTTTCGCCAAAATCCAGCTCGGGATCTGTAAAGGCAAAGCCCAGCACGACAAACGCCACGCGATCGCCGAGCGCGAGAACCAGCGCGACCTCCAACGCGCCATGTCCCAGAAAATGAAGTACTGAACCGTTATCGCATCCCCAGCGTCCCCGATCGCGCATACCGTCGATCGTGCAACGACGCGCCCTCGTCATCCTGATCCTGCTCACGCTCAGCTTCGTCCTGATCGCCTTCCTGCGCCTCATCGCAGGCACCGACCAGTGGGGGATCTCCGACGACGCGTACATCAACACGCTGCGTGCTCGGCGCATCTGGACCGGATCCTTAGTCGGCTCATCGCTCGCGATCGCAGGAGTCCTCCTCCAGTCCCTGCTCCGCAACCCCCTCGCCGCGCCCGATCTCATGGGACTCAGCGCCGGAGCCGGATTCGCTGTCACGCTGACCATCTTCATCACAGGGGTCTCGCTCAGTGTCGGAGGCGCATCCATCCCCGCGCTCATCGGAGCCGTGACTGTCCTCGCGCTGGTCTACACGCTCTCCAAACGACAAGGCGTGATCGATCCCGTCACCATGATCCTGATCGGGGTCATCGTCTCCGTCATCCTCGGAGCCGCGACCATGCTCGTCGCCGCGCAGATGCCCGATCGCGGATTCGGAACCAGCCGATGGATGATGGGACACCTCCGCGAGGACCTCAACACCACGCACCTGCTCGCTTCATCCATCGCGATCCTGATTGTGCTCGTCCTCGCCGTCTTCAGATCCCGTTCCTACGACGCCGGGGCGCTCCCCAACGACGAAGCCGCGAGCGTGGGACTCAACATCAAACGCATCCGATTCGAACAACTCCTCGGAGCCGGGATCCTGACAACGATCTCCATCATCCTCGCAGGCCCCATCGGATTCGTCGGACTCGTCTGCCCTCACATCGTCCGCGTCCTGATCGGACCACGACACAACACGCTGCTGATCGCATCCACAATCCTCGGCGCGTCCATGGTCGTCGGGGCTGATGTCGTCACCAGAGCAATCGAAACCGACGCCGGACGCATCCCCATCGGAGTGCTCACCGCACTCATCGGAGGCCCCGCGTTCCTCGTGCTCCTGCTCAAACAGCGTTCAAGCCAATCACTCAGCTGATCACGCGTTGAAGTACCGTGCCTCAGGATGGTGCGAAACAATCGCGCAGGTCGACTGCTCCGGATCGATCTGATAGTTCTCCGTCAGATGACACCCGATCCGTGTCGGATCCAGCAGCTCCCACATGATCGTGTGCGCACTCATGTCCGGACACGCCGGGTATCCAAACGAGTACCGCGATCCACGATACTTCTGCTGGAAGAGCTCGCTGATCACGCTCGAATCCTCGTGCCCAAACCCAAGCTCCTGACGGATCCGCTTATGCCAGAGCTCCGCCAGCCCCTCCGCGGCCTCAACCCCGAGCCCGTGCCAGTACAAATAATCCTGATACTGATCCGAATCAAACAACTCCTTGGTGTAGCCGCTGATCCGCTCGCCCATCGTCACGCACATCATCCCGATCACATCACGCTGCCCAAGCGCTTCGCACTCCCCAAGATCACGATAAAAATCAGCAATGCACAGCGTCTTGTTCGAAGACTGACGCGGGAACGCAAACCGATTCACCTCGCGATCATGATCGTCGGGATCAAACATCACCAGCGAATCCCCATCGCTGCTGCAAGGGAAGTACCCATACACCACGCGAGGCTGCAGGATCGACTGCTCCAAACACACCCGCTTGAGTTCTTCAAACTTGGGACGAGCAACATCATCAAGCATCCGCTCGTACGCCGCTTTGTCCTGCTTGCCCCGCTTGAGCTGCCACTGCACGCTGAACAACGCCGTCGGATTGATGTACGCGAAGATATCCCGAAGCGACACATCCTCGATCACCCTCGTCCCCCAGAACGGAGGCGTCGGAACCTCATTATCACGCACCACCGCAGACCGCGTCAGCACCGAAGTCGCCGAAGCCGGCTTGATCTTCCCCTGATGCTTCGCGATCGTCGCTTGTCTCGTCTGCGCCCGCTCCTGAGCGGCGCTGAGCAACTCCTTGCTCGTCCCAGTGATGATCGCGTTCATCGTGTCGAGCCCATCGAACGCGTCCTTCGCATAATGCAGGTCCCCCTCGTACACGCTCGTCAGGTGCCCCTCCGCGTAACTCCGCGTGAGCGCCGCGCCGCCGAGCAGCACAGGGACCTTGATCCCCGACTTGTTGAGCTCAACAAGATTCTCCTCCATCACGTTGACGCTCTTGACGAGCAGCCCCGACAACCCGATCGCGTCGGCCTTGGTCTCCTCAAACGACTTGAGGATCGCATCGATCGGCTGCTTGATCCCGAGGTTGTGCACTGTAAACCCATTATTCGACAACAGGATATCAACCAGGTTCTTCCCAATGTCGTGCACATCACCCTTGACCGTCGCCAGCACGATCGACCCCTTGGACACCGAATCACTCTTCTCCATATGAGGCTCAAGCAGCGCCACCGCACGCTTCATCACCTCCGCGCTCTGAAGCACAAACGGCAGCTGCATCTGCCCGCTCCCGAACAACTCGCCCACGGTCTTCATCCCATCGAGCAAGTGATCGTTGATGATCTCCAACGCTGTGTACTGCTCGAGCGCTTCGTCGATCGACTCTTCAAGATGCTCGCGCTCGCCGTTGATAATGTGATTCCGCAGCCGTTCCTCGAGCGACAGGTCCGATTGCGAGACCTGGTCAACCTGCTCCGTCTCATCCTGGAACAAATCGATTAGGTGCGCCAGCGGATCATGCTTTGGATCATCAACGCCTTTAGGGAGTCCAGTCCCGCCGATCTCTTCGCTGCGACGATCGAAGATCAGATCCATTGCCGCGTCCTTCTGCGCCTCATCCATCGAATGCAACGGCGTGATCTTCGACGCATGCAGAATCGCACTCGTCATCCCCGCCTCGACCAGCTCATGCAGCAGCACCGCGTTAATCACCACGCGTGCTGAGGGCTTCAATCCAAACGACACATTCGACAACCCACACGTCAGCTGCACCTCCGGATACGCCTCCGCGATCCGTCTCGTCCCCTCGATGAGCTCGCTGGCGCTGCGACGATCCGAGTCCATCCCAGTCGAAACCGGAAGCACCAGCGGATCGATAAACAGATCCGACACCTTCAATCCATGATGCTCCACAGCACGCTCGATCGCACGCGACGCGATCGCGAGTTTCCGCTCCGCCGTCCGCGCCATCGCGTTCTCTTCATCCTCGTCGATCGTCCCGATGACCAGCCCCGCCCCGAACCGCTTCGCCATGTCGCACAGCTCGTCATACTTCTCTTCGCCCTCCTCGAAGTTCGCGCTGTTGATGATGCTCTTGCCCCCCGATGCTTTGAGCCCCGCGAGGATCACTTTCGGATTCGTCGAGTCGAGCATGAGTGGGGCATCGACCTGCTTGACAATCCGCGAGACCACCTCGTGCATGTCCCACGCGTTGTCGCGCCCCGCGACATCGACGTTGATATCGATCACATGCGAGCTGTCCCGCACCTGCTGACGCGCTAGCGACACGATCCCATCGAAGTCCTCTTCCTCAAGCAAACGCTTGAACTTCCGCGACCCCGACGCGTTGCACCGCTCTCCAATAATCAGCAGCGACAGATCCTGCCGATACTCAACCGCCGAGTACAGCGACGAACAACTGGGAACGACCACCGGATCATCGCGATGGACCTTCTCGCGACCATCCACAAACGCGCGAAGCTTTGAAATATGCTCAGGGGTCGTTCCGCAGCACCCACCGATCGCATCCACCAATCCCTCGTCAAGCATCGGGGTGACCGCCTTGACGAACGAATCGGGACCAAGCGGATAGACCGTCTTGCCCTCCTCAAGTACAGGAAGACCTGCGTTGGGCATCACCGTGATCGGACGATCCCACTTCTTCGCAAGCGTCCGCACGTGGTTCATCATCTCCACCGGACCCGTCGCGCAGTTGAGTCCAAGCGCCGAGATCGGCAGCGGACGCAGCGCCTCGATCGCGGCTTCGATCGAACTCCCCACAAGCATCGTCCCCGTCTGCTCGATCGTCACCGACACAAAGATCGGCACCGATCCAACCTCCACCCCCAGCGCCCGCTCCGCTTGCTCAACCGATTGCACCGCGCACCGGATCTGCAGCAAATCCTGACACGTCTCGATCAGCACGCAATCAACCCCACCCTCGATTAAGCCCTTCGCCGCCTGCGCGTATGAGTCGCGCAGATCATCAAATCCGATTTGGCCAAGCGTGATCAGCTTCGTCCCAGGCCCAAGCGACCCCGCGACATACCGATCGCATCCATCAGCCGAAGACTCATCAGCCGCTTGCCGTGCGATCTCTGCCGCCGCTTTGCACACCCGCCGCGCATCGTCGCTGCGATCAAACTCCCCGAGCACATGCGCCGCACCACCAAACGTATTGGTTGACACCACATCAGCGCCGGCCCTGAGGTACGCGCGATGGATCTCCCCGATCTGCTCAGGACAACTCAACGACAGAATGTCCGTGCAGTTCTCGCACCCCTGGTAATCATGCTCGATGTCCAGATCCAGCGCGTGGATCTGCGTCCCCATCGCCCCGTCCCACACAAGAAGACGCTCGCGGAGGTGCTCAAGAAACTGCTGTCTGCGTTTGGTATGGCTCATTTTCTAAATCCGTTATTCTGGATGAACGGATTATACATGTTCGAGTCCAAAAATCACGCATCAGCCCAGAATGAGCACAAAAAAGGACGCCCCGATTGGGACGTCCTCAGAGTGTCATAGCAAAGCAACGAGTGTTCGCTTACGGACAGCCCGCCGCGAATCGTGTCAGGTACTCCGAAACATCGAAGAAGTTCAGCAGCCCATCAGGAGACCCATCCGGATTCCCGGCAAGGTCCGCCGCTGGATCCGCAGAGCCGTAGAGCGACAGGTACGCCGAGACATCAAAGAAGTTCAGCAGCCCGTCAGGAGTGCCATCCGGATTCCCAGCAAGGTCCGCCGGACAGGTGTCCACGATCTCGCAGAGCAAGCCCTTGATGGTCACCGCGTCAATACCCGCCTCGATGATCGAGCCCTGACCCTGATCAGAAACCAGGAATCGGATACGCATCATCGAGGTCGCGGGACCAAACGCGTTGAGGGGAAGCTCGGAAAGGATCCAGCCACCAACAGTCTCATCAGAATCCGGCCCAATGACATCGAGCGTCTCGTAAGACTCGCCGCCATCGTAAGAGATCCCGACCTCCATGACGTCACCGCCCGGAGCGTTCCCTGATCCGCCGCCGGTGTTGTCGTACCAGCGAGCGTACTCAATGACCGGGCTGTTCATCCCAGCCGCATCAAACACAGGTGATGTCAGAATCGTCAGCGAATCGACATCCGAGTTCACTTCACCAACCGTGTTGCCGGTCACGAAGCAGCTCCCCGAACCATCGAAGTCCATCGTCGGATCACCAGCGCTGCCGTCACCCATCGGAACGCCGCGTTCCCACATCCCATCGAGCGGCCCCTTCGCGCCGCCGCTGACTGTCCAGCCGGTATCAAGCTCGAAGTTATCCTCGAGTACAAGCATCGGTTCACCGATGTTGTACCCAAGCAACGAGGACTCATCGAGATCCGGGAAGGTCGTCAGACCGGTTTCCACGCCCTCGACACTGACAAAGTACACCACATCAAACGATCCATCAGGAAGAGCATCGTGATTCGGATTACAGTCCTGAGCAGGGATCGTTGCGGTGTAGCTGTTGCCGCCGTTGGATACCAGTGGCACCTCAATGAACCCGCTCCCGACGCCCGGCTCCCCTGAGGCAACCAAGTACGACAAGGTCTCGGAACCCGGAACAATCTGATCGATCGGCTGATCAATCAGCACCTCGAACACGTAGTCCTCGCCCGGAAGCACTTCCGCCGCCGGCTCCTCTGCCAGCATAATCACCGGCTGAGGATCCTCGCAGAGCAGCTCGTTGACCGAAACACCATCCACACCCGCCTCGATCACCGAAGCGTTCTGAAGATCGCTGACCACAAAGCGGAACTGCAGTTCCGAGGTCGCAAAGTCAAAGTCAGGCACATCGTCCGCAAGCGTCTCGATCAGATCGATCTCAGCAAAGAACCAACCGCCCTCTGCCTCCAGCGTGTTGGGACCAACAACCTCAAGCCCGAACCAGTCGGTCCCGCCGTTGTCAGAAACCTCAACCAAGAAAACATCCATCTCATCATCAGGACCCGATCCTGTTCCGGATCCCGTGTTGTCGTACCAGCGCCAGTACGAAACACTCGGACGAATGACATCAGAGATGTCAAACATCGGCGAGTTCAGAATCGTCGGCCCGCCATCAACGTCGGTGTTCGATCCCGGACCACCATTCCCAGTCAGGTAACACTGTCCCGAACCGTCCGCATCCATCGTCGGATCGCCGCGCGAGCCGTCACCCGCAGGGACGCCGCGTTCCCATTGTCCAGCGTTCTGTCCCATGATCGCACCAGTCACCGTCCATCCGAGATTGCTCTGGAAGTTGTCCGTAAAGAACGCTGAAGGATCACCCACAAACGCGCGGAACGGATCCTCACCGCCCCCGATCGGAAGGGTGTACGGGATTGTCGCCCCAACCGTGCGTGCCTCGATGTAGTACTCCACGATCGAATCGGGATCACAATCAAACCCAGGAAGCGTCGCCGTGTACTCAAGCCCTTTCCCAGGGACCAGTGGCACCTGTGTGTACGCGCCCGGACTGGTCCGGTAGTTCAAGAACTCCGAACCCGACTGCACACTCTGCTCAAACGGATTGAGCGTGACCGTAAACGTGTTGTCCACGCCCGGCTCAAGGTATGTCAGCGTCTGCGCTTCAATCCCGAGCAGCGTCGAAGTCGAAACATCAATGTCATACAACTGCACGCTCTCAAGTGTCGAAGGCGTATACACCTCAAAGAAGTAGTCGCCTTCCATTGGAGCCGGAAGCTCAAGCGTCTCCGGGAATCCCTGCGGGAACACCGCAGCCGTCAGAATCGGATTGACCAGATCGTCCGAGGAGTACACGCGGATCTGGAGGTCGTGGATGAGATTAAAGTCAATCAGCGAAACCGCAGGCTCAGATACACCACAAGTCTCAGTCTGCGGGCTCTCAAAGTACTTATCCGCAGAAGGCGTCACTGTAAATGACACCAGCGCCGGCGTCTGCAGCGTCAAGCGGTAAAAGTCCACATCCGAGTTGTCATCCAGACTCATCTGCTCAAGCGAGATCGACTCATCAGCGCCGATGCTCCCAAGATCAGTCGCAAACGCGGGGTTGTCGTTGGGTTCAGAAACATCGCCGTAGTGGCGCTGCCCGTTAAGGATGTCATCGAGCTGCGGACCATCAAACGCGAACGTAACAAACGGCTCCATCAGCTTGTTGTTCTCGCGCGGACACACGTGGAACATCCCCGCCCCGTGCCCATGCTCGTGAGCCGTCACATTCCGGAACCCAAGCGAGTTGTTGCTCGTGTTGTTAAAGAAACTATCGAACGCGTCGAACACCATGTCGCCGCCGAACGCAGGGAAGAAGTTAAACGCGAGCACGCCCGAGTTCCCATCGAGCACCATCGCGCTGATGCGGATATCGCCACGCACATCAAGCTCCCCTTCAAAGAACCGGAACGTGGATCCGTCGTCATTGGGCTCGTACACATAGCTCATCCCCGTCAGCTCGGCCCAGCGATCAAACACCTGATCAAACAGGTCCTGCCAGACCGCAGGCGAGCCGTACAAACTATTGAGCCACGCAAAGAGCTGAGAGTTTCCTGTCCCAAACCCGGCGTCAGGGATAAATGTCCCATCGGGAACAAACGAATACGTCAGAATCGTCGGATCACCCTGTTCAAGCCCCGTCCCGCTCAAGACCGTCCGATCCCAGCGATCAGCCTGCTGGAACGCATTGGGATTATTCGTCGAGAGCATCTGCGTCGCGAGCCAAACGTAATCGTTGTCCGTCTCCGGAGAGAAACACAGCTGAGGCACCACAGCATCGGTGTCCAACGCATTGGCAATGCTCCCAAGCGCCTTGACCTGCTGGTCGCTCATCTGATGATCACTCATCTCGCTCAGCGTGCTCTCGAGCCATTCCACAGCACTGGTCGTCCCATCGAACGGCACCAACGACCGCGCCTCCATGTTGTACGCCTCAGTCCCGAGCCCGCCTTTCGCGATGATCTTCGCCTGCTCACTCACTGGGAGCGCCGGAAGCAGCGACTGCGCAATCAGCTCAAGCTCACGCTCCCGAGAGTCCTCCGCCGCCTGCTCATGCGCGCACGCGCCGCAACCATCGGAAACACCCGCAAACCCACTCGAAGACGATAAACCCAGAGCCGCACCAACAGCGGCCAAAATCAATGACTGAACACGCATATGAATAATCCCTTATGTATCAACGCAGGCATCGCAACAACGCGATCATCCCGCTCGACGCTCTCAAATCCAGCCCCTGTCTGAGGGTGAACAACACCCCTCAACATCCCCTGAACCGGATGTGTGTACTCCTACTTATCAAATTAGCCGATCAAAGGCCGACTGTAAATACTGATTCCAAATAACTTAACGATAATTGATCCCCCAAATCACCCCTCCCGCGCCTCCAAATCAGCCCCCTCCACGCAATGAGCCACTCTGCAACATCCGCGGGTAATCCAGAAGTCAGCGCATATACAAAAAAACACCCCGGATTGACCGAGGTGCTCGTAAGTGCAAAACTCTGGATTGAAGGCTTACTTGCCCTTCTTGAAGTAGTTGCCAGCGAACTTCTTCTGGAACTTCTCAACACGCCCCGCAGCGTCCACAAAGGTCGCTTTGCCCGTGAAGAACGGGTGCGAGCCCGACCAGACGTCGACCTTGAGCTCAGGAACCGTAGCGCCGACAGTCATCACGACCTCGCCGTTGTAGTAAACCTTGCAGGACGGGTAGTAGGTTGGGTGGGTGTCATTCTTCATGAGTGCATTCCTTCGTATCCCCGGTTTCCATCCGGAGGGCGTCAAGCATAGCCTGCTAATTCAGTCACGTCTAGCCCCCAAACCACGCTGGAAGCTCAGCTTTCGTCAATTCTGCTCCAGAACGTCCTTTAAAGCAGCGATTCTGGATTCTGCAGCGATTCCACAATCTCCGCAAGCGCCAGAGCCGCCGTCGCGCCGTCCACCACACGATGGTCACACGCAAGGGACAAAGGCATCCGCTTGCCGACCATCAGCTGCCCATCCTGGACCACCGCGCCGTCGTACGCCTTGCCGACCGCGAGGATCGCGACCTCAGGATAGTTAATCACAGGCGTCGCAAAGCGTCCCGCGTGCGAGCCCACGTTGCTGATCGTGAACGTCGAGCCCATCAACTGCTCACGCGGGATCGAGCGATCGCGAGCGCTCGCCGCGATCTGAGCGATCGACTGCGCCAGCTCAACCACATTCATCCGATCCGAGTCCCGCATCACAGGGACCATGAGACCGCTGTCCGTGTCCGTCGCGATCCCGAGGTGCACCGCGCCGTACTGCACGATCTCCTGCGCCTCGTCATCCACGATCGCGTTCATCGCACCAAAGCGTCCCGCGAGCGAGCGAGCAACCGCCGCACACACAAACGGCAGGAAGCTCAGTTTCACACCAGTCTGAGCCGTGACATCCTTCCGCAATGAATCCAGAGCGGTCACATCCGCCTCGTCAACAACCGTGAAGTGCACAGCAGTATCAACGGCACTGCGCAAACGATTCGCGATCGTTCGGCGCACACCCTTGAACGGAATCCGTGCCTCGCTGTGACCAGGTTGCACCATTCCTTGCTGCGCCGGATCAGGGATCGGACGATACGCCGCAGGACCTTGGTAACCCGGTGCCGCCGGCACGCCTCCACCCATCGGTTGCCCGTACTGCGGAGGTGGTGGTGGGGGCGCGTAGCCGTATCCCGGAGGAGGTGGTGGCGGTGCGTACCCATACGGCTGGTGGTATCCATACGCCGGTGGTTGATACCCATACTGAGGTGGATATTGCGATGGGTACTGCGGCGGAAGCGGCTGCTGATACTGAGCCGCCGGCGCCTGCTGCGGAGCATATGAAGGAGAAATCTGCGTCGTAGGCAGATTCAACGGACGACGAGTCTCCGCCGGACGCGCTGGTGCCGGTGCAGAAGGTGCCGGAGCAGACGCTGCCGGTGCGCTCGCTGGTGCCGATGGAGCCGGAGCCTGAGCAGGTGCCGCCGGACGAGCCGGAGCTGCGCCGCCGCCCGCTTTCGCGTTCTCGATGTCCTTCTTGGTTACGCGTCCGCCGATGCCTGTCCCAGCGACCGAGTTGATGTCAATCCCCGCATCCCGCGCCATCCGACGTACCGCAGGAGACGCGAGCGCCTTGCCATCGCTCGAGCCCATCCCGGGAGTCGATTCCGACATCTGTCCGACCACTGATCCCTGATCCTCAGGACGATCATCATCCGCTTCTGCCGCAGGAGTTGCTGCTGGTGCCGCTGCTGGAGCGTCATCCGGACCACCCTCGTAGGTCACGAACGGCGCGCCGACCTTGATGATGTCGCCGTCATTGCCGTGCAATGTCTTGATTGTTCCCGCACGAGGCGATGGGACTTCAACGAGCGCCTTGTCCGTCTCCATCTCCGCGATCACCTCGAGCTCATCGACAGTGTCGCCTTCCTTCACCACCCACTTAATGAGCTCGGCTTCCTCAAGCCCCTCACCAAGATCGGGGAGAATAAAGATGTTCGGATCAGATGAAACTTTGCCAGCCATATGTGTTCCTTCACTCAAAGAGGTGATGGGTTTGTCTGTTTAACTATTGAAAAAATGCTCAGGACGCTCTGTGACGAACTTCAATCTTTCCCTCAACGCGCTTCCGATATCGTGAAATTTTTTATCAAGCTTTGAGAACGGATCTTTGTCTTTATCAAACCAAACATCCAGAATCTCTTCTCTTTCCGTATGGTCAGGGAGTGGGGGAGATTTAGGGAACTTCTTGATGGCTTTTTGAATCAGCTTCAAAAGGTCAGTAGCTCCGAAGGTTTCGTATCCTTCAAGAGTGGCGAAGACTTCAGCATCGCTTGTGTACTGAAAGAAATCAAATAGCCCGCCGCTACCAACTTGCCCTTCCGCATTGAAAGTAGCGAGGCAAATTTTCTCTTCTGCAGTGAGCTCGTCGAAGGAATGGTCGCTGCATTTCTTTTGCAGCAACGAGCAAACTTCGATATCAATCGAGTTCAGTGTCCTGAAATCATCTGAGCTCAAGCTTATTTTTGCTTGCTCTAGAATATCCCGTGATGACTTGTATTGGTCATTATTCATTGTAATCTCAGTACGCCAAGCATTCCGTGATCCCCTTCAGGATCCGTGGCGCCTCAGGCAGATACTCATTCTCCAGCTTGTAATACGGCATGATCGTATCAAACCCAGTCACACGCTGGACCGGTGCTTCCAGATGCAAGAAGCACTCCTCCATGATCCGTGCCGCGATCTCTGCGCCAAGCCCGCACGTCAGCGGCGCCTCGTGCACGATCACGCACCGACCAGTCCGCCGAACCGATTCCGCGATCGTGTCCATGTCAAACGGATAGATCGAACGCAGATCGATCAGCTCTACCGACACATCCTCAGGACAGTTGTCGATCGCTTCCAGACACTGGAACACCGGAGCGCCCCAAGTCACGACCGTCAGGTCATCGCCCTCAACAACCGTCTTCGCTTCCCCGATCGGGATCTCGTAGTACTCATCAGGGACCTCTTCCTTAAAGGTCCGGTACACCCGCTTGGGTTCAAAGAAGATCACCGGATCAGGGTCCTTGATCGCGCTGTTGAGCAGTCCCTTCGCGTCATACGGCGTGCAAGGCATCAGCACCTTGATCCCAGGAGAGTGCGTATAGATCGCTTCCGGAGAATCCGAGTGCAGCTCCGGAGCGTGGATACCACCTCCAACAGGAACGCGGACCGTCATCGGGACCGTGACTGCTGAGCGTGTGCGTGTCCGCATGCGCCCGCCGTGGTTCACGAGCTGGTCGTACGCAGGTCCGAGGAACCCCTCGAACTGAATCTCGGGAATCGCTTTCATCCCCGCTATTGCGAGCCCGATCGCTGTGCCCATGATCCCCGATTCATCGAGGGGAGTGGAGACCACACGATCCTCGCCGTGCTTCGCCATCAGTCCTTCCGTAGCGCGGAACACCCCGCCGTTGGAACCGATGTCCTCACCGAGCAAGATGACCTCCGGATCACGCTCCAGCGCTTGATCCAGCGTCGAGGTAATCGCTCCAACTAGTGTTTGCTGTGCCATCAAGAAACTCCGTTAACCAATGATCGCGATCGTTGACGCCGCGGTCATGCTGTTGTTGGTCTGCGACTGCTGATCGACAGCAGCCAGGTACTCATCAAAGGAAGCGGGAAGCGCCGAGTTCAAAATCTCCGCCACCTGCTCCGCGGGCTGCTTCACACGAACCGCCCCGCTCCAGTGTCCAAAGTCGATATCCGCCTTCTCAGCACCCTTGGGAGTCACCGAGCGGACATACGCGGCATTGACAAACCGCTCCTTGCCCTTGACATCGACAATCTTCACCATCATTACTGGATCTCCGCCGCTTGAGCATTGAGCCCGATCTGCGAAGGATTCCGACCGATCGAACTCGTCCGCATCGTGTCCCGCTGAACCTTCAGGTCCTCCGGAAGATCCGCGTACATGTCATCAAAGAACTCGCTGCTCTCAGGAGCCGTCACAGAGATCGCCGCATCGACCACTTCCTTGACAATGGTCTTGGCGCGATTCTCAAGCTCTTCCTGCTTCTTGTCGTCCCAGACGCCGACCGATTCCATGTACTTGCGCGTACGGATCAGCGGGTCCTTATCGAGCCAAGCGTGCAGCTCTTCCTCGTCGCGGTACCGACGCGCATCGTCCGCCGTCGTGTGATCCGCGAGTCGGTACGTCACGCCCTCAATGAATGAAGGCCCGCCACCCTCGATCGCACGCTTGCGCGCGTCTTGGGTCGCCTTGTACACCGCGAAGATGTCATTGCCATCCACCTGAATCGTCGGCATGTCATACGCCAGCGCCTTCTGCGCCACCGTCGCCGAGTTCATCTGCTGCTCGCGAGGGAGCGAGATCGCCCACGAGTTGTTCTGGCAGTAAAAGATCGTCGGGACCTGCATCACCGACGCGAAGTTCATCGCGTTGTGGAAGTCACCCTCCGACGTCGCGCCATCACCGAAGTAGGTAATGACCGCACGATCCGCTTCCTTGCGCTGCTTAAACGCCCAAGCGATCCCCGTCGCATGGAGCATGTGCGTCCCGATCGGAACACTCAAAGGCGTGATGTTCACACCCTCAGGGAACTTCGATCCACGCTCATCACCCATCCAGTACTGGATGACATAATGCATCGGCATGCCGTGCATGAACAACGCCGCGTTCTCGCGATACGAAGGCACGACCCAGTCGTTCCCCTTGACCATCGCAAGAGCAGACCCCACCGCGTTCGCTTCCTGCCCCTTGTTCTGCGGATAGGTCCCCATCCGACCCGAACGCTGCAGCTTAAACGCGATCTCATCAAGCTCTCTACAGACACGCATCTGCTCGTACAGATACACGACCTGATCGTCCGTCAGCGTGTCCTTCGCGAGCTTCTTATCAAGCTTCCCGTTCTCATCAAGAATCTGAAGATGCTCAATCTTGGCTTCATACACAGTATGGTGTGGCATAAGTACTCCTACCTCAGTCGTCCTCGCCGGAAACCACCGCGCCTCCGTCGAATTTCAAATACGGCGGGCGAGCAGTTCCAAAGCTCACCTGAGGGACAGAACTATAGGTTCAAACAAACGATTTGGCAGTAAAAAACCGGGGCAACGCAAACGCTTGCCCCGGCTCCATTTTAATCAAAACAACTCAGTCAATCGTCCAGAAACCCGCCCCAAATCCGGACCAAAGCCAACCTGATTCAGACTCAGCTCAGCTGCTCAATCGTCTCGCTCATGTGCTCGCGACCAGTCCCGCCGTGCACCGCACCATCGGTCCCTGGGAACTGCTTGATGTGCTCGACAGGAAGCTCGCGTCCAGTCCCCTTATCGCTCGGAGAGCTCTCAGGGATCGCAAACAGCTTGTTATCCAGCGTGCTCGAGTGCGCAAACGCCGCCTTCGCGGCTTCGAGCATCGTGTCATCAGCATTCTCGTGCAGCTCACGGAACGCCTGATGGATCGCGAGCTCCGCGACATCAAAGAAATGGATCGCCGACGCCTTGTTGCGCTCAAACTCCGTCCCGGACTCGCCGTTACGGATATCCATATCCAGACGCGACAGCGTGCAGTTCCACGCGTGGATGTACATCGCCGCGTCCGCGAGCCGTGCCTGAGTTGCCTGTGCGGTCACGATCGCCGCGTCCTTCTTCTTGGAGATGATCTTGAACTGGTACGTCAGCTCCGAGATCAACCGGCACACGCGCTGCCCGTACGGACTCAGCGATGGATGCAGCTTGTTGATCTGCGGCGCCTTGTTGCGGATCCCGAGGAACACCTCACGACCCAGCGGCAGCGCCGCTTTGATCATTGTCGGCGTGAACTTCTTGTTGTCCGCCATCTCCTTGATGCCCAGCATCTTCTCCGCGAGCTGCTTGCCGCCGTACGCGAAGATGAACGACTGCATGACCTCGTTGGCGCCTTCCACGATCGTGTTGATACGCGAGTCGCGGAAGATCCTCTCAAGCTCGTTCTCCGTCATCGTGCCCTCGCCGCCCATGATCTGCAGCGCGTTGTCCACCGTACGCCAGCCCATCTCCGAGCAGAAGACCTTACAAATCGCGGTCTCAAGCATGATGTCCTCATCATGACGATCCAGCATACCGGTCGTCATGTAGAGCACAGAATCCATCGCATACGCGAGTGCTGACATATAAGCGACGCGCTTCTGCACAAGCTCAAAGTCCGCGATCGGACGCTGGAACTGGTAACGCGTCTGCGCCCACTTGATCGACTGGTCCATCGCCGTCTTCGCGCCACCGAGCATGCCCGCCGAGAGCGTACAGCGACCGTAGTTCAAACAAGTCAGCGCGACATTGAGCCCCTTGCCCTCCTTATGGAGCAGGTTCGCCTTGGGAACGTGGACATTGTTGAAGCGGATGCGTGCCTGCCAAGTACCGCGGATACACATCTTGCTGCGATTCTTGGAGAAGATCTCGATCCCCTCCATGTCAGGCGTGCACACAACTGCGGTCACACGCTCCTTGCCGTCGATCTTCTGCTTACCCATAACGGTAAACAATCCAGAGATCGCGCCGGAGGTCGCCCATTTCTTCTCGCCGTTGACGATGTAGTGCTCGCCGTCGTCCGTGACCTCGATGGTCGTCTCCTGACCACCCGCGTCACATCCAACCTGAGGCTCAGAAAGGCAGAACGCGCTCAACCACTCGCGAGCGAGCTTCGGGAGCCAGCGTTCTTTCTGCTCATCGGTGCCGTAGAGCATGACCGCTTTACACCCGATCGACTGGTGCGCCGAGACCATCACCGCCGTCGATCCACACCGAGTCCCGAGCGTCTCAAGCACGCGGTTGTACGAGGTGATCCCCATACCAAGCCCGCCGTGCTCCTTCGGGATGGTCATCCCGAGCACACCCATGTCAAAGAGCTTCTTGATCACCCACTCAGGGATGTACTGCTCCTGATCGATCTCCACTGCAGGGTGTTCGTTCCTCAGATACTCCTTAAGCTCCGCGACCAGCTTGTCACACTCCGCGACCTCTTCAGGGGAGGTCTTGGCAAGCTCCGGATACGGATACAGCAGATCCTCACGCAGCTGACCCCAGAAGTAGTTCTTGACCGCCCCCATATCGCTTGGTTCTGGTCCGAGCAACGTCTCCGCGTCCGCGATCATCTTCTGATCACGCTCCGAGACACCCTTCATATTCTTGAGATCTGCTTTCTTTACATCTGCCATTGGTTGTTTCTCCTGAAGAAATCACGCCGAGCAGCTTTCATGCCCGCCGTGCTGTGTGTTGTTTATTTACCCTTGTTGAAGAACGCGTTGATCGCATCCTGTGCAGGTTCCGTGTGCCGCAAACGAACCAAGTGATCCCGCTCCCGCTGCAGCGCGTCCTTCCATCCAGACCCGATTCCGACCTCAACCGCATCACACACCGCATCGGTGTGTGGTTGTGATTCAAGCTCGTTCCGCGCGTCGTTCAATGCTTCTTTGAGTTCGTCCGAGTCATCGCGCCCGATGCACCGCATCGGCGCCCCGTCCCGCGTTGGTTGCTCCTGCGAACCCACCCAAGCACGCGCCGCCGGGAGCAGTTCCGCAGTGTCCGATACCGTGACATCAAACAGCCCCAGCTCATCCGCCTGGTCCGACTTCATCGCGCGTCCATTCGCCGTCATCACGATCGCGTCCTTCGCATCGATCCGCGATGGGAGCAGGTTCGTCCCGCCCCACCCAGGACAGATCTTCAGCCCGGCCTCAGGGAGCCCAATCAGAAACGGCTTCGCCTCCGGATCAATCAACCCGATCAACCCATCGCAGTGCATCGCCAGTTCCAAACCACCCCCAAGCGTCACCGAATGAATCGCGGCTGCAGTGGGGCACTCGAGGTCCGCAATCTTCTGGAACACGCGAGCACCAAACTCCAGATACTCGTGCAGCCCCGCGTCATCCATCGCCATGATCGCTTTCAGATCAGCCCCCGCAACAAAAGCGCGAGGCGCCGACGAAGCAAGCACAAACCCACCAAGATCACTCGGCAGCGAATCAAGCGTCGCATCCAATCGCTGCAACAGCGACTCATCAATCACCACCACCGGACGACCGGGCTGATCCAACGTCAGCACCGCAATGGTGGCACCATCAGCGTTCGTGCTCAGCTCAACCGGCAGTAAATCTTGAACCACAGGAATGTCTCGCTCTTGCGGAGGTGAGATCGCCATTCTTCCAACGATCACCGCGCGGATCCGCAGCTCCAGCGGTCAGATATCCTATGCACGACGAACCTGTTTTGACAGTCAAAAAACCAGCGTTGCACCCCACCCCAAGCACCCAATCTCCTCCCCAGGGCTTCCGTGGGAGGTGGCCGCGCAGCGGACGGAGGGGCCTTCACAACCTATTTCATTCGGGCCGATAACGCCGCCTGCGCCTCAGCAGTCCCAAGCACTTGCGCGCTCAGCTTCGCCCCCTC
This sequence comes from Phycisphaerales bacterium, assembly GCA_965250055.1. Classification (GTDB taxonomy): domain Bacteria; phylum Planctomycetota; class Phycisphaerae; order Phycisphaerales; family UBA1924; genus UBA1924. The sequence goes on along the minus strand of OZ252285.1, from coordinate 1,393,121 downwards.
AAGCACCATCCCCGCCTCGACCACACCATCAATCTTGTTCAGCAGCCCCTTCGTGGTCGCCAGCGCATGAGCACCACCGCTCGCGAGCCGCTCGACGATCTCATCCGTCAGGGAGTCGAGCCCATCGCGATCCTCCGCAAGATGATCAATCAACCCAACCGCCGCCGCCTCAGCGCCCGACATGATCCCACCCTTGAGCATCGCCGCGCGAGCGCGTCCCGCGCCCATCTTCGCAACCACCCAAGGCGCGATCACCGCCGGACACAACCCAAGATTCACCTCTGGGAATCCCAGCTTCGCATCCGCGTGCGAAACACTCACATCACACACACAACTGAGCCCACACCCACCCCCAACCGCGGCCCCGTTCACCTTCGCCACCGTCACCATCCCAAGCTCGCGGATCTTGATCGTCAGCTCCGCAAGACTCCGCAGCAAACGCCCCCCAAGCGTCTCATCCCCCGACAACTCAACAAGCACGGCCTTCAAATCCATCCCCGCACAAAACGCCTTGCCCGCCCCCATAATCACCAACACCGAACACTCCGAGTCCTTGAGCGCGTCCACATGCGCATGCATCGCCTCCAGCATGTCCAGCGACATCGAGTTCCGCGCCTCCGCGCGATTCATAGTGAGTGTTGCGACCGGGCCGTTGATTGTGAGTGTTGCGAGTTCAGGCATGCCTTATCGTAGCGCCGGGTGCCACGGCTTGACCGTCTTCGGCAAGCCGTGTCTTTCGCCTCCCCCGGGCCTCCGGGGGAGGTGTCCGCGCAGCGGACGGAGGGGGTCTTCAAGCCGGGTGTTCTGCTTACATTGTTTTCGGTTGGGTACCCTGCTAAAGCCGTCTTCGGCTTAAGCAGGATCAAGATCCCCACAACGCCCCAAGCATCCGCCGTTCCTCATCACTCCCCACCCGCGAAAGCGACGCCTGCAATCCATCCCCGCCAAGCTCACTCGTCCCCTTCGTGATCACATTCACCAAACGCTTCGTCTCCCGCACCCCAGCGCCAGGTTTCTCCGCAAGCGACCTTGCCAGCTCCATCGTCCGCTCGCCAACCGCCTCCGCATCCGCGACAACCTCATGCACCAACCCGATCGCAAACGCCCGCCGAGCGTCGATCAACCCCGGATCCAGCATCAGCGCCCGCGCCGGCCCAGCCGGGATCGAAGACATCAAAAACGCCGCCGACACTGCAGGCGACACCCCGATCTTGACCACCGGATACCCAAGCTGTGCCCTCTCATCCGCAACCACCACATCCGCGCCCCCAAGCATCGCACACCCACCCGCGATCGCGCACCCATGAACGCCCATCACTACAGGCACCGAAGCTTCACGCATCGCAACAACGCACCTCGACAACCCCGTTAAAAGCGCCCGCATCGTCTCTCCCGATTCATCCGCAGCGCACGCCTTGAGATCAAACCCCGCGCAGAACACCTTCCCATTCCCAAGCACCGCGATCGACCTCGTGTCATCGCCAACCCCCCGCACCGCCGACTCAAACGCCGACAGCATCTCAGGGAGCATCGCGTTGCGTTTCTCACCCCGATCCAGCGTGATCGTCGTGACTCCATCGTCCGTGCGTACATCGATCATCCGATCAACCCCCCCGCATAGATCGATGCCTGGACCATCAAGTCCCGATCCACCCGAGTCTTGAGCACAGATGCCGACACCGCATCGAGCACATCAAGCGTCGCGACATTCCCCGGCGCCCGAGTAGTCTCCGTCGATGCATACGGACACCCACCAAGCCCCCCAGCCGACCCATCAAACGACCGCACCCCAACCTCCAACGCCCGCTCGATGCACGCACCAGCGTTCCCAAACGTATCGTGCAAGTGCAGCGTCAGCGTTGGATCACCGAAATCATTGACCGCCCGCCCATCGAGCCGACCGATCACATCAATCAGCACCTGCTCAATCAAATCAGGCGTCCCCGCCCCGATCGTGTCCCCAAGATCAATCTCATCGACCCCAAGCTCAAGCAACCGCTCCGCAACATCCGCGACCTGCGAAGAAGGAACATCCCCATCAAACGGGCATTTGACAATACAAGAAATGTACCCCCGCACCATCAACCCCTGCCCGTGCGCCTCAGGAATAATCGGGGCAAACCGCTCCAGCGTCTCTTCAATCGTCGCGTTCGTGTTCTTGAGCGAGAACCCTTCCGATGCCGCCGTAAACACCGCGACCTTATCAATCAGCCGTTCAACCCCATGCTTCTCACGCGCATCGCGATTGACCGCAAGCGCCCCCTCCAAACCCTTTAAGTTCGGCACCAACGCCGAGTAGCACACCCCATCCCGCTTCGTCGGCGCGATCAGATCAAACACCTCCGCCGCATCCCCGAGCTGAGGCACCCACTTGGGTGACACAAAGCTGCTCACCTCGACCTCATCAACCCCCGACGCCTCCACCTTCCGCACAAGTTCCGCCTTCTTGGTTGCATCCACAACCACCGACTCCGCCTGGAGCCCATCGCGTGGAGACACATCCGTGATCCGAATCACCCCGCTCATTCCGCGCCACCCGATCCAGTGCCCTCATTCAGCTCCGCTTGTTCTTCTTCATCATCACCCGAGAACTTCAGGAACGGGATCGTCGAATCAATGTTGTTGATCGTTTTGCGCAGCGATGCGAGGTGCGCACTGACCGCCTGCAGGTCCCCCTTGACCGCCTCGATCCGCTCGTCCATTGTCGTCATGTTCCCATCCATCGCCTCAAGCTTCGCATCAATGCTCGCCAGACGCTCACGGATCTTCGACATGTTTTCATCAATCGGCCCAAGCGTCGAGTCCAGCTGCGTCTCCAGCTTCTCCAGAAGCTCATTCGCCCGCTCAACCTTCGCGAAGCTCTCATCGATCTGCGTCAGCTTCTGATTCGACAGCGCAATCTGATCATGAATGTCCTGCACAATACAGCCAGGCAGGAAAGCCACCAACGCCAAGATCAAACCAGCACACGCAACCCTATCGATACGCATCTCATCCTCCAATCAAACCTGCAGCACACCCGTCTTCAGATCCCGCGTGTAATCCCACCCCTGATTCGCCGCATCCAGCGACGCAATCAACTCCTCGCGCGTCTGGTGAGGCTCGATAATCCGATCCACCCACCCGCGAGCCGCGCCGTGCCGGATGTCCTGCTGCTCGTTGTACGAAGCCGCGACCGCATCGAGGATCGCCTTGTGCGTCGCCTCGTCGATCTCCTCGCCCTTGCGTGCCCGCGACCGTTCCTCGATCATCGCAAGCGTCCCCGTCGCCGACCCCGCGCCCATAACCGCACACTTGCTGCCGGGCCACGCCATCGCCACAAACTGGTCAAACGCCCGCCCGCACATCGCGTAGTTCCCCGCGCCGAACGACCCCCCAAGAATCACCACAATCTTCGGCACCACACAGTTGCTCATCGCGTTCACCATCTTGGCGCCGCTACGGATAATCCCGCCCTGCTCACTATCACGCCCCACCATAAACCCAGTCGTGTCGTGCAGGAACACAATCGGGATCTTCCGCTGATTGCAATCCATGATGAAACGCGCCGATTTGTCCGCGCTGTCATCATAAATCACCTTCGGCATGTTCACCGATTTACTCGGACCCGACTTCCCACCAGGAAGCTGTCGCTCGCTCATCTTCGCTTGATTCGCGACAATCCCGCACGCATGCCCGCCGATCTTCGCGTACCCGCACACCAGCGACTGCCCGTACTCCTCTTTGTACTCATCAAAGTCCGGCGCAAGCACCTGCTCACCATCCACCGTGCGTGATCCCGTATCCACAATGCACGAGATGATCTCCTTCACATCGTATTGCTGACCAGGCTTATCCGTGAACACCTTGTAGATGTCCTCCGGATCACGATGCGGATGCTGCCGAGCCCGCTCGCTCGCATCGACCACCGCCGCGCGATCCGGATACTTCGCGACCAGCGACCGCAATCGTTCAATACACGACTCATCATCCGGCTCTCGGAAATCAATCGTCCCCGAAATCTGCGCGTGCATCTCCGCACCGCCCAGTTCCTCATCCGAAACATCCTGCCCGATCGCCGCCTTCACCAGCGCCTGACCCGCCAAGTACAACCCCGACCCCTCCGTCATCAGCAGCGTGTCGCACAGCACCGGAAGATACCCACCCCCAGCAACACAAAACCCCATGATCGCTGAGATCTGAGGAATCCCCTCAGCGCTCATCACCGCGTTGTTACGGAAGATCCGACCAAAGTCATCTGTATCTGGGAACACATCCTCCTGCATCGGAAGAAACACCCCAGCCGAGTCCACCAGATAGATCAAAGGCAGCCGCGCCATCTGCGCCATCGTCTGCGCGCGGATGATTTTCTTGCACGTCATCGGAAAGAACGCGCCCGCCTTCACCGTCGCGTCGTTCGCGATGATCATGTGCCGAACCCCCTCGACGACACCGATCCCAGTCACCACCCCAGCCCCCGGCGCTCCCCCGGCTTCCTTGTACATATTGAACGCCGCCCACAGCCCAAGCTCCTGGAAAGAGCTCCCCTTGTCAATCAACCGATCAATCCGCTCGCGAGCCGTCAACCGACCCTTCGCGTGCTGCCGCTCGATCGCCTTGGGACCACCCCCAAGCTTGATGCCCGCCTCAGTCTCAAGAAACTCCGCCGTCAGATCACGCAATGTCGATGTAGATTCAGCCATGGTCACAGAGGATAGGAGCACTCCCTCAAATCTTCCCCTTCCGCTCCTGTTTCTGCCCCCTTGCAGCCGCCCCCGATCCCCCGTACCGTGTTGCTATGAACAACACCCTAAGCCGTGCCGTCATCGCCCTTTCGATCCTCCTGCTCGCGTGCAACCCACTCGCGCATGCACAAGACGAAAAAGAAGAATCAAACTCCAACCCCGCCTTCGTCATCTACCCCGACGAATCCTCCGTCACCTACCACACCGTCACCATCAACGGCACCCCAATCCACTACCAAGCCACCGCAGGCACCATAACCATCACCTCGCTCCGTGGAGACCACGAACCCACCGCGCAGATGTTCTACATCGCCTACCACAAACTCGATGCGCCATATAGCGAGAACAGTGAGCCCAGCTTCCCCGACGCCGCAACAAGACCCATCACCTTCTCCTTCAACGGCGGTCCCGGCTCCAGCTCCGTGTGGCTCCACCTCGGAACCTTCGGACCCATGCGCGTCAACCCCATCGACGACTTCGGAAACCCCGGACCACCACCCTACAAACTCGTCGAGAACGAATACTCACTCCTCGACCAATCCGACTTCGTCTTCATCGACCCCGTCACCACCGGATTCTCCCGCGCCGCCAAAGACAAAAGCGAAAAAGACTTCCACGGCGTCAACCAAGACATCCGCTCAGTCGCCGAGTTCATCCGCCTCTACCTCGGAAAGGAAAAACGCTGGGGATCACCCAAATACATCGCCGGAGAGTCCTACGGCACAACCCGCGCCGCCGGTCTCGCCGACGAACTCCAATCCACCCACGGCATATCACTCAACGGCGTCGTCCTCGTCAGCGCCATCATGAACTTCCAGACCGCTCGCTTCGATGTCGGAAACGACCTCCCATACCCGCTCTACCTCCCAAGCTTCGCCGCCACCGCCAAGTTCCATGACGCGCTCTCAAACAAGTACCAGCGCATGGACCTTGAAAAATTCCTCCGTGAGGTCGAAGAGTTCGCAATGAACGACTACACCCTCGCCCTCGCCGCGGGAGATCAACTCTCTGAAAGCGACCGCGACGAGATCGCATCCAAACTCGCCGACTACACCGGACTCAGCAAAGACTACATCCTCCGCACCAATCTCCGCATCACCATGCCACGCTTCCCCAAAGAACTCCTCCGCGATCGCGGAGAAACAGTGGGGCGCTTGGACTCCCGCTTCAAATCTTTCGACCGCGACGACGCCGGAGAACGCTACGAGTACGACCCCTCCATGGTCGCGATCAAGAACATCTACACCGAGTCCATGAACGAGTACCTCCGAGGCGACCTCGACTACCAATCCGACATGCGCTACGAGATCCTCACCAATGTTTGGCCGTGGTCCTTCAAAGGAGTCGCCGACAACCAGTATCTCAATATCGCCGAGCGCCTCCGCAAAACGATGCACAAAATCCCCAACATGAAGGTCTTCATCGCCAACGGCTACTACGACCTCGCCACCCCATACTTCGCGACCCAGTACACCATCGACCACATGTTCCTCCGCCCGCACCTCAAGCAGAACATCTCCATGCACTACTACGACGCCGGACACATGATGTACGCCGAGCACTCCATGCTCAAAAAACTCAAGGACGACCTCGACGAGTTCTACGAGTCACGCGCGCAAGACTAAACACAGGACCATCGCATGTTCTCTTTCCCGCCATTCCCCCCATACGAAGGGCTGCACCCCCTCGTCGTCCACTTCCCCCTCGGACTGCTGCTCATCGCGTGGATCCCCATGCTCCTCTGCGTCATCGACAAAAAACGCCGAGGCAAATGGATGCACACCGCCCTCACGCTCCTCGTCATCGGAACCCTCTTCACCTTCGCCGCCGTCATCACCGGAGAAGCCACCGAGAAAATCATCGGCACCACAACCCAGCAGATCCACGACGCCGTCCATGAGCACGAAGAAACCGCCGAGTCCGCGCGCAACTACTTCATCGTCACCACCGTCCTCTTCTGCTTCGCCGTGATCGCACGAAAGAAACTCGAAGCACGCAAGAAGAAACCAGCACTCATCGTCATCGCAATTCTCGTCGCCCTCGGATACACCCTCGGATCCCTCGCCCTCATCAACGCCGGACACCAAGGAGGTGTCCTCGTCCACCACCACGGCATCCACGCACCGATCACCCCGCCAACCCCATAAAACCACACAAACCATGTCTTAAATACCAGCGTGACCCAAGCCCGCTCCATCCTGCATGTCGACATGGACGCCTTCTTCGCGTCCGTCGAACAACGCGACAACCCAGAACTCCAAGGCAAACCCGTCCTCGTCGGAGGCGACGGCCCGCGCGGAGTCGTCGCCGCCGCGTCCTACGAAGCACGCAAGTTCGGATGCCACTCCGCCCAGCCCACCGTCATCGCCAAACGCCTCTGCCCCAACGCGATCATCGTCTCGGGACGCCACTCCGACTACCGAGCAGTCTCGAAACAAGTCTTTGAAATCCTCGAACGCTTCTCCCCCGCGATCCAGCCAATCTCCATCGACGAAGCCTTCCTCGATGTCACCGGATCAACCAAACTCTTCGGATCACCCATCGAGATCGCGCAGCAAATCCGCACCCTCATCAAACGAGAAACCCAGCTCACCTGCTCCGTCGGAGTCGCCCCCAACAAGTTCCTCGCCAAACTCGCCTCGGACATGGACAAGCCCGACGGCCTCACCGTCATCCATCCAGACCGCATCCAGCAAACCCTCGACCTCCTCCCCATCAACACACTCTGGGGAGTCGGACCAAGCACCGAGCGCACCCTCCACAAGCTCGGGATCAGCACCGTCAAAGACCTCCGCAGCCACCCGCTCGAATCCCTCCAATCCCGCATGGGAGACCTCGGCGTCCACCTCCACAAACTCGCCCAAGGCCTCGACGACCGCCCTGTCCGCATCGACCGACAAGCCAGATCCATCTCCCACGAACACACCTTCGAGACCGACCTCGAAAGTCCCGACGAAGTCCGCGCCCTGATCGCTCGCCAATCCCAAGACGTCGCGATGCGACTCCGCAAACACAACCGCTACGCGCGCACCGTCAGCATCAAAGTCCGCTTCGGAGACTTCGAAACAATCACCCGCTCGATCACCCTCGACAACCAATCCGACGAAACCCGAGTCATCCACGACTCAGCCCGCACCCTCTTCGACGAGTGGGCCAAGTCCTTCCGACCAGTGAGGCTCATCGGAGTCGCCGTCTCCCAGCTCACCGACGCCCCCGCATCCCCCGGCCTCTTCGATACCCACGATCACGATAAAGACCGCGCCATCGACCGTACCTCAGATCAGATCAACACCCGCTTCGGGAAGGACGCCATCACACGCGCCTCCGCACTCAAAGCCAAACCCCGCCACGGCACCCACGGCCCAGGAAGCGCCCCAGAAGAACACCGCTAACTCAATCAGTCTCCGACTCTACAACACGAACACTCCGCGCCAGCTCCAATCGAACACGCTCATGCAGCGAATCCTCATTCAGCGCATCGACCGCCTTCTCCACACGCTTGACCGCACCCTTGCGAGGAAGCGCCAAGTGACACACCGGATCCCCCGGCGCCACCGATGGCAGCGTCGTCATCCCAAGCACCACCCCAGTCTCCGGCGCATGGACAACATTCTGCCGCTCGCCAATCAGATCCGTATTCGTCGCCAGCGCCTGCCCCTTGCGCACAATGTCCCCCGGAGACACATGAAACTCCAAGAACCCACCCTGCGCCGCGCGGATCCACTTCGTCGTCTTCGTCACCAACCGAAACGCCGGCTCAACAATCTCCCCATCAATCATCTCAAGGAAACGCAAGCAGTTCATAATCCCCCGAACCGCATACTCCACAACCCCCGCCTCAACCTTCCACACCTCGCCCGCCTCAAGAATCAGCGTCGCGCACCCAATCTCACACGCGCTCGCCCGCAATGACCCCTGAGGCCCCTTGCTATCAACAATCAGCGAAGCACCAAACGCATTGGCAAACGCCGCGAGCTTTTCGTTGTCCATATCCGCGCGCACGTTGGGGAAGTTCGTCCGCCGAACCGCCGCCGTGTGCAGATCGATGCAGTACTCACACCCCCGGATCACCTGATCAAAGAACGACCGCGCCATTCGAGACGCAAGACTCCCCTCCTTCGAGCCCGGAAAGCTTCTGTTGAGGTCCCTTCGATCCGGAAGATACCGCGAGTGCCGCTCAAACCCCATCATGTTGATCACAGGCACCATCACCAGCGTCCCCGCCTTGAGCTCAAAGGGCTGCTCACGGATGATGTGCCGGATCGTCCCCGTCCCATTGATCTCATCACCGTGCACCGCCGCCGTGACCGCAACAGTGGGGCCGTCCTGCTCGCCACGCCACACATAGATCGGGATCTTCACATCCATCCCGGAGTACCCTTCCGAGATCGCGATCGACACCGAGCCCGAAGCCCCGCGTTCGATCTGCTCCCAAACGTACGTATTCTCCGCATCACTTCCCATCAGGAAATACCCTCAAGCTGTTCGATCTTCTGCGGATCGAGCTTCTTCGCCTTCGCCTTCCGTTTGCGTTTCTTTTTCTCCGGAATCAGATCGCGCATCGCCTCGAGCTTGCCGTAACACAGCAAGCTGTCATCCGCCTCAAGCTCGCGCGTCCCCTTGGGATTCGAGATCACCTTGATCCCGCGATGCAGATTCAGAATCGTAAAGTCCCGCTCGCGCAGCCCAGAGTCCGCGATCGTCTTTCCAACCAGTTCCGACCCCTCAGGGATCACGATCTCCGCAACCCCGACCCCCTTCGAAACCGTCAGCCGCTGGCGCACATCGATCTCAGGGAAGTTCACCTGACTCGCGATGTAATCAATGACCGCCCCCGCGATATCCAGCCCCGTCGCGCCCTCGATCCCCTCAAGACCAGGTGACGAGTTCACCTCCATAATCTGAGGCCCATCATCCCCCTCCAGCATGTCCACCCCCGCGACCCGCAGCCCCATGATCTGCGCCGCGCGAACCGCCGCCTCTTCATATTCAGGTGGAAGCTCGATCCGCTCCGTGCGCCCGCCGCGATGCACATTGCTCCGGAACTCATCCCCCTGCGCCACGCGCCGCATCGCCGCGACGACCGTGTCCCCGACCACAAAAGCGCGGACATCCTTCCCCTTGCTCTCCTTGATAAACTTCTGCACCAGCACATTCTGCTTCGCGTTCTGCAGCGTCTCGATGATCCCCTCCGCGACCTTCGTCGTCTCCGCAAGAATCACCCCGACCCCCTGCGTCCCCTCCAGAATCTTGATCACCACCGGAGCGCCCCCAAGCCGCTCAATCGCCGGAAGCACATCCGCACGATCACGCACAAACGTCGTGTGCGGAATCCCGATCGCATGCCGGCTCAGAATCTGCATCGAACGCAGCTTGTCCCGAGAGTTCGTGATCCCGTTCGCCGTATTAGGCGTGTACACATCCATCTGCTCAAACTGACGCACCACCGCCGTACCAAAGTACGTAATCGAAGCCCCGATCCGCGGCAGGACCGCGTCATACTCACTCAACACCTTCGAGCGGAAATAAAGATCCGGCTCCCCCTCCTCAAGCTCAAGCGTAAACCGCAGCGTATTGAGCACCTTCACATCATGCCCGCGATCTGCCGCCGCCTGCTTGAGCCGCTGCGTGCTGTAACATTTCGGAGCGGTCGAAAGAATTCCCAGCTTCATGATGATCGCTCCTTCTTGTTCGCTGCCTTCATCGTCTTCCCCGTCAGCACATACTTCCTCGATGAGTCCACAAAGTACCGCCCCGCCAGCGCCTCACGCCCGATCAGCATTCGGCACAGCATCCCCTTCCGGCACACCAATCCCACCTCCGCATCAAACTCATGATCCCCGATTCGGATCCGCGTATGACAGATCACCCGCTCGCTCGCCTCGCCGCTGCTGGGTTTCACACTCGTCACTCGATGACACGGCGCCTCCACCCACCGAGTCTTCCGCTCCGGCTCCGTCCGATACACAATCTCAAACCGCACGTGCGTGTCATCGATCATCTCATACTGAGCCACATCAATCGCGCTGGTCTTCGCCCCAGTATCAAGCTTCGCGCGAACCCGCCGGATCTTCCAATCCGGAAGATCAACCCGCTCACGCCACCCAGCCACAACTTCTTGATCAGACATCCGGATTCTCAAAGCAAGCCCATAGACACGAGAGACAACCCGCATCACGACACCCATTCTATGCCGGACCCCTCCAAGCAAGGGCCCAAAAAAACGACGGCCTCATTACGAAGCCGTCGCCATTAGAAAACTCAATCCAATCTCAATGACGCCGACGACCAAACACCCCCGCAAACCCAAGCGCCGCAATCGAGCCCGGAGCAGGAATCGCCGCGAACCCATCGACATCAAAGCCGATATCCGCGATCTGCGAATATGAGCCGTCCTCAACACTCACGTCGAGGATCAACCCATCCCGATCAACCGCGATGAGCTGCCCGTTGACATACTCCAGGCCTGCCATAAACGTCCCGTGATCAAGCAGCCCGATCTCCGTCAAGTTGCCGGTAGCAAGATCAACCGACACCAACAAATCAGGCGCAAGGAACTGGCCATTGTCAATCAACGCATACGCCTGCTCCGAGTCCACAATCGTAAACGCCGTGAACTGCAGGTAGTCACCCGGGAACGTCACGCCAAGGTAATCCGAAGACACCCCGGTCACCGTGTCAATATTGAAGATGTTGGTCTGACGAGCACCAATCAACTGCTCGCCAAGGAAGTCGCCATCAAAGAACGTATCAGGATCGACACCCCCAACGACCATGCCGCTCCCAGTATCGATCTCAATAAACCCCGGATCCGCGTCATGCTGTCCATACAGCCTCCCAGAATCCGAGAGCAGCAAATGGTACACATACGGCTCATCAATCTGCCCGATCAACCCCGTCGCGCCACTCGTCAAATCAAGCGAGTAGAGCACGTCATCCCTGTCAACCACATACGCAACATTCGTCCCGCCCGCCTGCGCTGTGCCAACCAAGCCACAAAAAGCAAGGCACCACAACGGCGCCTTCGTCAAATAGTTCATTGCTGAACTCCTTCAAGTTGTTCGGGAATCAATTTGTATAAATAAGTTCGGTCCCACGATCATTCCCGGCAATCGCGGGACTCTCCTATACGCCCAGTCTGAAAACCTGTTCCTCACAGCACTCAGTCACCACTCCAGCCAGACGCTCGTTTCGCACCTGCCCAGATAAACCTCAAATACACGCGGAATCGACTTGCACGATCGGAACGTAACTGTTACATTGAGCCGGCCGGACTCAGTCCGCATATCCCAAACCGCCGTTATCACCGAAATTCGGCAACATTCAGCACAGGGACTCCCCAAATGATCCGCTCAACGCTCGCATTCATCGCCGCACTGCTCGTGACCACGACTACGCTTGCGCAGTCCGGAGCCCCCTCATACACCGGAGAAGTCTGCTTCGACGGCTCAACCGTCACCGTCAACGTCACCGCCTCACCAACCGCCACCGCGATACTCATCTACCCAACCCCACCCGGCGGTGGATACTTCATGACCAACGACGGCAACGGAAACTTCTCCAAATCCTTCAACGGCCTCAACGCAGGAACACAGTTTACCTTCCACCTCGTCATCCAAATCCCAGCGCAATACGAGTTCCAACCACACGCCATCACCCTCACACAAGGCTGCACCAAGTTCAGCTTCGGTGACCCCGGAGATGGTGGCGACGGCGGAGACGGAGGCGATGGTGGTGATGGAGGAGACGGCGGCGACGGCGGAGACGACATCGACCCCGGAGACTTCGGACAAGGAGGACTCCCACACGCACGCGCCTTCCGTCACGACGTCGCCGAGAGCAACGGAGATTGGGCAATCCTCTTCGAATCCGGAGCCCCAGCATCACCGCTCCCCGCAACAAACTCTGTCGACGTCCGCTACCGAATCAACAACTCCCAAATGCAATCCGCTTCCATGGCCAACCTCGGAGGATTCATCTGGGGACGCACCATCCCCGATGCCCAGCCCGGAGACATCGTCTCATACTCCTTCGTCCAAACCGTCGGCATCGAACCGATCGACTCCGCATGGTTCGAGCGGACCGTAGGAGAAGCGGCGCCACCACTCCCAGACTTCCCGATCGTCACTGACGCCGCAATCCGATTCAGAGACCGCCACGAAAACGAATGGCGCTTCGACCACTACCCCGCCGGATACGACGTGGGACGCACCTTCGACCTCGTCATCACCGACCACGGCAACCGCCTCGACTTCGAGCTCACCACCGCGCCAGAAGTCCCCGTCAACGCCGTAGACATCAAGTGGTACAACCAATCAGGTGAAGTCGGATTCTGCGACCGAAACATCTCCGCAATCGGAGTCCGAATGGACGGCGGTGGGGGATCATTCACCCACTCAATAACAAACCTCGTCCCAGGTCAACGCGTCGATGTCGAGTTCACCATCCTCGCCTCCCAAACCTACTACAGCGAGTTCATCTACTACTACATGGGAGACGGACGACTCCAACGCGAATCCCAGCACCCCCTCGCCTACGCCGCCGGAGACGCCTCCATCCCAGTCGTCACCGTCAAACAGTTCGCATTCAACCAGCACGCACTCAACCTCCCACCCATCGAGCTCGCCTCATTCATGGAAGGCAAAGTCATCTTCGAAACACGCTGGGACGACGGCCTCCTCTTCAACCCACCAACCGCCTTCGACTGCAACGGAGGACCAGTCAACTTCAACATGGGAACCAGCCCCGTCTTCGAGCCCGATCTCCTCGGACCCCAGTACACCAACAACTCCTGCATCGAGTGCCACATGCTCGACGGCCGCGGACAAACGCCAACCCCAACCAACGACTCAATGGAAGACTACGTCGTCCGCGTCAGCGTCCCAGGTCAACCGGGACAAGCCCCGCAACCCCACCCACTCTACGGCGAGCAACTCGACATCAAAGCCACACCAGGAAACACACCAGAGGGCAACGCCTCAATCGTCTGGGAGATCGTCAACGGCACCTTCGACGACGGAACCACCTACGAACTCCGCAAACCAAACTACGAGTTCACCGATCTCCTCTACGGCGAGCTGGGAACCAACATCCCAGGACAACCCGCACCAAGCACACAAGGCGGTCCATACGAAGGAGAAGCAGAACTCTCCGTCCGCATCGCCCCAATGCTCATCGGACTCGGACTCCTCGAAGCAGTCGACGACGCCGAAATCATGGCATGGGCCGACGAAAACGACACCGACGGCGACGGCATCTCAGGTCGCCCAAACATGGTTGACGACATCGTCAATGGAGGCACCGCAATCGGCCGCTTCGGATGGAAAGCCGTCCACCCAAGTCTCAAACAACAAGCCGCCTCCGCATTCGCACACGACATGGGAATGTCCTCCCACCTCGTAGGAGACAGCCCCGCCGAGGTCGATCCATGGACCATCGACTCCATGGTCTCCTACCTCCGTGGACTCGCCGTCCCGCCACGCGAGAACTACAAAGACCCCGTCGCCCTACAAGGCAAGATCCTTTTCGAGGAAGCCGGATGTATGCAGTGTCACCGCCCCGCGATGCGCACCGCGTCCGACGCCGAGTTCGCGCCATACCGCGATCAGATCATCCAACCCTTCACCGACATGCTCCTCCACGACATGGGTGAAGACCTCGCCGACAACCGCCCAGAGTTCGCCGCCACAGGCAGAGAATGGCGCACGCCACCACTCTGGGGAATCGGATACGTCGGTCACGTCCTCGGCACCCCAACCGACCCCTTCGATCCCAACGGATCTCCCGCCGAACCCAACTACCTCCACGATGGACGCGCACGCACCCTCATGGAAGCCATCCTCTGGCACGGCGGCGAAGCCGAACCAGCACGCAACGCCGTCCTCGCGATGGACGCAGCAGAACGCGAAGCACTCATCGAGTACGTCAAGTTCCCATTCATCGATCCCGCAACCATCGCCGAAGAACCACAGTGCATCGCCGACTTCACAGGAGACGGCCAACTCAACTTCCTCGACGTCAGCGCCTTCCTCAGCGCATTCGGATCACAGGACCCAAGCGCCGACATCACCGGAGACACCCAGTTCAACTTCCTCGATGTCAGCGCCTTCCTCACCGCGTTCGGCAAAGGGTGCCCGTAAAACCAACCCAGTATCACATGCAGACAACCCAACCCCACTTGGTGCGATTGAACACAGGTGTAGTTTGTTTATGGACACTCAGCATCGAGTGCCTGCAGAAACGCCGAAACATCAAGAAAGTTAAAATGCCCATCGTTTGTCAGATCAGCAATCCAAACCTCATCCCGAAAGGCCAACAAGAACGCCGAAACATCAAGAAAATTCAGTTCGCGATCACCGGTCAAATCAGCAACGCAAGGCGGACAGTCCGAGATATTCACAATCTCCAATCCGCCATTCAACACCGCAACATAAGCAATATCGCTCTCGACAGTTAGCCGATTGGCAAGCCCCTGAGTCTGATACGCACCTGTAAAGCGTGGCAAAGTTGGATCTGAAACATCAAACACTTGGATCCCAAAGTCGAAGCCGCATACATATGCAATCTCGTCCTTGACCACAACGTCCCGCGTCGATTCAGGAGTATCAACCGTTCTAATGAGTGCCGGTGAACTAGGGTCGCTCACATCCAAAATATGCAACCCAATATCCGTATCTGTGACATAAGCAATCCCGCTGTTCACATGAACACCATAGGCAAACCCTGAAGTCATAAACGACCCAAGAAAGACGGGATCACTAGGGTCCGAAACATCAATGACTTGCATCCCCGCACCGCTATCGGCGATATATGCAACTCCACCAGAAATAAAGACATCATTGGCCGCGCCGTTAGTATCATACGACCCAAGCAAAACCGGGCTTGCCGGATCACTCACATCAACAATCTGCAATCCAGCCGATGAATCGGCTATATACGCGATCCCATCAACGATCTTCGACGCATACGAAAACCCCGGTGTGTTGTGTGAACCCATCAAAGCAGGCGCAGTCGGATCACTCACATCGAAGATATCTAGCCCCTCAGTGTACGACGAAACATACGCCACATCCCCATCCACCGAAACACCCCGTGCCAAGTCTGATGTCTGATGCGACCCAACAATAACCGGCGACTCAGGTTGAGAAACATCAACAATCTGAAGCCCACTCGTTCCATCAGCAACGAATGCCAAGCCATCAGAAACATCGATGCCACGTGCTGCATCAGGTGTATCCAGCAAACTGATAAGCGGCACCAATAGATCGGGGTCGCCTACATCGAGCACCAAGAGCTCGCCGCTGGTCGTAACCATGTATGCCAGTTCGTCAACAACGGCTACATCGCTAGGCTTTATGTCAGGATTGTTGTAGATTCCAACAGGTACATGGAACAATGGATCGCTTATGTCATAGATCAGCAAACCATCAAAGAACGATTCAACATAAGCCAATCCATTCTTTACATCCAAGCTCTCTGTAAACATAGTGGTTGCATGAAGCTCAACCGGATTACTGGGATCAGTAACATCAATCGTGACGAATCCGTCCCGTTGACTAGAGATGTACGCAACGCCATTGCTCGCATGCACATCCCTCACGCTCCCATCCAAGTCGTGTGAAGCAACTAGAGTAGGCGTGCTCGGATCGCTGATGTCAATAATCTCTATCCCATGACCTGCTCCAAGATAAGCAAAATCATCAGAAACGGACACAGACCAATAGAGTTCAGGTGGGTCATACTCCCCAACGAAAACAGGTTGAGTAGGATCGCTGGCATCAATAATCACAAGACCTGAAGGACCAGCGGCATAAACTAGACCATCAAATAAAGCAACATCATTGAAACTAGAACTCCCTGAGGGCACCGTCTCATCGAAAACACCAAGGAGTTCTGGTGCGTCAGGATCACTAAAGTCCAAGATAAGCAGCCCCGCCCTCCAGTCCGCAACATACACAATGTGCCCATCAGCAACAGCACCCTGACTGATGTCAATCGGACCATCCGAATCATACTGCCCACGCAACACAGGTCGCCGTGGATCGCGAATGTCAACCGCCCGAATCCCGTGATAACCAAGCGTCACATACGCCATATCCTCAGATACAGTTAGCGATCTCACCGAACCCACCAAGGTCGATCCAACATGATCGTGGTATGTACACGCCACGCCAACACTCTGTGCTATCGACGCAGTGGTTGATGCCGCAATCAGTATCAAGCCAAGGAAAACGAATAATGATGTCCTGAGCATGCCCTTCCTTCCGTCTGTACTGTAAACCAACATGCAGATCAATAAAGTGTAATATACATGAGCGTCCACGTGCAATCGAATGAAATTCGATCAACGGCCATTGAAAGTTGCCCAGTTGTTGTTTTGCAACAGAGTCATTCTTTGTTTAATTGTCCGTTCAGCGGACAAAACCAACAATTTACGCCCCTGAACCCCATCCATGCATTGACGAGCTGTTCGGGGTCAGGCACGGACGCTCCGCCGAACTCGCGAGCAGCACCGCCCCCAGGCCAAAAAAACAGGTCTACTCAGTCCTCCAAGACACCTACACCAAATGGACACAGACTAATCCAGCCCCATCTCAACCCCACACAACAACACCCCAGCGCCAAACGCCAGGGTCATCCCGCTAACCAATAAACTCAATCCAATAAACCCAGCTCAAATCAAGGCGACTGCTGCAGCAGGATCACATTCAACTCCTGCGATGCCGTATTCACATACTGCGGATCAATCTCCGAGTATCCATCCACAATCCGCTCAAGCGTCTCCGTGTACGACACGATCTCACCCGCCGCCTTAAACGACCGAGCCGCATCGCGCAAGCACGTCAGCTGCGTCCGCATCAATGCCGTCTTCTTAAACTCCAGAGCCCCATCCGCCGGATCAAGCCCATTGATCAGCACGTCCTGCTGATCTACCGCCCAGAGACGGAGCATGTTCGCTTCCTCGCGCCCATCGTTCTCATCCAGCAGCGTGCCGATCTTCGCGACCAGATCCGCCCAGTGAGGAAGACCGTAGTACCCCTCATCAAGCACGATATCCATCGCCGTCGCGACCGCTTCAGGATCGTACTCCGTCATCGAGTACCCCTGCGCTCTGAGCAAACTCATCTCAAGCGCGACGCGCGTGCCCAGGAAGTCCATCCCAAACTCAGGGTAGTCAGCGAGCAACGTGGTCAGGTACTGCTCCGCGACCTCGTTGGATCCGATCTCCAGCGCGCTCATCGCGCCGATCTTGAGCGCGTTGGACTTCACCCGATCGTACCGAGCAATCCCGTCCCCGCTCTCAACGATCTCGCCAGCGATCGCAACCGCCAGCCCATGATCACCCGACTGCTGAGCCGTGCTCATCAGCGGGATCGCAACCATCCCAAAGAGATCGTGATACCCCGAGGTCTGCTGGATGCTCCTCGAGATGTTGTAGCACATCAGATACGAATCCCGCGCCGCCGCAAAGTCGCCCAGCGCCAAATGACACTGCGCCAGCATCCGAGCGCTGTCCGCCGTCGAGTCCTCGTTGTATTCAAGAGCGATCGCTGAGGTAAAGCACTGCTTCGCGAGCTCAAACTCCGAGTCCACCCACATCGTGTGCCCCGCGATCGTGAACCCGTCAAACCGCTGCTGTGGAGAAAGCGAGTTCGTGTCGTCACCCGCCATATCCATCACTTGTTGCGCAATCGCGACCCGATCCGTCGCGTCCTCAAACAGCACGATCAGATCCCGCGAGGTCTTCCACAATATCGAAGGCACAACCGGAGTCGTCGCTTGCCGATCAACCACCCCAGACGATGTCTGTGCATAAGCCGCCGGCGCAGCGATCCCTATCGCGAGCAAGCCAGAGAGTGCAATGTGAATGTGTCCATGGTTCATCTTGTCTATCTCCAATAATAACTTATACAAACAGTTCGCGGATGATGTCTCGAATCAAATTGATCAGATCTTGAAGCGTCCCAGAGAATGGCCCGCCCGTGCCGCCGTCGCCATCGCCGTCGCCATCATCTGGATCATCTCCGTCACCGGAGCCGTCATCACCGCCATCACCGGAACCGTCATCGGAGCCGCCGCCGTCGGAACCACCCCCATCAGATCCACCCCCATCAGATCCCCCTCCATCTGAACCGCCCCCATCGGAGCCACCCCCATCTGATCCCCCTCCATCAGAACCGCCCCCGTCTGAACCACCACCATCGGAGCCGCCCCCATCAGAGCCACCCCCGTCGGAACCGCCACCATCATCGCCGCCCCCATCATCACCACCGCCGCCGCCGCCACCCCCGCCGCCGCTGGTATCACATGGACACGCCACCCCATCAGGCACCGCCCTATTCCCCCGATACTCAGCCGAAATCCCGCTCCGGATCACCGTAGCAAACCCCTGATCCTCAACCAAATAGCAGTACACAATCCCGCTACACGAATCCAGATCCTCAACCCCATCCCCGTCGCGATCACAAGGAATCGAAAGATTGTGATACTGCTGGTGATACCCATAGTCCAAAATCACATCACTCACGAGCACATAAGGCACCGCCTCATACTCCTCGCAAGGACCCACAAGCCGTTGCTCGACCGCAATCTCACTCGCCAGGTTGTACGTCACGCTCTTGACATTCGAGTACGCCGTCGAGTCCGACCAGTTGGACGAAATCCCCAGCGTGTGCCCACCAGTAATCGAAGACCCCGCCGAGATCGCAACACTCTCCGACGCATCCGTCGTCGTCGTCCACGATTCTTCCGCCGTCACCGTCCCCGTAAAGCTGATGTCAAGCATCAGATCTTCGCATTCGCTCCCCAAGTTCTGCGGAGCAACAGCCCCTTCCTCGAGGTAGTACATGTAGTCAGGCCCGTAGTTGGGAGTCGCATATTCAAAGTGATTCGAGCGGACCTGCGTGATCGTGCCGTACGAGTAGAAGTTGTTGCTCCCCTCAGTAAACTCCCAATAATCGCAGTACGACTCAAGCGGATCGATCATGATCTGATCGCCCAACCCATCATCAACCACCTGAGCGATCGCAGCATGCGGCACCAAAAGCGCAACAACCAAGATCATAAAAAGTTTGTACATACCAACTCCCCGATTCTGCCCACGGAATCTCAATATTCGAGCAGCGAATGTAGCAAGAACAACCACCTGTGTCAACGAAATACAAGATCGTAAATTCAAGCGCCCATTGAAAATGCGTCAACTCCATCATCCCATCCGATGACGAAACTCGCGCACCGATCCAAGCGATCATCCGATCACCATCAGTTCACTCAGGAAAACGCCCCACCCAAACTCCACCCATGCACCACGTGCCCTTCCAAACCCCGGCGCATTGATCACTCATCGAGTGCAATCAACGACCGGCTGATCGACTTCAGGGACACCCCGCCTGGAAGGCCTGCAGAAACGCCGAAACATCAAAGAAGTTGTAGTGACCATCCGCCACGATGTCCGCCAGCGGATCTTCCGCAAGCATCGCCCCGATAAACGCTGAGATGTCCAAGAAGTTCAGGTTCCCATCGCCGTTGAGATCAGCGATGCACGAACACTCGTCAGCAAACAAACTTAGCCGCACGCTGATGTCATTGCTCTGCTCATTCGGAACCACAAAGTCAAGATCGCCATCGTTATCCAAGTCCGCCAGAGCCACCGATCTTGGGCTGCGTCCAACGGTGTATTCAGTCTTTGATCCAAAGTTCCCGTCACCCAGATTCAAAAACAACGCGATCTGTCCCGAGTACGGATTGACCACGACAGCATCAATGTGGCCATCCTGATTCAAATCCGCCAACTCAACTTTGGTCGCATCACTGGAGGTGTGCGTGATATCAGAAACGATGTACTCGACCAACTCACCGAACCCCCCATTCCCAAGATTCATTAAAACACCCATGGTCTCGTGCAACTTGTTCACGATAACAAAGTCTTGGTCCCCATCCCCATCAACATCATCGAACGCAACATCAGTCGGCGAAAGCCCATCCGAGTCAATCCGCTCGTTAAACCCCGCGTTCCCATCATTCAGAAACACACTCGCCAATCCTGCAGAATGCGCGACGACCAAGTCCAGATCCCCATCTGAGTCCATATCAATCGCATCCAAAGTCAACGGCTCTTCCCCAGTCGCATACTCCACCGGCGAATCAAAGACACCAGTCCCAGGGTTCAGCAGCAAACTCAGTACGCCACTCTCCCAATTGGCCACCGCAACATCGAGATCACCATCAGAATCAAGATCCTGCAGAACCGCGTCGATTGGATACTCACCGAGCGGATACCTCGTTTGTGTTGCAAAGGTGCCGTCCCCGTTATTCATCAGCACACTCAGGTCATCATGCTCATAGTTCGCCATCACGATATCAAGATCACTATCTTGATCGATGTCCCCGAGCAGCACGTCTGTAGGATTTCTTCCCCCCACATACCGCACATACGCTCCAAATGTCCCATCACCATGATTCAGCAGCACACTCGCGCTCAGCCGAGTAGCCGCGGCAATATCGAGATCGCCATCCCCATCAAGATCGCCAAAGCTCACCGCCGTCGGAATGTGATAAGTCGTGTACTGAACCTGCGGCTCAAACCCGCCGTCGCCCCTATTGATGAAGATACTCAGGTCGTGACTCGAAGCATTGGTGACCACCGCATCCAGGAACCCGTCATCGTTAAGGTCCGCCATCGAAACACTCTGCGGGCTATCCCCAACTTCATATCTCGGATTCGGATAAGTCCCATCCCCGTGGTTGTAGAGAATACTTGCCCCGTCCTCAGTTGAACTGCCAACGATCAAGTCAATGTCGCCATCGCCATCAAAGTCGCCATGCTCGATTGATCCCTGGGACACACCGATCCCGTATTTTTTGACGAACTGGTCAAATATCCCATCACCCTGATTCAGCCGTATTATGACGGCATTGAATCCACTCTGAGCAAAAGCAACATCAAGATCGCCATCGAGATCCGCATCATAAACAGCCATGTCATTCGTATTGCCCGGCTGCTGATATTGACCGCTCTCAGTAAACGAACCGGACCCATCATTCTTGTATACAACAAAGATGTCGTCAAAATCACGAGAAGCCAAGATGTCTAAGTCATCATCATCGTCAATGTCGTGGAATCGAAAGAAACTGATCTGAGCGAATGAATCGATGCAATCCCCAGCTGTGAGCGATCCATCACCATCATTCAAATACAAGCAAAGCCTCTGGTCAGAAAAGGCGGCAGCCACAACCAAGTCCTGATCGCCGTCGCCATCAATATCGCCCGCTGCCGCGACGTTCGGATATATGATCTCCGGTACCGATATTCCTTCCGTGAATGTGCCATCGCCCGTGTTGAAGAGCACCTGAATCTTGTCTTCATCAGTATAATCGAGTTTCAATATAAGGTCGGGATACCCATCGCCATTCATGTCGCCGAAAGAAGCCTGACGCACGATACCATTGGTTGACTGATGAAATAGCTCCGCAAATGTCCCGTCCCCATTGTTGAGATGTATGCGAACGTCGGAACTGAGTAAACTGAGTCCAACAATATCCAAGTCTTGATCCAGATCGAGATCGATAAGGGTGTTGCCGCCAGGGTACTCGCCTGTGTTATAGACAGCACTTGGTGAAAACGCGCCGTCCGCCACGCCCATCAACACGCTGAGATGGCCATCGTCAAAATTTGAAACCACAAGATCGAGAAGACCATCCCCATCAAGATCACCCAGATCGATGCCGCCAGGCCGATCGCCAAGAGGAACCTTGAGCGGACCAGAGAAGTTCAGCATGCAAGTCTGACCCTTCGCCGGACCAATCGTTGCCAAAACAAAGATCGCAACCAGCAATCGTTGAACAAGTGAGAACGACAATGGAAACATTGCATGCATGATCAATCTCCAAGCGGCGCATCAAAATCTCTGCATTACTTGCATTTATAAATGTACACCATCATGCCGATCCCACGCAGCATATTTCAGGAAAGATCCTCTGCCGGACCGAGTGTCCTAGCTCGCCATCTTCAGCCCCGCCCGGATCAATCCATCCAGCGACTTTCTCCCATCCAACCGGCAAATCCAATAATTATCGCTCCCGAACCCCATCCGTACATTGACAACCTGTTCGGGGTCTGGTACAGTGTCCCCGCCGGGCCCGCGAGCAGCACCGCCCCCGGCCGGGACAATAGACAAAGCGTCTAGGTCGGTAAGGACACCAACCACCCCGCACCCGTGCTGGTCCCCGCACGCCCACAAGGCTGAGGGTCGAAATCAAACCGCCGCACACGCCTGTGTCAATGACCAGATCCGTGCGCACAAAAGCGGTCATGTTCCACGTGGAACAATTTTCGATCCCAAAACGCCTGAGGCCCCGTGTGGCAAGCCTGAAAGGCACACATCATGGCCAAAGCCAAAAAACCACTCGAGTTCAACGCCACCCCAACCAACGACACCCAGAAAAAACAAGCACTCGACCGCGCTCTCGCGCAGATCGACAAAGCCTTCGGCAAAGGCTCGATCATGCGACTCGACGAGGATGCCCACAACAGCATCCCCGGCATCTCCACCGGCGCCCTCTCGCTCGACCTGGCGCTGGGAGGCAAAGGCATCCCCCGCGGCCGAATCGTTGAGATCTTCGGCCCAGAATCCTCAGGTAAAACAACACTCGCGCTGACCGTGCTCGCGCACGCCCAAAAAGAAGGCGGCGTCGCCGCGTTCATCGACGCCGAGCACGCGCTCGATCCGTCATGGGCGCGGAAGATCGGTGTCAATGTCGATGACCTCCTCGTGTCTCAACCAGACATGGGTGAGCAGGCGCTGGAAATCTGTGAGCTCCTCGTCCGCTCCAACGCTGTCGATGTGATCGTCGTCGACTCCGTCGCGGCACTCATCCCTCGTGCTGAAATCGAGGGCGAGATGGGCGACACCGTCGTCGGTCTCCAGGCGCGGCTCATGTCCCAAGCGATGCGCAAACTCACCGGTGTCATCGCTCGCTCCAACTGCACCGTCATCTTCATCAACCAGATCCGCGAGAAGATCGGCGTCATGTTCGGATCACCCGAAACCACCCCCGGCGGTCGTGCGCTCAAGTTCTACTCGTCCGTGCGTCTGGACATCCGCCGGACCGGCACAATCAAGGTGGGCGACGAAGCCGTGGGCAACCACGTCCGCGTCCGCGTGGTCAAGAACAAGGTCGCTCCGCCGTTCCGTCAGTCCGAGTTTGACATCATGTTCAAGGAAGGCATCTCGATCACGGGCGACCTGATCGACATGGCCGTCGAGGACAAGGTTGTTGACAAGTCCGGCGCGTGGTACTCCTACGGCGATGTGCGTCTGGGACAGGGACGCGAGAACGCGAAGGACTTCCTGCGTGAGAATCCGGACCTGTTCCAGGAGATCCGCGAGGGTGTGCTCGATGCACGTCTCCCTGATCGTCACAAGCTGGAAGCCGCGGAAGAGCTCGCGGAGGACGAGGGCGGCGCTGAGGTGGTCGTCAAGGGTGGGAAGTCCAAGAAGCAGCCGGAGTTTGCGGCGTCTGAGTCGTGAGGCGGCTCTGAAAGAGTGGCTCGGGAGCGGGCGTTGTGTTGCCAAAGCGCGGTAGGGGGCCAATGATCCTCGACCAATGCATCACATGCGGATGTGGCGGAATTGGTAGACGCGCTTGGTTCAGGTCCAAGTGGGCGTAAAAGCCCGTGGAGGTTCGAGTCCTCTCATCCGCATTTGAAAATGAGCCCCGGAGTCTGTGCTCCGGGGCTTTTTGTGTGGTTGGATCGGGGCTGGTTCAGGGTTGGTTCGGGGCGGCGTAGAATCGGGGCATGGGACTGTTGTACAGCGGGATCGATGAGGCGGGGTACGGGCCGATGCTTGGGCCATTGTGTGTGGGGAGGGCATCGCTGCGGGTTGAGGGGTGGGACCCGATCGCGGAAGACGGGCGGGCATCGCGGGTCCCTGATGTGTGGGAGGTGTTGTCGTCGGTGGTCGGGAAGACTCGCAAAGAGGCGAAGGGGCGGATCACGGTCGCGGACTCGAAGAAGCTGAAGCTCGCGAGTTCGTCGGTGCGGAATCATCCGCTCGTGCATCTGGAGCGCGGCGTGCTGTCGATGCTGGGGACGATTGGTGATGTGCCGAGGACTGATCAGGAGTTGTTCGAGATGCTTGGGGTGCGGATTGAGGATCAGCGGTGGTTTGGCGGCGATCCGATCGAGCTCCCGATCGGCAATGAGATGGATCTGCTGAAGATTGATTCGAATCAGCTGCGCACGGAGATGCACAAGCAGGGGGTAACGCTTGAGGAGATCAAGGTCCACGCGATGGGTGTGGGGGACTTTAATGAGGTCGTTCGCGCCCACGGCACGAAGGCGGCGACGACGGCGCAGCTGCTGCTGGAGCATCTGCGTTCGGTGTCAAAGGTTGATGCAACGCACACACGCGTGGTGATCGATCGGCAGAGCGGGCGGACGCATTATCACAAGCTGTTGTCGCGGGTGTGGGACGGGATCGAGACGCTCGAGGAATCGGCGCGGGCGTCGCGCTATTCATGCGGTGATGAGCTGGGCGTGCTGCTGGTGTCCAAGGCGGACGATGCGTACTTCCCGGTGTCGCTCGCATCGATGGCGGCGAAGCTGGTGCGCGAGCTGATGATGGCGCGGTTCAATCGGTACTGGTGTGCGCAGGTTCCTGAACTGAAGCCGACGGCGGGGTATGTGCAGGATGCACGGCGGTGGCTGGTGGATGCGGAGGGGGTGTTGATGGATGGGGATCGGGTGGGGTTAGTGCGTATTGCTTAGTCACAGATCAAATCCATCATCATCATGGGCAACTGTTGCCGAATGCAGAGAGGAAAACGGACACATCAAGGAAGTTGATGTTGTCGTCGAGGATGAAGTCGGCGACTGGGTCTTGGTGCGCATATGAGGAGAGGTATGCGGATACATCAAGGAAGTTGAGGTTGCCGTCTCTGTTGATGTCCGGGAGGCAAGCGTTTGTGAATAGGTGGGCGGAAGCGGAATCGGCGCTGATGTTATCGGTGTTCGGGGCACCCACTAGGATGGTGTTCCCGTCTATCGCGATTGATTGTCCGAACTGGTCGGCTCTTGTGCCGTTGATTGGATGGAGTTTGGTCACTTGATTGCCGGTGGTGGTGTCGAAGATGTATGCTGATCCGGAGTCTTCGCCGTTGTCGTCGTCGCGCATGGCACCTATGACGACTGTTGCGTCTTTGATCGCGGCGCTGGTTCCGAAGAAGTCAGATGGAGCTCCGTCGTTGGGTAGGAGTTTGTCGATCTGCTGCCCGTTGGTGTCAAAGAGGTATGCTGATCCAGAGTTTGGGCCGTTGTCGTCGTCGCCTGGGGAGGTGATGACGATGGTGGTGTTGGTCGCAGCTATTGCTGATCCAAAGAAGTCCGAGCTGGTAGCGTCGCGTGGCGTCAGCTTGGCGGTTTGTGATCCTGTGAATAAGTCGAACAGATATGCTGATCCTGTGTGGGAGCCTTTGTCATCGTCTCCGGTAGATCCGACTATGGCTGTGGCATCATTGATTGCTACGGAGACCCCAAAGACATCGTCCTCAGCGCCGTCGTCGGGGAGGAGTTTGAAGAGTTGGGTTGCTGTTGTTCGATCGAAGAGGTATGCGGACCCGGAAGCATCGCCATTGTCGTTGTCTCCGGTAGCGCCGATGAGTACGAAGTTGTTATAGATTGCAATGGATCGACCAAAGTGCTTTTCTGATTCGTTGTCGTTGGGTTGGAGCTTAGCGATTTGTTGACCAGTTGAGGCGTCGAAAAGGTACACCGCGCCTGAGTTGGCGAACGCTGTGTCCGAAAATGTGGCGCCGACGGCTACGGTGTCGTTATGAATAGCAACGGAGATACCAAAGAAGTCGAATGGGGCTCCGTCGTCGGGGAGGAGTTTGGCGATGAGTCGGCCTGTGGTGGTGTCGAATACATAGGCGGCACCGGCGCGGGTGCCGTTGTCTTCGTCCCAGCGTGCTCCGATGACAGCGATGTTGTTGCTGATGGCGACGGATTCACCGAAGTAGTCGTGGACTACTGATTGATCGCTCAGTAGTCTGGCGTACTGCTCGTCGATGGTGGATTGGGCAGTTGCGTGACATGAGAATAGGACGGTGGTACTGAGTGCTGTATGTACAAGTGTGTATGCTCGGCAATGTTTCACGATAATGATCCTCGAATAATCTGAAACCTTGAGATGGTTCTGTAAATGAAGTGCAGGATACAGGATGTTGAGCTATTTGTGAAGTCCAAAGTTGCTGATTGGCTTCTTATGGGATGTAGACGTGGTCTTATTTGATCATCAACTGATTGATTCGATGGTGCACTCCATGCTTTGCTGTTCTTTCGGATGTGTGCGTGCTGGGAGAATATGATTGTGTATGCAGGATCGTGGTTCATCGAAGATGTATTTGGATATGGCGGCGCGCGGCGGTGCGGGCGTTTGGGGATGCGGCGCCGAATCCGATGGTGGGTGCGGTGATTGTCAAAGATGATCGGGTGATTGGGATTGGGCATCATTGTCGATTCGGTGGGTTGCACCCGGAGCGGCAAGCGCTGCGGAACGCTCGGGAGAATGGGCATGATGTTTCAAGGTCGGTGGTGTATTGCACGCTGGCGCCTTGTTGTCATCATGGGAAGCAGCCGCCTTGTTGTGAGGCGCTGATTGAGGCGGGGGAGGAGAGTTGAGTGGGTAGGGACTGTGTTGTAGAGATATTTGTCTGATGGATATGGACTGAGCGTTGAGCGGGCTCTATATTTGCATGATGACGCAAGTATACAAACGAAAGAGTCCGAGTCCGAAGCAGGCGTTTCGTCGGCGGTCGAGGCTTGATACGCTGCTTGATCCGGAGTTTTTGAAGGCAGTGGCTGAGCCGACTCGGGCTCGGTTGTTGTCGTGTTTGCTCAAGTGTGGGCGGGCGTGTTCGGTGACGGAGGTCGCGGAGTGTTGTTCGCTGGATTTCTCGACTGTATCGAGGCATCTTTCGTTGATGGCGCGGGCTGGGGTGTTGACGGCTCAGAAGGAGGGGCGGACTGTGTGGTATGCCGCGGATTCGGAGGGGTTGGCGGGGTATTTCCGGGATGTTGCTGATGCGATCGAGGAGGTTCAGCCTGGGGCGGATTGCTGTCCTGGATCGGGTTCGGGAGCTGGTTCGAAGGGGTGCTCGGTATGACGTTGTCGGGTGGTCTTCCTCGCGTGCTGTTTTTGTGTACTGGGAACTCGTGTCGATCGCAGATGGCTGAGGGGTGGGCGCGGCATGTGTTGGCTGGAGTTGTTGATGCGTGCAGCGCGGGGACTGAGCCGCATGGGTTGAATCCGCTTGCGGTTCGGGCGATGGGTGAGGTCGGTGTGGATATCTCAGCGCACACGAGCAAGAGCGTTGAAGCGTGTGATCCGGGGACGCTTGATCTGGTGGTGACGGTGTGTGGTCATGCGAACGAGCATTGTCCGGTGTTTCTCAGGGAGAGCGAGCGGACGATGGTGGTGCATCATGGGTTTGATGATCCGCCTGCACTGGCGGCGGATGCGGCGAGTGAAGAGGAAGCGATGGTTCATTACCGGCGGGTTCGGGATGAGATCAGGGAGTTTGTCGGGACGCTTCCGGAACTGCTGAAAGATGAGAAAGAGTCATGACAACGACGAAAGATTGTTCGAATGCTGAGTGTGGTGGTGTGCATCCGAAGCGGCTCGGGTTTCTTGATCGGTTTCTTACGCTCTGGATTTTTCTAGCGATGGCGCTGGGGGTGCTCGCGGGGAGTGTGATACCTGGGATTGCGGAGGGGCTTGATCGGGTGTCTGTGGGGACGACCAATATTCCTATTGCGGTGGGGTTGATTCTGATGATGTATCCGCCGCTTGCGAAGGTGCGGTATGAGAAGTTGCCTGAGGTCTTTCGGGATTGGAAGGTGCTGGCGATCTCGCTTGTGCAGAACTGGGTTGTGGGTCCGGTTCTGATGTTTGCGCTTGCGGCGTTGTTGCTTCGGGATCATCCGGAGTACATGATCGGTCTGATCATGGTGGGGTTGGCGCGGTGCATCGCGATGGTGCTTGTTTGGAATGATCTTGCGGAGGGGAGCAGTGATTACGCGGCGGGGTTGGTCGCGTTTAACAGCATCTTTCAGGTGCTGTTCTTTGGGCTTTATGCGTGGATCTTTATTACTTGGCTCCCTCCGTTGCTAGGGCTTGAGGGGGCGGTGGTGGATATCTCGATTGTTGAGGTGTTTCAGAGTGTGATGATTTATCTTGGGATCCCGTTCCTTGGTGGGATGTTGACTCGGTTTGTGTTGAGGCCGATGAAGGGGGAGGAGTGGTACGCGGAGCGGTTTATTCCCAGTATTGCGCCGATGACGTTGATTGCGTTGTTGTTCACGATTTTTGTGATGTTCAGTTTGAAGGGCGATCAGATTGTGGCGCTTCCTCTGGATATTTTCAGGATCGCGATCCCGCTGACGATTTACTTTGTGGTGATGTTCTTGGTGAGCTTCTTCATGGCGAAGAAGGTGGGCGCGGACTATGAGCGATCGGCAACGCTGGCGTTCACGGCTTCTGGGAACAACTTTGAGCTTGCGATCGCGGTAGCAATTGCGGTCTTTGGGATTGGGTCAGGGGTAGCGTTTGCGACGGTGGTTGGGCCTCTGGTTGAGGTTCCGGTGTTGCTGGGGCTTGTGCATGTTTCGCTGTGGTTACGGCGGAGGTTTGATTGTGGGGAGCGCGTAGGGACAGATTGATAGTTGAATCTGTCCATGATTTACGGAGAATGTGTTTGGCAGAGGGGTGTGGTTATGGACAGCCGAGTTGGAAGGATTCGAGGTAGAGGGAGAGGTCTAAGAAGTTGAAATCGCCGTCGTCGTTGAAGTCTCCGATCTCTTCGCCGGCTGAGTATGCGTCGAGGAAGATGCTGAGGTCGATGAAGTTGAGTCGGAAATCGGCGTTGAAGTCTGCGAGGCAGGGGTCTGGCATGAAGAAGACGTATGCGGATCCTTGGAAGCTGTTGATTCCGAATGCTTTGGTTCCCGCGACGATGATGCCGTTGTCCATACTGACGGATGATCCGAGTCGGTTGTTGTAGAACCCATCGCTGGCGTAGAGGTTGAAGAGTTCGGCTCCTGAGGATGCGTTGAAGAGGAATACGGAGCCCTCGTTGTTGACGTTGACTCTGTTTTCTCTGGCGCCGACGCAGACGATTCCGTCGCTGATAGCGACTGAGGACCCGAAGTAGTCGTAGCTGTCGCCTCCAATGGTGTCGACGAGTTTGTGGAGTTGGTTTCCGGTATTGAGGTCGAAGATGTATGCGGAACCTGATGACTCGCCGCGATCGTCGTCTCCGATGGCGCCTGCGATGACCATGCCTTCTCCGATAGCGATTGAGGTGCCGAACTGGTCGTAGTTGTCGATGTCGTCTGGGGTGAGGATGTCGAGCTGGGCGCCGGTGGTGGTGTCGAAGAGGTAGACGGCTCCGGATTCTATTCCGGCGCCTTGGACGTTGGACTTTGGTGATCCGACGGCGAGGATGCCGTCGCTCAGGGCGATCTTGCGTCCGAACTCGAGGAATGTTGCGGGTGTGTCTGGGAAGACTTTGAAGAGCTGGGCGCCTGTGGTGGCGTCGAAGAGGTAGACGGCTCCTGCGTTGGGGCCGTTCTCGTCGTTCCAGATTGAGCCGACGGCGATGATGTTGTTGTCGATGGCGACGGAGATTCCGAAGTGGTCGAGGGCTGCGAGGTCGCTGGGGACGAGTTTGGCGGTTTGGACGCCGGTGGTGGCGTCGAAGAGATACACGGCTCCGCTGTCGGCATCAGCGGAAGCGCCGACCACGACGGTGTTGTTATCGATGTCTACCGCGGTGCCGAATTCGTCAAGGACTGTGCTATCGGTAGATTGGAGTTCGTGGAGGAGTGCTCCGATGGAGGCGTCGTAGAGGTAGACCGATCCGATTTCGTTGTTGTCGTCTTCGTCGATTTCCGATCCAACGGCGATGATGCCGTTGTTGATGGCGACGCAGTTTCCGAAGTTCGGGCTGCTGAGTGTGTTTGTGGGCGATCCGAGGATGTATTCTTCGTTGAGTGTTTGGGCGAGGGTTGGGGTGGATGCGAGCACGGAGAGGGTGAGCAGTGACAATGAATGCTTGCGGGTGATCATAATGTTGGCCTCCTGGCGATGATGCTTCAAATGAAACAGAATATGGTCTTTATAACATACAACATTGAAACAGGGTGTTGTAGGAGAAACTTGGATTTTGTTGACGTGGAGTGTTGTGATTTCTGAACAAAGCGTGTTGTTGAGGGTGTGGCGCGGTGGTTGGCGGGGTCATACGATTGGATATGCAGGATCGTGGATCATCGAAGTTGTATCTGGATATGGCGGCGCGCGCGGCGGTGCGGGCGTTTGGGGATGTGGCGCCGAATCCGATGGTGGGGGCGGTGATTGTCAAAGATGATCGGGTGATCGGGATCGGGCATCATCGGCGGTTTGGGGGGTTGCACGCGGAGCGCGAGGCGCTCAAGAACGCGCGGGAGAATGGGCATGATGTTTCGGGGGCGGTGGTGTATTGCACGCTGGAGCCTTGTTGTCATCATGGGAAGCAGCCGCCTTGTTGTGAGGCGCTGATTGAGGCGGGGGTGGCGGAGGTGGTGTATGCGCGTCCTGATCCCGCGGAGGTCAGCGGCGGGGGGCACACGATTCTGGAAGCGGCGGGGATTCGGTGTTCGTGTGATTCGAGTTCGAGCAATGCGGTGGCGGTTGGGGAGGCGTTTGTCAAGCGCGTGCGGACGGGGTTGCCTTGGGTGGTGGTGAAGTGGGCGCAGACGCTTGATGGGAAGATCGCGACAGGGAGCGGGGAGAGTCAGTGGATTTCCAATGAGCGTTCGAGAAGATGGGTGCACTGGTTGCGGGCGAAAGTTGATGCGATCGGGGTTGGGATGGGGACGGTGCTTGCGGATGATCCGATGCTGACAGCACGCGGCGTACGGAAGGTGCGGCGATCAGCGGTGCGGGTGGTGTTTGATACGCAAGGACGGTTTCCGGAGGATTGCAAGCTCGCGCAGAGCGCTGGGGAGTACACGACGGTGGTGTGCACGGCGGCGCCTGGGACGATTGGTGTGCCTGGCGTGAGGACGCTGCATTGCAAGATGAAGTACGGGCGGCTGGATCTGGAGTCGGCGCTGCGTCAGTTGTCGTCGGAGCTTGGGGTGAGCTCGATATTGATTGAAGCGGGTCCGACGCTTTTGGGTGGGCTCTTGGACGCGGATCTGATCGATGAGGCGGTGGTGCATGTTGCGCCGACGGTGATGGGGGATGATGCGGCGAAGCCGTGCGCGAGTGGGCGTGTGTGTGAGCAGTTGTCGCAGATGAAGCGGTTCGAGTTGAATCGAACGCGGGTGGTGGATGGGGATGTGCATTTGTTTTATGGGAGGGGATGAAGAACCCTCACCCCGGCCCTCTCCCCGAGGGAGAGGGAGGAAGTCGGGTTAAGACTTGGGTTTGGTCCAGAATGCGTAGGTGTCGTTGATGGTGCAGTTGGCGTAGGTGCCTTCGGCGGTGACGGCGAGTTCGGTTCCCGGCGCGGTGTGGGCGTCTTTGATCATCGCGAAGGCGATGGGGATCGCGCCGAGCATGGGGGAGATGGTTGAGCTGGTGACCGCGCCGATGGGGGTTTGGCCGGCTTGGTCTTTGGGGTAGATGTACGCGCCGGTCATTGGTTGGAGGATTTCTTGGTCCTCGACGGTGATGCGCTGGTCGTTGATTCGGATCGGGACGATGGCTTGTTTGCGGATGTTGCGGGCGTGCATGCGCGCGACGACTTCTTGTCCGAGGTAGCAGCCTTTGGCGAGGTGGACGCGGGAGTCCATGATTCCGGATTCGGCGGGGAGGGTGTCGGGTCCGAAGTCGATGTTGTAGAGGGGGTGTCCGGCTTCGATGCGCGCGGTGTTGATGGCGAGCCAGCCGGTGGGTTTGGGGTTGGTTTTGTTTCCTGCTTCAGTTTCGTCTTTGGGGGTGAGTGATTTGTAGATGGTGTCGAGTTGGTCGGTGGGGATCGCGAGTGAGAGGCCGATCTCTCCGGTGAGGTCGAAGCGGTCGGCGACGACTTGGGTGTTGTTGAGTGTGACGGTGGTGTTGTGGTGTTCTTTGATTGGTTCTGTTTGGAGGTGTGTGAAGGAGGTTGGGCCGTGGATTGAGATCCAGTGGAGGGAGTCGTCGATGGTGATCTCGATGTCTTCGGCGAAGATGAATGTGCTGAGGGATTCGGCGGTTTGCTTTGCGAGGTGTCGATCGAGTTTGACGAGGGTGTGGTCTTCGCGCTCGATGAGTCGGAGGTCGGCATCGATGCGGCCTTGGCGGTTGAGCCAGAAGCTGAAGATGGATTGTCCGGGTTTGAGATCGTCAACCTTGGCGGTGAGCATGTTGTTGAGGAAATCGTGGCGCTCGGATCCGGTGATTTTGAGGGTTGCCATGTGTGGTTCGTCGAATACGACGGCGGCTTTGCGGAGCGCGGCGTATTCCATGTCGAGTTGTCCGAAGGTTTCGACGACTTTGGTTTGGGCGTTTTGAGGGCCGTAGGCGATGAAGAAGGCTTCTGAGGACTCGTGAACGGCGTGGAGGGGGTTGGTGGTGGTCATACGATATGATCGTAGCGGTTGTGCGAAGGCGGACTTTGTGCTAGAGTGTAACTGTTCTGAAATAAATCAAATATTGAATACATGTTCGCTGGGATTGTTGCTGGGTGATGTGTGTTCAATGGAACTCGAAGGAGCGTCCTGTGGCTTTGAATACGAAACTGCTTGCGAACTTGTGTGAGACTCCTGGTGTGCCTGGGCGTGAGGAGCGCGTACGGGCGCTGATCGAGAAGGAGATTAAGGGGCTGTTTGATTCGGTGGAGACGGACGCGATGGGGTCGCTGATTTGTCGGCGCAAGCCTCGCACGGCTTCGGGTGGGGTGAAGAAGGTGAAGGACGCGAAGGTGCTGATGCTGCTGTGTCACATGGACGAGATCGGGTTCTACATCTCGAGCATCGATGAGAAGGGGTTCTTGTGGTTGTCTCCGGCGGGTGGGTTTGATACGCGGAACCTGTTCTCGCGTCGCGTCATGGTGTGCGCGGATTCGGGCGATTACAAAGCGGTGATGAATCCGGGTGGTCGTCCGGTGCACATCGCGAGTCCGGAGGATCGCAAGAAGGTTCCTGAGGTCAAGGAGTTCTTTGTTGATACGGGGATGACTGCGGCTCAGGTGAATAAGACCTTCAAGATTGGTGATTATGTGGTGATGGATGAGCCGTTTATTGAGATCGGCGAGAAGCTGGTTTCCAAGGCGCTGGATAATCGCGTCGCGTGCTGGCTCGGGATCGAGTCGGTGAAGAAACTGGTGAAGTCCAAGTCGGGGAACAACTGCGAGATCGTGGTCGCGTTTACCACGCAGGAAGAGGTGGGGCTCCGCGGGGCGAAGACGGCTTCGTTTGCGGTGCAGCCTGACATTGGGATTGGGATTGATGTGACGCTGTCGTGCGATACTCCGGGTGTTCCGGCGAATGAAGCGGTGACGACGCAGGGCGAGGGGTTTGCGCTGCATGTCAAGGACAGCAGCTTTATCTCGGATTATGAGCTGACTTCGAAGATCGAATCGATCGCGAAGAAGAAGCGGATCCGCTATCAGCGCTCGATCTTGGGTGCGGGTGGTCAGGACGGTGCGGCGGCGCAGCAGGCGGCGGCGGGCGCGAAGGCGGTCGGCGTGACGGTTGGCACGCGGTATATCCACACGGTGACTGAGATGATCGATAAGAAAGATCTGCAGGCGGCGTGCGATGTGCTCGCGGCGGCGATGGGGGAGTTGAAGTAGGGAATTATACGTTTCAGTTATCGCATTAGTTAATTCTTCGGAAGAGGCTCCTTTCTTGTGGGGCCTTTTTTATTGAATCCGGGTCTGGATGACGATCTTTGTTCCATTGAGTTTCACTGTTATAGAACAGAACTTAGGGAGCTACATATGAATCATGAACGGCTTGTGAATGATTGGTTTGGTTTGATGGTTTGGATGACTGTATGTGTAGGCGGGGTTGCAAGCCCTGCGATTGGGCAGTGGTGTAGCGGAGAGTCGGGCAAGCTGAACGCTCCGGATGGATCGGCGAGGGATCGCTTCGGGACTTCGGTTGCACTGAAATCTGGTCGCGGGGTCGTCGGGGCGTACTGGGAGGACACGCATGATGTGAACGCTGGTGCGGCGTATCTCTTTGATCTGGAGACTAATGAGTTGATAGCGCGATTGGAGTCACAGACACAATCTGCGAATGACAACTTTGGATTTTCAGTTGGGATTTCTGATCGGTATGTGGTTGTAGGAGCGCCCATTGACACTGAGCCTTATACGGTCTTTGGGTCAGCGTACTTGTTTGATGCGGCAAGTGGCGATCTGGTTCGGAAGTTTAACTCTCCGAATTTGAGGCATTACAATCGGTTTGGTACATCAGTTGCTTTGAACGGCTCGACTGCGGTGGTAGGGGCACCCGGAGAACGAGCAGCGTATTTGTTTGACAGCGAAAATGGAGATGTGCTGGTCAAGCTCGGTGGAGAGAAGAGCGGCGTCAGTGACTACTTCGGGCACTGTGTGGCTATTTCTGATCGTCGCGTGGTTGTTGGTGCATCGCATTCGCAGTTTTATGTTTACGGGAATCGAGTCGGTTCGGCATATTTGTACAACTCGCAGACCGGTGCTTTGATTTCCGAGTTGAGTGCTCCTGAACTGGATGAAACTGATCGGTTCGCGGCATCTGTCGATGTTGACGAGCGAGTGGTAGTTGTTGGGGCACCTTGGGATGATGATGTTGCTGAGAATGCTGGTGCGGCATATGTGTTTGACGCTGGGGATGGTGCTTTCCTGAGGAAGTTGCTGCCTGTTGACGGCCAGCTGAATGACTACTTCGGCGAGTCGGTTTCAGTAGAAGATGGGTTGATCTATGTCGGTTCGCCTCGGGATGATGAGGGGGGGCTGAACACGGGATCGGTTTATGTGTTTGACGCTTTGAAAGGAGGGCAGATTAGGAAGCTGTATTCGTCCGACGCTGAGCGGGGTGATCAGTTTGGGTTGGGTGTTGCTGTTGATGAGGGGGTCGCGATTGTGGGGGCGTTTCAGGATGACGATCTGGGGACGGACTCAGGTTCGGCGTATGTGTTTGAGATGGGGAAAGAGGCTTGTGTTGCGGATTTGGTCCCGGATTGTTTACTGAACACGGAAGACTTCGATGTGTTTGTTTCTTCGTTCAAAGCTGGAGACTTAACTGCGGATGTGAATGGTGATGGTCAGTTGAACTACTTAGATGTTTCAGCATTCCTTGCCGAGTTTGCATCGGGTTGTTCTTGAACTTACGCGGGCATCGGCAAAGCATGAAACATAGGGCGATCCGGTTTGGGTCGCCCTTATTTGTTTGTATATAGAAGATTGATTAGGTGAGATGGGAGCGGACCATCCAGTGGTCTTTTTCGAGGTCGGCGAGGATGCCGATGATCATGTCTTCGCTGACGGGATCGATGTCGGCGAGGGCTTGCTGAGCGCTGCGGAGGTGGGCGATGGTGGTCTGGAGCATGTCCTCGGTTTGCTTGAGGGTGCTGTGGTCGCTGATGAGTTGGTCTTGAGCGGTTGGGATTGAGGGGGCGTCGAGCGAGGCGCGTTGGCCGATCGCGGGATTTCCAAGGGTGACGATGCGTTCGGCGATCTCGTCGGAGGCGTCGCGGGCGTGTTCGTTGATTTCATCGAGGAACTCGTGGACGGGCTTGAAGTTTGGGCCTTGGACGTTCCAGTGGAGTTGTTTGAGGTTGAGTGCGAGGTCGATGCATGCTTGGACGCATGGCTGGAGGATCTGGGCTTGCTTTGCTGGGTTGTACGAGGTTGGGAAGCTCATGTGGTGATCCTTTCTGCTTGATGTGTTGAGATTGGACCTTTCATTCTAGGCGTTGTTTTAGAATATTTCTAAACAAGATGTTGATCTACAAACAACGCCGGGAACTGCGTCCTTGCGGTTCACGGCGTTGGCGTTGGTGTGTGTTTTGTTTGCTTATGCGGCGATGTTGGTCGCTTGCTCGATGGCTTCGATCATTGCTCGGACCTGGAATGGTTTTTTGAGGAATGAATCGAATCCTGCGGCGCGGAGTCCTTGGGCTTGGCCGTCGGTGAGCTTTCCTGACATGGCGATGAGTTTGGTCATCTGCATGGATTCGCTTGAGCGGATCATGGAGGCGAGTTCGCGTGGTTCGCCGTCGGCGACGTGGACGTCGATGAGGACGACGTGGGGGCGGAAGCGTTCGCAGGCGAGTCCTGCGGAGAAGGCGCTGTTGGCGACTTGGGTGTCGTAGTTGGTTTGTTCAGCGAGTACGGTGTTGAGGACGTCGGAGACTTCTTGGTCTGTATCGACGATGAGGACGCGGGTGGTCCCTGTGGAGATGCCGTCCATAGGGATATGATGGGCTTTCATGAAGCGGTAGAGCTCTGGGACTGGGATACGTCGGTCCTTTGAGCCTGGGATTCGGTAGCCTTTGAGTTGTCCTGAGTCGAACCATTTGGAGACGGTTCTGGGGGCTACGTTACAGATTTTGGCGACCTCACCTGTTGTGAGCACGTCTTTTTCGATTGGCATCATCTCACCTCGTATCACGCAGAAGTGGAACGGCACAATCCGTTCATGCCGCGTATGAGCGGGTCATCGGCGTAAATGTATGGCATCTTGACGCTTGTACTGGTCATTTGGGTAGATCGTCTTATTCAGACGCTTTGCGGACGTGGTGGGTGGTGGGATGGGGTGTGATGGTGGTTGGTTTGGGGGGTGGTTTTGGGGTTGGGGTGGGTTTGGTGTAGATTTGGGAGGTTATTGAACTTCTGGGTCGAGTCCGATACAGTTGCCCCGCCGGATTGGGTCTTTCTGTGAGAGGGGCAACATCCGGGGATGGGCAGCGTATACGATGCCCTGAGACGAGTTTTTCTTGTCTGTATAAGTAGTCTGTCCGCAAAGTCCAACTGAGCTGAGTCTCGATCCTAAGAGGAGTCCGTCGTGCGTCAAACGACTCGGAACATAACCCGTCTTTCCAGTGCCTTCCTCCTCATGGCGTGTGGGGGTGCCTTGGTTGGTGCTTCTTCAATCGCTTCTGCTTCGTCGGCTGTGGTGCAGCCTGCGAATAGTGATTACGAGGAGGAGATGGTCATCTTGCGTGACTTCATCCACTTCGTGAAGATCGCTCGGTTTGATGTTGCTGCGGATCTTGGTCAGCAGCTGATTGATCGTGGTCTGACTGCTGAGGAGTTTGTTGATCTTGTGGACACCTCGCGTGAGCTTGATCGCTTCGAGGAAGCGATCGCGGCGGCGATGCGGGTTCCTGTGCTTGAGCCGATCGCGGGTGAGCTTGATAAGGCGTACCGCACTGGGAAGCTGGATCGTGCTCGCAATCCTGATGAGATCGCACGGAATATTGATCTGCTGACCGGCGGGCTGCGTGCTCGTCAGCTCGGTCGTCAGCGTTTGATCGCGGCGGGTGAGTACGCGATGCCTCAGCTGCTCGATGCGTACCTGCAGAAGGACAACCTGGCGCTGCGTGCTCAGGTCCAGCGATTGTTTGTTGATATGGGGCGTCAGACGATCGCTCCGTTGATGGCGGCGCTGCCTCACTTTGATGCGACGCGTCAGGAGGCGGTTGCTGAGGTGCTGGGACTCATCCCGTATCGGACCAGCTTGCCTGTGCTGATTGATCTGTACCAGAACACGGATAACGACGGCGTGCGCAAGGCGTGTGGTCGCTCGATCTCGCGTCTTGGCGGCAATCCGAGCTCGGATGTTGCGGATATGTACTCGCTGCTCGCGGACTCTTACTACAACGAGCCGTCTGAACTGACGAGCTTCCCGGGTGAGGATCACCAGATTGTTTGGGACTTCAATCCTGGTCTTGGTCTGGTGATGACCCCGATTCAGACGGAGGTCTTCCACGAGGCGATGGCGATGCGGTTTGCGGAGGCGTCGCTTGCGATGAATCCGGACTCGGCTGAGACTTTGGCGCTGTGGATCTCGTCGAACTACTCGCGTGAGTTTGATACCGCTGATGGGTACGAGAATCCGGTGTACTCGTCGGATCGTCGTAATGCGGAATACTTCGGGATCGCAGCTGGACCTGACATTACTCAGCTCGTGCTGCGTCGCGGGATTGATACGCGGGATACGCCTTTGGTCCGCAGTGCGATTGACGCGTTGTCGCAGACGGCTGGTCCTCGCTCGCTGTGGGGGCAGGCGATTGAAGGTCGCTACCCATTGCTTGAGGGTCTGGGATACCAGAATCGTCGTGTGCAGTTTGAGGCGGCGCTGGCACTTGGCAATGCTCAGCCTCAGCAGTCGTTTAATGGTGCGGAGCGTGTGATTCCGCTGCTTGCGAGTGCGGTGCGTGATGCGTCGGCTCGGTACGCGGTTGTGCTGACTGGATCGGATCGTGAATCGTACGACCAGTACCGCAATATCCTCGAGACTCAGGGCTTTACTGTGCTTCCTCCATCGGATGGTGGATTGGATGGTTTGGCTCCTTCGATCGCGCAGTCGCCTTCGATTGATCTGATCGTGACCTCGCTTGGGTATGACGACACGCTGCTGACGATCGAGACGGCTCGGACGGACAGCAAGATGAATGTATCTCCTGTGTTGGCGCTGATGCTGACGGATGATGTTGAGCCGTTGCGTCGTCAGTACCTGCGTGACCAGACTGTTGCGGTCCGTCGTGTGGAGATCTCGAACTCGAATATTGAGGTTTCGGTTGAGCAGCTGCTGATGGCGGCTTCTGGTGGTCCGATCAGCGAGGACGAGGCGGCGGATTACGCGGCTCGTTCGATCGATGTGCTCCGGAATCTGGCGATCTCGAACAACAGCGTGCTCAATGTCTTGGATGCGTCGACGATTCTGATCGATGTGCTCGAGGATGTTGGCGGGCTCAAGATGCTCGACGTCGCTCAGATCCTGTCGTATGTAGATCGTCCGGCGGCGCAGTCGGCGATCATGGATCGTGCGATGGATACCTCGGGTGTTGAGCAGCTCGAGCTGTTGACGATGGTGGGCGATTCTGGCAAGCGGTTCGGCAATAACCTGAACGCTCGTCAGGTGCGGGCGCTGCTTGAGTACGCACGCGACGCGGACGACGAGCTCGCGACGACCGCGGTGGCGGCGATGGGGGCGCTTGAGATCCAGAACAGCGATCTGCTTGGATTGGTTCTTGAGGGCGGCAAGTAAGCTGTTAAACTCTGAATTAAGATAGGCAGTTTGATAGTTGATAAAGAGAGCGGACCCCTCGGGGTCCGTTTTTTATTGGGCCGTTGATTTTGTCGGTTT
Organism: Phycisphaerales bacterium; assembly: GCA_965250055.1. Lineage (GTDB taxonomy): Bacteria > Planctomycetota > Phycisphaerae > Phycisphaerales > UBA1924 > UBA1924. Next base: position 1,353,071 of record OZ252285.1, on the reverse strand, counting down.
CGTCCGAGATTTGCGGGGTTGGGGTTGGGATTGCCGTCATGATCGGCACGGGTGGTACAGGTGTGCCGTGGGTGGTGGCGCAGACGGAACTGAAAGTGTTGGTTGTGAATGCGTTGGGTTGTTCTTCCGATGAGATGTTTATGACATTTGAGTCAACCCTTTGGCGGCGCGTGGCTGCTGGCGGGTGACAGATTTATGCCGCGAATCCGCGGAGGATGGGTTCTCGGCTCCCCGCCGAACCACAAGCCGTCGGGAAACCAACGGTATCGAACAAGGAGTTCACACAATGCAAGCAATGCGCAACACCGTGGCTAAGGGCTTCACCCTGGTCGAAATTCTCATCGTGGTCGTGATTCTCGGTATTCTTGCCGCGATCGTGGTCCCTCAGTTCACCAATGCAGCGAATGACGCTCGTCAGGGTAATATCGAGACTCAGGGCTCGACTCTGCAGAATCAGCTCGAGCTTTTCGCTGCTCAGAACAACGGTAGCTACCCGACTGTCGCTCAGCTTAACACTGATCCGACCGTTGGCGGCGGCACCGATGGCTGGGGCCCGCTCATTGATGGCAACTACATCAAGGAAGCACCAGTCAACCCATTCGCTCCTGCAGCGAACCGCACTCTTGTGACCGCGAGCACCGCTGCAAACGGCGCTGCTGCTGACGCTGAAGCAAACGCTGGCGACGGCTCACAGGGCTGGTACTACAACCCAGCGACCGGCAACATCCGTGCAAGCGGTGGCCAGTACTAATCAGACGCTATGAGTCTGAACGAACTATCGCGAGGTGGGTCCCTAACGGGGCTCACCTCGTCTTGCTTGAAGCCGGGATTGTTTGTGCCGGCGACTTCAACGGGGAACACTATGAACCGCATCTCACGTGCCTTTACACTCATTGAAATCTTGATCGTTGTGGTCATTCTCGGGATTTTGGCGGCGATTGTTGTGCCGTTGATGGCTGGGGCGAGTGAGGATGCGGCGGTCGCGACGGCGCAGACGGAGCTCAACAAGGTTCGTCGAGCGATCGAGGTGTATCGGGTTTCCAATGCCAATACGCTTCCGGTCGTGACGGCTGGTGACGGGACTTGGGGACCGATCGTGAGTCGAGAGTATTTGCGTGAGGCGCCGACGAATCAGTATGTCAATGGTGCGAACTCACGCGTGATCGTGCTGGGGACGGCGCCTGATGGTGCGTTCCAGACGACGCACGGCTGGATTTACGACAGCTCGACTGGTTCGGTGTGGGCGGGAAACTTTGATGCGGATGATGAGCCGTTGCCGCGGCCTTGATATTTGTTGGACGGGACTTTGGGTTGGTTCTTGAGGGGGGAGGAAAGTGCTATGACGCGACACAAGCGATCGACAGTAAACTCCCGGGCGCGTGGGTACACGCTGGTTGAACTCCTGATCGTGATTACGATTCTGGGGACTTCCGCGGCGATGGTGATCCCGTCGATGGGATCGGTGGGGGTGCTGCGGATTCAGGCGGCGGTCCGATCGGTGGTTGCGGATATCACGTTTGCTCAGATGGATGCGCTGGCGTATCAGGAAGAGCGTGCGGTGGTGTTTGAGGAGGAGGGGAACTTCTACACGCTCACTCGTGTTCCTGGGGGGACGATTGATCCGGATGCGGACGCGTTGTTTGATCCCAAGGGTCCTGATCAGCGGTACCGCGTGATGCTCGATGATGAGCGGTTCGGTGGCTCGTTCCTGCGTGACATCAGTTTGAACGGTGGGACGGCGATCATCTTTGACGAGATGGGAGCGCCGATTGCGGCGCCGTCGTCGGCGACGTTGTCGGATGGTGGTTCGGTGCAGATCCAGGGGCCGACCTCTCGATTCCGGATTGATATCGCGGCGTTTACCGGTCGTGTGACGGTTGTGCAGCTTGATTGAGTGATTGAGCGGGCAAATCGGTCCTTGTAGCAAACTGGCTTATCAGAACCTCCGATGTTGGCGTCGGAGGTTTGTTCTATGAACACCAAACACAATGATCGGCGTGCTCGTGCATTTACATTCATGCTCTCTTTGGGCATGCTCGCGGGGGTGCTCATCTGGGCGAAGCTTCGGCTGGTAACGGACATTCCACGGAGCGCTTTGGCTGTTCCTGAGGAGGTCGAACCGACTGAGAGCGATCCGGAGAGTGGGGCAGAGAGTGGGTCTGAGATCATTGATGAGCAGGACGGATTCGTTGAGGAGTCTGAGCCGGCTGTTCTTGAAGAGACAGAAATTGAGGACTGAGTTATGAGACCTACTTTGTGAAGATAGGCGGGTGATTCCTCCGGGATTTTGGGGGGATGCGCAAAGTGGGTGACCTATTCGGTCGAATCTTTAGCAGTAATCAGGTCTGGGCCGTGCAGTCATCGGGCAGACGCAAGAGCGAGAAACTTCGCGAGGAAACAAGTGATGAACCAGATCGTCAACAACACACTCATGACCTTCACTCGTGCGAAAAGAAGCGCGATCACCCCTGCTTTGGTCCTCTCGCTCGGCGCGGGGATGGCGGCACCGGTTATGGCGCAGGATTCGGGTGAAGATCCGGGGGCGTTCGGTTTGCTCCAGGCGTTTGCACAGCAAACCTCGAGCGAGGTGGTCAGCGAGACCCTCGACGACTCGCTCGGTGAATCGGTTGATTCGACCGATGCTGAAAGCTTCGAGGAGGATGACATCTCTGACCTTGCTGGTGAGGTTGAGGTTTCGGAATACGATCTTGTTGACCTGCACGTGAACAACGAGGATCTTGGGAACATTCTCCAGCTCCTTTCGATTCAATCGCAGCGGAACATCATCAGCTCCAACACTGTCCAGGCAACGGTCACCGCTGACCTCTACGGCGTGACCTTCTACGAGGCACTCGATTCGATTCTCAATGTCAACGGCTTCGGGTACATTGAGAAGGGGAACTTCATTTACGTCTACACTCGCGCTGAGCTCGAGGAGTTCGAGCGTGCGGCGCGTCGTCCGGTTTCACGGATTCTGCATCTTGATTACCTGAACTCTGCGGATGCCGCGGAGTTTGCCAAGGAGTTGCTGTCTGACTCGGGATCGATCTCGACGCACGCGGCGACCGAGGCGTTTACGATCTCCGATGGTGCTCCGGCGGGTGCTGACACCTACGCGGCATCGGCTTCGATCGTGATCCATGACTTTGAGGAGCATGTTGACGAGATCATGTCGCTGCTGCAGGAGCTTGATACCAAGCCGGCGCAGATCTTGGTTGAGGCGACGATTCTCCAGACCTCGCTCAACGAAGCGAACGCGTTTGGTGTGGACTTTGCTCTGATTAAGAACCTCGACTTCTCTGACTTTATTGGTACCGGCGGTCCGCTGAGCGTGATCGATGGTCTGATCGGTGGCGCTGGTGAGCTCGTAGACGGCACGGCTGTTCCGGCGTATCCGGCGGGCAACACCAGTGACTCTGGTGGTGTCTCGTCGAGCGTGGGTAACACGGCTGGTCCGGCGACCCTCAAAGCGGGTCTTGTCAACGGCGATGTCGCGGTGTTCATGCGTGTGCTTGATGAAGTGACCGATGTGACGATCGTTTCGAATCCGAAGATTCTGACGCTGAATCGTCAGCCGGCTCGCGTGCTCGTGGGTACTCGTGTTGGTTACCTGAACACGACCAGTACGGAAACAGCGACCACACAGACTGTTGAGTTCCTTGAGGTCGGTACCGAGCTTGCGGTTCGTCCGTTTGTCTCCAAGAACGGCTTGATCCGTCTTGAGCTTCGTCCTCAGGTTTCGAGCTTTAACCTGCGGAGCATCACGGACAGCACTGGTGCGACTGTGACGATCCCGGATGAGGATACCACTGAGATGACCACCAACGTGATGGTCCGCGACGGGCAGACTGTCGTGCTCGGTGGTTTGTTTACTGAAACAACAACCGCGGCACGGCGTCAGGTTCCGATCTTGGGCAATATCCCAATGATCGGCCAGGCGTTCCGCGGGAATGATGACTCGACTCGTCGCAGCGAGATCATCTTTATGATTACGCCTTCGATCGTGAATGACACCATTCTGACGGAGACGGGTGAGCGTGGCAAGGACTTTGTTGAGCATGCTCGTTACGGTGCTCGCAAGGGCTTGCTCCCATGGTCGCGTGAGCGTCGCGTGGGTCAGATGCTGATCGATGCTCGCGAGTACGCGGACTCGGGTCAGAGCGAGAAGGCGCTTGCGAAGATCGACCAGGCACTGCGTCTGCAGCCCAACTCGCCTGCGGCTCGCGCTATGCGGACCGAGATCACAGGTGAGATGCGGGTCGCTCCGACGCGTGCGATGATCCAGAGCATCCTCCACGGCGAGTTGCTTGCGGATGACGCTGGTCAGGCGCAATCGGACATGGACTTTGATCCGGTCGTTGAGATCAACCCGATGGAGGGTGTGTCTTGGCCGGACCCTGAGCAGTCACCTGAGCAGGTGGATCAGTTCGAAGAGACCGAGCAGGTCGCTGAGGTGAGCGAGCAGCTCTCGGATGCGAGCGACAGTAGCTTTGATGCAGGATTTGACGGCGGGTTCGAGACTGGTCTTGAGACTGGTGTTGACGCTGGACTCGAATCAGCTGAGCAGCAACCAGAAGAGTTCGTGGCGTACACCGAGGTCACTGATCCAGCGGCTGAGGGGTTTGATTCCTTCGAAGCACAAGAGTTTACTGGCGACGATTTTGAGACCGCGTCGATTGAAGAAGAGCAGTTCCAGAGCGAGCAGTTTGCTGGTGACGAGTTCAGTGGTGAAGAGTTCGCGGCTGAAAGCTTCGAGTCGGGCTCGGTTGAAACTGGTTCATTCGAAACTGGTTCATTCGATACAGAGTCGTTTGATCCGACGCCGTATGTTGAAGAGGTGGCGAGCGGTGAGTCGCAGCTCCCTGCTGATTTCAGCAGCGAGCAGTTCGAGGAGTTCGGCTACGAGGAGGTTGCTCCTGGTGTCGCGATCGAAGACGACTTCTTCTCGATCTGTGGTCAGCTGATCATCTCGCTCCCGGGCGGCGGTGCTCTTCAGCTTGATTGGCCTCTGAGTGTTTCGGATTGGACGAGTGCGAGCAGTGGTTCGCAGTCATCTGAGGGTGCGACCGACGAGGTCGAGCTTGATCCGAACGCGACGATCTACACGGAAGTTCCATCGGATGACTTTGAGTAAGCAAACGGGTGTTTGTAGTGCTCAGTGACTGACGAAATCCATAATCACACATGAACGGGTGCGTTTTTCCCCGGGAGTAGGACAAGATGAATCGTATCTCTCGAATCGCACTGGCCGCGGGCGTGGCGTGCACAATGGTTGGCTTGACCGGATGTATCGGCGGGCACGGCAAGTACACCCAGGAGCACATCTCTCTTGCGAAAGAGAAGATGAGCTTCATGAAGGCGGCGACCGAGTGGGACCTCGCTCGGCAGGCGTTCCTTGCTGGTGATCTGGAGAAGGCGCTGGACAAGGTTGATGGATCGCTTTCGATCAACGACACTGTCGTCAAGAGTCATGTGCTTAAGGGGCGGATCCTGATCGAGATGGGTGATCTGGGCAATGCGATCAAGAGTTTGCATACCGCGGAGACTTTGAGCGCGGAAGACTCGGATACGCAGTACTACCTCGGCGTGGTCTTTGAGCGTTTGGCGCGTCCAGAGGAAGCGCTGACGCACTTTATGAACGCGTGTGAGTTTGATGATTACAACCCTGGGTACGCTGTGGCCGCTGCGGAGATGATGATCGATCTGGATCGCAGCAGCGAGGCGAAGCGGTACCTCGAGACGCTCCCGATGTCGGCGAACAACGCGGGTATCCAGCAGACGTTGGGGCACATCGCGCTGATCCAGCTCGATCCGAAGCAGGCGGAGCTCCACTTCCGTGATGCTCGCTTGCTTGCTCCGGATGACACAGGGATTCTCGAAGAGCTCATCCATACGCAGATGAAGAACGGGCATTTCGCGGATGCGGAACGCAACATCGCGGCTCTGCTTGAGAATTTTGAGCATAAGGATCGTCGAGATCTGAAGCTGCTGCACGCGAAGGCGTTGATGGGGACGGGACGTCCTGTTGAGGCGCGTTCGATTTACCAGGAACTGCTCTCAAAGACCAACGGCAAGGGCGATCTGGATTCATGGATCGGTCTTGGGAACTCGTCGTACGCGATTAATGATGATCGCACGGCACGGCGTGCTGCGGCGCGGATTGTTGGGCTGAGCCCAAACACGCACGACGGCTATGTGCTCTGGGCGATGCTGCATCATCGGACTGGTGAGATGGACAAGGCGCTGAGCTCGATCAACGATGCGATCGATCGCAACAACTCGGAGGCGGATCTCTTCGCGTTCCGTGCGGTGGTTCAGCGTGAGCTGGGTATGTACCAGAGTGCGCTGTCGAGCGCGACTCGCGCTAGTGCTCTTGATCCTGCTCATAGCGGGTACGGGCAGCTCGTGGGATCGCTTCAGAACCAGTTGCTAGCTTCGATGCAAGCGACGGACGAGTGATCAGAGATCCGCGACTCTGAGATCGCAGAGGATCGGTTCGACATTGATCCGGTCTCTCCAGCGAGAGAGTTTGGGTTCGACAACGAGATCTACCAATGAGCCCGGGCCGATGTCCCGGGCTTTTTTCCACCAGTTCCATCCGATGACTCGGACGATGGATTGGCTGTTGTGTGCGTCACCGACTCTGAGGGAGAGGTGGGCTCCGGTCTTCCCGAAGGGTTCCGGGCGGCCGTTGATTTTGGCGTTACGGATCAGCACGCGGACGCGTGGGTTTCCCGCGCCGAAAGGGGCGAGTTGTTCGAGGGTGATGAGGGTGGGGGCGTCGAGCTCGTTGATCGATGCGGCGGCGTCTACGCGGATGGTCTGGACGAGATCCTCTGGAGCGAGGATGCTGTTGGTGTGGTTGGTGAGTTCTTCGACGAAGCTTTGGAAGTTTGTTTGATCGCACGCGAGTCCGGCGGCCATGTCATGACCTCCGAAGGAGGTGAGGTGGTGGGCGCAGGATTCGAGTGCGGCATGGATGCTGAAACCCTCGATGCTGCGTGCTGATCCTTTGCAGACGCCGTCTTTGGTTTGCATGAGGATGGTGGGGCGCGCGTAGCGATCGACGAGTCGTGAGCAGACGATCCCGACGACTCCGGGGTGCCAGTCTTCGTGGGCGAGGACGATGGCGCGTTTGTCGGGGCCGGTCATTCCGGATTCTTCGGCGAGCTGTTCGGCGTGGCGGAGGATGCGTTGCTCTGTTGCTCGGCGCTGGTCGTTGAGCGATGAGAGCTGCTGAGCGAGTTCGGTGGCGCGTTGTCCTCTCGCGGAGGTCAGGAGTTCGAGGGCTTCTCCGGCGTGTCCGAGGCGTCCGATCGCGTTGAGTCTAGGGGCGAGTCGGAAACCCACGGCTTCGGCGTCGACTTGTCCTGGTCCGAGGTCTGAGGCGTCGATGAGGGCGCGGAGGCCGACGATGGGGGAGGATTGGAGTCGGGAGAGTCCGAACTTGGTGATGACGCGGTTCTCGTCGATCAGCGGGACGACGTCGGCGATGGATCCGAGTGACGCGAGGGCGAGCATGTCTACGAGCGTGGTGCGGAGCTGGGGGGTGACTTTGTCAGAATCGCAGTGGAGGGTCGCGAGGCGCCACGCGAGTTTGTAGGCAACTCCGGCGCCGCAGAGTTCGCCGAAGGGGTAGGTGGAGTCTGGTCGGCGCGGATGGACGACGGCGAAGGCGTCGGGCATGTCGTCGAGGGATTCGGGAGGGTTGTGGTGGTCGGTGATGATGAGGTCAACGCCGAGGTCTTTGGCGGTTTGTGCGGGCTGAGTTGCGGTGATCCCGCAGTCGACGGTGATGATGACTTTGGCGCCTTGGTTTGCGAGGGATTGGATTGCTTGGGAGTTGAGGCCGTAGCCCTCTTCGATGCGGTGGGGGATGTAGGTAGAGACTTTGGTAGTGGGTGAGAGGACTCCGAGCATGTGGACGAGGATCGCGGACGCGGTGACGCCGTCGACGTCGTAGTCTCCGAAGATGACGATGGGTTCGTCGTCTTTGATGGCGTCGAGGATGCGCTGAGCGGCTTTGTCGAGATCGGGGATGAGGGAGGGGTTGTGGAGTCCGGCGAGGGATGGGCTGAGGAAGTCTTGGGTCGCTTGGTCGTCGGTGAGGTTGCGAGCTGAGAGGACGCGGTCGATGAGGGGGAGGGCGTGGTCGGTTTGGATGGCGGATGTGTTCCAGACTTTGGTGAGTCCTCGCTCTGGATGGGTGGTTGGGGAATCGAGCTGCGAGGGCATGAGGGGCTCCGGGAATCTGGATATCGCGCCGGGCAAAGCCGGGATTGAGGGTGAGAGGTACACTATCCTCAATCATGGTCAAGCTTACCAAAATTTACACGAGAACTGGGGATTCTGGCACAACAGGGCTCGGCACGGGCGAGCGGGTTCCCAAGGGGGATCTGCGCGTCGCGTCGTATGGATCGGTAGACGAGACCAACGCGGCGGTGGGGGTCGCGGTGATCCACGCGGACGAGGGCGGCGCGATGTGGAAGCGTCTGCGCGCGATCCAGCATGATCTGTTTGATCTGGGAGCGGATTTGTGCACTCCGATCAAAGCGGATGAGGATCCGGCGTTGGTGCTGCGGATCACGCAGGGGCAGGTCGATGCGCTGGAAGCGGCGATTGATGGGTGGAACAAGGATCTGGAGGCGCTGACGAGCTTTGTGCTTCCGGGCGGGACGGCGTTGGCGGCGGCGCTGCACGTGGCGCGGACGGTGTGCCGACGTGCGGAGCGGGAGGTGTCTGAGCTGCTGCTCAAGGAACCTGAGCGGACATCGGGGCTGACGATGACGTATCTGAACCGGCTCAGTGATCTGTTGTTTGTGATGGGTCGGGCGGCGAATGATCCGGAACTGGGTGGCGGGAGCGGGGATGTGCTTTGGGTGCCTGGCAAGAATCGGGAAGATGCGGGCGATGCGTAGGGGATGAATCCGGGGGCGGGGTTGTTTGTATACACTATCAACCGTGCGAGCGAAGATCATCGATTTTTGGAAGTCCGCGATCTCGACACGAACCAGTGATCTGCTGGAGGGTGTTGAGGATTCGAGTGTGCGTCAGAGTGGCGTGCAGTTTTTGTCGATGAGCATGCTGCTGGGAACGGTGCTGATCGCGATGCGGTGGATGCACCTTCCGAGTCTTGAGATGCTGACGGGTTCGACGCGCTCGATTTCGTTGAGCGGTGCGATCGGTCTTGAGCTGAGCTGGGCGGTGGTGTACATCGCGGGACTCGCGGTCATTGTGGGGCTCAAGCCGAGCGGGATCTGGTCTTCTCGATTGACGGCGATTGTCGTGGTGATCGAGGGTTTGATCGCGCTGGTGCGGTGGAGCGTGGGGTTTGATCCGGGACCTGGTGGCAATGCACTTGCGGCGATTCTGATTGTGCTCACGCTGGGGGCATCGATGATGCCTTGGACTCCGCGTTTGACGTTGTCGTTGTCGGGGGCGTGGATTCTGGTCGCGACGATGACGCTGGTGCTGGTGGGTCCGGATGAAGGCGTGTCGATGGGGGCGACGATCTTTGGGTATATCACGGTTGTGGTGCCTGCGAATATGGTCTCGTTCTTCCGGACGACGCGGGTGCGGGATCAGTTCGAGCTGCGGTTTTTGCAGCGGCGCTATGACGGGATTGAGCAGGAGTTGTCGGCGGCGAAGAACATCCATGAGCGTGCGTTTCCGCAACCACGCACCAATGGGAAGGTTCGGTTTGCGTATTCGTATCGTCCGATGAGTCAGATCGGTGGGGATTATTTGTTTGCGAAGGTGCTGGGTGATGATGCGGACGCGTCGGTGCTGGTGGTGCTGCTCGATGTTTCGGGGCACGGGATCCCGGCGGCGCTGATGGCGAATCGATTGCAAGGGGAGCTGATGCAGCTTGCGGGGGAGAATCAATCGATTGAGCCGGATGAGCTTCTTGCGTCGCTGGATCGGTATATCTGTTTGACGAGTCCGGATACTCCGGTTTTGGTGACGGGGATCGCGATGCGTGTTGATCCCAAGCGTGATGAGCTGCGGATTGCCAATGCGGGTCATCCTGGGGCATTGCTTCGGGATGCCAATGGTGGGATTACTGAGATTGATGCGACTGGGCCTTTGATGGGGATCGATCCGGGGGCATCGATGCGTTGGGAGCTTGAGACGATGCGGTTTGGGGCGGGGGATTCGCTGATCGCGTTCACTGATGGGGTGAGCGAGGCGATGAGCAGCGGGCGCGAAATGTTCGGGAGTTCGGGGGTTCGTGGCGCGATTCAGGGGGGATGGATTGAATCGGGGCAGCGTTGGCCTGAATTGATCCGGAGGGCGGTGGATCGCTATTGCGAAGGTGTGGTGAATGATGATATGCTGATTGTGGATGTCTACCGTCCGCAGGGCGCGTGAGTGCTTTGATCGCGCTGGTATGGTTGAAAGGAAGCCGAGTGTCTAAGTCCGGCAGTTTTGAGACGACAGAGTTCAGACGATCGTTCCATCAGGAGACGCACCAGTTGCTCCGGCGGCGGTTGATTTGGTATGTGTCGATCTGGGGCGGTCTGGGGTTGATCGGGTTTGCGTTCGTTCTGATCATGATGTTTCAGAACTCGCAGGTGACGAGTCTGATCAATACTGGTGGGACCAAGGCGCTCTTCATTATCTTTAATGGGCTTTGGCTCGCGGTGTATGGCGCGGTCTTGGTGATGGCGATCGAGAAGCGGGTGAGCGATCGGCGCGTGATCCGGATGTCGCTGGGATTGATTATTCTTGACGGCACGGTCGCTGTGATTCTTCGTGAGGTTGATCCGTCGCTGAACTACAGCGGTTGGGTGTGGGTGATCTCGCACTTTGTTGCGTGCTGTGTGTTCCCTTGGACGGTGAAGCAAGCATTGGTCCCGATGGTGACGGTCTCGATCATCAGTGCTGTTGGGCATCTCATCGGCGGGACGTCTGCGATGGGGACGCTTGGGCTTGTGCTCACGACGATGGCGTTTATGACTCCTGCGATCTTTATCTCTGGGATTCGTCACAATCAGCGGATTCAGAAGTCCACGAACCGGTTCTTGAATCAGCGTTACGGGATGCTCCGTCAGGAGCTTGCGTATGCGCGGCAGATCCATGAGGCGTTGTTCCCGCCTCCGATGACAGTGGGTCCGGTGCACTTTGTGTATCGGTACGAACCGATGCGTCAGATCGGTGGGGACTATCTGCACGCGAGCAACTCGCATGTCGATGAGCACGGCAACGAGATGCTGTCGGTCGCGGTGGTGGACGTGACGGGGCACGGGATTCCCGCAGCGCTGACGGTGAACCGATTGCACGGCGAGATCGATCTGCGATTCGCGGAGCAGCCTGACATTTCACCTGGTGAGATGCTGAGTCATCTGAATCGGTACATCAACCTCACGCTCTCGAAGCACTCGATCTTCGCGACGGCGGTGTGCTTCCGCGTGGATCTTGCTCGGAACAAGCTCGAGTACGCATCGGGGGGGCATCCGCCTTCGTTCTTGCGTGGGGTGGACGGGACGATTCAGGATCTGGATTCGACGACGTTTGTGCTTGGCGCGTGCAAGGACAAGGACTTTGATGCGTGTCAGGCGGAGGTGGACTTTGGTCCTGGGGATTCGCTGATCGCGTACACGGACGGGGCGATCGAGGCGCGTTCGAGTGAGGGCAAGATGCTTCATATCGAGGGGCTGCGCCGGATCGTCGCGTCCACGGCTCCGCTAGGGTCGGAGGAATCAGCGCACGGCGTGCAGGGGCACTGGTCCGAGCGGATCCTCCGCGAGGTGACGTCGCATCGTGATGGGCTTCCTCCGGAGGATGACACGCTGGCGATCGAGATTTATCGTCCGATCCGTCCCAAGACGCGGAGCGATTCGGATGGGGAATCGGCGGTCGTTGAGGCGGCGAGTGCGGGAGCTGGTGGGGTCTCTGATGGGGGGTGATCAGTCCTTGACGCCTTGGACTCGATCGGGATCGGTGTATTTGATGAGTGTTTGGGAGAGGTCCACGCCGTTGATATTGGCGAGCGTGGCGATCCACGCGAGGACGTCGGCGAACTCTTCTTCGAGGTTTTCGCGTTCTTCTGGGGTTGGGGGCTTGTTCTTTCGGTTGTTGTTCGCGAGGGCGGTGGCGAGCTCTCCGAACTCCTCGGTGAGGTAGAGGAAGGTCCCGGCGGTGCCTCGGGCGTTGTCGGAGGCGAAATAGCGGTCGTAGATGAGCTTTTGGAACTCTGCGACGGTGATCCCCTCGGGGTCGATATTTGGGGGGGTGGGGGGCGAGTTTTTTGATTCTGGGGTGGTCATGGGGCGATGGTAGGGGCGGGGATCTTGCTTTGGGCGATCTGGTGGCTACACTACAGACCCGACTTTGGGCGCGGGCAGGCGCGGTGTCTGTCCGGCTCGTCGAGATTTGGTCCGATTTACAGGTCAGGATTCAGCTCTATGCCGACCATCAATCAGCTCGTACGCAAACCACGCAAGACTCCGAAGGTGAAGTCGAAGGTCCGTGATCTGGATAACAGCCCACAGCGTCGTGGTGTGTGTTTGACTGTGAAGACAACGACTCCGAAGAAGCCGAACTCCGCGTTGCGGAAGATCGCTCGTGTTCGTTTGTCGAACGGCAAAGAAGTGACTGCATACATCGGTGGTGAGGGGCACAACCTTCAGGAGCACTCGATCGTGCTCGTGCGTGGCGGTCGTGTTCGTGACCTTCCTGGTGTGCGTTACCACATCGTTCGTGGTGCTCTCGATACGCTCGGCGTTGACGACCGCAAGCAGGGTCGCTCGAAGTACGGCGCGAAGAAGGGCAAGTAAGACATACAAGTACGCGACCACTGTGGTCGTGTTGGCAAGTAATCCCGGGCATTTCTCATCGGCGCCGGGGTGAACAGCGTTTCAGTTTGCTGAAACAGATGAGCCGAAGGAGATGACCCATGGCCGGTCGCATTACCCATTCAGAAGCACAGCTGCGTCCAGATCCGAAGTTCAATGACAAGGTTCTGGCGAAGTTCACTAACTGCATCATGTACGACGGCAAGAAGACTGCCGCGCTCCGCATCATGTACGACGCGATCGACGTGATCGACGATCGTCTCAAGAAGCAGCCGGACGCTGTTGAGGGGTGCGAGAATGGTCTTCAGGTCTTCCGCAAAGCGGTTGACAATGTGAAGCCTTACGTTGAAGTCCGCTCGAAGCGTATCGGTGGTGCGAACTACCAGGTCCCGATGCAGGTCAAGCCGAATCGTCAGCAGTCGCTTTCGTTCCGCTGGATCATCGCGGCGGCACGCTCTGAGAAGGGGCGTCCGATGCACCAGAAGATCGCGGATGAGCTTTGGGCCGCATCACGTGGCGAGGGCAAGGCGATGACCACTCGCGACCAGACCCACCGCATGGCGGAAGCGAACAAGGCGTTCGCACACTTCGCACGCTAAGCGATTAGCACCGATAATCATCAAAGAAAGCCCGGCGGATTCGTCGGGTTTTTTCTATGTCGTTCGAACCTGATCGGGGTTGTTCCGATACATGGGTATGCGATTGGGCTGGAGAGCATTCTGGGTGCTGATGGTCGTCTGGGTGGTGGGCTCGGCGCTGGGGTCGTGGTTCACGATCCAGGCGTGGGTGCACGGGACTGGTGGGATGGTCAAGCCGCTCGGGAATCTCGCGTGGATCGTGTCGCTTCCGGGCTGGGCGACGGCGTTTATCGCGCATCAGCTCGGGGTCGGGGGTGGTCGGTCTGATGTGGGCTCGATCGTGATCGCGAACGTGACGGGGTGGGGGTATCTGGTGATTGGGATGGGGGTGCTCTGGATGATCCGCGGGCGGATGCATCGCGGGAAGGGTGCAGGCATAGACGGCGCGCCGAACGAGGACGCGGTGAACCAATCGAGGAGGGCGTTCTTGACGAACTCGACGTTTGGTGGTGTAGCGGTCGCGGCGGCGGGGGCGCCGGGGTATGCGACGCTGGTGGAGCCTTGGTCGATCAAGGTTCGGGAGTACTCGGTTGCGATTGACGGTCTTCCTGAGTCGCTGAAGGGGTTACGGATCGCACAGGTTTCGGACACGCATTTGGGGCCGAGGATTCCGGAGTCGTTTGTGGCGCAGGCGTATGCGATGGCGCTGGATTTGAATCCGGACTTGATTGTGCTGACTGGGGATCATGTGCATGATGGGACGCGGGAGTATCAGCGTGCGGCGGAGCTTTGCAAGCCGATGGTCGAGCGGTGTCCGATGGGGGTGATCGGGGTGCTGGGGAATCACGATTGGTGGGGTGGTGGTGTCCAGCTCTCGGCGATGATGTCTGATGCGGGAGTCCGCATGATTGACAACGATCGGGTGTGGATTGATTCGATCGCTCGGCGTGTAGTGAGCGAAGACCCAGGGGGTGGGGCTTTGGCTGTGGTGGGAATTGGAGATCTGACGGATGGGGTGGTTGATGTTGAAAGAGCGTTTCGGGGTGTTGATCCGAGTTCTCCAAGGATTGTGCTGGCGCATAATCCAGACACGGCGGAGATTGATGGGCTCGCGCGTGACGGATCGCATCGGGTGGACCTGATGATCTCTGGGCACACGCACGGCGGGCAGGTGAAGATCCCGTTTGTGGGGACTCCGGTTGTGCCGAGCGAGTATGGACAGAAGTATGCCGGCGGATTGGTTGCTGGGCCGAGGTTCCGCGTGTGCGTTTCGAGGGGGATCGGGATGTCGATGCTTCCGGTGCGTGTGGGGGTGCCTCCGGAGATCAGTCTGATTGAGCTGGTTTAGGATGGATTGATGGCGCGGTGGTTTTCGCAGTCCCATTCGTCGGCGAGGACTCCCCATCCGAGTCGGTCGGTGGGTCCGATGCCTTCGATATAGAAATCGTTGCGTTGGTGGACTTCGCTGCGCACTCCGAGCTTCTCGATGGTTCTTGCGGAAGCGGGGTTTGCTGAGGAGCAGTAGATGCGGACGCGTTGAAGACCGAGTCCGGCGTTGGCTTGCGAGGAGAGCGCCCAGGAGATGGTGCGGGCGCAGGCTTCGGTTGCGTATCCGTTCCCTATGGCGCTTTTACGGATCCAGTATCCGGTTTCGCAGGAGGCGGTGTCTCTGCGGACATCGTGGACTCCTGTGCCTCCAAGGAATCGGCCTGTTTGTTTGCAGAATATCCCGGTCCCTACGTTGTTGAAGGTGTCGGGGTTGGCAAGGGACATGATCTGCTCGCAGATGTATTTGGTGGTGGACTCGAGGGTGCGGTGGTTTTCCTTTGCCCAGACCATCCAGGGGAGGAGGTGGTCGTCGCGGCATTCATCGATTGCTTGGAAAACCTGCTCGGCGTCTTCGAGGCGGTAGGCGCGGATGATGAGGCGCTCGGATTCGAGCTCGCAGGTCAGCGGCGAGGGCGGGGTCCACTGGAGACCCTCAACGGGATAGTTGTTCTCTGATGAGCAGCGTGTCATGCATCGAGGATAGCAGGTGAATACCCTTTGGTGTGGATGCAGATTCGACAACAGATCGGTACGCTCGGCAGAAACGGGTGTCGCACATCGGTGAGGATGGTCAGCGGAAGCTGAGCGAATCGCACGCGATGATTGTTGGGGTGGGGGCGCTGGGGTGTGTCTCTGCGGATCTGCTCGTGCGTGCGGGGGTGGGGATCGTCACGATTGTGGATCGGGATCTGGTGGAGATTTCGAATCTGCATCGTCAGGGGTTGTACAGCGAAGCGGATGCGATCGAGAAGAAACCCAAAGCGGTCGCGGCGCGGGATCGGCTCGCAGCGGTGAACTCTGATGTTGAGGTTCGGGCGCATATCGCGGACTTCACTTCGGAGAACGCGGAGTCGTTGATTGAAGGGGGCGGGGTTCCCGATGTGCTGATCGATGGGACAGATAACTTTGAGACTCGGTTTTTGATCAATGACTGCTCGGTGAAGTTTGGGGTGCCTTATGTGTATGGCGGGGCGATTTCGACGCAGGGATCGGCGGCGGTGTTCGTGCCGAACAGGGGAGGTCCTTGTTTGCGGTGTGTGCAACCCAATCCTCCCAAGCCTGGGACGCAGGCGACGTGTGAGTCGGCGGGGGTTGTGGGTGCGGTGTCGTCGATCATCGGGAGCTACCAAGCGGCTGAGGCGATGAAGGTGCTGATGGGGCAGATGGATCGGGTGATGGGATCGATGCTGAGCTTTGATCTGTGGGAGGGGCAGCGGACGAGGGTGGAGCTGGGCGATGCGAAAGATCCGGAGTGTCCGTGTTGTGGAAAGGGGGCGTTTGAGTTTTTGGAGGCACGCAAGGCGCCGCCTCAGGCGCTGTGCGGGCAGCTCGCGGTTCAGGTGTCGGGAGGGTCGTCGATGATCGATCTGAGGCGTCTGGGAGCGGGTCTGGACGGGTTTGAGGTCAAGGACTACATGATCCGCGGGATGGTTGAGCACGGCGGAGAGCGGTTTGAGCTGACCTGCTTCGCTGATGGGCGTGCGATCATCGATGGGACGGATGATGTGGGGTTAGCGCGGGCGATTTATTCTCGCTACATTGGTATTTGACCGATCGTTTAGATATACTGTGTTGTCTAGGAGGGGGCCCGCTGGTCTTTACGGCGGGAGCATGGAACGAACACCTTTGAACTCAGGAGAAGGACATGACCACGACCGCAACGACGACTGGACAGAACATCACGCGCACGCTTGCTCGCACGGCTGAGCTTGCACAGGGTTTGCTCACTGGGGTGACAGCTGAGCAGTTTGCGCGGATGCCTCAGGCGGACGGGAAAGCAATCAACACGAATCACCCGTGTTTCATTTACGGGCACCTCTCGATCTACCCACGATTCATTTTTGAACTGATGGGCAAGGACGGGTCGGCGATTGATGTGCCTGAGGGATGGGAAGATCTGTTCAAGCATGGGGTGGAATGCAAGGACGATGTCAACGGCGACATCTACCCGCCGATGGACGAGGTGCTTGCGTATTTCAAGAAGGCGCACGACGCGGTCATTGAGATGCTGGGCTCTTGCGACGACGAGACGCTCAACAAGGCGTTTGAGGGTGAGGGGTGGCATGTGGACTTTGCGGGCACGCCTGCGGCGTTGTCGATCTTTATGCTCCACTCGCACTACATGTTCCACTTGGGACAGATGAGCGCGTGGCGCCGCTGTGTGGGTCTCGGATCGCTGGAAGTTGCTCCGGATTGATCTCGATTTACATCTGAACGAATGGGTTGGTCGCGGCTTCGTGGCCAATCTTTGTTTTTGGGCCGTGTCCTGGATAGCAGGTGGTCTCGGGATCGAGGGTGTAGAGATGCTGCTTGATGGAGGATTCGAGCTGCTCGAAGCTCGATCCTGGGAAGTCGGTGCGTCCGATGGAGCCGTTGAAGAGGGTGTCTCCGACGAGGGCGGTGTTGGAGGGTTCGTGGATGAATGAGATCGATCCGGGGGAGTGTCCGGGGGTGTGGGCGACTCGGAAGGTGAGGGAGTCGAGGGTGACGGTGTCGCCGTGCTCGAGGAATCCGGCGGGGTCTGGCGCGGTGACGGAGAGACCTAAAGCGGCGGAGAGGTTGAGCATTGGGTCGTTGAGCCAGGACTCTTCGAGTTTGTGCATGTAGATCGGGGAGTCTGGGAAGCGTGAGCGTGCTTCGAGGAGTCCGGCGATGTGGTCGGCGTGCGCGTGGGTGAGGAGGATTTTTTCGACGACGAGTTGTTGCTGAACGACTGCATCGAGGAGGGGGGTTGGCTGGTATCCACAATCGACGATCCAGCAGCGTGAGCCGGGATTTGGGTCGCCGTCGGTGACGATGTAGCAGTTGGTCTGGAAGTCGCCGAGTGGGAATGCTTGGATGTGTGGTGTGCCTGGGGGTGTGGTCATGCGTTATATTATTCAGTGTGGGGCGTTGTGTGTTGATGATTGGGGTGATTGGAGAAACTGAGATGGCGCTGATCCGAAATATTCATGAGACTGTGATGAACGAGGTGCAGATGGACGGCGTGTCTGGCGCGAGCATGGCGATTATGGTGGGGCGAGGGGATGAGGCGCCCAACTTTGCGCTGCGCTCGTTTGAGGTGGTCGCTGGGGGGCACACACCACAGCATCAGCATGATTATGAGCATGAGGTGTATGTGGTGTCGGGGAGTGGTCAGGTGCTGCTGGATGGGGAGCGTCATCCGATCAAGGGTGGGGATGTGATTTATGTGCCTGCCAATGAGGAGCACCAGTTTACGGTGGATGCGGATTCGGGGGAATCTTTGCGGTTTCTGTGTGTTGTCCCTGTTGAGCAGAACTGCGGGGGGCCTGTGCCTGGATCTTGAGCTGAGGAGCGGACTCTTATGGACGAGGAATATGGACTATCGATTGGTTGGGTGATTGCGATCTATGGGGTCGCGGCGGCGATCTCTGCCTTTGGAGTGCTGCGTGGGTTGCAGATCGACTCGGATCCTTACATGCTGATGGGGCTCGCGGGGTTGGTGATCACGCTCACGACGCTTCCGATCTGTCTCCGGCGCAACGGTGGAGGGGGTGGGTCTGGTGACGCGGCGGTCGAAGCGGATCGGCTGCGCTCGCAGATCGCGAAGATGACCAAGTCCATTGAGCATCTTGAGGAGACGATGATCTTGTCGGATGATGCACGTCGAGTGCTCAATCGGCACAAGGAGCGTCAGCTTCTACGTGGGGCGATTGAGGAAGACATCGAGCGTGGGGATTTCAACGCGGCGATGGTGCTGGTCAATGAACTGGCGCAGCGTTTCGGGTATCGCGCCGACGCGGAGGAGTTTCGTCAGAAGATCGATGTCGTTCGGATGCAGACGGAGCGGTCGCGGATTCAGGACGATATCCAGAAGCTTGATGGGTTGATCAGTGATCATGAGTGGGATCTGGCGCTTGTTGAGGCGGCGCGGATCTCGCGGTTGTATCACGATTCGCCGCTCGCGGAGGGGTTGCGGCATCGGGTGGAGTCGGCGCGGCAGCGGTACAAGGTGGAAATTGAGCGGCGGTTCCTGATGGCGGCGCAGGACGATCGGATCGAGGAAGCAATGGCGATGATCCAGGAGATGGATCATCTGTTGAGCGAAACGGAATCCGAGCAGTTCAAAGAGGTCGCGCGAGGGGTGATCGGGAAGGCGAAGGAGAATCTCGGCGCGGCGTTTAAGCTGGCGGTGCATGATCGAGCGTGGGATCGGGCGGCATCGATCGGTCAGCGGATTATTGATGAGTTCCCCAACTCGCGGATGGCGGGTGAGGTACGTGAACTGATTGATACGCTGCGCGAGCGTGCGTCAACGATTGCTCGGGACTGAGTCGTCGGTTTTTGAAGTGGTGTCTGAGGTAGTTTCTTTGCTTGCGACGGCTTTGGGGTCGGGTTGTCTCCACGTGTAGACCAGGAGCAGACCGATGCCGATGAGCAGGTAGAGGTCGGCGATGTTTGAGACGTAGGGCCAGACCTCGTCTGAGCCGCCTCCGGGCCAGGTGAGTCCGAAGGGGAGTTTCATTCCTGGGAGCGGGTGGATGAAGTCGCGGACGCATCCGAAGACGAGTCGGTCGTAGAGGTTGCCTATTCCACCTGAGATGATGAGTCCGAATCCGGCGTGTGCGGTCCAGTCCTTGGGGCTTGTCCATCGTGCAAAGAGCACGAGCGCGACGACGATCGCGATGAGGGTGAAGATGATGAAGAACCAGCGTTGTCCGGCGCCGATCCCGAAGACCGCGCCGGGGTTGAGGACGAGGGTGAACTCGAGGAGCTTGGGGATGACGACGACCGCGTCGTGGTAGGGAATGAGGTTCCCGAGGTTTGGTTCTGAGAGGACCTGGTCGCGATCGATGTGGACTGGGAGATCGGTGATTTTAGTGAAGGCGAGCGACTTGCTCACGAGGTCGGTGATGACTCCGAAGACGATGGTTCCGATCAACCAGATCCAGGCGCGCTTTGAGCGGAGGGTGGATGGCTGATTGGTTGTCTGGGGTTGCTCTGAGGTCATCAGTGCTTGTATTTCTGGTCCATCATGCGTGCGGCTTCGATGGAGTATTTGGCCCACGGGAGTTCTTCGAGGCGCTCTTTCTTGATCGGGATGTGGAGCTCGAGGCAGAGGCCGTAGGTCCGGTCGGCGATGCGTGCGAGCGCTTCGTCGATCTCATGGATGAGGTTGCGGTCCGCGGCGGCGAGCTCGAGGTTGAGTCCCTGCTCGAAGCTTTCGCTCCCGAACTCCGCGGCGTTGCTCGCGGTCTGGGTTTCACCAGAGTTTGAGCGGAGCGCTTCGTCCTCGAGGTTCTGGACATCTCCGACGAGCTCGGCGCGTTTCTGGAGGAGGATGAGTTTGTACTCATCGAGCTGCTTGGCGGTGAAGGGGGTCTTGGTGCGCCGGGAGACTTTGGCTTCCTTGGCGGCTGTTTTCTTTGAACGCTTGGTGGAAGCGATCAGCGGTCCGCCTTTGAGGAGAGAGTTTGGACCCAGGAGAAGCGGGCGCGTGGGTGGCGCGTAATCCTCTGGGGATTTTTTCTTGTTGCGTGGGCGCGTAGTTTTTTTGGTGGTCTTTGCTGTATCGCTCTTGGAGGATGCAGCGGCGGCTTTGGTATCGGCTTTGGTTTTGGAATCTTTGGTCACAGCCGCTTTCTTGGTCGTTTTCTTGGCGACCTTTTTGGTTGATTTCTTGGTCGTCTTCTTTGCGGATTTCGCGGCTGCTTTTTTAGTCGTCTTCTTGGTGGTTTTCTTCGAGGCGGCTTTTTTCTTCGTTGTTTTTTTCGCGGCTGGTTTCTTTGTAGTTTTCTTCTTGGCAGTGGAGGTGCGCGCGGATGTCTTCTTGGAAGCAGGTTTCTTGGTGACCTTCTTCTTGGTAGTTTTCTTTGTGGTTTTTTTGGCGATCTTCTTTGTAGATTTCTTAGTGGTTTTTTTCGCCGACTTCTTGGCCGTCTTTTTGGCGGCTTTCTTCTTGGTCGTCTTCTTTGTTTTCTTTGCCAAATCGCACCGTCCTTTTGTGGACTGACTCATGGAGAGCACGCGAACAAATACGGTCAGTCGGGGGCAAGGGTAGGCGCAGCAGGTATGGGGGTCAAAAAATTAGGGTGAAATAGCCGAACACTCAACGAACAGGTGTTATGAAACGCTGCTGAGGTCTGGTTCTGCGATCTGGACTTCGCCGAGCTTGCGGAATCGTTCGTAGCGAGCGTTGATGAGCTCGTCGATGTCCATGGTGCAGAGTTCGTCGAGTTGGGACTCGATCCAGTTCTGGAGGAGCTTGGAGGCTTCTTCGTGGTCGCGGTGGGCGCCTCCGAGTGGTTCACGGACGACGTCGTCCACGATGCCGTTCTTGAGGTTGTCTGAGGCGGTCAGGTTCAGCGCGACGGCGGCGGCGTTGTTGGTCTGTTCGTTTGCTTGCTTCCAGAGGATCGCGGCGCATCCCTCTGGAGAGATGACGGAGTACCAGGAGTATTCGAGCATCGCGACGCGGTCGGCGACGGCGATCCCTAGGGCGCCTCCTGAGCCGCCCTCTCCGATGACGATGGAGACGATGGGGACTTTGAGGCGTGACATCTCGCGGAGGTTGACAGCGATCGCTTCGGCTTGTCCGCGTTCTTCCGCTCCGAGACCTGGGTACGCGCCTGGGGTGTCCACGAGCGTGACGATGGGAAGTCCGAACTTCTCGGCTTTACGCATCTTGGCGAGTGCTTTGCGGTAGCCCTCTGGGTGGGCGCATCCGAAGTGGCACGCGAGTTTTTCTTGTGTCGTTTTGCCCTTTTGGTGTCCGACGATGAGGCACTTGCGGTTTCCGATGCGTCCGAATCCGGTGATGAGTGCGGGGTCGTCGGCGAAGGCGCGATCGCCGTGGAGTTCGCAGAAGTCGCGGGAGATGTGGTCGATGTAGTCGCGGGTCTGCGGGCGGTTCGGGTGACGCGCGACGCGGACGGTGTTCCAGGGGGAGAGATCGGTGTAGACGTCTTTGAGTGCTTGGACGCGACGTTTTTCGAGGAGGTCGAGGTCGGCGGGGTTGGGCTTGAGTTCCTCGGCTTGGATGCCTCCGAGAGCGGGGACTTCTGGGCCTTCGGACTGGATCGCCTTTTTGGTGAGGGAGATTTCTTCCTCGATGGCGACGACGGGTTTCTCGAACTCAAGCTGGTAGAACGTGGACATATGGACTTCCTTGTTTAGACGAGGCAATTGTATCGCAAAGACGGGCGGAAGTGGAGCGTGTACGCTCTTGGTATGAACAGCATCCAGATTCCACTCTTATTCATCGGCGGGGGCAATATGGCTCACGCGATCATTTCGGGGGCTCAGCATGCGGGGGTGCTGGATCCGAAGCGGATCGCGGTGCTGGATCCCGATGCGGATCGGCGGTCGATGTATGGAATTAGCTTCGATGATCCGGGGCAGGCGGTTGCGTGGCTCAGCGGCGGTGCTGAGCGGGGGTGCGGGGTGGTGCTTGCGGTCAAGCCTCAGATGCTGAAGGAGGCAACGGCTCCGATCCGTCCGCTGCTTGAAAACATGGGGTTATCTCCCATGGTGATCTCGATCCTCGCGGGGACTCGCTCGGCTGGGGTTGTTGAGGCGTTGGGGAGTGGGGTGCGCGTGGTTCGGGTGATGCCCAATACTCCCGCGTCGATCGGGCTGGGGATGAGCGCTGTTGCAGGGAGTGATACTTCGAAAGATGAGGATGTGGCGCTCGCGGAGGTGTTGATGCGTGCTGTGGGGGAGGTGGTGCGGATTGATGAGTCGATGATGGACGCGTTTACGGCGGTCGCTGGATCTGGTCCGGCGTATCTGTTTTATCTTGTCGAAGCGATGACCAAAGCGGCGGTGTCGCTTGGGTTTGATGCGGACTCGGCACGCAAGATTGTCGAGCAGACGGTCATCGGATCATCGAGATTGCTTGAGGCATCAGATGATGACGCGGGGGTGCTGCGGTCGCGCGTGACCTCCAAGAACGGGACGACCTATGCAGCGACGACCACGCTTGATGCGCTAGGGGTGATGGACGCGTTCACGAAAGCGCTCACGGCGGCGCGGGATCGCGGGGTTGAACTTGCGGACGAGGGTTAGAAGTCCCTTCGTGAGAAGACCACGCAGCAGATGCAGAGGATGAACGCTTCGTAGAGGAACGAGGTTCCCAGCACCCAAGTGGTTGAGCGTTCTCGCATGACTTCTTCGACCCTGCCTGCGGCTCTTGGGTCGGCGAATGCGGGTTCGTCGCTGTTGGTGTTCATGCGTGCGGCTTGTTCCTCGCTCATTCCCATCAACACGGCGATTTCTTCTTGGGTGATCAGGGAGCGTTCGAGGAGGCCGACGGTTTCTTGGGTTTTGGGGAGGATGGTTTTGACGAGGATGACGCGGTCGGCCCACTTGGTCCAGGTCTCGGCGCCCTCGTTGGCTTCGATCAATCTTGAGCGTGAGAGTTTGAGTGCTGGGTTGACG
Organism: Phycisphaerales bacterium; assembly: GCA_965250055.1. GTDB lineage: Bacteria > Planctomycetota > Phycisphaerae > Phycisphaerales > UBA1924 > UBA1924. The sequence goes on along the minus strand of OZ252285.1, from coordinate 1,329,748 downwards.
GCTTCGAGCGAGTCGGTGTAGCCGTTGGTGAGTTCTTCGCCGTCTTCGCCTGGGATTGGTTTTCCTTGCTCGCGGAGCTGGGCGATGCGCTTGGTTGCGAAGCTTACTTGGCGCTCGATATCGACCTGTGCGTCCTCGGCGCGGAGGATGGACCCTTCACGCTGAGCGATCATCATCGCGTCTCCGGTATTGACGATCCAGATCGCGAACCAGAAGAGCATGGTGAGCAGCAATGCCGCGATGGTTGAGCGGGTCATGAGTCCGACGAAGGCGCAGAACGCGAAGAGGTAGCTGAAGAACGCGAGGACGATGGGGATCGCGAGGAGGAGTTTGGGCTCCCACGCGCCGCCTCGGATTCCCATGACGAGCATGCATCCGATGGAGAAGATGGTGACCTGGAGTCCGACAAAGAGTAGTCCGGTGAGGTACTTGGTGAGGAAGAGGCGCACGCGTCCGATGGGTTTGGAGAGGACGGGTTCAATGGTCCCGCCTGACACCAGATCGGGGATGATCCCAGCGGTGGAGACGAGCGCGAGGATCGCGGTTGCCCAGCTCAACCAGATTGGGATTCCCCACGAGGTGAACTGGAGTTTGTAGAAAAGTTCTTTCGAGACGAGGTCGGTGGTGAAGTAATCGTTCTGGAACTCCCAGTGAAGGAGGGTGACGCCTCGCTCGTTGATTCCAAGCGCGGCGTAGAGCACGACGACGAGGAGGTTGAGTCCGAGGGTGAGCCAGAACAGTTTTTTCGCGTTGAGTTCGCGGTACGCATCGAGGAAGATGGCGGTGGTTTGGGTGAGGATCATGAGTTGGCTCCCCCTTTGCTTGATTGGTTGGTTGCTTTACTTCCGGAGATGGCTCCGGGTTTGTCGCCGTGGTCTGTGCTGACGACTTGCATGAAGAGGTCTTCGAGGGAGGGGCGTTTGAATCCTGCGGATTGGATGATGGTGTTGTGCTTGCGGAGCGTGTCGATCGCGGGCTGGACCTTCGATGCGTCGTCGGTTTTGAACGCGATGGTGTTTTCGGAGGTTTCTTCTGCTTGCTCTGGGAGTGAGAGGGTGTTGAGTTCTGCTGAGGCGTGCTCTGGGATTGGGTTTGCGGTGGTGATGACGAATCCGGATTGGTCGGCGGTGAGTTCGTCGATGGTGCCTTGGGTGCGGACGAGGCCGTGGACCATGATCGCGACGCGATCGCAGACCATCTCGAGTTCGGAGAGGAGGTGTGAGTTGAGGAAGATGGTGCGTCCCTCGTCTTTGAGGTGCGAGAGGATGTTGCGGATGTCGCGTCGTCCGGAGGGGTCCACGCCATCGGTGGGTTCATCGAGGACGACGAGCTTGGGGTCGTTCATGAGTGCTTGGGCGAGACCGACGCGTTGGCGCATGCCCTTTGAGTAGGAACCGAGTTTGTCTTTGTGCCAGGAGTCCATCCCGACGAGTTCGAGGAGTTCGGAGGCTTTGGCTTTGCGTTGCTTGCGTTGGATTCCTGACATCGCGCCGAAGTGTTCGAGGACTTGTCGTCCTGTGAGGTAGGGGGGGAAGCGGTGGTGTTCTGGGAGGTATCCGATTTGTTGGAGTGTTGCTTTGTCTCCGACTTTGCTGCCGAGGACAGTGCCTGAGCATTTGGAGGGGGAGATGACGGTCATCATGATTTTGACGAGCGTGGACTTTCCGGCGCCGTTGGGTCCGAGGAGTCCGAAGATCTCTCCTTGTCCGACGGAGAGGTCAACGCCTCGGAGTGCTTTGATGCGTCGTTTGTATGTTTTTTCGACGCCTTGGATGTCGATGACTGCGCTCATGATGCGGGAACTCGCTTTCGGGCAACGATATGGAACATGTGCCAATGCTTGTGCATGGACTCACTTTGTCGGCTTGGACGGTCCTCCTCGATGAAGGACTCCAGTATGTATTGGTCAAACAGCTTGAGGGTTTCATCACGCGTGAAGTGGGAGCGGTCTTCGATGATGGCCCAGTCGTCTCGGTCTCCGAAGAGCTGTCCGCTGAAGCGACCGCCGGGGGCGATGGCGGCGTCTATTTGAGTCCAGAGGGCTTGGAAGTGATCGGGGGGGCAGAACGGGAGCGAGAAGCTCGCGTTGACGAGGTCCGCTTTGGGGATTTGGAGTCCCTCGAAGTTCGCGTGATTGATCTGGATTCGGTTGTTGTCGAGTGCGGCTTGGATTTCTGGGCGTGCTTTGGTGCGTGCGATGCCGTCTTCGCTGCCGTCTTGCGCCCAGACGGTCCATCCGGCGTTGAGGAGGGGGACGGAGTCTCGGCCGTCGCCGCATCCGAGGTCCACGGCGTGGAGGGGGTTCGAAGGATCGATTTCTCCGAAGAGCTCGATCGCTTTGAGGACGGTATCGCGTGGGGGCTTGCCTTGCATGCGATCGAAGTAGCTCGGCCAATCTCGTCGATGGGCGGCTTCGTGAACTGGTGGCGGGTTGGTCATCACTTGTTCCCCGATCGGTGATACCCTTTGGTATGTATCGCGATCTGTCTTCATTTCTTCGTGCTCTTGACTCTGAAGGTGAGCTTGTTCGGATCACCGAGCCGACGAGCCCTGTGCTTGAGGTCACGGAGCTGGCACAGCGGCAGTCTAGGCGGACGGATGCGGTGTTGGGGTCGGAAGACTCGCAACGCACCGATCCGGAGTTCTCACGCAATGGGGGCAAGGCGATCCTCATCGAGCGTCCGGAGGGGGCGAACTTTCCGCTGCTGATCAATGCATTCGGATCGTACAAGCGTGTCGAGTTGGCGCTGGGGGGGCGGGCGCTGGAAGACACGGCGAGGGTGATCGGTGAACTGACCAAACCTGAGCCGCCTCGCTCAATTGGGGAAGCGATCGGGAAAGCGAAGCAGTTCTATCCGCTGCTCAAGATCAGTCCCAAGCGGAGCAAGCGGGATGGCGCGTGTCAGGACGTGGTGCATACTGGTGATGCGGTTGATCTGACGACGATCCCGATCCTGCGCTGCTGGGAGCATGACGGGGACTTTGAGACGCTCGGATATCCGGCGGGGATCAATGATGGTGTAGCGGGCATGGGGCATCCGAAGATTGATGCGTCCGAGTGGGACGCGAAGTCTCGTGGGCGGTTTATCACGCTCGCGGGGATCCACACGATCCACGCGGATGATCGGGATGATCCTAAACCCAAGTCGCACAACATCGGGATGTATCGGGTGCAGCTGCTCGGGAAGGATCGGCTCGCGATGCACTGGCACATGCATCACGACGGGGCGGCGCACTGGCGGTCGTGGAAGAAGCTTGGGAAACCGATGCCGGTCGCGATTGTGCTTGGTGGTCCGAGTGTGCTGCCGTATGCGGCGACGTGTCCGCTCCCACCTGGTATCAGCGAGTTGTTGATGGCGGGGTTCTTGCAAGGGGAGGGCGTGCGGATGTGTCGCGCGAAAACCGTTCCGTTGTGGGTTCCTGCGGATGCGGAGATGGTGATCGAGGGGGTTGTGGATACGGATGCGGGGTATCCGGGATGGGATCCGCGTGAGGATGGTGCGGGAGATTTGGGTGAGGGTGCGGTTTTTGAGGGGCCGTTTGGGGATCACACTGGGTTTTACTCGATGCCCGATCGGTATCCGATCACTTCGGTGACGGCGTTCACTCATCGGCGTGACGCGGTGTATCCGACGACGGTGGTGGGGTTGCCTCCTCAGGAGGATTACTTCCTCGGGAAAGCGACGGAGCGGATTATGCTGCCGCTGCTCAAGACGATTTTGCCCGATGTGATGGATTACGACCTGCCTTTGTATGGATGCTTCCACAACGCGGCGAATATTCAGATCAAGAAGCACTATCCGCTGCATGCGCGCAAGGTGATGCACGCGATCTGGGGGGCGGGGCAGATGGCGTGGACGAAGACGCTGTTTGTTGTGGAGGATGATGTCGATGTGCATGATCTCTCGAGTGTCATGCGTGCGCTGTGGGATCATTGCAAACCATCGCGTGATATTGAGCGTGTGCATGGGGCGGTGGATATTCTGGACCACGCCGCGGCTCGGTTTGGGACGAGCATGAAGCTTGGATTTGATGCGACACGGAAGGTGGCGTCTGAGGATCTGGACGGGGAGGATCTGAATGATCCGACACCAATCCCGAGCGAGGCGGCGTGCAAGGAAACAATCGCGTGGGCGAGTTCATGTGAGGGTGTGCTCGAAGCGACGACTCCTGAGGCGGCGCCGGGATGGGTGTTTATCCGTGTCGATCGAGGGTTTGACGAGGCGGATCGTGCGGGGCTGGGGGGCAGGGTGCTCGATGAGTTCTGGAACGAGCCGACGGCGCATCGGTTTGTGGTGGTGGTGGGGCGTGATGTGGATATCCATGATCATCACGAGGTGTTGTTCCACTGGGTCGCGAACTGTGACTTTGCGCGTGATGCGCAGTGGGATCAGTCGCATGGGTGTGATCGTGTTGGGTTTGATGCGACACCCAAGACCAGCGGCGATGCACGCAACAACCAGCCCGTGCGGGCTTGGCCTCCGATTTTGACGATGCCTGATCGGATCATGGAGCGTTTTGATCAGCTCGAACGATAAGTTGATTGATTAGCCGCCGGGGACGCCGGTTTGTTCGGTCAGCCATGCGTCGATTTCGACGATGACGTCTTCCATGAATGGTTTGGCGGCTCGGGCGCTTGATCCGGGCTTGATGTTGTTGAGGATGATGGAGAATGCGATGCGTCTTCCGCTGTTGTGTTCGAGTACTCCGGAGAGTGCGTAGACGCCGTTGAGGTAGCCGCTCTTTGCTTTGAGGTTTGAGCTGAGGTTGGTGTCGGTGAATCGTCTTTTGAGTGTGCCGTTGCCTGGGGTGGCGAGGGAGTCGGCGAAGGTGTCCCAGCTTTCGTGGTGGGAGAGGATGTTGAGCCACTTGGTTAGGGTCTTGGGGGTGACCTTGTTTTCTCGGCTCATCCCTGATCCATCGGCGATGATGGTGTTTTGGGCGGCGGTGGCGCTGACGTGCTGGCTCAGGAGCAGGCGGATGACGGAGGCGCCGTTCTCCCATGAGCCGGGGTCTCCTGTAATTTCGTGTCCGATGCGTTTGATGAGCGCCTCGGCGTAGAGGTTGTAGGAATCCGTGTTGGTGCGGTTGAGGACGTCTGAGATCGGGGTCGTGACGACGGCGACTGGGGTGGAGTCCCAGGAATCCTCTGGACCAGCGAGACGGACGGCATCGACTGCGTAGCGATCGGTGTTGATGGTGAGTCCACGTTCTTTGAGTGCTTGGGCGAAGACCGATCCTGCGTAAAGGGATGGTTCGTGGACACTGACTGGGATTTCTGTTTTCCCTCGGACGTTGCCGTAGAGTGTGAACTTGTTGGCAGGGGTTGGGCGTGCGACCCAGGCGCTGTCGCGTCCTTTGGTGATGGTCTTTGCTTTAACGCGGACGTCGATCCAGGGGAGGTCTGGTTGCATCTCCAGGAGCGGGGTGCCTCCGAGTGATCCTGGGATGGGGTACATGTTGATGACGTTGGTTTGGAAGTTGAGTCCTCCGACCTCGGCGCAGTACCAGCGGTTGAGCTGATCGGTCGGCCAATCGGGGTGCGCCCAGTTGCGGTCGAAGACGCGGTCGTCGACGATGATCTCGTCGAGCGAGTCGATGCCTCGGTCCTTGAGGGCTTTGTACACAGCATCGAACAGGGCTTCGTGGGTAAGCACCTGGTGCTCGTCTTCGAAGATCGCGGCGTCTCCGAGCGCGGGGTCTCCCGATCCTCGGATGATCATGGTGTTGCGGTTGTTGGAGGAGAGGATTTCGATGGAGGTGCGGAAGTCGAAGTTTTCTCCGAGGACCATGAGCGCAGCGCCGGAGCTGAGGAGCTTCATGTTGGACGCGGGGATCATGAGCTCGTTGCTGTTGAACTCTCCGAGCTCGCGTCCGGTGTCGAGGTCGATGATGTGGATCGCGGTCTTTCCCTTCCCGAGACTCGCGTTGGCGACGAGGCGGTCGAGCTTGAGATCGAGCGGTCCGGCGATCGAGAGCGTGCAGAGCGTGGCGATCATGAAGAGCATGCTGAGGATGCGAGGGGCGGTCTGCTGAGATCGGGTCTGCATATTTGGGGTCTCCTGTACCCTACGATCGGGGAAACCGGCGTGATCGCTCCAGTTCTGACGGGTTGGAGCGGTGGGTTTGTTCGATGACTCTGGGTGTGAGATCACTCTGGGGGTAGTCTATCGGATTCGGGGCCCCAATGATTCGAGAGCGTGCGAAGAGCACGCATTGAAAGGACTAGATCGCATGAGCACTCCGAATCCGACGATTCCAGATGAGAACGATGCTGTTGAGCTGACCCATCAGGGGGTGCTGATCGTTGATGACAACGAGCAGAATCTTGAGCTGCTCCAAGCGTATCTGGATGATCTTGGTGGTCCGGTCCGTGTGGTGAGCGATGGGATCCAAGCGATCAAGTCGGTTGAGCAGGATCCGCCGGACATTATTTTGCTGGACATCATGATGCCCAAGATGAGCGGGTATCAGGTGTGCAAGCAGCTCAAGGGATCGATCGAGACCAAGGACATCCCGATCATTATGGTCACGGCTCTGAGTGAGGTGGGGGATGTGGAGCGTGCGATTGATGTTGGCGCGGATGATTTCCTGACCAAGCCGGTCAACAAAGTTGAGCTGCTAACACGCGTCAAGTCATTGCTGCGTGTCCGACAGCTGAAAAGAAACCTCGACGATGCGGTCGCCGAGGTTCGTGCTTTGCGTGATCAGGCCGGCGATTGATGCCGGATTGAATAGATTACAGGTTATGGGCAGCCCTTCCCGAATGCGGTGAGGAAGGCGCTGACGTCGAGGAAGTTGAACTGGCCTTCTCCGGTGAAGTCGGCGGATGTTTCCATTTTGCCGAACGCGGTGAGGAATGCGCTGACATCGAGGAAGTTGAGATCGCCCTCGCCGGTAAAGTCGGCGGGGCAGGAGTCGATCACGGCTTCTGGGAGGATGAAGTCGATGAGCACTGGACGGTGATCCGACGAGAGTCCCGAGATCGAGAAGGGGTTGACTGGGAACGAGCGGGCAGGTTCTGGGATGTCAGACATGGACATTCCTGATCCGGTCGAGCGGAAGATGAAGCTCCGGCGTGCTTGTGCGATGGAGTCTTGGTAGATGAGGTAGTCGAGTTTCGAGCTTCCGCCTTGGGTGGAGGATTCGTTTGAGATTGGGTGGAGTGCGAGGTCAGCGGCGGAGTCTGAGCGGTCGCGGTCAGTGCCGTCGGTTCCTCCTGTGAACTCGGCGCGGGCGATGAACTCTGCAGGTCCGTTGCCGGGTTGTTGGTTGAGGTCGCCTCCGACGACGACTGGGGTGTTCTCGTCGAGGATGGTTCCGGTGTTGGGGACGGAGATGCGGTTGTTTGGGTCGCTCATCCCGGTTCCGGCGCCGTTGTAGTAGTAGTCGATGAAGTACGCGATGTTTCTGCTTGCGAGCTCGCGCTGTGAGAAGTCGCTGGAGCTTCCTCCGGCTTTGAGGTGTCCGTTCCCGACGACGATGTCTCCGGCGTACGTTTCGTCTGGGAGATCGATCTCAGCGAACTGATAGCCGCGGATGCCTGGGGTGCCTCCGGATTGGTATTCATCGGGGACGAGGGCGAAGGTTGAGAAGGTTGCGCCGCCGCCGTTGAGGTCGGCGAAGGGGTAGCGGGAGAGGATCATGTTGCGGTTGAATCCGTCGTTGGCTTGGCTGACGTAGACGTGTGGGAGGTCGTATCCGGTTCCGGTGAAGAGCTGTACGTATGAACCCACGGGGACGTTTCCGTTGTAGATGTCGGTGCCGCCGTGGACGAGGAGGTCGGCGACGTTCTCGAGTGTGGAGATGGAGTCGATGCCACTGCCTGTGCCGTTGCCTGAGTTGTCGGCGCACTCTTGGAGGATGAGGATGTCTGGTTGGAGGGATGCGATGATGCGGACGATGCCGTTCCAGTCACCGAAGGTGTCGCCCTTGTCGTTGGAGGAGCAGATGCCGTCTTGGACGTTCCAGGTCATGACGCGGAGGTCGGTTGCGTCGGACTTGAGCCATTCTCCGTTGTGCGGATTCCACTGGGCGTGCGCCGCGGTGCAGGACAATGCGGCGATGGTTCCGGCGATGATAGTACGGCAGTTCATAGGGCTCTCCTCTGTCGCTTCTAGGTGATTCTGTGGAGCTTTAAGATACCACAGGATTCAGAGCATTCAAAGCCGAAACGCAAGGGAATGAATGTCTGTTTGAATGATTCAAGAAACGCCCGCGCTGTTGAGCGCGGGCGTTTGAGTTCAGGTTGTACTCAATCGTGAGTGATCGAGGATTATGGGCAGCCCATACCGAATGCGGAGAGGAATGCCGAGACGTCGAGGAAGTTGAACTGACCTTCGCCGGTGAAGTCTGCGGCTGGATCCATGTTTCCGAATGCGGAGAGGAACGCCGAGACGTCGAGGAAGTTCAGCTGTCCTTCACCAGTGAAGTCCGCAGGACATGGGTTGACGACCTCGTCTTGGTAGTAGCCGACGTAGAGGCCTACGGAGTAGGACTCGTCTGCTGGCAGACCTGGGTCGTAGGTGACGGAGGTTGGGTTGTTGAATCGCATGTCACCGGTGGTGTCGTAGGTGATGGTGGTCCCGAAGAAGACACCGCCGTTGGTGATTGGGTCGGATGGTTCAACGCCGGAGATATCGGAGTTGTTCCATGCGTACTCAGCAACGTTGGTTGCGTACATGGTCGATGGGGTTGCTCCGCCGGTGTTGGTGGAGGAACCGATGAAGTCGATGCGGTAGTCGATACCCGAGTTCACACCCGAGAAGACTTGGCCGACTTCCATGACCAGTTCGAGCTGGTAGGAGAAGGTTGCTGGGTCGTAGATCGCACGGAGGAGTGCGCCATCGAAGTCCGATGCGTCTGGGATCATGTCGCCATCGGTGTCGATGCGGTCGAAGAGCTCGACTGCGGACATGAACCAGATGTTGCCTGCGGAGTCGATTGCTGGAGCGGACATGCCTGGGCCGAGTGGGAAGCCACCGGTGACGGCGTCGAGGTTGACGATCTGACCGATTGGGTCGCCGTTCTCGTCGCAGATTGGCTTACCAGCGTTCTCGGTGAAGAGGTTGAACTGGTCAACGTATGCCGCGAGGGTCCACTCTTCCATACCAGTGGAGGAGTTGTAGCGGCAGACGACGATCTGGTTGGAGAAGTCGTCGGAGAAGCCGTTCTCGTTGACCATTGCGGCCATGAGTCCACGGCCTGCTTGGTCACGACCGATTGCGACGTGGCCGACACCACCACGGAAGAGGGTCGCGCCGGTGTAGTTGTTCGGCTGACCGTTACCGGTGTAGGTGATCGCGAATCCGGTTTCGTTGTCGGTGATTGGGGTCGCGACTGGGATCTCGAAGCCCTTGACGCCGACGATGGCGCCTGCGGAGTCCACGCTGGTGACGTTGAGGATGCGGGTTTCACCTGGTGCGTCCTTGGAGAGGAGCGCGAGGGTGTAATCGGCGCCGTTCCCGAGGAAGTCGTGGGTGGTGGTGCCGAAGGAGCCGCGGTGGTCATCGCCCCAGCCGTTGGCTGTGTCGAGGTGTGCGGTGGTGTTGGTGAATGAACCAGTGTCTGCGACGAACATCTCGGTGGTTGCCGCGAACGCGTTGCCGTTGACGGAGAGTCCGCCTGGTCCAGCGACGCGTGCTGGGATGTTGTTTGGAACGCCGAGCACTTCTGGGTATGCGGTGATCAGGCGATCGGTTGCATCGAGGGTTGCTGCGGAGGAGACGAGGTTTGGAACCATGCAGTCGCGGTCGCCGAGGCGGGTGCGGAAGAGGTTGTTTCCTGCGAGTTGGTTGATGCCGGTCGAGTTGTTGTTGTCGCCGCGGTAGAAGATGTTGCCTTGAGCGTCCATCGAGAGGCCGCCGAGCTGTGAGTCGTCACCTGCGAACTCGTCGGAGGTGTTGTTTGCTGCTTGACGGCGATCAACGTAGAGACGGTTGGCGTTTGATGGATCGTAGTTGACGAATGCGCCGACGATGCCGTTGAAGCTCGAGCCACCGGCAGTGGTGCCGAACTCGTTGATGGAGACCGCGAAGCGTGATGCGCCGCCGTCACCCACGAACTCTGCGGTACCTGGGGTGTTGAGTTCAGCGTTTACACCGGCGCCTGGTTGGTTTTCCCAGAGGGAGAATGCAGGGCGGGAGTAGTTGACGTCGGTCAGCGTGCTTGGGCTGATGGTGGAGGACGAGTAGAGATTGTTGAAGTTTGCTGCACCGGTCTTGTTGAGCTTGATGATTGGTGCGACACCAAACATGTGACCCTTCGAGGTGGTGAATGGATGCAGGTCAACAACATATGCTGCACAGTGGTCGCTCCATGGATTGAGTGCGTCGCCTGGCAGGTCTCCGCCGTTGGTGCTGACGCTGTCCTGAGCGATTGCTGGTGCACACAGTCCTGCTGCGGCGATGATTGCTGCGATTCCGAGTTGCTTACGCATGATCTCTGTCTCCTTTGGGTGATGACGAATCCGCACGCGCGGACTCGTCGATCTCACAGGTTTTTGTTCCGGGGCATTCCACTGCCCTGCTCTCCTCGAGTCTGATGACAACCCAAGCCGCGACGGGGTCAACCCCGATCCGGTTTGGGAGGCGCAAACTCTGCTCTTAATCGTAGCACATTGGGGGAGAATCAACGGATTTCAATCTCAGATAATCGGTCAATATTGTGTCAAGATGACCGATAAAGCGGAGTTGGTTTGGGTCTTAGACGGGTGTCATTTCACTCATCTTCGCCGCGAGCTGGCCGGCGAGCTTCGCGTTGGACTTAACGAGCTCCAGATTGGCTGCAAGTGTTGCTCCCTCAGAGACTTGGTGCAGGCGGGAGAGAATCGCTGGCGTCGCGTCACGACCTGAGGCGCCGATGTTCTTGGCATGGGTTTGTGCGTCGCTCAGCCAAGCGGTCCATTGAGCGTGGTCCAGTTCGTGTTGTTGTGGGATGGGGTTGGCGACCACGATGCCTCGACCGGTACGATTGAGCTCTGTATGGATAAACGCGGCGAGCTCGCTTGGGTCGTTGATGCGGACATCGACTTGAGCTTGGGATTCTCTGAGATAGAAGGCGGGGAAGGAATCGGTTTGGAATCCGATCACGAGGACGCCGAGGGTTTCGAGTGCTTCGCGTGTGGACTCGACGTCGAGGATGGATTTGACGCCGCTGGTGACGACGGCGACAGGGAAGCGAGTGAACGCGGCGAGGTCGCTGGAGATGTCGAGGTGCTCGCCGTATCCGTGGTGAACGCCTCCGATACCTCCGGTCGCAAAGACTTTGACTCCGGCGGCGGATGCGAGTTCCATCGTGGTGCTGACGGTGGTCGCGGCGTGGACTTGCTGATGCATCGCGATGCCGAGGTTCGCGGTGTTTGCTTTGAGGACGGAGTCTGCGGAGAGCATCGCTGCGAGTTCTTCGTTGGTCATCCCAACGGTTGGATTGCCGTTGACGAGTCCGATCAATGCAGGGTGAGCGCCTTGGTCGGCGACGATCTGGGCGAGTTCATCGCTGAGTGGTTGGGAGGATTCTGGGGGGACGCCGTGGACGAGGAGGGTGGTTTCGAGCGCGACGGAGTTGGGCTTTGAGCGGTTGATGAGGTCCATGAGGTGTCCGATACTGGGGATGTGCGGGTTTGCAAATCAGCGGTACTCTGGTACGCTGGTCGGATGGTTGGTGACCTACACAATACGGGAGCGGCGATGGGATGACGACTGTCCTGATCGTCATCCTGAGCTTTGTGCTGTATTTGGTCGCGTACCACACCTACGGGCGGTACCTGGCGCGGCGGGTGTTCCGGATCGATCCCGAAGCAGAGACCCCGGCGTGCATGATCGATGACGGCGTGGACTTTGTTCCCTCGAAGCGATCTTTGGTGTTCGGTCATCACTTCACTTCGATCGCGGGGACGGGACCGATCGTGGGTCCAGCGATCGCGGTGGTCTGGGGTTGGGTGCCGGCGCTGGTGTGGGTGCTCGTGGGATCGATCATGATGGGGGCGGTGCACGACTTTGGATCGCTGGTGATCTCGATGCGTCATCGCGGACGAACGATCGCGGATCTCTCAGGATCGGTTGTCAACAAGCGCGTGCGGATCCTGTTCATGATTGTGGTGGTGATCGGATTGTGGATCGTGCTCGCGATCTTTGGGTTGGTGATCGCGACGATCTTTAAGCTGTATCCGACGAGCGTGATCCCGGTGTTTGCGCAGATCCCGATCGCGATCGGTCTGGGGTTCTGGTTGCGACGCGGCGGATCGATGCTGGTGGGGTCGCTCGTCGCGGTGGGATTGATGTACGCGACGATCTGGTGGGCATCCAGCAGCCCGCCGCACTGGGGGTTCCCGCAGTTCATAGAGGATCGGTTGTCGGTCATCGGGATCTGGACGCTGATTTTGATGATCTATGTCTTCATCGCGTCGGTGCTCCCTGTGCATGTGCTGCTGCAGCCGAGGGACTTTATCAACTCGTGGCAGCTGATTGTTGCGATGGGGTTACTGGTGCTTGGGGTGCTGGTCGCTCGTCCTCCGATTGTTGCGGACGCGGTTCGATTGGTGCCTGAGGTTTCGGTCAATGGGAATCCAGCACCTCCGATGCTGCCGTTCTTGTTTATCACGATCGCGTGCGGCGCGGTGAGTGGGTTTCACTGTCTGGTCTCGTCGGGGTGTTCTTCTCGGCAGCTCAAGACAGAAGCGGACGCGCAGTATGTTGGATTCGGTGCAATGCTGACGGAGGGATTCCTCGCGACGCTCGTGATTGTTGCGTGCATCGCGGGGATCGGGATGGGGACACTCGATGGAGAGGCGGCCTGGCTTCGGTACTACCAGCAGTGGGGCGGTGATGCGGGGCTCGGTCGGAAGCTTGAGCCGTTTATTCTGGGGTCGGCGAACATGATCGGGTCGATGGGGGTGCCTCACCATTTCGGGGTCACGCTGATGGGTGTGTTCGTGGCGAGCTTCGCGGCGACGACGCTCGACAGCGCAACGAGATTGCAGCGGTATGTGATCGCGGAGCTAGCCGTGGGGAGTGAACTGAATCGAAACAGCGGACGCATACGGAACTTGATCGCGAATCGGTTTGGTGCAACGACGGTTGCAGTGGTTTCTGGGTTTTTGCTCGCGATCTCGGACGCACCCTCGAAGGGGCTCGCGAATGCGGGCCTAGGCGGGCTTGCGTTGTGGCCGATCTTCGGCGCGACGAATCAGTTGCTGGCGGCGCTGGCGCTGCTGGTCGTGACGGTGTGGCTGGTCAAGTCCAAGAAGCCGGCGTGGGTGAGTGCGGTCCCGATGGTTTTTATGCTTGGGATCACGAGCTACGCGATCGTGCTGCTTGCGAGGGGGTTTGCGGATTCGAGCAATGGGCTGCTGCTGGGGATCTCGGTGCTGATGCTGGTATTGGAAATCTGGATCGTCATCGAGGCGGCGGGGCTGGTGCTGGGACAAAGACGGAAAGGGGTCCGATAGTCGGTTAGGTAGATGATGTAGCGAGGCTGCTGGGGGCTCTCTAGCGGACTGATTGAAAATTGATCAGCGGTCGGTTGGCATTGGACACGATCGGTTTGGATGGTCTATCTGTTCAGCACTCGTTTCTAGGGGTTTGTGATCATGTTCCAGTCGATTCAGTCTCTGTGTATTCCGATTTCAGCGATCGCTCTGACGAGTGTCGCGGGGACTGCGGCTGCGTCTGGTGGAACGCTCCCCAACGACGAGGTGGTCGAGTGGGTGGAGATCTCGATCCATATGCCTGACGGGCGTGTGATTAAGACGACGGAGCCGAGGTATCCGTCGAGGTCGAGGGTGTACATCACGACTGGGGAGCTGCCTCCGTTTAAGGCGGTCAGTCCGAGCGGTCCGAGCGGGGTTGATGAGCCGACGATTGTGGAGCTCGCGAGCGAGGGGGACGTGGGCGAGTTGGATTTAGAGCTCGGGATTGACACGGCTGTCGATGCAGCAGTTGACGAGACTGGTGATGAGGCAGTCGAGGCGAGCGGTGTGACTGAGGTTGCTGAGGTGAGCGAGGCCGTCGTAAGTGCTGAGGCGATCGAAGAGTCCACGAGTAGCGGGGCGGTGCGACAGTTCAAGAAGTCCAGTTGAGACTTCAGTTTGGGATTGTGTGATGAAAAAGAAACCCCTCGACGAGCGAGGGGTTTCTTTGGTTTTGAAGTCAGATCATGCGATCAGACGCGATCCTTGAGTCCCTTGAGTGGGCGGACCTTGACGACGTTGCGTGCTGGCTTGGCCTTGAACACGGTTTCTTCGCCGGTGAATGGGTTGATGCCCTTGCGTGCCTTGGTAGCTGGCTTGCGCTGGACCATGACCTTCATCATGCCTGGGACGTTGAAGGCGCCGCAGTTGCCCTTCTTGAGGTCCTTCTCGATCATGTCGCCCATGACGTCGAAGACCTGAGCGGCTTCCTTCTTGGAGATGCCGACGTGATCGGAGATGATGGTGAGGACCTCGGACTTGGTGCGTGGTTTTTCCTTCGCAGCGACGATCTTGGCTGGCTTCTTGGCAGCTGGTGCCTTCTTTGCTGGTGCCTTCTTCGCAGCGGTCTTGCGTGCTGGTGCCTTCTTGGTGGTGCGGCGAGCAGCGGTCTTTTTCGCGGTTTTCTTGGTGGTGCGTTTCTTGGTTGTTTTCTTGGCCATTGCATACTCCATTCTGCAACTGAGTGAATCTGCGTGTGGCTTCCACCCACACGAACAGTTGTTTTTACCGGACTACTATCGGCACCTTACCAGCATTTCGCCCTGTTTTTGTAGGGTTTTTCAGATATTTTTTACTTTTGCGATCCGATACTCGTGCCGCGCATCGCTCGCGGGGGCGGTGAGTTTGTCTCCGGAGCGACCTATTGTTGGAGCATGGAAACCCCTGAAAAACAAGTGCGAATCACGCGTGCGATACCCGGAAAGCTGGAAGTACCAGACGCTTGCGTGCAGGTGCTTGGGGAGGGACTTGCGACCAGGGAGTTGCTGAGACCCTTTGTTTCAGGGGCTCATGCGCTCGTCACGATGTACACCGATCCGGTCGATGAGCAGCTGCTCGATGTAGCGGGCGAGCAGCTCCAGATTGTGAATAACTTCGCGGTGGGGCACGACAATATCGATCTGGACGCGTGCAAATCACGCGGGGTCATCGTCTGCAACACTCCCGATGCGGTGACCGAGGGCACGGCGAACATCGCGTTCCTCCTGCTGCTTGGGTGCGCCAGACGACTGATTCAAGCGGATCGCTACGCACGCTCTGCGGACTATCCCGCGAATGGTCAGCTCGGCATGGCGGACTTCATGGGGATCGATCTGTGCAGCAAAGAGCTGCTGATCGTGGGGGCTGGTCGCATCGGGTACGCGACGGCTCTGCGGGCCAAGTCGCTTGGGATGCGGATCGCGTATGTCGCTCGCAGCAGGCATCTTGAGTTCGAGATGGCGCCGCTGGGCGCTCGACGCGTCGAGCTTGAGGAAGGGCTCCGTGAGGCGGATGCGGTGAGTATTCACACGCCTTTGACTGAGCACACGAAGCATCTCATCAACGCGGATCGGCTCTCGATGATGAAGAAGGACGCGATCCTGGTCAACACTGCACGGGGTCCGGTGGTGGACGAGGGGGCTCTGGTGGAAGCGCTGGAATCGGGGCACTTGTGGGGAGCGGGGCTCGATGTGTTTGAGCAGGAGCCGACGGTGCATCCGGGATTGGTGTCGAGTGATCGCGTGGTGCTGACGCCGCATATCGGGAGTGCGGAGGAGCGGTGGCGCCGAGCGATGACGGAGATGATTCAGACGAACATCAACGCGGTCTTTAGCGGCAAGGAGCCGCTGACTCGGGTGGTGTAGATCTGGTGGGATCAGTCTTGGACTGAGCGATTCCGAGTGGGGTCTGCGAACTCGAGCTCGAGGAATCGGGCGACGTAGTCGATGATTGAATCCGCCATTGGGATGTCAGGGTTGCTCGTTGGGCCGTGGGGCTCGAATCGCATGCCTTTGAATCGCTTGACAGCTTCGTCGACTGGGAGGCCGTATTGAAGAGCGATGGAGAACGCTCGGCAGAACCCCTGGCACATCCCAGAGATTGCGGATCCTTCTTTGGCGATTTTGATGAAGATCTCTCCGGGTGTGCCGTCGGCGTAGAGACCGATGGTGAGGTAGCCCTCGTGACGACCGATGGAAAACTTGTGGGTGATTGATTCGCGTGTGGGGGTCAGGGATTGGCGGGTCGCGAGCATCGGATCGTCCTTGTGAGATGGCGTTCTTTTGGTCATTCTTTGGGTCATCGGATCGTCCTGGATCGGCCTCCATGCCGAGTGGACCCCAACTCTATCGGACCTTTTCGCTGATGTCCCTGAGAATTCGATGGCTCATGGAGGATTCATGAGAATTCGGGGGTGCTGGAGGGGCTTTGTCTTGCTCGATGCGGCGGGCGTGCCGATACTTACAGTACGAATCCCGATGAAGTCCATGAACGACACATCCCGAGCGACGACTCAGCAGCGTCCAGTCAAGGCGTCTGGTTGGATGGTCGCGGCTCTTGCGATGCACCTGTTGGTTGCGTCGATGGCCTCGGCGGCGTCAACGTGTTCTGAGACCATCGAACGCACTCGCGTGACGCGGATCTCGCACACGGTCGCGCAGGCGATCCGTGATCTTGTGGATCATCAGCAGAGCGAATCGGTCCGGGTTTTTCGGGACGCTGAGGATGCGCCGATCGGTGCGATGCTCTCGGCGGGTAATGACTTTGCAGGATCCAGTTCCATGCTCCACGCGTGGCTGTTGAATCTGCCTCCGCCTTCGGCGTGAGCAGCGATCGCTGAACTCATCGTCATCAATACCCAAGTAATACACACCACACCCATCCCGGTCTGTTCAGTGCAGCATCGGTTCATAGCAGGGAATCCACGCGGAGCGGCAGCGCTCGCGGGATCCAGATACGAGATACCCCATGTCCAGTTCAGAAATTCCAGTTATTGGTTCCATCCTTTCCAAGGTCTTCGGCTCGCGCAACGAGCGGATTGTCAAGAAGTACACCTCGCGTGTCGATGCGATCGGACAGCTTGAGCCGCAGATGAGAGCGCTGACAGACGCGGAGCTCCGCGCCAAGACCGAGGAGTTCCGCAAGCGGTTCGATGATGGTGAAGCGGTCAACGATCTGCTGATCGAGGTCTTCGCGGCGGCGCGTGAGTCTATGGACCGCTCGATCGGAATCCGCAGCATCTTCAATCCTGAGCATGAGTTTGATGCGTCGCAGCTGAGCGGGAGCGTCCGCGCGACCTACGACAAGATCAGGGCTGAAGCGGACTCACTGGATGCGGCTGAGCCGACTGGTGAGTTCCTGGGGTGTGCGGAGCCTGTCCCTGGGTACATGCAGGTCGAGATCCCCAACGAGATTTACGATGCGGTGCGTGAGATTTATCCGGAATCGCGTCCGCCGTTCCGTGCTCGTCCGTTTGATGTGCAGCTCATCGGTGGCATGGTGCTGGGTCAGGGGAAGATCGCGGAAATGAAGACAGGTGAGGGCAAGACCATCGTCGCGCCGCTCGCGGCGTACATGGCGTCGGTGACTCGCCAGCAGGTTCATATCGTGACGGTCAACGACTACCTCGTGCAGCGTGACCGCGACTGGACGTTCCCGTTCTTTAACAAGCTGGGGCTCACCGTCGGCGCGATCCATCCGATGCACATGCAGCCTGAGAGTGTGAAGCGGGAGATGTACCGCTGTGACGTGGTCTACGGCACGACCTCGGAGTTCGGATTCGACTACCTTCGTGACAACATGAAGCGGAGCGTGGACGAGCAGGTGCAGCGGAAGCGTCAGTTTGCGATCGTGGACGAAGTGGACTCGACGCTGATTGACGAGGCGCGGACGCCATTGATTATCTCGGGTCCGGCGCATGATGATCAGCCGCGTTATGAACTCGCGACGGGACTCGCGAAACAGCTTGTGGATCTGCAGAAGCCTTGGCAAGAGAAAGAAGACGAGGTCCAGCGCTGCAAGGAGCTGATCAAGGGTCTTGAGGGCGATATCCGTCAGACACGCAACTCGGATTCGATCCCGGAGCTCCAGAAGCGGCTCGATGAAGCGAAGAAGCAGCTCCCAGAGATCGAGCACGCGCGTGACCAGCATGCGCAGTACTACGAGATCGAGATGGATCGCAAGTCGGCGCACCTGACGCACGAGGGGATCGCGCACGCGCAGAAGCTCGCTGGGGTTGGGTCGTTCTATGTGGATGAGAACATGGATATCCCGCACCTTCTTGAGCAGTCGCTGCGTGCGTACGCGGTGTATCAGCGGGACAAGGACTACATCGTGATGGATGTTCCTGATCGCATGACAGGCAAAGCTGAGCCGAGCATTGTGATCGTGGATACCAATACCGGTCGTCCGATGATTGGTCGTCAGTGGTCCGACGGTCTGCACCAAGCGGTGGAGTGCAAAGAAGGCGTGCCGATCAAGCCTGAGACGCAGACGGTCGCGTCGGTGACGGTGCAGAACTTCTTCAAGATGTACAAGCAGCTCTCTGGTATGACGGGTACGGCGGATACCGAGGCGCAGGAGTTTCACGATATTTACTCGCTCGATGTGGTCTCGATCCCGACGAACAAGCCGATCGCGCGTGATGATCATGATGATCTGATGTTCCTGCGAGCGAAGGACAAGTGGGAAGCGATCGTCGATGAGATCAAGGCGTTCCACGACGCGGGGCGTCCGATCCTTGTGGGTACGACCTCGGTCGAGAAGTCCGAGATGATCTCGCGGATGCTCACGAGCAAGTACCAGATCCAGCACTCGGTCCTCAACGCGAAGCAGCACGAGAAGGAAGCGAACGTTGTCGAGGACGCGGGACATCTGGGCGCGGTGATGATCGCGACCAATATGGCGGGGCGTGGTACGGACATCAAGCTCGGGAAGCTTAATCGGGAAGAGTTCATCGAGCACCTGCTCAAGCGCGGGATCGCATCGCGCGGCTTGACGGCTGAGATGAGCGATCAGGAGCTCCGCGAGAACGTGTACCGCAAAATCGCGGCAACGGAACTCAAGGGCGAGGGCATCAAGAAGCGTGACGCGGAAACGATGGACTTTGATGAGCTCGAAATCAAGCTGCTGCGCCACTGGGCGGGGCAGAACACTTGGATGAGCGGCAAGGGGATTGAATCCGCGAGCGCCGACGAGCTCCGCGAGGAGATGGACAAGAACGCTCGCTCGATCCTCCATCGCATCCGCTGGTTCGACAACATCGAGGACATGGGCGGCTTGCACGTGATCGGTACCGAGCGCCACGAGTCGCGTCGTATTGATAACCAGCTCCGTGGTCGTTCTGGTCGTCAGGGTGACAACGGTTCGTCCCGCTTCTTCGTGTCGCTCGAAGACGATCTGATGAAGATGTTCGCGGGCGAGACCACCATGAAGCTGCTCTCGCGACTGGGGATGAAGGAGGGCGACGCGATCGAGCATCCGTGGCTCTCGAAGAATGTTGAGCGAGCACAGAAGAAGGTCGAAGAACGCAACTTCCAGATCCGCAAGAACATCCTTGAGTATGACGAGGTCATGGAGCATCAGCGCCAGCGGTTCTACGGCTTGCGCCAGCGGATCCTTGAGGGGCGTCAGGTCAAGGAGCTTATCTTCGAGTACATCGAGGACGTGGTGGATGACGCGATCGAGGAGTACCTGGATGATGATTACGCCGCGACGTGTGCGGCGGATTACGCACGCGAGCAGCTCGATTGCTCGATCCTCCCTGAACGACTCAAGGGCAAGGACGCGGAAGAGATGGACATCGCGATCCGTCGTCTTGCGAAGGAAGATGTGACCGCCAATATCATCATGACCCTTGGTGAGTACATGCCGATGGAAGGGTCGGAGGTGTCGATCGACTTTGACTCAGCGGGACTGCACCGCTGGGCGAAGAACCGGTTCAATATTGATATCGATACCGGCGAGCTCCGCGAAGGCGGGGCGGGACAGCGCCGAGAGGTCCAGGAGATGCTCGAAGAGGCGGCGTTCGCGAAGATCGACGCTGAGCCACTCGAGAAGATCCCGAGTTTCGCGGATCCGCGATACGGAGCGGAGAAACTCGCGGAATGGTGCAAGGGTAAGTTCACCAAGGAGATCGATCCGGACGTGATCTTGAAGCACAACGCGGATGATGACCTGCGCGTGCGTGATCTGGTCATTGATACCGCACGCGAGCTCTATGAGAAACGCGAAGCGGAGTTCCCGGCGGACTTCATCATGCAGCGCACGATGATGATGGCGCGACAGGATCCGACCGCGGCGTTCGAGATGCTCGGTCAATGGGCACGCGAGCGCCTCGGAATAGAGCTCACGGCTGAGGATATCAAGACTACGCCTCCAGCGAAGATCCGAGAGCGCATCGTCGAAGCGTCACGCGAAGCGATGAAGAACGATGACCTCTCGATCATGGTCGAGAAGGCGCTGGCGACTACGAGCGATGACGAGCTCGATGCGCTGCTCAAGGATCGGTTCAACGAGGGGATCACGGAGCGGATGCGTTACCTCGATGAGAAGGAGCGCGAGCCGGCGATCAGGGCGCGTGTCGAGACGCTTTCGCGTCCCGAGCTTGTGCAGTTCGAGCAGATGGTGCTGATTGAGACGCTTGATACGTCTTGGAAGGATCACCTGTACTCGATGGACCAGCTCCGCGACACGATCGGGTTCCGCGCGATCGCGCAGACGGATCCGAAGATCGAGTACAAGCGTGAAGGTCAGCGGATGTTCAAGGGCATGATGCGCGAGATCCGCGAGAAGGTGACAGGGTACATCTTCCGCGCCCGCTTGACGGCTCCGGCGCCAGCGCCTCGACAAGCACCGCCACAGCAGCAACGACCTCAACAGCAACGACCACAACAGCAGCGTCCGCAGCAACCCCAGCGTCCTCAAGGGCAAGGCTTCGCGGCGGGCAACATCGTTGGGTCCACGCTCGTTGGTCCAGGGTTCACTGGAGGTCAGATGCTCACGCCGCCATCCACTAAGCCGGCTCCTGAATCAAAGCCTGAAACTGCTCCGGAGTCCGCTCCGGATCAGGATTCGGGGTCAGAAGGAGCAGATAAGCAGGATTAATGGCGTTTATACGTCAGGAATCGGGTTTCTGGGGGTATGTTGAGGGATCCGAGACTGTGGTTCGTTCGTATATGATTTGGGGACTGAGCCGCGCATATTGTGTAGACACACGGGAGCGGCTTCGTGGTTCCCGAGCTCTCTCGCACCGGAGTTCAGCATGATCAATCAACGAGTAATCTCCAGATCCCGCCGGGTAGTCGGCTTTACGCTCGTCGAGCTGACGATGGTGGTGTCCATCATCGCGCTGCTGACCGCGATCACGATCGGGGTGGGGGCGTCAATGGCCGACAGCGGACGCAAACGCGCGACGGTGGGTGTGATCCAGGTTCTGGATCAAGCGCTGGATGATTACATCAACACCACAGGTGGGATTCCTCCAGCGCTTGTGCGGATCAGCAGCGAGGACCTCAATAGTGAGGTCGAGGGGATCGTCGGCGCCGACAACGATGCGTACTACCCCGCGATTGACGGCGTGCTCAATGAGATCTCACCAAATGATGATTTCGATGCTCCGGAGCGCCATTACCAGGTGAACTCCGTTGGGTTGTTTCTTGTGTCTATTGCTCGCGGTATTGATGTCGAGAGTGTGTTGAACTCGATGGATAGCGAGTTCATCCGGACCTACGAGGTCGATGGTGATCTGCAGCCCGAGCTGCTGACGGTGTTTGATGCGTGGGGGAATCCGATCCGCTACGTGCATCCCAAGTTTGATGGGGTGATCGAGGACTCGACAGGTCCGGGTGATCGCCGGGCGCTGGGTGATGCGGGTGACTTTATTGATGTCTTCGATACATCTCCTGCTGGGCCGGGCTTTTTTACAGCTGGGTACCTGCCGATGAATCTTTCGCAGATCCCGTTCACGGAAGTGCGTCGCAACAAGATCCTGCAGGTCGATCAGGTCGAGGCGTTGAACACAGGCGGTGACTATCCGGTCGAGGCGGACTCGGACGGCGGCATGTGCCCGACACAGCGTCCGTACTTCTACTCGTGTGGTCCAGACGGTGATCCGTCTACGGTGGATGACAACATCTACACGATCCAGCCCAACTTCATCAATCCGTTCTGATTGATGAAGTGCTCAGAGATTACTGATTGATCTCGTAGAGCAGCGCGTGCTCTCCTTCAAAGTTCAGTTCGCCGTTGGCGCGGAGTCCGCATTTTTCAAGGACGCGGATGGATGCTTTGTTTTCTGGGAGCACCAATCCCACAATGCGATTGAGCTTGAGGGTGCTGAAACCAAAGTCGATGCTCGCGGTGCACGCTTCGGTGCCGAGTCCCTGTCCCCAGTATTCTGGGAAGAATCGGAAACCGACGTCAACGATATCGAGTTCGGGGAGGTACTTGAGACCACAGAATCCGATGACTTGTTGGGTGTCTTTGTGCACACACGCCCATCGGCCGTAGCCGACAGCTTTGAAGTCTGGGTAGTGCTCGATCGCGTGCTCTGCTTCCTCGAGCGACTGGAGCGGGGGCTCGCCCGTGTATCGCATGACTTCGGGATGGCTGTTGAGTCTGTAGAAGGACTCAGCATCGCTGGGGATAAAGGCGCGGTGGGTGAGTCGCTCGGTCTCTGGGCCATCGAGGTAGGTGATCATGCTTCATTATTGCCCACTGCTCAAGCAATGAGAAAAGCCCATCGGATGATGGGCCTTTCATGTAGGGGAATCTGAAGATGACGTTTAGCGGCGACGGCGTGTCGCGGTCAGTCCGCCAAGACCGAGAAGGAGGGCGGAAGCTGGTGCTGGTACAGCAGCGAGGGAGACATCGTCGACGGAGAGGCCGTTGGCGATGTCAGCAACAGCGCCTGCGGAGATCTGGAAGCGGACAAGGACAGAGTCCGCGCCGTCCGCAGCGACGAGGCCGTCGAAAGAGAACTCTTGGTAGCTTTCGTTGATACCGAGTCCGATGAGGGAGGTGAGCATCTCGCCGCGGACTCCGCCTCCGTCGCTGCCGTCCTGGTCGAGCCAGAGGATTTGGACGAAGGTGTCCATCCCGACAAAGCTGGTGGAGTCAACCTTCGCGGAGAATGACAGATCGTAGCTGGCGCCGGAGGTGATGGTGCCGACTGGGAGGTTCTGCTCCATGAAGTACGCAGCGCCAGCGGGTGCGTTGTTGATGTGATCGAAGGACATGTACGCGTGGTAGCTGCCACTATTTGGCATTGCGTCGCTGCGTCCAACAAATCCGGCTGGGCCGCTGAGTTCGCCCCATCCTTCGGCGTCGAATCCGACACCGGCTTCAAAGCCGCCGTTGACGATGACGTTTGCGGATGCACTCGATGCGATCCCGCTGAGGGCGATTGCTGCCAATGCGGTTGCGTTGATGATTTTCATGGATATCTCCTTTGGTTCTCTCGTTTCTTGGATCAACTCGCTGTGGTTCAGCCGGGCTGATTGTGTGTGCATTTCAGAGCACATCTTCACCATAATGTAACAGTTACGAGCGGGCGCGTAAATAAGAGAGTTCAAAAACGGCGAAAATTGGGATAAAAAAGCATGGCATGAAACAGTTTTGCTACTTCATGCCATATGGGCGTTTTTGAAAGAAAATCGGGCTTTACGCGTTCGCGAGGGCGACCTGCTCGAACTTAGCCGTGAAGTGGCGGAGCGCGGCAGGCTCCTCAGTGATCCGGTATCCCGGCAGTTCCGAGGCGCGGCTCTTGAGATCGAGGATGACCTCGATGACGTAGTCGATGTGCGATTGGGTGTAGGTCCGGCGCGGGATCGCGAGGCGGACGAGCTCCATATGCGCGTGCTCACCCATCATGACTGATCCGATCTCGCAGCTGCGGATGCCTCCGGATTCATACAGGGCGCACGCGAGGGCTTGTCCAGGGAACTGCTCCTTGGGGATGTGGGGGCAGAAGTCTGCGGCGTCGATATAGATCGCGTGACCACCTGCGGGACGCACGATGCTGATCCCGGCTTCGAGGAGCTTCTCTCCGAGGTACTCGGTCGAGCGGATGCGGTAGCGGAGGTAGTCCTCGCAGAGGACCTCGCGGAATCCGACGGCCATCGCTTCGAGATCGCGTCCGGAGAGTCCGCCGTAGGTCATGAAACCTTCGGTCAGGATCAGCAGGTTGCTCGCGGCGATGAACTGTTCTGGATCACGGATGAGCAGGACACCTCCGATGTTGACCATGCCGTCTTTCTTGGCGCTGATGGTCGCGCCGTCGCAGAGGTCGAACTGATCGCGGCAGATGTCTTCAACGGCGCGGTCTTGTTGACCAGGTTCGCGCTGCTTGATGAACCACGCGTTCTCGGCGAAGCGGCACGCGTCGAGGATGAAGGGCTTGTTGTATTTGTCGCACAGCGCACGGACGGCACGCATGTTTTCGAGGGAGACGGGCTGTCCGCCGATCGAGTTGCAGGTGACGGTGACCATGACGAACGGGACGTCGTCGCCTCGTGTTTGGAGGAGGTCTTCGAGCGCGACGAGGTCCATGTTGCCTTTGAAAGGTGCGTCGGCGGAGGGGTCTTGTCCTTCCTTGGTGAGCAGGTCGATGGTTTCGCATCCGGAGTGCTCGATGTTGGCGCGTGTGGTGTCGAAGTGCGCGTTGTTGGGGACGATCTTGCCTTTGCCTTGTCCGGCGCCGATCATGACCTCGACGAGGAGGCGTTCGCTGGCGCGTCCCTGGTGGGTGGGGAGGATGTTGGAGATCCCTGTGATGTCCTCAACAGTGTCGCGGAATCGGAACCAGCTCGGAGCGCCGGCGTAGGACTCGTCTCCACGCATGACACCGGCCCATTGTTCGGAGCTCATCGCGCCGGTCCCGGAGTCGGTGAGCAGGTCGATCATGACGTCTTGCGAGGGGATCGCGAAGAGGTTGTGGTGCGCCTTGCGGAGCGCTTCTTGACGCTCCTCGAGCGTGGTCATGCGGATGGGTTCGACGGATTTGATGCGGAATGGTTCGATGATTGTGGGCATGTGTGAGTGTAGGTTTCGGAGAGGGGGATCATGGATAAGGGCGCAAGAAAACAGCCCGGATAGATCGGGCTGTGGAGGTGAATTTGGAGTGGATTAGTCCCAGGTGTTGATGGGGGCGTCGGGGTTGGTTTCCTCACCCTCGGCGCCTCGGACCTGGTCTGGCGCGAAGTGGTCCTGGCGCCAGGATTCGGGGTACTGCGGATCGTCAAGCTCCATGCACGCTTTGGTGGGGAACATCGGACGGAAGGTGTCGCACATGACGGCCATCTCGTCGGTCCACTTTTTCCCGAGCGATGCTTCGACGGTTCCAGGGTGCGGGCCGTGGGGGATGCCTTGGGGGTGAACGGAAATCGATCCTTGCGAGATCCCGCGGCGGGCTTTGTAGTTACCCTCGACGTAGTACATGATCTCGTCGGAGTCGATGTTTGAGTGGTTGTACGGCACAGGGATCGCATCGGGATGGAAGTCCAACGCACGAGGGCAGAACGAGCAGATGACGAAGTTGTGTCCCTCGAACGTCTGGTGGATCGGCGGGGGCAAGTGGAGCTGGCCGGTGATCGGCGCAAAGTCGTGGATGTTGAAGCAGTAGGGGTAGTAGCATCCATCCCATCCGACGACCTCGAGCGGGTGGTATGGGTAGATGTACGAGTGTACGGAGTTGAGCGCTTTGATGCGGACCTCGAACTCTCCCGCTTCGTCGTACGCGAGTGGGTGGTCTTCATCTTCGAACGGGACACGGATGTCACGCTCGCAGTACGGCGCGTGCTCGAGGAACTGCGAAGTTTTCTTTGAGATGTAGCGTGGCGGCGGGAGGATGTGCGACGCGTTGCAGGTCTCGAAGCAGACGAACTTGCCCAGCGGCATTTCGTTCTTGCTGAATCCTCCGAACTCGTCGTTGTCGCTGCCGTCGTCGGGGCGTTCGTCGAAGACGATTTTGTAGATCACGCCTTTGGGCATGACGATGTAGTCTTTCTTCCCGAACTTGAGTGTTCCGAACATGGTGTAGACGGTGCCCGATCCGAAGTGAATGAACAGGCACTCGTCGCCTTGTCCGTTTTTGAAGTGGTACTCCATCTGGGATTCGGGTTGGCAGATCGACATCTCGACGTCGCTGTTCCCGAAGATGACGACGCGTCCCTTGACTGGGTCGCCGTGCTTCTTGAAGTTTTGGGATTTGACGTGGCGCATGCGCATGACGTCTTGCTCGACGTACTCGACTTTAGTGGAGTAGAGCTTCTTCCATCCGGTGACCTGGGTCGGCGGATGGATGTGGTACATGATGCTGCTGGGTCCAACGAACCCTTCGGTTCCGAAGAGTTCTTCGGAGTACAGAGCTCCATCAGGGCGTCGGAACTGGGTGTGGCGCTTCTTTGGGAACTTGCCCATCGACATGTAATACGGCATGTAAAGTCAACCTCGTTCTTCCCGCTCGGAGCGATTCCGGCGGGAGATGCCATGTTTTCGGACCTTCGAGCGAGAAACGCTGAGGTCCTGAATGCGGGATTATATCAGTCTGATTGCGTGCTTTGGTCTTTGCGATGCCCCGCTTTGGGACGGAAATCGCTGGTTTGTGTCGTTGCGGAGGCATTTGCGAACATTGGGCGAACATTTCCTGTGGATCGAGGTGGTGTGGAGATGTGCTAAGGGAATGACCGATAGTGCAATACCGCGCTCTTTGATGGGTTCGGGCGTATAATCTGGTTCGAACTGGACGAGCTTGGTTACGGGTCTATGGGGACGACCGGCCGAGCTCATGTGAGCCGAAGACTTTGTTCAAAGACGCCTCTGCAAAACGTTCTCAAGATGAATCATCCTCACGGGTCCGATTTGGACCGTATGAGTCCGTGCGTCCGCTCGCTCCTGTTCATGGCTGCAGTCGAATGATTATGCTCCACGCTCGCGAGCGGACGAATCACCTGCTGTACCGCTACGAGCACATCACTGATACGGTCGCACGAAGACGAGTGTTCGATCGGATCATGAAGACCGCTCGGCTCGACCACGCGCACATCCTGAAGATCGAGCGTGTCGGCTACGACGATACGGGTCGGCTTTGTGCGATCACGGAGTATCCTGGGAATCAAGAGGGGCTGGTCTCGCTTCGGGATTTGCTCGAGGTCCGCGGTGGTCGGCTTGAGTTCAACGAAGCGATCCGACTGATGGGGCAGCTTCTCGAAGCGTGCATGCATGCATCGGAGCTTGATATTGTCCACGGCGCGATCTCGATGGACGAACTCTTGGTTGATCGTCATGGATGCACACTGATCGAGCTCTTCGGACTCCAGCAGGCGCTGCACAATACGTATTCCATCCAGGACGCACGCGCCGAGCAGACTCGCACGGTGATCGGGATCGGATACCAGCTCGCGACGGGGATGGGCTACGGCGAGCACGCGTCGAACAACGAGGGCGGTAAGCCTTCAAAGTTCACTAAGAAGAACGAGAAGCACTGGGACCAGTGGTTCAGCTACGCAATGGACCCGCTTGGTGGTTTTGAGTCTTCGAAGCAGGCGCTGGAAACAATGCCAACGGACGCGGAGCACATCGCTCGGCTCGTTGAGCTCAAGCCTCAAATCGCTGCACGCTCGGCTGGTCGCTCGACCAAGGCGAACCAGAACCTCGCTGGCGCGGTGTTCTCAAGGTTCCGCCGGTCTACAAGCCGTCAGCGGGATTGATATCAAGCACAGCTTGTGATTGCACGACTCAGCTCATGAGTTATCTCATGATGTGGCGGCGTCGTACCGCTTCTGGATCTCGGACCAGTTGATGATGTTCATGAACGCGTCGAGGTAATCCGCGCGTCGGTTCTGGTAGCTGAGGTAGTACGCGTGCTCCCAGACATCCACGCCAAGCAGTGGGATCGCGCCGGCGAACATCATCTGCTGCTGGTTCTGCATCTGGAGGATCATCAGGCGATTGGCGAGCGGTTCGTGGACGAGCCAGCCCCAGCCCGATCCTTCGACGGATTTGGCTGCTGCTTTGAACTGGTCCTTGAACGCTTCGATGCTTCCGAAGTCACGCTTGATCGCTTCAGCGAGTGTGCCGGTTGGATCACCACCGCCGCCTTGTGATTTCGGCGCCATCCCGCTCCAGAAGAGCGTGTGGTTGATGTGTCCCCCGGCGTGGAAGGAGAGCTGACGCTGCCAGTGCTGGATGGTGCTCGCGTCGGTGGTTCCCGCGCGGATGCCTTCGAGCTTCTTGAGCGCGTTGTTGAGTCCGCGCACGTATCCGGCGTGGTGTTTGGAATGGTGGATGGTCATGGTGATGACGTCAATATGCGGCGAGAGCGCGTCGTAGTCATAAGGGAGGGGCGGGAGTGTGTATTCGTTCTTCGATGCGTCGTATCCGAGGTCGAGCGTGGAGAGTGTGGAGGCGTGGGCGATGGAGGAGAGTCCGGCAATTCCTGTTGCGCCTGCGGCGGTTGCGGTCATTGCGGTGAGTGCTTCTCGGCGGGTTATGTCGTGATTCATGTGGTGCTCCTTTGTGGTGAGAAGTGATCTTGCTCCGTGCGTATTCCTTGATGTTAGCTTTGCCGTCCTTCGATCGCTGCGATGAGGCACGTTGCTCCCAGCAGGAGCAACTCATCGAGTTCATCGTCGTCCTTGAGTACGGACAATCCGAGTCGGTAGACGAAGAGGTTAAAGTGCTGACGGACAAAGGCGACGGGCTCTTCGGAGTTGTTTTTGAAGAACTCGTAGCGTTGTGGGAAGAATGCGGAGAGGTCTCCTCGGCGCATGAACGCCATGAACCAGCTTTTTTCTTTGAGCATGCCGAGTTCTTTTCCCTCGTCGTCGAAGATCAGCCATTCGTCTTTGAGAAACGTGGATTTGAGTCCCTTTCGGCGGAGTGATCCGACCTGTGTGCCGTCGGGGAGTTTGATGTCGTAGGTCGCGCCGAAGTCGATGATGGAGCGTGCGGCGAGTGTCAGAAGTGGTTCGGAGAGTGATTCGTCGGTATAGAGGCGGATATCTTCTTTGAGCTTGAATGCTTTTTGTTTGCAGTATCCGACGACAGAGCCGTGCTCGTCGTAGATGTGGAACGCGGCGCCGAAGATCTTGAGGATCTTGCGGCGGATGGTGTACTGCTCTCCGGGCTTGGCTTTGATAGGCATGATGGGTCCTGTGAATGGTGAACGGATTATGTTGATGTAGTGTATGAAAAAACCGGGTCGCGTGGACCCGGTTTCAATGAATCTGGTTTGCAGATTGATTTACTCTGCTTCTCCGACCTGCCAGCGTTTGAAGGAGCTGAGTGAGCTTCCTGATCCGACGAGGTCTTTGATCTTTTTGGAGGTGTCCATGATGAAGTCTTGCTCGAGGAGCGCGACTTCTTCGAAGAACTTCCGCATGCCGCCTTCGACGATTTTCTCGGCGATGGATTCTGGCTTGCCCGATTCAACGGCTTGCTCGATACGGAACTTCTTTTCCTTCTCGACGAGGTCCGCAGGGATGTCGTCGGAGCTCAGTCCGAGCGGGCGAGGCATTGCTGCCGCGACGTGCATCGCGATCTGACGCATGGTGTCGTCAGCGAGTTCGCCTTGAGCTTGGATGAGGACGCCGGTCTTGCCGTCGTGGTGGACGTACTGGCCGTAGGTGGTGGATCCGGCATCGCCCGAGAGGCGCTCGATGCGACCGATCGAGATGTTCTCGCCGGTCGAGATGCGGAGGTTGTCGATGATCGCGGTCATCTCTGGGGTCGGTTCGACTGAGCCGGCATCCAGGTTGAGCGCGAGCTTGGCGAGTTCATCGGTTGCGTTGATGAAGTTCTCGTTCTTCGCGGTGAAGTCGGTTTCTGCTTTGATCTCAACGATCACAGCGGTGGAGCCGTCGTCGGAAACTGCGATTCCGATGCGGCCTTCGCCTGCAACGCGGTCGGTCTTGGTTTCCATCTTGCCCTTGAGCTTCTTGCGGAGAAGGTCTTCGGCCTTCTCTGGATCGCCGCCGGCTTCGGTGAGTGCTTTTTTACATTCCATCATCGCGAGCCCGGTCTTGTTGCGAAGGCTCATGACATCTTTTGCGCTGATTTCCGCCATATCTGTTCTCCAGCATTCTGCGGTTTGGTGACGCCGCCCATCACTGGGCGGTGCGTGGTGGTATTGATTGGTTCAGACCTCGCGGTCTGAGTGACTGTGTGATAATCAGGACTCGGCGGCAGCAGGAGCTGCGTCGCTGACCGAACCCTCGGAGGATGCTGAGTCGTCGGCCTTGAACTGTGCACGGCGTGAACGCTTCATCGCACCGTCGTTTCCGGCGGATTCTTCTTTGTCGTTCTTTGGAGCGACGCGTGACTGCTTGCCATCGGCGATTGCTTTGCAGAGCTCGCGGACGATGACGTCGATCGAACGCATGGAGTCGTCGTTGCCTGGGATCGCGATGTCAGCCATGTCTGGATCACCATCGGTATCGATGAGGCAGATGGTCGGGATTCCGAGCTTGCGAGCTTCGCGGAGAGCGGTGGTCTCACGCTTGACGTCGATCGCGATCATGACGCCTGGGAGCTTGTTCATTTTGCGAACGCCACCAAGGTTGCGAGCGATCTTCTTCATCTCGCGGCGGAGCTGGGATTCCATCTTCTTTGAGTAGGACTGGAAGTTGTCCTCTTGCTCGATCGCTTCGAGTTCTTCGAGACGCGAGAGGCGAGAGCGGATGGTACGGAAGTTGGTGAGGGTGCCGCCGAGCCAGCGTTCGGTGACGTAGTGCATATCAACGTCGGAGACGCGTTGCTCGATGACGTCCTTCGCTTGGCGCTTGGTGCCTACGAAGCAGACGTCCTTGCCGCTCGCGACGACGTTCTGGACGAGCTTGCGAGCGAGGAGGAGACCCTTGACGGTTTCCTTGATGTCGATGATGTGGATGCCGTTGCGCTTCCCGTAGATGTAGGAGCCCATTTTGGGGTTCCATCCCGAGGAGCGTTGTCCGAAGTGGATGCCTGATTCGATGAGGTCTTGGACAAGTGTGTTTGCCATGATGGTGATCCGTTCCTTTACCAGCGACACCGGCGGTGATCGGACCGCGAGAGGGCGCTTTGGTGACAGATAAGGACCCGCGTATTGCGGATCGGTGTTGATTTGTACTCAGTCAAGTTGTCCGGCACCGATCATGCCGGGCTTTAAGTATAGATACCTGTTTGGGTTGGGCAACCAAAAATATGGTCGAAATCTGGGATTGGGGCCCAAACAGGTTCCAAATTAACACGCCGTGCGATGGATCGGTGATCCGTGTGGTTGTGGGGGCAGGATTTGGGTCATGCTTGATGCGTGTTGGTAGGTGTACTACGCTTGGTGCTTGGGGCGTATAGCTCAGTTGGCTAGAGCGCTGCCGTCACATGGCAGAGGTCACAGGTTCAAGTCCTGTTACGCCCATTAAATGGCCGCGGACCTGATTTGGTCCACGGCAATCTTATTGACTAGATGAAATCAGGTTTTACCGCTCGATGACGTACGCCGCGTCGAGGGCCTTGCTGATCCGAGTGCGGATATCACTCAGGTGCGCAGTGGTGTATGAGTCTGGGTTTCTTTCCAGAGCTCGATCGCACATCGAATCAATCCGACCAAGCTCGGCGGTTGCCAGCGTTGCGATGGTGCGGAGCGATGGGGAAGACACGCCGTCGAGGAGCATGAGCTGGATCAAGCGTTCCGTGTGCTCACGCTGGAGGTTCCTGCGGAAGCTGGAGATCTCGATGTCATCACGCGATGAGCCGTTGGTTGGGGAGCACTCGCTCCATGCTCGGTTCGTCACAGTAGTGACGAGTTCAGCGAGTGTGAACATGTCATCAGTATCGGCGCGGAACTCGTTGTCGTAGACTCGGCGAAGACGCGTCGGGTTCATCAGGAAGGTCAGCCCTGTAGCTTGCATGCCTCCGACAAGGTCGTGGACAGTCGCGGATGGATCAGCGAGGAGCTCGTTGATGCCTTGCGGGTCCCACCAGTATTCCTTCCCGAGGTGACGGACGAGCTCTGGGGTGATCCCGAACGCTTCGTCTTCGAAGGTGTTGTCGATGACGAAGTTCATCGCGTCGCGCTGCTTGGATGCTGGGATATCCGTGATCGGAGCTGAAGCGCCGGGATCGCCCTTGCGTGCGTTGGTGATGTATGACCCACCGACGTAGGTCGAAGCGATGGAGATGGACTGGAGGTGGGTGTTGAGGAACGCGTTGAAGCGTCTGCGTGCTTCGGACCAGGATTCGCCGTCGTCAACGATGTCGGAGACGAGCTCGGCGCGGAGTTTCTGGACCAGCGCGAGGCGCGAGCGAGCGAACTTCATGTTGTCAGCGCCGTTGTCCCACGTCACGTTTCGCGGATCAGCCCCGAAGGTGATCTCGGACTGCGGGATGAACAGGTGTCCTGGTTCCTGTGACTTCTTGAGGACTTCATCGACCTCGGATTCAGGACCGTATCCGAACGCGACGGCCCAGCGGTCGTATGGACCGACCTCAGGAGTCGCGTAGGGTCCCTGGACCTCACCAAGCTCGTGGTTGATGTTCGCCGCGATGTAATCCATCACCGAAGCGCTGGTCGCGCCCTCGATGTCCTCGGAGTTCATTTCCTCGAGCGTGCGATAGGTGGACGCCGCCATGTTGTGCTGGAGGCCGATGCAGTGTCCGACCTCGTGTGCGGAGATGTAGCGGATCATCTCACCCATGAACTCTTCGGGAATCCCGTCGAGCAGATCGGTGTTCTCGTCGCCCATCATCCCAGCCGCGAGAGCCGCGTCAGCCAGCGAGATATCCACACTGAGCATGTTCCCGATCGAGCACGCGGCGTTCATGTGACTGCTCGACATGCCGCTCCATGGATGGTCCGCGTGTCCGAGCTCGTGCTCGGTGACTGTTTCAGCTTCCAGCGCCAGATTCCTCTGGACCAGTTCTCTGGTTTCCGGCGGAGCAAGACGGACGCGTGGGTCCCAGTTGGGGTGGTCCGCGAAGAACGCGAGGGTTTCCGGATCGAACGCTTGTTCGGTCATCTCGTCAACGAAGGTGCCGAGCATCGAGGTGATGGCGCGGGTGAGTCCTTGGTGCCAGACCACATCGGCGTCGAGGATTTCTCCGGTGTAGGGGTTCGTGCGGGATGGTCCGATCGCGTATCCAAAGGAGGACGCGTTCCAGCGGAAGAAGTTGTAGCGAGCGTCCTCCGGATCGATGTCCATGAACGCGCCGGTGTTGGCGTCTTGTTGACGGACTTCAAGAGCGCCGTCGATGCCGATCTCGCGGAACGCGTCGTTCCACATCTCGATGCCCTCTCGCACATATCGGCGGAAACGCACGGGGGTCGTGTGCTCGATGTACCAAACCAATGGCTGCTTCGGTGGCGAGAGCTTGAGCGATGGATCCGCCTTCTGGATATTCCAGCGGGAGATGTAGCGATCGGTGATTTCGTTGTTCCCTGTAACCCCAAAGTCCTGGTGCCAGTTGTAGAAGTAGCCCACGCGAGCATCCGCTTTGCGAGGCTTGTAATCGCTGCTGCCTTTGAGATTCGAGATGTTGTAGGTGAGCGAGACGATCTGACCGTTGGGACGTGGTGCGGTGTACTCGAAGATCACGTTCTCTGGGAATGCCTTAACGCTGGTGACGCGAGCGAGTGATCCGTTGATCGAATACAGCGATGGGCCGTAGCCCGCGAAGACTGAGGAACCAAAGAGCGCCGGCGCGTGGCGCGTCGCGAGTGATCCAAGGTCAACCACCGGACGCTTGTCTGGGGTGTGCGAGAGGATCGGGAGCGAGAGCAGCACGCGTCCTGTGTAGAGGTCGTCCACTGAGTCCTGTGCTTGCTTGTCCTGGTTGGTGCGGACGCTGAGGTTCGGAGCGACGAGCGCGAGCTGCTCACCGATCTTGACCCATTTGGCGTAGTGGGTGGGTCCCATGACGCCGGATTGCGGGTCACCGCCGGAGACGGTGCACGCGATCATGATGGTCTGCCGGTCATATCCCTTGGGGAACGCCGCGAGGAGTTTGCCGTTGTCCTTGTCGGTGTAGAGCTCATAGAACGGGGCTGATCCATCGGTCACGGAAACGACTTTGGTGAGGTCCTT
Organism: Phycisphaerales bacterium; assembly: GCA_965250055.1. Taxonomy (GTDB): domain Bacteria; phylum Planctomycetota; class Phycisphaerae; order Phycisphaerales; family UBA1924; genus UBA1924. Next base: position 1,295,746 of record OZ252285.1, on the reverse strand, counting down.
GGTCAGTTGATCGAACGGGGCTCCACCCGCCGCGGCGGGGGCTCCAGAGAATGCGAGAACAGCGGCGATCGTGAGTGCGTGACGAACGTTGCGTCGGCGTGACATGGTGTATCTCCTGCGCGGGGAAAGGGGGTAAGGGTGAGTTGACACAGCGGAACTGCTAGGAGGGTGTACAAAGACCGCTCAGAGGGGTTGCAAAAAATGAACACTAAAGTAGAGTGACCAAAAAACCCGCACATGAGCTGCGGGCTTCGGTAGATCGTTTTGGGATCAGGAATCAGATACCGACGGCTTTGCTGGTCTTGGCCATCGAGACCTTGAGGGCCGCGGATTCGCGCTCGCGGGTCAGCTTCTCGACCGCTTCCATTCGGTTGGATGCGTCGTCCGGGATCACGCGCGCTTGTGCTTCTGCGAGCTCGGCGCGAGCTTCAGACTCGATGATCGACTCTGCTGCGATCGCACGCTCAGCGAGGATGATCAGCTCGTTGTGCGACATTTTGATGAATCCGCCGTCGATGAAGAACTCGCGAGATCCGCCTCCGGCGTCGCTCGGGAAGTCGAGACGGAGCTTGCCGAGCCCCAGACGAGCAACGATCGGTGCACGCCCGTGCTGGATACCCATTAGCCCGTCCCAGACTGGAACGGATGCGTAGAGGACTTCCTCGTTGAGGAGTTGTTGTTCTGGGGTAACAAGTCGGCATGTGATCGGGTTGGCCACGGCTGAATCCTCTCTGGGGTTCCTGACAATGAGCGAAGATCATAGCCCTCATTGAGCGCACTGAAAGGGGTTCAACACCCCGAATTGGGCAAGAAAACGCTCATTCTCCGCGTGAATCTGGGAGCTTGGATTCGATCTTGACCAGCAGGTCGCGGATCTCGCTGAGCATCTCGGATTGACCATCGGAACTCGCTGCAGCAGCGGCTGGCATCGCGGCTGGTTTAGCACATGCAGAACCCGACGCGAGCTGGTCACGCTGGTCCAGCACCGCTTTCCGGAACTCCACAGCGTTGACGATCCCGATGATGTTGACCAGTGCTCCGCCTGGACCGGACGACTGACCAGCGGTCTCGACCTTGAACCCACGCAGACCGAAGTGACGCATGATCGGTCCCTGGAACATCTGAAGGTCGGTGATCTTCTCGAGCGGGATCGTGGACTCGGTTTTGTTCATGATCCCTTTTTTGATCTCGAGGGTTCTTTCGTTGAGCGTGCATCCGAGGTTCGCGATGTGCTTGGAGATGAGCCAGTTCCCGAGGATGATGTAGACAATCGCAAACGGGATCCCGACGATCGTGAGACAAAGAATCAGTGATGTGGACCACAGGTAATAGTGCTTGATCTTGGGATCAAACTCCGCGTCCCAAAGGATTCGTTCTTCTGACATGGTGAGCCCTCTCGGCGTGTGCAAACGCGTACCGCGTGAATCGTGCAGTATATCAAACTGAGACCGGAAGGATCGGATCGATCAAATTAGTGGACCGGATTCGTAGCTGCCTTGGTCTTGATGATGGGCTCGGGCGAGGGCTCGGCAAGGAGGTAGTTGATAACATCGAGCGCGGTGTAGCTCGTCTCGCCGGGCTTGAGGTAGCGAGCGACCCCCGCGACGTCATCGCCGCAGGTGATGAGTGGTTTCTCAGCCGTGCCGTCGCGTTGGATCTGTGGGAGATCGATGTTGGCCATGAGTCCGTTGCAGACGCACTTGCGTCCGACGGTATCCTCGAGCGAGCCACCTTTTTTCAGGTAATCGTCCACGGGTTCTGACGGGCATCTCCATCCGACCTTGCCGTTCTCTTTGCGGTACGCGTGGCGGAGGTACCCAAGATCACAGATTCGGCTCCGTGCTTCGTACGACTCCTGATCCGAGTGGGTCTGGTCCATCTGCAGCACCTTGAACGGGAAACCAGTTGGAGACGCGACTGGGTCGGTAAAGACCTGCGCCTCCCCTTGGATGCTCATCTGGATGCCTTGCTTACGGAACTCCTCATCCAGACCGGACTCTTCGCAGAACGCGAACGCGGTTCCGACCTGAACGCCGGTCGCGCCCATTTTGATGGCCTCTTGGACACGCTCTGGTTCGGCGTAGGAACCAGCGAGCCAGAACGGGAGTCCGATCGCGTGGATGGCTTTAAGGTCCGCGGCGTCGCGGTCGCCATAGATCGGTTCGCCCTCGACACTCAGTTGCATCTTGCCTCGCGGAGGTGCGTTGTGACCTCCAGCGGTGGGGCCCTCGATGATGAACCCGTTGACCTTGCCGCTCGCTTTCTTCGCGAGCATGTTCGCGAGCGGAGCGGAGGAAACGATCGCGAGGAAGTCCGGACGAGGGACATCAGGGACATTCCCATCGCAGAACGCGACGGGATCGAATCGAGTCGCGAACTCTTCGCCCGCGAGAGCGCCCTGGACATCGATCTTGAGTTCCACAGCTTCCTTCGCCGCGAGTTTGTCCAAGATTCCAGGGATTGCTTTGGGGATGCCGGCGCCCATGAGGATGTAGGAGACTCCAGCGAGCATCGCTCCGAAGATCGAAGGCAGATTCGGGACCTGGATCTTTTCGAGGTAGTTGATCCCGACCGGGCCGTCGTGCCCTTCTTTCGCGAGGTACACCTCGACGAAGTTCGAAGCGACGAGCAGCTCCTCGAGCTGTCTCGAGGGATTCATGCTCGGGACGGCTTTGGGCTTAAACGGGATATTGTCCTGTTTGCCACCCTCGACGAAGTAGCGATCCAGGATCCGCTGAGCGACTCCTGGGATCGGGAAGTGCGAGAGAGCTCTGCGGACGTGTCCGCCCGGATCGCCGACCTGCAATCTACGAGCGAGGATCAGGTCAAGCGCTGTGCCCGAGACCACACCGAGCTGCCCGGTCCGGGCAACCGCGTTGGCGAGGGTCCAGCTGGAAACTCCAGCTCCCATGCCGCCTTGAATGATTGTGGGTAGGGGGCTTGTCATGAAGTCCATATCGTAGCCATGAACCGATCTTGAACGCTCCGAAACGGACTGTCATCGAGAAGTTGTACAGGACTTCTCAAGCGTCAAAGCGCGGCTGTCTGGGTCGTTGATCATTTAAGAGGTTCGGGAACGCCCTCTGGGGGCTGAGAGTGAAGATTTCTTGACGCGGCCTTTGAATTTTGTACCTTCAAGTCTGTTTCCGCGCTTCTGTCCCGGCTTGGCGTTGGTCTTGCGAGTCGGCTTTCCAACTCGCTTGCCGTTTGGCTTCCCAGCGGCTTTGGCGGTGGGTTTACCAGTTGGCTTGCCGGCTGGTTTGCCGCCGGGTTTCGATTTGCCTCGATGCTTCTTCTTGGACGCGCCGCGTGGGTTCTTTGATGATGAGAAGCGATCCGATGCGCCGGGCTTCCGGCGGCCGCGGTGCTGCTTCTTGGCTGTCCGCTCGCGTGGTTGTGGTGCGTCGAGCGTGATGTCGTCATGATCCTGTGCGACAGGGACCTTGATCTTGATCCGGCGCTCGATGGCGCGGTAGATCCCAACCTCTTCCTGACTGCACAGCGAGATCGCGATCCCGCTGGCGCCGGCGCGAGCGGTGCGCCCGATCCGGTGGACATAGGTCTCCGGATCGATCGGCATATCGAAGTTCACGACGTGGGTGATCTCGTCCACATCGATCCCACGTGATGCGATATCCGTCGCGACGAGGACCTGGGTCTTCCCGATCTTGAAGCGACGCATGGTGCGAGTGCGTGTGTTCTGGGTTTTGTTGCCGTGGATTGCCTCGGCGCTGATGTCGGACTTGGTCAGGAACTTGACGAGCTTGTCCGCCCCGTGCTTGGTTTTGGTGAAGACCAACGCTCGGCCGACCTCTTCATCGGACAGGATCCGCTCCAGCAGGACCGCTTTGTTCGAGCGATCCGCGAAGTAGATCCGCTGAGCAATAAGCTCGGCGGTGGTTGATTCCGGCGCGGTCTCGATCGTGATCGGATCGTACAGGATCGCATCGGCGAGGGCGCGGATTTCTTTGGATACCGTAGCTGAGAAGAACAGCGTCTGGTGTTCTTCCGGGATCATCCCGATCACCTTGCGGATGTCGTGGATGAATCCCATATCGAGCATGCGATCCGCTTCATCGAGGACGAGCGTCTCGATTCGGCTCAGGTCAACATGTCCCTGATTGATCAGGTCCAGCAAGCGACCCGGAGTAGCGACGAGGACATCGACTCCCGCGTGCAAGGCGCGGACCTGTTTGCGTTGGTTGACTCCACCAAAGATCACGGCGTGGCGTAGGTGCAGGTTCCGCCCGTAGGCGACGAAGCTCTCGAAGATCTGCGTCGCGAGCTCACGTGTTGGACACAGGACCAACGCTCGTGGTGATCTTCCCTGACGATCCTTCTGACGACCTTTCTTGCCTCGTCCTTCGTTGCTCGAGAGGTTGTGGAGAATTGGGAGTGCGAAGGCGCAGGTCTTCCCGGTGCCCGTCTGGGCGCATCCGAGGATGTCTCGTCCGGTGATCGCGACTGGGATGGATTGTGCTTGGATAGGTGTCGCGTCGGTGTAGCCCTTGTCGGCAACCGCGCGAACGATGGGCTCTGCGAGCCGCAGTTCAGTAAACTTCATTGTGTTGTATTTCTCGTATTCCGGTCAGTGAGTCGGGGATCGGGTTCCCGAGAATACCGGAAAGTCACTGACGCCTAGGCGATCAAAGCAATGCAACCGGCGTCAATATGTACCCAGCAATCCCGATAGTCTCCTGGGTGAGAAGAACACTAGGGCGAGGTGTGTGGGAAGTCCAGATTTACTAATGAGATACGGTGATATGAGGCGGCAGATTGACTGATTTCCCCTAGAACCTTTGATCCGCGTGTTCTTTGATTTACTGAAACATTCTGACCAGTTCTTGGTACACTCAGAGTCAGCCGATCGGCTGTGGGTCTTCTTTGTTCGATTCCAATGACCAAGGACATACTGGTGAATACTGATTTTTTACGTGCTGCCGCGTTTGTGCTGCCCTTTGCGTGTCAACCCCTGATCGCTCAGGAAGCGATGGACAGCGGCTACCTCTCCAATGACGCGCTCGCTTCGGTGGTCCGAGAAATCGCCGGTTCGAGTTCCAATGCATCGCTGAGCCGCATCGGATCGAGTCTTCAGGGGGAGCCAATCCATCTCATCACGCTCAGTCAGGGCGATGATGTCGTCCGTCCCGGTTTCCTGATCGTCGCTGGGATCGATGGCCGGTACCTCGCGGGGACTGAGGAAGCGATCCGGATCTCCAAGTCACTGCTCGCAGAGCACACGGCTCTGCTTGAGCACATGACGATCTATGTGATCCCACGCGTGAATCCAGACGGTGCGATGCTCAATTTGCAGTCGATCACATCAGGGATAGCCGGGAACGCACGGAATCTCGATGAGGATCGGGATCGGGCTGTGAATGAGGACGGCTTCGATGATCTCAACGGCGACGGGTACATCACGATGATGCGTCGTCTTGAGCCGACGCTTGACGATGCACCGACACATCTACAAGACCCAGATGATCCACGCTTGAGCATCGAACCAGACAGTGACGAAGACCAGCGTGCGGTATTCACGCTCTACAGCGAGGGGCTCGACAACGATGGGGACGGCTCGTACAACGAGGATGGATCCGAAGGGGTGGACCTCGATCAGAACTTCATGCACCGCTGGCCGGAACATGAGCCGCATGCCGGGAGGTATCCGCTGTCTGAACCCGAATCCGAATCAGTGGCTCGGTTCGTGCTTGAGCACCACAACATCGTGATGGCGCTCACGCTCGGTCGTCACGACAACCTGGTCAACGCGCCGGATTCGAAAGCGAAGGACATCACCGGCCGTGCGCCCAAAGCGATCGGCGCCGACGACGCAGACCTTTATAAGCTCGCAGGTGAGTTGTACAAAGACGCAACGGGTGTAGATTCGGCAGCGAAAGAAGACATCGCTGGCAGCTTTCATGCGTGGTTGTATGCTCAGCGCGGGATCGCGAGTTTCGCGGCGGTGCCTTGGAGTCGTCCAGCGATCGAAGGTGCGGATGATGAGAAGAAGTCGGAAGCTGACACAGAGAAAGATGCCGAGCCCGAGAGCACGCTGACTCCATCGGGGGTCGGGGATATCAGCCAGGAGACACTCGACGAGCTCGCGGCGCTCTATGAGCAGCAGACCGGTGAAGCGGTGGACGAATCGATGATCTCGATGATCACACCAGAGATGGTGGAGGGCTTCGCGGCTCAGGCGGGGATCGAGATCAAGCGCATCCCTCAGGTCGAGGACGAAGAGCCGGACGCTGAAGAATCCAAAGACAAGAAACCAAAGAAAAAGAAGAAGAGCGAAGACGCGAAGTGGCTCGAATACTTCGAGCAAGAGGGGATCGACGGATTTGTTGATTGGGAGTCCTATGAGCACCCAACACTTGGATCGGTTGAGATCGGTGGGTTCAAGCCCTTGGCAAAGATCAACCCGCCTACAGATCAGCTCGATGCGTTGTCCGAGGGGCTGACGTCGTTCGTCGTCGAGCTCGTGGGCGCGCGTCCGGAGGTCTCGATCTCTGGACCTGAGATCAGGGAACTCGCTCAGGGTGTCTATGAGATCAGGGTTTCCATTGTCAATGACGGCAAGTTCCCGACGACCACCGCGTTCTCGCGTTCCAACCGCACCGTGCGTCCCGCGGTGATCAGGCTCTCAACGGAGCTCGACAACATCATCACGGGACAGCGTGTCTCGCGCGTCTGGGGCATCGACGGGCACGGCGGACGATCGGACCAACGCTGGATCATCCGCTCGGATGATCTGTCCAAGGAAACGATCGAGATCCAGGATCCGAGATTCGGCAATCACACCATCAGAGTCGGGAGCTAAGCATGAAGAAGCACACCACACGGTCAGTTTGTGTCGCCGCGGTTTTGAGCGTCTCCGGGCTCTGTGCTCCGCTCGCGCACGCGCAGCAGCAGGTCCCCTCGAGGGTCGATGTCTCGTGGAATCGGTTCTATGACTACGACGAGATGACCCAGATCATCAAGGACCTCGTCAAGGCGTATCCCGAGCTGCTCACTGTCCATTCGCTTGGCAAGAGCGAGCAGGGGCGCGACCTCTGGCTCGTCACATTGAACAATCCAAAGACCGGCGACGCGTCAGATAAACCAGCGATGTACATCGATGGCAACGTCCACGGCAACGAGATCCAAGCGACCGAGACCGTGTTGTACTCGATCTGGTACCTCACCAAGAGCTACGGCGAGGTTGAACAGCTGACGGAGCTTGTGGATCGCACAGCGTTCTACTTCCTGCCCTCGCAGAATCCCGATGGGCGTGCGGAGTGGTTTGCTAATCCCAACACGCCTCACTCGGCGCGGACGGGGCAGCGTCCAACAGACAACGACTTCGACGGACTCCTCGACGAGGACGGCCCGGACGATCTGGACGGCGACGGACACATCACGCAGATGTGGAAGTTCGATCCCAACGGAACGCACCGACGCAACGAGGTCGATCCGCGCATCATCGAGCGGGCTCCAGAAGGCGTCAAAGGCACTTTGAGTTGGCTCGGTTCAGAGGGCATCGACAACGACGGCGACGGACGCATCAACGAAGACGGTCCGGGCGGATACGACATGAACCGCAACTGGGCGAGCGACTGGCAACCCAACTACATCCAGTACGGTGCCGGGGACTTCCCGTTTGATCGTCCAGAGACCAACGCGGTCGCTCAGTTTATTCTGGATCATCCAAACATCGCCGCGGGTCAGAGCTACCACAACACGGGGGGGATGATCCTGCGTGGTCCCGGCGCGAGCTATCTCAAGGACCTGTATCCTTCGAGTGACCGCGAGGTGTACGACAAGCTCGGGAACGCGGGTGAGGACCTGCTGCCGTACTACGACTACATGATTATCCACGCGGACCTCTACACAGTGCACGGCGGATTGGTCAACTGGTTGTCCGAGGGGCTTGGGATCGCGAGCTTTACCAATGAGCTGTGGACCAATGCAAGGCGGATGCCCGATCCGGATCGCACGTTCTCTGGGAGAGAGCGCATGCACTGGCAGGACCGCATGCTCTTCGGACAGACCTTCACTGATTGGAGCGAGATCGAGCATCCAGAGCACGGCAAGATCCTTGTCGGAGGCGGAACCAAGTTCTCATCGCGTGTGACCCCGCCGTTCATGCTTGAGGAGGGTTGCCATCGCAACTTCGCGTTCACGATGTTCCACGCTCAGAACATGCCCGAGCTTTCATTCAAGTGGCACGACGTCGAGGACCTCGGCAGCGGGCTCTGGCAGATCACTGTCGAGATCGAGAACACCTCGATCATCCCCACACGGATGAGCATCGCTTCGACTCGCGGCATTGGTCTCCCGGACCTGCTGACTCTCAATGGTGCTGAGGTGGTGCTCTCGGGGACACTCTCAGACCGGTTCGATCGGACACTGAATCCAGTCGAGCATCGTCCGGAGCGACTGCTGGTTGAACGCGGCATCCCTGGTGAGGACCACAGCACGTTCCGATTCATGGTCAAGGGGAAGAAGGGGCAGGAGCTGACCATGAGGTACCAAGCCGAGAAGGCGCGGGACATCGAGACGACGATCACGCTTGAATAAGCTGCGGAGCGACACCTGTTTCAGAGAACAGATCAAGCATAAAAAAGCCCCCGACAGGGGGCTGATTTTGTGAGCTTGTTGACCGATTGATCAGATCAGATCGGGCGGGTCGGTGGGTTGGTGTCGCCCGCGTTGTTGCTGCCCGGACGAGGACGGCCACCGGTGAATGGTGGGGCACCGCCTCCAATGGTGCAGAAGCCTGGCTGGAAGATCGCGCGGTAAGCGCTGATATCGAAGAAGTCGATGATCCCGTTGTTGTTCAGGTCAGCTCGTGCGTCACCTGCGAAGTACCAGGAGAGGAAGAGGTTGAAGTCAGCCGAATCGACCACGCCGTCGGCGTTGAGGTCCGCGGGGCAGGACGTGTTGAACGGGTTGCAACCGAGGAATGGCCCTTCGCCGGATTCATATCCATAGATCCGAACACGGAACTCGATGACTTCCTTCTCTTCACGGAAGGCGCTACCAGGGAGTCCGAACACGCCGAGCGTGTGGACGTTTGGCACAGCGGGATCCGTGTCGGTGGATGCTTCGCCCTCGACGTTCTCGCCGTCGGGACCGAAGTCATAGAAATCAAGTCGCCAGGTGCCTCCAGAGAGCTCGCCCCAGTGCTTGAAGGTGGTGATCGGGTGACGGTAAAGCGCCACCGCGTCGTTTCCGACCGTGCCTGCAGAATAGACGAGTTCTGCTTCGTCATCGGTCAGGTTGATATCGAACGAAGTACCCAACGAGTTGGTGGTGGTTGGGTAGGTCAGGTTTGATACAGTGCCGTACGGGCTCGTCAGGGTCGTGAAGATGTCATTGAAACCATTGCCGTTCACAGAGAGTTCGACCACGATCGATTCGATGACGATGTTGTTGCGAACACAGAAGTTGATCTGGTTGATATCGCCTCGGCTCGCACCGTCTTGGAGGATGGTGGTGGTCTCGTTGATCTCAAGGAACTCGGCGTCGAGGATTGTGAGAGGGACACGACCTTCATCTTGGTCGCCCGCGCCGCTGTCTTCGTTGACGAGACCTGTGTCAAGAACGACCGGCTTTGGAGCACCGGTCCATGTCTCGGCTTTGGAGATCGCAAGCTCTGCGTCGATCACACCGAATCCGAACTGGTCAGAGTGGCGGATAGCAGCGACTCCGCCGCCCGGCATTTCGTGGAGTGCTGAGTTTACCTGCCAGAACGACCACGAGTTGAACGCTGGATCGTTCGCATTTGTTGGATCTCCAGGCACGGCGAATGGTGAGATGTAGCTGCGACTCGGATCAAAGGTTGGGAACTTCACGTCGGTCGCGCGGGTGCTGTCAAAGATGGACTCGAACAGGATGTGCTGGATATCGCGGATCGACAGGTTCGGGTTCGCTTCGAGCATAAGCGCGATGATCCCGCCAGCGATCGCGGCGCTGGAATGGTTCACATTGGATAAGTCAAGAAACTGGGTAAAGTTCGCTGTCCAGTCAGTTGTTGCATCCGGGATCTCATCGAGGACGCTGCCTGGAATAGTTGCGAAGATCCCGCGTGGTGCTGGTGCGCCAGGACTAAACGTATTGTCAAACGATGTGAGTGGATTGGAAGTGCCAGTGTACACAGAAGCAAAGACACCAGGCCCGATCGCTTGGTTCATGTCAGCGTTGCCGTCTTCGCCGACAGCGTTGATCAAGAAGGTGAGTCGGTCGTTGGCGAAGGGATACATGTACGTCTGAGCGTTGATGTATCGTGGGCCAAGCAGTGGGAGAGTGGAATCAAACTGGCCGCCTTCTTCGTCATCGATGATCGAGAGCGTCTTACTAACAAAGAGCTCGTCGATGCCGCCGTGTCCGGAGAGATCCAGTCCGCCTGATCCAGATCGATCGCTGTCATAAGGATCCGGGAACGGAGGCATGAGGCCGAGTGAGAATCCGCCTGAGAACACTAAGATGGACCCTTTGCCACTCCGTCCAAATCTCAGTGAGTTTCTGAAGAAGTCGCCTACGAAGTCCGATCCTCGCCCGTCGTTGTAACTTGCTGCAAAGTTTGGTGAAATAAACTCGTTCGCACCTGGGGACGGGATGACTTTGAGATCAAGGTTATTGATCTCGTATGTGAACATGTTCGCGAGCAGGAGGTCGGTGCCGGTGCTCATGGATGCGAACTGTGCTTCTGGAGCGATGCCGTGCCCGCCTTCTCCGTTGTCGCGTTCAGCGGAGATGATCCCCGCGACCGCGGTCATACCACGATCTGGTGGGAACAGGGTGGTATCGATCGGCATCGTGAGCATCGAGTCGTAGTTCGCGTCGATATCGGTATGTGCAAAGTCGAGGTGTTCTAGATTGCTCGGGCGTGAGATACCGACGGTCACGCCGTTGCCTGTGTAGCCCATCACGTCGTAGATGTTCTGCGTGATGTTGTTGTCTTTGTTCAGATACTGAGGGAGCGTGTTGGTCATGTGCCAGAAGTTGGCAAGACTTGGGTCCGAGGTACCCGCTGGCTCCACAGTCGGATCAACCGGCTCAATGCCAGGAGCGACAAGTCCGTTGTCGATTCGTGCTTGCATGAGTGCTCTGGATCGAGCGATATGCTTCTGCGCGGACCTTGCCATCGCTTCGGTGTTGGGGAGTCGTCCAGTGTCAACAAACGCGGCGCGGACGGAGTCTTGTTCGCTGAGGATCTCAGCGACCTTGATCGCAGAACGAACGTCTTGAGTGGTCAGTTCCCACACATCAGTACGACCCGCGAGACTGCCTTCGAGCACGACCTCGCCAAGACCCTCAGGGAGTGCGTTGATCAAGGCGCGAGCGTTGGCCATGCCTTGTACGCGGAGGATCACCTTGTTGCGCATAAACAGATTGTGAGGATCAACAAGACTGCTGACTTCACCGATGCTTTCTGTGTTTCCCGGAGTCAGCACACGAACAGCTTTGTGCTCCATGCCCTTGTACTGGACCGCGTGCAGCTCAGCACTGCTGGAGCTCTTCGAAGCATCAACAGGTGCAGCAACTGACGTCGAAACCGCAAGTCCCATCGCGGCGAGAATCATGCGCTTGAGAAGCGGATTGGAAATGGTTCCGGGTGCATTATTTGACTGCATTGAAAACTCCATCTGGTCGTCGTGTGTCCGGGATTCGTCTTGTCACCATCATACCGCATTCTGGTCCGATTTTGAGCCAGAAATGCGGATTATCTGCTCTGGGAGCCCACATGCTCGGGTTCAGTGGGCATCCAATGGCGAACTGTTCAGCGAAAGGGGGAGATCGCTGTGTTTCAGTGTTCTATTCGGTTGGAATCTGATCGAGGTTCCGGATAAACAACCCCGATTCGAATCCATATCAAATCCTAGCTTGTTAGGCCGAAGGATGGGTCATGGATGCGGGATCCAAGAGCTCGTTGAGACGGTCCGCATCGAGTTCTCCCTGTTCCAGAGCGAGCTCACGCACCGTCTTCCCCTGCTCGTACGCGGCGTACGCGAGCTTCGCAGACGCGTCGTAACCGATGACAGGAACAAGGCTTGTGCACATCGCGAGCGAGCCTTCGATCAGATCGGCGCAGCGTTTGAGATCTGGTTCGAGATCCTTGACGAGCTTGTCCTCGAACATCGAGCACGAGCCGGTCAGGAGTTGGATCGAGTCGAGTACGTTCGCAGCCATCATCGGCATCGCGACGTTGAGGTCTAGCAAAGATCCGACACCTCCGAGTCCGCCGGTCGTGACCGCGGCGTCGTTGCCAATGACCTGGCAACTCGCCATCACGACCGCTTCGCAGATAACCGGATTCACCTTTCCAGGCATGATGCTCGACCCTGGTTGGACCGCTGGGAGCTTGAGCTCACCGATCCCGCAGCGTGGTCCGGACCCCAACCAGCGGATGTCGTTGGCGATCTTGGACAGACTCACCGCGATGGTTTTGAGCATCCCAGAAACCTCGACGTAGCCGTCTTTCGCATGCTGGGCTTCGAAGTGGTTTTGCGCTTCGCAGAACTCGATGCCTGTTTTCTCGGAGAGTTCTTTCGCGACAAGCCCGCTGAACTCGGGGTGTGTGTTGATCCCTGTTCCGACCGCAGTGCCACCAATCGCAAGCTCCGAGAGCGTCTTGAGCGCGCGGTTGAGTCGGCACTCGGCGTGGCGCATCTGGGATGCGTAGCCGCTGAACTCTTGTCCGAGTCGGATCGGGGTCGCGTCTTGGAGGTGGGTGCGTCCGATCTTGACGATCGAATCCCAGTCTGCTGCTTTTTTCTCGAGTGCTTCAGCAAGCGAGCGGACAGCAGGCAGGAGACGTTCGTTGATCTCAACCGCCGCGGCGATGTGCATCGCGGTAGGGAAGGTGTCGTTGCTGGACTGCCCCATGTTGACGTGGTCGTTGGGGTGGATCGCAGAATCTCCAGCAAGGTATTCCGCGTCTTTGCTCGATCCGATCGGGGCGTTGTTCGAGAGGCAGACGAGATTCGCGACGACCTCGTTGACGTTCATGTTGGTCGATGTGCCTGATCCGGTCTGGAAGATATCGATCGGGAAGTGGCGTTCGATCCCGCCGTGGTCTTTGAGTCCTGCGTTGATCTGGGCGCACGCATGGACGATTTTGTCTCGCTTTGCTTCTGGGAGCTTACCGAGTGACGCGTTCGCGTTTGCTGCAGCGGTCTTGAGCAGCGCAAAGGCGCGGATGATGGACTCGGGAACGGGACGTCCCGAGACTGGGAAGTTCAGCACCGCGCGCTGAGTGGAGGCGCCGTAGAGCACGTCGGCGGGAACGGTCATCTCTCCCATGGAATCTTTTTCAACGCGTGTCATCTCGGTGGTCGATTGTGCGGTGGTCACTACGAAGCTCCTTTGCGATGCAGAATATGCAGATACAGGTCGGATCAAGAACCTGATTGAGTTCTTTGTCATCGGTCTATTGCATGATAGATCGCATGCACAAAGGAGCCCTCGAAACCGGAGTGAATTGGCACCGTATTGTACTGAAGCCGGCGCATGCGATACCCTGAGTGTGTCCAGATCCCAGCCCAAGCATCCGATTGGAGCGACATGACCATCATCTCCCGAATCAGTCCAGTAGCGATCATCGTGCTCTTGCTCGTAAGTGTGTGTTCGACCGCATCTTCGCAGACCTCCGCGCACCCCGATTCGGTGTCCCCGCTCAAGCCCAATCCATACCTCAAACACAACGAGCCTTGGAGATGGGACATCAAGTCGCAGCTGTTCTTGCGAGCGGGGTTGGTGACCTATCGCAACGGGAACTACCGCGCCGATTTCAACGGCTCATGGACGCTCGAAGAGATCGAACTCATCTACCCGCTCGCTCGATCGGGGGGGCATTACTGGTCGCCCAATACCGAGGTCGAGTCGTCATTGCGGTCCGATGACACGATCTATGAACTCAACCCGCAGACCTTGTACACCCCGGACACGATGGTGCCGTATGTCTGGTGGGAGACCAAGATCCGGCAGGATGACGATGATCGTGTCGAGTTGATCCACGCGATCCAGGTCTCGCACGTGGTCAGCGCTGACACCGTGTTTGACGAGCAGCTTGCCAAAGAAATCCCATGGCCCGAGCAATGGCCCGCGGAAGCGGAGCGGTTCTTGACGCCTTTGATTGATCCGATCACGGAGCCCGTGGATCTGATCGGACAGGACCAACTCACGATGCTGGTCAACCATTGGCTCGAAGGCAACGACCCAAAGTCGATCGACTCCGTGACGCTCGCTAAATACATGACCGGCAAGGTCCTCGAGTATGTCCGCAACACACGCAGCGGGGTCATCTACTCCCCAACGCTCCACTACAACTACAACAATGACCAAGCGATCGTCAACGGCGAGGTCGTCAGCGGATTCTCGACCTTCCCTAGATCCTCATGGTCAGGGTTCATCGTCCGCTCTGCGGATCAGATCGTGCAAGACCCGGCCGGCTCTGAGTATGACCAATCGGTATTCCTCGCATCGGTGCTGCGAACAGTGGGGCTCCCAGCTCGGATACTGATCTGCTACGACACACGCAATTACAAGCAAGGCGAGGAACGCATCCGCGTGTTCGTTGAGTTTGCGCTCTACGACAAGGCACGCGACCAGGTGCTCTGGATCCCGATCGACACACAGCGCCTGCGCGACAACGGAAGACGATCGAGCAACTATCAGCATCGATGGGATTACTTCGGAACCCACGACGAGCTGCATTTCTTCGCGCCCCTCGCGTACTACTTCCATCCGCCTGTCAACTACAACGCGTACGGGCTCCCCGCGCTCTACGGGTTCAGGACCCCACGGGACCTGGGCAACTCCGTAGCGCAGATCCTCTCGCTGGACGTGATCAACTCTCCGCTGCGTGCGGATGAGCTCAATCGTCCTTGATATCTATCGAATCGATTCGAAGAAAGATCATATAGACGCGTTGATCGGCGCGAGCACCTGCAGGATCCCGCCGAGGACTTCCGCTGGAGTGCCGATCGCGTTGACCTCATGTACGAGACTCGCGTCGAACTGATCGAGCACCGGCCGCGTCTCGCGTTCGTAGACCTCAAGGCGATTACGGATGACATCGATCTTCGCGTCGTCCACGCGCTTCTGCTCGATCGCCCGTTTTTGCAAACGCGCGACCATCTCTTCAGGGTCCGATGCGACGAGGTGGACGATCCCCTTGACGTCGATGTGCTCAGCCATCACCTTGGTTTGTTCAACAGTACGCGGGATGCCGTCGAGGACGAGCAGGTCCGAGTGGGGCTTGTACTTGCTGAGAACAGTGAGTGCGCTGACGTACTGCTGCCACATGCGGACGGTGAGTTCGTCAGGGACAAGCTCGCCCTTGCTCGAGTAAGACTCGAAGGTCTTCCCGATTTCTGAATGACGATCGAGCGTGCGGAACATGTCTCCAGTGGACATATGGAAGAAGCCTGGGATATTTCCGAGCAGTACTCCTTGTGTGCCTTTGCCCGCGCCGGGCATACCGAAGAGGAGGACTGCTTTATACGGATCTGACATTTGCGTGACTCCTGGGGTCAGCGTGAAGCGGTCTGATGAACGTGCCGCACGAATGCGGGTCTTAACACTAGGTCGGCTTTCTGGATTCCGCGATTCATCAGGGGGGACTTCCCCTGAGAAAAACAAAGCCGGGCGTGCTCTTTCAAGCACGCCCGGAGAATGTTATTGCTGAATTTTCAGCGGATCATCGGTGGATTATGCACCCGCCTCGATCACTTCCTTCTGCAGGTTGCCCGGCATCTCGCGGTATTCCTTGAACTCCATCGAGTTGGCCGCACGACCCTGGGACATACCACGCAGGTCGGTGGTGTATCCGAACATCTCGCTCAGCGGGACGTCGGCGGTGATTTCCTTGATGATGCCCTTGTCCTCGGTATCGAGGATCATGCCGCGACGCGAGGAGATGTCGCCGGTGACGTTACCAACGTACTCCTCTGGGGTCGTGATCACAACCTTCATGATCGGCTCAAGGAGCACGGAACCAGCAGCGGAGACCGCTTCGCGGAGTGCGAGACGACCTGCCTGCTCGAACGCGACCTGGCTGGAGTCCACATCGTGGTACTTACCATCGGTGAGCGTGACCTTGATGTTGATCAGCGGGAACGGAGCCGAGACGCCGCTCTTAGCGGTGTTGCGGATACCCACCTCGACGGACGGGATGAATTCCTTCGGGATCGCACCACCGACGATCGCGTTCTCGAACGCGACGTTGTCGGTGAAGTCCAATCCAGCTTCTTCCGCTTGCTCAGCGGTGAACGGCTCGATGTTGATGGTACAGTCACCGAACTGACCACGACCACCGGACTGCTTCTTGAACAGACCTCGGCAGCCATCGGCAGCCTTCTTGATCGCTTCGCGGTACGAAACGCGTGGACGACCAACCTCAACACCGATCTTCATGTCACGGATGAGCTTGTTCTTGATGATCTCAAGGTGGAGCTCACCCATACCAGCGATGATGGTCTGGCCGGTTTCTTCGTTGTACTCCGAACGGAACGATGGGTCCTCGCGACGGATGGTCACGAGTGCTTCAGACAGCTTGCGCTTGTCGTCCGCGGTCTTGGGCTCGATGGACATCGAGATCACCGGCGGAGGGAACTCCATACGCTCGAGGATGATCGGGTTGTCCGGATCACAGAGGGTGTCACCGGTCATCGAGTTCTTGATACCAACGACCGCGACGATGTTGCCAGCCCCGACCTCGTCGAGTGCGAGACGATCCTTCGCGTGCATCTCGAAGATACGCGACGCGATCTCACGCTTGTTGTTTCCTGGGTTGAGCGTACGAGTGCCCTTGACGAGCTTGCCCGAGTAGATACGCATGTAGGTGAGGTCGCCGTGGGTGTCGGAGACGACTTTGAACACGAGCGCGGAGAACGGGTCCTTCTCGTTGTTCTTGCGGGACATCTCGATGGTCTTGTCCTTCGGATCGGTGCCCTTGGTGTCTGGGACTTCCTCAGGATTCGGGAGGTATTCGATGGTCGCGTCGATCAGGCGCTGGACACCGACGTTCTTGAGTGCCGAGCCACAGAAGACCGGGTTGCACTCGAGGTTGATGGTGCCCTTACGGATCGCGGCACGGATCTGGTCAGGGGTGATCGAGTCCTCGTCTTCGAGGTACTGCTCCATGAGTGCGTCATCGAGAGCTGCGCCGTTCTCGATGAGATCGTGGCGCCATTTCTCGGCTTTCTCTTGAAGTTCTTCAGGGATGTCCATCTCGGTCACGATGGCGCCCTGCGACTCCTTGTCAAAGTTGTACGCTCTCATTTCCAGAAGGTCGATAATCCCGACGAGTTCGTCGCCTTCACCCCAAGGGATCTGCATCGCGATTGGGTTCGCGCCGAGGCGCTTCTTGATGGTGTCGAACGAGTACTCGAAGTTCGCGCCCATCTTGTCCATCTTGTTGATGAAGCACATACGAGGAACTTCGTAGCGATCTGCTTGGCGCCAAACAGTTTCGGACTGAGCTTCAACACCTTCTTTGCCGTCGAACACTGCGATCGCGCCGTCGAGCACGCGGAGCGAGCGTTCCACTTCGATGGTGAAGTCCACGTGGCCCGGAGTATCGATCAGGTTGATCTTGTACTCTTCACCCTTGTGGGTCCAGGGACAGGTGGTCGCCGCGGATTGGATGGTGATGCCGCGTTCTTGTTCTTCCTGGAGGAAGTCCATGGTCGCGGTGCCCTCATGGACCTCGCCGATTTTGTAGCTCTTGCCTGTGTAGAACAAGATGCGTTCGGTGACGGTGGTTTTGCCCGCATCGATGTGGGCGCAGACGCCGATGTTGCGGATGTGTTGGAGGTCGGTGGCCATCGTGTTAATCCTTCTGTTTGACAGTCGTCTCTTGGTGAACGTCGGTTCTTGACGATTCCTTGGGTCGGTTCTGATTCACTACTCGGCTCACGAATCCGGGAGCCATACTCGGGATCAGCTTTCCGATCCCTCTTGACGTTTATGAATGTTGGTACTGAATGATGATGCTGGGTTGTGCGATATCGAATCATGCTCAGTGCGTTTGAAGCACCGCTTTGCATGACCCTCTTCGGTCGGGATCTGGGTCGGATGAATCATCCATTCGACAGGACTCCGCTGGTCGCTCGATCAGTCTCTCGACACTCGAGGACAAACACTTAGAACCAAATACACAACACACTCCGCTCTGAATGTCGAGGGCAGCGATCGCCACGCTCTTCCATACCGGCGGAGAAAGTGCATAATCCTAGCGGGCTCAAGACGATATTCAAGCGTAAACGGGCCCCGATACCGGATTCTCGGACCTTCGATCGTGGAAAATATCGCCTCTCAGCGAGCCCTATTGAGGGCTGAGGAGCGACATTGCCCGATCACGAGCGTCGTCGCTGAGCATCTTGAGCGGATCGAGCTTCATTCGAGCTGATCGATCCAGCGTCTCCTGTGCCCAGAGCCGTGCCTCGTCGGACCGCTCTAGTGAGACCAGAAGATCCATAATCCGGATCGCGTGCTTGGGGTCGTGGGGGTTGAGTGAGTCGGCTTGAATCCAGGATTCGAGCGCCAGCTGAGTCAGCTTCGCTGAATCGGACTTGGTGTCCAGTCGGGCAACGCTCAGCAATGAATCCCCGGCCCATTTGAGTTCCGCAAACGTCTCCGCGTCGTCCATCAAGTCCAGTGATGTCGTCTCGACCCAATCCCAGAGCTGGTCACTCCCGGGCTGTCCGATCGCGTCCATCGCCATCGCGGCTTTCATTGTGTGCTCGAGAGCCGCGATCGTGAGGGTTGGGTCGTTCTGCATCGGGATCGAACGCAGCACTTCCGACGCCTGCACTCTGTACGCGACTTCGAGCGATCGCAGAACATCGTTGATCGCGATTGGGTCAGCCGGGACGCGCGTGCCGCTGAGCAGCGAGACTTGGTCCGCGATGTTCTGGATCGGTTCGCCGATGCTCATGGACGCTTTGATCGACGCGATCTGCTGCGCTGGCGCGGCGGCTTGCACGAGCGTCTGGTCGCGTTCGATCATTTGCAGCGAACCGAGGCCCGTGATGCCGAGCATTACCAGGACGGCAAGCGATGGGATGAGTCTGTAGAGAGCGCCGCCTTTGATTGGGTTCGGTGGTTGCGGAGTCGTCGCACTGAACCCGAAGCCGACGCACAACCCGAAGAGCGGGGCACTCACAATCCATACCGGCGTCAAGTCAAGCAGCGCATGAAGCAGCAGCACCACAGCCGCTCCGAGCATTGAGAGCGCAAGCGTTCGGGTCGAGCACAGACTGCTCAGCAGCGCCGCGGTGAGTATCCAGAGCCCGATCCCGAAGAGCAAGATGAGCATGATCTCCAGATCGATCGCGCCGGCTTGCAATCGGATCGCACCGACGCCTGCGACGAGGGCGACCAGCGCGATGATCCGCATACGCAGCGATCCGCTGAGCGTGCTTCCGTTGTCGATGGATTGCTCAGAGGGTTCTTTCGCAGGAACTCGTGCACTCACGAGGACAGCGATCAGCATAAGCACCCACGCGATCCCCGCCAAACCCAGCTGCGCGATCAGATCAAACAGCAGGTTGTGGGCGCTGGTGACATCCTCAGGACTTGTCGAGGGCTTATGGACCATGTACGCGTCTTGGAAACGTCCCGGCCCAACTCCAAGCAATGGGTGGTGTTCAAATATCCGCAGCGCCCCGACCATGTACTGACCCCTGAACAGCAGCGACAGCTGACCGAGCATCGCGCCCGTGACGACACCCGCCATGACGAGCACTGACGCGCCGATGGTGCTAGTGCCGATCCGCGAGAGCTTCCCCTGCTTGCGGACCAGAGCATACTGGACCACCACGAACCCCACGCCCGCGGCTCCGATCGCGCCCTTGGATTTAGAGATCACGAGCAAACCAAGAAAGACCGCCGCGAGCAATCCGCTGGCGATCCACCAGGCGCGTTTGAGCGAGCAGAGCGTCAGCATGAGCATTGCAACACCGAATGCGGCGAGGAAACTCGCGTACACATTGGCAAGACCGAACCATCCGGTGGGCTCGGGTTGACGGAGTCGGCGTTCGTAACTCATGACCTCGAACGAGCCGTCGCTCCAGCCGCGTGCATTGAGGAACGCGTCGCGGTTTTGCTCGTACATCTCAACAGTGAGCGGATGCTGGATATAGACCTGGTGGATTCCATAGAGCACCAGGAATACGCCGCCTCCGATCAGGATCGGGACGATGACCTTGTACCAGTTCGTGTGATTTGAAATGAACGCACGCGACGTGATGAGCGTGGTCATCATCGCACCGAGCGAGGACCCCTCGACGAGTGTTTGCGGATTGGTCGCAAGATGGACGCACAGCCCAAGACACCCGATCCCAAACAACGGCCCGATCCATCGGTCGGCTCTGGTCGTGATCGGAGTGGTGATCAGAATCACGACCCCAGCGAGCATGATGAGTGCGTTGAGCAGAACGCCGAATCCTGAGGTCAATCCGACGATCGGGGTTTCAAACTCGAACGGATCCGAATCCCACATCGGGAAGGGTTCATGCGTGCTCAGAGCACGAATCAGCACCAGAACCACCAGCACCGCCATCGATATCTGTCCGACGAGTGCGGATGATCTGGCGCGAGGACTCTGGGATGGAGCATCAGCAGCATCAGGCATCGTCGTTCTCTGGAGGACACTCAGCTTTGGATCGGATCGGCGAGCGATACTCAAACAGAGCGATCGCCGCGAGGATCAGGACGACCTGTGTTCCGAGCAGCGCCGCTTCCCAAGCAGTGGCGCGTGTCAGCAGGATCCCAGCGATCCCAGAGCACGCGGTCAGCGCGTAGATGATCAAGATCGTGCCTCGATTCCCGAGCCCTCGATCACGCAAGCGGTGGGAGAAGTGCTGGAGATCGCCGACGAAGGGGCTCTTGCCTTGCGAGATGCGGATCAGCGTGACGCTGGTGAAGTCGTACAGCGGAACGGCGAGGACCGCGATCGGCATCAGCAGCGCGTACCAGCTCCCCGACATCGGTGCTGCGGAGTCTTCGGGGATGTAGGTCGTCCGCACGGTTGTGATCGCAAGGACAAACCCAATGACGAGCGAGCCGCCGTCGCCCATGAAGACTTTGGCGGGAGGGAAGTTGAAGAACAAGAACCCGAGACACCCCCCAACCAGCAGCGCGAGCACAACACCGATGAACCACTGTGCGTTCAGTATCGCCGCGACAAGAAACAAGCCTCCAGCAATCGCGGCGATCCCGGCGCTGAGCCCGTCCATGTTGTCGATGAAGTTCATCGCGTTGGTGATCGCGACGATCCACACGATCGTCAGCACAATGCTGAGCCACGTCCCTCCCGCATATCCGTCGAGCATGGTCAGCAGTCGAGTGTCAAAGAAAGCCGTGAAGAGCACTGCGGGAATGACCATGATGATCAGTTTGGACCACGGCCCCATCGGTCGTCGATCATCAATCAATCCGAGCAGGTGCAGCAGGATGATGCAACCCAGCAATCCCCATCCCAGTGTGATGCGATCCTGAAGATCGACCCAGACCGATTGAATCGGTTCGAGGAAACCAGTGAAGCTGGATGCATCGAGGAAACTCACGCTCAGCATCCCGATCAGGATCGGAAGCCAGAGCGCCATGGCGATCCCGATGCCTCCTGTGTTGGGGATCGGTCGCTGCTGGTTCTTGATCTGCCCTTCGATCGGTGCTGAGTCGAGCGCTCCGAGCTTGGTGCTCACCTTGAGCGCCAGAAACGTCCCGATCAGCGAGATCAGCGTCGCGGCTACGCACAGCATGAGCAGTAAGAGAACCATGAGAGACAGTGTAGCGATCAGCCCTCTGGTTTGGGTTGGGCCGGTCCGTCGGGACCAACGAATCGTGGTGGTGGTTTCCCGAGCACCTTGGTGCGGAAAGCCATCGCGCCGGCTGAGAATCCGTATATCGCTACAAAGACGACAGCGCATCCGAGGATGAGGAAGAACGCACGCCACGGATAGGGTCCGAGCAGGTCAATGACCGATTCGCCGGGATGTTGTCCAGATCCGAGATACGCGTAGTTGGTCCCGAGGATGATGTTGAGCACAAAGACCAGCACTCCGAACCCGATCCCCGCGAGGGTCGCGAAGACAAAGTCCTTGAAGTTGGGACGGTACCCGAGCACCACCACGTCGTACAGCGCGACGCCGACGATCTGAAGATGGTTGAGCCAATAGATCCAGAACCCGAGCGAGCCGTGCCCCTCTTTGAGGAAGGGGGTGGCAAAGACCTGCGAGCTCAGACCGAGTCCCCAGAAGAGCGTGAGGGCGCGTGCTCTGCGATCGAGTGTCAGCATTGCCCAAGCAATGATCCAGACAGTCCATCGGCACATGTGCAGCGGGAGCGAGTCGTCGATGTCCCAGTGAGCTGGAGTGAATCGGCGGAAGAAAATGAGCGTCTGCGAGATGACGATGAACCAACCCACAGCATGGCGAATCTTCCGCTCTCTTTTCATTCCAAGGTCAGTACCCTGGGCGAGCAGTACTCGACCAATCACACACCAGCCGATCATGATCGAGAGACAGACCGTGACGACCACCCAATGCTGGGTTGTAAACGCACGAAACTCCTGCGACCAATCATGCGTAGTTGTGCTGGGTGTGATTTGCATAAGCAATTTTTAGCTGGTTGCGTGCTCGTGACGGAGCTGGCCGCACGCCGCGGCGATGTCGCGCCCTCGGCTCGCGCGGATATGACAGTTGATCCCCTGCTCACGCAGCACGTGCTGGAAACGATGAACGTCATCGGTACTCGGTCGATCGAACTGCAGACCCGCGACCTCGTTGTAGCGGATCAGGTTCACATTGGCGCGGAGGTCCTTGCAGACGCTCGCGAGCTCGAAGGCGTGGTCGCTCTGGTCGTTGACCCCTCCGAGCAGGATGTACTCGAGCGTGATCTCGCGTCCCGTCTTGTCAAACCATTTTTTGCACGCGGCTTTGAGCTCGTTGATCGTGGTGAACTCTGCCCAAGGGATCAGCTTTCTTCTCAGCTCGTCGTTGGGCGCGTGGAGCGAGAGCGCGAGCGTGACAGGGAGTTCGAGCTCATGAGCGAGTTTCTCGATCGCTTTGTGCATCCCGACAGTCGAGATCGTGATCTTGCGGGCGCCGATGCCCAATCCCCACGGAGCCGCGATCGTGCGGACCGCTTCGACGACCGGCTTGAAGTTCGCGAGCGGCTCACCCATCCCCATGAATACAACATTGGAAATCCGTCCAACGCCCTGAAGCTGATTGAGTCTCCAGACCTGCTCGACGATGCGCCCCGATGAGAGATTGCCGTCCAGTCCTCCGATGCCGGTGGCGCAGAAGGTGCATCCAACGGGGCACCCGATCTGCGACGAGATGCACGCGGTCCGTCGGTCCGAATCTGGTGCCGGGATCATGACACACTCCGTCTGGCGCGTCGTGTCCGAATACGGCATCTCCTGTCCCAGGATCGGCAGACGCGATTCATGATCCACCGCGGCTTCGCGGGAATCGATCGGCGCCGAGTCCGCGTCGTCGCTCCACTCGATGAGCAGTTTTTGTGTGCCATCGGTCGCGAGCTGGTGCGCGACTGTTGGGCCGCTCAGGAAGGTCATCTCGTTGTTCAGAAGCTCCCGATCCGAGTTGGACAGATTGCTCATCTGCATGGGATCGATCACGCCTTTGAGGTAGACCCATTCGAGGATCTGCTTGGCGCGAAACTTGGGGAGCCCGCGTTCTAAGCACCAGTCCGTCAGGGACTCTGGATTCATCGAGAAAAAATGGTGCGTCGGATGTTTCACGAATCTCCCCCTGAGATCGTGAGCGGGACTGGGGTGTCGCCGTATTCATCCGCAGTGATGGTGGGGGCGCTGACGGTGATCCGCCGATCTTTGTGGTCGACGCCATGAGTTTCCATGAGACGTTTCAAGGTCAACGGCAGACCGAACTCCACCGATTCCTCTGTGATGTCCGCGATATGGAGCGTCGCGTTGTGCTGCTCAACGAAGTGCCTGCAGATCTCGGAGACCAGGTCCTCCGGAGCGCTGGCGCCCGCGGTGAGCATGATCGTCTCATCGCCCGTCGGATACCACGACGGATCAAGCTCCGACGCGTCGTCGATCAGGACGCTGCATGTCCCCATAGTCTGCGCGATCTCGGTGAGGCGAACGGAGTTGGATGAGTTCTTAGAACCCACAACAATCACGAGATCACACTGGGGCGCGACCAAGCGGACCGCTTGCTGCCGATTCGTGGTCGCGTAGCAGATGTCCTCTGTTGGTGGTGCTTTGATGTTTGGGAACGCTTTGACGAGCGCATCGATGATCAGCTTCGCGTCGTCGGTCGAGAGCGTGGTCTGCGTGAGGTAGACGAGCTTGTTGGGATCGTCGATCTTGAGATGTTCGATGCACTCTGGGGATTCGACCACTTGGGTCTGTCCCGGCGCTTCGCCCATCGTGCCGATGACTTCTTGGTGGTTCTTGTGACCGATGAGCAGGATCTGGTACCCCTGTCTCGCGTAACGCACAGCTCGGGAGTGCACCTTGGTCACGAGCGGACACGTCGCGTCGATCGCCGTCAGGTTTCTTTCCGCGGCTTGATCGCGGAGCGATGGGGGAATCCCATGAGCGCTGAAGACCACGATGCTCCCTTCGGGAACATCATCGAGGGTTTCGACGAATCGGACCCCACGGCCGATGAAGCGGTCCACGACATGACGATTGTGCACGATCTCGTGGTACACATATATAGTCTCATCCGGGAGCAGCTCAAGCACCTGATCAACGACGTCGATCGCCATGCGGACGCCGGCGCAGAAGCCTCTCGGATTGACTAACACAATCTTCACAATTCCAGCTCCGAAGAAGCCCGCGTGAACGATCCCGCTTCAATACTGGAGCGGAAACAATCTGGCACGATCAAGCAGGCATAACCAGCGGCTCAATGCTCGAATCAATGGTAGCATCGCACCGCAAGCAGGCCCCCTAGAATCACTCTGCAAACTCGCTAGGAGATACGAATGCACATGGTCCCTCGGCTCACCCAAATACTCGCGATTTCCGCTCTCACGCTTGCTTCACACGCTGTGCAACCCGATGCGATGGAGCAACCAAACTCCGATGCAGCGGTCAAGCAGTACGAGAAAGCACGCGAGATGATGCGTCAGTACGGACTCGAGAACGCTCCAGCAAAGGCAGAGCACACGTTCCGTCTCACGACGTACAACATCGAGAACCTCTTCGATGCCCACGACGATCCTGCTTTGACTGGTCGCAATGACGACGCGGACGAAACCAAACCAGAGCACGAGCTCGTCGCGACCGCGATGGCGATCCGTGCGGTCGATCCCGATGTGCTGTGTATCCAAGAAGTGGAGTCCGAAGCAGCGCTGCTTGAGTACCGCGACACCTACCTCGCGGATATGGGATACGAGCACGTCGTTTCGATCGATGCCGGGAATGATCGCGGGATCGAGAACTCCGTGCTGTCCCGATTCCCGATCAAAGCCGTGAAGAACTGGCCCAACATGCCGCTGGGAGGAGTGCATCCCGAGAAATACGGCACGCAAAAGAACTGGTACGCCGGAGAACCAATCAACTTCCGTCGCTCGCCGTTGATGGTTGATCTAGAGATCCCAGCAAGCGATGACAGCGAAGCGTGGTCCCTGACCCTCTTTGTGATGCACCACAAATCAGGGCGCTACAACACCTACTGGAGAGAAGCCGAAGCGATCGGCACGCTCAAGCTCATCAAGAAGGTTCTGAAAGAAGATCCGGATCAAGCGATCGTCCTGCTCGGTGATTTCAACGCGGAGGTCGATGCTCAATCGGTCCAGACATACCTGAACGAGGGGTTTGTGGATATCTTTGCGGATCACGCTTCCAAGAGCGAGTCGACGACGCATGAATCAGGACGCAGAATCGACCTGATTCTCGCCAATAAAGCCGCCCTGAGCCGCATGAACACCGATTCAGCGTTCGTATACGGCACGGCAGCCCGTCCCGAGGGCATCAACTGGCGTGATATGGAAACCTTCGAGGGGTACGCCGCGGATCACTATCCAGTGAGCGTGGATGTGAAGTATTGATGAGGATGACGCGGCGAGGGGGGTGAATCGAGCGTGCTGCAACTCCAGACTCGATTCTCTGTTAGACTAACGCACTGGAAAGTGGAGATTCCCGGAGCGGTGTGTAGAATATGGACCCCGAGAACCGACAGGCCGGGGCGAGTGAAAGAATGCTCAAAACTGAGCACCCACGACGGGAAACGAGGCAGGACGCATGAGCGAAATCAAACCCTGGCAAATCATTCTGATCATTGCGGCTGTTGTTGTCCTCGCATTCTCCGGTTGGAGAATGATGACCAGCGGCTCAATTGACCAGCCAGATGGACACATGACTGTTGATGTCATGACCGGCCAGCTCTATCTCGTCAGAAAAGGGAAAGCCAAAGGGGTTATGTATCCAGCAAAGCATCCTGATACTGGAGAGCGAACGCTTTATCCAGTGAATCAAGATGATTCTGGAGAATGGAAACTTCATCTGAGAAATGATGACAGCATTCCAAAGGAGATGCGTGAGCAATCATCCGCGCTTGGATCAGGTTCAAGAATCACGATTCTTGATGAGGATCCGATCGTTCACGTCATCATGAAATAAGTATCACAAGAGTTTCTCGCAAACTGGAGAGTCCTATGAGTCAGTCAAAGAAAGCTTTTACGCTGATTGAGTTGCTGGTCGTTATTGCGATCATCGCACTCCTCATCGGCATCCTGTTGCCAGCGTTGGGGCAAGCACGCGCTAGTGCTCAAAACCTTGTTTGCAAATCCACAATGCGTGGCTTGTCAAACCTGAACTCAATCTACGCAAATGAAAACCGAGAGTACTACTCCAGCCCAGTCAACATCGGTACGCCTTACACCGGGCTCGAACTCGACGATGACGGCGTGTGGGGATGGGATGAACTCGTCGGGATCTCAGCTTCGCACAAGCCAACGACTACCCAGGATTGGATCTCGCCGATCGCAGGAGAAACGCTCGGATTCTCAACAAACCGTGCCCAACGTACTCGCGATATCTTCGAGACTCTCGGCTGTGCGAGCGCCAATGTGTTCAATGACTTTGTGTACCCAGGTGATCGTCCAGCGGATAGCGATGAGTTTGACTTGACCGCCCAAGAGGGTATCAAGCAAGTCAGCTATCTCATGCCGACCGGCTTTGCTCACCTGAGTTCAGAGGATATCGGATACCTCCGTGGCCTTGCTCGTAAAGGGAACCCACGCTCAGCACGTGTGCAAAGCATGATCTCGCATCCCAACAACCCGCAGCAGCCCAAGGGATTCCGCCATCGCATCGACCGCGTCGGCACCAGTGCCTCCAGCAAAATTATGTTTGCTGATGGAACTCGGTACTGGACAGATGAAGATGGATTGGACTTTGATCCGAGCTTGAACCCGGTCATTTCAGGTGGTACCAGCGGGTACGGTTCGTTTACCAGCTCGTCGCCAATCTTCGATGGTTCGACCGCATACGGCAGGTCGTTTGGTGGGGCATCCGAAACCGGAAACAACATCAAACTCTCATACCGCCACGCTGAGACCATCAACGTTGCTCGATTCGATGGGTCTGTCGGTGATATGACTCAAATCCAAAGCTACACCGACCCAAACCCATGGTTCCCCACTGGGACCCTCTGGAATGATCGAAACGCAACGGAAGAGTCCATTCAGTTCATGGAACAGCAGTCCAACGGGCGTGCAAATCCAAAGCTGTACTAATCACCAGTATCTGAGCGATCAAAGCTTAGTCCCGCAACGTGTGATAACCATCGCCCTCCGGCTTCGGGGGGCGTTTTGTTTGGCGGAAGGTTGGTGTGTGTCCCCACGGATGGCCGTCTTAACAATAGCTTATTTCCGTGAGATTTGCCTCCATTTCGAGGCTGATCTATGGTACAATCATGCGATGAATCCGACCGGAGCATGGGTGTTTCCGAGTCCCTGACCAGTTCTCAATCGACACCCAGATCCCAGATGGTTCATCTCTATGTGTTCAATAGAGTAGAGAGAAACAATTCCAACTTTGGAGAGAAAGAAATGAAAATCACCACTGCAATCGCAGCACTCGCTGGTATCGCCGCGGCAACCAACGCAAGCGTCACCATCAACGAAGTCCTCGGCTCGACCCCAAGCTCGGACACCGAGTTCATCGAACTGTACAACACCACTGGCGCCGCTGTCGATCTGACCGGCTGGAGCGTTGAGCTCTGGGACTCAGACGTCGACAGCACCGGCTTCATGGGCGCTGACGGCGGTGCTCCATACGCACTGTCCGGCTCGATCGCTGCAGGCGGGTACTTCACCCTCGCAAACGCTCAAGCACAGTCGTTCCTCAGCTTCACCGCTGATGTCACCTTCGGTGCAAACTCCATCGAGAACAGCTCGTACACCATCATCCTCCGTGACGGCATGGGCGCCATCGTTGAGTCCGTCCTCGTCGCTGACAGCGTCATGGACGTTGCAAACGACGGCACCTCGGCAATCACCCCTGACCTCGTCGTTGGTCCAGACGGCACCTTCCTCCCAGCTGGTTTCTACCGCGTTGGTGATGGTTCCTCGACCACCGCGCTCCTCGAGTTCGACCAGACCCCAGCTTCGGCAACCGCTGGTTACGCTAACCTCCCAACTCCAGGTGCTCTCGCGCTCCTCGGCCTTGGTGGTCTCGCAACCGCACGTCGTCGCCGCTAATGGTGATGACACGCCTGACTTGTCAGGTGTGCTGATTTGAATCACGATCCCGCCGTCCAGTATTGGGCGGCGGGTTCTTTTTTGACTATGCTGATCTTCGAACACCAATCGAAGGAGAGCGCGATATGTCTACAGATCAGGTCCTTTCATGGCTCGAGCAGCACGAAGAAGAATCCATCCAACGCATGATCGATTGGTTGCGGATCCCATCGGTCGGGACCGATCCCAAGCACGACGCTGATACCGCAAGAGCGGCGCAGTGGGCCGCGGATCATCTGAAGGATTCTGGGTTCAGCGTTGAGATCAAACAGACAGGTGATCCCGCAGGTTCGGGACAGCCCATCGTCCTCGCGACCTCTCCTGGAGATGCGGACTACTCAGGTCCTCACGTGCTGTTCTATGGACACTACGACGTTCAGCCCGCGGATCCCATCGAGCTGTGGGAATCGGCGCCCTTTGAACCAATCCGCAAACCAGCGGAGGGTGAGATCGGAGAACGCCTCGTAGCACGCGGGGCGTGCGACGACAAGGGACAAGTGATGATGTTCCTCGAAGCGATGCGCGGCTGGTACGAAACCAGCGGCAAAGCCGGCGGCGGGGTCAAATACACCGTCCTGCTCGAAGGGGAAGAAGAATCGGGCTCCGTGAACCTTGAGCGGTTCGTAGACGAGCACAAAGACACGCTCGGCGCGACCGATGTTTGTTTGATCTCAGATACGGGTATGCTGGGCCGCGGGAAACCCGCGATCACCTACGGCGTCCGCGGTCTCACCTACCTCGAGGTCACCCTCATCGGTCCAGATCAAGACCTGCACTCAGGACTCTGGGGCGGGAAAGTCCCGAACCCGATCAACGAGATGGTCAAGGTGCTCAATCAGCTCTGGGACGACAAGCGACGGATCACGATCCCGAATTTTTATGACGGCGTTCGCGAACTCACCCAAGCCGAGAGCGATGCGTGGAAGAACCTCGGGGTCGATCCTGAAGCAGCGCTGCGAGGTATTGGTCTGCCCCCTGAAGCGAGCATCGGTGAAGAAGGGTTCTCGTTCATCGAGCGCGAGTGGGCGCGTCCGACGTGCGACATCAACGGCATCATCGGCGGCTACACCGGTCCAGGCGCCAAAACCGTGATCCCATCCAAGGCGAGCGCCAAGCTCTCCTTCCGTCTCGTCGATGATCAGGATTCGGAAGTCATCGCTGAATCGGTCATCCAGTGGTTCAAGGACCGCACCCCTCCGGGATGCACATGGGAGTTTGAGAATCACGGCGGAGGAGCCCCAGCGACCTGCGCCACCGAATCCGAACCACTCCAAGCAGCATTCCGCGCCATCGAACGCGGCTGCGGCGTCAAACCCGCGATGATCAAGTCAGGCGGCTCGATCCCAGTCGCGGGACTGCTCAAAACCACTGTGGGTCTGGAAACCATCTTCATGGGATTCGGACTCGAGGACGATCGCGTCCACTCACCAAATGAGAAGTTCGAGCTGGATTGCTTCCGGATGGGCGCCCGCGCTCACGCGGCGTTGGTCGAAGAACTCACGGGTTCAGCGGATTGAGCCGCTTGATCGACGCTAAGTGATTCAGGAATATCACTGGGCGCGGAATCAACTGATTCGTCCATGATTTCTTCACCAACCTCGATCGGGTCTTCGACAATATCCGGCGGAATCTCGCCTGCGATCTCCGCGAGGTGCAGCGCCTGCTGGTTGGAGAGCATCTCCACGCGATTGCGGAGATCGTGCAGGGTCGTCTCGTGACGGATGACGTTGGCGTAGACAGAGTACAGGCACAACGCACAGATCCCCGAAGCGAGGAGGGCAATGAGCAGAATCATGGTGCCTGAATCGAGCATACTGGAGTGATGATCGGACGAATCTGAACAAAACTTTGCTCTCAGAGGGGTTGGACACGCAAGATTGGCCTTGAAGTTGTAGAATCGGCTTCCACCGGATCCCAAATGGAGAGGTGGGGAGGGGGTCGGCCGCGGAGTTGGCTGAGTATGGAGGACGCGAACTTTGCGGTTCTGGATGTGTTGGTTGAGTCTAGTTGGTCTGTTGATGCTCGCTACGCATCCAGTATCGGCGCAGGTTGCCGCTGAGCCTGTCGGAACCGGAGATGTCCAGCTTTCCATCATGAACCTGGGAGCGGGGGGGATGATCCGAGCGGGAGACTGGACAGGTGTCCAGATCCAGATGCTCGATCAGGGGTCGGCTCAGCGTGAGGTCATCCTCCGCATCACTATCCGAGATTCCGACGGCGACGACACACAGTACGACCGAGTCGTGAGCGCCAATCCTGGACTCCCTCAGAGTTTCTGGTTGTACTGCTGGGTCCCGTTCCAGTTTGGTCAGCCGAGCTTTGAGATCCATGCGTTCGAAGCCCTCGAGCGAGGTGGCGCCGAAGAGGGGCAGCTCGGATATCGAGCGGGTCGTTTGCTCGGATCGGTTTCGCAGTACAACCCGATCTTCCAAGACCCTTGGGTCGCGATCGCTGGGGTTGTCGGAACGCGCCAGCTCGGGATCGAGCACTACGCGACCACCGTGGACAATCGCTCGTGGAGACCGCTTGGACACGAGCTCGTGCGCGTCGCTCCAGGACTGACGACGCAGACGATCCCCGATCGCTGGCAGGGGCTCGTCTCGATGGACTTCTTGGTGTGGGGGAGTTCGACGCTCCGCGAGCATGATCCGTCCACGCTGTCACCTGAGCGAGCTCGCGCGATCCGCAACTGGGTCGAGCAGGGGGGGCATCTGATTGTCGTGATGCCGCCGTCGGATGATCCGTGGTACGGCGGGAACCATCCGCTCAGGAACATCCTTCCAGACATCGAGCGCCCAACACGACGCGACGGCGTCGACTACAACAGCATCCGTCGCTTGCTGACCGAATCTGCTGATATCGAGCTCCCGACCAACGGCACGCTCACTACGTTTAAACCGTCATCCGATGCCGAGCCCAACACCGCGGTTCCGGTGCTCAAGACTGTCGATGGTGAATGTGTCGCCGTGCGTCGATTGGTTGGGGCCGGGATGGTGACGGTCATCGGGATCGATCTTGGCAACGGCGGGCTCCGCCGATTAGGTCTCCCAGAACCCGAACCGCTGTGGCACCGACTGCTCGGGATGCGCGGCGACGTCCAACGCCCCAGCGAGATGTCCGAGCAGTTGCTCGCAGATGTCCGCTCACGGACCGTGCTTGAGTTTGATACCGAAGTCTCGGGAGAAATCGCCAAGACCGGTCGAGCGATTCAAGGCGTGTTCTTTGGACTGATTGTGTTCATCCTGTATTGGGTAATCGCGGGTCCCGGCGGGTTTGCGCTGCTCAAACAGCAGAAAAAGAGCCAGCACGCGTGGGTGGGGTTCGTGATCCTGATTGTCGCGTTCACCGCGCTCTCGTGGGTCGGCGCTTCGCTGCTGCGTCCCAAGAAGGTCAACATCACGCACCTGACCATGCTCGAGCAGGTCTACGGCCAATCCCACTCGCGCGCCCGCTCATGGATGAGTGTCATGCTCCCGAGCTACGGCACCTCGGAAGTCTCGGTGGTTGATCCCGCGGAGTCTGGTGTGCTGACCACCGGCGCGATGACGAATCTGATCACGCCTTGGCAGCCAAGCACTTCCACGGCTTCGATCGTGTCCGGATTCCCAGACAACACGGGCTACCGGATCGAGAGCCGATCCCCAGACTCGATCCGCGTCCCGACGAGAGCGACGGTCAAAGACTTCCGCGTCGATTGGGGAGGCGTGTCGAGCTGGTCGATGCCGCATCCTGTGGTGGATACGGAGAGCTTCCAGGAGACCAAGCTCAAGCTCGACGGAGCCGCGGTGATCGGAGAGATCGTGCACGATCTTCCCGGAGAGCTGACCGATGTCATGCTTGTGGTGGTCTCTGGACAGACACCGATCCGGCGCGAGGGGCAAGGACTTGGGACATCGATGATCTCGCGTGTGAATACCTGGTCGCCTCAGATTCCTGGAGGCGGGTGGGGTCCAGGAGAAGTGATTAGTCTCGAGGGGTACACCAAGCTCTCGGAAGAGAATCGCAACGCGGACAAGGGGGACTACTTCCGCGAAGCGATGTCGAGCGGGTTCGATCCCCTCTCGATCCAAGGTGCTCCCGGCGATGTCATGGATCGTCTGAAAGCGGGAAGGATGATCTCGCAGCTCCAGCCACCACGCTATGGCGTGCTCGCTGATGCTGTAGGAAATCGACTCGCGCATCGCAGACAGCTCCACGGATGGGACCTGGGGATGTGGTTCACGCAGCCCACGCTGATCGTGATGGGGGTGCTTGAGGTTGACGCGAACAAAGCGAGCGAGAACGGCTCTCCAGTCCCGGTGTTCGTCAACGGGCGGCGCGTCCCGGCGTCGGGAAAGACTCTGGTGACGTGGATTTATCCGTTCGAGCCCGATCCGCCTTCGTATGTCGGGGTGCTGGAACCAGAGACCGAGCAGAGCGAATCAGAAGAACCCAACGGGTGATTGAGCGTTAGGAATGCAGATATGCCAATGATCGAGACCATCAACCTGACCAAACGCTACGGCGAGCTGACCGCGCTCAACTCGCTGAATCTCACGATCAACGAGGGCGATTGCTTCGGATTCATCGGTCCCAACGGCGCGGGAAAGACCACGACCATCAAAGTCCTCGCGACGCTGCTCAAACCCTCGTCTGGACAAGCACAGATCGCGGGATTAACAGTCGGCTATCAGAATCGTCAGATCCGTCCGCTCATCGGATACGTCCCCGATTTCATGGGCGCGTATCAGGATATGGTCGTGCATGAGTATCTCGAGTTCTTCGCAGCCGCGTACAACATCAACGGCTCGCAACGCAAGAAGGTCGTCAACGACGTCCTCGAACTCACGGACCTGACCTACAAACAAACCGCGGAAGTCAGCGGCCTCTCACGCGGTATGCAGCAGCGTCTCTCCATCGCGCGTGTGCTGCTCCACGATCCCAAGGTCTTGCTGATGGACGAGCCCGCTTCGGGACTTGATCCCAGAGCACGCATCGAGATCCGCGAGCTGCTCAAAGAGCTCAAGAAGATGGGCAAGACGATCCTGATCTCGTCGCACATCTTGCATGAACTCGCTGAGCTCTGCAATACCGTCGGGATCATCGAGAAGGGCGAGCTGCTCTTTAACGGCACAGTCGATGAGATCCTCCGCAGAGCGAGGGTCGGTCACGTTGTGCACGTCGGAGTCGCTGAGCGTCTCGAAGACGCCGCGAAGGTGCTCCAGACGATGCCGGGGGTCGAGAAGGTGTCGATCGTTCAAGGCGACGGCACGGCTCACGGTGGTGGGTCTGGACGACTGATCCACGCGCAGTTCGACGATCGGATGGGCGGGAACTTCACCGATATCCCGAACGTGCTGATCAACAACGGCTTGCGGATGACACACTTCCAAGAAGAGCCGGTAAACCTTGAGACCGCGTTCATGCGTCTAACCAAGGGATTGGTGCAGTAAGTAAGCGATCTGAGTGCTATGAACGCATCCTTTTGGGTCTGATCAGGGTACCACCGACAGGCGATTGTGTGCCGAGTCTGGTATCATGCGCCAGTACTTTTTTGGAGACTCAGACAATGAAAACCCTACTCTCGGCCGTCCTGATCGCAGGATCGACCATCGCGTTTGCTGGACCACCGACCACCGAATCCGTGCCGGTCACCGATGTGATCCACGGCGAGCAAGTCGTTGACGAATACCGTTGGCTCGAAGGGGACAACTCGGACCCCGAAAACATGGGGCGATTGACCGACGACGTCGTCTCGTGGACTGATGGACAGAACGGCTACACCCGCTCCGTGCTCGACAACCTTCCAGGACGCGCGGCGCTTGAGAGCCGATTGCGTGAACTCATGGAAGTGCCCTCGATCGGGACTCCCAGCGCGTACGGGAATCGATACTTCTACTCCCGCCGCGAGGGCGCTCAGCCTCAAGCGGTGCGGTATGTCCGCGAAGGACTCAACGGCGAGGAGCGTGTCCTGCTAGATCCGCAGACTGTCGATCCGAGCGGTCTCACCACCATCTCGTGGACTGCTCCTAACGACGACGGCTCGCTGATGGCGTTCGGCATGTACACCGCAGGCGATGAGAACTCGACGCTCTATGTCATGGATGTCGATACCGGAGAGTGGCTCGCGGAAGAAATCCCAGGCAAGGTCCGCTTGTCGGGTTGGCTCCCAGATTCTTCCGGATTCTTCTACTCGGCGCTCGAAGACCTCGACGATGCATACTCGTCGGTCACCAAGCTCCACAAGCTCGGCACGCACCATCGTCAGGATCAGGTGCTCTTCCGTCAGAAAGACATCGAGTTTTTCTACGGCGACCTCAACAAAACCGATTCTGAACTCGAAGCACTCAAGACCACTTGGGGTCCTTGGGGGTCGCCTTCGGAAGACGGAAGATGGATGAGTATCGGATACTGGACCGGCACCGCAGGATTGGACCTGTGGATCGCGGATCTGTCCAAGTGGTTCCGTACAGGAGAGCTCGATCTGGTCCCGATGGCGATCGGGAAGATGGGACGCGTCGGAGGCGCGTACTTTGACGGCGATCGCATGTTCATCCAGCACTCATTCGACGCACCCAACGGCACCGTTTCGGTCGTTGACCTGACCAACCCAGCGTTTGAGAACTGGAAGCCAGTCGTTCCCCATAACGAAAACCTCGTGATCGAGGGCGTGAACTTCTCACGCGGGATCATTTCTGTTGAATATCTTGATTCAGCCAAAACGCGCATCGCGATGTACGATTTCAACGGCAACTCCAAAGGTGACCTCGAACTCCCGGGCATCGGATCGGGTGGATTGAGCACTTCCGACGATCGCACCGAAGCGTTCCTGAGCTTCTCGAGCTACAACATGCCTCGCTCGATCTATCGCGTTGATCTCGCAAGCGGAGAACGCGAGCTCTGGGCGCGTCCGGACGTGCCGGTCGATCCATCGAAGATCGAAGTGAAGCAAGTCTGGTACGATTCCAAAGACGGCACCCCGGTCTCGATGTTCATCGTCCACAAGAAGGGGCTCAAGCTCGACGGCAACAACCCAACGATCCTGTACGGCTACGGCGGGTTTGATATCTCGATGACGCCATATTTCTCGTCGACCATGTTCCCCTGGTATGAGAACGGCGGTGTCTACGCGGTCGCGAATCTCCGCGGCGGCGGCGAGTACGGCAACGCGTGGCACGAAGCCGGGATGCTCGATCAGAAGCAGAACGTGTTCGATGACTTCATCTCCGCAGGAGAGTGGCTCGTCGAGAACGGATACACCAATCCGAGCAAACTCGGGATCGCGGGAGGTTCCAACGGCGGTCTGCTGACCGGCGCGACCGTCGTCCAGCGTCCTGACCTCTTCAGCGCCGCGATCAGCGCGGTCCCGCTGCTGGACATGGTCCGCTATCAGAACTTCCTGATGGCGCGCTACTGGGTCCCTGAATACGGCACCGCTGAGAACCCAGAGCAATACGAGTACATCAAGAAGTACTCGCCGTACCACAACGTCAAGCCGGGCACCAAGTACCCAGCTGTGCTGTTCACAGCGGGTGAGAACGACACACGTGTGCACCCGCTCCACGCTCGCAAGATGGCGGCGCTGATGCAGAACGCGACAGGTTCAGACCAGGACGAAGAACCGATCCTGCTCTGGGTCGATCGTGATGCAGGTCACGGCGGCGGCAAACCGCTCGAACTGCGGATCCGAGACGTTGCGGATCAACGCATGTTCATGATGTGGCAGCTCGGGATGCTCGAAGACTGAGCATCTGGTACACTCAAGTAGAATCAACGACCCCCGCGATCGGATTCGTGGGGGTCTTTCATTTGAGCGGAGCACCACATGGCGAAGAAGACTACAAAGAAATCTACCAAGAAAGCAGCAAAGAAAAAGGTCACAAAGAAGACTACCAAGAAAGCAACGAAGAAAACCGCAAAGAAAGCTACAAAGAAAGCCTCGGCCAACAAGACGGTCGCCAATAGCAAATCCGTTGACGCGTTCCTCAAGAAAGCACCAGCGAAGTACGGCGACGACTGCCAGAAGCTCGTCGAGATCATGTCGTCGATCACGAAAGAGGAACCGAAGATGTGGGGGCCTTCGATTGTTGGTTTCGGGAGCTACCACTACGTCTACGACAGCGGACGCGAGGGCGACATGTGCTTGACCGGATTCTCACCAAGAGCCGCGGCGTTGTCGCTGTATGTGCTTTCGGGATTCGACGACAAACCAGAGCTCATGGAATCGCTCGGGAAGTACAAGACCGGGAAGGGATGCCTGTACATCAAATCGCTCGATGACGTGCACATCCCCACACTCAAGAAGCTC
Organism: Phycisphaerales bacterium; assembly: GCA_965250055.1. Lineage (GTDB taxonomy): Bacteria > Planctomycetota > Phycisphaerae > Phycisphaerales > UBA1924 > UBA1924. The sequence goes on along the minus strand of OZ252285.1, from coordinate 1,258,722 downwards.
ATCCGTCACAGCGTGAGCACGATCAAAAAACGCTACCCTAACTGAGTGCGCCCTTTCAAGCTATCCCAGCAGATCGATCGACCGCTTGCTCTGCTCCTGACCGATCAGCATGACACGCATGGATGCTTCGCTGAGGATCGACGCGCGGATGGAGTTGGAGACCTCCTCCGCGTAATCGGTGTCGCGGATCTGCGAGCGAGCCGCGGCGGTGTTGATGGATTGCTCCTCCATCGCGCGTATGCGGGACTCGTTGCTCCGCTGCTCCATCCCGATCTCCGCTTGACGCTCGATACTCGCGTCAGCAGCCTCGATGTTCAGGTCCAGATTCTCTCGCTCCAACGATCGCATCTGCGAGTGCAAGCTCGTCAAGTCCGATCCCAAGTGCTCCGAAGCGATCAATCCCGATGGATCGTCCGATCCTCGATTGATCCGCAATCCAGTCGCGAGGCGCTCGGCGGACTGAGCGAACATTCGGTTGCTGCGGTTGATGCCTTGCAAACCAATGGTCAACAGGGACGAGCTCGATGGACGGATCGCTTGCATACATCAACTGTGCAAAACGCGAGCGACATCCGCCAGCGAGTCGCGATGTGAGTTGGTGCGGGTTGTGCGGCTTGAATTGATCGTGCGGGCGATCAGAAGTCGATGAGAGCTAGGAACTGGGCTGGAGAGCAGTCGGGTCTCTCGAGCAGATGTGTGCTTGTGCCGCTCTCAGAGACTGCGGCATACTCTTCATCCTCATCAGACTGGTGAATCAGCGCCTCGCTGTGGACCATGTTGAAATCTGGTGAATCGGTGTACGCTGAGAATCTGGGCGATTCGGACTGCGAGTCTGTTTCGACCATGATGCACAAGCGATGCAGAGCGTTCGCTTGGTTCGGCTGGTCATCGGTAATTCCCGCGTGGATGGTGGACGAGGCGGCAGCGATGAGAGTGATAGCCGTGATGGCTGATATGTCGTACTTCTTGGACATAGCTGGTTCCGTGCGATTCAGAGGTGTGGTCAGGATTCCCAGATCAATCATTGCTCGGACGCGAGCGGCTGACCATGAAAGGTGTGTTCAGACTGCGATATATGGATAAAAAGTAAATCCGCACTGTCGGGCGAGGCCTTGACAATGCGGATTGAAGCAAGAGAGCAAGGCAGTGCGGCTGTATCAGCGGCGACGACGGGCAATGAGCAAGCCACCCATCCCGAGCATCCCGAGCGACGAAGGGGTCGGGACGATGTTGATGGTGAGCTTGTTCATCCGGCCCTCAAAGGACGAGAGGCGGAAGAACTCGATGTTCTCTCCCAGATCCATGCTGCTGATGCTGCGGGTCTCGGTCGAGCTCACGACGGTGTTTGCCAGCGCGAGATCGGTGGTCTCGCCAACCGCTTGGATGATGGTGCATCCAAGGCCACAGAAATCAGTCCAGGAGACTTCGACGGACTCGATGTACTCGTCAGGAGCGAGGGTGTTGACCGAGACGGTCACGAGATCCGAGTAGAGCCAAAGTTCGCCGGCAAAGAGATCGTGTGTGTCCCCGCCGCCCGTGAAGTCGGTATCGGTCCCGAAATCGAAGGTCAGTTCAGGGTTGTACGCAGGTCCCCCAGCATCGTCGCGGAAATCCTCGTGGATGACGCGGGCCTGGGTGGATGCGGCGATAAGCGAAAGTGCGAGCAGTACGGCTTTGGTGTGCATTGGTGGTCCCTCTACAAATCTATCAATCACAGCCCTCTCCAGATGGGCTGTACTGAAAGAGAACCCCAAAAGCAGGTGTTTGCAACCAAATTTGGCGGTTTTATTGGGTCTACCCGCTTGAGGTTGATTGGATACAGAAAAACGCCCCTCGCATAGGCGAGAGGCGTTGGGGGAGTTTGTAACTGGTTGTTCGACAGTTACTTATTCGCTGCGGTTGCGGCGGCTCGAGAGGAGTCCGCCGAGACCCAGGAGTGCGAATGCACCTGGTGCTGGGACAGTGGTGGTGGAGTATCCAGCACCGTCGAACCAGCCCTGCGAGCCGCTCCATGCGGTGAGCCCGTTCTCGTTGTCGTACGAGGTCGAGAGGTTCCGCAGTGGGTGCATCCAAAGTCCGAGCTGCTCTTCGAAGCCGATCCCGGTCCATTCACCTGGACCCTCAGGTCCGGGGTATGCGGGGTTGTGGCCGTTGATGAGCGAAGCGTCGAGCTCAAGGGTCATCTGGCGTTTGCCGTCAAAGTCGGATACGGACGCTTGGAGGATGGATGCATCGTTGTAATCGAAGATCTGGTCAGGAGCCTGCTCGCCGCTGGCCGGTGAGCCGTCGCGGTAGGTGAGCATGGTGTTCTGTCCGTTGTACGCGTACGCCGAGACGCGAGCGTTGGCGCCGGTCGCATCGAAGTAGATCAGCGCGAGTTCACCAGCGTGTCCCTTTGGGTTCGGGCCGTTATTGACCGCGAGGGTGTATCCATCGGTGACTTGGTTCGAGAACAGCACCTGCCAGAGGAAGCGGTTGGTATCGGTGTCAAACTCAGCGTGGATGGACTCGAAAGCCCCGCCGTTCATGTTGAGTCCCGAGGTGCCGTCGGTGTCCGCGGACCAGTCCCAGTGGTAAATGTCTGCAGAAGCGCCCGAGGCGATCACGCCGGCGCAAACGATCAGTGCGGCTTTGATTTGTGCGGTCTTCATGATTGTGTCCTTTGCATGATGTCGCGAGCATTGCGAGTCAGTTGTAAGGCGCGGTACGGCCACGCCTTGTGCCAAAGGTACATGACAGACTGAAGAGCACCATCCGTCTCGCGGATGCGTGGTCGAGGGTGGTGGGTCTGTAGCGATTAGGCAAAGGTGGTCGAGCGATAAAGGAAGGGAGGGTCCATCAATGAAAACGAGAAAGCCCCGAACAACCATGGCATGTTCGGGGCTCTGGGTGGCTCAATCTTGTTCGTGTGGGCTAGGTGAGTTGGTTGATCAACTTCATCGACGACGACGACTCGTGACGAGTCCCGAAAGTCCGAGAATCGCGAGCGTTGTCGGCGCCGGGACTGGGACGGTCATCGCGAGGTTGTCGATCCCCAGACCAAACTCGTCGGTAATCCCGAAGAGCTCGACACGCGTGATGTCGAAGTAGCTGCTCAGGTCCATGTGGATGACGTCGGTGAAGTCGGCGTTCCCAACGACATCGAGCTCAGTGAATCCGCCGGAATGGAATACACCGAGCATCGCGACGACGCCCGAATCATTGTCGGAGACGACGTCGAGCGACACGTTGTTGGCCGCGACGCTGAAGTCCATGTAGATGTCGGCGTTGAAGTTGTCGGTGGTCGTCGAAATCCCCGCGGTGAGGATATTGGGGCTCGATCCGCCGACGAATCCGGCGCCCTCAAAGATCATGAGGATGTTGTTGTCACTCGTCGAGAAGGTGACATGGTCGCTGAAGGTCCCATCGGTTTCAATCGGTGGGATCCCGCCCATCTGGTCATCAAAGTCCACAAGAACGTCCTGAGTGATTCCGGCACCAGCAGCGAGTGAGCATGCACCGATCACAGCAAATAGAGAAACAGCTTTCATAAACTTAGATCCTTTCCATACGTCTATCCGGTCGTCGCCGGCGTCCCAATCCCTAGGGTCTTTCCCTCGCCCTGGGGTTGGTAATATGACCGATAAAACCGGGAGAACCAGCGAACCTTGGGATTCGTCGATCAAAAATAGACAACCTTTCCAAAGCAATGCGGCATTAAAAAAGCGTCCCAACGGGACGCCTTTGTGTTTAAGTTGATATGTTTAGGTTAGTTGCAACCCATCGCGAACTCTGCGAGGTATGCACTGACGTCGAGGAAGTTCAGTCTTCCATCATCGTTGATGTCTGCAAGGCCGCAGGAGAGTTTTCGCCATTCGACAAAGTCAAACGCAAGAACGCGGTTTGAGTTCGGTGCGAGTTGGAAGTGGAATGTGTCCGCGTTGTTCCACTGACGGAAAATTGCTTGTCCGTCTGGATCACCTGCCGGATTCGCAAGTGTCAGGATTTCGGTGTCCACAACTAGCCCGTCGTTCAGGGTTGTGACTGTGCAGATGACGTCATCGGATCCACCTTGTTGCGTAACGATGAGATCGATGAAGAAGTCGACAGGTCCATCGAATGTGAAAGTGACGGTGCCGCCGACAGCAGGATCCCAGAGTGAGAGGAATGCAGGGCCGTTGGTGCCTTCGATGTCGAAGTTGCCAAAGTCGGTTTGCGAGACGCCATCACCGAGCCAGAGCGGTTCGGTGCTTGAAATCGTCATCCCCATGTCGGCGTAGAAATCTCCGATGCCAGGGGTCGAGAAATCAAGCGATCCGGGACCAAAGATCGGGATCATCTCGTCAAAGAGTGCGATCCCGACTCCTGGACCACCTGCGATTGCCGGTGCTGTGAGTGCTGCGGCAGCTGCGGTTGCGATTGTGTTGATCTTCATGTGTGTACTCCCTCGAAATTGAGCTGCGCAGAATGGCACAGCAGTGGTTGCCACCAAACTGGGTGGTTTTCTCCATACTACTGGAATCTTGGGTCAGCGTGTGCTTACGGCGCCAGAGTGCTCTAAGTGATGGAAGCTAATAGAGATAGATGGTTAAGAGTTTGTGGATTCAGACTCTGCTGTTCTCTTGATTCCTCTGAGCATCCCGCGGAACACGATGCCGTGGAAAGGGAAGACGCTGTACCAGTAGAGGATGCCGAGGATCCCCTTTGGTCGGAATCGCGCGGTCATCGTCATCGAAGTTGTCGGGGATTCAATCGAGTTGTCCTGACCTGGTTCGAGTTGAAACTGGAGCGTCGCAACACCAGGCAGTTTCATTTCAGCGCGGAGAACGAGTGAGCGGTTCTGCTCGATCCCGATCACGCGCCAGAAGTCGAGGGACTCTCCGAACTCAACACGCTCCGGATCTCTGCGGCCTCGGCGCAGTCCGGGTCCTCCGACCAGAGTGTCCATCCATCCCCTGAGTTTCCAGAGCAGGTCCGCGGCGTACCAGCCGTGCCCGCCCCCGATCCTGCAGATCGCTTTGAAGACGTGCTCGCTCGATGCTTGGATATCGATCGTGCGTTGATCTTCGTAGGTTGTCCCGCCGGCCCAGTCTGGATCGCCGGGTATTGGTCCCGCGACGGACCATCGTGTTTGCACATCGTTACTCTCGATGCGCACGAGCGCTTTCTCGATCGCTTCGCGAACACCCATCGGTTGGTGGGGCATCAGTTGATGCGTTAAATCATTGGTGACGACCACGCGATTGCGTAAACCATCCGCGAGCGGCCTTGCGATCCGGTACGAAACTGGTGTGACGATGCTGATCCATCCCGAGCTCAACCTCGGAGTGAGCACCGGGACCGGAATGATGATCCGCTTGGGGAGATGCAGCGCCGCTGCCATCGTGCGCATTAGATCGGAATACGGCTCGATATCGGCGCCACCAATCTCAAGAACCTGTCCCGCAGTTTCAGGAACCTCCAAACAACGCACAAGATAGTGGAGCACATCCGCGATCGCGATGGGTTGCGATTCTGTCTTGACCCACGAGGGGGTGATCATGATGGGTAATCGCTCGACGAGGTATCGCAGGATCTCGAAGGACACCGAACCTGATCCGATGATCATCGCGGCTCGGAAGATCGTGATCGGAACACCGGTCGATCCGAGCACCTCTTCAACTTCCCGGCGTGATCGCAGGTGCTCGCTCAGCAAGCTGTCGCCGTCGCCGAGCCCTCCGAGATAGATGATCCGCTTGACTCCAGCTTTGCGAGCTGCGTGTGCAAAGTTCGATGCAAGCTGCCGATCACGATCCGCATATTCTTTCCCGCTCGCTTCCATCGAGTGCACGAGGTAGTACGCTGAGTCGCAGCCCTCGAGTGCTTCAGCGAGCGCCTCGATATCTGAGAGATCACTCTGCGCGACACCGACTCGATCGTGTTGTCTCCATGTACGGTCGTCAAGCTTCCGAGGTTCGCGTGCGATACAGCGTACGTGGTATCCTTCATCGAGCAGTACCGGAACGAGACGCCCGCCGACATACCCAGTGGGGCCGGTGACAGCGATGAGGGATTGGCGTTCGGGATCTCGATCAGTTTTTGGCATATCACCACTGTATTCGATCGTGCATCGCTCTGTGACGCACGGTCGTCAGCGGACTGATTTACATGATTACCCGAGCCAGTCCTTTGCTTTGAGCCGCGCCGGGACGTATTCCTCGGTGACGTAGCTGATGTCCTTGGTGATCAGGGATTCCACTTCCATCTTGAAGCCGTTGGAGAGCATCTTCTTGATCTCCTTCTGCCACTGCTTGTTCTTCTCGAACCAAGGGTACGCCGCGATCTGTTTGGCGCGTTTGATGTCGCGATCATTGAGAGAGATCTTGACATCATCACTGAGATTGCAACGGTCAAAATCAATGGAACGAATTCCCAGATACTTCGCTTCGGGGATCGCGAGACGCGAGGATTCGAACGCGAGGGAGATCGATCCCTGCTTGATCACGCTGTAGATGTAGTGCCCCCAGGGGTCGCAATCGAGCAGGCAGTAGACCGGGAGCCCGTGCTCTTTGTTGAGACGATGGAGCATGCGCCGCACGCCGCGTGTGGGTTGTCCCGATCCTTCGGTCAGGATGCAGTTGTGTTTTTCCCAGAAGCGGTCCTCGTTGAAGCGTTGCCAGACCGTGTCTTTCTCGACATGCAGGATGAACTTCGCTTTGACATCCTTGAACTGGATGACCTCAGGCTCGCAGATACTCGGAATCGCGTATCCGCCGGATCCCATCTTTCGGCAGTTGATCTCGTCGCCGTTATCAACAACCGTGATGTTCCCGACCATCGTCCCACGCTTCTTTGCGAAGATGTGGAGTTCTTCGCGCAGCGACCCGAGCGAGACCTCGAGGTCTTCGAGGATGCCGTCGGATTCGGTCTGGTCGTCGAAGGTCTTCTCTTTGGTCCCCTCGATCGTGTGGAGTGACTTGTAGAACATCCCACGAAGCGAAAGCGTCTTGTCCGCTTGGAGGAGTTCATCGACGGACTTGCCGTGCAGGAGCGTCTGCATGAACTTTCGAGCTTGTCCGAGGTTGAAGAGCTGCCGCGTCCCGACGGAGTCGCCCATCTCGAGGATGCCCTTCTTTGCGTTCCAGTTCGTGTTGGACGCGGCTCGGATCGGGACATCCATCTCAGGCTCTTTGTCCGCGTGCACCGCCGTGACGATGTTCTGCGCCATTGCGCTAAGCTTGACGGAGGTCTCCTGATCCCGTTTGCCCGCTTTGTTGCTGCGGGAGACAGTCGACTTCCCGGAAGCTTTCTTCGCGGTCTTCTTGGTCGTCTTCTTGGCTACTTTTTTCTTCGCAACCTTCTTCTTGACGACTTTCTTTTTCGTGACTTTCTTTGCCATGGTCTTTACTCTGGGTGCCACGGCTTGTCGTCTTCGCAAGCCGTGTCTTGCTTCTTGGTTGTCGGTGTTTCCGAGAGCATGGCTTGCCGAAGACGGTCAAGCCATGGCACCCTGTTAACTGAACAGCCCGGTGGCCGCCTTCTTGGATGATGATTTCTTCTTGCTCGTCCGCTTCTTCTGACTTGTCTTGCTCACTCGCTTCTTCTTGACCGTTGGCTTTGCTTCCGCAACCGAACCAGACTCATCCGGACCGACGATCGCGTTATCGAGGATGATCACATCGTCCGCTTTCGCGAGCCTTCCCTGATCGTCCTTGATGAACTTGCCCTCATCGTCGAGCTGTGCGTCCGCGATCTCGGTGCGTGCTTTCGCTTGCGCGAGCAGCGCGTCGTAGAGCTCCTGCGTGTCCGTACCGGTCAGGTAGTTGCACGCTCTGGAGATCTCCCCGATGTAACGCTCGAAAACATCACGCTTCTGTGCATCGCGTTTCATGCGTTGGCGACGGCGGATGTATTGTCCGAGCTTCCGGCCGCACTCCTGCAGCGCCAGTTGCATTTCCTTGCGGATTTCGTCGTAGTCCGCGATCGCGTCCTTGGACTCGCTCGTAAACGGCACCCACACACTCGCCATATGGATCATCACCACAAGCGGCCCGACCGGGAGTCCGCCGCGTGGTTGCTGCATGCCGTAGTTCTTCCATGAGGTCTCGACGACGGACTTGAACGATGAGCACGCGCTCTGCTGATGCAGCAGCGGGACGCGGTTCGCGTAACGGATCACACGCGCCTGCTGATCTCCTGGAAGATCACCCCCAAACGCGATCGCGGCCTCGATCTGGAACGGATTCCCGCGATACACGCTCGGCTTGCGCGTCGAAGCGGTGTAGAACTCCGCCTTGACGCCTTTGAGCAGTCCCGCGAGCATCTGCTTGACACCGATCGGTGAAAGACAGTCAGTAGGGGGGCTGCGGAGCTTCGCTTCCTGGAGCGCTTTGTAGATCTTCTCCGCGTCCTTGGATTCAACCGTCTTGACCCAGGTGCTCCCGGAATAGGAGTTGCCCTTGGTGGATGCAGCGGCGGTGACTTCCTTGACCGTTGACGGCGGGACCCTGCAGAACTCCTTGCGGAAGAATCCGCTGAGTTGTTTTTCTTGGGTCTTGTTGAGCATCGTGAGGAAGGTGCCAAGCTCGACGCCGTAGGGGTGGGGTTTGATTTCTTCGGTTTCAGGTGGGAGCTCGTCCACAGTGCGCGGATACACGATCCGATCGCTGAACTCCTGCGTCCGCACAATGCCCTGCTCGTCGGCTTCGACACCGTCATTGGCTTCAGCAAGATCAGGATTCTCTCCGGCTTTGTCGGGTGGGATAAAGGTGATCGAGCAGTGGGGGTTGGAGATCGCGGTTTGTTCGAGGTAGGTCTCGACCGATCCCTTGCCTCGGAAGAACTTCGCTTCCATCTCGATCGCGACGCGCGTTCCTGTGTTGTTGGGGAAGTCATCGGTCTCGACATCGACGGTGACTTCTGGTTTGTTCTTGGTCGTGTCCATCGCGAGTTCGAGATGATGCGCCGGCTTGTTCTTCTTTGGTCGCGTGGTGATGACCATCGGTTTACCCGTCGTCATCAAGCCGTACATACCCGCTGCGGAGATCCCGATCCCTTGCTGACCGCGTGACATTTTGAGTCTGTGGAACTTGGAGCCGTAGAGGAGTCGTCCGAAGATGTTCTCGACCTGCTTGCGGACGATGCCGGGGCCGTTGTCCGTGATGGTGACGATGTAGCGTCCCGGCTTTGAAGCATGGGGTGGGGGGGTGATCTCTTCGATCTTGACTTCGATTTCCGGGAGGATCCCGGCTTCCTCGCACGCGTCGAGCGCGTTGTCCACAGCTTCCTTGACGGTGGTCAGCAATGCTTTGCGTGGATTGTCGAACCCCAGCAGGTGCCGGTTCTTTGCGAAGAACTCCGAAACGGAGATATCGCGTTGTTTGGACGCCATCGACTCAGCGTCGGCTTTGGTTCGTTTCGTACCTTTGGCCATTCCACCCTCCTTGGCGGGGCAAACTTATGAAGTTCCAAAGGTACAGCATACCCGATCCGCCCGGTTTTTGCTCGATTTGAAGCGATTGAAAGATCGAGCCGACCCGATGAATCCGCCGATCGTATCTCAATCGTGACCGACACGGAATCCACATCACTACCGGAATCAACCCCGGCAGCTCCAGGGACGACCCAGTCCGAGCTCATCCATGTCCCTTGCCACGGCTGTGGTTATGCCATCCCAAACACGCTCGGCACCACCTGCCCCGAATGCGGCTTGGTCAGATCCAAGGCTTGCGAACAGCGCGACGAGAAGCGAGCTGCGATCATCGAGGGGCTTGCCCACACGCTCAAAGCCGCGTGCGTGGGGTGGTTCATGGTGCTCTTTCTTTACGGAGTGGGTGCAACCATCGCGATCATGGGGAGCTCACCAGCGCCGTTCATCTTCGTTCTCTTCGTAATGGGGTTCGGGGTGTTCCTCGCAAACGCGATCGGCATTGGGATCGCAAAGCTCGGACCGGAGCACCAGTACGAGCTGGTCTCGTCCGTCTGGATCAAGAAACACTACTGGCTCCATGTCCCCTGGCTCTCGATCGGAGTGTTCACAGTGCTCGGAGTCATCATCGCGGTCCTCGCGCGGATTATGCCCGTCGATGTCGAAGATTTCATGTATGCAACAGTCAGCATCGAGCTTGTGCTCTGGGGGCTCGCTTCGATCCTTGGATTGATCAAATGGTTCATCGACTACGCCGACGAGCGTAAGGAGCTGGGGATCAGGAGCGACGGCGCGGTCGCTCCATTGCATCGACTCCTCGCGATCGTGGTCTGGCTCGCAAGCGTCGGGATTGGGTTCATCGGCGGGGTGATCGGGACTTTCTTTATGGCATATGCGTCAGGTCTCGATGGCGCGGGATTCTGAGCGTTTTTCAGCAGATTGGGCCGGGAATCGAGGCATTGAATCCGCATCGCGAGGTTTGGACACCTTCGATGCACGCGCTATCATTCCAACCGCGCCGGAAACAGCATTCGGCGACCACCACACACAGAAAAAACCGGAGCTATTCCAATGGAAACCACCCTCATCATCCTCAAGCCAGACGCAGTCCAACGCGGCCTCATGGGCAAGATCATCACCCGCTTCGAGGAAAAAGGCCTCGCGATTGTCGGGATGAAAATGATGACCATCTCCAAAGAACTCGCCGGGACTCACTACGCCGACCACGCAGGTAAGCCGTTCTACGACGGACTCGTCGGATTCATGACCTCCTCCCCAGTCTGCGTACTCGCAGTTCGTGGCGTCGGCGCTATCGCGATCGCTCGCTCCATGATGGGCGCGACCTTCGGTTCCAAAGCAGAAGCCGGCACCATCCGTGGTGACTTCGGTGTCTCCAACTCCTTCAACCTGATCCACGGCTCAGATTCTCCAGAAGCAGCCGCGAAGGAAATCGGTCTCTTCTTCGGAGAGGGCGACATCCAAGACCTCGACCGTGCGATCGAGGGTTGGGTATACGACATGTCCGGCGGCGAGCCTGAGTAAGCCGTCCGATATGGATACTTTCCCTCAGGGGAAGTGTTCATTACCAGTCAAAATCATCGAGAAACCCCGGCATATGTCGGGGTTTCTTCATACTCCGTGTACCCTTATTTTCTTGCATCGCAGGACAACGCTTGATACCCTAGCTCGAAAAGAGCGGGGATCGCGATCGCGGTCAATCCAGTTACGGCTCCCAGGAGGATTACAGAATGAATGGTCAGATGTTGATGCACGCCGCGACAGCGAGCGTACTGGCGTGTTCCACAAGCATGACACTCGCGATGGGCAGTTCGGACAATGACGTCCAGTGGGACCTGCTGAGCCATGAATCGCGCTACGACCTCAGACCACTCGTTCCGATGGATGGCGAGTCCTTCGATGTCCAGCTCTTCGCGGATCAAGGAGACCTCACCAGCGCCCGCGTCGGATACTGGGTCGATGGCACCTTCGTCGGCTGGGTCGATGCGACCACCAGCGGAGTTCAAGGTCCCAAGGACGTGTGGTCCGCGACGATCCCGAGCACCGCTGGGACCGAGGTTCAGTACATCTACGAGCTCACCGACGGCAGCGACACCGATTTCATCGGACCAGACGGCCCAAGCGATACGGAACCAGCGAGTAGATTCGTGGTCAACTTCGATACCCTCGAGCACGCACGCATGGGCGCGACCCCTGTAGACGGCGGCACCGTCTTCCGCGTCTGGGCGCCGACACGATCAAATGTCCAGGTCCGCGGTGAGTTCAACGGCTGGAATGTCGGCGATGCGCTCACCAAGGTCGGAGAGGACTTCATCGGATTCGTCGAGGGCGCTGAAGCAGGGGACATGTACAAGTTCTTCTTCAACAACACCCACTGGAACACCGATCCCCACGCCGCGGCTCTGGTTCCGGGTGATAACCTCAACGCAAGAATTACCGACCCGTTTGCTTATGAGTGGCAGCACGACGACTTCGTCGCGGCGCCGCTCGATGAGTGGGTGATCTACCAACTCCACGTCGGTTCGTTCTCCGGGCGCAACGATCCCGCAGGTCCTGCAGGCAATCCCAGCGGCTACCGCGATGTTGGCGATCGCGCCTCGCATCTTTCGGAGCTCGGCGTCAACGTCGTCATGCTCAACCCAATCAACGAGTTCCCAGGGAGCCACTCCGGTGGATACAACCCGATCTCCGTGTTCGCATGGGAAGACGCGCTCGGGACTCCAGATGATCTGAAGTACATGATCGATCATCTCCACGGCGAGGGGATCGCGGTGATCCTCGATGTCGTCTGGAACCACCTCTCGCCGACCGACAACTTCCTCTGGAACTTTGACGGATCACAGCAGTATTTCGATGCCAACGCGCAGGACACCCCTTGGGGCGCTCAAGCAGACTTCGACAAGCAAGGCGTCACGGACTACTACCTCGATTCCGTCTACCACGTCATGGGTGAGTTCCGCATGGACGGCTACCGACAGGACGCGGTCATGGCGATGACCGACTCCGGATGGACGGCACAGTGGAACTCCGGACAGAACCTGATGCGTCAGATGAACCGGATCATCAATCGCCGTTACTCTGACGCGCAGACCATCGCGGAGATCTACATCGATTCCGACTGGGTCCAGTCCGGCATCGAGTTCGATTCCCAGTACCACAACAGCTTCAAGAACTCGATCCGTGATGCGATCTTTGGTGCATCGTTCGGGAGTCCGAACATCGCGGGAACCGCCGCGGCTCTGGATGGAACAGGGAGCGTGAGCGGGACGGAGGTCTTCAACTACTTCGAGCTCCACGACGACGCTTGGCCTCTCAACGGGCACGAGCGAGCCGTCAAGGTGATCGATACCACGGCTCCCAACGACGACATCTTCGCGCGAGGACGCACCACCCTCGCTCAGACCCTCACCCTGCTCAGCAAGGGCATCCCAGGCATCCTCCAGGGAACCGAATGGCTCGAGAACGATGGCTGGGAAGAGAGCAAGATCGACTGGTCACACAAGACAACATACAACGGCGTCTTCCAGATGTACCGCGACATCATCGCGCTGCGGACCTCCGAGCCCGCGCTGCGTGCGAATGAGAACGCGTGGGTCTTCCACTCCAACAACAGCGCCGATGTGCTCGCGATGGAACGCTGGATTTTGGGTGGTGACAGCTTCGTCATCGTCGCGAACTTCTCCAACGACGACCAGCTCGGATACCGACTCGGTCTCCCTCGCGAAGGACAGTGGGATGTGGTGCTCAACACGCAGGACAGCATCTACTCTGGAAGCGGGGTTGGCACCAGCGGATCGATCGCGAGCGAAGCGATCGCCAATGGGCCGCACGCTCAGTCCGCTGAGCTGGATATCCCAGCGATGGGTGTGCTGATCCTCCAGCACAGTGTCGCCGCTGTGTGTGAAGCGGACCTGACTGGAGAGGGCGATCTGAACTTCCTCGATGTCTCCGAGTTCCTCGCGGCGTTCTCTATGGAAGATCCCCAAGCGGACTTCAACGCCGACGGCTCGTACAACTTCCTCGATGTCTCCGCGTTCCTCGCGGCATTCGCGGCGGGCTGCCCGTAAACGGCCTCACATCTGTATGCAATAAAAGAACCCCGATTCATGGTCGGGGTTCTTTGTTCAATATCCGATTTAACTTGATCAGCTCGTCACGGCTGGAGCGATCTTCGCGATCACAGCGGAGTCGAACTCCTGCTCGGCTTCAACGACAATCTGCTCAGCGATCTCGCGGCGATGGATCTCGACATCGCGAGGGAAATCGAACGCGACGCGGACGCGTTCTCCCTTGACGGAAGCAATCCGCACAACCCCGATGGGGTTCTTTGGATCGCCGATCACAACTTCTTCGCCTTCCCGTCTCGTAATGACAAGCATCCCTGGCTCCATATCTGCCCCGAGCTTCGATGCCGGGGTGAAGTGCAGTATATCGAGATCCCAACCCCACGCCAAGCAAATTCCCCAAGCAACTGCTATATCAGAGATTAGGAATCACTTACCCACAGAACTACCCACAGAGAACCCACAAACGCGGTTTTGACGCATCTGCTGCACTCCACTACTGATAGAGAGCTGATAGAGATTGGATACAGGATCTCAACTGACCGCTTCGACCTTGGTAATCTCAGGGATCCGATCTTTGAGTGTCCGCTCGATCCCGATCCGCAGGGTCATGTCCGATGAGGGGCATCCGACGCACGCGCCGTGCATCCGGATCGAGACGACACCCTCGTCGCTGACCTCGACGAACTCGATATCGCCGCCGTCGGACTGGACGGCTGGACGGATCAAATCAATCACGGCACTGACTCGGTCGCTCAGAGATGTGGACTGCGTTTCCATAGACCAATGATAGCCCGATTGATGAGGGCATACACTCGCGTATGACCATTGCCCGTGTTACCGCCGTTCTGATGCTTGTTCTGATCCCGATGCAGTGGGGGTGCTCCGCTGGGTCGCAGTACAAGCCCACCGGAAACCCGATCCTCGATGTCCGAAACCCCGATCTACTCGAACGCGATCGGGTCGCGGCTGCCGAGCAAGCGTGGGCCGAGGTTGTCGCTGGGACGCGCGTCCGCGAGCGGACAAGACAAGCATTCAAGAACCTCGCGTGGTCCAGCGCGACCTCTCCGGATCTCCGCTACACCACGCTCGATCTGCTCATGTCCGACACTTCTCCAGAAGGAGACGCGGACTCGGCACGCATGGCGCGATTGATCCTCCCGACAGAAGAAGACCGACAAGCGGTGCGGATCATCCTCCAGCACGCGATCCGCGCCAAATGGCAAGGACTGATGCCCGCGATCGTGCGTTCGTATGCGCGCGTGACTCCTGGATATCCCGATGAAGAGCGCATGGAACGCAAAGCGATCGAGGCGCTCGAGCCTGGACAACCGATCGAAGCGGTGGTGTTCAGCGTGTTCCTCGATCCGCTCAAGGGCGCTTCGGATCGTGAAGAACGCTCCATCCTCCGCGTCGCGGATCGCACGCGTGATGACGCGTGGGGACTGCTCGGAAGGCTCGACGCGGACGGCTCGCAGCGCGTGCGTCTGCTCGAATCCAACATGACCCCGAGCGCCACAGACCAAGGCACGCAGCAGACGCTCGACGATCTCCGCGCCTGCTGGAATGACTTCGGGATCCTCCCAAACCAAGCGATGGAACTCGCGTGGTTGCGTCAGCTGCGTCACGCGACCGATGACGACTGGGCCGCGAAGAACGTGGTGTGGTGGGACGAAGCGCGTCTCGCTGTGTCGTACTTACGCGGGAATCAACTCAATGATCTTGAACTGCGTCACCTCGAAGCGCTCCGTTGGGCTCGTGCGAATCGCTCGGATTGGTTCTCGATGAGCCGTCTGCAACTGATTGATGAGATCCGCGATCGTCAGAACGCTCGCACGCTGATCCGTCGCAAGCCCGACAAGGGGCAGCCGTCTCGCAGAGAGCGCATCGAGGATTGGCAGAACCAGCTGAGCTGGGCCGATCTGCTCACGATCTTGGTGGTTGATGAAGCCGTGCGCTCAGAAGCGGTCATCGAGAAGCTCTATGTGCAGCGAGCGCTGGACAAGAAAGACACCAAAACCGAATACGGCGGGATCATCGATGTCGACAACGCGAACGCGACGCACCGAGCCGTGCTGTTCCGTCCGCGTGCTCGCGATCGTGTGAGCGATGAGCGATTCGTCGCGAGCGACGATATGATGCGTTTCTCCGATCGTGCTCTGGCGCACTACCATTTCCACGCGAACGAACGCAACAACGAGAAATACGCCGGCCCTTCCTACGCGGACTTCATCAACGCGGAAAACTCCGGACGCACCTCGATCGTGTTCACCTCGATCAAAGAGGATGAGCTCAATGTGGATCTGTACCAGCCCGATGGGGTGGTGATTGATCTCGGGATCATTCGGCCAATCAAGTAAGGATCGTTCGGGGTACAAACATGGACTTTGTATTCATGAAAAACTATGTAGGCGACTACATAGCAATACCTGTCGATGACGATCAGATTCAACATTGCCCAATTTGTGGGGCGTCGTTCAATGGATACTCGGTATATTGTCGCGACATGAGTCCCGGAAACGATATCTGCCCGCATTGCTGGACGCAGTTTGGGGATGATGATGTTCCTACTAGAGAATCAAAATGCATAGACACTGATGAGTACTACCAATATGTTCGGCAAGCATGGCTAGATCGAATCGGTTGGCTCGATTGGCAAGTCGATCAACTCAGCGATGTGCTCAACATCACAGTCGATCGAGAGAGCAAAACGGTGCCATTGGTCCGGGTGGCAGATTTGATGAAGGCGCAGCAGTCAGATTCATCACAAACCGAGTAGCACCTCGTCCGCAGGGACACTGACCCGTCGCTGCCGCTTGAGTTTGTCCTCAGGCATACTCCCGAGCTCGTAGATCGTTGGGAGGTAGGTCTCACCGCGATTGGGATCGGTGGATTTGAGGATGACCTCGTCGGTGCCGTTCCAGTGGATGAGGTCGATGGAGCCGTCCATGCGTTCGACGAGCGCGTTGCAGTTCGCGAGATCGGTCCAGCATCCCGAGTTGAGGTAGTCCGGACCGTCGTCGTGAACCTTGATTTCTGGGTTATGGATATGTCCGCAGATGATGCCGTCGTAGCCGTGGTCTTTCGCGTAGTGCAGAGCGCTCTCTTCGAAGTTCCCGATGATCATCGTTGCTTTCTTGACCTTGAGCTTGATGAACTTTGAGAGCGACCAGTACCGCATCCCGAGCCTGCGGCGGATCCGGTTGACGACGCGGTTGATCCAGATGAGCGTCTCGTATCCGCGATCGCCGAGCTTCGAGAGCCAGGGAGCGGTGCGGGTGACGAGGTCGAACTGATGCCCGTGCAGGATTAGGTACCGCTTCCCGTCCGCGGCAGTATGCTCGACGCGCTCGGCGAGGTTGATCTGACCGAAGTCACGCGCCGCGTCGTTGTCCCCAAGGAAGTGCATGAGGAACTCGTCGTGGTTGCCGATCGTGAGATGAATCGGCGTGTCCTTCTTCGCGAGCTTGAGCAGGCGCTGGACGACATTGATGTGTTCCTGCGTGTTCTTCGCTTTGAGCAGTCCCGCTTGTTTCCAGCGCCAGATATCGATGATGTCTCCGTTGAGGTAGAGCGCATCGAACTCGTTCTTCTTGAGAAAGCTGTAGATCAACTCCGTCTCGGCCTTCTTGCTCCCAAGGTGGAGGTCCGAGATCCAGCACGCACGATACCGCATGGCAACTCCCTGTCGTGATTTGGACTGATGTGTCGGTTTGACTCGTGGGTCATCCGTGACGCGAGCAAGCCGTAGGTGCTTCACTCGCCGAACTTTACCTTTGGATGCGGATGGTTTGTGCGTGAAAGCCCAAAGCTCACACAACCTTAATCGCATTGACCGGATCTGCATACTTTGGGATCGATTGCAAAAATCTTCTGTCGAAAACATGCCCTATTGATTTTAAACCACGATCGTGAAAAATCACCGCTCACGCGCTTGGAAGGGCGATTTTGGGGCTCGTAGACTCTCCTCGTGACACTCAATGAACAAGAACAACTCATCGCACAAACCATCGCTTCCAAAGCCGATGCGCTGCTCGAAGACCTGATCCTCCATGTCGGCACCAAGACCGGCGGATTTAACGAGCAAGGCATCGAGCACACGCGCGAGCTGCTGACCTCCAGACTAGTTGCGCTGGGAGCAACGCACACGCAGGTCGATCCCGATCCCAAGCCCGAATGGTTGCTTGGGGGTAAGCCGGGAGGGTACATGCCCACCACCTCGATCTGCGAGCGTCTCAATGGTGCTCAGTCCGGACGCGTCCTGATCGCGGGACACATGGACACCGTCCACGATCCGGCTTCGGACTTCAACAAGCTCACGATCTCAGACGACGGCAAGACCGCGCTGGGACCAGGGTGCGTGGACATGAAGGGTGGACTGGTGATCGCCGTCGCGGCCCTCGAAGCGCTCGAAGAATGCGGCGTCAGCGCCAACTGGACCTTCTCGCTCAACGCGGACGAAGAGACCGGCACCTACCACTCCGCGCAAGCACTCCGCGATCAAGCGAAGCTCCACGACTTCGGACTGGCGCTCGAGCCCGCGATGCCGGGAGGGGAACTGGTCGTCGAGCGCATGGGTGCCGGACAGTTTATGATCGAAACCTTCGGCAAGTCCGCGCATGTCGGACGAGCATTCACAGATGGCATCTCCGCAGTGACAAAGCTCGGAGAATGCTTGGTCGCCGTGGGGGACATGCCGGATCCGGAAAGAGGGCGCATCCTCAATATCGGACCACTCAAAGGTGGGCCTGTGACCAATGGGGTCCCGGATCACGCGCAAGCGTGGGGGAATGTGCGATTCCCGGATCAGACAATTGCCGATGAAATAGCGTCCATGCTCGATGCACTCAACACATCCGGAGACGCGCTCCCAGGAGTTAAGGTGCATCGCAGCTTCAATCGTCCTGCCAAGCCGATGATCCCAGCGACCGAGTCGCTCGCGCTCAAAGCACGAGCGGTCGCGGAGGGGCTCGGACAGAAGCTGCCGTTCGCCAAGACCGGCGGGGTCTGCGACGGCAACATCCTCCAGCAAGCAGGACTCCCAACCATTGACACACTCGGGGTACGCGGAGGCGGTCTCCACACCCCTGACGAATGGATCGAAATCCCAAGTCTCGTTGAACGCTGCCAGTTGCTTGCGATCCTCATCGCAAGACTCAGTGCAGGCGGTTCCGAATCGTAAAGGTTATTTGTAAGCAAAGGACTCAATGAGATGACCACCCAAACCCAGACCGACACCACCGGAACCAAGCTGCTCAACGACCAGACCATCCACGACACGTTCGACACGATCGTGGATCAGGTCTCCCAGTACAGCGCTCAGATCACCGATGTGCGACCGCCAAATCCTGATATCGCATCAAACTTCGACGACATGCTCCAAGAAGCCGGACGCATCAAGGGACGTCCGCTGCTCTACCCCTCCATCAGCTCAGGAGTCGGCAATGGCGCCCTGGTCGAGATGGCGGACGGGTCGGTTAAGTGGGACATGCTCACAGGGATCGGTGTCCACTTCATGGGACACTCCAACCCCAAGGTCATCAAAGCACAGCTCGATGCCGCGCTGCTCGACACGACCAAGCACGGCAACCTCCAAACCTCGTACGACGCCGTGGAGTTCGGGAAGCGGCTCGTTGACCGAGCTGCCAAGACCTCGAATCTGGCGCACGCATTCGTGACTACTTCCGGCGCGATGGCGAATGAATCGGCGATCAAAGTCTGTTACCAAAAGCACGCACCCGCATCACGTGTGCTCGCATTTGAGCACTGCTTCATGGGACGCTCAGTTACAATGGCACAGATCGGTGACAGCGCTGGAGGTCGTCAGGGTGTCCCGCTCTCTACGCAAGTCGATTACATCCCGTTCTACGATCCCGCACGCGCTGAGCATATGGGAGGCGAGACCAAATTCATCGATTACGCCGCGAATCGTCTGCAGAAGTATGTCGATCGGTACCCTAGGCAGCACTCATGCTTCATCTTCGAGCTCGTCCAAGGCGAAGGCGGCTTCAATGTCGCGTCGCGTGACTACTTCACAGCGCTCATGGACATTTGCAAAGCAAATGACATTGCGATCTGGGATGACGAGATCCAGTCCTTCGGACGCACCGAGGAGATGTTCGCGTACGAGATGTACGACCTTGGCGAGTATATCGATGTCTTCTGTGTCGGGAAGATGACCCAAGCGTGCGCAACGATGTACACAGAAGAGTACAACCCAAAACCAGGTCTGCTCTCAGGAACATTCACCGGCGCCACTGTGGACTTTACTTCAGGCAACGCGCTGCTCGACGAGTTGATGTCAGGCGACTACTACGGCAAGGATGGCAAGTTCGCTCAGCACCACGCTGAGTTCCGCAAGCAAGTCCAAATCCTAGTTGACAAGCACCCCGACTGGTTCCCCTCGGGCGACACCTACACGGACCTTGCAGGTGGTGTAGGCGGCATGATGCGTTTCACCCCATTCGGAGGCGACCGCGCCAAGGTCATCGCGGCGTGCAAAGCCGCGTACGACGAAGGCGTGATCTGCTTCTGGTGTGGTCACGGCCCATTCCATGTCCGCATGCTCCCACCGCTCCCTGTTATGAAGATGGAAGATTGGCCGCGCGTGTTTGAGTGCATCGAGCGAGCACTCGCAAAAGCTGCTGGTTAAAGATCGGGAGCATAGCAATGGACCGACTCCGCGAAGCACGACGCGACGATATCGATACCCTCCTTGAGCTTGCCCACACGGGCAACTTCATCAATCTACCTCCGTTTAAGGACCGCATTGCTGAGATGCTTGAGATCTCGGCGCGCAGTTTCGACGCGGTGCGTGAGAATGGTGTTCCCGACGAGGACCACGATCGGACGCACGACAACTACATGTTCGTGCTGGAAGACGAAGACGGCAAGTGCCTCGGAACCTCCGCGATCCGAGGGGGGATGATCGCGACGGATCATCCGAATCTCTCGTACCAGCTCCTCAAGATGGTGCGAGAATCGACGCTGCTGTCTAAGAAAGTGCACCAGCCGGACCAGCCCGACAACGATCATGATCGCATGATCGTCTCTGGACGCATGGAGCATGTCTACGCGATCCTCTTCCAGGACAACGCGTGCCCAACCGAACTGGGCGGGAACGTCATGCGCCACGATGCACGCGGACGCGGTCTCGGGAAGCTCCTGAGCTACACACGCTTCCACTACCTCAAACGGCATCCAGAGTGGTTCTCCGATCGCATCCTCGCTGAGATGATGGCGCCGATCGACGAATACAACGACGGCACCCCCTTCTGGCGCGGCGTGATCCGCAAGTTCATCAACATGTCCTACGAGGACGCAGACCGCCTTTCGACCCATCAAGACAAGCGTGAGTTCATGTACGAGCTGCTCCCGAAGTTTGTCAACCTGTCGCTGCTTTCAGATGACGTGCTGAGCTCGCTCGGCGCGGTTGGTGTCGCGACAAGACCAGCCGCGGAGATGCTCAAGGATGTGGGGTTCACGATCACGCACCGAATCGATCCATTCGATGCCGGCCCACACCTCGAGATGCGTCTGAGCAACCTCAAAGCGCTCGCGTGCGCGAAGACCCCTGTCAAAATCGGTGAACCTGGTCCCAACGCGATCGATGCGATCGTCTCGACCGAGGATTCCGACGATGGATTCGTCGCGGTCCGCACGCGCGTCGAGCATCCGTTCTCGCAAGACGAATCGGGGGCAACAGTCATCATCGATCACACCGCGGCCAACGCACTGAAAATCGCCAACGGCGCGTCGGTGATCGTGAGCCCGATGCGGTTCCAGCCTGATCGTCCGAGACCGGCCCCGATCCCATCAATCCATCTTCGTGACGAGATCAAATCTCGTCGTCCAGATGTCGCCGGGACCAAACTCGCGGCTCTGCCCTTCAGTGATGTCGCGAAAATCATCCAGGACTACGTGGATCGAATCGCTCAAGACCTCAGCGATTGAAATATTCGTAGCCATTCTGAGATTGGAGTTCTACTTATGCCAGCCAACCACGCCGCATTGTCCTCGCTTCCAAGCAACCTGATCAAGAACCAGTGGGTCCCGATCCCTGGAAATGCGATCGTCTCGACGATGCCTGCGAACCCATCACAGGTGATCTGGTCAGGAACATCAAGCGTCCAAGCGATCGAGCAAGCGATCCAGAGCGCCCGCGAAGCACTTCCCGCTTGGTCACGCACACCGATCGAGGAACGGATCAAGGTCCTGCGCCGATTCCAAGAAGTTGCCAAGTCCAAGGTCGAAGAACTCGGTGATCTGATCTCCGACGAAACAGGCAAGGCGCAGTGGGAATCCAAAGCGGAAGCGGGATTGGTTCCTGGGAAAGTCGACATCACGCTCGAGGAGGGCGAGTTCAGCGGACGTCATCGCGTCAGCGATTTCAGCTTCCCGCTCAACGACACGAAAAACGCGCGATGCCTGTTCAAACCTCACGGCGTCATGGCGGTGGTCGGTCCCTTCAACTTCCCCGCTCACCTTCCCAACGGACACATCATTCCCGCGCTGCTCACCGGGAACACCATCGTCTTTAAACCATCGGACAAGACACCAGCCGTGGGTCAGTTCATCGCGGAGATGTACCAGCAGGCGCTCGAAGAATGCGGCGCCCCTGCAGGGGTCTTCAACATGGTCCACGGCGGCGTCGAAGAATCCGTCTCGCTCTGCAGCAGCGACCAGGTCGATGGGGTGCTGTTTACCGGATCGTGGGCTGCGGGTCGAGCGATTACGCAAGCGAACCTCGACCAGCCCGGCAAGATCATCGCGTTGGAGATGGGGGGCAACAACCCCGCGATCATCATGCCGGATGCGGACCTCTACCAAGCGGTGGTTGAAGTCACTCGCTGCGCATTTAACACGACGGGACAACGCTGCACAAGCACGCGCCGATTGATCGTGCATGAGGACGTCGCGGATAAGGTGATCCCAGCGATCATCAAAGCGGCATCGAATCTCACAGTGGGGGATCCGCGGAATCCAGAGCCCGTCTTCATGGGACCGATTATTTCTGAAGAGGCACGCGAGCAGGTCTTCGCGTTTGAGCGCAAGGTGGTCGAGGCGGGTGGTCGCTTGCTGCTTGAATCCACATCCTTGCCAGATCACGAGGGGTGGTACTGCACGCCGAGCATCATCGAGGTCCCCGAGTTCACGCTCGGCGTGGACGATTGCGGATGCGATGAGGAAGTGTTCGGGCCGTTGCTCCGTATCACGACAGTCAAGTCGCTCGATGAAGCGATCCAGCAAGCCAACGCGACACGCTACGGCTTGAGTGCGTCCATCTTCACCGCAGACAAGGAATCGCAGGAACGCTTCGTCGCTGAGTGTCGAGCGGGATGCCTCAACATCAACTGCGGGACCGCTGGCGCGAGCTCCAAACTCCCGTTCGGAGGGCTCGGGTATTCCGGGAACCATCGACCAGCGGGCGCGTTCGCGCTGGACTACACCGCGTACCCAGTCGCGAGCATGGAAGAGACCGGAGACGCGTGCCTGGTCCCTAACGGGATGCGCGTCGAGCGAGATTGGATTCAGTAAACAGTTCAGCCCGAGTTGCGACGCAGGTTGAGCACCAGCTCGACCTCGCCAACAGGTCGGTTGAGCTTGTTTGCGATCTCCATCGCGTTGAGTCCCTGGACCACCAGCTCGTCTACCTGCTCAGGAAACGTCATCGGCTTGGACGGACGCGACGGCTCATCGGGATGCACGCTCGAGCGTTCCATCGGACCACGCTCGAATCGGTAGGTTGGCTGCGATTCTTCTGGAGCAGGTTCATTGGCGGGCGGTAAACGCTCGGCTCGGTCTTGATCCAAGCGAGCGCGGTCGAGCGCTTCGGGTGGGACGCCTCGAGTTTCATTGAGAGCATCCGGAGTGGTCTGTTGCGCGGACTGTGCTTGACTGAGCTGTTCTTTGCTGGCGCGCTCGAGCTGCTCGATGCGTTCATTCGCTTCTTGGAGCAGTATCTCGATTCGTGCGGCCTTGTTGTCCAGCACCGCGCCCATCCGGCGCGTCAGATCCTCGGCTTCCACAACCGCTCGTTGAGCAGGTTCCATGCTGACATTCGCTTGATGATTGATTTTCTCGATCCGCTCTGATGGATCACTCATTGTGTGCGTTTGGAGCTTGCGCTTGGATGATGATCTTCGCAGCGCTCGCATGAGGACGATCAACGCGAGCAGGATCCCCATCAGGAACAGCATGGAGGGAACGATCGGGTTCTCTTGCCCATCCATCCAGGTCTGGAAGAAGCTCTCGCCCGCGGATTGATCGAGCACTTCGCCTGTCGATGGATCGGTGGTGTGATCTGTGTGGGGTTGATGCGTCAGCCCTGTCGCCGTTTCAGTGGTTGATTCCTGCTGCTGATCAGAGGAAGCGTTGGTCTGCATATCCGCGTCTGAGCCTTCGCTGCTGGTCAACGGCTGCTCGTTCTGCGAGGTATTTGATGGAGGTTGGGGTCCAAGCTGCACAATCGGTTCCTTCTTGCTCCCACCACAATATCATCTCCGCATGGACTCTGCCCGATCTTCGCATCCAGAATCGAGCCAAGGGAAGGATTTGGCGATGGATTTGTCCCGCAAGGACCCCATCGCGGCGCGGGTCCTGCGCCGATGGAGGGAACTCAGCGGCACCACAAGCTCGCGAGACGACCAGCGACGCACCATCGTCGCGTTCTCAGGAGGAGCGGACTCCACAGCACTCAGCTCGATCCTCTCGCTCGTGGACCCCAAACCGATCCTCGTCCACATCGAGCACGACCTCCGAGACCCTGAGCAGACCAAAGGGGACCTAGACGCGTGCGAGCGGATTGCTGATCGGCTCGGATGCCAGTTCATTGCCCGAGCGATTCAGACCAAAAATCAGGGCGGCAACGACGAAGCGAACGCGCGAGATGCACGCTACCAAGCGATCATCGAGGTCGCAAAGCAGCATGGCATCGCGTACCTCGCGACTGGACACCACGCCGACGATCAGCTCGAGACGATGCTGATGAACATCTCGCGTGGCTGCGGCGTCCGAGGACTCGCTGGGATCCATGACTCCAGAGAAGTAGACGGGATTAAGATCATCCGTCCGATGCTCGTCATTTCGCGCGAGGAAGCGGTCTCAATCTGTATCCGTTGCGGGCTTGAGTATGTTCACGACCACACCAACGACGACGAATCGATGACGCGGAACGCGATCCGTCATCAGCTCCTCCCAGCGATGCGGGCGCTCAATCCCGAGTTTGCCAGCCGAGCGTCGAGCAGTGCGTCGTCGTGTCGATCGACTCTGGATGCGCTGAAGCATCTCGTGCGAGAGCACCTCTGGACGCTCGCGACGCTGACGGAATACTCGGTTGAGTTCGAGCGTTGTATGCTCGATAAGCAATCCGATGCTGCGGTGGTCGAGGTGGTGTACCTCGCGTTGGAGCATCTGGTTCAGTCATCAGGACTGGATCGTCTCAATCAGCACACGCTCGACGGCGCGGTTCGCATGATCAAGGATTCGTCCACAGAGCGGCGCGAGAGCCGAGTCGGTCCTATCGTCCTAGAGGTCCACGCGTCACGCGTGCGATTCATCAGAGCGGACGATGACGAACAGCGGGATTCATGATTCATCGAAGGAGCAGCGACTATGACCACAGAATCGACCACTGAATCCATCACCGTCACCCTCGTGGGACACTGCCGACCCGACACGTTCGCGCTCACCTCCGCGATCCGAGGCTTCATCCCCTCAGCGAATGTGGTCGGGATCAACGATGAATCGCAGATGAGCGAGCCGACGGATTTGTATGTCGTCAACCGTATCCTCGACGGATCATTTAGCAACGAATCCGGAATCGAGCTGATCCGGAACCTGGGTGAGGGCGCCGCTCCAGCGATGCTCATCACCAACATCGAAGAACACGCACAGACAGCGCTCAAAGCGGGCGCTGTTCCGGGGTTCGGCAAAGCGAACATGCGGAGCCCCGAAGCACAGGCCGCGCTGCTCGCAGCGCTCAAGATTGAAAGCACAGCAGAATGATTGATACGAGTATCAAAGTCTCCGAATACCAAGCACGCCGCAAGAAGGTCCTGAATGCTCTCAAGGGCTCCGTCGGGGTCGTCTTCGCAGGAGACGGCGTGCCTCCATTGCGTGGAGAGTGGTTCCCGAACTTTGACTTCAAGTACCTGACAGGAATCGGCAACGAGCCCGGCGCGTGCGTGATCTTTGATCCGACCAATCCCGATCCCAGGCGGAAGATCATGCTGCTGCTCAAGCCCGTCAATCCAGAGATGGATGTCTGGGATGGGTACCGCGATCTCGTCGACGAGAAGCTCCGCAAGAAGCTCGGATTCGAGTCGATCTTCCGTACCAACTTCCTTCCCCGACTGCTCGGAGAAGCCGCGAAGCGGACCAAGTCGATGACCTGTCTGCATCCGCTGAGCACATACACCCAACCAGTGTCCCCAGATCTGGACATCTTCCAGAAGCTCAGCGGACGAATCCCAGGGAGCTCGATTCAGGATCAATCCGAACTGATCACCAGCCATCGCATGGTCAAGAGCGCCGCGGAGCTCAAGCACATCCGCAGCGCAATCAAGGCGACCGCTGAAGGAATCGATCGCGTGCTCAGAGCATCCAAAGCGGGGATCAATGAGCGTCAGCTCCACAACACACTCGTATCCGGCTTTACGGACATGGGCGCCAAGACCATAGCGTTCAATCCGATCGTCGGATCAGGGATCCGCTCCACGATCCTGCACTACAAAGAGAACGACCAGCTCACTAGTGACGGCGACCTCATGGTCCTCGACTGCGGCGCTGAGATCAACGGCTACGCGTCGGACATCACACGCACCTTCCCAGTCAACGGCAAGTTCACCAAGCGCCAGAAGCAAGTCTACGAGATCGTCCTCAAAGCACAGAAAGCGTCCATCGCAGCCGTCAAGCCGGGAGCGACGATGGTGCAGGTCGATCAAGCGGCACGCAAGGTCATCACCGACGCGGGATTCGGAGACTTCTTCCTCCACGGCATCGGTCATCACCTCGGACTGGAAACGCACGATCCCGGAATCCAGAGCGCCAAGCTCAAGCCTGGGATGGTCGTGACCATCGAGCCCGGGATCTACCTGCAAGACGAGAAGATCGGTATCCGCATCGAAGACGACATCCTCGTCACCAAAGACGGGCGACAGAACCTGTCCAGCGCGATCCCCAAGAGCGTCGCGGACATCGAAGCGGCGATGAAGAAGAAGTAATCGCTCAAACGCTGACGCTCGACTGAGCACTGCACAGAGCAACTGGATCATCCCCTCCCCCAACGGATGATACAGTTGCGTTTTTAGACCGTTACGTACGATCCATCTGTATCATCCCCTCCCCTTAGGGATGGTACAGATGGATCGAGCGTACACTGTTCTCGCAGAATGAACAAAGAACAACTCCAATCTATCCAGAGCAGGTACCTCCGACTTCTCCCGATCACCCTGCCCTTTGCATCGTTCTTGACAGCGAATATTGGACTCATGAATCAATCACAAGAGCTTCTTGGATTGGACAATGTTTTGTTTGTATTGGTGGGAGCGACTTTGTCTGGCTTGCTCCCAATCAGCTTCACCCTCGGCATTATCTTTTTGATTGCAAATGCTCTGCATGAATCGAAGCGTCATTACTACTTCGTGATCTCATTTATCGTCGCTGGACCGCTCTTGATATTCGCATACCACCTCGGACGAAATTTATATTTCTAATCAGGGAACACACAATCCCAAAACAAACCCATCTGTACCAAGACACATTGTAAAACCTCTTTTTTACTAGCAATATCCATGTGTACCATCATGCTAGGTGGGGGGGTGGTACAGATGCTCTGAGTTGAAGTGGATCATCATCCATCTGTATCATCTGCAGAGGGAGCAGATGATACAGATGGATGAGCCATCAGGTTTGGACACATTCTGTTGATATGGGTGTGTGAAGAAAAGGGCAGGATACAGATGCGAAGCCATAGCCTAGTTGTTGGATTACTCGTGTGCTTATTGGTTGGCTGTAGTAGATCCGATCCGAAGAAGGCGGAGTTCAATGCACAAGTTGACTTGGGATCCACAGAGTTTGAGTTCTCCGAACAAGGCAAAGCATTAATTGAGGACGCGAATCGTGATATAGAGTCAGGGAAGATACCGGATTACTCAGTTGTGTACATCGAAAACGATGACGAAAATCGAGAGTATTTCGCATTAAATGCATATAGGACGAGAAGTATGGTTGGGCCTGGTGATTTCTTTGGCCCCTTTAAAGATCTTGAAGAGCTGATCAGAATCCGATGGATGTATGATGTGTTTGGCATGATACCCTCGTTTCAAGGTGTGTACGATGGGCTTCGGATCAATGGTCAATTGATTCAAGAGCTCAGTGATGAAGAGCAAGAAGAGCATACCAAAGCGTTTTTTGATTATGCAATTCAACAAGGGATCATCGAGCCTGAGGATTAAGGGTATTGACGGGTGCCCAGACGCAATAGTCTTCCGTTGCTTCATCTACATCAATAAAGCCCCATTAACACGCTAGAAACGCAACTGCATCATCCCTCTGGGTGGGGGATGATTCAGTTGCTCAGCCAACCAGTTTCTTCGTGTCCGCGATCAGACGATCGACCTCGTCGGGATCGTCGTAGCGGTAGAGGCCGATGACTGTGCGATCAGGTCCCAGCAGGATCAGGCGCGTTGGGTGGTTGATGAGTCGGCCGTTGTCCTCGTCTTCGCTGGGATCTCCCAGATCGAACTTGAGCCCTTCCATGACCATCGTGCGGACGATCGAAGGATCTCCAGTCGCGAACGCCCAGCGTTCCGCGTCGCAGCGGTAGTTGGTCGCGTACTGATCGATCACGGCCGGGGTGTCCACGTTCCCATCAATCGAGATGCTCATGAATCGCAGGTCCGTCCCCTCAGTCGCCATCTGCACGCGCAGCATCGACTGCGTCATCCCAGGACACCAGAGAGGACAGCTCGTGAAGAAGAAATCGACGACGGTGTACTGACCATCGAGCGCCTCGTGCGTGATGGGCTCGCTGTAGCGATCCGTGAGGGTGAACTCAGGGACATAGAAATCGGAGTACAGCGATGCGGAGTCCTCAGTCTCAAGCTCCTGCATCGGTTGGACAGTGCCGGCGCTTTGTTTGGACGACATCATGACGTACGCCAAGATCCCGAGAGAAGTGAGCATGAAGAGTCCGAGCGAGAGCGCGAGTGTCTTTGCATTCATGCGTCAGTTTAGACCCGCCGCGAAGCTCGTCCCATGACCGCGATCGCGAGTACCACACATGCTCCCGCGAACGCGATGGCGATCAACCAATCCAGACCAGTGGGCATCCCCTCGATCCCGACCATCCCGACGGACGATCGGATCGCGCCGTGCGCCCAGGTCAGCGGATTGCACAGCGCGATCACCCTCAGCCAACCCGCCGCGTCGTTGATCGGGAAGACCGCTCCAGAGGTGAGCCACATCGGCATGAGGACCGCGTTCATGATGCCGTGGAATCCTTGTGACGAATCCACGATCCACGCGAGTCCGAGCCCCAGTCCGATCAGCGCGACCGAGATCAACGCCAAACCAGCACACGCGCCAAATACTCCAACCACACTGAGCTGGACTCCAAGGAATGGCAGCGCCGCGAGAACAACGAGACCCTGCACCATCGCGACGAGCGCTCCAGCGCCGACTTTCCCGACCACAATGCTCCATCGAGGAGCCGGCGAGATCAGCGCGGCTCGCAAGAACCCATCGTGACGATCCTGAATCAACGAAATCGACGCAAAGATCGACGCGAACATCACCGTGAGCGACGCGACGCCGGGGATCATGTAGGCCGTGAGGTTGGCATCCGTGTTGTCTTGTCCGATCGCGCTGGAGAATCCGCCGACGATGAAGATCCAGATCAGCATCGGGGTCAGCACACTCGCGACAATCCGCGAGGGTTGGCGCACCTGACGGATCAGCTCGCGTTTACCAAGACCGATCGCTGCTTGGAAGCCGTTCATGTCGTGCCTCCGTTGTTGTGCGTCATCCCGGTCCGTGCGTGCCAGAGGTACACATCTTCCAGTGTTGGCGCTGCGAGTGTCACGGAGACCGGATCGCCGGGAACTTGCGGAGCGTGCTGAGCATCCGCATGCGAGATCAGCACATCCAATCCGCGATGCACACAAGGACACCCGATCTCCTTGCACCAAGATTCGAGTGCTTCATACTCACCCTCGTCCCGGAGCTGTACCCTCAGGACTCGTTCCCCGAGTGCGTCGATGAGTTCGTTCGGTGTGCCGTCAATGACGATCTTGCCGTCACTCATCAGGATCACGCGATCCGCCTTGCTTGCTTCTTCCGTCAGATGCGTCGCAAACAACACCGCCATGGACGACCTTGCGCGGATGGAATCAATCGTGGACCACAGCGAAGCACGTGCCTCGACATCCAGACCAGTCGTGGGTTCATCGAGCAGCAGCAATCCCGGACTCGGGAGCAGCGCCCGCGCCAGATCCACGCGTCGCTTGAGACCTCCAGAGAGTCGACGCGCCTGCTGGTCGATCCGATCTGCGATCCCGAGCGTCTCGATGAGTGCTTGGGTTGAGCCGTTGATGGAGTCTTTGGTCATGCCGTGCAGATCACCCGCGAGCCGAAGGTTCTCACGCACCGTCAGCAGTTCATCGAGCGCCGGCGTCTGAAAGACAATTCCCAATCCATTCTCGTATCCACGATGCACCGACCCCTCATCAGGGAACACCGTCCCGCTCAGGACACCCATGAGCGTGGACTTGCCCGCGCCGTTGGGTCCAAGGAGCGCGACGGATTCGTGTCCGATGCTCAGCGAGACGCTGTCGAGCGCGACGCGATCGCCGTCCTTGTTGGGATAGACAACGCGGAGCTGGTCCACCTCGACGCAGCGCATCAGAGCACCCCGCGGATGAACGCTTCGATGACAAACACCGCCATGTACAGAGGCAGATGAATAATCGATCCAAAGAACACCACGCGAGCGGACCGATCCGTCCGCAGACGCGCGAACCTGATCGACAACCAAACCAGCATCAAACCAAGCAGCACACCCGCGGCTCCAGTTGCCCAGCCGCTCAGCTCAGGGATGTATTTGAGCGGAAGCAGAGAGATCGGGATCAGCAGGAGCGACGAGAAAATCATCGCCGCGGCGGTGTGGTTTCCTGATTCATCGACACTCGGGAGCATCCGGAACCCACCCTTGTCATAATCCACGCGGCACATCCATGCGATCGCAAAGAAGTGGGGGAGCTGCCACACAAACATCAGCGCGAACAACATCAACCCGATCGGATCATTCAACGGCTCAAACCCGATCCCAGGCGCCACCGCGGTCGTCCCGATCATCGTTGGAAGCGCTCCAGGCACCGCGCCCACAAGCGTGTTGGTGATCGTCTTGGTCTTGAGGGGCGTGTACATCACCACATAGCTGATCGTTGTAAACACCGCGATGAGCGCGGGCATCAATCCCAGCGTCATCCAAAGCACTCCCGATCCCACGATCGTGAGCAACAATCCGAACCACAGCACAAACATCGGACTCAGCCGCGTTGATGGGATCGGACGCGTCTTGGTCCTATCCATGAGCGCATCGAGGTCCGACTCGTACCACATGTTCAGCGAATTGGCACCACCAGACGCGAGAGCGGTCCCGATGACGCATCCGATGATCATCACGATCCAGTTGCTCAAACCAGTCAGTTGATAGTGGAGTCCACCGATCAGCAATCCGACCAGAGCCGTGATCGTGACCAGCTTTGTGATCCCGGGCTTGGTGAGCTCTACACACGCGCTCAACAAACTCGAATCCGCGGCTTCGTTGGTCTCAGTGCTCGGGTTTTCGCTGATGGCATCGCTCACAACAGATCGTAGCCTCTGATGGTTGATCGTTTTACTTGGGGGTTGGGACAACCAGATCAACCCAGACCGGGAAATGGTCCGAAGCGAAGCCCTCATCGTCCAGCACGCCGTGCCTCCACACCCCGGCATCGAGGACCTCGCAATCCGACGAGGGGAGCACATAATCCACACGCAAGCGGAAGGACGAAGTGTCCATCTCATCAAGCCGCTCAACCCCGATACACGAGCGGGGCTCGACATCCGGCGCGACCTGCTGACTGCTCAGCAGATACGTCCCGATCGGATTCCCTAGAGAACTCCCGTCTACCGGATCCGCGTTCAGATCTCCCAGAATCACGAAGGGCGCGTCCTTTGCCAATCCGCCTCGAACCCCAGCATCGTCGTAGAGCGATCCCTCGTCATCGATGTACGCGCGGATCAGCTTGATCTCGTCACGATTCCGATGCTTGTTCCGCATCTCAGGACCATCAAACGCCGGCGGGGTGGGGTGGGAGATCAACGCGTGGAGCACCACGCCATTAGGGAGCGTAATCGGGACATCCGCGAAGGTCTTGGACGAGAGCCGAAAGATGTCCCACGCTTGATCGCTGTAGTAGTTGGACCCATCCGGATTGGTTGGAGCGATCGCGCCTGGGAGGTCTTTCCACAGAAACCGCTGGAATGTCCTGACGGCATCGGTGTTGATGGTGAGTCGCGGATCGACGAGCAGCGCCATGCCGTACTGTCCAGGGAACCCTCCGAATCCGAAGCAGTCCCCGCCGTAGTCTCGTTGCTGTTGGGTCTGTCTTGTGGTCTTGGGTGGGATGGTCGGATCAACTGTCCCCGATCCATCGAGGTCCATCCCGCTATGGACTCCGGTGTTGGTCGTTGGCGTGAAGCTGACCATTTCGATCGGCTGCAGATCCGCCGCTTGCGGGATCGCGAGGTAGTTGCGGATAAACAACTCCGCGGTGCTCATCTGCTCGCTTAAATGGTCGTCCACCTGCAGTGTTTCGATCTCGTTGAGCAGCAGCACGTTGGGTCGGATCCGCTGAATAACCTCCGCGAGGCGCTCGAGCCGACGATTGCCGGGTTCAAGCGCTTCGCTATGACGGACATCTTCGAGATTGAACGTCATCACGCGGATCAGGGTGTCCGCACCGTGCGACGGAGCGCAAAGCACAAAGCCCAGCAGAATCAAGGCGAGCGGAATCCGTAAGCGTGCTATCATGCCCCTATTGAAGCAGCTCCAAGGCACCTAAGCCAGCGGTCTGCACAATCTTGCCCCGATAGCTCAGCTGGATAGAGCAGCGGACTTCTAATCCGCAGGTCGTAGGTTCGAATCCTACTCGGGGTGTTTCCTATGCATGCGTCTCCCACATCAGATCCCGCGCATGTCGCGATCATCGGAGCCGGCGCTTCGGGACTGATGACCGCGATCTCCATCGCACGCTCACTCGCAGACCAAGACATCGACCCCAAGTCCAAACGCATCCTCCTGATCGACGGCGCCAAGAAGATCGGCATCAAGATCCTCGTCGCCGGAGGTGGGCGCTGCAACGTCACCCACCACGTCGTCGACGAGCAGCAGTACGCGACCACCAAACCCCCGATCGTCCGCTCAGCGCTCAAACGCTTCTCCGCGCAAGACAGCATCGACTTCTTCGAGCAACTCGGAGTCACCCTCAAACAAGAACCCACGGGCAAGATGTTCCCGACCACAGACGACGCGCACACCGTGCTCCACGCGCTGCTCGACGAGGTTGATCGCCTCGGGATCACCATCCTCCATCCATGGCGTGTTGAGCGTGTCGAGCACTCAGAAGACGGATTCATCATCCAAAGCGATCGCGAGCACACCCCGATCCATGCGGAGCGTCTCGTCCTTGCAACAGGTGGCAAAGCGCTCCCCAAGTCTGGTTCAGATGGACACGGATACGCCATCGCCCAATCCCTGGGACACACGATCACCAAGGACATCCTCCCGGCTCTGGTCCCGCTGGTCGCCGATCCGCGCAGCGACTGGATCAGGGAGCTCTCCGGCATCAGCTCGAGAGCAACAATCCACGCCGTGAGCTCGACAGGGAAGCGTCTCAAATCGTTCACCAACGATCTACTCTGCACGCATTTCGGATTGTCAGGTCC
The DNA here is from genome assembly GCA_965250055.1 of Phycisphaerales bacterium. GTDB lineage: Bacteria > Planctomycetota > Phycisphaerae > Phycisphaerales > UBA1924 > UBA1924. Next base: position 1,225,263 of record OZ252285.1, on the reverse strand, counting down.
TGGACCGATGGACGTCTCTCGATACCTGAGCACCGCCAAGCTGAGCGACAAGGGGGCTCATCTCCAGATCAACTGGATCCCTGACGCATCCTTCGATCAGGTCGATAGCGAGCTCTCATCGCTCGGGAAGGCGCAGCTCATCACGCACCTGCGTACGTTAATCCCGGAGCGTCTGGCGAGGTCGCTCTGCGAGCAAGCGGGGATCGATCCGTCTATGCCGGGACATTCAATCACGCGTGAGCAGCGCCGATCGCTTGTGCACCTACTCACCCAGTGCGCCGTCTATATTCAGTCGGATCGAGGATTCACCCACGCCGAGGTCACCGCCGGAGGGGTGCCGATCGAAGAAATCAACCGCAAGAACTTCGCATCACGAACATGCGACAATCTCTGGCTCGTCGGAGAAATCCTTGATGTCGATGGACGGATCGGTGGATTTAACTTCCAGTGGGCGTGGTCAACAGGATTCATCGCGGGGAATGCAATCGCCAAATCGATCAGCAGCTCAATCACTCAAGGCGACTGATCGCGTGCCTGCTCAAGCGCCGCCATCCGTGATCGGCTCTTCTGTGTCCGAGCATGATCAGCGCCGAACGTCGCCTCGATCACTGGATGGCTCTGCTGGAACGCGAGCTGTGCGTGATCGAACTTCCCGAGTTTGGTGAGGCACTCGCCGTAGTTGTTGCGGAAGATCGCGAGGTAGTAGTGGTTGGGGGGCAGCAGCGCCTCGCACATCGCCATGAGCTTCTCGAACAGCGCCTCGGATTCTTCGAGCCCGTCGTTGTTCATCAGCAACATCGCGAGGTTGTTGATCGGAGACCACGTCTCGGGATCCACACCGCCTGATGCTCGTTCTCGGATATCGATAACCTCACGGTACATCGACGCCGCCTCATCGACCTTGCCCTGGTCCTCGAGCAGGTACGCGAGGTTGCCCATCAGCACGAGCGTCTTGGTGTGCTCGTTTCCGAAGCGTTTCCGATGCCCCTCGAGAGAGCGCTTTGTCAGCACTTCCGCTTCATCAAGCTCACCGATCTGAATGAGAGCCGCGCCCAGATTCCCCATCGATAGCAGCGTAGAGAAATGATCCTCACCGAGCACGCGGATTCTGCGATCGCAGACATCACGGAAGATCTCGATCGCTTCCTGATCGCGTCCCTGCTTCTGAATCACACTCGCGAGCACATCTCGCGCGATGAGCGTGTGGGGATGATCGGGGCCGAGTGACTCGAAGCGACGCTCCACGACCTCGCCCATCACGACCTCACTCTCAGCGAGTCGTCCGATGTCCTTGAGCGCCACGCCTCGATTGTGCATCGTGACGAGCGTCTCCTTGTGATTGGGTCCCAGATGCTCCGCGAGGATCTGTTCGCATTCTTCCCATTCCGCGAGCGATTGGTCGTGCTGACCACGCATGTGATGGATGCGCGCCAAACCACTCCGGAGCTTCGCGGATTCGACGGGCATCCCCAGCGTGCTCACGACCTCGTCCGCTTCTTTAAGCAACCGCTCCGCTTCGTCGTACTGACCCAGTTCGGTAATCACCAAAGCCAAAGTGCTCTTGGCATCCGCGGTCAGCGAGTCCTGATCCCCCATCGACTCCATTGTGACGCGGACCATCTCCCGCGCGTGCTGCTCCGCGGCACTGAGATCACCCAAACCAAGATACGTGTTGCTCAGCGCCATCCGGATCGTCGCGTGGACCCCTGGATGGTCCTGCAGATCGGACCCAACTGTGAGTGCCGCGGTGTCGAGGACCTCACGGACCGTGAGTTCTTCTCCGAGAGTCGATCCCGGATCCGCGGATCCGAGCATATCAACCATGAACCGATTCACAGCGATCGCGCGTCCGCGTTCCGCTTCAGCGTGTGCTCGCGCCAGCTCCGCTTGCTCGCGCTGGGTTTCAGCGGTCGCCCAACCCTTGGTCGCGCGAGCCGCTTGATAGCTCGCGGCAATAACCCCCGCAATCAGCACCATCACCGCGAGACATGAAAGCCCGACCAGCGCCCTGTTGCGATTGACAAACTTCTGTCCGCGATACCAGCGTCCTCCCTGCATCGCTTCGACGGGTTCGCTTTGGAGATAGTGCCTCAGATCAGCCGCAAGCTCCGAAGCCGCGGCATAGCGATCGCTACGGACCGGAGCCATCGCTTTGGTCACGATCGCTCGGAGCTCCACATCAAGCCCGCTGGTATCGAGCTTGGGAGGGACGCACACGACCTCGAGCGCATCCTCGATGGTCTTCCCGTTGAGCCGATTCGGGAGCTGTCCCGTCAGCACTTCGTGGATCATCACCCCCAGCGCAAAGACATCGGTCCGCAGATCGATGTCCGTGTCCCGACGGAGCTGCTCAGGACTCATGTACGGGATCGTCCCGACCAACTCCTTGACCCCTGAATCCTGCTCAAGCGATTTGGCAACTCCGAAATCCAACACCCTCGCACGTCCGTCTTCATCCACGACAATGTTCGCCGGCTTAAGATCTCGATGGACGATCCCGCGCAGGTGCGCATGCTCGATCGCTTCGCAGATCGTCCGCAGCAGCTCGACCCTCGCTCGCAACCCTAGGCCGCCGGCGTATCGATCCAGTTCCTTCCCCTGCACGTACTCCATCGCAAAGTACGGATGAAACCGCCCCTCACGCTCCGTCTGTCCCGATTCGTAGATCGTCGCAATCCCAGGATGCTTGAGCTTTGCGAGCGACTCGGTTTCAAGTTCGAAGCGCTTGAGCCGAGTCTCGGTCATCTTCTCAGCGTTCATCACTTTGAGCGCGACGGGACGCTTGGGATTCTGCTGCTCTGCGAGGTACACCGTCCCCATCGCACCGCGTCCGAGCATGCCTTGGATTTTGAATGACCCGAACCAGTCTCCTGTTTCCAAGATCAGGTCCCCCCCATCAAACGCGGGTTCGTCGTCGTGCGAGAACTCCATCGTCTGCGATTCTTGGAGCTCGATCATCGTCATGACCTTGCGTCGGAGGTCAGAATCGGGATCGCACACGCTGTCGAGGTAGCTATCGCGCTCGCTGCCTTGCAAACGACCAGCGGTGAGCGCGATTTGCCGAGGATCAAGTTCCATCGTGACCCTATCTATACCACAGGAATCTTGGTGAGTTCACCCAATCCACGACAGAGCGTGCCGGAAGCCGTGCATACGTATATCAGTTCGCACTTATCAGACGGGGCTCGGCTCGTGGACACGCACGCCTTTGGGCAGGTACGGCAGCAGCTCTTCCGGGACCCGCTTGAGTCCCCGACGCAGCGCCTTGGCAAGTGCGTACTCCAGCGATTCATGCATCCGCTGAAGCACACGATCGGTCACATTCAGCCCCAACTCTTCCATCTTCTCGATCGAGAACTTCCACGCGTAGTACTCTTCCAAGCAGCGCGGCTTGTAGGTTCCGAACCCGATCGCGTGGTGTCCGATTTCGTGCAGAAACACCGCCGCGGACATCGGACCTTTGGGTTTGGGGGACTCGATCAGCTTCGAGACCGTCCCGTCCTTGTACAGCACCTGCCACGCGACCCCCGACATCGAGGTCCGCCACTTGCGGACGCGGACGCCGTATTCAGAGAGCATCTGCTTGGTGATCTGCTCGTAGCGGAGCTGCATCGGAGTTTCGCGTTTCTGAGCCGCAGGGTTGCGAGCCGGGGTAGCGACAATCGCCGGTTTTTTCCTCCGCTTCGGCGTCAGCAGGTCCCAGAGTGTCATCGCGGTCAGTGTCATAACGATCCTGGTTCAGTGACAAACCGGGCTTCTCCAACTGAGGAACCCCTCACATGACGAAGTGAGTGTCCATTCGAGAAAGCTTCCCAACTCATCGCTGGTTTATTGGGAGGTTGGATGCTCAAGATTCGGATGGCGCCACCATTTGTCCAAACAAGGCCATATAGACCGTCGATAATTACTCCGGGACCAAAGCCAGACTCTTGGCGAGCAGCATTGCCATCAAATTGTTCCATTGGTATGCCCAACTTCCATTTGGGAACCATGTGTGGGTTCAAGTCAATTTCAGTTTGAATATGTTGAGCACGCAAAATGCGGACTGTTTTATCCATGAATCTTGTGTACGCACCTGGCCAAGGACTAAGTCCGTTGATCTTTCTAGCTACTAGATCAGCTGATTCACTCCAATCGATAGCTCCCATTTTCTTGGAGAGCTTCCCCGCGACCGTTACCAACGATTCATCTTGCTCAACCATCCGGACTCTGCCGTTCGCATGATCCTCAAGAACCTGCATTACAAGATCAGGCCCATCGAGAGACAAAGCGTTGTGGAGCTCGCTCGCGGTCTGAGTCGGTTCAATCAGCCGCTCAGATTGTGCAAGCACGAACCCGGCATCCATCTCCTTTGCAATCGTGATGACGGAATTCCCAGTGATCGCATCCCCCGCAACGATCGCGGCGTTAATCGGCGCCGCTCCACGCCAGCGAGGGAGGCGCGAGCCGTGGAGATTGATCGCGAATCGATCCGCAATGAGCTTCGATCCGAGGTACTGCCCGTACGCGATCACCACCCACGCGTCCGCTTCCCAGCTCCGCACGACATCGCGCGCTTCATCCGTGTTGATCTTCTCCGGCTTGATGATCGGGACATCCGGCAAGTGCTCCGCGGCCCACTGTCCGATCGGTGTGGGGGTGGGGACCTTCCCGCGTCCCGCTTTGCGATCGGGTTGGGTGACGATGCCGGTGATGGTGTGCTCTTGAGCGAGCCGCGCAAGCGTCGGGACGCCGAACGCGCCCGATCCGAGGAAGACGATGTTCATGCGATCGCCCTCCTCACCGCTTTCTTGCTTTTTCCATGGCTTTGATCCGAGCACGATTCTTAAGCCGCGAGGTCTGGCTCATCTTATCGAGGATCAGCACCCCGTCGAGGTGGTCGATCTCGTGCTGCCAGCAGCGAGCGAGCAGTCCGCTCGCTTTGATCTCGATATCATTGCCATCCAGGTCCAGCGCTTTCATCGTGACCTTGCTGGGACGGCGCACCTCGCCGGTAATCCCCGGCAGCGACAAACACCCCTCGTCGAAGGGCTCGATGTCGCCGCTGGTTTCGACGATCTCCGGATTCACAAACGCCTGTGGCTTGGACGTGTTGCAGGGGTACTCGGGATCGTTGGGATCTCCCTCGTGCTCAGGGACATGCGCGACGAAGAGTCTCCAGCTCAGCCCGACCTGCGGAGCCGCGAGTCCGATACCCTCCGCGCCCGCCATCAGCGTGACCATCCGCTCAGCGACGGCCCGAACCTCTGGGCTCGCGGCAATCTCAGGCGCTTTGGCCCTCAGGACCTCAGTGGGGTATATCTCGATACGGAGTTTCGCTGGATCTACAGTCATTATCTGATCGTATGGCCTGAAGATGATCGGTGCCGCGCCCCGATACCAATCTGCTTTCAAATCGCATACACTCACAGACCCCATCAACCGATGGTCTCAATCAGGAGCGTGCACACCCGTGGCGATGTTTGGCAAAAAGAAGAAGAACGACGAAGAGTCCGCAGTCGCGGAATCCACACACGAGGTCGCATTCAGCCCTGAGAAAGCCAAGGCGTTTTTCGATCGCGCCAAGTCGGTCCACGACTCCGAGAGCTACGAGTACGCGATGCAGCTCTGGCTCAACGGACTCCGTCAGGACCCCTCCAACATGGTCGGATTCAACGGCTTCCTCCGTTCTGCAGAGGTCTACGCCGTCGAAAACCCTAAGAAGGGTGTCAGCAAAGAGACCAAGTCCGCGATCTCCGCAAAGGGGAACCTCGGGAAGTACATCAACGCGCTGCTGGACTTCGGACTCAAGCGCATGGACGTGAACATCGCGATCAAGGCGACTTCCGCGGCCGGGAAGCTCCAGCTCAAGGAACCCACCAAGGCGATCGGTGAGCACGCGCTGATGCTCGCGAAGAACGATCCCAAAGCGAAAAAAGACATGTTCGTCAAGCTGCTCGACGCGTTTGAAGAAGCCAATGTCTACCAGCTCGCAGCAATCGCCGGCGAGCTCGCGTGCCAGATGGATCGCTCCGATGGTGACCTCGAGGTCCGCGTCCGCAACATGCTCGCGGCACAGACCATGTCCTCAGGTGGGTACGACGACTCCGAAGAAGGCGGGTTCCGCAAGAACATCCGCGACGCTGACAAGCAGCTCCAGCTCGAACAGCAGGACTCGGTCGCGAAGACCGGCAGCACCAAGGACGACATCATCGCCAAGACCGCTGCGGACTACGAATCGCGTCCGGACGACCTCGCCGCACTCGGTGCCTACGCGACCGCGCTGCTCGATCGGGGCAAGAACTCCGACGAAGTCAAAGCGATGTCTCTCTACGGCAAAGCGTACAAAGCGTCCGGACAGTTCCGCTTCCGTCAGCTTGCGGGAGAGGTCCAGATGCGCCGTGCGACGCGGATGATCAACAAGCTCAAGAAGCAGCTCCAAGCGGATCCAGACAACGCGGAACTGCAAGCGAAGCTCGCTGATGCGCAGCCCAAGTTCATCAAGCTCCAGATGGACGAGCTCGGACTCCAGGTCGAGAACTACCCGACTGATCTTGGTCTCAAGTACCGACTCGGGAAGCTGTTCTTCCAGACCGAGAAGTACAACGAAGCGATCGAGCAGTTCCAGCTCGCTCAGAACGAGCCCAAGCTCCGGCGCGAGGTGCTCAACCTCATGGGGCAATCGTTTATGTTCCTCGGAGGATGGGAAGACGCCGCGATTCAGACCTTCCGCCAAGCGCTCGACGGCAAGATGGACGACGATTCCGAGCTGGGAATGGACCTCCGCTACTCGCTGATGAACGCGCTGACCCACAAAGCCGAGAAGGACTCGGACCTCGAATCAGCGACCGAAGCGGACAAGATCGCTGCAGCGATCGCGATCCAGCAGTTCAACTACCGCGATGTCCGCGAACGCCGCGAGGTCATCAAGTCGCTGATCAATAAGCTCAAGAGCTAACGCATGTCCGGGAAGCCTTCCCCAAAAGCCATCGCGATCATCCCGGCTCGTTTGGGATCTACCAGATTCCCGCGCAAAGCACTCGCCGACGACACCGGCAAGCCGATGGTTGTGCATGTCTGCGAGCAAGCATCCAAAGCCGAGTCCGTAGATCGCGTCGTCGTCGCAACGGACGCTGAGGAGATTAAAGCAGCGGTCGAGACGCACGGATTCGATGCCGTCATGACTTCCGTCGAGCACACCAACGGCACCAGCCGACTTGCGGAAGCGGCAAGCATCTTGAAACTCAACCAATCCCAGATCGTGGTCAATGTCCAAGGCGACGAGCCGGAGATCGAACCCGATGTGATCGACGGCGCGGTCCGCGCCGCGTGTGTTGAGCGTCCTGTACATTCGAATCCCGAAATGGGTCCACTCTCCCCCGCACTCGGAACGGTGATCACGCCGCTCTCGACAGTGAGCGACATCGAGAATCCCAACGTGGTCAAAGCGGTGATCGGGGTGATCCACCCAGACTCAGGGTCTGCTCAAGCGTTGTACTTCAGCCGAGCGGCGGTCCCCTTTGATCGCAGCGATTCTGCGAGCACTCGCTACTACCGCCATGTCGGGATCTATGCGTACTCCGTCGCGTCGCTCAACACCTACCTGACGCTCGACGCAACTCCGCTCGAGCGTGCAGAGTCGCTCGAACAACTCCGCTGGCTCGAGCATGGATACCACATCGAAGCCGCGATCTGTGATTCGACACAAGCCGGCATCGATACCCCAGAACAATACCGGTCCTTCGTCGAGCGCTTCAACACCACTCAATCCTGAGAAATTCAAACGATCTTGTCCACAAACCCCTCGCCGGGCTTGCAACCGATACCCCTGCGTTGGTACGATCGGACATGCCCCACCCGAGTGACGACACATCCCCCGGCGATCACCAGTCCAGTGACCTTCTCGCCCAGGCGGGCAATATCTCCGGAGCTGAGCGGGAGTTCTTCTCCCCGATGCCCGACGGCTACGTGCCGGGCAAGCACAAATACGTCGCGATCCTCGGCACCGTCATGTCCGGATTGGGCAAAGGAATCTTCTCCTCGTCCATGGCCAAGGTCCTCAAGGACAAGGGCTTGCGCGTCGCGCCGATCAAGCTCGAGGGATACCTCAACATCGATTCAGGGACACTGAACCCGTACCGACACGGCGAGGTCTTCGTCCTCGACGACGGCACCGAGTGCGACATGGACCTCGGGACCTACGAGCGCATGCTCGATCAGAATCTCACCAAACGCAACTTCGTCACGGCCGGTCAGATCTACTCCGAGATCCTCGACCGCGAACGCCAAGGGGTATATCTCGGTCGCGATGTCCAGATGATCCCGCACGTCACTGGTGAAGTGAAACGCAAGCTCCGCGAGCTCGCGATCCGTGGCGATGGATCAGGTCCTGCCGACATAGTCTTCGTCGAAGTGGGGGGAACAGTCGGCGACTACGAGAACGGCTTCTACATCGAAGCACTCCGCGAACTCGCGTTCGAAGAAGGACCTGGATCGGTCTGCTTCGTCGCGTTGACCTATGTCATCGAGCCCCAGGCATTGGGTGAGCAGAAATCCAAAGCAGCACAGCTCGGGATCAAGCGTCTCATGGAATCGGGTATCCAGCCCAACCTCATCGCGTGCCGCGCCGAGAAACCTGTCGAGCACAAGGTCCGCGAGAAGATCGCGATGTTCTCCAACGTCCCGATGGAACGCGTATTCTCGATGCACGACCGCGACAGCATCTACAAGATCCCCGATGAGCTCCGCGCTCAGGGACTCGATCGCGAGATCCTTTCCACGCTTGGTCTCCATGACCGCGTCGATGCGATCGCCGAGGATCGCGCGCGTGTCCGCTGGTCCACCTTTGTTGAGGGACTGACCGCTGAGCGCATGCAGACCGTCAAGATCGGTATTCTCGGCAAATACGCCGAGCTCCGCGACGCGTACGCATCCATCGACAAAGCGCTCGAGCACTGCGAAGCGCACTTCCGAACCGATGTCGAGCAGGTCTGGATGGACACCACCGAAATCAACGACGCCAACGCCGCCGATCGTCTCCGTGACCTCGACGGCGTTATTGTTCCGGGAGGGTTCGGTTCCCGAGGGGTCGAAGGTAAAATCTCCTGCGTCAAGCATTGCCGAGAGAACGCGATCCCCTATCTCGGGATCTGTCTCGGATTCCAGGTCGCTGTCGTCGAGTTCGCACGCAACGTGCTCGGGATCAACGAGGCGTACTCCACCGAGTTCGACCCGATGACCTCCGCTGCACTGATCTCCGAGCTCCCAGACCAAAAGAAAATCGAAGGACTCGGAGGCACCATGCGCCTCGGCGCTCAGGATGTCCAGATCACCCCAGGCTCGCTCGCGTCGTTCCTCGCCGACGGCAAGACCTCGATGCACGAGCGATTCCGTCACCGCTACGAGGTCGATCCAACCTACATCGAGCGCCTCGAAGCCGGAGGACTGATATTCTCAGGTCGTCACCCAGAGCAGCCGATCATGCAGATTCTTGAGCTCCCCTCGCACGTGGATGCCGACGACTCGGTCGCGCCGTCGGAGCCGATCACGCACCCATACTTCATCGGCGCTCAGTTCCATCCTGAGCTCACCTCGCGTCCGCTGACGCCTCAACCGATGTTCATGGGACTCGTCGCGGCGTCGCTCAAGCACCGCTTCGAGCACAACGAGCAGCAATGGGAACAGATCCTCAGGTCCACCCCGATTCTCAAACGCTGGCTCCGCTCCCCCAACGGACACACCCAGACTACACGCTCTTCTTGAGCGTGCTCCGGAGTGCCTGAGCGCAGTCGTACAGAATAATCGAGCTCAGAATATCAGGCCTGCCCAGCGTCACGCAGCAGTTGTTGACCAGCGTCTGCGCGTGCAGCATCGCATCGAGCTTGGTCTGCTGATCCGCAGCTTCCGATGATCGACAGATAAACGCGTGCGCCCCCCAAGGACGATTGATCCCGTTGTCGGGTTGGAGCTCACGCGTGTGCCAATCGACGAGTCTGTCAACGCGATCGCTCAGCGTAACGTCATTCGATTGAGCACTGAGATGCCAGAGCGCGTGGAGCGCACTGAGCTCAATAAGCGTGCGATGCTCGATGGCATACGCATCGGGTTCGATCAATCCGCCATCTTGATTGATCGCTTCTTTCCAAGACTCCTCACCCAGCGCAAGCGCGTGCCAAAGGTGTGTGTCGAGATCGATGTGGTTTGATGTGCTCTCCAACGGGACATTCAGGACCCTGCAGAGCAATGGAGCATCCGTCGCTCTTCGGCATCCGAACTCGTCCTGGAACCCGTCGATGTACGCACGCTTCGTTTCAAGATCCGCATCAAACGGGAGCGACGCGATCGGGGCGCTGATCAGCGCTTCGATATGCGTGATCCACTGCTCGATCGATGGGATGTTGGGCTGATTCTCCACACCAAATCATAGAACCACCACAAGCGACCGGGTCTACGATTGTCCATGACACAAACCACGCTCAAGACGACTCCCCTCCACAAATACCACCTCGAATACAGCGGACAGATGGTGGACTACGCCGGGTGGGAGATGCCCATCAAGTACGAGACCTCGATCCACGACGAGCACACGCACTGCCGGACCAACGGATCGCTCTTCGATGTTTCGCACATGGGCCGCTTGTCGGTCAAGGGGAAGGACGCCGCAAGACTGTTTGAGCGTGTCTGCTCTCGCCGCATCGGGGACATGCAGCACGGCCAGTGCCGATACTCGTTCATGTGCAATGAATCAGGAGGAGTCCTCGACGACGTGATCGTCAACCGCATGGACGACACCGAGTTCCTCGTCGTCGTCAACGGCGCCAATCGTGAGAAGATCATCGCGCATATGCAGCGGGTCATCAGCGAGCGTGGTTTCGACGTCAAGTTCGAAGATCGCACAGAGAAGACCGCGATGGTCGCGATCCAAGGCCCCAAGGTCATGGACTTGCTTAGCAAGGTCTCATCAGAAGCCGCGGAACTCAAGCGTTTCCGATTCATGGTCAAGAACCTGATGATCATGAAGGTCATCGTCGCGCGGACGGGATACACCGGAGAGAACGGCGTCGAGGTCATCCTCCCCGCATCCGCGGTCTCCATGGCGATCAACCTGCTCCAGAAGGAATCCGTCAAGGTCGAATCCGACCTCGACCTCAAACCCTGCGGCTTAGCAGCACGCGACACGCTGCGCCTCGAAGCGGGTCTTCCCCTGTATGGTCACGAACTCGATGAAGAAACATCAGCGCTCGCGGTCGGGATGCCGTTCGCGATGAACCTGGATAAATCTGTAGAAAGCGACGGCGAGACCTTCATCGGTCAAGAAGCGCTCATCGCTCAGCAATCCAACGGCGGCCCAGATCTCACGCTCGTCGGGATCGAGATTGATTCCAAGCGAACCGCGCGTCAAGGGATGTCTGTCCTCTCTGGTCAGAGCACGATCGGTCGCGTGACATCGGGATGCATGTCCCCAACGCTCAATAAATCCATCGCAATGGCGTATGTAGATTCAGCGAACGCAGAAGCGGGATCCAAGATCGCGATCGACGCCGGACGATCCCAGCTTGAGGGCACCATCGTTCCGCTGCCGTTCTACAAAGCGCCGAAGCCGTAAAAAATCAACAAGTTCAGCACACGCGGTTCAACAATCGTCAGTGTCCGATGACGAGCTCTCTTTGCCGCACTCGACCCACCCCGCATCGGTGTGACGCACAATCGCGCCGGTGACCTGATAGATCACCTGCTCAGCGATGTTGGTGCAGTGATCCGCCATCACCACCGCGAGGTGGATGATCGAATGGAGATCAAACGCGTGATCGACCCCGAGGCGTCCATCCGCGATCCGCTGCTCGCTCTTCTTGACGATGACATCGTAAAAATTCAGCACCGTGCCCTCTGAGCTGAGCACGATCTTCGCTCGAGCCGCGTCGCTGTCCCCAAAGCAGCGGACCGAGTCTCGCAAAATCCCAACAACCGAGTTGGTCATAACCATCGTCGATTTGGGAAAGGTTGACGTTCGCTCTCCCAGCGAGACCACACGATTCGCTACATCCGCCGCGGCATCCGCGATCCGCTCGAGCTCGTTATTGACCTTAACCGCTGAGAGCAGCGCCCGGATCTGATGCGGGGTGAGCGGACAGCCGTCAGCAGATGCCTTCTGGAGCAGGTCCACTGCATCACGCTCGATCTCGAGGTCCGCTTGGTCCACCTCGTCGTCCCGAGTCATCAGACGCAGCGCTGTATCCGAATCCATGTCGAAGATGGTCTGGAAGCTCTGCTCAACGATCTCGCTGACCAGATTCCCCTGGTCGGCAAGGCGGCTCCGGATCGCGTCCAGCCGCGTATCAAACTGCTCGGGAGTGATGCCCATATCTCAGTCCTCAACCAAATCATCAAGACTCACAGATTCATGCGCACGATAGCAGAATTCGCATGACCGTTCACCCCCATCGACCTATCCTCGATCAAATCAGAACGCTTTTGTGGAATTCCCACTCAACCGGAGACCCCAACCCATGGCTTTCGATATCGATCTCGTCCACGCCCGTCAGATTCTCGACTCCCGAGGCAACCCGACCGTCGAGGTCGATGTAGTCCTGTCTTCCGGAGCCGTGGGTCGCGCCGCGGTCCCCTCTGGTGCATCCACAGGAGAGAGCGAAGCTGTAGAACTCCGTGATGGAGGCGACGCGTACATGGGCAAAGGCGTCGAGCAAGCGGTCGCCAATGTCAACGACCAGATCGCACGCGACATCGAAGGCATGGACGCACGCGATCAAGAAGCGATCGACCAAGCCATGATCGATCTCGACGGCACTCCGAACAAGTCCAACCTCGGCGCCAACGCCGTGTTGGGTGTATCGATGGCGGTTGCCAAAGCCGCTGCCGAGACTTCCGGTCTCCCGCTCTACCGCTACCTCGGTGGTTCCGCCGCCAAGACGCTCCCGGTCCCGATGATGAACATCCTCAACGGCGGCAAGCACGCCGACAACACGGTGGACTTCCAAGAGTTCATGATCCAGCCCTGGGGATTCGATGATTTCGGACAAGCATTCCGCGCCGGAGTAGAGATCTACCACCACCTCAAGTCGGTCCTCAAGGATCGCAACATGTCTACCGCCGTTGGTGACGAGGGCGGTTTCGCGCCGGACCTCAAGGACAACGAGGATGCGCTCAAGGTCATCGAAGAAGCCGTGGACAAAGCGGGATACAAGTGGGGGGAGGAGATCTTCGTCGCCCTCGATCCCGCGACCTCCGAGCTCTGGAACGAAGCGGAGATAGACGGCAAGAAGGGCTACAAGTTCTTCAGCTCGTCCCAAGAGATCATCTCTTCTGATGATCTGATCTCCATCTGGGCCGACTGGTGCAACAAATACCCGATCCGCTCGATCGAAGACGGACTCGCTGAGAACGACTGGGAAGGATGGGCGAACCTGACCGCCAAGCTCGGAGACAAGGTCCAACTCGTCGGAGATGACCTGTTCGTGACCAACAAGAAGTACGTCGAGCGTGGTGTCGCGGAGAAATCCGCGAACGCTGTGCTCGTCAAGGTCAACCAGATCGGATCGTTGTCAGAGACCTTCGACGCGGTGAACTACGCGATGAGCAACAAGTTCAATTGCGTGATGAGCCACCGCTCTGGAGAGACAGAAGATTCGACCATTGCTGATCTTGCGGTCGCGACCAACTGTGGACAGATCAAGACCGGCGCTCCGTGTCGATCCGATCGCAACGCGAAGTACAACCAGCTCCTCCGCATCGCTGAGGAACTCGGAGACTCCGCGATCTACGGCTCATCGACCTGGAACCACTGATGATTCGGAACCGGTTGAGTTGAAGCCGGTACCATCTCTCGTATGGGTCAGTCAGAATGGAAATCCTCGTATGACGACGACGGCGACCGCTTCGCGGGCGTCAAGAAAGTCCTCGCGCGGATTTTCGGCGACGGCGAGAACCCACTCGCGTGGGGATTCCCGCTTGTCAAGATTGCTGGGACTCAGTACAAAGTCCATCTGCTGATGGTGCTTTACCTGCTGGGGCAGCTGATTTTCACGCTGCCGGGACACAAAGCCGGCGCGGTGTTCATCTTCCCGATGCTCATCGCGCTGCTGCTCTTGGTGCTGCTGCACGAGATGGCGCACACATTCGTCGCACGCCGAAACGGAGGGCAGTCCGAGCTCCGCATGCTCTGGCCCCTCGGCGGACTCGAGCCCGCTCAGTTTGAAGACCCCAAACCGATCGCTGAACTCCGCACCGCGCTCGCAGGGATCGCGCTGCATGTAGCGTTGATCCCGATCTTCATGATCCCGCTTGTGCTCTTCACCGGCGGCTGGGATGCGGTGGTCTTCCATCCTTTGCAGCCGTCCTCGTCGATCTACACGCTGGAACTCGCTTCAGACCTCACGACTCCATGGTGGCTCGTCGCGATTTGGGCGTTCCATGTGGTCAATCTGATCCTGCTGGTCATCAATCTGGTCCCGATGCTCCCGCTCGATGGATCAACTGTTCTTCGTATCTGGCTCGCGCGATCCAAGGGAGACATCGCGGCGCGACACCAAGCCGCGTTCATCGGACTCTGGGTCGCGACCGCTGTGGGTCTCCTCGGCATCCTGTTCCAGGACGCGGTGATCCTGCTGGTGATCGCGATTGTCTGCGGCATCATCGGCACGCTCGAGCGGCGCCGATTGCAGTTCCTGAGCTACGCCGATATGGTCCCTGGATTCTCAGCGACTCAGAGTTTCGAGCCCGAAATCCAACCTGAGGAGTCCGACACCCCGGATCAAGCGGATCTTGACAGGGTCCTTGAAAAGATCTCAACTTCCGGAATTGAATCGCTGAGCCGCAGTGAACGCCGAACTCTCAAGAAAGCGACCGAATCGAGCCGAAAATCGGAAGGAAACGGCTGATTCTCCCAATCATTCCTGACTCCAGTCCCGCAAAGAGAGGCATCCTCCGCTATGGGCATTCATGATCGAGATTACAACCGCTCAGGATCCGGCTTCGGAGGTCCGCCGAGCCGAGGGCAGGGGATGCTCGTCCGCTCGCCCGGATGGTCGGTCAACACCTGGGTCATCGTGATCAATATCGTGATCCACATCCTCGCCGTGACCGTGCTCTTCCCGGGTCTCTACCGCGCCGGATCGCTGACCATCGTCGATGGGTTCCAGCGATTGGAAGTCTGGAGACTGATCACCTTCCAGTTCCTGCACGACCCCTCAAGCATCTGGCACGTCGGGATGAACATGTTCGGACTCTGGATCTTTGGTCCCATGGTCGAGCAATACCTCGGAGGCAAGAAGTACCTCGCGTTCTATCTGGTCTGTGGTCTTGCTGGTGGTTTGTTGTTCTCGATCCTCACCGTTTTAGGAAACCTCACCGGTGCCAGCATTCCCGGTCTGCTGACCAACAGCTTCGATACGCCCCTCATCGGCGCATCCGCGGGTGTGTTCGCGGTCATCGTCGCGTGCGCCCACATCAGCCCCAACACGACTGTCCAACTGCTCTTCCCTCCGATCCCGATGAAGCTCAAGTTCTTCGCGTATGGATACGTCGGACTCGCACTCTTCCAACTCCTTGTTGGATCAAGCAACGCCGGAGGAGAGGCAGCCCACGTCGGCGGCGCGATCGCGGGATACTACTTCATCCGCAACTCGCATCACCTCATGGACTTCTTCGACGTCTTCAACGACTCACGCTCCAAGAGTGGAACAAAGCGTGGTAAGCAGCCCAAGCAATCCAAACCAAAAAAGGGATCTCCGAGCAGTGATGAGATCGATCGCATCCTCGACAAGGTCGCTCAATCCGGGATCGGATCGCTGAGCGAGAAAGAGAAGCGGACACTCAACGAAGCGAGCAAGAACCAGCGGAACGCAAGCTGAGCTCGACCTACGCTTGCTCGATGACCCAGCCGCTGAACTTTGAAATCCACTCCACGCTCGGAAACGCTCGCTCAGGAACCGTTCAGACGCTCCACGGCTCGTTCCAAACACCCGCGTTCATGCCCGTCGGGACCAGAGCAACGATCAAGGGCATCCTCCCACAGCAGGTCAAAGAAACAGGATCGCAGATCCTCCTCAACAACACCTACCACCTCATGCTGCGTCCTGGATCAGAACTCATCCGCGACATGGGAGGCGTCCACAAGTTCATGAACTGGAACGGCCCGATCCTTACCGACTCCGGTGGATACCAGGCCTACTCGATGGCAGACATCAACGCGATCGACGAGGACGGCGTGTCGTTCAAATCCATCCTCGACGGCTCCATGGTTCGCATGAACCCCGAGATCGCGATGCGTGTCCAGAACGAGCTCGGACCCGACATCATGATGGCATTCGACGACTGTCCGCCCTCTGTGGATCCCAAAGCCGGACCAGTCAATCAAACCCGCTTGCGCCACGCCGCTCGTCGCGACACGTCCAAGCGAAAGCAATACGACCACGCGGAGCGCCTCACGATCGCCAACGAGCGGACCGTCCGCTGGCTCGAGAGATGCAAAGCGTCGCACAGCCGTCCTCAGGAGCAATCACTCTTCGGTATCGTCCAAGGCGGGACAGATCTGGAGCAACGCGACTGGTCCGTCGAGCGCATCTGCAACATCGATCTTCCGGGCTACGCGATCGGTGGCGTCGCGGTGGGGGAGTCCACCGAGGACATCGCACGCATCGTCCGACACACCGCTCCAAAGATGCCCGATACCAAACCCAGGTACCTGATGGGGGTTGGATACGAGCGTGATATTGTCTCCGCCGTGATGTCTGGGGTTGATATGTTCGACTGCGTGCTCCCGACACGCAACGGACGCAACGCCAACGCGTTCACCACAGAGCCGGGACGCAACGGGCAGATCCGTCTCCGCAACGCGACATTTGCGAGAGACCCACTCCCAATCGAGCCGGGATGTGACTGCCAAGCGTGCAATCCCAGCAATTACGGCTGGGACACCCCAGACGGACAACCATTCACACGCGGATACATTCGGCATCTGTTCATGACCGGCGAGATGCTCGGACCGATCTTGGTAACGCTCCACAATCTCCGATTCTTCCAGCGTCTGACGCATGACCTGCGAGAAGCGATCGATGCGGGCAGCTGGGACGGGCTCATCGCCGTGCGTCCACACCTCAAAGAACTGGTTGAGTCGTTCTAAACCCGAATCCTGACCAGATTTGCCCCATCCTGACCGATCCGGTGACCTACCATCCCTGCCCAGCGGGATTCACCCGTCAGGGACATGAAAGGTATCGCTGCATGGACATCAGCCCACCCACACTCATGTGGAGCACACATCCGTTCCTCGCCCAAGACTCCGGTTCTGCCGGAGGCGTCCTCGGAGCCCCCTCTGGTTCCCCGACTGGTCAAACAGCGCTGGGAACTCCCGGCGATCCTGGAGCCGGAGGCACCGCTCGTCCCAGCAGCGGCATGGGATCACTGCTCCCCATCATGCTCGTCATGATGGCCGGGATCTTGATCATGACCTCGCTCTCTGGTCGCAAGGAACGCAAGAAGCACGCCGCACTCATGGCGGGGCTCGGCAAGAAAGATAAGGTCCGCGCCGCGGGCGGGATCATCGGGACCATCATCGAACTCAAGAACGACGAGGTGCTTCTTGAAACTGATCGAGCATCAAACACAAGAATACGTGTCGCGCGTTCATCGATCACCACAGTGATCCAATCCAAGTCGACACCAAGCACAGAAGAAGCTACGGCTGAAGTCGCCGAATCCAAGCCGTAAATAAAGTTATTCATCCGCCGGACCCACCGGTTATCAAGAGGCATTGCATGCGTCACTTTACTCGAAACTCGATCATCGCCATCATCATGCTGGTCATGGCGTTCTGGGCAGCCAACCCGCCATCCAAAACCATCGGACTCGGTAAAGACCTCCGCGGCGGTGCGTCGCTGGTCTACTCCGTCCAGATCGACCGCACCGAGACCGCGTCGCAGGTCATCCCGAAGGTCATCGAGGTCCTCAAAAAGCGTATCGACCCCAATGGCCTCTACGAGATCCAGATCGTCTCGCAAGGACAGGACCGCATCGAGATTACGATGCCGCTCCCCAGCGATTACGTCAAGAACCTCCGCAAGGGATTCGAAGACGAGCTCGCGAAGCTCGGCGTGACCTCGATCGACGCCGACGAGTTCGAGCGTGTGATGGCCCTCGACAGCGAAGAGCGCACTGCTCAGATCGAGCGTATGGGGGCCAACAGCCCCAAGATCCTTGTTCTGCTCAACGAAGCCGCCAAAGCGTACGACGACGCGGAGCGATTCCGTCAGCAGGTCGATGTCCTCTCCATTAACGCGGACACACCGGAAAATGTTCTGGATGACGTTGTCAATCGAGCAGCGGAAGCTGAGCTCGCGTACGAAGCCGCACGCGATACCGTGCTCGACAGCGCTATCTCTCCTCAGGACGTCCGTCGGGCGCTTGAGCAGTCTACCGAGCAGAAGACCATCCGCGACGAAGCCGCCGACACCGTCGTGACGCTCCCGTCCGAGCGTGAGCGGGCGCTCAACCGCATCCGCGAGCGCTACCCCGACCTCAACGACCAGCTCGACAAGGTCATCGAGGCCTACGACTTCTACAGCGCCAACCGCAACTCGCTCGACGACACCGCGGACCTCAAGCGGCTTGTCCAAGCGGCTGGTGTGCTGAGTTTCCGTATCACCGTTGACCCGTCGGGATCGGGGACATCGAGCTACACCCACCCTGAAGAAGCATCCCTGCGTGAGAAACTCCGCAACGGCGGCCCAACCCAATCGGGCACCCGCGATGCACGCTGGTTCAAGCTCAACAAGCTCGAGAGCTGGTTCGACTCCGTTGACGGCTACAACGCGATGATCGCTGATCCCGCGACGTACTTCGCCTCGCGTTACCGATACGTGGTCGAGGAGTACGAGGGCGATTACTACATGCTCTGCTGGGACACACGCGGCCTCCGCATGACCCAAGACGACGGGCGATGGAAAGTTGACAACTCACGCCGCTCCGTTGACCAGCTCGGTCGTCCCGCGATCGGGTTCTCGATGGACCCATCGGGCGCCAATCGTCTCGGCGAGCTCACTGGTCCAAACACCGGCGCGAATATGGCCGTGCTCCTCGACGATGAGGTCTACACCGCTCCGCGCCTCAACTCACGCATCACCAGCTCCGGCATCATCGAGGGCGATTTCTCCCCTGAAGAAATCGACTACGTCGTCCGCGTGCTGACCGCTGGTTCGCTCCAAGCGAAGATCTCCGCTGAGCCGATCTCCGAGAACACCATCGCGCCTGATCTTGGTCAGGACAACCTCGAAGCAGGTGTCCAAGCCGGGATCATCGCGTTGATCGTCGTCTCGGTCTTCATGTTCGTCTACTACCTCGGGTATGGGGTTGTCGCGGTGGTCTGTCTCTCCGCAAACGCGATCCTGATCCTCGGCGCTCTGGCGCTCTCGCGTGCATCGCTGACGCTCCCAGGTATCGCAGGCATCATCCTGACCTTCGGTATGGCGGTGGACGCAAACGTGCTGATCTACGAGCGTGTCCGTGAAGAGCTCAACCGAGGTCTTGATCTGCGTCAAGCCGTGCGTTTGGGTTACCAGAAAGCACTCTCCTCGATCGTTGACGGCAACGTCACCAACCTCATCGTCTGTTTCGTGCTCGCCAACGTGGGCACGCAGGAGATCAAGGGTTTCGCGATCACGCTGGGAATCGGTGTGATCTGTACCATGGTCAGTGCGTTGTTCATCAACCACATCATTATGAGCCTTCTGGTGGACAAGATCCGCATCAAGAAGCTCGCCATGCTCCCAACGGTCATCAAACCGATCGAGCGATTGCTCAAGCCAAACATCAACTGGATCGGTCTCCGCTGGGTCTTCCTCGTGATCTCGCTCTGCTACGTCGGTCTCGGTATCGGGATGATCATCTTCCAAGGCGAGAAGATGCTCGACACCGAGTTCCGTGGTGGTACACAGGTCACCATGAGTCTCAAGCACTCGGATTCGGACGATCCATCATCGCCGCGTCTGACCTCCACGCGTGCGGAGATCGAGGACCGCGTCCACCAGCTCGGAGAAGAGGTCGCTGAAGAGTCAGCGATCCGTCCGCTCCGCGCTGCGGAAATCATCCCGGTCAACCCACAGTCAGACGGCATCACTTCAGACAAGTTCATCATCAAGACCTTCGCGACCGATCGTGAAGCCGTGGACAACGCGATCAGCGGTGAGTTCCAGGACATGCTGGACGCGCCTCCAGCGCTCACGTTCCGTTACGCGCAGAGTGACAACATCGCCGGCGCCTCGGTCTATCCGCTCCTCTCGGGGCGTCTCGGTGAGAATATCGCGCGTCCGGAGTATCGCAACAGCGTCTCCGACTACATCGGAGGCGTCGCGATCCTCGTCGAAGACATCGAACCAACCCCGACGCTCGAGAGCATCGAGTCGCGTCTGGACATCACACGTCGCAAGACCGATTTCTCCGACTGTCTAGGACGTCAGTTCGAGATCATCGTCCTCGAGGGTGATGAAACCGCGGTCAGCTCATTCGTGCTCCTGAGCGTGGACGAGGGGCTGACGTACTTCGACAACGCCGACGCGTGGACATCAGAGATCGCGAGCCGCGAGTGGGACCTCATCCGCGCCGCATTGACGACCTCGTCGGATCAGCTCAGCGTCCAGAACTTCTCCCCAGCAATCGCGGAGGACTTCCGAGCGACCGCGTTCGCGGCGGTCCTGCTCTCGCTGCTCCTTATCCTGATCTACATCTGGGTCCGCTTCGGTTCGGTCCGCTACTCAGCAGCAGCGATCGCGGCACTCACCCACGACGTGCTGACCGCGATCGGTCTGATCGCACTCGCCGAGATAGTCTACGACCAAGCGGCACTGGCTGACATTGCCAAGATGCTCCTGATCGAGCCCTTCAAGATCGACCTCAACCTAGTCGCGGCGATGCTGACCATCATCGGTTACTCGCTCAACGACTCGATCGTCATCATGGACCGCATCCGTGAGAATCGTGGCAAGCTGTCCTACGCGTCCAAGGAAGTGATCAACCAGTCCATCAACGAGACCATCTCGCGTACCGTCATCACATCGGGCACCACCCTGCTCGCTGTGCTGATCCTGTACGTCTACGGCGGTCAGGGTGTGCGTGCGTTCTCGTTCGCGCTCCTCGCAGGTGTGATGGTCGGTACCTACTCCTCGATCGCGGTCGCGGCGCCCCTCGTCTGGTCGCGGAAGAAAGACACGTCCAAGTCAACCGCTGCCGAGCAGCTTGAACTCCCAGAGGGCTGATACATCTTCGCGGGAATCTTGGTACACTACCGATGAAGGATTCCACCATGGAAGATCGTTCATCAAAGCTCTACACCGGACTGTGCGTGCTCGTGCTGATCTGGATCGGTGTCTACTGGGCCTGGGAGCCCGGCGGCTCGACCAAGCCGAGGATATCGATCTCGACACCCGAGCTCATAGACGAGCCCGTAGACGATCCAATCGAAGAATCAACGCAGATTGAAGAAGAACCCGAGCGACCAACCACCCAGCAGTTGCTTGTTCTTCCCGCGCCTGAATCCACGAACACCGAGCCGGTCCAGACCCGCAACCAGCCGAGACTCATCCCTCCAGAGTTTCGGACCCACACCGTGGTCCGCGGCGAGATCATGCAAGATATCGCCGAGCGGTATTACGGCAGATCGTCCATGTGGAACGTCATCGCGCGGGCCAATCCACGCGTCGATCCGCTCAAGCTCCGCGAGGGGATGACCCTTCGAATCCCTGTCGATCCCAACAACATCCAGGGGATCGTTGATGCCGGAGATGATACAGAAGAACCAGATCATTCAAGCGATCAAGAGCAAGCCGTGGTCAATTACATCGTGCAATCCGGAGACTCGCTCTCGCTGATCGCACAGCGTTTCTACGGCTCAGCTCGTCACGCGGACTTCATCTACGAATCCAACCGCGATCAACTCAGATCAAAGGACGCGATCCGTGTCGGTCAGACGCTCAAGCTCCCGCCGCTGGACCCATAACCTCGCTAGATAGGCACGCGATTCTGTCGAGTCCCAGACCTAGAATCTTCCCATGTCCACGACGAATCCAGTCTACATCATTACCGGCGGCGCCGGATTCATCGGCTCAAACCTCGTTGCACGACTGCAGCGCGATAAGCCGGAAGCACGTCTCTATGTCGTCGACGATTTCACCACTGGGTCATACGCGAACATCGTCGAGGCGTGCGAGCGCCACAACGCCGGTCCGTTTCGCGGCACGATCATGCCCGACTCCATCACGGATCTGAACTGGCAACCCGCGATCATGGGACTCGCACCAAAGGCGGTCTTCCACCTCGCCGCGATCACCGACACGCTCGTGCTCGATGAGAAGCAGATGATCTCGGTCAACACCGAGCCGTTCATCGATATCCTCGACGCGTGCATTGAGTCTGAGATCCCTCTCGTCTACGCGTCCTCCGCCGCGACCTACGGCACTCCTCCCCAAGCCGCGCAGGAAACCCCGTTCCCGATCGAAGCCGCGGGGAATCCCATGAACGTCTACGGCTTCTCGAAATGGCTCATGGATGTGGAAACCAATCGAGCATTCGAGCAAGCGATGATCGAGTCAGGCAAACGTCCCCAGGTCGTCGGTCTCCGCTACTTCAACGTCTACGGCCCAGGAGAATCCCGCAAGGGACGGATGGCGTCGATGGTCTACAACCTGACCCAGCAGATGCTCAGCGGAAACAACCCAAAGATCTTCGAGCATGGACAGCATCAACGCGATCAGGTTCATGTCGACGACGTGGTCTCGTGCACGCTCGCCGCCGCCAAGTCATCAGCCAAGCCGGGGATCTACAACCTCGGTTCGGGACGCGTCACGACATTCAACGCGATCGTTGACGCGATCAATGAAGCGCTGGGGACCTCGATGCCCCCTGACTACATCCCGATGCCGGAGCAGATGGTCCAGAGCTATCAGCACTACACCTGCGCCGATATGTCCGAGACCAAAGCAGGCCTGGGGTGGGAGCCCGCACTGGTTCCCGCGGAGGCGATCCGTCAATACGCGTCAGAACTCGCAGAAATCCACCAGAATCAACACAGCACGGTGAATCAATGACCGATACGACCATTCAGGAACTCAAGCCACGGAGAACAAGATCCATGCCTATGAAACGCGTGCTCGTCACCGGCGGTGCTGGATTCTTGGGATCCTACCTGTGCGAAAAACTCATCGCACAGGGTCATGACGTCATCTGCTTGGACAACTTCTTCACCTCCCAGAAATCCAACGTGCTCCATCTGCTCGACCACAACAACTTCGAGCTCATCCGCCACGACATCACCCACCCGATTTGGCTCGAGGTTGACGAGATCTACAACCTCGCGTGCCCTGCCGCGCCAGGTCACTACCAGTACAACCCCATCAAGACGATGAAGACCTCCGTCATGGGCGCGATCATCACCTGCGGGATGGCCAAGCGCTGCAACGCCAAAATCCTCCAAGCGTCCACCTCCGAGATCTACGGCGATCCGATCGTCCATCCGCAACCAGAGTCCTACCGAGGCAACGTCAACACACTCGGACCACGCGCGTGCTACGACGAAGGCAAACGCGCCGCGGAAACCCTGTTCATGGACTACCACCGCAGACACGGACTCGACATCCGCATCGCGCGCATCTTCAACACCTACGGACCGCGCATGCACCCATTCGACGGACGCGTGATCTCCAACTTCATCCTCCAAGCACTCATGGATCAGGACATCACCATCTTCGGAGACGGCTCCCAGACCCGCTCGTTCTGCTACCGCGACGACCTCGTCGAGGGACTGATGCGACTCATGAACACGTCTGGAGACGACATCCACATGCCTGTGAACCTCGGCAATGAGGGCGAGTTCACCATCAAGCAGCTCGCGGAGATGACGATCGAGATGACCGGATCCAAATCCAGCATCGTCTACCGCGACCTTCCTGAAGATGACCCGATGCAGCGCAAACCCGACACCACCCGAGCCAAGCGACTCCTCGACTGGACCCCAACGATCCAGTTCGAAGAAGGACTCTCGAGAACCATCGAGTACTTCCGGAGCGTGGATCTGGATGAATACCGCGAGCCGACCCCCAATCACGTGATTGCGTGAGCTGATCTCCCTGAGATTTGGTCGTGATTGCTCCCCGCAACGCTCAAAATCCGATATATTCAATGTATGCAGATCCCACGCTTTCCCAATGAGCCGTGTTTATTGATCACCGATGCCGGACTGGGTTCACTGGTCCTCTCGTCCATGGCTGCGGAGCAACCAAGCAAGGACTCCACGCGTCTCTACCCCGCGTGGTGGACCTCGCAGACGGATATGGACATTCGCATCCCGGCGATCGATCGGGCTATTGAAATGCAAGCGGACCTGCTCTCGTTGCCTGTGATCCGCGACCGAGCGGGATATCCCGAAGAGACTGGTTCTCGCAGCATGCCCGCGACACTTGGGACACACCAGACTCGGATGCTGCTCGATGCCGCCAATGTCGCGATTGAGCTGGGACTCAAACGCGTCATCTGGCCGATCCGTGCATCGGAGCCAACGGACAACGCGGACCAGAATGCGGATCTCGAAACCATCGCTGTCGCGATTGATCGAGCGCTGCTCGCCGCGCGTCTTGCAACGCTCGATGCTCAGGAACAAGGGGGCGTCGAGGTTAGCATCGAGACTCCGATTATCGATCTCACCAACCGCGAGCTCTCCGATCTTGCCGCGGACCTCAATGTGCCCATCAACGCCTGCTGGTGGACCGACGCGACACTCCCCGATGCCCGCGACCACTTCAAGTGCTGGAATCAGCAGCCCACCACGGCATCGATGCTCGAGCATCGCCCGATGACCGAATCCAATGCCGTCAAGAGCTGAACAAGAGCTGGTCCGAGTCCTGAATTCGACGCCGTAAACAGCGGTCAATCCAAACGCCGCTGAATACACTCATGGACTATGTCCAAGAACAGTTCACAAGCCGTCGTCCACCGCTGGTCACAGACCCTCATCCCAACCACGCGGGAAGCCCCGTCGGACGCACAGATGCCCTCGCACATCTTCATGACCCGCGCGGGATACATCCGTCCTGTGGGATCGGGGATCTACAACTACCTCCCCCTCGCGTGGCGCTCGCTCCAGAAGATATCGCAGATCATCCGAGAAGAGCTCGATGCCGCCGGCGCGTCGGAGATGCTCATGCCCGCGCTCATGCCAATGGAACTCTACGAGGGAACCAAACGCGACCAAGACTACGGCGATCTCCTCTTCCAGCTCACCGATCGTCACGGACGCAACACGGCTCTGGGACCGACCCACGAGGAAGTCATCACCGACCTGATGTGCGGCTGTCTCACAAGCTACAAGCAGTTCCCGCTCAACCTCTACCAGATCCAGACCAAGTTCCGCGACGAGTTCCGTCCGCGTGCGGGATTGCTGCGCTGTAGAGAGTTCATCATGAAGGACGCGTACTCGTTCCACCTCGAGCTTGAAGGCGAAGCAGGACTCAACGCGACCTACGACAAGATGTACCAAGCGTACACGAACATCTTCACCCGCTGCGGATTGGACTTCTCTCCAGTCGAAGCCGAGGCCGGACCGATCGGAGGCTCGGCATCGCACGAGTTCATGGTCAACTGCGTCAACGGCGAAGACACGATCCTGGTTTGTCCAGAATCCGGTTACGCCGCCAACGTTGAGAAGGCGGAGATCGGCGAGCGGTCATTCTCGTGGGACCACGAATCAACCTCCGAAGTCACCAAGCACCACACCCCAGGCATGCCGGGAATCAACCTCGTCGCTGAGCATCTGGGAACCGATGCCGCGGGTATGCTCAAGACCATCGTGATGCGATCGGTCGAAGATTCGCCGCGCTGGGTCCTCGCGGTGGTCCGCGGAGACCACGAGGTCAACGAGGGCAAGGTCCGCGACGCGATCGGGGTCGGTGTCGAACTCGCCGACGAGAAAGAAGCGAGCTCCGCGGGATTCGCGATCGGATACGTCTCGCCCAAGATGCTCGACAAACTCGATCTGGTCATGGTCATCGATCCAGATGCGCTCAACAACGCGAGCTGGGCCACCGGCGCTGACGAGAAGGATCACCACATCACTGGGTTCAACTGGTCGCGTGATCTTGCGTCTGCGAAGGACAAAGCCGTGGTTGCTGATATTCGTAACGCCGAAGCGGGTGATCCGTCACCACGCGCTCAGGGCGCGTTCCTCGAAGCCAAACGCGGCATCGAAGTGGGGCACATCTTCAAGCTCGGGACCAAATACTCCAAAGCGATGGGCCTCAGCGTCCTCGACAAGAACCAGAAGAACCAGGACGTCATCATGGGGTGCTACGGCATCGGTGTCTCGCGCACGCTCGCGTCGTGCATCGAGTCCTCGCACGACGACAACGGGATTATCATGCCCATCGCGATCGCTCCGTACCACGTCCACATCATCACGATCAAGCCCAACGACGAGGGTGTGCTCGACCACGCGTTCACGCTCGCTGAAGAACTCCGCGAGGAGGGGATCGACGTGCTGGTTGATGACCGGAACGAGCGTCCAGGTCCCAAGTTCAAGGACGCGGACCTCGTCGGCATCCCGCTCCGCATCATCGTCTCGTCCAAGACGATCGATCAAGGACAGGTCGAGTTTAAGAAACGCACCGACGAGGGCAAAGCGTTCCTCGTCGATCGGTACAAGGTCGTCGAGATCTGCAAGGACGAAGTGAAGGGTTAACCCTACACGCGATCGCTTGATTTGATCGGTTTTTAGACGCATTTCGATCGATCACCGCTTGACAGGATGCCCGCATTCTGAGACTATGGGCGCTCCAGCGGCGCTCGTGTAGCCGCGTTATCGGTCTGTTTGCGATCAATACAGGAGATCACCATGCGTCCATCTATCTTGACGCCCCGCAGTCTGTGCGGAGCGCTCGCCATCGCTACGCTCTCGGGGACAACCCTCGCGGCACCACAACAAGCGTCAGCAGTATCAAGTCACCTCCGATGGTCCAACGGGCTCGCAGATCAAGTCGGACAGATGAACCCAACACAGATCGCGACCACGCTCTCCGAGCTCGCATCGCGTGAGCACCAATCACGTGTGCTCGTCTCCTTCTCCTCGCCGATCACTCCGAACCAGCGTGCGCTGCTCAAAGCACAGGGGCTCACCCTGCTCAGCTCGCTTGGTTCAACCAACTACTTCGCTTCGCTGGATGAGAACGCCAATGTCGCGACGCTCTCCGCTTCGACACTCGTCAACGTCTCGGAGATCAAGCGTCACCACAAGCTCCACAAAGACCTGATCTCCGGCGTGATCCACCCCTGGGCCGTCTCGAGCCAAGGCGCCGTCGGCAAGTCCGCTCTCAAAGAACGCGCCAACAAAGAATCAATCCTGCTTGAAGATTACACGCGCGAGGGGGTCGATCCGACCATCGCGGTGATCGTCAAGTTCCACAAGGACGCTGACTACATCACCGAGTCCGCACGCATCGCTCAGCAGCTCGGCGCTCGTGTCAACTCCCACATCGACTCGGTCAACTCCGCGGTCTTCCACATGCCCGCATCCCAGATCGACGCGCTCGCAAGCGACGACGCCGTGATGTGGGCCGAGCCACCACTACCGGGATTCACCGAGCTCAACGCATCCAACAGAGATCTGACCAACGTCGATGAAGTCCAGACCGCTCCATACAACCTCGACGGCTCGGGCATCACCGCGATGATCTACGACGGCGGACGCATGGCCAACCACGCGGACATCGACGGACGCATGACCGTCGGCGCCTCAGACACCGCGGGAACCTCAGACCACGCGACCCACGTCGGCGGCACAGTCGGCGGTGACGGCACCGCTTCGAGCGGGAATCACCGAGGGATGGCGCCAGCAGTCGAGCTCATCTCCTACGGCTTCGAGCAAGAGGGTGGCTTGTCCCAAGGCTTCCTCTACACCGATCCAGGTGACATCGAAGCCGACTACACCGAAGCGATCGGCACCTACGGCGTAGACCTCTCGAACAACTCCATCGGGACCAACACCGCGCCCAACGGATACCCATGTGATTGGACAGGAAACTACGGGATCACCTCAGAGCTCATCGACTCCATCGCACGCGGTTCACTGGGAAGCCCGTTCCGTATCGTCTGGGCCAACGGCAACGAACGCCAATCCTTCCGCTGCCAAGGCGATGACCAAGGAAACCACGGCGAGTTCTACTCAACCGCACCACCAGCATGTGCGAAGAACCACATCGCGGTCGGCTCGGTTGACTCCGATACCGATGGCTCAAGCGACTTCTCATCGTGGGGTCCAACCGACGACGGGCGAATCAAGCCGGACATCTCCGCACCAGGTTGCCAAGTCGGCGCTGATGGGGGCGTGACCTCGCTCTCTTCCTTCGGATTCACAAGCTACGGCGTCAAGTGCGGGACCTCCATGGCGGCACCGACTGTCACCGGCATCTCCGCGTTGATCCTCCAGCAGTACCGCGATACCTTCCCGGACCGCGATGACCTGCGGAACTCAACGCTCAAAGCGCTTCTCGCCAACACCGCCGAGGATCGCGGGAACACCGGTCCGGACTACCAGTATGGCTACGGCTCCGTCCGTGCTGATGCCGCGATCGATACCGTCATCGCGGAAAACATCATCGAAGCCGAGGTCGGACAAGGAAGCGTCTACCGCTTCGTCGTCATCCACGATGGCGGCGACCTCAAGGTCACCATCGCGTGGGACGACGCTCCAGGCGCTCCCAACGTCTCGCCTTCGCTGGTCAACGACCTCGATCTCACGATCATCGACGCCAACTCCAACACCTACCTCCCATGGACGCTCAACCCAAACAGCCCCAACAGTCCGGCTGTCCGCAATGTGCGTGACGGACTCAACAACATCGAGCAGGTCCAGATCGACAACGCACCAGCAGGCGCGTACACCGTCGAAGTCTCCGGATTCAACATCGCCGAGGGACCAACCCAGACCTTCGGTGCCGTCGCCAACGGCTTCCTCGTCAACTGTTCATCCGCAGGAATCGTCTCGCTCGGTTCCTCGCTCGTCCAGTGTGCCGGGACTACAGGCGTCCAGGTCATCGACTGTGACCTCAACACCTCCGACCTCATCGTGGACACGGTTGATGTCATGATCTCGTCGGACTCCGATGCTGGATTCATGCTCACCCTCACCGAGACCGCGCCGGAATCCGCCGCGTTCCTCGGCTCCTTCTCCTTCGCAGACACCGCCGGTTCCGACCTGCTCATCAGCGAGGGCGACACCGTCACCGCGAGCTACATCGACGCCGACGACGGCGAGGGCAACACCAACGTCCTCGTCGAATCGACGATGAGCGTGGACTGCACCGCCCCGACTGTCCTCGGAGCTTCAGCGACCAACGTCGAGGCACGCAACGCGACCCTCAACGCAGACTTCGACGAAGCCTCCAGCGCGACCTTCCGCTACGGCACCAGCATGGGAGCCCTCAACGACTCCATCAGCGCCAATAGCTTCAGCACCTCCCAGAGCGTCAATGTCAGCGGACTGACCGATGAGACCTCCTACGTCTTCGTCGTCGACGCGATGGACGCAGCCGGGAACATGAGCACCGACGACAACGGCGGCGCGGGCTACGCCTTCACCACCCCAGACATCCCAGACTTCTTCACCGAAGAGTTCGACAACGGGCTTGACCTCGAAGGCATGAAGCTCACGTTTGTCCCGGATGCAGGACCTGAAGGATATAAGGGCTACATCGAAGCACTCGAAGGCGGCGTGCTGCCATTTGAGCCAACCGATGGTTCCTTCGTATCGCTCTCCGACGATGATTCTGAGAACATCAGCATCACCGGTGGCAACAGCGTCATGCTCTACGGCGAGTCCTACACCTCGATCTGGATCGGTTCCAACGGATACATCACCCTCGGCGGATCGGATACCGATTACACCGAGGATCTGGACGACCACTTCGATACACCTCGTATCTCGGGACTCTTTGACGACCTCAACCCTTCGTCATCGGGAACCGTGTACCGTCAGCAACTCGCCGATCGCATGGTCGTGAGCTACGACGCCGTGACCGAGTATTCCTCAACCAACAACAACACCTTCCAGATCGAGCTCCACTTCGACGGCACCATCGTGATCTCATACGAGAACATCGACTCTGGTGACGCGATCGTTGGTCTCTCCGCTGGTGATGGGCTGGACCCAGACTTCATCATGTCTGACCTGTCCACCTTCCCAGAGCCCTCCAAGGAATGCCGAGCAGATATGAACGGCGACGGAGACCTCAACTTCCTCGATGTCAGCATGTTCCTCAAGCTCTTCGGAGAGTCAAGCCGCATGGCGGACTTCAACAACGACGGCGACATGAACTTCCTCGACGTCAGTCTCTTCCTCGCTGAGTTCGGAGCGGGTTGCCCGTAAGCGATCGACCCCATCAATCACACCAAACCGGGAGCATGCTCCCGGTTTTTTTACGCCCCTGCACGACCCGCTGTCGCCTAAGATCACCCCATGAACGCAGCCCCGCCTACTAACTCGACCGCTCCGATCAACGTCCTCCTCATCGGCGCTGGAGGACGCGAGCACGCCCTCGCTCTCGCGATCTCCAAATCCCCCAAGCTCGGGACGCTCTACGCCACCGGGATGTCCAACCCAGGGATCGCGGCCCTCGCCCAGCCGATCGATGTCGAGTTCGAGAACGAGAAGTTCTACCGCCTCAACCAGTTCTGTGACAGCAACAACATCGACCTCGTCGTCATCGGACCAGAGGACCCCCTTGCTGAAGGGTGGGCCGACAAGCTCGCCAAACGAGCCGACGGCTCAACACGGATGATCTTCGGTCCCACCAGTCGCGGCGCTCAGCTCGAAGCGGACAAGTCCTACGCGAAGCAGGTCATGCGCGGAGCCTCGATCCCAACCGCCGAGGGCAAGGTCTTCAAAGACGCGGACCACGCGGACGAATACATGAAAACCCGCGAGGAACCTTACGTCGTCAAAGCGACCGGACTCGCGAAAGGTAAAGGCGTCATCGTCCCAAGCACGATGGACCAGGCGCTCGGAGCGATCGACCAGATCCTCCGCAAAAAAGCATTCGGAGACGCGGGCAAGGAAATCCTCATCGAAGAGAGACTCCAAGGCACCGAGGTCTCCGTCCTCGCGCTCCTCGACGGCAAAAACATCCTCGTGCTCCCGCCATGCCAGGACCACAAGCGGCTCAAGAACAACGACGAGGGACCAAACACCGGAGGCATGGGCGCGTTCTGCCCCTCAGGCACCCTCACCGATGAGCTCGCCCACCAGATCGAAGCGGAGATCCTCGTCCCAACTGCTGATGCACTCCGGCGCGACGAGATCGATTTCAAAGGCGTTCTCTACGCCGGGATCATGCTCACTCCAGGGGGACCAAAGGTCCTCGAGTTCAATGTCCGCTTTGGTGATCCCGAGTGCCAACCACTTCTGACGCTCTTGGAGTCCGACGCGATCGATCTGCTGACCGCAACGGCGTCTGGTACGCTCGACCAAGCCGAGATCAACTTCTCGACCGACCACGCGGTCTGCATCGTCCTCGCCGCTGAGGGCTACCCAGAGAACCCACGCAAGGGGGACGTCATCACTGGAGTCAAAGAAGCACAGCAACTCCCCGGCGTGACCATCTACCACGCGGGAACCAAAATGACCAAGGGCGACCTCTACACCAACGGCGGACGCGTCCTGAGCGTCACCGCGACCGGCAAGACACGTGAGGAAGCACGCGACCGCGCGTACCAAGCGTGCGAGCTCATCGAGTTCAAAGGCATGCAGCTGCGGACCGACATCGCCGCGTCCAGCTCAGTCCACGCCTGAGACAGAATCAGTTCTTCAGTTCGAGCAACGCTTTTCAGTTCGAGCTGCGCGTGCCCATCGCCGCGATCCAAGCACCACTCCCCGCGGCTTCCGTGCTGCCCATCACCCAGACCAGCGTGTTGGGTTCACTCGGACCACGCATCAGGTGCAGACGAATCGATCCGCCGTACGACTCGACACCGGCGCCGTAGCGCAGCTCGGACCCATCCCGCAGCGTCACGACGAGTGTTCCCACTCGACCCACACCCTCAGCGAATCCCGGATCAGTCGGATACACACGCACCGATTCCTCGCGCGTCAGTGTGTAAACCAAACGCTCGATCGCGTCGATCTCGCTGGGAGTCGCTGGGATCGGCTGGTCATCCGTCGTCCGAATCCACGAAT
Source organism: Phycisphaerales bacterium (assembly GCA_965250055.1). Classification (GTDB taxonomy): domain Bacteria; phylum Planctomycetota; class Phycisphaerae; order Phycisphaerales; family UBA1924; genus UBA1924. The sequence continues at coordinate 1,193,066 of OZ252285.1, read as the reverse complement.
CCGCATCAGGTCGACACGCAAACCAGAGCTGGTCATCGCTCCCAAGGATCTGGACCTGCGCGATCTGCGTTTGATCCACGCCTATCACGCTCCGCTGGACATACGCGATCGGGGACGGCTTGATCCGATTCAGTCCCTCGGTCGAGACCGCGATGACCGCTGAGCTCCCATCCGCAGTAGTGTATCGCGCGAACACTTCCTTCCCGCTCGCATCAACGCCGGACCCGATCTCAATCGAAGCAGCGGAGCTGGCGCTACCCTTCGTTCCGATCCGGATCTCCGCGATTGGAGAATCCAGTCCAGTCAATGTGTCGCTGTACGCCGCGTCGTCATAGTAGCGAAGAGCTTGGAGTCCGAGCGAGAGCCCAACAAGCCCCTGCACCATCTCCGCATCCGTCCCTACATTCCAAGGCTCAACGCGCCAGCCCGCATCTGTCCGAATGAGCGACGTCTCGCTCTCGCCCGCTCGGACATACGCCGAGACGACATCAGGGATGGTCATCTCAAAGAGCTCAAGCGAGCGCCAGGATGAGAGCCCGTCACCAATCAGCGAGTCCCGTAGCGACCGCTCGATCCGTCCGAACCAGCGATCCGTCGCGATACCATCCTCGCCTCTGGTCACGACCTCAACGCGGACGAGCCCCCCTGAAGCTTCCTGAGCAAACCGAAGCTCCGTATTGAGTCCATCGCGGTCAATCAGCGAGAGCGTCCCCGACGCCTCTCTGATCTCCTCGGCATCCACAGCCGTCAGAACACTCGACGCCAGCGCCCGTAGCACGGTCCGGATCCGTGTCGAATCCGCCTTCCATGCCGATCGATCGGATTGATCAAGCGTCAGCTGCCAATCATCGACGCTCCCCGCCGATTTCTTCGCCGTCTGGGTACCATACTGCGGAGAATGAACCCGAATCTCCTGGATCGCGACCGCATCGATCCCGATCGTGCGTGCCTTGGGAGCCGCCGCATCTGAACCGTTCCCCACACTCTGAGAAAGAAGCACCATCCCGGCGAGCAGACCGGCAACAATCATCGATATCAGAACCGTCCGTAGTGACATAACCACACTCTATTCGATCAATCCTCCACACGCACGCTCTGCTGTGCCGACAAGAGAAGAACATGACCACCAACGCTCACAAAACTCGTCCGCTGATCGCGATCACCTCGGACCTGATGATCCGCAAGGACCGCGAGACCGCGTACCTGACGATGACCTACGCCCTAGCCGTTGAAGCAGCGGGGGGGATCCCTGTGATCCTGCCCCCGACCAGCAGTGACCAGCAGACCATCGATCAGCTCATCGCCCACTTCGACGGCTTCATCCTCTCAGGAGGCGACGACCCCGTCATGGAACACTTCGGAACCCCAACACACCCCAGCGTCACCCGCGTCCTCGCTGCTCGTCAAGCGTTCGAGACCGCATTGATCAGTCAGCTCAACAACCATCCAGACAAACCTGTCCTGGGAATCTGTCTCGGGATGCAGATGCTTGCGCTGTGCCGAGGGGGCACACTCAACCAGTACCTCCCTGACACCCACAGCACGCACGCGACCCACTGGAACCATCCACACGAAATCACCTCCATCGACGAGTCGGCTCTCCCGTCCGGATCAGTCTACTCATCACACAAGCAAGCCGTTGAAGACGCCGCGGACTTCCGTGTGCTCGCGACCGCTCCAGACGGCATCATCGAAGCGTTCGACGATCCATCGCGTGCCTTCACCCTCGCGATCCAGTGGCATCCCGAACGCACCGACAACCCCGCGCTTGGAGCAGAACTCTTCGAGCGACTCATCAAAGCCTGCAACTAAAATGGCAGCATCTCACCGCTCGCGAGCTGCGAAGAATCCCGCACCCCGAGCGATCGGTAGATCTCGATCGTCGCGCCAGATTTATTGAGCGTATAGAAATGGATCCCCTGCGCCCCATGATCCAGCAAGTCTCGGCACTGCTCCGTCGCCCAGTGCACACCCACGCGGCGCAGCGCATCGTCCGAGCCATCCGTCCGGCGCACCGCGCGCAGTAGCGACGCGGGGAAACGCATCCCGAGCGCCAGGTCCGCCATCCGTTTCATCCCGGAGATCGACTGCACAGGCATGATCCCTGCAACCACAGGAACCTTGATCCCCGCGAGGATGCAGCGATCGCAGAAGTCGTAGTAATCACGATTCTCAAAGAACATCTGCGTCACAACAAAGTCCGCGCCCGCATCGACCTTCGCTTTGAGGTAGTTCATCTCATCGAGCCGATTCGATGTGCCGGGATGCCCCTCAGGGAAACCCGCGACCCCGATCCCGAAGCCGTTGAAGCTCGAGCCTCGATGCCGATCGTTGAAGGCGCTGATGTGCTCGACGAGCTTGCACGCGTATCCGAAGTCTTCGTCTTCCCAGTTGTACGCGCCGCCTCCGGGAGGATCACCACGCAGCGCGAGGATGTCCGTGATCCCGCGATCTGCGTAGCCCTCAAGGATCTCATTAATCTCCGCAACGCTGTGCTGCACGCACGTCAGGTGGGGCATCGTCACCAGCCCCGTGCGTTCCTTGACGCGATGCACCACATCGCGCGTCAGCTTGCGTGTCGAACCGCCCGCCCCGTAGGTGATCGAGACAAACGAGGGGCTCAGCGCCTCGAGCTTCTGGATATGTTCAAACAAACGATCAGCGCCCCCCTCGTCTTTAGGCGGAAAGAACTCAAAGGAGAATGTCGTTCCGCTCGAGAGCAGCGTGCTGATCATAAACATTCGCCCGTCCCTTCAGACGAGCGAATGGAGTTGTTTAGTAGCGGTAATGCTCAGGCTTGTAAGGCCCATCGACCGGGATATCAAGATACTCGGATTGATCCTGCGTGAGCTTGGTCAGCTTCGCGCCCAGCTTGTCGAGGTGCAAGCGAGCGACCTGCTCGTCGAGGTGCTTGGGAAGCACGTAGACCTGGTTCTCGTAGTTGTCGAGGTTTTCTGCGAGCTCGATCTGAGCGATCACCTGGTTGGTGAAGCTCGCGCTCATCACGAAGCTCGGGTGACCGGTCGCGCAGCCCAGGTTGAGCAGACGACCCTCAGCAAGCACGAGGATGCTCGTCCCCTTGGACTTGAACAGGAACTCATCGAACTGAGGCTTGATGTTGATCCGCTCGACGTCCGGGTCCTTCTGGAGCTTCTCCATCTGGATCTCGTTGTCGAAGTGACCAATGTTCCCGACGATCGCCTTGTTCTTCATCCGCTTCATGTGCTCGAAGGTGATGATGTCCTTGTTGCCAGTCGTGGTAATGAAGATATCAGCCGTTTCAATGAAGTCTTCGAGGGTCTTGACCTCGTGCCCTTCCATCGCGGCTTGCAGCGCACAGATCGGATCGATCTCAGTCACCACAACGCGGCAGCCCTGCCCCTTGAGCGACTGGACACAGCCCTTGCCGACATCGCCGTAGCCACAGACGACCGCGACCTTGCCCGACAGCATGACGTCCGATGCACGATTCAGACCATCAATCAGCGAGTGACGGCAGCCGTACACGTTGTCAAACTTGCTCTTGGTGACCGAGTCGTTGACGTTGATCGCAGGGAACGGGAGCTTGCCCGCATTCGCGAGTTGGTAGAGACGATGCACACCAGTGGTGGTCTCTTCCGAGATGCCGCGGATCTCAGGGGTGTTCTTGGTGAACCAGCCCGGATTGGTTTCAATGGTGGAGCGGATGGTCGCGAGGACATGCTTCCACTCTTCTGGATCGTTCTCAGCGTCGAACTCAGGGACCGAGCCGTTGGTTTCGTAGTCCAGCCCGTTGATCATAAAGAGCGAAGCGTCGCCGCCATCATCCACGATCTGGTCAGGACCCGATCCGTCGGGCCAGGTCAGCGCCTGCTTGGTGCACCACCAGTACTCTTCGAGCGTCTCGCCCTTCCACGCGAAGACCGGGGTCCCCTTCGGGTTTTCAGGAGTGCCGCCAGTTTCTGGACGACCGACCACGACCGCTGCCGCAGCGAAGTCCTGGGTCGAGAAAATGTTGCACGAGCACCAGCGGACATCAGCGCCGAGCTCGGTCAATGTTTCGATGAGCACCGCGGTCTGCACAGTCATGTGCAGCGAGCCCATCAGTTTGAGTCCCTTGAGTGGTTTCTTGCTGCCGTACTGCTCGCGGAGCGCCATCAGTCCAGGCATCTCGTGCTCAGCAAGGCGCAGCTCCTTGCGTCCGCGATCGGCCTCGTTCAGGTCGCGGACCTTGAACTGCAGCCCGTTGATTTCGTCAATCTTCAGTGTCGATTCAGTCGCTGTTGCGGTCATTAGAAATCCTTTCGTGCGCCTTCCGTTATTGTGTGGCGCGGTGTATTTGTCGTTCAGTTCATCATGGATCAGTTGGGCCGATCCATTTCATTCAGTCAGTATCAGTCGGTAAGTATCAGTATGTGTTAAACCCAAGCCACCGCCGCAAAGAGTGGTGGACCCGAGCTGTTGACGTCAGGCCGGAGCGGGTTGACAGTCACGCGTGAGAACCCCGCTTCGCTGAGCATCTCCGAGATCTCTTGATCCCCGAATCCGAGATGCACGTGCCCCATCGCTCGTCGATAGTCCTCGTTGGTATGGGCGCACATATCAACAATCAGCACAACCCCGCCGCCGCGTTCGCTGGTCACGATCCGGCGCATCTCGCGGAGCGCCTCGATCGGATCCTCAAGGTGGTGCGCGACGAGCATGCAAACCGCCGCGTCAACAGAGCCATCCTTAAGCGGGAGATCCGTCAGCTCGCCTTCCAGAAATGTAATGTGATTGTTCTCGATCCCCGCGTTGTCCAGCCGTGCCTCGGCGCCGCTGAGCATCTCTTGGGATTGATCCACCGCGACGACCTGCTCGACCCAACCAGAGAGCAGTTCGGTGCAGTTCCCAGTCCCGCATCCGAGGTCCGCGACGCGCCACGCGGGATTGAGCAATCCCAGCAGCGCCTGATCAGTAAAGTGCTGACCAAACAACTCGCTCCGCACCTCGTCCCATTGTCCTGCCATGCGTCCGAAGAACGAGCTCGAATCCGTCGCGCGTTCGCTCAGCACCGCTTTGACACGCAGGTCATCACCCGCAGCGTCCGCGTCTTGCTCAAGCTCATCGCGGACGGCGACCCAGATCCCACGCATCGCCATCGGGAGCTCATCAAGCACCACGCGGTAGTACGTCGCAGGCCCAACCGATCGCCGGACAACCCAGCCCCCCTCGCTCAACACCTTGAGATGCCGAGATCCAGAGGATTGAGGGATCTGGATGACGCGGATCAACTCACCCACCGCAAGCTCATGCTGACACAGCACACGCATCATCCGCAAGCGAATGGGATCGCTGAGCTGGTTCAAGCACTCAGCGGGCGAAATCGGGACTGTTTGACGTGTGGATTCTTGCATTGGTCCGTTTATCCGAATATCCGGATATAGGGTAGCATTGGACGCAGCAATCGTCAAGCAAACCCGTGCAGGATCACAAAATTGATACCGATTGGTTCAGTTCACGCTGGGTTCAAGAGCCAGCGAAGGCCCTGGGATCAAGCCCAGCCCGAGGAATCGCTGATGGAGTTCGTCTGACGCCGGATCGAACCAGAGCGCCTGGCGCAGGGCTGTAATCTCCAGATCACGATCCCCGATCTGCTTTGCCAGATCCGCCATCGCGATATACGGCTCAGGACTCTCAGTCCCGGCATAAATCATCGCCGACTGGATCGCGAGCTTGGAATCATCCAGCAGACCCACGCGCCGAGCGTACTGAGCGAGCCGAAGGTACCCAGACCCCTCTTCGCCCTCATTCACGGTTTCCCGCATGAGCTGCATCATGGAATCGACCTTGCCGTCCTTGATGAAGGTATCGCCGAGGGTTTCGATGTACTGGATATTCGCTGGACGCAGATCGTGAGCCGTGGTGAGGTGCCCGATCGCTTCGGTGTAGTTCCCCATCTCGGATTCGAGCCGACCAAGCTCGTATTGAGCAAAGTGCGCATGAGGACGTCGATCGACGTATTCCCGCCAAAGCGAGAGAGCTTGATCCATATTCCCAGCAGTCTCTGCCCGCTTTGCACGCATAGAGAGGTCATTGAGGGCGAATGTCCGCTTGACCTTCTGCGTAGGGCCGCACGCTCCGAGCACGAGGGAAAGGGACGTCGCAGCGAGGATAACAATCGTTCGGTTCAGCATGGTCGACTCCGAGTTGGTTCCAGTATTGAATATAGCGTGACCGCTCCCAAATCACCACATCCCCTACCCCCAAGCGAACAAGATTCCGTGCCAACCGTGGTCCTGCGTCACACGCTCCCCGATTCCAGCGTTCATTACGACTGGATGATCCAGTGGCCGAGACTCAAAGCCGAGCACTCCCTGCTGACCTTCCGATGCGACACGCGTCCTGATCAAGGGGCTCCTGAAAGCACCGACATCGTCCTCCAACGACTCCCGAATCACCGATCAATCTACCTCACCTACGAAGGCCCGATCAGCGGCAACCGAGGCAGCGTCAAAAGAGTCGCATCCGGCGTGTGCGTCTTCAGTTCACCGATCCCGAAAGTCACCGAAAGCATCGATGAATTCGAGTTGCACATCCAATGGGAAAATGAAACGAGAACACACGCAAAGTGCCGTATTTGTCAGCACGAATCGGGAAGCTGGACACTGAACATTACCCACATTTGACTCGCACAAATGCTTGAATCCTGTTACAATGTTTCGATCAAGGAGAACAACCGTGATTGATGGCCCACTCTATGACCCGCTCCCGCCCGGCTACTCAGGTCCAATCAACAACAAGCCTGAGAAGGAACCCGAGAAGGAAGAGAAGCAAGAAGACGCGCTCGGTCTGGACGACACCCTCCCGATCGATCTCGCCGCCGAGTCCGCCGCGCCGACCCAGCCGGGGCAATCCAAGATCACGACCTTCGAACAGAAGCTCAGCGCCAGACGCCACGAAGACGAATGGGCACGTTCGCCCAACGCGACCGGAACCGGCGCGATCCACGTCAAGAGCTTCCACTGCCGACTCACTGGAGACTCACTCGAGTTCCTTGATCGACAGATCAACGAATGGCTCGACGCACACCCCCAGTACGAGGTCAAAATGGTCACCAGCGCTATGGGGACATGGTCAGGGAAGCTCAAAGAGCCCAACCTGATCGTCAATGTGTGGGTCTGATGCGACGCTCGCTACCCAACCTCGTCAAATCTCCCGTGCTCAAAGCGGCTCTGTGTTTGAGCATGTGCATCGCCATCCTGCAGACCAGTTCACCTTGCGGAGCGCAAACTGAACCGGTCCAGAACCCGATGCCCGAGCTCACGCTGCCGGACCCAGATGATCTGCTCCCAGCCGTGCTCCACAACGTCATCGACGGCGACTCCGTCGAGCTCTTCGTCCAGGGACGAATCGTCCGCTACGAACTCGTCGGCGCCGATGCGCCCGACATCGTCAAGGACACCGAGTCACCACTGTTCGGAAGCGTTGAGGCACGCGACTTCCTCAGCTCGCTGCTTGTCGGAGAGCAGCTTGCCGTGCTCCCTGACTCACGCAAACCAACCGACGCACTCGGGAGATCCCGCGGCTACCTCTACCGCATGCCCGACAAGCTCTTTGTGAACCTCGAGCTTGTCCGCACCGGACACGCAAAGCACACGCGTGATCCATCCGGATTCAACAACGCCGCGTTCCGCTGGGCGCAGGACCGCGCCCGCGACGCGAGCAAAGGCGTTTGGGCACCGCGTCCCGAACCACCGAAACCCCCAAAGCCTGCGCCAGAAGAAAAGAAACAAGAGTCGAAGCCGACCCCAAAGCAATCGCAGCCCGAATCACAGCCCGAGACGAACTCGTCCTCTCAAAGTGAACCGGCGCAACCCGTGTCCGCGACGGATGTCGTCTACGTCACCGTATCGGGATCGAAATACCACACCAAGGACTGTCGGCACACCAGCGATTCATCGATCGCCAAAAAGCGATCCGAAGTCGAGAAGACCCATCAGCCGTGCAAGGTCTGTGAACCAGACAAGAGCCGCTGATCGGACTGACCCGAATCGATCGATATCGCCGATAGTATCGCCATGTGTGGAATCCTCGGAGTCATCTCACAAAGCCCAATCGCTCAGCACGACGTGCTCGCGATGCGCGATCAGCTCGTTCACCGCGGCCCCGATGACCAGGGAATCCTCACAACCCCCTACGGCACGCTCGCGCACACTCGCCTGAGCATCATCGATCTGACGACACAAGGCCATCAACCGATGACCACGCCCGACGGTCGCTTCTCGATCGTCTACAACGGCGAGCTCTACAACGACCACGAACTCAGAAAGGAACTCCAATCACTCGGCGTTCACTTCCAGAGCCAGTGCGATACCGAGACCGTGCTCCACGCCGTCGCACAGTGGGGATTTGAAGCCAGAAACAAACTCCGCGGGATGTACGCCTTTGCTGTGATCGACACACACAACCGAGTCTGCCTGCTCGCGCGGGATCCTCTGGGGATTAAGCCGCTGTATATCTCAAAGACTCATGATGCCATCGTCTTTGCTTCAGAGATCAGAGCGATCCTCAAGCACCCAAAGATCGACCCCACACCCGATCCGATAGCGATGAGCGCGTACCTCTCCTCGATCCGTCCGGAGTTCGCAAACCGAACCTTGTTCGCTGGGATCGAGCCAATCGAGCCAGGCACCTGGTCACTCTATTCCGCAGACACATGCTCGCTGCTGCAGACCCAGACCTGCTGGGATCAGGTGCGAGCCCACGCCGATCAGCATGACACCCGCGCCATCATCCAAGACTCGGTCATCCGTCATCTCCGCACCGACGTCCCGATGTGCGCTCTGCTCTCTGGAGGTCTCGACAGCTCGATCATCGCCAAGATCGCGATGGAACAGCTCGGCGAGCTGAAGACCTTCTGCGCCGGAGCACGCAGTGAGGGATTCGACGACGACTTCGCGATGGCGCGTCTCGTCAGTGAGCATCTTGGGACCGACCACGCCGAAGTCGAGGTCACGCCCGACTCCTTCCTCGAGCGATGGGTATCGATGGTCAACTCCACAGGCATCCCGCTCTCCACACCCAACGAGGTCGCGATCTACGAGGTCTGTGCCGCGCTCCGTTCCCAAGGTTTCCCCGTGACCCTCTCCGGAGAAGGCGCCGACGAGCTCTTCGGCGGATACGAACAGCCCCTCATCCAAGCGCAAGCGTTCGTCGATCACATCCCGGACTCCGACGCAGTCGCGGGACGCTTCCATCTCCAGTCCAACGCGTGGGTCAAGGACGAGCACAAGCCGATAGTCATGCAAAACCACTGGAAGGCATCCACTGACGGCGATAACGAACTCCGATCGTGGTATCAGAAAACATTTGACTCGCTCCGAAGCGCCACAGACGATTCGATGCAGGCACACCTCGCGTTCTATCGCAAGCTCAACCTCCCGAACCTCCTCCGTCGTCTGGATCAAGCAAGCATGCTCAGCTCGGTCGAGGGGCGGACACCCTTTGCAGACTATGAGGTCACCAGACACGCCGAGTCACTCCTGATGCGCAGCCGCTTCGTTGCCGGTCAATCCGCGCGGACCAAGATCGCGCTGCGAGACGCCTTCAAGGATGATCTCCCAACTCCAGTGATCAATCGCGCCAAAGCGAGCTTCCCGCTCCCATTCCAGGACTGGATCGGGAGCATGACCAGCATGCTCCATACATCCGAGTTCGCTCGCGAGCATTTCACCAGCGATGCGATCAACGCCGTGACCGCTGATCCCGCTCGTCAATGGAATCTTGCATGGCCGATGCTCAACCTCACACTCTGGGGTGAGCGTTGGTGGGGGGATGCGATTGATGCGAAAGAAACGGCTGAACAAACAGCACTCGCCGCTCAGCCGTCCTGATCGACAGCTTCTTCTTGCTGCAAATCCTCTGATTGTGCTTGGCACCAACGAACCGCCTTGACCAGTTCTCTGAGTCCGAGCTTGCCCTGCGGGATCTCGTGCCCCTTGCCGCTGATCATCCGGAGCTCGACCGGAATCCCCGCATCAGCAAAGTCACGCTTCGCGGCAATGTACGTCTTCTTCCACGCATCACGCGAGCCCGTCATTAAATAGTGTGGAGGATACTCGTCCGCCTCGTCTCCGCTCGAGAACTGAGATTCGTAATGCCCACAAATCGGGACCACCCCCGCAAACAACGACGGGTGCGTCCTCCCCATAATCAGCGCGATATTCGCTCCTTGCGAGAATCCAACTAAGTACACCTGCTCAGGATCAACACCATGAGCTTCGATCGCTTTGCTGATCTGGTCCTTGACCATCCACTCGGACTCATCGCGATACGTCCACGAGAACCCCTTCCCTGATGGGCGCAGCGCATCGGGAGCAACCAGCACCATCCCGAGTTCATCAGCGGTTGCTTGAAGCGAATCTATCATGTCCTGCCCACGCATCCCTGTCCCATGAAGCGCGAGCACCAGTCCCGGCGATTCGCCGATTGAATCCGGAACATGCGTTTGTGGTTGATGATCTTTCGCCTCGCGGATAAAGCGGTTCAGCCGCTCAGCTGCATTGCTCTCAACCTTGCGGACGATGGATTGAAAGCGTTGGTCATCGCGCAGCGGATTAAGGTCCTCCGACTGTTCAAAGGAACGGATCCCCGTATACCCCAGCTCCGCGGCTTCCCCAAGCGCCTCAAGCGCCAAATCAGTCTCACCCATCCGAGCGTGCATCGAACCGAGATTGAACTGCCACGTCGCGGACTCCGGATACCGCTCCACGATTGCTTGAGCCGCGATCAGCGCTCCCTTGTAGTTCTCTTTGGACACGAATCGGTCGTACCGATCCACAAGCTGCTGATCAGATTGAGCAGTCGAATCCGATACAGCAAACGCAACGACAAGCAAGGCGAGAATCAAGCGCATTGGGGACTCCTGTGTACTCACCTATACCTCAGAACATTGATAATGGTTTCGTAAAATCAGTCGAAGCCACCATGCTTAGAGCGGCAAAAACAGCGTTTCCAGTGGGTTACGATGAATAATCTCGGACTTTGGTTGCGGATTCTTGAATTCAGCGCACTATCCAGAAAGACAGTAATTCTACTCAGATCTGGAGGGACACATGCACAGGTTCTCGACTATCGGAGCGATCGGACTCACCGCAACCATCGCCAGCGCACAACTGGATCTCGGCTTGTATGAGGGACAGTGGGACAACACAACATTCGGATCATCCGGAGCCGCCTCGATGCTCATCGAGAGTCTCGGAGGGGCCGACATCTCGATCACCATCGATCTCGACGGATTCGTCTTCGGCGGCGACGACCCAGACCCCTTTGTCATCACCGGAAGCGTCGGACCAACAGGATTCACTCCCGATCCGTTCATGAGCGACGGATTCGGAACCATGTCCGGCGGAGTCGATGAAAACGGCAACGTCGCGATCGATCTCACCGATGCCGCGGGCGGAGACTTCTCGCTTGTCACACTCCGCGGGATCGCGATGGGCGAAGCCGTGGAACTCGACTACGAGATCGTCCTCGCCAACAACCCAACCGCACCGTTCGCGATCGGCGAACTCAACATGTACTACGTCCCGTCTCCAGGTGGTCTCGCCCTCTTCGGGATCGGTGGTTTGCTCATCACGCGACGCAAACGATAATCTCAGTTTCGCTCTCTTGCTTTGAAGGCCGTCCAATCTGGACGGTCTTTTTTTGCCGCTCCAAAGGGACGAAACGAAAAGTGATCCATCAACTTGGAACCACTCGAAACACCATACGAATAGTCAAACGTCATATACGCGCGGCCGAGTAGTTGGGTCGCGGGAGCATGAGTTCTTCATACTCCGAGACACGAAAAGAAAAACCAACTCTCGCCAAGCCCGTGCTGTCCGTTTGTCTTCACGGGAGATTCACCAGAGCCACCGGTGCGCTTTGACCTCATCAAGCGCACCACAAGCAGGGGAGAGCTGTCACCGCGCATCTGTTCAAGCGTGCACCGGAAGGGGTAAGAGAGGGAGAGAGGAGCGGGGGAGAGCAGGGGGGGAAACGCCGGCGAGCCATGCTGTTCGTGATTTCCAGCATGGGAGAAAGAGAGCCGGGTGGGAGAGAAAGGGTGGGGAGAGAGCGGGTTCCGTTCCGAGCGTATGTTCCAGAGCTCGTGGGGAACCCAGAAGACGGGCGGTCAGTTCGGACGCCCGTCTTTTATGCGCTGACACTTAAAATCCAGTACCATACAAGCTCACACTCGAAGGGAGCAAACAATGGAACCAGCATTCATCGCCGCAATCATCGGCTGTATGGTCGCCGTCGGTGCAGGAGTCTTCGTCGCTATCCAAGGCTCAAAGAACGCCAGCAAGAACAACGAAAGTGATGAAACAAACAGCGAAACATAACACCACGCTCGGCTATCATCCCTCGCTCTTGTTGTAAACGAGCATCCGTGAATCCGTTTAATCAACGCGAGGCCAGCAGTGACCGACCACAAAGACAGCCATCAACCAACCGACACCGCTTGGTTCGCCGTATTCATCGTGTTCATCATCCACTGCATAGCAGTCTTCAACATCCCGTTCCAAGACGAACAAACATGGATGAAAAAAGCATTCATCGCGTTAGCCACCTTCGTGATTGGTGGGATGATCTACGCAGCCGCGATGGAATCCGTCGCCTCCCTGCTCAAGAAACTGGTCGAGATCGCGTGGGCCTTATTCCTCCTCCCGATGGTGCTGATCCCTGTGCTCGTCTACGACGGATGGGAGGGGCACAAGCAGTTCGTGATGTTCTTTGGAGTCCAAGAGAAAGCCGCGCCCGCGGTCGTCATCCTCGGAACCGCGGCAGGAATGTTCATCGCGTCGTGCCTGATCTGGCTGGTGATGTACCCGATCTCAATGATCGCCGGATCTGATCCGCGGAAACTCAAAGAAGATGCGAAACCTGAGCACGCAGAAAACGAGTGAGCTTTACCGCCACCGTCTTTTGAGAGCACCCATCGAAGCGAAGCACAAGCAGCCCAACGCGCCCGGAGCTGGGACCGCTACGCCCGCGACATGCTGCGTGTAGAAGGTGAACGTGCTGCCCTCCTCGAAATATGCCTCTGCGATCCCGTCGGAGTCCTGGAAGTTCTCGTAGAACTCGATACGCATCGAATACTGCTCGTACCCAAAGTCGATGGTCTTGCCAATATCATCCAGCGGGACGATCCCATTGATCGTTTCGTTGTCCAACGGACTGGTGTACCAAGGAGCAAAGCTGAAGTCGACCTCGCCGCCGAGATTGATCGACGCATCCGCACCCCAGCTCGGCTCGATCGTCGTCAGCACAAGGTTGTACTCAAAGCTGAGTAGCGTGTTCGCGTTGGGATCAGGCGGGTTGCCCTTGAGGTCTTTGGGAATATGGAAGAGCGTAAGAAAGTCGTTGTCCGGATCACCAAGCGCATCGATCATCCGGATCCCCGAAACATCGACCTGAGTGGACCAAATTCCAGACGCGAGCTGAACACTCGAAACACGCTCGAGCAGCTCGCCCGAATCAAACACCGATCCCGAAGCACTAGCCGACGAGATCGCGAGTACAGAAGCCGAGAAAACAGATTTCATAATGATTACCCCTTGGATTCATGTATCGATGTAGAGACTATACAAGACTCAGACCAGATCGCAAAGAGAAAAATAGCATGCGGGGGCTTCAAGCGTCCGATGTCGTGCTTGGTGCCGCAGCGAGAATGTTCATCACATCGCGCCTGATGGTTGGTGATGCACCCAGTTTTATGAATCCCCGGATAAGATACGAGGTAGGTCAAAGTAGATCCGGCCTATGAACCCAGGAATCCAGGCCGAATCAAGTCAAGTGACTCACGCTCAACAATGACACAGCCAACTCCGATTGAAATCGCGACCCAGTTCGCCCAAGCCCTCGACCACGAGGACTACCCCGCCGCGACGGCGCTGCTCAGCGATTCATGCATCTACCACATCCGAGGAAAATCCCACCAAGGCCCCGAAGCGATCATCGCGTCCTACCAATCCAACGGCGACCAAGCAACCCAGAACTTCGACTCCATCACCTACGGCAGCAGCGTCCGCCCTTCAGACGACGATCGTATCATCATCGAGTTTTGGGATCAGATTACGCATCGAGGCCGCACACACAAGCACCAGTGCGAGCAGTGGGTGCGTGTGGATGATGGACTGATTACAGAGATCGAGCACAAAGACCTGCCAGGGGAGGTCGAGGCACTCAAAACTTTTAAGGCATGGTGTGGTGAGTTAAACTAAGTCCTCATAGATCACTCACCACAAGGGTGCCCAACTTCCGCAGGTTGCTTGGCGGGTAATACATTCCGGGGTGATCCGTGACGACTGGTGTAATGTGAGGAATATGGTGCCGTGCTGTTGTCGTCTTCGACAAGAGCACGATTGGGGTTGAGGGTGTGGTTGGTGTGATCGTGCTCTTCGAAGACGAAGAGCACGGCACCGGTTTATGTAGGATTGAGTGCGGTGAAGGCGGGCACCTGGCTAGCCACCGATTGCTGTACCAATCTGCACTCCAAGCGCACCGAGAGCGACTATGTTGTCTGCGATCCAAGATTTTATACCCTTTGAGACGATTTCGCGATCATCAATTCCTGCAGCTTTCCACGATTCTGCAAGAGACTGGAATTTGTCCTTTTCTTGTTGAGAGATTGCGGATGCTTGAACCGCACTAATAGCGTCGTCAATGTCGCTCACATTGGTCACAACACCACTGTTAGTGCCAACCTGTCCAAATACATTGCCCATAACAACAATGGTGGGGGTAGTAGATTGTTCTTGCTCTTCAGGTGTAAAAGTAAAATTTTCCCCAAGTACTCCGTCAATTTCGAGTTGTAAAGCCCAGTTTAGTATTGTATTCTGCACAGAATTTATCGCTGCAATTAAGCCCGATTTTGAAAAATGCAGTTTAGGATCAGGCATACGCACGCTACGACCATTAGTCCAAGAACGAATCGTATCTAAGACGGCTGGAGGTAATGTACAAGTCAAAATTTGATGTTCTGATTGTGCAAGGTTCTCTAACTCAGAAACTGGCTGAAACAGTTTGGTCTTCCGAAAGAGTTCAGCCTGATCAGGTGCCCCTTGAAACACATATGGAATATGCATGCCGTTGTATGGGTTGTAGGCTTTTAATTCGCAAGGCAGAATTCTGTACTCAGGTACATTGTCTGACTCGGATCGATATCCATCAAGCTCAGAATCTATCCATTCGGTGATTCCATGCTGTTGGAGTTTAGTGGCAACAAGTTTTGCTTGGCGAAGTAGTTGATTAATTGAACAAGTATCACTTGTTGCGAGTGCCTGTAATTCGTGAACAAGTTTTGGCATTTATTGATATCCCCTGGTTGTTACCACTCCGGCCCCCCAGTGTATCGCCCATAAATATCCGCCATCGCCTGCACCATCTCCCCAAGCGTGCAGTTCGCCAACGCCCCCTCAACCAGAGCCGGCATCACATTCTTGTTCGCACGCGCATCCTCGCGGATGGTTTCGAGGGCGGCTTCGATCGCTGCGTCGTCACGCCGTGACTTGAACTCCGCGAGCCGTTCGTTCTGGACGCGTTCGACCTCCTCCGAGATCGTGAGGATATCGATCGGACGCTCCTCGTTGTCGTCCGTGTACTGGTTGACCCCAACAATGATCCGATCCCCGGCCTCGCATTCCTCACTAAACCGGTAACTCGCCTCAGCGATCTGACGGCGGAAGTACCCCTTATGAATCCCGTTGACCGCGCCGCCCTCGTCGATATTCGAGGTCGTCGCGTGCTCAGGTTTCCAAGGACCACGCCCCATGTTGTCGATCTCCTCGATGTACGCGAGCGCCTCCGCTTCGATCTTGTCCGTGAGCTCCTCGATGAAGTACGAACCACCCAGCGGATCGACGGTGCGTGTGACCCCTGTCTCGTGCGCAAGGATCTGCTGCGTACGAAGCGCCACAGTCACCGCTTGCTCCGTCGGAAGACCAAGCGTCTCGTCCATCGAATCCGTGTGCAGCGACTGACACCCACCGAGCACCCCAGCCATCGCTTGGTACGCGACGCGGACGATGTTGTTGAGCGGCTGCTGCTCAGTCAGCGAGCATCCCGCCGTCTGGACGTGCGTCTTCATGAACCACGACCGCTTGTTCTTGGCGCCGTAGCGATCCCGCATCATCCGCGCCCAGATCCGACGCGCGGCTCGCAGCTTGCAAATCTCCTCGAAGAACTCGTTGTGAGCATTAAAGAAGAATGACAAACGCGGCGCGAACTGATCGATGTCCATCCCACGAAGCAGACACGCCTCGACATACTCCATCCCATCACGCAGCGTAAACGCGAGCTCCTGCGGAGCGGACGATCCCGCTTCGCGGATGTGGTATCCCGAGATTGAAACACTGTTCCACTTCGGGAGATGCTGCGACTGGAACTCGATCGTGTCCACGACCAGCTTGGTCGATGCCTCAGGCGGATAGATGAACTCGTTCTGCGCGTGGAACTCTTTGAGGATGTCATTCTGGAGCGTCCCGCCGAGCGTGTCCCATCCGATGTTGCGTTGCTTCGCCATCGCGAGGTACATCGCCCAGATCACACACGCCGGGCCGTTGATGGTTTGCGAGACCGTCACCTGATCGATCGGGATGTCCGCGTACAAGCGATGCATGTCCTCGATCGTGTCGATCGCGACGCCACACTTACCAACCTCACCGATCGAGAGCATGTCGTCCGAGTCGCGTCCCATCAGCGTGGGGAGGTCGAACGCCGTAGAAAGCCCAGTGTTCGCTTTTGTCGAAGTCTTCGCGGCTTCAAGCAAATACTTAAACCGCTGATTCGTGTCGTCCGCTGAACCGAATCCCGCGAACTGGCGCATCGTCCACAGACGAGTCAGATACCCCTGCGGGAAAAGGCCACGCGTGTAGGGAAACTCGCCGGGATTATTGATATCTCGTTCAAAGTTCTGCAGCGAAACCGGCAGATTCTCAGGGGTATAGCTCGGATTGAGCACGATCCCAGAGATCGTGACCGCGTGCGGGTCGATTGAAGCGTTATCAAGTCCTGGGCCGGTGATCGATGTGGTCTGTGTCATGACGAACTTCCATTCAAAGGGGTGTCCACAATTATATGCGCTTCAAGCTCTAGGCACTATTGATCGCGCTCTAGGTATATTTGGGGGTTTCAAGACTACATTGATGGATCTACTTGTGTTTCCACTCGTACCGCTGTATATTCGAGATTGGCAAACATTCGTTTGCATTGGGTTTCACCAAGCTCGTGGGTACACAGGAGTTCATCATGCACGCAAGCGCTCGTTCCGCGTTGCTGCTCGCTATCCTTTCAGGATCAGCCGCAGCGAACAGTGATCCAGTTCAACTCGAACCCACCGCTGGCACCATCAATCACGCAGGTCACATTTACTTCAATATCGCCACTGGCGAAAAAATCATCACGTTGATTGGCACCGGTGATGCACAGCAAACTGCTGACGGGACTCCCGGTTCAGAAATCTGGATCGCTGACACTGGTGCTCAATGTGCAGGCCAAGGTTTTTCAACCAGTTTCTTCTTCGGACTTGATGACCCAACCAGATCAACATCATTCTCTTTGAATGCTATCAACTTAGATTGGGGTGACATCGCGTTCAACACTGTAGTCGATTGTGTCCAAGTGCATTGGGTCTCGGACCATGCTGACACTGATACAGACTCGGACGGCAATGCCGACGGGATCGAAGGTCTTGCCGCGACATGGATATTCTGGGATGCCATGAACGGCAGATCGCCGCAACTCGATTGCACTGCGCTCCCAATCATCCAGTTCCGAGTTGAGAATCTCCCAGGCGAGTTCCCAGAAGACACCGCAGCACTGGCGTTCTGGACCGCGGATATCGATCTCGGAGCATCGTTCGGTTCATCACTCACCTTCGAGATCGGTGACACGGATTCAGACAAGCAAGGGGCGAGTTTCCACAACGCTCGTCTCGATCTCCAAGACAATGATTCGGACTCAATCCCCGACATCGATCACGACAACGACGGTCTCGCGGACTGGGGGTGGTCAATCCAGTTCATCCAGCCAGGAACTGTCGATCTCGACAACTCCGATGGTGATGACGATATCTACACAGGTGTCGATGGCGATCCAAACGCTCTCGCAACAGCGGGTATCGTCTTTGGATCGCCTACACCAGGTCACGCGGAGCTGGACACCGCGGGGAACTGGGATTGGATTCCAGAAGGTCCGACAGCAGGTGCAACCGAAGACGCATTCAATCTCGGAACATCGCAAAACCCAGACGGTACTGGTCTCATTTCCTTCGCAGGCATCTTCTTCTTCGGAGGACTCAACTGTGATGCAGACCCAACTACCGGACAGTACACACCCGCGGCGCACTTCCAGACCGTGCTGTATGGGAGATCCTCCTGTGTTTGTAGTCCAGATTTCGGTGGCAACCCGGATGGCAGCCCCGACGGCCAACTCAACTTCCTCGACGTCTCAGCGTTCTTAGCTGCGTTCGCACAACAAGACCCCTCTGCAGACTTCGCGGGAAACCCCGACGGCTCACCAGATGGTTTGTTCAACTTTGCAGATATCTCGAGTTATATTGCCGCGTTCTCTGCAGGCTGTCCAGGGTGCTGAATTAGACCAAACCAACTTCATTTGAAAGGTCATTAACATGCATGCCAACAAAGTCATTCCGCTCGCTCTCGTTGCATTAACCGGAACCAACGCCTCTGCAACTGAACCCATCCAACTCGACCCCTCCGCCGGCACCATCCGTCACACCGGTCACATCTACTTCAACATCGCAACCGGCGAGAAGATCACCACGCTGATCGAGAGCGGGGACTCACAAGCCGCAGTAGACGGAGCCGCGGGCTCAGAAATCTGGGTCGCCGAGACTGGTGCGTGCGCTGATCAAGGCTTCTCAAGCAGCTTCTACTTTGGGATCACTGATTCAAGCACGGCCACATGTTCTGCATCAAGCTGTGGATTCAATCGAATCATCTTCGATTGGGGTGATATCGCGAAAGACACAGTCGTTGATTGTCTACAGATCCACTGGATCACTGACCACGCCGATACGGACACGGACAGCGACAGTTTCGCCGACGGCGTGACCGGTTTCGGTGCCAACTGGATCTACTGGGATGCCATGAATGGCCGAGCACCTCAGCTCGAATCCATCGCGATGCCCATCATCCAGCTCACCTTCTACGACCTGCCAGGCGAGTTCCCCGTCGATACCTCGGCGATCAGTTACTATACCGCGGACATCGACCTCGGCGCCGACTTTGCGAGTTCACTGGTCTTCGAGATCGGTGATACGGATTCAAACCTTCAAGGAGCCGCGATTCATAATCCGCGGATGGATCTCACAGATAACGACAACGACGGGATTCCCGACATCGATCCCGACCTTGACAGTCTCGCCGATTGGGGATGGTCGATCCAGTTCATTCAGCCGGGGACTGTGGACACTGACAACGCGGACGGCGACGACAACTGGTCCACCGGAATCGATGGTGACGTCAACGCCAAATCAATCGCCGGGATCAACTTCGGATCGCCGACGCCTGGGCACGCCGAGCTCAACAGCGAAGGTCAGTGGGTCTGGGTATCCGATGGACCAACAGGAGCTACCGAGGACAGGTTTGGCTACGGACTAACAGAAAATCCAGACGGCTCAGGTCCACTTCGGTACTTCGGGGCATTCTTCTTCGGCGGTTTGAGTTGTGATCCAGATCCAGTAACCGGCCAATACACACCCGCCGCGCACTTCCAAACAGTCCTCTACGGCCCATCCACTGGATGCGTCCGCTGTCCAGCAGATATGCCGAGCGAACTCATACCCGGCGAATGCCCCTCAGGAGACGGAGTGCTCAACTTCCTCGACATCTCATACTTCCTGAACTTCTACGCAGAAGGTGATCTCTTCGTCGATATCACTGGGAATCCTGACGGCACACCCGACGGCCAACTCAACTTCCTCGACGTTTCATATTTCCTCACCATATTCGCGGCTGGATGTCCATAAACAGGAGTCCATAGTAATGCAATACCATCATTCGATTTGTTCACTCTTACTCGTTGCTACTGCTGGAACCGTCTCGCACGCAACAGAACCCATCCAACTCGAGCCCTCCGCTGGCGCTATCAGCCACGCCGGACATATCTACTACAACATCGCGACAGGCGAGAAGATCACCACCATCTTCGATAATCAAGACACCCAGCAACCCACAGACGGAACCCAGAGCAGAGAAATCTGGGTCGCCGACACCGGAGCCCAGTGCGCGGACTTTGGATACTCCACGAGCCACTTCTATGCGCTCAGTGATCCAAACTCGGGATGCTCGGGAACCAGCTGCGATCTCAGCTACGCGCTCTTCGATTGGGGAGAGATCGAACCCGACACAGTCGTAGATTGTGTCCAGATCCACTGGGTCACCAACCATGCCGATACCGACACCAACTCCGATTCGCAACCCGACGGCGTCACCGGATTCGCGGCGCGCTGGACCTACTGGGACGCCGTGGGATCGGCGCCGATCGAAGTCGTCGAAGAGGTCGCGACACCAATCGTCGATCTCTTGTTCTTCTCACTCCCCGGCGAGTACCCGCCGAGCGAGGAAACACTCAGCTACTACACCGCGGATATCGATCTTGGACAAACATTCGGTTCAAGTCTGACGTTCGAAATCGGCGACACCGATAGCGATCCCCAAACCGCCGCGAATCACAACGCGCTGATGAGCTCGCGTGACACCAACAGCGACAGCATCCCGGATTTCGATTACAACCAGAACGGCTTAGCCGACTGGGGATGGTCGATCTCCTTCGTCCAGCCCGGATCAGCAGACGTGGATAACGCCGACAGCGATTCCGATCCTTTGACCGGTATCGACGGCGACCCAAGCAATCAAGACATCGCGGGGCTCGTCTTCGGTTCACCAACACCAGGCCATGCCGAATACGACGCTGACGAAGATCAATGGGTCTGGGTCAGCGACGGCCCAACCGCGGGACTCACGTACGACGCGTTCATCCTCGCCCAAACCCTCGACCCGCTCGGAGAACAGCTCGGCACATTTGCAGGCCCGTTCGACTTCGGAGGACTCAACTGCGATCCTGGACAAACCAACGCCTACACCCCCGCGGCACACTTCCAGATCACGCTCTACGGCCCCGAACCAGTGCTCCCAGAAGGATGCCCAGCAGATCTCGCAGGAGGCATTGGGTTCCCGCATTACACGCCAGACGGGAAACTGAACTTCCTCGATGCCTCCGCGTTCTTGGACCTCTATAGCCACGGATCCTTAATCGTGGACTTCGCAGGAAACACTGACGGCTCACCAGACGGCCGCCTCAACTTTGCGGACGTATCGAAGTTCGTAGAGTACTACACAACCGCCTGCGCCGATTATGAACCATAAATCATTCAGCACATAAGTTATTAAAATGGAGATTCACATGTCATTCAAAGCCCCAGCATCCATCCTTCTCGTTGCCTTGTCAGGATCAGCACTCGCATCGAGCGAGCCGACAAAGCTCGACGCCACCGCGGCAAACATCAATCACGCGGGTCACATCTACTTCAACATCGCGACCGGCGAGAAGATCACCACGCTGATCAGCTCGGGGGATCTGCAAGATGCGGTCTCGCTGCAACCCAGCTCCGAGATCTGGATCGCCGACACAGGGGCTCAGTGTGCAGACCAAGGATTCTCGTCTGAGTTCTTCTTTGGACTCGACAACATTGATGGGACTGGTTCAACACTCGCTCTCAATGCAGTCTGCTTCGACTGGGGTGACATCTCCCCAAACACGGTGGTCGATATGGTGCAAGTGCACTGGGTCTCGAATCATGTCGACACAGACACCGACTCCGACAGCATGGCCGATGGCATAGAAGGATTCGCGGCAACTTGGACGTACTGGGATGCCTTCAACGGCAGATCACCTCAGTTGGACTGCACCGCGTTACCGATCATTCAGTTCCGTATTGAAAGTCTTCCTGGTGAGTATCCAGAAGACACCGCATCGCTCGTGTTCTGGACTGCGGATATCGATCTTGGCGCATCATTTGGATCCTCACTCACCTTCGAGATCGGTGATACAGATTCAGACTTGCAAGGCGCGAGTGTCCACAATCCAAGACTTGACCTTCAGGACAACGATTCAAACTCAATACCCGATCTCGATCACGACAACGACGGCCTCGCAGACTGGGGATGGTCCATCCAGTTCATACAGCCCGGAACAGTCGATCTCGACAACGCCGATGGTGACGATAACACACAGACCGGTATTGATGGCGATCCAGCGGCACTTGCAACAGCGGGTATCGTTTTCGGATCGCCTACACCAGGTCACGCGGAGATGGACACCGCCGGGAACTGGGAATGGATTCCAGATGGTCCAACTGCAGGTGCAACCGAAGACGCATTCGCTCTCGGGACAACATCAAACCCAGATGGTACGGGTTTTCTTACCATCGCAGGCACCTTCTTCTTCGGAGGACTCAACTGTGATGCAGACCCAACCTCAGGTCAGTACACCCCAGCCGCTCACTTCCAGACAATTCTCTACGGTGTAGGTGGTGTAGCTTGCCCAGTTGACATTGCAGGGAATCCGGATGGCACTCCAGACGGCTTGCTGAACTTCCTCGATGTGTCAGCGTATTTGAGTTTGTTCAGCCAAGGAGAGCCGTGTACTGACTTTGCAGGGAATCCTGATGGGTCTCCAGACGGACAACTAAACTTCATCGATGTGTCAGCATTTCTAGCAGGATTCGCTGAGGGATGTCCGTAAACGCAGCGTTCCAGACGTCGCTAGGTCTTTTTCACTGCCCTCTAGTCTGAACACGCTAAGCAACCAAAAGAACACTCTGTTTTGGGATCAAACACGCTCTATACGCTTGTACAGCAGTATAAAACGTCTTACCTTTGACCCCCGAAGAGCAGTTGTTGCTCGTTTCAAAAAGACACATGAAGTTAGAGGGTCATTATGAAAAAGAAAATCATCATCGCATTGTTCGGATCATCAGGGTTGGCATTCGCGTCTGACGCGCCGTTCAGCACAGAATCATCCCAAGCCCAGCTCCAGCACGCTGGTCACATGTACTTCAACGTCGCGACCGGTGAGCGTCTGCTGACTGTTCTCGACAACGACACCCAAGCCGCCGTCTCGGGAGACTCCGAAGAAATCTGGGTCGTCAGCGGCCCCGCATCCGGATGCGACGCCGCCGGCACATTCAACTCGTTCTTTGGACTTGATAGTCTCACTTCAAACTACCAACAACCCTCGAGCCCAATCCTCTTCGATTGGGGTGACATCGAGCCTGACACTGTGGTCGACTGCATCCAGATCCACTGGATCACCGACCACGCCGACACCGACACCAACTCCGACGGCTTCGCAGACGCCGCAGTCGGATTCGGCGCAACCTGGACCTTCTGGGACGGCATGAACGGACGCGCCCCGCAGATGTTCTCGACCGCTCTCCCAATCCTTGAACTCACCTTCCAACTCCCAGGCGAGTACCCAAGCGACACCGCGACCATCGCGTACTACACCGCCGATGTTGATCTCGCGGGTTCGTTCGGATCGCCGATGAACTTCGAGATCGGAGACACCGATTCCGATCCGCAGGGAGCCGCGCTCTTCAACCCACGCATGGACCTCCAAGACAACGACTCCGATAGCAACTCAGACCTCGACATCGACCAAGACGGACTCGCCGACTGGGGCTGGTCGCTCGACTACCACCAACCCGGCACGTACGACTTCGACAACGCGGACGGCGACTCCGATCCAATGACCGGTGTCGATGGAGATCCCAAGGACTTCGCAATCGCAGGAGTCAACTTCGGTCTCCCTCAGCCCGGGAACGCAGAGTTTGACACCGAAACCGAAACATGGTCCTGGGTCACCGAGCCCGGAGCCGCAAACGTGGAAGACGCCTTCGGTCTTCTGGACGTTGATGGACTCAACCCCGGATACAGCGGTCTGCTCTGGTTCGATGGTTTCAACTGCGATCCATACCAACCCTACGCCGCGTTCCAGATGATTCTCTATCAAAATCAAACCGGATGCGCCGCCGACCTCAACGACGACGGCGACCTGAACTTCCTCGACGTCTCCTTCTTTATCAACGAGCAGATCGACTACAACGAGGACATGTCGTTCAACTTCCTCGATGTATCACAGTTCCTCGCAGACTACGCGACAGGCTGCCCGTAATAGGAACAGGAACAGTGTGGTTGGATTCGAGGCCGTCCTCTGGGCGGCCTCATCCATGCGCGCATAAAAAAATCCCCTCCCGCCAAACAGCAGGAGGGGAGTTCAATACGCAATCAACACTCAGTCGATCACGGACAGCCCTGCGCAAACAGCGTCAGGAATGCCGAGATATCAAAGAAGTTGAAGTTCCCGTCGTTGTTCATATCAACCCTTGGGTCCTCGTTGGCAAACTCCGTAAGGAATGTGCTGATATCCAGGAAGTTCAAGCTGCCGTCACCGTTGCAATCCACAGGACATTCAATCCCCTGCGGCTCACAATCCGGTACAGTCACACAAACCTCGATCGAGCAGCACTCGTCAAGCGTCGCATCGTGCATCGTGACAAGGAAGCACACCTCCTCGCCCGGAGCCGCGCCACAAATGGTCACGCTCATCGTCTCAGTCCCGAAGTTCGGAATCGGAGCGAAATCCCACCGGCTCGGATCAACATTTCCCGTATCAATCGTCGCTCCCGCAGGAGAGAGGACAGAGAAGTACGAGTAGTAAATATCAATCCCAGTGAGGTTGTCGATATCAAAGGTGTACACGAAGCATCCCGTGCCGTCACCCAAGCACTCAACACGCTCATCGTGAATCTGCGCACAGTCACACTCCGGGATCTCGATGCAGTATTCAACCGCACAGCACTCCTCAAAGTCCGCGGTATTCAAGCTGATGATGAAACAAAGCTCATCGCCAGGCACGCCGCCGTTAAATGTCAGCGTCACCTGAGTCGTATCTCCATCAAGCAGCGGGCTCGGGAGCGTCATCAATCCCGACGGAACGACATTCGCACCGCCCGAAACAGGAAGCACGATCAGGTGATACACATCCTGACCCGAGTTGTTGGTCAGATCAAAGGTGAAGGTGTAGTTGCCCGAGTCGTCAAGCTCACAGAGGATCTCGCCATGAGCAATCGTCGCGCATGGATCCTCAACCAAGCCCGGACACGAGATCTCGACCGATCCGATACCAGTCTTGTCCTGGAAGAGAATCTCCGCATCCATATCGATCAGGATCGAGCTCGCGACATTCCCACCTGCTTGCGGGAGCCCCTGGATGCCATAGACATTGGGACCAACACCAATCGGACCCAGAATCATCGCGTCGCTGGTTACCCAGACGCGATCATCCGGAGCCGCGGCGTACGAATAGTCACACCCACCTGCAGAATCCGTGCTGTCGCTCGCACCGCTCCCCACTGAGAACGCGTTGGCTGATGGCAACCAGACCCCGCCACCCTGCTCTTCACAGATGTACTCAAGAGCGCGTGACTGGTGAGGCGCCGAATCAAAGCGCCCGCTGACCGGATCAGTCCGCATCGAGCGCTCAGCGATCATCATCTGTCCAGCTGGACCAAACGCGATATCCGCGACCGGATTCGACCAATCGTTAAACAGCACAGGCACGCTGATCTCAAGCTGCTCTGTTCCAGCGATGAACTCGCCCGCCCCGTCGTACGCGACCGACCAGATCTCATTGGATGCCGCGGAAGCGGTCGTCGAATCCTCGAACCACACCGAGTAATACACACGCCCGTTAAAAGTCTGGACAGCCCACACACGCTCACCCAAACGAGCGGCACCGACGTCATCACCGACCTCTGGGGTACAGTCCGAAACAGTCCCCGTCGCGTGATCCCATGTACTCAAGCACGTGCCCGACGCATCAATGCGATAGATCCGACCATCCTCAAAGTTCGACACATACACGGCTTGCTTGCCAACATCAAAGCAAAGATTGCCAAGCCCCGGATACGACTCCGCGACACCGTGTGCCGCAGCGATCACCGGATCACTCGCGTTTGGAAGCGTCGCAAAGACCGTGGGAACACCGGTCACCGAATCAATCTTGTACACCTGTCCCGGCTGACCACCGATCGAACCGATGTTGTCAGACAAATAGATCGATGTATGGGAAGTGAAGATGTTCCCCTGATCGTCGAGTGCCACGCCAAAGACCTGACCAATGCTCGATCGCACCCATTCCGGATGCGTGTAAATATTGGTCGGCCAATCAACCCCAAGCGGAGCGGTGGTCTGCCCGCTCAGGTCAAACACATTCAGCACACCCTCCGCGTCGTTCGATCGCCACTGAGTACCCACAGCGATTTGTCCGCCGCCGAAGGCGAGGTACTCATCCGCTTCAAAGCTCGGCCGTTCTCCATCGCACTCGCCCGGACCCACATCGCCGACAGCCGTCGATGCGAGCAAGAGCATCGCGCCAGAAACCAGAAGTTCTTTCCTGTTCATAGTCACCCTCACAAGTTGTATCGGGACAAACAAAGCCCCTAGGAATGTTGAGCACGGAAACAGAACGCTTCCAGCCCTTGATTACCAAGGCCGATAACCAACGATTCCAGTGTACAAACAGTCCATTGAGTGACACAACAGATTTCTGAACAATTCGACCCGTTGCTTGATAATCGGTGATTCACACAATAGAATGATCTGTCTAGTTGCTCGGTTCGACCCCAAACCACCGATCATTCCGGTCATAAAATGACACAAACGCGATTGAAGGAGTCACGCGATATGTTCATGAGAATGGTCTACGACGAGAAACTCGCACAAGCTGCCTACGTGATCGGATGCCAAAGGACAGGCGAAGCCATCGTCATCGACCCACAGCGCGACGTGGACCGCTATATCAATCTCGCTGCAGAGCACGGCCTCCAGATCATCGCGACCGCCGAGACCCACATCCACGCCGACTTCGTCTCAGGTTCCAGAGAACTCGCCGAGCAGATCGACGCCAAGGTCTACGTCTCCGACGAAGGCAACGCCGACTGGAAATACCAGTGGCTCAATAAGAAATCCGACGGCGGTTCCTACAACCACCAACTCCTCAATGACGGCGACACCTTCAGCATCGGAAACATCGACTTTAAAGTCCTCCACACCCCAGGACACACCCCAGAACACATCGCCTTCCTCATCACCGACACCGGTGGGGGAGCAACCGAACCCATCGGGATCGCGACCGGCGACTTTGTATTTGTCGGAGACCTCGGACGACCCGACCTCCTCGAAACCGCCGCCGGTAAGCAAGGCGAGATGGAACCCTCCGCAAAGCAGCTCTACAAAACCCTCGACACACTCAAGCAACTCCCAGACTTCATCCAGGTCTGGCCCGCCCACGGCGCCGGAAGCGCCTGCGGCAAAGCACTCGGCGCCGTCCCAACCAGCACCATCGGATACGAGCGCCGCTTCAACACCGCGATCAACGCCGCGACCAGCGAGCAAGCGTTCGTTGACTTCATCCTCTCCGGACAGCCCGAGCCGCCCCTCTACTTCGCGAACATGAAACGCGTCAACAAAGAAGGCCCCGCAATCCTCAACGGCCTCCCAATCCCCCCGCGCATCAACGCCGAGGAACTCCAAGCGACAGATACTTCAACCACCGCGATCATCGACACGCGCGACTGGGACGAGTTCCGCAAGGGACATATCGCCGGATCAATCTCAATCCCGCTGATCAACGCGCTGAGCACCTACGCCGGATCGTTCATTCAAGAGTCCGAATTGATCATCCTCATCATCGATCCACCCCATGTCGAAGAAACCGTCCGCGACCTCATCCGCATCGGACTCGACAACATCGTCGGATGGTTCGATCCCGCGGACCTCTCAAACTGCACAGCGCCCCTCGCAACGACCGAGCAGTACACCGTCGAGCAAGTCGCCGGCGAGCTTGAGTCGAATCCAAACCTTCAAGTCCTCGACGTACGCCGCGCTGTGGAGTTCGATGCGGGCCATCTCCCCGGCGCGATCAACTCAGCTCATACCAGAATCGCCTCAAACCTCGACAGCATCCCCAAAGACAAACGCCTGCTCGTCCAGTGCCTCAGCGGCTGTCGATCCGCTCGCACCGCGTCCTTCCTCCAGCGGAAGGGGTACGACGTCGTCAACCTCCAAGGCGGCTTCACCGCGTGGCAAGCGACCCAAGCCATCCAGCAACAGCACCGGAGCCCACCATGAGTGCAACACATAGCACAATCCAATCAAGTGTCGTTGATGTCTCCCCCGAACTCCTCGAGACCTGGATCGCCGACGGCTCAGCACAACTCATCGACGTCCGCGAAGACTTCGAGCACGCCACCGAACGAATCGATTCTGCGATCAACCACCCACTCAGCACGCTCGACTGCGAATCACTCCGCGATGCGCACCCCAACCAGCGCCTCGTCTTCCACTGCCGCTCCGGCGGACGCTCAGCCGACGCCGCGACCAGATTCATGGAAGATGACGAGAACACCTTCCACCTCGCCGGAGGGATCCAAGCCTGGAAAGCCGCAGGAAAACCAACCATCCGTTCAAACTCCGCACCCAAGCTCGACATCATGCGCCAAGTCCAGATCGTCGCGGGATCCCTCATCCTGCTGGGAGTCATCCTCGGACTGTCCGTGCACATCGGATTCATCGGACTCAGCGCCTTCGTCGGCGCCGGACTCACTTTCGCCGGACTCTCAGGATGGTGCGGTATGGCGATGCTCCTCGGAAAGATGCCGTGGAACAAAGTCGCATGCACCACCCGCACCGTCCCGAGCACACCCCAGAGCGCGTAACGAACAACCGATCAAGTCTCCGAAGGATTCACATACTCCACCGAGTCCGCGAATACCCATCCCCCCTGCGCATTCTGCAGCTCGATCCGCACCCACTCGCCGCGCACTTCACGCACGACCCCCTCAGTACCCACACCGAGCGAGCCGTCATACACCGCGCTGTACACCCCAGAGCCTGGACCGGAATACAACCCAGTCCCAGGCATCACCACGACCACACCCGCCTGCCCGTGCCCCGCAGAGTATTCGTTCCCCAGCAGCCCAAGCCCCATGAAACCCAGCGCATACCCAGCCACCGCGACACGCCCGAGCTTCAGCGACGTAATCTTGAGCACCAAAGCGGTCAGCGATAAGCACCCAAGCCCCAGCATCGCGATCGATCCAAACCAGAGCGTCCATCGGCTGACCACGCCGCGCCAGGATACCAGCGCCGCTTTCCAGCTCCAACCACTCGAATCCGTCTCAGGCACCGTGGGCTCCACAAACGATCGCGCATGCAGCAGGTTCTGACGCAGCGTTTCATCCGTCGGATCAATCAATAGCCCGCGCCGATAGTGCAGGATCGATCGCCCCAGGTCTTGCCCTATGAAATACGCGTTCCCAAGTGTCAACTCGCCCGCCGAGGATTCCAGCCCCTCGCGCTGCATTGCAAACGCGAGCTCAGCCGCGGATTCCTGGATGTGCTGAATCCCTTCCTCGTCAGCGGTGTCTTGCACCGCTCGATCAAGCGATGCGATCGCTTCTTCCAGCGTCACCTCAGCAGTCTCAGCGGATGTTCCGCTCACAATGCACAACATCGTGAGAACCGCAACAACAAGCCTCAATACAACACCGTTCATACCGTCGCCCTCCCGCGTGTCTTGCTCATTTCCCGATCACGCCCCCGGTGCCGCAGGTCATGCCGAATCGCGCGAAGCAGAGTGCCGTCGTTGCCCCCGCCCGATCCGCGTCCGTAATGTTTGCCCTCTTCACCAGAGAGCACAACACTCGAACGCTCCACCAGTTCCTCCGAGATCCCCAGCTTCCGCAGATCCGCATCCGTAAACGACTCGGGTTCGATCTCCAGAATCGCCCCCGCATACACACGGATCGCCTCGACGTCCCGCCCCTTGCTGTGCAGTTTCGACGCCTGCCTCCACGCCCTGCGGACCGCCGCTTTCTTCGGATCGCCGCTGATCACAAACCGCCTGCACACCCAAGCAACCACAGGCAATCCGAGCAACACCGAAAGCGCCCCGATCCAAACCGGATCAGTAGCGACGCGAGCAAGCGAGAACGACCGCGCCGATCCGCGGATTTCATCCGCATCGGGATGCGCCCACAGCACCGAAGGATTCCGCTCAAGCGATCCCCGCTCGATCTCATTCCCGCCATCAGTCGGCAAGCTCGAGATCACCGCATCCGACAACGTCACCGACCGCACCGCACGCACATTGATCGGGATCGGTTTCGATGCAAACACCTCAAACTCACCCGTCTCCGGATTAAACGCCGGGAACTCGATCGCCGGGATTTCTTCGATCGATCCATTCAACGCGCGCACCGTCGTGGTAAACAACCGCTCGCCGCGCCGGCGCCGCTCCAGTTCTTTCCATCCCTCAGGTGACACGCGGAATCCCTTGGCCGCAAGCGACTGCGTGCCCAGCGTCTCCTCCAGCCCCATCATCGGCTCCGTCCCCGCGATCAGCACGCGCACATCGATCGGATCACCCACATTCACCTCAGTATTCGACGCGTCCGACTGCACCTCAAACGTACCGATCATCCCGCGATACCCAGCCGGCATCCCCGCGGTCGGCACATCAATCACGCTGACCAAAGGCACATCAGATTCCCCATACATCCGAGACGTCCGCGAGCCATCCTGACGAGTAAAGACCACCCGCACCGGACCAAGCTCAAAGTCACCCGCCTCCGTAGGCGTGATCACGAGATCAAACCGCAGCCGCATCATCTGAATCCCCTGGTACACCCCCCGATCCAGATACGAAACGATGTTCTGCCCCATGAGCGAGATCGAATGCTCCTCGCCGCCAATCCCGCGAGGGGTTGTTGGGGTCACACGCATCGACTCAGGAAACACCGAGCTATTAAAGTTCGCTCCCGACGTCTGCGAGTCCCCGATCCACCAGCTCACCCGAGCGACCACCGACTCACCCACATAAAACGCTCTGCTCGGAATCTCGATTTCAACAATGTCACGTGCTGAGTACTGCGGCAGCAGCCCCACAATCCGCGCCGCATTCGACAAGTACCGACGTCCATTGACCTCTAGCGCCGCCCCTGGGATGGTGATGTCACCCTCATCAACAATCATCAGCTGGAACTGATGCTTGATATACGCATCCGTATACGGCCGCATCCGCCCATTCACCGATCGCATCGTAGTGAACTTCTGCGAACTCGCACCCATGTACTCCGCGCGAACACTCGGAGGGAAGTCCACATCCGGCGGTGAACCATCATCCGCGCCGCGAACCAATACCTGATACGTCACCAGATCCCCTACATACGCACGCGAACGCGAAAGCTCCGCATCAAGCGTAACACTCCCACCAGACTGCGCAAAACCCAGCCCCGCAAGAACCGACACAAGGATCAACTGGCAAACGACAACAAACCTCAACATCACCAATCCTCCTTCACCCGCACCGGCTGCCCCGTCGCGCGATACACCTGCCGTCGTTCACGCTCCTCGCGTTCCTTGTCCAGAAGCCGCTGCGCAAGCTCATCGATCGGCTCCTGCTCGCCAATCTCGTCCTGCGGCTGTCCACCTTGCTGCCCCTGCTGATTCTCTTGCTGCTCCGATTCCTGCTCCTGCTGAGACTCCCGCGCCCGCTGCGCCGCACGCTCCAGCGCGTCCGCGGCTTCCTGCTGCTTCTGCGCAGCCGTCTCATTGTCCCCGCGCTCAAGCGCCTCTTCCGCCTGCCGCTGAGCATCCATCGCGTCCTGCATGTCCTGCTGCGTCTCATCACCAGCATCCTCATTCGCTTGCTGAGTCTGCTCGGAGAGCTCTTCCTGCTGCTCTTGGCGCTGCTGCTGATCGCTCTGCTCCCCTTGCCCCGCCGACTCGCTCTGCTGCGCCTGCTCGCGCTGCTGATCCGCGAGATCCTGCAAGCGATCCGCCATATCCTGCTGCCCCTCGCCGCCGCCCTGCTCGCCGTCCTCACCCTGTTGCTGCTGCTGTTGTTCCTGCTGCTGCTCGATCTGCTCTTTCATATCTTCAAGTTGCTGGATCTGAATCCGCAGGCGCTCAACATTTTTCTTTGATTCCACATGCGAACTGTCCGATCGAGCTGCTTCCAGGAACGCCCGCTCGACGATCCTGAGCTGCTCGATCATCCCGCCAATCTGTTCGGGATCCATCATCAGCTGACCGCTCGAATCCACGCCCTTATGCAGCGCCAGCCCCAGCGTGAACATCGCATCGCGCCGCTGCAGAGCATCACTCGCATGCCGTCCCGCCAAACGCAGCGAGTCAGTCGCCAGTGTCAGATCGGGATCGTCCTGCTGCAGAATCAAAGCCCCTCGATTGAGCGCCGCGACATACCGATCCGCATCCACATCCGAGAGCTCAAGCACCTCGCTATACAGCTCGATCGCATACGCCGGATCCTGATCCTGAACATGCACCGCCGTCTCCAGATGCACGCGAGGATCAATCTCCTGAGCAGCAGCAATCCCAGCAAACATGCACATCGAAATCAAGCACTTCATGAAAAAGCTCATGACACCACCTCCCTGCGCAGCCCAAGCCCCGCCAGCACCATCTCGATCAGGATCAGCACCAGCCCCGGCGCCAGCGCCACCGCGTATCGCTCGTCCCATCGCGTCACCGTCGCGCTACCGATCGTCGCTTGGTCCCCTCGAGCGATCAGGTCCTTGTACACCTGCGCCAGATCAACATCCCCTGTCCCGATCTCTAGGTACGCCCCGCCGGGAGTCGCCGTCGCGATCCGCGAGAGCATCCCCGAATCCAGCCGTGACTCGACATAGCTCCCACCGCGTTGGATCGGTCGATCGTTCTCATCAAGCACGCGAGCCCCGCCCTCGGACCCGATCCCAAGCGCGAGTATCCGGATCCCCTGAGCCCCCGCCGCGCTCGCGGCTTCAATCGGGAGCGACTCCTGATCCTCCCCGTCAGTAATCAGAATGATGTCACGATGCGAAGAAGACTCAGAATCATCAAGATCATAAAACACCATATCCATACACCGACGGATCGCATCACCAATATTCGTCCCCCCCATATCAACACTCTTGGGGGACAACTCATCCAGCGCCAGATCAAAGAACAACCGATCCGTCGTCAAAGGCGACTGCACCGAAGACGAACCCGCAAACGCCACAAGCCCGATCCGATCGGTCTCAAGCTCCGCGACCAGATCCGTGATCCAGATCTTCGCGCGCTCCAGCCGATTCGGAGCGACATCGCGTGCGAGCATCGAGCGTGACACGTCCACCAAGAACACAATGTCCCGCCCGCTCGCTTCGGTCGTCTCCTGATGCGGATTGGCGCGTGGACGCATCGTCGCGCCGACGATCAAAGCCAATCCCAGCACCATCGCAACCACGCGGACCATGCCGATCATGCTCCGCCGGCGTCCCAGCAGCTTTGAGAGCCGCGCATCATCAGCAAACCGCCGCGCTGTAATCGCCCGCCGACGAGCAGCAATCAAGCACAGCACCGACAGCACCACAACACCCCAAAGCGCCATCGCCCACCGCGCCTCGCCAAACTCGAAGCTCGTGCCCAGCACCGATTCGATCATGCCCTCGATACCCATCACGCGACCTCCCCGGAAACCCCGAACCGCCACAGATACCCAACGCCCAGCATCAGCAAGCATCCCACCGCAAACGGATGGTACAGCTCCTCGAAACGTGTCGTCTCAGAGATCTGCACCTCCGTCCGCTCGAGCTCATCGATCGTCGCGTACACATCCGCCAGATCATCCAGCGAGCTCACGCCCCAGTACCCGCCGCCCGTGTGCTCCGCAACCGCGCTCATCCGTCGCTCGTTGATCTCTTGCCCGACCCCGATCGCCAGCCCGCTGAACTGACTCCGCACCCCGCCTCGGATCCCAACAATGTACACCTTAATCCCCCATTCAGCCGCCAGCTGCGCCGCTTGATCCGGAGAGTAATCCCCAGCCCGATTCTCGCCGTCCGTCAGCAAGATGATCGCCTTGCTCTTGATCTCAAAGTCCGGATTGTCCAGGTCCGCCTTCATCGAATCCTCAGACGCCTTGAGCCGAGCGCACGCCAGCACCAACGCATCACCGATCGCCGTGGATCGCTCGCTCTCGATCCGTGGGATCTCCACCCTCCGGATCGCATCCACCAGCACATCGTGCGACTGCGTCAAAGGCATCATCGTGTCCGCGTACGTCCCGAACACGATCAATCCGAGCAAGTCCCCCGCGCGTCCCGTGAGTTCCTCGCCGTTGCCGACAACAAACTCCTCGACCACCTTCTTCACCGCTTCCAGCCGCGTCGTCCGAGCCCCCTCAAACATCGCAGGCTCCTTCATCGATCCCGATCGATCGACCACCAGCTCGATCGCGATCGCGTCCTGCTGACTCTTGCGATCCGTGATCGCCTCGCGTGGACGCGCCAGCGCCACAATCCCCATCAGCAGCCCAAGCGTCAGCAGCAACGGCCCAACCCAGCGGACGCGCGTCCGCAAGCTGCTCCCCGCCGCCGCGATCCGCGAGGGAACCGACGACTCGATCCCATGCCGGCGCCGATCTGTCACCACCCAAAGCACCCAGACCATCGGCACAAGCAATGAAACCCAAAGCACCCACGGATATGCAAACTCAGCATTCATCCCGACACCCCGCAAATCCGCGCCGCCCGATGAGCCGCATCCAGAATCCGAGACTGATCCAAATCCTGACCAGAAAAGCGGACCAGCTCGATTTCTTGCGCAATCTCAGAGATCCCAGCATGCTCGCCCCCAAGCACCATAAGCGCCCGGTGGAGCTGACCAACATCATCATCACTGAGCCGCTCCGCCGCTGCCGAGACCATCACGACCGACTCCGCATCCATTGATGAGTCCCCAGCGTCCGCAGACCGCCTCGCGTATGTCACCCCGCCAATCCCGACAAGCACGCACAATCCAGCGATCAACGCGATCAGCGCCGTCCCGTCTGACTTCTCTTCTGTCATCAGTGCCGCGAGCGTCGCCGATCCCTCGATCTCGGATCCGTCCGACTCGCTCAGAACAGATTCCACCGCAACCTCAAGCGCTGCCAACCGAGCGATCCGCTTCCCGGCCTCAGCACTCGTCGCACGGATCCCAAACCCATCAACCACATACGTCCCGCTCAAATACGGCGAAACCACAAACTCATCAACACGCTCATACCCCTCACCCGTAAACGTCACAACCCCCGGACGCGCCGACTCCACCGACCACCCAAGCCCCTCCCAGTCCGGCTCGATCAACTCCACCCAGACCCCATCCACCCAGCGCATCGTCGCGCGAACCGTGAGCGCCTCCACAAGCTCGATCGAATCCTGGTCCACCGAAACCCAAAGCCCCGCCCCAGTCTTGGGCTCAACAATCTGCAGCTCAACCGCAGCGCCATCATCCGAACCCGCGTTCTCTTTCGCGCTGCACCCACAGAGCAAGCTCGCCAACAACACAAAGATTACAACCCAAGCACTCCTCATCGACGCCCCCCGCGTTGATGGAAGTAGCGAACCAGCTCCTCCGCGTAATCATGCCCCGTGGACAGCTCGATATGATCAATCTGCGCATTCTTGAGCGTCGAGACAATCATCTCGTTCTCCGCAAGCGCCCGAGCGCGATATCGCTCGCGAACCCGCTTCGAGCTCGTGTCCACCAGATACCGACGACCGCTCACCGGATCATGCATCCGGATCGTTCCCGCGCGCGGAAGCTCAAACTCCCGCGGATCAGTGAACTGCATCGCGATCACCTCATGCCGACGAGCAAGCATCCGCATCTCGCGTCCCCACCTAGGCTCCCCTTCGTTATTCAGCCCAGACAAAAAATCGGACAGCACAATCACAATGCATCGCCGCTTGTGCGTCCGTCCGATCTCAGTCAGCACCGTGGACAGGTCTTCCTGATTATCTCCCGGCGACGCATCGATCAGCTCCCGGATAATCCGCATCCCATGCAGCCGCCCCTTCGTCGCCGGAACATGCAACGTCTTCCCATCCGCCAGATGATCAGAACCAAACAAGCACAGCCCGACCTTGTCGTTGTTCCGTCCCGCCGCGAGCGTGAGCACCGCCCCGACCTCGCTCATCAGCTCGTGCTTGGAACGCCGGATCGTCCCAAAGTCCGTCGACCGCGAGCAGTCCACCGCCAGCACCACCGTCAGCTGCCGTTCTTCCTCAAACCGCTTGATAAACGGCCGCCCCATCCGCGCCGTCACGTTCCAATCAATCGAACGAACATCATCGCCCGGCTGATACTCCCGCACCTCAGAAAACTCGATCCCCTGCCCCTTAAACGCAGAGTGATAACTACCACCAAAGAGATCGTCCACCCGTCTCCGAGCGCGGATCTCAAGCCGCTTCACCGCCTGCATGAGTTCTTCAGTAATCATCCGGCTGCTTCCAACACTGAACAGAACACACTCAAGGAATCGCGATCCGATCAAACACTTCCTGCACCAGATCCTCGCTCGTGACCCCCTCTGCCTCCGCCTCGTACGAGATCATCACGCGATGGCGCATCACGTCCATCCCGATCATCTTCACATCGCTCGGAGTCACAAACCCACGCCCCTCAAGGAACGCGTTCGCGCGAGCCGCCCGCGCAAGAGAAAGCGAAGCACGCGGAGACGCACCAAACTCGATCAGCTTGTCCATGTTCATCGTCCAGTTGACCTTTGCTCCAGACGGATCGCGCGTTGCCTGCACAATCGAAACAATGTACTCCTTGAGCTTCTCATCAATGTAAATCGAATCAACCGACTCACGCGCCGCCGCGATCTGATCGAGCGACATCATCGTGCCAACAGTGGGGGTGCTGAGCGTGCTCATCATCCGATCCACAATCACCCGCTCATCCTCCGGCGTCGGATACCCCACCTTGATCTTGAGCATAAACCGGTCAACCTGCGCCTCAGGAAGCGGATACGTTCCCTCCTGCTCGATCGGGTTCTGCGTCGCAAGCACCAAGAACGGCTCACCCTTCCCAGTCAGTGGATATGTCTCACCACCGATCGTCGCATGCCGTTCCTGCATCGCTTCCAGCAGTGCCGACTGCACCTTCGCCGGAGCGCGATTGATCTCATCCGCAAGCACGATGTTCGCAAAGATCGGTCCCTTGCGAGCCGTGAATGTCGCTTCCTTGGGGTTGTAGATCTCCGTACCAATCAAGTCCGCAGGGAGCAAGTCCGGAGTGAACTGAATCCGAGCGAACTTCGCTTCAAGCGCCTGCGCCAGCGTCGTCACTGTCAGCGTCTTGGCAAGCCCCGGCACCCCCTCGAGCAGCACGTGCCCGCCCGTCAGCAATCCGATGATCAGCGAGCGGATCATCTGCTCCTGACCCACGACCACCGTCCCGACCGCGCGGATCAGCTCATTGATCGGCTCGGCCTGCGACTGAATCAACTCGTTACTCGGCGCGTCTGAAATCGAAACTCCCAAAGCGATCTCCTCTGTTCAAGGACCTTCCCCAAATACTCGGCCCAGGACATAGATTCTACAGAAAAAACAGCGGCCACGCATCAACGGGTCACTGTGGGTTCTACAACACAAAGATGGAAAAGTTCACGCCGCCGGTCATGAAATGAGAACATTTTTTGACCAGATTCAGCCGAGCTCAGTTCGTGCTCGGAGGAGTCCCATCATTCTGAGCACTCGCCGGCTGAGCAGGATTGATATCGATCTCGCCGAACCGCTCTTCGTACTGACGAACCGCCCCGCCGATCGACATCGCCAGACGCTTGGCGCCCGCCCAGTTCATCACCACGCGCGACCCAACCGAGAACACCACGACCGGTGGCTGTCCAGGCGCCTGCATAGGCATGTTGAGCCCGAAATCCATAACCAGCTCTTCCTGAGTGGTGGAGTTGCGGATGGTGTTCGCGTAGGTCGTGTGCATCTTCGATTCGTCGATGCGGAGCTGGACCTGCTGTTGCTGCTGGGGTTGTTGGTCGGCCATCGTCTATTACTCCGTTTCTCGGTAAGTTCAATCAGGTTCTCGGTCATCCAAAGACCAATGCCGGAGGGGGGACTCGAACCCCCACTCTGTTTCCAGAAGCGGATTTTGAATCCGCCGCGTCTACCAATTCCGCCACTCCGGCTCACAGGGCTTCCATCCTAGACCACCTATCCGGATTCAACCAACCAACCACCACCAACTCCCCCCCAAGTATCCCCGTTTCTGAGCCGATACAAGACTACACTTCCAGTCCTGCTGTACCGTTCAGCAGGGTCGAGCCGGGACGCAGGCGTGCGCAGGCGGCTCGACAGCAGACCAGCACGCTGTTCGCACCGCTAAAACCGGTGTCATGTCAAGGCGACAACCAATGTCCAACACAGTCAAAATCGAAGAAGTCGGCCCATGCCGGAAGAAAATCTCCATCGACGTCCCAGCAGAGACCGTCAGTGAAGCAATGGAATCCGCATACGCCACCGTTGCCCACGAAGCCACCATCCCAGGCTTCCGCAAAGGCCGCGCCCCTCGCCGTCTCGTAGAAAAACGATTCGGTTCATACGTCCAAGACGAAACCCGCTCACGCGTCTGCGCTTCAGCATACCAAGAAGCCGTTGAGTCCAACGAACTCAAGGTCCTCGCGCACCCACCCGCGGAGTACTTCGAAGACGTCGAAGTCGAAGCAGGAAACCCAGTGCACATCGAGGTCGAAGTCGAAGTCATGCCAGAGTTTGACCTCCCAGAACTCAAAGGCATCGAAGTCTTCAAACCAGACAACGCCCTCCCAGACGGCATGGTCGACGACGAAATCAAAAAGATCGCCATCAACGAGGGTGATCTCGACGAACAAGACAAATCCGAGAAAGGCAACTACCTCACCGGTAAAGCCGTCATGGTCGATGCCGAAGGCACCGAACACTACAACATCGACGGCGCCGTCATCCAACTCCCAGAAGAAGGCGACGAAGGCATGGTCCTCGGCGTCATCGTCCCAGACTTCACCAAGCAAGTCGGGACCCCCAAAGAAGGCGACTCCATCACCGTCAAAGTCAAGGGGCCAGAAAACCACGAAGTCGAAGCACTCCGCGGTAAGGACCTCACCGTCACCTTCGAAGTCGCCAAGATCTACGCGATCGTCCCCGCACCAATGGCCGACATCGTCGCCAAGTACGGCTTCGCTTCCGAAGATCAGCTCAAGGAAATGGTCACCAACCGCCTCGAGCAGCGCTCCGTCGCTCAGCAGCGCAGCGTGATGCGTCAGCAGGTCGTCAAGTTCCTCGCCGACTCCACCGACTTCGAGCTCCCAGCAGGTCTCACCGCTCAGCAAGCCGCACGCTCACTCGAGCGCCAGCGCATGGAACTCATGTACCGCGGCGTAGACCCAACCGAGATCGAACAAAACATGGCCCAGCTCCGCAGCGCCTCCGCAGCCCGCGCGACCACCGAGCTCAAGCAGTTCTTCCTGATCAACAAAGCCGCCGAGTCCCTCGATGTGCAAATCGAGGAAGCCGAGATCAACGCACAAATCGTGCAAATGGCCATGCAGCAAGGCAAACGCCCAGAGCAGTTCCGCGAGGAACTCATCAAGAGCGGCCAAGCCCAAGCACTCGTCCAGCAAGTCCGCGAACACAAAACCGTGGACAAGATCCTCGAGGATGCAAAGGTCGAAGACATCTCCGCAGAAGACTTCAACAAGAAGTTCGCAAACGCCGAGTAATCTGCGATCCCCAAAACTGTCCCAATCTACCTCAAGAACCCGGAAAAACCCGGGTTCTTTTTTTGTCCTTGTGCCTAAGATACAAACCAGTAACCCCACAAACAGCGAGGATACCACCATGACCACCGCACCAACCCATGCCAAAGGCCTCGAAGGCGTCATCGCAGGCGAAACCGAAATCTGCAACGTCGAACAAACCTCACTCATCTACCGCGGCTACGAAATCGCAGACCTCGCCGCCAACGCAACCTTCGAAGAAGTCGCCTACCTCCTTCTCGTCGGCGAAAAACCAACCGCCGACCAACTCGCTTCCTTCAAATCCGACCTCGTCGCCGAGCGATCACTCCCACAACCAGTGATCGACTTCCTCAAAACCTCAGGCGACCTCGTCAACAACCAATCCGCTGTCCCGATGGACATCCTCCGCACCGCGGTCTCCATCCAAGCCCACGTCGATGCGGACTGCCAAGACAACGCACCAGAAGCCAACCTCCGCAAAGCCAAGCGTCTCCTCGCCAAGATCCCGACCATCATCGGACACATGCAAAACAGCATCGAAGGCAAAGACTTCGTCGCTCCCCGCGATGACCTCTCGCACTCCGCAAACCTCCTCTACATGATGACCGGAGAAGAGCCAACCCCAGAAGCCGAGAAGGTCATGGACGTCTCCCTCGTCCTCTACGCAGAGCACGACTATAACGCATCCACCTTCACCTCCCGCGTCATCACCGGAACCCTCGCGGACATGCACGGCGGAGTCACAGGCGCCATCGCCGCACTCAAAGGCAAACTCCACGGCGGCGCCAACGAAGCCGCGATGGACATGCTCTCCGATATCCGCAACGACATCGGACCTGAAAACGACACCGCCAAAATCACAGACTGGATGCACAAAGCATTCGCTGAAAAACGCAAGCTCATGGGATTCGGTCACCGCGTCTACAAAAACGGCGACCACCGCGCCCCAATCCTCCATGCACTCGGACGCAAAGCCGCCGAAGCCCGCGGACCAGAGTTCGTCAAGCTCTTCGATCTCGGAGAAACTGTCCAGAAGATCATGGAAGACGAAAAGACCATCTACCCCAACGTCGACTTCCCCTGCGGCATGACCTACTTCACCATGGGAATCCCAGTCCCGCAGTACACCCCGATCTTCGTCGCCTCCCGCATCACCGGATGGTGCGCCCACATCATGGAACAGCACGCCAACAACCGCCTCATCCGACCACGCGTCGCCTACACCGGACCAGCTCTCCGCAACTGGAACAGCTGATCTCACTTCTCCTCCCCCGGGCCGAACTTTGGGGGGGCGGGGGAGGTGTCGCGAAGCGACGGAGGGGGTCTTCATCGAATCCAACGTGTTTACACACAAGCCCGTGCAACAGCACGGGCTTTTTTCCTATTATGAAGGGAGACCATCCACCGGAGCCACCATGATCCAGTTCAACTGCGACAAATGCGACATGCTCATCGAACTCGATGACGACCAAGCAGGAACCAAGCACGAGTGCTTGAGCTGCGGCGACATCAACCGAGTCCCCAACCCGCACAACGCGGCAATCGATCCACCCGAACCAAACGACCCCGTTGATTCCAAAAAAATCGACCGCGCCGCCAAAGCCGGATACCCCGCCGACTTCGGACCCGAGA
Organism: Phycisphaerales bacterium; assembly: GCA_965250055.1. Classification (GTDB taxonomy): domain Bacteria; phylum Planctomycetota; class Phycisphaerae; order Phycisphaerales; family UBA1924; genus UBA1924. The sequence continues at coordinate 1,151,738 of OZ252285.1, read as the reverse complement.
CACGCGTCTTAATGGTCCGGCGCTGCTGGTTCCGCTCACGAGCGATCCGATTCTCACTCACCGCCCTCATCGTCGTCGCGTCACTCATCGGACTCCTCTGGAACAAACTCGGAGACCACGGCCTCGCGTACTACATCCTCTTCAGCTTCCTCACAGTGGGGGGGCTCGGACTCATCGCCTGGTGGTGGATCGATCGCTTCACCGCCGCATTCGAGATCACCACCAAACGCACCATCATGCACCGTGGGTTCTTCTCCAAATCATCCTCCGAAGTCGTCCACGACAACATCCGCAACATCCAGGTCGATCAGTCCTTCCTCCAGCGCATGACCAGCGTCGGACGAGTCGGGATATCCTCCTCCGGACAAGACGGCGTAGAAATCCAGGTCAACCACCTCCCAAACCCGGACAACCTCAAAGAGATCATCGACCTTTACCGCCCAATCTGAGGGGTCAACAAACCCAGAAAATCTCCGCCCGAGCACCCAAAAGTCGATATACTTCATCAGTCGCCTCGAAGGACCGAGACGATTGAAACCAGCCCCGACGAGGTCGTATCTATGTTCTGGCTCCAAAAGCTCCGCCTCAAAGTCTTCGCACTCCTCGTCGCGCTAACCATCGCGGTCATCACCGTCGTCGGCATGCTCTCAGTCCCCGTCCTCCCCGCGATCGGTGTCGCCCTCGTCGCCGCCGTCACGATGGTCAACTCCATGACCACCAAACTCTCCGCGATCACCTGCTCAGGATGCGGAACAGACCTCTCGCAAACTCCCGCAAACACTTACGGCATCACCTGCCCAAACTGCGGAACCACCACCCTCCCATTCCAACACGAGCAAACCCCGCCGATGTACGCCGCCGATGACGACGAACTCGACGCTGACCTCGATTCAGATTCTGACCCAAATTCTGAATCAGACCTCGCTTAAAACTCCCACGCCGTCCCCGGCGTGTACCCCACCAACTTGTACAACTCCTCACGACTCTGCATCGTTGGAAGCTGCCCCTCCATCGTGCCGTTCGCTTTGAGATCCGCAAGACCACGCTCGATCGCGCCCATCGCGATCCGCATCGTCGAGACCGGATAGATCACCAGTTGATACCCAAGCTCCCCAAACCGATCGAGCCCGATCATCGGAGTCTTCCCAAACTCGGTCATATTCGCGAGCATGTAAGGCTTCTTATCCCCAAGCTCATCCATCGCGCGAGCAAAGATCTCAAACTCCTCCTCGCTCGTCAATCCCTCAGGGAAAATCATCGAAGCCCCCGCAAGCACATACGACTTCGCGCGCTCGATCGCCGCATCAATCCCCTCGACCCCTTTCGCATCTGTGCGAGCGCAGATGATGAACGACCCACCGGAACAATCCCGCGACGCCTTCGCGGCCCACTCAATCTTCGAGCACGCCTGCTCCAGCGGGATCAGTGCCTTCCCATCAAGATGACCGCACCGCTTCGGGAACACCTGATCCTCCAGATGCAGCCCCGCCCCGCCCGCGTGGTTGTACTCGATCACCGTCCGCCGAACCATTTCCTCTTCCCCAAACCCCGTATCCGCATCCGCGATCACCGGAAGCCCCGACCCCCACGCAACTTCCCGCACAATCTTTGCAAAGTGGTCCAGCGACAAGATCCCAACATCAGGGACCCCAGCCGCGACCGAGATCGCCCCGCCCGACACATACGCCGCATCAAACCCCGCCGCCGCGACAGCGCGAGCAACAAGCGCGTTGAACGCCCCTGGAGCCGCAACAACCCCCGAATCCATAAGTTTCCGCAATCGATCGCCCGGATGTTCGTTGTGATTTGTAGCACTCATGATACACTATAGGTCTGCATGCCCAGCACAGGAAGAACAATGAATCGATATCATAAACGAATGAAACAGCTTGCGTTTGCAATTGGGATGCTCACGATTTCATCCGTGGGTCTCGCGCAAGATCAGATTCAAAAAATCGCCGAGCGTCCGATTAGACAAGGATGGATTCATGGTGGCGAATCGCAAGAGTGTTCTATAAGAATCTCTTCTGTAGATCATTCGAGTTTTGATATAGTAAAATCACCTACAAGTGCACCTGAGGAAGGGAATACTTACCGAGTCGAAGCCGAGATTGTTGAAATACAAATTTTGGACATCCCGAATGATCCGTTTGCTGAACATAAACGCGATGGTCGGATCATATTCTCGGGTCAGCCAGACGAAATGCTACTCCTCGATTTTGCAAACTCTGGTGGCAAGATTGTTGTCAGTAATCGCACTCAAGCAGAAATGGATAAGCTCGGATTCGATGAAGAAAAGCTTTGCAAGGATCTTGGCCTCGAATACTTCCATATCCCAGTCTCCAGCTCAAAACTCACCTTGCTCGAGCCCTCAGCTCTAAACGAACTTCTCGCAAAGAATACAGAATCGGAAATTTTGATGCACTGCGGATCGGGATCCCGTTCAGCAATGCTCTACGGGCTAGCCCATGTGACCAGTGGACACATGACAAAGAAAGAAGCGGTCAGCCACTCGATTGAGCTCGGCATGAGCCCACGCTCGGTCCCATACTTTGAGAAAGCACTCATGGAAGTCCCACAACGAGCCATCGCCTCCGTCGATCCCGCACGTCTGATCGACAACGTCCACATGCTCACCTCTTTCGGGACCCGCCACACCCTCTCCGATACCAAGTCCGAGCACCGAGGCATCGGCGCCGCCCGCCGCTGGGTCCATAAAGCATTCGAAGAAGCAATCGCCGATCACAACAAACCAGCCGAGTTCGCTCCATCCGTGTCCTTCGATAGCCACACTGTCGAACCCGACGGCCGCCGCATCCCTGAGCAAGTCGAGATCGTCAACGTCCTCTGCACCATCCCAGGCACCAATACAGAATCCACCAACCGCCTCTACTACGTCCTCGCCCACCTCGACTCCCGCGCCACCGATGCAATGGACGCAACCTCTGAAGCCCCAGGCGCCAACGACGACGCCTCAGGTGTCGCTGCGCTCATCGAACTCGCCCGAGTCCTGAGCAAAGAATCCCTCGACTCCACCGTCGTCCTCATGGCCACCTCTGGAGAAGAGCAAGGCCTCTTCGGCGCACGCCTCCACGCCCAAGACCTCGTCGACGCAGGCGCCGATGTCCGAGCAGTCCTCAACAACGACACCATCGGAGACCCCACCGGAATCGGAGACCTCGATGGCTCCACCGAGGTCCGCATCTTCTCCGAAGGTCTCGGACTCGACCTCGTCAACCTCGACGACCCACAACAACTCCGATCCGCCCTCTACCGCCTCCGCTCAACCGGATCAGAATCCGACTCCGACTCCCGACAACTCGCGCGCTACATCCACTTCATCGGAAAGCTCCACGGCGAGCTCCCCGTTAAACCCAAGCTCATCTTCCGACCAGACCGCTACCTCCGAGGCGGTGACCACACCCCATTCAACCAGCTCGGGATGCCCGCCGTCCGCTTCTGCGAGGTCTACGAGGAATACAACCACCAGCACCAAGACGTCCGCATCGAAGACGGCATCCAGTACGGCGACCTTGCCAACCATGTAGACGCAGAGTACCTCGCCGGAGTCACCCAGCTCAACACCGCCGTCCTCGTCCACCTCGCGAACGCCCCGTCCTCACCATCAAACGCCCGCATCATCACCGCCGAGCTCACCAACGACACCACTCTCCGCTGGGACGCGTCCCCCGAATCCGACACCGCCGGATACGAAGTCCTCTGGCGCGAGACGACCGACCACGACTGGACCAAGTTTAAAGACGTCGGGAATGTCACTGAAGCGACCATCGACCTGAGCAAAGACAACTGGATCTTCGCCGTGCGTGCCTACGACCAAGAAGGCTACCGCTCACCCGCCGCCTACCCAACCTCCGCTCGCGAGTAATCGGACCACTCCGCAGTCCAACGAGTTAGAAAAGCATGAATCTGCATCCGATTCGGGAGCACGATTTGCCATAAAAACACACGAGTCTACCATCCCCCATGATCCACCCATGGCACGACGTACGACCCGGAATCCAGTCCCTCTCCCTCCCCCAAAACTTCCGCGCGATTATCGAGATCCCGAAAAGCTCGTCCAACAAATACGAGCTCGATAAATCCACCGGCATGCTCCGTCTCGACCGCGTCCTCTCCTCTGCGGTCTACTACCCCGCCAACTATGGCTTCATTCCCCAAACCTACGCCGAAGACAACGACCCCCTCGACGTCCTCGTCTTCTGCACCGAAAAAGTCCCCCCGCTCTGCATCTGCGAAGCACGCGCCATCGGCGTCATGACCATGCTCGACGAGGGACAGCCGGACCACAAAATCATCTCCGTCCTCATCAACGACTCCGAGTTCGAGGACATGAAAACCATCAACGACTTCCCCAAACACACCTTCAAAATGCTCAAACGCTTTTTCGAAGACTACAAAAACCTCGAAGGCAAATCCGTTGAAGTCGACGAGATCCAGCCGGTCGAACGCGCCCACGAAATCATCGAAGATTCCTTGGAACGCTACTCCAACGCCCGCAGATCTGGGGCTCTTTAACTTCGAATCCCCTTGACGCGAATGCGATATTTCATTAATATAACTCCAATAGGAGGAGTTATACAATGCCATTTCATAAATCAGCTTCCATGATCGCATCGCTCGTACCCTTGGCCCTCGCATCCGCGTGCTGGTCACAGGTTCAGGTCTATCAAGTCCCCGCAGGAACCGGAAGCACAGTCCTGATGAGCGACATCGATCCAACACTCCCCGAACTCAACTGGATGCTCGAGCAATGGCAAGGCATGGGGACTTTCAACTCCTTCGATTCACTCTTGCTCCTCGAGCCTGGAGTCGGCAACTTCGATTTCCCCGCACCAACAACCTACGACTACGAGATCTACTCAGTCACCAACGATTGGTTCTTCGATGCCTACAACCTGACCCAAGGCACCCAGCTCGACGCCTCCCTCTCAGGATGGTCCCACCCAATGCTTCTCGATGGAATCTCCAGCTCATCAGCACCCCTGGTTGGTCATTACAACGATGAATCATTCCATTGCACCGAAGTCCGAGCCCAGTCCGTCCCGAGCGGCCAAGTCAACTACATCGGATTCAGATACCGCCTCATCGGCGCCACAGACTGGAACTACGGCTGGGCCTCATTCAGCGTCACAGAATACGAAAACCCCAACGCATCATGCATCGATGGTGGATCAGGTCAAGTGCTCAGTCTCGCTGACTACGCCATGCACGAGATCGCCGTCCAAACAACACCCGGCGCATCAATCACCGTCGGAGATACCGGCTGCCAACCAGACCTCAACACCGATGGCTCTCTCAACTTCCTGGACATCTCAGAGTTCCTCAACACCCAACCAGACTACAACAACGATCTCGCATTCAACTTCCTCGATGTCTCAGCATTCCTAAGCGAGTTCGCCCAAGGCTGCCCGTAAAAACTTGCCCAAATCCCAGCCCCATCGACGACAGGACGCCCCGTCTGAGCGGTTGTCGCGCATAAACTCTGCCATGACCACCACACTCTCAACCGAACCCGGCCTCGCACCCTTCTCCATCGCAGGCAAGTCCTTCAACTCCCGCCTCCTTGTCGGGACCGGGAAGTACCCCACCATGGAATCCATGGAAGCCTCCCTCGACGCGTCGGGAGCCGACATCATCACCGTCGCCGTTCGCCGCGAGCGCCTCTTCAACGATCAAGGCAAATCTCTCCTCGAATACATCGACCTCGATCGCTACACCATCCTCCCAAACACCGCCGGATGCTTTAGCGCCCAGGACGCCATCCGCGTCTCGCGCCTAGGACGCGACCTGCTCGAACAACTCGACAACCCCGGCGCCAACTGGGTTAAACTCGAAGTGCTGGGAGACAAGAAAACCCTCCTCCCCGATCCCGTCGGAACCATCGAAGCCGTCAAAGAACTCACCGCCGACGGATTCAATGTCCTTTGCTACTCAAGCGACGACCCCATCACCGCGCTGCGCATCAAAGAAGCCGGCGCGACCGCCGTCATGCCCGCAGGGTCCCCGATCGGATCAGGACAAGGCGTCCTCAACCACAACAACATCGTCCTCTGCCTCGATCTCCTCAAAGAAAACGACCCAAGCTACCCCGTAATCGTTGACGCCGGAGTCGGAAGCGCCTCCGATGTCGCCGTCGCGATGGAACTCGGCGCGGACGCCGTGCTCCTCAACACCGCGATCGCCCACGCCCAAGACCCCATCATGATGGCCCACGCGATGCGCAAAGCCTGCGAAGCCGGACACCAATCCTACCAAGCCGGACGTATCCCAAAGAAACGCTACGCCACCGCCTCCTCCCCAATGGAAGGCACCATCTCCTACATCCCAGGCGAATAACCGAATGGACTCCACCAAACACACCCAAAAACACTGGGACAAACACGACCTCTACGAACTCTGCGTCCAGAACCCAGAAGCCTGCATCCCGCTCATCAACGCGATCCACGCCCGCTCCCCTCGCACCCTCGCCGAAGACTTCGCCGGGACCGCAATCCTCTCGCGTCAGTGGGCCGAGCAATCCGATGACCACCGCGCCATCGCGACCGACCTCGACCAAGAAGCACTCAACAAACACCCCGACCACCCACGCGTCACCAAAGTCTGCGCCGATGTAAACCATGCAGCCGACACTGCCGATGTCATCTTCGTCGGAAACTTCTCCATCGGATACCACCACACCCGCGCCGAGCTCGTCGCGTACCTCAAGCAAGCCCGCGCTCGCCTCGCAAAGAGCAACGGCACATTCCTCTGCGACACCTACGGCGGAGAGAACGCCTTCATCCCAGGAGGTGTCCACCGACCCACCCCCATGGGTAAGCTGGGGGGAGACGCCCGACTCTGCCGCTACACCTGGGAACAACGCGACGCCAACCCCCTCACCGGCATGGTCCGCAACTACATCCACTTCCGCATCGAACACGCCGGCACCATCACCGACGAACACGACGAAGCCTTCGAATACCACTGGCGCCTCTGGTCCGTCCCCGAACTCCGCGATGCGATGCTTGAAGCCGGATTCAAAGCAACCAATGTCTACAACAAACTCCCCGACGCGATCGACGACGAGGGCAACGCCTACATCAACCCGATCCAAGACCCTGAAGAAGAGCTCGACGACTCATTCATTGTCCTTGTCAGCGCGTCGGTCTCGTGAATAAACAAATCCCAACTCTGACCTGCCACCACTGCGGCTATGACATGCACGACCGCAAAGAGCATGACCCCTGCCCAGAATGCAATACACCCGTTGATGTCCGCCCTGATGCATTTAGACATCCCTGGAAACTGAACGTATCAATAGGATTAATTATTACTGCAGCTTTACTGATGCCCTTTGTGCGATGCTAGCAGTGTTTCTTATCTTTCCCGCAGCAGGAGCAGTGCGAGCGAGAAAACACGTTTCTGATCATTTCAGGATTCCAAAATGGGCTGAGAACAAGATTCGTATCTGTAATGTGCTCGTATGGTGTGTGCTCCTTGAATGGATCGCACTGATGGTTTTAGATTCAGCGTGGCCAAACCTGTTGAACTGGTGGTGATCCTAGCCTTGCACGAGGAGAGCATGACCCTATGATTCCCGCATGACCACCATGCCCACAAATACCGACACATCGACCCTCACCTCCTACAACCCCTCAACCGGCGAAGCAGTCGGCTCCGTGCCCGTCACGCCGGTTGCTCAGATCGACAACATCATCGCCAAAGCCCAAGCCGCACTCCCGGCTTGGCAAGCACTCACCCCGCAACAACGCGCCGACATGCTCAAACCAGCCGGCGAGAAACTCATCGCGATGGCCGACGAGCTCGGCAAACTCCTCTCACTCGAGCAAGGCAAACCAATCCCCGAAGGCATCGGTGAAGTCAACGGCTGCGGCTCACGCATGGCCGAGGAAGTCGACGAGGTCGCCAAGGCCGTCCAGCCCGACATCCTCGAAGACGAGGGTGTTAAGTCCACCATCTACTACGACGGCTACGGCGTCTGCGCCGCGATCACGCCGTGGAACTTCCCGATGCTCATGCCGCACTGGACCATCGTCCCAGCGCTCGTCGCCGGGAACACGGTGATCTGCAAACCATCGGAGCAAACCCCGCTCATCGCCGACGAGTATGTCAAGGTCCTCAACGAGTTCCTCCCAGAAGGCGTCCTCCAGATCGTCCACGGCGAAGATGACCAAGGCAAAGCCCTCGTCGCCGGAGATGTGAACCTCATCGCATTCACCGGATCCAAAAACGCCGGACAACACATCATGGCGTCCGCCGCCAACGGACTCAAACGACTCATCCTCGAGCTCGGCTCCAAAGATCCGCTCATCGTCCTCGAAGGCGCTGACCTCGACAAAGCCGCAGAGTTCGGCGCCCGCAACGCGCTGCGTAACTGCGGTCAGGTCTGCGTCTCGACCGAACGCATCTATGTCCAGGACTCGGTCAAGGACCAGTTCATGGACAAGCTGCTCACGCAGGTCAAGGAGTTCAAGATCGCGGACTGCAACGAAGAGGGCGCGAGCATCGGCCCAATGGTCATGCGCGAGCAGAAAGAGCATGTCGTCTCCCAGATCAATGACGCGATCAACAAAGGCGCGAAGCTGATCCACGGCAACGAACCAATGGAAGGCAACTTCGTCGCCCCAACAGTCCTCGATGACTGCACCCACGACATGGACATCATGACAGTCGAAACCTTCGGCCCAGTGGTCTGTGTTTCCGGCGTGTCATCCGCCGACGAAGCCGTGGAGAAAGCCAACGACACCGAGTACGGCCTCGGAGCTGTGGTCTTCGGCGAAGACGAAACGGCTCGCAGTGTTGGTCGCAAACTCACGGCTGGTATGGTCGGCGTGAATCGTTCCCTCGGCGGCGCAAGCGGCTCGCCTTGGGTCGGCGCTCGGCACTCGGGATACTCCTACCACTCGGGACCGATGGGGCATCGCCAGTTCTGTCAGGTGCGTGTGGTCAGCACCAACGAGGGATGATCGATTCGGGTATCCTCGGCTATGCCCGCAGCGATGAGTCAACAACCAAGTTTGGGTGAGCAAGCGAAAGCCGCGATCGAATCGATGGGGTCGGCGTTGTTGCGCCAGCACTCCGATCCGGCTGCGATCGATGCAGATCGGTTCACATTTGAGTTGCGGGTTGTGCTTCAGCGGGTGTTTATACTCGAAGCCGTGGGGCGGCTCGATGCGGTGCTCGACTCGGCGGACGCGTGGGCGACGGTGCTGGGGATGGATCTGGAATCCGAAATGTTCCACGTGGAACAATTGGGTGTGGATCGGATTTGGTCGGCGGAGTGGGTGGGTCTTGTGCGGCGGGAGTTCGGCTCGTGCGGCGGGAACTGGTTTGGGGAAGTGGTTGATTCTGTGCGCGATGCGTATGCGTCGATGGGGTCGGCGGATGAATCGCTGATGGGGTGGGGGGCTGTGATTGATGGAGATGCGCTTCGGCTCGAAGATGAAGACGGGTCGGATCGGAAGTCGGGTGGGGTGTTCTATACGCCGGCGCCGTTGGTGGGGTATGTGCTGGATCGGGCGCTTGATCCAGCAATCGAAGCATGCGGGGACGATGTGGATCGGTTGCTTGGATTGCGGGTTTGCGATCCGGCGTGCGGGTGCGGGTACTTTTTGATCGCGGCGGGACAGCGGATCGCTGAGCGGATTGAGTCGATTAGTGGTCAGCGACGGATGTCTGATGTTGTGCGGTCATGTCTGTTTGGTGGGGATGTAAATCCGATGACGGCGGAGATCTGTCGATGGTCGATTTGGTTGTTGACTGATGATGAACGATTGAGCGTTGAGGAGCTTCGATCGCGGGTGTCGTGCGCGGATTCGCTTGTTGATGATGTGTTCGGAGACCAGTTTGATGTGGTGGTGGGGAATCCGCCGTTTTTGAATCAGCTTGGGTCGGGGACGGCTCGGACTACGGATCGGGTGAAGCGTTTGCGCGAGCGAGAGCTTGTTGGGGGGGCGACGTACACGGATGAGGCGTCGGCGTTCTTTGTGCTTGGGTTGCAGATGGCAAAGGCTGGGGGGCGTGTGTGCATGGTGCAGCCACAGTCAGTCATCGCGACGCGGGGCGGGGCGCACGCGCGGGAGCGGGCGACGGAGATGGGGTGGCTGGAATCCTTGTGGGTTTCCAATGAGCATGTGTTTGGCGATGCGAGTGTATATACCTGTGCGCCTTGTGTTGTGGTGGGCAGACGTGGTGAACGGGTGGAGCGGTATTCTGGTGGAGCGTTTGTTGAGCATCCGGATTTGGCGATCGGTGCTGGGGAGATGCGAGCGCTGGAGACGTGGTCTTCGATCGCGGCGGTGACGATGGGGATCCCGGAGGTTGGGTTTGAATCCGACGGAGTGGTCGGCGATGTTGCTCGCGCGACGGCGGACTTTCGCGATGAGTACTACGGGCTCGCGGGCTGCATCGTTGATGATGCTGAGGGACGCGGGGGGATCAAGCTGCTGACGACGGGGCTTGTGGATCTGGCGCGGTGCTGGTGGGGGGAGAAGTCGACGCGGATTTTGAAGAAGCGATGGGAATCTCCTCGCGTGGATGAGGGGGAGCTGCGCGAAGATGCTCGGCTGGCGCGATGGGTGGAGTCGCGCGGGGTGGAGAAGGTGGTCGTGGCGACGCAGACGAGAGTGGTCGAGGCGTTTGTTGATCCGCGCGGGGAGTTTGCGGCGGTGACTCCGATGATTTCGGTGATGAGTATTGACAAATTTGATGTCTGGAAGTTGGGGGCGGCGATTGGGTCTCCGGTGTGCAGCATGCACGCGATGCGGATGTTTGGCGGGGCGGCGATGCATGCGGATGCGCTCAAGATGAGCGCGAGGCAGGTGATGGAACTGCCGATGCCGATTGATGAGCGGGCGTGGGGTGAGGGGGCGGCGGTGTTTGAGCGGTTGCACTCACTTGGGAGCAGACAAGAGAAGACCCCCTCCGACCGCTGCGCGGCCACCTCCCCCGGAGGCCCGGGGGAGGAGATGGAGATTGCGTATTCGGAGGCGGTTGTTGCGTTTGGGATGTCGATGTGCGATGCGTATCGGGTCGGGGGTCAAGATCAAGAGCTCTTGATGAAATGGTGGCTTGGGCGGCTTGGGCTTTAGGTGTTTTCGGTCGTTGAGGTCATGTCGAGGAGTGCTTTGTGGACTCCTGGGGTTGCGGCGATGATTGAGTTGGTGTGCACGGCGTCCTTGCCGCTGAGGTCGGTGGAGATACCTCCGGCTTCGTGGATGATGGGGGGGACGGAGGCGATGTCCCAGAGGGAGACGTTGGGTTCGATCACGGCGTCGACTCGTCCGGTGGCGAGGAGGACGAAGCCGTAACAGTCGGGGAGTCCGCGTGTGTATTTGGCGGCGTGGTCGATCTTGAGGTAGAGGTCGCGGAGTTGCGGGGAGTCGAAGTAGGTGAGCGCGGTGGTGTTGACGAGGGCGCCTTCAAGTTGATCGACTTGGCTGACTCGCGCGGGTTTGGGGTCGTCCTCGCAGACTTTGTGGAAGCATCCGAGTCCGTTTGCGGCGTAGACGATTTCGTCGATGCAGGGCATCGCGATCGCGCCGAGGACGGGGACTCCGTTGTAGAGGCACGCGAGCATGGTTCCGAAGAGGGGGATGCCTTGGACGAAGGAGATGGTGCCGTCGATGGGGTCGATGACCCATTGGTAGCTGTTGTTGCCGTCTTTGTCTGGGAACTCTTCTCCGAGGATGCCGTCGTCGGGGAAGTCGTTTGCGATGCGGTTGCGGAGTTCTGTTTCGATGGATTGATCGGCGATGGTGACGGGGGTGCCGTCGGATTTGTGATCGGGCTGGAAGGTGTCTTTTCCGAACCAGTTGAGCGCGAGCTTGGCGCAGGGCATGGTGTTGGCGGCGGCGAAGGCGAGGCGTTCTTGGAGTTCTTCGGTAGGTGGGGTGGTTGTCATGCGGGTTGTGCTTTCAGGGCGTGTGTGAGTGCTTGGTCGAGCTGGTCGATGTGGGCTTTGGTGTGTGATGCGTTGATCGAGAGGCGGAAGTAGGTGGGGGCTGGGCCGTTGGGGTATTGCATGAGCGGGAGGATGATGTGTTCGTTGAGGAGCGATTGCTCGATGCGGAGCATGTCGGATTCGTTTCCGATTGTGAAGGCGAAGATGGGTGTTGGGTGGTTGTGTGTTTGGATGCTATGGGCGCGGAGCATGGCGCGGGTGTTGTTGATGTTGTCGAGGAGCTGTGCGTGGATGCTTGGTTGGGATTGGAGGAGGTTGAGGGCCGTGCTCGCGGCGGCGGCGAGTGCGGGGGAAGCGGGGGTGGTGCAGATGTATGCGGTGGAGTGGTCGCGCGACGAGGCGACGAGGTTTGGTGATCCGAGGACGACGCCACCTGCGGAGCCGAGCCCTTTGACGAGGGTGGTGGTCATCATGAGGTTGGGGTGGGAGAGGTTGAAGTGGTTTGCGGTGCCTCGTCCTTGGTATCCGAGTACGGAGAAGCCGTGGCAGTCGTCGATGAGGAGGATGTGGTGGCTGATGTTGCTCAGGAGTTCTTGGAGGGGGGCGAGGTCGCCGTCGGTGGTGAAGACGGCGTCGGTGAGGACGACGGCGGGGGCGTCGAGGGTATCGAGGATCTGGTGTGCGTGAGTAGGGTTGAGGTGGTCGTAGGTGTGGATGGTCATCTGCGCGAGGTTCGCGGCATCTTTGAGGGATGCGTGGGCGCGGGCGTCGATGACGGCGTGGTTGATACCGATGGCAGAGAGGCCTTGGAGAGCGGCGAGGTTCGCGGTGTATCCGTCGGGGACGAGGAGAGCGTCGTCGAATCCAGTGAAGTTTGCGAGCGTGGTTTCGAGGTCGGAGTGGGGCTGGGCGTTCCCGGTGGTTTGGCGCGAGGCGGAGGTGGAGAGTCCGAAGGTGGTGAGGGCGGCTTGGGCGGCGGCGATGACCTGGGGGTGGTGGGCGAGTCCTAAGTAGTTGCATCCTCCGAAGGTGAGGTAGGTATCACTGATTCCGTCGCTGTTGATGCGGGAGACGTGGGTGGCGGACGCGGATTGGGATGGTGGGTTTGGCATCGTCGTGTGATTCTTTTTCGGAATTATGGTCAGGTGGTCGGCTGGTGGCGCGGTAATGGGGTGTGACCGGTGTGAAAAGGTCTGATTTGGGGTGAATTGAGGTTTTGGGGGTGAGCCGCGTATGATCGTGGACTCAAGAGTACTCTTCGGCGAGATCGTCGAATCTAGATCAAGGAGACATGCATGTTGAAGGCTCGTCGGATAGCAGCACTAGGAATGGCGGCGGTTTGTTTGCTCAATGCGGGGACCGCGGTGGGTTCGGAAGCGGCTGAGAAGAAGGATGAGCTCAAGGTCATGCAGCTCCCGATCCGTACGGACGGCCCAAAGAGCTTGGATCCTGTAGAGGGATCGACGACCTACGACAACATGGCGTGTGCTCAGTTCTATGAGACTTTGCTGACCAATAAGTACGCGAGTCCGATGGAGATGGAGCCTTTGCTGCTCGCGGAGATGCCTACGACTGAGGACGGGGGGACGACGTGGCATTTCACGCTCAAAGAGGGTGTGTACTTCCATGACAACGAGTGCTTCCCGGGCGGGAAGGGGCGGGCGATCACTCCTGATGATGTGTTCTACTCGATCAAGCGTCTCGCGGATGATGAGCACAAGCTTGAGAACTGGTGGCTGCTTGACGGGACGATCCTGGGCTTCAATGAGTACAAGGATGCTCAGAACGCAGCGGCTGAGTTTGATTACGACGCGCCGGTTCCTGGGTTCCGGAAAATCAATGATCGTGAGTTTGAGATTGTGCTGACCAAGCCGGTCTACCGGTTCTTGTACATCTTGGGGATGTTCCAGACTTCTGTGGTTCCTCGTGAAGCGGTGGAGTACTACGGGAAGGACTTTGCTCGGAATCCTGTGGGGACCGGGCCGTTTATTTTGGATACGTGGGTACCGAAGCAGTCGCTGACGGCGGATCGGAATCCGAACTACCACGAGGTGCTGTATCCAGAGCGCGACGAATGGTCGCGTGAGGACAAGCGTGCTCGTTTGCATCGCGCTGCGGGCAAGCAGGTGCCGTTTGTGGATCGGGTTGAGTTCACGATGTTTATTGAGGATCAGCCGATGTGGCTGGAGTTCAATGCGGGGAATCTCGGATACACGCAGGTTCCTGAGGACTACTTCCAGGAGGCGTTTGATCGTTCTTCCAAGGAGTTGAAGGAATCGTTCCTGCGAAAAGGGATGCGTCCGCACGCAAACAAGCTGCTGGACTTTACCTTCCGTGGTTTCAACATGGAAGACGAACTGCTCGGCGGGTACTCGACTGAGAAGCGGGCGCTGCGTCGTGCGATCTCGTATGCGATTGATCTTGATGAGATCAATGAGACGTTCTACAGCGGACGACGGATTGTGTATGACGGACCGATCCCTCCGGGTCTTGACGGGCACCCTGAGGATGGGTACTCGGAAGCCGCGGCACGCGGACGCAATATCGCTAAGGCACGCGAGATGCTTGCTCAGGCGGGGTATCCAGACGGGAAGGGTCTGCCTGCGATCCGTTTCTACACCAGTCAGAACGCGATCAACAACGCGGTGAGCGAGATGGTCAAGCGTCAGCTTGCTGAGGTGAATATCAAGTTTGAGCCGGTGTTCTTGGACTTCTCGACGCTGATCGAGGCGATCAACAAGAAGAAGGCACCGATGTTCGGGTTTGCGTGGTCGAGTGACTACCCAGATGGCGAGAACAATCTTGCGCTGTTCTATGGTCCCAACGAGTCGCCGGGCTCGAATCACTACAACTACAAGCGCGACGAGTACGACGCGTTGTATGAGAAGGTCTTGACGATGGGGCCAAGCGACGAGCGGACAGCGATTTACGCGCAGATGCGGGACATGATTCTCGATGATTGTGTGTATGTCGGCGGGATGGCTCGTGAGCGGTTCTATCTGGTCAATCCGTGGTTGCTCAACTGTAAACCAACTGAGCGGTACTACGGCTGGTTCAAGTATCTGGATGTGGATGACTCCAAGCGGGAATAAGGGCCGTATGATGGCCTCTGCGATCCTCGGCGTGCTGTCGCGCTGGAGAGTTTGAATGACCTTTGGAGTGTGGACCTGTGTGGACCTACATTGTCCGGCGAACGCTGTACAACATCCCGGTGTTTCTCGCGATTGTCTTTGTGCTGATGCTGGCGCTGCGGGTCAATGACCCGGTCTCGGCGCAGCTCGGTAAGAACGCGGGCGAGGAGCAGATCCGGTTGTTGACTGAGGAGATGGGGCTTGATCGTCCTTTCTACGAGCAGTACGGGATCTTCCTGAAGAAGCTGGTGACGCTGGATTTCAGCGAACGGAGCTGGGATCAGGGGTTTCCTGTCTCGGAAATGATTTTCAAGGCGGTGCCGCCTTCGATGGCGATCACGATCCCGACGTTGACGGTTACCGCGACGATCGCGATCTGTGTCGGTCTGGTCTCGGCGTTTAATCGCGGCAAGGCGATCGATCGGTCGCTGATGTTCATCGCGGTGATCGGGATGAGCATCTCGGTGCTGGTGTACATCATTTTGGGTCAGTACTTCGGGGCGTTTGTTCCCAGCGAGTCCATCGAGGGGTGGCCGTTCCAGGTCGCGGTGGATGCGTCTGCGGGCGAGAGCGCGTTGTTCTTCTTCCAGCCTGCTCAGTGGGTCGCGTTCTGTATGCTCCCGGTGCTGATCAACGTGGTCGTCGCGCTGGGGTATGACGCTCGTTTCTATCGTGCGGTGATGGTCGAGGAATCGCAGCGGGACTACATCCGCACGGCGAAGGCGAAGGGCGCGAGTACGCGTCGCGTGATGTTTGTGCACATGCTCAAGAACGCGATGATCCCGATTATTACGCGGATCATGATCTCGCTGCCGTTCGTGATTACGGGGTCGATTCTGATCGAGGTGTTCTTCGGGATTCCTGGGATGGGTCGGACGCTGATCAACGCGATCAACTCGAAGGACTTCCCAGTGATCCAGACGTTCACGGCGTTGTTCGCGGCGTTGTTTATCGCTTCCAATATTCTGACAGATGTGCTGTACGCACTGGTCGATCCACGGGTGAGGTTGTCATGAGTATTCGTGAGCGCCTGAATGAATCGCCTGCGATGCGGAAGCTGATGGGCAATCGTGGCGCGATGTTCGCGTCTGGGATTATCTCGCTGTACTTGCTGCTGTTCTGCTGGATCCTGCTGATGCAGTTTGTTGCGTGGGTGGGGAAGACGACGGACTCGTTTGATCTGCGGCAGAGCCCGATCATGGGGGCGCTGCTCCCTGAGCGGACGCTCGAGCGTGTTGGCGCGAGTAACGAGCTTGGGTTTGGGATTCATTCTGAGCCGAGCAAGAGGATGGAGCAGGTGGGGTTCTACTTTGAGAACATCTCGAAGATGTTCGACGAGCTTGATCAGGCGGGCAGCGGGACCGTCGAGGGGCGGTCTGAAGAAGATATCCGAGCTTCGGTCTCGCTCGCGGAGCGGAAGATCGCGGATTGGTCGATCGAGGATTTGAGGGCGCGGTATGACGATGCTCAGACGGTGTTTGAGCGTCAGGAGCGGATGCGTTCGCTCAGGGATACGCTGCCTCAGATCGGGATCCAGATCGAGAAGCTGCGTGAGTTCCGGACAGAGTATGAAGCGACTGAGGTTGATACCGAGGCGTGGGAGATCGCGGGCGAAGAGGTCGCGCTGACGCTTGATGAGATTCTGGTGCAGATCGAGGAGTATGCGGATAACGCGCCGGAGAGTGATCCGGTTGTTGCGGTTGATGTGAGCTCGCTGCAGGATGCGATGGACGCGGCGTTTGATTACTCTCCGATGGACCCGATCTATGACGAGGCGGTCGTTGATCAGCTCGCGGCGGCGGTCGTGGAGGCGGGTCCTGGCATTGACGCGGCGGTGTTTGAGACGCTTGATGAGCTTGAGCCGATCCTTGACGAGATGTATCCGATCCCGAGCGGGTTGGGTGGATTGGTGTACAAGTTCCGCTTGATGCTCGGGACGGATCAGCAGGGTCGCTCTATCATGCTGCGTGCGTTGTACTCGGCGAAGGTCGCGATCCAGGTCGGGGTTGTGGTGTCGTTTGTCGCGGTGCTCTTTGGGTCACTCATTGGCGCTGCGGCGGGGTACTTTGGTGGGATCACGGATCACGCGGTGATCTGGTTGTACTCGACATTCTCGTCGATTCCGTATCTGGTGCTGCTGGTTGTGCTGGCGTTTATGTTTACTGGGTCGGTCTTTGAGGGGACGCTGATTCCGTTGTATGTTGCGTTCTCGTTGACGTACTGGATTGGGCCTTGCCGTGTGACGCGTGGTGAGACGCTCAAGCTTCGGTCGCTGGACTATGTGCAAGCGGCGCAGGCGCTGGGTGCGAGCAAGTGGCGGATCCTGACTCGGCACATCATCCCGAATACCTCGCACCTGATGTTTATCAACATGTCGCTACTGTTTATCGGCGCGATTAAGGGTGAGGTTGTGCTGACGTTCCTTGGTCTTGGACTCAAGAACGGTGCGAGCTGGGGGATCATGATCTCGCAGAGCAAGCCTGAGGTGGTGGCGGGGTTCTTCTGGCAGATCGGTGCGGCGACGTTCTTTATGTTCGTGCTGGTGCTTGCGTTTAATGTGCTGACGGATGCGCTGCAGGACGCGTTTGATCCGAAGCATGTTGGGTGAGTAAGACCCCCTCCGTCGCTGCGCGACACCTCCCCCGGAAGCCCGAGGGAGGAGAGAAGAGTGATTGTAAAAATGGCCGCACCCCTTTGGTTATCCCAAAGGGGTGCGTTGTTGCGGCTGGATGCAGCTGGTAAGCCGAGTTTTGTCCGCTTCGTAGTTTCCGATCTACCTTTTGACGGGGGCTCGATCGGACTTGCGGAGCTGGGCGACTATTTCTCTGCTCGTGCTGTTGCCAACACGATGGGGAGCTGATGCTCCCAGCACCCTACCCGATCCTGCGGTCTCCGGACGAGAGATACGCGATGCGTGAGGATCTGCTTGGGCTTGCACGCGACGGGGTTTACCTTGCCCCGATTGTCACCAATCGGGCGGTGCGCTCTTACCGCACCCTTTCACCCTTCCCTGTGCTTAGCGGACTAAGCCATCGGGGGTTTGCTTTCTGTGGCACTTTCCCTCGTTCCCAGCCGCCAGAGTTGGTTCTGGTGTTGGAACGGGTGGGTGTTACCCACCGTCGTGTCCTGTCGTGCTCGGACTTTCCTCCCATGGATGGGGACCATTCATGAGCAGCCGCCTTGCTGCATCTTGCTGATATTCTATCGCCCAATTGGTGTGCGGGGTTCTTTGTTTTTATGTATCATGGGGTTATGAGTGCCGATCGGGGAGCTACGAGTGCGATGATTTGGGCGATGCCGGCGCAGGTGGAGATGCTTGCGGGGGCGCTGTCTGCTGGTGGGATCGAGGTCGTGGGGGCGGGATGTCCGATTTCATCGCAGTCAGGGGCGGTGGCGCAGGGGTTTGGGTGCGGGATGCAGGATGATCTGCGGCACATGCTCAGCAGCGAGAGTCCGGATCTGATGCTGCTCGCGGCTCCAGGATCGTTTGGGCAGCAGGATCTGGAGCACGATCTCGCGGCTCTGCAGCGGGCGCACAGCCGGGAGGTTGCGGTCGCGACGCTGGAGCCAATCCCTGGGGAGGCGACGGTAATCTCTGGGACGAGCTGGACGGAGGCGCTGCATACTGGCGCGTTCGGGGAGTTTGTGCGAGTGGTGCCGATGGTTCGGAGGGGGCGGCTGATTGATGAGCTCATGGCGACGCTGGAGACCTTTGGTCCGATCCGATCGTTGAATGTTTCGCTCGTGGCGCCTCCGGTGTATGGATCGCTCGGGGCACGCGTGTTTGAGGTGATGGATCTGGTGCGGACGCTTGTTGGTGTTCCTGAGATGATCGATGCATCGTATCAGGGGGCGTTCTCGGCGGGGTTGCATCAGCTTCCTGGTCAGTCGCTGCGGGAACTCCACGGCGTGCTGGCGGCGCATCTGCGGATGGCGGATGGGCGCGGCGTGCTGATGCAGGTCTCGGATCAGGTAGGGCGCTCGGGATTGATGATCGATGCGCTGGGGGATGAGGGGCAGATCCGGTTGCGCGATGAGGGGTTTACGAGGTTTGATCTTGATGGCAACGAGATCGACTCGTTTGTGATCGAGCGGGATGAGGCGGTTGATCCGTCTTCGATGCGGTTGACGGAGCAGCTCATTCAGCTGTGTTCTGGAGTGGGACCTGTGCGATCTCCTGTGGATCATGCATCGGTGCTCGCGATGGGGCATACGGCTTTGCTGAGCGCTCGGACGGGGCAGGGTGAGACTCCTGAGACGATCCGTCGGTTGCTGATGGAGGTGTGAGGGGTCAAAAGAAGAGCCCTCACCCCGGCCCTCTCCCCGAGGGAGAGGGAGGAAGATGGAACCGGTGGGGGGAGTTTACGGATAGTTTCGTTGGAGCACGCTCGGCTCGTGTTGTGGGGTTGGTCTCATGAGTGCTGAATCCGAATGAAAGGGGACGCGATGGGCGGTGAAGTTCGGCGTGGATTTACATTGGTCGATCTGGTTTTGGCAGTAGTTGCTATTACTGTTCTTGGCATTATGGTGTTGTTCATATTGATCCCGGGAATGGGGTGGCATCACCATGGGGACAATCGAAATGTTCGCTCTATAGCGAATCTTCGATCGCTCAATACAGGAGCGGCGAACTTCGCTGGGGACAATGAAGATCGCTTGTTTCATTTCAATTGGGATAGGAACACTAAGACTCATTCACTTAGATCCGCCAGTTGGCATAAGAACTATTTTGAAACAGATCAAGAGGCTCATGGTGCAGAGCTGCAAAACATTTTACAAAGAGCAACTGGACGAATACAGGGACCAGGAAACATTCGCGAACCAGCAGTGATTAATCTTTCGGTTCGGTACTCCCATCTTGTGCTGCTTGACTACCTCACCGATCGACAACCCGAACCAATCGCGGCTTCGCCATATGACAAGAACTTGATCAAGTGGCAGGAGCATCCGTTGGGGTATTTGGATGCGGACTCCGATGTGCCGTATGGGAAGGGGATGCCGAAGGAGGCGGGGTATGACACCGATCCGATGTGGCTGGACAGTTCGGTGAAGCAGTTGTGGGCGTTTGGGTCTTCGTATCAGGTGGTTCCGCATGCGTGGCTTGATGATGCTGATCCGCAGTACACCCCCTCGGCGGAGTCGCCGCATCATTTGGTGAAGGGGGAGTCGGAGCAGACGGTTGGTGGGCGTCGGATGTCGGAGGTGGCGCATCCGTCGGCGAAGGTGTTTATGTACGAGGAGTTCGATCGGTTCAGTGATCCCGATGGGATCTACGCGGCGTATCCGACGGCGAAGATCAACATGGCGTTCTTTGATGGCTCGGTCCGGCAGGAAGTGGTCGGGGATGCGAACTCGGCGTTTGATGCGGAGCGTCCCGATGCGGTCTGGGAGCAGCGGTATGTGCCTCTCGATACCTTCCCTGTGCCAATGGGTGGGCTTGGGGAGCTCAAGAAGCTGGACTTGCGGTTCCGATGGACGAAGGGGGGACTTGGTGGGGTGGACTTTGGGGGGAGTTGAAGAGGGGGGGAAGACAGGGAGATGAAGACCCCCTCCGTCGCTTCGCGACACCTCCCCCGTCGGGACGGGGGAGGGGCGGGTTCTGATTATGGAGGTTTGGTATCAAAGATCGTGGAGGAGTCGAGGACGACACCTCCACGCCACCCGGCGGTAGTGTGAAAAAAGAAAAGGCCGGATCGTGTTGATCCGGCCTTTGTGTTTTTTGGTGTTGGAGTTATTCGGTTTCGTAGAGTTCGCGGATGACTGGTTGGAGGTCGTTCCAGCGTGGCTTGGTTTTTTCGATGCCGTAGTTCTCGGCGTAGTTCTTTTTGAGGCGGAGCTTGGGGGTTGGCTTGCGCATGGCCCAGGTGGTGTAGTCCTTGGCGAATGCTTTGTCTTCTGGGTAGAGCTTCTTGAACTTGCCCCAGAGGCGGTTCATCTCGGTGCGGTGCCAGGTCATGCGCTGGTTGTTGGCGAGTGACCATTCGATGTCGTCGGCGAACGCTTTGGTCTCGTCAACGAGGCGCATCGCGTCGTCTTTGGTTTTGTCGTCGACCTCGTCGGACTCGTACATGAGCTCGGCGTACTCGTTTGCGCGGAACGCGAGGGCGTTGGCTTCGTTGAGCGTGAGGATGAGTCGTTTGTACGCGACCCCTCGGTGCGCGGTGTGGGGGCGACGCTCGGTGCGGTCGATCTCACGAGGAGAGGAGCACGCGGTAAGTCCGGTGACTCCGATGATGGTCATCGCGAGGAGTGTGGGGGTGAGTTTGTTTGAGATCGCCATATTGCTCTCCGGTCTGGTCTGTTGATCTGGACCTGATTATAGGGTCATGATCTAGAACGACGATTCGATGCCGCTGGTTCGCAGGAGCGTGCGGAATGAATCGCTGAACACAAAGTTCTCTTCAGGGTACTGCGTTCCGGCGGCGTTGCGATCAAGATGGGAGAAAATCAGGTTGATTTCTCCGATCCGTTCGGGTTGTGCGGGTGTTTGGTCCTGATAACTTGTTGTTGGATCGTAGAGATCGATGACGCCGTTGGTTGAAGCGCCGGAGTCTGTGAAGCGGTCGATGGTCGCGGTGTAGCGGAGGGTGCACCCAGGGGTGGGGTCTTTGGAGAGTGTTGCTTTGGCGACCTTGGCGAGGACGACTTTCTCTTTGAAGTCCGATGCGTGTCCGACGAGGATCCCGGCGGTCTGGGCCATACCTTCGACGATGAGGGACATGGGCATGACTGGGGTGGTAGGGCGCGAGTCGGTGGCGGCGAAGTGGTCGTGGATATGGTCCTCGGCCATCGAGATATGTTTGATGGCGACGAGTCGTTGTTTGGGCTGGAGTTCGATAACCCGATCGATCCACATCCATCGCATGGTCGTTCCTCGGTGTGTGGTGCGATGGGGGTGTTAAGCCGCGGCTTGGAGCTTTTGCTCGCAGAAGTTGATGAGTGCTTCTACGGTGAAGATCTTGCGGACGTTCTCGACGGATGGGTCGGCTTCGAGTGCCGCCATGTCGAAGTGTGGGCCGCGTTCTTTGAGCATCTCGAGACCCTTTGGGGTGACGGTGCCGTCTTGGACGTAGTCGGGGTCTTGGGTGATGCCTTCGGGGAAGAGTTCGCCTTGTGCGATTTTGAATCCGAACTCTTGTTCGAGTTTGAAGGTGATGTCGAGGATGTCGATGGACTCGGCGCCGAGGTCGCCGATGAGGGTGGCCTCGGGTGTGACCTCGTCGTCGTCAACAGCGAGCGCGTCAACGAGGATTTCACTGATTTTTTCGAGGATCTCATCTCTGGTCATGGCGTGTCCTTTGGTTCGGGCTTTTGTGCCCATGTCTTGGTGAGCCGGGTCCTTCCGGCTGGTCTGTATGGTAGACGGGCGCTCGGCTGGTTGCTATGGGGTCAATGGTGTTGATTCAGGGGGATTCCTGAGGGGCGGGCTCATCGGCGATCAGGAGGGCGTTTATGGATTGCTGCTGGTCTGGGGTGAGATCGAATGCGCGTTCTTGGATCGCAGCAGCGATTTTGGCTTGGGTGTTCTGGTCGTTGGAGAGTGTGAGGGTGTCGAACCAGATGATGGGGGATTGGGTCAGGAGGTCGGCTTGGTCGAACTCTCCGAGCAGGATGTGGGAGGATGCGGCGGTGGTCTTGGAGCGGAGCGCGGTGTCGGGGTCGAGTCCCGTCTCTGGGAGCAGTGAGATCGCTTCAAGGGCGCGGTCGGGGCGGAGGTTCTGGAGTTCGAGCTGCGCGAGGAGCGCGACGCCTGGAGCGGAACGCGGGGACACGGTCTGTGCGCCGGCGATTAGCCGGCTCAGGAGACGGATGGAGAGGGCGTCGTTGATGGTTTGGTCGGTGCGCGCCAGGCGCACGGCGTTGGTGAGCTCGGTGTGGTCGAGCTTCTCGCATGCTTGGACGAGCGCATCGGTCCGGGCTTGTTCGCTCGGCCAGGTCAGGGAGGCGATCTGGCGGATGCCGTTGGGGTTGAGGCGGTGGCGATCGATGGATTTGGATGCTTGGAGCGCGAACTTGGGATCGTTTGTTGCGAGGTCAATGAGCGGATCAGCGCCGAGCGGTGTGTAGACGAGGGCGTTGGCGGCGTCGGATTGACTTGGGTTGTCCTGATCGCGGAGGATCGAAATGAGGCGATCGATGTCCGATGAATCTCCGGTCACGGCGATGAGGCGCATGTCGGATTGGGTGAGCTCGGAGTCTGCGATTGAGCGGTAGGTGGCGCGGATTGAGTGCTGGTGCTCGTCGGTGTCCCAGAGTCCGAGGTCGGCGATTTGCCACGCGGCGTTTGCGGCTGCGGCTCGTGCGGGGCTTTCGGGGTTGTACCAGCGGAGGACGCTGTTGCGTGCGTCTTGGTTTGGCCAGCGTTCGATGCCTCTGAGCAGAGCGATCGCGACGTCGGCGTCTTGCTCGTCGTTGAGGGCTTCGGTCAGCAGGGTCATCGCGTCTGGGAGCGCGAGGCGATTGATGAGGCGTGCGGCGCCGGTGCGGATGCTCGGATGCGGATCGTGGAGGAGCGAGATCGCTGCGTTGGCGGCATCGGCGCTGAGGGTCGCGCCGGCGGAGAGGTCTCTGGAGGCGAGCTCGAAGCCGAGGAGTTTGACGGGCTCGCGATCGTCACTGAGGAGTTCGACGATGAGCTGGGAGCGGTTGGCTTGATCCATCTCGACATGGAGCCGGCGGTAGAGCTGGACGATCTCGTCGACTTCGATCTCGGTCTGTTGAGTGGATTGGCTGGTAGCTGGATCTTCAGGTTGATCCATACTTGGAGTAGATTCGTCTGGTTGTGTAGGTGTGTTGGAAAGCGAAGTATCTGAAGGATCGTGGTTGTTGTGGTTCTTGGGGAGCGGGGGTTCTGCTGCTGAGTTAGTGGGTTGGGGTTGAGCTTGGGATTGTTCTTCTGGTTGCTGTTCTTTTTGGGAGTCTTTCCCGAAACGGAACCAGTCGTTGGACTTGTTTGAGGAGCAGGCTGTTTGCGTGAGGCATCCTGCCGAGAGGATCAGGGCGTAGGTACGGTGCCGGAATGGGTGTTTTTGAGTGTGATCCATGGATGTCCCAGTATTATTGGTCGGCTTTCTGGAAGATTTATGGCCAGTTTGACGATCAAAACCCTGTCAGGGCGTTGGATTGGATTGAGAAAAAGATCGACAACGGTTAGGATTCGTGCTGAGACCTCGATTGGGTCTGGCTAGATAAGAGGATGGTTGGCTCTCGATGAACGATTGGGTTGATGCCGAACATCATGTTGAACTCGCTCACGAGCACTACAACGCTGGGCGATGGGATGAGGCGGAGCTTGAGCTTCGTCATGCGCTGTCGTTGAATCCGTACCAGACTGAGTGGCAGTTTAATCTCGGATTGACTCTCGAGGCCGCGGGTCGGTACGAGTCGGCTTCCGAGGCGTTTATGCAGTGCTCGCGTTTGCATCTCGATCACGGACAAGCGGATGCGAACTCGACCTTGCTCGCGGGTGTGAACCTGATCCGCGCCGGGAAGGCGGAGCTGGCGCTCGAGTGGCTCGATGCTGCAGAGCGAGTTGAGCCGATGAATGTCGCGATTGTTGTGCATCGGATCGAGGCGCTCACTGATCTTGAGCGGTACGAGGACGCGGAAGAGGCGTTCTATCTCGGTCAGCAGATTGATCCGGAGTATCCTGAGCTGTACGCGGTGATGGGGGAGACGCTGCTGCAGAACGAGCACCACGAGCGAGCGGTTTGGTGTCTGCGTGAAGCGGCACGGCTAGATCCTGGTCTGCCGAGGGTTCGGGCGCATTTGGCGAATGCGTACGCTCGGCTTGGTCGGCTCGAGCGCGCTCGTCAGTTGTATCTTCAAGAACTCCGCGTGGATCCGGGTGATCCCGAGACATTGCTCGATCTCGGTGAGCTGCTGATAGATATGCACCGCTACAGCGAGGCGGGCGAGAAGTTCCGTCGCGTGCTTGAGCTGTTCCCTGATAACACGGATGCCCACTTCTCGCTCGCGGAACTCGCGGAGATCGAGGGGAACCTCGCTGATGCGTTGGTTCATTTTGATGTGGTGCTGCGTTTGGACAAGGACTACGCGACAGCACGCACGCGTCTGGCAAAGACACTGCTAGAGCGCGGGCGTGAAGAGGACCTCCCACGCGTGCGTGATCTTCTGGGTAAGGAACTCCGCGGCTTTGAGCAGCGGATGCGTGATGATTCGGGGATCGTCGAGGTCAAGGTCTCGGCGGTTGACGCGAACGGGGCACGGATCGATACCTCAGGAAATGATCCGGTCGTTACGACAAGCTCGAAGTCCAAGATCGATGTCGAGGAGCTAGAGGAGCTTGGTCGCACGCTCATCCTTGCGGGGATGATGAAGCAAGCGACGCGTGTGTACGAGATGCTGCTGCGGGAATCACCGACGTCTCACAAGGCGCTCCACGGGCTCAGTGTTGCGGCTCTCGAGAGCGAGCGGTACGATGACGGTATTGACGCAGCGAAGCGGGCGCTCGAGTATCGTCCGAGCTTTGTCCCTGCGATGCATAACCTCGCGCTGGCGTACTACCGGCAGGGTCAGTACATCCGTGCTCGCTACTGGTTGACGCAGGCGCTGCGTCATGATCCGGATGACGAGCAGCTCCGCAGATTGCGATTGCGCCTCCGCGTGCGGACGGTCTTTGGGGTGGTGACCTGGGTGAGCAAACGCATCGAACGGATCTCGCGTCCTGTGCGCGGATTGATTGTTCGTCCTGTTCGGTGAAGCGATTGTCTTAAACTGAGTTTGTTAGCTGAGTTTGTCGGCGAGGAGGCGTGAGGCTTCTTCGACGTCTTTGTCGCCTCGTCCGGAGAGGTTGATGATGAGGTTGGAGTCCTTGGGCATCTCGGAAGCGAGCTGCACGGCGTGGGCGACGGCGTGCGAGGATTCGAGCGCGGGGATGATACCCTCGTCGCGGCAGCACCAGAGGAACGCTTCGAGTGCTTGCTCGTCTGTGACGCTGGTGTATTCGACGCGTCCTGAGTCTTTCCAGAAGCTGTGCTCTGGTCCGACTCCTGGGTAGTCGAGTCCGGCGCTGCAGGAGTGGACTGGTTCGGTCTGGCCGTGCTGGTCTTGGAGGACGTAGCTCATCGAGCCGTGGAGGACGCCGGGTTTGCCGTGCGAGAGCGGAGCGGCGTGCTCGCCTTGCTCGCTTGAGCGACCACCGGCTTCGACACCGATCATGCGGACCTCGTCTTCTTCGACGAATGGGTAGAAGATACCTGCAGCATTTGAACCACCACCCACACACGCGACGATCGCGTCGGGCATCTGTCCGAAGTTGCGGAGTGATTGCGCTTTGGTTTCGCGTCCGATGATGGACTGGAAGTCGCGGACGATCATTGGGAATGGGTGCGGTCCGACGACGGAGCCGAGGATGTAGTGGGTGGTGTCCACGGATCCCATCCAGTCGCGCATCGCTTCGTTGGTCGCGTCTTTGAGTGTCTTGGAACCTGAGTCAACTGGGATGACATTGGCGCCGAGCATTTTCATGCGGACGACGTTGAGGTGCTGTCTGCGGACGTCTTCGGATCCCATGTAGACATCGCATTTGAGTCCGAGGTGGGCGCACGCGGTGGCGGTGGCGACGCCGTGCTGTCCTGCGCCGGTCTCGGCGATGACTCGGTTCTTTTTCATCTTCTTGGTGAGGAGGGCTTGTCCGAGCGTGTTGTTGATTTTGTGCGCGCCGGTGTGGGCGAGGTCTTCGCGTTTGAGCCAGATCGTGGCGCCGGTGTCCTGAGCTTTGTTCATATGGCGAGCTCGGCGCGAGAGTCCCGGAGCGCGGTAGAGCGGGGTGGGTCTTCCGACGTAGAGGCGGTTGAGGTCGTCGAGGCGGTCCCAGAATGCGCGGTCGTCCTGGACTTTCATGTAGATCTCGGAGAGCTGCATGAGCGCTGCGTGGAGGGTTTCGGGGACGTAGATGCCTCCGAAGTCCCCGAAGCGGCCATGCTCGTCGGGGTACATGGACATGGGGCGTTCTGCTTGGTTCTGATTGGTGTCTATCGCGCTCATGGTGGGATCATACGCTCGTGTTTGTTCGGGCTTGTCTATTCGCTTGTTTGGCGGCGCGGATGCCTCTTGGGACGGAAACGGACATAAGAAGGAGAAGTCCGAACGCGAAGAACGAGGTCAGGAGGGTGAGAGCGGGTGCGTCACCGATCCATGCTTTGACTTGTCCGAAGGAAAGGACTCCGACAGCGCCAGCGAGTTTGTAGGTCATCCCCCAGAGTCCGAAGAACTCTCCGACTCGTGCGGTTGGGGCGAAGAGTCCGACCATCGAGCGTGATGAGGGGCCGATGCCTCCGAGTCCGATCCCAATGCCGTTACCGATAACCCAGAAAATCCATTGGTTGTTTCCCGATGCGGCTCCGGAGACTTTGGCGATCAGGAGTCCGGCGGTCGAGAGCATCCAGATGATGAGGAAGATGCTGATGGTGGGTTTGGCACCGATGCGGTCTTGGTATCGTGAGACGACGATCGCGGTGATTCCGGCGGTGACCGCGATCTGGAGGGTGAAGACGAAGAGGCCCATTTCCTGGATTCCGAAGTCACTCGCGAGGATCGCGGCGAACGCGATCATGGTCTGGACTCCGAGGCCGTAGATGAAGAAGGCGATGAGGAAACGGACGAGCTGGTTGAAGTGGGAGGCTTCTTTGAGCGTGGACTTCATGCGCTGGATTGCGAGTTTGAAGCCGTTGGTCTGGGTGGGGACACTTTCGTGGGGTGGTTCGTGGAGGATGAATCCTGCGGGGAGCATCCAGACAAAGAACCACGCGCCGGCGAGGATGAAGAACCACTTCCAGTCTGGGGTTTGCTCCCAGTTGAAGAGTTTGACTCCGGAGATGACGCAGATCAGGAGCAGGAGCGATCCGAGGTATCCCATGGCCCATCCGATCGCTGAGACGCGTCCGATGGTGCGTGGGGTTGACAGGGCTGGGAGGAAGCTCGCGAGGAGATTCTCTCCGAGCTGGTAGCAGATGTTGGCGGGGATGAAGAGGGCGAGTCCGAGCCACCACTGTCCCGGAGCGATGAAGGTCATCGCGATGGTGAGGATCGAGCAGAGTGTGCCTGTGATCATCAGGAGTTGTTTGCGTTTGGCGCGAGCGTCGGCGTAGGACCCTACGAAGGGTGAGAGCAGGACAACGGTGAGCAGTGCGGCGGAGACACCGATGGACCAGAGTGAATCGCCACGCTGTTGATCACCCACAGCGACGGACTTGAAGTAGATCGGGAAGAGGAGCGTGATGATCAGGAGGGTGAAGGACTGGTTGGCGAGGTCGTAGAGCCCCCAAGCGAAGACTTCCTTTGGGTTCTTCAGATTCTGGAACAGCTTGGGCATTGTGGCACTGTACTCGATTAGAGGTCGCGGTGATCAGGACATGTCGAAGAGCGATTTGAAGAACTCGAGCTGTGTGTCCTTGGCTTGGGACGCGAACTTCCCAAACCCGGCGTGTTCTTGGATGGCGCCGGTGTCCTCGTACTCGATCAGCTGTATCAGTTCGGGGTCGGCGTTTTGGTCTTGATAGTGATCGCGGAGGGTGTCGATGAATCCGGATTGGACATCGAAGGGGACGAGCTCGTCGCCTCGGTTGTGCATCGCGAGGACTGGGATTGGTTTGAATCCGGACAGGTGCGTGGGGGTGTCGATTGCTTCGACTTCGGTCCGGTCGTGGTGGACGCGCCAGATGCCAGCTTCTGATGGATTCTCTGGGAAGTAGAGTCCGAGCAGGTCTCCGGTAGTGCACTCGAGGGAGATGCCGAGGAATGGGTGGGGGTCGCAGCATCGGCGCGAGGTGACCATACCTCCGGCGGACATGCCTCCCATCGCTGATTTGGACATGTCGAAGATGCCGAGCTCTTTGACTGATTCCAGAACAGCGTCGATTTCGGAGATGCACTGGGTGAGGTTGTGGACGGTTTGGTCTGGGTGGTGGGCGCCTTGGACGTAGCGTTCGCCGTGTCCTGGGAGGTCGATGGCGACGGCTCCGATTCCGGCGCGGACCCAGCGGTTGTAGCGTCCGGGGTCGAGTTCTTTGTAGACGGTTCGGCCGTGGATCCAGAGGACCCAGGGGCATGGTCTTTCAAAGTCGGGGTGGACGATCAGCGCGGGGACATCGTCTCCGAGTCGGGTGTGCTTGGACTTTGCTTGGAGGGATTTGGGGAGCTGCTTGAAACGATCGTCGACTGTTGGGTATTCACTCACAGTTTGATACTCGCGCCATGGTCTATCGATGCGGGGAGTTCTTGGCTAATGAGATCCTCGGGACAAAGCGCGGTGAGCGGGGAGAGCTCGATTGCTGCTTGGACGTTTCCGTCGTCATTGATCGGGATGGCGACTCCTGCTGAGGAGAGCCAGTTGGCGGCTCGCTGCGATTGGAGCTGCTTGGAGGTGATGATCGAGTCATTGCCCTCGGCGTTCTTGACTGGCGCAAACTCCTCGACGCGGTCGGTCTCGAGGATGATCGAGCTGTCGGCGAGGGACATCGCATCGAAGACGAACTGCTCGAGCTTGATCGCGTTTGGTGATGAGGGGTCAACGTGTTGGCCTGTTTCGGTATCGAAGTGCGGTACTTTCTTTACCGCTCTGTGGAAGGGGAGGGCGTACTTGGGGTCGGTCGCGATCTGGCTGATGAACGCGACGGAGATGGTGTGGATCGCGATCGATCCCGCGTTGAACATGAGCTCGTCCTGCTCGTTGGTCATTTTAGCGAGGTCGGTAGGGAGGTCGGAGTATTCGACGACGGCGAGAGCATCTCCGACGCGGCAGAAGACGCCGACCTTCTCGTCCCATGAGGCTTTGGCGACCATCTTGGAGCTGAACTCGGCAGAGGACTCGGGTGAGAATGCGTGGAGACCGATGAAGATCGGATCGATGATTTTGGCGTTGGGGTTGTCGACCTGGAAGTAGCTGAGCTGCTCGATCCCTCGGGACTGCATGTCGGCGAGGGATCCGGAGACGTGGAGTGCTTTGTACGCGCCGCCGTGTCCGTCGGGATTGGTCGCGAGATGCGCGGGGTCCGCGAGGAGCAGGTCTCCGGTAGCGGCGTCGAAGCTCGGCATGACGCCTTGCTGGAAGAACATGATGTTCTTTGGGTCGAGTCCGAAGTGGTTGTGCTGTTCGAAGAACGTGATGGTTTGCTCGTGATTGAGCGGGCTGGTCATGATGTACCAGGGGATGGTGGTGCTGTACTTGCGTTGGTTCGCGTACAGGCTTTGGGCGAACATCTCGAAGAGCGATTTCCCTGACACGCAGGAGGTTGGGTAGCAGCCCTTCGGGCCGTCGTATCCCAGGCGCGATCCTTGTCCGCCGGCGACGGTGAAGCACGCGACTTTCCCGTTGGTGATGAGTTCTTCACCCTTTGCTTTGTAGAAATCTCTGTCCCAGCTCGCGTCGTTGAGCGCGAAGTATGGTGCGGGTGAGATGGAATCGTTGGTTTGTGGCGGTGCGTAGTTTGAGCCGTAGGTCTCGATGTACTTTGCGAGTGCTTCGAGATCGAACTGTTCGATCTGTTTGACGAGCATGTCCGCGCCTGATCCGGTGGCGCCGGAGATGTATTTCGCGAGTTTGGATTGGCCGATCGAATCGAGCTGGTTGATGAGCGTGGCGGACTGTTGCATGTGGGACTCCTCCAGCGATAGGGTATTCATTGATGAATGTCCTGGTCGCGTCGTGGTATCCTACAACTCTGGGGGGTGCGGGGCACTAGAGTGGTGCATGATTGACCCGATATCGACCAAACCGGATCAGCCTTTGATCGCGCCATCGATCCTTGCTGCGGACTTTGCTCACTTGGCTGATGACGCATCGGCGTCGCTCGAAGCGGGCGCGGATCTGCTGCATGTGGACATCATGGACGGGCACTTTGTCCCCAATCTTTCGATGGGGCCAGCATTGTGTGCATCGCTGCACAAGGCGCTTCCTGAGACGTATCTGGATGTGCACCTGATGGTTTCTGATCCCGCGGCGTATTTCAAACCCTTCGCGGATGCCGGGGCGAACCTGCTGAGCTTTCATATCGAGGTGTGCGAGTCCGAGCAGCACGCGCGGGACCTGTGCGGCGTGATCGAGGATCTTGGGGTGCACACAGGGATTGTGATCAATCCCCCTACGGATGTCGAGCGGATGCTGCCGGTTGTGGATGCGTTTGATCTGGTGCTGGTGATGAGCGTGAATCCGGGGTTTGGGGGGCAAGCGTTTATTCCTGAGGTGCTTGAGAAGGGGCGGCGGATCGCGCCGATGCTCCGAGCGGATCAACGGCTCGAAATCGACGGCGGGATCGGTCTGGAAACAGCTGGGCATGCGATTGATGCGGGATTCGATCTGCTCGTCGCGGGATCGGCGATCTATGGAAAGCCGAGGGATCAGTGGGGGCAGATCATCCGAACATTGCGTGGGGGAGCGTGAGCGGACTGGGGTGAACCCCTGTGTTTGTAGCTGCTTACATAGTGGTGGAAACGGTCAGGACTCACGAAAGTGCGCCGAAGCGGTCGATGTACTGCTAAACTGTTCGCACGCTCGATTTGAGACGGACACGAATCTAAGCGAAGGATTGATCTGTTGCCCAAGTCATCGCACTACACCATTCTTTTGATGAAAGCCGGGACGACGTCGTGGGATGATGAGGATCGTCTGTGCGGCGCGACGGATTTACCTTCGACTGAGCAGGCGCTCAATGAGATGACGCGCAATCTTCAGTCGGCTCATGGTCTTGCTGAACTGCGTTCACAGTTGGATCTGGTTTTGACGGGTCCATCCGATACATCGATGCAGTGCGTGAAGAAGTTATTGGGATCGAGCGATGCGAAGGTCAAGACTGTTGACGAGCTCGCGGAGCTTGATCTTGGTTTGTGGGAAGGCGTGCTGCGGTCTGATCTTGAAGAGCGATTCCCGAGCGTGTATACGCAGTGGAAGGCGCAGCCTGGGATGGTGGCGCCGCCGGATGGGGAGTCGCTTGAAGCGGTGCAGGATCGCGTGCTCGGGGTGCTGTTCAAGATGCTCGGGAAGCTCAAATCGGAGCATCCGATCGTGGGGCTGGTGCTGCGTCCGTACTCATGGGCGGTGATCAAATGCTGGCTGGATCAACGGCCTCTGTCTGAGGTTTGGGGGTATCTGGAGGGGGAGAGCGGGGTTGAATCGTTTTCGCTGGATCGGGATATGATCGAGGGGGATCAGGCGAGGAAGACGAAAATTGCGTAAGAATGCCGTATGATGCCGGTAGGGCATGATTTGGATGAAATCGTGTCAATGGAAATGCAAAGGATGCTTCAATGAGTCAGATTGCGACTGAGCAGGTACAGAAGACCAAGCCCAAAGCGCGGCGTGGGGTCCCGGAGGGACTCTGGCTCCGCTGTCCTTCGTGCTCGACGATGATTTATCGTCGGCAGATGGAGGCAAACATGCACGTCTGTCCTGAGTGCAGTCACCACTATCGGATCTCAGCGAAGCAGCGGATCGAGCAGCTGACGGACGCGGATACATTCATCCCGATGTTTACCGAACTGCGTGCTGGTGATCCGCTGAACTTTGTGGACCTGAAGAAATATCCGGATCGGATCGCAGCGGAGCAGAAGAAGACTGGGCAGAACGAGGGGTGTCAAGCGGGGACGTGCTTTATCAAGGGTCGTCCTGCGATGCTTGCGTGCATGGACCTGACGTTCATGATGGGTTCCATGGGATCGGTGGTCGGCGAGATGCTGACACGCGCGATCGAGCACGCGACGGCTGAGAAGTTGCCTCTGATTATCGTGTCGTGCTCTGGTGGTGCTCGCATGCAAGAAGCGGGTCTGAGCTTGATGCAGATGGCGAAGACCTCCGCGGCTCTGGCGCGTCATGATGATGCGGGTGGGTTGTTCATCTCCGTGCTGACCGATCCGACCACGGGCGGGGTGACCGCATCGTTTGCGATGCTTGGTGATTTCCATATCGCAGAACCCAAGGCGCTGATCGGATTTGCGGGACCACGCGTGATCCGTCAGACGATCCGTCAGGACCTCCCTGAGGGGTTCCAGCGATCGGAGTTCCTGCAGGATCGGGGCATGGTTGATCGGGTCGTGCATCGTCACGAGCTTCGCAGCGAACTGGCGCGATTGATTGACTACGCTGGGATGTGATCAGACTCCACGCAGATCTCATGGCGCTGCTTGCATGGACGAGGCGGTTTGGACGGCTTCGTGCGTTGTCGTGTGGTGTGCTTTTTTCGATGTTTTTGATTTTCTCTTTCCCGCCGTTTGGTGAGATGGGGATGTGGTGGTTGGCGCTGCTGACGCCGTTGCCGTTGATGGCGGTGGCGCAAGAGCCGGTGATCCGCCCGAGTCGAGCGGCATTGCTGGCGGGGCTGGGGACGCTCCCGGCGTGGTTGTGGACGCACTGGTGGATGTGGGACGTGACGGTGATGGGGACGCCGTTTTTAATGTGCTATCTGATGGCGTATCCCGCGATCTTTGTGTGGGCCGGGAATCGGGTGGTCGCTCGGTTTGATCGTGCTTGGATTGTGCTGCCGGTGATGTATGTGGGGGTTGAGTACTTGCGGGCGCACGCGGCGTTCACGGGGTATCCCTGGTACCTCGGGGTGCAGCCGTTGGTGGACTCTCCGGGACAGGTGCTCGCGTGGGTCGCGGCGATTGGTGGGAACTCCGGGATGTATGTCGTGGGGCTGCTGTCGGGGGTGTTTGTGTGGCAGCTCTGGGGCGCTGTGCGAGGGGAACGATTTACACGCCGTGCGATGTCGGCGGTCTTGGTGCTTGGGGTTTGGATTGGTTTGGGGGTGTTGGGATTGCGATGGGGGGACGAGCGCGGCGAGGCGATCAATGTGGGGATCGTGCAGCTCAATGTGCCACAGGACAATCGCATGGAGTGGACGGATCGTCAGCGGTATCTTGATTGGACGGTGCTGCGTGACCTGACGGTCGCGAGTGCGCGGGATGAGTTTGTTGCTCCGGATGTGATTGTCTGGCCCGAGGGGTTTGTTCCTGGATGGACGTTTGATCCGATCTCTTTGGAGCATGAGCGGAACGAGGGGTTGACGTGGAGCATGGTTCCTCGTCATGTTGACGATGCGCCGGGGCTGTGGGGGATGCCTGATCGGATTGATGCGACGTCGGTGGTGGACGAGTTGCTCGTGATGCAGAAGGGGATCGGCGTCCCGATGATCGTGGGATCGGTGGCGTTTGAGAATCTTGAGATCGTTCGGGATAACAAGGACTGGGTGCAGTACACCAACGACGGGATGTACAACAGCGCGTTTCTGGTAGAGGGGGGCGAGGTCAGTCCGGTGTGGTACAACAAGATGCATCTGACGCCGTTTGGTGAGGTGATGCCTGTGATCTCGAACTGGGAGTGGCTCGAGCAGAGTCTGCTCGGACTGGGCGCAACGGGGATGGAGTTTATTTTGTCCGCTGGGGATGATCCGGTGGTGCTTGAGGTGGATACAGATCGCGCCGGGATGGTTCGGGTGGGGACACCGATTTGCTTTGAGGCAACGGTGCCGAGGGTGTGCCGGGAGCTTGTGTTTGATGGATCGGAGCGGCGCGCTGGATTGCTCGCGAACCTGACGAATGATGGGTGGTTCGGGAGCTCGGACGTGGCGCGCAGGTCGCACATGCTGATCGCGCGATGGCGCTGTATCGAGGTGCGCACGCCGATGATCCGCAGCGCGAACACGGGATTCTCTTGCGTGATCGGGATGGACGGCGAGATTGTCGAGGATCAGCTGAGCATGGTGGATCCCAATGACGAGCGGATCGGGTATCTCAACGCGTCGGTTACTCTTGGTGCGGGACGGGCTTTCCCGGGCTCAGGGGTCATCGGCGCGGTCTTTGGGTGGGTGATGCTGGGTCTGAGTGGAGTGGGGCTGATTCTCACTTTTGTTCAAAAACGGAGCGAACCGGCGGCGGGGACCGATGTGTAGGGACTGGGTACGATCCAAGCGAAAGGTGCTTCTATGCAACGCAAAAACCGGAATATTCGATTCGTCTGCACTCTCGGGCTCGGACTGGGTTTGAGTTTGGGGGGAGCTCTGTTGCTCGCTGGATGCTCCGGAGGGGGCGGCGAATCGACCGTTCGTCAGGATTCGGGATCGAGTGTCGGGACGGTGACGCGGAGTAATACAGATGTGCGTCCACGCAGCGGGCGATCGCAGCGTGAGCTTCGGGCGCTTGCGGTGGAGACACTGCTGGGGATGACTTCGGATGTGAGTCCGGAGCTTCGCGCCAATGCGCTCGAGGCGCTGCAGGGGAACTCATCGTCGCTCGAATCGGTCGCGGCGCTGGGGTTGTCGGATCGCAACGCGGGCGTACGCTCGGTCGCGGCGATGGTGGTTGGGCGTGAAAAACTGGATGAACTGTCTCCGATGCTTGAGGGGCTGACGCATGATTCGTCGCCGTTTGTTCGCGCGTCGGCGTTGTTTGGGCTTTCGAAGGTTGGGCGTGATGAGGTTGATTTAACGCCGCTCTCCGCGATGCTTCTGGATTCAGAGGACATCCGCGTGAGCTCGCACGCGGCGTTTGTGCTTGGTGAGCTTGGAAACTCGTCAGCGATCCCGTTGTTACAACAAGCGGCGGGACGTTCGTGGGGACAGACGGCTCCGATCCAAAGACAGATTTTCAGATTACAGGTCTCGGAAGCGA
Organism: Phycisphaerales bacterium; assembly: GCA_965250055.1. Classification (GTDB taxonomy): domain Bacteria; phylum Planctomycetota; class Phycisphaerae; order Phycisphaerales; family UBA1924; genus UBA1924. The sequence goes on along the minus strand of OZ252285.1, from coordinate 1,116,062 downwards.
TGATCAAGCTCGGAGATATGGACAGCATGCACGTGGTGCGCGGGGCGCTGTATCCCGCTCGTCCAGAAGAGCTTGAAGCAACAGCGCTTGCGGTCCAGATCATCGGTGAGGTGAAGGATCGCGGAGCGATCGATCAGTTGATCTATCTTGTGGATGAAGAATCTGATCGTCCGATGCCTGCCGAGGTTCGTCTCGCGATCGCGGGGGCGTTGGCGAAGCTCGGACTTCCAGAAGGTGGGTTTATTGCGGATGAGTACGCACAGGACCTGAATCCAGTCGTGCGGGCTCAGGCGGCAACGGTGTACGGGCGGACTGGACGTGTGGAGCATTTCCCCAAGCTTGAAGCGATGCTTGCGGATGAATCCCCCCAGGTCCGCACGGCGGCAGCGGGGGGAATTCTGGAGATTTTGGGGTCGTGATGGTGGGGTTGGAACCCGATTGGGTGGGTCGCGTACAGTGGTCTGCGCACCGTTGTGTGTGATTGACGGGTCTTGGGCCGTTGAAGCCCCCACAGGATCGAAAAAGGGGCTACACTAGCATTCCGATTGGGATAGACGCACGGGTGTCTGTCCTTCTGAACCGACACGAGCATCGAGGAGTCGAGCGTGCATATTCTCACTAAGGTCTTTGTCCTGTTCGCCGCTGTGCTGAGCATCATGATGGCCGCACTGGCTATTTCTTTCTCCGTGAACGCGGATCGCATCCTCGCGGATTACGACGCTGCGCTCGAGCGTGCTCAGTCGGCTGAGACCAGCTTGGCTGCTTACAAATCCACAGGCGCTCAGGAGAAGGCGACTCTCGAAGAAGACAAGAGCCGTCTCCAGGACGAGCTCGCATCGCGTGACTCGGACATCCGTCGTCTGGAAGCGGCGAACTCTGAGCTCCGCATCGGTCTTCGTCAAGCGGAGTCCGAGCGTGTCTCGATCACTTCGAAGATCGCTCAGCTTGGTGTGACCACTGAGACGCAGGCGAACATCATCTCTGAGTACAAGGACGAGCTGAGCCGACTCCGCAGTGCTGAGCTTGATTACCGCGACGAGAAGATCGACCTCGAGAAGCAGCTCGGCGATCTTGAGAGCCAGGTCATTGTGTACGAGCAGGTCAAGCGTGCTCTGCAAGAGCAGCTCGAAGAAGTCCGTCGTCTTGTGGATAACGGCGGGTCGACCGCGACTGTTGCGTTCAACAGCAACGCGGCGACTGAGATCCCGGGTGCACCGATCAGCGGTCGCATCGATGAGGTCCGCTCGGATCCAAACACTGGTGACCTGCTTGTCAAGATCAACCTCGGTACCAACGACCGGATCTCGAACAACGCACGCATGTACGTCCACCGCAACGGCGCGACTTACCTTGGTGAGCTCGTTGTGTTCCGTGTTGACCTGAATCACGCGGTCGCACGCGTTGCGTACACCGCTCCGGGTCAGTCGATCCGTGAGGGCGATCAGGTTCTGAGTAAACTGGGTAGCTGAGACTGGCTTTGAGCCATGGATCCATGAGGATTCAAAGGAGACGATGATGAGTCAGTTTGGTATGCAGATGCCTGGTGGTGGGCAGTCCAACAAGAGCACCCCTGATGTCTTTACTGCGTTGATGTTCGTCGGCGTAGTCGCGATGGCGGTTGCGATCGGGATGCTGTGGATCAACGGTGCGAAGCTCGCGCCGGATGGGATGCCTTTGAATGTTCAGGAAGAAGGCAACATCAAGCTTTCGAAGTGAGTGTTTGCGAGCGGGCGATAATCGCTCGACTTTGCTGGTTATCAGGACTGGATTGAAACTTTTTGGTCATATTGAGCATCATTGGAATCGATGATTGCTTGACTCTTGGAGATTGACGAATACGATGGACACTCAACTCACGGCACCTATTTGGAGCTGTTGAACGTTGGGGCGGTAGCTCAATTGGTTAGAGCCCCGGACTGTCGATCCGGAGGTTGCGGGTTCGATTCCCGTCCGCCTCGTTCCTAGCAAAGCCCTTGGCATCCGCCGAGGGCTTTGTTTGTTTTTGATGCCGCGTTGGTCTTCGATCGCGTACACCATTTCTGCTGGTGATGATTCTGGGTTCGCGTATACTTGTGGTTGTCCAAACGCCGGGAGATGGATCCAGTTGTCTGATACGAAGACGAACCAGAATGAGCACCGACGGCTTGCGGCGATTGATGTTGGGACCAACAGCATCCGCTTGATTGTCGCGGAGCTCAAGCCCGATGGTGGGTATCGGATCATCGACGACGAGAAGGAACGGACACGGCTCGGTGGTGGGATGGACGCATCGGGGAAGATCAGCGACGAGGCGCTCCAGGTTTCCGCGCAGGCGGTGTCTCGCATGCACTCCATCGCGATGGGCTACGGCGTGGAATCTGTCCGAGCGATCGCGACGAGCGCCGCAAGAGAAGCGAGCAACGGTCAGGAGCTGGTCAAGCTCGTCAAGGAACACTCCGGACTGGAGCTGGAGATCATTGAGGCGGAGGAGGAGGCACGGCTGGCTCATAAGAGCGTGCGTCACGCGTTTGATCTCACTGCTCAGCAAGCAGCGACTGTGGATATCGGGGGCGGGAGCACGGAGATCGTGCTGAGCGTCAATGGGGTGGTCGAGCAGCTCTGTCTGCTGCGGATCGGCGCGGTCCGCCTGACAGAGATGACTAAAGAGCACGAGGGGCATCCGGACAGGCAGTACGACGCGATGCGGGACATCGTGCGGGATATTCTGAAATCGAAGTTCGGGAAGTCGGACTTTGTCCCCTCGGTGATGTATGGGTGCGGCGGGACGTTTACCAATCTCGCGACGATGGCGATGCATCGGACGACGCCGCTCGCGGCCAACGACCTGCTGCCGTTTACGGTCCGCGGACATGACGTGCAGCGCGATGAGGTGAAGCACCTGCTGCACTGGCTGCGGAAGCTGTCTCCGAAGCTTCGTGCGAGCGTTCCTGGATTGAATCCGGATCGTGCGGACATCATCGTCGCGGGTCTTGTCATCATCGATGAGGTGATGCGCCGTTTGAAGATGAATCGATTGCGGGTCCATGATCGAGGCATCCGCGACGGCGTGCTGCTGACGATGATCGAGGAGTTGGGGCTTCCTGATGATGGGGATGGGGGAGGTCGGATCGATCGGATCGGGTTTGCTGAGCGGTTTGCGGTGCAGTGCCGATTCGAGGAGGCGCACTGCAGGCATGTTGCGGATATGGCGATGGGGATCTTTGATCATCTCGCGGATCACTTTGGCAACGGAGAAGAGTGGTCAGAGGTTCATCGCGAGTTGTTGTTTGCCGCGGCTTTGCTGCATGACGTGGGGTATCTGATCAACTACTCCAAGCACCACAAGCACAGCTACCACCTGATTGCGCACAGCGATATGCCGGGACTGACGACGCGGGAGCGTGAGATTGTTGCGAACGTGGCGCGTTACCATCGTCGCGCGACACCCAAAGCAAAGCATCCCAACTACATGAAGCTCACTGAGCAGGATCGCGAGATTGTGCGCCGATTGTCGGGGATCCTGCGGATCGCGGACAAGCTCGATCGGACGCACACGCAGGCGGTCGATCGTGTGGAGATGAAAATCGAGAAAAAGCACACTGAGGCGCGTGCGGTTTTTCGTGTGATTGCTGAGCACGAGCCGGCGGCAGAGATCTGGGGGGCGGCTCGGCACTCGGCGTTGTTTGAGCGTGTCTTTGGTCTTGAGTGCGAGTTTAGATGGGTGCCTGAGTCGTCCTGAGTGTTACTCATCGTCGATCGTGCTAATCCGCACGCTTTTCTCGGCTCTGAGGCAGAGGGCGTCAAAGGTGCCGATCCGCGCGATGGAGTCCTCGGCGTCGGATGGGTCGGGCTCGAGGCGAGCGTAGTGGCCGTCGGAGTAGAGCTTGTAGGCGTTCTTGCGGTCCGCGAGGTTGATCTCGATGACTTCGAGGAGTCTCCGTCGTGCATGCTCGTCGTAGACGGGGGTGATGACCTCGACGCGGTTGTTGAGGTTTCTGCTCATCCAGTCCGCGGATCCGATGAACCATTCGCCGTCGATGGGGTCCTCTTGTCCGTTGGCGAAGTGGAAGAAGCGTGAGTGTTCGAGGAAGCGTCCGATGTTGGCGTGGACCCTGATGTTCTCGCTGAGTCCCTTAATGGACGGGCGGAGGCAGCAGAACCCTCGGATGATCATGGAGATGTCTACACCGGCTTGTGACGCTTTGTAGAGGCGTTTGATGATCCCGATGTCTTCGAGCTGGTTCATCTTCCCGATGATGCGTGCGGGCTTGCCCGATTTGGCGTTCTCGATTTCTTGATCGATGAGCGCGTAGAAGCGATCCCGCATCGTGAACGGCGCGACGAGCAGGCTGTTGTACTCCGTATTGAGCGAACGTCCAGTCAGGTAGTTGAATACGTTGACGACATCGTCGGTGATCTCCGTATTGCAGGTCAGGAGTCCGAAGTCTGTGTAGAGCTGAGCGGTATCGGGGTGGTAGTTTCCGGTCCCGAGGTGCGCGTAGCTGCGGAGTCCGTCGGGTTCTTTGCGGACGACGAGCGAGCATTTGCTGTGGGTTTTGAGTCCGACGACGCCGTAGGCGACGTGGACGCCGTGACCTTCGAGTTGTCTCGCGAAGCGGACGTTCTTGTCCTCGTCCATGCGGGCGCGGAGCTCGACGAGGCACGCGACCTGCTTGCCCTCCTCCGCGGCGTGGATGAGACTCTCGATGAATGGTGAGTCTCGCGATGTTCGATAGAGTGTTTGTTTGATCGCGAGGACGTTGGGGTCTTGGGCCGCGGTCTCGATGAAGCGTTCAACAGAGACATCAAACGCTTCGTAGGGGTGATGGAGCAGGATGTCTCGCTCGCGGATCGCGGCGAAGATATCGAGTTCGTCATCGGCGAGGCGCGGCGGGGTGACCCCGATCCACACCTTGTCCTTGAGTGCTGGTCGATCGAGCTTGTAGATCTCCATCAGGTCCTCGTACTCCAGCGGTCCAGGGCGTGCGTAGACGTCTTGTTGATCGAGTTCGAGTTCTTCGAGAAGCAGGTCGAGGATCTGTTTGGATGGGTCGGGGATCGTTTCGATGCGGACGGGTTCAGCGAATCGACGGAGCCGAAGCGCGGTCTCGACGTGCTCAAGCAGGTCCTCGGCGTCCTCACTCCCCTGCTGAACCTCAAGACTGCGCGTGACGCGGAAGGGGAGCACATCAACGACTTCCATCCCGGCGAAGATCATCGGGAGGTTGTTGGTGATGATCTGGAACAGCGGGACGTACGCGATGGAGTCTGAATCTGGGAGTGATCCGATCGGGGCTTCGTCGGAGACGGGGATTAGGCGCGGGATCGCGTCGGGGACTTTGAGGCGTGCGAAGAGGTTCTCGGTTTCGCCTGGCTTGGAGACCAGAACTCCGAGGTTGAGCGAGAGGTTGGAGATGAAAGGGAAGCGGTGTCCCGGATCCACAGCGAGGGGGGTGAGAATGGGGAAGACATTGATCCGGAACCATTCGTCGACGCGTGCTCGTTGTTTCTTTTTGAGATCCGCATAGTCAAGGATCCGGATGTCTTGCTCAGCGAGCGCGGGTTTGATGGAGGTCTCCCACGCGTTGACCTGGATGTCTTGGAGCTCTGCGATCGTCAGACTCGCGGCGATGAGCTGTTGGCGGACCGTCATCCCGTCGTGGGCGGGGGCGTCGATGCCGCTGGCTTTAAGACGCTTGAGGAGCCCGATGCGTTTCATGAAGAACTCATCGAGGTTTGAGGCGGCGATCGCGAGGAACTTGATGCGTTCGAGGAGCGGGTTGGACTCTGAGGTCGCTTCACCAAGCACGCGGCGGTTGAAAGCGAGCCAGGAGATATCGCGTCCGATGTAGAGTCTTGGGTCGTCGAGATCAAAGTCTTTGTCTTTGTTGTTTGGCATGTCGATCCTTGGTCTCTCAGAACGTATGCCGCGTTGTGGATGGGGGCATCCGCAATCATGTTAATTTCGCGCTCCGAGCGGAGTTGAACGCTTCAAAGTGTTGTATCGGCGCGGAAACTGGGGTGGATGAGGGACGAAATGTTCGTTCTTTGATACAGTATCCGGATGGAAACTGGTTCCCTGAGTCTGACTCTCGCGGCGGGCGGCGGATCGTCCGTTGGGATCGCACTGGCGGCGGTGCTTCTGCTCGGCATTGGTGCGCAGTGGGCCGCTTGGCGGCTGAAGATCCCGTCCATCCTTTTGCTGCTGATCTTCGGATTGCTCGCGGGACCTGTGATGCGTCAGATGGGGTCGCTGTCAACGTTTTCGATCAATCCGGATGATATCTTCGGGGCTGATCTGCTCTTTGCGCTTGTGGGGATCTCCGTTGGGATGATTCTGTATGAGGGCGGGCTGACGCTCAAGCTCCGCGAGATCCGTTCGTCGTGGCGCAGTGTCGCGATGCTGGTGACGGTGGGGTCGTTCGTGACGTGGATGGTGGCGCTGGTGAGCGCGAAGTTCATCCTGGGACTCAGCACTCCGATCGCGACGCTGCTGGGAGCGGTGCTGATCGTGACGGGACCGACGGTGATCGGTCCGATGCTTTCTCATATCAGGCCTTCAGGGGCGAGCGGACTGATTCTCAAATGGGAAGGGATCGTGATCGATCCGATCGGGGTTGGTGTCGCGGTGCTGGTCTTTGAGGCGCTGGTGGCGCAGGAAGGGACGTACAGCTTCGATGTCACGGCTGAAGCGATCGCTCGCACGCTTGTCGCGGGGATCTTCCTCGGGACCGCGGCGGCGCTGCTGCTCAAGGAACTGCTGAACCGATTCCTGATCCCGGACTTCTTGCAGAATCCTGTATCGCTGATGCTGGTGGTCGCAACGTTCACAGCATCCAACGAGATCATGGCAGAGTCCGGACTTTTGGCGACAACAGTCATGGGGATCGTGCTGGTCAATCAACGCAAGGTGGATGTGCATCACATCCTCGAGTTCAAAGAGAACCTGCGTGTGCTGTTGATCTCGGTGCTGTTCATTGTTCTGGCGGCGAGATTGCGGATCGAGGATCTGCAGCAGCTGAACTGGTTTGAGGTGTTCGGGTTCCTCTTTGTGCTTGTGGTTGTTGCTCGGCCTTTGGGTGTGTTCTTATCCACGCTGGGTGCAGGGCTTAGTTGGCAGGAGCGTGTGTTCTTGTGTCTGATGGCGCCGCGTGGGATTGTTGCGGCAGCAGGTGCGTCGATCTTTGCGCTTGGTCTCGAGAACGCAGGGATTGAGGGGCACGAGACGATTGTGCCTCTGACGTTCACGGTGATCATCGGGACCGTTGCGTTCTACGGGCTGACGGCTCCGTGGGCGGCGCGGGTGCTGGGAGTCTCCGATCCGAACCCTCAAGGGGTTCTGGTCGTGGGAGCGAGCGGCTGGGTGCGGTCGTTGTCTGGAGTGCTGGAGAAGCACGGCATCCGCGTTCATCTGGTCGATACGAATCGCGCCAATATCCGCAGTGCCGTCATGGGCGGATTGTCAGCGACCAACGCGAACATCCTCTCGATGAGCGACATTACTGATCTTGATCTTCGCGGGATCGGCCGTGTATTTTCCGCGACTCCCAACGATGAGGTCAACACTCTGGTGCTCCAGGCATTCAAGGGCTATTTCGATACCTCGCAGATGTATCGTCTCTCGACTGTTTCTAGCAAAGCGAGCAAGTCGTCTGAGCATGGACATTCGGATAGCTTGGGGCGTGTGCTGTTTGCTGATGATCTTGGGCACACAGAGCTTGAAAGCAAGATCCAAGATGGCTGGGTAATCAAGGCGACCAATATCTCCAGCGAGTTCACGTTCGAGGACTACCAGACGCTCTATGGATCTTCTGCAGTGTCGCTCTGCACGTTGCGTGATGGGGTGATGACGGTGAGCACGGTTGATGTGCCTGCTTCACCTATAGCTGGGGACACCATCATCTCGCTCGTGAATCCAGATGAGCTGTTTATGCTTCGAGCGATGGGCGAAGGACTGACTTCATGACGCGTGCTCGTGGGTGAGTTTGGTATCGGTGTGTCCGAATCCGAATGAGTTTTTGATGAAGTTGGAGACGATCTCGAAATCGACTGGGGACGCGGATTGGCCGTTGTGCTCAAGCATGAGCATCGTGTGGTCGTCGTCGGCGATGTTGTACCCGCGTTCTTGGATGTTGTTCAGCACCGACGCGGCGTGATCGGGGTCGTCGTTGGAATGAGACTGGTTGAGTGTCTCGGCGAGTCCTTGTGTTCCGAGAAGTGTGCCGTCGTCGTGCTGTGCTTCGGTGAACGCGTCGGTGTAGGCGCAGAGTCGATCGCCTTGATTGATCTTGATCGCGATCTGCTCGTACTGGGTTGAGTTGATCACGCCGAGCGGGAGGTTTTTGATCCCGACTTTGACCTGGTTCGATGTCTCGCGGATCGCTCCGGGTGTGCTCTGGTCGAGTGTGATCCATTCATCGGAATCCGCTCTGCGGAGCAGCGGTGGTGGGTGACCGGCGTTGACGAGGATGAGGTGTCCGGAGGGGGCGTAGTAGGTCATCAGCAGCGCGGTGGCGAACTTGGATCCATCAGCGAACTGGTCGAACGCTTTGTTGAGCGATCGCGCGAGCTTGGATTGATCAACGGTGTTGATCGACTTGTGCATCGCTTTGCGGAGCTGGGAGGAGAGGTCGCTGACGGCGCTGCCGTGTCCCGAGACGTCGGCGAGGAGGATGCGTGAGATCCATCCCGATGAGCAGGAGGAGATGAGGTAGAGGTCTCCGCCGGATTCGGAACCTTCGACTGGACGCGAGCTGACGCTGATGTCGAGTCCGGTGACCGACGCGGCGTGATTGGCGCTGCTTGATCCCCCCCAGACTTCCAGGCATTTGAGTGCGTAGGGGTCTGGTTGGGAGTTTGGAGGTGTTTGGAGCATGCAGAGTGATCTCTGGAGGTTTGTGATTTATTCCATCGAGGTTGGTGGCTTGGCCCAGTGCATTTTGCGGACGAGGGTGTTCCAGTAGCTCACGCTCGGATCAATGACGAAGGTGACCGGAGTCTGGTGCTTGGTGATGACGACGTGGTCGTCGCAGGAAATCCTTGGTCCGGGCTGTCCGTCGATGAGCAGTCGGGTGCCGTCGCCGTTGTCGGAGTTGGTTTGTCGTGCGACGAGTCGAATCTGTGAGTCGCTCGGCAGGACGATGGGGCGGAAGCTCAGCGAGTGGGCGGCGTTTGGGGTGATGATCGTCGCGTTGACTCCTGGAGCGACGATGGGACCTCCGGAAGAGACGTTGTAAGCGGTTGATCCGAGGGGTGTGGAGACGATGATGCCGTCACCCGCGACTGTTGGGCCGGGGTTGTCGTCGATGCAGACGTCGATCTTGATGATCCGGTACGGCGGTCCTGCGGTGATGACAAACTCGTTGAACGCGACGAATGAGCGTGTCTCGTCGTTCGGCGAGATCACCTCGGCGTTGATCGGATGGATCAAGCGTGTGCTCAGCGTTGCGGACTCGTCGAGGATCTTGGCGGCGTTGCGTTTGAAGGACTCGATCTCGTATCCAGCCATGAATCCGACCTTGCCCGTGTTGACTCCCAGGAGCGGGCAGTCGATTTGCAGGCAGTGGTGTGCGGCACGCAGGATGGTGCCGTCGCCTCCGAGTGCGATCGCGAGATCGACCTCGCCGGGATTCGGGAGTGAGTTTGGATTGATCGCGTCGATGGTGTCTACGAGTGTTGCGTGTTCTTTGACCGCGCTGCTGACGATACTGATCGCTTCGTCAGCGTCGTGTTTGAAGCGGTTAACCAGGATGAGGACGCGGAGTGGCATGGTTAGGCGCTTGGTTCGATCGTGGTCGATGCCTTGGGATTGGTGATGACTGTTGGGCTTGTCTGTTTGGGCGACTCTTTGGTCGCAGGCGTGAAGCGTTCGTGGCTCTTGGGGTCCGCGGCGTGGCGGATCATCCGTGCGATCCCGTTGGCATCAAGACCGACCTCGGCGAGTTGATCGTTTCGTGAGTCTTGATGGATCCAGTGATCTGGGATGCCGTGGCGGACCACGATCGAGGCATCGAGGCGGAACTCCTGGGCGCATTCGAGGACGCTTGTCCCGAATCCGCCGACGATGGAGTGGTCCTCGAGCGTGAGGATCGGGATCGAGCGGGAGAGGAGATCGCGGACAAGCTGCGCATCGACAGGTTTGGCGAAGCGGGCGTCGTAGTGCGCGACGTTGTATTCAGTCCCAAGGGATTCGATCGCTTCGCGTGCGTTGATCGCGGGAGTTCCGAAACTGAGCACGGCGACGTCGGGACGATTCGTGTCCAGATCAGTGTGCTCTGGAGTAAGGAGTCGGGCTTTACCGAGTTCGTATGGTGGTGCGTCTCCGAAGACGTCTGAGACTGAATCACGCGGATAGCGGACGCTTGAGAGCGAGGAGTCCCAGGTACGCATGAACTCAAGGCACTGGGTGAGACTGGACTCGTCGATCACGGCCATCAGGACAGCGTCTGGGAGTGCTCGCAGGATGGAGACATCGCAGAAGCCGTGGTGGACGGCGCCGTCGCCTCCGACGAGACCAGCACGGTCGAGGCAGAGCCGGACAGCGAGTCCTTGGAGTGCGACTTCTTGGAACGCTTGGTCGAAGGCACGCTGGAGGAATGTTGAATAGACCGCGAAGAACGGGCGGAGTCCGGTCTTGGACATCCCGGCGAGCATGTCGAGGGCGTGGGATTCGCAGATCCCGGTGTCGAATGTTCGCTCTGGGAATCGTTCGAGTGGTTGGGTGATCCCAGTGCCGTCGGACATCGCGGCGGTAGCGGCGACGATCTGGTCGTCGCGTTCCATGACGTTGGTGATCGCATCGGAGAACGCGGATGTAAACGAGCGACCAGAAGACGGCATACGGACCTTGCATCCCCGAGCTTCGTCGCGCTCGACGGTGAATGCTTTGGGTGAGTGGAACTTGGTCGCGTCCTGCTCCGCGATGTCGAGCCCTTTGCCCTTGGTCGTTTTGACGTGGAGGATCATGGGGCGATCGATGTCGCGTGCTTCGGTGAGGAACTCGATGAGTGTTGGGAGGTCGTGGCCGTCGATTGGTCCGACGGTGAGGAGTCCGAACTTCTCGAACCATGAGTCTTCGGTGATCGCGGCTTTGGTCATCTCTCCCATGCGGTGGTAGGCCTCGCGGATGAGCGAGCCGCCGGGCATGGAATCGAGGAGGACTTTGGCGCCCTTCTTGAAGTCGGTGTAGGTGTGCGAGACGCGGACGCGGTCGAAGTATTGCGCCATTGCGCCTTGCGGCTTGGAGATGCTCATGCCGTTGTCGTTGAGGACGATGAGCATCTGGCGTTTGAGCATGCCCGCGTTGTTGAGTCCTTCCATCGCGACACCGTTGACGATGGAGGCGTCTCCAATCAGCGAGACGACTCGACGTCCGTCGGGGTTGGTCTCGGGGTGGTAGGACTGCTTGTTGATCTGATCGCCACGCGCCATCCCTACAGCGGTTGAGATCCCGGTCCCGGCGTGTCCGACGCGGAAGAGGTCGTAGTTGGACTCAGAGGGCTCGGGGAATCCGGACATGCCTTTGCGTGTGCGGAGGTCCGCGAGTTTGTCGAGGCGTCCAGTGAGCAGCTTGTGGGGGTAGCACTGGTGACCAACATCAAAGAGGAGTCGGTCGTGTCCGAAGTCAAAGACGCGGTGCATCGCGATGGTGAGCTCGACGACGCCGAGGTTTGGGGCGAGGTGCCCTCCGGTTTTGGAGACCTGGTCGATGATCGCTTGACGGATCTGAGCCGCGAGTTCTTCGAGCTGCGCGATGGACATCTCGCGGAGTTGTGAAGGGGATTTGATGGATTCGAGCAGGGTCATGAAACGTGTAGCTCCCTCAATTCGGGCATTCCTAGAAGTATAGTGGGGATCGCGGCTCCGCGTAGTGCTTACGAGTCCAAATCGGGTGCGTTCGAGGGAATCTGGATCTATCTGGTTTTCGCAGATCAGTGTGATCGATTGGTCATCAGGTCAAGCAGGACGCGTAATCCGCTGCTCGATGGGCCAATCTGGTCCAGCTTGGCGAGGGCGTCGTGGTGGAGTGTTCCGATAATCGTCTTCGATTTGTCGATCCCGAACGATGCGGGGTAGGTCAGTTTGTTTGCGGCGGTGTCTTTGCCGAGGGTCTTTCCGACGAGGTCGGGGTCGCCTTGGACATCAAGGAGGTCGTCGATGATCTGGAACTGGAGTCCGAGGTCCCACGCGAATCCAGAGATCAGATCGAGTGTTGATTGATCGGGGCTCGCGGTGAGTGCTCCCATGACGCACGATGCGTGGATGAGTGCTCCGGTTTTGTTGGTGTGGATGAGCTTGGTGCGGTCTTGATCGGAGAGGTCGGGATCGAATCCTCCGAGCGTGTCGTAGACCTGTCCAGCGATCATGGCGCGCGTGCCGTGGGAGAGCGTGGTGATGAGTTTGGCGTAGGTTTCGGAGTCGAAGGAAGGCGCGGCGCTTGCGATGGCTTCAAACGCGAGCGCGAGCATCGCGTCTCCGGCGAGGATCGCGGATGCTTCTCCGGAGTGTTTGTGGAGGGTTGGTCGTCCTCGGCGCAGGTCGTCGTTGTCCAGTGCTGGGAGATCGTCGTGGACGAGACTGAAGGCGTGGATCAGTTCCACGGCAACGCAGACTGGGAGCGATTCCTCGCCGCCCCCTCCCGCGGCTTGGGCGCTGGTCCATGCGAGGAGCGGTCGGACCCGCTTTCCTGGCGCGAGCAGCGCGTAGCGGATCGGTTCGTCGAGCGTGCTGGGGAGGTGCTGCGCATCGAGGAAGTCGGACATCGCTTGGTCGATTTGGTCGCGGATGAGCGAGAGATCGAGTTGTGAGGTCTCGGTGTTGGGCATCGTGTGTATCGTAGCGCTGCGAGTGGGTTGGTCGGGCTACAGTACCGGCGTGATTGATCGAATGATCCAGTTCTTCGAGGCCGGCGGATGGGTGATGTACCCGCTGCTGTTGATGAGTGTTTTGGGGCTTGGGATCGTGATCGAGCGGGCGCTGTTCTGGATGCGCAACTCGACACGGCGCGAGCTTGGGCAGTTCCGCAAGTACGCGGATCTCGTTGAAGCTGGAGAGCGTGAAACACTCGCGGCGGTTTCGTCGAACGATCGGACCTCGGTCGGGAAGCTCGCGTACTGGGCATCGTCACGCAAGCGGGTTTCCGAGGATGCCATCCTCGCGACGATCGAGATGATTCGTCCGGGACTCGAGGCGCGGAACTGGATGCTCAATGTCATCGTCGGCGCCGCGCCGCTGCTTGGGATTCTTGGGACTGTGGTCGGGATTATTGAGAGCTTTGATCTGCTTGGTCAGGCATCGGAGGTGTCTGATCCGACAATCGTCGCGGGCGGGATCGCGGAAGCGCTCTACACCACGGCGTCTGGACTGACCATCGCGCTGCTCGCGTTGTTCCCGGCGGCGTATTTCAAGGCGTGTGCAAACGCATCGCTGAGTCGACTCGAAACACTCGGCGCGATGATCGCGAATCAATCTGAAAGCTGAATCTGATTGTTGAGGGCGTGTTAGCTGCTCTGCGCGACGAGCATGTCGTAGATCTGTTGCGCGTCGTCGGCTTTGTAGATCTCTTCGCGGAACGTTGGGTTGTTCATGATCCGCGAAACCTGAGCGAGCGCTTCGATGTGTTCTTTGGTGCTCGAGGTGGGGCTGGCGAGCAAAACGATGAGCTCGACGGGCTGGGAGTCCATTGATTCGAAGTCCATCGGGGTCGCGGGGCGACCGATCGCGAGGGTTGGGGTGGTGATGCAGTCGCACTTGCCGTGGGGGATCGCGAGGCCGTGACCGATGCCTGTGGTTCGGGTCTGCTCGCGCGACCAGACGGCGTCCTTGAGTGTTTCCGGTTCCTTCACTTTGTCGTGTGTTGCAAGGAGATCGACTAGCTCATTGATCGCTTCCTGCTTGTCAGAAGCGTCAAGCGGCGAGCGGATACATTCAACACTGAGGATATCTGAAAGATTCATCTATTCCTTCCGAAGATCGGATACTCAAAGTCTCCATGGGCTCGGCCCATCGGTTCTTAGATTCTATAGCACACACCGATGAGCACGGCACGGGTATGACGAATCATTTTCGCATGAAACAGGCATAGGTTGCGTCGTGGTATCGTGCGGGGGATTCTCCGGGTTGTCCGTTCGGGAGGACCTGGTGCTCGCTGATGAGCTTGAGGTTGAGGGATTGGATCATCCAGTCGCGCTGATCTTGGTTTTCCTCGTTCTCAATGCTGCAGGTGGAGTAGGCGAGCGTGCCGGTTGATTTGAGGTATGGGATGATCTGGTTGAGGATCTCGTGCTGGATCTTGGAGATCCGCTGGACCTGTGCGGTCATGGGGCGGTATCGGGCTTCCATGCGACGGGCCAATACTCCGGAGTTTGAGCAGGGTACGTCGGTGAGGATCAGGTCTGCGCCGTCTGGGGCGACGTGGGAGAGTTCATCGGTGTGGTGGACCGAGACGTTGGGGTAGTCTAGGAAGACGTCATCGAGGGTGTCGAGTCGTTTGGAATCGACTTCCATGGCATAAATTCTGGACTCTGGGAATCGCTCGCAGAGCTGTCTGGTTTTGGTGCCTTGTCCGGCGCAGAAATCGATGATGGTGTGGTAGGTGCCGTCGGGGATCGCGTTGACCACGCTGCTGCTCGCGGGGTCCTGGACGCGGAGGTCTGGGGAGTCTTCGAGGAGCTGGAAGAGGCGCGTCCGCGATACGGTGTAGACGCGGTGGGTCATTGAGTCGTGGGGATCGAGGTCGTCGGTGTCCTCGATGGTGGTCCAGTCGTCGGTATAGAGCAGCGTCGGAGGTTTGACGAGGGTGTGGGCGAGCAGCTGATCGGAGTGCTCAGGATAGAGCTTGTCCCAGCGTTTGATGGTCGCTTTTGGGATGGAGTACGCGATGGATCGCAGCGCGTATGGATCCTCTGGGAGGCGAACGTCCTTGAGGGTGAGCGATCCACCGATCGAGAGGGGGATGGCGTTGGGGTCTTGGGAAGAGTGCTCGACGACGTCGCCTCGTGCTCGCGCGACTTTGCGGAGAATCGCGTTGGTCATCCCGCCTGCTTTGGGTCGGATGTAGTGCTTGGCCCATTCGACGGATTCGTTGATCACGGCGTGGGGCGGCAGACGATCGAGGAGCAGCAGCTGCGCGGCTCCTCCGATGAGGACCCCCTGCATGCGGTTCTCGATGGTCTCGAATCCGCGCCCTGCGAGCTCGGACACGATGTGTCTAAGCGTGATCCAGCGGACGACCCCCTCGCGGATAATCGCGTGGGCGAGGGCGCGGTCTCTGGGTTCCAGATGAGCGACATCCGGCTCGATGGGATGGAGCTCGGGGTAGTTCAACGCGTGGGCGCTGAGCACGCGATACGCGGCGTCGCGGGCATCGCGTGGAGGTGAAGAGCTGCGAGTGGAGCTGGATTTGGGAGCTTGAGACATCGGGAGAGAGTAGGCGTTCAGACTTCTCATTGTGTCAGCGAGGATACAGTGGGGGGTGAGTTTGGACCGATCGATCGACCAATCTGGGACTATGCAACACCGGCGCAGCGGGCGGGCGCGTGGGGTCTTTGCGGGACTGAAAATCCGCAAGAAGCTGATCGTGCTTCATACGTCGTTCTCGCTGGCGCTGGGGATCCTGCTGCTGGTGGCGCTGAGTCCCGCGATGGGCAAGATGGTCGACGGTGCGGAACAGGATTTGTCCGAGCGGATTTTCCACGCGGGGGTGGACAGCAGCGCGATCGAGATCGGAAACGCGGAGGATCGGTTCCAGGTCCGCGTGGTGGATCCGAACGAACTGGGGGTGCTTGAGTCAGAAGCAGAGATGCTGCGGGAGACTCCGGGCGCGGTGGTGCTGCGTGCGGGCAATGACTTTGGTGGAGGCGTGATCGGATTTGATCTGCGGCTTGGGGAGTTTGTCGAGGTCCGCGCCCGCTCGGTGCGTGCTCGGCAGATGGTGCGGATGATCTATGGCTTGCTGATCGTCACGCTGCTCGCGGGCTACGCGCTGGTCGCGGTGGGGCTGGAGCTGTTCGTGCTGCCTCAGCATGTGTATCAACCGATCCGCGCGATGCTCGATGCGGATGATGCGGCTCGGTCGATGGATTCTGAGCGGGAGATCGTCCCGGATCGTTTGATTCCCGCTGACGAGCTTGGCGAGATCATGCACTCACGCAACGAAACGGTGCGGGCGCTGCGTCAGCACGAGCGTGAGCTCAGCGAGACGTTGGCGCGTCTTGAAGCGGTCGCGATTGATCTGCATACGAAAAATCGCTTGCTGGAAACCGCTCGCAAGAATCTCGAGGGTGCGGATCGGCTCGCGACGATGGGGATGATGTCCGCTGGGATTGCGCACGAGCTCAACACGCCGCTCGCGGTGGTCAAGGGGCTGGTGAGCAAGCTTGAGGATGGGGCGGAACTGAGCAATACAGAGACGGCTCTGCTTGCGCGAGTCGTGGGGAGGATCGAGAAGCTGTCTGAGGGGCTGCTGGACTTTGCTCGCGTGCGCACCCCGAGCTTGGTCAATGCGCGTATCCATGGCGTGATCGAGGACGCGTGGACGCTCATCAAGCTTGATCGTCAGAGTGTGCTTCCAGGACAGCGGCTGGAGTTCGAGAATCTGGTCAGTCAAGAAATTGAGATCGCGTGTGATCCGGATCGGATGGTGCAGGTCTTCGTCAATCTGATCCGCAACTCTGTGCATGCGCTGCGCGACATCAAGGACCATCCTGGATTGATCCGTGTTTCTGCAGAGCGTGAGGAGCGCTCCGACGGGCTCTGGTTGGTGATCTCGGTGACAGACAACGGCGAGGGGATCGATCCGGCGGTGATTGATTCGCTCTTTGAGCCGTTTGTGTCTTCGAGGATGGATGCAAACGGGACGGGGCTCGGTCTCGCGGTCGCTGAGGGGATCGTGCGTGAGCACGGCGGGATGGTGGTGCCTTCCAATATCCGAGCGCTTGAATCCGAGGAGGATTCTGAGGTCAACACGGCAGAGAGCGGGGCGAAGTTTGATGTGCATCTGCCGATGAACGACTCAGAATAATCTGGAATTCGTCTTGTCTAACAGGACAATAAGCGGATATAGTTATCTTGAATAGGACGGTGACTATGAGTGAAGTTGTGCCTTTGACAGTGTATGCGTTGGATGATGATCCTGACTTTCGGGAGTATCTCCACGGATTGCTCACGGATGATGGTCATTCGGTGCGGATGGTTTCGGAGCCGAAGGAACTGTTCGCGGCATGTGAGCAGCATCTTCCTGATGTGATTCTGCTGGACGTCAAAATGGGCGAGCACTCTGGTACAGAGGTTCTTGAAGAGATCCGGGAGCGTTGGCCTCGTCAGTGCGTGATTATGGTGACGGGGTATCCGTCGCTTGATTCGATGCGTGAGACGTTCCGGAAGGATGTGTTTGATTACATTCCGAAGCCGTTCAAAGTGGAAGACCTTCGAAAATCGCTTGCTCAAGCGGTGAGCGAGCTCGGGCTTGGTCAGCGGCCTTTGGATCGTTTGCGTGCGACACTGGGGAGGCAGATCCGACTGGCGCGGACGGAGCGGGGGTGGACGCTTCGGAACTTGTCTGAGATTTCTGGGGTGTCGGTGAGTCAGCTGAGTTCGATCGAGCGCGGGACGCACCTGCCGAGCGTGGAATCGCTGACGAGTGTTGCCGAGGCGCTCGGGGTTGCTCCGAGCACGTGGTTCGCGGCTGCGGGATTCTGAATCCCAACATCGGCTTGATGCAAGATACTGTTCGAGCGAGCGGTGCTATTGTTGTGCGTGTCGCGATCTACACACCAACCCACGATCTTGTTTACGGGCTTTGAGCCCAGCGGTGATGACCACGCGTCGATCGTGATCCGAGAGCTTAAGTCACGCTATCCGGATCTGCGGATCGCGGCGTGGGGTGGTCCCAAAATGGAAGCGGCGGGGGCGGAGATCATCGAGCGGACAGGTGACGCGGCGGTGATGGGGATGCCGGGGCTTGAGAAGATCCGCGAGCATCGACGGATCAACGAGCGGATTGAGGCGTGGGTACGAGAGAATCCAGTGACTGTTCATGTGCCGGTGGATTCTCCGGCGGCGAACTTCCCGGTCTGCGCGATCATGAAAGCGCAGGGGGGCAAGGTCGTGCACATGGTCGCGCCGCAGCTCTGGGCGTGGGCGCCATGGCGCATCCGCAAGCTGCGCCGTTTGACGGATCATGTGATGTGTGTGCTGCCGTTTGAAGAGGAATGGTTCGGATCGCGAGGCGTCGAAGCGACGTTCATCGGTCATCCGCTGTTTGAGAAAGCGATTGATGAGGCGGCGCTCGACGAGCAGGTCCAGTCCTGGAGGCAAGGGGAGAAACGGATCGCGATCCTTCCAGGTTCGCGCCCTTCTGAGATCAAGAAGAACTTCCCGCTGTTGATCGGCGCATACATCAAACTCAAAGCGGAGCACGCGGATATGTGCGGCATGGTCGCGGTGACTCGTCCTGAGATCGAGCCGGTGGTTCGACAGATCGCGAAGGATCACGGGTATGAATGGCCCGAATCGCTCGGGATCACTCACGCGAACACGGATGCGGTGGTTCGTTGGTGTACATTGGCGCTGGTGGTCTCGGGGACAGTGACGCTTCAGATCGCTCGTCAGCATCGTCCGATGGTGATCGTGTACAAGCTCGGTCGGATCGGATGGTCGTTGTTGGCGAGGTGGCTGATCCAGACGCCGTTTATCACGCTCCCCAATATTCTCGCGGGTCGAGAGGTGGTCCCGGAGCTTGTCCCTCACTTTGTGGGCGCTGAACCGATTGCTGAGAAGGCGACGGAGCTGCTTGAGGATCGGAATCGGTACGACGAGCAGGTTTCGGAGCTGACCAAAATCACGGATCGGTTCAAGAGCAAGAACGCTGCGGTCAGTGCGGCGGACATCATCGCACGATACGCGGGGCTCGATCCGGTCGAGTCGTCAGATGGAGATCGGGAACAGTCCCAGAGCGAGGCAGGCGTTGCCCCCTCGATCGGTGATTGAGCAGGTCTCGATCAGCGGCGAGCGGACAGGCAGGTCCATGTCGATACACATACTCGCGGCGGTGCTCAGGTCCCGGCGTGCGATGTCTTCTGATTCAGTGAAAAGGATGATCAGCGCGGCGGCGTGCCAGATGTGGGGGTCGGCGCTGAGTTTACAGATGTCGGTTTGCAAGCCGTGCATCAGGTCGTGGGCGTATTTCCCGTTGGGTGAGGGGACGCCGTCGCGGTAGGCGTGCTGAGCGCACGCTTTGATCTCGATCCACAGCGCATCCTCAGGCTGGCACGTCACGCTGGGGTCGTGGTCATGGATGGAAGATCCGGCGAAGAGGGTGTCTTGCGCCAGCGCGAGTTGCTGGAGTTCGGAGACAGGGTCGAGGAGTTTCTGGTTTGGGGATGGCGTGATGACGAGGTCGCATCGGTTGCGGTGGGTTTGCTTGGTGTACGCGTCACCGTCGGATGGGTAGTGGATCTCGCGGTGCACACCCTTTGAATCAGAGGCGAGCGTATCTTCAATCAAGGCATGGAGTTGAAGCTCGTTCATCGCGTCCAGACCACGCACCGCTTGCTCGTCGTCGAGCTGCGAAGCATGCTTGGATAAGCCAAGCATGGCGCCGGTTAGGATCTCACGGATTTCGACGGGCATAGCAGAGCGTAGCGTAGTGGGGGGCGGCTTGCAATTTCGTGCGTGATGTGCCATTATGGCCTGAAAGCGGGATTTGTACCCGACTCAACTCCACGAACCAATCGGGGGCCGTATGGCACTGAACGACATTATTAACTCCATCAATGGAGTCCTCTTTTCTGAGTACACCGTGTATGCGCTGCTGCTCACAGGTCTTGTGTTTACCGCGTGGTCATTCATCGGTCAATACCGCGCGCTCACCCACGGCATCGCGGTCGTGCGTGGCAAATACGACGACAAGGACGATCCGGGAGCGATCAACCACTTCCAAGCGCTCTCCGCGGCTCTGTCGGCGACTGTCGGGCTCGGGAACATCGCGGGTGTTGCGGTCGCGGTGGCGCTGGGTGGTCCTGGCGCGATCTTCTGGATGTGGATCATCGGTATTCTGGGCATGGCGATCAAGATGACGGAAGTCACACAGTCCATGCTGTATCGAAACACGGATGATCCTGAAAATCCGCACGGTGGTCCGATGTTTGTCGTCAAAAAGGGATTCGCTGAGTGGGGACTCGCTCCGATCGGAACACTCATTGGTGGCATCTTTGTCATCACGCTGATCATCTCCGCGATTACCGGCGGGAACATGTTCCAGGCGTGGAACGTCGCGGATATCACCTTCACCTACTTCGGGATACCGCAAGTCGTGACGGGTGTTGTGCTGACGCTGGTCGTTGGTTTGGTCATCATCGGCGGGATCAAGCGGATCGGCGCTGTTGCTGGTCGCATTGTGCCAGTCATGTGTGCGTTGTATGTGATCGCTGCGTTGGTGGTGCTCTTTGCGAACATCGCAGATGTGCCTGGAATGCTTGGGTTGATCGTCAAGAGCGGTCTGCCGAGTTTCATGGGTGGTGCAGACGCTGATGCGACTGGTGCGTTCTTGGGTGGTACCTTTGGGTACGCCGCGATGTGGGGTGTGAAGCGTGCGTTGTTCTCGTCAGAAGCGGGACAGGGATCGTCACCGATTGCTCACTCTGCGGCAAAGACCGATGAACCGGTCCGCGAGGGTGTGGTTGCGGGTCTTGAGCCGTTTATCGACACGATCGTGGTCTGTACACTAACGGCGCTTGTGATCCTTTCGACTGGCGCGTACAACCGCGGCTCGGAGGCGGACTTTGCCAGTATTGATGATGTTCGTATTGTTCAGGTCATGGATGCCGATTCCGGTACCGCCGTTGAGAACAACTGGACGCTCGAGACCGAGGCGCTTCCAAAGATGTCGTCAGATTCGCGAAAGATCCGTCAGACACCTGAAAACGCTTCGGGTTGGCGTGAGGGTGAGACGGTCTTCTTCATTGTGGCCGCGGATGAAGACGTCAATACCGGTCGTGATCTGCGGAAAATCACTGGCACGGTCAATCGAGATGATGATGACCAGTGGCAGGTCTCGTGGAACACACTGGAATCTGAGATGGTGCCCCATTTCCGTGAGCATTCGGACGGGACAGTTGATCTTGGTGTCTACGGCGATTATGCGGGGGCTTCCATGACGGCGTATGCGTTCGATCGTCAGTTCCCTGGTCTCGGGAAGTGGCTCGTCTCGATCGCGGCGTGGTTGTTCGCGATCTCGACGATGATCTCGTGGTCGTACTACGGCGAGCAGGGCATTTATTACTTCTTCGGATCAAGCGGCGAGAAGTTGGCCAATGGCGCGGTGTTCATTTACAAGATTGTGTACGCGGGATTGATCCTGTTGACCACGATTCTTGCGATGCCTTTGTTCGGTCCGGACAAGAAGGCGTTCATCGCGACCGATCATGAGCTCGACATGTGGACGACGCTTGGTCTGGGTGTGATGCTCGTAGCCAATATCCCGATCATGTGGATCTTCGGCGCCAAAGCAATGAAGGCGTACCACGAATACATCGGTCGACTCAAGCGAGGCGAGCTGGATTCGCACAGCGCTCCGAAGATCACCGATGTGGTTGAAGGTCACGACGTTGAGTAAGTCGAATATGCTGAGCGAATGAACTGATCGCTTATACCACGCTCATCGCAACAGCGATGGTGAGCGACCAGATCATCAATGCGATCAAGACCCGGGTATCGATCCGGGTCTTTTTTGTTGGGGTCTCTTGTAGCGTGATGTGCTCGATACCGGTGAGATCGCCCGCTTGGACAAGACGGATGATCTTCTTGGTGTTGATCGGCGCGATGCCAAGTGTTCGACCGATGTAGATGAGTTCGGTGATGTCTCTGGGGATCAGACCAGAGCTCCGGCACTCGCTTCTTGTTTGGGTCATCTTGACGATGAGCATCCTGGGATCGTCGCTTTGGAGCGGGGAGTGCATCGGATCAATGTCCGAGAACCGATTGGGGATGTTGTGCGTGGACAACACCTGTCCGTCGGCGTTGACGAGGCGCAACGGCGTAGCCGGGGATCTTCCGTTCTGGGGGTGTGATCTTTGCACAACTTGTATCATGCACACGCTGTGCCAGAGTGGATTGAGGCCTTATGCTCCGGTTTGCGTTGGCCGATGATTTATGGCAGTAAGCTGGTATTGGAGCATGATTTGGCGGATATTAACGAAACACTTCCAGAGATTCAAACCAGCATGGACTCCAGTTCGGTGGGCAATACGCTGCGGAAGATGTCCAAACGCGGCAAGCTCGCGGGGTACCAGGCGGGGGATGTGGATGGTTCTGCGATTGCTGATGCGCACGGGACTCCCTTTGATTCGGATCTACTGATCGCGTGGGCGAGTCAGGGGGATGCAACACAGGTCCGCTTTGATATCACGATGCGTCGCAAGATGCCGATCGTGTTTGCGTTGATACTGGTGGTCACGATCTGGCCCGGGTTGCCGTTGACGGACTCGTTTATGCAGAGCTTCGGTTGGTACGAGCGTCTGATGGGTGATTCGATCGAGACGTGGATGTGGTACCTGCCGATGACGGTACTCCCGGCGCCGTTTGCGTGGAGGTCGGCGATAAAGAAGTCGAAGGTCTCGGCGCATCAGCATGCGCTGGAAACGATCGAAAAGATTCGTACTACGCTGGGTGGGTAAGGCTCAGGATTTGTTGAGCCATTCTTCTTCGAGTTCGTCAAGCTCGGCTTTGACCTCGTCACGCTTTGAGGTGACCTCGTTGGCGTGGTCGATATCTTTCCAGATGTCCACATCGTTGAGCTGAGCGTCAAGTTTTTTGAGCTCGATTTCCAGATCCGTCATCCGTTCTTCGATCTGGTTGATCGGCATCCAAGAGAAACGAGATTTCTTCGCGGGGGCATCGGGCTTGGGAGGCGGAGCTTTCTGCGGCGATTCCTGTTGTTGCTTAGGAGCAGGAGCGGGGGGCTTGGACTGGACGCGTTGCTGCTGCTTGTGCCACTCTGTGTAGGTGCCGGTGAAGATCTCGGTGTTGCCTCGACCATCGAGAATAATCAGATGATCGCACACGGCGTCGATCAGGGCGCGGTCGTGGGAGATCAGGATCGCGGTACCTTCGTAGGCGCCGCTGGTGGTTTTGCCGGTCTTTGGATCGTGGACGGTGCGAGCGAAAGTCTCTTCGAGGCGCTCTGCGGAAGGGATATCGAGGTGGTTGGTGGGTTCGTCGAGGACGAGCAGGTTCTTGGCGCTCGCGAGGAGTCCGGCGAGGACGGCGCGGGCTTTCTCTCCGCCGGACATGGATTGGAGCTCGCGCTGCTGGTCTTCTCCTGAGAACAGGAACGCTCCGGCGATGGTCCGGGCTTCGAGCTCTGATAGGGTGACTTTCTCGTCGGTGTTCTTCTTGACCGTGTCCTGAATATGACGGAAGACCGTTTTGGCCATGTCGATATTCTCGTGGGTCTGGGTGAAGTGTCCGATGTCGAGGTTGGCTCCGAGCTTGACGGTTCCTTGATCGACGTCCTGCTCTCCGAGTATGCAACGGATGAGGGTGGACTTCCCGGCGCCGTTTGGACCGATCACTCCCCAGCGTTGTCCACGCTCGATGCGGATGTCGAGGTCGTTGAAGAGTACCTTGTCACTGCCGTCGTCGTTGGGGTATTTTTTAGCTAGCGAGCGAGCGGCGACGACGATGTCTCCGGCGCGTTCCGCTTTGGGGAGCGACAAACGCAGGCTCGAGAGCTCGAGGGGACGCTCGATGGTTTGTTCTTTGGCGCGGTTGAGTCTGGACTCGCGTCCTCTCGCTTGCTTGGCGCGTTGTCCCGCTTTGAAGTGTGCGATGAAGGCTTCTTCACGCTTGAACTCGGCTTGCTGTTTCTCGAATGCTCGGAGCTGGACCATGCGGCGCTCGGCGCGTTGCTTTCTGAACGCGGCGTAGTTTCCCGGGTATTCGATGAGTCTTGCGTGCTCGACCTCGATAATGCGGTTGACGACGCGGTCGAGCATGTAGCGGTCGTGACTGATCAGGATCACCGCGCCTTTGAACTCCTCACGCAAGAATACTTCGAGCCATTCTCGGCCCTGGATGTCGAGGTGGTTGGTGGGTTCGTCGAGCAGGAGGACGGACGGGTCTTGGAGCAGGAGCTTGCCGAGCGCGACGCGTGCTTTCTGACCTCCGGAGAGATCGGGGACTTTGATCCCGAACTGCGCGTCGGTGAATCCCAGCCCGTGGAGGATCTGGTCAACTTTGTGATCGTTGACGAGTCCGCCTTGCGCTTCGATCTCGTGCTCGATCCTGGACTGTTCATTGAGCAGCTTCTCAAGTTGATCGGGCTCAGCACTGCCCATCTGCTCGAAGACCTCTTCGAGGCGCTTGTTGAGTGATTTGATCTGGTCAAAGGCGCTTGCAACGGCTTGGCGGAGGGTGTGGTTTGGATCCAGATCGGGATTCTGATGGAGATACCCGATGCTCGCTCGTCCGCTGGACACACTGCCGTCGGTTGGTTGGAGGACGCCCGCGAGGATTTTGATGAGTGTGGATTTACCGCAGCCGTTTCTTCCGACGATCCCGATGCGCTCGCTCGCTTCAACTGATAGCGAGACCGAATCGAGGATGAGGTCGTCGCCGTATTGGAGGGTCAGGTTGGTCGCGCTCAGGATGGGCATCGGAGTGGAGTGTACGCACTAATCGAGCGCGAAAAAACGTCGGTGATGGGACAGGAT
The DNA here is from genome assembly GCA_965250055.1 of Phycisphaerales bacterium. GTDB lineage: Bacteria > Planctomycetota > Phycisphaerae > Phycisphaerales > UBA1924 > UBA1924. The sequence continues at coordinate 1,091,373 of OZ252285.1, read as the reverse complement.
TTCTTGTGCGATCTGGTGATTGGGTTGGTCATCCCAGACGTTCTCGTCGAAGCAACCGCCGAGGATCAACGCGTCCTCGCGCGGGAACATGTACTTGTATCCATCGTGGACGATGTATCCCAGTGGCTGCGGCTCCATGTGCACGAGGAGTCCACGCGCTGGGTACATCGCGTCGTCGCCGAAGATGGTGCGTGATCCGAGCGCTAGGCAGTTGACGATGGTGTGCTCTTTGAGCGTCTTGATGTCATCCAGCTTGCTGAAGTTCTGTCTTTGGATTGTGACTCCGAGACTATTGAGGTCATCAATCAAGGCATTGAGGAATCTTGGAGTGTGGATGAAGATTGATTCGAAGCTTCTGCCACTGCGTGGTGGTCCTGGGAATGGGAGTTTGTCGATGTGCACGGGAGGGGCGATCGTCCCGTTATTGAAGAGGTGCTCGGGATCGTGGGCGAACTCTGGTTCGTAGACCGGGAGGGTCTCGATCCCGAATCGGACTGGGTCGAGCTGCTCGAGGGCATTCTTTGAATCAGTCAGGATGCTGAGGAATCGTTCTTGTCCGATTTCAGGGTGATCGAACTCGATCCCGACAGGGAGGAAGAGGGCGCCCGCGAGGACGCTCAAGGTGTCTGTTCCGGAGTCTTTGGCGTACATCGTGACTTTGTGACCACGCTGAGCGAGCGTTCGTGCTGTGGTCAGGCCGACGACACCCGCTCCCAGGACAGCGATCGGGGCATCGCTGCTGGTGGTTTCATGAACCATGTCCGCGGCGGCGTGCGCGGTCCCCATCGATAGGGTGATGCCGCATCCGCCGTGTCCGTAGTTGTGGATGATGGTTTTGGGTCCCAGTCGCTCGGATTCGAGCCGTAATCCACCGTGTCGGCATGGACGGAGTCCTGAGACTATGCGGAGGATTCGATCGTCGCTCAGGTCGGGGGTCTGGAGTTGGGTGCTCTGGTGCATTGGGATGCCTTGAAATCAGGGGCTTGATGGGAGTTTAGCATCGAGGGCAAGTGGGGTCATACAATCGTGCATGAGTCTCTCTCCAAACGATTCGGCTGGTCATGCTGTTGAGCCCAGTTTGCGTGATCCTGTAACACTGAAAACGCTCAAGGCGATGAAGCATCGCGGCGAGCCCTTCGCGTGCTTAGCGTGCTATGACGCGACCACGGCTCGCTGGCTCGAGCGGAGCGGTGTCCATGTGCTGCTGGCCGGGGATTCGGCGGCTCAGGTGATGCTGGGGTTCGAGCGGACGATCGACATGCCGATTGAGTACGCGATCCAGATGACCGCGGCGATCAAGCGGGGTGCTCCGCGCACGCTGATCATGGCGGATATGCCCTTCATGAGTTACCACCGGTCCGTGGACGATGCGATGGGCAACGCGGGACGATTCATGACCGAGGGGATGGCGGATGTCATCAAACTCGAAGCGGACGAGTCGCAAGCGGGGATTGTGGATCGCTTGACGCGAGCGGGGGTTCCTGTGTGTGCGCATGTTGGGTGCCGACCTCAGACGAGTTCGGTGACCGGCGGTCCGGTCGCTGCGGGACGCACGAGCGAGTCGCTTGAGCAGGTCGTGCGGGATGCTGCAGCGCTTCAGGATGCGGGAGCGGTTGTCTTGCTTATCGAAGCGGTTCCCGATGAGGTGACCAAGCGGGTGATGGAGATCGCTCGCGTGCCTGTCATTGGGATCGGTGCCGGGACGGCGTGTGATGGTCAGATCCTGGTCGTCAATGATCTGCTTGGATTGACGGATCAGCCCCCTCGATTTGCAGAAGCGGTGGCATCGATTGGTCCAGAGATCATGCGTGCGGGGCGTGAATGGGTTTCGCGGGTCAGTGATGGGACTATCGGGGGTCAGCGGTACACGATGCGGGCCGGGGAAGCGGAAAAACTTGCGGACAAAATTGGTGAGAGCAACCAAGAAACTGCCACCAAGAGCGATGCCAAACCGAATACATAGTGTGCGTTGCGAGTTTCTCTTCTGAGTTTCTGACGTAAGACTCCCTGGAGCGTGTTATGCGAAAGTTCGTCTCAATCATCCCGGCGTTGGTGGTCCTGCTGGTCACGGCGATGCTCCTCTTCCTCGCACCGAAACTGCTGGATCGATACGCGGTAGCGCAGCAGGGCGCTCGGATCACGCTGGCGCGGAACGTGCTCGCTGATGATGACATTCTTCGGCGGGTGGATCGAGCGATCGCCGCGATCGGTGACGCGATCGAGCCGAGCGTGGTGCATATTGAAACCCGCGCCGATGATCCGGTCAGCTTTTCGAGTGATGGAGCGCCGAGCTACGGCTCGTACTCGAGCGGCGCGGGTTGGATTTATGATTCGTCGGGACACCTGATAACCAACGCGCACGTTGTCAAATCTGCTCAGCGTGTTTCGGTTGAGTTCTACAACGGGAGTGTCGTTGAGGGCACGGTCATCGGGACGGACCTCTACACCGACATCGCGGTGATCGAAGTGGATCCCGCGTACACCACGTTCCCAGCGATGCGCGCCACGCAGCGGCTGCCTCGCGTGGGCGAGCGTGTGTTCGCGTTCGGATCACCGTTTGGATTTAAGTTCTCGATGTCCGAGGGGATTGTCTCCGGACTCGGACGACAGGCGCAGGGGGCGCGATTGGTCGGGGGGTACACCAACTACATCCAGACCGACGCGGCGGTGAATCCCGGGAACTCCGGAGGGCCGCTGGTCAACACGGACAGTCACGTGATCGGGATGAACGTCGCGATCGCGACGGCGGCGAGCACTGTCGGCTCGAACCCAGAGGACTCGGGCGGTGACTCGGCGGGGATCTCGTTTGCAATCCCGCTCGGGACCATCGAGCCGATCGTGTCCCAGATCATCGAGCATGGCTCGGTGTCGCGTGGATACCTCGGGATCACATACGACTCTTCGAGAGCGGGGCGTGTAGAGGTTGCGACGGAAGACGGCGGATCGGTCTTCGGGATCCGGATCAACAATGTTGAAGAAGAGGGGCCCTCGTACCAAGCGGGGGTGCTGCCGAGCGACATTATCCTGAGTGTCCAGGGATCGCCCGTGACCAATGCTGAGGCGTTGTCCTCGCTGATCAGCTCGCAGCGTGCCGGGGAACCGATCTCGCTGGAGGTGTTTCGCGATGGGGAGTTTCTGGATCTGGAAGTGACGCTCGGAAAGATGCGTCCGGAGGTTCTGGCGCAGCGTCTCGCTCAGCCGATCCAGCTCCAGCTCGGCGCGGTGATCGGTCGGCATTCTGACGGCGTGCAGGTGGGGCAGATCTGGAGGGGGATGCCCGCTTCGATGGCGGGGCTTGAAGAAGGTGATGTGATCCGGCGTGTTGAGGGTGAACGGTTCGAGAGTCTCAGTCAGTTCTATGTCATGGTTGCTGACGCAGGTCTGCTCACAGGTCGTGCTGTTGAGGTCACAGTGTGGCGTGAAGATCACGGCGAGACCGATCTCCAGCTCCGAATCCGCTGATTTGGTACACTCTTGATCATGGCACAATCACTGACCAAGCAGACCACAATCGAGCGAACTCCGCAGCAGATCCACCAATGGCTCACCAGTTGGGACAACATCCGTTCTTGGATGGGACCATCGCTCGTGTCGATCGAGATGCTCTCTGAGCACAAGGAAGACGAACCGATGTGCGCCGGGATGCGTTTTCGCGAAACGCGGAAGATGGGGAAGATGAACGCGAAAGCCGTGATCGAGGTTGAGCGTCATGAGCTTGTCGATAGGGCGCTGCATCATCGCGCGGTGTTTGATGATGGTTGTAATCGGATGGTCGCAGAATATAAGTATGCTCCGAGCGGGGAGGGCACTTCGGCGACGTGGACGATGACCAATGCGCCGAGCAAGTGGTGGGCGAAAGCACTCTCGCCTGTAATGGGGCCGATGATGATCAAGATGATCGATAAGTGCGATGGGGATCACCTTGATCGACTCAAGGAACTGGTCGAGGGCACGGCTTGAACAACTGGCAGGGCAAGCGTGTCTACGTGATGGGGCTCGGCCGATTCGGTGGTGGGGTTGGGGTCACTCGGTATCTCGCATCGCAGGGGGCGGAGATTCTGGTCGGCGATTCCGGAGCAGCATCGGCGCTCAATGATTCGATCGGATCGATCCAAGAGTTGATTGATGATGGTGTTGTAGAGCTTGTGCTTGGGCCGCATGATGTTGCTGATCTTGAGGGGGTTGATGTGCTGGTGGTTAACCCGGCGGTGCCTCGTCCTTGGGAGCATCCGTTTGTCTGCGATGCCCAGCGGCGAGGAATAAAGCTGTGCACGGAGATCGAGATCGTGTATCAGCAGCTCGATCCCGATCGAGTAATCGCGGTGACGGGATCCGCGGGCAAGAGCACGACCAGCGCCATGATCCATCATGCTTTGGGGAAGCTTGGGCATCGAGCCGTGCTTGGGGGGAACATCGGGGGATCGTTGCTTGAGCAGCTTGATGAGATCAACGATGAGACATTCGTGGTGCTCGAGCTGTCGAGCGCCATGCTCTATTGGCTTGGGGAGTCCGGAGTGATTGAGAATCATCCTCCGAAGCTCGGATGCATCACCAACTGTGTGCCCAATCATCTCGATTGGCATGGGGATGCGGAGCACTACGAGCATTCCAAACGGATCTTGGCGGGTGCATCGCAGCAGCTCGTTCTCGGAGAGCAGGTGCGGGACTGGGGGGATGATGGCGCGATTGTGATTGGTGATGAGGATTCTGTAGAAGGGTGCGTCGTGCCTGGTTCGCATAATGCGCTCAACGCGTCGATGGCGGCAGCCGCGGTGTGTCATGTTACTGGTGAAAGCAATGTAGCCGCGTTCGATGCGGTGCGCTCGTTTGCGGGGCTCTCGCATCGATTGCAGCTCGTCTGCGAAGCAAACAGCGTCCGGTTCTTCAACGATTCCAAGTGCACTGTTCCCGAAGCGGCTTTACTTGCCGTGGGGGCGATGGAGGAACTGGTTGATCGTTCGAGGGTCCATCTGATCGCTGGGGGGTATGACAAGGGGAGTGATCTGCGCCCGATCGCTGAGCTCGGCGAGGAGCTCGCGGGCTTGTACTGCATCGGTGCGACTGGGAGCGGTCTCGCAGAGTTGGGAGGCTCGAACGCGATGGACTGCGGTGATCTACAAACGGCAATGTCGCGTATCAAGGATCGGATGCAAGCGGGCGATGTCGTGCTGCTCTCGCCGGGCTGTGCGTCTTGGGATCAGTTCGAGAACTACGAAGCACGCGGGGAACTGTTTACAAAGCTCGCTCGCGCGATGCGTGAGATCAGCGTATGAGCATCCTGCTTTCCATCTCGGTTCTGCTCTGCACGATGTTTGCGGATGATCCCGTGGAGATGCTGCCGGGGTTGTGGGTTGAAAACGGTGAAGTGCAGTTTGACGCGAAGGTGGCGATGGATTGTCATCATCCCGAAACACCTGATGTGTATCTGGAGATGATGATCACGGGTCCCGATACGCGTGAGCATGAGTCGCTGCTGGTGACTGGGATCGGTGCATCGAACCTTCACGCGGCGATGCTCGCGGCTGGTTTTGAACCTGGTTCACCAATCACGTTTGGTGAGGACGCTAAGCGCATCCCGGCGAGTGGTGAAGAGCTCGTGATCGAGGTTCGGATTCAAGAGGACAGCGAATGGGTTGATCTCGCGTCGTGGGTGGTTCATGTTGATGAGGGGACTGGATTGGCTGAGGACGCGGGATGGGCGGGTCTGGTCTTTGCTGGATCCAAGACCGTCCATGGCAAGGGGTATCTCGCGGATCGTGAGGGTTCGCTGGTTTCGCTCACGCCTTGGGGGCATGAGGTGATCTCGCCGGTCTGGACGCTGTCTCCGGATGCGACGGTGGATGAGCCGGTCTGGATCGCTGATCGAGAGCAGGTGCCTGAGATACATACTGAGGTTCGTGTGCGAATCCGATCTTCCGAACGCGGGGAAGAATCGTCGGCCGAGAATGATGATGATTGATTGGTACGACGGAACTACATCAACCAGATCGGGTCCATGTCGATGATGGTCGCGGCGTCGGATTTGAGCAGTCCCTGCTCACGCAGTTTGGCGATCGGTTTCTGGATCAGTACTGAGTTTGGAGCATGCATCTCGATCCCCCAGCGCGCGTGGTTTGCGATCCGCGCGATGGTGCATTCCATCGGGCCTTCGATCGTGACGCGTGGATCGGAGAGCTCTACGAGCGCGTCGGTGAGAGCCGTGGCGCGTTCCTTTGCTTTGATCGCGTCTTGATCTCTGCAGATGATCCGAGCCATGCGCGTGGTGGGGGGGAGGTCACACGACTGTCGCGTGCGGAGTTCTTGGTCAGCGAAGCGCGGATAGTTGTGCTCGGACGCGAGGATGATCGCTTGGTTGCGAGGGTTCATGGTCTGGACGATGACTTGTCCCGGGTTCGAGCTTCGTCCCGCTCGTCCGGCGACTTGTGCAATGAGCTGGAAGGTGCGTTCCTCGGCGCGGAAATCGGGGATCGAGAGGGCTGTATCAGCGTTTAGGATCCCGACAAGTGTGACGCCTGGGAAGTCGAGACCCTTGGCGATCATCTGCGTGCCGAGCATGAGTTTGATTGAGCCCTTGGAGAAGCGATCCAAGATCGAGAAGTAGTCCGAGGGGCGCGTCATGGTGTCCGAATCGACGCGCACGAAGTTCTCTCCAAGTTCGAGCTGTTGACGCTCACCCAGTCGCATCAGGATCTCGTCCTCGGCGCGTTGGGTTCCTACTCCGATCTGCACGACGCCTTTGCCTGTCATCGGACACACGGCCGGGATGAGTTGTTCGCTCAGACAGTGGTGGCAGCGGACGAAACGCTTGCTGCCTGATGTGCGAACGCGGGATTTGTGGACGACCATGGTCGAGTCGCACTGATCGCATTCGAGGCGCCAATCGCAGTTTGGATCGGCGCTGGCAACGAGCGACGCGTAGCCCCTCCGGTTGAGCAGGAGGATCGCTTGCTCTCCGCGATCGAGTGTCTGGTTGAGCTGCGTTTCGAGGGTCGATCCGATGATGGGGAACGCGAGCGATTTGTTCGATGCGGTTTTGGGTGTATTGGTGTGGTCCTTCGAGATGTCCACGATGTGGACCTTGGGCAGCGAGCCTTGTCCCGCTCGCTGGGTCATCGACCAGAGCTTGAAGCGTCCAGAGCGTGCGTTGTGCCAGCTTTCGAGCGAAGGGGTCGCGGATCCGAGGACAACGGGGCACTGAGCGAAGGTGCCGAGCACGATGGCGCTGTCGCGTGCGTGGTACCGTGGGGCTCGGTCTTGTTTGTACGAACTGTCGTGTTCTTCATCGACGATGACGATGCCGAGATCGTCGATTGGAGCGAAGATTGCGGAGCGTGGTCCGATGATGACGCGTGCTTCTTTGTTCTTGACCAGTGACCACTGGGCGTTTCGCGCGCCGTCGCTGAGTCCCGAGTGCAGGAGCGCGACGCCTTGGTCTTTGAATCGTGCGACGAATCGTCCCGCGGTTTGTGGGGTCAGCGCAATCTCAGGGACCAGCACAAGCGCGGCTTTCCCCGAAGCGAGCACGCGTTCGATGAGGCGCATGTAGACCTCGGTCTTTCCGGAGCCCGTGATGCCGTGGATGAGGTGGGTGGAGGATTGACCCAATGATGCGCAGATCCCATCGACGACGTGTTGTTGCTGTTGGTTGAGCTGAGGGGGATCTCGATCCGAGTCCAGCTCGAGCAGGTTGAACACGCTGGGAGTGCGGATGACTTCTTCTTGGGATTCGATCAGCAATCCAGCATCGCGGAGCTTGTGGATCGGCGCGATGGATCTGAGGTGGATTGTGTCCTTGAGCTTTGACTTCTCGATCGGGAAGGTCGATTGATCGAGAGCCGCGAGTTTGTCCCATGCGTCGCGAGCGGTGGGGGGGAGCTTGGGGAGCGGATCGGGGATTGGGGTTACGCGGGAGATGGTTTGGATCGTCTTCTTCCCGATCTGGTTCTTCACGGCTTTGGGGATCGCGGCTGCCATGACCAATCCGAGCGGACACGCGTAGTACTTCGCGATCCATTGACACAGCTCGAACTGGAGCGGATTGAGGACAACTTGGGAACCTTTGGAGATGGATTTGATTCGGGAGATGTCGAATCCATCCGCGAGTTCTGGTCCAGCGATCTCGATGATGAAGCCGTCGGTGGGGGTGTTGCCTCGTCCGATGGGGACCTTGACGCGTTGTCCGAGTTGGACATCGAGATCGGTGCGGTAGGTCAGTCCTTCGGAGCGATCGAGTCCGCGCTCGACGACGACGCGGACAAAGGTGTCTCCGATATGAGAATCGGGTTGATTGACATCGGGATGGAACGGCAGCATCGACATTGGTTCGCTACACTTTATCCATGAGCGATCGCACCGAGTCCAATCGTGTCCGTCTGGCGTTGTCGAGTGGTGAAGTTTTCGAGGGTTGGGGCTTTGGCGCTCAATCTGAGGGGGGAGGCGAGGTCGTCTTCAATACCGCGATGAGCGGGTATGAAGAATCACTGACCGATCCGTCGTATATGAACCAGATCCTTGTCCAGACGATGCCGATGATCGGCAACACGGGGATGAACGAACGGGACATGGAATCAAGGAAGATCCAGGTCTCTGGGATGGTGATCCATGAGCACGTGAATCTGCACTCAAACTATCGAGCTTCTGGATCGCTCCATGAGGTCCTGCAGGGAGCCGGGGTGCCTGGGATATGTGGGATTGATACGCGGGCGTTGACCTCGTTGCTGAGATCGCAGGGGGTTGTGCAGGGGATCATCTCCAGCGACGCGAATCTGAGCGACTCGGAACTGGTTCAACGCGCCAAGGGCATCGGCGCAATGGTCGGGGCGAACCTCGCGGCTTCAGCGGGGCGGGAAGCTGAAGAATCCTGGGGGGATTCGAGCGAGTCGTGGAAGCATATTGATATTGATGAAGGTGACGAGGGCGTCCCAGTCGGGGTGATCGACTGCGGTGTCAAGGAGAACATCCTGCGTTGTCTGGTCGATGCGGGATGCAAACCCGTGGTCTATCCGATCACAGTGACCGCCGAGACGATCGAGCGTGATATTGAGGCCGGACGTATATATGGGTTGTTCTTGTCCAACGGTCCTGGAGATCCGGATTCGTTGACCGGCTTGATCTCGACGGTCCAGTCGTTGCTGAACAATCAAAGGCTTGAAGGATTCCCGATCTTTGGTATCTGCCTTGGTCATCAGATCCTGGCGCTTGCGATGGGAGCGAAGACGTACAAACTCAAGTTTGGACATCGCGGGATCAACCATCCGGTCTTTGATTCAAAGAGCGGACGTGTCGAGATCACGAGTCAGAATCATGGCTTCGCGGTTGAAGAGTCGAGCTGTGAGGGGACGGGGCTTTTGGTGACGCATCGGCATCTCAATGATGACACGGTTGCGGGGATCGAGGCGCGGGATGGATTGATTGCTGGGATGCAGTTCCATCCCGAGGCATCTCCCGGTCCTCATGACGCTGACGGGTTCTTTACAAGGTTTGCGGCGACTGTTCGGGAGCGGCAGGGGGTATCTGGGGGTTAAACTAGGTAAAATTGGCGGTGGGCTGGGGATATTTGAGGGGTGGATATCGGGGCTTTTTCGCAGAAATCTCAGCAAAATCCGGCGTTGTGCTCTTGCAATCCTGACTAGACCCTGTATATTCGATCTGTACCACGCTGTTTGTGGTACGAGTTTGTTTTGCCGTACGATCTTCGTTGTGTGCGAGGATATCGCGTAGAGGTCAATCTTGACAGGCACCCCACTCGTGGGATCTGTAAAGGGACCTGGGTTGAGAGAGAACCCGCTGGCGGTCATGATGTGTTCGGCGTGTAGCGAAATTTGTGTTTCGCTACTAGATAGTGTTCGATTTTGCTGTGTCGTTCTGGCACACAATTCGAGTTGTGGTTCACATTTAACGAAAGAGGAGCTTTCCATGAAGGCCAAAAGTGCACTTAGCCTGGCTCTCGCTGCTGGTATCGCCAGCACCGCAGTTGCCAACAACACCCCAACGAAGATTGACGCGACCGCTGCTCAGCTGCGGCACGCAGGTCACATCTACTTCAACGTCGCTACCGGCGAGAAGATCACCACTGTGATCAACAACGGTGACGCTCAGCAAGCTGCTGACGGCACTGCTGGTTCAGAAATCTGGATCGCAGACACTGGTGCTCAGTGTGCTGACCAGGGCTTCTCCACCAGCTTCTTCTTCGGTCTTGACGACGCGACCGGCACCACTTCGCTGGCGCTCAACGCTCTCAGCTTTGACTGGGGCGACATCGCATTTGACACCGTCGTTGACTGTGTTCAGATCCACTGGGTCTCCGACCACGCTGATACCGACACCGACTCCGACAGCAACGCTGACGGTATCGAAGGTTTCGCTGGTACCTGGACCTACTGGGACGGCATGAACGGTCGCTCGCCACAGCTCGAGTGTATCGCGCTGCCAATCATCCAGTTCAGCTTCTTCAGCCTCCCAGGTGAGTTCCCTGTGGACACCGCTACCCTTGTCTTCTTCACTGCAGACATCGACCTCGGTGCAACCTTCAGCAGCTCGCTCACCTTCGAAATCGGTGACACCGATTCCGACCTCCAGGGCGCTGCAGTTCACAACGCACGTATGGACCTCAACGATGCTGACTCGGACTCGATCCCCGATATCGATCCAGACGGCGACAGCCTCGCTGACTGGGGCTGGTCGATCCAGTTCAACCAGCCTGGTACCGTTGACGTTGACAACGCTGACTCGGACAGCGACACCCAGACCGGTATCGACGGTGACCCAGCAGCGCTGGCAACCGCAGGTATCGTCTTCGGTTCGCCAACTCCAGGTCACGCTGAGATGGACACCGCAGGCGGATGGTCATGGGTTTCCGATGGCCCAACCGCTGGTGCAACCGAGGACGCATTCGCTCTCGCAACTACTGAGAACCCAGACGGATCCGGCCTCATCACTGTTGCTGGTACCTTCTTCTTCGGTGGCCTCGAGTGTGTTGCTGACCCAACCTCCGGTCAGTACACCCCAGCGTCGCACTTCCAGACCATCCTCTACGGTCCAGCAGTTGATGTCTGCCGTCCAGACTTCGCTGGTAACCCAGACGGAACCCCAGACGGACTGCTGAACTTCATCGACGTCTCGGCATTCCTCGCGGCATTCTCCGCAATGGATCCAGCTGCTGACTTCGCTGGTAACCCAGACGGATCGCCAGACGGTCTGTTCAACTTCATCGACGTCTCGGCATTCCTCGCTGAGTTCGCTGAAGGCTGCCCATAATCATCGCTTGATGATCTGAAGATTTCATCTTCTACAAACCAGAACCCCCGGCACCTCGGTGTCGGGGGTTTCTTTATGTCCATTGGTTTGCAGGATTGATTCACAGCGCGATGAAAGTCGGTTCAAGCACGGCGATTTAGATGAAACCGGTAGGGGGGTTAGACCTTGGCTTTGAGCCAGCCGCCTTGGAAGAATCGGGCGGCGAAGAGGATCCCTCGCAGGACCATCTCGCTGCATAGTCCGATCCACAGTGCCGTGAGTCCGGGCTCGATTCCGAACACGGACTTGAGCAGGTCGGGGTTCTCGATGAATCCACCTCCGAGGAACTCCGGGATCGGGATGTCCACTCCAGAGAGGATGTAAGCGATCGGCAGACGGATCGCGTAGGTCGCGGTCCACGTGAGCGCCATGACGACCTTTACATCTCCGGCTCCCCGCATCGCGGATCGGAAGACGATAGAGATCGCGAATGGGATTTGGACGATGCCGCAGATGATGAGAAGGTTGGGGACGATCTCCGCGTGGATCGGTTGGTCCGAGAGCAGGGCGGTGATCTGCTTTGGGATAGTGATGAAGGCGATCCCGATCGCTCCCATGATGATGGTCGCGATCATGGTGCAGCGGAACACCGCTTGCTTGGCAAGGTCGGGACGCTTCATTCCGAGGTACTGTCCCGCGAGGGTCGCGGCGGCGATCCCCATCCCGAATCCGGGCATGAAGCTGAACGCTTCGATGCGGATCCCGATGATGTGCGCTCCGAGCAAGCCGTCTTGATCGAGCTGGAGGGTGAGGAATCCGACGAAGAGGATGATCGCGAAGTTACCAACCCAGAGGCCGAATGTTTCGAAGAAGTTGGGGATCCCCAAGCGGTAGAGGCGCCAGATGGTGAGCAGGTGGGGTTTCATCCGGATCAGCTTGAGCTTGATCGACCAGCGTCCTGAGCGCGCCATATGGGTGATGTACCACGCGCCGACGATGTCGCCCGCGACGGTGCCGCACGCGATGCCAGCGATCCCCAAGTTGAATCCCAGTGGGGAGGTCATGCCATAGATCGTGATCCCGGAGAGTCCCCAGCTGACGACAACGTTGATGATGTTGCGCGCGATCATCGCTTTGAGCGGCGAGATCGAGTCTCCTGCACCGCGAGAGCACGCGATCATTCCGAAAAGCACGGACGCGGCGGGGACTCCGAGCGCGATGATGCTCATGTATTGCTTAAAGAAGGTCGCCGCGAGCTCGGACATGTTGAGTGCTGAGGTGACCAGGGGCACGGCTAACCAGATCCCGATACCAACAAGGACTCCGGAGCACGCTGACAGCGTGAAGGTCTGTCCAAGGACGGTGTTGGCGACTCCGAGACGGCCCTTACCGACGGATCGGCTGATCAGTGCTGTCGCGCCGACGCCGAGGGCCATGATGATGAGTCCGATGAGCCACATAATGTAGCTCGCGCCACCGATCGCATCGGTCGCGGCTTCGCCGTCCTCCAGTCCTGCTGAGAGCGCGGTGTCCACGAGTCCGACGAATGAGTTCAGGAAGCTCTCGGTCACGACCGGCCAAGCAAGGATCCAGATCGCTTGGTTCATGTTGAGACCTGCGAGACGTCCTTTCTTAAACTTGCCGTCGCTGGTGATCTGGGTTTGGCTCACGGTCGAGAGCGTGACTGCTGGGACGACGGTGAGCTCTTCCTGATCGGGATCCGCACCGAGCTGGTCCACGGGCTCAATATCCAATGAGTCGTTTGGATCGTCGTGGTTGTCAGATGGAGGGGTGCTGGTCATTGGGCGTGCTCTTGGCGTGTTCTTTCTACGCCAATGCATAGCGCGATGAAGACTCTAGTACGGATAAAGGCGTGGAGACAGGCTCTCTGAGTGATTGGTATCAAGATCCTGCCCTGACCCAATTTAACAGAACATATATTATCGGTCTTTGAATCTGGTTTCGGCTCAGGGGTTGGGGATGGCTTTCATTCGGGGCGGGTTATGACAGATACTTGATCAGTTCCTATGGCAATGGTGATTTCCTGTCCCGCTCTCAATATTCCATCAGGCATGGTTGGGGTTCGTGCGATCTCGCCGTCGACTTGGACTCGTGAGTCTTTGTGGGCTCCGGTGACTAGGACATTCGTTGGGGTGGCGCGGTGTGATGCGATGATCGGAACGCGGAGTCGTGCGAGGATGCCTTGGAGTGACCAGGTCATTATGTAGCGGCAGTTGGAAGCGAGGACGTCGAGCTTGGAATCGGACGGATTGGCGTTGTTGCAAGGGTTGAGACCAAGCGCGTACGAACGCATGTTGGCGATCAGGAGATTGCACGTGCGATTGAGCTTGATGGGAGTACCATCGACGCGGACATGGATCGAAGCGGGCTGAGGGTTGAAGATTTCCGCTGCGATTGGGCGGATGTAGTTCCTGAATCCGCCTGAGGTGGTTCTGGAGGTCTCGAATCGATGGATCACGCTCGCGTCCATCCCGAAGTTGCACATGATGAGGAAGGGGACGCCGTCGAGCTTTGGGACGTCGATTTTGGTAGACCCCCCCTGCTCGATCCAGCGGATGATTTGATCTGGGTTTTTGGGCATCGCGAACTCCTTTGAGATCAGGTTCGAGGTGCCGGTTGCGAGGTGGATGAATGGGGATTGGTGTTTGAGGAGGTGCGTGAGTGTGTGGTGGACGGTGCCGTCGCCTCCGATGATGATGAGACGGTCAAACTCGCTGAATGTCGCTTCAAACTCATGGAGTTTGCGGGGTTCGATGCGGGTTTCGGTGTGTCCTCGTGTCTGGAGGAGCGCGGTGCATCTCTGAGCGAGTTTGCTCGCGCGGTTCCTCCCTGACTTTGTGTTGACGATGACCCCGATGTGCACTCGATATTCTCCCTGCATGGTCCATATCGGCCCTATGATGGCTTTCTATGCAAGCAACAGTACAAACAACACGGGATCACGAGGCAGCGTACGCCGCTGCTCAGAAGGTGGTCGAGGTTCATCACGCTCTGGCGGACTTTCTCGCGGCGGGACAGACCCTCGCGGAGATCGATCGGTTCGTCGGAGAGACAATCAAACGACTCGGAGGCACGTCGTGCTTCTACAAGTACCGTCCCGGTCGGATGCCCCCCTTCCCATCTCAAGCGTGTCTGAGCGTTAATGACTGCGTGGTGCATGGAACGGCTGGGTACCTGACGCGTCCGATGGAACAGGGTGACGTGCTGAGCATCGATATCGGTGTGAAATACCGCGGCTGGTTCGGGGACGCGGCGTGGACATACGTGTTCGGTGAGATGAACGAAGAGATCAAACGACTCACCGACTCAGGGAAAGAGTCGCTTGAAGAGGGCATCAAGGAGCTCCGTCCTGGGAACACCTATCTCGCATGGGCCAAGCGTGTTCAAGGGATCGTCGAAGGGGACTACGGCTTCCACATGATCCGAGGATTGGGTGGTCATGGGTGCGGTCGCAAGCTGCATTCGTCGCCTTGGATTTCCAACGTGGTCCCGACGTATCCGGGTGAATGGCCTGATGCGAAGCTCGAGTGCTTGCCCGGGACGATTGTTGCGGTTGAGCCGATGATCGGAGTCGGGACAGGGATGATTGAGCAGGCGGATCGCGATTGGCCGATCTATACCGCGGATCACTCGATGTCGGTGCACTACGAGCACGACGTGCTGATCACGGAAGATGGACCTGAAATCCTGACGGCGGGACTCGAGCAAGTTACGGATGTGATTACACGATGAATCGGATCGAAGAGATATTCAAAAAGGCGAAGGATTCGAATCATCCGGTTCTGCTGCCGTTTGTGTGTGCTGGGTCCCCCGCTCTTGATTCGCTTCCGGAACTGCTCGTCGCGTTGCAGTCCGGCGGGGCATCGGTGGTCGAGATCGGGTTCCCGTACTCGGATCCGGTCGCGGACGGACCGACGATTGCCGCGGCGATGCATGACGCGATCGAAGCTGGGATGACTCCAGACCTGATCTTTGAGCAGGTCGCGTCGGTCCGTGAAAATCTTGAGATTGGTTTGGTCGCGATGGTCTCGACGAGCATTGTGATTGCTTTGGGTGGTCCTGATGCGTTCTGCAGGCGAGCGAAGGATGCGGGGTTTGATGGGTGCATCTTCCCTGATCTCGTTTTTGAGGAGTCTGGGCCGTATGTCGAAGCGTGCAAGAGTCATGGGCTCACCAACTCGCTGCTGATCTCGCCTTCGACAGCGATCGAGCGTGCGGGGGAAATCTCCAAAGCATCGAGCGGGTTTGTCTACATGCTCGCTCGTGCGGGGATTACGGGAGAGCGGACAGAGATTCCCGATATCGGGGATCGTGTGCGTGATCTTCGGATCAAGTCCCCCACTCCCATCGCATGCGGGTTCGGGATTTCTACACCTGAACAAGTCCGAGCAGTGACGCAGCACGCGGATGGCGCGATCGTGGGCAGCGCTCTTGTGCGTCGATTGATTGACGCGAAGGCATCTGGAAAGAACCCCGCTCAGGAGGCGGAGGCGTTCCTGATGGAGCTGTCTACAGGATCGTTCTCGATGGATGACCTGATGGGCTGAGCGATCAGCCGCACGCTGCAGAGCAGTTCTTGAGCGCGGCGCTGATAGCTTGATCCAGATCCGCGATCAGATCGTCTGCATCCTCAATACCAACAGAGAGACGGACGAGGTTGTCGTCGATCCCGAGTTTCTCGCGTTGATCTGCAGGGACCGATGCGTGGGTCATGATGCCGGGATGCTCGATGAGCGATTCGACACCGCCGAGTGACTCGGCGCACGCGAAGAGCTTGGTGTTCTCGAGCATGATGCGGGACTCATCGATGCCGCCTCGGAGGTACATGGTGATCATTCCTCCGAATCCGGGCATCTGCTTCTTTGCGAGCTCGTGCTGAGGGTGTGATTCGAGACCTGGGTAGATCACACGTTCGACGCCCTCATGGTTGTCGAGGAACTGCGCGACCTTCGCGGCGTTCTCGCAATGGCGCTGCATGCGGACATGGAGGGTCTTGGTCGAACGCAGGAGCAGGAAGCATTCCATGATACCTGGGACCGCGCCCTCAGAGAGCTGGATGAACTTGAGCTTCTGATGGAGCTCGTCGGAGTTGGTCAGCAACGCGCCGCCGATGGAGTCGGAGTGTCCACCGATGTATTTGGTGGTCGAGTGGCAGACGATGTCGGCGCCGAGCGAAAGAGGGTTCTGGAGGTATGGCGTCGCGAAGGTGTTATCAACCGCGAGGATGATCTCGTTGCTCTTGGCAATCTTGGAGACGGCTTCGATGTCCGTGATCTTGAGCGTTGGGTTGGTCGGGGTTTCGAGCCAGATGAGTTTGACGCGGTCGTCGATTGCATTCTTGATCGCGTCGTGATCAGTCATGTCTACGAGGACGGTTTCGATCCCGAGCTGAGCGAACACGCGATGGAAGAGGCGGTTGGTGCCGCCGTAGACATCGTCTCCGAGAAGGACTTTGTCTCCGCTGCTGAGCAGGTGAAGGACTACTCCGGTCGCGGCGACTCCTGACGAGAAGCACAAGCCGTGCTTAGCGCCTTCGAGGTTCGCAAGGTTCGCTTCAAGCGCGGCGCGCGTTGGGTTGGCGGCGCGTGAGTAGTCGTACTCGCCGACGATCGAGCCGGGGGAGTCCTGGACGTAAGTTGAGGTCTGGTAGATTGGGGTCATGATCGCGCCGGTTGATGGATCGGGTGTCTGTCCTGCGTGGATGGCGCGTGTGGCGAACTTGTGGGAATCGTTGATATGCATGTTGGGTACTCCTCCCAGTCAAACGCTGGGCGTGGATGAAATATTCGTGATTACTTTGAGTGTTTGCTGAGGTGTTCGATGAGGTCGATCTGTGAGATGACGCCGAGGATGGTGTTGGACTCGAAGACGAGCGCGACCTGATCGGCACCGAACACGCCGTAGAGTTCTTCGACGCGTGCTTTGGGGTGCAGGAGACCTCCAAGCTCATTGGCGATGCTCGATGCTGGAGAAGCGGAGCTTGTCGTCCCGGCTTGCATCGCTCGGAGGATGTCTACCTCGTGGACGATCCCAGTGGGTTTCCCGCTTGCATCGGTGAGCGGGACCTGGGAGATGCCGTTGGTTCTGAGTGCTTCGATGACCTGCCCCACTGTTGCTGTGTCTGGGAGCGAGATGACTTTGCGTGAGCGGTCGATGAGGTCTTCGATGATCCCGAGTCCCTTGTCTGGCTCGAGGAAGCCATGCATCTTCATCCACTCGTCGGAGAGGTATTTGGTGACATAGCGTGTCCCGGAGTCGGGGCAGATCGCGATGACCTTCTTGTCTGGTCCCATCTGCTTGGCGATCTCGCATGCGATGTGGACCATACCTCCGGATGAACCGCCGCAGAACAGGCCTTCCTCGCGGACGAGCCGGCGGGCCATTGTGAAGCACTCGTAGTCGTTGACCTGGTACATGTCGTCGATGACGGATGGGTCGAACGCTCTACAGACGATGTCTTCTCCGAGTCCTTCAACTTTGTAGACATAGGGGGTGCTCGGTTTGCCGGTGTGGAAGATCGAGTAGTGGACTGATCCGAGCGGATCGACGCCGATGATCTTGGTGTCGGCGCCCATCTTTTTGAAGTAACGTCCGATGCCTGACGCGGTCCCGCCGGTTCCAGTGCCGACGACGATCGCGTCGACTTTGCCTCCGTCGGTTTGTTCGTAGAGCTCGCGTCCTGTGGAGAGTTCGTGGGCTTCGATGTTCCACTGGGAGTGGTACTGGTCCATGTAGAACGAGTTGGGGGTTTCTTCGGCGACACGTTTGGCGACGTTGACATAGTGGTCTGGTGAGTCGCCCGGGACATCGGTTGGGGTGATGATGACCTGAGCTCCGTAGGCGCGGAGGCCGTCGATCTTCTCTTGGCTCATCTTGTCGGGCATCGTGAAGACGGCTTTGTATCCCTTAGCGGCTGCGGTCATCGCGGCGCCCATGCCGGTGTTGCCTGAGGTGTTCTCGACGATGGTGCCGCCGGGCTTGAGGAGCCCTTCTTTCTCGGCCATCTCGATGATGTAGCGAGCCATGCGGTCCTTGATCGAACCGGCGGGGTTCATGAACTCGCACTTCGCGTAGACCGTCGCTCCCAATGGATCGGCGACTTTGTTGAGTTTGACGAGCGGGGTGTTCCCGATCGCATCGAGGACGGAGTTGAAGGTAGGGGCGGACTGGTTCGATGCGGGGGATTCTTTGGTCATGGTCATGCGATATTGTAGGGACAAAGTGCCAAAGGCACCACTTTGGATTGCCCCTGAAGCGGTGCTACGATCCCGCGTCGGCCCCGTAGCTCAGCGGTTAGAGCACGCGACTCATAATCGCTCGGTCCCCGGTTCGAATCCGGGCGGGGCTATTGAAAGCGAATCACTGGATTTACTTGACTTCCCACGACTCGTTCCCGGTGACTAACGCCTGCAGATCGAGCTGCTTGGGTTTCGCTTTGGCCTTTGCTTCATCGAGCTGCTGGTGGAGCAGCTCGTTGTAGGTCGGCTTGGTTGGATCCGCATGGAGTACTCCGATCGGTTCGGGGAACTCTGGGTACGCCATTTGGGAATAGATGTGCGCGAGGTACATGTTGGTTTCGTCGTGGATGAGCAAGTCGGCTTCGGTGATACCGTTCTCTCCGATGACGACCACCTCGGGCTGCCCATTGTTGAGGCGGATGCCCTTGTTGCGTTCTACACCAAACACCAACGGCTTTCCGTGCTCGACCTTGATGGTGTTCTCCGGCATGGTGTCCTTCTGCGACGCGTAGAACCACGCCTTGTGATTGAAGATGTTGCAGTCCTGGTAGACCTCGATAAACGAAGTCCCCTTGTGGGCAATGCCTCGCTTGTAGATCTCGTCCATGCCTTTCATGTCCACGTCGATGCTGCGAGCAATGAACGTGCATCCGGACGCGACCGCGATCGCGATTGGGTTGACCGGGAAGTCGATCGATCCCGCTGGGGAGGTTGGGGAGACTTTGCCTTGCTCGCTGGTTGGGGAGTACTGCCCCTTGGTGAGGCCGTAGATCTTGTTGTTGAGGAGCATGATGGTGATGTCAACATTGCGTCGCATCGTGTGTATGGTGTGGTTGCCTCCGATGGAGAGCAGGTCGCCGTCTCCTGAGACCACGCAGACTTCGAGATTGGGATTCGCGCATTTGACTCCGGTCGCGACAGCGAGGGCGCGGCCGTGGATCGAGTGCATGCCGTAGGTGTCGACGTAGTACGGGAAGCGAGCGGCACAGCCGATTCCAGAGACGAACACGAAGTTCTCTTTGCGTGTGTTCACTCCGGGGAGTGCTTTGCGGACCGCGGCGAGTGCTGCGTAATCACCACATCCGGGACACCAGCGGACGTCTTGGTCGGTCGTGAAGTCTTTCGCGGTGTAGATCGGGAGCGTGGTGTCCTTTGATTCGATGGTGCTCATGACTCGATCACCTCCTCGATACGCTCGGCGAGTGTTTCGACCTTGAAGGGTTGTCCTTTGACGATGTTGATGCCGTGGGTTTCGATGAGGAACTTCGCGCGGATCAGGAAGCTGAGTTGTCCGAGATTGATCTCTGGGATGATGACTTTCTTGAACGACCTGAGGACCTCTTCGGTGTTCGATGGGAACGGGTTGAGGTACTGGAGGTGCGCTGAGCTAACCTTGTGTCCCTTGGCGCGGAGCTGGTGCACGGCGGTCGTGATCGATCCGAAAGTCCCACCCCACCCAAGGACGAGGACATCACCCGATGGGTCGCCATTCACTTCTAGGAGCGGGATGGAATCCGCGGCTTGCGCGACCTTCTCCGCTCGCAAACGGACCATCTTGTCGTGGTTGTCGGGGTCGTAGGAGACATTCCCGGTCTCGTCTTCCTTTTCCAGACTCCCGACGCGGTGCTCGAGTCCAGGGGTTCCGGGGATCGCCCATCTACGAGCGAGTGTTTGTGGATCGCGCTCGTAAGGACGGAAGCCGTCATCTCCGATGTCACTCTGTGTCGGATGCGTGATCGAGATCTCCGGGATCTGCTCGACATCCGGCACCTTCCAGGGCTCCGCGCCGTTGGCGATGTATCCATCGGAGAGGTAGATCACGGGGCACATGTATTTGACGGATAGGCGCACCGCTTCGATTGCCATGTTGAAACAGTCCGAGGGGCTGCGTGGCGCGACGATGATGAGCGGGCTCTCGCAGTGACGTCCGAACATCGCTTGGAGCAGGTCCGCTTGCTCGGTCTTGGTAGGAAGACCGGTCGCTGGTCCGGCACGCTGGACATCGACGATGACGAGCGGGAGTTCGAGCATGAGCGCGAGCCCCATCGCTTCGCCCTTGAGCGCCAGTCCAGGGCCGGAGGTTCCGGTGACCCCGATATCACCAGCAAAGCTCGCGCCGATCGCGGTGCAGATCGCGGCAATCTCGTCTTCAGATTGGATGGTTTTGATACCAAATCGCTTGAGGTTGGATAGACCTTGGATCACGTTGGACGCGGGGGTGATCGGGTAACTCGCGTAGACGATCGACTTGCTTGCTTTCTGTGCGGCGGTGACGAGTCCGAGGACGGTGGCCTCGTTGCCGCTGATCTGGCGGTAGAGGCCGGGCGTTTGTTTCGCTGGAGGGACGCGGAAACGAGCTGGGAATACTTCTGCGGTTTCTCCGAAGTAGTACCCAGCTTTGAGCGCCTGGATATTGATCTCAGCGATCTGGGGTTGCTTCTTCTTGACCGCGAACTTGGTGTTGAGATAGTTGACGGTCTGGTCGATGGGACGCTCGTAGAGCCAGTACACGATGCCGAGGGCAAACATGTTTCGACAGCGGTTGATGTCCTTGGCGCCCATCCCTGAGTCAGCGAGCGACTCCTTGGTGAGTCTGGACATCGGGACTTTGACGAGGTTGAACTTCGCGTTGATGACCTCATCTTCGAGTGGGTTGTATCCCGCGGGGTAGCCGCACTTGGAGAGGTTGCCTTTGGTGAACTCGTCCTCGTTGACGATGATGATCCCGCCCGGCTCTACGTCGTCGATGTTGACCTTGAGTCCCGCGGGGTTCATCGCGACCATCGCGTTGACGCGATCGCCGGGCGTGAAGATGTCTTCACTCGAGAACTGGAGTTGGAATCCCGAGACTCCGAAGGTGGTGCCTTTGGGGGCGCGGATCTCTGCTGGGAAGTCTGGGAAGGTGGCAAAGTCGTTCCCGAAAAGCGCAGAGGTCTCGGTGAACTGACCGCCCGTGAGTTGCATCCCATCGCCGGAATCGCCGCAGAAGCGGATGACAACGGATCCGAGGGTGGTGGGTTCTTTGGGAGCGGTCATTTGGTCAGTTGGCATCTGTGCCTCACTGGGTCATGATTCATGCGGGGCCTGCTTGCTCCCAGAGAATCGAGTTGAAGGGTATTTTAGCTTCCCGAATCGATGGATTCCGAGTTCACGCGATTGTTGGGGTGGATTCTAGGGATTCGGACGATTCGGTGACAGAGTTTGACCCCTGAATGGATAGTCTGGCTGGGAACACGAACGCATATCGGCGAGGCTTAGACGGATGTCGTATCGATCTTGATCACGAAACGGAGCTGGTCATGTTCCCTCGGGAATCCCGCATACGATTGAGTATGCCAACTCCAGCGGACTCCTCCCCCACTACGATCGTCTGGTACCGACTCGATCTGAGAACGGATGACCACCTTGCTTTGGATTACGCTGCTCAACGCGGCCGAGTCGTGCCGGCGTATATCGCTGAGGATCAGCAAGAATCGGGATCACTTCAGATTCAGACATTCCCGATTGGTGGTGCCTCGAAGTGGTGGCTGCATCACTCGTTGCTTGCGTTATCGAAGTCGCTCAAAGAACTGGGGTCGCCGCTCGTGCTTCGGCGCGGGGATCCGGTGCGTGAGCTCATTCAGCTGTGCAAGGAGTGCGGCGCGGACCAGGTTGCTCTCCATGAATCGACCGACCCCGCTACACAGGAGTTCGACGACCAACTCGATATCGAGCTTGAAGAGGCGGGGATAGAGCTTGTTCGGTTCTCAGCTGATGTCCTTTGGTCCGTTGGTTCGGTTTTGACGGGAGCCGCGAAGCCGTATCAGGTGTTCACGCCGTTCTGGAATCGTGCGATCACTATGCAGGTTGATAATCCGATCCCGTCTCCAGAGTCTTTGCAATCACCTGGGAAAGCACCTCGCACACTCGATCTTGATTCGCTGGAACTCTTGCATCCTGTGGATTGGGCTTCGGGATTCCGGAAGCGCTGGAAACCTGGGGAGGACAACGCCAACAAGTCATTCCAGAGCTTCATCGAGGACATGGTGGATGAATACGACCAGACCCGAAACCAGCTCAGCACACAGGGATGGTCCCAGCTCTCGCCGTCTATCCACTTCGGGGAACTCTCGGTTCGGCGCATGTGGCACACGCTGACGAAGGACGGCGACTGGGAGAAAAATTCTGGAATCTCGGCATATCTGCGTCAGTTGGGCTGGCATGATTTCGCTATTCATCTGCTCAATCACTTTCCGGACACCGTGGATCAACCATTCAGGGATCAGTTTACGAAGTTCCCTTGGGTGACCAACGACGAGCACTTCACGAAGTGGAAACGCGGGATGACCGGCTATCCAATCGTCGATGCCGCGATGCGAAACCTGTGGGCGGAGGGGTGGATGCCGAACCGGGCGCGGATGATCGTTGCTTCATTCCTTTGCAAGGACCTGTTGATCTCCTGGGAATCGGGAGCGGAGTGGTTCTGGGACACGCTGGTAGACGCGGACCTCGCGAACAACACCCTCGGCTGGCAATGGACAGCTGGGTGCGGCGCGGACGCTGCTCCATATTTCCGCGTCTTCAACCCAGTCAGTCAGGGTGAGAAGTTTGACCCCAAAGGTGAGTACGTCCGCCGATGGGTTCCTGAGCTTGCTGAGCTTCCTGACTCGATTATCCACTCGCCTTGGGAAGCTCCGCCGATGACCCTTCTTAATGCTGGGGTAACTCTTGGGGAGGAATATCCCCACCCGATCGTCGACCACTCCAAGGCACGTCTCAAAGCCTTGGCGGCACTCGAGAAGACCAAGTGAGATTCGATTCGCCTTGTGAGATTGGTTCTTGAGGCGAATTTGGAGTAGAATGCCCTTCAGCTATTCGCATTGGTCTATGCACTAGATAGAGTTGAGATGCAGGGATTACAGCGAGTATGCGGGTGTAGTTCAGTGGTAGAACGTCAGCTTCCCAAGCTGAATGTCGTCGGTTCGATCCCGATCACCCGCTTTCATCAATCTTGATACACATGAGTCCATCTGGATCACTCAATAAGACCAATTGAAAACGCCCACGCAAGGTTTGCGTGGGCGTTTGTTGAGTTGCTTGATGCGAATGAACGCTTATGGACAGTTCGCGAACTCGTTGAGGTACGCCGACACATCAAGGAAGTTCAGTTGCCCGTCGTTCGTGATGTCTGCGGCCAGGTCTCCGTCAGCAAACAACGCGAGGAATGCTGATACATCGAGGAAGTTCAGGCTGCCGTCCATATTGATATCAGCGATGCATGTGTCCGGGCCGCAAGAAACACCGAGGATGCGGACATCATCGATTGCGGCTTCGACCACAGATCCTGCACCCAGATCACTTGCAACAAACTTGACACGGATAGTGGAAGTCAGATCAACGAAATCGCTGACATTGAAGCCTGTCTGAATCCAGCCGCCTGAAGTGCCGGCGCCTGAAGGGCCGACCGTTTCAACAAGGACATAGTTCGCACCATCATCATCAGAAACGAAGACCTCGAACACGTCAGCACTCGGAGCGGCACCGGTGTTGTTGGAGTACCAGCGTGCGTACGAGATGAAGGCAGACTCAGTGGAGCTCAGATCAATCTGGTTACTCACGAGTGAGGTTGTGCCGCCATCGATGTCATTCTCGCCGAGTGTGCCGCCAGGGGTTCCTTGTCCGGTGACCCAAGCGACGATTCCGTCGGCGGAGTTATCGTTCTCTGGTTGAGCATCCGTTCCGATTGGGTTCACACGGACCCAGATACCAGTCGTTGCATCGTCACCCGGAGCGCCTGCGGTAAATCCGACTGAGGTCTCGAAGTCGTACAGGGTATCCAGATCAACTTGATCCGCGGCCAATGAAGTGAATGTTCCTGAAGCAGGTGCGTTCACAGTGGTGCCGGACTGGAGATCGAACGAGATGAAGTACTCAACGTTCGTTGGGCAGTCCGCTGGTGCTGGGAATGTGGCCGTGAAGCTTGTCGCGGAGTCTTGGGAGAGTGGGAACGTTTGGAATCCAGATCCAGAATCGACGTGGAATGTTCCACTGCCGGGGACGACAGGATCCTCAGCAGAAGGCACGATCTCAACACTCAGGGTGTCTCCACCACTTGAGGAGATGAGATCCGGAGTGCCTGCTGGGAGCAAGATTTCAAGGCCGGTCACAAAGGTGCCACCAGCAGATTCGATCTCGCTGCGGTAGATCGCGGTCCCGGTCCACCATGAGATATCGCCATAGACGCTCGTGCTGGTGGTACCACCTGAGAGGACGCCCGCGATGACCCATTCGCTTCCGAACTGGACGAGAACTGGGCCGCCGCTATCGCCTGGTGCTGTAGTTGCTTCAAACTCCAGCGGTGTCGAGCTGCTGCTCGGGATGGTGTTTGCGCCACCGGTGCCGTTGTCGAAGTCTGTAGAGATGATGTTTGAGCCGCTTGATGCA
Source organism: Phycisphaerales bacterium (assembly GCA_965250055.1). Lineage (GTDB taxonomy): Bacteria > Planctomycetota > Phycisphaerae > Phycisphaerales > UBA1924 > UBA1924. Next base: position 1,066,456 of record OZ252285.1, on the reverse strand, counting down.
GCCGGGCTTCCATAGGCATCGATGATGTTTTCTCCGCCCCAGCGGCGTCCATCGGAGCTGAAACCATGACCCGAGCTGCCGAGCCCGTTGTATCCGAATCCGATAGTTGCCGCGAGCATGCCCTCAAGGTCATCCGTCTCATCGATCAAGCGCATTGGCTCAGCAATGTTCGCAGGGACTGATCCATTGAGTACGTGGATTGAGACGTCACCGCCGTCGAGGAGTGAGCCGTTCCCGTCTGGGAGGGTTGAAGATTGGACGGAGATGGTGAAGTCGGGGCTGTTGGAGTTGTCACCAAAGCGAATGAGCGTGCCGGCGCCGATGCCGCAGTGACGAGCACTGAGCACGACGTTGGGCGCGATCAGCGTTCCGGTGCAACCACCGAGCTGGACGACCGCGTCAAACGGGGCCGCGTAGTCTCTTGATCCTTGTGCGCCGATGGTGTTGTTGATCACGATACGTGGGTAGACGCTGTCAGCGGTTTCAGGTGATCCGGGAGCGTAGGTCTTGGTATCGATCTGTCGCATCGAGAGCACGTCAGCGGTGGCGGCATCGATGACAAACTCGAAATGTGTCGGGCTTGCAGGGAGTCCAAGATCCGGGAGTTCCGAGGTGACCTCCCATGCCAGAACGGCTTGATTGCCGTTGCGGAACCAGACCTGTTCCGCAACAGAGTCCATCGCTTCAGGAACGAGTGTCTCGGCAAGATCGACCGCGGTGTTCATAGCGACGTTCGCTTGGGCTTGGCCTAGTTTCAAGTTCTCTGTCGAATCATCGAAGACCTTTGAAACAGTCCCGTCCGCGTTCTCGATGACGATCACGTGAGCGCCGTGGAGGCGGAGATCACCGATGTATTTTTGGAATACCAACGCGTCAGATTGCTGGCGTTTTTCAGGTGTGATCAGATCGATTCGAGAGTTGTCTTGTTGCAGGTAAGCCGTTGATTCGCTGACTGCGAGGTGGGCGCGGACGCTTGTTTCGTCGGCGAAACAGTTGACCGATGTCAGCATGCCAGCAGTGAGGCCCAATAGAGCCGTTTTCGGGGTGATCATTCTCAGTATCTCCATCCAGATGGTCTGGCGCGATAGGCGATGAGTTTCAGTCGGGAGCTGGAGTCAGCACAATCCGATTCATCTAACAAAACCATTCGACGCTGGATCGAGTATACATGATTGTGGCGGAATTCTGAGGGGAAATACGCCATGTTCAGCTACTTTTTCAGGTGTTCTTTGCGGTCAAACCGGTGGCTCATACACGCTCGAACAGACTGCGTGCAGGCAGGCTTTGGAGCACCAGAACTGCAGCGCGAAGCAGAACGTAGTGTTTTTCTTTGTTCTCAGAGGTCAATCGCTTTGTACGTGTAGTGGACGTCTCTCTGAGCGTGCTCGGCGAGCACGTGGTCTACTAAACCAGGAACAGGACCGATCTGCTCCGCGTTGATCACGCCGGGCATGGTGAGCTCTCCCTTCGCGATCATCCGAGCGATGATGGCGCAGGGGAACGCGGTTGTGCGGGACATGCTCGTCGCGCCGTGGTTGTAGTAGTCGAGCAGGTCCCACTGGTGGCGGATCTTTTTGCCGCTCGAGTTCAAGCCGTCGGTGATGATCCGCATGATGGTGAGGTCCTGCTCTTGATCCTCGTAGGTCCACTTGGGGAACATGAGCTTGCTGATGACGTCAAGCGGTCGGACGCTCCCGCCATCGACATCGATGCGGTCTTGGCTGAAGAGACCGGTTTCGCGGAATACGCGCATGAGTTCGATGTGGCCTGGGTATCGCAGCGTCCGTTCTTTCATGAACGGCACCTTCATGGTGTACGCGAGGGAGCGGAGGCCGTCGGTGTTGAACGCTTCGAGAGTACCCAGTCCGTCAAAGTCCATGAGTTCTGGTTCGCTCAGCGCTTCACGGACGACGATCTCGCCGTGCTCAACGATGCGTGATGGACGCGTGTATTCCTCAATCACATCCGCGGGAGAGAACCCCGCTTTGTACTCATACGGCCATCGGCGTTCGCGGGGTAAACCACCGACGTAGATTTCGATGTTCTGGCACTCATCGAGCATACTCGCGCCGTATCCCGAGAGCATGTTGCTCATTCCCGGCGCGACGCCGCAATCGACGACGGCGGTGACGCCATTCTCTTTCGCGAGCGCGTCGAGGTCCCAGGAGTCTTCGGGCATGAAAGAGATGTCCGCAAAGTTCTTCTTGGACTCGATGATCGCTCGCAGTGACTGGAACCCGATCCGGCTTGCCAGTGCGCCCAGCACAATATCCGCATCCGCGATCGCGGCTTTCAATGTAGAAACATCGGAGAGATCAGTCTGGTTGGTGTTGAGTTGAAGCCCTCGACCAGCGGCTTGATTCGATGCACGCTCGAGCGAGTCGTTGCTGATATCGCAGAGGGTTACATCGAAGTCGGCATCGGTCGCCATATCGAGCGCCATCTGTGTGCCCACCATACCACCGCCGAGAACTACTGCTTTCATCGTGATTCACTCCGAGATTGAAAATTACTGTGCTTTGAGGCGATTAGTTGTTCGGGAACAGGAACTGGATCGCCTCTCCGAATCGCTCAGACCACGCGGACTCGTTGTGCACGTGTCTCTCGCCGATGATCAGCAGGTGGTCACCTTTGCTCGAACCCGATTGGCGAGCGAGTGCACGATCCACTTGCTTTGCCCAGTCCACGTACTGCTGATTGATCTCGTTGTTTGCGGAATCGGTCCCGGCTTCATGGGTCCCCATGCCAACAAAGTACCGCTTGATTCCTGCGTCAGACGACTTGATCACATCGAGTGCGTCTTTCTCACTGAGCATTGGCAGACTCTCGATGAGGGCTTTGCCAAAGAGATCAGGGTGCTGCGTCGCTCCGTAGAGCGCCATCGCGCCTCCCAGAGAAGCGCCTCCGATCGCGGTGGAGTTACTGTCGGTGCGGACGCGGAACGCGCGGTTGACCTTGGGCATGCACTCATCGATGATCCATTGCATGCAGTCCTTGCCGTCGCCGTTGATCCCTTTGTAAGCGCCAAACGGCATGAACTCTTGGATGCGATGCTCGCCGGAATGCGGGATGCCGACAACGATCATCGGCTCGATCTTGTTCTGCTCGATGAGCGACGTCAGGGTCTCGTCCACGTTCCATTCTGCGGGAACGCCCGATGGTTGCTCAAACAGATTCTGTCCATCAAACATGTAGATCACTGGGTACGACCGGTTCTTGTTTTCCGGCGCGTCGTATCCCTCTGGGACCCAAACGAGCAGGTCGCGGGTCGATGCCTCAGCACCACCCGATCCACCGCGGACTTCGATTCGGCGGACGTCACCAGTGACCTGGAGCTTGCGGTAGATCCCCTGCTCTCGGACTTGCTCAGCCAATGAGCGAGGGACCCTGAACTGCGGGATTTCGAACTCGATGACCGGACGCTCGCCTGGCTTAAGCTTGGAGACATCGACGAGTCCGAGCGATCGGTTCTCGATCGAGTTCCCTGCTTCGTCGAGCTCTTCGCGATCCCAACCGCCGAGCGTGAACTTGAACTGCATCCCAACGCCGTGGAGGTTTCGATCGATCACGATCTGCCAGCGAGTGTCGGATCGTCCGCTCAGCATCATCTCTTCATCGCTCGGATTCCATCCATTGATGCTCGACGCGAGGTAGATCGGGTTGTCTTGATTCGCCATTCCTGAGTTGTCTTTGACAATCAGAACAAAGCCCTGCGGAAGGGTTTCTGGACGCACGAGTTCGGGTTCTTGAGCAACGCATGTCGCGGCGAGGAAGAAAGCGATTATGGACAGGCACATGTGCTTCATGATGACATCGGTCTCCGGGACAAGTTCGGGTGTTCATTCGCTGGTGTATCGGTCTGAGTGTAGCAAAAAAAGGTGCCCACACCGAAGTGCGGGCACCTGAAATTACGCTGTATTTTATCCGTTTACGGGCAGCCTTCGCCGAACGCCGCGAGGAATGCGGATACGTCGAGGAAGTTGAACTGTCCTTCGCCGGTGAAGTCGGCTGATGGATCCATGTTGCCGAATGCCGCGAGGAACGCGGAGACGTCGAGGAAGTTCAGGTCGCCCTCGCCCGTGAAGTCAGCAGGGCAAGGCTCGCTGACGTCTGGGTTGGTGAGGTTAATGTACTGGTTCCCAGCGATCATGTTGAAGTCCAGATCGTTGATGCCGTCCTCGTCAGCATCGCGGTTGCCGATGTTCTCTGACATGTCTGGGAGACCGCCGAGGACCTGATTCGAGATGAACCAGTAGCCGTCGTTCGCGATCCAGCCACCCATCTTGAGGTCCTGGCTGCCGTCCCAACCGAGTTCGTCGAGATCGATGCAGAGTTCGATACCGGTATTGACTGCAGCTGCAGCCGCTGGATCAGCGGTTGTGTCAGTCACACCATCAACGTTGGAGTTGTCGATAGAGATCTGGACGAGGCCCGAGATTGGGCTGAACGGATCCAGAGCGGTGATACGCGGAGCGTAGTTGGTGTAGAGGTTTGCCAGTGCACCGTCTTGGATGTCAACCAGTGGGCCTGAGAAGTCCATGACTGGGGTCGCTCCGACTTCGCCACCGAAGTACGCGCCGTAGTCGGTGATCACACCGAAGTCTGGATCGATGTTGGCGCCGTTGGTGCGGAGGGTTGCACAGTCAGCGAAGTTGTTGAGATCACCTGAACCGCCGTCAACGCCGTTGTTGGTGTTGATCCAGTAGTCAGGCTCAAAGCCGTCATCAAAGGTGATGTTGGACATGCCGTTGAGGCCGTTGAAGCTGATGTCAACGTTGGTGTCCAGGAGCACGTTCTGTCCGCCTGGAGCGACGTCGAAGAACATGTTGAACTTGTTGTAGTTGTTCTGGAGGTTACCACCAATGAAGACGTAGAGCTTTGCGTTGGCTTCGTCGATGTAGACGCGGCAGTTGTCGAGCTCAGAACCGTATGCCCAGTTCGTGTCAGGCGAAACCGGAGTGGATTCGGACTGTGTACCGATCACGCCTTCGATGTTGGAGTTGTCGATTGCCATCATTACGCCGCCGGCGAGTGAGCCAGCATTGGCAGCGCCGTAGCCAGCGAGCGAACCGAGGTCGTCGATGTCCATATCGATCGCGCCGAAGAACGCACGCGGGACGTTTGGCGTGGTGCCGTCGTCCATATCATCGTTCCATGCATCAACTGAGAACACGTAATCGGCGTCGAATCCGCTGTCGAACTCTTGTCCGTTCTGACCGGTGATGATGAATCCACCATCGCCCGAACCGCTTCCCAGAGTGTCATCACCACCAGCGCCGGTATCGATGTACAGGTCGAGGCCGTTACCGTTGTTTTCGAGGTTACCGGCTACGAGGATGTAGAGGTTGGTTGCATCTTTCGCGACATAGACGCCGTCGATTTCAGAACCGCCGCCGTTTGGACCAGAGCCGTCTTCGGTGCCGTCGGTTTCATCGCCGAACCCGGTGTAGTTCCCTTGGAGGAACGCTTGGGTCCACGAGTCAGCGCCGAGGCTGCCGTCCACGGTTGCGCCAGTTGAAGGCACACCGCTGAGGTCAACTTCGATGTGCTGGGTGGTGGTGTCATACGGTGCAGCGTTGAAGTCCAGAGCTCCACCGAGGTTGCCGGTGTCGATCGGGAGGTCTCCGATGATCTGGTTGGACTTGAAGGTGCGGTCACCCGAGTTCACCCAGCCGGCGATGCGGATGGTTTCGCTTCCGCTGAGTCCGAGTGATGCGAGAGGGATTTTAATTTCAATACCAGTGTCCACGACTTCTGGGTTCCCGAAGTCGCCGCCTTCGAAGAGGCCAGCGGAGTTGTCACCGAATGCGGTCGCATTATTCTGCACCCAAATGACATCGGTGTAGAAGCCGCTCTCGGTGCCGGCGTCGTAGATCCCGTCGATCGTTGGTTGTGCGATCGCTGTTCCTGCACACGCAAGTACCGACAACGCAACTCGTCTTTGATTGATTTTCATCAAACTCTCCTCGTTTAGGTATTGGTTGCACCGCATTCCCATGCGGTGAAAGTTCAACAATTTGACGTGCGCAGACGCACATCGAAACAGTTAGACTCTACCACAGATGGTGAGCGAGACATACGCAAAAGTCCCTAGAATGCACGAAAAACGCAGAAATTGGTCCGCGAACTCACGGAGCGATTTCGAGCAGTCGGATGTTGATATCCCAGTCCGAATCACCGAGCTTGAGCGGGATCGAGGTCGTCTGGATCAGTCGGCTGCTCGTGACGGGCATCCACTGGGTTCCCGCAGGTCCGATATCAAACACGAGCGACTGGTTCCCCTCGCTCCGAGTGATCCTGATCCCTCGCTTGTCTGGAGTACTCTCCCAGTGTGCTCGCCCATTTGTTAAGAAACTTTCATACGGAGGGTGCTTGGGGATATCCAGAATCTGGACAAGTTTTGATCGGTACCACGCCGTCTTAGGTGTCAATGCCGACTTGTTCCACAGCGAGGTCGGGATCGGACGGCGGTCATCGGGGTCGTCGGCCCCAGTCATTGCAAAGTCGTCACCGTTGTAGATCATGAGCGATCCCGGATTCGCGATCATGACCATATACGCGACCAGAGATCGAACGATCGCCTCGTCGCTGACGGCGTTGCGGTCATAGGTGTCCTGGTCCCGCCAGGGATGGGCTCCATTGTCAAAGGATCGCTGACGGCTGTTATACATCAGGGAAACTAGACGCTCGGTATCGTGCGAAGCCATGAGATTGAGCTGGGACGCATCGGTCCGTGGATCGTGTGAATACACGTTTGTCAAGCGAGCGGCGAGCGAACCGGTGTCGTCTTTCATGTGACCGATCGAGAGCCAATCCGCGACAGGATACGCGGCGGGATAGTTCATCTGCGCATCAAACGCGGTCCCGTCGAAATACGCACTCGCGTCGTGCCAGATCTCGCCGACGATGAGTGCTTCCGGATTGAGCTCTTTGACCAGTGCTCTCCATTCTTTCCAGAACGGGCGTCCGATCTCGTTGGCAACATCGAGCCGCCAGCCGTCGATCCCGTCGGAGGGATCACCATCGCCGTTGGGGTCCATCCATCGGCGCGTCACGGCCATCATGTGCTCCTTGGGACCAGAGACAAGATCACCCGTTTCAGTCTGTAAAAACACGGGTAATCGCCCGTTCTCGCTGTTCCATGACTTCCACCACATGAGCTTGCCGTTGTCGTCGAAACGCACATCAAACCAGTCGGCATACGCCGATGCCGCACCGTTTTGACGCACATCTTTGAAGGCCCAGTGATCGACGCCCACGTGGTTCCAGACGCCGTCGAGCATGACGCGGAGTCCGCGCTTGCGAGCTACTGGGAGGAACACATCAATGAACCAGCGATCCGCAGGTGTCCATCCCCAAGTGCTCTCGTCGGAGGGATCTCCGAGCACTGGATCGGACTCGGCACCAATGGTGCCGGGGTGTGCGAGTGTTGGGTCGATATGACGATGATCCGCGGCGTCATACTTATGCAGGGACGTCGAGGTGAAGATCGGACACAGATAGATGCCGTCCACTCCCAGTTCGACAAGGTCATCCATGTGCTGGAGGACCCCTTGCAGGTCCCCGCCGTAACGCCGCTGGGTGATGACGTTGGCGATCGCGCCGCCCTCCGCGTTTGGATGAAATCGGAACAGCCCCGGCTCGCCGTGATGAAGAAACCACTGGCGTTCGACTTCCTCGATGGTGGGCTGATCAAATGGGTGTTTCCACCCGGCCAAGCTGCTCATCGTTTGGATGGGATCGTTCTGTGGATTCGCGTTGGCGAAGCGTTCCGGGAAGATCTGATACCAGATCATCCCGCGAGACCACTCAGGTCCGAACGCGGAGTCATCGAGTCTGGATTCCTCAGAATTTGCCTTTAATATGAGAGGTTTCGAGCTAGACCACTCGGCATCTGTGACCCGATCATGGCATCCGAGTGTGATCAGAACTGAGAGTCCAAGCGTGAGCGGGAGGCAAGATTTTGATCGGAGGTCGCTGAGCTTGAACTGCATGGCAAATCCCTGTTGACGCGGGCTGTAGGATACTGTAAAGTCCAAATTGGGACAGATAGGCATTTTTCTATATGCCACACAGTTGTCGCATACCACAGTCATGGTAGCAAGATCAAGGATATCCAAAATGGATCCGAACCGCAGATCGGCCTTCACACTCATCGAACTCTTAGTGGTCATCGCGATCATCGCATTGCTGATCGGCATCTTGCTTCCCGCGCTTGGGAAAGCGCGAGCTTCCGCTCAGGATCTCAAATGTTCCGCGAACGCTCGATCGATGGGAACATCGATGGAACTCTATTCGCAGGACAACAAAGACTGGTACCCGATCATGCCGGTCGAGACACAAGCGAATCCGAGTCGATACCGACTCGTAGGCAATCAAAATAAACTCGGTGTCGCGGGGATGTTCAGCCTGTACCAAGTCGGGCAGGCCGACTGGGCCGGTGCGGGGTCAACACCATCGGCTGATCTTCGAGGATACATCGGTGGACCAGCTCAAGGGATCGGGAACTACCCTGACCGCTCAAGCACGCCCATCATGGAAGGGTATATGGATGCATATGAAATCCTTCACTGCCCTCGTGACAAAGCCGACTCGCACTGGAGATACCCAACCGCGTACTGGAATGCTCAGTACACAGTGAACACCGCTGACAGTGACGGGAACTTCCGCGAGATGGTTCCAGAAGCACCATCCTCAGCACACGACGTTGTGCAATACAACATCAGCTACCTGTACTTCGCAGGTTTCCGTTCCAGCGAGCCCGGCATCCTTACCGCCCCACCACTCTGGGGTGACGAAACCTACGGCAACGACATGGTCACCAATGCGTTCTACGGCTACGGCTACAACTGGGTCGAAGACCGCTACGAGAACGGATGGGAAACCACCGCTGAATCCATCGGCTTCAACAAATCCACCGGATACTCTGACCTTGATAACCACGGCGCCGATGGTGGGTACTTCGCGTTCGCTGACGGACACGTCGAACTGGTCGATCGCAATCCTCAGCAAACCTTCTTTGCACGCGTGAGCGAGTATGTCAACACCTACGACGCCGACGGGCGGGTCAACGGCCGAGTCGCGGTCCCCGAAGAGGAACGCGAGATCGGCAAGAAGGAAGGCAAGAGCATCAACATCACCAATCCCAACCGCTCGTCGTTCATGCAGACGATCGAGTAAGCCTATTCTGGGTTGTTGTAGTTGAGAGTACTGGCCGAAGTCAATCGGCATCACTGAGAGCCAAACGCACACGACCATGACGATTGATCGAGGCGAACCGTGACCCAAACCAATCATTCGGCCTCGGCCAACCCAGCCGGGAAAGCTCCATCGTTCTACAAACGCCTCATGGCGCACCAGGAATCTGGGCTCGTCCTGGTCATCATCCTGATGTCCATTGGTCTGACCTTCTACGGCATGCTCAACCCACGTGAGTCACGCACGGAACTTGTCAGACCCGCCGGATCTACAGTCTTGCTCCTCGACAGCGACGGAGTCGAGCACGAGCCGGGGACCATCGCGCGGACCAAGATCGCAACCTACCGCGTTCTTGATGGCGAGCAGAGCACGGACTATCCCGCCGCGGAGATCGACAAGTACGACTCCAGAACCGACACGCTGTACTCAAAGAGCACCATCAATCCCTTTCTGAACAAAACGAATCTGGTGCTGGTGACCAAGGACGCGAGCTTCTTCGCGATCATCGCGGTCGGGATGACCGGCGTGATCATACTTGCGGGGATTGATCTTTCTGTGGGGTCGATCTATGGACTGAGCGCCGTGGTCGGTGCGATGGTCTTGCAGAGCTTACCCGCGGAAGTCGGATGGTATGTCGCCGTTCCTGTAGGGGTGCTGGTCTGCATGGCGGTGGGCACGGTCTGCGGGCTTGCCAATGGTTCCATGAGCGAAGGGCTCGGGGTGCATCCATTTGTGATCACGCTCGGGATGATGGCGGCGCTGCGAGGACTGACCGTGGTGCTCCCTCAAGAGTTCTTCGGAACACAGTCCATTGGCGGATTCCCGGATTCATTCTCGAAGGGGTTCTTCAAAGCCGAGTTCTACGGCGTGTACCCAGTCCCAGTCATCATCATGATCCTGTCAGGGATCGTTGGATGGTTTGTGCTCTCCAAGACAGTCTTCGGACGACGCGTGTTTGCGATTGGTGGGAACGAAACCGCCGCCAAATACGCTGGGATTCCTGTGAAGCGCACGAAGATTCTTGTGTACACCATCACCGGCGCTTTGTGCGGACTCTCCGCGTGTGCGTACCTCGGGTACTACGGAGCCGCGGAAACCAACGCGGGCAACGCGTACGAGCTCCAGGTCATCGCGGCAACCGTGATCGGCGGTGCCTCGCTCATGGGTGGACGCGGGACGGTGATCGGTGCCGTGCTCGGCGCCATCATTATCCAGCTGATCAACAACACGCTGATCATCTTTGAAGTGGACACCAGTTATAATCAAATCGTGATGGGAGCCGCCATTGTGGTCGCTGTTGTCATCGATCAAACCAAGCAACGATTCCAAGCCCGCAGGGCATAACGGAGGGACAGATGTCAACATACAACCGATTCTTCAACGCCGGCGCACTGCTCGCCGTTTCCGCTAGTCTGCTCGCCGGATGCTCTGGTGGGACCGACTCCGAGAAAGACACATCCTCGGACAACGCGGCTGACACCTCGTCGGACGTGGTCTACAAAATCGGTGTCATCGCCAAGAGCAACTCGAACCCTGTGTTTCAAGCAGCGAAGAACGGCGCGATCGCTGCTGGTGAGCGTCTGAGCGACGAACTCGACGGCGCTCGCGTTGAGATCCTCTGGCAGACCCCACCGATGGAAGACGCGCAGGTTCAGGCGCAGTACGTCGAGCAGCTCGTGTCCTCAGGTGTTGATGGCATCGCGATCTCATGCACCGATGCGAACCTGCTGACCGGCGCGCTCAAGAGTGCAGTGGACAAAGGCGTGATCGTGGTGACCTTCGACTCCGACGCACCCGAGTCTGGTCGTATGGCGTACTACGGCGTCGATGACAAGCAAGCCGGGATGGAAGTCATGCGTCAGCTCGCCGGACAGCTCGGGAATGAGGGCAAGGTCGCCGTTCTGACCGGCAACCCCGCAGCGACCAACCTCCAAGCACGCGTCAACGGCGTGCTCGAACAAGCGGCGGAGTATGAAGGGATCGAAACCCCAGTGGTCTACTCCTTCATGCCTGAGACTGCGACCGAAGCAGCCGCGAAGATGCAGCAGGTCCAATCCGCAAATCCAGACATCACCGGCTGGGCGCTCGTGGGTGGTTGGCCGCTCTACACAGACAACGCCCTCGACGGGATCTACGAGAACGCGAAGATCGTCTCGATGGACCCCCTCCCACTCCCACTCGATTACGCGATCAAGGGTCAGGTGCAGGTGCTCGTCGGTCAGCCGTACTTCGGATGGGGTGAGAAATCGGTTGAGATGATCGTGGACAAGCTCCACTTCGATCGCGATCCCGCGTCCGAGATGGTCTACGCCGACTTCGACATTGTGACCTCTGAGAACGCTGAAGAGTTCGCCAAGGGCTGGAAAGTCTGGCTCGGCGAGAACTAATCAAGCGTATGACAGATGATCAGCAACCCATCCTGATTGCCCGAGGGATCTCGAAACGCTTCGGGATCACCCAAGCGCTCGACGATGTGTCGGTGTCGTTCCGTCCCGGCGAGGTTCATGCGTTGATGGGGGAAAACGGCGCTGGGAAATCAACACTTGGAAAGGTCATCGCAGGACTGCACGCGCAGAACTCTGGGACCGTCATAATCGAAGGGCGTGAGCTAGTTCCGGGATCGCTCGATGACGCGTTCCATGCTGGGATCCGGATCGTGCATCAGGAACTGGCGCAGTGTCCGAATCTTTCGGTCGCAGAGAACCTGTGTCTCCACGACATCCCAACCAAAGGTGTGACGGTCGACTTTGCGGAGATGCATCGACGAGCGGAGAAACTGGTGCATCAGCTTGATCCGGATATCGATGTGTCCAGACCGCTCGGAGCGTTGTCGCCCGGACGCAGACAGATCTGCCAGATCGCGGCTTCGCTCGACAAGAACCCCGACGGCTCGATGCGGGCGAAGGTGATCGTGCTCGATGAGCCGACCTCGTCGCTGTCCGTGTCCGAAGCGTCGATCCTCATGGACATCGCACGCGATCTCGCGGCTCAGGGGTTGACCATCATCTACGTTTCGCATCGCATGAGCGAGATCTTTACGTGCTGTGATCGCGTGAGCATCCTGCGCGACGGGAAGTTCGTCAAGACCAACATCGTCGCGGAGATCGACGAACCCACACTCGTTGAACAGATGATCGGGCGTCGTATCCAGACTCCACCAGCACGAAGCGAAGGTGATTCCAATGCTTCAGTCGAAACCCAAGCACTCAAAGCAGAGGTTCGAGGCGACTCAAGGAGCGAACATCGTATCTCTGCAACTCCGGTTCTGACTGTCCGAGGACTCAGCTCGCCCGGGAAGCTCGATCGGTGTGATCTGGATCTGCATCCAGGAGAGGTCCTCGGGATCGGTGGATTGGTCGGTGCGGGTCGCTCAGAGCTCTTTGATGCGATCTTCAACATCGATGGTCGCGCCAAGGGATCCGTGAAAGTCAGCGGCGATGAGATCCTCGGCAAGGGCATCCGCGCCGCGATCGATGCCGGGATCGGTCTTGGGTATGTTCCCGAAGACCGGCGCATTCAGGGGTTGTTCTTCAACCTCGGGATCGACGAGAATATCCTCGCGCCGATCATGGATCGCATGGCGCGAGCCGTTGGGATTCGTAATCGTGCGTCAGAGCTCGATGCGGTAAAGCAACGAATCGATCGCTTCCAAATAAAGACCGCTTCTCTGAGCGAGACCACCCCCGGCGAGCTCTCAGGAGGGAACCAACAGAAGCTCCTGATCGCTCGCTGGATGACGGATCAGACCAAGGTGCTGCTGCTCGACGAACCCACCCGCGGCATTGATGTGGGCACCAAAACAGAAATCTACAAGCTGATCCGCACCGCCGCTGATATGGGGCTCGCGATCCTGCTGGTCTCCTCGGAGATGCCTGAACTGCTCGCGCTCTCCGATAGGATTCTGGTCATGGGAGACGGGCAGATCAAAGGTGAGCTGACGGGCTCAGACATGACCCAGACCAACATCCTGACCCTCGCGACTAAAGAATCCAAGTCTGCGGCGGCAGTATAACTCCTGCAGATCCGCGTTGAAACGGATTCAAACTGATTCAGTTCCTGATGACCTGAACGTGGATTTTGCGATTGGGCATCTCAAGCGAACCTTCCTGAGAAATAATCTCGACCGTCACCTCGTCGCCGTCTTTGGTTGCTTGGAAAGTGGTTGTCAGGTACTCACCCATCATGTAACCGAAGCCCTCACCCTCGTCCTCGTAGAGAATGCCAGTCGCTTGGCCATCAGCGTCTAGGTGGACCAGCAGAGTCAGTTCATCGCGTGAGTCCGGACGGTCACCGAAGTACTGGGTGACCGGTGCGGTCGGAATGATGGTCCCGGGCTTGATGTAGAGGTCTGGGAGACTCTTGTCCTTAGAGTCGCGTCCGGATTCAAAGTCTGGGAAATCGAACTTCGCCCATTCCACGCCGTCGATCGGTGCGGGCATCACGCTCACGCGGTCCGCTTCCGGAGTTGCTTTGGTAACCACCAAGAGATCCGCGCCGAGCAAGAACGAATCGTCCTCAGAACGCAGCGCCAGGTCCGTCGGATCAGCGAAGAACGTCGGACGGATGATCGGCATCCCGGTATCCGCGGACTCTTTGAACAGCGTGTAGATATACGGCATCAAGCGGTAGCGACGCTCAAGACCACGGCGGCTGCTCGCTTCGACTTCCTCGCCAAACGACCAGGGTTCCTTATCGATGTTGCCCTTCGCGGTGTGTCCGCGCGAGAACGGGAACAGGGTCCCGAATCCCATCCAGCGTTGGAAGAGCTCGCCGTCGCCGTTGTACGCGAATCCACCGATGTCTGGACCAACGAACGGCTGTCCGGACAAGCTCAGATTCAGCGACATCGGGATAGACATATCGAGGTGCGCCCAGTTGGCGCTGTTGTCACCGGTCCATGTGGCGCCGTAGCGGTGACCACCGATGAAGTTGGCGCGAGAGAGCACAAAGGGGCGCTTGTCTGGATTGACCGCCATGACGCCTTCGCGCGTGGCGCGGATCATCTGCATGCCGTAGACATTGTGGTAGCGGTCGTGCGTGTCCGTGCCTCCAAGCTCAGGGTCGGCGCGGTGGACGTTGGTCTCAGGCATGGTCTTGGTTTCGACATTGAACACCGCTGGCTCGTTCATGTCGTTCCATACGCCGTCGATGTTGTTGGCCATGAAATCTTCGTAGAGCCCCGCCCACCATGTCCGGACGTCCTTGTTGAGGTAATCCGGGAACACACACACGCCGGGCCAGACCTCTCCGTTGTAGACGTTGCCGTCCTTGTCGCGGACCCAGACGTCGTGCTCATCACCCGAATCGGATACAAAGTACCCGTCCTCGTCCTTCACGCCCGGATCAATCATCCAGACATTGGAGAATCCCTGGGTGTCTAGCCAATCGTTGAGTCCCTTGGGATCGGGGAATTGTTCTTCATCGAAGGTGAATACGCGGTATTCATCCATGTAATCGATGTCCATCCAGATGACATCAGCCGGGAGCTTGCGATTACGGAACTCGGTCACGACTTCCTTGACGCGTGAGTCAGGGTTGTAGGAATACCGGCACTGATGGTACCCCACTGCCCACTTCGGAGGCATCGCGATGGTGCCGGTCAGTGTGCCCAGTCCGAGCATGACCTCTTGTGGAGAATCGCCCTCGATAATGATGACCGGGAAGTCGCCGCCCTCGGCGCGGAAGGTGATCCCGTCGCGGAGGTCGATCTCGCATCGGTATGTGGTGTCTGCGAGCACCCCAAAGGCGCTGCCGTCACGCCGAACCGCGAGGACCCAGGGGTGCGAGGTGTACAGGTTCGGATCGCCGAGCCCGTATCCGAACGCGTCGTAGTTCCATGTTTCGGTCACGAATCCGTTGCGGAGCAGCGGGCCGGCGCATTCGCCTGTCCCATAGAGCGAGGTGCCGCTATCGATGGATACCGAAGCAACTGTGCGACCTGTGGTCGAATCCACGGAGTACTGCGGGACAGTCTGGAGGTTCGAGAGGCTGACATCGCCGAAGGACTCGAACTCTTGAACGAGCGCAAACGAGGGTTTGCGCATCTCGCGTGCCTCATGCGAGCGATCGAAGCGGACGATTCCATCGCCGATCACCTGAGCGACTTGTGCGTGCACTGCGGTCGTGTAGACGGAACTGACGAGTGTTACCAATACGGCCTTGAACTGATTCGAAAGCATACAACAGATCCCTTGATTCATGAGAGTGCGGTCGCACTCCGTAGGTCGTGCAATGTGTGGTTAACACAATACTTCTCGGACCGCTCCGCGTGGGAATCAAAGCGTTAAAAGATGCCGTTCTATCGAAATTTCCGTTCACATCGGTCGCAAAATCAGCAATAATCAGGGTTGAAGCGTACCCAAACAAAGTGCTACTCACAATTGTGCCGATCCGTTGCGATCGAGGCACAAACCGAAAGGGCGATATGTTCAACACCTCCACGTCTATCAGATGCTCACTTGTACTTCTCATGCTCGGCTTGATGGGCTCACTGGCCTTCGATGCACAAGCGCAGATCAAGTTCAACTACCTCCAATGGTTTGAGACCGAGTGGGACGACATCGAGCGCCGCACGCCGGATATCTTCCTTGCAGGATACGACGCGCTCTGGCTCCCGCCGCCATCGAAAGCATCGTTCGGGAGTGTTGGGTACGACCCCTTTGATCGCTTCGATCTCGGGAAGCCCCCACTGCTCACATTCTCAAGCTCGCGCGAGCGTACCACCTACGGCACCGAGGCAACCTTCCAAGCGATGATCAAAGAGCTCCAGCGCGCCGGAGCTCAGATCTACATCGACGGCATCTTCAACCATAACGGCGGGAGAACCGAGTCCGACGCGTTCCTCGCGCAGGGCGGATACCCAGGATTCTGGATCCCACGTGAAGACCCGCCTCGTGACAAGCAACCAACGGATGACTGGGGCGATTTCCATAACGGGAACGCTTCGGGATACCTCCAGTCCGAGAATCCGGGCGCTCCGAACTACAGCCTCCTCGATGGCGATCTGGTCGCCCTCGTAGACCTCGCTCAGGAGAGCAACAACACCTTCATCCGCCATCCAGTGATGGAAGGGGATCCAAACAACATCCCGGGCGGCACCATCTGGAACCAGCCCGATCCAGCGAATGCACGCTTCTATACCGATCAGTCCCTCTCCCCTGATTTCATCACGAATCCCGGCACCAGCCGGAACCCAGGGACACTGAACTTCACCAGATACCCCTACAACACCGCCGATCCAATGGCTGGGGACGCGGTAGCCGACAATGGCACAGGGCTGCTCATGCGCTGGGCGCAGTGGATGATCGAAGTCCAAGGCGTGGACGGCTTCCGTCTCGATGCCCACAAGCACGCGCCGAGTTGGTTCTGGGACGGATTCTTCGATGCCGCGATCCACAATCTCCGCGTGCGTCCAGACGGCGTTCGTGTCAATCCGTTTACCTTTGGTGAGAACGTAACAGGCAACTTCGAGATCCTCAGCAACCAAACACGCAAGGATTCATTCGCGGATCGCGATGCCTTGGACCTTCAGGGTGCCGCTCGTCTGCGTGACCTGCTCAATGCCAATGGCTTAGGCAGCTGGGCGAACATCACCTCCAGCGTTGATGCTGGTCACCTCGACGTCGCCGACGATGGACTCGTCAACGGCACGATGGGGCTCAACCACGTGTTCTCCCACGACAACGGCTCAGTGGGCAACGGTGGCTCCATGCCTCCGATCCCAACCGCGCAGCAGCAGGGTTACCAGATGCATGCGTACATGCTGATGCGTCCGGGACGCGCGATCGTCTACCACAACGGCCGTGCGATTTTCACTCGTGCCAACGGCTTCTTCCCGCGTGAGGGTGTTCCCGTTGCGTTGGGATGGGATCCCGCTACTCAGCAGATGGACGACACCATTACCACACTCGTCCAACTCCGCAATCAGGTCGCACGCGGACAGTACTTCCAGCTCAACGGCAACATCAGCGACCTCCTGGTCTTCGAGCGTGCGGCAAATGGCTTCGCCAACGTGCTGACCGCCGTCAATGATCGCTTTGATGCTGGATTCCAGACCATTACCGTCAACACCTCGTACGCGCCAGGAACGCGCCTCCATGAGATGACCGGGAACGCGGCTGATCCGATCGTGGACCCAAACAACGACATCCCAGAGCTGATCATCGTCGGCGCGGGAGGTTCGGTCACGCTCCAAGTTCCCAATAACGCGTCATCCGCCGGGACCCACGGCAAGGGCTACGTGATCTACTCTGAAGCTCTCCCAGAAGCGACCGTCACATTCATCGGACAAGACGGGGTCATCGATCCCGATCCATCGAACTTCCCTGACTGGATCCAGCGCCTCAGCGAGATCGCGGTCGTTCAAGATGATTCCTTCGAGATCCGTGTCCAGACTGAAGCGGGTGATCCTCTCGATCCGAACACCGATGACAACGCGTTGTTCGCGTTCGATCAGCGCGTCGATGACTGGAACGGCAACGGCGCTCCGGATATCAACCCATCGGCGCTCCTGCTCGGCGGATACGAGAACTTCCTGACCGTCAACAGCCCGCTGTACAACTCCGGGAACTCGTTTGGTTTGTACCGTCAAGTGGTCGACGCGACCCAGATGGACGAGGGCATGCACTACCTGAGTGTGATTGTCTTCCGTCATCGTCCCGCGAGCACCTCAACGATGTACCGCGAAGTCCGCAAGGTCATTTATGTGGATCGCTTGCCACCAGAGGTCGAACTTGTGCAAGCGGGAATGACGCTCGAGGACGATCAGCCCCAGTTCATCGTCAACGCACTGGATCGCACCACAAGCGAGCTCCATATGCTCCTCGATGTTCCGGCTGGGACCGATCCGCTCACGCTGATTGATACACAGTCGCGCGTCAATCCCTACGACCGATTCGAGTATCGCTACACCTTCGATCAAACCCTGTCCCCAGGTCAGCACGAGATCACGCTCGTCGCGATCGAAGAATCCGGCACGACCAACGTGGTCGTCGAGACCGTCACCATCGCGGGTGATTGTCCAGCAGACCTGACAGGAGAGGGCGACCTCAACTTCCTCGATGTCTCAGCGTTCCTCACTGCTTATGGGATGCAGGACCCAGTCGCGGACTTCACGGGCGAGGGGCAGTTCAACTTCCTCGATGTCTCCGAGTTCCTGACGCAGTTCGGACAGGGCTGCCCGTAATCAAAGGACCTGTAGCGTTTCACAAAGACGCTGGATCAATAGCTAGATACAAAAACGAAGCGGGGCTGGATGATTCATCCAGCCCCGCGTTTGGTATGTCTGTCGGTCGATCGTCTTAGCGACGACGGCGTCCAGCGACCAGACCACCGAGTCCGACCAGCGCCAGTGACGATGGTGCAGGAACGATGGTGTAGCTGAGGAAGGTGCCCGATGCGGACTGGTTGCCCCAGTCATCGGTTGCCCAATCCGAGCGGCTCAGGTGATCAACGCCAGGGTCGGCACCGCCACCGCTTGAGAAGACATCAAACTCGAGGGTGTCACCCACGCTGAGTCCGAGAGCCGCGAGCGAGACAGCGATGTGCTGAACACCCGAAGCGTGGTTTGCGTCAGATGCCATGATCTCGGTACCAGCGAGGTATGTCGCGTCGGTGAGGTTCCAAGCCATGCCGTCAAACGAGCGGAGCTCGCCACCAGCACCTGAACCACCATCATCGACCCATGAGCCGACAAAGTTGGTGATGCCGCGGCCCCAGTCAACGTTGCGGTTCCATGAACCAGGATCGGTCGAGTTGTCACCAGCGTTGGCGCCGGTGTCCATTCCGATGATGTACTTGCCCCATGTGGTTACGTCGATGTCACCAGCGATGGTGATGTCGAAGTAGACGAAGCTTGCGTCGTTGGTGACTTCAACCTGAGCGATGTCTAGATGGTCAAAGCCTTGCGAGTAAAAGAAATCGTGGACATCTCCGCCCGCGAGATGCGATCCGGTGGCATCACCGTACACATCAGCGCTGGCAGCACCGGCGAGCGATGCGATGGCCATGGCCAAAACTACGTTCTTCATATTCTGCTCCCTGAGTAACTCCAGTACAGGCCACCCCGAACGAGGACACTGAGGCCTGATGATTTTCACCACTACTATAAACCAGACCGCGAGGTCTCCACAAGCGAGAACCCCCAGAAAACCGAGAATTTGCGTCATGAACAGCATCGTCCCGTAGGTGCTTGTTTGGGTACAGATCGCTCAGATATCCAGATCAGCGACCACCATCGCATGGTCCGATACTTCCATCCCGCTCTTTCGATCGATTGAACAACTCGTCAGTCGTTCTTTAGCTGCTGGATTCATGAGGAGGTAATCGATACGCCAGCCGCGATCCTTGGCGCGTGCTTGACCTCGATTGGACCACCACGAATACGGCCCATCCACATCGCCGTGCGCTTCGCGGATGATGTCCGCCCACCCCATATCAATCAGATCCCCCATCCACTGGCGCTCGTGGGGGAGGAATCCAGAGGTGTTCTGGTTGCTCTTCCAGTGGAAGATGTCCCGCTCGGTGTGCGCGATATTCAGATCCCCACCCAGCACAGTCGGGATCTTGGACTTGAGCATCGGTTCGACCCATTGATGAAAGAACCCCAACCAACGGTCTTTCTCCGCTTGTCTGTGCTCACCTGATGAACCTGAGGGAAGGTAGATTGAAACCACACGGAGCTTGCCGACCTTTCCGGCAATGACACGTCCCTCCGGATCATCTTGTCCGGCTCCACGCGCCTCTTCTTTGAGATTTTGCCTGGACCAAATCGCGGTCCCGGAGTATCCCTTCTTCTCCGCTGGATGCCAGAGACACTGCCAGTCCTGTGGTTCTCTCCACTCAGCAGGGAGCTGTTCTTGGAGGGCGCGGACCTCCTGGAGCAGGAGCACATCTGGGTTCACACGCTGCACATGCTCTGCGAATCCCTTTTTGAGTGCTGCTCTCAATCCGTTGACATTCCAAGTCGCGATTCTCATGCGTGGAGTGTAGGTCTATGGTTGCGTATGACTGGATCCAAGAGCAATCATGCCGTCGTCTTTGCGGGAAGCCCTGAAGCGAACCTCGCGTTGTACCATCGAATCCGCTTCGCGGTTGGTGATCCGACCGCGCTCATCGAGCTGCCGAACGGTGATCAGCCGCATCGGTTGCTGATGATCCGCGATATCGAGATGGATCGTGCGAGGAAGCAAGCACGCGCCGACGAGGTGGTTTGTCCGAAAGATTACGCTCCAAGCAATTGGGAGATTGGTGATCGCGAGCTTGAAACAGCCCAGTCGGTTGCCGAGTGTCTCAGAGTCAAAGGCATCGAGCACATCACCACCGATCGCACACTCCCAGCGATCTACGCGCACTACATCAATAAAGCGGGGATCCAGATCGAGTGCGATCCGAACCTCGGCGTGCTCGATCGTCGTTCCAAGGACGAAGAAGAGCTGGCCCACCTGCGAGCGGCTCAGTCACTCACCGAGGGGTGCATGCAGATGGCGTGTGAGACCATCGCTCAGGCGCAAGCGGATTCGACAGGGGCGCTCATGCTCGACAGCTTGCCGTTGACCTCCGAGCGTATGTTCCAGTTGATCGACATCTGGTTCCTTGAGCACGGTGCCTCATCCCCCCACGGCTCGATCGTTGCTGGTGGTCCGATCGGCGCGGATTGCCATGATCGTGGACGCGGACAGCTGTACACCGGCCAGCCCGTCATCATCGACCTGTTCCCGTACATCAAAACGACGCATTACCATGGCGATTGCACCCGCTGCGTAGTCCACGGCGATATCCCTGACGAGGTCGCCAAAATGCACGCCGCGGTGATCGAAGCCAAAGAAGCGGCGCAAGACGCAACCAAAGCCGGCGTAACCGCGGACGCTGTCCATACAGAGACAATCCGAGTCATCGAATCACACGGCTACCAGATGGGACTCCCAGCTGAGGACGCTCCGGATACCGCATGCACGATGCCCCACGGGACAGGGCACGGGATCGGGTTGGACGTTCACGAACCCCCACTGATCGATGTGGGTGGTCCGGAACTGGTCGAAGGCGATGTGCTGACGATTGAGCCGGGGCTGTACTGTAAAGCGCTCGGCGGCATCCGCATCGAGGACATGGTCGCGGTCACCAAGGACGGCATCGAAAACTTCAACAGACTCCAGACCGATCTAGACTGGAGTTAAAGGGTTAGGTTCTGCTGATTTGGTTTACTTCGCTTTGCCCTGAGCAGCAACTGCCGCCATCGCGGCTTCCACGGCTTCCGCATCGCCGAGGTATCTCTTGGAGATCGGTTTGAGGTCCGCATCAAGCTCGTATACCAGCGGCATGCCCGTCGGGATATTGACCCCGATGATGTCCTCGTCTGTGATTCCATCAAGGTATTTGACGAGGGCGCGGAGCGAGTTGCCGTGGGCAGCGATGATGAGCTTCTTCCCCGACTTGATCTTGGGTGCAAGCTCGGACTCCCAGTACGGCACAACACGCTCGACCGTATCCTTGAGACACTCAGTCGTCGGGATGTCCTTGGGATCGAGGTCCGCGTAACGACGATCGTGTCCGGGCCAGCGTTCGTCAGAAGTTTCGAGCGCCGGCGGCGGAGTGTCGTACGAGCGGCGCCAGATCTTGACCTGATCCTCGCCATGCTTCTCGGCAGTCTCGGACTTGTTGAGTCCCTGGAGCGCCCCGTAGTGACGCTCGTTGAGCTGCCAAGCTCGATGGACCGGGAGCCACATCAGATCCATCTCCTCGAGCACGTGCCAAAGCGTCCCGATTGCACGCTTGAGGACGGACGTGTACGCGAGGTCAAAGGTGTATCCCTCAGCCGCGAGCAGCTTGCCAGCGGATGATGCTTCCTGGTGTCCGAGTTCGCTCAGCGGGACGTCTTTCCAGCCCGTGAAGCGGTTCTCTTTGTTCCATGTGCTCTGACCATGACGGATAAGGACGAGGGTGTACACAAGCGGCTCCTTGGCTGGGATGAAAGATCGCTTGATTCTAGCCCCGCGTCTTCAGGTGGTGATGAGCTGAGTTTCGGGGTTGTACTTCGGAACAAGTCGGTCTGAATCGATGCTTGCTGCCTGCCTGATATCGTCTTCAAACCCCAAATCACAGAGGCGTTTGCCGTGGGTGGTTGTTCTGAGCACCTCGAAGTGTGAACCATGTACGCGCAAAGACTCGCGGGACGCATCGAGAACCTGCTGAGCAGTCTCGGTCGGCTCATGACCTCGCTGGATCATCCACTCGACCATACACCCCGCTACATAGCAGTCGTCAAGCGAAACCTGCCTGTCGGTCCCGGCGCAGATGATCGTGGTGTCCATTGACTCCACGGCCTCACAGACCGACGAGCGATTCGTAATTGAACCGATGAACACCTGTTGTGCTCCACGGAGCATCGAGAGGGCACGCGTCCCGTTCGTTGTGGTGAAGATCAGGTCCCGATCCTGAACAACTTCGCTCGTATACCCCAGAGGCGAGTTCCCGAGATCGAACCCCTCGGGGGGCAGTCCGTGACGCTCGCCGCAGAGCAGGGCTTCGGGGAGTTTGCTTGCGAGTTCGCGTGCGTCTTCAACACTCAGGACGGGTCGTATCGATCGAGCACCCGATTCAAATGCGGCGACAATCGTGGTCGAAGCACGCAGCACATCGACCATTATCAACGAGTCGGTGCGAATCCGCTCAGGAGAAACATGCTCAGGAAGCAGAGCGACATCTATATGAGGCATGAGTTCTCAACCACGAGTTCGTATCTGATGCTCAATTCCGAGCCCACTGCGAGCGGAATGCTGACGCATCCATTGAAGACGGGCGGACCATGTCAAGCAAGCGATCCTGTGCACGCTGGATCTCGAGAGGCGTGAGCTCAAGCAACGCGATCCGGTCAAGAACGATCCCGATCTGAGACATGACAATTTCGACTTCATCCTGATCGCCGCTGTTCAAGCGTTCGGTGATTCCCGAAACGCCCGGACGTTGTCCGTTCTCGTCGAGCTGTCCGAAGAGCGCGATGTACGCGTTGGTCATCCGCTCAACACTGCGTGGTGAGAGGCGATCCATGATGACCGCCGGGGACTGATCCGGAGCGACGGTGTAGCGTTCTGATCCCGACTGGATCCCCTCGCGGACCGTTTCCCCAGAGACATACTCCGGAGAGAGTCCGAGCTCGATGAGTACCTGACGCTGAGCGAGGTACGGCGCATCGTCACGGAGCTGAACCTGATCCTCGCTCGCAAACACCGATCCGAGATTCGCTTGGGTGGTATTGGGATTCGAAGGGAACACCAACGGCCCAAGCGTGAGGTCGTACGCGTACACCTGATCGCTGGTGTTGGTAAGCGTTCCCATGAAGTTGGTCAGCGACGCTCCTCCAGGGAAGGGCTGGATCGCGAGTCCCAGGGTTGTGCCGCTTCCTGAGTTGTTTGCGAGGACTACAGATTCTGCGCCAAGCATCGCGCCAGCGGTGTCGGTCACGATCGTGCCATCGAGGAGGATGGTCCCCGAAGCGATCAGTTCCGCGGCTTGTTCGTCGTATCCAGCGCCGTCGCGATTGCCCTCGTTCCCAGTGCCGTGGATCAATCCTCCGAGGTGACCAAGCAGGACGATGTCGTTGCCCGTCCGTCCTTGCGAGAGGATTCGGATATCCCCCAGCGCATTGACGTCGCTGAGCTGGATGGTCGAAGACCCAAGCGTCTTGACACCGAACTGGATCGATCCCATCGAGGTGATCTTCTGGCCGCGTCCAGCGTAAATACCCTCGGTCGCGGAGACAAAGAAACGGGTAGACAGGTCAATGGCGCTCGCGTCCATCAGACTCAGTCCTTCAGTCGCGGCGTTTGAGAACAAGAACGCCGCGGCGACCTGTGATCCGCCGCTCACGTCGTCACCAAAACGCACGTTCCGGAACGGTCCTTGGTTTGGTACGCCGTGGAGCGGGATCCCGGTGCCGATGCTCCCTTGGAACTTGAACGGCGTGCGTGCTTGTCCGTCACCGGTCCAAACCTCTCCGTCGTACATGAACGCGACGTCAGATCCGCCGCGGATGTAGGAGAAAATATGTCCGCCAAAGAGTGCTGATCCCATTCCGGTGTGGAACGTGACGCTTGGGCCGCGGACTTCAGTGTATCCCATCAGGGTCATGCCGTCGCGGGTCGAAACATTGTCGAGGTAGGATGTCAGTCGCGTATCGACATCGAGGAACCCGAGTCGCTGATCGCTCGTTGGGTTGTTGCCGATGGTCCCGCCAAAGTATGCGTCGCCGTTGCTCGCAAACACGCTCAGCGTGTTGTATTCCCCGGCTTCTGAGTACACATCGCCGCTGAAATGGGTATCGCTGAAGGCGCCGAAGCTGTTCAAGGAGACACTCTCGGTGAGTCGCACATCACCAAAGAAGGAAATCCCCGTGCCGGTTGATGTGATATTGCTCCCCAGATCGATCACTCCACCCGGCGCAGCGGTCATTTTCACTGAACCAGCGGTGATCGGTGTGCCTCTGCTCTCGACATTGGATTCAACGATGATGTTGTCGCCGCGAACGGTGAGGAAGCCGTTGTTGTCTGCACCCGTCGCGTTGATGTTCCCTGATACGAGAACATCGCCGCCCTCTGCTTTCATGAACACATGGTCCGCGTTGATCGTCCCAGTATTCCACGCGGCGATGGAGTAGATATCCCCTGCCGCGAGTCGTGGTGCGGAATCGTCCGCTGTAGAGACCTCGTTGGCTTCGATCGGGACCTCGATCTCGACAAAGCGGCTCCCGAGGTGCGTGCCGATCAGAACCTGCTCGCCCGCCGCCATGATTACGGTGCCTTCAGGAGCGGAGATCGTGCCCATGTTGGCGACCTCTCCGCCGAGCATCGCGATGACATTGCCTTGGAGGTGACCTCGATTGACCACGGATCCCTGGAGATCGGTGAATCGGTAGGTCTCGGACATGAAATCTGCGTTCGAGATATTCCCCGCCGCCGCGTACAGACTCCCGGCGTTGACGACCGAGTTCTCCCCAAACACAATTCCGGACGGGTTCACGAGGAAGACCTGGCCATTGGCCGTGAGTGTGCCGTTGATCTCGCTGGGGGTTGCTCCGCTGATCCTGTTGAGCACGCGCGAAGTCGCGTCGGGCATAATGAACTGGACCGTCTCGCCAACTCCGATGTTGAACGAGAGCCAGTCGATGATGGTCATGTCGCTGGTAGTGATGGTGAGCAGATTGCCGTAGGCATCAAAAATAGCCGTGCCCGCAACGATGGTCGCGTCGTCCTCGCTTGGGTTTGCGTGCACCATAGGTGTTGCCAGACCAATCGTGAGACCAGCAACAGCACAAATCGCGGCGCTGAGTCGCCCGCGAGGGTGTTTCATATCTTCAGTTGTCATTGGAAGTTCCTCCAATAGAGAGAGGGGTTAAAAAGCGACTGTCGCACTGAAGTGCAACCGTGAGTCCCCTACGTCTGTCGCGGTGGTTAAACCGCTACCAATCCTGGTGAGCGCCATGCCGTAGTTGAGGCGGAGCGTGAGATTCCGCTTTAACTGTGCCTCGATTCCGACACCAACGCCAACCAGAGTCTCGTCATTTTCAAAGAAAAGGGCATCCTGAACGGTCACCCGTCCTATATCTACGAATCCCGAGAAGATTAGATCCCAATCCGCGCTCCCATATGGACGAGTTCGTGCGTTTCGGAAGGTTGTGCCGAACAAATTCGTGGTCTCGTTTGTGACTGGTGTCGCTTTGCCGAGGTGGAATCGGTACTCAACTGTTCCGATAATTGAGTTGTCACCCACCGCGACCGACTCTTTGTATCCCCGGACGGTCGATGCACCACCCGCGACGCTCTGGAAGTTCGGGACCAATCGAGATCCAAGACTGCTCTGTCCACGCACAGAAAGCACAAGCTCGTGAGCGAGGGTCATGTCGTCCACCCCTCGGCTGCCTTGGAACCCGTCGGGATCGAAGATCGGTTCGAGGAAGAACGAGTGTGTGAGCTGCCCGCTCAGTGTTGAGAACTCGTTCTCCGCGAGCGGACGTCCAAGAGCACCAATCCGGTTCTCGCTGGTTCCCGCAGCACGCGCGAGGTTGGTCTCGAATCGGATCTCACCATACGAGGTATGGAGCGGCGTGGACTTTTGGTACCGCAACCCTGCGAAGGGGAGCAGGAAGTTCTCGTTGCCGCTGATGAGCAGGATTCTGTTCTCTACGTCAATGTTCTCGAATCGAATCCCGCCGAAGAGATCGAGGAAGCGTGGGCCGTCTTGCCAGATATTGGTCGAGATTTCTGCGCCGTACTCGTAACCCTCACCCTTGAAGCTCTCGAATCCGAGCCCCACGTCGGACGCGGTGTACTGATTCCAACGCCCGTGGATCTTGGCACGAAAGTCAGGACCCAGATCGAACTCATACGATCCGAACACCGCGTGCGACGCCTCGAATCCGGCGGTGATGTAGTTGATCTGCAGGATATCGTCCTGTCCCGTGAGCTGACGATGGACAAAGCCGAAGCGTTCCTGCCATTCGTTGGTGCTGCGCGTGCCGGTATTAGAGATGCTCGCGTACGCCGTCCATTGCTTGGGTTCAGAGATCAGGTAATCAACGACCACCGCTCCCTGCTCTCGCGATGGAGCAATCGAGACATCTGTGCGTCGTCCAGGATGTCGATTGAGTCGATGGATCTCGTCATCCACTCGGCTCTTGGTCAGGAGATCGCCCTTTCCAATGTCCAAGCGAATACGTTGGCGCTTGTGCGCCGGATGATTGACATTTGATTCATCGTCATCGCTCTCGCGTTCTGCGATCCGATCGCCAAGAGCAACGGTCCGGACCTCGCCGACCGTCGCGGGCCAAACCAGAATCGTGATCGGATGCTCACCAGGTCCACGCAGGTCTTCCTGAGTGGTTTGGAATGCAATCTCGTCTGGTGAAGGGGTCACCAGGTGTCCGAGGAGTCCGAACTGAGATTCGAGCTCGTCGCGTACCGCTTGGTTGATTGCTGCCAGAGCGCTGCCGTAGAGGACGACGGGACCGTTGGAACCGATCTGTCCGATGGTGACTGACTCGGTTGCCTGTTCGGGGACAGCTCCGATATAGCCATCCTCAACCACGCTGAGCGGCACCTGGATCTGCAGCAATGGTGTCAGGTCGGGAAGGTCGCGATGCTCGATGCCGTATCCCAAACGGATCCCAGTAACAAGATATCCGCGACCATCTCGTGCAGGATCGACACCCAATGCGGGATCAGAGGGCTGTGACTGAGAGTCCAAGTTGTGCGAAGCGGCGTAAGTGTTTGTTGGCAGTACGGATACAAGCGGAGTGCTCAGCGGGATGGCCGTCGCGGAAAGCAAACTGAACAAGCTGTGCCAAGAGAGACGCGGCATACTGCACTCCATGCAAGACCTACTACCACTGTCCCTACTGATAATTTAACACAGGAAGCCGATAAAATCCTCGAAACTTAGGGCTTTTTGTGGTATCTCTACCCTTATCGACACATTCGAAGCGCAATGTTGACCGAGTTCTGCATGGTCATCAGTTTCGCACAAGATTGCTGAGAATCGACTCGATGGGGACAACATGAGCGACTCGAACACACACTGCGCACGTGCGGCTTTGATTGCCGCTGTATCAGCCACCACCCTATTTCTGGGTGCGTGCGGCCAACAACGATCGGTGGAGCTCAATGAAAGCGAGCAACTCCAGATCTTTGAAGAGATCGGTCTCAGTGACTCACTCGTTGGATACGAAACCACAACCCCAGCGGCCGGCCCATCGCTGATCGCCGGCGATTGGCTCGCCATCCAGTGCGCGCAGGCCGGTGGGTACTTCGATGGGTATGACTGGGCGCCGGTCTACGCCAACGTCGTCTCATCCAGCTTTGAATAAACCGAGACCTCGAATGACTTAGTCATCATCGCCGTTGACGTGTTCGGTCATGTCGCGGAACATCACGACATCGTCCATGTTGTAAATCCCGTCGCGATTCACATCCGCGTAGGGTTCTTTCTTGCCGTAGGCATCGGTGAAGCGGTCGTAATCGCTGGTGCCGATCTCGCCATCGCCGTTGGTGTCGTAGCGGCGCCGGAAGCGATCCAGTTCGCGTTGCTCGATCATCGTGTCTCGCGCATCAAGTCGTTCGTCTGCATTGAGATTCCCGTCGCCGTCTTGATCGAACTGGATCGCGAACTGGTCCATCTGTTGTCGGCGTTCCATGAACTGCTGATCTTGCATCGCAACGGTTTCTTCGAGTGACATCTCGCCGTCACCGTCGAGATCGTATTCGGAAACGATCTCCGCTAAGCGTTCGGCTTCCCTGTTATCCATTTCTGCGTTCATCGCAGCGAGCTCTTCTTCATTGAGTGTGCCGTCTCCGTCAGCGTCGAACTGGTCACGCATGCGCTGTCCCCTGCGTGAGTTGAGCATGGATTCCCGGCGAGCCGCGAACTGCTCTTCGATGCTCACGATCCCATCGCCGTCGGCATCGAAGCGGTCGATCATGCGTTGACGGAACGAGTTGGCCAACGCGTCTCGTTCTTCCTCGTTGAGCATCCCGTCGCCGTCTGCATCGAACTCCATGAGCCGCGCCTCGAAATTTTCAAAGCGGTTCCCGCGTCCTTCACGTCCGCCGGGACCACCGTTGCGACGTGATGCTTGAAGATCACGCGGTTCTGTATCCACTTCTTCGGCTTGGTCTGATTCAACCTCTGGTATCTCGTACGCACTGAGTCCCGGATCGATGTTGATCACGTTCTGACCGGTCGATGCGGTGTTCTGGATGGAAGAACCCTCCGAATCGCTGCCGAGAATCAGAATCCCGGCAACCGCGATCAAACCAATACCCACAACGCCGCCCACAAGTACCTTTGCTTCCATAGCTTGACTCCATAGAGGTGTACTAGATTAACGCAGGAACGCATCGTGCATGACACCCAAAAAAAGAAAAAAACGCGTTTCTTGAAGAAGAAAGGCGTTCTTGGAATGGCGAGAGAGAGACTTGAACTCTCGACCTTAGGGTTATGAATCCTACGCTCTAGCCAGCTGAGCTACCTCGCCAAAGGTTTTGATTCCGCTTTCAGGAAGCGGGTCGCAATGATAAGCACCTGATCCGGCATCGGAAAGCCGTTTCTGAACAAATCACGTGGAATTAGGATGATGAAGAGCTTGAATCGCTCTTAGGTGCCTCGACGGGCTCGGACTGGATGTTCGAGGACGTGTGAGCCGAAGCGTTCTGATCCGGGTTATTCGGTGCTTTCGCGGCATCAAACTTGGGCTGGTACACGTTCTCGTTGGATTGGACATTGATCTCGTCACCGACTTCTTTGAGTCCTTTTTTGAACGAAACGATGCCTTGTCCGAGACTTCTGCCGACTTCAGGGAGACGACGCCCAAACAGCAACAGCATGATGATGCCGATGATGAGCATTTCCGGCCAGCCGAGATTGGGGAGGAATCCGAGTGTTTGCATGGGGGTATTCAATGGTTGGGCCTTTCAAGAGTCAATGCTCAAATGATATTCGTGGAAGAATGGTCAGAATTTCGAGTCCTCAGCCCTGAGCGAGCTCCACAACGTTGTGGAGAAGCACCGCGACCGTCATCGGCCCAACCCCGCCGGGCACTGGAGAAACCCAGCCGGCGACCTGGGAAACCCCCTCGAAATCCGCGTCCCCCACCGTCTTCCGCTTGTCGGTCTCCGGATCCATGATCCGATTGACACCAACATCGACCACAAGAGCACCTGGTTTGACCATATCACCAGTAATCAGTCCCGCAACGCCGGCAGCTGGGATGAGCACATCTGCAGATCGGCAGAGGTCCTTCAGTCCCTCGGTATACTTGTTGCAACTGATCACGGTTGCTTCTCGCTGCATTAAAAGCACCGCGATCGGACGCCCCACCACAACCGATGCTCCGACGACGACGCAGCGTTTGCCTTTGAGGTCCAACCCTGTGGAATCAATCAGCTTGAGTGTTGCGAGGGCGGTGCAAGGGGCACGCATGGATCGGCCGTAGACCACGTTCCCGATGTTCGCGGGGTTGACCCCCTCCACGTCCTTATCCGGCGCGATCAGCATCTTGATGTGATGCGCGTCCACGTGCTCTGGGAGCGGCATATGGACCATGATCGCGTGCACGCTGGGGTCCTGATTCAGCTCACGGATCTTGGTATCGATCGCGTCTTGTGAGGATCCCTGCTCGAGTTCGTGGAGCGTGTACTGGATCCCAAGACTCTCGCAGGTTCTCGCCTGGTTCTCGGCATACACACGCGCCCCGTTGTCTCCCGAATCGACAAGCACCGCGTCGAGTTTCGCGGGGTTCCCCCGCTCGCGCATCAGCGCGGCTTGCTCCGCGGTTTCCCTCCGGAACTCCTCAGCCAATGCCCGCCCATCGATCAGCTTTGCGCTCATGACGGATGATAGCACCGCGGACGCGATTCCCCCGTATCATGTCCGCGTGAGCAAAGCGAAAGACCGAATCCTTGAACTGCGAGCACTGCTCAGACGCGCAAACACCGCGTACTACACGGACGCGGACCCGATCATGTCTGACCCCGAGTTTGATCGGTTGCTCAGGGAGCTTGCGGAGCTTGAGTCAAAGCATCCTGAGCTCAGCGACCCCAACTCCCCCACCGCTCGTGTCGGAGGTGAGCCGATTGAAGGCTTTGAGACGCTGCCCCACACGATCCCGATGCTGTCGATCGACAACACCTACAACGAGGACGAGGTCCGTTCTTGGGTAGAGCGAATGAATAAGGGGCTAGGTTCTGAGGGCTCGAATGAGGGTGGACTCTTTCAGGGTGGAACTTCGCAGATCCAGTTCACATGCGAACCCAAGATCGACGGCGTAGCTCTCTCCATCCGCTACGAAAACGGGAAGTTTATCCGCGCCCTCACGCGTGGCGATGGATCAGAGGGCGACGACGTCTCCCACGCGGCGCGCACGATCCGTTCCATCCCGCTGGAGCTCGATACTGAAGGCAACCCAGAAGTCATAGAGGTCAGAGGCGAGGTGTATATCCCGCTGGGAGAGTTTGAGCGGATCAACAAGGAGCGTCAGGACGCGGGGGATGAGCCGTTCATGAATCCGCGGAACGCATGCTCAGGTACGCTCAAGAGTCTGGATCCCAAGATCATCGCGGCTCGCAAGCTCGGATTCGTCGCACACGGACGCGGAGAGCTCAGCGACGACACATTCGCTGATGGACATGCACAGTTCTGCGAGCGGATCGCGGCGATGGGGTTTGATGTCGGGAACCATCGATCTATTGAGGACGATATCGCCGGGGTGATCGGTGCCGTGCATCGGATCGATCAGATCAGACACTCCCTCGATTACGCGACTGATGGGGTGGTTATCCGCGTCGATCAGTATGCTCAACAAGACCGAATCGGCGCGACGAGCAAATCACCACGTTGGTGCATCGCGTACAAGTTCCCTGCGGAGCGTAAGGAAACGCGTCTGCTCAATGTGGAGCACCAGGTCGGGAAGACGGGCAAGATCACCCCTCGCGCAACGCTTGAGCCTGTACTGCTCGCTGGAACAACCGTCTCGCACGCGACGCTGCATAACTACGGCATGATCCGGACCAGAGACCTGCATATAGGGGATCTGGTTGAGGTTGAGAAAGCTGGGGAGATCATCCCGCAGGTCGTCGGGGTGATTGAGTCCAAGCGTCCGCGTGATGCGAGTGCGGTGATCCCCCCCGATCATTGTCCGGCGTGTGAATCACCGCTCGAAGTCGAGCCGGCGGATTCGCTCGATGATCCAAAGCTCGAAACGACGCGTCGATGCATGAATCCGGAGTGTCCCGCGCAGATCCGCGAGAAGCTCGTCTGGTTTGCTGGTCGCAAGCAGATGGACATCGAAGGGCTCGGCGAATCGACCATTGATCTGATCCGCCAGTCCGCTATCCCTCTGAATCACTTCGCAGACATCTTCAATCTCAAAGAGCATCGCGATCAGCTGCTCGAGCTTGACCGCATGGGAGAGAAGAAAGTCGATAAGCTGCTCGCGGGGATCGAAGCCGCGAAGAGTCAGGGGCTGGCGCGTGTACTTGCGGGGATGGGGATCAGACACATCGGCACAACGACCGCAAAGCAACTCGCGAAGCGGTTCGCGGATATTGATGCGTTGTGGGCTGCCTCTCTCTGGATGCTGATGCCGACAGCGGTCAACACCATGAGCCAAACCAAACGTGAGCAGCTTACCGGGAGCAAAGACAAGCTGGAAGAAACCTATGAGACCGGTTTGGGCGCCGATACCGCGCCGATCGTCTATGAGTATCTCCATTCCCAGGCGGCTCGCGACGCGTTTGAGCGATTGAAAGCCGCTGGGGTTGTGCTTGCAAGCACGGACTATGTTGAGCCGGGAGATGTGATCGAGACGCCATTTTCTGGAAAGACGATCGTGCTGACGGGCACGTTGGAGCACTTCTCACGAACGGAACTGAGTGAGCGCCTCGAGGGGCTGGGAGCGAAGGTCACGGGATCAGTCTCAAAGTCTACAGATTTGCTGATTGCTGGAGAGAAGGCGGGGTCGAAGCTCTCCAAAGCAGAGTCGCTGGGGATCGAGGTCTGGGATGAGGCGAAACTGCTCGAAACCCTCGATTCCATCAAGTAATTTGGTCAAGGAACGCCGATGGTACACGCATGAAGAATCTTGAGTGGAAAGCCGAGCTGCGTGACCCGAACCTGGCGCGATTAATCTGTCAGAAGATCGGTGCGACCAAGGTTGCGAAAATCCGTCAGACGGACACGTACTACAACATCACGCGAGGGCGACTCAAAAAACGAGAAGCGGTCGCTGTAGAACGCGGGATCGGATCTCCCGAGCCCATCGAGTACATTTTCTATGAGCGTCCAGATCAGGTAGGGCCGAAGGTTTCAGAGTACTCGATTCTATCTCTTGAAGAACTCCACGAGCGGTTCGGTCAAGCCGCTCTTCCGGTCTGGTTGACCGTGACCAAGGTCCGCGAGCTGTACCTTATCGGATCGACACGGATTCATATCGACGATGTCCACGATCTCGGTTGGCACTTTGAGTTCGAGGTGCTGATCAACTCACAGGAGGACGCGGATCAGGCGCCGAGCGTCGCTGATCAGCTCCGCTCAACGTTCCTGCCGGCTCTTGGTGAACCGATCCGTTCGTCGTACTCGCAGCTTCTTGAGCAGCATCTCTCAATCAAGGAATCGATCAACAACAGCAAGAGCTCGTAACGAGACCTTACAGCACTTTGCGGGGTGGGATCACCACATTTGCCAGGAGTAAACCGACCACAAGCGCCGATGCGAGCATCAGGACGCTGACCGCGGTCTGCACTCCAGAGACCGTGTCGTGATGGATGAACATCTGGATGCTGCGGAACCCGATCGATCCGGGCACAAGCATGAGCAGCCCGGGGAGCATGATTGTTGCTGAGGGGCGATCCATAGCGCGAGCATATGTGTTTGCCAACCCCCCAAGGCACAATGCTGCGAAGCAGATGCCGAGCTCAGGTCCCAGGTGGTTTGAACCAAAGCGGGCGCTGTAATATGACACAAAGACGGCCATCGTCATGCCCCACGCGTCGGACCACTTGGCGCGGAACACAATCACAAACAGATTCGCTGAGACGAACGCAGCAAGGACCTTCCACCCCTGAGATACGCTGTCAGGTTCTACAGCAGCGGGAAGATCGAACATGGTATTGGCGGTCTGGTTCCCCGCAGCGAACCCGAATCCGATGAGCAGGAAGATCATCATCGCGCCAAAGAACCGCGCCGATCCTGAGACCACGTTTCGTGTTGCAAGCTCGGTCATGGACATAGTGAGCGTGAGTCCAGGGATGAAGATGATGATTCCGGCGAGCAGTGCAATCCCCGGAGCGTATGGGCCGATGAACAGCGAGAACGTGCTGGCGATGTACGCGGACAAGAATCCTGCAAGGAACTCCATCAATCGCGCGTACTCGCGGTTCTTTCCGATAAAGACTCCGAGCAGTCCGATGACGAGTCCAATGATCCCGGCGCCAGCCATCTCCTTGACCCCACCACCAAAGAATACCGCGGCTGAGGTTGCGACCCCCCCGCCGCTGAGGATGCTCACCCAGATCGGGACGGGATCCTTCTCGTGGACAATCTTCTTGATCTTCCGGACACCAGCGAGCGGCGAGAGGCGTCCAGCGAGTACCGCGTTGAAAACTTCATCAAAGCGGCGGAGCTTGGAGAGATTCGTTTCACCCGGATCGATGCGTGAGAGATAGGTCGATTGATTCCCGTCGTGTTCAACCGAGATAAATACCGATGTCGGTGTGGAGAACACGTGGCATTCGATACCGAACTCATGGGCGCAGAGCGTGATTGTCGCTTCGAGTCGATGCGCCGCGGTGCCGTAGCTTCCCAGCGCACGCGATAGCTCGATCAGGAATCGAATTCTCGGATCATCTGGGCGAGGCGCCCTCCGGATTGGGCGCTTCGTGATATCCATGGATCACATAGCGCCGCCGTCAAACACGATTCGCTCTTTGGTTTTGCGTGGGTTTGGTTCAGGAACAGCGGAGAGCAGGGATTGCGTGTATTTGTGTTGAGGATTCTCGATGATGTTCTCGCGCGATCCTTCTTCCACGATCTTGCCCTTGTACATCACCGCGATCCGCTTGCAAACGTGCTGGATGACCGCCATGTCGTGGGAGATGAAGAGGTACGAGAGCCCGAACTCTTCCTGGAGGTCCATGAGCAGGTTGATCACCTGCGCCTGGATCGATACGTCGAGCGCCGAAGTCGGCTCGTCACAAACGATGAACTTGGGTTCAAGCGCCAGTGCTCGAGCGATCCCGATGCGCTGGCGTTGACCACCTGAGAACTCGTGCGGGTATCGATCTGCCGCGGCGCGTGGCATCCCACAGCGTTCGAGCAGTGATTCGACCCGCTCGCGGAGCTCTGCTTTGTCGGTGACGAGGCCGTGGATGATGAGGGGTTCACCCACGATCGATGCGATCCGCATGCGAGGGTTCAGCGAGCCCGCGGGGTCCTGAAACACGATCTGCATGTTCCGGCGGAGCTGCTGGAGTTCGTTGCCTGAAGCACCGAAGACATCGCGTCCCTCGAAGGTGACCGTGCCGGCGGTCGCGGGGACCAAGCGGAGCAGTGTGCGTCCGACGGTGGTCTTGCCACATCCCGATTCGCCGACAAGTCCGAGTGTTTCGCCCTCACCGATGGAGAACGACACATCGTCCACGGCTTTGAAGTGATCCGTCACACGCTGGAGCAGTCCCGTACGGATCGGGAAGTAGGTCTTGAGACCATTGACCTCGAGCAGAGGTTTGTGGGTCTTCGGTTCAGTTGTGTTCTCGCTGGTGGTGGCTACTTGAGTCATGGAGCAATGGTATCCGTTCCTGAGCGTCTTTGCCCGGATTGGTGTCTCTGGGACCGTATAACCATACCGATCGATCCATGCGGACCCTGACGGTGAAACTGTGCGGATCATCCGCCTGCTGGGGTTGACGCGGGCGAGTTTGGGTCTATTCTTGCTTTCACGCATCCGATCATGGATTGCATGGGGCAGGTAGCTCAGTTGGTAGAGCACGGCATTGAAAATGCCGGTGTCCCCGGTTCAAGTCCGGGTCTGCCCATTCAACTCAGTTGAATAAGAAAAGGGACCGGTTTCAAACCGGTCCCTTGTTCATTTTTGTATGACACGATTGCTCGTTATGGACAGCCCATACCGAACGCGGTGAGGAACGCGGAGACATCGAGGAAGTTGAACTGTCCCTCGCCCGTGAAGTCCGCCGAGGCATCCTGGTTCCCGAACGCGGTCAGGAACGCTGAAACATCAAGGAAGTTCAGATCACCCTCACCAGTGAAGTCTGCTTCGCAGAGCGTGCCGACCATTCCAGCGAGGACGTCACGGTCGTCTGAACCAGGCACTTCGGTGCCGTCAAGATCGCTCAGGCACGCCGCGGCGAGGTACGCATTCGCCAAACGCCCTTCAAAGACGTACGCCTGGAGATTTGATCCTGGGTTGTCTGGATCCGGGAATGTGGTTTCGGTGTCCGGATCGATGAAGTCTTCAGTAGCGTCGAGGTCCGCGCCGAAGAGCGCTGTGTCGAACAGATCCAGGTCCGCAGCGTCAACGACGCCGTCGAAGTTGAGATCACCCTCAACGAAGCGGAACTGGGTGATCCCAGTCGCAGCGTGGTCGTTGAACGTCCCTGGAGTGAGCTTGAACGAATCGCTCCCAGCGGAGATCGCGATATCCGCGAATCCGTCGCCGCTCTGATCGGTTGGAGCGCCGTAGCGGGTGTCGTCGTAGGTCATGTCGAGCGATGACCCGGTGCATTCGCC
The DNA here is from genome assembly GCA_965250055.1 of Phycisphaerales bacterium. GTDB lineage: Bacteria > Planctomycetota > Phycisphaerae > Phycisphaerales > UBA1924 > UBA1924. The sequence continues at coordinate 1,029,973 of OZ252285.1, read as the reverse complement.
GTAGATCCATGACTCGTCGGCCATGCGTGTCGGGACGGTTTCCATATCGGAGTTGATCCGCTGTCCGAGCATCGGATTGGAGCCGTAGTACTCGAGACGAGACACCGCGTCGGGGTTGAAGCCTGTGGTATCGGATATTTCTTGCTCGGATGAGCGGACGTACTCTTTGCCGCCGTTGTTAGACCACGCGACCTCGTCGATGATCTGGAGCGGATCGATTTTCAGAGGCATCGGAGCGATACCTACTGGGACCTCGACGCCGTAGTCGAGCTTGCCGTCGTAATCGACGTCGATCCCGGAGTCTTTCCACATGGTGTATTCCATGCTGTAGACGCTCTCGCCGTTGGAGATGCTGTGTCCTGGACGGCGACGGACAAGCAGGTAGGTCGATGAGTCATCGTTGCTAAGATTGCCGAGCGTGTCGTTGGGGTTGGTGATGAAAGTGTCCACAAATGACGCGCTCTGTTCCCCCTCGACAGGGAGGACCAGCGGGATCAGTGACTGTGATTCTGATCCGTTGTAGAGCACCAGGAATCCGTTGGAACCCAGCGAGAGTCCATCAAGCGAGAATGCTTCGTCGATTTCGACGTCAGCCGCGACGCTTGGGATGTCATCGCCGTCCGAGTCTGCGCCGCCTTTGAACAGGCCGACCGCGTATCCGGTCAGATCCATGCCGGGTTTGCCGTAGAGCTCGATGAACTCCAAGACCGCATCGTTCTGCGACCCCGATCCCGGAGGGTTTTCGTAGACTTCATTGATAACAACCTGCCCCTGCGAGGCTCCCGCGAGAAGGGCCAGCGCGGTCACGCATCCCAATACCTTTGTACTTTGAAACTTCATGATTCTCTCTTCCTCTGTTTTAAAGAGCTTTCCACAGCTCGTGAGTGAACAAATACATGTTGCTGATGACTTACTGGAATCTGCCGGTGAGCAACTCGCCGGTGAATATCTTGCTTGGATCAAAATCGGGGTACACCGCGCCGCCATGTATCCGAGGCTCGGCGGTGCCGTCGTAGGTGAAGGTCTTGTCTCCGTTCAGGTCCTCGAACACCGAGACGTGCCCATCTGCGAACAAGAAGTTGCCCTGTGTGCGATCGTGCCCTCGGAAAAACCCTCCGGAGTTTGAGCCGTGGGCTGGACCGAAATCGCTGAAATCATGCGAGGCCCAGGTGAGACCGCTGCGCCAGGTCGGACCATCGGTGACGGACTTGCACGCCGGGAGTGTTTCGTCGATTAGATCAATCGTGTCGTTGGTGTCTTCCGAGCTCGCATCAACACGTGCATCGGCAAGCAGCGGGACGACGGAGGTGGAAACCACCTGTGTCGAGTGCTCACGCATCGGTCCTACCACACCCCGCTGTGGGTCGGCAGGTTGTCCTGTCTGTCCGATGCGGTTGGTTTTCCACTGCGTATACGCCATGTACCACGACTGCGTGTAGTTGGTGTTGTAACCCTTGGTGATGAGCGCATCGCGTGTTTCTTGGGTGTAGGGGTCGCCGTAGCCCTCGTCGTTCATGCGTTCTGTGTTGAGATTCTGGTTGTACTGCGCAGGAGCTGTGGGGCAAAGGAGCTCACTGGGACGGAACCCGCCGTATTTTACGATGTCGTGGATCCATCCGATGCGTTCAACGGTTCCTCGTGTGTCATCGGGTTTGCGATCCCATTTCTTAGTGAGTTGGTACCCCTTGGCATGCTTTCGGACTCTGTTGTCGAACGGACCAGAGCTGAGGTATCCCTTGTTCGAGCTTGAGTAGGTCGCGAAGGAGACCCCGAACTGACGGAGGTTCGACGAGCATTGCAAGCGTTTTGACGTCTCGCGTGCTTTGCCGAGTGATGGAAGGAGAATACCGATGAGCAAAGAGATGACCGCGATCACGACGAGCAGTTCGATGAGTGTAAACCCATTTTGCTTTTTGCTTACGACATCTGTCGGCTGTGTGACTTTCATGTGAATCCCCGTCAATGAGTGCTGCAGAATCAAAGCGGCTCTGCCTGATCAACTTGCAGTATTCTGACAGGGTGATTGCGTGAAGCTTCAACATTAACGTTAAGTGTATTTGAAGGTCGCGTTAGCAAAGCTTAAAGATTAACGGGCATGCTTTGCGCAAGGTTAATGTCATTGGGCAAGAACAATAACATCGGTGCGTGTATTTTTGACTATCCGAGGAGAGTTCGTCGGAGATTCAATGGCGGATAGAGAGAGCCGTCATTCAAACAACGTGCATTTTAAATGTGCAAAAGGAGAGAATCATGAAAATCGCAGCAACACTGGTTGTTCTCGCAGGCATCGCTTCGGTCGCTTCGGCTGATGTGTACGTGTCCGAAATCTACGGCGGTCTGTCGGGTGAGGACGGAACCAACGACTGGTTCGAAGTCACCTACAACGGCGCAGGTACCTTCGACACCGGATCGCTCTTCTACGAAGACGACTCCGCAGATCCAACCAACGCTGGCGCGATGACCTCGTTCATCCTCAGCTCGGGTGAGTCCGCAGTCTTCGTTCTTGGCGCTGACGCGACCGATCTGGCAACCTTCACTTCCATCTGGGGCGCTGTGGCCAACCTCGGCTCAGCTACAGGCGGCGGAAACCTCGGACAGTCCGGCGATGGCGTCTTCCTCTACGATGGAAACTCCGCTGGAGCGACCCTCGTTACTTCACAGTCGTTCACTGGTGACCACAACACCACGTTCGCAACCTGGGAGTTCGATGCAATGGGTAACGCACAGTACTCCGTTGATGGAGTTAACGGTGCATACACCTCGGCTTCGTTCTTCAACGACAACCTCGGCCTTCCAAACGACGAGGCTGCACTCATCGGATCACCAGGCGCTGTCCCAACCCCAGGCACCGTTGCACTGCTCGCAGTCGGCGGCCTCGTTGGCACCCGCCGTCGTCGCTAATCCGATCTGGCATTTACATTGAATCAAAGCCCCTCGGAAACGAGGGGTTTTTACTTGCTTTGAATGATTTCAAAGATGGATAGCTCGTTGCACCCCTCAGTCGCGACATAGAGGTACGAACGCTGATTGTGGGTCACAAACTTCAATCCCTCCGGATAACACGACTCATCCAACGCGGCGACATCCAGCAGCATTGGGTTCGTCGGATCTGTGAGGTCATACAGTAAGATCATGTGAGATCTCTCAAGTCCAACGAATCCCAAGGCTCGCCCGTCAATGTAACCGACCGCTAATCCCTCTGGTTCTGGTCCGCTGCGATCGCTTCTTGTGTCGCCGTGGTTGTAGAGGTCGGGACGGATCATTGCGGAGACGACTTCGAGTTGCTCGCGTGATTCCCAAACCAGCTCACCCGTGAAAGCGTTCAAGATGGAAACTCCACGAGCGCCGAGTGTGGTTGGGACATCGATATCGCCGTCGCCGTCTTGATCGCCGTCGATGGTTGAGATGCGGAGTTTCTGAATTGAAGCCCGCTCGTCCTTGCTCAGCTCTCGGCTCAGCTGAGACACGGTCTCCGGATCCAGCAGCCCTCGCACAATCGCTTCACCCAACTGGATCGAGTCGGCGTCGCCCCCCTCGCCCTCGTTGGCAAGGAGCAGATACTCAGCACCATCTGCTTCAAACGCCACGACTGTGTCCGGTTGGTAGAGCATCTCGATACCCAGTCCGCCTTGGAGGTCGATCCGACTATTGTCAAAGGGATCAAGAGGGGCATCGCTGGTGCCGAGATTGAGGACCTTCGACCACCTGAACTCGGCGTAGTCGAAGAATGCCAATCCATTGTTTTCTTGGAGTGATACCCAGAATCCATCTGAAGTCGGCGCAATGTATTCCGGCTCGACATCCAACTCAGGATTCGCGATATTCGAAGCAGAGATGCGAAGGGAAGAAAGCTCGGGAGAATCATACTCGAAACTCATGCCCTCAAGCGTAGTTGTTTCATCTATACGCTCGACACTCGCCACATCGATGATCGTGACGCCGCCTGCCAAATCAGTATCCCCGACGGGTTCGTTCTCATTGGCAACAAGGATCAAACTCCCATCGAGCGAGAACACCACGCAGTCCGGGTGATGACCGACTTCGACTGTTGTGATTATTTCGAATGAATCCGTGTCGAAGAACTGGAGGATGCCTTGCGTAGCTGCCCGCTGATCCGCTTGCGGGATCCACGTGATGACCCCGAAATCACGCTCATTGGGGTCAATCGCGACGGATGTCGGCTCCCAGTACTCACCGTCGCGTTGATAGGGCATCGGAAACTTCTCGAGGATCAGCTGGCTCTCGAGTGAAAGTACGCTGACGCCCCCTCCGCCGATGATGACCAGCTGCTGATTCGTCTGGTCGAGCGCGATGATCTCGGCCCCACGCTCAAGCGGGATCGTGTCCAGCGATTGCATCGTGAACCCACTCTGGGCATGAGCGCAATGGGCGAGTACAAGGGTACAAAGAATGGGGTGTCGCATGGATTGACCTTTGAAAGCATCGAGTGCGAGGAATCGCAGGTCACCATACCGGAGCAATGATGCAGAATAGATTAAGGATGCGCGAAGAGTGGAGTCTGATCAACTACTGGGTGATTTGAATCAAGCGATCGATTGAGTCAAGCGGATCGCCATCGGGGCTCTCAATCACCACATCCTCATTGCTTTCAAGCACGCCCTTTGCTCGCACGAAGGCGGCGTTCGCATTGGGGATGTCATCGTTATCCAACGCTACCAACCCCGCAATCACGTCCACTACGGCCGGTGACATCAGAAGCGGGACGCATCGCTGAAATCGCGTCGATTCTCTCCACACCGTCCAGCCCTGTTCAACTCCGCCCCCACCCCTGGTCAAGAGTTCAGAGGCCTTGGCATAGTTCCCGAGCTCGAAGTGTCCGAGAGCCAATGCTCGGAGGTTCTTGTACCTCCAGGGGTTGTTGTGATACTCAGGGCCGTGATCGAGTTCGTAGAGCATCAGATCTGTCGCAGGATCAAGCAGCCGCTGATCTGTGAGAATAAGGAGCGGGTCGTCGATCTGATTGGAGGTCGTATTCATGACCCCGACAAGCACGCGCCCCATGTTGTCCACCTGCTCGGACTGATTGATGATGAAGTTCATCAGAGCATACATATGCTCCATGCTCCCCTGCCATTTGGGTGTTAACGCGTACGCGAAATCGGTGTAGGTTGCGTAGTCATCAATACGAGCGCTGATCGCTTGGTTGAACCAGAAGTGGATGTCACGATCCCTGTCCACCTGATGACCCATCGTTACAGTGATGAGTTCATTCGCGGCCTCGGGCCAGCTCGGATGAAGTTCCCACGCTTTGGTCATGTGCTTGTTGGCGATCGTGAGGTGATGATAGAACCCCTCCCACTGCTCGTCGGTTACGTCGCGTGCGTACTCGCTTCCGCGTGCCTCCCAAGCCAAAGCTCGTTGATGCAATCCAGTACTGAAATGCCCAATCCATGGGTCGGCTGCTTTATTGGAAAGCAGTCTCGCGTTGAATCCATCTTTCTCAGAGGCAGGGAGAGTCGTGTACTTTGAGCCGTGGTACGCGATTCGCAGCGCGAGAAACTCATGGAACTGGGGATCAATCTTATCAAGATCCGCGGCTTCAACAAGCAGGTCCATCCCACGCTCGCGTGCCAGTTCAACCGTTCGGCGGTCATCGTCATGCCCAAACTCCTCCAGGTACGAGGCGGCGCGGAGCCAGGTAACCGCGGAGATATATGACGGGTAGTCGGTTTCTTCCATCTGGTACGCGATCTCCAGGAGCCGATCGCCGTGCCAGCGGAACTCCTGATCCTGACCCTCCCAGCTCGGTTGTGAGCTGTGGTAACGATACTGCACATACAACGGTGGCGTGTCGTCGATCTCTAGTAACTCAGGATAGAACTCGCGGAAGGAATCTCGCTTATTTAAGAGCTGATCACCATAATGAGACCCGGCACGAATAAACGAATCGATAATCTCGAAGTGTCTCCGAGTGATCGATTCATCCTCGGATTCGATTTCGTCGTATTCATCTTGGATGATCTCCCAAAGGAAATCGTACCCAGAACGCTTGAACGATTCCGAGGTTGGGTGCAACGGTTCTTCTGCAAACGCATCTGGAGTCGTAGCCGTTGTCATGCACACGAAAACAAACCCGATCAAACTCAATGTAAACTTCATGCGATCTCCTCTATGAGAATATTATAGAGGAGTTTGAGTTTCATGCTGAATCAATCGGGCCGAAATCCTAGATCACTGAGGTGAGCATCTACAGTCTGTGAGATACCGACCGCGTTCTGCGTGTCGCTGTGCACACAAAGGAATCGGCATCCGGACTCGGTCACCAATCGCTCAGCTTGCGTCATTGCGACCTCAGGATCAGTGATACATGCTCCCACTAGATTTCTGGAGCGGAGCGAGCCGTCTGATTCGTAGACACGGTCACAAAAACCCTCGGCCAGCACTGGCACACCAGCAGATCGAAGGTGTTCCAAACTCGGTGATCCCATTGGACCCACAAAGCATGCGTGCGGGATAATCGAAACACAGAGGTCCCAGTACCACCGAGCAAACGAGTTATCACGAGCAATCCTGTGGTACAAGGCACCATGTGCTTTGATGTACGAGACCCGAGCGTCGCATTCGTTGGCGATCTTCGAAAACGAACTCAGTTGTTCTCGGAGCGATTCGCCCAAACTCACTTGGTCGATATTCATTTCTATTCGTCCAAAGTGCTCCCGATCCGGGTACGACGGGTGGGCTCCGATGAAACAGCGGTGCTCTTTCGCGGCCGTGATCGCCTGTCGCATCGAGACTTCATCGCCTGCATGTCCTCCGCAAGCGATACTCGCCGCGGTCACATAGGGCAGCAGAGCGAGCTCATGATCGCGTTGTGGTCCTTCGGGGGCTTCGCCGGTATCGCAACTCAGATAAACATGGGGTTGTCGTTCTTCCTGTTCCCATGAAACACGGACCGGGTGAGACGGCCGAGTTGAACGCAGCTTTGAGAGTTGATTCTGGAGAGCGGATTGGGCGTCTTCACGCGAGACCCATCGGAAGGTGATCTGTTCTCGTAAGCAGCATTGAGCCAGTTTGGGCATATCCGCTTCGATCACACAACCGATCACGGGATACCCACCGGTGGTTGGACCATCGACCCCAAGGATGATGGGCTCACCCGACGGAGGCACCTGTATATACCCCGCAAGCGTGCCTTCACTCGGGATCCCACTCGGTATGTCGGCTGGCAGTTGCTCACCCATTAGTCGCACACCAGCGCGATTGCTCTGGTCGGAAACACGAAACTGAAGCTCTCCGATCGCCTCATGCTGTGCTTCGTTAAAGAGATGATGATGTGCACCTTGTACGATCTGCAGCTCTATCGGTCCACGTTGAACCGATGGGTGCTCTTGATCGACTTGATCGAACTCGGACACCATGTTCGTACCAATCGGCAAGCGATCGCCTTGTTTCAAAGCGCATCCGAGTCCCACTTCAGGCAGTGAAGTTAGAGCTGATCGGCTCCCGAGAATCCGCGGCGATTGGATACCACCAGCTATACACATGTACCCCCTCATACCATGTTTGAATCGGCCAATCTTGACAATGCACCCAGCGGGGACCTCGACTGGTTGATTGTGTTGGATGGGTTCGTTTCGATCAGCGTCCGTGATCGCCGCTTCGAAGGGGAGCACTCCGGTGATGCAGATCGTCGCTCGCGAGTGGAAGCGGAACTCGCCGCCAACCATCGTCATCTCGATCGCCGAATCGGATTCGCTGTTGCCAAGGAGCCGATTCCCGAGTCGGAGTGATGTCAGGTCAAACGCCCCACTGCTCGGCACACCAATGTCGCGATACCCGCTGCGCCCCGTATCCTGAACACTGCTCAGAACACCCGGCTGAATGACCTCCATCACCCCCATCACCCGTTCCCCCATTGATCTCGGGCAATACTCACAAAATCATCACGCGTGATTCGCACAAAGCGGACCGTATCCCCAACCCGAAGCAACGTCGGATCAGATTTCGTGGGATCAAATAACCGCATCGGAGTGCGCCCAATCAGATGCCAGCCCCCAGCGCTCTGGTGCGGATACACCGCGGTCATGCCCTCCGCGATCCCTACACTTCCAGCAGGCACACGAAGCAGCGGAGTTTCTTTTCGAGGCAGCCGTAAAGCTTCATGAAGCGGGCTGAGGTACCCAAATCCAGGCATGAATCCCAACGTGTCAACCACATAATCGAACGACGAATGCAACTCAATCACGTAATCTGTCATACAGCCAAGCGATTGTGCAACCTGTTCCAGATCAGGCGCTAACTGCACGTCATAGCACACCGGAATCTCGACGAGACGTGATTTGATTGGAGACGAATCTCTTAGCGAACGCTCGAAGGACTCAACCGCATGCTCTACGGCCGACCAGACCTCAGTAAGAGAGTGCCGCTCGATATTGACCTCAATCAGCACACTCGTTGCCGAAGGGATCATTGAACGGATCATGTCGGCACATCGCGATTGCATCCACTCAGTGAGTTTGATAGGGTTTGATGCTTGATGTGTTGAGTCAGTAAGAGTGACTGAAATTGATCGTTCACTCGTCCAACTGAGCCGCTGGTATCCCATGGGGAAGGGTATTCGTGTTTCTGGATCAGAGCCGAGATGGGATGCTTTCCAGCGATTCGCGTAAGCCGTATGTGCTTGATCTGAATCAACTAAAGAAAAAAGCTTCGACCCGCTGCTGCGAATCAAAGCTTTGTATTCAATAGCGGGGGAACGGATCGATTTGACTCACGCGATCAAGTCGGCCATTCTGATCTATAGGCAATGATCAAATAGATTCTCCAAGCCGACCGCCACACTCCTAGGCCGAGGAGTTATACCCGATGTTGGGTAGGGCAGCGTGCTAGGCAGTGTAGAATCGATGGCTCGTTGGATAGCTTTGTCACCTCTAAGCAGGGCCCGTCTAGCTCGCTGAAGGTTTTCCGCTGCTCCTAGCAGCAACCCCTCGGCATCTACAATTTTGGGAAGCTTGGCATGCGTCTCGCCGGGCAAGCTCTGGGTGTTCAAGATTAGCCAGTGCCGAACCAACACGCATACCGCCTTCTGGCTCAACGAGACATTGCCCCTTTTGTACTTCCCGGAAACACAATCGAAAGGTGCTCGCGGTACTTTTCAAGGTCGTTCTCCACATCCGGATTCTTCATGACGTCGTAGCACGCGAATGTGGGCAGCGGTTTCATGTCGAAGAACGCAAAGTTCAGGTGCATGGGCTTGAAGAGATCATCTACCGATATTCCACCAAAGAAAGTCTGTGATGGGTCATTGAACGACTCACGCGGCGCATTCAGAGTAAGCGACAGCATGTACTTGGTACCCGAGAGCGTGCCCCCCGTTCCGTACTGCTTACTGGGATCGGATCGTGTACGCCCATCACCTTTGCACATACGGCCATCCATACCGTAGGAATAGACGAAGTCCATGTACTTCTTGAAGCTCCATGTCACACCCATCCAGTTGACGGGCGTCTGAAGTAGAACTGCGTCGGCCCATTGATGTTTCTCGATCTCAGTGTCGACCTGCCAGTCATCTTTCATAGTGATCGACCGAGTCTCGTAGCCAGCGCCTTGTAGGTGATCGAGGGCTATCTGCGTAAGACTTCGATTCAATTCACCTTTAGCGAACTCATACTCCTCATGGGCATTGATCACATACACTTTTTTCATTGATAGGCTCCTTCTGATACTTGCAAATAGAAATCGCACGCTCGGCCGTTTGACCGAGTGTGCCGAATGAATCTGATTGCTCAGATCACATGATCCTTGTCGAATACACGGATGAGCTTAGCGTTCACAAACTCCATGATGCCGAGGTCAGCAAGTTCGCGCCCGAATCCGGACTTCTTCACGCCTCCCATGGGCATGCTCGCGTAGGTCCACGAAACCTGATTAACGAAGCACGTGCCCGATTCGATGCGTTCCGATACCTTCCGGCCCCGCTCAAGGTCGTTGGTGTGAACGGAACCCCCGAGCCCAAAATCTGAGTCGTTGGCGATGCGGATCGCGTCTTCCTCGTCCTTTGCGATGTGAATTAAAGCCACAGGTCCGAAGAGTTCCTCGCAGTCAGCCGGCGAGTCCTTCGGGATGTTCATCAAGATGGTGGGTTCGATGAATGCTCCGTCCCGCTTACCACCAACGAGGATTTCTGCGCCGGCTTTGACAGACTCGTTAATCTGACGCTCGAGGTCGATGGCGGCTTTCTCGTTGCAGACTGGACCATAACCGGTCGATTCGTCCAGTGGGTCTCCTGGTGTCAGAGCAGCAAATCGTTCTTTTGCACGATCGAGGAACTCTTGAGCGATCGATTCCACGAGGATGATCCGTTTTGCTGCGATACAGATTTGACCTGTAGCGTGCAACTTGGCAAACATGAAACGCTCGATGGTCGCGTCCATGTCAGCGTCTTCGAGGACGATGAACGGATCTACGCCACCGAGCTCCATGACCGTCTTCTTCACATTCCGGCCTGCCTGCTCACCAACTGCTGAGCCGCCTCGGTTTGAGCCTGTAAACGCGACGCCAACAATGCGATCATCATCAATAATTGAACCTGCGTTGCGTGCCGACAACTGCAGGTTTGTGTGGACGCCCTCAGGAACGCCAGCTTCCTTGAGAATATCGTCGAATGCCTCGGCGCACTGTGGCACATTGGATGCGTGCTTGGTCAGTACAACATTCCCGGCCATCAATTGGGGTGCTGCCACACGGGATGGCTGATAGAATGGGAAGTTCCACGGTTGGATGCCATAAACGATGCCAGTCGGCTGATGGATGAGCGTTCCTTCACCCTCAAAGGTCTTGTATTCCTTGGGAGCAAGTATCTTGGCTCCCTCGTCTGCGTAGTAATCGAAGATTGTCGCACAAAGATCGATCTCAGGAAGTGCGTCTCCGATCTTCTTGCCCATTTCAAGTGTCATGATCTTCGCGAGTTCCTCACGACGCTCGCGCATCAGAGATGCAACACGCCGAAGGATATCAGCGCGGTGCTCGTAGCTAGTTTCGCGCCATTCGCGATATGCTTTGTCGGCGGTGCCGATAGCCGTATCAACGGCCTCTGGTGTCATCTCCTCGTAGGTCTTGAGGATCTCGCCGTTGTATGGATTCACTGATTTCAGACTGCTTCTGTCTTTAGCGACTGCTGTGCTCATGGTGGTTACTCCTTTGGTCGGTTAAGTGATAGTTTTGGGGTGTGGCTATGAGGTTGCCGATGTCTGCGGCTTGGTCCAGGCGAATTGCTTGGGTGGATCGTCGAGAGGGGTGTGCGTAATCGCGTTCGTGTAGTTACTCATCAGCTTGACCGCAAGCCCGAGCACAACATCGAGTGCGTTCTGATGTGTGTAACCTGCGTCCAGAAACGCGGCGAGTGCGTCGTCCCCCGCGTGCCCACGGTTTTCGATAAGCAAGCGTGTAAATGTCCTGAGTGAGTCGAGCTTCGGGTCTGGCAGAGGCTCGCCCGAACGCAGTGCATCGATGACGCCGTCGGGCATTTTGCCCTGCTTCATGATGAAGGTATGCCACGGGACGCAGTAGTGGCAGTTGTTCTCGAAGTTTGCGGTCATCATGACCACCTGAACCTCAACTGCTGAGAGAGAGGAAGCAAGCGATAGGTCCCAGAGCCGCTTGTATCCCTCAAGTAACGCGGGAGACTCAGCCATAATCGCGTGAAGGTTCGGAATGAATCCGTTTGGCAACCATTCTTTAGAAGCCTCTGTGGCAGATTGCTTGGTGTGGACTGTGAAATCTAAATTCATGATCTTGCTCCTTCTTCTACCAACCGATCGGTAGGTGCGGGGTTCAAAAAAACTATACGACAATCGACTCGATGTATGATCGAGCTGCCCTGTTGAACATATCTAGGTCACGTTTTGCTCGGGAAAGAACCTGAAGGCCCTCGACTAAAGCTAGGAATGCAGCTGCAGCATCAGTAGGGGTTCCTTCAAAATGTAGAGTGCCCTCTCGTTGGCCTTGTTCAAAAACACGTGCATAACGATCAATCGATTGGCTCACTGATAAGCGGAGATCGTCTTGGACGGCTGCGGACAGCATTGGCATGCTTTGTCCTAGAGAATTAAGCAGACAGAGTCTGTCGTCACGCAGACCCTTCTCAAATATGTCCGCAATTCGGCGAAGTTTCACAGGGGCGTTTTGGTCAGAGTTGATTACTTCACCGTATTCGACGCCGTACTTTGTTTGGCATCTTTCAACCAATGCCTTGGCGAGATCTTCTTTCGTCTTGAAATGATGAAAAACGGATGGTTTCCTGAGCCCAACGGCATCGGCAAGGTGTTGGAAGCTCACAGCACTCAGGCCACGCTCCTGCACCATTTGCTCAGCGACATTGAGGATTTCTTCTCGCATATAGCTATACTACCTACCGATCGGTAGAATGTCAAGCAGTAGAGGAGAAAACCCGTGCTAACAGTTATGCAGCGTATTCAAGTCATACTCATCTCATCGCTTGGGGCACTGGCCGCCGGGGGGTGTGCCAGTCCGGGCAATACTGACTATAACCACGGGGCTCCGGGGTTGGCACACCAAGCCGCGCCGGAACATTATCGACTACTGCTTCAGGATGAATCTGTACGTCTGATAGAGTTCACGATTGAGCCAGGCGAAAGAGATGAATGGCATCAACATCCTCACGAGGCCTTTTATGTGATCGAAGGCGGCACGATTCGGATCGAGCTCCCAGACGGAGAAGTTATCGAAGCAAATCTCGAGGCTGGAGAAGTCACTTCGCATGGTCCATGGACACACCGTGTCGAAAACATAGGAGATACGCGCTTTCGTGCGATAATCTTCGAGGTTGTTTCGTCAGAGTGAATCTCACAGTCCACTCGACATACAGTATTTTTACCTCGATTCGTGCATATACCTCAGAGTACAATGATTAGGATTTATTGACCCTACTTACACAGCATTCATATTGATGTCAATCTCCCCTGATGAAGCATTCAAGTTATTACGCAACAGCGGGCAACCGTGGTTGTTTGTCATCCTCGCAGTACAGATTGCCTCATCAGCTGATTGGTTACGAGAACTCATCCGGATTACTGTGCTGGGCAAGAAACAACTGAACCCACTTCCGTCACGCCCCCCACTCTCACAATGGATAAGAATGTATCGGAATCACCGCAAGATGCAAAATGCGGTGGCAATAGCTGACGGCATCCCAGATGAACTTAATGCATCCGATGCACTCGACCTTTTGCGCCAAATACCTCAGATTGACCATGACGAACTCAAAGAAGAAATCACTCAATGTACCGAAGAAGAGAAACGTGCGATTGTCAGAATATTCATGGGCGTCCCTTTCCCGCCTGATGAATCCACTCTCAGAACTTATCTAGACGAGTTAGATTCTGAATCTGTGTTAGAGAACTCGGAAGAAGAGCGGGTATTTGATGCTGCCTGCGAGGCACCCGAACTCCAGTACTTCATTCGTGTATGGCTGCCATGCTGGGTGATTTATCGCGAGTATCCTCCTCTACTGCTCCGATCTGCTCGGCTAGGAGACATCGGCGCACTCGATCGTCTCCTGAGACTGGACAAGTACATCATTGGAGATCCGGTTATTGCCAGACGCATGGGCGACATTTACGCGACAGGGACTACAAGTCAGCGAACTCAGATTACTTCAGCACTTGGTGGCAAACCTAAACCCCGACTTACTGACAAAGCATTGCGATCAGGTCTCGGCGGGCTGATCTCGCAACTGGCGTATGTCTTCAACACATCAGTCACTGCTCCTCAAATCGAAGAACTCTTCAACCGGATTGAACGAGTCCGCACCGGTCGCCTTCATGACCCAGCGGTCCCCACGGCCGAGACTTGGGCCAAAGCAGTACGCCGCCAACGGAACTGGCCATCCCTCCCTACCACTCCGGACAGTAAAATCTCGATTTGATGTCCGGGTTTAGCCCAACGCTCCCCAGTACTTTCGGGGCGTGGAAGAAAGAACGCCACAACACGAACTGAGAGATACTCCCAGCGATGACGCGGGCTTTGCTCGCGTCGACGCGGGAGGACGCTCAGAGTGGGCTTGTGAGCATTCTGAGTCATCCACCGCATCTGAAGTCAATGGAAGCACCCTGCGCCTTCTCGCTTCGCTCATCGCCCGCAAACTACACACAGCGACCGCTGAGAGCATAGATGTCCCCCCACATCATGCAACCGGCGGAGGGGGAGGGGCGGGGGCTTTTGTGTGCGAGCCCGTCGCCAGACATCCGGGGTTGCACGCGGAAGTACACGCCCCGGCTGAATCCACAGAAACCGTTCGTGACGGGATCGGGGGCGAGCGATGAGCGAGCACACCGATCCCGGACTACCCCCCTTGACTAACAGGGGGGTAGTCAGACCAGATGACCGTCTAAGCGGTGGTATAGATTACTTGAAGCTCACAGTATGGGGATCAGTTGAGGCAGTGCGCCAAACACTCGAATGGGGCATCCTCAATCAATATGGATGGGGCGTGGACCAGTACAGTATTCAAGAAGATTGGATCGTCAAGGCCGGTGGAGGTCGTGTACAGACGATCTACGATGCAGGATGCCTATCACTGGTTGAGTACGGTGAAGAAGTTACTGATGGCCGCGAGTTCTGCTCAGTCGAAGTTAAAGGTCTGGGTTGCGATTATCTCGGAAATGAGGGGATCAAGTTCCTGCTCGATGACCTTCACAACCAGTTTAGGGTTCGGGCATCTCGTGTCGATGTTATGGCTCACACTGAATACTTCACCCCCAAGATGATCTCTCAGGCGGTTATTGACGGCAACTACTCATCACGATCCGTCAAGCCCAACAATCGCGTGTACATAGAGTCCGAAGCCGGGGACACTTGCTATCTCGGCATGAAGTCCAAGGCTAGCGGGGGATTGATGCGCTCCGGTGAATGTGTGCTTCGGGTCTACGACCGGCGAGAGACGACTCGAATCGAGTTGCAGATGAGCAAAGGTTACGCGCACGGTGCTGGTGGTTTTTTCTTCCTGAAACCAATATCTGAATGGCCGGGATTGATCCGCAGCTTTATGCGCCACTACTGCGACTTTGTTGACCGTTCTGCCAATGAACGTGTATGCCGATGTCCGCTCTTGGAATGGTGGAACTCTTTCACTGAAGAATACGAAAAGATCAGCGCCCGCAAATACAAAGACCCATTAGAGAGTACGCCAATCGGGAAGATTGACGGCACACTCGATCGACATGCTAAACGCTTATATGCAGCCATTGAAGCATATGGGAAAGACTGGATCATCCAGCGTATCGAACGACATGGCAAGATCAAGAAAGACCAAGATCACGACATGTTAGTTGAAGAGTTGAAGCGCTATCTCGGCTCAGGACTTGCTGGAGTACCCAATCGTGAAGTTGATCCTCCATTCTGATCATTGATTTGACAGACTGGTTTGGTCTCTTGTAGAATTTCCGAATTCACGCAGGAGCTTTGAGCATGACACAAGCTATCGGATACATTCGCCGCTCAACGGATCGTCAAGAAGAATCGCTTGATCAGCAACACGCCCAACTCGAAGCCTTCGCCGACAAGAACGGCTGGACACTCAAAGCGGTCTACTGTGACGATGCGATCAGTGGAAGCAATCTGGATCGACCTGGTCTCCAGCAATTACTAATCGCATCAGAATCATCCGATGTTGATGTAGTTATGGCATGGGACCGCAACCGGATCGCTCGCCCTAAGGATCCACTCGACGGCCTTCTCCTCGAACGCAAGCTCCAAGATTAGGGCAAGCGTGTGGTTTATGCGTCAACAGGTCTGGAAGCGGATCGATCATTCGCCTCGGGCTTGATCTCGTATGTGGAGCATTACCAGAATGGCGATTACCTCCGTAAACTCAGCCGCGACACAATGCGGGGTACCGTCGATCGTGCCAAGCGAGGTCTGTGGACTGGAGGTCCCCCACCGTTCGGATTCGATCGGTTGATTCTGGATGGTGATACTCCCAAAAGAATTGTGCGGGCTACCAATGATGGGGGCCAAGTCGTGCTCGCTGCAGACACTGGCGCTGAGTTGGATCAGCTCCCCAAGGGGAAGCCCCACAAGAAACAGGATCACGAAGTCTCGACGCTCATCCCATCAGAGCCGACGAGAGTCCGCGCGCTGCAACGGATGTTTGAAGACTATGCATCTGGCGCACCGACCCGCAAACTCCGTGACAATCTCAATGATGCTGGATTCAGGACTTCGCGCGGAAGCAAGTTCACCGTGCAAACTCTTCTCCCCATGCTGGAGAATCCGGCATACCGGGGTCGGTGTGTGTACAACCGTCGAACACTGAGTAAGTGGCACCGATACAAAGAAGGTTCAAGTGTTGAACGCAAGGACGAAGGGATCGAGCATCGCGTGGAAGCCGACTGGATCGTGTGTGAGGATGCTTGGGCTGCATTGGTTGACCAAGCGACCTTTGATCGAGTCCAACAGCTGAGAGCTGATTCAAAGACCAAGCACGCCCACCATCGCGGCAACGCCATGAAGAGCAACTACTTGCTGACCGGTCGGATCGTCTGCGGCGTTTGTGGTGGCCGACTCACCGGCGCGACTCGGACAAGCGGCAAGGGCTTCAAGACCCGCTACTACACCTGCTGCATCCATCAAGCTGGCCATATAGATCGGTGTCCGAAACGCTACTCGGTGCCTGCTGACCTTGTGGAAGAACACATCCTCGATCTCATCCAGTCCGACTTGCTTCGCCTGAGGGACGATGACCAACTCCATGCGTATGTCGCTGAGGAACTCCGTCGGCTCTCGGGCACCAAGCACGATGCCCGTGAGCAACTCCAGAAGCGGCTTGTAGAAATGGATCAGAAGATCGCTCGGCTGCGGGATCATCTCGGATCGATGTCTCCCCAAACAGCCGAATCACTCGGGTTCTACCAACAGGCGGATGATCTCGTCACTGAACGGGCTGAGATCGAGTGTGAGCTTGAATCGGTCACGACTAATGCCAACTTGCCTCCGATCGGCGACCTCCGCAAACGGATCACAGCTGAGTTTGAGAGCATCCAAGAACTGCTCGCTTCTGGATCGCTTGAAGAACGCCGGAGCATGATCGGAAATTATGTAGACGAAATAAAAGCCGATCCAAACGAGCAAGTCGTCCATATCGGCCTATATCCAACTTTGTTGAGTCAAAGAATAGTGGTTCCGCAACCGTCTTCGAATGACCGCGCGAGACACTTTCGGCGAGTCTCCCGGCCAAAACACAGAACATAGATCAATTGGCGAGGCACCCCATGCAGGACTGCTAATACCCTTGCAACACATTTGCGCACGATGACTTAGAGCCAACGACAAACAGCCTCGACTTCGCTCGAGATAGTCCCACATAGAGTACCTCTGCAGAGTCGTTTCTCGACAGCATGTCGGCACACCATAGAAACACGACATCCGCTTCTAATCCCTTGAAACGTCGTACGGTATCCACAGTCACGCCATTGTCTGCCGCCACACCTTCTACAACCCATTTGGCCTGCCGAGGTAGGGAATAATCTAGCAAGAGTGAGTAGAAATTCGTCTTTGGCTCCCCGCAAACGAGGATTGCAATCTGCTCAGCCCGTAGATTTTCCCGGTCAAGTAGCTGTGTCACCCGAGCGTGCAAGCTGCGAGCCTGAGCACTCAGTGAAGCCCCAGCTATTGATCCTATTGGGGCCCCGTGCAATTCCTGCCGTCCATCGGTCGGCTCGCCGCGGTAGTAGCGATAAGCGCATTCATGAATAGGCATTGTGTTACGGCAGTTGAATGTCAACAGGAAGGGCTCGTCTTGAACTGGGATACTCTCGGATCGCGTGTAGAGAGCCTGGTTCTGATCATGAAAGACAAAGAGATGGCTCTCTTTGCTGTCGCGCAGCAGCCACTCGATAGGTAGCCAGAACTCGGGCCGGAAGTCTTGACCCTCGTCGATAACGATCGAATCAAATCGCTCAGGCAGTGCCTCCGCGGCCAACGTCAAGGCATAGGGCATGTGGATGTCGAACTCGTCCTGGCGACTCAGCGAGGGGAAGGCCGTGCGAGCCTCTGCGAGCAGATCGCGCCCTGTCTTGTGCTTTGCCTCGCGAATTCGCCAGGAACACAACTCGTGGAAAGTCATCGGGTACAAGCGAGGTGTTCCACTGCAGGCTGTCTTCAGGTAATCACCGAGAAGATTGTTGTAGCACAGGAGAAGCGTCTCGCCTCCGGATTGAGCGAGCGATCGCGCCTTCTCCATCGCCAAGAGCGTCTTGCCTGTCCCAGCTCCGCCACTCACGATCGCACGCCGGCGTGTCCCGAGTCCTCGCAGCACGCGGCTCTGCTGCTCCGTCAACTCGATCCGAACCCGTTCTTCGTTCGCGATCACTGACGCCAGCAAGGGCCGCGCTTCAACCCTGCCGTGGAGGATTGCTTCGGCTACAGACACCGCCGATGCTGACAACGCTTCGGCCTGGCCGCCGTGTCCAGCCCAGTACTCGAGGGTTCTACGAACCCACTCCTCAAGACGTGCGAGATCCTGTCGGCCTCCTAATACTTCAATTGGACTCTCTGGAGACATCGCCCCCGCTAGGTCGTCAACATCTGTCAGCATCACGGAATGGCCCGCCACGATGTGCCCGGCGTGCACACGTCGCCATCGGGTGTCATTGCGTAGGATCTGTAACACTTGGTGCTTTTCCGCCGTCGCTTGACGAAAAGGACTCTTGCTCAAGTGATGTCTTACTCCGTGCCGGTCCACTGACACCCAGGTGCCGTCGGCCGGGTTGTAGGACACACCGCCGCCCTTGACCTCAACCACCAGAAGTCCAAGTTCCGGTGCAAGAATGATGAAGTCGGCCTCTCCGTCGTACCGCCGTCCGCTTGGTGTTGTCCCTACCCACGGCGTTGAGAAGAGAACACACCAATCTGCCGGAAGTTCAGATCGACATAGGTTGTAAAAACGACGCTCTGCGGCAGACTTGACAAGTGCGAGCTGTGACATGTCAAGCGCAGGAACCATTCTGGCCATTATCAGGGTCCCCCCTTCGGAGCTCGAACTTCGTTGGGAACCCAGCGCTTCTGGACCGAATCGCCAGATTCCAGCTTGACAAGCACGCCCAGAAGTCGCCCCGCTCCTTTGACCTCCTCAACCACGCCTCTTCGGCCGTCCACAAGTACAACGTTCATCCCCAGAGTGGGCGTAGGAAGCACGTCTTCCTCGAGCCGCTTTGAATCTGGGGTGCTCTCCGCTATGTCGCGCCATCCTTCATCAAATCCGAAGCGCCACACTCGATGTGCGAAGTCCTGAATGCAATGCAGCTTGGGCTCAGAAAGAGCATGCTCAATGACGTAGAGCCACGCTTTATCACGGTGCTGGAGAGCAAACTCGAATTGAGCGGGGGTGACCATTACGCCCCTTTGGCCCCATGCACCGGCAACTCCCTTTACCTCGATGTATCGCTCGTCAGTTCCGTCTGGAAGGTAGGACACCAAATCATGACCTCGGTTGTTATGCGCATCTACGTTCAGGTCTCGAACCACTCGACCAAAACGCCTCTCGTGCTCCATCACGAACTCGACTGCAGCCGATTCAATCGTCTTGATGGTCTCTGTCCGATCTGACTGCTTGTCACTGTCTTGTCTGGATCCCTGGGGTTCCACATAGCTTCGCATGCGCTCCCGGTTGTCGCCCCCTCCGAATCGAGCCGGCTCGCTCTCTGATCTAGGACGCTTCGGCTCAGTCGGGGGGCGGGGTTCCGAATCGCTTGTGTTGGAGAAGCTAGGCCAGTCACGCGGGGATCCCTTTCCGCCGGGGCGCGTCCGTGAATGTTCGCGCACGGTGACGTCTGGCTCGGCTGTCTGAGCAGCGTCGGGGGAGGTGTCATTGCTAAGTGGTTCGGATCGGCCTTCCTCAGAATCACGATCTTGTGATGACAACTCGCGTGATCCAGATGCCCCGTTCCGTGAAGCCGTTCCTTCGCCAATCGTCGCGGCCGCTCCGGCTGGGACTCCGCCCAATTCCAACTCTGTTTGCTGGGGGTGCCTAGCCGCTGTCCCATCCCCGGAGCAATGCTCGGCCGGTGACGTACTCGGCTGAACATCCGGTCCATCCTTCTCCGTGTGCTCTCCTGGCGGCTCTTCAACCTCGGGGACCGGTTCGTCCTCGTTGTCCACTTGGGCGTCAGTTTTTTCAGTCGATGTCGCAGGCGCTAACTCGAACTCAGGAACCTGGCCATCGTCATCATGGTCAGTGGAGGCGTCTAGCCAGTCGTCAGCCCGCTCGCCGAAAATCTCTTCTCGCAATTGATCCGGCAACTCCGCGACCTTTAGAGTCGCCAAAAGCCTCTCTGCTCCATTGAGTGGCTCCGAGAGGAGTTGGCCAATGGTCACAGATTCGCTGTCCGAGAGCCCAACGAGACCGCCGATCTCAATGCCGAGTCGCGTCCAGTCCCCTTCGGACTGTTCGTCGACAAGTAGAGTCAGATGCCCTTGATCACTTGTGATCTTTGCCTGGAAGCCATGCCGTACTGCCAAGTCTTGGAGGGTCACGGTCAGTTCGAGCGGGCGGCATACTTGGGCATCCATCCTGCCAAGGGCGATCAAAACACCCTCTTCATGGGCATCATCGCACGCAGCCGGGTACTTGTGATGCAGAAGGCGAACGAACAGCCGATACCGCTCACGCCACCGAGAGTCGAAGTCGGGGCACGACTCCGCCACAATGTCATTGGGCACCTCTGTCTCTATTGCCTCGGACAGCTGCCGAATGTCTAGTGCGTCGAGTAGCGGCCGCAGCTGGGTTACACTGTCTGGCGAGACAGCCAGAAATGCCACATCCGCTTCAGCCTCGAACAACTGCGTCAGACCGGGCTCATCATCGACGAATACGTCGTCGTCGTTTCGCCACCATTTGTTTGAAGTTGTGTAGAGGAGCAAGCCATCTCGCAGGCGGTCTATCCATTCGGGCGCATCATCGTCGTCGATCGCCTTGATTGCATGCGCGAGTTCGCGGTAGATGCTCGCGACAGCCTTCCGAAGCGTATCGCCGTCATCCCCCGACTTAGACAGTGCCTCCAACACATCGACGAGATCGTCAGCGACCAGCTTCCTCGCGATGCCGATCCGCTCGACGAAGAAGCCTTGGTGGTCAGGCCACATCGCAGACAGCGACCCTGCCGAGGCATACTCGCGAAGGTGACTTGGTATCGTCCACCGTACCTGACTTGGTGCGAGCCATGCAACTGCCTCGCCATGGTGGGCCAGGATGAGATCCTCGTCCTCAAGACGCGTGGTGATATTTTGCCCGTGCTGTGCGAAGCGAGAGTCGAGAAACTTGTAGATGGGTTCTACAGCAGCCCGATCCGTGCAGCCCGAAACCTTGAGTGACTGAAGTCGATCGAGGGCGTTGCCCACTGTTGGCCGATGGACGACGCCAACGGCGTCGCAGAAGTCTTCTGACCACTGACTTTGCAGTAAGAGCACCGAATCCCCAAAGACAGCTCGGTTATCCTCGTTGTCCAGGTAGCAATTGCAAAGCGGCACTTGCTGCTCGCCAACTGTCATCAGTGCGTCTCGCAGGGAGGAGAGTAATGAGCTGGGTCGCTGACCTAGTCCCGGTAGGGTTGCCCACTCAATGTAGTGTGACCAGCACGAGCCGAGTAGCTG
This sequence comes from Phycisphaerales bacterium, assembly GCA_965250055.1. Taxonomy (GTDB): domain Bacteria; phylum Planctomycetota; class Phycisphaerae; order Phycisphaerales; family UBA1924; genus UBA1924. The sequence goes on along the minus strand of OZ252285.1, from coordinate 1,008,346 downwards.
AAGTAATTGCCATTGCCGATCTGATCCGGCATCGTTGAGGACTTTAAGCACTTCATCAGGCCAGACGTAGTCGGAACCACCGGCGTGGTCATATGCCCGCGGAAGCTCCAGAGCACCCAGCCAAGTGAACAACCGCTTCCAGGCCTGCCTAGAGTCGGCCTGGTCATCGAGGGGCTTGAGGGCTAGATAATCGGGAGAGACGAGCGACTCTTCGATTCCATCGAGCACAGACTCCAGATCGTGTGGGTCGTCGTAGGCACGACCGAGGTACAGATCACTGGCGAGCGCATAATGCGATGAATCTGCTGTGGAAGCCGTGGACTTAATTCCTAGTGACTTACGTAGAGTCACGCGAGCCTGATTCTCCGCCTTGCCCTTTGCTGCGAGATATTGATCTATATGATCGCGTACGTAGTGAAGATGGGCAGTCAGCGTTGAGTCGCTGAGTCGTCCCCATTCACCGCTGCGGTGAAGAGGAACGATGTGGTTGTCGATTACTCTGACTGCAGTCGCGTCAAACACATTCATCTGACGCAAAAAACTTTCGACGTGCTCCTTCTGAGACTTCGATGACGACTGAAGCACTTGCGGATGTAGGATGCTCAATGAGGACTCGAACCCGTAGGTCCCCTTGGTCGACAACTGCCGGAACACTTGAGAGGTGTGTCGAGTCGCCACCGTATCGTTCGTGAGCGGGAACAATGGTACACAATCGAGTACCGATTTCTCTCTGTCGACCAAGGTCAAACGTCCGATGGTCGAATAGCACAAGGCCCACCATTCCGGGCTACGCGATGAACGCCAGTTCTCCACTTCAAGGCACCTAGCGAGATCATTCAGTCTGAAATTCGGGACACCCAGTAGCCGCAGAGCAACGTCAATACCCTCGATCTCTGGGTCTACAAGGCACCTACCGAGTAGCATCTGAAAGTCGTCGCCATCTAACAGCGTCCAGAGTTGGATCTGATCGACAGCAATTGACTCATCCGGGGTGGCCCATGCTTCACCGTGTACCGGTAGGCATTGTGTGATCCTTAATGCTTCGATTGCATCCGACATGACCGGTCTCAGGAAGGTGTCCTGAATGCGGGATGGGTCGATGAGACATCGAAGAGCAGTAGCCCCAATCGGGGTGGTTCGGGAAATAGCGACGCAGTCCGCGAGACATGCCCCTAGAGCATCGCGAACAGATCGGTTCCAGTCCAGATCTTCACGGATGGCTTCACGACTTGTGCTCAATACGAAATCGCCGTGGCACAGGAAGGGAAGTTCTGTGGTCTTAACTGGCAGGAATGCAAATAAGCCCCGGCGTGAGGAATCCGAGTCCACCTCGTGTCTCGAGTTCAGCGGAAGGGCAATTGCGACTTCCGTAGCGGCAATTTGACGGCGTCGAGGCTCATCGATGTGGTCCATCGCAACACGGCGTTTGTGTAGAAAGAAAGCGAATTGGTGCTCGGACGACCTAGAGGCCTCGACATCGTCCTTCATGGTTCGTGTGACGACAGCGACGGAGCCCGTGTCAGCGCGAACCAGTGTGACCTCGCGTCCGTAATCAAAATCACGGAATGTCAGGCGGCGAATGTTTCGAAGAAACAGCAACAGCTCGGGTTGGAGAGACTTCAGGAAATCGTGTGGCAGCCGGTAGTTCGTGTTGAGGGGCAATACGAACCGTGTGCCGGGAAGTGACGATTCCTCTCCTTCGATCCATTCTGGAATGACCATTCCGAACACAGGGTCCCGCTTCTTATTGAAACGGAAGTAGAACCCGTTCGAGTGAACCTCGGGCGTGTCGGTTACCTGAAAGACGGCCTTGAAACCAATACCCTTCTCGCCCGTTGCGGATTCCTTCCGGTCGCGTTTAGTGCTCTTCGCCAAGCTGCATATCGCTCGAACATGCTCAGGTCGGAAGCCAACCTCATTGATGAGGACCTCGATCCGATCCTCGTACAACTCGATCACCAGCTCGGGTGTTACCCCCGGTGGGTATTCGTTGTCGTCCGCGTTTTGGAGCAGCTCGGAGAAGAAATGGGTGTTCGACTCGTACAGTTCGTCGGTGACGAGCGGTACGGTGCCCCGGGCGATCTCGTGGTACGGATCGGATTCGTCGATGTTCTCATCAACGCGATATCGCCGGCGAATCTCCTCGATCACCTTCCGAGGACTCAGTTCATCTTGTTGGACTTCTGGTGCACCCATTGTTATCTCGCCTCAAATCTACACCCCAGGGCGAATAACCTGCCCCCGTGCTTTGTACCACTACCTATGTTAGGACAGCGGCGTTCCTTTGTTCCGTCAGAGGGCTGCGGATGACAGCATGCTTACCCATTGCGACAAGCAGCTTCACCTTGGTGGATATCGCAATTCTCCTGCGATTAGGTAGGCACGCTCAAGTTTTCACTTAATCTCAATGCGGTGCGTGGGGCGTTCAGCAACTGAGTTTCCGCGAAGCGATCACGCCGACCACAAGCTGCGGCTCGATGTGATCTAGATACTCGATCGTCGTCAGCAACGACCGGTGCCCGAGCTGCCGCTTAACAACCGCGATGTCCACTCCTTCAGCACGCAGCTCGCTTGCGTGTGTGTGCCGCAGACCATGCGCATGCACGCGTTTGTGGATCCCCGCCGCTCGTGCCAGCTCCGGGATCTTCCGTCGCAAGTACCCCTGGCTCAGCGGCAATCCGCTCCGCGTGATGAAGAGCACCTCGCCGCTCGAGTACCCCATGCCCCGGTGCTCCCGGATCCAATCGTTGAGTGATTCGAGCCCGACGCGATCGATCCCCACCGTCCGCGTACGTCCGCCCTTGCCCCGTAGCACCCGGATCGCACTTCGCTGTACATCCACATCGCACGGTCGCAGCGCCAGCGCTTCTGCGATCCGCAGCCCCGTCCGCCACAGTAGCACGAGAAGCGCGTAGTTTCGTCGGTCGGTCCAGGTCTCTTTCCCGCATGCTTCGAGCAACGCCTGGATCTCGTCCTTCGTGAGCACCTCGATCGGGTATCGCTTCCCCATATTCCCGCTCCCTTAACCGGCATCCATGGATACGCTTTGTCTGTAAAGCTGTATCCATCATTGATACCACGGAGCTCGCGCATTGATCAAGGCTTATCGAGTACTTCTTCCCGAAAGATCTCGCTGTGCTCGTCAACGACAATGAACCTGATCACTCGAGGCGATCGCCCGCACTTTGCGCACGGCGTTGGGATTGGGTCGTCCTCTTGAATGAATGTCAACGCGCTCCCGCTACAGTGCTTGCACGGGTTCAGCGTATGGAGTACGGATTCAATGTTGCGAAGCCGTCCAGGAATTCCCCGCTTCATTGATTTACACCAGCCGCGAACTGCTCAAGCGCATCGATCCGTGCCACAAGATCATCGAGCTCAATACTCTCGCGGGCGAACCGGAGAATGTGCGATGCGGCATTCACCCTCGACGACCATGTCGCCTTGGGATCATGCATGATCCGTAGAAGCACGGCCACCGCACCAGTTGACGATCGCTGAGTGAGACCGATCGCTTGCGCAAAGGCCTCGCGCCGACTACGGCGGTACTCGTTGGCAAAGTCCGCCTGCCGTAGCCAGCGGTGTAGCGTCCGCTCCCCCACCCCCGCCTTACTCGCCGCCGCCGCGATCGACGGTTCGGTCAGCAGCGCCAATATCGACTGCTCCTGCGCCGACGACAGCTCGCTGACTTGTTCAAGTTCCTGTTCATGTGCCATGTTTCCCCCCTTTGAAATACTGACAATCTCTCCAGATCCGCCTTGCAATCACCGCAGATTGATGCCTTCATGGTGCCAACCCCGCATTGGGCGGGTGTTTAAACCAAGGAGACCATCGCAATGAAAACGACATCTACTACCACCAAGAGCAAGCCCACCCCTACGCCAAGCAAAGCGAAAGCACGCACAAAATCTACACCTTCCCCCGTGGGCCGCGACGATGGCCCGTCGCGTACACCAGCCAAGAAAGCGAGCCCCGCTCCCAAGGCCTCGCAGAACTCAACACACGTCAACACGGCGCGCCGTGCGCCCAAACCAACCCCGCTGAGCTGCCTCCAAGCCGCCGCCGTGGTTCTTGCCGATGCACCAAGCGCCGGATGGAGTGTGAAGGAGATCATCAAGCGGATGGCCGAGAAGAAGCTCTGGACCAGCCCCAACGGGAAGACCCCCGAGGCAACCCTGTACGGCGGCATGGTTCGTGAGATCGGCCGGAAGAAAGACGCTGCACGCTTCAAGAAAGTGGGTCGCGGTCGCTTCACTTTGACATAAGATTGGGAATGCCGTGTCTCTATATCAACACATTCAAGCCGCTTGCATACAGCAGGGTCGGAATCGCCGCGAGTGATGCTCTTGGCATCCCCCCGTTTGTTGACGGCTCTATCCGTCGAGAACCCGATCTGGAACATGTGATGCCCGCGATCACATGCCTTTGTCGATTTGACAAGTTCGCTCCGCGGCTCGAAGTTGATGATGTCGTTGTGTATATGACCTGCAAAAAACGGTACCGGTCGGACAAGCAGCACCGCAGGGTAGTTGCGATTTTGAAAGTCGCTCGTTTGTTTGATACCCATGAAGACGCTGCTGTTTGGTACAAGCGAAATGATCTGCCTGTATCCCACAACTGCATGGTTGACGACAACCCGCCTAAACCGATCGCACAAACGCATGGCGTGAACAAGCTGAAAGAATCGGACGAGGCTCGATGGCAGCGCCGTTGGGATGCGGGCTACAAGCTGCGTGCGAAGGCACATGGGCGAGTTGTCGTTTGTCACAAACTTTGGGCCGATTTGAGTTGGGGTGCTCCTGCTGCTCATGACGAAGATTTCCTCTCAGTGTTTGGGAAAGTGCCCAGTACCCGAAATCCTGGCAAGCTCTCGATCCTGAAGCTGGATTCATTCACGCAGCGACTCGGTATTAAACTCATGAATCCACCCCAGCCTTCTTCGCCTTCTTCCCCGTAAACCCCTCCCACCGCTGCACGATTACATCGCAGTACGCCGGATCAATCTCCATGAGCCGCGCGTGACGCCCCATCTGCTCGGCCGCCATCAGTGTTGATCCCGATCCGCCAAAGAGATCCAGCACCCGCTCGCCGCGCTTCGACGAGTACTCCATTGCCCTTGCCGCAAGCTCCACAGGCTTCTCTGTCAGATGCACCATCTTCTGAGGGCTGACTTTCTTGACGGGCCACACATCGGGGATGTTCTTGGGGCCGAAAAACTGATGCGCCGCGCCCTCTCGCCACCCGTAGAAGCACCACTCGTGATCACCCATAAAGTCCTTGCGACCCAGCACGGGGTGGAGCTTGTGCCAGATGATCGACTGGCTGAAGTACAGCCCCGCGTCTATGAACGCGCCTGGGTAGTTGGCGATGTTCGCGTATCCTCCCCAGCAGTAAAACGCCCTTCCCGGCTCCAGAACACGGGCCAGATTGCCAAACCATGCCCGTAGCATGGTGTCGAAAGCTTCATCGTCCATGAAGTCGTTGGCGAGCGGACGGTCCTTAGCGCGCATCTTCTTGGTGGTTGGCGAGGATTTGCTCGGGTGAGCGGCCAGATCACGCTGCTGCATGTGCGTGCTCGCCTTAGTGGCGCTGGCTGGGAACGATGAGAGTCCGGCGCTGATCGCATTGTTGGATCGCGGCTCGACCTTGACGTTGTATGGTGGGTCGGTGTTGACCATGTGGATGCTCTTGCCATCACACAACCGATCGACATCGTCTTGCTTTGAGCTGTCCCCGCACAACAGTCGGTGGTTGCCCAGTATCCATAGATCGCCCGGCTTGGTGATTGGATCATCCGGCGCTTCTGGGACAACATCGGGATCGGGTTCGGTACCGGTTCCTGACGTTGTTAACGAGGCCAGCTGGGCATCGTCAAAGCCGAACGCGGCCAGTTCTTCGATATCGATCCCCAGCGCGACGAGGGCTTCAAGCTCGCTGTCAAGTAAGCCAGTGTCCCAGTGGGCAAGCTCAGCGGTGCGGTTGTCGGCCAGCCTGTATGCGCGTGCCTTCTCGGGCGATAAATCCTCAGCAACATGCACAGGGATTTCATTGAGTCCTAGCTGCTGGGCCGCCTTCCAGCGTGTATGCCCGCAAACGATCACGCCGTCCTTGTCCACCACGATGGGTTGCCGGAACCCGAAGTCCGTGATGCTCTTGGCCACCGCGTCGATCGCTTGATCATTGAGCCTCGGGTTAGTCTCGAATGGTGTGATGTCCCCCACTGTCTTCATCTCAATCTTCATCTAATTCCCCCACTGTTGTCTGAACTATGACAGATGACACTTCATGACGGTTTTTGCAGCAACTCTTTCTACACGCGTGTGCATTACTTTCTGCGGAATCTGTCACATGTGTCACTCGTTCTCTAAGCATCCATTTTCTAAGTGTTTACGGGTGACACTTCGTTGTTTGATCCGTCATCAAAGTGTCACTCCGTCGCATGATCAGTCACGACATCAAGCTCCTTTGCTCACCCCATGCCCGATAATCCGAGTCCAATCCATATTCGCGCCCCGCTGTTCCGACCATCCTGAATCCCAAGGGCCCGAATCCTTGAGGTGAGTTTCTTTGTGCTCATTGGTATTTCGCCATTCCCATCGCACCATTTGCAGAATGCTTCTTTGAGATCCGCTTTGGTTACCGATATCCCGGCAGCCACTTCACAGCACTCATCTACAAACTGACTGACGATGTTTGCAGTCTTCTGATACGCACCTGTAGCATCACGAACCGCTTCGGGTAATCCTAATCCTTGCTCCTGCCATTGCAGGCAGCCACGAACGGCCCATGCCAATATCCCGCTCGCCTCCTCTTTCAGTTTCTCAACCAGATACGGGTCTCGCTCATGGTCGGGAATAGTCACCCCGAACGGGATTTGTCGTATCCGTCTCCATATCCCATGATCAACGCCGCAAATGTTGGGCAGGTGGTTTCCGTAGAGCAGGAGCTTGTGGGTCGGATCAAACTCGACAGTGTTTGCGTAGAGCCCCCTCGCGACTATTCGATCTCCACCAGTCAGATCCTTGATCCGTGCCTCCCCAAACTGTTGACCGTCTTCGAGCTCCGATGTGATTACAAGCCGAGCTCCGTGCATCCGTGCCTTATCCGGCGTTGGTCCGCCCGAGGTTCGTTCTTGTTTGAGAACAATCTCGGCGGGTGCGCGCTGACCGTAATCCCCGAGTATGTGCAGCAGTATGGAAGCAAATACACTCTTGCCGTTGCATCCGAGCCCGTGCATAAAGAACAGGCACTGCTCGCTCGTATCGCCGGTAAGCATGTACCCCGCGACGCGCTGCATGTATTGGATCAGTTCCTGATCGGAATCGAAGATGCGATCAAGGAACGCTTCCCAGATCGGGCATCGATCGTCGGGGTTGAACTCGACGGGGGTGACCTTGGTATGAAGCTCACGCGGATTGTGCGGTCGTATCTGGCCGGTCCTGAGATTGACCGTTCCATTCAGGCAGTTGATAGCCATCGAGTCGCCATCAAGCTGGTGAAGCCGTACGGTCATGTCGGGCTCGGAACGCGCCAGCCGTAAGACTTCATCTACGCCTTGCTTGGTCGAAGATCGTTTCAGAAAGCTTTGGTCTTCGATATCACGAATGCTGAGCTTGATCATGCTCTCCATCCGATCGGGTTTCACCGCCCACCGTGTCGTGTCCCACACCATCCATTCTTTGATGTCTTGGTAGTACCTAGCTTGATCACCAAACTGATGCACGAATCGTTCGGCGTTGCCGAATCCGTCGAGACTGAAGCCCGGCGGTGTTGCTTGGCTCTGGTTGCGAGTCCTCCGTGGAATCGCCTGCCCGCTGTCATACCCGCTCTCGAAAGTGGATTCAGTTTCTGGTTCGTCAAGCCCGCACAGTCTCGCGCCCTGGAAGCAAAGCTTTCGGGCTTCATGCTTAGGGAATCTATTTTGAGCCATTTTGAATGCAGTAGCGTTGAGGGCTTCATTGCGTCCCGGTTGACGTATTTGGCCTCTGAGAAACCGCATTGAAGCGCTGTCCATGAGAGCTGATGGTGGAGCAGGAAGTTCAGGGATGACGCACGATCTGAATGATCCGCTCACGTATGTATCCCCGCCATTCTCGTTAGGCTCGTTGGGTAGGAACACCTGAGAGAGTTTTTTGGTCTTTGGGAAGACTTCGGGCTCACCTGCCCGGTTGAACCCCCACGCCTTCAGCCAGCTCACCCACTCATCACAGGGAATCGGATCCGCCAGTTCGAAGAAAGCGTGGAGCCCCTTCCCGCTCTTGGAAGTGAACACCACAGGGTCGGCCCCAAAGAACCGACTCAACGCGGAAAGTTCATTGACATTGCCGCCGTCATCATTGTGATCATCGAGATCAAGGCAGATGACACGGACAAGCCCATCGCGGTGGAGTACCACACCGAGGCGTTGAGCCTCTTCAATCGTGTACGGAGTTCCCGACTTGGTCGTGCAATCGAAAGACTGCTGTGCAAGCGTTCCATCTATATACGAGTCGACAGCGCGGTTCACACCCTGCTCACCGTACACCCATCCCGGTCCGGTCGCGTCTCGCTTTGGATACATCAACGCCACGGCGTCGGTATTACAGTGCGGCCGCAGCCACTCGATCAGCTCTTTGCGATCAATCCCCATAGCTCCCCCCGATTTGTACTTCTAGGCCACAGCTGCCCCCGCGCTGACGCCGTTCCCTTGCAGCCCACACGATTGCGAGCACAGTTCGTACTGCTCTGGCTCCAATGCTCGGTCGAGCAGCGATAGGAAGATCTGTCCGACACAGTCCCCTTCGGCTGTACCCGATTTGATCTCGATTTGGCATGTACTGAGCCGGCAATAATACCGAGCTTTGAGGCGCAGACTGGATTCGCTGTAGAGCCCTTGCGCGGCAATCAATGCGAGATTCATCAGATCCTCGGCATACGCGGTATCCTCCCGGTTTGCAAACTTGCACACGAGAGCCGATCCATGGTCGGTTGCGGTCATCCCATCCCCCTTGATCTATGAGGCGGTGCTTTGCCTTCCCAGCAAACGCGCCTTCCTCCCCATTCATATATACACGGTTCGGAGGTGGGTTGTTGGAGAAGTTTGCCATCAAGACTCCTCCTCCCTGAACTTTGCCCGGATTCGATCGCGTTCCTTCCGCACAATGTCCCTCCCGATACCGAGTTCTCTCGAGGCGGCACTCAGGCCCTCTTCAGCGATCAGTCGTATAAGATGCTCGTCATAGCTGCTGAGTCTTCCCAGTAAACTCTCGACATCCATCCGTTGATCAGCAGATTCGATGTGTGACCGCGATTCCGACTGGAGGCGATGATTGTCCCGTTGCTCGTCGGCCATGTCCATGACACTCCTGTGCTGCTGCGTTTTCGCGTCATATCTCCATTGGCTCAGGTAGTACGGCCTTCTGCGTGGGCGGCGTTTCAGGGTGTTCTTGTCGCGTTTGAGATTCCTAATGGTGTTCTCAATGACAGCGGATGCGAATGTGATGGGCTTGCTCTGATCTGGGTCGTATTTGCTGGATGCCTTGACAATAGCGAGCCAGCATTGCTGCTTCAGATCATCAAGCTCGTGCTTCTCAAAGTTCCAGAGCCTGATCTCTTTCCGGCACCGCACTTCGATGTGAATCCTGACCCGCTCATCCATGTACCATTTCTTGCGTTCGTCCATGGTTCGTTCTTTTCTCCGGTGGATCCGGATTGCGCTGCAGGCGTAGGATCGCCTTGTCCGCATTCCATCGCGGAGTAAAGTAAGTCCTATATGTCTGCAGCTATACCTTCCTGATTCTTTGAATCAAGTCAGTTGGGATTCGTGATTTTTTAGTGGACCCCACCACTGGGCAGCCCACGAGATGTCTGATTCAACTGCAAAACTTGCGTTTGACAGGTCACAATCTGATTCTACCGCTCTTGATCCAAAACGGAACCAATCCCTCCAGATAGTGGAAGGCCTCGATAGGTTGGCCATCGTCGTTGATAGTTAGATCCGTTTGGCACTCAGAGTTCAATACGGTGAATAGTCGTCTATCGAGCCGTAATATTGGCGACGTGAGCGATGCTTGTCAGCAACCGAAAGAGTATTCATACACAGTTTCTTCAAATTCATGTCTTCGCCGACAACTTGTCCGCGGAAAGTGAATGCTCAAGGAAACTTTGATGCCACGCACAAAGCTGTCCAGTGCTTTCTCTGCTCAGTCCACGACAAGAGTTGAATAAGTGGTCGCAGATCACGCTCGGTGATCGGATCCCGACCACACTCAACCTCAGGCAGAAACAAGATCTCCTCCTGAATAAACGGAGCCAAATGCAACAGATTCATGATCTGAGTCATGCGAGGCTGGGTAACTTGGGAGAGATCAGCGAGTTCAGTCTGGTTGGAGATCGTGCCATCACGAAGCAGGCCATCGTACTTGATTGCCAGCGCCATAAGCCTCGATACTCGGGGAACACGTCCAATCTGATCCTGCTTTGGTTCGGGAGCCACACCCACTCTCAGCTGCTTCTTTCGGCGTTGAACCGAGAAATGAACCTGACGCGTCACAGTGGTCATGCGGCATCCTCGCAGCCGGCTTGGAGCAATTCTTTCTCCTGAATGGCTTGCAAGCCCGATGGCCTGAAGGTTACATGCACACACTGCCCTAGTGCGTCGTAGTCCACCTTCTCTATGAGCAGCTTGAGCATCCTGGCTTGCTCCCGTGGGATGAGCTTCCCCCATGCCTCATCGAACTCCGGTAATGTGGCCGGCAACGAAGCGCTGGACTGATGCTGGCTGGCGCGTTGATCAATTCGCTCTTGGGCAGCCCGCTTGCGATCGGCTGTTTCCGAGATCGCCTTGTACAACGAAGTCAGCTCACCTGTATGAGTGTCGCTCGTACTTTCAAGCTTGTCCCGCTCTCGTTGCATCCGTTTGAGTTCTTTGTTGATCTCATCAAGTTCGGATTGATTTGTGTCTATCTCTGCTTGCTGCCGGACGTGTAGTTGGTTTCGTATCTTCTCATGTAACATCTCATCGGCATACACGGATCGGATCTCGTCGATCACCAGCCGTTCGATCTCCGGCGCTGGCAGTGATCCGGATGAGCACGCAGAAGCCCCGCTCTTGATTGCTCCAACACACCGGTAATACCTGTACTGGCGTTTGTTCTTCCCGCGAGAGGTTGTAAAGACATGCGTCATGGCGTGGTCGCATCCCTTGCACCGAAGCAAACCACGGAGCAGCGCTCCATACTTGTTTCGCACTTCGGCACCGCCGGTGCGTCCGTTGTGCTTGAGGATCTTCTGGACCTGCTCGAAGACTTCTTCTTTGATGATCGCATCATGCACACCGTCATAGATGTCGCCTTTGTGGGTGATCTTCCCGATGTAGATGGGGTTGGTGAGGTGGTTGTAGAGCGTGGATTTATCGAACGGACGGTCTCCGATGGGCTTGCCCTTCACAGTGACCCGCTTCTTGTTCCGCCAGTCTCGCCGACGGAGCTCCTCGCACACCGGCTGAAGCGATTGCTTCTCAAGATAGAGATCATAAATCGCTCTGATTCGAGCTGCTTCAGCAGTATTGACGACCAGCTTCGGGCTCCCACTGCTGCGATCGACATCGTACCCCAGCATCGGAACGCCCCCGGTCCAGTTACCCTTCCGCTTCTGGGCGGCGATCTTGTCGCGGATTCGTTCGCCGATGATCTCTCGCTCAAACTGGGCGAAACTGAGGAGGATATTGAGGGTCAACCGGCCCATCGAACTCGTCGTGTTGAACTGCTGCGTGACCGATACGAATGACACGCCATTGGCATCGAAGGACTCCATGATGCGGGAGAAGTCCATTAGCGATCGGCTCAAGCGGTCTACCTTGTAGACGACCACACAATTGATCTTCCCGGCCTCGATGTCTCGCATTAATCGGTCCATCGCTGGGCGGTCAAGGCTCCCTCCTGAAAACCCGCCGTCGTTGTACTGCTCAGGTAGGCAGATCCAGCCTTGCGCTTTCTGGCTAGCAATGAATGCCTCGGCACTCTCGCGCTGCGCATCCAGTGAGTTAAACTCTTGGTCGAGTCCCTCTTCGCTACTCTTTCGTGTGTAGATGGCGCATCGAACTGTCTCAGGTGTACGCTTACTACCCGGCTGCTTCTTGCTTTCCTTCCGCTTCATCTAACCCCCATTTAACTTGGTTCCCAACTGAAAGAACCGGAAGCCGTTGATATGGCTCCCGGTGATGTGCTTGGCTACGGCACTTAGTGTCGCGTACCGATCCCCGTTGTATTCATACCCGTCGCCGTCGGGGAGTACCGTCACACGGACGGTCTCGCCTTTGTATTGGCGCACGATCACCGAGCCTGCGCTCGGGAGCCGCGGGTCTCTTGGTGTATGTGGTTTGGTTACAGTTGATTGCACCCCACTCTGCGGAGGGCAGACCATAGTCTTTGGAGCCATGACCCGGATATCAGAGTCGTTGGCGAGCTCGGCTGCACGCGCTTTCGCCCGCTCGCTCAATCCCCCCATCGCATCGGCCTGGATCCTCCACGCGATCTTGCGGATCAGATACTGGCGGTGGCGTGTGCGGACCTGCTGGCCGTGGAGGTCGTGGTACCGCTCAGCGAGTTCCCCGGTCGTCATGTGCTGGAGTTCGTCAAGCTGGTTGTCAATTGTGCTTTCGATCGTCTCAGTCAAACGTCATCTCCCATGCATGGATTCAGTCTTGCGAGTTGCTCGACGGCTCGTCCGCCGACACACTGAGGTCTGCATGGGTTGGATATTCAAGTGCCTGTGGTGAAGAAACTTGGAGATTCTGAGTGGGTCTCCATGTGCGTTCGATGCCGCGATTCTTCGTCTTTGAATCGTGCTGTGCACGGTACGCCCCCACTGCCAAGATCGACGCGATCTCGTCGAGCCGTTCTTCCGTGGTCATGGTTTCTGGATCCCGCGTGGAATCCAATTTCTGATTTGTCATGCGTGTCCCCCGTCATTGTCAGGGCTCCCCAGTCCTGCTCTCCTGTGATTCGAAGCAATGCTGCCCCTTCCCTATTATATGTACACGGTTGGTTGGCGGGGTGTCGGAGATTTTGAAGAGTATCTCGTTTGTTCCAGATCAAATCATCACGAAATACGTTGTAAACACTGTGTGTAGATCACACTGACTGCTGTATGAAAATGCAGAATAGGTTCCCACTTGTCACATCAGTTTTAACTCCAGTTGTCAGTCTGATTTGAAACTCAAGAGATACTCGATTTTAATCCGGAATATTTTTATATGCATAAAAAAAACCACTACACTAACATCGCCGCAGTTTTCGATGAGACGTGTCCTATTTAAGGACTCAAATTCAGTATGTCTAAGAGTGTATCAATATCAAACTTGAAATCCGCCCTCTGGGACGCCGCCAACACTCTCCGTGGTTCAGCCGTTGACCGAACTGACTGGAAGGGGTATATCTTGCCCCTCCTATTCTTCAAACGAATCAGTGATGTATGGGATGAAGAGACTACTGAGGCAGTTGAAACATTCGGAGATTCGAACCCCAGTTCCTTCCCCGAGATTCACCGATTCACCGTCCCCAAGGGCTGCCATTGGCGAGATGTCCGCGAGACGACCTTCAATGTCGGTGCTGCGCTGCTTAAGGCCATGCAGTCCATCGAAAATGCGAACCCCGACACACTCTATCGCGTGTTCGGTACGGCCGACTGGGGGAACAAGGAGAAGTTCACCGACGAGTTGCTCAAGGACCTCATTGAGGGCTTCTCGTCGATCCCGCTCGGCAACAAAGCCGTAAACACCGATGTGCTCGGTGACGCGTACGAGTACCTGATCGGCAAGTTCGCCGATGTGACCCGCCGCAACAAGGCCGGTGAGTTCTACACGCCCCGCAGCGTCGTCCGTATGATGGTCGAGATCCTCAACCCAAAGGAAGGCGAGTCGATCTACGATCCCGCCTGCGGCACTGGCGGCATGCTGCTCGGTGCGATCGAACACGTCGAGCGGAACGGTGGCGATCCACGAACGTTCTTCGGGAAGATCTACGGCCAGGAAAAGAACCTCACCACGTCGTCCATAGCTCGCATGAACCTCGTGCTTCATGGCATCGAGGACTTCCAGATCGCCCGCGAAGATACGCTCCGACAGCCAGTCTTCAGTGACGCCAGCACCGGCGGCCTCCTGACTTTCGACTGCGTCATCGCCAACCCACCGTTCTCGCTCAAGGAATGGGGCGAAGAGGTCTGGGAGAACGACCCATGGGGTCGGGCCAAGTACGGCATCCCGCCCAAAAGCTACGGCGACTACGCTTTCGTCCAGCACATGATCGCGTCGATGGCGGAGAACAAGACCAGCCGCATGGCGGTCGTGCTTCCGCAGGGGGCGCTCTTCCGCAAAGCCGCCGAGGGCAAGATTCGAACGGCCCTTCTCAAGGAAGACATGATCGAGGCGGTCATCGGCCTTGCCCCGAACCTGTTCTATGGCACTCAGCTCGCCGGCTGCGTTGTCATCCTCCGCCGCAAGAAGCCCGCTGCCCGCAAGAAGAAGGTCCTCATCATCGACGCGTCGAGCCTGTTCCGGAAGGGCCGCGCCCAGAACTTCCTCGACCCCGAGCACACCGACCAGATCGTCTCCTGGTACCGCGACTTCGAGGATGTCGAAGACCGAACCAAGGTCGTCTCGCTCGACGAGATCAAGGACGAAGGCTGGACGCTGAACATCTCGCGCTACGTCCTTCCGCCGATCGGCGAAGACATCCCACCGCTCCCTGAAGCGGTTGAATCGTTCAAGACCGCGCTCGCCGAAGCTCGCGTTGCGGAGGACCACCTGCGCACCGTTCTGACTGAGGGAGGCTGGCTGTCATGAGCAAGCATCTCTCGCAGAAAGAACTCGAATCCTACCTCTGGGGAGCCGCCACGCTTCTCCGCGGCCTCGTCGATGCCAGCGACTACAAGCAGTACATCTTCCCGCTCCTCTTCTTCAAGCGGCTCAGCGATGTCTGGGACGAGGACTACAACGCCGCGTTCGAGGACTCGAACGACGCCGACTACGCCACCGCAACGGCCAACGACCGGTTCACCATCCCCGACGGGGCTCACTGGAAGAATGTCCGCACCGCCCCGAAGGATGTCGGTCGCGCCCTGCTCAACGCGTTCCAGGCAATCGAGACCGCCAACCCGCAGCGGCTTCTGGGCGTCTTCGGCAACGCCCCCTGGACCGACAAGGCCCAGATGCCGGACGCCACGCTCAAGAACCTCATCGAGCACTTCTCCAAGCACACGCTCAGCCTCACCAACGTGCCTGAGGACGAGCTCGGCAACGGCTACGAGTACCTCATCAAGCAGTTCGCCGACGACTCGGGGCACACCGCCCAGGAGTTCTACACCAACCGCACGCTCGTCCACCTCATGGCCCAGATGCTCGAACCCAAGTCGGGCGAGACCATCTACGACCCGACCGCTGGCACAGGCGGTATGCTCATCTCATGTCTCGCCGAGGTGAAGCGTCGGGGCGGCGATACCCGCACCATCGGTCTCTACGGGCAGGAGCTCATCACCATCACCGCCGCGATCGCCCGGATGAACCTCGTCCTGCACGGCGTGTCCGACTTCCACATCGCCGCGAGCAACACGCTCAGCTCGCCGAGCTTCGTCGAGGGCGACCGCCTCCGCACGTTCGATATGGTGCTCGCAAACCCGCCGTACTCGATCAAGAAGTGGAACCGCTCCGCGTGGGAGAGCGACCCATGGGACCGCAACTTCCTCGGCATACCACCGCAAGGTCGCGCCGACTACGCCTTCTTCCAGCACATACTGCGGAGCATGGACCCGAAGACAGGTCGGTGCGCCATCCTCTTCCCGCACGGCGTGCTCTTCCGCAACGAGGAAGCCGAGATGCGGCGGAAGCTCGTCGAGTGCGACCTTGTCGAGTGCGTGCTCGGGCTCGGGCCGGGGTTGTTTTACAACTCGCCGATGGAGGCGTGCGTCGTGATCTGCCGCTCGAAGAAGCGGAAAGCCAACAAGGGCAAGATCCTGTTCATCGACGCAGTCAACGCGGTCGCTCGCGAGCGTGCGCAAAGCTTTCTCAGGCCCGAGCACCAGGACCGCATCCTCGCGTCATACCAGACATTCGAGGACGACCCCGGCTTTGCAGCAGTCGTCGCGGTTGAGGATGTACTCGCCAAGGAAGGTAGCTTATCGATTCCGCTCTACGTAAAGAAGCCCAAGCTGCAAGTTGATCCGGACGACGAGACCACGCTCGCCGAGGCATGGGCAGCGTTCGACGAGGATGGGCGAGCATTCTGGCCGCAAATGGACGCTCTGGTGAACCTGCTCGATAGCGTCATCACCCAGGAGGCGAACGATGCCAATCGAAGATGAAATGCAGCACTATGTCATTCCGACCGACGACACGATCGTTCATCTTTATTGCACTGAAGACGAGCTTCCAGAGTCGTTACTAGAAGCCACGAAAGAGTCGGAACGGCTGCTAATAGAAGCACGCGGCAACTGGAAGAACATCAGCGGCCCATACCGATATCGAATCGATGGGCCGCACGACGCAACGACCGGTCACCGACACATACACGTCTACAAGAAGAACAACGAGCTCTTTTCACTTAACTGGGATGGCACTGGCCACGACAACTCGCAGGGCACCGAGATACCCAAGAAGGTATACGACTACTTGTCGAGCAAGCATCAAGATCTGCAGCTGCCTGACAACCGCATCATCGAGTCCATCAGCTTGGGTCGACCCATTCTGAGGTTCAGTGAGTTTGTCATGCTTCGCCGCAATGACCCTGATGCGATGCCGTCGCTAGACGCCGCTGTCGCATTGCTCGAGGAGTTCGTGAATCGCACTACGGGAGGCCCGAACGATGCCTGAGGTCGCGACGCCGAAGAAGTCATCCGGCTGGACCACCGTCGCGTTCGGTGATGTTGTCCAGCTCTCCAAGGAGCGGTCCAGCGATCCCGAGGCCGATGGCTACGAGCGGTACATCGGGCTGGAACACATCGATCCGGGTGAGCTCCGTGTTCGCAGGTGGGGAGACATCGCCGACGGCGTGACCTTCACCAATGTCTTCAAGCCGGGTCAGGTGCTCTTCGGGAAGCGGCGTGCCTACCAGCGGAAGGTCGCAGTCGCGGACTTCAGCGGCGTGTGCTCGGGCGACATCTATGTGCTGGAGCCGAAGGGCGATGCGTTGCTGCCCGAGCTGCTGCCGTTCATCTGCCAGACCGATGCGTTCTTCGAGCACGCGGTCGGCACCTCGGCGGGTTCTCTCTCGCCGCGAACCAACTGGAAGAGTCTCGCCACGTTTGAGTTCGCCCTGCCGCCGATCGAGGAGCAGCGGCAACTAGTTGTCCTGTTCGGCACTGTGACGAGTCTGCAGTCGGCTCTGCTGGATGCCGAAGTTCGTGCTCATAGGTGCATCCTCGCCGTCATGCAGAGGGCATTTCCGAAGAAGCACACTCGCGAGACCACCGCTCTCGGCGACGTACTCGTCTCAATCGCTGATTACCGAGGAAAGACTCCGCCGTACACCGATTCTGGAATTCCGGTCATCTCGGCGGAGAACGTAGGAGGCGGCCGAGTCAAGAGTGTGACGAAGTATGTGACCGAAGAGACCTATGAACGATGGCTGACGAGATCAATTCCTGCGTCTGGCGATACGATCATCACGATGGAAGCGCCCGCAGCGGAAGTAGCGGAGTTCCCATCGGACGGTCGGCATCTTCTCACTCGACGAGTGATCGCACTTCAACCAGACACTGATCGTATCTTGAAGCGGTTCCTCTATTGGCAGATTCGCTGGCTAAGTGAGTCGGGTTACTTCATCCAGTTCGCTCACGGCACGACCGTCCCTCGACTCTACAAACCTGATGTCTTGAACTCTCCGATCTACGTGCCACCACTGCCGGATCAAGAGGCAGTCTGCCGTGAGTTGGACGAACTTCTAGGAGCGGAGTCTTCGATTCGGTCTCGTCGGGCTGAATCACGCAGGTTTATGAAGGCGCTCCGGCATGCGCTACTCGCGGAGGACGCATGACCTTCAACGAGGCCAACACCGTCGAAGCGTTCATCCGCGACCGGCTCAAGTCGATCGGTTGGGAGTTCATCGACCACAAGACGCTGCCCCGTCAGGCACAGGATGTCCTTGTTGAGGACCACCTCCGCGACGCCCTCGTCCGCCTGAACCCGACCATCGCCGACCGGCCCGAGCGGGCCGACGAGGTGCTCTACCGCCTCCGGGCCGCGATCATGACTGTCCGCGACACCGGGCTCGTGAAGGCCAACGAGGGGTTCGCGGCGTGGCTGCTCGACGAGCGGTCAATGCCCTTTGGCGAGAACGGCGAGCACGTCACCATCCGCCTGATCGACTTCGAAGATCTGAAACAGAACCGCTTCGTCGTCACACAGCAGTACACCATCCGGATGGGCAAGACCGAGAAGCGGGCCGACCTGGTGCTGCTCGTCAACGGCATGCCACTGGTGGTCATCGAGGCTAAGACGCCGGTGCGGTCGAGTCAGAGCTGGCTCGACGGGGCGCTCCAGGTCCACGACGACTACGAGAAGAACGTCCCCGAGCTGTTCGTGCCGAACGTGTGCTCCGTCGCCACCGAGGGCAAGGAGTACCGCTACGGCTCGATCGCGATGCCGGTCGAGTTCTGGGGGCCGTGGCGGCTGGAAGACGACGACGCCGTGCCGGGCTCGATGGAGCAGGTCGAGCAGGCGGTCGTCTCGATGCTCCGCCCGAACACGGTGCTGGACTTGCTCGCGAACTTCACCGCCTACGCGACGCACAAGGGCAAGCAGCGGATCAAGATCATCGCCCGCTACCAGCAGGTGGACGGCGTCAACAAGATCGTCGAACGCGTCGTGGCCGGTAAGACCCGCAAGGGGCTTATCTGGCACTTTCAGGGCTCGGGCAAGTCGCTGCTGATGCTGTTCGCGTCCCGCAAGCTGCGCATGCACCCGGCCCTGAAGAACCCGACGGTACTGATTGTGCTCGACCGCGTTGATCTCGATTCACAGATCAGCGGCACGTTCTATGCGGCGTCCGTGGCCAACACGATCAACTGCGACAAACGAAGCGAACTGAAATCCGTTCTGGCGAGTGACACTCGAAAGATCATCATCACTCGCATCTTTACGTTCGGCGACGAATCGCTGCGCCAACGAGCTGGTCGCCTTTTGCGGCAAGGTCGGTTCGCACTGGCAAAGGGCAATGTAGTTGACGCTTGGTACCGACTTGCCGAGGCGGAGGCGATTGCGGCCACACTAGACGATCCCGCGAGAACGAAAGTGCTGAAGACGGCCAAGAAGCTGAGGCTGAAACTTGAGGCGACAGGAGATGCGCCAGCTGAAGCTTTCTCTCGGGATTTCTCTGATTTCACGACGATCGAGACCGGCGTCCTGAACGACCGCGACAACATCATCGTGATGGTCGATGAGGCCCATCGGACTCAGGAGGGCGATCTCGGCCGGAAGATGCGTGACTCGCTGCCAAACGCGTTCTTGTTCGGCCTGACCGGCACGCCGATCAACAAGCGGGACCGGAACACCTTCTACGCCTTCGGTGCCGATGAGGACGAGAACGGGTACCTGAGCAAGTACGGCCTTGACGATTCGCTTCGTGACGGGGCGACGAAGCCGCTGCACTTCGAGCCGCGGCTGGTCAACATGCACATCGACCAGGCGGCGATCGAGGAGGCGTACAAGGAACTCACCGCCGGTCTGACGGACGAGGACAAGGACAAGCTCGGCAAGGCCGCCGCGAAGATGGCGGTGCTCGTCAAGAGCCCTGAACGCATCCGAGCGATCTGTGCCGACATCGCTCAGCACTTCCAGGAGAAGGTCGCCCCGAACGGCTTCGGTGCCCAAGTCGTCACCTTCGATCGCGAGAGCTGCCTGCTCTACAAGCAGGAGCTCGACAAGCACCTGCCGCCCGAGGTGTCGGACATCGTGATGTCCGTCAACAGCGGCGAGGAGCAGTACGCCGCGTACAAGCGGGACCGAGACGCCGAGGAGAAGCTGCTCGACCGCTTCCGTGATCCCAACGACCCCCTGAAGATCCTGATCGTTACCTCGAAGCTGCTGACGGGCTTCGACGCACCGATTCTCCAGGCGATGTACCTCGACAAGCCGCTCCGGGACCACACGCTGCTCCAGGCGATCTGCCGAGCCAACCGGCCCTACGGCGAGGAGAAGACCCACGGCCTGATAGTGGACTACCTCGGCATCTTCGATGACGTCGCCCAGGCGTTGCAGTTCGACGAGAGCAGTGTGCGGAAGTCGGTCTCGAATATCGCTGAGCTTAAGGCGAAACTGCCCGAAGCCATACAGAAGTGCCTGAGGTACTTTGCGGGATGCGATAGGACACTCCAGGGTTATGAAGGTTTGATAGCTGCTCAAGAATGCCTGCCAAATAATGATGCCCGAGATGTATTCGCAGCAGATATGAGTGTTCTTTCCTGGATTTGGGAGGCCTTATCTCCTGATCCTGAGCTGTCCCCACATGAGAAAGACTACCGCTGGCTGGTGCAGGTGTATGAGTCACTCAAACCTTCGACCGGCACGGGGCGTCTGCTCTGGCACCGGCTCGGAGCTAAAACCATTGAGCTAATCCACGAGAATGTCCATGTTGATGAAGTCCGCGACGATCTTGACACACTTGTACTCGATGCTGACTTGCTCGAAGCAGTGCTCGGGTCTCCAGATCCTCGGAAGAAGGCGAAGGAAGTCACGATCAAGCTGACAGCTCGCCTTCGCAAGCACGCGAAGAACCCGAAGTACAAAGCCCTTGCAGAGCGACTGGAGGATCTTAAGAATCGGCACGAGCAAGGGCTCCTCGTGAGCATCGACTTCCTCAAGGAACTGCTCGAACTCGCAAAGGATGTCGTCCGGCTCGAGCGCGAGACGCCCGAGGAAGATGAGATCAATCAGGGGAAGGCCGCGTTGACCGAACTCTTCGAGAAGGCCAAGAATGGCGAGACCCCAATCATGGTCGGGAGGGTCGTTGATGACATCGACGACATCGTTCGGGCGGTCCGGTTCGACGGTTGGCAGGACACCCATGCCGGTGAGCGTGAGGTGAAGATCGCGTTGAGAAAAACCCTTTTGAAGTACAAGCTGCATCAAGACAACAGCCTCTTTGAGAAGTCATATGGATATATTCGCGAGTACTACTAGATCCTTTTCCTAAACGAGATCAGTAGAAATTTTGAACTTTCTCTTTTGAAGTTCTGCG
This sequence comes from Phycisphaerales bacterium, assembly GCA_965250055.1. Lineage (GTDB taxonomy): Bacteria > Planctomycetota > Phycisphaerae > Phycisphaerales > UBA1924 > UBA1924. Next base: position 987,140 of record OZ252285.1, on the reverse strand, counting down.
ATTACAACCTCCTCATAACCTAGCCATTTGTCTCTCACTGAGAGGAGAGACTTTCAACCGATCTCAGTTTGAGAACACCGATCTGAGAGACTCACGGTTATGAGCGACGTGAAATCAGAGATACTTAGCCAATCCCACTCCGGTCCAAAACCTCCCTGAACTCGCAGAACAAAGAAAAACACCACCGAGTCTCTCGGCGGTGTGCATCGTGAACCGTGGGTTGGTTGCGTGTGCAACTACTTAAGTAATAGCGGGGGCTGGATTTGAACCAACGACCTCCGGGTTATGAGCCCGACGAGCTACCAGACTGCTCTACCCCGCAATCAGGAAAGGAATCATTGGCACCAAATCATGAAAGTCAAGATTTGCTCACAATCTGGGTCGTAAATCAGCAATTCACGCTCTGAGCGGTGAAACTTGAGGGAAGAAAAGCCATACAACAGACATCAAGGTGTGTTGCCTTGATGCACTGTAACACTTTCTCTACCAGAGATGGGGAACCATGAAGAAGACAACGATGCTCGCCGTTGCGAGCGGGCTGCCGATGATCTGCTCGGCTGCCGCGCTTTCGCAAGATAATGCTCCAAACTCGGGGATGTTCCGATTCCCGGATGTATCTAAAAATGAAGTCGTATTCGTATACGCGAATGATCTGTGGATCGTCGACAAGAAAGGCGGCACCGCGCGTCCTCTCGCGAGCCCTCCGGGACAGGAAAGCTTCCCGAAGTTCAATGCCGATGGCACCGAAGTCGCCTTCATCGGGAACTACGACGGTGACCGCGACCTCTACACCACTGGTGTCAACGGCAGCGTCCCATACCGCGTCACCCACCACCCTGGGAACGAACGTCTCAACGACTGGACCAACACAGGGGACCTCTTGTTCTCCTACAACGCGATGGCCGGGAACCCAGCCCAGAACAACCTGTTCACCGTCAGTCCAGACGGCGGCATCCCGACCAAACTCCCGGTTCCCTACGGAGCCGTGGGCGCGATCAGCGACTCAGGTGAATGGCTCGCGTACACCACCGACTCACGCGACTTCCGCACCTGGAAGCGCTACACCGGCGGCTTGGCGACCGACATCTGGCTCTTCAATCTCAAGACCAAGGAATCCAAAAAGATCACTGATTGGGTTGGTACCGATACCACCCCGATGTGGAACGGCGACACCGTGTACTTTGTCTCCGATAACGGCGATGAGGGTCGTCTGAATATCTGGAGCTATGACACCCGCCGTGATCGTCTCGAGCAAGTCACGGAGTTTGAAGACAATGACGTGAGCTTTGCTTCTATGGGACCCGGTTCGTCTGGCAAGGGCGAGATCGTCTTCCAACTCGGATCACAGATCCATCTGCTCGACCTGCGGAATGGCAAATCCAAACCGATCGATATCCAGATCCCAGGGGCTCGCGAGACGCTCCGTCCAAAGCGGGTCAATGCATTTAATCAGCTTGCGGGGGGCAACATCTCTTCAACTGGTAAACGTGCTGTGATTGAAGCGCGTGGTGACATCTTCACTGTCCCAGAAGAGAACGGCCCGGTTCGTCAGATCACCAGCTCATCAGGGGCCGCGGATCGTACACCTGCATGGAGCCCCGACGGGAAGTGGATTTCCTACTTCTCTGACGAGGGCGGCGAATACGAGCTCTACATCACCCAATCCGATGGCAAGGGTGAGACCAAGCAACTCACCAAGGGCAACAAGACCTACTGGATGAACGCTTCCTGGTCACCCGATTCTGAATCGATTCTCGTGATCGATAAGGCGGGCGTGATGTCCATCGTAGATGTCGAAACAGGAGAGACGACCGAGGTGGACAAAGAGCCTTGGGCGAGTCAACCGAATCCATCCTGGTCGCACGATTCCAAATGGATCGCGTACGAGAAGGGCTCAGAAAAATCTCTGCTCACCTCGATCTGGATCTACAACACCGAGACCGGAGAGAAACACCAGGTCACTTCGGGCTTCTTTGCCGATGCGAACCCCTGCTTCTCTTCCAAAGGTGATTACCTGTATTACACCTCAAACCGAAACTTCAGCAGCCCTCAGTACGAGGACGTGGGCTCGACCTTCATCTACGCGGAGACCGGACGCATCATCGGCGTCCCGCTGAATGACGAAGTCGAGAACAAGCAGCTGCGCGAATCTGATGAAGAAACCTGGGAAGACGAGGAAGTCGAATCCGAGGAGGGAGCCGAGGAAGCTGAAACCGACGAGGCCGAGGCGGATGACGCCGAAGCTGAGGAGGAAACCCCGGAATACCTCGAGGGTTACAACACCGACCACCCGCTCTGGGGTAAATGGGACGGCACCGTCAAAGGCCTCGCAGCCGTCGGTTCCCCGATCGATGAGATGGCGTTCAAACTCATCATCGTCGTCGATGACGAGGGCAACGTCATGGGCCAATCGGAAACACAAGGCGAAACCGATGATCTCGGCGACCTTGTGACCTTCGATGAGGACACCATGGAGTTCTACGCCGAGTCCGCGGAGATGGGCATGACCATGATCCAACGCGGCACCGTCAATGGAGACGAGATCAACGGCACCTGGGAAATCAAGGAGCTCGGATTCACAGGTACTTGGGTCGCGACGCGATCCAGCACCGAGATCACAGAAGAAGAACTCGAAGAGATCGCTGACTCCGGAGCAGAAGCATCGGAAACCGTCGAGATCGATTTCGAAGACTTCGAGCGTCGTGGTCAGGAGCTCAGCATCCCTGCCGGGAACTTCGCGGCATTGGCATCAAATGACAAGGGCAACCTGCTCTACATCCGTACATCCGGAGATGCCCCATCGCTCAAGCTCTATGACATCAACGCGGACGAACCATCCGAGAAAACAGTGCTCCCGATGTGCTTCGGGTACTCCATCTCAGGTGATGGCAAGAAGATCATCGCAGGGACTCCCGCTGGATTTGGATTCGCGGATGCCTCCGCAGGTCAATCGGTCAAACCAATCTCGGCGCGACTCATGAAGACTGTGGATCTCAAGGATGAATGGCGTCAGCTCGTCACCGACGCGTGGCGCCGTCATCGCGACTTCTTCTACGTCGAGAACATGCACGGCGTGGACTGGGACGCGGTCCTTGAGCACTACCTCCCACTGGTTGACGACGCCGTTTCGCGTGAGGATGTGAGCTACATCATCGGACAGATGATCGGAGAGCTCAACGTCGGTCACGCGTACTACTACGGCGGTGATACCGATGGTCAGCCGTACACCAATGTCGGGATGCTCGGCGCGGATTACTCTGTTGCCAACGAGACAATCGCGGATAGCGAGTACACCGGTTTCCAGATCGACACGATCTACGAAGGTGCCGCGTGGGACTCTGATGCACGCAACCCACTCAACGCACACGGACTTGACGTGAACGAGGGTGACATCATCACCCACGTCAACGGCATAGCCGTGGACACCACCATTGATCCTTGGGCGTCCTTCATCGGACTCGCCGGGATCGAGACGAACTTGACCGTGGTCGCTGCGGATACGGATGACGATGGTAACGAGATCGCTAACGAGCGGACTGTGACCATCATCCCCATGGGATCGGAAACCAACCTCCGCTATCGCGATTGGATCGAAGACAATCGTCGCTACGTCGAAGAAGCCTCGGACGGCAAGATCGGGTACATCTACGTACCGAACACCGGCGTCCAAGGTCAGAACGAGCTGTTCCGTCAGTTTTACGGCCAGATCGGTAAGGAAGCACTCCTGATCGACGAGCGCTGGAACGGTGGTGGTCAGATCCCGAACCGCTTCATCGAGCTCCTGAACCGTCCTCGCACCAACTACTGGGCGCGTCGTGACGGCAAGGACTGGCCATGGCCATACGACTCGCATCAGGGTCCGAAGGCGATGCTGATCAACGGCAACGCGGGCTCCGGCGGTGACATGTTCCCATGGCTCTTCAAGCACCATGAGATCGGTGCCCTGATCGGTACACGTACATGGGGCGGTCTGGTCGGTATCTCAGGAGTGCCGCCGCTCATCGATGGCGGATACACCGCGGTTCCCAACTTCGGGTTCTACGAAACCGACGGGACCTGGGGCATCGAGGGCCACGGCGTTGATCCAGATATCGAAGTCGTTGCTGATCCATCCAAGATGCAGGACGGCTCAGACCCTCAGCTTGACGTTGCGATCGAGCACCTGCTCAACAAGATCAAGACCGAGGGCTACCACCCACCGCAGAAACCAGCCGATCCAGTACGGACCGGTGTGGGGATCAGCGAAGAAGACAAGTAAGCTGATCTGAATCATCAACAAATAAGCCCCGCGACCATCGGGTCGCGGGGCTTTTCTATGAGCTAGTCTGATTACCTTACCTGATCGTCTTAAGCAGGTCCTTCACAGCCGCTTCGAGCTGAGGATCCTCACCTGCAGCTTCGTCCGTCGGAGTCTGCTTGACGTACACGTCCGGCTCAGCACCGTTGTTCTCCATGTCCGTGCCGTCTGGGAGATACCAGCCTCGGAACGGTCTGCGGACAGTGGTACCGTCGATCAAACGGAATGATCCAGTCGAGATCACGCCGCCAAAGGTGGGCACGCCGACCAATCGTCCCCGATCCGCGGTCCGGATCGCGTGGGCAAAGATTTCCGCGTTAGAGAACGAGTTCTCATTAATCAGCACCACGATCGGACGCGAGTACGCGTAAATCAGACGACGATCACGCGGGTACGAGTCCGGCTGAACAAGATCAGGATTCGCGCCACGTGGGATGGTGTACGCGTGGGTCGGAGCAGTCAAGGACGCGAGGAGCACATCGGTCGTCCATCCCCCGCCATTGTCGCGGACATCGATGATGAGCCCGTCCTTGCCGTCCGCAGCCGCGAAGAGATCACGCTCAAAGTCACGGACAGACGCGGCCCCCATCGAACGGATGTGCAGATACCCAAGACGCCCCTCGGACTGCTCATCAACCTCAGCTTGACGATCCAGCACCTCTTGTGCGTAGCGGATCACCGAGTTCGAGCCATAGCTCTTTGGGGTCGCCATGCCGAAAAGTGTTTCTTGCTCACCTGAGTCTGGATTCGCACGCGAGTACTCGACGAGCACTTCGCGCCCATTGGTCCCAGCGAGTACGTTGTGCAGGTCTTGTCCAGAAAGCGGGGTGTTATCGATCGAAATCACGACGTCACCAACCTGGACTCCGTCATCCATCAGATCGACCGCGCCACCTTTATAAATACGATCGATCCGGTATCCATCTGCGACAGGAGTTGCATCAACACCCAGGTATCCGTTGTTCGCGGACTTGGCGCTGAATCCATCGCCTCCCCAGATGCCTGTGTGGGAGCCGTCCAGTTCGCCGAACATGAAGTTCATCACGCGCTGGAATGCGGCATTCGTCCTTGTTTGCATCGCCAGATCGTGATAGCGAGCCGACATGCCTTCCCAGTCGAGCCCCTTGAGGGTCGGATGGTAGAAGTTCATCCCGAAACGACCCGCGGCTTCGCTGAATTTCTGCTCACGCTCGGCGTGGGTATCGATCACAAGATCCGCATCAATCGAATAGGTCTTCGCGTTTCCGCCGGTCATCCCGGCGCTCTTTGCCTGTCCCCCGCTCACGAACGAAACAGACTTTCCATCCAGCGAGACTCGAGGGTCTGATACGCCGCTGGAGTTGATGGTCTTGCGTTCTTTGCCGTATTGATCGACCGAAACGAATGACCCTCCAACGGTGAACGCGATCCGGTTCGCTCCCGGTGCCATCACAAGGTTGTTCTCCGATTCCGGCGTCGAGGTTAGACGACGAACACGCAGATACGCATCATCAACATCAAACTCGAACGGATCGATCTCAACCGGATCGTTCACGTCCAGCGGCGCACGCTTCTTCGAACTCGCCACCGCGTCTTCGTAGTAGCTATCGAGTTCGTATCGACGCATCCCGTCGAGATCATGATCAAGATGGATCGCGTAGACATCCCATTCCCAGTTGTTCCCGTCCCGATCCGAAAGGAAGGTCAACACTTTCCCGTCCGCGGAGAGCTGAGGAGAGTGGTCCAGGTCAGGGTGTCTGGTCAGGTTGATCGGGTCGTTTGATGACCCATCCTCGTTGAGACGCGTGTCGAGCAGGAAGATGTCGGCATTGAAGTTCAGGTCCGTAGTGGCGAACACAACATGCGTCGAATCTGCCGCCCAAACAACATCGGGGTCCGACCAGGATTCAAGGATGACCCGCTTCTCGCCGGACTCGATGTCCATGAGGACCACATCACCGCGTTCTTGCAAGTAGATCAGCTTCTTGCCGTCTGGAGATGGGGTTGGGGAGTACGTCAGTTCATCCGACTGCACTACCGGAGTCACCTCAAACCGCAAAGCCCCGGCCCAGCGGGAACCGTGATCGATAGTTTCTGCTTCCTCAGATTCGTCATCAGAACTTTCTTCAGCATCGCTATCGGTATCTGAGGATTTTTCAGAATCAACGCTTTCGTCTGTTGATTCAATGCTCGACGCATCTTCTTCAGTAGCTGTTGTTTCAGAATCGCCTTCGTCTGCACTCTCCTCGGCTTCTTCTGGTTCCTCGGGTTTCAGGTCCTCGCTGCTCAGAGTCACACGCACCGAATAGATCGAACCCAGCGAGTCCTCGTCATCGGCGGTGAAGTACAGAACCTCGCCGTCGGGAGACCACACGATGTCACGCTCGCGCACAGGGGTATCCGTAATCCGTCGGCTCAGATGCTCATCCTTCGTGGAGCGAACAAACAGCTCGTTGCGAGCGACCACCACCACCGCATCTCCCGATGGATGCACGGCTGACTCCGATACCTGACGCGAAGCATCAATCGATCGGTACTGGTCACGATCTGAATCTGTGCCCATATTGATCCGGATCGCAACAGGCTGAGCGTCGCGGTTGTTTAGATCCAGCGTGTAGAGCGTGTTCTCAACCACAAACACCGCCAATGAACCGTCACGAGAGACGCTCAGATCACGCACACCCGCCATAATGGTGTGCTCGCCGTCATGTGGCTGGAAATCGGTCAGCTGCTTTCCGGAGCGCTTGCCCTTGGGATCGGTCTTGCCCGCATCGAGTCGATGCACGTTGTACTGACCGCTCTTGGATGACAGATACAGCAGCGATCCATCAGGAAGAGGGCATGGATCCATGTCGTTGCCCTCAAACCCCGTCACCTGCTCAAACTCGCCAGTGCTTGGCGAGTAGTTCCAGAGATCAAGATTCCCCGAACCCCGATACGCGACGCGATGGGGGTAGTAATAGCCTCGCATGAAGTACACGGAATCATCCGCGAGACTCGGAGTCGGAGCACGACCAAACGCTCCGGTCAGATCAGTAATCGGTCCGCCATCGAGCGGTGCTTCATACATCCGTGGCTGACGATAAATCTCCGGATACAGATACGCCGAGAAATAGACCGAATCGCCATCGGGACTGAACCCGCCGATCCACTGCGTCCGATCCGATGTACTCACACGCTCGATGTTGCTCATGATCATCGAGTTGCCTTCGCCGGACACATCGGCGATGAAGATATTGGCAACCCCACCACGATTGGACTCAAACGCGATGCGGTTCCCGTCGGCATCGAACTTCGCACGTCCTTCGATCGCGGGATGTGCGGTCAGTCGTGTCGCGACCCCACCACTCGAATCAATCGCCCACAGATCACCCGCCGCGGAGAAGACGATGGTGTTCCCATCTGGTGAGAGCGATGGATACTGAATCAATCCGGGATTCGCCGCCGATGCAGGCATCGATGCCAAACCAGTAGCAAGTCCAGCAACAAGACCAATCATATTCTTCCGTGAGTTCACGCCAGTTCCTCCAAGTTGTTTGCGTGCAGGGCTTTGTATCAGAAAGGCCCACCCGTGAGTACGGATGGGCCTTTGAATATACCAGATCAGGTTGGTGAATGGTTCAGAAAATCACTCAGAATCAACCGGTTTCAAGGTTTCAGGATCACGCTGAGGAAGGACGGTTGATTCGCCGTCAAAGAACTCAGCCATTGTCGCGACTCGGTTCTCGTCTGCCTCGGAATCCACGTTCCCGGCCTTGATCTCATCAACAGGTCCGACCACCATGATCACCGCTTGTTCCGGATTCAGGTAGTTGAGCGCGGCTTGCTGCACATCAGAAGCCGTCACCGCACGGACGCGGTCACGATAGTTGTTCCAGAAATCCTTCGGACGTCCGGTGCGTTCATCGCTGATGAACAGATTCATCATCGCACTCTTGGACTCAAAGTTCCGAGGGAACGTCTCGATGAGCGAGTTCTGGATGATCTCAATCTCTTCAGTGGTCGCTTCCTCGGTCTGGATCTTGTCAAACTCTCCGAACACCAGACGTGTAGCGAGAGCCGTGGTCGGAGTCTTGGTGAAGAAGTACGACATGAAAATCCCAGGATACTCGACCCGATTCGAGAACGTTGAACCCGCGGTGTACGCGAGCCCTTCTTGTGTACGGACCGTGTTGGTGATTCGGCTCGTGAACCCCGATCCGCCAAGAATCTGGTTCATGACCTCGACATCGATTGAACTGGGATCATCACGCTCGATACCACGATGCCCGATCAGTACCTGCACCTGTGGCTGGTCCTTCTCGTAGTAGTAGACACCAGGCTCGTAGGTCTTGGTCGGCTTCGGGATGTCCGGCGAAATCTCTCCGATTTCCCAGTTGCTGATCTTGCTCTCAAGGAACGCCAGAATCTCTTTGGGCACCACATCACCGGTCACCGCGATCATGAGGTTTCCAGGATGGAAGATCCGCTTGTGCAGCGCCTTCATGTCATCGATCGTGATCGATTCGATGGACTGACGCGTCGGCTGGCGTCCTTCGAAATGCTCCTCGCCCCACATAAGGTATCCGATCTCGCGGATCGCGATCTGGACACCCGCATCGTTGCGTGATTCGAACGACTCAAGAATTTGATCTCGTCGGATCACGAAACGATCTTCATCAAAGCGTGGGTTGACGACCATATCCATGAACAGATCAAACGCGGAATCCAGATTCGCCGTCAAACAGTTGATGCTCGCACGCGAGCTGCGATCGCCGATCGATGCGGACACATTCGCGGCAAGGAAATCAAACTCCTCGTCGAGTTCTTCTGGCCCCATAGAAGCGGAACCACCAGAGCGGATCATGCTCCCGGTCAGGGCGCCCAGCCCAGCATGGTCAGCTCCTACGAGGTACTCGCCTCCCTTGAAGCTCAAGGAGATGGTGACGAGCGGGAACTCGTGCGACTCTGCGATGAACACCGGAACGCCGTTGGAAAGCTCGTGACGGAAGTCAGAAGCTGCGGGAGGAGTGAAGTTGAGTTCCTCGAACTGGATCTTCGATGGATGCGACGGGATATCCGAAGCAACTGCAACAGAACCTGTCAACATCGAAGCAGCCAAGAGTGTTGTTGTAAGTGACTTTCTCATCCTTCACCACCTTCTGAGCTCGACGCTCCGTTCGCTTCGATCGCGTCCAAGCGGATCTGCATTTCTTGTTTGATGTAGTCCATCAGCTTCTTCATCTGAGGCGGGATCATTTCGGCTTGCGCTTCGATCTCTGTCAGAGCTTCAGTAAGCTGCTGTGCGTCCATAGCTTCGATTTCAGCGATCTGCATCTCAAGCTGAGGCATGATCATGCCCGCCATCTCTTCTGGGAGCGATGCTTGGACCTCTTCGATGGTAATCAGAGCAGCCTCGCCACCCCTGCGGCTGTACAGCGCAACAGCCCGAGCATCGTTGGTGAAGATATCGTTAGCCACACGCATGATGTCCTCGGCAGTGACCGCTTGGATCGCGCGTGGGTAGTTGTTGAGGTACTCGTACCCGCCGTAGGCCTCCGTAATCGCGAGCTGGAAGAACAACGAAGAGTTGTCCTGGAGCTCACGGAAGGTGTCCGCAGCGGACTGGTTCTTGATCTTTTGAAGCTCGCGGTCGGAGACTGGTTCGGTCTTGAGCAGATCGACCTGCTCGAGCCATGCCAGTTCGAGCTCCTCAAGCGTCGTGTCTCCCTTTGGAGTCGCGGTGAATGAGAATGAACCCGCAAAGTGCTGGGCGCGGTTCCCCGCACGTGCTGATGCCGCGATGCCCTGCTCTTCGACGAACGACTTGTAGAGTCGTCCCGTGCGTCCATTGAGCAGATCAGCGATCACATCGAGCGTCGCTTCGTCCGGATGCCCGTACGCCGGGGCGCGGTAGCGGACCTCGACCTGGTCCTGACAGTCGCACTCGCCTGTAAAGCGAAGCTCGCCGAGCAGCGGGACCGAGTGGGTCACCACTGGGGATGGAGCCGCACGCTTGTTCTCCAGACGACCGAAGTACGAATCAATGAGCTGCTTCGCTTCATCGACCTCAAAGTCACCCACAATCACGCCCGTCAGGTTCGCGGGCTGGTAGTAGGTCTCGAAGTACTCGCGGATCTCATCCTCGGTGTACGCCATCAGATCGCTCATCCATCCAATCACCGGGAAGCTGTACGGCGAAGCAACCCAAAACATCGAATCAAACTGCTCGTCCAGCTTGCCCGTCGCGGTTGCTTCGAGGCGCTGACGACGTTCCTCGATCACCACAAACCGCTCCGCATCAAGCTCACGCAGCGATGGGTTGTCGAGACGATCGGATTCCATCCACGACCAGAGCTCGAGCTTGTTCGATGGGATGTTGACATAAAAGATCGTAAAGTCGTTGCTGGTACCAGCGTTCATACCAGAAGCGCCGTTGCCGGTGTAGACCTTATCGAACTCATTCTTGATCGTGATCGTCGCTTGCTCGTCTTGCAATGCCGTCATCTGAGCACGCATCTCGCGGAGCTCAGGGGTGTCGTATTCCGGATCCCATGGGTTCGGGATCTCCCCCTTGTAGAACCGCTTGTACTGCACATCGGTCGTGTACGCACGCATCTTCTCGCGAATCACTGTCAGCTCATCACGGAACTGCTTGTCCGCGGCAGCATCAGAAGTACCGAGATTGTCCGTCCCTTTGAAGAGCAGGTGCTCCAGCAGGTGAGAGACGCCCGTGATCCCCGGACGCTCGTTGACCGATCCGACCGGGCTGATCCAGCCGGCCGTGATGATGTTGGGCTGCTCGTCGCGTGGCATCAGCAGGAAATGCATGCCGTTGTCGAGGGTGTATTCGATGGGTTCGACCTGCTGAGCGATCGCCATCGTCGACGTCGCGAGCAATGCACCCGTGGTTATCAATGCGTTCCGCATGCTTCCTCCTCGTATGTGAAGCGTTGATCAGAGAAATGCCCATAAACCAAGTGTCTACGGGTCCAGATGATACCGGATTCACGACCAAATGATGCAGAAAGGGCACTATCTACGTGCCTGATTTTCGCCCGCATTCCGCGATCATGCAGCGGACCCCGCCTCCCCCTACGTCCTCGATGGTTGGGATCGGAACATGGACAATCTTCCCAGCATTCTGGAGTGTGACTTTCTGCTGAGCCGTAAACGCATCCCACGCTCGGCTCGACATCGCGAAGACCGATTCGCCGTCCTGGCTGGCAAGTTCGAGGATATTGCCACAGAACGACCCCATCTGAGCAAAGCTGATGTCGATCACGTCCTTGCCATCATGTGTGAGCTGTTGTAGTACCAGTTCGCGTTCATCATCGTCATGAATCGACTCCAAACACACTACCACGACCGAACTCCCAACACTCATCATCACATTGGTGTGATAGATCAGCTGTCCGTCCGCATCAACCGCATGGAAACTCACTGGTTGGTATCCAGTCTCGTCGGCCCACGCTTCCAGCGCCGTCTGCGTCGTCCGAGCAGAGAGGCACGCGTACGCGATGCCATTCACGCGATCCAGCACCAACGAACCCGTGCCCTCAAGAAACTCGTCATCGTCCTCGAGTGCCGAAAGATCAATATGCCCCGCACTCCCTATCCAATCAACAAGCTCATCAAGCACGTCCGATGAGCGTTCCTGTCGCCTCAGGTCGTCGTACATCGGATAGGTCACGATGGTCGGCTCACTATCTATCGGTGTGTGCCAGCTCACCCAGTTGTTTGGGAAGAGACAATCCGGGAGCCCCTGCTGATCCTGATGAACCAACACCTCGACCCCCGCTCCTTGCAGAGCGTCGACCAATGCATCAAACTCCGCGTGCGCCGACTGCGCGATCTGCTCAGCCCCCTGCTCGGGACGATGCATAAACGCATTGCTCGTAGCGGCTTGAGCGTGGTATCCGAACGTCTTGGGTCGAATCATCAGCACGCGAGATGCGGTCTGGAATCGTTCTGGTGTCAGTGGTGTATCCATTCGTGTCCATCATATCGCTTTGGAAGTGGACGAATCGTTGCTCGATGCCCACAATCACCCATGGATCAGATCATCATCACGCCGCAGTTGACACTCACACCTGACCTCGTTGCTCAGGTCTCTAGACTCGGAGCCAAGGTCTCCCTCTCCGAATCCTCAGCTCAGCAGATCACCCAGTGCAGAAACGGACTCGAGCGTGTCCTTGGAGACGGGCTCCCCCACTACGGCATCAACACCGGATTCGGATCACTCTCTAACAAACGCATCGAACCAGACGATCTCGAAAACCTTCAGCGGAACCTGATCCGATCCCATGCCGCGGGAGTGGGCGATCCGCTCGATGACGAGATCGTCCGAGGCATGATGTTCGCGCTCGCCTGTTCCCTCAGTCGCGCCAAATCGGGGGTACGTGTTGAGGTCGTCGAGCAGATCATCAATATGCTCAACGCAGGGATCACCCCTGTTGTCCCAGAGATCGGATCAGTCGGCGCCTCCGGAGACCTCGCGCCTCTCGCTCACGTCGCGCTCGCGATGATCGGGGAGGGACTGGTTCAAGTAGACGGCCTTCAGCACGACGCCGCTGCAGCCCTCACTCATGCGGGACTCGCTCCGATCACGCTCAAAGCGAAAGAAGGCCTCGCACTCATCAACGGCACACACCTGATGTCAGCGCGATTCGCTCTTATCAATCAGGACCTCACGCAACTCATCGATGCCGCGTTGATCGCCAACGCCATGTCGATTGACGCGGCACGAGCCTCGCATGGATATCTCGACCCTCGGATCTACGAAGCACGAAACCAACCCGGAGCCGCGGAGATCGCCTCGACGATGCGTTCGCTCCTCGAAGGCAGCACAATCGTCGAATCCCACGCCGAGAACGATCCGCGTGTGCAGGACCCCTATTCCTTCCGCTGTGCACCTCTGGTCTTGGGAGCCGTGCTTGATTCTTTGCGGTCGTGCCAGTTGAGTCTGCACAACGAACTGGGCGCGGTCACCGACAACCCGCTGATTTTTGAGACCGATTCAGGTACCCCCGACATCGTCTCCGCTGGTTGCTTCCACGGCATGCCTGTCGCGATCCCGCTCGACACACTCGCGATCGGGATCACGCACCTCGCGGGAATCTCTGAACGACGCATGTACCACATCCTGTCGGTCTTCGATCCCGAGTCCCAGCTCAGCGCCTTCATGAGCCCCACACCAGGGGTCATGTCCGGATTCATGATCGTCCAGTACGCCGCGGCGGCGATCTGCAACGAGCTCATCGGACTCGCGAATCCCTCGAGCGTCGCCAACCTCTCGACCTGTGCAGGGATGGAAGACTACAACTCGTTCGGGCCACGCAGCGCCGCCAAAGCGAGCCGAGCACTCAAGCTTGCCCGAACAGTGATCGCATCGGAACTCCTCTGCTCTGCTGAAGGCATCGAGTGTCATAGCCCGCATGTATCTGGAGATCATGTTGAAGCCGCGATCAAGGTCATCCGAGAAGCGGTGCCACGATTAACCGAGGACCGTTCCCCATCTCCGGATATCGCCGCGATCGAGCGGCTGATCATGAGCGATCGCTTCACCTTCACTCTTTAAACCTAGCATAAAGAATCAGAAACGGAAGGCCAATATGAGCACCATCAAAGCATCGTCTCTCATCCCAGAACCTCAGGACCGGGTCATCCGCGCCCCGCGTGGATCGGAGCTGTCCTGCTCGACTTGGCAAGCCGAGGCGGCGATGCGCATGCTCATGAATAACCTCGATCCAGAGGTCGCCGAGCATCCTCAATCCCTGATCGTCTACGGCGGACGCGGCCAAGCCGCACGATCATGGGAGGCCTACGACGCGATCATCGCGACGCTCAAGCGACTCAAACCAGACGAAACACTCCTCGTCCAGTCAGGCAAACCCGTCGGAGTTATCAAATCCCACGCCGATGCGCCGCGTGTCATGATCGCGAACTCCAATCTGGTGCCACATTGGGGAACACAGGAACACTTCGACGAGCTCTCCGCGAAGGGACTCATGATGTACGGCCAGATGACCGCCGGATCATGGATCTACATCGGAACACAAGGCATCCTCCAAGGTACGTTTGAAACCTACGCCCAGTGCGCCCGCGACCATTTCAACGGCACCCTCGCCGGGACACTCAACGTCACCGCCGGATGCGGCGGGATGGGAGGCGCCCAACCACTCTCAATCACCCTCAACGGAGGCACGGCCCTCATCGCGGACGTCGACCGAACTCGCCTTCAGCGTCGATTGGACGACAACTATCTCGATGAGCTTGTAGATGATTTGGATGCCGCGATCGATCGTGCTCTGGAACTCAAAGCAAGTAAATTAGCAACCTCCGTTGGTTGGGAGGGCAACGCGATCACGCTCCTCGAACGCTTGATCGAACGCAACGTCATCCCCGACACACTGACAGACCAAACAAGCGCCCACGACCCGCTCCAAGGATACTGCCCAATCGAATACACCTTCGAGCAAGCGGAGGATGCACGTCAGGAAGACAGCGCCGAGTATCAACGCAAGTCCCTTGCGTCCATGCGAAGACACGTCGAAGCGATGGTCAAGCTCCAATCACTCGGAGCGGTCACGTTCGACTACGGCAACAACATCCGCCAACGCGCCTTTGATGAGGGATTCAAGGACGCCTTCGCGTTCCCCGGATTTGTTCCCGCGTATATCCGTCCCCAGTTCTGCCTCGGACGCGGCCCATTCCGTTGGTGCGCCTTGTCAGGCGACCCGATCGACATCTACAAAACCGACTACGCGCTGCTCCAGCTCTTCCCGAAGGAAGACGGCGGATACAACGAGCGGCTCCATCAATGGATCCTTGGATGCCACAAGAATCCAGAAGCACTCCTCAAACAGGACTTCGCCAACTGCGAACCAAGATTCGCGTTCCAGGGACTGCCTTGCCGAATCTGCTGGTTCGGTCTGGGGGAACGCGACAAAGCCGGGTTGCTCTTCAACAACATGGTCCAATGCGGAGCCGTCTCCGCGCCGATTGTCATTGGACGAGACCATCTCGACTGCGGCTCCGTCGCATCACCGAATCGCGAAACAGAATCCATGAAGGACGGCACCGACGCCGTCTCGGATTGGCCGCTCCTCAACTTCGCCACCAACATTGCATCGGGCGCCAGCTGGGTCAGCTTCCACCACGGCGGAGGCGTCGGCATCGGATTTTCCCAGCACGCCGGACAGGTCATCGTCGCCGACGGCACTCCAGAAGCCGCGGATCGTCTTGAGCGAGTACTGAGGAACGATCCGATGATGGGCATCTTCCGCCACGCCGACGCCGGATACGAAGACGCGATCCAGTGCGGCAAAGACCAGAACGTCGATATCCCGATGCTTTGAAGTATTCAACTGTTCTCCATACACTCATGCTATGGAGTTCCCGCATCTCATCCCATATCAGTGGCCATCCAGCATCCCAGCGACAAAGTTTGCTTCGACCATCCGAACCAATCCCGCTGACTGCCAGATTGCGCTCATCGGAGTCCCCGACGATACCGGGGTATCGCTCAACATCGGACGACCCGGAGCGAACGAAGGACCAGCCGCATTCCGCTCGGCCCTCGCTTCGATGGGAGTTGCATACCCCAGCGGATGGGATTGGCCCAGCGTCTTCGATGCCGGGGACGTCGCCGTGGTCCATGGCGATCTACACCAGACCCACGACCGAGTAACCGAAGCCGTGGAAGCTGTCGTCAAGCAAGGGCTCTTCCCGATCGCTATCGGGGGCGGACACGATCTCACCTTCCCATTCGTGCGAGCAGTCGCCAACACACTCGGCCCACTCCAAGGCGTGTACTTCGATCCGCACCTCGATGTCCGCGAGACCGATGGCTCCGGAATGCCATTCCGGAAACTCATCGAAACCGGATCAGTCACATCCCTCCGCATCCACGGCTTCGACCCCATGAGCAACACACGCGAGCACATGGACTGGTTTAGATTCCACAACGGCACGATCGATACCTTGTCAATCCCAACCGACCCTTGGCCAAGCGGGAACACCTTTGTCTCGCTCGATCTCGATGTCATCGACGCTTCGAATGCTCCCGGAGTCAGCGCCATGAATCCCTGCGGCTGGAGCCCACAACTCGCCGAGAGCTGGGTCTATCAAGCTGGTTTGAATCCAGAAGTTCGATGCTTTGATATCATGGAACTCTCACCACCAAACGACGATCGAAACCGAACCGCACGACTCGCGGCACGCATGTTCTTGACCTTCCTCAGAGGATTCGCGGAGCGCCCATCGTGAGCCAACCAATACTCATCAACAACGCCCGAATCCTGACCCTCGACAGCGGTGATACGCCACGCCGAGGCGAACAGATGTCCGATCTCTCACCGATCGATTCGGGATCAATCCTGATCAAAGAAGGCAAGATCGAACAGGTCAGCGATTCCCCGATTCAGTGCGACGATGCCATCACCATCGATGCGAAGGGGCGAGTCGTCATGCCCTCGTTCATCGATGCCCACACCCACGCATGCTGGGCCGGGGATCGACTCGATGAGTGGGAACTCAAACAACGCGGCGCGACCTACCTCGAGATCCTCAAGTCCGGCGGCGGGATCATGTCCACCGTGCGAGCGGTCCGAAACGCGAGCGTCGAAGAACTCGCTGAGCAGCTGCTCAATCGCCTCAACGCAATGATCCACGAGGGCACCACCGCGTGCGAGATCAAATCGGGCTACGGCCTCTCCACCCGCGACGAACTCAAAATGCTCGAAGCCATCGAGATCGCCTCTAAGCAATGGCCCGGACGTGTCTCCCCCACCGCATGCATCGGTCATGCGAAAGACCCTGATGATCCCAAGTTCGTTCAGCGGACCATCAACGAAACACTCCCCGCAGTTCACGAGCGATACCCCGGTATCACCATCGATGCGTACACGGAGGAAGGGGCTTGGAGCGTAGACGAAACCGTCGAACTCTTCGCTGCAGCCAAAGCACTCGGACATCCGCTCCGCATCCATGCGGATCAGTTCAACGCCCTCGGCATGCTTGAAGCCGCAATTGAACTGGACGCTCTGAGCGTGGACCATCTCGAAGCGACAACTCCCGAATCCCTCGCTCGACTTGCCGACTCAAACACGATGGGCGTGATGCTCCCATGCTCAGGGTTCCATGTCGATGGGCGCTACGGAAATGGACAATCCTTCATCGATCACAACGGCGCTTTGGTGATCGCGACCAATGTCAACCCCGGATCCGCGCCATGCCTTTCGATGCCGATGAGCATCGCACTCGCCGTGCGGAACCTGGGAATCACCGCCGCCGAAGCCATCGCCGCGTGCACGGCCAACGCAGCGCATCTGCTAGGGTACAAGGACATTGGGACGCTCAAGCCTGGCAACAGCGCCGATCTGATCATGTTGCGACACAGCGACGAACGCCAACTCGGATACGAGTTCGGAGGATCACACGTCGATCTCACCATCTGCAATGGCAAGATCGTGCACCAGACACTCAGCTGATCTGCTCAGCGATGTGCTCTACCAGCTTCGAAATCCCCTCAAACACTTGCGCAGGATTCGCCGCTTCCATGTACGCAGGGGTTGAGGCGATCTTCATCGACTCATCAACCACCAACCCTGTCGCGTCGGCTTCGATGTGGGATGCCCCGGTCTTATTGATCGCATCCGCCGTTCCAGCATCGTGACCGATCGTCACCTGTACGCCGTCCGAGCCGAATACCTTCGCACCCAGCGCTGGCGCGATACAGATGAACCCAATAGGAACACCAGCTCCCTGTGCTTCGCGGAGCACACGCTCAACTTCAGAGTTCACCTGACAATCCGGACCTTCGACCGCAAAGCTGCAGAGGTTTTTTGCGGCCCCAAACCCGCCTGGCAGAATCAACGCATCGAAGTCCGTCCCCTTGACCCCCTGCAGATCATCAATCTCGCCGCGAGCGATGCGTGCGGATTCAGTGAGCACGTTGCGGGTCTCGCCTGTTTCATTGCCTGTGAGATGATCAACAACTTTGAGGTCAATATTGGGTGCGAGACAGCGGTACTCGATCCCGCGCTGAGCGAGAGCGATCAATGTCGCCGACGCTTCATGGATCTCAGAACCATCAAACACGCCACAGCCGCTGAGGATGACGCCAACCTTTGCCATATGAGATTCTCCTACTCAGTTAGACGCCTTGAGCGCCTTGCACACACGAATGACCTGCTGGCCAACGTTGACCGCCATCGCGGACTTGCCCTCATCGATCATGTTCCCCGCGTCATCGAACGCCTCGTGCCCCCCACCGAGCGCATACTCAGCGGGGACCACCAACGTCTGGAGCTGTGAAAGAATCAGACGCACATGACGCATCCCGCGGATGCCCCCGAGCGGACCTGGGGATGACGACAACAGTCCCGCAACCTTGCCCTCAAAGCACGCTCTTGGAGCATCGCCTTCTCTCGGAATCGAAGCCCAGTCAATCGCGTTCTTGAGCGCCCCGGTGATCGAGCCGTTGTATTCTGGACACGCCACGATAAACGCATCACACGCGATCATCCGATCTTTGAGTTCGTTCGCTCCAGCAGGCATTGAAGGAATGTCTTCGTTGTACATTGGGAGATCAAGTGATGCGAGATCAATCACATCGATCTCCACGCCGCCGTCGCTGCTGATCTGTTTAGCAACAAACTTGGCGAGCTTGCCGTTCATCGATTCTTTACGAAGTGATCCCCACATCACACCAACACGGATTGCATCTGACATTGATCATTCCTTTCAGCTAGAACGCAATACTACGCGCCAAAATAAGCCCGGCGATGACCGGGCTTATTCCAGGGTGATTGCACATATTCAGTTCTCAGTTGCACCGCCCCCTGCGGACATACCGGCGTTGTTGCTTATAGTGCCGATCGTTATACCAGTGTGTATCACGATGATACGTGCGGTGATTGTATCCCGATCCACGATATTTAGACCAGCAGATCTCCATCCGCCCGTCCCATCGCTCAAACGATGCGGAGTACCCCCGCTGATACCAGCGGACTCTCGGAGGGCAGTACGGGTCATAGCACACAACGACACGCCCATTGACGCAGCTCGCTTCGTACCCTTGCCTGCGGAACACGTTCACAATCTGTCGCCCGATGTTGCGTGTCGAGCGGATCGTGAAACGTCGTCCGTCAATCGTGAGAATCCCGGCAACCGACGAGTAGCTCGGAGCGCAAGTCGAGGTCCGGACATTCCAGTACACATCGCTTCCCGCTGAAGCGGTGCTGGTCAGCCCTCCAATCATCAAGGCGGTTCCGATCGCGAGGAGGGTCACTTTGTTTCGTGTCTTGGTCATCACAGTCTCCTTTCAAGGGTGATGGGGTCACATTCACCACTAGACCGAACCACGTGAAACACCATGACAAATCAGCATGTTTTTCTGCCTATAACGCCGATTCAACGCAATAAACAGCGATTTCTTCTGTTTTCCACTTTGTTCTGTCAGCTTTCTGCCCGCCTTGCAGTACAACAAAAGAACGGATCCACACGCCAATGAGGGCGTATCGGATCACTAAAGAAACGAGCGTGCCATGTCCAACCTGCCTCAACTCCAACCACTCACCCCAACCAACGCAAGCACGACCATCGTGACCACATCGAATCACGACGAGCTCTCACCGATCGAAGCGGGGATCATGGACGCGTGCAACGAACTCCATGCCGCTCGTCAGATCAACGATCCGGAGACGATCCAGATCTTCACCGAAACACTCTTCACACTCCTCGACTCCTACGACGCGACCGACGGCGAAGACCACCCCAACCCCGCTTGGGCACGTGCCAATCAACGAGCGCTCGCCTACAGCGCGATGGGCGATCTCCCGCGTTCCATCTCCCTTGAACTCACCGCACTCAAGTACGCCGACACCCCACGACGCCGCGAAATCTCATCCGGGAACCTCGCGGACCGATTCATCCGGATGGGAGACACCGAGCGAGCGATCGCGTATTTCCTCGATGCCCACGAGCAGAGCCCCGACTCGCTCCCTGTGCTGCTGACCGGAGCCGTGGCGCTCTTTGAAGCCGGACTCGCCGAGCAAGCCGAGATCATCTTCAAAACCATCCTGGACAACCCCGCGCTGCTCACCCCCAACTCAGAGCTCGCGGCATACCTCGAACTCGAACCCAGAACCAAACAGGTCGCACTGTCCCTGGATTCTGGACTCCGTCTTCTGTCCAAGCTCCATGACATGAAGCTCCAGAAAGGAGCCGAGTCATGAAAGCAATCGACCACGACCGATTCTGGGACCTCTACGAACGCGAAGTACGCCAATCCATTGAGCGTGCGTGCCAGCGGACATCTGCCACGCTGACCGATTCGACCATGGACATCGACGACATGATCGCATGGATCGACACCAAGGTCTGGCGCATGCTCAGCAATGACAGCTACCCAACCTTCCACGACAACCCATCGCCGGAAGACGCGATCGAACGTCTCAAGACGCACTCCACCACGCTCTCGCGTTGGGCGTACCTCGCGCTGTGCCGAAAGCACTTCCGTCAGCTCAACCGACGCAACGAGTACATCAGCGGCCTCTCACAATCACAAAAACTCGCGATGACCAGCGCGGTCGATACCACTATCGAGAACCGCACCGAGCTCGATCAATCCATCAGCAAGCTCCGCGAGTCCCTCACCGCAAAGGAAAAGCAAAACTTCGCGGCTTCATACATCAACAAATCCGAACGCCAACGTATCGCGATGATCATCGGAGCGACACGAAGAGAAGATGATCGGATGATTACCAAAACCACAGGCGGGGCCATGAACGAGAACACCGTCCAGCAGATGCGTTCGCGAGCTCGCAGACGAGCCGCTGAAATCCTCAGAAACGCGAAAAAACTCCCCTTCTATCTGGTCGCATCGCTCGTGATCTTGACGGTCTCGCTCAGCCCAACCCAAGCCCAAGCCGGCGAGCAAACCGGAGGCCGCAAGGGCACAATGTCTGCTCAAGTGATGGATACCAACCCCATCCCAGGCGAGCAGACCGGCGGACGCCGACCAAAATAATCAGTAGCATACAAAAATATTGCCCTTGCTCGGAATACCGATCAAGCAAGCGTCATTGTTGATGTATGCAGACACTGATCCCCATCATCACCATCTCGTCCCTGTTCACGACACCACAGCCAGCCGTGGAGACCGTTGTTCCTGTCGCTGCTTCAGCGACCGCAACCATGGAAGCATCATCCGTCTACGCCGATCGACTGAAAGTCGGTGATACGATCGATGACTTCACTATCCCGACCCCCTTCTCTCCCGATGGCACCACAGAAGCCACCTTGTCAACCCTCCTCGAATCGGGACCCGTCGTCCTGACCTTTTTCCGAGGCAGCTGGTGCCCCTACTGCCGAACCGAGCTCTCCGACATCCAAGACCGCATCGATGATTTCAATGAGCTCGGAGCGACCATCATTGCTGTCTCCCCTGAAGTTGACGAGAAGAGTGTTGAGATGGGAGACGAACTCGATCTCGATTTCTACATCGCACACGATGTGAATAACGAGTTTGCCCGTTCTCTCGGATTAACCTTCACACTCGACGACAAAACAATCGAACGATATCACGGCTACAAAATCAATGTGCCTGAATCGAACGGAACAGATAAATGGGAACTCCCTGTGCCCGCAACCTATGTCATCGACCAAGACAGAACGGTGAAGTTTGTCTTTGATGACGAGAACTACAGAAAACGTGCCGACTACAAAAAAGTCTTGAAAGTAATCAAAGAGATCGTCTCCGACGACTAACCAAAGAACCAATCAAACAAGCCCCCTCTTGATGGGCGGAGCGCCGTGTGGCCTCCGCCTGTCTTTTTGTATCATCCGCCGATGATTTTGTCCAGCTGTGCTCTGAGCCGCTTATCAGAGACAGGCATCGCGGTCTTGAGTTCCTGAGCGAACACCGCCACACGAAACTCCTGAACCATCCAGAACAGCTGATCAAACTCTGCAGCCACCGCATCGTCCTGATGCGCCCCCTGCTCCATCAGTTCCCTGATACACCTGACCCAAGGCGCAACGGATCGGATCATCTGCTGATCCCGATCAGGACCAATATTGCGGATCCGCTCCATCCGCAGCTCAATCGCTCTGCAGTACCTCGGAAAACACAACAACCATCGCATAGGAACACTCAGCTCCCATCCCGGCGTCAGCAATAGCCCCATCTGCTGCTCCGCGTCCCGAACGCTCGCATCCCAACCCTTCGGATGATTCCCTGAAAGTAACCCCTGGACCTGTCCGACTGCTGAAAGCACACGCGACAGGTTGGTGATCACCCCCTGAACAGTTTGGACGCCATCGGTCCATGTATCTCTAAGCCGTTGGTCGAACTCATCGCGTGTTCTGATTATGGAGTTGCCATCAATACACGCCTCCATCCCCGCACGAGCAAGCACAACGGATTCTGTGTACCTCGGATTCCACCCCAGAGTCGACGCATTGACCGCAAGCGGGCTGTATCCCGGAAGCTGCTGCGGACGGATCCGATGCTCACTCTTGACCGCAAGCCCCAGCAGCAGCCCCTGCGCTGGACGCGTCTGACTCTCCGCGACCCACTTGGATGTCCGCACACGTAGATTAACCGCACCATCCGCGATGACCATCGCGGGATATCCAAGGATCTTGCGTCCATGATCCTCGAACTCGATCGTTTCGGGAAATTCCTCGAAGTCCCAACGTGTGAGCCCATCACGCTGGAAGTCTCCCGCCGCCTCGTCAACGACCTGATGCGCCAGCTCCTTAAACTGATCCTTCAACGGCTTGAGCTCGCGACCAGACCCAAGCTCCTTGCCGTCCCGATCCAGCACCACGACACGCGGATTCAGATAGCCCGGGACCTGATCCTGCCGGAACTGCTCCGGACGGATTGCAACCCCAGCAAGATTCGAGAGCACCGATGCGAGCTGCGACTCGATCGAGCCGTCTTCGCGTTTGAGCGATCCGGAAAGCTCCTTCGCCAGCGCCGGAGCGTCAAACTGTCTCCGGAACTGCTTCGGGAGCGATCGGATCAGCGCCTCGATCCGCTCGCCCACAAACCCAGGGACCGACCACTCAAGCACCTCTCGGCTCAGGTGAGGCAGGTCCTCAACACGAACACGCACACTCACCCCATCATGCTCCTCGCCAGGCATGAAGCGGTAACTCAACCCTGCATTGCGATTCCCAACCTCAACCGAGTCCGGATGCGACCGACTCGTCACCCCCGCATCCTCCGCAAGAATCAGGTCCTTCTGCTCCATTGCAAGCGACTCACCATGATCCCGAGCCCAGCGTTCAAACTTCTGCCCGCTATATACATCCTCAGGGATCCGTTGGTTATAGAACTGGTAGATCGCTTTGTGATCAGCGATCAGGTCACCCCGTCTCGCCTTGTCCTCTAGAGTCCGGAGTTTTGCTTGCAGTTGCCGGTTTCGACGAATCGCGTCGCACTTGGTCCGCATCTCCCCCTCAACCAGCGCGTGATGAATAAACATCTCCCTCGAAACCACCGGATCGATCGGACCAAAGTGCACCGTCCGCCGAGGGACAATGTCGAGCCCGTACAACCCTACACGTTCATCCGCAACCACGCGATTGGTGCGTTCGTCCCAACGTGGATTCGTATGCGTCCGTTTGATCAGATGACCCGCCGCGTCCTCGATCCACTTGGGATTGATCTTTGCGACTGTCCGCGCGTACACCTTGGTCGTCCGGACAACCTCCCCCGCCATCACCCAATCAGGCTTGTCCTCAAAGACCGAAGATCCAGGGATGATCGAGTAGGCCGTGCCGCGAGTGCCCTTGTATTCGTGCCGTTCGCCCTTGTTGCCAATATTGGTCAGCAACCCAGTCAGCAGCGCGCGATGCACAGCGTCAGGTTCCGTATGGCGAACCTCCGGATTCAACTTCATATCCAGACACATCCCACGGAGCTGTCGATAAACCTCGCGCCACTCATCTATGCGCCTGGATGAGAGGTACGCCGCGTCACACGCCCTCCCAAGCTTTCTTCTCGTGAGCGACTTGTGCTGCTTGTGATACCAATCCCAGATGTTCAGGAACGCGAGAAAATCCGATCCATCGACCTGGAACTGCTCGTGTGCCTCGTCTGCGAGCTGCTGCTTGTCATGAGGACGAACTCGTGGATCCTGCGTCGAGAGCACCGCGGCAATAATGAGCACATCATTGAGACACTGCTCCTCCTCCCCCGCAAGCACCATCCGCCCGATACGCGGATCGACCGGCAGCCGAGCCATCTTCTTGCCAAGCTCCGTGAGCCGATGCTGATCATCAATCGCGCCCAGCTCATGAAGCGTTTCGTATCCATCCCGCCACTGCCGATTATCCGGCCGATCCAGGAACGGAAACTGATCGGGCTCGCCGAGTCGCAAGTCGATCATCTGCAAGATGACCGAAGCAAGGTTTGATCGCAGAAGCTCGGGCTGCGTGAACTCATCACGACGGTCATAATCACCCTGCTCATACAACCGAATACACACCCCCGACGCGACACGACCACATCGGCCTGCCCGTTGATTCGCTGATGCTTGAGAGATCGGCTCGATCTGCAAACCGTGCAGCTTCGTGCGAGCGTTGTACCGCTTCAAGCGTGCCACACCCGGATCAACCACGCCCCGGATGTTGGGGACTGTGATTGAAGTCTCCGCGACGTTGGTTGCGATCACGATACGCGATCCCCCGCTGCGTCCCGCCTTGAAGACCTTCTGCTGCTCTGCTGGAGAAAGCCGAGCATACAAAGGCAAGATCTCTGCATCATGAGGCAAGAAATCGAGTTTCTTCAGCTCATGCGCCGTCTGACGGATCTCGCGCTCGCCGGGCATGAACACCAGCACATCGCCGTGCCCCTCGGTGATCAGCTGAGCCGCCGCATACGACGCCGCTTCTGGGATCGGCATCCCATCCATCGTCATCGACGCGTCGTACCGCTGCTCAACGGGATACATCCGCCCGGATACCTCGATCACTGGAGCGGGACCATCGGTCGTCCCAAAGTGCTCCGCAAACCGATCCGCATCAATCGTCGCGGAGGTGATGATGACCTTGAGGTCCTTGCGTTTGGTGACAAGCTTGTGAAGATACCCAAGCAAGAAATCGATATTGAGCGATCGCTCGTGCGCCTCGTCAACGATGATCGTGTCGTATTTGCGTAGATCAGGGTCCCCGCGTGTCTCGGCGAGCAGGATGCCGTCGGTCATCACCTTGACGAATGTGTCATCACTGGTTTTGTCTCCGAACCGCATCTTGTATCCGACGGCAGAACCGAGCCCAACCCCAAGCTCATCTGCTACACGAGCCGCGACGTTCCGAGCCGCGATGCGCCGCGGCTGCGTGTGCCCGATCATCGCCTCGACCCCTCGCCCCAGATCAAGACAGATCTTGGGAAGCTGAGTCGTTTTACCCGATCCCGTCTCGCCGCAGACGATGACGACCTGATGATCACGAATCGCCGCCGCGATTTCCTCGCGATGCTCGCAGACCGGCAGGTCCTCAGGATACGAACACACCGGCTTGTTCCGCAACCTCCGCTGATACGCTTCGATATCACGCTCAAGATCGCTGCGGATCGAGTCCCTGATCTTGGTGCTTGTCTTGTCATCGGACTTACGCTTCGCAAGACCACGCAATCGCGCGCGATACTTCCCACGCACCGACGACGGCGCCTGCTGGATCAACGCATCAATACTGTTCGAATCGTTAGCCACGCCCCGCCTTGACCATCTCTTGTGCACGCTGCGGATCAACCGCATTCTTCCAGAACCCATCACCCTTGATCCACGACCCCACAATCAGTGCATCCGCGTACTCGCCCAATCTGGACGCATTCTCTGGAGTCACCCCCGACCCAACCAGAACCGGGAGCGAAGTCGCGCCGCGTACCGCTTTGACATCATCCAGTTCCGTCGGCTTTCCAGTCGAGAGCCCCGTCACAATAAAGCCATCAGCGCCAAAGAACTCCCCAGCATGCGCAAACTCCGCGATATCGATATCCCCTGTAATCGCATGAGAAGCGTGCTTCTTCTTGATGTCACAGAAAATCTTGATCGATTCAGCCCCGATCGAACGCCGATACCGCAGCAACCCCCCAGCCTCCGCTTTGCTCAACAGCCCCTCGTCAGCAACATGACTAAACACAAAGTTCTCGCAGCGGATGAACCGCCCCCCAGCAGCACTCGCGACCGCGATCGCGTGCCGATTCCCTCCAG
The DNA here is from genome assembly GCA_965250055.1 of Phycisphaerales bacterium. GTDB lineage: Bacteria > Planctomycetota > Phycisphaerae > Phycisphaerales > UBA1924 > UBA1924. The sequence continues at coordinate 960,653 of OZ252285.1, read as the reverse complement.
AAAGAATCTGAACCCCAACCGGGATAGACACAGCATCCGTCACCGCTTTGCACACCAGCGACATCCCGCACACGATCTCAGGCCCAAGCTCATCGCCATGGACATACGGAGCATCATGCATGTTCTCGATGATAATCGCGTCAAACCCAGCGTCCTCGAGTTGTTTCGCCTCCGTCACCGCTTGCGTGACAAGCTCCGCAACAGGCCGCTCAGCATACGGCGTCCCCGGCAGCGCCCCCACATGCACCATCCCAATCAGTTTGGTCGATTCGCCCGGTAAAATGGAAGTCAGATTCGGATGCATAAGTGTCCTTTGGCCAACAATTTGATTCGCTGAGCGATTCTTGCCTGCTCAACGCTTCAAATGCGAGAAGTCGCAGATTTTCTAGTCCTACTCGCTTGTGATTCCGCTCGAATTCGCGTAGTTTGTGTAACCAAACTCCCCAAATACAAAGGCCAAAGACTCATGGCAGAGAAAAAATACCTCACCGCCCCCGATCCTGCAGAAACCAGGTTCCCCAAGGGCGTCCCCTTCATCATCGGCAACGAACTCGCCGAACGATTCAGTTTCTACGGGATGAAGGGCATCTTGGTCATCTTCATGACCACCTACCTGCTCGGACCAGACGGCGAACTCAGCACCATGAACCGCGAAGAGGCCATGAGTGTCTATCACCTCTTCACCACCAGCGCCTACTTCTTCCCGATGATCGGCGCCCTCCTCGCCGACATCTTCCTCGGCAAATACCGCACCATCCTCTGGCTCTCCATGCTCTACTGCGTCGGTCACGGCTCGCTCGCACTGATGGACATCGCTCCGCACCACATGGGTATGGGAATGAAACCATTCCTGTTCGCCGGACTCATGCTCATTGCAATGGGATCTGGAGCCATCAAACCCTGTGTGTCTGCCCACGTCGGTGACCAGTTCGGGACCGGCAACAAGCACATGCTCACGCAGATCTTCAACTGGTTCTACTTCTCCATCAACATCGGAGCCGCAAGCTCGATGATCCTGACCCCGATCCTGCTCGAAAGCGTCGGCCCCTGGCTCGCGTTCGGACTCCCAGGAGTGCTAATGGCGATCGCAACGTTCCTCTTCTGGATGGGACGCAACGTCTTCGTCCACGTCCCCGCTGCTGGTCTCGACAAGTTCATCGAGGAAACCTTCAGCAAGGACGGCATCCGAGCGATCCTCAACCTCATCCCCCTGTTCCTGATCTTCGTCCCCGTCTTTTGGGCAATCTTCGACCAAACCGGTTCCGCATGGGTCCTCCAGACAGAACAAATGAACCGAGACTTCCTCGGCAAAGTCTGGTTGCCATCCCAGGTCCAAGCCGTTAACCCGATCCTCATCCTCATCGGGATCCCGATCTTCACGTACATCGTCTACCCACTAGGAGACAAAGTCTGGAAGCTGACCCCACTGAGAAAGGTCGGGATCGGTTTCGTCATTACCGCAGGTGCCTTCGCACTCTCGGCAATCATCGAAACATGGATCGTTGCACGATCTGCCCCAGTAATTAACGAAATGTGGCTCGCGCTCGGAAACAGCGTCCCGGCGGACACCACCATGCCGACCAAACTCGGCGACATGCTTCAGATCGTCAAAGAGCAGGGATGGACACAAGCTGATATCGCTCCCTACATGGAGTCCATGCCAAGCGTGGGTTGGCAGTTCCTCGCCTACATCATCATGACCGCGGGCGAGATCATGGTCTCCATCGTCTGCCTGGAGTTCGCCTACACCCAGAGCCCTAAGAAAATGAAGAGCTTCATCATGGGAATCTACATGCTCGGCATCTCACTGGGCAACTTCTACGTCACCGGCGTCAACTTCTTCATGGATCAAACCCGTGACGATATGGGCAACACCCCACTCGACGGCCCAAACTACTACTGGTTCTTCTCAGGATTGATGATCGCGACCACCGTCATCTACATCATCTACACCCAGTTCTACAAAGGTAAAACCTACATCCAAGGCGAAGACGAGGAAGACATAATCGAAGCCGTCGCAGAAGCCGAAGGCACCGAGACCCGCTGATTCAAATAACCAGCAATGTGACTCACACGACGCCCGCACCCGTTGCGGGCGTCTTTATTTGGTGTCTTGTCGGATCAGCCCAGAGTGCAGGAAGTATTCCATCAAATCCGCGCCCGGATCGATGTGCAGATCCGATTCATCCGCCGCCTTCTCCGTGAGCACGCGAGGCACGACAGAACGCACCCATGCCCCCGCCATCGCGAACGGCACTGGGGTCGCATCGTGCTTGCGAGTCGAGCACAGCGTGTAATGATCAGGCATCACGAGCACCCTCCACCCCTCCGCATTCTGATCGAGATCCGGATCGCCGAATCGTTCGAGTGCTTCCATCACCGGACCGATGATCTCCCGATCGATCGCCTCTAGCGACGCGACCTTGGTCACATGATCCGCTTGATGCGACGCCTCGTCCGGCGCTTCTACATGACAGCAGACTACGTCGTACGTGCTCAGCGACTCAATCGTGACCTTCCCCTGCATCGCGTAGTCGGTGTCGTGATAGCTCGTTAAGCCGGGACACTCAATCAGGTCCCATCCAATAAGCTTGGCGATTCCTGACAGCAGGTCCACGGAAGTGATCATCCCACCCTTGAGACCAAACCGCGACTCAAAGCTCGGAAGCTGCGGCTTCGTTCCCTGCCCCCAGATCCACGCACAGTTTGCTGGACGCAGACCCTGCTCTTCACGCGCCTGATTGATCTCGTGATCGCGGAGAAACTCGTGCGAGCGTTTGATAAGCGTGCTCAGAACCTCGCCCTCGTTGCTCACCCCGCCGTTGGGAAGCGCCGGCTCCCAAGGACGATCCGGGATCTCATGCGGAGGTGTACACTCAACACTCGAGTACTTCCGATCCGAACGATCCACCAGAATCGATCGATAACTCACTCCAGGAGTCAGCACAAAGTCCTTCGCAATCCCCGGCTCATGTTCAGCCCAATACGCCGCCAATCCACTGAGCAGCTCGCGAGCTTCCGAATCCGGAATCCCGCCCGCGGAATGGTCGAGCATCAGCCCCGCTTGATCCGTGCCCTCAGCACCGACCGTGACCAGATTAAGTCGAAAGATCCAATCGTCATCATCGCACTCCACCCCGATAGCCGCGGCTTCGAGCGGCGCTCGCCCCGTGTGATACTGACTAGGGTCATACCCAAGCAGATCCATCGTGCAAACATCTGATCCAGCGCCAAACCCTTTGGGTGTGGTCTTCACCGTCCCCACCCGCCCCATCTTGGAAAGCCGATCCAGATTTGGGGTCTCCGCAGCTTCAAACGGAGTCAGGCCGTCGAGCTCATCGAGCGGCTTGTCGGCCCCGCCATCGGGAATGATGATCACATACTTCATAGCGGGATACTACCAGATCACTCAAGACATCGATGGAAACAGAACCGACTGGATCAACTCAGGAACAATCGACACAAACTCATGCGACAATCCAAAGAGCAGATTCGCTCCGAAGATAAAGAACAAGATAAAGATCCCGAACCCGACCCACTGCCCGTTCTCCGATCGCATCAGTCTCGCAAATGGAGGATGCAGATTCATCAGAATCCGACCACCATCCAGCGGCGGCACCGGAAGCAGATTAAACATCATCAGCACAAAGTTCAACAGCGCCCCAGTCCGCAGGAAGATCAGCAGATTCGTCTTCAATGGATCCTGAAAGGTCACTGAAGAAAGAATGTGCCCCTCCGCGAGCGGCAACCAGAACACCAGCAGGAACAGCGTGATCAGCCCTAGTGCAAAGTTCATAATCGGTCCCGCAACAGTCACCAGCGTATCCGCGTGCTTGCCGCGCAGTTTGGACGAATCCACCGGCATCGCTCCCCACGCGATCCCGAGCAAGAGCAGCACGACCATCGAGTATGGTCCCATGTGAACCATCGGGTTCCAGGTCATGTGTCCCAAACGGATCGGGGTGTCATCACCGAGCTTGACCGCAGTCCAGCCGTGCGCCAGTTCATGGAGCGTGATCGAGAAAATCACCCACACCAGCCACGACACAACCAGCACCTGCCCGTGCTGACTCGACCAAAGATCTGAGAGCCACCAGCCGCTCATATTCTGTGTCTCCTATCAATTCATCATACAGAAGCGGATACAAAAATGCCCGATCAAATCGACCGGGCATCGTGTGGTATTGATTCAGTCAATCTCAGCTAGCATTCGCAGGGACAGCTTTGGAAGCCGCGACCGCTTGCTCAACCAGACGATCGAACAGTTTCGGATCCTCGATCGCGATCTGCGAGAGCATCTTGCGATTCAGGTTGTTACCCGACATCTTGAGCCCGTTGATGAACAGCGAGTAGCGTGTGCCGCGCATCTTGCATGCCGCGGTGATACGAGTGATCCAGAGTGCACGCATCTCACGCTTGCGTGCGCGACGGTCGCGGTACGCGTAGCAGCCCGCACGGCGGACAGCGATCTTTGCTTGGTACTTGTGGCGTGACTTGCTGCCAAAGTAACCGCGTGCTTGACGAAGAATTCTTTTCCGTTGTTGTGCTCTAGCAGCACCCTTGCGTACACGAGGCATAGCTCGATCTCCATGTTTGTCTGACGGGGCCGGATCAAACCGATCTTGTCAATCCCGGCAAACGGGGTGGATAAACCCGAGTCGATGACATCATCAACCCAGTAGTAATTTACTCTTTGTTCGCTGCGGCTTTCTCAGCACGCATCGCACGACGCTGCTCCGGAGACGGGCTCCGACGAAGCGAGGTGCGAGGTTGGTTGCGACCGCGGAGACGACGGAAGAGCAGCTTCTCAAAGCGCTTCGCTTCCGATGAGGATACACGACGGTCAGCACGCAGCTGACGCAGACGCTTGCCGCTCTTGTGCGATGACAAGTGCTTGTGGTAAGCAGTGCGGTGACGCACCTTGCCGGTTTTGGAAACCCGGACTCGCTTGGCCAGACCTTTGTGAATCTTGTTCTTCGGCATATCGCACACTCCGCGCGGTTGGTATCTCGTTCAAAACACCCCACTCAACGAGCAGGGCAGGAGGTGAGGATAGCCCCCCTACCCCGTCTAGACCAGTCAAGAGGGCTCATTCCTGTCAAGTTCTCAGTATTCGTTAGGTGCCCCTCAAGGCCCCACAAACGCATCGGTCGGCCCATCTGGGAGCTCATTGCCCTTCATGATCCCCATCCGATCACGAGCTCGATAGATGAACTCCTCCACAGGACGCGGGAACCAGAGATTATCCCCCTGATCCAGCACAGGATCCCGATGCCAGGTCGAGCTCCCGTCCAGTCCCAGCACATGCTGACCGGCGTGGTTGTGGTTAGGAGTATTCTCCTCCGGACGCACGGGCTGCTTGCTCACGATCCGCCGGACGACCGGACTCCGATCCGAAAGCAGGACCACACGCACCGGCTGGTCCACCGCATGGGCTTTGAGCCCGCCGGGAGTCATGATCCGGTAGCTATATGAAATCTCGTCAAGCGACCGCCAATCCTGCTGAGCATGCCCATCGCCCTCAACCAAAGCATCCGGATTGGTCGGACACGCCAAATCATCGAGTGTCGCGTAGTTCGTCCGGATGAGCATGTACAGGTTCGAGGAGTTCGAGCGTTCTGGAGTCGTCCCAACATCCATCCAGGTCGCATTGCTCCCTGAACCGAACCCAGCCGTCGCCATCGGGAGCAGGTCCCGATTCGATCCCGCATACGCGCCAAACGCGCTACCAGCCGTCGCCATATTGCTGTTACAGATCGTCTGCATCGAACGCGAGCGGATCCCGCTGAGCACCGGGATTGTCACCGAAGCGACCAGCAACAGCGTCGCAGCGAGCGAGACCAAATCAGCCAAACGGAATCGACCACCCGGCGAGATCGGCATATCCATCAGATACCGCTTCTCGGAATGATCAATCTCATCCTGAATCAATCCAAGTGTTTTGTTGACCAATACTTGACGCTCTGACTCTGAGTATGTTGAGCCGCTGGTGACCAGTTCTGACAACTGCTGATGAGCGGAATCTCGCTCCGTCAACGCTTCGTGCCCGTCAATCCAGTCATCAACCGACGACGCCGACGCAGCGGTCAACATCGGATCTGCGTTCCCAGTCTGAGCCCTGAGCTCCGTGACATCGACGAGCGACTCACGATTCCCAAGGTCAGCAACCGGCGTATCCATCAGCCCCAGAAGCCGAGTGAGCTGGTTCAGGCGCTCGGGTTCAGAATCAGATTTGTTATCCTCAAAGAACGCATCAACCGCGGCTTGATCCGCCTCGCTGAGTTGAAACTCGATTTCAGGACCCGACTGATTTGGTTCGTTTGACTCATCCATCCACGAAACTCCGAAACAGCCCAATAACAATCGGACTACTCATCCCCGGCAGCAGATCGAGACACCCGCTGCCAACTTCTCGCAAAGGCCGCAACCGCGGCGTGCATCCGAGACTTCACCGTCCCGAGCGGGATCCCAAGATCCTCCGCGATGCGTGCATAACTCATCCGCTGGAAATACCCAAGCACCAAGACCTCACGGAGCGGCGCCCCAAGATCATCAAGCGCGAGCTGCACGAGCCGATCCTGTTCATCCACATCCATCCTTTCGTCAGGTGCCGGGACATCAATCTCCAGCAAATCAACCATCGAAGTCCCACGCTCCGAACCCCTCAGCGGCGCTGAGAGTTCGACCGTGCGTCTCCGCTTCCTCTTACGCAACAAGTCCCGCCCTTTGTTCGCGGCAATTGTAAAAAGCCATGGACGAAATCGCCTGCTCGCATCGAAGGTATCCGCCGATAAGTGGATCTGGAGGAACGTCTCCTGGAACAGATCCTCCGCAGCGGACCGATCCCCAACCAGACGCGTCAAAAACCGCAGCAAATCATCATGGAACCGCTCGATCAGCTCCCGATACGCGGCATGATCACCCGAACGAAAGGCGACAAACACCTCCTCATCCGGCATCTCGCTGAAATCGGCTGATCCGGATTGTGGTTCGATCTCGCTCAAAAAGGTCCTTTCAACGCTCTGGTGCCTGATCATACGACGTCAGCACGTATTCGGATCGTGGAACGTGATATTCCGTATTGGGTCCGGGAATCGACCTCACTGCAAGCGTCCACCCTGTCAATCCGATATGTTCTCAAGAGAGTATCGGTTCGGGCAATACAAGGGCGTGAACCGCGTTAAGCACACAAGGATGGTGTCCGCATTGAGTTTCCAACCCGAACCAGAGCGTCATGACGACGAGGAGATCCGTCTTCTTGTGCACCGTGCCGCCCAAGGCGAGGAGGACGCTTGGCGCGGACTCGTGGACGCGTATTCACGCCGAGTATTCGCCATGGCGCGGTCTCGGCTCCATGACGACGACCTCTCAGAGGAGATCACCCAGTCCGTGTTTGTCACCGTAGCGACCAAACTCTGCCAAGACGGCTACAACGAGCAGGGACGATTCGAGCCCTGGTTGTTCCGCATCACGATGAACCGTGTCCGCGACGAGTTCCGCCGCAGAGGTCGCCACGCCAAACCAACAGACCCAAGTCATTTGCAAGACTCGCGTGTCGCTCCTTCCGAGAACACCCAGTCCACCAACACCGACTCACTCAAAGCAGCCATTGGACAGCTCAACGAAACCGATCGCGAGATCATCGAGCTCCGCCACCACGGCCAGCTCAGTTTCAAACAAATCAGCGACATCCTCAACCAACCAGTCGGGACCCTGCTCGCCCGCCACCACAGAGCACTCAAGAAACTCAAAGCCATCATGGATACCAGTTCTGCGAATCCTTCAGCAACAGAGACTCAATCATGACCAAAGAACATCTCAACCATCGCGATCCTGAATCAGACGCACTCATCGAGCAGCTCGATGCGCTCGCTACCGCTGATTCCAAAGCTCCGGACGCCGGATTCGAGCAACGGATCATGGACTCGATCTCTAAGCAAATCGCTCCAGCCCCATTGCCACTCCAGCAGCAGTCTCACCAAGCAAAGCCATTCACACTTGGATGGAAGCTCAACATCGCCGCGGCTCTCCTCGTCGTCGCGAGCGTGTCCGTCCTGCTCTGGACCTCAAACAGCGTCAGCAACCAGCCAACCAAGAACAGCGTCAACGTCCAGCAACAACTGGTCTCGCTGGAAGAAGACTTCGACGCGCTCTACCAGCTCACCGACTTTGTCGATGCACTCGAGTCCGACATGGACGAGCTTGACCTCATGACCGACGCGATGCAGACCGAACTCTCTTTGCCAAGCGTGCTGATCGAGTTCTCCGACACATCATTCACGGAAGGATCCCTGTGATGTTCACCAAAGCCCTCATGACACTCACGCTCGCGTGCGCAACCCTCTACGCACAACCAGCCGGCGATCGACCCCCACCTCCGCAGAACCAGACGCGTGAGCAAGCGAATAACCAAAGCCCCGAGCACGATGCAGAGTCACTCAAGGAACGTCTCGAGCAGACACTCAGCTTCGCGAAACGGATCGTCGAGAAGCACGAAGCCGCGATCGCTCAGCTCGAAGCGGGTGACGATCCGCGTGAAGTGATGCGTTCGCTCCGCCTTCACGATGTCCGTGGCAGCGCCCGCGTCTCCCGTCGTCAATCAGGTGACGAGCACAGAGCACGCCCCTCAGCTGAAAGCCGAAAGGAGCGCCGAGCTCAAGGTCCGATCCACGACCCCAAAACGCTCCAAGACGTCCGCGCGTTCATCGCCGACCACATCCCGATGATCGATCAGCAGCTCAGCACGATCGAGCAAATCAGTCCCGACGCAACGAGCCAGCTCTTGGATCGTCTCGCACCCAAGATCCTGGAGATCATGCATCTGGAGCGTGAAAGCTCTGCGATGTCCTCGCTCAAGCTCGACGAGCTCCGAGCTGGTCTTGCGTATGTCGAAGCCGCGAAGCAGTATCGCATTCTGCTCCGCACCGGAGAATCCGATCAAGACAAGCTCGCTGAAGCTGAGGAAGCCGTCCGCGCCGCCGCGAGCGCCCGTTTCGATGCCCAGGTCCACATCAAGCAGTACGAGATCCATCAGCTGACCATGCGGATCGAGCAGCTTCACATCGCGCTCGATGAGCTCAACGCCGAGCGCGACGATCAGGTCCAAGCGCAGATCAACGCCGCACGCCGGACCCCAGGCCCACGATTTAATCGACCAGCCGAGAGCCCTGAATCGGACTCGACAGACGAGGATTGAGTTTGACGCTCATCTGAGCTTCAGGAAACGACCGAGCCCGGACCGATCTCGCTCATCGGAGTCATCACGACCACATTCCGCTCATCGCTCCCCTTCGCGGCATCCGAAGCCGCAATCAACATCCCGCGCGACTCAACACCACGGATCGTGCGTGGAGCAAGATTCGCAACGATCACGATAGACTTGCCAACCAACGACTCAGGTTCGTAGTGCTCACGGATCCCAGCGCAGATCTGACGAGGCTCACCCGACCCATCATCGAGCTGGAGCTTAATCAACCGGTCCGCATCGGGATGCGGCTCCGCCTCAACGATCTTGGCAACACGCAGATCAACCTTCGCGAAATCATCAAACGTGATCTCAGGCTTAAACATGGATTCCTTCGCTGCTGGTGCTTGCTCGCTCATGACTTCTCCGATCTATTGCGTACTCACTACTCAAGGCGTGCTCTGCCATGAGCCACCACGATAGTACGCATCCCGAGGATCGACACGCATCCGCTGCACCAGATCTCTCACGCTCGGCGTCTGGATCGGTTGATCAAGCGACATCGCCATAGCCGCGTCCCAGCGGTCAACCCGGATACTCAGCAGCGCCATCTCGATCCGAAGCAGCAGTCTCAGGTCATCATCATTCCCGCTCAATCCCAGCGCCCGGAGGTGATCTGGACACGTGACCCGCTCGCCCGTATCACGATCAATGATGTATAATCGTCCTCGGCACGGATCGTCCTCACCCCGCTGAATCTCCTGCTCGATCACCCGGATCGCGTCACGCTCCTCGATCCCGACATCCGCCGCACGCTCAAGAATCCGCGCTCGGACTTCTCGTCTCCCGAACAGCTCCGCGGATTCTGGGTACTCGTGGTAGCGAACCGCATACAGACACTGAGCCGCCGCAACATCCAGATTCTCCGTACCACTCATTGGTCTCTGCATAGTTGTCATCGCCCACTCCGCGCTCCGAGACGGATCAATCAAGTACGCAAGATCCCAGAGCCAATCACTCATCTCCGCATTGCTGATCTGAGCGAGCGCAATGCACGCCGACGATGCGGTCTTGAGTTCCCCGCGCTGATAACCATAAAACACCGCCCGTGTCAGCAACTCAGCAACCTGCGAGTCTCCCCCGTCCTGATCAGAAACCATGAGTTCCTCAGCAAGCGACAGATACCCAGCAGGACGCTCGGGAATGAGTCTCCGCAGCTGTGCATCAAACGACCTGCTCGCAGTATGAGCAGGGTACGGAGCACCCCCCATGAGTCCCAGCACGATCACAATGAGCAGCAGCCGGACAATCATGCAATCAACTCACTTTCCAGTTTGATGAGCCAGAGCTCAGCGATCGCCCGCTCAATGAGCATGATCTGCTCGAGTGCCGAGTCCGCTCCGCTCATCCGGACCTGAAACGCCCGGATCACTTGCTCAACCCTCGCCTCAATCCCCGCAGATTCCTGCTGAACCTGGATCGCAAAGAGCGCGAGGACACCGCGCATATACACCACATCAATCTGAATCGGCCCCCCCGCTCCAGACAACCCGACACGCAACTCAGCGATCAGCGATTCAGGAATCTCAATCCCCAGCTCCAATATCTCTCGAGTCATCGACCGATGGAAGTCCCGAGTCGTAGCCGACCCCTGACTCCGGTCCCGAACCCCGATCAGTCGCAGATACTCTTCGATGTAGCCGCCAACAGTTTGAGTGGACTCATCCGCGCCGAACACCCCCGCTCGCACCAGAGCTTCCATCAACGCTCGCCGGATCGAATGCGCATCGCTGAGCCCCGATTCCGCACCGATACACAGACGGATCAGATCCATCATCCGTCGGCTCAGCCGTTCGCTCCCAGCGACCCGATCCAGAGCGATCAAAACGGTCACCTCATCGTTGTGAGACAACAGCGTCCGCTCCGCAGCATCCCGAACACCAAGATCCGGCGCCTGCATCGCGAGATACACCAACGCGTGCGCACTCTTGGGTCCGATTCCATCCTGACGATCCAGATCACGCAGCAAGCTCAGCAGTTCATCAGAGTCCGATTGATTCCGAGCATCATCCGCCCACCGCTCGTCTTTCTGATCACTCGACAGATCAATCCGCAGCTGATCCTGATCAGATCGCGACACCGAAGAGTTGAACCGCTGAATCATCAGCTGCACACTCGCCTGATCGTCTTTGCTCCGCGCCCAGCATGCGCTGTTGAGCCGCGCAAGCTCAATGCCACGATTGAGTACCTGCGCCTCCCCCATCTTCCCCTCAGTCAATCGCAGCAGAGTCCGCGCTTGCTCAGCAAGCTGCTCTCGGACCTCATCAACGACCATTTCCTGCGCCCCCCACTCCGAGCGAAGGAACTGTAAATACGCTTCGCGATCTTCCATACTCGCGTCCGCTGCGACGAGAGTCTCCAGATTCAAACCCTGCGCCGAAGAATACAGCGCCAGCGATCGAGAGAGCACCGCAAGACGATCACTTCCCACGGCTCGATCACTCACCTGCGACATGTACCAAATCCGAGCCCCCGAACCCTCATCCCACTCGATCCCCTGGACAAAGACGCGAGCACAGCTTTCCCATGCTTCTTTCTTCGCCCCTCCCACTAATCCAGAACGACCGGCCGCGAGCCACGCACGCTGACGATCATTCGCCTCAACACTCTCCGCCCCGAGCTGCTCATCGAGCCAGTTCCACCAAGCGGGATCATCAACACTCGAGCTCGCTGTTTCAAGCTGCACTCGACGCGCCACAGACCAGAAGTCATTCCCAGACAACCCACGAATCCCGCCGAACTGAGGCGCTTGATCCATACTCCCAGACAACCAAGCACGCAGAACCGTCAACATCATCGGCTCATACGCTGTTCCCGAATCAGATTGCAAAAACGCGCTCGCTTGACTGAAGTGATCTTCATTCAGAATGCCAGAGAACAAGCCATGGATAAGCTGAGCAGACGAAATCAGATCATCCCTCGGGATCTTCGTCCACTGTTCGCAGAATCGCTCACCAAGCTCCGAAAACGCAACCGCCTGATCCGCATCAAGGATCGTTCCAGAACCCATGACCTCGAGCTCATGGACGATCGCTGAATAATGCCGCCGCTCGGACGGCTCACGATTCACAACAGCACCCGGCAGACTCTGTGGTTCATCAATCAATGCACGACCTGAATCAGCAACCCTCGACTCCTCAACCTGATCAACTACACCATCGCCAGTTATCCGAGCAACACCAACACTGAGCAGCACCATCGCAAACAACGCATACACAGCCGGGAACACGAACCAAGGCATCGACTCAAGAGATGCCACCCCAACCGACGGGAATCCAAACCGGGTCCTCCCCGATTGCTGCTGATCAGAATCCGACTGTGTCTCTCCGACGATCGCGGATATCAACTGCGCCGCCGGGACTCGATGGACTCGAGCAAAGAACCCAAGCCGCTTGCGGGACTTCGAGTTCCACCCCCCGCTCGCCCCGATGAGCCAGTTCGCTTCCTTAAGAATCCGATCATCAAGCTCGACCGCCTCATCCACCCGCCACGCCTCGGGGAGCGGCTGATGACTCAAGATATCTCCCGTCCCCGCGGGCCAGTGCTTCGCGAGTTCGCGACACAGATCATGATCAAGCAGCTGCGAAGCCGCGGCATGGACCGCGAGACGAACCTCATCCGCACCAGGAGTCCGCGATCGAGGATGAACCGCGATCGCACGAAGCCGAGACTGACACGCGCGCAGCACCATCGATTCATCAATCGGATCATGCTTCAAATCAAGCAGCGCAAACGGCCCACCCATCGCCGCCGCGGATCCAAGATACTCCTCGATCAACCCAAGCTGCTGCTCATCGCGTGGAGACTCACTCATGGCATCACCCCACCAAGCTCACGGAACAGCTCTCGGATCTTCCCTCCCCAAGGATCAGGAGCCCCCTCCGGATACAGCGTTACGTACTGCTGATACACCGATGCCGCTTTCATTGGATCCTGCTCTTTGAGAAGCCGAAGTGACTCATACCGCGCCCGATGCCAGTTCATTTCCGACGGATCGAGCGTGTTCACCAGTTTCAGCCAGCACGTGTACGCATCTTCAACAACCCCGTACTGCTCGCTGAGTTCCGCCGTCCGAATCAACCCATATTCACTCGGGACCCCATCATTGAGCACGCGGATCCCAAGAGCGAGCGCATACTCCCGCATCAGCTCGTCCCCGATCTGCTCCGAGATATACAGCGCACTGTACGCCATGGACTCCGCGTACAAAGACATCCGTGAGTCAAGCCCTTCCCCAGCACGCTGCTGATACTCATCGAGCACCGCACGCCCGTACCGGACAACCGACTGAGCATTCGGTACCGACATCGACTCCATAAACCGACGATGCGCATTGCCAAACGTCATCGACAGCACCAATCGTCGAGACTCAGCATTCAGATCACTCGACCCAGTCGCAAGCTCCCCGGCCTGATCGATCTTGCCATCCAAAAGCAGGATCTGAATCTCCCGCTGCACCAGCTCCGAACGGAACTGATCAAACGATCCCTCACCAGCGATCAGCGCCTGCGCCCGATCTACAACACCCATCAGGAATCGCGTATCCGGATCATCCGCGTCCAGACCCATGATGATCACCACTCGGCACACCGCCAAACGCTCTCTCGCCTCACGAATCTCCGTGTATGCATTCTGCTCGTGCTCCCACACCCACCTTGCATGCGCGATGATCTCCTTGCCTGCATTCGCCTTGCCCCCCTCAGCAAGCTCCGGATTCTTGTAGAGCATCTGGATCAGCTTCCGCCGAGCCGGGATCGCGAGAGGGTCTGAAACGTCATCGATCACAAGACCATCAAACGCATCCGCATCCTCAAGATACGGCGACAACGCATACTGCACAATCAGCTTACTCGCACGCTCAGAAGATGGATTCGCACGGATATACTCGCCGAGCAGTTCCGCCAGCCGAGGCCCCATCTGGTCCTGCCCGCTCCGGACCACAGCATCCAATGCAAGAATCTCAAGCCACACCGCCTCGTCACGCTGAGCATCCGTCTGGAGAAACTCACCCCGCCCCTCAAGCGTGCGCAGCGCCGAACTCGGGCGCCCCGAGCGAAGCTCGCAGTACACCATCTTCAAAATCGCATCCCCAGCATACATCAGGTACCGCTCAACATCCGAGGACTCCAACGCCTGATTCAACTCAACCGCCGCCTGTGAATACCCAGACAGATCCCCAGTCTCATCAGCATGCGAAAGCTCCGACAACCCGCGGATATACCGAGAGACAAACCCGTTCCCGATCACTGGGAGTGACCCAAACTGATCCAACAGCGCGATCACATGCCCGATCTCTCCAAGATCAATGAGCCGTTCGAGCCCGATCTTCGCAAGCTCCGTCGCCCCCTCATCGCCTCCTCGTCCGCGATCAGGGTTCCCATCGTTCTCCATCGTCGCGATCACCAACAGCCGCGCCTGCGGGACACCTAGCAACGAATCGGGAGAGCTATTGAGCAGCAACAACGCCTGCCGATGCGATTCTTTCCAATCCAGCTGAGCGAGGTACACATCAAGCAAACGCTTAGAAGCAAACTGTACCGCAAACTCCGGCGCGATCGTCGATTCTTCGATCGCCGTGAGCCACAACCGAGCCGCGTCATACTCCTTGTTCTGCAGCTTGCACAGCGCCACCCCGATCATAGATCGCGCCACGTGGTCATACTCGAGCAGATCCCGATCGGAGTCCTCAAGCACCGGGAGTGCCCCATCGAACCCGAGCACCCACCCGAACGCTTTCAATGTAGGCGATCCGACCTTTGTCTCTTCCAGAACCGCCTCGGAATATCCCGCCCATGCTTCAAAGAACCGCGCTCTGGAAAAGAGTGCACGTGCTTTCGCAAGCAGCTGTTCATTCTCGACCTGTGCATCCCCGCTGGTGCGTGCCGCCTGCCGATTGTACTGCTCGACACGCGAATCCGCGACGAGACTGATCCGTGCGAACTCACCAGAAAGCATCTGCAACGCTACGAGCGCCTCCTCCGAGCGTTCTTCTTGAAGCAACCCGATTCGCTTCAGGTCCGCGACCTGTTCATGCTCTTTATACAACTCAACGAGAAGCTCAAGCCGAAGCTCAAGCAGTTCACTCTCCGGGATCAACCCAACCAGCACCTGACTCTTGAGCAGATACTCTTGCCGCAGATCATCCGGAGCATCCTTCTCTGTGAGCTTCGCAAGATACAAATCCCCAAGCCGACGCGCCAGCTCAAGTCGCTGAGTCGAATCACGCTCCCGCTGCACGCGATCAAAGATCTGGACCTCCAGCAACTCCTCAAGCGACTGGTCCTCAAGAAAGACCCCGACCTCATCATCCTCAGGAGTCAACGACCCCATACTCGCCGTTACCGATGAGCACAGCACACACAGACCAAACAAGCAGGATTTACTCCTCAGCAGGAACATAGCTCCTCCTCGTAAATCCCGCGTCTTGCGACGCCTGCATTGCGGAAGCGATCGCACTGATCGGCACATCTCTGCTCGCGCGGATCGCCACACCAGGTTCTTTCGGGAGCACGCTGAGAATCTCAACAAGCCCCTCCTTGGAACTCGCCCCGCGCCCGCCAATCTGATACACCACAACCCCATCCAGATACGCGATCTCGATCACCTGAGGCTGCAACTCACTCGTCCGGACACCCCCACCCTCAGACTGCACCGACGACGACAGATCACGCTCAAGCTGCGCAAAGTTTGACGTCACCAAAAAATACACCAGCAGCAAAAACACCACATCGATCATGCTCGTGAGTGGCAGCACACCTAAATGCGATGCACGACGCCGTGACCTTTGTCGAACCACACTCATGACCCGCCCCCGCTCTCAACCCCGTAGGTCCCCATCTTCCACTTCGAAACCCCCACCTGCGTCAATCGGTTGAGCAAACGATCCAGATGCACCGCCGACACATTCCGATCCGGACGGATGAGCACATCAAACTCCTCAAACACCGCCGCGTTCTCGATCCCCGCAAGCGCCAGCCGCTGAACCTCATTGAGATCTACACGGATCGACTCGACCAGATACGCCCCATCCGCATCGATGTCGATAATCATCGCCGCGTCCTGCTCATCACGCTGCTCCTGCCCAGGCTCGCGCGGTAGATCAATCTCCGTCCTCCGAAGATCACCAAGATGCGAAGTGAGCATGAAGAAAATGATGAGCAAAAACACCACATCGATCATCGGCGTGAGATCGACCGCCCGCTGATGCCCAGTTGAACGCCTCGACCCGATCATCCGCGGCTCGCCCCTCCTCGAGCAATCTTCTCAGACCCCTTCGACTCGATCGGAGCAATCAGATCGTCAATCTCCTCACCTATCTCCGTCGTCAAATGATCGATCCGATTCCGGAAATACGTATACGCCGACGTACATGGAATAGCGACAATCAGTCCAAGCACCGTCGTAATCAGCGCCTGCGAGATGCTCCCCGCAAGCTCATCCGGACGTGCCGGTCCATCGGCCATCGTGATCGCATCAAACGCACCGACCATACCAACCACCGTCCCCAGAAGCCCAAGCATCGGCGCGATCGACGCGACAAGACCGATGCCGTCTGTCAATCGGTAGAGCCGATCCGTTTCCAGCTGCCCAATTTCTTCAACAGTCGATCGGAGCTCAAGCATCCCAAAGGGAGAGCGAGCCGAGCGTTTGAGCGACAATCCGAGCACCCTCGACAGATAGCTATCGCTCTCGTGCTCAGTGCACAGCTGGATCGCCGTGGGGATATCACCCGCCGCGAGCGTTGAGCGGAGTTCCTCCACAAGGTCCTCCGGCGCCAGCTTCGACTTACGGACACGGAAGATCTGAGCCCCGATCATCCCCACCGCGCCAAGCGAGATCAGCAAGATAATGAGCCCCACCGGACCGCCCTGCATGATGTACTCAAGAAGCGACCGATCCGACGACTCACTCTGTGCGAGTGTCAAACTGATCTGTCCGAGTGTTCCTGATACTTCCATCAACAATCCTTCTGCCAATCCTGGCATTCGATTCAAACTCTCGCCTATCTCACGGCACCCATCAACTCCGAGGCTTCCTCGACGCGTCCGCTCTCAAGCAGCGCCTCAACCGCAAGACTCTTCGCCAATCGAGCGAGCAATGAGTGCGTGCTCTCAAAACGGACAACCACATGAAGCAAATGAATCACCCCGATCGAGCACAACGAATCATCATTCTCTATCTTCGATTCTCTGATATACGACGACCCGATCGCGAGTCGGCACCAGATATCGACCCACGATCCCGCTTTCGAATCCGCGCGAGACTGCAGCCACCCCCGCGCCTCTTCACGCGCCTCTGCCGACGGATGCTTCTGCGCGATGTACATCCGCATGTACAACTCCTGACCCAGAATCGACATCCCACCACTCAGCTCTCTTGATGACTCAAATCGCGCAGACTCCGGATCACTCTCAAATCCAGCGTCCCCGATCCGCTCAAATCGACCCAGCATCAAGCGGTCACTATCGCTCAGTCGCTCAGCAACCGCTCCAAGCAGACCAGTCTCAGAGACATCCGAAACCAGCGGCAGCCCAATATGCACCCCGTACCGCTCATCAAAACCATCAAGCCGCTCACCACCACTCTCACCAAGAACGAGCTTCGCTACCAAAGCATCAAAGAGGTCCCCCCTCAGCAACGCATCTTCAAACAAACCATCAAAGACCTCTCGCCCCAGTCGCGACCTTGATCCCACCAGGTCCGGAGCGATCGACAGATACAACTCCGCACATCCAGCCACATCGCCCCGCTGTCTCCTCGCATACCCAAGCCGACTTGCGCGAGCAACATCCTCAAACTCCGCTGGAACCCTCCACCCTTCACCATTCGCATCCAAAGCAAACCAAGGCAGCAACAACCCAATCCCATCATCAGCCGTGACGACAACCCCCTCGATGCTGACCTCAGACACATCGCCCTCAAGCTGTTCTCCAAACTCGACATGAAAGCTTGGGAGCACCAATACACGCTCCGCGAAACAGCCGCTCGTAACACAACAGAGAATGACTACTGTGGACACAACACGCAAACTGATCATGGCCCACCCCCAACATCCTCAACATGCCGATACCGACCGTTGGATGATCGAGCGATCCCTTTGAGCATCCCCTCAACCTTCTGCGTGATCGCCGCCGAGCCCGGCTCTCCGAGCAAAATACAGTGAATCGGGACACGACGCCTCCGATTCATCTGCGAGATCCGGCCAGGCACATTGGAGTTGAACTCCCCATCGGTCATGAAATAAATCGCATCGGGTTTGGGTTCGAGCGAGAACACCAACCGGAACGCCTCCTCCGGATCGGTCCCACCGTTCGCCGTCGAGCTCATCATCGCCGACGCCGTCAGCCGCTTGTTGCCTTGCGTGCCTTTGATCCAATCCGACCCACCAAACAAAGGCGTCATCCCAGTCGAGAACAGCACCACAAAGTACTCCGCCCCCGCAGACAAACCCTGCACAGATCGGATCAACTCGATCTGCGTCAGCTCCCAGCGCGACATCTCGCCGCTACGAATCAGCGTATTCATCGATCCCGATCGATCCACGATGTACGCGAACCGTTTCCCGCTCGCTTCAAGCCCAAAGAAGCTCGCCCCCTCGCCAGTCCCCGCTCCGCTCGAACCAGTCTGCACATCCAGGTCCGAGATCGAACCCCCACCATTCTCAAGCTCCGGAGCCATCGTATCAGCAAGCTCATTCACTGATTGCGAAGCCCCCGAATCCGCAAGCAGATCCAGATCCACCAGCGACTCCGTCTCGATCTCTACAAACTCGATCTCATCGACATTGATCGCCGTCTGCTCGTTGAGTTCTGCTTCGGTAATCAGCGAGAACTCGATCGGCTCATTCGCCCCGCCCCCCGCATCAGCGAACTTGTAATCGATCCGCACCACCAGCGCAACGATCATCAGCACCAGATGGATCAGGACCGAAAGCCCGAGCCCACCAAGGGTTGCCCGCTCGATCAGCCTCCGACGATTGGAAGGGATCAGCCCGTCTTCAGTCGGCTTCTCAGGTTGTCTCTGAAACTGCGTCAATCCTGTGTCCCGTCTCCGGCTGAGTCCATTCAGCCGAGTGTCATCCACCCTACCACAATACCCAATCCCGCCACCAAATGTGACGAAGATCCCCCACAACCCGCCGGACTCTTATCCATTCGCTCATCATCCCACCCGGTTCTCGATCATTCCGCCCAAATACCCCTTTCTGAGTTGACGAGCACCCCTTTGAAGTGTTCAATCCATGAGATAGACCCTCAGCCGGAGCCCGCATGACAACTGACAAACGCCCGATCCCCAACCGCGTACTTCTCAAACTCTCCGGCGAAGCGTTCTGCGCCAAAGACGGATTCGGTATCTCCACCGAAGAACTCAGCTCGATCGCCAACGAGGTCAAATCCGCAACCCAAGCCGGAGCCCAGATCGCCGTCGTCGTCGGAGGCGGGAACATCATCCGCGGCGCCGAACTCGCCAAATCCGGAGATATCCAGCAAGCCACCGCCGACTACATGGGGATGCTCGGGACCGTCATGAACGCCGTCGCACTCAAAGAGAAACTCGACACCATCGGGGTCGACTCCCGCGTCATGTCCGCGCTCGATATCCGAGCCGTCGCTGAGCCCTTCATCCGCCACCGCGCCATCCGCCACCTCGAGAAGGGCCGAGTCGTCATCCTTGCCGCAGGAACCGGAAACCCCTTCTTCACAACCGATACCTGCGCCTCGCTCAGAGCGACCGAGCTCGAGTGCGACATCCTCCTCAAAGCCACCAAAGTCGACGGCGTCTACTCCGCGGACCCAATGAAAGACCCAGATGCGACACGCTACGACAAGCTCTCATTCCATGAAGCGCTCGACAAACGCCTCGGAGTCATGGACATGACCGCGCTGACCATGTGCCAGGAACGCAACATCCCGCTGCTCGTGTTCGACTTCAAAATCACCGGAAACATTCGCAAAGTCATCGAGGGCGAACCCATCGGCACCCTCCTGACCAACAACTAACCAATCACCCAACAACCAATAATCCACCCAAACACCCGTATACAATCCTCCACGATCAATCAGAAGATCGCACTGACGGAGAGCCAATCATGAGTACCGATCCAGACACCATTCTTCTCGAAGCCGAAGAACACATGCAAAAAGCCAACAGCTACCTCTCCGAGGAGCTCAAAGGCATCCGCGCCGGACGAGCATCCCCTGCGATGGTCGAGTTCATCAAGGTTGACTACTACGGCTCCCCAACCGACCTCAAATCACTTGCCGTGGTCTCAGTCCCCGAAGCCACCCAGCTGCTCATCAAGCCCTTCGACGCGTCATCCGTCGGCGCTATCCGCCAAGCGATCGAGGAAGCCAACCTCGGCGTCAACCCGATGGTCGAAGACAAGCAGATCCGAATCAACCTCCCAGCCCTCACCACCGACCGACGCAAGGAGCTCGTCTCCCACGCCAAGAAGGTTGGCGAAGAGCAGAAGGTCGTCATGCGAAACGCACGTCGCGACGCGAACAAGAGTGCCGAATCACTCGCGAAACAAGACGGCGTCCACTACTCCGAAGACGAGATCGCAACCCTCAAAGACGAGATCCAAGAACTCCTCAAGAAGTACGAGGGCAAGATCGAAGAAGCCCTGACCAAGAAGTCCAAGGAAATCATGGAAGTCTGATCTGATAAATCATAAAACAAGCGGGCCGATCACCAAGATCGGCCCGCTTTCTTTTTCAACTCATTATCCTGCTCAACGGATGATGATCGCCCGAGGATTGATCAGCAGCACGGGCTCATCACGCATCAGCATGATCCCATTGAGCTCGTCCACAACCGAGAGGTACCGCTGCTCACCCAGCAGCATCCGCAGCGTGGTCTCGATCTGGGATTGACCAACCGCAACTCCCGGAGCTTCGATGAATCCGCCAAGCATCTGCTCGATCATCGATTCAAAGCTCGGAGGAGCCGGGAAATGCGCCACATCAAAGTCGCTCAGATCAACCTCCGCCGCCATGTCGTTGATCGCGTCATCAAGCCCCCCGATCTCATCGGCCATTTTCAGCTTGATCGCATCATCACCAACAAATAGCCGTCCCTCAGCCGTCTTGCTCAGGTTGATGCCCTTGCGACCCGCCTTGACACGATCTGTGAAAAGGTTGTAGGTGTCCGTCATTTCTTCACGGATCAACGCGATCTGCTCATTGTTCCATTCGCTCGTTCCGAACAGACCCGCCACCGGACCACGCGAACGCTCGACGATGTTCAGGTGCAGACGCTCGTACACATCACCGATCGCGTACTTGCCGCCAACCACACCGATTGACCCAACGATGCTCGATGGATTGACATACACGCGATCACCGCCCGAGAGCACGTAGTACCCACCGGACGCGGCCATCCCGCCCACAGAGACCCAGACCGGCTTGTGTTCTTTGAGTCGTTCGATTCCCTGCCACATGATCTCAGAAGCAATCGCCGATCCACCAGGCGAATCTACACGGATGATCACTCCCTCAATCAAGTCCTCTTTGATGATGTCCTCGATCGCATTACGAATTGTCCGCGATCCGACCTGGGAGCCGCCGCCGAACATCCCGCCCTGACTCGAATCCCCATCGACGATGACACCGTTGATATGCAGCACCGCAATCGTCGGATGATCGATCGACACATCGCTCGATTGCGACATCATGGTCATAAACGCGAACGGATTCGAGAAATCCATCGAGGGGCTATCGACCTCGTAGGGATTGTTCACCCACGAAACCTCCGCGTCGTAGTACTCAGCAAGATGCTCCTTAAGCTCAGGCAGATCGACCACGTCGTCAATGAATCCAATATCCATTGCCTCTTCGCCGCTCGCCGCCCATGCAATTCGCATCCCTCGATCAAGCTTTGCATCACTCAGCCCGCGACCATCTTTCATGACCGAACGCATGTTGTCGTACATCGCATCGAGCAGCGACGAGATATTCTGATTCCAAGCATCCGATGGTCCCGAGCGAGTCGCAGTCTCATTGGCGCCCTTGTAATCCCCCACCTGAACCATCTGCGCCTTGACTCCGATCCACTCGAACATATCCGCGAGGTACATCTCTTCCATATGCATCCCCGAGAACGAGACATAGCCGCCGTCTTGCAGCAGCACCTCATCGGCAAAGCTCCCGAGCATCAAACCGCTCGCGTCATAGCCCTCTGCGAAGATGTGAACCTTCTTGTCCTCATCCTGGTACCGCTGGATCGCTCGACCGAGCTCCTCGATCTGGGTCATCCCAAAGCCCGCATCCTTCAGACGGATCACGAGACCATCAAACTCATCATCAAACGCGAGCGTGTCGATCGTGTTGACCAGCCCCAGCAGTGTATCAGTCCCCTCACCAATCCACGACATCCCCGTGTCATGATCCACCGGCATCCCAGAAATCTCAAGCACCGCAAGCTCCACGCGATCCGCACCCAATACCGCCGGACTCAGAACCCCGAGCAATCCTGCAGATCCAACCAAAGCCATCCGTGACATACGTGTACCGATCATCTCGCGCTCCTCATTGAGGGTCTGTCAAAGTCCATCGGAATCGACGCAAAGATAGCGCGATTCCCTATCACCCTATTGTAAGAGATCTCGGCAAATGAGTTTCAAGATGGACCGACGCGAGCCGCTTTTTCCTCATTTGTCTCAAAGACATCCCCGAGCCCAACCCCGCGATGCAACAGCACGGGCCTCAATCGCACCGTATCAATCACGATATTGACCAGCCCAAGCGTGATCAGCACCGACCCAACCGCCACCAGCACCACGTGCAGCTGCGAGAGCAGATCGCCAACCACCCCGCCCGAGAGCAGCCCGATGATGTTGAGCCCGTCGCCGACCGCTGCGACCGCAAACGACATCAGCAGCGCATACATCGACTGCCGATCCACACGTCCAGTACGCACAATCACTGACCGCATCGCAAGCATGAGCGCGTTGGGACGGATCCCCAGCACGATCACCCCGACGCCAACAAACATACCGAGCCGAAGCAGCGACCGCTCAAGACTCTGCGCCCCCGGATAGATCAAAGGCATCGTCGCCGACTTGTCGTACCCCCTGTAGATCGACCAGAACATCATCACCACCGGGATATACGCCGAGACCCCAATCGAGGCGCGGATCGCCATCAATCGCCCCACACGCCGATGAGGCCGAATAAACACAATCGCCCCGATCCCAGAGCAAACCAGCGCAATCACCCCAACCAGACTCACCCACTCCCCAAGCCCCGCATTAAACGCCAGCTTCGCGCGAACAATCTCGTCGATGCGCAGGATCCACACCGACGCACACGCGATCAGCGCCCCGAAACTCCAGAGCACGATCCCGTTCCCGCTGAGCTTCGGAGAGTTCAACGGCTCAAGCTCTTCCGCCTTGGGATCAACAATCCCGAGCAGCGTCGCGCGGATTGACATCCCGCACTCCGGACACATCTCCCGGATCGACAAACCACGCAGGTTGTACCCACACCCGATACAAATCAACTCGCCCGTCAACTGACGAGCGATCGATTGGACTCCCGTGTTGGGGGAATCAGATTCAGAATGTGTCTCTGCTTCGTTCATGTCACTCCCACGACTATCGAGTGATGACTACCAGCATATCACCAATTGCCACTTCTGTGAACCCTAACCCCACATTCGAGCGTATCGTTGGACGACTTACAGGGGCAACCAATGACCAATATGCATGATTTTGTAGACAATCTCCGCAACCAGATCCGCCGTGTATACCTCGGTTCTCCCGAGTCCATCGACCAACTCCTCTGCTGCCTACTTGCGCGAGGTCACGCACTCCTCGAAGACGTCCCAGGCGTAGGGAAAACCCTCCTCGCCTCCTCGCTCGCCAAATCAATCGACGCGTCGTTCTCTCGAATCCAGCTCACTCCCGACATGATGCCCGCCGACATCCTCGGCTATACCGTCCTGTCCAGAGAATCAGGAGAAATGAGGTTCCAGCCCGGACCA
Source organism: Phycisphaerales bacterium (assembly GCA_965250055.1). Taxonomy (GTDB): domain Bacteria; phylum Planctomycetota; class Phycisphaerae; order Phycisphaerales; family UBA1924; genus UBA1924. Next base: position 936,424 of record OZ252285.1, on the reverse strand, counting down.
CTCTTCGCGAGCATCATCCTCGCTGACGAAATTAACCGCACAAGCCCGCGCACGCAGTCCGCGCTCCTCGAATCCATGAGCGAAGGAAAAGTCTCCATGGACGGCCAGCGCCACGACCTCCCAAAGCCATTCATGGTCGTCGCAACCCAAAACCCCAACGACTTCCTCGGCACATACCCACTCCCAGAAAACCAACTCGATCGCTTCCTCATGCGCATCTCGCTTGGATACCCCGACGAGCAGAGCGAACGCGAACTCCTCGACCTGCGCCCGAGCCACACGATGCTCTCGAGACTCGAGCCCGTCATCCACGCCGACGACGTGAAACAGATCCAGGAAGCGATCGACAAGATCCATTTGAGCGAAGCCGTCCGCACGTACATCGTGGACTTCGCCCGCGCCACTCGCGAATACGAGGGCGTTGATGTCGGGATCTCTCCGCGCGGTTCCCTCGCACTCGCCCACGCCTCCAGAGCGTGGGCATGGGTCCAAGGCCGCGACTACGTCGAGCCCGATGACGTCTTCCACCTCCTCGTCCCCGTCTGCGCCCATCGGCTCGTCATCGGAGGACCATCAACCGGAACCCAGTGGGCAAGAGCCGCGGACATCATCCGGACGATCGCCCACGAGATCAAAGCACCGATCTAATCAGTTTCCAAATCGCTTACCGAGCCGCGTCACATCCAAGCAACTTCGCGACCGCCTCGATCGGATGCAGCGCGTGCTCTCCCGTCGCGTCCAGTATCTGATGCCTGCACGAAGTTCCTCCCGCGACGACGGATACCCCATCGTCACGTCCCCGAACCGCAGGCATCAATCGCTGCTCACCGATCCTCATCGACAGGTCAAACTTATCCGCCATGAACCCAAACGACCCCGCCATCCCGCAGCAACCCGCATCAATCAGCTCAGCCCCAGCCCCCATTCGCGCGAACACCCCCATCGTCGTCTCGCTCCCACACAACGACTTCTGATGACAATGCGTGTGTACCACAAAACGCTCAGTACAACCCACAACCTCCGGCTGCATCGGATGCTCCCCCCAACGCGACGCAACAAAGTCCTCAACAAGCCTCGAGAGCCCCTTTACACGCTTTAAATCCTCAGCAGACGATCGGTCAAGCAAATCCCCCCACTCATCAAACACCACCGACATACTCGATGGCTCCACAAACAACACACCCTCAACATGACGACCACCCATAAACCCGAGCATCCGCTGCAGTGACCGCTCCCCATCCTTCTTCGCGAACCCCAGATCCCCCTGCGAAATCGCTGAGCGTCCCAGATCAGAAGCCGTCAAAACTCCAACCCCGTACCCCAGCCGCTCAAGCACACGACAAGCCGACCGAACTATCCAAGGCTCCGTGTGCGAACTCATCGAATCCGAAACAAGCATCACCCTCGGACGACCATCATCCACAAATGCTTGACTCCGAACCGGACTCGCAAAGCGAGGAAGCGACCGATCCGGATGAATCCCCATAGAATGGTTGATCACCGATCGAACCGGAGCAAACGAACTCATCGCGTTACTCAGCCAAGGCACCATTGATCCCAGCGTGTTGAGCGCATGCACTCTCGACAACGCCCGCACCCGCATCGGAACGCCGTGCTCCTTGTATCCCTGCCAAAGATACTCGCTCTTCAACTTCGCAATATCCACCCCGCTCGGACACTCCGTCTTGCACGCCTTGCAACTCAGACACAGATCGAGCGTTTCCTTCGTATCCTCATCATGCCACTGCGCCGCGCCTCCCTCATCCCCGAACTTACTCTGACCAGTGATCGCCAGACGCAGCGCGTTTCCGCGCCCCCGCGTTGAGTGTCGTTCGTCGAGCGTCCCCTGATACGAGGGACACATCGTCCCCACCATCTTCTTCCGGCACACCCCCGCGCCATTACACATCTCCACAGCATGACCAAGCCCGCCCTCGCGATCAAACCGGAGCCCCATCTCGATCCCCTCGATGGTCAGGTTCGTCTGCCCCGGACGAACACGCGTGCGCTGAGAGATCGACTCGATCGGACCAGGTGAAACAATATTCCCCGGATTCATCACCCCATGAGGATCAAACAGCCGCTTGATCGCGCGATGCGCCTCCATCAACTCAGGACCCATGAACCGCTCAAGCACTGGGCCGCGAGCACGCCCATCGCCGTGCTCACCCGACGCGACTCCCCCAAGCTCCTTTGCCAGATCCGCACACGCCGACGCGATCCGATGCATCGCCTGCTCATCCGATCGATCACGCAGATCCAGCAACGGACGCACATGAAGCACGCCCACCGATGCGTGCGCGTAATACGACGCGACAGTCCCCGCTTGCTCAACAATCCCGCGCAGCCGATCCACGAACTCCACCAGCCGATCCACCGGGATCGCGCAGTCCTCAATAAACCCCAAAGGCTTCCGCTCACCCTCCACCCCATGCAGCAGCGGCTCCCCCGCCTTGCGCAGCTTCCACGCCTGTTCCATCTCTGCCGGATCAACAATCAACTCCACAGCACCATTGCCCGCACGCTGAGCGACCGCATCAAGACCCGCTTCAACCTCTCCGAGCGAGTCCCCAAAGAACTCTACATACAAAACAGCCCGCGTCTCGCCTTCTGCGATCTTCGGGAGCAGCTCGACATACCTCGACTGCTCCCTGTTCTTTCGCGCCAGATCAAGAATCAGATCATCAAGCAGCTCTACCCCAGCGGGTTTGAGTTCCAGCAATCCCTCAACACTCCGGATCGCCTCATCAAGCGAACCAAACGCGATCACCGCGAGCCCCTTTACTCGTGGGATCCGCTGGAGTCGCAACCCCGCCTCCAGTGTCAGCGCCAGCGTCCCTTCGCTCCCGCAGAGCAGATCCGCGAGATTCACCCGCATCGGATCCCACCCTCCCTCGTCAAGCTGATCGAGGATCACATCCAGCTGATACCCAGCGCTCCGTCTCAATGTCTTGGGATACCGCTCGCGGATCAACTCTCGATGCTCTCGCACAATATCAATCACGCCGCGCGTGATCTCCATGACACGTGCATCTACACCCGCTGTTCCAAGTCCGAACTCCGCGACATACCCATCCCACAAGCACGCGCGAACCGATTCCACATTCTCCGACGTCCGTCCATACAGAATCGAGTGCACCCCCGCGGCGTTGTTCCCGATGCACCCCCCAACCGTCGCTTGCCGAGCCGTCGATGGATCGGGCGCGAAGAACAATCCATCCTCGCGGAGCAAGTCATTGAGATCATCAACCGTAATCCCCGCCTCAACCCGGCACCGAAGATTCTGAGCTTCAACCTCAATCAGTTCACTGCATCGACCAGAGACATCAACAACCACCGCCTCATTGACACACTGCCCCGCAAGACTCGTTCCTCCTCCACGAGGCAGCACCCCTATGCCCGTACGCCCCAATATCCCCACCGCAACTGCTGCGTCATCGACCGTATCGGGAAGCACCACCCCGATCGGGCGCACCTGATAAATCGAAGCATCCGTGCTATAGAGCCCACACGAATGAGCATCAAACCGGACATCCCCGGCTATCCGATCCCGCAAAGCTTGCTCAATCGAGGTCATCCAATGAATCCTGCAAAAGTAAAAACCCGCAGCCGAGTTGGCTGCGGGTTCAGTATACGAATCTTTGTCAGTCTATGAGACCAACATGATCACAAAGATCAATCGTAGTAAGGGCTGATCGAAGTCGAACCATCGGTTTCGATGTTGACTTCGTAGTACTGGGTGAGGTAAGCGTTGCGGTTGCTGTTGAGCCCGCTGAGCTCGACGGTCTCACCTGGTTCCATCTCTGGAATACGATCCTGGTCATCTTCGTTCATGAAGATGTTGTCAGGCTGGTTCTTGTTGATGTCATCGAGGTTCGAGAACGACCAGATAACCGCTTCAGGGTCTGGACGGTTGTAGAACTCGACGTGAGCATCGTTGAAGCCAACGTTGCCTGCCCACTCGGTACGTGAGCCGTTCATCGCAAGAGTCACCGAGCTGCGACCCTGTGGGTTGCGGCCGTTAGCGACACCTTCTTCATCAGCAGAGAGGAGTTCCCAAACGCCTTCTTCGCCGTCATCAAGGGTGTACACAGGACCACGGTTGGAAAGTGCAGGCTCGAGTGCCTGGAAGGTGTTCTGCCACTGAGCGCGACGCTGAACGAACGGAGGGATGTGAGCGTAGCTGAAGTTACCAACGCCTTCGTACTTGCCGAGTTCGTCGGTTGGTGCTTCTTCAACGCGTGAGCCGCGATCCCAGAAGTAATCTTCTGCCGATGCACGGAAGTTCGGATCAAACAGAGCTTCGGTCTGCATGTCCTCACCACCGCCAACACCGCCGTAAGGCGAGTCGCTCTGGTAGTCGGTGAACTGCTCGTACTGACCAGTTTCAACCGCACTGATGCAGAGCTCGGTCTCAACAATACCCTGAGCGATCAGGATCGAGAAGATGTTACCAGTGGTGTCCTTCTCGCGGGAAGAGGTGATCTCACCCTCAACGAGGATGGTCTTGTCGTTCTTGTCCACGCGGCTAGGCAGCGGGTAGTTGTCCTTGTTGTTACCAGCAAAGACGACCATACCCTGCAGAAGCGAACGCACCTGAGTGCTGTCCTTCAGCTGGTTTGCACGTGCACGAGCTTTACCAAGTGCAGGCAGCAGAATACCGATGAGCAACGCGATGATCGCGATCACCACGAGAAGCTCGATGAGCGTAAACGCACTTCTCTTGTTCATGTTCTTCATGACATGACTCCATTTCTGTCCGGATTGGATACCGAACCATGCCGACCAGCAACTACGCTGGATCAGCAAACTGTGTTACGCGTAGCGGTCACACGACCGAAACGCACGAGCGTCCACACTCATCGCCCGGTGGACACAGGGGCCGAAATGTCGGCTTCGTGCGATTCGGCTGGAATCATGAACGGGCAACAGCCCAAAGAGTGCGATATGCGTCTATGCCGAATCACATTCGCCAGTACAACTGTACGTGAATACCATACGCCAGACAAGCGAGCCAGGTTCCACACCCCCCAAACAACCACCCCCCAGAAACCCCCATTTTGACAGCCAAATGGGCCAATCAAAGAGATTTATACACAAATGTCCATTTCTCAACGCCTTAGCGATCTCAACATCACCCTCCCCCAAGCCACCAAGCCTCTTGCCTCCTACGTGCCCACCCGTCAGACCGGATCGCTTATCCACATCTCAGGACAAATCCCCATCAGCGACGGCAAGCTCATCGCAACCGGAATCGTCCCCACCGACGTCGAAGAAGCGACCGCCGTCGCCTGCGCTCGTCAGTGCACACTCAACGCACTCGCCGCCCTCACCGACGCCATAGGCAGTCTCGATAAAGTCACCAAGGTTGTCAAAGTCGGAGTCTTCGTCGCCGCAGCACCAGACTTCGGCGCCCAGCCCCAGATCGCCAACGGCTGCTCCGACCTCCTCGTCGAGATCTTCGGACAAGACATCGGACAACACGCCCGCGCCGCCGTGGGCGTGGCATCGCTCCCACGCAACGTGCCCGTGGAGATCGAGTTCTTGTTTGAAGTCAGCGACTAAACGACTCTCAACGGATCAAGCAAACGCCTTGTTGTAGTCCTCAAGGAACTGCTTCAAGCCGTTGTCCGTGAGCGGATGGTGCATCAACTGCTTGATCACCTTCAGCGGCACCGTCGCTACATCAGCACCAATCAACGCACACTCGAGCATGTGCTTGGGATGACGGATCGAAGCCGCGAGAATCTTGGTATCAAAGCCGTAGTTGTCATAGATCGTACGGATCTGCGAGATCAGCTCCGTCCCGTCCTGCGAGATGTCATCCAGACGACCAATAAACGGCGAGATCAAGTACGCCCCCGCCTTCGCAACCATCATCGCCTGCATCGGTTGGAAGCACAGCGTCATGTTGGTCCGGATGCCCTCGTCGCTCAGCGCCTTGCACGCCTTGAGCCCGTCAACCGTCACAGGGAGCTTGACCACGATGTTGTCCGCGATCCCCGCACGCATCTTGCCCTCAGTGACCATTTCCTTGTACTCAAGCGCGATCACTTCCGCCGAGACCGGACCAGAAACCACGCCGCAGATCTCTTCGAGACGCTTGCCGTAATCAATGCCCTCTTTCGCGATCAATGACGGATTCGTCGTCACTCCATCGAGCACGCCAAGATCGTGTGCTTCCTTGATTTCATCGAGATTCGCGGTGTCGATGTACAGTTCCATGCCGGTCTCCGAGCGTGTTCTTTGGGTGTGGTTTGGGGTTGTTGAACGCAGCACCTGCCGCGTCGAAAGACTCTAGGCCATCTCTTCCTTGAGCATCTCCGACAACGCCCTGCGAAGTACCTTCCCCGTAGGGTTTCTCGGCATCTCTTCAAGCACCACCACACGCCGAGGGACCTTGTACCCCGCCAACCGATCTCGGCACCAACGAATCAGCTCATCACCCTCAAGCGACTCTCCCTCCTCAAGCTCCACAAACCCCACAGGCACCTCGCCCCGCATCGGATCGGACTGACCCACCACCCCCGAAGCCGCGACCGAAGCATGCGCATTGAGCACCTCCTCGATCTCTCTCGGGAACACGTTCTCACCCCCCACGATCAGCATCTCCTTGATCCGCCCCGTGATCGACAAGAACCCGTCCTGATCAATCCGCGCCATATCACCGGTTTTCAGATGCCCAAACTCATCGAACACCTCCGCAGTGAGTTTTGGAAGATTCAAGTACCCCTTCATCACATTGGGGCCACCAATCCGAAGCTCACCATCAACATCAAACCCAACATCTCGCCCCGATTCCGGATCAACAATCCGCTGCACCACACCAGGCAGCGCCCTCCCCACCGCGCCGATCTTGTCGTTTTCATCAGGCAGCATCACATTGGTCACCGGAGCCGTCTCCGTCATCCCGTACCCCTCACAGATCCGCTTACCAAACCGCTCATAAAACCGATCCGAAACATCCTTCGGCAGCGGCTCTCCACCACTAATCGCAAGCCGCAGGGACTTAAACGAATCCTCCTGAACACTCTTGACCGTCATCAACGCGTTGTACATCGAAGGGATCCCGACATAAATCGTCGCCCCATGCTTCTCGATCGCTTCGATCACACGCTTAGGAACAAACCGCGCCGAGTACACCACCTTGCATCCATACAACAAAGGCAACAGCGTCAAAGCTGTGATCCCAAACGAGTGGAACTGAGGCAGCACACCCAAAAAAACATCCCCCGGCTCAATCGCGATATGCTCATGAACCTGCTTCACATTGCTCAGCATGTTCGAGTGCGTCAGCATGACCCCCTTGGGTTTCCCAGAAGTGCCCGACGTATACAGCACCACCGCGAGCTCTTCGAAATCCACGAACTTCGGAAGTCGCGGACTCGGAAGCGACCTGAAGTTCAGATCCTCCAGATACACAATCCGCTTGCAACTTGGAACAAACCCCAGATGCTCAACAAGACGACGCGACGCAAGCACCAGCTCACACCCCGAATCCTCGATGATGTAATCAAGCGTCTCCTGCTCGCTCAGATAGTTCAAAGGGACGATCGTCTTGCCGCTCAGCCAAACCCCATACGCCGCGGCCGCGAACCCGCCCGATGTCGGAACCAGAATCCCGATCCTCGGCGAAGCCACCCCATCCACAATATCCGCAATATGAGCGCCCGCAACAAGCAGATCAATCCCGCGATAACTCCGCGAGTCATCCTCAATCAGCACACGCCCCGCACGCTTCATGAGCGACCGAGTCAATCCAAAACCAAGATTCATTCAAAGCTCCTGTTCATCTAAGCAGCGTACTCGCTCGCGAGCACCACCGCAAACAGGACCTCACCCCCAAGGCCAAACCTCAAGCCCGTGGGGCGCATTGCGGATATCCATCGACACATTCACCGACGCAACCATCTCACCAGACTTGCGATCAAACGCGCTGACCGTCCCAGGTGACGACCCCGCGATCACCAGTCCCCCATCGCCCGCCAAACACAATCCGCGTCCGAACCCTTGCCGCGCAAAGTCCTCGCTGATCCCAGCATGCGCGAGTTCAGCCTCGTCATAGATCGGGTACGAAAACCGCTTCATGATCTTGCCGCGCCGATCCGAGATCGCGACACTGTCCTCGCCCGTCGAGTTCATCAGCACCAGCCCCCCGCTGATGGGTTGACAGTTATGCGTCTTCGCCGGGATCTTGGCAAACACCGAAACCTGACCCGACTGCACATCAAAGCTCCACATCATCCCGAGCAACAGCGCCGAGACATACACCACCCCATCCTGCACAAACACCTGATTCAGATGCAGCGTGTCCGCATGCGGCGGTCCCTGCTCCCCGTTCGGATCATACGCCTTGCTGCCAACCGCCCCATTGCCAACCCCGAACCACCACGCGCGATCAAACTCGTTCGTCTGCGTATCAAACCGCAGCACCGAGTCAAAGCTCGTCGAGGTCAGATAGATGAACCGCTCCCCGTCGTACGAAATCTCATGACAGTGGTGCAAGAACCGATTCTTGTACGATCGAACAATGTTCCATTCGCGATCAAACACGAAAAGCTCATCCGAAGCCGCGATATAGATCTCGTCATCGACGAAGCAGATCCCCCGCAACCCGCGCCCCATCCCTCGTCCTTCCCAGTCGATATCCACCCGATTCCAGTCCAGCACCTGCTCATGAGCGCCCGATTCAAGATCGATCAGGTACGCCCCGCCGTGCGAGTCCCCCTGCTGCGTCGAGCGGATCACATCCGTCATGAGTACCTTGGGTAGCGACATCAAACAACCCCCTCAGCAATGACCGAAGCGATCGCATCCGACTTCGTGTGCGACAACGAAACAAACCAGCGATCGATCCCCATCGAGTCTGCAATCTCTTTCGCCCGCCCGCTGACCCGCAGCTCAGGTTTCCCGGACTCGAGCCGAACCACTTCAACGTCTGTCCACCCAATCCCCTGACTCCACCCAGTCCCGATCGCTTTGAGTGCCGCTTCCTTTGCCGCAAAACGCGCCGCGAGATGCTCAACGCGCCGACTGGACTCACCCGAATCAATCACCTCTTGTTGGGTGAAGCATTTCTTGAGAAACGATTTTTCATGCTTCTGAAGGGACTGCTCGATCCGAGCAACCTCGACGATGTCCACGCCATGACCGATGATCCCTCGAGCAGCGCCGCTCATTTCTTCGACTCAGCTTTCGTCTTCGGCGAAGACTTCGATTCCGTCTTCTTCCCGGCTTTCGAATCGGTCTTGCTTTCAGACTTGCTTTCAGTCTTGCTTTCCGGCTTGGTCTCCGACGCTTTCTTGTCCGCCTCCGCACCCTTCTTGTACGAATCGCTCCGGTAATCAGTCTCGTAGAACCCCGACCCCTTGAACATCACCGCCGCACCAATACCGATGAGCCGCTCAAGAGCCATCTTCCCGCACTCGGGACACTTCTTCTTGACCCCAGCACTCATCGACTGGAACAGCTCGAACTCATGGTCGCACGCGTTGCATCGGTAGTCATACGTAGGCATCGTTACTCCCCCTCATCCGTTGACGCCTCATCAGCGTCCGATACCTCCGGAGCAACCCCCACCTTCGCCGGACGGATCACCCGATCGCCGAGCTTGTACCCAACCCCCATCACCACCGAGATATGCCCCGGCTCGATCCCCTCACCCGCCTGCTGCATCATCGCCGCGTGAGGACCTGGATCAAACACATCGCCAACCTTTGGCTCAATCGCGCTCACCCCATACCCCGAGAGCATCCGCACAAACTCGCTCCGGATCATCTCCACACCCGCGATCACATCCTTCGCCGAGACCTTCTCCGGATCCTGCATCAGCGCCATCTCGAAGTGATCCATCAGCGGGATCAGCGCCTGCACGACACCTTGACGCGACGAGATCCGCGCCTCGTTCTCGTTCATCGAAGCGCGACGCTGAAAGTTCTGATGCTCAGCCGCCATCGCCTGGAAGCGACCGAAGTTGTCATCACGCTGACCGATCGTCTCGATCAGCGCCTCAACAATCTCCTCGCTCTCAGGACCATACTCAAGCTCGCCGCTCAGCGCCATCTGACGGATCGTCTCCAGCCGCGCGGACTTGTCCGCATCGAACCCCGATTCGATCTCGCTGATCTCCTCAGAACTGACCTCGTCGATCTCGTGCTCTTGAACCTTGTTCTTCATATCTTCACTCATCATGAACCACCCAACAGATCCGTGATCTTCTTAAAGAATCCATGGCTCTCAGGATTCACATGCTTGTCCTCAGTCTCCGCAAACGCACGCAGCAACTCTTCCTGCTTGCTCGTCAGCTTCTTCGGAGTCTCGATCTTCACGATCACCACCAAATCACCGCGACGACCAGTCCGCAGATTCGGGAGCCCCGCCCCCTCAATCCGCAGGAGTTCGCCGTACTGCGTCCCCTTCTTGATCGTCAACGATTCCGACCCCTCAAGCGTCGGGACCTCAAGCTCCGCGCCAAGCGACGCTTGCGTAAAGCTGATCGGCATCTCCATCAACAGATGATCCCCATCGCGCTCAAACAGCTCGTGATCCTCAACGCGAACCACGACATGCAGATCGCCGCGAACCCCAGTCCCGTCCGGACTGTGCTCCGCCGCAGGTGGTTCCCCCTCACCCTGCACGCGCACCGCTTGACCATGATGCACACCCGCCGGGATCTTCACGCTCAGCGAACGCTTCTTCCCAACGCGACCGCGTCCATGACACGTCCCGCACTTCTCCTTGATCACCGTCCCGCGTCCACGGCACGCCGGACACGCGACGACCATCCGGAACATCCCACCAAGCCCCGCTTGCTGGACCTTCCCCTGACCGCCACACTGGCTACAGGTTTCTGGAGTCGTCCCGGGCTTGGCGCCCGATCCTGTGCACGTCTCGCAGACATCCATCCGCGTGAACTCAACATCCTTCGTCGCCCCGCTGAGCACCTCTTCAAGCGTCAGCGACACCTGCGTCTCAAGGTCATACCCACGAGCCGACGCCCGTCTTCCACCACGCGCCTGACCACCGAAGCCGCCACCCCCACCACCGAAGATGTCGTTGAACATCGAGAAGATGTCATCAACATTCATCCGATTAAAGTCATGCGTCGCCGCCCCCTGACCACGCAGACCATCATGCCCGTACTGGTCATAGATCTTCCGCTTCGTATCGTCGCTGAGCACCTCATACGCTTCCGCGGCTTCCTTGAACTTCGCTTCCGCTTCCTTGTCATCCGGATTCTTATCCGGATGGTGCTTCATCGCCAGACGCCGATACGCGCGCTTAATCTCGTCCGCATCCGCAGACTTACCAACTCCCAAAATCTCGTAGTAATCACGCGTTGCTGGCATTTCTGATTATTTCCTTATCGTGATCTAACTCAATAAATGGCTTGGACCCATTCTCATCCGCACGAAAGATTAAACGGCTGAATTGATCATTTCTAAACTCTACTGAAATCCAATACTCATTCGGATCACCTATGCACGCATAAGTGTTTCCGTTAGCCTCTGAGTCTTTACCCACTGTGCATCTAAAAAGATTTGAGTCTTCTTTATCTATCTGAAATCGGAACTCTGATTCGGCAAGTTTATCAGGTGTTAAATTTGATAGGCGTTTTGCAAACTCGTGCTGCATCAGTTTGTCCTGATCAAGTGTGGAAAGCTCAACAATGACGGATTGAACACCAACGACAGCTTCGAAAGGCCTAGCCCGAAGCGATCTAGGAATATCAACAATCTGGACAGAACTGTGAGGGAACTGATAAGTCTCACCGGGCTTGAATATCTCTCTACGCTTAACCAATTTTTGTTTGATCTGACGAGCCGAAAAGAGTCCGTAGCATCGCAGTACATTCAGTGTATCAGAAACAGGGTCAAAGTTACTAGAAGATATTGCACAATCCGAGTAGAACTTCGGATCAATATCCCAATCATATCGATCCACACTCGGCGGGTGCTTAGGCTCTAAACCAGTTCCTAAAAAAGGTCCACAAGATATTCCAGCAAATTCATAGAGCCGTCTAGATTGCCAAAGTGAAAATCGATTTGGGCCCCCACCTATCCAGGCGGTACGGAATGAATGATCACATTCTTCCCACCAACAGTATGGGCATATCCAATACGAACCACCTGCAGGGATCCCAAACGGATTTCCGCAAACTACACAGGGCAACTCATTTTGCTCTGCATCGCTGAGTTCTTTCCATACAGGAACTGTCATAAATCAGAACCCCCGCCGTTTCAAGCGGGGGTCTAGTAAATCATCATCAAAGAATCAGCTCACCGCCCCAACGACCGGCTCCGCGTCTTCCTTGAGTTCAGTCAGCATCACATCCGTCGTGAGCATCAAGCCCGCGACGGATGCCGCGTTCACGATCGCACTCTTCGCGACCAGCGCCGGATCGATGATCCCCGCCTTGACCAGGTCAACATAATCACCAGTCGCCGCGTTGAGTCCGATCGAGCCTTCTTCCTCGCGGATGGTTTCGACAGCGAGATCGCCGTCGAATCCAGCGTTGTCCGCGATCTGCCACGCCGGAGCGGACATCGCACGCATCACGATATCAAAGCCGAACTTCTCGTCGCCCTTGACCTTCTTCTGAGCAGCACCGAGCATGTCCGATGCACGGATCAGCGTGACGCCGCCGCCGGGAACAAACCCTTCCTTCGCGGCCGCGCGTGTCGCGTGCATCGCGTCGTCAACAAGGTCCTTGGTCGCCTTCATCGCTTGCTCAGTGACACCACCAACATTGATGATCGCAACGCCGCCAGTCAGCTTCGCGTGACGCTCCATGAGCTTCTCGCGATCGTAATCACTTGTCGAGTTCTCGTGCTGCGACTTGATGATCGCCGCACGCGCCGCGATATCCGCCTTCTTGCCGCCACCCTTGACCATGGTGGTGTTGTCCTTGGTGATCGTGACCTTCTTCGCCTTACCAAGCTCATTGAGCTCGATCGACTCAAGCGAACGGCCCAGATCCTCGCTGAAGTACACACCACCAGTCAAGACCGCGATATCTTCCAGCATCGCCTTGCGACGATCACCGAACCCAGGCGCCTTCACAGCAGAGATGTTGAGCGTGCCACGCAGACGATTCACGACCAGAGCCGCGAGCGCCTCGTTCTCGATATCCTCAGCGATAATCAGCAACGGCTTCCCAGCAGTCGCGACCTTATTGAGCAGCGGGAGCAGATCCGCAAGGTTGCTGATCTTCTTCTCGTGGATCAGAATCATCGGATCCTCAAGCTCGCACTCACCAGTCGTCGGATTCGTCATGAAGTAAGGCGACAAGTACCCCTTATCAAACTGCATCCCCTCGACATACTCAAGCGTCGTCTCGTTGGAGTTGCCGTTCTCGATCTCGACCACACCCTCGTGACCGACCTTATGAATCGCTTCCGCGATCAGCTCACCAACATTCGCGTCGTGGTTCGCCGACACAGTCGCGATCTTCTTGAGATCCGCCTTGCCCTTGCAAGGGGTCGCGAGCGAATCAATCGCTTCGCTCGCCGCTTGTGCCGCCTTGTTGATGCCGCGCTGGACATGCACAGGGTTCGCACCCGCCGCGACAACCTTCAGCCCTTCGGTGAAGATTGCTTGAGCGAGGACGGTTGCACAGGTGGTGCCGTCGCCCGCTTTATCCGCGGTCTTCTTCGCGACCTGATGCAGCATCTTCGCGCCCATCGACTCAAACTGCGATGGGAGTTCGATTTCCTTCGCAACCGAAACGCCGTCTTTGGTCACATGAGGACCGCCGTACGACTTCTCGATCACGACATGCCGACCCGCAGGCCCCATCGTGCACTTGACCGCATCGGTCAGCTTATCAACGCCCTTCTTCATCTCAAGAAGCGCCTTGTCTTCAAACATGATCTGTTTATTGCTCATCGCTCTACCTTTCAATCAGCGGCGTCCACCGCCGATGCGTTCAACTCTTATGCGAAAACGCCGAGCAGTTCCGATTCACGCAGAATCAAGTGCTCAACACCATCGATGTCTACTTCAGTGCCCGCGTAGGTCGAGTAGACCACACGATCACCAACACCCACGCTCATTTCACCGAGCGCGCCGTTCTCAAGCCGCTTCCCAGGACCGACCGCAACGACCGTCCCCTGAATCGGCTTCTCCTTACTCGACTCAGGCAAGTACAGCCCAGACGAGGTCATCGATTCCTGCTCCACTGGCTTCACCAGCACACGATCTTCAAGTGGTTTAACTGACATAGTTCATATCTCCATCGCTTTACGCGGTTGATTTGTTCATTGAATCCAAGACGCGGGGATCAGAAGCCCATCCCGCCCATACCAGGCATCCCGCCCATGCCGCCCATTCCAGGCATACCCATTCCGCCCATACCACCCATGCCGCCCATACCCGCCATCGGGTCGCCGCCTGCACCGTGATCATCCGACACACCCTTCTCAGGCTTGTCCGTCACAATGCAATCCGCAGCAAGCAGCACAGTCGCGACCGATCCAGCATTCACAAGCGCCGAACGATCGACCTTCGCCGGAGTCATCACGCCCGCCTTGAGCAGGTCCTCGTAGGTATCCGTCAGCGCGTTGTAGCCGTTGGAACCCTCAGCGTCCGAGACCTTCGCAACCACGACCGATCCCTTCGCTCCCGCGTTCTCCGCGATCGTGCGGAGCGGAACCGAAAGCGCCCGATAGACAACATTGAGTCCAGCCGCGAAGTCGTACTTGAGCTGCCCGACATCATCGGACGACACTTCAGTCGCCTTGCCGAACACACCCTTCCAGTCCTTGTTCTTCGCGACGACATTCTGAGCACGGATGAAACTGGTCCCGCCACCCGCGACGATGCCCTCAGCGAGAGCCGCACGAGTCGCGTGCAGCGCATCCTCGACGCGTGCCTTCTTCTCTTTGAGTTCCGCTTCCGATCCAGCACCGACATTGATCTGCGCCACGCCGCCCGTCAGCTTCGCCAAACGCTCCTGGAGCTTCTCGCGATCGTAATCGGAGGTCGAGTTATCAATCTCCGCACGGATCTGAGCGATGCGGTTCTGAATATCCGAAGTCGATCCAGCACCCTCGATGATGGTCGTGTTGTCGCTGCTGATCTCAACCTTCTTCGCAAGACCAAGCTGAGCGATCGAGACCTGATCCAGATCCGTCGCCAGATCCTTCATAAACGCCTCGCCACCAGTCAGCACCGCGATATCCTGCAGCATCTGCTTGCGACGATCGCCATACCCCGGCGCCTTGACCGCACACACCTGAAGCGTGCCACGGAGCTTGTTGATCACCAGCGTGCTCAGCGCCTCACCAGTGATGTCCTCAGCGATGATGAGCAGTGGCTTCTTCGCCTCCATCACCTTCTCAAGCAACGGCACCAGCTTCTGAATGTTGTCAATCTTGTCCTCATGCACCAGCACAAGACACTTGTCGAGCACAACCTTCATGTCCTCAACATCAGTCACAAAGTTCGGAGACAAGAACCCGCGATCAAACTGCATCCCCTCAACCACAGTCACATCGGTCTCGAGCCCCTTGCCCTCTTCAACCGTGATCACGCCGTCCTTGCCGACCTTCTCAAAAGCACCAGCCATGATCTTGCCGGTCTCCGGATCGTTGTTCGACGAGATTGTCGCGACGTTCTCGATGTCCTTCTTCCCCTGAACCGGAGTCGCCAGATCATCAATCGACTGAGCGGCGATCTCGATCCCCTTCTTCATGCCGCGAACCAATGCATTCGCATCGACACCGGCAGCGATGTAACGGAGACCTTCCTTGAACAGCGCCTCAGCGAGCACAGTCGCCGTGGTAGTACCGTCACCAGCATCATCCGAGGTCTTCGAGGACGCTTCCTTCACAAGCTTCGCGCCCATGTTTTCCGCCTTGTTGACCAGTTCAACCTCTTCCGCGACCGAAACGCCGTCCTTGGTCACTGTCGGACCACCCCACGACTTATCAATCACCGCATTGCGACCGCGAGGCCCGAGCGTCACCTTCACCGCCGAAGCGAGCTTCTCAACCCCCGCCAAAAGTGCCTGCCGTGCCTCGATATCAAAGGTCAGTTCCTTGCTTCCCATCGCGGATTCTCCATATCTAGTGGGCCATCTCGACCCGTTCAGCCGCTATCCCACGGCCTCGTTCATTCGTTTAAGCAACTGCAAGCGCAGCAATGCACCCATACCAATGGCAATCCCCATGCCAACCCAGCGAACCCTAACCCAAGAAAACACTCCCCAATTCTCCAAAACCTCCCCGCCATCCAGTGACAAGCCCACTTCCCCCTGCCAACCTGGCAGCCATCATCACCCCCATTCCAGCCCCACAACCCCCACAATCCCGGCTATCATCCAACCAATCGGCAAGGATGCCGAACACACCGACCGATCCGGAGTCTGACGATGCAGTCCATCACCCTCGCAAGCAACGCGATCAATGCATACCTCCCCATCTTCTTCATGCTCCTCGCTGCCGCAGGATTCGCCGTCATGAACCTCGTCGGCTCCGCTATCCTCGGCCCGCGCCGTGAAGGTGCCCGCAAAGGGGTCACCTACGAATCAGGGATGACCCCGATCAACACCGCCCGGAAACGCTTCAATATCCGCTTCTACCTCATCGCGATGGTCTTCCTCGTCTTCGATATCGAAGTCATCTTCCTCTACCCCTGGGCGCAGACCTTCACCTCACTCGATCCACGCTCCGACGCCTCCACCATCTGGCTCCTCCGCATCTTCTTCTTCATGCTCACCACCGTCGTCGCATACATCTACGGCTACCGCAAAGGCGTCTTCAAGTTCGACTAGTGGACACAGCCGCGATCCAACCCAAAGAACGAACCACCCCACTCCGCGCCACTACCGGAGAGCGAATCGCCGCCGCAGTCATCGCCGCATTCTCCCTCTTCCTCCTCTCCACCGCCGCTTGGCTCTCCCCGAACCCCGATGGCCACGCCACCCACACCCAACTCGGGATGCCCCAATGCACCTGGGTCATCGCCTTCGACAAACCCTGCCCAACCTGCGGCATGACCACCGCGTTCTCCCACGCCGGAGAGGGCTCCTGGATCACCGCGACCCTCACCCAGCCCATGGGAGCCCTCCTCGCACTCCTCACAACCATGATCTTCTGGGCTTCAACGCATCAGGCGGTCTACGCCTCGCGTATAGGATCGGTCGTACAAACCGCACTACGGCCCAAGCTGGTCATCGCGATGCTGGTCCTCACCGCAGGTGCATGGATCTATAAAATCGCCACCTGGACCTGATACCGGACACACACCATGAACCGATCACTCCCAATCCGTTTATCCATCATCGCCACAGCACTCCTCACGCTGTTCTCGATCCCCGGCTGCATCATCCCCGCGATGATCGGAGGCATGGCCGAGTCCCACCACCGGACCGGATCAACCACCTACCCCGCCGAGTACGAACGCATCGCCGGACACTCCTTCGCCGTCGTCTGCTCCGCGTCACGAGTCATCGAAGCAGAACACCCAGGGATCACCGCACGCATCACCCAGCGCGTCAACGACCGTCTGATCCAGAACGCTAACCCCTCCTACGCGATCCCCTCGACCGATCTCCTCACCGTCCTCTACAACACCCCTCAGTGGCCCGCGATGACCCGCGAGGACATCGCTAATCTCCTCGGAGTCGAGCGTCTCGTCGTCATCGAGATCGTGGACTACAAACTTCATGAACCCGGAAATCAATACGTCTGGGATGGTGCGATCGCCGGAGTCGTCTCCGTCTACGAATCAGACTCCGCGCTCCCCAACGACCCCATCTACGAGAAAGCCCTCAGCATCACCTTCCCAGACTCCACCGGATTCATGAGAAACGACATCCCAGAAGCCGCGGTCACCGCCGAACTCTCCAACCGATTCATCAACCGCGCCGCCTGGCTCTTCTACGAACACGAAGAACCAAACATCATCGCATACTAAAGACACCACCATGATCCACAGAACCATTCAACACACACGCACCATCATCACCCTCGCGATGCTCTCCACCGTCGCCTGCATGCCAGGTTGCAACCTTGTTGCCCCTGTCGCCTATGCGATCCACGGCCCCGAAAAGATCAACCCCCAATACACCCTCCCTGAAAACGCGACCACCGTAGTCTTCGTAGACGACCCCTCAAGCAAAATCGCCCAGCGCCGCCTCCGCTACGCGATGGCCGACACCGCGACCGACCAGCTCCTTGAAAAACGCATCCTCACCGACATGCTCGAACCGCGAGGGATCATCTCCGCCGCGACCAAGGACTCGCACTCGCAGCGCATGAGCATCTCCGAGCTCGGAGAATCCGTCGGCGCCCAGTACGTCATCTACGCCGTCGTCACCAACTTCTCCCTCTCCCCAGAATCCGGCTCCTACATCCCACGCGCATCCCTCCGCGTCAAAGTCATCGACGTCGCCCAGTCCCGAAGAGTCTGGCCAGAATCCGAGTTCGGACACCCAGTCGAGATCCAGATCCCCCAGCTCCCAGGACAAACACCACAAGGCAGCGCCGGACAACTCGCGATCGAGCAGCAACTCGCTGTCCGCGCTGGACTCGGACTCTCCCAGCTCTTCTACCGCCACGAGATCACCGAGACCGTACTCAACCGCCGCTAATCGCCCCCGCGCTCAACCCGAGTACAATACAACAGCATGATCTCACCCACCCCCTCCAGCACAGGCGTTGTCCATCTCATCGCCCCGCCCTCATCGCGCACCATCCACGCCCCGTTCGCCGGACGCTCGATCCCGACAATCTTGCTCTCACTCGCCCTCAAGAACGCCCTCACCCCTCCATCTCCCCACAGCAAGATCATCACCATTGGGGACAGCTCCACGAAGTCCGCCGCGGCGCAGCTCGGAATCCAATCCAGCCACCACATCACCCCGCTGCTCGCGGTCAAAAGCAACCTCAAACGCCAGCTCCTCAAAGCGATCGACCACAACAACTTCACTCCTAGCCGAATCCTCTGCTGGTCCGACGAACTCATCGCCCCCGCATCCGCAGCCGGCGCTCAGCTGGAGATCCCCGTCGAGCTCATCTCTACCAAACCCGATTCGATCGCCAGCCCGCCGCAGAACATCGACACCATCCGCGTCTTCGAGCCCACCGATCACGATATTTGGCAGAGCCACCGCCACACCTGCCAAACCGATCACCTCCTCACCCCGCTGCTCGATCCATCACCACCTACCCCAGAGCAGCGCGCCGCAAGCCGACTCGCCCAAGGGATCGACAACCAAACCATCTGCATCGCCGCCGTCGCCGACAACCCCGCCGATGTTGACGCCCGCGAGTTCGCCTTCCTTCTAGGACTCCTCGCCGTCTCCGGATACCAAACCCTCGGCATCATCCCCGACACCGCCAAGAACCTCAATCAAGCCCTCCGACACCATCGTGGACTCGACGAGCCCTTCCGACTCATGACCACCTCCGACCCCCTCCCCCAGCTCCTCCCGCTCCTCGACGCCTACATCCACCCCACCGACGAGATATCAGGATCAACCCAGCTCCTCGACCGCTACCTCGAGCGTGCCGACATTCCCAAGCTCAACCTCCGCCACTCCGGAAAAGCCGGATTCTCAAGAGCCCAAGGCTCAGCCGGACAACTCCTCGACGAGATGGACGCGATCGTTGAGCGTATGAAATCCTCAGCAAACTCCCCGCAGCCAGCCCACGCGTAAACTCGCTCATGCCCGATCAACACACCGTCCTCTTCGTCTGTCTCGGAAACATCTGCCGCTCCCCCCTCGCCCACGGCATCTTCCAGCACCTCGTCAACCAGAACAACATCGCACACAAGTTCCACATCGACTCCTGCGGCACCGGCGCTTGGCACGTCGGAAACCCACCAGACCCCCGCTCCATCCAAACCGCCTCCCTCTACGGCATCGACATTACAAACCAACGCGCCCGTCAGTTCGACCCAAACACCGACATCGAACGCTTCACCCACATCATCCCGATGGACCAATCCAACCACCGAGACCTCCTCGACCTCGGCACACCCAAATCACAACTCACCCTCATGCGATCCTTCGACCCATCACTCCCCAAACCCCAAGACGTCCCCGACCCCTACTACGGCGGAGACGACGGCTTCGACAAAGTCTACCACATGCTCAATAGAGCTTGCGAAGGATTACTTACGGATCTACAAGTGCGATGAGAGCTTGCGCAGTCTTTCGATCACACCCACCAAAACCATCAAGCTCCATCATGTCTGATTTGATCCCAGACAAGCATGACTGAATAGAAGAAACATCAGCACCCTGAATCAACAGATCAGCGATTTTGGTCACATAACTTGTATACTCATCCAAGGCGATCTCTGGTTCATCTTTGTAGAGACCAATGGGATCCCAATGCTCCGCAAGTATGACATTCACTTTTTTGATCAGTGCTTTGACTTGCTTCGATCGGTCTCTGTGATCCATCTCAAAGATCCAGCATCAACCGAGCCGGATCTTCGATCGCATCCTTGATGCTCACCAAGAACTGCACCGCTTCCGCACCATCAACAATGCGATGGTCGTAGCTCAGCGCCAGGTACATCATCGGACGCAGCGCGATCTGACCCGGATTGTTCGGATCTTCGACCGCACGCTTCTTGATGCCGTGCATCCCAAGAATCGCACTCTGAGGCGGATTCAGGATCGGCGTAGACATCAACGAACCAAAGATCCCGCCGTTGGTGATCGTGAACGTCCCGCCCATCATCTCACTGATATCAAGCTTGTTCTCGCGAGCACGCTTGCCAAAGTCCTTGATCGTCGACTCGATCGTCGCGAAGTTCATGACCTCAGTATTACGAAGCACCGGCACAACAAGCCCCTTGGGACCCGCAACAGCGATCGCGATGTCCTGGTACTCATGCTTCTCAATCGCAGGCTTCCCATCAGGTCCCGAAGTGATGTACGCATTGATCAGCGGGAACTTCTGCAGCGCCTGAGCACACGCCTTGACAAAGAACGACATAAACCCCAGCCCAACCCCATGCTTCTCAGCAAACTGCTCCTTGTGCTGCTTGCGGAGATCCATCACCGCACCCATGTCGACCTCATTAAAAGTAGTCAGCATCGCCGCGGTCTGCTGCGCTTCAACCAGTCTCGACGCGATCTTCTGACGCATCGGACTCATCCGCTCAACCATGACCTCGCGAGAGCCCCCAACCGATGGAGCCGCCGCCGGAGCCGGAGCACTGCTCGCTCCCGATTGCACGAACCCAAGCACATCCTGCTCGCGAACGCGCCCGCCCGCGCCGGTGCCGGTCACGAGCGAAAGGTTCACACCCTTCTCTTCAGCGAGCTTGCGTGCCAAAGGGGTTGCCTTCACATCACCACTCGGAGCCGGAGCCGCCGCGACCGGTTCAGCAACCGCCGTAGCAGTTGCCGAAGCTGATGCAGGTTCTGGAGCCGCTGGCTTTTCCGGAGCACTCTCTGCAGCCGGCGCCGGATCAGGTGCCGAAGCCGGAGCATCGCCCGCAGGTTTCTCAGCCGATTCATCGATCTCGCCGACAACCGCACCGACATCGACCTCATCGCCCTCAGCAGCACCATGCTTGACGATCCCTGCCGCTGGAGCAGGGACTTCCATCGTCACCTTGTCGGTCTCAAGCTCAAGCACCGTCTCGTCGCGCTCAACATACGCGCCGTCCTCGACGCTCCACGCGGAGATGATGCCAGAAGTCACCGACTCGCCGACGCTAGGGATTTCGATCTTCGTTGCCATGGTGTTGCCGTCCTTGCTTCTGCGTGATCAGAGCGTGTGTTTACGCCCGCGCCGCCGCGACTGTTGACTTGCTATCAGACTCCGCAGGTTTCGCACCGATCGCCTGCGTGAGAATCTGCTCTTGCTCTTTCTTGTGCTGGTTCTTCGACCCCGTCGCCGGAGTGCTCGATCGAGCGCGCCCGATGTACCCCGGACGAGCCCACCCCAGCTTCTCCTGAACCATGTCACTCACATACAACCAGGCGCCCGCGTTGTACGTCTCTTCCTGGACATACTCCACCGAGACACCCTCGGGATACTGATCAATGATCTGCTGGAGCATGTCCCCATTGAACGGATACAGCTGCTCGATACGAACAATCGCCGTGTCCCGACGATCCAGCTCGCTGCGACGTGCATCCAGCTCGTGATAGATCTTCCCGCTGCACAGCAGCACGCGCTGCACGCCCGAACGATCCCACCCATCGCGAGCGAACTTCGGATCATCCAGCATATCAAGGAACTTCCCGTCACCGAGAATCTCATCCAGCGTGCTCGTCGGAGTACGCAGCATGCTCTTGGGAGTCAGGACCACCAAAGGCTTGCGGAACGAACGCTTCATCTGACGACGGTACATGTGGAAAACCTGCGCCGCCGTGGATGGATTCACCACCTGCATGTTGTTTCCGCCACACAGCTCAAGGAACCGCTCGACGCGACACGACGAGTGCTCCGGACCAGCGCCCTCATACCCATGAGGCAGCAGCATCACCAGCCCGCTCCACCGATCCCATTTCGCCTCTGCGGAAGCAATAAACTGATCGATGATCGCCTGCGCACCGTTGACAAAGTCACCGAACTGCGCCTCCCAGATGACCAGCATCTTCGGATCCGCGAGTGAGTACCCATAGTCAAACCCAAGCACACTCGCTTCAGACAACGGCGAGTCATACACGCAAAGCTTCGCCTGACGCGGTTTCCCGTCACTGCCCTCGGAGCCGGCAGGGGTCTCCGTACCCTCTTCACCAAGCTCACGAATGTTGTTCAACGGCGTATACGGCTCCGCAGTCTCCAAATCACGCACCACCGCATGACGATGCGAGAACGTGCCACGACGACAATCCTGTCCCGACAAACGGATCGGATGCCCCTCAACCAGCAGCGTCCCAAACGCAAGCTGCTCCGCATCCGCATAACTGATCATCTCAGCATCCGCAAGATTCGCACGATCAGCAAGCAAACGCTTGAGCTTCGGATTCAGGTTGAACCCATCGGGAACACGTCCGATCGATTCCGCGACCTCAGCGATCGCTTCCTTCGTCACACCAGTCTCGATCTGATCGAAGTTGTACTCGTGCGTCTGACCCGCCCATCGATTGCTCCCCGGATCGATCGAGGGATCCTTCGCCATTTCCTGCGCCGAGCGCTGAGCACGCTCAAGCGTCTCCGTGATCCGATCATCAATCGCAACGCGATCCGCTTCCTGAATCACACCCTCAGCAAGCAGCTTCTCCGTGTACACCTTCAGAACCGAAGGCTTCTTCTTGATCATCTTCGCCATCAAAGGCTGCGTAAAGCTCGTCTCGTCCTGCTCGTTGTGCCCGTAACGACGGAAACACTGCAGATCGATAAACACATCTCGCTTGAACTGCTGACGGAACTCCATCGCGATCTGAGCAACCGTCACGACCGCGTCAGGATCTTCTGCATTTACATGGAAAATCGGCGCATCGATCGACTTACCAATATCCGTGCAGTATCGGCTCGAACGCGAATCCTCAGGGATCGTCGTGAATCCGATCTGGTTGTTGACCACCACGTGGACAGTCCCGCCCGTCGTGTATCCCTCGAGCTGCGAGAAGTTCAGGACCTCCGCAACGATCCCCTGCCCCACAACCGCCGCATCGCCATGGATCAGAATCGGGATCACGCGCTCACGCTTCGTGTCCGCTTTAAGACGTTGCTTGGCGCGAGTCCGCCCCTCGATCACGCCGTTCACCGCCTCAAGGTGACTCGGATTGCTCGCAAGCGCCAGATGGATCATCTTCCCGTTGGGTAGCATCCGAGTGCCGGAGTACCCCTGGTGGTATTTCACGTCGCCGCCACCATCAACAAAGTCCTCCGACCAGTTCTCTTCAAACTCCGTGAAGATCTGCTCGTAGGTTTTGCCGATCGTGTTGTTGAGCACGTTGAGACGACCACGATGCGCCATCCCGAACACAACTTCTTCCGCGCCCAGATCCGACGAGGTCACAATGAGCTGATCCAGCATCGGGATCAACGACTCGCCACCCTCAAGCGAGAACCGCTTATCACCCGGATAGCGCCGTCCCAGGAACTTCTCGATGAGCTCAGAACGAACGAGCTGCTCAAGAATCGTTGTTTTCTGTTTGCGATCAAGCTGGAGCTTCCCGCCCACGATCTCAAAGCGATGCACCAGCCACGAGCGTTGCTCAGTGTCCGCGACATGCATCAGCTCAAGCCCGATCGAGCCGCAGTACACCTCTTCGAGCCGATTCAGCACTTCCCGAAGCGGGACCTGCATCGCCAGCCCCATCCCCGAGCCATCAACGACTCGGTCAAGATCTGCCTCAGTCAATCCATGATGCTCAAGCGACAACATCTCAGGACGAGGACGCTCGCGATGAAACGGATCAATATCGGCGCACAAGTGCCCCTGATCCCGATACGCGTTCACAAAGTCATTCACCACCGCTTCAAAGTGCGAGCCCTTCCCCGCAACTCCAAGCCCGCCTTGCCAAACCTGAGCCGGACCACTGTAGCCACCACTCCACGACTGACCGCCGCCCCCACCAGACGACGCCGGTGCCGATGAAGTCGAAGTCGCAGACCCCGAACCAAAGAGCGTCAACTCCCCAGCATCCGCAAGCTCAAAGCCCTGGAAGAACGCCCGAATCTCAGCGCTCACCGAGTTGGGATCAGCCGAGTACAGCCGATGCTGCTCCTCAAGATACTGAGCGTTCCATTGGTTCACAGCAGGCACAATCGGTTTTGGCACAGAACTCATATCAACCCTTCAGCCAACTCCCTACGCAATCGACAATAAACCGCGATAAGGAAGGACTATCGGACCTTTCGACAAGGCACATACCCAGTCTCAATCCTAGCCACAAATATCGGCCTCAGAGTCATCTACTCCACCAAAACACACCAGTTTAAGTCATCTTCGAGCAGGTTTTGCCGGACGAATCCAACACCACTAGAAAGGGCGTTCTATCAACCGAATCGACCCGAAACATAGTGCGCTGTCTCGATCAGCTTCGGATTCTGGAAGATATCCCCAGTCGGACCATACTCCACCAAGCGCCCCAGATACATAAACGCCGTGAAGTCCGATACCCGCGCCGCCTGCTGCATGTTGTGCGTCACGATCAGCACCGTGTACCGCTCCGAGATCTCCGAGATCAGCTCCTCGATCCGGATCGTCGCCACCGGATCCAGCGCCGAGCAAGGCTCATCAAGCAGCAACACCTCAGGATCAGCCACCACCGCCCGCGCGATACACAAACGCTGCTGCTGACCACCAGAGAGCCCCAGCGCCGACTCCTTGAGCCGATCCTTCACCTCATCCCAGATCGCCGCCGACCGCAAGCTCCGCTCACACGCCTCCTGCAGCACGCTCTTGCGACGCTCCCCATCAATCCGCAGCGGATACACCACATTCTCAAAGATCGACATCGGGAACGGATTCGGTTTCTGGAACACCATTCCGAGCCGCTTCCGCAGCTCAATCACATCCACCGTAGGCTCATACACCGGAGACCCATTGAGCGTGATCCCGCCCTCAACACGCACCCCCTCAACCAGATCATTCATCCGATTAATCGATCGCAAAAACGTCGACTTCCCGCACCCCGAAGGCCCGATCAACGCCGTCACCGCACCACGAGGAACCCCCATCGAGATCCCATGGATCGCCTGCGAAGCCCCGTACCAAAGCTTGAAATCCTCAGATTGGATCACCGAGTCCGCCTCGTGCATCGCCTCATGCACCGTCGGTTCAACCGACTCCCCGCGCCGGATCGCATCAATCACATCATAATGCGCCGGCTCCCCACCCATCCCACCAGGAACCACCGGAGAAGGAGTGCTCGAAACCGGAGCCTCCGGCGCCTGCACCTCAACCGCTCCGCTAGATGACGAACGTTTCTCAGACATCGCCTTGATCATATCGCCGCTCCCGTCATCCGACCGCGCAACTTCGCTCGAATCATGATCGCAGCGAGATTCAACGCAAACACAATAAACAAAAACAACAGTGTCGTCGTCCACACCATCGGACGAGCCGCCTGCGAATCGGGACTCTGGAACCCCAAATCATAAATATGGAACCCCAGATGCATAAAGCTCCGATCCGCATGCAAAAACGGAGCCGTAGTCGAAACAGGCAAATCCTGATTCAGCTTCACCGCCCCCACCAACATCAACGGCGCCACTTCACCCGCACCACGCGCCATCGCCAGAATCGCCCCCGTCAATATCCCAGGCAGCGCCCCAGGAAGCACAATCCGCCGAATAGTCTGCCACTTGCTCGCACCGCACCCAAAGCTCCCCTCACGCATCGAGTTGGGAACCGCCGCGATCGCCTCCTCCGTCGCCACAATCACCACAGGAAGCGTCAGCAGCGCCAGCGTCAACGAAGCCCACAACAACCCACGCGCCCCAAACGTCGGAGACCCCTCCGCTGCACGCGCCCCAAAGAACCCAGCAAAGTAAGGCGTCCGCCAAACCACCATCACCGCAAGCACCACCGTCACACCCCACCCAAGCCACGACAACCGCGCCAAAACGCGATTCGCAACAGTCGGAGATGACCCCGGATCAGGTTTGCCCCACAACCCACACGCAAACGAAACAATCGCCGTCACAACCGCCGCCCCAAACGTCAACCACCACACCCCGCTCGACAAAGTAGTCCCCGCAACCGGCCCCGTGTCCACATACCGCCCCACCGTGTAACAAAAGAACCCCAGCCCAAACACCCCATACACAATACTCGGCACACCCGCAAGATTGTTCACCGCGATCCGGATCACACTCGTCCCAACCCCCTGCTTCGCATACTCACGCAGATACAACGCTGCGATTACACCAAGAGGCGTCACAAAGATCGTGAGCAGCAGCGTCATCAACACCGTACCCACGATCACCGGATACACCCCACCCTCCGTGTTCGCCTCGCGAGGACCCGCCGACAAGAACTCCCACCATCGGCTCAAAAACACCTTCGTCTTCCCCACCACCGAAAGCTGATTCGCAGCGACCAATCGGACCACCTGACTCAGCATCATCGGCTCATCACCACGTGTCTGCGCGATCGGCGCAAACCGCCCAGTCGTCGGCTCCACCACAACCAAACGCTGCCGGCTGTCCGCCTCCTCACCCGCACGAATCTCCGCAAGCACGCGCTCATATTCATCCTGAAGCCGGACCTGCTCCGCCTCCATCTCCTGAACGATCTGCGCCCGCTCGCTCTCTGTCACCCCCACAGTTCTCCAAGGCCCACCAATCCAAAGCCCCACCACACCAAAGATCACCACCAGCGCACACCCAAACCGCGTCAGCTTCCCCTGCCGCACGCCGCTCGAACCAATCCCGACACCAACCCCGCGCCGTGCCCACCACAGCGCCCCCGCGCCAATAACCATCACAAGCACGAGCGACCAGCTCACCCACCCCAACCGATCACTCGCCGTATCCCGCCGGACGACCCCCATCTCCGCTTCCGCGACCTTGAGGCGCGCCGCCTCGATCCCGTGATTGATCTTGCCAAGTGATTTCTTCCGCATCCGCTCGCCGCGAGCCCGCTCCGCTCGCGCCCCAGGATGCAACACCTCAAACTGATGCAGCGTCTCCTCTGGTCCCTCCGCAACAGGAACAAGCGTCCCATCATCCGCAACCATCGAAAGCGCCTCAGGCATCCCAAACCACACCCCCCACGCCTCGCGCTCAAGCATCACCGCATGCTCAGGTTGCTCCACCGATGCAATCGCATCCCCATCAATCCAACGGAACGACTCCTGCCCAATATCACGATTCCCCACGCGATACAAGAACCGCCCCTGCTTGTCCTCAGCCGTGCGGATCCCGATCACAACCTCGCCGCTGTTGAGCGTCACGCGATCAATATCACCAGGCCAGAACGTCCGCAACCCATTGACCACAACAAGCACGGCCAGAATCGAAATCATCAACAAACACAGCACAAGCGCCGAGCCCGTCAACCACACCATTGGTTCACCCACCGCACTCGGAAGTGTCCGACGTCTCGCGACCTTCGCGCCCTGAGTTGCTGATTGTCCTTGTGTAGTGCTCACAGCCCGGCATTCCTCGCTCGAACGACACGACGCACAATCTCAGCGCTCGTGTTAATCACAAAGGTCATCACAAACAGCACAAAGCCGCACAAGAACAGCACACGATAGTGCGTCTCGTCTTTCGGCGCCTCAGGAAGCTCCACCGCGATATTCGCCGCGAGCGTCCGGAACCCCGAGAAAATATTCCACGACATCTCAGGAGTGTTCCCCGTCGCCATCAGCACGATCATCGTCTCACCAACCGCACGACCAAACCCGATCATGCACGCCGAAAAAATACCCGACCCCGCAACCGGAAGCACCACACGCACCGCCGTCTGCCAGCGCGTCGCCCCCGCCCCAAGCGAAGCCGAACGCAACATGTCAGGAACCGCCTGCAGCGCATCCTCAGAAATCGTAAAGATGATCGGGATCACCGCAAAGCCCATGATCACCGCGACCACCAGCGTATTGCGAGGACTGAACGTCCCGAAGATCGAATCCCGCGGATCAAGCCCCACCGACGTCAGCACCGATCCCACCGAAAGCGCAAGCATGAAACTCACCAGAGTCAGCACCACGAACTTCACCAGCACAACCAGACCCACAACCCCGACAGACTGATTCGACAACCAGACATCAATCGGACGACGCACCGTAAACGCCTGCAGCAACCACACCCCAATCGCGCACAGCGGGAACATCGACAACACCCACCCAGGAGTCGCAACACCATACTCCCCATTCAACCATCGCCGCAGATCGGCGCTCTCAAGCCCCCCATCACCAAGCTCAGACTTCGCAACACTCGGATCACGCTCAACAACCACCCCATCAACCACCCCATCAACCACCCCAAAGCCCATCGCGCGAAGCTTCCGCTGCGTAGACATCGAATACGAAGCATCATCCGCCCACTCAGGAACCCGATCCGCATCCACCGGCACAACCGCACCGCTCATCATCGCACGATCAAACGAATCAGGACGGAACCCAATATCCACAATCGTCGGCCCAGCAGCCCAAGCCCCCACAATACTCAGCAGCAAGACACCAAACACCATCGCGAGGTGCTGCCCCGTCCGCATCCGCAAACGCGTAGACAAAGGCACCAACTGCCAAACATGCGCCCCAAACAGCACACCGATCGGGAGCACAAACATCCCAATCAAAAACGGCCCAAGCATCCCCGCCACATAAGGCGCCACCACCATCGCCGCAACAAACCCCAGCACCACCGAAGGCAGACTCGCCATCAACTCAACCGTGGGCTTCACCACCTTCCGTACGCGCTTGGACAAAAACTCGCTCGAGTACAACGCCGCGAACACCGCCACCGGGATCGCGAACAACATCGCAAAAACCGTCGCCTTGAGCGTCCCAAAGATCAAAGGCATAATGCTCAGCTTCACCTCAGATGAATCATCACCCGACGAAGACTGATACACAAACTCTGGTTCCGCGAGCCCCTCATACGCCACGCGACCAAACAACGCCTTGATGCTGAACTCCGGATACCCCGCCTCATACCGAAGCAGTTCATACTCCCCCTTCCCCGCAACCAAAACCGAATCATTCTTCGGCCCAATCGTGATCGCCCCCGCATCAGCAATCTCACTGAGCTCACGAACAACCGTCTTCTCACTCGTCAGATGCCGCAGCATCACCACCCCGTCGCCATACAACACCCCGATCGTCCGATCCCGACCACTCGGAGTCAGATCAACAATCTCCACCCCGCTCCGTCCAAACTTGTGCGAACGCACCAGCATCCGACCATCGCCAAACCGATCCTGCTCATCAAGTGACACGTGCCAAGACTGCACCTGCCCCTCCGAATCCCCCACCAGCACCGTCTGCCCCCCAAGCACCATCTCAACAACCGTCACGCGCTCCCCGCCCCCAAGCATATCAGCACGCTCGCGCCAAACAAACCCATCATCGCCGCGAGCATACCGATCCATCACCCCCTGCCGTGAAACCACAAAGACCTGCCCCCCATCAGCGCTGATCTTCACCGAGATCGGATCAAAGTCCGCATCGAGTGCAAACGAAGTCTCCCGAAGCCGCATCCGCGCCTTGCCACCCCCAAGCGGACGAATGGTCCGCACGCTGCTAACCACCACCGTCCCATCCTCGCGCAGCGCTGCAAGCGTCGTCTTCCCCGTCGGATCAACCTGGTAATCGACCAGCACCACCGCCCCGCTCCCCGCCTTGAGTCTGACCGGATCACCGAACGACTCCTCAACGATCACCCTCCGGAACCGCCCATCCCCAAGCTCTTCGCTATATCCAACCCCAACATCCGAGTCTTCACTCATCAGCCGAGTCTGAAACTCAATCGACCCCAGCCGCACTGTCCCATCAGCGTACCCGCGAGCAATCAACTCACCATTACGAGCAGTCGATTCACTCACCAGCCCATCCGATGCGTCCGACTCCCCAAGCCGCCCCAGCACTTCCCCATCACCCAGCCCCACCACGACAGTCTCCTCACCCCGAGTCATCACCGCCGCGTGCGCGTACGGATCAAGATACATCGCCGCGGGAACATCCCCACCCGAAGCCGATCGAACAATCGCCCGCTCCCCAGTCTCCCCCGATGAGAACAAAGGCAGCACCACCCAAAGCAAATAGAAACAGATCCCCAGCACCGCCGCGAGCACCGCAAACCCACCCACGGTCACGACAAACTCGGCCGCCGCGTCGGTTGCATGCAACCGACGCGACGCCCGAGTGCGATTTCTCGCTTCAGCTTCTGTTGTCACACCTTGACGAGTCACTCAGAAATCATAGTCAATCTTGAGTGCCTCAAGGTCCTCACGAGCGATACTCGCTGGAACCGGGAAGTATCCGTCCTTCACCACGATCTCCTGACCCTGCTGCGAGAACACCAACTTGATGAACTCAGCACGAAGCGGATCAGTGATCCCAGTGGTCGGATCAGCATTTACGTACAGGTACAGGAATCTCGCGATCGGGTAATCTCCCGAGTACGCATTTTCTGCGCTTGCCTCAACCGCGTCGTATCCGTCGTACGAGATCGACAACGCCTTGACACCAGCGGTCTTGTAACCGATGCCCGAGTAGCCCATGCCGTAGAGGTCAGTCGTCACCGACTGAACCACCGCCGACGAGCCGGGCTGCTCCTTGACAGACGCCTTGTAATCGTTGCCCTGCAGCGCCACCTTCTTGAAGTAGCCGTAAGTGCCAGACGCCGAGTTCCGCCCGTACAGGTTCACCGGACGCGACTTGAACTTCGGATCATCAACACCCAGATCACCCCAGGTCAGATCGGTGTCCGCAACCGAGAACACGCGAGTGATATCCTCGATGCTGATCTCATCAAGCGGACAGTCCTTGTGGACGTACACCGCGAGACAGTCAATCCCAGCACGGATCGGAGTCGGAGCGTACCCGTTCGCTTCCTCAAACTTGTCCATCTCCGCACCCTTCATCGGACGCGACATCGGACCAAAGTGCGACTGACCCTCGATCAGAGCCGGAGGAGCGGTCGATGACCCCTTTCCCTCGACCTCGGTCTGAGTCGCCGGATAGAAGTTCTTGAACTCCTCACCCCAGAGCGTCATCAGGTTGTTCATCGTGTCCGAACCGATCGACTTGATGCTCCCCGAAACCCCGCTCGAGCCCTCGTAGGTAGGAAGCTCAGGATCAACACCACCGCCCATCATCGTCCCCATCGCCACCAGTGGCATCACAGCCAAACCAAGCAGCAGGGAGGAAAACTTCCGATTTTTCATAGCAACTCTCCGTGTATGAAGTCTGTGCGACCCGAGCAAATCCCGCGTCTTCATACAACTCTCTCGCGATTTGAACACGAAAGCCACCCAAGAGCAATGAAGGTTGTGTTAAGCCCCCTGAGCACTCACCCCAAGCACTGAAACCAAAGGGTTTATGACCACAATCCCGCTCTGCTCTCTAGAAAGTATTTTAAGATTTATTCTTCCCCCAGAAGCACCTCAACCGCCGCCACCAGCTCCACATCCCCAGGAGCCGTCCTCGAGGGGAATCGCTCGACAACCTCACCCTCACGATTCACCAGATACTTCGCAAAGTTCCACTCCGGCTCCCCACCAATCGGCTCAGGTTGCGCCGCAAGCTGCGCATACAACGGATGGATCCCATCCCCCTTCACAACCACCTTCGCCGCCATCGGGAACGTCACCCCATACTCATTGCTACAGAACTGAGCGATCTCCGCATTCGTCCCAGGCTCCTGCGCCCCAAACTCATTGGCCGGGAATCCGATGATCACCAATCCATCATCCTTGTACTCCTGATATATCGATTCGAGCCCCTCATACTGAGGCGTCAATCCACAAGCGCTCGCGACGTTGACAAACATCAACACCTTGCCGCGATACTCCTCAAGCGACTTCTTCGAACCATCAATCATCTCAATCGTGTACCCAAGCACATCTGCAGACATTCCCTGCTCCTCCAGTTTCCCGTGTTCTGTATCTCCCGGCCCAACTTCAAGCCCACTTTCAAGTGAAGCCATCTCGACCAGCATCTGTTCTTCATCCCCGCTCGAACGATTCGCTAGCGGCAGAATCACCGCGACATACACCCCAGCAAAGATCGCAACAGAAGCCCCAGCACCCACTCCAGTCTTTGCATTGCAACAGCTAAACAATCCCATACCGCACGTCCTTCCAGCCAGCCCCCACCCAAACAACCCTACAATCACGAAACGCCATGCCCCACCAAACCCCACAGCACATCCTAGAACGCACCGTCAGGTTCAGTATCAATACCGACGGCTCTACCCACGGATGCAACTCCGCATCCGGAAAGCCCACAATCTCCACCCTCGCAAGATACTACGAAATCACCCTCGCCATCATCGGACACCCCAACCCCCAAACCGGATACCTGCTCGGCATCCAAGAAATCGACGCCATCGTCCGCGACCACCTCGTCCCCATCATCTCCTCAGCCATCGACAACAACCCATCCCAGCACCCCGCCAATCTCCTCTCCCCGCTCTGGGACACCGCCCAATCACACCTCACCCCAACCGACCACACCCTCCACTCAATCCGCTGGAACCTCAGCCCATACCATTGCTTAGAAATGAACACCACCGCAAACAACCCCAAAGACGACTCAATCCTGATCTCTCAGCAATACGAGTTCGCCGCCGCCCATCGTCTCCACACCCCCGCCCTCTCCGACCAAGAAAACGCCGACTTCTTCGGTAAGTGCAACAACCCCTCCGGACACGGCCACAACTACAAACTCAAACCCACCATCCGCGTCCCGCTCAACCTCCTCAACACCACCAACATCCAAATCCAGATCGAGCAAGCCGTCAACGACACCATCATCACCCCCCTCGACCACAAGTTCCTCAACACCGACTGCCCCGCGTTCGACCAATCCAAAGCCGGCGTCATCCCCTCCGTCGAAAACATCACCACCCACTGCTACCAATCACTCAACCCCGCAATCACCAAACTCGGATGCACCCTCGAAAGCATCACCGTATGGGAAACCGACCGCACCAGCGCCACCTACCCCGCCTGAATCACCCACCAGACCTATCCTCACGAGTGACCGAGTTTCCCGATCCAAAGCGAATCCTCATCATCCGCCCGAGCGCACTTGGAGACATCTGCAGAACCACCCCCGTGCTCGCGGCGCTCAAAGCACGCTACCCCGATGCCAAGATCGACTGGATGGTCCGCAACACCTTCACCCAAGCGATCGAGCACCACCCCGATCTCAACGAGGTCATCCCCTTCGACCGCGTCAAGCTCGGGAAACAGTGCCGACACTTCCGCTTCGGACCTCTCATCAGCTGGCTCAGAGGACTCCGCAAAAACCGCTACGACATGGTCCTCGACTGCCAGGGACTCGCCCGCTCTGGATTCTTCTCGAGAGCCACCGGCGCCAAGCAGCGCTTCGGATTCAAAGACTCCCAGGAACTGGGTTGGCTCTTCCACAACCACCGCATCGAAGCCCCGCGCTCCATGCACACCGTGGACCGCATGCTCGCCCTCGCCCAAGCCGCCGGTGCCGATGTCACAAACCCCGACGTCACCAACTACGCCGGACAAGAAGAGCTCTCCCAAGTCATCATCGAGTACCCCGAACCCTACGCCGTGATCGCCCCCACCTCCGCATGGACCCCCAAGTGCTGGCCCATCGAACGCTACACCGAGCTCGCCCTCGAGCTCGCCAAGCACCCTGCCCTAGGCCGAGTCATCATCGTCGGAGGACCAGGAGAACGCCTCCACTGCGCCCCGCTCCTCGAAGCAATCGCAGAAAACCCAAAGATCACCGACCGCGTCGGATCCACCTCCATCGCCCTACTCATGGCCATCATCGCCCGCGCCAAACTCGTCGTCGCCAACGACTCCGCCGCACTCCACATGGCTGTCGGTTTCAAACGCCCCCTCGTCGGACTCCTCGGACCAACCGACCCCAAGAAAGCCTCCCCCTACACCCGTGAGGCCGACGTCATCCAGCACATCGAAGAAGGCGACGAGTTCTACTTCCGCGACGACCGCTCCGCCGACATGATCCAGCGGATCACCACCGAGGAAGTCATCGCCGCCTGCAAAGCACGCCTCAAATAAAAAACCCGGAGCCAAGACTCCGGGTTTCAAGATTCAAACTATCCAAGCCGCTTACGCCTTCGCACCCGCATGCTCAAGCGCAAACGCTTTCATGAACTCCACAAGTTTCACGCACCCCTCCTTCGGGAACGCGTTGTAAATACTCGCCCGCATCCCGCCAATCGACCGGTGCCCCGCCAGCGTCGTGAGCCCCTGCTCTTCCGCCTGCTCTATGAACAACGCATCAAGCTCCGCCGTCGGACACTTAAACGTGATATTCATCAGCGACCGATCTGCCTTCACCGAATGCGGCGTAAAGAAGTCCTGCGAATCGATGAAGTCATAAATCACCGCCGCCTTCTCCTTGTTCATCTCATCCATCGCCGTCAATCCACCCTCAGCGAGGATCCACTTAAACACCTGCCCCATCAGGTACACACCAAACGTGTTCGGCGTGTTGTAGCGTCCCTCCTTCTTCGCCATCAGATCGTACTGCATCATCTTCGGAAGCTCGCGCACCGGATTGTTGATGATGTCCGTCTTCGCGATCAGCAGCGTCGTCCCCGAAGGACCAAGATTTTTCTGTGCCCCCGCATAGATCAACCCATACTTGCTCACATCAATCGGACACGAGTAAATATTCGACGACATATCCGCAACCAGGAACGAATCCCCCGGAGTCGCTGGAAGCTCCTTAAACTCCGTCCCCATGATCGTGTTGTTTGAAGTAAACTGCACATACGCCGGATTCTCCGAGTGCTTCACCTCATCACCCTTCGGGATGTGATTAAACCCAGAGTCCTTCGAGCTCCCAGCAATATGCACAGTGCCGTAGTGATGCACCTCGTTGATCGAGTCCTTCGCCCACTTCCCAGTCTCGAAATAATCCGCCGTCCGATCTGACGCAAGGAAGTTCGCCGGAACCATGTAGCACTGACTCGTCGCGCCACCTTGCATCCAGAAGATCGAGTAATCCTCCGGAATACTCCCGACCGCTCGACAATCCGCCTCGGTCTCGTGCGTCACGCGATCGAAGTACTTATTGCGATGCGAATGCTCCATGATCCCGATCCCGGAATCAAAGATATTCCAGATATCCTTCTGCGCCTGCTGAATCACGCTCTCTGGAAGACACGCAGGCCCAGCCGAGAAGTTGTATACACGATCACCCATCACAGTTCTCCTATTGCAAATCCAGCATCAAAACGCCGGGCAGAGTTGATCTTCCTTCAACGATTCCTTGTTCACCACATGCAACCCGCGTGCTTCCTCGACAACAGTCCGCACGATCCGGATCACTTCCAGCGCCACCGCTTCCTGCGCCTGATCCGTCGAAGCCCCGACGTGGTGCGTCAACGAAACCCCAGGAAGCTCCGCAAGCTCAGGTTTCCAATCAATATCCTTGCTCGAAGGCTGATTCTGGTACACATCCAAACCAACGCGGATGCCCTTGTCCTTGACCGCCTTGACCAGCTCGTTCTCATCAACGATCTCGCCGCGCGAAGTATTAATAAACATCGCGCCAGGTTTCATCGCCCCAAAGAACCCCGGACCACACAGCTTGTCCGTATCAGCACACAGCGCCACATGCACAGAAACAATATCCGCATCCCCCAGCGCCTCCTTGAGCGCATCACGTGAGTACTCGATCATCTTGATCCCAAGCGCCCGAGCCGTCTCTTTGTGCATCGAGCGTGACTGAGCGCTCACCTGCATCCCAAACGCCTGCGCCCGCTTGATGACTTCCATCCCGATCGAGCCCATCCCGACAACCAGCAGGTTGCTCCCCTTGAGCCCCTTCGCCTTGGAATATTCCTTCTTGTTCCAGTGCCCACCAACCAGCTCGTCCGTCTGCTGACGGATCCGTCGATCCAGATTGATCATGTGACCAAACGCCAACTCCGCAACAGCCACCGCGTTCATCCCTGGACAGTTGCACACCGGGATTCCCCGAGCTCCAGCAGCCGCCGAATCAATATTGTCATGCCCCGCCCCGGCGCGGATCACCATCGCCAGATCGCCGCAATCCTCAAAGACCGCTGCGGGAACCTTGGTCGAGCGGACCACAAGCACCTTCGCGCCAGTCGCCTTGAGCGCCGCCGAGATCGTCTCTGGACCAAGATCCGCATCCTGATGCACCACGCACCCGAGCTCCTTGAGCCCATCAATACCAATCTGATCAAACTTGTCCGCTATCAGAACGCCAGGCATCTCGCTCATATCAATCTCCCAACCGATCACCACGACCGATTACGAGATTCTAGGACAACACCCCCCACAAAGCCGAGTCAAAACCCGCCGCTCTATTGACCTGTATCCAGCTCCCGACCGCCAAAGTCAATCCCGCGCAAACCGCCGCGAGTCCACCGAAAAACCCCTGGATACAACACCTCATCCAGCCCCTCGATCATCGTTGGAAACTCACTCGTCGGATTCCGTGGATCAACCCCAAGATTCGACTCGTCCGTGTTCCGCACGCTCACCGATCCATCAAACATCAGAATGGGCTGACTCGTACCGCTCGCCATGAACAACTCGATCTCATCCCGACCGTGCCTCGCAAACGTATCAAACATCCAAACCTTCGACGACGGATACCCCACCTGCGACACTTTCCGATTCGTCAGATAATCCGGATCCCTTGCAAACGATGTGTACGAGTTGAACCGCTGAGACAAAGGCCGCAGCGAACCACGCTGCGCATCGACCGAATACGTAAACACGCTCGTCTCATACGAACTCTCAAACTTCCTCCGGATCGTCCCGTTCGAGAACTCCTCCGCCGGAGTCTCCGCACGCTCGTACTGCTCCTCATCCTCCGGACAGACCGCGACCGGCTCCTCCGGATTCCCAGTCATGTAATCCAGATACACCAAGTGCGTAAACCACAGATTCGAGAACCAGTTGCTCCCCGCCGATGCATCCACAAACCCGCTCCGCTCCCTGATAATGTGCAGCGCCTGGAACGACACCCCATTGACATCCGAGAGCGGATTCTGCAGATCCCCATAAGGCGTGTCCGCACGCTGATTCCCCCTCCACCACAGCGCCGGCAGCACCCCGCGATTGTCATCGCTGTACAGCGTCCCCGCAACCCCATGCTGGCGCATGTTCGAGCTGCAAAGCAAGGTCCGCGATGACGCACGCGCCGACCCAAGCGCCGGCAGCAAAATACCAATCAGCACCGCGATAATCGCGATCACCACCAACAACTCAATCAGCGTAAACCCACCACAATTCCGAACGCAAGGACAGCAATCATCCCCTCCAGTTCCACACTGTGTTCGAGTTGTTCGTTTCATCGGCGAAATCCAATCGCCCCCACATCAACCACAAATACCTCTCGGCTCAGCTCATGATAACAGAATTATCACCAGCGCCAACACCGTAATCGCCCCGGCACAGACAAGCGAGATCCAAGACCGTTTCCGCTCCTGCAACCAAGCCCGCTTGAGCGAAGCTACAGCACGCGAAAGCTCGTCGATCCGCGTGAGCGCATCGAGTTCCTGCTCCCCTCCATCCATGCTTCCCATGCGTTCGTTCTGTCGGCGCTCTTGGATCCGCCGTTCCGAATCCCGAGCTTCAGGCGCCAGCGGGATCGCCGCGGGACCCGCCACCGAATCCGCACCCGCCGGAGGCTCCGCATGCAGCGCCAGCACCTGCGCCGGAGCACGTCCAGGCAGCGGCCTCGTCGGTCCCAGTCCAAGATGCTGACGATCACGATCCGTCGAGAACGCCGCGTGACAGTTCTTGCACGCGAACGCGTCCCGATCGACACCCTCGCCGCAACTGTGACACACACCGAGCAAATGCGCTACACCTGGAGTGTGCTTCGCAAGCATCCAGAACTGGTGCGTGCTCGGACCACGCAGCACGGAGTTCGCCTGGATCCCGCCGCTCTCGATCAACCGCTGAATCGTGGAGTAACTGCACCCCGGACGATGCGGGATCGACTCATCCCGCACGAACCAAGGCCCCATCTCGTTCTGCGTCGCCTGCCGAGACAAGGGATCAAACCGAGCATGACAATGACCGCACCGCCCCGAGTCCGCCGTCAGATCACCACAGAACGGACAGATCAAGTTCCGCAGCTTCGGACTCGCGAGCAACCCAAACCCGCCGTCTTCACCATCACGACCAACCGCCACAACCATCGCACGGCGCATCGACTCAGCGCGACGACTTCCGCCGAGCTGACCGTCCGATGCTGTTTCTGTAGCCGTTGTACTCAAACACTGTTCCTTCCGCTGACTCACCTACTCATCACCTATACGCACCAGATGCCAGATGGTTGGGTGTCCGAACCACTATACTCCGTGCGTGATGCATCCACAGACTCCCCGCCAATCCACGATCAATCCGCCAAGCAACCCGCACAAGAGCCATCGGCGATTCTCCCGAATCTGCTCGACAATCACCCTCGCCGCCTTGAGCGTCTCTTTGCTCAGCTGCGCCTCGACCAACGAACGCCCGGAGCCGACCAGCAAGCACACCATCATCGCGATGGTCAACGCCCAGCCCGTCTACGACCATCAGCTCTGGCCCACCCTCTCAGAACTCGCGGGAAAGCAAGCCCTCGATGAGCTCATCCTCACCCGACTCCTCGACCAGCACGCACAACAATCCGGATGGACCATCACCGATCACCACATCCAATCCGAGCTCGACGCCCTCATCACCACCCTCGATCAATCAGCTACACCAGAAACCTCCCCACTGCTGATCGAATCAATCCGCCGCCGTAGAGGACTCGGCCCCCAACGATTCACCGCCCTCCTCCGCAGAAACGCGATCCTCCGCCGGATGATCGTCAACGATCCCGCCATCGAGTCCCGAACCCAGCAGGAACTCCAAGCCGCGCTCGATTCGATTGCGACCACCCCAACCCAGTCCCAGCTCGACCAGTTCCGCAATCGCGCCAGACTGGTCGCCGAGCAAACCGCGATGGAATCCAAGGCGAGATCACTGCTGGACCAAGCGGACGTGCTGGTGATGGACCGATCCATCAAATGGTCCGGGGAGTGACACGATGTGTGCGCACAAAGGCGGTCATGTTCCACGTGGAACAATTGCACTGCTCCACCGCTTCGGCCACCTCGCCGGCTGGGCCGTGCTCTACAGCGTCGCCGTCTACATAGCACTCTCCGAGTTCCTTGAGCACCCGATTGGTATCCTTGAATTGTCCTATGTCACCCTGTGCGCTCACGCTGGGTATCTGCTCGATCGCGTCAAGTTTCGGGATCGTGATCTCGATCCCGCGGATCTGATGGCCGACCACGATCGGCATACCTACCTCCGAAAGCACGCTCGGATCATCCGGATCATCATGGCACTGGAATGGGTCGCGGCTGGAATCGTTGGGACAGTCATCTCCCCGATGTTCGGATTCTTGGTCATCGGCGGGATCACGGCGGGATATGTCTACTCCGGTTGGCGTCCTGCTGAGGCGGGCGGGCGAACTCGGCTCAAGGATGTCTTCGGGCTCAAGGCGATCTTGGTCAGCGGAGCCGTGGTTGGACTGGGAGTCGCGCCGGTGGTTGTTGGGTCCCCTGAGTATCCAGCGTTTGATCAGTTCGCGATGAAACTCTTCGGGATGGGGCTGGTGGTGTTTGGGGATGCGGTGATTTGTGATCTTGATGATCGGACGAGCGACGATGCGTTCGGGACCAAGAGTGTGCCCGTGCTGTTGGGGATTCGGCGTGCGGGATTGGTCGGGATGCTTGTGCTCGTGATTGGGTGTGGTGTGCTTTGGTACTCTGCTCCGGGAGAGACAACTTTCGCAGCGGTGGTGTTTGGTGGGTTTGTTGCTTTGAGTGGACTGGGTGCACTGGCGGCGGGGCCTTGGATTGGGGGGCGTCGGGATTGGATCGATGGGCGGATGATGGCAGCGAGTCTGCTGATGATCGTGGTATCGGCCCTAGAAATTGGATGAAGAAAGCAAGGTTTGTTCGATTTTTATCGTTCGTGTTTCGCGTCGGTGCGAGTATCGTATTGGTGTTGAATCTGATCTATATCTTTATTGAGTACACATGATGAATCTGAAACTGATCTGTTCTTTCGTTGTCCTGCTGTTGAGTTCGCACTGGTCGGCTGCTCATGATGACTTGTGTATAGACCCCATCGAGAGGGGCTCGATTGAGTTTGATCATGGCGTCGAACTCCTGCACATCGAGGGGGCGTTTGCGTATGTGCTCACGGCTGATGATGCTGCGGGTGGAGCGGGGCTTGTGACACTTGGTATTCAAGATGCGGCATCGATTGCGGAGCTCGATCATGATGTGCTTGGGGTGGGCGTCGTATGGGTCAGGAAGCCGCAGATTCGTGGAGGGGTATTGTATGCGATCTCGGAACAGACGGTGTATGTGTTTGATCTTGCGGATCCGAGCGATCCTGTTCAGATCGGGGTGTACGGGAACTCTCTTGCGGCACCGCTGCAGTCCATCGCTTTCATTGGCGACACGATGTATCTTGGAACCGATCAGCATGAATGTGAGATTGTTGATGTTTCCAATCCAACAAATCCGGTGGCTGTGGACACGGCGGTCTTGGCATACTCAATCATCGGCGTGATTGACGGCGTTGGTTATACTCAGAACGCGCAAGCAGTGGATCTGAGTGACCCACACGTTCCGGTTCTGGGCGGCGCGGTCAGCGGGATTGAAGATTCATACCGCATCCATCGCGACCTCGACGTGCTGTATTTTCTTGGCAATGGTCAGGGGCGGGTGAGTATCGCGGATCCGATGAATCCGGTGCTGATCCAAGAGACTTTTGAACTGCTTGGTGTTGAGTACGAATCCTATATGATGCGTGGCTCCATGATGTTTGTTGGTCGTCCACTCGGAGGATTCTCTGCATCAAGCTTGCTATGGCGGGATTATTCTCATCCGCTTGATTCGGTGAGCACGGGCGAGGTCTTCCTCAGTGATGAGTTTGTGCTTGAAGACTGCGTGTATGACAAGGGGATGTTCTGGGTGCTGTACAGCGGCTCACTGGTGGCGTATGACATCACGCTCAATCAGGTTGTCGGCACTCGGCACACGCGCGACTCGACCAACGATGTGGCGGTGTTCGGAACACATGCAGCGGTTGGTACTGAGGGCGGGAGTCTTGAGATTTATGACATATCTGAGCCGCGTGATCCGGCGCTGGTTTCTTCACTGGGATTCACGGACAACGTGCGCGGGGTTGATGTCCGTGGTGACGTGCTGTACCTCGCGGGGTATCGTGAGAATCTGAACATTGTAGATGTCTCTGATCCAATGACGCCTGTGATGATCGGGAATCTTGACACGGGACGGCGCGCGACCGATGTGGAAGTTGTTGGCGATTTGCTTTACGTGGTCGATCGGTTCGAGGGGCTGACGATTCTGGATATCAGCGTTCCGTCAGCTCCTGTTGTACTGTCTAATCTGGATACACCTGGTTGGGCAAAGCACGTCTTTGTTGATGAGTCGAGACAGGTCGCGTTTGTTTCGCACAATCGGTTCGATATGCAGATCATTGATGTTTCTGACCCCTTGTCTCCGGCGATCATCGGATCGATCACGCCTACGAATAATCTTCCGGACGGGACAGACACTGAGGGGTTTGAGTCGACATTGGTGATTGGCGATTTGCTGTATGCCGCGGAGGCGAGGGATGGGATTCAGATCTTTGATATCAGTGATCTCGCAAATCCGGTTCGCGTGAATCATCTTCCGGCGCAGGCTGATCCTGATATCGTGGGTGTGCACTCAACTGGGTACACGCATCGGATGCTTGTTGATGGCGATCGGCTGATCGTATCGCAAGGGACCGGCGGGATTTGTGCGTATGACATTAGCGATCCGCTCAATCCGGTTCAGACGCAGTGGGTCTTGTCGCGATTCAATACTGCGGTGAGTTCGGTTCGTGGTCTGGCGATGTATCAGGGTGTCGTCCTGAGCGCGGTGTATCAGGGTGGGTTTCGGATTTACGATCTGTCGGATTGCGTGGATTGCGTCGCTGATTTGAATGCTGACAACTCGCTGAACTTCCTTGATGTTTCGGCGTTCCTGGCAGTGTTTTCGGCGCAGGAATCGGGCGGGGACTTCAACGCGGATGGCTCGTTCAACTTCTTGGATGTCTCGGCGTTCCTCGCGGCATTCGCGGCTGGGTGTCCTTGAACTGCTGAGCTGCGATCCAGGTGGGCATTTTGAAAACTGCGTGTTTTTTTGGGAGGTTGCTGGAATACGCGGCGGGTTGATGTCATTGTTTATTGGTAGATAACGACTGTTTACTGTTCAGGGAGTGCTTCACATGGCCGAGAGGGCTCAGAATCGCATGGATACAAGGGTTGAGCTGCGGAATGCGGCGGTTCGGCTCGGGGTTCGTGAAGGGGTCCAGGGGGCATCGATACGGACGATCGCTCGCGAGGCGGGGGTGACTGAGGGGGCGGTGTACAAGCACTTTGTGAACAAGGACGAGCTGATCCGCGAGGCGTACACGGCGATTGTTGAGGAGATGGCGCGGGACAAGTTGGTGCTGCTTAGGGCTGATCTGCCGTTTGTGCATGCGCTGCGTGCTTGGGTGAAGCTGACGTTTGAGTACTTTGATGGGAATCGTGATGCGTTTACGTATGTGCTGCTGATGCCGCAGCATATGGCGGGGGCGATTGGGGAGGTGTACAACTCGCAGGGGGATGTGTTCCGTGCGTTCTTGGAGAAGGCGCAGGAACGGGGCGAGGCAAAGACGATGGAACTGGGGCTGGGATATGCACTGTTTACGGGCGTGGTGTTGAACATACCACGATTGATTAATGAGGGGACTCTTGAGGGTCCCGCTGAGCGTTATGGCGATGAGATCGCTGAGGTCGTGATCCAGATGCTCGCGAAGTAGCGGGCTGGTTGCGATCGGATTACTGACACATCAAGAGGGTTTGAGGGCTTGCAGTTGGCGCAAGTCTGCGCGGTCGCTGCGTTGCAATCGTGTGATGTCTGCCGACAATGACAACTTTCCCTGGAGGAAATCTACACATGTTTCAGTTTCAAGAGATGACAGTTAAGGGTGCAGCACTTGGTCTTGCAGGACTTCTGGCGGTTACTGCTGGGAGCGCTGGTGCTGAAGTAATTAGTATCCAGATCGAGAATACGAATGCCTCGGATAGTTTCTTCTTTACACCGTTCTGGGTCGCGGCTCACGATGGTGGCTTTGACACGTACGACGGCGGTGCTCTTGCGAGTGATTTCCCAGGTATTACTGAGATCGCAGAGACAGGGAATACCGGTCCGCTGTCGGACCGTTTCAGCGCAAGCTCATCGGGATTGGCTGGTGGTGTTCAAGCAACTCAGACCGCGGTAGCGTTTGATGGAGATGCTCCGGTGTTTTCACCTGGTGAGTCGAGCACATTTAATCTTGATGTTGGTGATTCCTCGGTGAATCGGTACTTCTCGTACGCATCGATGGTGATCCCTTCGAATGACTTGTTTGTTGCAAACGGGAATCCGATGGCGCACGCGATCTTTGATGCGTCGGGCAACTTTAATGGTCCGACTGTCATTGAGATCTATGGAAGTGATGTCAATGACAATGGCTCCGAACTCAATGACGCGTTCGCGGGCGCGGCGTTCTCTGCGAACGGCGGGGTTTCGATTGACGAGGAGCATGTTGTACGAAACTTCTTCACCAAGAGTGAAGACGGGAGTTACCTTGCTTCATTCATCGGATCCCAGACTGGAAACGGCGCAACCATCGGATCTGCATTTGGGGCAAGCGATCTGATCGCGCGTATCACGATTACTCAGGTTCCTGCTCCGAGCGGTGCATTGGCACTTGGGCTCGGCG
The DNA here is from genome assembly GCA_965250055.1 of Phycisphaerales bacterium. Taxonomy (GTDB): domain Bacteria; phylum Planctomycetota; class Phycisphaerae; order Phycisphaerales; family UBA1924; genus UBA1924. The sequence goes on along the minus strand of OZ252285.1, from coordinate 892,030 downwards.
GACTGGTTGCTGTTCGTCGTCGGCGATAAGACCCACCGCAAGCGATGGGTCTCTCTCCCGGGTGCTGCTGTAGGCACACCCGGGTTTTTCTTTGTTTGGATTTAACGGCGACGGCGCGAGGCGGCGATTCCTGCGAGGGCGAGGAACGCGGTGGCGCTTGGGGCTGGGACGAATCCGGTGTAGCTCCAGCTCAGGATGTCGTGGTTGGCCCACGCGGCTCCGGTTGCGGAGGTGAATCCGACGTACGCGGTTTCTTGTCCGAGGATGGACTCGAGATCGAGTTCCATGGAGAGGAGAGCTTCAGCGGGGTAGGAATCGATCTGGGAGAGGCGGACTTCGAGTGTCGTGCCGTCGTAGTCGATCCATGCGAACCACTGGTCGCCGTCGTCGAGTTCTGGTCCTGTGATGTCGGCGGTTGGGAGTCCGGAGTTGTGGTTGACGGATCCGTTGAGGTTGATCCCGACGTGGGATTGGCTTGGGTCGTTGTTTGCGGAGTTGTGCCAGGTGTCGAACTCGACGCCGAGTGAGGTTCCGATTCCTGAGTAACCGATGCCTTGTCCGAGCCCACCGAGTGAACTGTCGATCGGTTGAAAGACGAAGACGAATCCGTCGGCGCCGTTTTCGGTGTTGCCGTCGAAGATGGCGCCTCCTGGGTCTGAGATGCGGAACGAGAACTTGGAGGAGAAATCGCTCGCGTCGACTTGGGTGTCTGAGAAGATGCTTCCGGCTTGGTTGCTTGCGGAGGGGGTGAGTCGCATGACCTCGCCATCGGATGTGGAAGCGGTCGCGGCGGATCCGTTGAGGACGAGTCCGGAGGTGTCGGAGAAGTCTTCAAAGCTGACGACGTCTGCGGCGGATACGGATGCGATCAGTAGTGCTGTTGCAATTGGTGTGCGGAACATATTGATAACCCTCAAGAAGTGTGTGTGCTTCTGAGAGTTTGAACTAGGAATGGCGATTTGCCAATAAAAACGGACTTTTTGAGTGCGGAATGGTTATGGAGCAGCGATGAGGTGTCCGTTGGCCATGACGAAGGGGACACTGAGGAGGGTGGAGATGTCTTGGAGGGGGTCGGACTCGACGGCGATGATGTCGGCGAGTTTGCCTTCCTCGATAGTACCAATCTGGTCCTCGGCTCCGATGAGCTTTGCGGCGCTGATGGTTGCGGAGATGAGGCAGTCCTCGTTGGTCATTCCCGCTTCGCTCATGTAGAGGAACTCTTCGGCGTTTGTGCCGTGGGCTCCGACTCCGACGTCGGTTCCGAAGGCGATGTTGACTCCGGCTTGGTAGGCGCGTCCGAAGGAGTCTTGGATGAGGGGTCCGACTGCGGCGGCTTTGGCGCGGATGGCTTCGGGGAAGTAGCCCTCGATTTTGGCTTTATCTTCGACGAACTTCCCGGCGTGGATTGTGGGGACGAGGTAGGCGCCGGTTTGGATGAAGAGTTCGATGGAGGAGTCTTCGAGGTATGTGCCGTGCTCGATGGAAGCGACTCCGGCGCGGAGTGCGGCGTTGATTCCTTGCGTGCCGTGGGCGTGGGCGGCGACTTTGCGGCCCATCATTTTGGCGGCTTGGACGATGGATTCGAGTTCGTCGTCGAAGAACTGCTGCTCGACACCTGCGGCGGTTAGGGAGAGGACGCCGCCGGTCGCGGTGATTTTGATGAGGTCGACGCCTTCGCGAATTCGTGCGCGGACGGCTTTACGCGCTTCGGATGGGCCGTCGGCTGTGGTGAGGTGGTCTGGGAGTTCGGGGCGGAGGAGCGGTGAGAGTGAGTTGGTGCCGTCGCCGTGGCCTCCGGTGACGGAGACTGCTGGGCCGGAGACGAACATGCGTGGTCCTGGGATGACTCCGGCTTTGATTCGGTCGCGGAGGGCGAGGGCAACTGATCCCGGGGATCCGACATTGCGGACGGTGGTGAATCCGGCTTCGACTGTTTTCTTGGCGTTTGCGACGCCGTCGATTGCGGAGTGGGCTTGGGTTTCTTGCATCCTTCTGCGGATGCTTTCGTGCGATGGGAGGTTTTGTCCGGTGAGGTGTGTGTGGCAATCGATGAGGCCTGGGAGGACATAGTAATCGGAGAGGTCGATGAACTCGAACTCGTCGAGGGTATCGATGGTTCCAGGGTCGGTGAATCCGTCGACTACTGACACGATTGTGTTATCGATGACGAGTATCGACTGGTTTTGCTTTGGTGGTTCGCCGGGGACGGCGATGAGGGTGCCGCAGTGGATGAGGGTTGTTTTGGCGATTGCTGTTGTTGAGACTCTTGAGACGAGGAGCACAGCGGTCAGGGCGAGCAGGGTAGTGGCGTGACGCATGTCGGCTCCTTGGTTTGATTATCGTGCGAGTTCGATGGCTCGGGTTTCTCGGAGGACGGTGACTTTGATCTCGCCGGGGAAGGTCATCTCGTTGGAGACGCGCTTAGCGATTTCGTGGGCGGCGAGGTAGGCCTCGTCGTCGGAAACTCGATCGGCGTCGATCATGACGCGGATCTCGCGTCCGGCTTGGACGGCGAAGGCTTCGGTGACGCCGGGTTGTGATTTGGCGATGTCTTCGAGTTCGTGGAGGCGCTGGATGTAGCGTTCCATGGATTCGCGGCGGGCGCCGGGGCGTGCGGCGGAGACGGCGTCGGCGGCCATGATGATTGGGGTGTAGAGGGTGGTTGCGGGGATGTCGGCGTGGTGACCACCGATGGCGTTGAGGACGGCTTCGTCTTTCTCGCCGTACTGGGCGGCGAAGTCCATCCCGATCTTGGGGTGTCCGCCTTCCATTTCGTGGTCCATTGCTTTCCCGATGTCGTGGAGGAATCCGGCGCGGCGTGCGAGTCGTCCGTCGAGACCGAGTTGGTCGGCGATGATCTGGGAGAGGAAGGCGACTTCGATGGAGTGTTTGAGGACGTTCTGGCCGTAGGACGTGCGGTAGGTGAGCTTGCCCATGGCTTCGATGACTTTGGGGTGGAAGCCTTTGAGTTTGAGTTCTTGGGCGGCGTCTTTCCCGGCTTTGATGACTTTCTCGTTGATCTCGGAGCGGACCTTTTCGGTGACTTCTTCGATGCGTGATGGGTGCATTCGGCCGTCGGAGATGAGGCGTTCGAGGGCTTGGACGGCGATCGCTTGGCGGACTTTGTCGAAGCAGGAGACGACGATGACTCCGGGGGTGTCGTCGACGATGATGTCGGCGCCGGTGGCTTTCTCGAAGGCGCGGATGTTGCGTCCCTCGCGTCCGATGATTCGGCCCTTCATGTCGTCGGAGGGGATCGCTACGGTGCGGACGGTCGCTTCGGAGGCGTGCTCGTTGGCGTAGCGCTGGATCGCGTTGATGAGGATCTCGCGGGCTTTGTCCTTTGCGTCGTCCTCGGCGTCTTCGACGATCTCGCGGGTGACCTTACCCATCTCGGCGCGGGATTTGTCGGCGACGCGTTCGAGGAGCATTTCCTTGGCTTGGTTGCGGTCGAGCTGGGAGACGCGTTCGAGTTCTTTCTGTTGTTTCTCGAGTAGGGATTCGAGTTCGGATTCTCGGATCTCGAGCTTCTCTTTGCGGGATTCGAGTTTTTCGGAGCGGGAGTCGAGGGATTGCTCTTTGGAGGAGAGGGTCTCGTCCTTGCGGTCCACGAGGTCCTCACGCTTGGCGAGTCGGCGCTCGGATTCGCGAAGCTCGGCGCGGGCGGCTTCGAGTTCTTTGTCGGCTTCTTCCTTGCGCTCGAGGGCTTTGCGCTCCGCGTCGAGGAGCACCTTCTCGGCGGCGTTCTGGGCGTCTTCCTCGGCGCGCTTGGTGAGCTGGTTGGTCTCGGATTTGATCGCGTGGAGTTTCTTGGTCGCGATCATGGGCGCGAGGATGAATCCCACGACGGCTCCGATGAGGACAGCGGCGGCGGCGATGATGATCAGCGTGGGTGTGCTGAATCCAGACGTCGCTTGGGCGAGGGTGTGGAGAGGGGTTGTTGGTTCCACGAGCGGCTCCGTGCCTTGGGATGATGTCGGATCATCCGGTTATCGGCGGTGAGGCTCGTCTGGGCGTATTGGTTTGATCGGTGATCGGGTGTCTGTGGAGTGTGTCAGATGCGTGTCACTGGAATTGCTGATTGGATGGGGAGTTTTGAGTGACGTGTGTTGCTTTGTTGAACGGAATCTTTGGAGTGTCGAACGGATTGGATTGTGGAGTTCGCTATCTGTACTGAACGGAACCGTTGATGGTTGCCGATGATCTCTTAGACATCCGATTGGGCCGACCTTATTGGCTCAAACGGGCGGTTTTGGGTATGTTTGTGTCGAGTCGGGTGTCCGGCTTGACGACTTATGACTATCTTAGCAAGTTCTTTGGTGCTCGTGGCGAACTGGACGGGCTCAAAAACATAGAATACTGGTCACCATTGGCCTTTGGAGTATGGATCATGCATTCGAATCGACGCTTCCCACGGATTATCAGCTCGCGCACCATGGCATTGCTGCTTGGAGCGGGGCTGTCTGTGGGGTTGATCGCGGGCACGGGTGGCTGCAAGGAGCGGAAGCGGATGGGTGGCATCCAGGCACGCATCCAGGCGAAAAAGCTGGCTCATAGCGTAGAAATCAACGGGATCCCGATGACCATCGGGCAGTTCACTGCGGTGGATATCGAGAATCCGAGCGGGAACGTCGAGATCCGCTCGCACTCCAAGCACGAGAAGGCGTTTGTCGAGTTTCGCGTTCGCAAAGAACGCTGGCTCCGCTTCCGGATGGCGAAGCAGGGCATCGAGTTTGATGCGACGGGCGATTACTTCACTGCGGAGTATGTTGTTCCCGACGAGTCACTCAATCAGTACGGGACGCTGGTTATCCGGCCTACCGATCTGTCGATCGAGGGGTTCCGGCCTCCGATTGATGTGCTGATCTCGATCCCGCGTTGTGACGGGGCGAAGGTGACGACGAGCAACGGTCATATCAAGATCACCGGCGTGAGCGGATCTGTCGAGGTCCGCAACGGCGATGAGTTTACTGAGGGCGGGGACATCTGGATCCGTTCTGGTGAGAATCCGATCGAGGAGATCATGGCGTACACGAGCAAGGGGGATGTGCATCTGGTCGCGTCTCCGGACAACACGGGTGTGTTTGATCTGACGGCTCCGCGTGGGAGCGCGTCGTTTAAATCACGGTTTGGGTATGTTGACCACTCGATGCCTCAGCGTGGGAAGTGGACTGGGATCTGGAACGACGGGACCAACGCGATCTCGCTGCACTCGGAGAACGGGGACGCGACGGTGTTTGTGACTGAGAAGCCTCAGTTCCATCGTCCTTGATTGCGATTCATAAAGCACAAAGAAAGACCCGCACTCGTGCGGGTTTTTTCGTGGTTGGTTGGGAGCTGGTTTACGCGGCTTTGCGTGAGTCGATCTGCGAGTGGCGGATGAAGGTGTCGATCTCGCGGATGACGAAGTCGCGGTGGCTTGAGGACTGGGAGAAGTCGAAGGCGAGTCCGGCGTAGGTGTTCTGCTGGGAGTCGAGGTGGGTGTGGGCCATGCGTGCGACCATGACGAGGGGCGCGGGGACGGCTGGGAGGAGGTTGATCGAGAGCCAAAACTGTTGGACGGAGTCGAGGTTCGAGCGATTGTCTTTGTCCACGATGAGTCCGACGCCCCCACCACCAATGTTGGCGAGCTGTGCTTCGAAGCGTGGTCCCACTTCTGGGAGCATCTGGGGATCGAATGATTCGGTCGCGGTCTTTGACTGCTCGCGGAGCTGCTGGATCATCATGCGGTTGGCGATCTCTACCGGTGCGGCGGAGGATTGATTCAGGAGCGGCCAAACGTTGACGGTTGGGAGGTTGACCTGGGCGGTCGAGGTGCGGTTGAAGTTGCGGCGCATGCAGCGTTCGACCTTGTCGGGCATGGTCACTTTGAGGACTTTGTGGTTGCCAGCACGGTCGGATTGTGTGGTTGAGGTGATGACGTTGGTGTGGAACATCCAGCGGTTTTGTCCGACGGAGAGGATCCCGATGAGGGGGGTGTTGTCATCGATGTGGAAGGAGAGGCCCATCGCTCCGGGATGCTCGAGTGTGAGCGTGTCGTTGTCGAAATCGAGGAGACGGACGCGCCAGATGAGGTTCTTGCTTGGGTCATCGGAGCTTGAATCTCCAGAGTTGACGGTGAACTCGAGGCCTCCGCCTCGGGATTTGATTTTCTCAAGGGACTGGCGCCAACGGTCTGTCTTTGAACGATTTGGGGGCATGATGATCCTCGTTTCGTATTTGGATACTTCGGGGATCGGATGGATATAGGTCGTGGTTGATCTAAACCAATGGTTTCAGCCAACGGCGTGTTATCGGAGCTTGGCGATGAGGGCTCTGGCGCGGTCCACGAATCCTGCATCTGGGTTGGGCTTGAACTGCTGGCTGTAGAGCAGGTCGGTGGCTTCGTTGAGCAGTGTCCACATCGGGGTGTCCTCGCTTGGCTCAATGGATGAGAGGTGGGACCTGAGCGGGAGTCCCTGGGGACAGGGGGCATCAAGGGTGTCGAGCTGGGAGTGGATGGCTTTGATGAGCTGCTGGGAGGTGTGATGATCGAGGTTCTTTGCGGATGATCGGAGGAGTTTGAATGAAAGGAGTGCTTTGAGTTTGTTTCGGACGGTTTGGAATGCTGGGAGATTGAGGAGGAAGATGAAGGTGAGTCCGGCGAGCATGGTGATGGAGAAGATCATCCCTGAGGTGATGAGCGCTTTGCGGATCAGCTGGGTGCGTCCGGCGGCGAGTCTGTTCTGGAGGGTGTTGGCGACGTTGCTGAGTCCGAGGTTGGGATCCATGTCTCCGAAGACGGCGCTGCGAGTGTCGGAGTCGTATCCGATGACGGCGGTGATCCATGCGTGCTCGATCGCTTCGTAGAACTTGGCGATTGATCGGAAGAGGGTGGGGTCTGGCTCGTGGATTTCGTGGAAATCGGCTTGGGGGGTGCCGTCGAAGGTGCGCCAGAAGTTGGGGGCGACCATCGCTTCGACCCACGCGTGGGCGTTGGACTCGCGGACGATGTAGGTCCCTGTGACGTCGTTGTATTCGGCGGCGACGTATCCGGTGATGACGCGTGCGGGGATTCCGACTGAACGCGAGAGGAGCGTGAGCGCGGATGCGTAGTACTCGCAGTGTCCTTCTTTGCGATCGAAGAGGAACCATTCGGTCGCGTCCTTTCCAGACGGGACGGGTTCAGAAACGAGGGTGTAGCGGTACTGGGTTCGGAGATGGGTCTCGATTGCGCGGACGGCTTGGATGTCCTGTGTTTTTGGTCGTGTTTGTGGGTTTGGATCGATCGAGGCGCTGGTGAGAATTTGTGAGGCTAGGGCGTTGAGCTCTGGTGAGATTCCCGCTTGTGAGATCCTTGGTCGCGCCGCGTCTGGAGCGACCTGAAACTGCTGGAGTTCTGGGTTTGAGGTGCGGACTCGGTATGAGTTCACGGGTTGGTTTGCGAGCAGGATCATGCGGGTTTCGGGGTCGATCCCGACGCGTGATCGTGAGATGAGGGTTTTGAGTTCCAGTGGTTTCCAGGGTGTGAAGAGGTAGCCGTAGTTTTGCTCGGGGTGATCGAAGGTGATGTGGTATTCCTGGGTCCACTCGGCGCGGGAGGTGTCGGAGACGAGGGGGATGGAGCGTTCGGGGTCCACGATGCGGGTGCGGAAGGTCGTTGGGATGCTTTGGTCTTCGTGGGAGACCCAACGGCCGGCTTCGTACTGGGTCAGGACGGATCCGCGGAGGTAGATTGCTCGCGAGGTTTCGGACCCTATGGGCTGGTCGTTGCGGTCAGTGACGGCGAGGCGGAGCACGGGTTTGGAGGAGGTGGTGATGCGTCCGGGGCGTCCGAGCTGGACATCGTCGGCGAATCCAGAGGTGAGCTGGACGCTTGTGTCGCCCCACTGTCCGAAGGCGTTGCCTCCGAGTGATCGGGGCATCGCGAGGAAGATAAGGAGGGCGACGATCGAGCAGACGAATCCGGTGACGGTTTGGATGGATCGGATGTCGGTGAAGGCGCGTGGTTTGTTGTGGATGGTGGCGCTGGGACGGACAGCGAGGGCGAAGATCCGGAAGTACATCATCGAGCGGATGAAGACGAATCCCATGACGAGAACACCGATCCCTGTTGGCATGGAGCTTGATGTCAATGCGGCGGCGATAAGGAGTCCGAGGGATAGGACGAGGATCTGGCCGTGATCTCGGGGGGTGCGGAGGTCGAAGAGTTTGAGGATGAGCAGGAGCAGCGAGAAGAACGCGAAGGTGCTGACGGAGAAGTTCCCGCGGAGTGCGTTGGTGATTCCGAGCACGACGACGACGGTAAGGAGGGCGTTGATCGCGAGGCGGGAGATGCTCGATGGTCCCTGAGAGGCGTACCAGTATCCGATGAGCGATCCGGTGAATCCGATGATGAAGAAGGACGGGCTGAGGTCGGCGATCGCGAAGACGATGACCGAGCCGAGCATCGTGAGGAGGAGTGACCTGTGGTAGGTGCGGATGAGTTTGGACGTGTCATTGGAACTCATGGGGTGGGTTCCTTGATGTAGTCCTGGGCGTACATGTCCGCGTCGGAGTCGTCGCTGCGCTCGTAGGCGATGATGATGACGCTGCGGGAGACGCGCGGTGTGGAGTGCTTGCTCGAGGTGTTGGTTTGGGCGAGCAACGCGAGCGCTCTTGAGCAGCGTGCGAGGTGGGCTTTGCCGCGAGATGGATGGATGTCGATCGCGGCCCACGGGATTGAGAGACCGAGTCGCGTTGATGGGGCGGCGGAAATGAGGATGGAGTAGGCGAGAGAGATCGCGGTCTCGAACTGTGCTTCGGTGGTTTGATCGCTCGGCGGGGCGAGGCGGATATGGAGCTGATCGGTCGTTGGATCAGGAAACTCGGTGACAAGGAGGTCCGAGGATCGCGCGGAGCGTTTCCAAGCGATGGTTTTGATCGGATCTCCCGGCTGGTATTGACGGAGGGCGAAGTAGTCGAGTCCGGCGCCGCGTCGGTTGATCGATCGGTGCGATGATGTGTCGTTGGTGGTCATGTCGTCGAGCGTGGTTTGCTCGATCTCGATCTGCTTGGGATAGACGAGGATCTTTCTGGGGATCTCGAAATAGACAGCTTTGGTGAAGAGTCCGAAAGGGAAGCGGGTGCGGACTCGGATCTTTGAAAGTTCCATGTAGCCGCGGGTAAGTGGGGTGAGGGTGGACTTGCAGGTGGCGCGTGCGGATGGGCGGATGTGGAGGACAGCAGCGGGCTCGTGGTTGGTTTGGTTTGGGATGTCGAGCTCGTGGACTTCGAGGGCGAAGTTTGGGAGCAGGCGCGATGTGTTGATGAGTGAATACCGCAGGCTGAGGGGCTGATCGGCTTGCGCGTGGTCCTCGTGGTTTGCGGTGATGCGGATGTGCATCAGTGCGTTTCCGGTGATGATTCCGGAGACGATGAGTGATGCGATGGAGAATCCGAAGAGCCAGAACAGGAGGTTGTTCTGGCCGTTGATCGCGCCGAGGGCGAGGAAGAGGGTGACGAAGACGAAGAGGAATCCGGGGAGCGTGAGCGAAGAGGATCTGTTGATGTGTGAGTGTCCATGAGTTGAGGTGCTGGTCCGTCGGCGCTTTGATGCTCGGACGGGACTGACTCTCAGACTGGACATGGAATTGTTTACCGGATCGAGGACTGTTCGTTGCTTGGTGAGGTCAGGCTTACTCTGGTTGGGGTTCTCTGGTGACCACGGTGAAGAGCATGAACTGGCCGTTTCTTGGGAGGTAGGTCTTGGAGCGTGCGGAGTAGATGTTGTCTCCGGTCACGCGGACGGTGACGGTGCCTCTTGGTGTTTTCTTCGCGGGCAGGGTGAATGTGAAGCGGCCGTCTTCTCCGGTGGTGGTTTTGGTGAGCTGGACGGGGGCTTGTCCGGAGCGTGCTTCGTTGTAGAGGGTGAGTTCGAGACCTTCGATGCCAACGTCGTTGTTGATGCGGTCGTCGGATTCTGAGAGGATGATGGGTCGTCCGACTGATCCTGGGACGACTTTTCCCATGTATTTGGATGAGCCGCAGGCGGTGAGGGCGAGTGCGGCGATGAGGATGAGGATTGATTTGGCGAGTTGCATTGACTGTGACCTTCCGTGGTTCTGATGACTATGCGTTAGTTCGTGGTGTTCTGTTCCATTGATGGGAGGAGTTCTTCGGGTTTGGGGAGGTCTTTGAGGTTGGCGAGTCCGAAGGTGTCGAGGAATCGAGGGGTTGTGCCGTAGAGCATCGGTCGTCCAAGGACTTCGGCTCGTCCGGTGATTTTGACGAGTCCACGGTCCATGAGGGCGCGGACGATGTCGCCGCAGGCGACGCCTCGGATGTTCTCGAGCTCGGCGCGGGTGACGGGCTGGCGGTACGCGATGATGGAGAGGGTCTCAAGTTGCGTGCGTGTCAGGCGTGTTCCGGCGCGGGCTCGGTGCATCGCGGCGACGACTGGCGCGAACTCGGGGAGGGTCATGATCCGGTATCCGGCGGCGACGCGCTCGATGCGGAAGGAGCGGTTGGTGGATTCGTAGTCCTCGTTGAGCGCGTCGATCGCGGTGTCGAGGGATTCCTGTGTGATCGGGTCTTGGGTAGATTCGAGCAGGTTGAGCGGGTCGATGATCGCTTGGGCTTTGAGTGGGCGATCAGCGGTCATCAGGACGGCTTCGAGAGCGGCTCGCGTGCTGGACGAGAGCGGCTTAATTTCGGAGGTCGCTGGCGGGTTTTCGGTTTGGGTCGTCATAGAGGGATGGTATCACAGTTCGGGGTGGAAATGGGTGTTTTTGGGCAACGAGGGCGTCGGTCTGCTATCCTCGCTCCATGCAGCATCTTCATGGGCCATTGCCTAGTGAACAGTATCGGTATGAGGGTCTTGATGAGTTGACTGAGCACGAGTTGCACAGACGGCGGGAACGGCTGTTTCTGCTGCTCTCGGGGCTCTTTCTGGGCACGCTGGCGATGCTCAATATTCTGGGGATCACTCGGTTTATTAAGCTCTTTGAGATTGACTTTGATCAGGGGATCGAGGGGAGTACGGTCTTTGCGGTCGCTGTGGGTGTGCTGCCGTATCCGTTGACGTTTTTGTGCACGGACTTTATATCTGAGTTGTACGGGAGACGGCGGGCGAACGCGGTGGTGTGGGTGGGGTTGATCCTGAATCTGTGGGTCGTGTTTATTCTCTGGGTTGGCGGGGCGCTTCCGGGGTTTGAAGCGGTCGGGGTTGATGGGAAGCTCGCGGTTGATGCGGCGGGTCGTGTGCCGGTGTTTTATGAGGTTCGGGCGCTGGCGTTTGGTGCGGTGACCGCATCGATGGTGGCGTATCTGGTGGCGCAGCTTGTGGACGTGCAGGTGTTCCACTTCTGGAAACGCTTGACGCGCGGGAAGCATCTTTGGATCCGGAACAACGGGTCGACGCTGGTGAGTCAGCTGGTTGATACAGCGGCGGTGATCTTGATCACTCACTTTTATGCGAAGGCGCTGCCGATTGATCCTGATCAGGAGATTTGGTTGCAGCTGCTGGTGTTTATTGGGACTGGGTATGCTTTTAAGCTGATAGCGGCGCTGATTGATACGGTGCCGTTCATTATTGGGACGCGGCACTTGGTCCGATATTTGCGGCTTCCCCCACCTGATGCGTGATTGGGGTGGGTTTGTCCAGTTGAACAGAATCCGGGGTGTTTTCGGGTCGATATAGGTCGTGAGGTATACCTATGTCGAACGCTATGAATAATACTGATGGATTTGTCGCTCGTGTGGTGCTTGTTGATGATGAGCCGCACATTACTCATATGGTTGCTCGGAAGCTGACGCAGCTTGGGTATGAGGTGCATACCGCGATGGACGGTCAGCAGGGGCTGGAGCTGATTCACCAGGTCGAGCCTGATCTTGTGGTGACTGATCTTCAGATGCCTTACATGAGCGGGATTGATATGGCGACTCGTTTGTGGGGGAGCGAGAAGATGAAAGATACTCCGGTGATTATGCTCTCGGCTCGCGGCTTTGCGATCGAGGAGCAGATCAAGGAGCTCGGGAATATCCGTGCTCTTCTGAGCAAGCCGTTCGGGACCAAGGCGCTTGTTGATCTGATCGGCAAGACGCTTGCTGAGTCGGACGATGAACTCGGGAGATGCGCATGAGACTGGAGCTGATCGATGAGCATACCCCTGAGATCCCTGTCGTCTTCAAGCAGCGGTGCGCTGATCTTGGGCTTGTGGAGTGGTGTGTTGATATCAACGGGATGCCGGTGTCTGATCCGGCTTGCCGGGGTCCGGTGAAACTGTGGCTATTGAGTAAAGCGGTGCGCCAGCAGATTATCGAGTGCGCTGAGATGTGGGCGACGATGGACACGCCTCGGATGATCGAGGCGGCGGAGGGGATGCGGCTGTATCCGTTTGTCATCGAGCATCACGGGCGGCGTACGGGCTTTAGTTTGATGATCGCGTTCACCCAGGACATCCTCAAGTCAGATTTGCTCAATGATGGTTTCTCTGGCGATCCGCTTACGCAGGCGTCGGTTCGTCACAAGATTTCCGGGATGATCCGTCCTTGGGATTCCATGAGCGAAGAGCTTGATAAGCTGATGAACTGGATGCACAAGGACCTCGACGCGGCTCGTAGCTCTGACTCGATGATCGAGAGCTACGCGGATCAGCTGACCGAGTCCTATGAAACGGTGACGGCGCTGCACATGCTGGGTCGTGACATGGGGATGGTGACCGATCCGGCCTCGTATATCCACCAGACGCTGCAGATGGTCGCGGTGACGATCGGGTATGAGTGGGCGGCGTTTCTTGTCAATACTGAGGAAGGTCAGACACTCCTCGAGAATAAGTTCCATCAGTATGGCGATATCGATTTCGACGAACCCACACTGCGAGGGGAGCTTCAGAGATTGCTGCAGATCGAACCGATCGCGGTTGCGGACAAGACCGCGGTGTATCCGGCGGAAGGGATCTTTGAAGAGCTTGATCCGCAGGTGATGATCCATCCGGTCCAGGCGTACGGGCATAAGTACGGCTGGCTCGTCACAGGGGGGAAGCAAGGCGAAGACTCGTATGTATCTTCGCACGATACGAAGACCATCGATTCGATCGCGGGGATCTTCTCGGCGTTTCTTGAGAACACGCGGTTGTATGAAGAGCAGCGTAGAGCGTTTGTGGGAACGGTTCGCGCGTTGTCTGGCGCGATCGATGCGAAGGATCGGTACACACGCGGTCACTCGGATCGTGTCGCGATGCTCTCGGAGCAGCTTGCGATCGCATCGGGGTACTCGGTTGAGGACGCGATGCGAGTTCGGCTGTGTGGCATTCTCCACGATGTCGGTAAGATCGGTGTCCCTGAGGCGGTGCTGTGCAAGAACGGTCGTTTGACGGATGAGGAGTTTGCGAAGATCAAGCTGCATCCGGAGATCGGGGCGGACATGCTGAAGGACCTTCCGAGTCTGCAAGACATCATTCCTGGAGTGATGCACCACCACGAGCGATGGGACGGGCGCGGGTATCCGCACGGATTGGCGGGGGAAGACATCCCTGAGCTTGGTCGGATTTTGGCGCTGGCGGATACATTTGATGCGATGAGCTCGAATCGAGCGTATCGCTCGGCGATGCCTCGCGAGAAGGTGCTTGCGGAGATCGAGCGGTGCTCGGGATCGCAGTTTGAGCCTCGGCTTGCTGAGCTGTTCTTGACGCTCGATTTCACGGCGTATGACGAGGCGGTGCGGGATCACGCGGCGCAGGATATTCGTTCTGCGGCCTGAGTTCGTATCCTCATTCATGGGATTGATTTGACTCTGGCTTACTCTCCGTAGAGCAGAACCCATGAATCTTCTTTGAGCGATAAAGCAGTTCCATCTGGCTTCATAGCTGCAAGCTCGGCTACTTGATCTGAGGTCAGATAGGCATCGAAGTATGCAACATGAGCGACTGACCCGGTGAATCCGACGTAGGGAGTCCCAGAATCAAAGAGGTTATAACCTCCTCCGATGTAGAGCGGCTGGTATCCTCCGTAAAGAATTCCAGCAGTGGCAACACCGTACTTGTTTCGGCTGCTGTATGCGCTTTGAACGCCGTCAATATACAGTGCCAATCCGGATGCTCCCCAGGTCAGTGTGATGTGATGCCATGTATCTGGCTTGATTGTTCCGCTTGAACTGGTGACCGCGTACCAGTTGTCCCATGTCCCCTCATTGTTGACTAATGCATGGATACCGTTCTCAAAGACAGCTAGATTCAATGTGGGGTGCCCACCATATTTATAGTTGAGTCCAACGAATGGACTCGGCGTAGAGGATTTTTCTGGACCTGTATATTTGATCCACATCGCAATTGAGCCGTTGTTCTGTGCGTAGTCATTGTTCCAATCCACACCAACGATGCTGTTTGAGTTTTTGAATACGGGTACCTGAGCACCTTCGTCATTGCTTCCGAATCCTGCTGCAGACGGCGAGAAGTATGTTCCCCTTTGACTCTGAATATTCTCTGTTGCTCTCGATGCTCCAGGATCCTCGTTGAGGGGCCAATAGAACATCGCGGTGAGGCTTGTCAAATACGATGTGTAGTCCACACTCCCATATTTTAAGGTGACCTGAGCGACATGCTCGATTGAGTCTTTCGTTGCACTCATCGTGAGCTGGTAGTTGATCGTGGTGTCTGTTGGTGTTGTATCAGTGTCGGCATCTTTGACCGTAGAGCCGTAGACCACTCCGTTTATGGTTTGCTTTGGAAGCGCAACCCCTGACTGTGCGGTTTTCATCCAGCTGGGATCTGAATACACTGACTGAAGGGTGAGCTCGGTCGCGTTGAGAATGTCAGTATTGGTTTTGGACATTTCGACAACGAGCGCGGACTTGGAGCTGGTAGCTGATCTGAGGGTGACGCCGAGCATGACCATTGAGGCGATCGCGGCGACGGTGATCAGGGTGACGAGGTAGACTGATCCGAGTCTTGTGTGGCATCTGGAGTGACTGCTGGCTGATTTGTTCACTTTGAGTCCCCCGATGCGGTCGCGACAGAGATGAATCCGAGCTGGTCCGCGGTCTGTGACTGCAGGAGTGTGATCTGCGCGAGCTGTGTGGAGTCTTTGGATACGGTGATCGTGATCTTCTTGAGACCTGTGCTGGTCGGGGATTCGGTGGTTGGATCAGCGACGAGGACATGGATGATTTTGACGGATCTGGTCCATCCAGCGAGGTTGGTGTAGGACTCGTTGAGACTGTTGACTGGAGGGGATGAGGACCAGGACTGGAAGTCATCGATGTCGTCGAAATCAGCACGGACAGCGGGACGCTCGCCGGTGTCTGTTCCGAGTGCGTCGGGGTTGTCTTCGTCGGGATCGGTGAAGAGCTTGGTCCCGATTTCCTCGGCGAGCTCGTTGGCGAGGTTGGTCGCGACGAGCTGATTGGCGTGGTGGGTTCCGGCGCGGGAGATCGGGGCGACGATCTGGAGGGTTGAGAGGAGGACGAAGGCGATGATGAGTGTCGAGACGACGGTCTCGGCGAGGGTGATGGCTCTTCGGGTTGTGTATCGGTTCTCCATTACAGCATCTCCGGCTTGTTGGGGAGTGTGATGTGGGTCTCGTAGTGGAGCTGGAGGGAGTCTTTGGCGACGAATCTGAAGATGATCGCTCTGATCTGTTTGTCGTCCATGAGCAGCGTTGATTCGACGTCGGTGATCAATGTCATGAGGTCTGCTGCTGTTTCTGAATCCGCTTGGCGACTGAATAGTCCGGTTGCTGATGTGTAGGTATACGTGACTGTCGTCGGTGCGCCGAGTGCCTTTGATGCGTTCATTGTCAGCACGAAGCGTACACCGGCGGCGGCTGAGCGATAATCTATTGATGAAGCTTGGCGAAGCTCATCACGAAAGCGGTTCATCGCGTCGATGACTTGCTGGTCTTGGACGCCGGTATCCTTTGTTGATGGGATCGCTTTGGATCCGATGACGACAGCGCCGGAGAGTCCGAGGAAGAGGACGGACATAATGGAGATACTGATGATGGTTTCGATCAGGGTGAATGCTGAACGTCTGGTGTGATTAGAGGCCGAGGCCATCGAGCAGTCCTCCTACGAGTTTGAGATCCTCAACAGCGTCTTCAGTGACTTCGACCACGGGGGGTGTGCGGCTGGTCGCGATTCCGGGAAAGTCCACGTTAATGAAGTTGGAGCCGTCTGTGATTCTGATCCGGACACCTGGGGTGAGATCGCCGTAGGGTGTGATGGTGGCGTTGTTGTCGCCGCTGAGGTTGGTGGCGTGGATCTGGATATTGAGGGGTTCGTCGCTGAGGTTGCGAGCGAGGATGATCGCGGATTCGGAGACGGTGTCGCCCTCGGTGATGATGTAGGTTTCTCGGTCAGGGTAGAACTGGAGCACGTGGTTGGTTGATGTGGCTCTTGCTCGGATCTTGGCACGCTCGATGTCGTGGACGATCGCGTTCTTGGCGGCTTGGAGTCTCCGTCCTGAGGAGGCGTCGGCGAACCTGGGAACGGCGATCGCGGCGACGACGGCCATGATGGAGACGACGATGACGAGCTCGATGAGCGAGAATCCGGTGCGCTGTGCGTTGGATTGGTTCTGCATCGTGGTCTCCTGAATCGGGAACGCCCCGATCTGCGTGTGCAGACCGGGGCGCGATTGAATCATCAAACGATGTCGGGCTGCTTAGTAGTTGTTGTACTGCACGCCGCGGACGTCGACTTCGGTATTGGGCAGGTTTGCACTGATCGCTCCTGTGGTTTCGTCGTAGACCCAGCCTGCGGTGGTGCCGCCTTGAGTCGCGACGAGCGCGGACTGACCTTTGTTGGTGCCGACCTTGAGGGTTGGGAGTTCGCGGAGATATGGTCCGAGGTAGTAGGTGGACGACTTGGTTGCGTTTGCGGAGCCTGCGTCGTCGGTGTAGGTGGTCATTTGAGCTTCGAAGGTTGCGAATGCTGGGAGGGTTCCGCCGTGCTCTGCTTTGTAGAGGTCGATGGCGCTGCGGAGGACCGCAAGGTCAGCGACGAGGCTGGAGTCGGCTGCACCTGCTGCACCACGGCTCATGCGTGGGATAGCGATGGCGCCGATGATCCCGATGATCACGACCACGATAACGAGTTCGATGAGGCTGAAGGCGCGACGGTTGGCCTTGGTGGTTGGTGCGATTGCTTGCATGCTTGTTCTCCTTCACTTGCGACTGCAAGCGTTTGATGTGTACCTAGGAGATCGACGAAGTTTGGTGCTGAGTTGACTTGCAAACTGTTTCATCGGTGAGATCCCCAAACGCTGAGTTCAGGCTGTGCGGATTAGGTGAGTTAGTCTTTGAAAGCGGGCAGAGTGAGCCAGAACTGCTGGGTGTTATACTCCACGAGTGCTTGGCGTTGGTTGACTTTGAGCAGCCGATAACCTTCGGGGGTTGTGTCCCCCACTGTGTAGAGGGTGCCGTTGAGAATGGCGCCGGAATGTCCGGACTGCGATGGCATGACCGCGGAGAGCGAGGGCATGTTGGTCGGGATCGCTTGTGTTGGAATCGTTGGCTCGACCTCGGTCTGGGTCGGGATGATCGGCTCAGGAGACACCGGCTTGGGCTGGGGTTTGATCAGTGGAGCGAACATCCGCTGGACCTCAGTGACCTGTGCATTGAGCTCAGTATTCCCTGAGTCGAAGCTGGCTTTGCTGAGGCGCTCGTTGAGGATCTCGCTGACCGACTTGGTGATCGGTTTGGCGATCGCTGCGAGAGCGGGCTCGCTGGGCATCGCGTTGACTTGATTCACATCAAGGGCGGCGGCGCCGGCGCTGCTTGGTGAGAGGATGGCTTGATCGACAACCAGTGAAGCGCCGGCGACCAGAGCAAGGCCGAGAAAGATTTTGCGTTCTGTGGTGAGTCCCATGTATAAAGAGGAAAATATAGAACGCGGAGGTGCAAACGAAAGCACGAAAGAATTAGGGCTTCGCTTCGGTGTCTTCCGGGATATACCAGTTGAGACGGATATTCGTGCTGACCATCCCTGGCGCGGCGGTATTGGAGCGGATCGAGATCGCTTCGACGTGGATATCGGGCATGCGTTCATGAAGCTGATCGAGCCACGTCTGGATGGACACGTAGGACGCGGTGACCTGAATAGAGATTTCTTGGGTGGGCAAGCCGTTGGTTGTTGTTTGGTCGGCGGGCTCGAACTGCTCGAGTTCAAGTCCTTGGGACTCGGCGAGCGCGACGAGCTTGACGGCGAGCTGGTTGATGTTGGTTATGATCTCGAACGACTCGCGCTGCTGGACGACGAGCTCGAGATCGGAGATCTGACTGACCAGTTTCCCGCGTTCTCTCTGGGTGTCTGAGAGCTGGGCGCTGACCTGGGTGAGTTCGAGCTGCGAGGACTCGATCCCGGATTGCTGTGCTTCCCATGAGGAGTACAGTGCGTACCCACTCCCGGCGATCAGGGTCAATGCGAGGAGGGCGCCGGCTAGATGGACCTGCGTTGGGGATGCGGAAGCGAGGAGCGGTTTCATGGTTTTGGCTCCGGTGGTTGCTCGGCGATGATCACGGCGTTGATGGTCGAGTTGATCGGGGAGCTTGGGTCCGAGGACGTTCTGCGCGAATCAGCCATGGCGAGTGAGTCGAAGAGCTCGGATGATTCGAGGATCACGAGGAACTCGCGGGCTTGGGAGAGTGTCTTGGAGTGGATCTGGATGCTGATATTGATCGAGTGGCTCTGTGGCTGTCTGTTGATCGAGGCATCGAAAGAGTGGATCCGGATGTTCTCGGTGGTCAGCTTTGCGAGCTGGTTGAGCATCGAGTTCCACTGGATGCGGAGCTTGGCGAGTTCCTGGGCTTTGGATGCGGACTCGAGCTCGGCGACTTGTTTTTTGAGCTTCGGGAGGGTTGCTTGGAGTTCGTTGAGGTCGTTGACAAATCTCGTGATGTGCTCGGTGTTCTCTGGTTTGGCGGCGCGGAGGTGCACACTCATCAATGCTGAGGGGATCACTCCCAGGATCACGAGAGCGATCAGGGTGTAGATCCAGAGCTTGAACGCGTGGTCGCGCTTGCGCTCGCGGATTCTGGAAAGCGGGAGCAGGTTTGGAGCGGGGACATATCTCATGCGGCGGCCCCTCTCGCGAGTCCCGCGGCGATGTTGAGGCGCGGCGAGTGGAGGTACTCAAACATGCTGATGTTCGGATCGATCTCCAGCTGATTCTGCGGCATCAGTTCCAGCGGGAGTGTGGGCATGCCTGTTCTTTGGGCAATTGCGAATGCCGTTTGTTCTTCGTTGACGAAGTATCCGGAGCGCATGACCATACCGAATGGGGCGAATCGGTGCTGCTGGGAGACGTAGGTGAGCGCGGTGTCGAGCTGATCGACGATCTGCGCCAGCAACGGAGAGAGCACGGTGGTCATGATCCGCTCGAAGCGAGAGTCGGGATCGGTGCTGCGTCTTTGGTTGCCGAGGATGGTCAGGATCGAGTCGGCGGGCATCGCGTGGTCGTCGATGAGGGTTCTACGGATGCGGGATGCGCCCACGTCGATCTGACGTGTGTAGACGGGGGTTGATCCGAGTGTGATGATCGCCCAGGATTCGTCCCATCCGATCTCGATGATGCTGTGGATTGCGTCGTCGGTGAACTGGTCGTTGAGGCACGCGGTCCGGGTGATCGCGGTCTCGATCGGTTCGACTTTGATCGGCATGAACTGAGCGGATTCAAAGTTGTCGAGCAACTCGTTGAGGGGCTCGGCTTGGCACGCGACGGTGTAGTACGGGGAGTGACGGTTGCTCGATCCCTCTTGCTTGGGCTGTGTCCAGTACCCGATCTGGAGGTCACTGGTTTTGTGCGCACCGGAACGCTGTGCTTCGAGGAGCGCGAGTCGACTGATCGGCGCTCCAGAGCCCTCTGGTGGGAGATCGAGGATATGGAACGAAGCAAACCTCTTTGGTACACAGAGTGATATTCGGTTTCCGCTGAATCCACGCTGGTTAAGTGAGCGTGCGAGGTCTTCGAGTTCTTGTGGGGTTGGGGAGAGTTTGCGTGATCCGGATCGCGGGATGGTCGCGATGGCTTTGGGCATCGGGCTGCTTGATGAGCCGTACTGGACGGCGCGGAACTCGTTGTAATCGAAATCGATCCCGATCGGCGTTGTGTGGTTCTTTCGAGGCATTACTGAACCCCCGCGCTGGCTGTGAGATCAAAGAGTGGGAGGAACATGCTCACGGCGATGAATCCGACCATCAGACCGAGACCGATCATGATGAGGGGCTCGATGAGCGATGAGATGGACTTGATGACTGTCTCGTTCTCTTCGTCGAGGTAGTCGGCGAGTTGGATCATGACGGGTCCCATGCGTCCTGATTGTTCTGCGTTTTTAACCGCTTCGACGGCGCTGGCGACGATGAGGCCGTCGGATGCGAGGGCGATGGAGACGGATTCACCGATCGTCACGGCTTCCTCGGCTTTGGTGAGGAGGTTCTTGTAGAGTGTGTTGCTGACGGAGCGGCGGGTGAGCTCGATGGATTCGAGGATCGGCACCTTGGATTCGATGAGCAGACCAAGCACGCGGAAGATGCGAGCGGTTTGGATTGAGCAGATGGTTTTCCCGAGCACGGGGACTTTGAGGAGTGTGCTTTCAGTAAGTGCTTTCCCGGCGTTGCTCTTTGCCCAATACACCATGCCTGAGATCGCTACGGCGGCGCCGGGGATGACGGCCCACCAGTAGGTGCGGAGAAAGGTCGAGAGGAACATGAGGAACTTGGTCGTCGCGGGGAGTGGTGAGTCGATGGACTCGAAAAGGCCTGCGAATCTTGGGAGGACGACGCAGAGCATCACGGCGAGGACGACGATCGAGATCCCGGTGAGCAGGATTGGATACATCATCGCGCCGGCGATGTTGGCTCGGATTTTGGCTTCTTGGCGCAGGAGTTTGCTGACACGGTTGAGCATGACGTCGAGGTTGCCTCCGGACTCCCCCGCTGCTGCGAGTGAGCAGAAGACTGGGCCGAAGACTTCTCTTTGTGCTTCCATCGCCGCGGAGAGTGAGTCGCCCTCTTCGAGTCTTGCACGCAGGTTCACGAGGATCGTGGTCCAGATGTCGGAGTTGGATTGCTCTTCGAGTGATTCGATCGCGTCAACGAGGGGCGTTCCTGTGGAGACAAGGATCGAGAGCTCGCGAGCGAACTCGGACACGACCTTGACGGAGATCTTGGACTTTGACTTTGTTGACTTGCTGGCGGTTTGCTTCTTTGCGGAGGCCTTCTCTGCGGAGACGATCTGCGTGACGAGCAGATCCTTCTTGCGCAGTTTCTCCTCGGCTTCGTGCTGATCGGATGCCTCGATGGTGCCTGTTTTCGGCGCGCCGGACTTGGTGTACGCTTCGTAAGAGAACTTCATGCGGCGCTCCCTGTCTGCAGACCTTGCGGCTCGTCTTCAACGTCATCGATCTTGGTGACGGAAAGGATCTCTTCGAGACTGGTGTGGTGCGCGATCGCGAGTTTGACGCCTTCTTGACGCAGCGAGAGCTGGTTCTGCGAGCTGAGCAGCGAGCGGAGTTGGTGCTTAGCGGCTCCGGCATAGATGAGACGACGGAGTTCTGGGGTGACTTCCATGAACTCGTAAATACCCATTCGGCCTTTACATCCGGTGTCGTGGCACGTGGAACATCCGCCGCCCTTTCGAAAAGGACGCCCGGCCATGTGCGAGAGTCCCGCGTCAGCGAGGACCTGCTCGCTTGGGTAGTAGCTTGTTGAGCAACCTGGGCAGATAGTGCGCGCCAGACGTTGTGCGACGACACCGTTGAGTGCTGCGGAGAGTAGGTATGGCTCGACACCCATATCGGTCATGCGCGAGATTGCTCCCGGCGCGTCGTTGGTGTGGAGGGTTGCGAGCATGGAGTGGCCGGTGAGGGACGCTTGGATCGCGACGTTGGCGGTTTCCTGGTCACGGATTTCACCGATCATGATGACGTCGGGGTCTTGGCGGAGGATGGAACGCAGAGTTCGCGCGAAGTTGAGTCCGATTCCTTCGTGGACCTGCACCTGATTGACCATGTCGAGTTGGTATTCGACGGGGTCTTCGACTGTGACGATGTTGGTCTCGGGTGAGCGGAGCAGGTCGAGCGCGGAGTAGAGGGTTGTGGTTTTACCAGATCCGGTAGGTCCGGTTACCAGGAGCATGCCGTGCGGGAGGCGCAGGGTGGCTTTGAATCGCTCGAGGAGTTCGGGACGGAATCCGAGTTCTTCCATGCGGACGTTGAGGTTTTCCTTGTCGAGGACACGGATCACGAGTTTCTCGCCCAGCAGTGTTGGGATGCTGGAGACACGGAGATCGATCTCGCGTGCTTCGGCTATGATGCGGACGCGGCCTTCTTGGGGGAGGCGTTTTTCGGAGATGTCCATCTTTCCGATGATCTTGACACGCGAGACGATCGCGGAGTGCATTCCGGATGGGGAGTGCATGAGATCGCGGAGGGTGCCATCGATGCGGTAACGGATTCTGGTGCCGCCTTTGTCGGGCTCGATGTGGATATCCGACGCGCCGTCTTTCACGGCGGTGAGCATCGCGACGTTGACGAGGTTGACGATCGGAGATCCCTCGACCATCTGCGAGAGGTCGGTGGTTGGGTCTTCATCGACCGATTCCCGCTCGACGACCTCGACGTCGGTCTCGGAGAGGGTGGTGAGGAACTCGTTGATGTCCACGTCGCCCGCGGAGTACTTGCGGACGTACTCGAGGATGTTGTTCTCGAATGCGAGGACTGGGATGATCTGGAGGCCGGTCTTAGCGGCGAGTCGATCGACGAGTGGTAGGTCTTGGGGCTCGGCCATCGCGACGGTGAGCTTTCCCTTGACCCTGAACATCGGGAGGACTTTGAGCTGCTCGCATTCTTCGGGATTGATGAGCGAGATGAGCTGGGGATCGATCAATCCGTGACGGAGACGGACACCCTTGACCCCGAGACAACGTGCGAGGGAATGGAGCAGGAGTGATTCGGAGACGGTGCCATTGGTAACGAGGATTTCACCGAGTTTCTTGCCACTGGTGCGTTGTTCGGTGAGTGCTTGCTCGAGCTGATCCTCGGTCAGGTGACCTTCGGCGATCAGGACCTCACCGACCAGACGCGGGCGCGTCGCGGACTGCTCGATCATCTGGTCGTAGCGTTCCTCCGCGGCGAGCTTCTTCTCGGCGGTCGTGATGACTGGGTTGTCACTGTCCTGTGTCGGCATCAGCGGTAGCTCCTGACGGCGTCTTGGACCTGCTCGAATGGTTCGAATGAATCGGTGGTTTGGGTCACGCGCAGGATCTCTGAGAGGGTCTCTCCGACTTGGCACACTTTGAGTGCTTGTCCGAAGGAGTTGAGCTGTTCTGCGATCCCTACGAGGGCTTCGAGTCCTGTGGAGTCAACGTAGGACAGCTCGGACGCGTCGATGACGAATCGGCCGAGCGAGGTTTTGATCAGGTTGTTTGCGAGCTCTTGGAACTGCTGCGAGTCTTCTGAGTTAGCGACAGGACCGGTCGGGCGGAGGACGGTCACGGCGCCGATGGTTTGTTGATCAAATGCCATCATCTCGGACCTCCTTTATGCTGCGGATTTCATTGATGAACGGCCTGACGGGACGGTGAGGATGAAGGTTGAACCCTGATCGAGTTCGGACTCGACGGAGATCTGACCGCCGTGCATTTTGACGATCTCGCTGGTGATCGCGAGACCAAGACCGGTCCCTGAGATGGACTCGATGCGCTGGTCCTGTGCTCGGCAGAAGCGTTCGAAGATTCTGGACTGGTCTTCCATGGAGATCCCGATCCCGGTGTCGGAGATGCGTACGGTCATCGCGTCTGATGGATCGAACTCGACCTTTACGGTTACTGCGCCACCTGATGGGGTGTACTTGAGTGCGTTACCGATGAGATTGTGGATGCCTTGTCCCAGACGATCGCGGTCGGCTTCGAGTGTCGGGAACTTCGGAGGGAGATCGAAGACGATGTTGATGCCCTTTGCTTCTGCTTGGGGCTTGTAATCGCGTTCGAGTTCCTCGAACATCGCTTCTGGACGAACGGTGTCCTTGCGGATGTTCATGGATCCCGCTTCGAGCTCAGAGACACAAAGCATGTCGGAGACCAGACGCTCGAGTCGGCGCGACTCGGAGTTGATCATGTTGAACGCATTGGAGCGGAACTCTTCGTCCTCTGACCCCGCGTCGATCGCCTCTTCGGCGTAGAGACGGATATTGGTCAGCGGCGTGCGGAGCTCGTGGGTCGCTTGGGCGATGAAGCTGTTGAGGGCTTCGTCGGCGTGGCGCTGCTGGGTGATGTCCTCGATGT
Source organism: Phycisphaerales bacterium (assembly GCA_965250055.1). GTDB lineage: Bacteria > Planctomycetota > Phycisphaerae > Phycisphaerales > UBA1924 > UBA1924. The sequence continues at coordinate 867,794 of OZ252285.1, read as the reverse complement.
AGATGAGACAGAGCGTGTCGTCTTCACGCGGGATTCTGGCGAACGTGCAGCGGAGGGTGGTCGCGGACTGCTCAAGCTCGATCTCTGCGGTTAGCCGGCGAGGAGACTCTGGGTTGAGTGCTTTGGTAGCGGTTGGAGAGAGGATGGAGTCGGGATCGATTGCTTTGATATTCTTACCGATCGAGGTCGCGGAATCGATTCGGAGGTAGGCGGCTGCGGAGCCGTTGATGAACTGGATGTTGAGGTTGGTGTCGAGGACGACCATGCCTTGCGTGAGCGATGAGCAGACGCTTGAGAGACCGAAAGAGTCTGCAGATACAGCGGCGATCGAGTTTTCGCATTCAAACAGCGTGAGCTTTGTGAGCAGCTCGTCGCGTTCTTCGAGGAGCTGGTTGAAGGTGTCCGCGCCGTGTCCCAGATTGGATGCGACAAGGAGGTCAGGGGTTGAGGTTTGTCCCTGCGCGTAGCGTGCGAGCGCATTGCGGATCGCGTTGATCGGTCCTGGACGCTGGCGGGTCTGGAGGAACGCGAGGATTCCGAGCACGAGACCACTGGGTGCAGTGAGTGCGGCGGCGAGCTCGAATCTCCAGAGCATGGTTGATTGTGCTACTGGCATTGATTCAGCAATCAGGACAGCGCTGGCATCCTTTGAGATTTTGAGGGGTTCGGAGAGTGTGAACTGCTCAATTTGCTTATTGAACCGAGACTTGGACTCGAAGGGCACGGCGGGAACACCCCAGGAATCTGGGAGTGTGGTGCGGTAGCTCTCGTTGATGTCAGTGGAAACGAGTGTTTGGTTGTTTGCGAAGTTGATCGAGAGGCGGTGATACAAGCCGGTCGCTTGGGTGTCGAGCAATAGGCGGCGCAGGCGCGGCAGGTCGTTGTCTTGGAGAGCGAGTTCTGATTGGGACGCAACAAGTTTGACTGCTTTGGAGAGTTCTGAGAGTGTGGTTTGGTGTGCTTGCTTGCGGAGTTCGGAGACGGTCACATACGTCATGCCCCCAACGATCAGGGTGAGGAGCGCGACGATCGCGAGCGTTCCCGATGAGATGCTGGTCGCACTGAGTGCGAAGAAATTGTTGCGTGCTTTGAATGGCGTGCTGGCCATGGACGAACTCCTTGGAGATCACTTTGGGTGTGATCTCTGGGAGTCGGATCGGCCAGAATTGGGTGGATATGTAGTGAAGTTCGATAATGTGGGGATTGTACCGACATACAGAAAGACCCCCCGATAATCGGAGGGTCTGGGGTTGAATGGGCGCGGGTGGATTCGAACCACCGAACGCGAATGCGAGAGGATTTACAATCCCCGTCCTTTGGCCGCTTGGATACACGCCCTATTTTGTCGGGCATCATAGCCCCTGAATAGCCACCTCTCGGACTCAAACCGAGGACCTGCAGATTACAAATCAGCTGCTCTATCAACTGAGCTAAGGTGGCGTGATTTGGATGTCTGTTCCTCGGATCTCGCTGAGATTCTCGGAAAAACGAAGGCCTCGCGAGGAAGCGAGGCCTTGTTTTAATGGGCTATACAGGACTCGAACCTGTGACCCCCAGTGTGTCATACTGGTGCGCTAGCCAACTGCGCCAATAGCCCGGAGCGGCGGGATTGTACCCCGCTCGTTTGCTCTGATCCTGCTTTCGAACGTCATTTAGTTGCCAAGAATGACGATTTCTACACGCCGGGAGTCCTTCTTGGTCGTTTTTGCTTTGGAAGGTCCGAAGGCGGCGGAGTAGACCTGGTCGTTATCGACACCTTTGCCGACGAGATAGTACTCGACGGCGAGGGCGCGGGCCGCGGAGAGGTTCTCGTTGGTATGCCATTTCGCTTTGGTTTTGACCAGTTTATCGGTATCGGTGTACCCCTCGATGCGGACTTCGTTCGCGGAGTAGGTGGATTTGAGGACTCCGGCAACTCGGTCGAGCGTCGCTTTGGCGTCGGCGCGGAGATCGGCAGATCCGGAGTTGAAGAGGACGTCTGCTTCGACGCCGACGACGATCTCACCACCTGAGCGGCGACCGACATCTACGCCGTCGATGTTCTCGAAGCCGGTGACAGGGTTCGCTCGAGCCGCGGCGAGTTCGTCGGAAAGACGCTGGTTTTCGCTGCGGAGCTGGTTGTTCTGATCGATGTAGGACTGGTTCGCGTTCCCGGCTTGCTCAGCGGAGGATTGGAGGGCGGCGATGCGTTCACGCAAAGTCGTGTTCTCTTCAATCGCGGCGTCGTAGTCACGCTGGGATACGGTTTTACAGCCGGTGAATGCGGTAAGGATGACTGCTGAGAGCAGTGTGAATCCAAGTTTTTTGTTGATCGATCGGATCATGGTTGGGCTCCGTGGTTATGGGTTGACCTGTTGTGTGGTCTCTGAATGATACTGTATCCGTTTTGTGAGTCGTTTGCAGGGCATGGGTTACGGAAGATTGAACGGAACTTCCATCGCGAAGATTTTGCCTAAACCCCATTCAATAAGCGGTTTGGCGAAGAGGACGAGGAGTGTCGCGATCGCGAGGGATGGGCCGTAGGGCATGGCTCTGTAGAGCTTTCCTTTCCCGAGGAGTCCGAAGGCGGCGATCGAGAGGGCGACGAAGGCGGCGAGGAAGAATGCGAGGGTGGCATCGATCCATCCCATACAGGCGCCGACGGCGGCCATCATGTGGACGTCTCCGAGTCCCATCGCTTCTTTGTTGAAGAGGAGCGAGCCGAGGATGCGGACGGCCCAGACGACTCCCCCACCGATCAGGTATCCGGCGAGGGTGCCTGCGAGGATGACGAGCCAGAGTGGGGCCTCGGTTGGGGGGAGCATCTCTCCGGTCGATGGGTTGAATGTCCATTGTCCGGCGATGCGGGTCACGAGGGTGATGCTGAGCCAGCCACCGATGAATCCGAAGATGGCGACGGGCGCGAGGAACGCGAGCTCTCGCACCATCTCGCGACGGGCGTAGGGGTACATGATCCACTCTTGAGCGGCGGAGTGGTCGGGTTCTTGCTCGGAATCCTCCATGGACTCGGCGAGCGATTTGTTGTGCTTAGCGAGCCACTCGTCGTAGTCGGCGAAAGATCGCGTGAGGACTTTGTATTTGAGTAGGAGGTTGGAGAGGAAGAGTCCGAAGGTGGCGCCGAGGATGACTCCGATGAATCTCCAGCCGCCGAGCCCTCCAGTAGGAATCGACCAGATCGCGCCGGGGGCGGTCCACCACGGCTTTCGCATTTCTTGGAAGTGCCAGCGTCCTGGGATGACCTGGGTTGCTTCTCCGAATCCGATCTGGAACCAGATCGCGTGTCCGGTGTGGAAGAGGATCGCGACGACGGCGGGGACCCAGGTGAGCACGAGGGGGATCGTGTAGGTGCGCGCGTCGATGATGGTCATCGCGACGAGTGATCCCATCATGATGAACAGGATGACGATGGTCGGCCAGGTCAATCCGGGGCCGTTGTTTGCCCACTCGGGAGCGATGGAACCGAAGGGGAATCCGAGGAACGTGGATCCCGGCTCGACGAGGTACCAGAGTGTGTAGAGAGCGCCAAACATCAACGCGACGATTGATTCGACGATCGGGTATTCAGGGGAAATTTTGGCTTTGCAGAAGCGGCACTTTCCGCCGAGAATGATCCATCCGAAGATCGGGATGTTCTCGCGCCAGGTGAGTTTCGTGTTGCACTTTGGGCAGCGCGAGGTTGGACGGATGACATCGAGTCCCAGCGGGAGTCGGTAGACGAGGACGTTGATCAGCGATCCGATGCAGGCACCGAAAGCCATGACAAAGCCCAGGATGATGAGCTTGGGGAGGATCATGATCAGTGCGTCAGGCATGGGCTTGTTTCATCGGCAAACTGGAGTCAATCGCTGGATTCTTCGGACTCATTGAGCTGGAGTGATTCGACGCGTTGTTTCGCTTGGTCGAGGATGGATCGGGCTTGCTTGATGAGCTTGGTGCCTTCCTCGTAGCCTTTGATGGAATCTTCGAGACCGAGTTCTCCGGACTCGATGCTCTCGACGAGGGTCTCGATCTGGTCGACAAGGTCCTCATAACGAGGGGTGTCCTTCGATTTCTTGGATGGTGCTTTCTTTGGCATGCTCAGTCCTTGTGCTGGAAGAGTGATGGCTGGGGTTGGGGGTCTTTGGGTTTGGCTTGCTTGGTTCGCTTGGTAGGTTTCTTGCCTTCGACGATGGAGGTGACGGTGCCGTCGTTGAGGTGCGTGGTCAGCGGATCTCCCGGCTTGAGGTCCTTGGTGGAGCGGACGACGGCGCCGGATTTCGTTGTCGTCAGTGAATATCCACGGCTCAGGACCTGGCGGGGACCGATCGCGTTGAGCTCTCGCTGCGCGGCGTCGAGTGATGATGACATGGCGCGGAGGCGCGTGCGGATTGAAGTCTGGAGCCGATGGTGCAGACCCTCGATGTGTTCTTGACGCTGGGCTTGGACAGCCGCGGGTTGCTGCTTTGCAAGCTTGATCACGAGGGAGTCCAGTTTGCTGGACTCTGATGAGAGTGAGTGGAGCGTTGCGCTGCGGAGACGCGCGGCGAGCGGGGTGAGCTTTGATTCGGAGGGCTCGATGAGTCTTGCGGGATTGGCGAGTGGGCCGCTGCTGTGGAGGCGATTGAGGTGCGATTCGTGGTGGGTCAGCGAGGTCTGTAGCTCGCGGACGAGTCGGCGGGTGAGGGCGTCGAGCTGCTCGCGGAGCGCGTTGCGATCCGGGACGAGTTTCATCGCGGCTTGTGTTGGAGTAGCAGCTCGCTCGTCGGCGACGAGCTCGGCGATGGTGGTGTCGGTTTCGTGACCGATGGCGGCGACGATGGGGACTTTGCACTCGCGGATCGCTTTGGCGACGATGGGCTCGTTGAAAGCCCAGAGGTCTTCGAGACTGCCACCCCCTCGGGTGAGGATGATCGCGTCGATCCCGTATGTTCGGTGATTCTTGGATATCTGATTGATGGCGCTGGCGATCTGCCCCTTCGCGTGGTCGCCCTGGACTCGTGCATCGACGACGAGCATGTTGACGGCGGGGCATCGCTTGGAAGCGGTATCGAGAACGTCCTGGAGCGCGGCTCCGGTGGCGCTGGTGATGATCGCGATCGAGCGGGGGAAGATCGGGAGCGTTTGTTTGGTCAGCGGATCGAACCAGCCTCGCTTGCGGAGGTCGTCGCAGAGTGCTTTGTAGCGCTGCTCGAGTGCTCCGACTCCGACGGGTTCAAGTTTGTCAACGATGAAGCTCAAGCGTCCGGAGGGGGCGTAGTAGTCGAGCTTTCCGCTTGCGATGACTTTCTGGCCGTGCTCTGGGGGGGCGCTTTGCTTTCTTGCGGCGGAGGCGAAGAGGACCGCGGAGATGGTGGCGTTCTCGTCTTTGAGGGTGAAGTAGTAGTGCGTGCGGTTGGTAACGGAGCTGATCTCGGCGACGACGTGGATTCTTGATGGGAATCCGTCTTTGACAACGGATTCGATTTTGGAGGCGAGCTGGGAGACGGTGTAGGGTTTGTCTGCGGAACTGGAAAGACCCCGAGGGCGTGAGTCGCTCGGGGTCCGGTCTTTCCGGTTCATTTTGCTGGGATCGAAGGGGAGTCTGCCGGTCACGCCGGTAGTCTAGTCGATCCGTTTGAATCAGTCGTTGGAAGCGAGTTCCTGGGATTCTTGCTCGTCTGCGCGGGCGTTGCGGGCTTCGACGCTCGCGACGACATCTGGAGCGGTCCCGAACGGGAGCGAGATACGGACGGGCTCGTCTCCGCTGAGGAGATTGGTCGCGATGGAGCGGGTGGTTGCTTCATCGGCGTTGACCTGCTCGCGTGCCTTTCCGCGTGGGACATCGGCGGGGACACGGAACTTGGCGGCTGGTTCTGGGAGTGATGCCTCGGCGTGCTCTTCACCTGAGTTGTTGGAGCTGGTGTATTGACGGACGCCGTAGTATCCGTTGTTGCGGAGCCAATCGTGGCGGGCGGCTTCGAGCGACTTGATGAGCTGCTCGACGCGCTCGATGCGCTGGCGGTTGAAGAGTGCTCGGTTGGTTTCGAGCGTGGTGCCGTTGAAGAGCATGTTGGCGACGTCTTCGTTGCCGCAGCTCAGGGGGACGAATGGGTCGATGGAGAAGACGCCGTCGTAGACGCGGACGAGGATGCGTGCGGGGGCGTCTTGACCACCCATTGCTTCGCGCTGTGAACCGTTCCAGGAGATGTTGCCCTCAGCGTCTTGGGTCGCGGCGAGTTGGGCGCGTTCGTTGTTGTAGCGGACCTGCACGCCTCGCGTGTGGGTCGATGGGAAAGCAGCGGGATTGATCTCGATGATCTCTGGGGATTCGATGGATGCGGATACCTGCGCGTTTGCTGATCCTGCGAATGTGAGGAGGGCTACGGCGGTGGTCGCGAGCACGGCTTTGAGTTCTTGTTTCATATCTATTGCTCCTGATGTCGCGCTGGGCAGTCATTAGCCGAGGTGACGGCGCGGGGGGAGTACAGGACTGCCACGTTCAATCTATCACAGGAATAGACGGATCAAAGCGGATGTCTGGCGCAATCCGTACAAACTGCACCGAGCCCCTTGTTAGCGGACGCGTGGGGCAAGCTTTGAGGGATGAATCGCTGATTACCGGACGGCGCGGGTGCCGGTCTCAAGAGGGACGAGCTGGGAGTAGATGTCGATCATCGCGCCAATGTGGGTGGATACTTTGCGCTGCTCGCGGATGTGCTTCCACGCTTGCTGACCGAGCTCGCGTGCTTCGCTTTGGTCTGCGAGGAGTGAGCGGACGGCTTCAGACCATCCGGATCGGGTTGACTGCTTGACGATCCGCGCGGTCTTGGAATCAATGAGGCAGGAGCTCTGCTCTGAGGTCGATGCGATGACACACATCGCGCTGCCCATCGCTTCAAAGAGCAGTGAGCGGTGCTCGTGGACGGTGTCGGGGTAGATCAAGAAATCCGCGTTGAGAACAAGGTCGCGTTGTTCTTCGATCTGATCGACGAGGGTGATCTGCCCCAGTGCGCCGGCTTTCTTTGCTCTTGCCCAGAGTCCTGATCGCTGTGCGGCGTGGAGGTTCACGAAGAAGTGGATGTTCTCGTTGTTGCGGATCGCATCGAGGACTCCATCGAATGCGGCGGCGCATTCGTCGGTGACTCTTCCCGAGGATTGCATGACAATCGAGACGCCTCGTTTGGGGTTGAGGATTTCTCTTGGGGTGCTCGGTGCGGGCACCCCCCACGGCGCGACCTGGATCGGGAGTCTTGGATTGGTCGCGTGGACAACGCGTTCGATGGATTTGTCGGGCGCGGTGAACATGCAGTTGACTGAGGAGTGTTTGTAGATCTGGGACGCTCGAGAGATGAGTCCGGCTCTCCAGAGCTCGAGCACGAGCGCCGAGTCGAGAGACTTGGCGAGCTCGTTTGCGAGGGACCAGCAGTTGCCTCCGAATGCGTGTATGATGTCCCATTGGGGGTCGTTGCGATCGTCGGTGAGTTCGCGGACGATGTTGGCGGCTCGGATTTTGAGGGTGAAGGACAACCCTCGGTCTTTGTAGCGGACCTGAGGGATCAGGGATCCGACGTTGGTGGTTTCAAAGACGCCGAGGTCGGGGACGACGAGCTTGGTTTCGATACCTTCGTCGAGGAGTCCGATCGCGGTCCGCTGAAGCATCGCGCGTTCGTGCTGGGCAAAGAGTCGATCGACGATGAGCAGGGCTCGCATGGATGTCCTCACGCGGGGATTACTTGTGGTCCGAGACTCGGTAGTCGAGCTGCGGCGGTGGTGAATTGTCGTTGACGACGGCTTCGGTGCGCCAGACACCGACCCAGTGGTTGTCGGCGATTTGCTTGAGGCAGTAATCTCCTGCGGGTTCGTTGAGCTTGCGGAGATCCGCGGGCGGCTCGTTCCATGGCCACCAAGGGGTGACTCCTTGATCCGCTCCGGGGAGTTTCTTGAACTCTTCGGGGTTGTCCACGATCTCGTCGATGGTGACGAGTCGGTCATGGCTTGTGCCGATCTTTGGGATCGAGGCGAGCAGACCTCGCGTGTAGGGGTGACGCGGATCGTCGAAGAGGTCGTAGACGTTGGCGTACTCGACCACGCGACCGGCGTACATGACGCAGACGACGTCGGAGTTTTCAGCGACCACGCCGAGGTCGTGGGTAATCAAGATAACCGCCATGTCGCGGGTTTCTTTGAGTTCTTGGATGAGCTCAAGGATCTGCGCCTGGATGGTCACGTCGAGCGCGGTGGTTGGTTCGTCCGCGAGGAGCAGACGCGGCTGGCACGCGAGCGCCATCGCGATCATCACGCGCTGACGCATACCACCAGAGAACTGGTGCGGGTACGCTTTCATGCGTCCCTCCGGATCGGGGATCCCGACGTCGTCCATCGCTTTGACGGCGATGTTCCACGCTTCCTTGGCGGTGACGTCCTGGTGGAGCGTGATCGCTTCGATGATCTGATCACCGACGGTGTAGACGGGATTGAGCGAGGTCATCGGTTCCTGGAAGATCATCGCAATCTCGTTGCCTCGCACGGAGCGCATCTGTTGTTCTGTGAGGGTGAGGAGATTGACCTTCTCGCCGTTCTCCATGCGGTAGATGATCTCGCCGCGGTCGAAACGTCCCGGAGGGCGCGGGACGAGCTGCATGGAGCTCATCGAGGTCACAGACTTGCCACACCCCGACTCCCCTACCACTGCGAGTGTTTGGCGTGGGTAGACGGTCATGTTGACGCCGTCCACGGCTTGGATGCGTGGTCCTGATCCGTTGTCGAAGGAGACCGCGAGGTTGCGGACTTCCATGATGGGTGTGTTGGTCATGGACTTGGTGTTCATGTTGGGTTGCGTTGCTGCTTGGGTCATACTGAATCCTGTCGAATGAACACGGCGTCTTAGACGCGGGCTTTCTTGAGTTTGGGGTCGATGGCGTCGCGGAGGGCTTCGCCAATAAGGTTGTACGCGAGGGTGGTGAGGAAGATCGCGGCCCCGGGGAAGATCGCGAGCCACCACACGAAGGCGCCGGTGTCTCCTGATGCGTTGCGGAGCAGTGATCCCCAGCTCGCTTGTCCGGATGGTCCGAGTCCGAGGAAGCTAAGGATCGCTTCGATCAAGATCGCGGCAGCGATGAGGAACGAGGACTCGACGAGGACGGGGGTCACGCCGTTGGGGAGCATGTGCTTGAAGAGGATGGACCAGAGGGGGAGTCCCATCGCTTTGGCGGCTTGGATGTAGTCGGTCTCGCGGAGTTTCATGAACTCGGCGCGGATGAATCGAGCGGCGCCGGTCCATGTGAAGCATCCGATGATCGCCATCATGACGTAGGTGTTGCGTGGGAGTACACCTGCTGCGACGATGAGGAGGAAGAGGACGGGGATCGCCATGAACATTTCGACGAGTCGGTAGAGGAGCAGGTCGACCCAACCACCGAAGTATCCCATGAGTGATCCGATGGTGACTCCGATGACCACGGCGATACCGGTCGAGACGAATCCGATGGAGATCGCGAGTCGACAGGCGTGGAACATCTGGGAGAGCACACTCTGTCCGAGTGTGTCGGTCCCGATGGGGTGGCTCGGCGCGGGGTGGGCGATTATTGCGTCGCGGAGCTGGAGCATGTTCTCAGGAGCCTGCTGCTCGAGCTCGTCGATGAACTCATCGATTGGATCAGAAGTGAGCGAGTCGATGGATCCTGCGATGGAGCGGAGTCGATCGTACTGGAGGGGCTCGACTTCAAGGTCAGCGAGCTCTTCGTCGCTGTAGGCCGCGGATCGTTCCTGAGCGACGCGCTGGGCGAGCTCGAGGCGGTCCCACATCGCGTGCATCGGGGTGGATCCGGGGGCGCGGTTGAACATCGCGGTCTCGGACTGGTCCGGGGAGTACGGGACGAGGGTGTAGATCGTGCGGATCTCTCCAGCGGACTCCATCGCGCGGTAGTCGTATCGGTTGAGCTCTGGTGACCATTTCCACGCGACGATGATGGACATCGCGACCGCGCCGGCGAGGACGAAGAACGAACGCGCCCAGCTTGAGTACGCGAAGATGGAGATGAGCAGGAACGGGATGGCGCTGACTACAGCAATGATCGCGACGGCGACAGGGAGGAACCACGATGCTTGTCCGATGTCGCGGACCGCTTCGGTGGCGTCACGAGCGGTGAAGTACGACTCGACCATGCGCGCGAGGACGACCATGATGCCTGATTGCGCTCCAGCGGCGATGATGAGGCGGAGTCGGGCGGCTTTATTGAGGGTGATTCCTGGGAAGAAGAGGATCACTGGCGCCATGACTCCCCAGAAGAGGAGGACGACGTCGGAGGATTTGAGGGACTGGATAAGCGGCGAGGACATCGCGCCTGTTGTGCCGTCGGGGTTCATCTGCCACATGATCAGTGGGTGACCTGAGGCGATGAGGGGCGAGTAGATCGCGAAGAACGCGACGATCGCGACCCAGACGATCCCGGCGACTGCGGCGGGACGCTTGAGCACCTGGCCCCATGCTTCGGCCCAGAAGCCTTGGGCTTCTTGGTGTCCGATGCCTTGAGCGAGCTGAACGCCGGTGACGGCTTCGAGCTTGTCGGCTTGGAGTTGGTCGGCGTTCTTACTCATTTGAAACTAATCCTCGGATCGGCGAATGCATACAGGATGTCGGCGAGCAGGAGCGCCAGAAGATTGACTGCGGAGATCATCATGGTGTTGGCGAGCAGGAGCTCGCGGTCACGCAGGTTGATGGATTCGAGCGTGAGTCGCCCCATCCCTGGGACGGTGAAGATCTGCTCGATGACGACCGATCCCGCGAGCATTGCTGGGAAGATCGAGACGAACATGGTGATCAGGGGCAGCAGCGAGTTGCGGAAGACGTGAGCGAAGATGATGTTGTGGTTCGCGACGCCCTTTGCTTTGGCGGTGCGGACGTAGTCCATGTTGAAGTTGTCGAGCATCGCGGCGCGGGTTTGTTTGGAGAGGACCGCGAATCCGCCGTAGACCAGACAGATGACTGGGAGGCATACGTGCCAGAGCAGGTCAACGAGGTATCCGGGCTCCCAGCCGTTGGGGCCCTTGGTTGGAAGGTAGGTGTAGGTGTCCGAGTTGGCGTCGTGGAGTCCCGCGACTGGGAACCAGCCGAGGTAATCGTTGGATGCGAGGTATCCGATCGCGAGCACGCCTGCGAGGGGGATCGGGAATGACCAGAGTCCGATGAAGAATGCGCCGGAGAGGCGATCGAAGAGAGATCCTGATTTTACCGCGGCGAGCATGCCGCAGGGGATCGCGATGAAGTAGATGATCGGGACAGCAATCAGGTTGAGCATGATCGTGATCGGGAGGGCTTCCTTGATCAGATCAACCACGGGACGCGACTTGGTGAAGGAGCGTCCGAAGTCTGGAGAAGAGAGCGAGACCGATCCGACCAATCCGATCCCGGCTTCGCGGAATGGCTTGGCGTCGAAGATCGCTTTGAGGTTCGCCCATTCTTGCTGAGCGATCTGGTAGTTCTCGATGAGCTGATCACCCGCGGCTTGGATCTCGTCCCAAGACTCGGAAGACTCGAAGACTGACTTGTTCGCTTCGATGATCTCGTACTTGATCTTGCCTTTGCTGTCGCGGAACTTGCGGAGTTCGGCTTCTCCGGCGACGAAACCAAGGAGCGAATCAAGATTGGCTTTGGCGCCGATCGCTCCGGCGCGGGCTTGTGCGTACGCGGTTCCTTGTCGGCGGTACAGACGCGCTTTGCGTTCTTCGTCTGCATCGGGTTCAAAGGTGTACTGCTCGACCTCGGGATACTCGGGGAGTTGCTCGGTGAACCATTGCCAGAGCGGTGGTTCTTTGGGGAGCTTTGGTGAGCGGATGAACTCTCCGGTCGGATCAATCTGGTCGCGGGTCCCGAACTTGAGTGGGGAGACGCGTCCGAGCCAGCGGAGGTATTGGACCGGCGCGGGGTCGTCAAGGCCGTAGCGGTCTTCGAGGTATGCTTCGCGGATCGCGGCGGAGTTGGCTTCCATTTGTCCGCCGGACTGGCGCAGCGAAGCGCCGATCCCGCCGGGCGCGAGCGCGATGATCATAAAGACCAGAAACGTGATCCCGATGAGCGTCGGGATCATGAGGAGGAGTCGTCTGAGGATATAGGTGGCCATTGGTCCCGCTTTCTTTCCTTTGAGCGATCAGATCAACACAGCAGATCAGTTTGCGGGCATGTAGTACTCTTTTTGTTCCAGACCTTTGGGGTAGGTGTGGACGTTGGCGAAGTCCTTGGAAATGAATCGCTTCCAAGGAACGGAACGGATGAATGTGTACGGCTGCTCCTCGTGGACGAGGGAGTGGAACTGGTGGAAGATCTTCATGCGCTTGTCGAAGTCGAGTTCCTTGACGATTGCGTCGAGGTACTGGTCTTGACCGCCGTCCCATTGGATGAAGTTGTGGCCTTGGTTCTGGATCGAATCGGTGTGCCAGATCTGACGAGGGTCGGATTCTGGAGCGGACGCGGACCAGCCGAGCGTGATCGCGTCGAAGTTTCGGGTCTTCATGATCTGATCGAAGAGCGACCAGTCCACTGGTTTGGTCTTGCAGCGGATGCCGATCGCGGCGCAGCGGTCTCCGATGTATTTCATCATGCGTTCGATGGTTTGACCACCGACGGAGTGGGTGAACTCGAACTCAAACTCGACGCCGTTCTCGTCTTCGAGGATGCCGTCGTTGTCTCGGTCGATCCAACCCGCTTCTGCGAGGAGCTCCTTCGCACGCTCGGGGTCGTACGGCCAGGGTTCGATCTCAGGATTCGCAGCAGGGGATGGTGGGTTGTTTGGTCCCACGGCGATGTTGTCCAGACCGGCCCAGATGTCGCGGATCATGAGCTCGCGATCGAGGTTGAGGGTCATCGCTTGACGGACGCGTTTGTCGTGGAATGGAGTGAGCTTGCCGTTGCGCTCGCCGCACTGCCAACCGATGAAGAGGTAACCGGAGCGCATGTTGAGCCACTTGAGGGAATAAGCCTTCTCGTCCCAGCCGGGCTGGGAGATCTTCTCGACATACTGCGGTGATGACGGGATGATCATGTGGGTCTCGCCGTTGACGAATGCGGTGAGGGACGCGACGTCTTCCTGGATCACGTCATAACGGAGTCCAGCGAGTGCGGGTTTCGCACCCCAGTACTGCTCGTTGCGGACGAGGACGATGTCGGTGCCTGGGGTCCACTGGTCTTCTGGATCAAGACTTTGCATTTTGAAAGGGCCTGAACCCATGAGCAGCGCTGTGGATTGGTTGATCTGGGTGGTGGTGAACTGCTCGTAGAAGTGCTTGGGGAGGATGTAGAATCCCAGTGACATTTGCAGGTTGTACGCGTCGGGTTCTTTGAAGAAGATATCGACGATCTTGTCATTCACCACCTCGATGCGATCGAGATTGGTCATGATCGAGCGGATGGATTCCGTTTCAAGTTCTGGGTTATTGATGTACTCGTGGAAGGTCCAGCGGACGTCCTCAGCGGTCACGGGTTGTCCATCTGAAAAGCGGGCGTTGTCGCGGAGTTTGACACGGACCCAGTAGCCGTTGGGGTCGTATTGCCACGCTTCGGCGAGGTAGCCGTCGAGCTCGAGGGTGGTTGGATTGTACTCAGCGAGTCGTTCGCAGACCTGGTCGTTGACGCGGCGGGCGTAGACGTCCTCAGCGAGGATCGGGGTGATCTTGTTGGGCTGGGCGTTGAAGGTTTCCTTGAAGAACCCTCCGAGGCGGTAGTCATCCTCATTGCGTGGATCGGCTTCGAATCCTGGGGTGTTGAACCAGGTGATCTCGAGGCCTGGTTCTTTGCTCCAGGACTCGTCGCGAGCGGCTGATCCGTTGCCGTTGGCGCCGTTGTTTCCGTTGCCGGATCCTGAGACGATGATGCCGGAATCGAGCTTGGCTTCGAGTCGTGTGACGAGTTGCTCGATGTCCCCCACTTTCTTGTTGACGGCTTCGTTTTGCTCCCAGCGGCGGTCGTCCTGCTTCATGGAGAGGTAGGTCATCACAAGAGCGAGTGAGACAAGGACGATGAGGAGGAAGTCTTTGAATCCGAACTTATTTTGCATGGGATTGGTTCCGGGGAGTTTCACGAATGTCTGGCGGAGTTCGCCTTGGGGTCATTCTAGCGGGTTACTTGGGGTTGTGTTAGCGATCATTCTTTGGATCAAACGCGGTTCTGAGCCCCTCTCCGACGAAGTTCATCGCGAGCAGGGTCAATCCGAGCATGGCGCAGGGGAAGAACAGGAGCCACCAGTGACTTCTGAATGTGTTGAGCTCGCTGAGTCCCTCCGCGGCGAGGTTCCCCCAGCTCGGGAGCGGGGGTTTGACACCGATGCCGAGGAAGCTGAGGAAGCTCTCTTGGAGGATTGCTTGGGGGACGGCAAGGGTCGCGTAGACGACGATTGGACCGACGAGGTTGGGGAGTAGATGCTTGACGAACACTCGACGTCCGGGCGAACCCAAGGCTCGGGCGGCTTCGATGAATGGTTGATTTTTGAGTGACAGCACCTGACCACGGATGACGCGGGCCATGGTGAGCCAGGAGACGCCTCCGATGGCGATGAGGAGGGTCAGGACGTCGAGCGTGGTCCGCGTGCCGGTCGAGAATACGCGGCGGGGGTACAACTGGGCGGCTTGGCCCATCAGATCGTCTTGGAGCTGTGGATCGCTCTCGAAGATGACGCGTGCTTGGGACTTCGTGAGGGGATCACCTGAATCAGTGGCCTGGGTATCCATAACCTGATTGATCGCCCAGCTGGTTTTGGTGCGGGATCTGGACTGGTACTCGTCGAGCATCGCGTTGGAAGCGACGGCGAGGAGCACGACGAGGAGGATGTAGGGGAGCCCGTAGAGGACATCGACGATCCGCATCATGAGTGAATCGACCTTGCCTCCCATGTACGCCGCGACGGCGCCGTAGATAGTCCCGATCCCGACTGAGATCAGCGCGGCGCAGATCCCGATCGCGAGAGAGATGCCGCCTCCTGTGAGCAGACGGATTGCGAGGGAGCGTCCGAGGTTGTCTGAGCCGAGGATGAAGGATGGAGCGGCTTGGAGCGCTTGCTGGTGCGCTTGAGAATCTGTGTCGCTGATAAGGGTGTCGATGTCGGTGTTGTGCTCTGCGGCGATCTCATTGAGCGTGGATTGATCGAGTGCTGTGATAGCGCGTTTGGTGTCGGTTTCGTCGTACGGCCACCAGGCAGGGGGGAGTCTACCTGACTTTGGATCACCTGAGTCGTAGCGCGGGACTTCGGAGACTTCTGGATTGGATGCGGAGAGTGTCCATGGGAGCGATCCCAGGCACGCGAGGAACATCGCGACGAGGAAGATGAATCCCACAATCGCGGGCTTGGACTGCGTGAGGGGGTTGGGTCTGTGGCGCGTCGGCACGGCGAGTGCTGGGACTGAGTCGGGATCAGGAACGGACGCGCTGGACATGGATGCACCTTATCCGGTTTGGGAGCATTATGCACACCGCACGCTTGATGAATCACTGACGCGTGTACTGAGAAAAAAAGAAAGGCCGCGGATGGTTTTCCGCGGCCTTATGAATCTTGAATCAGGGAGACAGGATTTGAACCTGCGACCTTCTGGTCCCAAACCAGACGCTCTACCAAGCTGAGCTACACCCTGCGGGTCTGTAGTGTAGACCAGTATCTGGGGCGTCGCCAGTCAAGTTGGGGGGGCAATCTGACTTATCTGGTTCCATTTCTGGTTACGCATCTGGTTACATGGGCACTTCTTTGAGGAAGACGACCTTGGGGGTGTCTCCGGGGTCCTTGACGTTGGTCCGATCAACCACCATGACGTACCGCTTGGCGATCGAGGGCACGAGGGGGTCCTCGGGCTGGAGGTTCGCGACGTCGGACTCCTCGTACGCGTGGACGACGAACCAGACGGCGAAGTAGTCCGAGCGGACGGTGATGGTGTTGAGGATGCTGTTGGCAAGCGCGAGGCGCTCGGCGTAGTCATCCGTGGTTGCGCCGTTGGTGTTGCCGCTGAAGACTTGGGGGTCCAGAGCGATGTCATCATCGGGGACGCCGTCAAGGTTTTTGTCGTCGAATCCGTACTGCTGGATATCGAGCTGGAAGTGGTTGCTCTTGTGCGTCCAGACGCCGTCTTCACCAAACGCGTTGTCGTCGATGGTCGCCATGAGGACTTCGCCCATGGATGCGAACCCTGGGGTGGCGCGGAGGCCGTTGACTCCGGCGATGGTGGCGCGATCGCGGTGGTCCATCATTGATGGAGGCATCTCTTCAGCGCCAGGGAACTCGGTGAGCATATTGCTCGCGACCGATTGTGGGTCCGCTGGCGAGTATTTCAGCTCATTGGATTCCGTATCGGCATCGGTGCGTCTTGATGCGAATCGGGGTTGCGCTTGCAAACGGTCGCGATACGCGACGAGCAACGCCGCGACGTCGGGGGTCGCATTCGAAGGCGGTCCGGTTGGGCTGACACGATCGTTTGGCGAAGTCAGGTCTGGGAGCTCGAGGGCCGTGTTCTGACGCGCCCACCACTCGTGCTCGGTTCCGACCGCGGCTACGTTGGGGTAGTAGCTCGTGAGCGAGGGGCTCAGGCCTGGGAGCAGGCGGAGGACCTCGACAGGAGCGGTGTTGATGTTGATGAGACCAAAGGTTGGGTTGGTCAGCAGATCAAACGCTGGATCGATGGTGTCGATCGGGCGTGCTTGATCGAGGACTCCGAGGGCGAGTGGAATGCCGGTCCCTCGGCGGATATCGAATCCGGTATTGAACTCGGGTGGGTCCTCGGAGGTGTCGGTGTTG
Organism: Phycisphaerales bacterium; assembly: GCA_965250055.1. GTDB lineage: Bacteria > Planctomycetota > Phycisphaerae > Phycisphaerales > UBA1924 > UBA1924. The sequence continues at coordinate 851,070 of OZ252285.1, read as the reverse complement.
TAGTACGCGACGAAGTTGTCGAGGGAGAGGTGTCCGTTGTCGAACAGCTCGTCATCGGTCGAGATGGATTCGATCCAGATGTTCTCCGCGATCGCTTCGGTAGCTTGGTACTCGCTTTCTGCGATGGTTTCGTATCCGAGTCCGATCGCGAGTGCTTCTGGGAGCGTGATCCAGCGGCGGGCGTCGTCGTTGTCGAAGGAGACGTTGCCCGGTGCTCGGCCTGGGTCTGGGGTGTAGGTCGGACCGATGCCCCATGCGAGGAGCAGGTCCGCGAGGCGCGGCGAGCCGTTGAAGCCGTTGGCGTTTGGGAGGAGTTCTGGTCTGAGATCGCTGTCGTCGCCGTGGAGGATTTCTCCGACACTGTTACCAGCGAGGTGGAGCGCTGGGAAGCGCATGGTCATGTCGATGCCGTCGATTTGCATCGCGGGATCGAGCTGGCTGAGCTCGTACTTGGTTTCGGGCTCGCGGCGGATAGATTGGATGACCGCTTGCGATGAGATGAGATCGTACAGGTCCGCGAAGGTTTCGTGGACCTCGTAGTCCGGCAGGATCGGCGCGTTGTTGGCTGGGTCTTCGAGCTCAGCAACGGTACCAGAGCGGAAGTCTGAGATCGTCAGTGTTCCGCCGTCGTCGTAGAGATCAGTTGAGTAAATGGTGTTGAATGTCTGGTCACTGCGTGATGAGAGCATCCATGCGCCGATCTGTCCCTGATCGTGGTCAAGGGTTTCTGGAGAGGCGTCGTTGTTGTCACCTCTGCGGTAGGATGCCCAGCGGACGATGGACATGCCGAAGTTATCGTTGCGGATACCGGTCGCGGATGAGTCGGCTTGGGTGAATAGGTCGGGGTTGTAGGAGACGCTGCCCTCGACTGCGTTGTCACCTGCAGCAAGCGGGCGATCGAGGCGTTGGGTTCCTGACATGTCGAGACGATCGACGAGCAGGTCGTTCTGGATGAGGTTTTCTGAGATAGCACCCAGGGTGATTGGTCCTCCACCGCTGACTTGTTCTTCGAGGGAGCCGCGGATCTTTCTCCAGAGGCGTGCTTGGGAATAGTCATGCTCGCGTTCGGCGTCGGTAAATACTGGGTCAGCGATCGGCGCAGCCTCACTGAGGAGATCGTGGAATCCGTCTTCTTCTACGAGTTCACCGGTACGTGGATCGAACTGGTGGATGTGCATCGGGCGGTTACCCGACTCGGTTCGGAACTGGCGGTTGACCCACTCTTCAGCGGGTCCGGTCCATGGCTCTCCGTCGTCGGTGAATGACCCCACCTGGCTGAGCCACTTGGAGTCCAGGTCAGTTGATCCGTCCTCGGCATCAAAGCGTCCGTGTGCGATTGCGTAGAAGACACGGGATTCGCCGGCGGGGATGGTGGTGCCTTGGTACTGGAACTCTGGGTTGGCGGAGGTGATCGGCGCGTCGAGTGATGGTGGGTTTGGTTCTGCGGAGTAGTTGTAGCGATCGTCGGCGGGGTTGTACTCGATGAACTCACCGAGCTTAAAGAAGCGTCCGCCGTACTCGATGTAGTAATCGAACTCGAGCTGTGAGTTTGAGATGTTGCCGTCCTGCTCGACCCAGCCCATCTGACCGTTTCCACCGATGGTGATGGGCTCGTGCCAAGGGTTGGAGAGCTGGAACGCGATGACCTGCATCATGAAATCGCCGTTGCCATCGGAGACATCGCCATCGATGGTGATCTCTTCATTGACGACAGGCACAGTGAAGAAACCACCGATGTTGCGTGGGTACTGGATCCCGAAATCGTCACCCGGATTCCCGGCGGCAACTGGGGCGCCTGGTGCGTCGGTGTAGACGTACATCGATGCGACTTCGGTGAGGAAGGGCATGGGCTCAATGCCGAACACGTTGACGGCGTGGCGGTGATCCTGCATGCCTGGGAAGTTGGTCGTCGGGACATTGGCTTGACCTGGATCGAAGACGATGTCGCTTGCGCGGCCTGCGTAGTGGGCGTAGGCGATGTCGGTGGTGCTTTCTCCGTCGTAGTCGCCTTGTGACCCCTCCAAGAACATGTCGCGTGCTGAATCGTGGAGCACGAGCGTGGCGGCGGTGGGTTCTTGATCGTTGTCGTAGAGGTCGGCCATGTTGACCGCGGCGTGGGAGGCGATGCGCAGCGCGAGTTCTGGACCGCGGTGGCCGTAGAACAGGGTTGCGGTGGAGTCGTCTCTGGACATGGATGGGTTATCGTTGTAGATGTCATCGATATCCAGCGGGCTGACCTTGGTTGGGCTCAGCTCGCTCGCGAGGGCACGCGAGTAGGCGCCGAAGAGCAGTGTTGGGCTCGCGAGCAGTTCTTCGAGCGGCTGGGCAACTTCGAAGTCTGTAAGCGCGGTGTTGGCCGTGCTGACTGTGGTCCCAGGGAGCAGGTGCGTGCTTCCTGAAACGGTGGTCAGGAGCTTGCGCGGGGTGGTCGCGAAGAACGCCATGGATTCTTTCGCGATCCGTCCGGCGATGTAGCGGTCGGTTTCTGGGTGCGCGACGGTGTATCCGAGGAAACCGGTGAGTCCACCTTCGGTGATGCCGTGGCGGGTGCGGTCGAGATCCAGTGGACGGTTAGAGAGCAGCGGGCTCAGCGCACGCTGGTTCTGGTCGGCGATGGACGGCATGCGTCCCATTGCTGATTTTTCGAGACGTGAGACGGTGGACGGATCGTTGAGGCCGTGGAACGAGAGGAGTTCGAAGAGGTCGTCCTCGTTGTAGAGCGACGCGTTGACGTCGTAGCTTGAGTTGGTATTGAGCTGGTCGCGTCCGAATGGGTTGAGACGACCGATGCCGAGATACCAATCGCTGCGCTCACGGACCGTCATCGGTGCGCCGGCTTGGCTGATCGGGTCCTCGTGGAACTGGTTCAGACGGTACTTGAGGAAGTTGCTATCGGCGATGTCGTAAGGGTCTGAGCTCTCGGCATTGAAATCGTCGTCGAGATCACCCGAGTCTGTTGGGGACGCGGTGTCGCCGCTGAGTTCAGCGAACTCTGGGGGCCAAGCGTAGTAGCGGCTGTCGAGTGTTTCACCGAACTCGATGCCTCGCTTGATCGCGTCGTATGCGAAGCGTCCGATGCTCAGCGCGTTGGTGTGGGGCTGGATGCTCTTGCGGTTGACGAACATCGGATCATCAAACGCTCGGCTGGAGTATTTGAAGTAATCGTCGTCAGAGACCTCGTCGGTGTTGTTCCCGCCGACGGTGTTGGAGGACATGGTTGGTCTGTGGAAGAACTTGGGTGACAGTCCACCGAAGGACGCGATCGAGTAGTTGTTGGCGACGTCGGTGAGCGAGAGCAGGCGGCGGAGATCGACATCTGCTGGGGTGGCGCCGTACGCACCGCCTGTTTCTGGATCGGGTTCAGCGAGTTGATCGAGCGCGGTGTTGACGTTGACCATCGAGGAGAGGTCCACGATGCGGACCGCGGCGAACAAGCGAGCGCGTCCCGCGTCATAGAGGCGTTCGACGTCGTCTCTTGGAGTGTTGGAACCCGACAGCGTGTCGCGGGCGGCGGTGAGCTCGAACCAGCGGGAATCGGCCATGCCGTCGCCGTCGGCGTCGGCGTACTGGTACGGCGCGTAGTCTGGGTCGGCCCAGGTCGAGACCTGGTTGTTGCGGTTGATGGTCAGGAACGGCTGGTTGATCGGCATGAACATGAAGCGCTGGTACATCGTCCAGACCGCGGGGATGTTCTTGAGGTCGTCGCCGTTGAAGTTGAGTGTCTGTGGATCGTTGTATCCTGGGACCCAGATGCCCTCGTCTTCAGCGACCATGGTCTGGATGCGTGCGTTTGGATCGTCGCGGTCTGGTTTCCAGAGCGAGAGGTATTCGCTCATGCGGCGGACGACGCTGCCGTCGGGACGTGTGAATGTGCCATAGCCCGGTTCGGAATCGAATCCGCCGAAGCTGGTGTCACCGAAGCCGTTGGAGTTTGCTTGGTTGGTGCGGAGGTTGAAGAGGTTGACGAATCGCCCGTCTTCGGCGACGTTTGAGATCTGGTACCAATCGCGGTTGTCGAGGAATCCGGACGAGTAGCGGTTGGCGATGTAGAGATCAGCGTCCCCTGGGATCAGTGACGCGAACGGGCGTTGATCGTCTCCGTTGGAAGGCTCGCCGGGATCGCCGAGGTAGGTTGGGGTGGTCGAGGCGAGCCAAGGATCGGAAGCGACACGGTTGTCGGCGATCGCGCCGAGTCCGATGAGCGTGCTGCGTCCCGATGGGTTGAACAGTTCGTACTCGTCGTCGGATTCTGAGCGGGTGAGCCAATCGACGTATGGAGCGTCGGTGACTTCTCGCTCGGTATAGATGTCACCGGCACCGAGTCCGGAGTGCTGGACGTTGACGTCGAGGCGGTCATCGCGCAGGACGCCGAGGATGTGGTTGGCGAAGCGATCCGCGTTGTCCTCGATGGATTGCTTGTTCTGGATCGAGCGTGCGACGCGTTGGTCGCCTTGTCCGATGGAGATGTAGATCGCGGCGAAGACGGCGATGAGAGCGAGTGTGCCGACAACGATGAGGATCGCGGACCCTCGGCGCTCGTTGAGTGCGGTGTGCTGTGCTGGCTTGTTCGTCATAGCGTACTCCGAGCACGCTTGCGGACGCGTGCATCGCACCAATGGGGTTGTGTTCGGCGTGTCATTGCTGCGCGGTGCCCGCAGCGCCCCTTGCCGGTTCTTCTATGGACGCGATCAGTTCACCGATGCGTCGGGTAACTCGAAGACCATCTGGAAGGTCTCTTCGATATTCAGGTCCAGTGGATCTGCGATGGACATGGTGATCCGGATGTATTTGGGCCACGGCCAATCGTTGTTGAACTGGTCGGGGTATCCGAATGCCGCGATCTCGGTGTCCGGCGTCAATCCGGCGGCGCGTCCGAGGATGAGCTCGGTCGCGGGGTCGGAAGCGACTGTGGTGCGTTGCTCGTAATGGGTCGCGACGATCTGGTCCTCGCCCGCGTCCACACCTGATCCTGAGGTGTCGATCTGTCCGTCGTTGTTTGAATCGATCCAGCGTTCGAGGCCGTGCCAGCGCATTTGCTTGTAGCGTGGGTCGGTCGGCGTGGTGATGTTGGGATCAATGTACCCGAACGACCACTCGACGATGAACTCGGTGCATCTCGGGACGAAGACGGATGATCCGAGCATTTCTTGGTTGGCCTCGGCATAGGTCCGCAGACGCTTGGCGTTGTCGTCATCCGCATTTCCGAACAGGTCGTCGTCGTAGAGCAGACGCGTCGGGACGTCCTCGTAACGGACGCGCGAGAGCTGGGTTGGCTCTTCGATCGTGCTGAACTCCCATATGGATGGGAGCGCGTCGATCATCCAAGCGCGGACGTTGGTGAACTGGGGCGAGCTGACTCCGGTCAATGGGAGCGCGATGTTCATCGCGTCTCTTGGACGCGGCGAGACGGTGGTGTCTTCCCAGAAGATCGAGGCGAACTCGTCGTAGGAAATATCCATCGGGGTCCGAATGCGGTTCGTGTTGCTGCGCGCCCAGTAGTCGGTTGGGTCGTCGAACGCAACGTCGGTCGAGCCCGCGAGGCCGTAGATCATGGTGCGGATTCTGGAGAGGTCGTCGGTGACAATGTCCACGATCCCGGATGCGCGGAGCATTGGATCGGTGTAGGACGGGATCGCGACTGGTCCACCGATTTGGATCTGACGATCTCCGAACCATTTCGGGGTGATGAAGCCGCCGGTGGTGTCGGGGAGGTTGTTGAAACCGGTTTGGGAGAGGGAGTTGAAGATCGAGCGAGCCGCGGGCTGGAGCGAGACTTGGCGCGGCGAATCTTCGAGCAAGACACGCTCGTCACCCACTCGTGTGTATCCGAAGAGCTCGTCGGGGAGGTCCTGACCAGAGGTCTGGGGCTTGACCAGGAGCGTGACGTGACGGAGCAGCGCCCAGTCGGACGCGTACTGGTTTGGATTGAACCCGCCGTCGGTTGATGGGGTTCCGAGTCCGGCTTGGTTGAATCCACTCGCGAAGTTGAAGCGGATGTTGTTGTCATTGACGAACGGATTGAAGAACAGGTTCGCTTGCTGTGATCCGAGCATCGGATCGGTGCTGCGGACGAGGTCCGGACGGCGTTTCTGGCCGTGTCCGTAGTAGATGGATGCTTCAGATGCTCGCGCGATCATCCCTGGGGAGATGGTTCTGCGGGAGGTTTCAAAGTCTCCGCGTGCGAAGAACATGATCTCGTCGATGCGCCGTGGACGTCCGGGGTCGCCGTTGTCGTTGCGGTCGCTGCCATCAGCGGGGCTGAGCTGGACGTCGCGGTCGTCGAACGCGCTGAGCGGATCGTCTCCCGGAGCGTACTGGTTCACGATGACCATGAACCCGTCGCGGGTCATGTTCTCGAAATCGGTCCGCATGACGCGCTCGAGCTGCGCCGCGTAGCGGTTGAGCTGCGCGACTTTGCGTCCGGCGTTGACTGTGTCGGCGACGGATGTGAAGATCGCGGAGACTCCCGCGGCGATCAGCACGAGGATGCCGATGGTGACCATGATCTCGATGATCGTGAATGCACGTTGGGCTTTCTTGAGCATACTCATGGCGACACCTCCTCGAGCGTGACCAAACGGATAGCGAGAGGTGTGCGTGGGGTGAAGACGATCTGGCGTACCCAAGATGCACGCTCGTCCTCTAAATCTGGACCACTACCAAGATCGTTATTCGCCGCGCCGTAGGCACTAATGACATCTACGGCGTGGCTCGGCTGGAACGGTGGATCGACGCGGATCACGCGGGCATTGCCGGCTTGTTGTACGTCGGGGCCTCTTGCAGGACCGAGGACAGTGCGGACAGTCCCGGTGTTGTCGAGGAGTTTCTGACCCGGCTGGGTTGCGAAGGCGATCGACTTATCGATGAACATGTTGTTGGCGTCTTCGATGATGAGCCAATCGAGGTGGTCTTTGGCAACCTGGACCTGCAGAGATTGCGGGGCGGCGTAGACGAGGTTTGTATCGCCGGCGAGTCCGGTATCGACCGCTGGGTATCCGGTGTTCAGATCAAGCGCAACCGGGAGGACTGGGTCATCAACTTGGTATCCGGTGACGAGCACATCGCTGAGTGTGCCGTCAACTGGGACTCTGATGCGCTGGTCGATCAGACGGATGAAAATCGCGAGCTGCGGGCGGTTCGATCCCGGTTGACGACGCGCGACGATGTCCCAGACGTACTTGGGGTCCTGTCCAGAGAACGGCTGCGGGAACAGACGATCCGCGACTGTGAGCACCTGATCGAACTCATCAGGATCGGACATGTTGGGGAGGTTGTCGAGATCGACGAACCAGTTGCCGGTTTGAGATCCCATGAGCCCGCCCTCGAATCCAGGAGGGTTTGGGTAGGAGTCGTATGGCGCGAGCGGTCCCACGACCCATTCGTAGGTGATCGGGTCTGTTGGTGCGGTGCCGCTGTATCCGAACTTGTTGGTACTGAGCGGATTGAACCACTCGGAAAAATCGACGACTTCTGTCGCGGAGCGGACGATGGACTCGGCCATGCTCGCGACGCTCTCGCCCTCGACGACGGCGTTGGCGTTGCGCTGCTGGGTGATCACGACGGGAAAGACCGCGCCCAGACCAAGGAGTCCCAGAGCGAGGATCAGGATCGCGATGAGCACCTCGATCAGCGTGAACGCTCTTGCGGCTTGCTTTGGATGAACTGCATGGATGGTGCTCAACGGAAGACCTCCTGGAGTTGACCCGAGTACGGGCTGATGAGGTACAAGCGAGAGCGTGGTTCATCGAGAAGGTCGAGGTTTTCGGTGTCGAAGGTGATGACTCCGTCGCCGTTGGTGTCACCCTCGATCCAGCGATTGATGCGGTCGCGGACTTCGTCATCGCCTGGGTATGCTTCCCAGAGTCGATCGTCGAACTGGATCTCGGACTCGGAGTCGGTCTGGTCGTACTCGCGGTAGAGGGTGCCGGTGATCCGATTGAGACCACGCGCCCCGAGATCGCGTGCGAGTTCTTGCTCGTTGTAGAGCGCGACGCGGGTGACCGCTTTGACAAGGACGGTGTCGTGTGAGATGTTGCCCATCCAGAGGGCGCGGTCGTACTGATCGCTGATGGTCCAGTGGGTGCCGTCGGAGTTTGTATCCGATGCGGACATCATGCGGATCCCCCACCGCTGGATGTTGTCGGCGAGGTCAACACGCTTCCATCGATCCGTTGCGTCGGGGCGATCACCAAACGGACGTTCCCGGCTCTTGCGTGGATCAATGAAGAGTGCTGGTTCGGTGGATCTGCTGAGCTGACCACTCTGGCCGTCAAAACGGATCATGAAGGATTGGCGAGGTGTGCGGAACTGTCCCTGGATTCCTCCGAGGGCGCCGGATGTCGAGTCTCCTCCAACATGCTGTGCATCTTTGGCAAACAGGTTGGTTTCTGGGAAGACCCAGTGGCCTTGTTGTTTGACGTCGCTCTGAAAATCGAGTCCGCCGTAGATTGGTGAGTTGTACCAGATCGCGGCGAAGCGGTTCTCAGCGGGAGCTCCGCGTACGACGAACTGGTCGATCATGCTTCCGAGCGGAGCGTAGCCGCGGACGAACCAAGACTCTGGGAGTTGGATGGACTCACCTGAGCTCAGTGGTGCGAAGACTTCGATATCGATGTAGTCGTAGTCGAATGATTGGAAACCCAGTGCGCCTGGTGCTTCTGCGTAGGGTTCTTTGTGGGTCCCGATCTTGACGGCTGGGACCATGGTCATGAGACCATTCTCGTCGACGAGGAACATGATGGCGCCGTCCTCGCCCTCGCGTCCGTCCAGAGCGATGTCCTGTGCTGCTTGGATCGCGACTTGCAGCGAGTTGACCGCGAGCGATCGTTCCGAGGAGGTGATCAACGCTTGGTACGCCGGGACAGAGATCGAGATCAGGATGAACGCGATCACGATCACCACAAGCACTTCAACGAGTGTGAACGCTCGGCGCGGCAGTGCTCTGAGGCGTGCAGGATGTGTGTTGAGTGGGTTCATTGCCATTGTGTTCTTTATTTGCCGTACGCGACGACATTGTCTTCCATGGCGAGCTTGCGGATTCGTGCGATCTCTCCGGGGTCCCCTTCGGGATCGCGTGTGTTGAGCTGCTGCACGATGTACTCGATCGGTTCGGTGCCGAAGAGTTGGTCGGCTCCAGCGCCGACGATCGCGAAGCGTGCTTGACGGAGTTCTGGGTTTCCTGCGGTGACATCGAGCATGGGGTCAGCCATGTCATCGTTCATGAGTTCGACGAGAACCTCGGGGTCCAAGAGGATCGGCGGGATGTTGAGGTCCAGCGAGGTCTCGATGACAAGCTGGCGCTGCGCGTTGTAACGGCCGTGCTCCCAGCGGTAGTAGCGGAACGCGGTACCGAAGGCATCGACGAGCGCGGTGAGCTGGTCGAGTTCTTCATCGTCGTAGAGGGTGTACACATCGTCAACGGACAGCGTGTCGGAGAACGCGACGACCGCGTGTTCTGCGAGGTCCATCGGACGGACGTAGCCCGTCTGCAGATCGATGCCTCCGCGGTCAACGTCAAGGGTTGGCTCGAAGTTGTCACGCGTGCCACCGATTGGGTAACCGACGTTGACAAAGCCACCAGTCGCGAGTGGTCGGCTCATGCCTTGTCCCGCGATGCCATCAACTGAACGTGGGAGCACACCCATCAGGTAGTACGCGAGGCCGTAGCGGGTGTAGCGGCGGTCATCCCACGCACCCTCAACGTCCCAGGTTCCTCCTGAAGGGATTTCGATCTGGTCCGTCGCATCTCCTGCACGGCGGCGGAAGAAGTTGAAGTCATAGCCCTCGGTCCACACCACAAGGGTTTGGTAGGGATAGACCACATCGGCCAATCCCTCTTGGAGCGGACCTTCTTCGCTGGTGATCGCACCGATGGATTGATCCCAAGGACGGTATCCACCTTCGCTGATGACCGGGCCGTCGTGGACCAGAGGGGGGAGGAATCCGAACTCGAGACGGAACTGCTCGACCGCTGCGGCGATCGCTTCAGCGGATCGCTGGCTCGCGGTCTGGCGAGCGCTTCGGGTCGCGCGTCCGAGCGCCGATCCGAGGAATCCGAGCAGAAGCACGATGATCGAGAGCGTCACCATCAGCTCCATCAGCGTGAAGGCGCGGCGACTCCCGGCTTCATGGCGTGGCTGTTTGTGATGTGTGATCTTGTGATGCACTGATGCATACTCCGTTGTGCGAGAGACGGATGAGTTCGGGACGCGATTGATTACTGGAGACTCTCGATCATCTTGACCATCGGGAGGAACATCGCGACAACGATGGTCCCGACCATGCCGCCCAGGAGGACGACCATGAGCGGTTCAAGGAGTGACACGAGCGACTCAACCGCGACGTCAACTTCTTCGTCGTAGTTGTCAGCGATCTTCATGAGCATCGAGTCCATGTCTCCGGTCTCCTCGCCCACGTCGATCATGTTGACCACGATCGCGTCGCAGGTCTTGGATTCGCGGAGCGGGTCTGCGAAGGTCTCACCTTCACGGATCGAGTCGTGCACCTTGCGGAGCGCTTTCTCGAACACGTAGTTGCCTGAGGTTTGACCCGTGATGGTGACAGCTTCGAGGATTGGGACACCAGCGCTGATGAGCGTGCCGAGCGTACGCGTGAATCTCGCGATGGTTGTTTTGCGAACGAGATTTCCGAACACTGGAGTCCAGAGCAGGAGCGTATCGAAGACTGCTTTACCAGGCTTTGTTTTACGGATGAGTTTCAAGGCGATAAAGGCCACCGGTGGGCCAACGAGCAGGAAGACCCAGCCTGGAATTTCTTGTCCGGGCTTAGTCCCCGCGACCCAGCTTGAGGTGTTGACCAGCCAGAGCGTCAGCGCTGGAAGCTCGACACCAAAGTCGGCGAAGATCGCTTCAAACTGCGGGATGATGAGCAGCATGATCGCGGTCAGGATGATGAGCGCGATGAGGACCACAACGATCGGGTACACCATCGCGCCCTTGATCTTGCGTTTGAGCTTCTCGGTCTTCTCCATGAACTCTGAGAGACGCTGGAGGATGATGTCGAGCACACCACCGATTTCGCCCGCGTTGACCATCTTGACGTAGAGGTGGTCGAACGCTTTGGGTTGCTTGGACATCGCTTCTGAGAGTGACGAGCCGCCTTCGACTTCTTCGGTCACGTTCTGGAGGACGTTCTTGAGGGCGCCCGGCTTCTGTTGGCTCTCGAGAATCTGGAGCGAGCGGAGCAACGGGAGACCCGCATCCTGAAGTGTGGAGAGCTGACGCGTGAACAGGGTCATGTTCTTGTTGCTGACGCCGCCGATGGTGATGCCACCACCCTTTTTCTTCTTCTTTTTCTTCTTCTTGCTGTCTGCAGCTGCAGCGGCGGCGGCACCGGTGGAGTCGCCCTTGCCCTTCTTCTCTTTCTGAGGTTGGACAGAGGTTGGGAAGTACCCTTGGGACTTGATACGTTGGATCGCGTCCTCGGAGCTCGCGGCTTCGACAGTCCCCTTCTGGGTCTTTCCTGCGGCGTTGAGAGCTTGGTATACAAATGTCGCCATGACTGAATCCTTCCGATGACCACCCCTGCGTTATGCGGTGGGTTGTCGAATCTCTTTATTCCTCAGCGAGTGTTTCGCGGACCACCTCGTCGATGGTTGTGAGTCCTTCATAGATCGCGAGCATGCCGCTGTCACGCAGCGAGCGCATGCCCTTCTTGCGAGCGAGCGTGCGGAGCACCGCGGTGCTCGCGTTCTTGATGATGAGTTCGCGCATCTCGTCGTCGAGACTCATGATCTCGAACAGCGCCATACGCCCCTTGTATCCGCCGCCCACATTGCTCGCTTTGCCGGGACGGTAGAACTCACGGCCCTGGACATCGCTCGGACGCAGCGAGAGCTCCATGAGTTCCTGCTCTGTTGGCATGTACGCTTCTTTGGTCTTCTGATCGAGTGTTCTGACCAGACGCTGAGCGACGATGCCCTCGATGGTCGCGGTCAGAAGGAACGGCTCGATCCCAAGGTCCACGAGACGGATGATCGAGCTCGGCGCGTCGTTGGTGTGAAGCGTCGAGAGCACCAAGTGACCAGTGAGCGATGCTTGGACCGCGATCTGCGCGGTCTCGAGGTCACGGATTTCACCCACAAGGATCACGTCGGGGTCCTGACGCAAGAACGAGCGGAGCGCGCTTGCGAAGGTCAGTCCGACTTCGGTATTGACTTGGACTTGGCACAAGCCGTCGATGTCGTATTCAACAGGGTCCTCAGCGGTGAGTACCTTGGTCTTGATGTCGTTGAGTTCAGCGAGGGCGGCGTAGAGCGTGGTGGTTTTACCCGAACCGGTTGGGCCGGTCACGATCACGATTCCGTTTGGCTTGTGGATCAGGTTGCGGAAGGTCTCGAGGTCGTCGGGACGGAATCCCACGCGATCGAGCGAGAGCTCGACGTTCCCGCGATCGAGAACACGCATAACGACGCTCTCGCCGTAGATTGTTGGAAGGACCGCGACACGGAGGTCAACTGGGTTTCCACCAACAGTCAGCTCGATACGACCGTCCTGCGGGAGTCGGCGTTCGGCGATGTCGAGGTTCGCCATGACCTTGACACGCGAGGTGATCGCGGCGCCGAGGTGCTTGGGGGGAGGGACCATCTCGTAGAGCACGCCGTCGATGCGGTAACGCATCTTGAACTCGTGCTCAAATGGTTCGAAGTGGATGTCAGAAGCGCGGTCGCGGATCGCTTGGAGCAGGACCATGTTGAGCAGCTTGATGACCTGGTTGTCATCCGCGGCGTCCATGACGGCATCGAGGTCAATCGACTGATCAGATGCACCACCAACGCTCTTGAGCTTCTCGTCTGAAGCGAGAGCGCCCATGACCTCTTCCATCGATTCGGACTTGGCGTAGTACTTCTCGAGCAGCGCATCGATCTCGTTGGGAGACGCGATGACCGCTTCGACCTTGGCGCCCATAAGCAAGCGGAGGTCGTCTACCGCTTGGAAGTTATCTGGACTCTTGATCGCGACCTTGAGCTTGCGTGACTTTGGTTCGTACTCGATCGGGACGCACTGGTACGCCTTGGCGTTTTCTGCTGGGATCGAACCGACGGTTTCTTCGTCGAGTTCAATACCAGCGAGATCGGCATACTCCATCCCGGCTTGACCAGCGAGTGCTTTGTCGATGTCGAGCTGAGTGCAGAGTTCCATCTCGATCAGGATCTGTCCGAGCTTGATCTTCTGGGAACGTCCCTTTTGAATCCCGATGGCCTGGTGCACTTGTTCGCGCGTAACGACACCCATCTTAGTGAGCACGCGCCCAATCTTGCGGCCTTTGAGTTCGGATGGATCCATTTGCCAACTCCGTACAGGTCCCGATCCGGAGATCGGTGTGTTGTCATATTCGCATAGAATTCGAGAACGGCTGTCTCGAACACCTTATTATTTTGTCGATTTCGCGTTGCGACACTCGGATTATGATTGATATCACTACGCGTTGTCCTGAAATCAATCTTCCGGCTCGACCTCTGCCTCGGGATCGTCCATCTCTGGTCTTCCGATAACTCCGCCGGCTTGGTGAACCTTTGTTCGGAGTGCGTTCGAGTCTTTACACTTGTCGATCATCTCCTCTGGGGAGATCATTCCCTTGGTGTAGAGCGACCAGAGGTGGTCATCGAGGAGCTGCATGCCGTACTTCTTACCGGTCTGGATCGCGGAATCGATCCGGTACGATTTGTTGTCACGGATGAGGTTCGCGATCGCGGGGGTGACGACGAGGAACTCGTACGCCGCGACCATACCCTTGGTATCGACACGTCCGAGAAGCACCTGAGAGAGCACACAGACGAGTGCGGTCGAGAGCTGGACTCGGATCTGGTTCTGCTGGGTCACTGGGAACGCGTCCACCAGACGGTCGATCGTCTTCGCGGCACCGGTCGTGTGGAGCGTACCAAAGACCAAGTGACCGGTTTCCGCCGCACGGACCGCGGCTTCGATGGTCTCAAGGTCACGCATTTCACCCACGAGGATCACGTCGGGGTCCTGTCGCAGCGCACGGCGGAGAGCTTCAGCAAAGCTTGGGACGTCGTTCCCGACTTCACGCTGGTTGACGATCGATTTCTTGTGCTCGTGGTAGTACTCGATCGGGTCTTCCATCGTCACGATGTGGCGATCCATGAACTGGTTGACGTAGTCGATCATCGTTGCGAGCGAAGTGGTCTTACCAGAACCGGTCGGGCCGGTCACGAGGAAGAGTCCACGAGGACGGCGGATGAGGTCCTTACACATGTCCGGCAGACCGATCTGGTCGAAGGTCAGGAGTCGGTTAGGAATCTGACGGAGGACGATCGCGATGTCGCCGCGTTGACGGAAGACCGACACGCGGAAACGGGCGGCTTCGCCGTAGGCAAAACCGAAGTCGGTGCCGCCTTCTTCTTGGAGTTCTTGCTGGTTCCGCTCTGGAGTGATGGATTTCATCAGCGAAACCATGTCATCGGACTCGAGGACTTTGGTTTCGAGGTTCCGGAGACCGCCGTGGAGGCGGATGGTTGGCTGGCGTCCGACGGTGAGGTGGAGGTCGGAACCTCCTGTTTTGACGACTGTATCGAGCAGTCGGTCGATCTGGACTGTTGACATTGATCAGTCTCCTCTGAAAAACTGAAACAGTTGAGCTTGCTGGTTAGTGACCGCCTTCGGTCTGACTGACTTTCGCGATTTCTTGGGGGGTGGTAACCCCGTTGAGTACCTTGGTGCGGCCGTCTTCGACGAGCTCTTTCATGCCCGACTTGATCGCGGCGACACGGATATCGGAGGCCTGTGCTTTCTTGAACGCAAGATCGCGGATCTCGGCGTTCATCAGCATCATCTCGAAGATCGCTTTACGACCTTTGAACCCTGTTGGGTTGTCGTTTGTGGACACGGGCTTGTAGACCTTGCCCAGCGCGTCTTCCATTTTGAGATTGATCAGGTTCAGGTACTTGGGATCGAGGTCCGCTTCTTCAGCGAGCACCTTGGTGTCTGCGAGGACACGGACGAGGCGTTGGGCCATGACTGCTTGGATGGATGACGCGACGAGGAACGGCTTGATTCCCATGTCGATCAGACGTGTCATCGCACTCGGTGCGTCGTTGGTGTGGAGTGTGGAGAACACGAGGTGACCGGTCAGTGCTGCCTGGATCGCGATCTCGCCGACTTCGCGGTCACGGATTTCACCCACGAGGATGACGTTGGGTGCTTGGCGGAGCATGGAGCGGAGCACGCTCGGGAAGGTGAATCCGATGTCCTCGCGGATCTGACACTGGTTGATCCCGTCGAAGTTGTATTCCACAGGGTCTTCAGCGGTGATAATCTTCTTGTCCGGACGATTGAGCACGTCGAGTGCTGAGTAAAGCGTCGTGGTTTTCCCCGAACCCGTTGGGCCGGTGACGAGGAAGATGCCATTGGGTCGCTTGATGATCCGGTTGAAGGTTTCGAGGTTTTCAGGCTCAAAACCAAGGTTCGCAAGACCGATTCGGACCGCGTCGGGACGCAGAATACGGAGCACGACGGACTCGCCGTGGTATGCGGGACATGCTGAGACACGGAAGTCGATGGGGACATCGTCTACGTAGATCTTGATACGTCCGTCCTGCGGGATGCGTTTCTCGGAGATGTTCATCCCCGCCATGAGCTTGAGACGCGAGAGGACCGCGTTCTGCATGCGCTTGGGGAGATTGTCACGTTCGGAACACACGCCGTCAACGCGGTAACGGAGACGGACGCGATCGCCCATCGGCTCAACGTGGATATCAGAGGTCCGCATGCGGACGGCTTCGTCGAGGACACGATTCACGAGCTTGACGACGGGCGAATCTTCCGAGGAGACGTCGATGGATTTGTCCATCGAGCGGTCCACGGAGCGGTCGATCGAGCGGTCGATCGAGTCGGTGACGAGCGACTCTTTGGGCATCGCGGCGCTCTCGGAGGCCTCTTCGCCGCTGATGACTTCTTTGAGCTGTGCTTTGGTCGCGAGGAGTGGTTCGATCTCGCAGTTGAGGACGAATCGGAGGTTGTCGAGGACTTCGAGGTCGAGGGGGTCGTGGATCGCGACGCGCATTTTGCCGCCGGATTTGCCCATGCCGAGGACAAGGTGTTTTTTCATGACACTCTTGTCGATGGCTTCTTTGTCGATGAGTTTGGCGATTTTCTCGTTGGAGAGATCGACATACTTGATCCCGTGCTGTGCCGCGAGGGCTTTGAGCACCTGATGGTCGGAGACGAGACCGAGTTCGACGAGTGCTTCGCCGATTCTGGTGCCGCCTTCCTTTGCTTTCTTGAGTCCTTCGTTGACTTGGTTGTCGTCAATGACGCCTTGTGCAACGAGGATTTCACCAAGTTTCTTTCGACTTCTGGCCATGGATATACGGATCCCTTTACGTCGGTTCTGTCGGACCGGGTTTAATCGAGCGTCACTATAGCGTCGCATGCCGCGATGCTGGTGTAAAAAACGGGATCAATCCTGCTTGAGACCGGTCTGATCCCCCACTTTTCGGCGACGGATCGCCTTGAAGGTTCTACGATGTGTATCCATAACAGTTCCATAATGGATGTATCAGACTCTCTGACAACTGAAGGACCCTCCCTTGGCACGATTGCTCATTAGCGCAGGACCGACGTACGAACCTATAGATGCTGTCCGATTCATCGGGAATCGGTCGTCGGGGAAGGTGGGTTCCTCGCTTGCTGATCGAGCGGCTGAGCTCGGGTGGGAGGTCCGGCTGCTTCTGGGTCCTAACGCACAAGTCCCGTCTCATGCAGGGATTGAGGTGGTCCGCTTCGGATCTGCTCAGGATCTTGAGGATGCGCTCGCGGAACATCTTTCGTGGTGTGATTGTCTGATCATGGCGGCGGCGGTCGCGGATTATCGTCCCAAGGCGTGCGAGGTCGACTGCGAGGGCAAACGGCGGCGCACTGGGGATGATCTGAGTATCAATCTCGAATCGACTCCCGATCTGCTCGCGGGATGCTCGAAGAAGGCGCGTGTTGACCAGCTGCTTGTTGGATTTGCGCTTGAGCCGGCGGATCAACTGGAGGCGTCGGCGCTGCGGAAACTGAACAAAAAAGATATTGACCTGATCGTGGCCAATCCGCTTGAAACGATGGATGGGGACATGATTGACGCTCGGCTGATCGGGAACACGGATCACGGGCTCGATGTGGACCTCAACACAGGCGGACGCATCACCAAACCAGAGTTTGCGACCTGGTTGATCGGGCATCTCGCTGATCTCGTCGAGACACGGAAGAACCAGAACACCAACGCGGAGACCTCTTCACATGCATCACTCTGATTCGCGTTCAAATCGTGGTCGTCCACCCTTTGGCAATGATCGCGGCGGCGGACGTCCGCCGTTTGGTGGTGGTCACGGTGGCGGACAGGGCGGCGGGCGTGGCGGCCCTCCGCGTGGTCGTCCGATGGGCAGACCGATGGGGCGTCCGGGAGGTCGGCCAGACTTTCGCGATGAACAACGGATGCCAAAGCCACCCAAGGCAGACGTGGTGTTTAAGGACGACGCGGTGTGTGTGGTCAACAAGCCGGCGGGTCTGCCGATCCGTGGCGAGAGCCATGAGACGCTGCGGGAGTCGGTGTGGGAGCTTGGGTTTGTGCGCAAGCACAAGATGCGTCCGGCTCATGAGATCGACACGCTCGCATCGGGCGCCGTGCTGCTGGTCCGGACACGCGATGAGGTGGACACCCCTCGGCAGATGACACGTCCCGAGACCAACTACCTCGTTCTGGTGGAGGGCGAGTACGACGAAGACATCGTCAAGACCGGCTCATCGATCAACGGGCATCTCGACGGCTCGTCCAAGAGCGGCGCTAATCCGGTCACGCACTTCCGAGTGATCGCATCGGGCGGCGGGCTCTCGCTGCTCCAGGTGCGCGCACGTCCTGATATTGATGGACAGATCCGTCAGCATCTTGCCAAATCAGGACACCCGATCCTAGGGGATCGTGATCTGGGATCGACGCGCGACGATCTGCATCGACTCGCGATGCACGCTTTTGAGGTTCGGTATGAGGATCCCGAGACGGAGAAGATTAATCGTGTGCGTGTTCCTGCACCGCGGTCGTTCTGGAATGTGATCGGGGCAGAGCCTGCGGTCGGGATGGCAAGCGAGGCCGAGCAAGTCGCGTCAGATCCGGATAAGGAAGGATGGGACAAGGTCGCGGGCTGGTACGACGACCTGCTGTCGGTGAAGGGGTCGGATCATCATGAGAATCTGGTGCTTCCCGGCGTGTCTCGATTGCTTGATCTGCAATCCGGCGAGCGTTTGCTTGATGTCGCGTGCGGGCAGGGGCTTGTGTCGCGTCATCTGATCAATCAACAGCCGGGCGCGACGGCGGTCGGTGTTGATTTGTCGCCTTCGTTGATTGAACGAGCGAGCGGACAGTCTCCAGAATCGATTACCTTTCACGTCGGGGATGCACGAGATCTTGGTGCGATTGATCTGGGTGAGGGGATGTTTGATGCGGCGGCGTGTGTGCTGGCGCTGATGAATATTGATCGGATTGATCAGGTCTTTGAGGGCGTGTTCTCGAAACTACGTGCGGGCGGACGCTTCGTCGCGGTGATCCTCCATCCGGCGTTCCGGAATCCCGGAGCGACTTCCTGGGGATGGATCAACGACGAGCGGACAAGACAGCCCGTGCAGTTCCGTCGCGTGGACCAGTACATGAGCGAGCGTACGCAGGAGATCGTCATGAATCCGGGGCAGGTCAGCTCTGGAGCAGCGGCGGTCAAGACCCACACCTATCACCGTCCCATGGCGGCGTACATGAGCTCGATTGGCAAGAGCGGGATGCTGATTGATGCTGTGGAGGAATGGAGCAGCAAGCGTCAGAGCCAACCTGGACCTCGAGCGAAGGCTGAGAATACGGCTCGCTTGGAGATCCCGATGTTCATGGCGATCCGGGCAATTAAAGCTCAATGATTTTGCGTTGGAAGCATCTCGGAGTTTGCTGGGGTGTAGCCGAGCAACTGGAGGGGGTCTAGAATAGCTCCACCTTGCGGGTGTAGCTCAATGGTAGAGCGTCAGCCTTCCAAGCTGAATGTTGACGGTTCGAGTCCGTTCACCCGCTTTGAACAGTCCTTGATAGGGCTGTTTTTTTGTGCCTGTATTTTTGTTACCAGGTTGCTCGGACTCTTGTATGATGGATTCGCGCTGCTTGTTTGTGCCCAATCGAACTCGTACATCAGGGGATAGATGTGACCGAATCTTCATCAGAATCCATGCAGTTGATCCTTGCTAAGGGGCCGGCGAAGCTTGATCCGATCGAGTTTGCTGGAGGGGATACCAAGGACTTTGGACGCAGTTCCAGTTGCGACTATCCGCTGGAGGACCCCGACGCGTCCATCTCGCGGAAGCACTTTACCATCGCGGACAAGAACGGCTGGCATATCACTGATCTGGGCTCACGCAACGGCACGCAGCTCAACGGCACGAAGCTGCTCCCCGATTACGCGACCCCGCTCTCGCATGGGGACGTGATCCGCGTTGGCTCGTGGGTGTTCCGCGTCAAGCTTGGGGACCAGCAGAGCACGGGCGTGGACTCGACGCTGATCCAGACGATGAATGACACCAGTGACAGCACGGGACTGGTTGAGCGCGTGGTTGCTGAGCCGCTGGCGAATCTCGCGAGTCATCGGCTTGCGGTGCTGCTTGAATGCGCGGACAAGATTCATCGCTCTGCTGATCTTGCGGAAGCCGCGAATAGTGCTCTGCACGCGATGGTTGAATCGACTGGGTTCTCTCGCGCGGCTTTCCTCACACCACTTGAAGAGGTCGGTCAGTACGAGACGGTTGCATTCCAGAGCAAGAACCCGCTCGATAATGTGAGCTCGGTGAACTTCAGTCAATCCTTGCTTGAGTCGGCATCTGAGGGCGAGGTTGTTCGTTTGACAGGCAGTGCATCGCGTGCGGATTATGGGCAGAGTATCGCGGAGCTTGATATCCACTCGGCGCTGTGTGTGCCTGTGATGATTGATGAGGTCCCGATCGGGTATCTGTATCTTGATGCGCGCGGATCGGAGAGCACGGTCAAGCATGACGCGTCCTCGTTCGGGATGGCGGTCGGGCGATTGCTCGGTCTCACGGCTTCCAACCTGCGCGGCAAGGAACTCGAGATTCAGCAGCACGCGATGCAGTACGACCTCGACGCGGCGGCGAGCGCTCAACGGCTCCTGCTCCCTCCATCAGACGGAGTTGTGGGTCCGGTTTCGTATTCCATGCTGATGCGTCCGGGTCGGATGGTCGCGGGTGATCTGTTTGGGGTGGTCGAGCTCAAAGACGGACGGATCTGCGCCTTTCTTGGTGATGTTTCTGGGAAGGGTGCTGGAGCCGCGATCATGATGGCGACGACGCAGAGCTATATCCACGCGATGTTTGATCAGACCTCTGACATCAGCACGGTGATGACCAAGCTCAACAACCACATCGCGCACCGATCGATGGGGCAGTTTGTCACGATGTGGATCGGGGTCATCAAGAATGACGAGTCCGGCGGCGGCGCTGAAGTCGAGTTCATTGACGCGGGTCACGGGCACTGGCTCATCACGCAAAACGACGGGGACGCGAAGAAACCTGAGTTTACAGGTGGCTTCGTCGTCGGGATTGATCCGGATACGGAGTACACCTCCGAGCATCTTCGGCTTGAGCCTGGTCAGCGGATGGTGATTTTCTCTGATGGGATCGTCGAGCAAACCGAGCCGGACTCCGAGGAGGAATACGGCATGGAGCGCGCTGGGGCGCTGCTCAGGACATGCAAGACGCATCGGGATGATGTGACCAAGCTGCTCGAGGGGGTGCTTGCGTACGCGCAGTCTGATCAGCTGCGGGACGATACCACGATCGCTTCGGTGGGGATTCACTCCTAAATCGAGTGTTCCTGCGAGAGTCCGGACTGAGCTCAGAATAGGTGTGATTCTCTAAAACAGTGTCTAGGAATGGTGAATCTGAGCGTATACTGGACTTATGGATGAGCAGAAGCCTCCACCACGGGACCTGAGCAAGACGATGGAGACCATCGCGGAGGACGCGATCCATACGGCTGCGGATGACGTCACGATCCCGGACTATGTTGAGTACGAGCACGACGTCCCGACGCTGCCGCCTGGGACTGAGGTTGGGAAATACACGATTGATAAGGTGCTCGGGGTTGGTGGCATGGGCGCGGTGTACCGCGCGACGCAGAGCAAACCGAATCGGCAAGTCGCGCTCAAGCTGATCCGTCCCGGTGTGCTTTCATCCAAATCGATCCGGCGTTTCGATCTTGAAGCGGAGATCTTGGGTCGTCTGCACCATCCCAATATCGCGCAGATTCATGAAGCGGGGATTGATTCGGGGTCGGGGTCGCCTTACTTCGCGATGGAGTATGTCGATGGTCAGGAGATGGGGGATTATGTCAAAGAGCACAAGCTCAGCACGCGCAAGAAGCTTGAGCTGTTCGTCAAGCTCTGTGACGCGATCCAGCACGCGCACGCGAAGGGGATTATTCATCGCGACCTGAAACCCGCGAACGTGCTGGTTGATCAGGATGGGGAGCCGAAGGTGCTGGACTTTGGTGTTGCTCGCGCGACGGACTCGAGTTCGTCTGGCGCCACGATGCAGACCAACGTGGGGCAGTTGATTGGCACGCTGTACTACATGAGTCCCGAGCAAGCGATCGGTGATACGCTGAATCTCGATACGCGATCCGATGTGTACGCGCTTGGTGTGGTGCTCTATGAAATCCTGACTGGGAAGTTCCCGTACGATCTGGAGAGCAAAGCGATCCACGAGGCGGTCCGGGTCATCCAGGACACGAACCCCACGAAGCTGAGTAAGCACGACGGATCGCTCTCTGGTGACATCGAGATCATCGTCGGCAAGGCACTCGATAAGGACAAGGATCGTCGGTATCAGAGCGTTGCGGATTTGTCCGCGGATATCCGTCGTTCGCTTGGGGATCAGCCGATCTCGGCGCGTCCACCGAGCATGGTGTACAAGACGACGAAGTTTGTTCGCCGCAACACGGGCGTGACGATCGCGGCTCTCTGCATCCTGATCGTGTTCTCGATCGGCGCTGGATTCGCTGCGACGCAGTGGGTCCAGCGAATCGAGGCGAGACAACTGGCGCTGGACAACATGCTCAGCACGCTCAATGAGATGGACGTCCAGCGTGGGCAGGGGCCGGCGCTTGCGAAGCGCTTGCTCGACCTCTACTCGGACCACGGCGAGACGATTTTCACAAGCGACAAAGAGAGCTTGGCGGTGTTCTACACCAACATTGGTGAGGCGTATCTCGGATACGAGGACTTTGAGCGTGCGTTGTCATCGTTCTTGAAGGTCCACGCGATCCAGACCAATCTGCACAAGTCGCCTCATCCAGCGATCGCGACCTCGCTGCACAATATCGCGCGTGCTCAGTACTTTATGAACGACTTTGATCAGGCAAAGAAGAACTACGAAGAAGCGCTTGCGATGCGCGAGGACTTGTTTGATATTGATAATCCAGAAGCGGTTGCTCTTGCGACCACACTCGACCATCTTGGGTCCACCAATATGCGGCTCGGGAACTTTGATGCGGCGCTGCCGCTTTATCAACGCGCCAAGCGGATCAAGCTGACGCTGCTTGGGCCGGACGATATTCAGGTGGCGCAGACCAACAACTCGATCGCTTCGCTTTACACACAGCAGCGGAAGTATGATCTTGCTGAGGGGATCTTCCGTGAACTGATCGAGATTCTCAACAACCAGCCTGAAGATGATCCCAAACCGGTCTGGCTGGCGAAGACGCTCGATAGCTTGGGTGGTACTCTCATTCAGCTTGGGAAGCACGAGGAAGCGATCCAGAAGTTGGTTGAAGCGCTTGCGCTCAAGCAGTTGCTGCTCGGCGAAGACACCGCTTCGGTTGCTGAAACACAGCAAACACTCGCTGAGGCGTATTTCCATAACGGGCAATACGCGGACGCGGTCCCCCACGCTCGCGAGGCCGTCCGTATTCGTGAGCTGCTTGGCGATGCTCGGCTGCTTGAGGTAGCGGGGCGAGTGCTGCGGATCATCGAAAACAAAGCATCGGAGACCGAGACGGCCTCCGATGGGTGATGTGCTTGGGTTGTTCGAGTCGCTTGATTAGCGGCGACGTTGGCTCATCGCGAGTCCTGCGAATGCGAAGACTGCGGCACTGCCTGGGGTTGGGGTGATTTCGACGCCGTAGCCGCCGACGTTTCCGGGACCACCGGTCCATGCGGCCAGTGGGTTGTCGGCACCGATGCCGTCAGGTCCTGAGACTTCGGTGGAGCTGTCAAAGGAGAAGATTTCCTCGAAGGCGCCTTCACCGAGTCCGGCTCCGCCGCGGAAGCTGAGCGGGACGTTTCCGCTTTCGGTGATCGCGAGGAAGTAGATTCCTGGAGGGAGGAGCAGCGTCACACCATCGGTCGATGGAGTGGTCAGGCGTGCGTCTGGTCCGCCGAGGATTGGGTCGTCGTCGTTACCGAGGACGCCGAAGCCTTCGCTGTCGAAGAGCCAGAGTGCTGGGTTGAATCCCTGGCCTGGTTCTGAGGTGAAGTTGAGTCCGAACTGGACGGCGCCACCGATGTTGTCACCGTTGAGGATGACGAGTTTGTAGACGTCTTCGGTGTCCATTCCGCCGAGGGTGCCGGCAATAGTGTTGAGTTCACCGACTGAGGTTGCGTCTTGAGCGTCTCCGAGGGTGCTGCCGGCGTCGCCGTCTTCGATCCAGTCTGGACCAGCGGTGGCGGTGGCAACGAGTGATCCCATAGAGATCGAGAGCGCGAGTGTTCGAATATTCATAGCCATTACGGATGTCTCCCCAACAAATCAGAGGTGTTGTACCTAGTTACTGAAAGTTACCTCAGCTTTGGGGGGATGCCAAGAAAAAGAGGACATCGTTTCGCTCCAGTTCGGTTTGTGAGGGGGGTTAGAAGCTTGCTGAGCGGTGAGAGGCTGGATATAGGGCGTTATGGGACGATTTTGTGCCTATTTTGGCGGGTTTCCAGTGAGATCGATTAGGCAGAAACACCTTGAAAATGTTCAAAGTTGTTGGCACAGGGGGCGTTTTTGGTGCCTCTTAGTACTGAAACCGAGGCGCGGGGTCTGTACGTCGCGTGGCCAAACGATCTCAATGGGGAGACACGATATGAGTATTCAACGAATGAGCTGCATGATGACCATCGCGACGATCGCGTGCGGGGCTGCTGCTGATATTTCGACGTACACGAGTGATTCCACAATGATCGGTGGCGTGACCAACTCCGCGAACTTCAACGGACTCGTCGACGAGCAATCGCTCGATGGATACCAAGAGGACGGGATTGAGGTCAGTGTGAGTCGGGATTACTACAGCTGGAACGCTCCGGGGCTCGATGGCTCGGAGATGTTCTACGCGAACACTGGCGCTCTCGAAATGATCGATATCTCCCTCGTCAGCGGGGAAGACTTCACCGATGTGGATATGCAGATCAGCACTGGTTGGTCGCCGCTCAATATTGGCACGATGTACATCTGGGTTCAGTTCTACTCGGACGGCTCGCTCGTTTCTGAGATGGACATCGACGCGATCACCGGCGAGTATGTCGGGTTCGTCGGCGGCGGGTACGATCTGATGCGCATTGGGAGCTACGCATCGGCTGAGATCCGTGACTCGCACAATGAGTTTGCTCGCAACGCGATCGCGATCGACAACCTGAGCGTCGGGACCGTCGTCCCCGCTCCGGGCTCGCTCGCACTGGGCATGATCGGGCTCGTGGGCATGCGTCGACGTCGATAAGACTTCATAGAAGCGAAGTATCCATCAAAGTCACACTCAAACTGCAGATCGACCAGTTTTTTGGTCGATGACGGACGATCTACGGGCTTTGGATCGCTATTGTTTCCAACGCTCTGGGCCAAATATGGTTCATCGCTGGTGCGGTGGCTGAGCGGTTGAAGGCGCTCGACTTGAAATCGAGTGACCCTGCAAAGGGTCCGTGGGTTCGAATCCCTCCCGCACCGTTTTTCTTCATTCTTGGACGCTCCGAGTCAGTGTCCCGACCACCATACATTTTAAAATGCTCGGCGATTCAGTTGCCTCCGTCGTCGCTGATTTCTGTCATGCTGATGGTCTCGGCGAGGCGGATGCCGTTGATGAGATACGCGATATAGAGGATCGCGTTCCCATCGTATTGGTTTATTGGCTCAAGCGTGGTGGAATCGGTGTAGGTGAAGGCGTCGAGCTCGAGTTGGTCCTGAACAGTCTCGATGCGACGGATGCTTGCTTTGAACTCCGCCTCCGCTTGGGGTGCGCTGAGATGATTGTACTTGATTTGTTTCGCAGCTTCGTAGATGGCGCGAACAACGTCTACAGCGATTGTTCTTTGTGATTCATTGAGCATCACTAATCGCGAACTTGTTGCGAGGCCGTCTTCGTCTCGGACGACTGGCACTGGGACGATGCTGAGCTTGGACCCCATCCACTGGTTCATTGATTGCAGGATCGCGAGTTGCTGGACGTCCTTGAGTCCGAAGTACGCATGGTCGGGATTGATGGTCTCGAAGAGGTTCCGGACAACGGTTGCGACGCCATCGAAGTGCCAGGGGTGGTCTATGCCGTCCATTCGATGGGTCAGACGTTTAGGGACACGGACGTACTCGAACTCAGGATGGTCCGTGGGGCGATCGATGCGGAACTCGGAAGGATCACGATCGAGGGGCTGTCCGTCTTGGAGATCGAACAGCCAATCCAGCATTTCGTCGTGCTTTGGCAAGGTTGGATAGATGTCTGCGACCTGCGGAGCAAAGACCAGATCCGCCCCACTCTCCTCGGCGAGCTTGAGATCCTGAGCAATATCGCGGGGGTATGCCTCGTACGCATTGCGCCTGAACTGCAGCGGGTTCACAAAGATACTGACGACGACGAATTCGCTCTGCTCTTTGGCGGCGGTGATGAGCGACTGGTGACCGACATGGAGACACCCTTGGGTTGGGACCAAACCGATGGAATGCCCTTGATCCCGCGCTTCCCGCACGCGATGGGTGACGTCCTGTACTGACTGCACAACCTGCATGGATGAGTTTAGTCGATCGCGAGCGGAGCGGGGAGGGATTGTCCGGTGAGGACGGCGTCTGGCGTTGATCGCTTTCTAATGAGATGCGGCTCGCCATCGAGGATCAGGATTTCGGCTGGGGTCTCTCTGCTCAGGAACTTGGTCATAGACGCGGTGAGTCCGTACGCGCCCGCGTTGTGCATCGCGATCAGGTCTCCGATCTGGACATTGTCGAGAGCGACCTGCGATCGCCATTGATCAGCAGACGTGCAGAGCGGTCCTCCGATGGTGACCGGTGATTGACTCGCGTCTGTTTCGCGGCTGATGATCTGGACTCGGTACTGATTGGCGGTAATCGGGAGGAGTGCGTGGTTGATCCCGCCGTCGAGGATCGCGACCTTGGTGCCGTTGGATTCCTTTACGTCTATGACGCGAGTGATGTAGTAGCCGTGTTGAGACACGAGGATGCGCCCCGGCTCGATCATGAAGCGAGTGGATTCCAAGGCTGGGTGTGTTCGTGAGCTTGCGACGAGTTCTACGAGGCGCTTTCCGAACTGAGGAATGTCGAACTGTTTGTCATCGTCCTTGTGGGCAACCCCGAGCCCCCCACCGAAGTTGATGGAGGGGATGGATGATTGAGATTGCTCAGCGATCCGCAGGACCATCGTGATTGTTGAATCGCAGGATTTCAAGAGTTCGTCCGCATCGAGCACTTGTGATCCCAGCATGGTGTGGATCCCTGCGAACTTGAGGTTCGGGGAGCTTTCGATCTCTTTGATTGCTTCGGCTGCGTGTGCTTGTTCGATGCCGAACTTCTGGCCTTGCCCTGAGGTTTGGATCTTCGCGGAATCGACTGCGGTGTTGGCTGGGTTGATGCGAACACCGACGCTTTGGGTGGTGTTGAGTGCTTGTGCAAATGCTTGGATTCTTCGGATCTCGTTGATGGACTCGGCGTTGATCTGTCCGACTCCGGCTCGGATCGCGTCACGGAGTTCGTCGTCTGTCTTTCCGGGTCCGGCAAAGAGGATGGACGCTGGATTAAAACCACTGTGTAGAGCCGCGACGAGTTCGCCGCTGGATGCGATTTCGGTGCCGTGGATGCCGGCTTGTCGGATGAGCGAGCAGATCGCGATCGCGGGATTGGCTTTGAGCGAGTAGTAGACTTCGATGTGATCACTCACGGAGTCGATGAGTGCTTGCACGCCCGATTGGATTGAGTTCCCGCCGTAGACATAGAGCGGGGTTCCGAACTGTTCGGCGATCTGATGGAGCGGAGCGCCATCGATGATGATTGGATACTCACTGGCACTCAAGGATGATTCTCCGCAGCGTCTGGCATGAGTGCGCTCGATATGACCCTGTCAGCGATTAACTGTGCGGAACTGAGCGAATCGGCGAACACCATCGCATCGAGAATCGGACGGGTGCTGGTCAACGGCATCAGCGGGATGTAGCCCGAGTTGGTGTCCGGTTTATAGAGGTCAGTTGACGTAGCGGTGTTCAGGAATGCTCCGAGATCGTCTGGATTGACTCGAATTCCGGTCATCAGTTTGAATGCAGCGGTACCGAGACGTGTGCTGAGCATGAGCGGAAAGGAGGAGGTGTTGACGCGCGGGTTGATCTCGACGATGTAGATGTGTTGATCCGTCGTAACGATGAAATCGAGTCCGACGAAACCTCGGTATCCTTGTGCTTGGAGCCAATGAGCGGCTTTGGTGGATTGCTCGATGAGCTCAGCGGAGTTTGTGAGTTCGCTGGGGTAGTCGTTCCCACCAAAGGCGAAGCTCTCGGTCATCTGCTGCGCGGACACGCCGAGCAGGGTGCAGGTGTCGTCGTCGATCTCGAACTGGACGTTGGGTGAGTTGGTGACCGACTTGAGGGGTTGCCAGATGAACTGTCTTCCAGAAGTTGCGGCTTGGATACCGGATTCGAGGTGTTCGAGGTCCGCTAGTGACTCGATGCGCCAGACGCCGTGTCCACCGATACTTAGGTCTGAGCGGATCATGAGCGGCCCGAGGTCTTGGAATCCGGATCGGGCATCGGAGACGATGTGCTCTTTGGTGCTCACCTGAGTGGAAATCCGAGGCAGACCGATGTCTTGGAGGATCTGATCTAGATTGGATTTGTGATTGAGCTGATCGAGGAGCTCGGCTTCCGGAGCGAGGAGTTTCAGACCCAGCTGGTGGGCGAGCGTTTGGATTTGCTGCCCCCCCATA
The DNA here is from genome assembly GCA_965250055.1 of Phycisphaerales bacterium. Classification (GTDB taxonomy): domain Bacteria; phylum Planctomycetota; class Phycisphaerae; order Phycisphaerales; family UBA1924; genus UBA1924. The sequence continues at coordinate 822,840 of OZ252285.1, read as the reverse complement.
TACGGCTTGATCGGGAATCCTGAACCGCTCAGCATTGAGCAGAGTTCGAGATCTTGCGTGATCATTTCGACGAGTGTTTCTCCCGAGCCGTTTGGGATGTGGATTGTTGGGAGCTGGATTCCGATGTGCTTGAGGTAGTCGAGCCATGCTTGGTCGGGCGCTTTGTTGATGACCACGATGTCTTCAGGATTCGCAAGGAAGAGGGCGCGTACGGAAAGATCGCGGAGCGCGGATGGTCCGAGTCCCTGCTCAAGACCATCTCCGAGTTTGGAGGACTCGAGGGAGTGGATGTGGATGAACGGGCCGGCGGTGGTCATGATTGGCCTTGTGACTGGGAGTCTCCGATCCATCCAAGCTCGGAGGCGCTGGGGATGGAGTGGGCGGAGGTTGCTTGATAGATCGCGTCACAGATCGCGGCTTCGATGAGCATCGACGCGAGGGTACCGATGCGGTTGAGGTCGTGGTGTTGATCGCCGGTTGACAGGGTGAAGACCATGTCGCCGTCGTACTGGGTGTGGCATGGGGTGACCACTCGGCTCAGTCCTGATTGGGCGATCCGCGACACGATGCACGCTTGGGTTTTATCGAGCTTGGCGTTGGTCGCAACGACGCAGAGTGTGGTGTTGGATCCGAACATGATGGGTTCTCGGTTACCCATCAGGATGGATTGCCGTGTGTTGAGTGGGAGGTCGTCGTCGTTTCGAGCGCCGGCGATGATGGTTCCTGTTTCGGGATGCAGGATATCACCAAAGGCGTTGAGTGCGACCAAGGCGCCGATTTTGAGTCCGTCGTCGGTTTCCCATCCTGCGGTACCCAGCCCCGACTTCGTCGCGTGGGCGTGTCCGAATACCTTGCCGACCACAGCTCCGCATCCAGCGCCCACGTTTCCACGCTTGAAATCTGCACTCGCGTTCTTGCACGCTTCGTATCCGGACTCGGCGCTAGGGTGTGCTTCGTGGTCTCCGATCCCGAGGTCGTACAACGCCGCGGCGGGCACGATGGGGACGGCTCCCTGATTGGTCTTGAACCCACGACCGGCTTCACGCATGAAGCTGGAAGCACCGGTGGCGGACGCGAGACCCATCGCGGATCCGCCGGTCAGCATGATTGCTTGGACGCGATCAACGAGGCCTGTGGGATTGAGCAGTTCGATCTCGTGAGATGCGGTGGCTCCTCCTCGGACATCAACGCCGGCGACGGAGTCTTGATCACAAACGATTGCAGTGCATCCGGTTGAGCGCTGCTCATCGGTTGAATGGCCCACTCGGATCCCATCAACAATGGTGATTGAGCTTCGGCGGGCGGTGTCGAGATTCCAGGCCTTGGTCATTGGTGGATTGTATACAAATCGGGGTTGGGATCGGGTTGATCGTTCGAGAATTCGGTCCTCTTGGATGTCTTCAGTGGAGCTTGTTTTGGGATTGATCTGTACTGAGAACCTATGATTGGCAATGCAAAGAAGAGCCGCTGTTGTTTGTGCGTTGCGGACCCCGATCGGACGATACGGCGGTTCGCTTTCGTCGGTACGTCCTGATGATCTGGCCGCGCATGTGATCCGAGCGGTGATCGAGCGGAGCGGGATCGATGGCGCATTGGTAGACGATGTGTATCTCGGCGCGACGAATCAAGCGGGCGAGGACAATCGCAATGTTGCGCGTATGTCGGCGCTGCTCGCAGGACTCCCGGAGTCAGTTCCTGGATCGACTGTTAATCGGCTCTGCGCGTCGGGGCTTGAAGCGATCAATGTCGCTGCACGGATGATCGAAGCGGATCAAGGCGATGTGTTTATCGCAGGTGGTGTCGAGTCCATGAGCCGAGCGCCGTTGGTGATGAGCAAAGCTCAGACCGCGTTCGATCGCTCGCAGGAGATTTTTGATACATCAATTGGTTGGCGATTCACGAATCCGAAGCTTGCAGAGTTGCATCATCCCTTCCCGATGGGTGAGACAGCGGAGAACGTTGCACGCAAGCATCGGATCAGCCGTGAGGATCAGGACGCGTTCGCGTATCAGAGTCAGCAACGCTGGAAAGCGGCACACGACAAGGGGCTGTTCGCTGATGAGTTGATCTCTGTCGAGGTCCCGCAGCGAAAGGGCGCTCCGGTTGTTGTCAGCACGGACGAGCATCCGCGTCCTGATACGCCGCTTGAAAAACTCGCTTCGCTGCGTCCTGTGTTTGCGACCGATGAACTCGGGACGGTGACCGCTGGGAACTCTTCCGGGATCAACGACGGCGCGGCGGCGATGCTGCTCGTCGAAGAGAGCAAAGCAAAGGCACTGGGACTCACACCGATCGCGTATGTTGGCAAGAGCGCCTCGGCTGGTGTTGATCCGGCGTACATGGGGATCGGTCCAGTACCGGCGATCCGCAAGGCGCTGGACCGCGCGCAGTGCTCCCTTGACGACATCGATCTGGTTGAACTCAACGAGGCGTTCGCGGCTCAATCGATCGCGTGCGTGCGAGAGCTTGGGCTGGATCAATCCAAGGTCAATGTCAACGGCGGCGCGATCGCGATTGGGCACCCGCTGGGATGCAGTGGCACACGCATCGCGACGACGCTGTTGCATCAGATGGCGCGTGACAACGCGAAGCGTGGTATCGCGGCGCTGTGTGTTGGTGTCGGGCAGGGGCTCGCGACGGTTTTCGAACGCGAGTAATCATTCGCTTTCGATGATCTTCTCGAATCCTGCTTTGATCGCAGCGACAAGCGCATCGATATCGTGCTCGGTCATCGGTGTGGACATCGTTGCTGAACAGGTGTTGATCATCACGAACCCTGAATCGAACAGGTGATCGAGCAGGAACTTGATCTTGGCGCTCTCGTCTGGGGTCATGTACGCTTCGCGGAAGTTGTGCGGCGGATGCGCCTTCATATGCACACGGAACATTGAGCCATCACCTGTGACGCACGCGTTGATCCCTGTATCACGGATCGCGACATTGATGCCTTCCATGGCGCGATGCGCGAGTGCATTAAGTCGATCAACCGCGACATCATCGAACTTCTCCATCGCTACTAAACCAGCTGTGAGCGTGATCGGATTCGCTGAGAACGTCCCAGAGTGTGGAAAGAGCACTTTCTTTGCTCGTGGATTGAGGACTTCCATCACATCGCTTCGTCCCGCAAGGGCGCCGATGGGGAATCCTCCTCCGATCATCTTCCCCATCGCTGTCAGGTCTGGGGTGATCCCGAAGCGTGTTTGGAGCCCGCCGTGCCCACATCGGAAGGTAATCACTTCGTCAAGCACGAGGAGCACGTTGTTTTCTTGAGTCCACTTCCGGATCGCTTGGGCGAAGTCCGTGTTCGCTGGATTGAGACCGACGCGGTGAGGCATCAGATCAAGGAGCACACACGCGAGATCGTCTTTGTGTTGTTCGAGAATCGCGATGGAGCGTTCGATGTCGTTGTAGGGGATGATGATGACATCGTCGAGTGCGGACTGAGGTGTGCCGTGCGCGAGGGGGACGCTGTTTGGTCGTTCGACTTCACCCCACGTGTCGGGGTTGGGTGCTTGGCTTACTTCTGCGTAGTCGTATCCGCCGTGGTATGACCCCTCGGCTTTGGCGATCTTTGCTTTCCCTGTGAAAGCTCGGGATGCTTTGAGCGAGACCATGATCGCTTCGGTCCCGGAGTTGACGAAACGGAGTCTTTCGAATCCTGGATTGCGTGAGCAGAGATGCTCGGCGTACTGCACCTCGACCTCGGTCGCCATGGTGAACGCACTGCCCTTTGTGAGTTGCTCGGTGACTGCAGCAACGATGTCGGGATCCGCGTGTCCATGGATGAGCGATGCCATGTTGTTGGCAAAGTCAATGCGGGAGACCCCCTCGATATCAATGATTCGGCATCCCTCGCCGTGACTGGCGTACGCCGGATATGGATCCCTGAGAACTGTGTTTCTGCTCACACCGCCGGGAAGGACTTTGCAAGCCCTCTCGTAGAGTTCAGCACTTCGATTGACTTGGGTAGGTGTGCTCATGATGGGATCCTATCGAGTTCAGTTTGGGATCGGGTGCAGCTTGGCGCCGGTTCGTTCTTGCACATACTCAAAGTCCACGCCCGGGCTCAGCTCGACGAGTTCGAATCCCTTGGGAGTGATCTCGATGACGGCGAGGTCTGTGTAGACGCGGGTAATGACTCCCTGACCTGTCAGCGGGAATGTGCATTGTTCGACAAGCTTGGGCTCGCCTTTTTTGGTGCAGTGCTGGGTGATGACGTACACAGACTTGACACCTGCGACCAGATCCATCGCGCCCCCCACTGCTGGAATCGCGTCTGGAGCTCCGGTCGACCAGTTGGCGAGGTCTCCGTTTTGGGCGACCTGCATCGCTCCGAGAACGCAGAGGTCGATATGTCCGCCTCGGATCATCGAGAAGCTGTCGGCGTGGTGGAAGAACGCGGCGCCAGGATTGGTCGTGACATAGCGCTTCCCGGCGTTGATGAGCTCGGGATCACCCTGACCCTCTGCTGGGGATGGTCCCATCCCCAGCAAGCCGTTCTCGGTGTGGTAGATCAGGGTTCGACCTTCAGGGACGAACTTGGCGACGAGTTCTGGGATACCGATCCCGAGGTTGACGTATGAACCGTTGGGGATGTCCGTTGCAAGACGCTGCGCCATCTCTTCGCGGGTGCGTCCCATTTGCTGTGTGTCCTGGCTCATGGGTAGGTTGCTCCGGCGTTGACTAGTTCGGATTCATGCACGGGCTGGGCAACCTCAACCACGCGGTTCACGAAGATCCCAGGCGTCACAACCACTTCAGGATCGATCGCGCCGGGCTCGCTGACCTGCTGCGCTTGGACGATCGCGACATTGGATGCCATCGCCATGATTGGGCCGAAGTTGCGTGCGGTTTTGTTGTACACGATGTTGCCGTGGGTGTCGGCGGCGCGTCCCTTGATCAACGCGAAGTCTGCTTTGAGACCCTGCTCCATGATGTAAGTCTTGCCGTCGAAGTCGCGTGACTCTTTGCCTTCCGCGAGCGGGGTCCCGACCGCGGCGGGTGTGTAGAACGCGGGGATTCCGGCACCTCCGGCACGGATACGCTCGGCGAGGGTTCCCTGCGGGACGAGCTCAAGCTCGATCTTCCCGCTGTGGTACAGATCGGGAAAGACCGTAGAGTTCGCGGTCCGAGGGAAGGAACAGATGACTTTGGAAACGCGTCCGGCTTTGAGGAGGGCCGCGAGTCCGACCTCTCCGCTGCCGCAGTTGTTGCTGATGACGGTGAGGTCTTTCGCGCCTTGATCGATCAGCGCATGGATGAGCTCGATCGGGCTCCCGGCTTCGCCGAACCCGCTCACCATCACCTTGGCACCATCGAAGACATCACGGACCGCATCAGCGGTGCTGGACACCTGCTTGTTGATCATTGCGATACCTGCTCGGCTTCTTCCTTCACTTCAACAACGCGGCTGTACTCAAACAAACCTGCTTCGTCGAACAGCACACGATCCGCGTAATCATCGAACCAGACCGCATCTGGGTTGCGCCCGACGATACAGACCTTGCCGCGATCAGGTGCGCCGTGCGCGTTGCGGAGGAGCTTGAAGATCACGACGCCATTCTCGCTGCCTTTGAGACCTGGGATCGGTTCGTTGGTGACCGCGTTGACCTCGGTTTTCCCTTTGTAGTGGGTGATCGAGAGTCGAGCGTGGGTTTCGACACCTGAGAGCCCCTTCTGGGATTCGTTGAGGATTCTCCAGGATTCTTCGATCGGGATATTGAACGCTTTGTACGCAACGATGTCACGGCCGCAGAAGAAGTAGTGGTTTTCTGCGCCGACACGCTTCATCTCACGCTGCATGATGCGCAGTGCGTCCGGATCGTCGTTGATGTCCTTGATGATCGGTGTCTGGTTTTCGACGGTGATCCAACCACGATCCAGAACACCTCGGATAGCGGCGCCGGTCTCTGGGACCCATTGGAGCACGCCGTTCTCGTCGTGGACGTAGTTGCCGTCATTGTCCTTCACGAGGAACTCGTCTGGGTGCTCGAAGTGGATCATGATATGGAGCCCCACATGCGGGTACGCTTCATGGAACTGATCCAGCATCGCGAAGAACGTTTCATCGAAGCGTTGCGGGTAGAACGCCATTTCCTTGGTACCGATACGGATGGATTCGACACCCGCTTCAGCGAGCGCGGCGAGCCATGCGGCGATCTTGGAGTTGTTGAGGACCATTGGGTCACCGCCGGAGAGCAAGACCTCGCGGAGTTTCTCGCGTCCACATTCTGGGTGACGGCCGCCGTTCTTCGCAACGGCTTCGTTGAACGAACGGATGTACGAAGTGACCTCAGGGATCTTGGCGAGGCCTTTCTTCGCGACGGTGCCGTCGGCGCGTTTGATTTCCTTGCGAGCGATCAGCTCCTCGCGGTAGCAGAATCGGCAGTGCGCCGAGCATGTCGAGACGACGTAGAGCAGCCCCATCTCGTATTTGTGGAGGAGACCTTCGACTGGCGCGTAGTCCATCTGGTTGCCGGGGTCTTCGGAACCCGCGAGGTCCATCGTTTCGTCGGGGCTTGCTTTTACGAGGCGCTGGAGCGGCTTGCTCTTGGTCGCGAGCTCGAAGAAGTGGCGGGTGACCTTGACTGGCATCCGCTTTTCGACGTCGCGTTCGCCGCCTTTGAGTCCGCCGAGCTGAACGAGCTCGTCGGAGCTGTAGAACCCCTTCATGTCTTCTGGGGCCTTCTCGTCCAGGAACGGCTTGAGCCCGTTGATGATCTCGCGTTTGTACTGGACATCTTCAACACGCTCGAGGAATGCCTGTTCTTTGTCCGTAGGGACATATTTTTGCGGCTGGATCATTCAGGTGGCTCCGTTTCTCGACGACAAATGGTTTGGACAGTTTCTGTAATAAGTTGCACACTCGGCAGTTCGTATTGTAATACACTGTTCACCGGAGTGCCAGTCATGTCGATACAAGATTTCATCGCCAAAGTCAGTGAGCAACTGACCCCAACGGAGCGTCGGATCGCATCATTGGTGCTTGAGGATCCGACTCTGCTGGCATTTGGGACGGTATCGGACGTTGCTGAGCAGGCGAAGACGAGTCGCCCCTCGATTGTGCGGTTTGCGACCAAGCTGGGGTTTGGGGGGTACACGGACCTGCAGAACTGGATCCGCTCAGAACTCTCGAATCAACTCACCAGCCCTCATCAGCGGATCCGTCAGCAAGACGGGTCCACGGCACCTGTTCGAACGGGGATCGAGGATGCGGTTCGCGAGACCTTTGATGCGCTCGACGATCAGAAGCTTGGATTGCTCGCTCAGCCGATCGCTCAATCACGCAATGTGTGGATCCTCTCTGGTGAGACCTCGATGGCGGGCGCGATCGTCCTACGGAGCGGCTTGTCGATGGTCCGTCCGGATGTCCACCTGGTTGATGAGCACGCGACGGGTCGAGAGCTGAGCAGCGCGACGGATCGGGATGTCGCGGTGGTGTTCGACTTCACGCGCTATCGGCGCAACTCGATCACTGCCGCACGGGCGCTCTCGAACTTGGGAGTCGAGATCGTCGCGATTACCGATGGCCCACTCTCACCCCTCGCAGCGCTTACGGAGAACTGGTGTCAGCTCAAGATCCCGGCGGTCGGTCCGTTCGATAGCTCGGTACCTGCAGTGATTGCGGCGGAGTTGCTGGTGGCTCGTGTGGTGCAATTGCTCGGCAAGGACGCTCATGATCGAATTGATCGTCTCGAAGAGTTGTGGCAAGCGACGAGCACGTTCTTGGAGTACTCACCTCGCCGGACTCGTGAGTTGTAATTCTCAGTCCGATTCCTGCGTGTCGATTACAGGCAAACTGATCATGATGGTTGTGCCCTCTCCAACTGTTGAGGCGACGTCGATCTTGCCTCCCAGTTCGTGGATGATTCCAGAAACTACGGCCAATCCGAGTCCGGTCCCTTGGCCTCGGGGTTTGGTGGTGAAGAACGGGTCAAAGATCCGTGGGCGATCTTGTTCGGGGATGCCCGTGCCATGATCGGTGACGAGGAGCCAGACCTCTGAGTTGTGCTTGCGGACCGCGAGCTCGATCTGCTGTCCCGGCTCAGATGCATCTCGGGCATTGATAATCAGGTTGCTGAGGATCCGCTGGATATCCCCCGTGTGCGCTTTGACATAAATGGACTCGGCTGGGACATTGCATACCAAGTGGTGCCTTGACGCGAAGAGCTGATTCATGGAGTCCGCGGTTTCCTGAGCAGCTTGGCAAATATCAATCTCGATGGGCTCGCTGGATTGATCTGCGAGTCCATCGCGTGCGAAGATCATGAGCGATTTGGTCAGCGACTGCGCGCCGTCCAAAGATTCATCGAGACCACGCACGGCGTTAAAGAGTGTTTCGTTTGGTTTGTCGAGCTGGGTTTTGATCACAGAGAGATAGGACCGCGCGGCGATCGCCTGGTTTCCGAAGTCATGGGCGACACCCGCGGCCATGGTCCCGAGGGATTCCGTACGCCGGAGTGAACGAATTTGGAGTTCGTTCTCCAAGAGGGTTTCGAACTGCGTTTTGCGATGTTCGAGAATGGACGCGATCAGCAGGACGGTCAGTGTGACCGGGAGCAGGAATCCTTGGACCGCGAGCACGTTTCCGGCTTCAGATCGACCTGGGATCTCGAAAGAACTCTCGTGGTAAATCAGCATGATCAGGATCACGAGTGTGAAGACGAGTGTTGCGAGCGACATGACGACCGCACCGAATCTGGAGATGATCCACGCAAAGATCGGGAGCATGAAGACGACTTTGTAGTAGCGGAAAGAGGTGCCCTCAAACTGGGCCGAGAAGAGCAAGGCTGTGACGGCGGCGAACAGGGTCAGCATCGCGGTGGTCTCGTAAACGCGGAACTTGGCGCGGTTCGTCTTGAACGCTGAGGAGGCGATCATGATGATTGGGGTCGCGAATATGAGCAGCCCCATGAACTCGGAGTACCACCATTGCTGCCAACCCGCGACGACGGGGAAGCCTTCGATCAAGAGACTGAGCAAGCTCATGGAGAGGAAGGACACGATCGCGGTGTTGAGGGTGACGCAGATGATGACGTACAGCCCGAAGACCTTGGGTTCTGAGAGGGGCCTTGCGTTCGGGACGAAGATCCGGAAGGTGGTAGCGAACACGATCGCGGTGATCGGGTTGGTGATGAGTCCGATGATGAGGTAGAGGTGGAAATCGGGATCGGTGCGGAAGTTCTGGGAGGTCGCGCCATTGAGGAAGTCGAGTACGGACGCGATGAGAATGATCGGGATCCAGTGTTTACGTGAGAGCAGTGCGAGAGCCGCGCCGAGTATGCCTGTGGGTGGCCAGAGGACACTGATGGATTGCACCCCATAGCCGAATGTGTACCCCAGATATTGCGAGGCTATGAAAAGCACTGCGAACCACGCGTAACAGACGAATGCGTAGTAGCGATCTGTCGGTTCGATGGTGCGATCAGGATGCTTGGACTGTGTTAAGATCTCCTGCATCATGGACTGATCCTATCAAAATGGCTCGGCATTAGTCAATATTACCTAGTTTTTGCCCTCAATCTTGTTATGATACTCATATGAGCGTCCAACAGAATACACAGCATCCAGCGTCGATGAAGATCTTGGTTGTGGATGATCACAAGGTGGTGGCGGATGCGATTTGTGCGCTGCTGAACACCACCGACGACTTGGAAGTCGTCAGCCGAGTGTACAAAGCGGATGACATCCTCGGAGCCGTGAAGCAGTTTCGGCCCGACATTGTGCTGTGTGATCTTGAGATGCCTGGCGGTGATCCGCTCGATGCGTGCAAGGATGCACTCACCAACTTCCCTGATATGAAGATTGCGATCCTCACGGCGTATCCCACCGATGCGCATGTTGCACGCGCGATGTCACTTCCCGCGAGTGGGTTCATCACCAAGCACGAGCCGGCGGAGACTGTGGTTGATGGGCTGCGCGCGATCGCCGCGGGTCATGAAGTCTATTCCGATGAGGTACGCGAGCGGATTCTGCAATCGGAGTCCAACACCATCCGTGAGTCGAAGATTCTGAAGCTCTCCCCACGTGAGATTACGATTGTGCGGCTTGTTGCTCAAGGCATGACCAGCACGCAGATCGCCGAGACGGTTTTCCGATCACCCAAAACGGTGGATAACCAAATTTCATCTGCGTTTGCCAAGACGGGGTGCAGCAATCGTGTCGAGCTGTCACGCTGGGCGATCCGTGAAGGGCTGATCCAGGCATAACTGATTTTAAGGAATTGATTTGCCGTGCGGGTCTTCTTGTGGACCTGGTGGCGGGGTTGGTTCGATGTGCTCGAGCAGTTCCGCGGTTTGGTGCACATGGTCTGGAGCGAGTCCCGCGTCCTCGACGAGGTAGTGCTCCCAGAGCCGGTGCTTGCGAACAAGGTTTTGCGCGACTTCGTTGCCCGATTCCGTCAAACTGAGCTGATCGTCTGCACGATTCACTAGTCCGTTGCGCACGATTGATGAGATCGCGGGTCCCACGGCACGTCCCACGAGCAATGTGTTCAATGAAGCAACCGAAACCGAATTCTTCCCGGTCTCCTTGGCGCGGAAGATCGCGGCGAGGACATCGTCGGACGCCACCCTCATCGCGAGTGCTCGGCGGCGGATCATGCGCATGATCAGTCCATGGCGGGGTGAAGCGATGATCGCGAGTGTGAAGAGTGCGCCGGCGACGATCGACATCATCCCAGCGGCGTTGATCGCGTCCTTTCCAAAGAGAGCCGGGATCGCGGTCGCGGCGATGTAGCCTCCGATGCCGCAGACCAGGGAGATGAGCACGCTCCATGCGATCTGTGTCTGCAAGCGATCGGTCATCAATCGAGCGGTCGCCGCGGGACAGACGAGCATCGCGATAACAAGGATCGAACCAACGGCTTCGAAGCTCGCTACAGTCGCAGCGGCGACGAAGATCATCAGCAGGTAATGCATCAATCCAGCATGGAATCCTTGCGTCGTCGCGAGCGATGGATCGAACGCGGCGATGCGGAGCTCCTTGAAGAAGAACCCAACAAACAGGAACGCCCCCACCGCCATCAGGAACAGCACACGGACCTGACGCGGGATCTCGTGGAGCGTGGCGACGTGGAACAACTCTGCGAACCGATCCGGAGCACCGTACCAGACCAGGGTTTCGAGTTGGCCATGGAGAACGCAGTCGGCGTCGAGGTCGATATGACGCACGGCGGCGCGTTCGATAAGCAGGACACCGAGCGCGAAGAGGATGCTGAACACGACACCCATCGCGGCTCCGGGTTCGACGCGGCCGTATTTCTTGATGACTTCGACTAGGACGACGGTAACGACCCCAGCCATCGCAGCTCCGGTGAACATCACGAGCGGATTGCGAGTCGAAGCGATCAGAAACGCGATCACCAATCCCGGCAGGACACTATGACTGATGGCGTCTCCCATGAGACTCAGCTTCCGGAGGACAAGGAAGTTCCCGAGCACGCCGCACCCCAGAGCGGCGAGGGTAGCTGCGAGCATTGGGAAGAGGTCCAATCCGATATCGAATTGAAATACGGATGCACTCACGGCCAGACCACCTCGTAGTCGGGGATCTCGATGCCTCTGGAGGTCAGACTTGATTCAAGCTCATCAACCAGCTCTTTCGAGAGCACGTGCTCAACTTGATCAACGGACCAATCCACATGGCTTGGCGCAATGTCGGCGTAGCTCATGAGGTACTGCTCCCAGAGCGCATGGTTTCGACTCACGCGTGCTCCGCGCATTGATCCGGATTTGGAGATCTCGTAATGGCCATTCTTGCTGCTTTCGATGAATCCGGTGAGTTTCAGGACACTCATGAATCCCCAGCGGAATGGGGAGGACCATCCTCTCATAGCTGAGAGTTTGATCAGATCTTGTTGTGTGATCGATTTTGTGTTGTTCTCATGCGCGTATTCGAGGAGGTGATCGGATTCGATCCTCAATCGCAACCGGATTCTTCGGATAGTTGCTGCGATCAGTCCTCGCGACGGCGCGGCGATGAGACTGATGACAAAGATCGATCCGCAGGTCAGCACGATCACCGCGCCGGCGGGTTGTCTTGGGAGCAGCGCTGAGACCACGGAACCGAAGTAACCGCTCAACGCGCCAATGACTCCGGCGAGGACCACCAAGAGCCACAGACGTTCGGTCCAGAATCGAGCAGCGACGGCGGGGATGATGAGCATCGCGACGACGAGGATGAGCCCCACCGCTTGGAGTCCCGCGACGGTGACGAGCACGACGAGCCCCATCATGATTAGGTCGATGAGACTGACGGGCCAACCATCGACTTTGGCGAATGAATCATTGAAGCACACGAGCGAGAACTCTTTGAGAAACAGCAGCGTCGCGAGCATCGCGGCGAGGGCGATCCCTCCCATGAGCAGGACGTCCGGGGGTTGCATCGTCGCGGCTTGGCCGTAGATGAACTTGTTGAGTCCTGCGGAGCCTGATGCGGCGTTGGCTTGGATGTAGCTGAGTCCGACGATTCCCGCGCCGAAGAACACGCTGAGCACAATCCCGATCGCGGCGTCTTCCCTGAGACGGGAATAGCGAATAATGGCTTGGATGCACACCACCCCGATGATCCCGCTGATCGCGGCGCCGATGAGCAAGACAGGGAGCGAGCGTCCCTCGAATCCGAGGTAGCTTGCGACGAGGAACGCGATGGTGATCCCAGGGAGAGTCGCGTGACTCAGTGCGTCGGTCATGAGCGAGCGTTTTCGGAGAAGCGCAAAGACACCGATGATCCCAGCGGCGAGTCCGAGGAATGTGGTTCCAGCGATGACCAGGCTGGTGTTGTATCCGGACTGGAAGGTCAGGGTTTCGAGGACATCTTGGATATCCGGCATCCGACCAGAGGCGACAGCAATGGATGCACTGCTGAAATCGGAGTGCGCATGCGAACTCGGACCATGCTCTTGGTACGCGATGAGCTGAGACCAGAGCATTGTTTACTTTCTTCCGCTCGAAGCACGAGCAACAGCTTCGGCCGCTTCTGCAAGAAGGGTCAGTCTGCCGCCGTAGGTCTTGTTGAGGTTGTCGTTGTTAAAGACCTCGCTGACAGGTCCCGCAGCGACGACGCGCATGTTCAGGAGGATGACCTCGTCGAAGTACTCACGCACAGTTTGTAGATCATGGTGAACCACAACGACCGTCTTCCCGGCGGCTTTGAGCTGACGGAGGACCTCAACAATCGCACGCTCAGTCGCGGCGTCCACTCCCGCGAAGGGTTCGTCCATGAAATAGAGGTCTGCTTCCTGAGCAAGCGCCCGCGCGAGGAAGACGCGTTGCTGCTGCCCTCCTGAGAGCTGACTGATCTGGCGGTTGGCAAAGTCGCGCATGCCGACTTGTTCGAGACAGTCCAGAGCCGCGTGTTTGTGCTTGCGAGAGACCGGCTTGCACCAGCCGATTATTCGATAGCGTCCCATGCAGACGACATCGAGCGCCGAGACAGGGAAGTCCCAGTCCACGCTTTCGCGTTGGGGGACATAACCGACACGCGATCGTGCTTGCTTGTAGCTCTTTCCCCAGAACTCGACCTGTCCGGATGCTCTGGGGATGAGGCCGAGGCAGGACTTGATCAGCGTGCTCTTTCCGGCGCCGTTTGGGCCGACGATCGCGATGAGCTTGTTTGAGGGCGCATCGTAATCAACATCCCACAGGACCGGCTTGCGGTGGTACGCGACCGTCATCGCGTGGATCGAGAGCGGGCTGTGGGGCGAGTGCTCTGGACGCGCCGCGAGTCCGGCTTTGGAATCGCTGTGAGTTTGTGTGTGCGGGATCGGCATCAGTCGCTCAGCTTTCCGTGGAGCCCCTTCTCGGGGGCATCACCACCCAGTGCACGCGCGATGGTGGTCACATTGTGATCGATCATACCGATATACGTCCCCTCGTAAGTGCCCTCGTCTCCCATCGCGTCGGAGAAGAGCTCGCCTCCGATGATGACTGAATGATTCTGTGCTTGGGCGCCGGCGATGAGCGCGTTGATGTTCCGCTCGGAGACGGTGGATTCCACAAAGACCGCGCCGATGTTATTCTCCACGAGCAGAGTGACCAGTTGCTCGATATCTCGGACGCCGGCTTCGGATTCTGTTGAGATCCCCTGAATCCCGACAACACGGAAACCGAATCGTTTCCCGAAGTAGTTGAAGGCATCGTGGGCCGTAACCAGGATGCGTTGGCTTTCAGGGACTGAAGAAAGCACACGCTCGGCGTAGGCATCGAGTTCACCGAGCTGAGCTATGTACGCTTGAGCGTTGGCTTGGTACTCCGAAGCGTTTGCAGGGTCAAACTCAACCAAACTGTCTCTGACAACTTCGACCGCTTTGATCCATGCGGATGGGTCCATCCAGACGTGCGGGTCGTAGTGTCCCGCGAACTCATCAGGCTCGAGGAGGTATGCTGGATCGAGGAGCTCGGTGACGGGATGGACTTTCTTGCCACTCGTTGCGGCTCGGATGAGTGAGTCGGACATCTTCCCTTCGAGCAGCAAGCCGTTGTAGAAGATGACATCGGCATCCATGAGCTTGCTGACATCGGTGCGGGTGGGTTTGTAGAGGTGCGGATCGACCCCCGATCCCATCAATCCCATGACCTGTGCGTGATCACCCGCAACGTGACGAGCGATGTCCCCCACCATCCCGACGGTGGCGACAATGGTGTATTGTTCGCTCTGGGTAGCGCCCTGCGGCGACTTGCTACAGCTCAAGGCGGTGAATCCAATGAGCAGAATGTAGATCAGTCGAATCGAAACTTTCAACATGAGTGGTTCTCCAAGCGACCAGGCTTTGGTCATCGGGAAATATTGTAGCCCTGGTTACATTTTTTGTCAACTTCTGAGCGTGCTCCTGAAATGCCCACTGGATTAGTCCTGTTTGTCGAGGATTTCTTTGAACTGTTTGAGAGTCGCGGGGCTCACGTGATGCTCGATTCCCTCGGCATCGACCGCCGCGGTGTCTTCGCCGACTCCGATCGCGACGAGGAATCGGTAAACGATATCGTGGCGCTCTTTGCATGCTCTGGCCATCTTTCGGCCTTTAGCAGTGAGCTCGACGGGCTTGTAGGGCTCGGTGGTGACCAAGCCGTCACGCTCGAGGCGCTGGATCGTCTTGATGACGGTGACGTGGGTGACCCCGAAGCTCTCGGCGAGGTCTGTGACTCGGCAGCTTCCTGCAGATTCGATGTGATCAGCGATGGCCTCGACATAGTCCTCAGCGGTCTCGGTCGCGTGGTCGCGCCGGGTCCGTTCGTAGGCAGGTGTGTTGGGGTTGAGGTTGCTCACGTGGGGGTCTCGATTCGGGGGTGATCATATTGTACGCGAGCGATTTCCGTATGGATAAAGATTTACCAGTTCAGGATGTATCCGAAGATCAGCGGCGCGACGATGGTCGCGTCGGACTCCACGATAAAGCTCGGTGTGTCCACGGCAAGCTTCTCCCAAGTGATTTTTTCATTAGGCACGGCGCCTGAATACGACCCATAGCTTGTGGTCGAGTCGCTGATCTGGCAGAAGTACCCCCAGAGCGGGACATCGAGTTCCATGTCCTGACGCATGAGCGGAACGGCACAGATCGGGAAGTCACCCGCGATGCCGCCTCCGATCTGGAAGAACCCGATGCTTGCGTCTTGTGAGAACTCTTTGTACCACGCGGTGAAGTCCATCATGTACTCGATCCCTGATTTGACGGCAGACGCGGATTTGACATTCCCGCTCAGGACTTCGGCGGCGAAAATGTTGCCGCAGGTGGAGTCTTCCCATCCAGGAACGACCATCGGGAGGTTCCGCTCCGCGGCGGCGAGCAGCCAGGAGTTCTTTGGATCGGCTTGGTACTCGTCTTTGAGGAGCCCCTCGTTGAGGATCTCGTAGAGAAACTCGTGCGGGAACTTGCGCTGTCCGGAATCCGCGGCTTCTTTCCATTTGCTGATCAGGATGTGTCCGAGCTTGCGGAATGCTTCTTCTTCAGGGATGCAGGTGTCGGTGACGCGGTTGAGGTGGCGATCGAGGAGCTTCTGCTCGTCTTGTGGGGTGAGGTCGCGGTAGTTTGGGATGCGCTCGTAGTGGTCGTGGGCGATGAGGTTGTAGACGTCCTCTTCCAGATTGGCGCCGGTGCACGAGATCGCGTGGACCTTGCCTTGTCTGATCATCTCGGCGAGGGAGCGTCCGATCTCGGCGGTGCTCATCGCGCCAGCGAGGGTCATGAGCATCTTGCCTCCGCTGCTGAGGTGGTCTTCATACGCTTTGGCGGCGTCGAGGGTCGCCGCGGCGTTGAAGTGGCGGAAGTGCTCGTCCATGAAACTACGGATCGTCATTGGATACCCTCAGGGTCGGTTGATCTGAATTGGTCACGCGCCAGACTCTGGTTCAGGAATGAAGAAAATCATACCCCGACTGGACGAATCGAATCTTGATGGGCAATACAATTCAGGATGCCAAAAGCCATCACTTCAACCGAGACCGTTGATCAATACAACGCGATCAATCATGCAACCGATGCGTGGACAGCAGCGTCATCGGAAGCGTTGTACCGCGCCGAGGCATGGGGCCAGGGTTACTTTAAAATCCACCAGAACGGCAAGGTCTATGTCCACCCGATGGGCTCCGAAGGCGTCGGGGTTGATCTCTATGAGATTGTCGAGGGTTTGCACAAACGTGGCGTGCACACACCGGTCCTACTTCGCTTTACGGACATTGTTGATCATCGGCTCCGAACACTCCGCGACGCGTTCGCGCGTGCAATCGAGGAGAACGACTACCAAGGCGGCTACCTCGCGGCGTATCCGATCAAGGTCAATCAGCAGCATCAGGTTGTTGAAGAGATCGCACGCTACGGGCATGAGCTTGGATTTGGGCTTGAGGTGGGATCCAAACCTGAACTGCTCGCTGTGATGGCAATGACTACGGACACGCCGGACCAGTTGATTATTTGCAACGGGTTCAAGGATGCGCAGTACATCGAAGCGGTCACGCTGGCGCACAAGCTCGGGCGGACCATCATCCCAGTCGTCGAGAATATCCGTGAGCTTAAGCTCATCATCAACTTCGCGAAGAAGCACGGCGTTCGTCCTCGCATCGGTGTCCGCGTCAAGCTCGCGGCGACTGGATCAGGGCGATGGGGAAGCTCAGTCGGGATCAAGAGCAAGTTCGGTTTGACGATTGGCGAGCTGCTGGGCGCGATCGAGACGCTCAAGGAGCATGACCTGCTCGACTGTCTTGAGCTGCTCCACTGCCACTCCGGGAGTCAGCACCAGGACATCAACACGATCAAGATGGCGGTTACCGAACTGACCCACGTGTTCACCAAACTCCACGGCATCGGCACCAAAATCAAGTACCTTGACCTCGGGGGCGGGCTCGGCGTGGATTACCAGGGATCATCAGCGGCGCAGGCGTCATCGATGAACTACTCGCTCGAAGAGTACGCGTCGGATGTGATCTATCGGATCGGTTCGATCTGCACGGCCAACGGCATCGAGCATCCGACGGTGGTGACCGAGTGCGGGCGTGCGATGGTTGCGTATTCATCGGTGCTCGTCTTCAATGTGCTTGGTTCGACGGGTCCGAGTGATCTGGTTGATCTTGAGTTCGCCATCGCAGAGGACGATCACGACGCACCGCAGCCGCTGCGTGATCTGCGGCACGGACTCAAATCGCTCCACGGCAATACCCCTCGATTGACCGAGATTTATCACGACACGATCCGCGCTCGCGAGGAATCGGTCTCGCTGTTCTCGCTCGGATACCTGTCGCTTGAGCATCGCGCCGAGATTGAGCGGTTGTTCTGGACCAACTGCGCCATCCTGCAGCGGGAGAGTTTGAAGCTCGAAGACATCCCCGAGCCGCTCGCGGGGCTCGAGAACCTGATGAGCGAGACGTACTTCGCGAACTTCTCGTTGTTCCAGTCGCTGCCGGATACTTGGGCGATCGATCAGCTGTTCCCGATCCTTCCGATTCATCGATTGGACGAGGAACCCACCAAACGCGCGGTGCTCGCGGACATCACCTGCGACTCGGATGGCAAGGTCGATCAGTTCATATCGGAATCTGGCCTTCCAGAAAGCACACTTCCGGTCCATGAGCTGCATGAGGATGACCCCTACTACTTTGGTGTGTTTCTTGTGGGTGCATACCAGGAAACGCTGGGCGATCTCCACAATCTGTTTGGCGACCCGCACGCGGTGCATATCGTGATCGAGGACGACGAATGGTCGATCAGTGAGATCGTCAAGGGGGACTCGATCTTCGAGGTGCTTTCGTATGTTCAGTTTGAACCTGAGCGTCTGGCACGATCGCTTGAACGCGAGTGTGAGCGAGCGGTCAAACGCAAGGCGATGAGTGTTCAGGAGTTTCGGATCCTCACCTCGTTCTACCAGTCTGGATTGAGCGGGTATACCTACCTCGATCCGGACAATCACATCACATAAGACTGGACGGCGATCATCCATGGCTGGGTTTCTTGATATTCCAGACGAGTTCACCGGACCTGAGTCAAGGGTTCAGATTATCCCTGTGCCGTATGACGCAACCTCTACGTACCACAAGGGCGCCGACAAGGGGCCGCAGGCGATCATCGAGGCGTCCGCGCAGATCGAGTGGTATGACATTCAGACCAATGCGGAGTATTACGAGCAGGGCATCTGCACACAGGAGCCCGTGATTTGCAATGATGAAGATCCGATCCATCTCGCGCCGCTGGTCCGGGGACGCGTGCTTGAGGCGCTCAAGAATCATCAGCTTCCTGTGGTGCTTGGGGGTGAGCATTCGGTGACGATCGGAGCCGTGGAAGCTGCGGCGGAGCGGTTCGGGAAGTTCTCCGTCTTGCAGATCGACGCACATGGAGACACACGAGAGTCATACCACGGCTCAACGCATAACCACGCGTGCGTGATGGCGCGGGCGCGGGAGCATGCCTCGATTGTTCAGGTTGGGATCCGCGCGATCGACGCGCGGGAACTTGAGGGCATGGATCGCAATCGCGTGTACTTTGGGCATCAGATTGACGAGTGGACCCGCCGTTATGACCTCTCTTGGATGGATCGGGTGATCGAGCAGCTTGATGAGACGGTGTACCTGACCATAGACCTCGACGCGTTGGATCCGTCGATTCTTCCTTCGACGGGAACCCCAGAACCCGGTGGGATGGACTGGTTCACGATCAATGAGCTGATCCATCGCGTTGCATTGAAGCGCCGAGTGGTTGCATTTGATGTGGTGGAGTTGTGTCCCAGCGCAGAGCATCACGCGTCGGACTTTATAGCCGCGAAGCTGGTGTACCGGACGATTGCTGAGATTCTCTCGAACCGTTGAACTCTGAATAAATCCGCTGAACGGACTACGAAACGCGCTCAATCAGTTCCTCAGCGAGTGATTCGATCGCGGATTTGAGGACCTGGATGGATTGTTCATATTCTTGCAAGCAAAGGTGCTCGTTGGGCGCATGATCGAGCGAGCTGTCTCCCGGTCCGTAGGCAGCGATCGGGCAGTTCCAGATCGGTGCGACGACGTTGAGGTCGGCGGTGCCGGTCTTCTGCTTTGGTCTTGGGCGGTGACCGATGGATCGGACACCACTAGACAACGCGCGCACGACCGGGTCGTTGCGATCAGACACGTGCGCGTTCTCAGCACCGCTGAACTCGATGGTCACTGTTTCAGAGGTGAGTTGTTGCAACGTGCTCGCAAACTCCTGCGCGTCCACTCCCGGCGGGAGTCGGAACCCCGCTTGGGATTGTGCTTGTTGAGTCAATCCGTCGCTGCTGGAGCGAAAGGACAAGACGCTTGATTGGATCTGGTCGAAGACACGCTCGATGCCTCGGTTTTGCTGCGCCACATGCTCTTGCACTGCGTTCCACCACTGGATGAGACTGTCGGACGCGGAGAGTTCCGCGCCAGCGGAGTGGGCGTTGGAGCAGGTAATGGATGCGTTGCACAGGAGTCTGCCCTTATATCCGAGGGTCACGCCGTCGAAGCCGCTGGGTTCTCCGATGATGCACGCGTCGGGTGACCACTGTGGCGCGAGGTGACGCGCCCCGATCGATCCCGCGGCTTCTTCACCGACCGCGCCGACGACCGAAACGCAGACACCAACAGGAAGGTCGGCGATCGAAGCGGCGGAGAGCATCGCGGCGAGCGGTCCTTTGGCATCGACCGATCCCCGGCCGTGGAGGATGTTGCCTTCGATGCGGACGGGGATGTCACCCGGAACGGTGTCGATATGTCCGAGCAGCACGATGTGCACACGCTGCGGTCCATCGCTTGATCGCTCAGCGATTGCGTTCCCGACCTCGTCGATGCGCGACTCGAATCCTCGTTGATTGGCGTGTTCGACGAATACCTTGGAAGCCGCGAGTTCGTCTCCCGAGATGCTCGGCGTTGAGACGAGGTCGAAGACCAGCTGCGTGTCTGTGCTCTGCTCTGTTGCGGTGCTCAAGAAACGGCCTCCAGTTGGAATCGGGTGCCTGCTCCGGAGCGAGCGTGCTCGGTCGGGCGATCGCCGCCGGCTGAGCCGATGGTGACCTGCCCCACTCCTCCTCGGAGTGCTTCTTCCGCGGCGAGGACCTTGTTCTTCATGCGTCCCTTTGCCGCGTCGTGCGCGGAGTCCAGTGTGTCGAGTCCGACTTCTTGGATCATCGAGTCTGGATCTTCTGGGTTGCTCAGCAACCCTGAAACATTGGAGAGGAGCAGGAGTTCATCGGCTCTCAGCGCAGTCGCGGTCGCGGCGGCGGCGCGGTCGGCGTCCACGTTGATCGCGATGCCGTCGGGGGTCACCGCTGGTGGCGTGAGCACTGGTACTATCCCGGCGTCGAGCAGACCATTGAGGAATGTGGCATCTACGGAGTCGATCTTCCCGGAAAGGTCATCGCGGATGATCATGGTGTTTCCATCGACGACGGATCTGATCGCGGACTTGCGGGTTCCGATCCAGATCCCTGCGTCGATCCCGGACAACCCGATCGCGTTGACGCCAGCTCTACGGAGACTTTCTACGACGGTCTTGTTCACCTTGCCGCAGTAGATCATTTTGAAGATGTCCATGGTCTGTCGATCGGTCCGACGAGATTGGTGACCGCTTGGGCTGGTGATCGTTTGGGGTGGGTGCCCCATGAGTTGGGCGAGTTCGTTTGTTTCATGGGATCCGCCGTGGACGAGGACGACGCGGATCCCGGACGAGACTAGCTCTGCGATCTCTTGGGTCAGGTTGGTTGGGTCGATGCCTTCTCCGCCGCCGACCTTAATCACGATTGTTTGGTTGCTTGTTGTCATCGGTACGCTCTCTTAAACTGGATGCAAGCCCGGGAGTCCCAAGCCCTCGGTTTCGCTCAATCCAAGAGCGATGTTCATTGATTGAACCGCTGAACCCGCGGCTCCCTTCACTAGATTGTCGATCGCGCACAAGGAGATGATCCTCCCCGATCGCTCATCAATACTGAATCCGACGTCGGCGTTGTTGGACCCCACCACGATCCTCGGATCGGGGAATCGGTTGGGTCCGGAACGATCCGCGATGATGCGGACGAATGGCTCGTCGTTGTACGCTTTGCGGTAGAGCTTCCAGAGGTCCTTGGTCGCGAGTTGCTCGGTCGGTTCGATGTGAGCCGTGCAGAGCACCCCTCGCACCATATCGATCGCGGTGACCGTTGCGTCGAGGTCCATGTCTCCGAGCGATTGGAAGACTTCCGCGAGGTGGCGGTGTCCCGAAGGGCTGTACGTGCGTGCGGTCCGTGCTCTGACTGGATGGTGCGACCCAGCGTTGGGTTCGGCGCCGGCTTCGGAGGACCCCACCTTGATATCCGCGATGCACCGCTTGATCAATCCCGCTCGCGCCAGTGGAAGCAGGGCGAGAGTCATCGCGGTGGCGTTGCATCCAACTCCCGAGATGATGCTCGCGTTCTGGAGTCGTTCACGCGTGATCTCTGGGAGTCCGTAGACCACATCTCCGAGCACCTGCGGCGCGGGGTGTGGTTCGGAGTACCACTGCTGGTAGTTGTCAGGGTCACGGAGTCTGAAGTCGGCGCTGAGGTCCACGATGAGCGGAGCGACTGATCTCCAACGGTCGATCTCGTGAGCGGCTTTGCCGTGGGGCATGCAGAGGAAGACGACTTCGCACGGCTCGATGTCCTCGGGCATGCAGTACAACGTGTCCACGTACCCACGCAGGTTTGGGTGCGAGCGATGGATTGGTTGACCGTTGAGCTTTCTTGAGGTGACCTGTGCGATTTCGACTTGCGAGTGGCCGTGGAGCAGGCGGAGGAGTTCTCCGCCTGTGTACCCTGAACCTCCGACGATGGATGCTTTGATGGTCATGCGAGCACCGCCGCTTGGTTGACGCCAGATTGTGCTCGCTCGATCACGTGCTGTGCGATATGGCGAGCGATGTCAACACCTGTGGTGTCGATCGAGTTGCGGAACTCCATCGAGTGGTTGATCTCGTTGACCAGCAACCCACGAGTCGGGCATTCAAGGAAATCGACGGCCGCGATGTCGGCGCCGACGGATTCGACGGCTTGCACGGACAACGAGGCGAGCTCGTCGGTCAGTGGCAATCCCTCAGCATGTGCTCCGCGTGCGGTGTTGGTCACCCAGTGCTCGCTGGAGCGAGCGATCGCGGCGATGGCGCGTCCTCCAACGACGAACACGCGGATGTCGCGGTTGGGCTTGTCGATGTGCTCTTGTACGTAGATCACACGCTGCTGGACCGATCCCAAAGTCTCGCGATGTTCAAGGATCGCCTCAGCAGCGTCGCGGTCATTGACGCGTGCGACCAGACGCCCCCAAGACCCCACGGTCGGCTTGATGACCGCGGGGTATCCCAGTTCTTCGATCGCTTCCAAACCACTCTGAGCTGTGAGCGCGACTCGGATCTCTGGGGTTGGGATTCCGTCACGCACGAGCGCGAGTGAGGTCTGGAGTTTGTCGGAACATACCTGGATCGCGGCTGAGCCGTTGATGCAGGGGATTCCGAAGATCTCGAGCATCCGGATGGATGTCAACGAATGGGTGAGACTCAGCGAGCGGTCGAAAACCGCGTCCACTTCGCCCCATACCCCTCGGTTCATAGGGTTGATCACGCACTCGCGGAGATCGATCGGGATCACGGTGGCGTTGAGTTTCTCGAACGCCTCGATGAGCAATCGCTCCTCGGTCCGGATGCGTGAATAGGTCATTGCAACTTGCATGGAAAGCCTTTCGGGGCTGGTTGAATGCGTCCTGTGAGTTCGTCTTACTCGCCCCAGTCTTCTTCGACTTCGGGAGCAAGCTCAAGGGTCAACGGCTCACGCTCAATCACCTCAAGCTCCGCGGAGCAGTCGGTGCAGTGTGTGACCTGTCCCTTGAACGGGCGGGTCGGATAGGTGAGCTGGGCTTCGCATTCTGGACAGGTTGCTTCGATGGTTGCGGTCTGTGACATGTTCAATCTCCTTTGGATTCTGGTTCAAACTGAGTGAATAACAAAAAACACCCCTGAATCTGCGTCAGGGGTGCGTTACGAGTGTCTCTGATTGGGGAGCTTTACACTAGCTCACATCAACCTCAACCAATAACGCAGCCCAGACGCGTTTGGCGCCTTTGGCTTTCGATTTGGTCGATTTCAGGTTGAATGTGTGCATGTTCATGTGTGGCGTACTTTATTGCCTATCGGATCGATGTCAATTCTTCTCAAATAAATTATCAACGTTGTGATGACGATTGTTGGATTCTTAAGTCGGACCAACGCATGGATTCCCTTGATAGATAGAGAAAAATCCGCCGACCGAGGGGGACAGACTCAGCCGAACGGATTCTCTCTCCCGTTTCACGAAAGCCGCGAGCGGGTTTCTAGACAGGTTCTTTATCGTCTACGGCGGGCACCAACGAGGCCGCAGAATCCGAGCATGGCCAATGAGCTTGGTGCCGGGACGACGGTCATTGAGGTGATCAGTGCACCCCCACCGATCTCACCCATCGCGGTTGCCGAGCCGTTGGTCAGGTCGATTCTCCAGAAGGTGGAGCTTGAGAAGTCGTCGCTGACGACGGTTGCGTACGCGATGCCGGTCGCGCCAGAGATGTCGAAGCTGAGGGTGTCATTGAGATCAACACCGATGCTCCCGACGGTCATGAGGGTCCCGGCGCTGTTTGCTTGGGTGACCAGGATATCGAGACCGGTATCGATGCCGTAGAGCTGGGTCGTCGCGGCACCAGCGAAGCTGTTGGTGTATGCGGAGCCCACGATGTTTGGGTCCATTCCGAAGTTTGGATCGCTGTTGTCGTAGAAGAGATTGGTGACCATGGTGGACGTGCCGTCGTTTGGATTGAGCACGAGGTTCTGGTTCGCGTCGCTCACGACACGGATGCGGTCGATGACGGGGTTGAAGTCGAACCCGAAGCTTGAGCCGTTGGTCGGCGGTGCGAATGGACCGGCACCAACCTGGGTTGCTGCGCCGGTGGTCGCATCAATGGTGTACAGGTTATTGAAGCTGCCAAGGCCGTAGATCTGTCCTGTTGCTGGACGGATATCGATGCCTCGGATCTGCTCGTTGGTCTGGAGACCTGAGATCGCGACTCCGGTCAAAAGGTTTGACGAGTCTGATGAATCGAAGGAGACCAATGTTTGGGTGTCGGTGACGCCGTAGACCAACTCGCCCGAAGCGGTGCCGGACGCGGCGCCGAGTGCGAGCAGCATGACCGAGATTCCTACCTTGCCCGGCGTCATGGCGCGATTTCGTTCTGTTTTTTGTGTTGTGTTCATCTTCAACCTCCTCGGTTGGGTGTTGTGTTCCAGTCTGTGTACAGCGATATCAACGGCCTTTGAACTGGCCATCCCTCGCTCCTCTGCACCTCTTTCGTGAGTGATTGAGAGGGTGTTTTTACTGGGAGATGAAATTTGTTGGTGATTTTGCTGTATACTCTTTTCAGTAAGCATGCGCCGGTTTGATTTTCATTGCGCTCGCTACGCACTCTTCTGACTTGGAGCAGACCTTGCCCACGATTCTTCAACGCATCTCGGATGGCGACCAAACGGCTGCCAATGACTGCGTCGATGAATACGGCGGGCTGATCTGGCGCATCGCGAGTCGGTACCTTGATCGCGCCGAGTCCGAGGTCGAGGATGCGGTTCAGGATGTATTCCTTGAGATCTGGTTGCACGCGGATCGGTTTGATCCCAGCAAGGGCAGCGAGGCTTCGTTTGTGGCAACGCTCGCGCATCGGCGAATAATTGATCGTCAGCGTAAAATCAGCACGCAGCGCCGGCACGAAAGAAAGTCGGCGACAGAGATCAAGGTCAACAACCTCAAGATCCCGAACTCTGCCTCCGATAATGAGGGAATCAACCAAGCGCCGATCTACAGGAAGGAACTTGCGAAAGGGTTCGACAAGCTCCCAGAGTCTGAAAAAGCCGCGCTGTGGATGTCCGCCTATAGAGGGCTGAGCCATCGCGACATCAGCGAGATCACCGATGTTCCTGTTGGAACCGTCAAATCTCGAATAAGACGGGCGATGATTCGCTTGACCAAGACCATCCTCGGAGACAGTTCCGACATTGATTGTGAAAGGAGTGCGTTATGAGCGGTGAAAGCCAATATCCTGACCGACTGCTCGAACTCCTTGCGGCACAGCAACTCGGCGATCTCTCTCCTGAGGAACACGACGAGCTGACACTACTCGTCCAAGAGCATGACGAGCTGCCCCCAGAAGTCATCGGCGATCTGCTGCTGATGATCGATCAAGCATCCGACGATCAAGAGGCACTCCCGAAGCACCTATCCGAATCACTTGCACAGAGCGGACGCGCGGCGATCGCTGCTCGAAGCGGAGCGGATTCGCTTCCGTTCCAAGCTCAATCTGGATCGGACAGTGTGAATGGCTCTGGCAGTTCACGCTCGTGGGCGTGGATCACCAGTGCCGCGGCGGTCATCGCGATCGGTGCGACGGTGTTCGGGGTTTCGAGCTATCTCGCACGAGTTCAATCTCAGCAGGATTACCAGAATCAGCTCGCGGCTCTCGAAAGCCAAGTCATCGAGAACGAAGAGCTGCTCGCAGCGAGTCGTTTGGCGGCTGCGGAAGCTCAGGAATCAATCCAGCAGCTCGAGCAGGACAAGCAGTTCCAAGCCGCGGAGCTTGCTCAGCTTGAGAACGCGCGACTGGAACTCGCTACGGAACTCGCTCAAGTAACCTCGTCGCTCAATGATGCGATCGATCAGATCGCGGTCTATGAGACGCCGCTTGATCCGGCACAGCTTGCGGATAATCGTCGTCAGTTGATGACCGTGCCTGACAGTGTGCAGATTGCTTGGCAGCCGTTCGATCTGCCTGATGCTCCGGCGGAGCAGCAAGGGGTTCGCGGCGACGTCGTCTGGAACGATGCTCTCCAAGAGGGGTACATCCGCTTTGTCGGTCTCAAACCCAATGACCCCGATGTCGAACAGTACCAGATCTGGGTGATCGACGAGCGTGGTCTGGAACAGAAAGTCAGTGGCGGCGTGTTTAACGCGTCTGCGGAGGGTGAGATCATCGTGCCGATCACACCTGGGATCGATGTGGGGCGCGTTGGGCTCTTCGCGATCACGATCGAGAATCCGGGTGGGACTTGGGTTCCCGATCTGTCACGACGCGTTGTGGTCGCTCCTCGCGACGGTTAAATGTAGTCACGGATCACGCCAGTCTAGATTCCTTCCGGAACATTTCACGAAGTGGCTTATTGCATTTCTTGCACCGTCGCGAGATGAGACTCGATGCTGGGAACGCTGGTGGTTACTTGTTGCGATTCCAGCTGAGGCAAGCGTGTTGCGGGCTGCGTGAGCACGCCGGCGAATACCGTAGCGCCGTGTTCTGTTTGCTCGATATCAAAGACGACACGCATTGTCCGAGAAACCGGATCAACTCGCGGCTCGATGTAACGAACTCTTGCCGATACAACGGTCGGCTTTGGATCCTCAATAGACAGTGCGAAGATATCTCCAGCTTGGAGATCACCAGCGATCGAGACCGGTAAGAACAGATCGGCACAGAGACCGGCATCGGAGACGATCTCGATGAGTGGTTCCCCCGGAGAGACCATGGTGCCTGGTTTGGTGTGGATCTTGACGACCTGACCATCGAATGGCGCGCGGACCATGTGCTCTTCGAGTCTCGTCTTCGCGAGCTCAAAACTCGCCCATGCCTCGGTCTGGGATTCCTGTGCGTTGCGGAGGTCTGCTTCCGCGATCTCGACCTCAGTCTCTGCGGCGAACATCTCGGCTTCGTTGGTCGCGAGGTGGTTGTACGCTTCGCGCATTCTGCTGAGGTTGTCTTCCGCTTGTTTCAGGACCGCTTTGGCGTGATCGACCTGCGCCGTTCTGTTGGCTTGGGTCTCGGAGAGCTTCAGCGCGGCGCGGACTACACGATCGTCCAGGATTGCGACGACCTCTCCGCGCTTGACGTGCTGACCCTCTTTCACCAGAAGCTCACTGAGCTTGGTGTCAAATGTTGTCGAGAGCGTGACTTCTTCGGTGTGACGGATCATCCCTGGGATGATCTCATGGTCTCCGATATCCATGACACGAATGACATGTGACTCACCCTGTGTAACTGCTTCTGTAACAGGTGCAGAATCATTATCAGCTGCTTGCGGATCAGTGAAGAACAGAGTGGACATGATGCTGATGAGTACGACCATAGGTTGCATGTGAAATCTCTCAGTTGGATGAAGACTGCTTGACTCGGTTCAAGAAACGCTTGATTCGACGTTCGAGAACCTGAGCGATGGTGATTGGTTGTGAGGGGAGTTTCGCTTTGAGTTGGCTTCCAATAAAATCAGTATCCACGCCGGGAAGCTCCATGTTGATTTCGACGAATGAATCGATCACGTTTCCGGTTGCGCTGTTGATCGGTACGAGACCTTGTGGCGCTGCGTGGGCGACTCGTGTCTCGATGTCACGCGTGGCGACCTGTCCGATCCGGCTGACTTTGCCCACTATGTCTTGTCCTGGGTACGCTGGTGATCGGCAGACGATTTCATCTCCGACCTCAAGCTTGACGGACTGGAACTCGATCGCACGCAGATAGAACACGGCTTCGATGTCACCTGACCCAAAGAGCAGGATCGGATCGCCTCGTTTGACGTATCCGCCTCGGTCCTGGACGATGAGTTCGAGGATCCGTCCGTCCGCAGGCGCGGGGAGTTGGAGGTTCTTGAGGTCCTGATCCGCTTGGGTGCGGTTTGATTCAATCTGTGACTTCTTGAGCAGTTCGGAGACGGCTTCACCTGGTGAAGAGATCGAGGCTAGGCGCACAAGCCCCACACCTGTTTCGGCTTCGGTTTCCAGCACTGCGAGACGCGAGCTCATGTCGAGGTTCTCGATAACCCCGAGCTGCTCGCCTTCCTTGTGGTGTCTCCCGATGTGTTCTGGGAGATCGACGAGTCTTCCGGGAGCTGGCGCTCGTACCGCGGTGACGTGCTGATACGAGATGACGCCGTTGGAATCTACTTCGATCGGTACTGGGATGAGTCCGATCCCGATGATGATCGCGACCATCGCGCCGGCGGTGATTGAGATTGCTCTGAATCGGACCGCGGCGACCTCCGCTGAGGAGATGACGTACTTGATGATCCCGATGAATCCTCGGACGAGTGTGATGCCGTTGAGAATGATCGCGAGAACGATCCCGACTCCGCCAAACTTCAATACCAAGACGGTCGAGATCGTGATCATCACCACGGCTCGGTAACCCATCTGAGCGAGTCCGAACATGACCAGTCCGGGGCTTGGCTCGATCGGGTCGCCGTCGAGGTTGGTCTTGAGTCCAAACAGGACACGCTTTGGGAGATCGGCAACCGCTTCTTGACAGCGTTTGCGGAGGTTGGGGATGCCTGCGAGATCGCTCACGAGGTAGTACGCGTCGTAGCGGAGCAATGGGTTGAGGTTGAAGAGCGCGGTCGTGACTGTTGACAGGATCATGACCTGATACGCGACGGTGTTGAGCGTGGATGCTTCGGTGAGCGCCCAGACGAATACCGCGAGCGCCCCGACGATGGACTCAAAGTACACGCCGCCGAGTGTGACGATAGCTCGTCGATGTGCTTTGCTGAAACTCCAGGAATCCGTTGCATCGACATACGCGAGCGGAGTGAACAACACCAAGAACACACCCATTTCTGGGACATATCCTCCGAAAGTCCTGCACGCGTACGCGTGGCCAAACTCGTGGACAATCTTGAGTCCGATCAGGGCGCCGAAGAGGAAGTACATGTTGTTCCCTTCGAGCATCGCGAGGACCGGCGAGGACAGGTCGTCGGAGCGTGAGAACACCACAATCCCCGCGGCGGTCATCAGCATTACCCACAGAATCAATCCAGGGAGTGTGAACAGCCAGCTGAAGAACGGAAGGGTTCTTGAGAGCATCTGGTTGGGATTCAACAACGGGACTTTCATGAAGAAGATCCCCATAACACGTCCAAGATTCTCGGCTCGTCGTCGCTGCTCGTACCGCTGGTACAGCGTGTCGGCGTTGTTGATCGGCAAACTCAGCAAACTCCGCTGGTGGAGGTCCAGCACGAACTCGTAGAAGCTTTCTTCGTCTTCTGGGAACAAGATCTCTGAAGCGACGAGTTGATCGAAGACCTCACCCAGCGTGCCTTGCCCTCGGATCGCGTTGAGCACCAGGTAGTCCTCGGAATCGAATCGATGCGAGGCGAATGTCACGGGATCACGCACGATGTACGCGGGACCTGCTCGGAAGGTGTGTCTGCTGATGTCGAGATCGCCGCGCACGGCGACGATCACCTCTCGGAGGCGCTGGGCTAATCCGGGTTGTGGAGGTGCTTGTGTCATTAGTCGAACCAGAACCTCATGCGTGCGGCGTCAACAACGCGGTGGATCGCGAGCCACCAGTTGGAACGCTCCCCTACTTCAACCATTGCTACGCCGGACATGCCTGGGCGGAGCCAATCCTGATCCTCAGGAAGATCCGCCTCGGCGATAAACACGGACTTTCCTTCACGCTCAACGGTTGATGGGCCAAGTTTTCCAAGACTGGAGAAACCTGGAAGCTCAGGGCGTGCGTGGCTCGCGAAACGGAGTCTGTATCCTTCTTCAAGATCCGATACTCGATCCTGTGGAACACGAAGCTCCAGTGCGAGTGATCCATCGTGAGCGATTGATGCGAACATTTCTCCTGTCGCGATCAAGCGTCCCGGAAGGTCCGCGAGCTCTGGCGCGAGCATGATCCCGGCGTGTGGTGCACGGACGATTGCTGCTTCGATTTGGTTTTCGATGAGCTTCATACGCGTGCTGATCGAGCGGATCTCGCTCTGTGCGATCGAGGCAGCCGCGGGATTACTCATGGCAGCTTCTCCGGTCAATCGGAGACGGGCGCTCGCGAGCTCGGCTTGGAGATTCCGGAGTTCGAGCTGGAGCGATGACGTGTCCATGGTCAACAGCGGCTGATCCGCTTCCACGTGATCGCCATTCCGGACGAGGACCGAATCTACACGTCCATCGAATGGAGCGGTCAGGATCTGCTCCTGTTTGGCTACGATCACCGCGGGCACAGATACGCGATACATGCGTGTCCCCATCGCGGCCCACGCGATCGCGAAGACCGTCACAAGGAGCAGAATCTTGCGTCGTAGTGTGTTTGGACCAGCAAACCACTGGACGGATTTTCGCACAGATTGGGATGTGTGGCTCGGGAGTGACTGGGTGGCTTGTGAAACCAGCGGAATCGCGCCTGCAAGCGGGAGGAACAACTTATTTGCGGCGTCGATATCGTCACCATCGAACGGCTCATCAGCGGATCGACGGAACGAGACCACCGCGATCGGGCCGTCTCCGGCGCTGATTGGGATGCTCAGGACACTAGCGCCATTGACAGATGCTCTCCATGCTTCATGAAGCGTTCCGACCTCGGCGATCGCTGAGTCTTCCCAGCGGTCGCGTGATTGGGCGATCATCGGACATGCCGCATCGATGCACTCTCCCATCGCTTGCTCGATCTTTTGTACCCCTGGGCTTCGGAGCTTGACGGCGTCGAGTCCAGAGATACACACCACTTTGAGCTTGTCGTTGCGGACGAGCCCCATTGCTGCTTGATCACAGTTGAATCTTTCACGCGCTGAGTTGGTGATGGTAAACGCGAACTGCTGCATCGATTTGAACTGCCCCGCACGTGAATACACACGAGCGATATCGCTCATCTCGACCACATTGCGGCTCGCTTTCCGCGTGAGCACGGTGGCGATCTGCAGGCACGCCGCACGGAGATGGAGTTGAATACGCTCAGCGTGATTTGGAGAGCTGCATCGGACCAGGATCGCGATCGCTCCGAACGGATCACGCCCCGCGTTATCGATTGGACACGCGACGACCGCGTGGTTCGGGGTCTCGCCGGGACCGAAGAGTCTCGCGATAGAGGAGGCGCATGATCGTGATTCCAGTGCTGTGGATTTGAGTGTGGCTTTCCATTTGTCAACACCCTCGAACTCTCCGTGGTGGACGAGTTCGACTTCGTCGCCGGCTAGACCGACAGTGAGGCACGATGAGAGGCACCCGAAGTGCTCGGCAACGACTTTGAGGAAGGCCTCGGCTTTTTCGCGTGCGCTGCCTTGCTCACGCTCGATCGAACTGATACCAGCAAGCAGGTCGGATGGCTTGTCCGGTGCTTCGTCACGCCACGACTTCTCGGCGGCGTCGCTTGTTGAAATGGATTTGGTAGGTTGCGTCATATCTTTGTTACCCCAGAGATGAGCGATTAGATGATGTGGGCGTTCTCTTTCTCAGTTTCGGCGCTGCTCGGTAGGGTGACTGGTTCCAGGAATCGCAGACCTGCTTCGTATGCATCAGGACGTACAGTTCGTCCACGCAAGCACAGCGCGTATACCGGTGGGATGTCGAGTTCGTCGCGTTCGAAGCTGATCTGGTAGACATCTCCAATCGAGAGCGGGCGAGCGAGCAGGATCTGGGTGCCTCCGGAAGAAATATCTCCCGTGACCCCTTGGTACCTGACCCCGTTTCTGGCGCTTAGGCTCGCTGGCTCGACATAAACCTTGACTCGCATCGATTGACGCACGTGGCCACGAAGTTTCTTGACCGCTTCGCTTGAGCTCTGCGCGAGTTCATCAATCAGCGAATCCGCTTCGGAGTTGTTTAGGATTGAGTTTTCATTCGATTTCATCGATTACTATCTCCACTTATCGGCGTCGACCACGTGATGCGTGCTCGCTGCTTTGTTTCTCGTCGTTGTTATCGCGTGCGCCCAGTGAGCGTACAAGCCCCCAGAGCATGGTGAAGGTGCTGGCAAAGCGCTCAGTTGGGGAGGCCTTCTCGTTCTGAGAACCCTCTACAAGATCAACATTTGAATCTGCACGATTGTCGTCAGCGCCATGTGCGCCGAGTTCCATTTGGTCGGAGTTCTCAGCACGAACGAATTCGAACAACGGCTCGTTCGGAGGCGGGACCGGTGCTTCGGTGTCCGCGGCTTCCGCGACCATTGGGGTGATCTCGCCGATGAGTTCCTGTCCCATCTGCTCGGCTTCTTCAGCCACATCAGGGCCATTAAGCACGACCTCGTTGAGCTTGGTATCGATCTCTTCGAAGGTGCTGTCGATGTCTGAACCCATCGAGACGACTCCGAGGTCATTCTCATCTCCCCAGTCGATCTCGGTTGGCGCTTTCGATTCCGTTTCCGCGGCTTCCTCGACAACCTCGGCCTCGGATTCAATCGGGTACACATCGATCGCGATCGACCCATCGGTCGTTGCAACTGAGCTGCCGTCGGTAGTGGTCGCAATGACTTCGAGCTCAAGCTGACCTGAGAACTGCGGATCTGGTATGAATGACAGGTCATTGAGCTCGGCACTCGAGAGTGTCCATGAGCCATCGCCGTTGTCGATCCCTGCACTCAAGCTGGCGCCTTCGGGGATGCCTTGGATAGTGATCTGGATGCTCTCGGATCCATCGGTGTCTGTCAGAGACGTGTTGATGGTGAGCGGGATATCTGTATTCTGCACTCCGAACGATGACTCAGTCTCCAGGTTCGGCGCATCGGCCACACCTTCGACCTCGACGGTCAGGGTGTTGATTGTTGATGCCGTATCACCATCAACTTCGGTTGACATCGCGGTGACTTCGAGATCGAAGCTTCCTGAGTAATCGCTTGGAGGAGTGATACTCAGACCGTCAAGTTCCGCTGTAGTCAACGACCAAGAGCCGTCGCCGTTGTCGATACCAGCTGACAAGCTCGCACCATCGGGGACATTGGAAACCACGATCGAGAGCGATTCTGAACCATCCGCATCTGTCAGTGCTGGATTGATATCGAGACTGATCGGAGAATCTTCAAATCCTGTCGCGGTCGCGACTTCGAGAATCGGCCCGTCGGCAACACCCTCGACATTAACTGTGAGTGTCGACGAGGATCCAGTCGCCGAGTCGCCGTCGGCTTCAGTGGATATGGCGGTAACTTCGAGATCAAAGCTGCCCGAGAAGTCGCTTGGAGGCGTGACGCTCAGTCCATCGAGATCTTCAGCGCTGAGCGTCCAGGAACCGTCGCCGTTGTCGATGCCTGCTGAAAGACTTGCACCCTCTGGGACGTTGGAGACGACAACCGAGAGTGTTTCTGAACCATCGGTGTCCGTCGTAGATGCGTTGATATCCAGACTGATCGGCGAATCCTCAAATCCGTACGCGGTCGCCACTTGTACGCTCGGACCATCTGCAACACCCTCGACGTTCACCGTCAGTGTTGATGCGGCACTGGTCGCTGAATCGCCATCGACCTCTGTGGAAACCGCGGCAACATCAAGATCGAAGCTTCCCGAGAAATCGCTAGGGGGCGTGATGCTCAGACCATCAAGTTCTGCAGTAGTCAGCGACCAAGAGCCGTCGCCGTTGTCGATTCCAGCTGACAGGCTTGCACCTTCAGGTACGTTAGAGACGACGACGCTGAGTGTTTCTGAGCCGTCGGTGTCTGACAGAGCCGGTGTAATCTCAAGACTGATAGGTGAGTCTTCAATGCCCGATGCTGCTGCGACCTCCACGCTTGGACCGTCAGCGACCCCCTCGACGTTGACCGTGAGTGTCGAAGCGGCGCCGGTCGCCGAGTCGCCGTCGGCTTCGGTAGAAATCGCGGTGACTTCAAGATCAAAGCTGCCCGAGAAATCGCTTGGAGGCGTTACGCTTAGACCATCGAGGTCGTCAGCGCTGAGCGACCAGGAACCGTCGCCGTTTTCGATGCCTGCTGAAAGACTTGCACCCTCAGGGACGTTTGACACAACAACCGAGAGTGTTTCCGAGCCATCGGTGTCCGTCGTAGATGGATTGATATCCAGACTGATCGGCGAATCCTCAAAACCGGACGCTGTCGTGACCGCTACGCTTGGCCCGTCTGCGACGCCCTCAACGTTCACGGTCAGGGTTGATGCGGCGCTGGTCGCTGAATCGCCATCGGCTTCGGTGGAAACCGCGGTCACTTCGAGATCGAAGCTCCCGGAGAAGTTGTTTGGTGGGGTTACGTTGAGTCCGTCGAGCTGATCGGTGGTCAATGTCCACGAGCCGTCGCCGTTGTCGATTCCCGCCGACAAGCTCGCGCCTTCGGGTACGTTGGAGACGACAACGGAGAGAGTTTCCGAGCCATCGGTGTCCGACAGAGCTGGAGAGATCTCCAAGCTGATTGGCGAGTCCTCGAAGCCCGAAGCAGTGGTGACTTCCACGCTCGGACCATCCGCTACGCCCTCGACGTTCACGGTCAGGGTTGATGCGGCGCTGGTCGCGGTGTCGCCGTCGGCTTCAGTGGATACCGCGGTCACTTCGAGATCAAAGCTCCCTGAGAAATCACTCGGCGGGGTCACGCTGAGTCCATCAAGCTCGGCGGTGGTCAGTGTCCACGAGCCATCGCCATTATCGGTGCCTGCTGACAAGCTCGCGCCCTCGGGTACGTTCGAGACGACAACGGAGAGTGTTTCCGATCCATCAGTGTCCGACAGTGCGGGAGCGATGTCCAGACTGATTGGGGAATCCTCGAAACCCGATGCTGATGAAACCTCGAGCGTTGGACCATCTGCGACACCCTCAACATTGACTGTAAGTGTCGATGCGGCGCTGGTCGCTGAATCGCCGTCAGCTTCGGTGGATACCGCGGTCACTTCGAGATCGAAGCTCCCTGAGAAATCACTCGGAGGGGTTACGTTGAGTCCGTCGAGCTGGTCGGTGGTCAGCGTCCACGAGCCGTCGCCGTTGTCAATACCCGCCGACAAGCTTGCGCCATCAGGGACGTTCGAGACGACGACTGACAGGGTCTCCGAACCATCGGTGTCTGAAAGCGATGGCGAGATATCCAGACTGATCGGCGAGTCCTCAAATCCAGACGCGGCTGCGACTTCGAGTGTTGGGCCGTCCGCGACGCCCTGGACATTCACGGTCAGGGTTGATGCAGCACTGGTCGCGGTGTCGCCGTCGGCTTCGGTAGAAATCGCGGTGACTTCAAGATCGAAGCTTCCGGAGAAATCGCTCGGCGGGGTCACGCTCAGTCCGTCGAGGTCTTCAGCGCTGAGCGTCCATGAGCCGTCTCCGTTATCGATGCCCGCTGACAGGCTTGCACCCTCAGGGATGTTTGACACAACAACCGAGAGTGTTTCTGAACCATCAGTGTCCGTTGTTGATGGATTGATATCAAGACTGATCGGGGAATCCTCGAATCCGGATGCGGTCGCCACTTGTACGCTCGGACCATCTGCGACACCCTCGACGTTCACCGTCAGTGTTGCTGCGGTGCTCGCGGTATCGCCGTCGGCTTCAGTTGAGACCGCGGTGACTTCGAGATCGAAGCTCCCTGAGAAGTTGCTTGGTGGGGTCACGCTCAACCCATCGAGTTCGGAGGGGCTCAGGGTCCATGATCCATCTCCGTTGTCAACACCAGCCGACAAGCTGCCGCCCTCTGGGACATTAGAGACCACGACAGAGAGTGTTTCCGAGCCGTCGGTGTCCGACAGGGCTGGTGAAATCTCGAGGTTGATCGGGGAGTCCTCGAATCCGGATGCGGCCGTGACTTCGAGTGTTGGGCCGTCGGCTACGCCTTCAACATTGACTGTCAAGGTCGAAGACGCGCTGGTCGCGGAATCTCCGTCCGCTTCGGTCGAGGTGGCGGTGACTTCGAGATCAAAGCTCCCTGAGAAGTCGCTCGGAGGCGTGACGCACAGGCCGTCCAGGTCTGCCGTTGTCAGCGTCCATGATCCATCGCCGTTGTCGATCCCTGCGGACAAGCTCGCTCCCTCAGGAACGTTGGAGACCACGACCGAGAGTGTTTCTGAGCCGTCGGTGTCCGTCGTTGATGGATTGATATCAAGACTGATCAGGGAATCCTCGAAGCCCGACGCTGTCGTGACCGCCACGCTCGGCCCATCTGCGACGCCCTCGACGTTCACCGTCAGGGTTGACGCGGCGCTGGTCGCTGAATCGCCATCGGCTTCGGTGGAAACCGCGGCAACATCAAGATCGAAGCTTCCCGAGAAATCGCTAGGGGGCGTGATACTCAGACCATCAAGTTCAGACGGGCTGAGGGTCCACGATCCATCGCCGTTATCAACACCCGCCGACAAGCTTGCACCATCGGGGACGTTGGAGACCACGACGCTAAGTGTTTCTGAGCCGTCGGTGTCCGACAGAGCTGGTGTAATCTCGAGGTTGATCGGGGAGTCCTCGAAGCCCGAAGCAGTGGTGACTTCCACGCTCGGACCATCCGCTACGCCCTCGACGTTGACCGTGAGTGTCGACGAGGATCCAGTCGCCGAGTCGCCGTCGGCTTCAGTGGATATGGCGGTAACTTCGAGATCAAAGCTGCCCGAGAAGTCGCTTGGAGGCGTTACGCTCAGACCATCGAGATCTTCAGCGCTGAGTGTCCAGGAACCGTCGCCGTTGTCGATGCCTGCTGAAAGACTTGCACCCTCAGGGACGTTTGACACAACAACCGAGAGTGTTTCCGAGCCATCGGTGTCCGTCGTAGATGGATTGATATCCAGACTGATCGGCGAATCCTCAAAACCGGACGCTGTCGCCACTTGTACGCTCGGACCATCTGCGACACCCTCGACGTTCACCGTCAGGGTTGATGCGGCGCTGGTCGCTGAATCGCCATCGGCTTCGGTGGAAACCGCGGCAACATCAAGATCGAAGCTTCCCGAGAAATCGCTAGGGGGCGTGATACTCAGACCATCAAGTTCAGACGGGCTGAGGGTCCAAGATCCATCGCCGTTATCAACACCCGCCGACAAGCTGGCGCCGTCGGGGACGTTGGAGACCACAAGCGAGAGCGATTCGGAGCCGTCGGTGTCTGTCAGAGACGAACTGATGTCAAGTTCGATCGTGGTGTCTTCAAAGCCTGAGGCGTTGCTCACGCTGAGGTCCGCGACGTCTGCGGTTGCGTAGACATTGATCGTGTGCTCACCCTGGGTTTCTGACCAGAGTTCGCCGTCGAAAGCGGAAAACTCGATCGAGGTTGATCCGCTCCAGTTTTCAGTGGGTTCGAAGGTGAGCGATCCATCGTCGATCGCAGATTGATCGATGACCTGACCCTCAGCGACTTCGACTCCATCGAGCATCAGCGTGCCGTTTCCGGGCAGAGTGTCGATGCGGATGGACTCGACCGCGTCTCCGGTATCGAGTTCGAGTGTGTTGAACTCGATGGTCGCTATGCCATCTTCTGGGATTTCTACAGATCCGGCCTGAACGATCGGTGCATCGTTGACCCCATCGATGTGGACTGTCATATCCGCGGTCGTGGTTGTCGTATCTCCTGATTCGACTTCTTTCGAGGTCACCTCGAACTGGAGATCGAAGTCAATGTCGTAATTCGCCGACGGAGTCACACTCAGACTCGACAAATCCCATCCGGTGATGTCTACCGACTGTCCGAGCGAGGTTGCGGTGTTGACGCCGTCGGTGAAGACGGAACCCGCTGGAGCGCCAGAAACGGCGACTCGGCTGATCTCTTCCGAGCCATCGGCGTCGGTGATCGCGGTGCTGATATCGAGTGAGATGCTCGAATCTTCAAATCCGTACGCATCGGAGACATTCACAAGCGGAGCATCGGCGACGCCGCTGACGTTGATCGTGAAGGTCGCTTCGGACTCTGACCAGACTTCACCATCGGAGACGCTGAAATCGAATCCGGTCGATCCGGACCAGTCTCCAGTTGGCTCGAAGGTCAGTTGTCCGCGTGATACGTCGTACGCGGAGATCTCGTCACCCGCCTCGACCGCTACACCGTCGAGCATCAGAGTGCCGTTGGTTGGTAGCGATTCAATCCGGAAGGTTGCGGCTTCATCTCCGGTATCAACCTCTTGCGATCCAAGCGAGATCGTCGCGGTCTGGTCTTCGCTGATATCCATCGTGCCGTCGAGCGCGATCGGTGGATCGTTGACCGCATCGATGTGGACATCGAGTGTCGCGGCACCTGTGGTGGTATCTCCGCTGTCTGCTTCAACTGAGGTTGCGGAGATTGTCAGCGTGAAGTCCTGGTCGTAGTTGTCCGCAGGAATGATCTGCAGATTGTCCATATCCAGACTGCTGATATCCGCGGTTCCATCCCACGCGGTGACTGTGGTCACGCCGTCGGTAAGGATCGAGCCCTGAGGCGCTCCAGAGACACTGACTGAATCGATGGATTCGGATCCGTCGGTATCGCTGAGTGCAATGTCAACATCCAGAGCAATGGTGCCTTCTTCAGTCCCGCTCGCGTCAGCGGTGGTGATGATCGGCGCGTCGGCAACTCCAGCGACCACAATCGTCTGCGTTGCTGGCTCTGCGGACCATGCCTCACCATCTGAGACACTGAATGTCAGTCCTGTGCTCCCGCTGTAGTCTGCGGGAGGCGTAAAGACCAGTTCACCCGACTCGATCTGCTCGGTGCTGAAGACATCCCCCGCTTCAACCGGATTACCCTCGAAAGTCAGAGTCCCTGTATCGGGGAGCGAATCAACACGGAATGAAGTGATCTCTTGATCGATGTCCGGATCTGACCCCGCAAGGACCACTGAAGCCGGCGTGTCTTCGGAAGCGATCGTGGTTGCGTTGATTGGGTCCGGAGCGTCGTTCTCGCCGGTAACCGTCACGGTCACCGTGTCAACGACCGTGTGCTCGCCGTCGGTTGTGGTGATCTGGAAAGTCATTTCCGTATCAGCAGCAACGTTAGGAGACTCGAATGTTGGATCGATTGCGAATGGATCGGAGAGTTCGACCTCAGGGCCGCTGGTCTGTACCCATTCGTGCGTGAGCGCACTGCCCTCAGGGTCACTCGCGGTCGCGGAGAGCTGGACTGTTGTTTCTTCACTGACGCTGAAGTTTGGACCCGCGTCGAGGGTTGGTGCGTCGTTGTCCGCGTTGATGAGGACCACGACAGTATCGACCACGGTGTGCTCTCCGTCGGAGACCTCGATCTCGAACGTCGCGTAGGTGTTGGCGACCTGATCTGGCGCCGTGAATGTTGCAGTTGCGGTGTCTGAATCGTCTATAGTGACGCTCGGACCACCGGTCTGAGTCCATGTGAAGGTTAGGTTCTCGCTATCAGAATCGGATACGTTCGCGCTGAGCGTGACGAGTTCATTCTCTTGCACGCTCTGGAAAGGACCAGCATCGACGACTGGAGCGTCGTTGATGCCCTCGACGGTGATCACGACCGAATCGGTCACCTCATCGACTCCATCGGACACGATGAGATCGAAGGTGATCTCGTCGGTGCCGCTGATGT
Source organism: Phycisphaerales bacterium (assembly GCA_965250055.1). Taxonomy (GTDB): domain Bacteria; phylum Planctomycetota; class Phycisphaerae; order Phycisphaerales; family UBA1924; genus UBA1924. Next base: position 783,171 of record OZ252285.1, on the reverse strand, counting down.
CCGGAGCTTCGAAGGTCGGTGTCGCGCTGTTCGGATCGGAAAGTTCAACGGTTGGACCACCGGTCTGGACCCAGGTGTACGTGAGCGCGTCGCCGTCTTCATCAGACGCGGCTGAGCTCATCTGAACAGTCTCACCTTCCATCACAGATTGATCTGGTCCTGCTGAAACGGTTGGGAGAGTGTTCCCGGGATCGACATTCATGACGATCTGATCTGTGCTGATGTTGGTACCATCGGAGACTTGAAGTTCGAAGGTGATTTCACCCGACTCTTCAAGTCCACGAGTGGAGAATCGCAGCTCTGGGCTATTGCCGCTGCGGATGTTCACCTCTGGGCCGCTGGTCTGGACCCATGTGTACGAGAGATTCTGTCCTTCCGAATCTGACGAGGTTGATCCGACGGTGTGGATGCTTTCGCTCTCCTGCGTTGCGTCATCGTCAACATTGACAGTTGGGCCGTCATTGTCGGCTTCAACGAGCACGTTTACACGCACGGTGTGCGAGCCGCTCTCATCCTCGACGGTGACGTCGAATACGTAGACCTCATTATCCGTAAGATTCGGGGCTTCGAATGTCGGGCTGGATGCACTGGAGTCACTCAGCTCCAGTGTCTCGGTCCCAGCAACCTGAGTCCATGTGTACTGGACATCGTCCGATGCGTTGGACACATCGACGCTGAGGGTTGTGATCTCGCCTTCTGGAGCGATGATGGTTGCTGGTGCTTCAACGACCATTGGGACGCTCGGTTCAGCGTCTTCGCCGCCTTCATCGACGGGGTCTTCTCCCGATTCACCGACTGGATCAGAGTTTCCGCCGCTACCGGATTCGCTCCCTCCCGATTCACTACCGCCCGAATCGCCGCCTCCCGATTCACTGCCGGATTCTCCGGTCGATTCACTTCCTGATCCGCTTTCACCACCGCCTGAGCCCTCTCCGCCGGACTCGGCTTCGGCATCGGCATTCACTTGGACGGTGATCGTGTCCACGGATGTGCTTGTGCCGTCGGTGACTTCGACCTGGAATACGAGTTCGGTATCTTCTGTGACTGATGGTGCACCGAAGGTCGCGTCCGCGGATGTCGCGCCATTGATTTCGACTGATGGGCCGGACACCTGTGTCCAGTTGTAAAGCACGGCTTTGCCTTCGGGGTCTTCACCTGTTGCGGAGAGGTTTCCAGTGCTTCCGGCGTCGATCGCGAAGTTTGACCCCGCGTCCGCTGTTGGGGCATCATTGTCCGCGTTCACAAGAACGGTGACGGTCCCGACTGAGGACACGTCGCCGTCGCTTGCGGTGACCTCGAAGGTCAGCCACGAGTTGGTGATTTCTTCTGGGGATTCAAAGGTTGGGTTCTGGGAGTCTGCTCCGCTCAGTTCGACCGGTGTCCCGCCGACCTGCGTCCACGAATATGTGACGCCGCTGCCTTCTGGATCGGTCGCTGATGCGGTCAGCTCGACCGCTTCGTTCTCGCCAACATACTGGGTTGGGAGCGACGTGAACTCAGGCGCGTCGTCCACCGCGTTGACGGTGACCGTGACGCTGTCGGTTGATTCGTTGACCCCATCGGAGACGGTGAGCTCAAAGGTGACATCGGTATTGACCACGCCTTCTGGCGCTTCAAATGTTGCTGTCGCGGCATTGGCATCGGTCAGTGTCACGGCTGGGCCGGACGTCTGACGCCAAGAGTAGGTCAGCTCGTCGCTGTCAGAATCAGTGGCTGATCCGACAAGCTCGACTGTGTCACCTTCATCGACAGTGAAATCGTCACCCGCATCAACGATCGCGGCATCGTTGACCGCGCTGACATTGACCGTTACATACTCGACAACCTCTGTTTCACCATCGGACGATGTAAGCTTAAATACGAGCTCAGAATCCTCGGTTGATTCTGGTGCTGAGAACGTTGGGCTCAGCGTGTCAGCGTTGTCAAGCTCCACGCTTGGGCCGGAGACCTGCTCCCAGTTGCTGATGGTGATGTATCCTTCCGGATCGACTACAGCTGCACCAAGGGTGACCGAATCACCTTCGCTGACGTTCTGGTCTGGACCCATATCGATGACGACTGGATCATTGTCCGCGGAGACCGCGATGGTGACGTACTCGACTTCGGTGTTGGTCCCGTCAGATACCTCGGCGCGGAAGCGGATCACCGTGTTCGAATCGAGCTCGGGTGCTTCAAAGGATGGCTCACTGGTGTCTCCACCCTCCAGATTCACAACAGGGCCGGAAACTTGGGTCCATGTGTAGCTTGTTGGGGCTTCTGACGATGCAAACGTGGTGCTCTGGATCTGGACGGATTCGCCCTCTCCAACGATCTGATCGCCGTCGGTGACGAGCATCGGGGAGTCCACAACGCCGTCTGCGATGAAGTGATCGACGTTCGTGATGTCGATGGTGAAGCTCTCGCCCCCTCCCATATCTACCGTTACGACATCGTTCTCGACCAAGATGCTCGACGTATCGAATCCGCTGAGATCCAGGACGTTGTATCCACCACCGCCGTCGACCACGAAGTGATCGCCGTCAGATGCTCCGCCGAACGAGAACACGTCATTGTTTGTGCTGCCGATGACCTGCTCAACGCCCGCTTCTGCAAGGTTGAAGCGGACTGGGTCACCTGATTCCGCGAACGAGACGGTGTCCGTTCCGCTGCCGCCGGTAATCACATCGTCGGCGTCGGCGTGGATCATGTCGTCACCAGCGCCGCCGTCGATCGTGTCAGCACCGGCTCCACCAGTAATGACGTCGTTGCCCGCGCCGCCGCTCAGGGTGTTGTCGCTGGCATCGCCGGTGATGGTATCGTCAAAGTCGGAACCGGTGACATTCTCGACCCCGGTGATGGTGTCGTTGCCTTCACCGCTCGCGGTTCCCGCGCCCAGATCGACATTCACCGCTCCAGTCGCGTTTTCATAGCTGACCGTATCACTGCCGCTTCCGCCACGCAAAGTATCATCGCCTTCACCGCCTATAAGAGTATCACTTCCTTTACCACCACGAAGTTCGTCATTGCCGCTTCCTCCGACCAGTGTGTCATCACCTCTACCTCCTCGTAGATGATCATCTCCGGTACCACCATCAAGGTAGTCATTACCTTTGCCGCCGCGAAGTTCGTCATTTCCACTGCCGCCCATTAATGTGTCGCTTCCTCGCCCGCCTCGGAGATGATCATCTCCGCTACCTCCAGAAAGGAAGTCGTTACCTCTACCGCCACGGAGTTGATCATCCTCGCTTCCACCATCGATGCGGTCATCACCTCGACCACCGCGAAGTTCGTCGTTTCCACTCCCACCAATCAGTGTGTCATTTCCTTCACGGCCACGAAGAGTGTCGTCTCCTGCGCCACCTTCAATTGTGTTGTCCTCTGCATCACCAACGAGAGTGTCATTCTGTTCAGAACCGATTACATTCTCAAAGTTCACAAGCGTATCTCGACCTTCGCCGGTACCGGTTTCAGCTCCGAGATCGACCTGCACACCGCTTGAGCTCTGCTCGTACGAAGCTGTGTCGTTGCCCGTGCCGCCGATCATCAGGTCATCGCCGCTGCCACCAGAGACCACGTCATCTCCAGATCCGGCATCGATGACGTCGTTACCCGACCCCCCCTTGATGGTGTCATTGCCTCCGCCGCCTTCGACGTAATCATCACCCGCTCCGCCGTCGATGGTGTTGGCGACGCTATCGCCGGTGATGATGTCATTGCCGTCGCTCCCGATGACATTCTCGATATCTGTGAGCGTGTCGGAGCCCTCGCCTGTCGCGGTGCCTGCTTCAAGATCGACCACTACACGAGCAGAGGAATCTTCAAACGTTGCGGTGTCATTGCCTGATCCACCATCGAGTGTGTCATCACCGGAGCCACCAGAGAGCAGGTCGTCACCAGCGCCTCCAGAGAGACTATCGTCTCCGCCGTTCCCGAAGAGGTTGTCGTTGCCGTCCATTGCCGATGCGACATCGTCTGCACTCATTCCGGTGAAGACATCATCACCATCGGTCGCGCCATCTGTCGGATCTCCCGAGTCGGCATCGACCCAGGTACCCGATAAGAGAATCCGTTCCTCGAGTGTCTCGGGACGATTGCGCTTGCGACCCTTGCGACGGTTGTTCTTCTTGTCAGGCTTCGACATGGGACACCTCCGATTTTCATTTACTCGAAAGCTTGTCGGCCTTTATTGTCCTCTATTTGAGTGGAAACACTCAGAAACGTTTACATATCGCCCGTCGGGAACTCGGAGTGAAGTGTCTATTTCTGATTTTTTTTCATAACTTATGAAGAACTATCAGCACCTTGAAGAGTCCAATATCACTGGAGCACCGGTCTATTGCTGCGATCAATTTCAAGTCACAACCGGCTGATCGTAACTGATACATTCATAACCAAAGGTTCCCAATAACCAGTGCTTCTTTGAATCATCAGTCCAGCGATTCGGCGTGTAACCATAATGTGGACAGTCGAATCGCGATGATAAAATTTGGATTCTGACCAGTCGTTCCTTACGATTCTCAGATGCCTCCACTGCTCACAGCCCGGAATCTTGCCAAAGCCTACCCGTCGAACGTGCTGTTTGAGGGTGTTTCGATCAATGTCGAGGACAGCGAGCGGATCGGGCTCATCGGCCCCAACGGGAGCGGCAAATCAACGCTGCTCAAAATCCTCGCGGGAATGACCCCGCCGGATGAGGGAGAAGTCGCACGAAAGCGCGGATTGAAAGCGGTTTACGTCGATCAGGACGACCACTTCCCCGAGGGCGCCACTCCTTTCTCCGTAGTCCATGATTCGCTCGATGAGCATGATGAAACAGGAATGGATCGATCGGCGAAAGCTTCGATCACGCTCTCATCCCTTGGGTTTGAGGATACCGACCAGCTCGTATCGACGCTCTCTGGTGGCTGGCGTAAACGCCTCTCACTGGCGCGAGCACTGGCGCAAGACCCTGAACTGCTCCTGCTTGATGAGCCAACGAACCACCTTGACCTTGAGGGCGTGCTCTGGCTCGAGCGGTTCGTGAAACAGGTCCAGATCGCGATCCTCTACATCACCCACGATCGACGGTTCCTTGAGAACACTGCGACCCGCATCATCGAGCTCTCGAAGGCGTATCCGGGCGGCGCGTTCGAAGCATCTGGCAATTACTCGGAGTTTGTCAGACGTAAGGAGTCCTTCCTGGACGCTCAGCGAGCGGCACAAACGGCGATCGCAAGCAAAGTCCGTCGCGACACTGCTTGGCTCAATCAAGGGATCCAGGGCCGGCAGACACGGAACAAGACGCAGGTGCAGGCAGCCGCCAAAAGACGCGAGGAACTCAAGGATACGATCGCTCGCAATGAAGCGCCATCGAACACGGCGAGCTTCGCATTCAACGCGACCGCACGCCAAACCAATAAACTTCTCACCCTCGACAACGTATCCAAATCGATGGGCGACAAACGGTTGTTTGAATCCCTCAGCATCACGCTCACTCCTGGACAGCGGATCGGGCTCCTCGGTGTCAATGGGTCTGGCAAGACCACGCTCATGCGGATCATGTCCGGCGATCTCGAGCCGGACTCTGGGAAAGCCAAAGGCGCGGATAACCTCAAGACTGTGACGTTCAGTCAGCATCGCGACACACTGAACCCTGCGCACACGCTCCAAGAAGCGCTGTGCCCCTACGGAGAGACTGTTCAGTATCACGGCCAGTCAATCCATGTTACGGGATGGGCGAGACGCTTCTTGTTCGATCCTGACCAACTCTCAACGCCGATCAAGAATCTCTCCGGCGGAGAGCAGGCGAGGGTTCTCATCGCGAACCTGACACTGCTTCCAGCGGATGTGCTCCTCCTTGATGAGCCGACCAATGACCTGGACATTCCCGCTCTGGAAGTGCTCGAACAAGCACTCATGGAGTTCCCTGGAGCAATCGTGCTAGTGACCCACGACCGGTTCTTGCTTGAACGGATCTCCAACGAGTATCTTGCGCTGAATAATAAAGGCGACGCGAAGTGGTTCGCTTCCATCGAGCAGTGGAACGATGCTGTCCGGAGATCTGAGTCTGCTGGATCTGATACGACAGACGCTCCGAAACCCAAGTCCGGATCGACCAAGGTCAAGCAGCCGTCGAGTCGCGGGAAGCTCTCGTATAAGTTCCAGCTGGAGTTTGACGGCATGGAAGAGGCGATCCTCAAAGCGGAGTCTGAGGTCGAGGAGCTCGAAACGCAAGCTGCGGATCCTGAGCTTGCCAACGACCACAAGCGCGTGGCTGTGGTTTACTCCGAGCTCGGTGACGCGAAGACACACGTCGCGAATCTGTATAAGCGATGGGCAGAGCTCGAATCCATGATCGAGAATGGGTGAGATGACTTGCGTCAGGGTCGACTTAGGGGTCGCGTCCAAGCAGATACTGGAACTTCTGCCAGATTAGTCGGCGGGTTTCCTGAAGCATCATCGCTCGCTGCTCTGATGGGGGACAAGCCGTGGTATCTCGGAGCTCGACATCATCGATTGAGCGGTAGAACGTGAGTGTTGAAGCCGGCGGGATGCGGTCGATCGTGATGATGCCATTGCAGTCTGGTGTGATCGGATCTCCATCGTGCGTGAAATAGGTGACCCCGGCGCTATCGAGCTGTACGTCGGCGATCTCTGTGTTGAGCGGGTTTGAGACCACAACCGCGTTTGGGCGATTGGTGATGATCAGGTTTTTGATCTGTAGCAATCTGTCGAGCACCTCGCCGACTCCAGCGCACCAGACATCGTCACGCGAACCGATCAAATCAAACCCTCGGCGTGCATCATCGAGGAGCTTTGGAGACTTGGCTTCTGGATCATCCACAAACCAGGATGAGTGTGCGTAATGGAGTAGGAGCCCGTCCTCACGTGAGATTTGTTCGATCCCGCTTGCAGATAAACGGGAGAGCAGTTCTAGGTTCTGTCCTGTCGCACTGTACCAGTGCTTAACCGCGGGGAAGCGTTTGTCGTGGAACGGCATGCTCGGGTTTTTCTTGAGCACGTTGAGTGCTCGTGTGCGATAGAGTCTGATGTAGCTGATCTGCTCGCGGCAGATGTCGGCCCAGTAGTATGGTGAGGATTCGTCCTCGCCGTGGTATGTGGCGCGGATCACGAGCAGTTTGGCGATCGCTCTCAGTATCGGGTTTGTGTATCGACCTGATCCCCAGTAGATGTTCTCTGCGTTGCGCATATGACCAACGAAGAGCCGAGGTTTGCTTCCGAAGACTTCTTCGAAGCGTTCGATCCCGGCGATGGTGCGCTCGCGGGTGCTATTACCCGATGAGGCGCCGTGGAGCCCAAAGGTGATCCCACGGGATGCGAGTTCTTTGCAATATTCACGATACTCGGGATCTTCAAGCGATGCCCCTGAGATGGGCTCTTCTGGATTGACCACGCCGCTGTACTCAGTTGGCTCATGAGTCCACAAAAATCGGGTCAGTTTAATGCCGCGTTCTAGGCAGTACTCGTAGACCACTTTGGTCGACTGTATTGTGGACTTGTCCGTGTCGTCGGTCATTGTGTACGCCCATCGGTAGGGCGCCGGCCAACGGAGTACGCGGAGCGAAGGGGTCATGGTGTGCCCCCAAACTTCGCGACCGCTTGCTCAGCGATCTGGAGACTCTGATCGATCACGTGGTCCTGATCTGCATACAGGAATGACCCCGCGCGACCAGCAATATAGAGACCATCGATCTTCGCAAGATACGCCTGGACCTTACGGAGCTGACGCACGGCTTCGGTTGTACAGATCGGATGCGTCCGAGGGACGCGGATAACCATGTGTTCCAGAAGCTGATCATCGTCGAGAATCTCAAGCTCAACGAGCTCATTCATCGCTTGGGAAACGACCGCCTCGTCGTCATCGTTCCACGGCCCATCGAATCCGGACCAGAACTCAACACAGATCGTGGTGATTGACCCGTCGACACCTGGAACTTCGTCCGCTTGACCCATCCCATCGGTCCAGATGGAGAAGTTTGTGACGCGACCTGCTGAGTATCGATGGTCGTTGATGTAGCGAATATGGTCGTCGAGACGTGTCTTGCCGGGAACGAGGAGGTAGATCAGGATCGTATTACGAAACGTAAGACACTTCGATGCGTTGATGATGTCTTCAGGAGGCAGCGGATCGAGCATGCTGATCACCACTGGGAGCGGGAGCGTGCTGAAGACCGCTCGTATCGAGTCGTCACCAATCTCAACTGGAGACGCATCTTTAAAATCGATCGAGGTAACGCGCGATCCGTCGTGACGAATCGCTGAGACGGGCTGATTGAGTTCGATGTTCACGTCGAGTTGTGTCATCGAAGCCGCGAGTTTGTCGTAGAACTGTTTGGCTCCGAGTCTCGGGTGGCTGACTGTGGCATCCTCGCCCGTGGTCAGGGTGCTGAGGGCGACCTGGATGAGTGACTGATTCCGGACGCGACCCGGCTCCCACGCGCCGTCGATGTTCTCGCAGGGCATACCCCAGAGTTTCTCAAGATACGGCGCGATGCAGGTGTCCACCAGACGCTTGCCAAACTTCCGATTGGCTGCGATGCGGTAGTTCTCAGGAGGATCTTTCTTCGAGAACAAACGGGACTTTGCGTATGAACTGCAGATCCTTATCGCTTCGATGATGCCGAGGTCCTTCGCGATCTCGATGATTCCTGGGGGGTACGAGAACACGCATTCTTTCCAGTACATCGTTGTTCGGCGCTGGAATCTGATCGCGTCTTCACCCAGAGCATTCTGGAAGAGTGCGTTGACGCGTTCGTAGTCTTCACCGATGATGTGCGGTCCAAGGTCAACCAATCCGCCGGCAAACTCGATCGTCGTAGAGAGTCCTCCGATACGCCCCGACCCCTCGGCGATGGTGACCGTAACCCCTGCATCGCAGAGCGTGTGGGCGATAGACAACCCCGCGGCTCCAGCGCCGAGGACGAGCATGGATGGTGGGTTCTCAGCTGTCATCTGACACCACCGCCTCACTTGTTGGTTTGGTCACCCAGAAATCTCCGATCGCCAGCGCATCAGCTTCGGAGCGGAGGAACGTTTCAATCGCTTCTTTGGGTGAGCACACGATTGGTTCTTGGATGTTGAATGAAGTGTTGAGCAGTACCGGAACCCCGCTGCGACGCTCGAATGCATCGAGCACGGCCCAGTATCGTGGATTGATATCTTTCTCGACAGTCTGCGGACGCGCTGAACCATCGATGTGGGTCACGGCTGGGATGATTGATCGCTTCTCTGGACGGACCGGGACGATAATGGTCATGAAAGGCGATGGCTGATCGATCTCGAAAAACTCGGAAGCGGCTTCAGCTTTGACAGATGGAGCGAACGGACGGAACGGTTCTCGCTTTTTAATCTTCCGGTTGAGGTCTTCGCGAGCGCTCTCGCGTCGTGGATCTGCGAGGAACGAGCGGTTACCCAAGGCGCGAGGGCCGTATTCTGAGCGTCCCTGGAACCATGCGACGACCCCTCCATCGTCGATACACTGGGCGGTTCGTTCGATCAGGTCTTGCTCGCTGAGGTGCTCGAACTGCACCCTGCCGGACTTGTCGATCGCATCTTGGATGTCTTGGGTATCAAATCCGGGACCGAACTGCGCAGTGCGTATCGGCTGAGGTCGTTCGCCATTAAGATTTTGATGCAGGAGCATCGCGGCTCCGAGTGCTCCACCGGCATCGTGCGGGACTGGGGGGACGTAGATCTCGTCAAAGATACCTTCGAGAATGACCTTGCCGTTGGCGATGCAGTTGAGTCCGCATCCTCCGGCGATAACGAGACGTTTGGAACCGCATTCGCGCCGGACGCGCCTGGCGAGTCGAAGGACGACGTCCTCGAACGCTGCTTGGGCCGACGCGGCGACATCGCGATGATGATCCGTCAGCGGCTCGCTGGGTTTGCGAGGAGGACCGAAGTGGTCAGCGAATCGACCACTGAAATCTCCGAGGTGTCCGCGGTGGTAATCGAGGTATCCAGAGCGGAGTGCGTATCCGCTCTCACCGACGTCAACGAGGAAGTTCTCGCGGATCCACTTGGAACCTGATGGATCGCCGTATGGACTGAGTCCCATGACCTTGTACTCGCTGTCCATCATTTTGAACCCGAGATATCCGGTGACGGCGGAGTAGTACTGACCAACCGAGTGCGGGAGGTTGATTGATTCAATCTTGTGAAAGCTGTCACCCTTCGCTGAGTAGAGCGATGTGCACGCTTCCTCACCTGCTCCGTCTAGGACCAGCACACCGGCGTTGTCCCAGCCGGACCCAAAGTACGCCGATGCGGCGTGGGAAAGGTGGTGGTCGAGGAAGTGGACGCTGTCATGCTTGTGACCAAACGCTTTGTGCAGGTTGGCACGCACACGCATGACGCTGACATACCCTGAGTTCTTGCCTTGGTTGCCTTTCCACACTGTGAGTGCTCGGCGGAGTTTCGTTGGAAGAATCGATGGCTCGCGGAACATTAGAGAGGCGAGATAGCGGGCGCGGAACCCGAGTCGCCAGGGGTCCCAGTACACCGCGACGTGATCGATATCAGAGAGCGTGAGTCCCTGGGAATCGAGGATCCATTGGATAGCGCCGTACGGCATGCCTCCCTGATGCTTGTTGCGTGAAAAGCGTTCCTCCTCAGACGCGGCAACAACAACCCCGTCGTCGATCAACACCGCGGATGCTTCGGTCATGATTGCGAGACCCAGAATCTTCATACGACACCCTCTTTAGACTCTACCTGACTCGCAGGTGGATTGACCGCGTGTTGATTCACGCCCGCGAGCGCATCACACGCTCTGCCGACGAGTACTTCTTTACTGTACTGTGTTCTGATAAGCTCGTATCCACGTTTGCCCATCGAGGAGAGCTGGTCCTGTGGGATCGTGAGGAACTGATCGAGTGAATCGAGTATGCCTTGCTTGTCATCGTGTGTATGGTGCCAACCGATCTGGTTTGGCTCGATGATCTCATCGGCGTAGCACGGCTTGGGCGAGAGCATGAAGACAGGTCTTGAGAGCGCCATCGCTGCGTAGAGTTTGTTGGGATGGATCATCCCGCTGACGTTGGAGCCCATCGATACCACATGCGCGTCAGCCGCTGAGAGGGCGTATCGCATGCGATCGAATGGCTCGAATGGATAGAACTCAATGTTGTCAAGATCATGCTCGTGAGCAAACTCCTGCACGCGCTCGATTCCGACCCCTGCTCCAGCGATCGCCAGGATCAAGTTCGGATCATCCCGCCTTTGGAGTACGGCTTCGAGCAGCGCATCGATCGGAGTATGAAATCCAAGATTCCCGCTATACAGCAGCACGCGTTTCCCCTCCCAATCACGTCGAGCACGCTCCGAATTCTCTTCATGCGCCAGCGGATAGAGCACCTCGGTGTGCGCCCAAGGCCTGGACACCGTCAGCTTCTCACCGAGCTGGTACTGATCCCTGAGACGAGTTGCCATAAACTCGTCTAGAGCAACCACGCTCGTAGCGCGGGATGTTGCTCGGCGATTGATCCATCGCATACCTCTCGCGAAAATCGAGTCGCTTGATGTTCGGCCAAGAGCGACGAGCTGATCCGGATGAAGGTCCTGCACCCAGTACGAAAGCTTCGCTCTCCGAAAGAGTGTCAGAAACCAACCTCCGATTGGGCTGATCGGCGGAGCGGTAGTCACCACTACCACATCGAGCTTTGGCATGAGCATCCCACGCAGCACGCATTGAGCCGTGAAGAGAGATCCGGCGATCAACCGTCTCGCGATGGATTTCTTACCCAAGCTCGACAGTGGGATTCGGCGGACCTCAACCCCATCTTGCATTCCCGATTCGTAACACTCGGACCGATCGTTATACCCTCTGCTTGATGCCATGACGATGACACGCCATCCTCGATCGGCGAGTTCGACAGCGATATCCCTCAGGTGCTGTCCTCCGGTAGTTGGGTCCGGAGGATAGCCCTGCGTTAGCAGCAGTACACATCGGGAATCTGAACTCTGCAAAACCAGCCCTCTTGCCTGTGCCTCGACTCGAAACATATCGCAGCGACATAGACTGCGAGCCGAACTAAGTACAGTGTAATGGATCTCTATCACAGATGGAGTAGGAATATGGCAGAGATCATTCTTTTTTAATTTATGTTTTATTGGAACTTGAATCCTAGTAGGATTACCGAAGCATCACTTCCTTTAATCCTCAGTAGTGTTTGCAAATCTTTGCAAAAGACTCTCGCGACTTGGATCATTCTCAGGGATCGTGTCAAGGACTCTCTTAAGATGCATCCGCGCTGATTCCTGATCACCAGTCGATTGGGCACACTCGGCAAGCCCCTCCCAGATCGGGACCGCGTAGATCAATCGGTCGAGCCCGAGTTGCTCTACAAGAGCTAATGCCGAGTTGTACTGCTCATGAGCTTGCGCGAACTCACCATTGCGGCGATGAATATGCGCTTGTTCCGTCGTCGCGAGCACAGAGAGGGGATGCCCATCAGGGAACACGTTCATCGCGATTGATCTCGCTCGGAGGATGCTTTCCATCGCGCGGCTGTGCTCTCCGGTCTTGCTCAGCGTCTCGGCGAGTGTGACGGCTGGATAGATGATGTTGACGTGGTCGGCGCCGAACAACTCAGTGAGTTGACTGATGGACTGATCCAGCACCAACTGAGCTTGCTCGTAACGCTCCAATCCTGCGTATAGGCGACCTAGGTTTGCCAGCGTCGCGGCGGTGTCGGGGTTGGTTCTTGGATCAACCTGCTCGCGGACAGCCATGGACTGGAGGTAGTACCGCTCCGCATCTTCAGGTCGATGGTCACGACGAGCGATGATCGCAAGCGAGTTGAGGGCGATGGACCGCTCAAGGTCTGCCCCCGATTCTTCAAAGTATCCCAGTGCTTTGAGGTATGAATCGTTGGCTTCTTGGTATCGACCAAGCCGACGGAGCACGGCTCCTTGCTGCTGCATCAATCGCCCGTGATCGATCAAAGCTACCTCAGGGCTCAGCTCGATCGCTTCCTGTACCGCGTCGAGCGCCTCGTCGAAGCGTCCGTCATCCATTGTGAACTCGCTGTACTGACGGAGCGTTGTGGCTAGTTGTGACTCCGGATGATGCACACGTGCGTCTTCGATGAGCTCACGGAAAATCGAATCCGCTTGCTCGAAATCACCGAGCTTGTGAAATGCGGTCGCGAGGAGTTCCTTCGTGCTGAACACGAGTCCTTCGTCCGGACTGGTTTCGTTCTCCATGATCTGCAAGGATTCGGTGAGCAGCTTGGAAGCTTCGCCGTATTCGAAGACCGAGTTGTATGTGCGGGCGATGATCGTCAGCATCTCGGCGCGGACCGCTGGCAGATCGATCTCCGTCCGAGCATCATCCGCGGCTCGATCAAGCATGGACAGCAGCAACTCCGTGTCGCGCCCCTCGGTTTCTTTGGGGCTTAGTCCTTCGAAGATGCCTTCCAAGAACAAATACGCTGCATTCGCACGCTCAAGCGATGTTTCCGCTTCTTGGCGTGCTGCGGATTCACGCTGAAGCGCGTAACTCAGTGAGACTACGCCGATCGAGAGCAGCACAAAGATCACGCTCAGACTCGCGACCAGTCCCTTGTTTCTTCTAGTAAACTTGCTGAGCTGGTACACCACACTCGGCGGCCTCGCTTGGATCGGCTGGTTGGCAAGGTGCCTGCGCAGATCCGCCCCCAGCTCTGAAACGCTCTGGTATCGTCGATCGGGATCTCTTTCGAGTGCCTTGGAAAGAATCGTGTCGATATCCCCACGCAGCTTCGTCTTGAGCGTCCCGATCCGGCTTGGATCCTGATTGCGGATGATGTTGATCGCTTCGGGGAGTGACGCGGCAGCTGTGTCATGGGGAAGCGACCCGCTGAGCATCTCGAAGATCACCACGCCCAACGAGTACACATCGCTGCGGAGATCAATCTGGGTCGGATCCCCTGACGCTTGCTCCGGACTCATGTACGCGAGTGTCCCGAGGATCTGTCCGACCTCAGTGTTGAGCGTCACGGCTCGTACATCGCTCTCGGTGATCCGAGCGATCCCAAAGTCCAAGACCTTGGGCATCCCTGATTGATCAATCAGGATATTGGAGGGCTTGATGTCGCGATGGATCACACCCCGTTGATGCGCGTGCTCGATCGCATCACAAATCTCGATCGCAGACTGAATCCGTTCAGCGATCGGGGGTTGCTTGTCCTGAATGTACTTCGAAAGCGTTGGCCCTTCCACGAGTTCCATCGTGATGTACGGGACTCCGGTCTCATCATCGAAACTGACTTCGTAAATCTGTGCGATCCCGTTGTGTTTGAGCCGTGCAAGTACTTCGGCTTCGCGCTGGAATCGACGGACCATCTTCTGCGATGAGTACCCCATCCGCAGCACCTTGAGCGCGACGCGACGCGCCGGCTGGAGCTGCTCTGCTTCGTATACCGTCCCCATCCCCCCTTCGCCGAGCAGTTGGATGATGCGGAATCCCTCGATCTCAGGGAGCGGCTGCGACCTGTTGAATGCTTCGGGATCGAGCTGTTTGGGATCAGATTGACTTGCAGCATCGACGAGCATCTGCACCGATTCGCGGAGTTGGGTATCGTCGCCGCAGAGTTGACTCAGGCGCGACTCGTACTCAGCGCCGGACAGTTCGCAGACCTCGTGGAAGACCGCGCGGACTTCTTGGTATCGGGTTTCATCCATCGCCGTCGATCCCGTACTGACTCATGATCCACGCACGCGCCATCTTCCAGTCCAGATACACGGCTCGTTCGCTCAACCCCAGCACCTCCGCCGTCTGATCAACCGTCAGCCCGCCGAAGAATCGAAGCTCGATGATCTGGGCTTGCCTTGGGTCGAGCTTTGCGAGGTGCTCGATCGCGTCGTGGAGTTCGAGGACGTCCCATTCCTTCCCGTCGGTCCCGACATCTGAGAGCGTGACTCTCCCGCCGTCTTCTCCCCCACCACGCTTGATCGCGTTCTTTTTACGGGCGTGATCGACGAGGACCTGACGCATGGCGTGTGACGCGATCGCGAGGAGGTGGTGCTGATCTTTGGGATCGTTGCCTTTGGTCGCGGCGAGTTTGAGGTACGCCTCGTGGACGAGGGCCGTGGGCTGGAGTGTGTGGGAAGGGGATTGTCCGGCAAAGCGTGACCGCGCCATCCCTAGTAGCTGAGCATACATCAGGTCATAATCCTGATTATGCTCCGTCTGACCTGTGTTTTCAGGGGGGCTTGGCATGTGTTGGCGTGGTCCTTTGAGAGCACTCTAATGGATTCTCACAGTTTTTTCATCAAAATAGTGCAGCCCACCGCCTCGCTTTGCGTGTTCGAGAGTGGCCCGGTACCGCTACCGGACCTCGATCAACCATCACTCCGTACACGAGAGGCACCACTATGAAACTCCAACGCATTTCCGCGATCAGTATGATGCTCGCCGCAGGCACCAGCTTTGCCGCTCCGGTCAATACTGACTTTCAAGTCCACGACGAAGCATCCTACCAAGCATTTGCTCAAGCCGTGCGCACGAGCCAGTACGTCCGATATGACTACGCGCTCGACCAGAACCCCAGAGCCGTCGTCGCGGTCGCGGGACTCATGGCGTACGCCTCGCAGAATCCGATGGCCGACTCATCACAGCTCACGACATTTGTGAATGCGTTTGACCAAACCCTGTCTGGATTCGCTCCCGGCGATCCTGATCTTCAGCGTTCGACCAACCTGATTCCCGCGATGCGGTACAGCTCGCCGTTGTCCACGACTCCGGGACTCGAAGGCACGGATACACGCGTGGGCAAACGCATCGAGCAACTGCTGGGTCTGGAGGTTCCCGATATCGAATCCTACGACACGCTTCTAGATCGCGTCTCGGCGTACGAGCGTGCTCGCGTTGCGGACTTTGCCAATCGCGAAGAATGGCTCAACATCCTCATGGCGGGATTCGGTGGCTTCGATCTCGATGGCAACACCAACACGCATATCGCTTCCGTGCTCCAGTCGTACCTTGAAAGCCAGGGCTATGAGCCCAACCCCGATGGGATCGACGACGAGCGGTTCGACTCGATTGAAATGACACTCGACGCCGCCCTCCCTGCGGATTACGTCGCGTACACACAGCTCCTGGATCAACCCATCGAATCGTCCACGGCATGGGCGGATCTGAACAACTCCTTCGCTGACATCGCGATGGAAACACAAGAGCGGATCGACGAGCTCAACAGCGTGCTGAGCATGGAAGAATCGATCTATCAGGACATCCTCGATGCCGACGATCCGACGGAGATGGATCGGCTCGTCGAAGAGTATCGAGCACGCCTCGCTGAGGTCGCGCAGTACCGCGCAATTATCGATGCCAACGCGATGATCCTGCTCCAGAGCGCCGATCCTACGATCCAATCCCTCGCGACCCAAGCACAGTCCTTCGGAGGCACGCAGCTCCAGACCAACAACACCATCGCTGGCATCACCGCAGGGGTCCAGTACGCCAGCGGCGCCGCGACCTTCGCGATCGGGATCGCGACCGGCAGTCCAACCGACGCGATCTCGGGACTCGCCGATGTGGTTCTCAGCTCGATCGAGCTCGGAGAGACCTTTGGGGGCTCCCCAGTCCCGAGCGCGGAGGAACAGATCTTCGATCAACTGGTCGAGATGCGTGACCAGCTCGAGGATGTCCGCGTGCAGATGAATCAGCGGTTCGATCGGATCGAACTGCAACTCAGCGAGATCTATAGCGCGATCGCGGTCGGATTCAACGAGCTCGGCAGCTCGATCTTTGATCTGAACCTCGATGTCATCGCGCTGCAGAACGAGATCATGTCGCAGCAGGCGCAGCTGAGCCGAATCGAGCAGCAGCTCTGGGGGATGGCCGATGACCTGTTCCGCGACGACCTCGCGGCGCTCGTGGACGGGATCGTTGCGTACCGCGATCGGACTGGGATTGACCTCTCCTACAGCGACAATCCGACCAACTTCGCGGATGACATCATCGATCTGTTCACCAAGTCCACCTTCACCGCGAGTCTGCCGACCTATGCGGGCGGAGATGGAACGGACAGCATCGAGCTCATCGCACAGCAGCTCAACCAGAACCCGATCGGACGGAGCATCAATGATCTGCGTGAACTTCCGGTTCATCACTTAGGCGCTCCGTTCCCGCTCCATCCGGGACGAGTCGTCGCGCCGGGGCCTTGGGCGCAGGCATCGACGGCGTACGCACGCGTCGCTAACGAGAGTCCGTGGTACTTCGCGTACATGTACGATTCGCAGCTCGACAGCGGGCTCATGAACCCTGATCTTGACCTAATGATCGACGAGGGCGAAGCGATCCGATCCATGGCGATGGAGATCCGGACCACCGAGTTCTTCGATACGCTGTTCGGGAAGTACACCGACGCAACCGAAGCGATCGGGAATCAGTTTGACGCGATCCAGTCGGCGTACCTTGGGAGTCTGGGGCTCGACCACATCGATCCTTGGGCCGGGACAAATCAAGAAGGGCGTGACGATGCGCCGGGATACACCCAGATCCATGGGAGAAGCGGGCTCACTTCAACACTCGCGGCTCCGACCGCTCTTGGAAGCGACATCTGGGACCTCTACCACTTCAACACCATCCCCGAACTCACGGCGGCGCTCGAAAGCTCCGAGAACGCAAGCGGAGGAATCCCAACGGTCGAGCTCCGTGTTGGTTCGAATGGCTTTCTCTACGATAACGATGTCGAGATGTCATTCAGAATCATCATCGAGAACCCTGGTGGAACGGACTACACATTCAACCGCCGAGTGATTTTCCGGATGACCAGCTTTGGTTCGCCGGTCTTCGTGAGCACCGATTCAAGTGCACAGGATCTCTTTGACCAGACCCCGATCTTCTGGTTCAACATCGCGCTCCAGTTCTATACCGGAGACAGTCTTGTTGGGACTTCGTTTAACACATTCAACGGACTCGGCGACCAGATCACGCTTGAGTACATCTCTGACGACATGCAGTTTGGTTCAGAAACTGCCGCGACTCAGTACATCAACCAGCGTCTGGATGATCTCCAGGACGAAGTCTGGAATGAATCGATCGGGAACTCGGTGTACACAGCGCTCGAATCTGAGCGTGACAGCTGGGAGACCATCATCCAAGCGTACATCGAGCTTGGGCTCCCCGATGTCTTTGAGCAGAGCACCGCGGTCGCGAGCGCGTTCCGTGGAGCGACGAGTGGCAACGAGATCGCGCTCGCTCAGCCGCTCGATGATTGGTTCGCGTCGATGCTCGGCGATGGGGACAACGGCCAGTTCGTCGATGTCCAGACTGATTTCTCGACTCGTGCTCAGATCGTCCAAGACGAGGTCAACGCGACCATCAGCCCCGACATGGTTTCCAACAGCCCCGTCCAGGGACACAGCATGATCGAGTGGACACTCGCCGAACTCCGCAACCTGCGGGACAACGCGTTCAAGCTCGCGATCGATGACACCTACACCTCAAGCCACGGCTCGCTCAGCGTTGGAGCAAACGAGGGCGTGATCTCCAATGACGTGGTTCAGGAGTACCGCGTCATTGAGGTCGATACCGGGTTCTCACCCGCCGACGGCTATGTCGCTCCGAGCAACGGCAGTGTCACGCTCAACCCAGATGGCTCATTTGTGTACACACCTGCACAGGGTTTCGAGGGGACCGACCGATTCACCTACCGCTTGGTGACCACGGTAGACACGATGGGTTCGCTCGAAGTCTACAGCGATCCTGCGACTGTTGAGATCCGTGTCGAAGGCGGGCCGTGCAGCCAAGCCGATCTTGCGGAAGGCTACGGCGACCTCAACTTCCTCGACGTCTCCGCGTTCCTCTCAGCATTCGGTGCTGGAGATCCCGCTGCGGACTTCACGAATGATGGGCTGTTTAACTTCCTCGATGTCAGCGCGTTCCTGAGCGTCTTCGGAGCGGGTTGCCCGTAATCAACCTCAACGTATCATAAAGATCGTCGCGGAGATCAAGTTGAGATCCGCGACGATTTTTTCTTTGCATATCCCATATCCCGGAGTCTCACACTAAGGGTCAAAGCGGATGTGGTGACGCCCTGGAATGAACTCGGTCATGCTGAAACGCCCACCAACAAACTGGTGGATCACATCCATGTTGGTGATGGTGTGCCGGGTCAGACGCCCCGTCTTGAACTCACCCGATCCGGCAATCGCCATGGGAACAAGCAGCTGATCGGCAAGGTACTGACCAACGGGAATCCCTGCGCTGACATAGTCATTCGCTTGCTTGACCGCTTGTCGCGCGACACGCTCGGCTTTTTTCCCGAGCTCGCCAAAGCTGGTGATGACCTCGGTCACAGAATAGGTCTCGAGCAAGAGCGTCAGCACATTGCCTGGGCCGTAGTTCCCTTCGAGGCGATCGTGCTTGATTTGGTTCTGGGACAAGCTGAGCTTGCGTTTGACGAAGTCCAGCTCCCGATCCGCGATCGAGCCCGGGAGCCCCGCGATCGTCGCGATCACTCGGCTGTTCGTGATTTCACCGCGCTCGTTGAGCTCAACTGGTTTCAGTTCAGGCGATGGATCGATGCGCACGCGGATCTTGCCCCCTCCCGCTGGGAAGAAGCCGTGGCGAACAAGCTCGACATCCACGCTCGGCCCCATCTGCTCCAGCACCGGGAGGAAGCACTCTTTCAGAAAATGGATCGTCGGCGCGTATGGATTGTGCGTCCCGCCCTCGATCGTGACTTCGCTTCGACCTTGCGCTCGGATCAGCGCTGGGAGGATGGTTTGAAGCACAAGCGTCGTGCTCCCGGCGCTTCCGATCGAGAAATGGTAGTTGCCCGCGTTGATCGTTCCGGGCGTGAACTCGATGGAGTCGGAACCGAGCGAGGCCCCACTCACATGCGCGCATGACACCGCGGCCGCCGCTTTGACAGCGGTCAGGTGCTGACGCAGCAAACCGGGTTTGCTCCGGTTCGCTCGGATGTTCTTCATCGAGAACGGTTGATTGGTGACCATAGAAAGAGCGAGGGAGGTACGGAGCACTTGTCCGCCCCCCTCGCCCGCTGAGCCGTCGATGTTAATCATCAGCTTTATCTCCATCCTTGATCACGAACTTCGCATCAAGACGAGCAACCTCGCTTGCGAGCCCCGCTGACTTGACCGAACGCAGGACCTCGTTGAAGTCCTTGTACGCATCGGGCGCTTCGTCGATCGGATACTTTCGGCAGTTCGTGAGGATATCACGCTCCGCGAATGACGCATCCACCTTCGCTTGATCCAAAGCTCGCGATGCCGCCTTGCGTCCCATGATGCGTCCCGCGCCGTGGTTCACAGAGTAGCACGACTTCTCGGCGCCAGGGTCCGCGACCATGACCGCCGATCCGTCCTGTGGGTTACCCGGGAGCAGGATTGGATGCCCGGTCTGTGCGAACGGTGTGTCTTTCAACCCATGATGCCCCGCCGGGAATGCGCGGGTAGCTCCCTTCCGGTGGACCCACTCGAGGCGGTTGTTCACCACCTCCTGGCGAGCGATGTTATGGCTGATGAAGTACACCAACCGACCGCTGATCCCTGTGAACACTTCTTGGAACGCCTCGAGCACGAGCGCATTGATCAACATGTGATTCACGGTCGCGAAGTTCGCGCCCATGGACATGTCGTCGATGTAGTTGTTCGCTTCGTGGGTTCCGAGCGGCGCGTAGACGAGTTGGCGGTCCCCGCCTGGGAGCGGGGTGTCCCACTTCTCAAAATGCGCTTGGAGCGCACGGAACTGTCCCGCCGCGAGGTCGTGACCGAAACCACGCGATCCGCAGTGCGAGAGGAACGCCACGCCGTTGTCCTTGAGCCCGAAGACCTCCGCGACATCGCGGGCGCGATCCGTGTCATCGACACGAATGACCTCACACTCACCGAAGTGGTTCCCGCCGCCGTAGGAACCGAGCTGACGCACCTTGCGGGGCATGCGCTGCGAGAACTGGTTATCTCGGCACAGGATATCGAGCCGACGCTCGAGCGCGTCGTGCGTTCCATCGAACCCAACATGCGAGCTGTCCTCGCATCGCTGCGCCCACTCGACCGGGATCCCGAGGGCTTCGCAGACCTCAGCGGACGCACCCTGCGTGATCGCCTTGCGCCCGATCTGATCGGACACTTCACGCGATTTGGCAACATGCCGCTGTCCCTTACCGGTCCCGGTCGGCGTGCGTTCACAGATCGCGTTGATCAAGCGGCGCCGAACCATCGGCTGACGGATCGCTGACTCGTCGATATCAATCGCAAGCAACGACATCGAGCACTTGATATCCACACCGACAGGTCCCGGATAGATATGCGTAGGCGAAGCCATCACACATCCGACCGGTGCGCCGTATCCGACATGCGCGTCGGGATTGAGCACCACCTGCGAGACGCCCGGCGCCATCGCGGAGTTGACCGCTTGCTTCAAGCATGACTCATCGAAGGTTCGGCGGATCGCCTCGGTCCCGATCACAGTGACCGGCTTCTGGTCGTTGGGAAGCGGCAGGATCGCGGTTGCTTCTCCGGTTTCGATCAACTTTGAATCTGACATGACTGGATACTCCTTCGTATTGTTACGCACATCAACGGGTGAACGACGGGAATCGAACCCGCAACCTTCCGGATCACAGCCGGATGCTCGGACCGATCGAGCTGCGTTCACCATCTCAAATGACCCCGGCTGGATTCGAACCAGCAACCCTCGCAATCAAAGTGCGATGCTCTACCCATTGAGCTACGGGGCAAAATATCAAGAATCTGGATGGCAGGATTCGAACCTGCGACTTTGTGCTCCCAAGGCACACGCTCTACCAAGCTGAGCTACATCCAGGGTGAAAGCGTCCCGCCCGCTTGCGAGCGGGACGCGTATTCCAAAGACCGGTTTACTTCGCCACCTCACGCTTGATGAGGCTGCTGACCTGCTCGCTCAGGTCGCCCTGTCCGAGCACGAAGGTTGCCTCGGTACCTCGCAGGATTTCCTGCAATGCCTCGAGTTCCTTCATGCGTGCAAGCACAGGATTCTGCTCAAGCAGCTTCGCGGTATTCGCCTGGCTTCTCGCCGCCGCGGTTTCCTCACGACGACGGATCAGGTTTGCTTCCGCTTGCTTCTCGGCGACGATGACTTGGTTGAGGATCAGCTTCATATCACCCGGGAGGATGATGTCACGCAATCCAACACTCGAGACACTCACGCCGAACTCTGCAGCGCGAGCTGCGAGCCGATTTTTGATCTCGCCGCCAACCTCGTCCTTGTCCGCGAGCAGCTTCTCGAGCGTGCGTCCACCTACGGCGGCACGAAGCTCAAGTTGCGCCTCACGGTACAATGCTTGCGACCAGTCAACGACCTCGGTCACCGCCTTGGCCGGATCAGTCACACGATGGTAGACCACAAGATTCACGCGCAAGGTCACCTTGTCAGCGGTCATGATCTCCTGCCCCTGGATGTCCTCGACCTGCTCACGCAGATCCACGGCTTTCCAGGTAAAGGTTGATCCGCCACGCCAGAAGGTGTAGCGGCCGGCGCTCAGTTGATCGACGAGTTCACCATCACGGAACAGCATGACCCGCTCATGCGATTCAACGCGGACTCCGGTGAAGAACTGCGAGCTTCCAGGGAAGTTCTCGACGATCTCCATCTTTGGATGCTCGAATCGCCCGTCACTGACATCGAATCGCTCGACAAACACCTCCGCATTCTGGTTCCAGAACGCATGAATACCCGACGAGAGGATCGCACCGAGACGACCATCGATCCAGACAAACGCACGCTCAGCATCCTTGAGGTCAACAACACTCAATCGCTTTGCGATGCGATCGTCACGAACAAGCGCCTTAAGCTCTGGATGCTCGAAGCGAGGGACGAGCGTGTTGATCACCGAGAAGCGATCACGCTTCGCCCACGGCCCAACGGACCAAATGCTGTGCTTTCCGTGCTCAAGGATCTGGTGCAACTCGTTATGGCGGAACCACAAACCGAGTTCATGCTTACGGATTCGGATAGTCTTTCTCATGGCTTGGCTCCTTTCGTTGGGCTCGTATGCATGAGGCACTTGTAAGAGATTCATCAATTTTCGATTGACACACGGAAAATCATGATCGAGAAATGCAGACTGGGCGCGTCTTCACTTGACTTCACCCGGTTCTCCGACGGGACTCGGCTTGAGACGCTTCGCCCTCAAACAGCCACGACTCCGAATAAGTGCGCTCGCGTCCAATGAACGCGAGAAACAAGTATGCTGATGCCGAGTGTGTTTGAGTTTGATGTGTCGGTATCCACCGAAACGCTGGTCGGATCACCGGTGCCTCATCCCGTTCTTCACAATGCGTGCATCATGAAGACTCGGGAGTCGGCCGTGAACCCAAGATTGGTTCGCACCCAGCCCACTTCAATAGCCAGATCCTTAATCTGGTGGGGAGTCGAACCCCAGCCTTTCGGCTTTACCGGTTTGCGTGCGGGAATCGAACCCGCAACAGATGAGATGTACCTCATTGCTCTACCATTGAGCTAACGCGACTCGAAATTCACAGGTAGAACCCCAATCACGGGACACGACTGTCCCACTGGGACGTGTGCCGCTGGAAAATGAATCCGAGCGAATGGATGCAGAGGGAATCGAACCCTCAGCCGGGGGGAGATGCAATCCCTCCCCCCGGCTTGCCAAAATACGATCCTGATTGATCATGCTTTCCCGATTGTCAATGAAGCGGCTTACGCAGCCGCGATTCAGTAATGCATTCGCTGTGCCAAACTCGACCAAACCTCTTTCTTGAAGCACAAACGCACTTTGACCAATCATTTCCCTATCACAATTGGCATCCTAGTGCTCAGGTTACGATTGATTTTTATCTGGTTTTATATTATTGTATCGCATGACTAAGCCGTCACCCCATAAACCCACCGTTGTTATTGGTATCCTCGGCACCACTCTCGACGCCGCCAAAGGTGCACGCCGATGGGAGCGATGGCGCCCCACTGTGTCTTTGTGTCAGCATGATGACTTTGTGGTGGATCGACTCGAGCTCATCCACGATCGACAGGCGGATCAGCTCGCGACACAGATCGAGGAAGACATCGCCTCGGTGTCTCCAGAGACCACACTGCGTCGCCACTACGTGGACATGGAGAATCCTTGGGACTTCGAGGAGGTCTACGGCAAGCTCCACGACTTTGCGCGCTCGTATAAGTTCAAGCCCGACGAAGAAGACTACCTGATCCACATCACGACCGGCTCCCACGTCGCGCAGATCTGCAACTTCTTGCTCACCGAGTCGGGTTACTTCCCCGCAAAGCTGATCCAGACCTCACCCCCACGCTGGAAACGAGATGGGGCCGGACTCTTCAGCATCATTGATCTTGATCTCTCGAAGTACGATCGGCTCGCCTCGCGTTTCGAGCGTGAACATCAGGATGCCGTGACGTCGCTGAAGGACGGGATCGAGACGCGTAACGCGCGATTCAATGCGCTCATCGATCGCATCGAGCATGTCGCGATCCGCACAACCGACCCGATCCTCTTGACAGGCCCGACCGGAGCGGGCAAGAGCAAGCTCGCGACGCGGATCTACGACCTCCGCCAGGACCTCCGCGTCGTTCACGGCCCGATGGTTACGGTCAACTGCGCCACCCTCCGCGGCGACTCTGCAATGTCCACACTCTTTGGACACACCAAGGGTGCCTTCACTGGCGCGATCACTGAACGCTCGGGACTCCTCAAGAAAGCCGACAAAGGACTGCTCTTCCTCGACGAGATCGGAGATCTCGGCCTTGATGAGCAAGCGATGCTCCTTCGAGCGATTGAGGACAAGGTGTTCATGCCGATGGGCTCGGATCGCGATATCTCGAGCGACTTTCAACTCATCGCGGGTACCAATCGCGATCTCATGAGCGACGTACGCGCCGGCACCTTCCGCGAGGACCTCTACGCGAGAATCAACCTCTGGACCTTTGAACTCCCTGCACTCAGGGACCGCCCCGAGGATATCGAGCCCAACATCGATTTCGAGCTGGATCGCTTCGGCGAACAACGCAACCACTCCGTCCGCTTCAACTCTGAAGCGCGAGAGCTCTTCTTGAGCTTCGCATGCTCTGAGCAAGCGAGCTGGCAAGGCAACTTCCGCGATCTCAACGCCGCGCTGACACGGATGGCCACCCTCGCGACAGGTGGGCGGATCACCGAAGACATCGTCCATGAAGAACAAACACGACTGACCAGGTCGTGGGGCTCCGGCTTGGCCGACGGCCCAGATGCCGCATTGAGTATGGCTTTGTCTACTCAAGCACTTGAGGAGATGGACCTTTTCGACAAGCTCCAACTCCAAGCAGTACTCGACTCTATCAGAGAATGCAACTCCATCTCAGAAGCTGGACGCAAGCTCTTCGCACAGTCACGAGCGAAGCGTTCGACAACAAACGACGCGGATCGCTTGCGGAAGTACCTCTCCAAGCACGGGCTGGAATGGTCCCAGCTCAAATCGATCTATGGCACTTCCTAACCCAGCATCACCTGATCGCCCATAACGAAGATTTATACTTGTACATGTGGGCATCAGCCTGATTAAAGGCTTTTTAGAGCTTTCGACTTGGTTTCCTCTTGTATGCCCCGCTTGACATGAGATAATGCTCTCTCGAATCGCAGGAGTTATATATGTTTCGGATTATTTGTAGTGCTGTCCCCGCATGTACCCTCGGGCTCGGATTGATTGGCAACGGATCTAAGTTTGATTTTTCTTGGGCCTTCCCACAGTCTGGGAACTGGAACGATCCCGAGCTTTGGGATGGCGTTGGCGAATATCCCCTACTGCCCACCGACACCGCAGAAATTGCTACCGCGGGCAACTACTCCGTCGATGTGGATGAAGACGTTGAAATCAGCTCCTTGTCTATCTCAAATCCCAATACCGAGCTGCGCATCTTCGATCGAGCCGAGCATCGAGTTCTCGACAGTCTCCACAATGACGGCAAGATCACTATTAATCCACTCGCCAATCCTGACCCAGCCACACTGAGACTCGGACCGAGCATGGTGGTTACCGGATCTGGAGTCATCGAGCTCAACGCGTTGATCGAGAATTCTGACGCAAAGATTCAATCACTCGGCGGCATGATTACTTTTGATCAAGACGTCACGGTACAGGGAGCCGGAACACTGCTTGGCGATTACTTGAATCATGGAACGATTCAATCATCCAGCCCAAGCGGACTCGGGTTTGTGCTCAATAAGTCTGTGACCCAGAGCTCAACTGGGTCCATCGTCATGGACGGCAACCAGCTCACAATCGAGGATGGAGCGGCACTAAACGGGGGGTCACTCAATCTCACCAACGGAGGAAGCGTACTCCTCCAGGATTCTGCAACAATGAATCCGAGCAACTACACGCTCGATCCCAGTGCAGTGTTTCGATTCCAGGGATTTTGTGAGTATCCGTTCGGGACATCGGTTCCAGCACGGATCGAAGTGCTCGGAGATCAAACCTATTTGGCAATCCGTGACGATCTCGTTAATAACAATATAATTTCATTGACTGCATTACGAGAATCACCAACTTCGTTGCTCAGTATTGAGAACGACTGCACATTGAGTGGGGCGGGCAGTATCCTGATAAACTCATACAGGACCAACGCAGGTGCTGCTGGGATCGATGTTGCCTCCGGCAACACTCTGACTATCGGAGAGAGCCAGCAGATACACGGGTCTGGACGAATCGATTCTGCAAGCCTGAATAGCAAAATTGTCAACAACGGGATCATCCGAGCGGACTCTCCTGATGTTTCGCTCGCCCTATTGGGCGATTTCGAAGGCGGGCTCTATCAAGCGTTCGGCGGTGACCTCAGGATCACTTCAGGAAGATTCTTCAATGCTACCTTTGAATCTGAGGGTTCCTCTAAAGTTATCATGAATGGGAGCCGCGCCAGACTCGAGAATGCCATCATCTTGGCCGAGCTTACTGTATTCAGGGACTTTGAACTGGCAGGACTCATTCAGAACGAGACCAAGATCACACTCGACGTTCACTCAAGTTCCTTTGACCAAGAGATCACATTCGATGATGCTACTCTACAGGGAAACGGCTGCATTGAGTTAATTTCAGGCGTGTTTGATACATCTCACCCTGCGATAAGAGGCAACTTTAGTCTTCATCACCCACAAGAGATCTTTGGCGCCGGTCGAATCAATGCACAACTCGTTAGCACTTCAGTGGTCAGAGCTACCAATATGGACATCCCGCTACAGTTGGTCGGGATCTTTACAGGCGGGCACTATATTGCAGAGAACAGCGCCACTATCTTTCTTCAGGGGACACATACCGGAGCGCACTACGAGACCGCTAACGGACGCTTTGAGCTCGCCGATGCTGATCTGAGCGGTTGCACATTTTCTTTAAGCGGCAACGGGCATGTCCAACTCGCCCCCGACCGCGATCTGAGTCTTGAGAATCTCGAACTTAACACCAACCTTGATATCTGCCAGGAAAGCGTCGTGATACTCAACTCCGGCGTCACGCTCAACGGCGATCACCTAATCCTTGATAATGGGATCATGAGACTCAATGGACACCCGGTCTCAGGAAAAGGCCGAGTCACCATGAGAAGACGGGATACGCACTCTCCGGCGCTGCTTGCGGTTGATGGCCCCGGCGGGCTCGGCCCGGACTACATCATTGAAGGATCTGGAGAGATTATTTCCGCACTCGACGGCTCGCTTGTTAATGACAACATCATTCGCGCCAATGACCCCTTTGCTCCACTTGTTATCAGAGCTCACATATCAGGGAGCGGCAAGATCATCGCTGAGAACACCGAAATACAGCTCAATGACGGCACTGCAATTCATGGCGGCATCCTCGAAGCGATCGATGGTGGGTACTTTACTGTCGGAGAAGGAACAGCAGCTTTCCAAGACGTCCAGTCATCGGCCAATATCCGCGTCCCTGACTTTGAGCACACTCTGGATCTTGACGGAGGCTTTGTCAACAACGGGTCGATCGTGGTTGATGCCAATGTTGAGGATGGCGGAGGTCTTGTAATAGGCCGAAACAATATGTTGATCTCTGGGAATGGAACGATCGAACTTGTCGAATCCCAGCACACATTCTTTTCAAGAATCCGAGGTATGGACGACGGCGTGATCATTGGCGAGGAGCAAACTATCACCGGCTCGGGCGCGATCAGCCAGTCGGTGACACTCAAAGGGACACTCGAACCCGGTGGTCCAAGCCGCACTATTCATACAGATGAACTGGTCTTTGCTCCTGAAGCAACACTGATTCTTGATATCAACGGATCGAATCCGGGAGAGTTCGATCGATTGGAACTGCTCAGCCAAGGCGGAATGCAACTCGGAGGTGAGCTAAATTTACGCTTCAATAACTTCGTTCCCTCATATGGAGATGCTTGGCTGATTGTCGATGGCACCCAGTTCAGCGGCAGCTTTGATGATCTGATTTCGAACTCAGTACCTGACGACGGATCTGTACTCAAACTCATCCGAACTGCGAACGGGTTGCAACTGATGGCGACCTGCCCAGGGGATGTCAACGGCGATTATTCAGTGAACTTCCTGGATATCGCGCAGTTCATTGGTCATTTCCAATCTCAGTTTGAATCGACCGACCTCAATGGCGATGGGTTATTCAACTTCCTTGATATCAGTTTGTTTTTGAGCCAAGTCGCTGAATCCTGCGGCTGATTACAGCAATGAAGATCACCATGAAACAACTACACAGAGTTTTTGATCTACTGCCCTACAACCACATCTCGGTTGTCGCTCCGTTATTACTTATGGGATTGCTTACCAGCCAAGCTCTGTCCCAGCTTGTATCGATCGCGTGCGATCCAATTGAGCCGCTCTCGACATTCACCGAAGCGAGCGATATCGAGGATGTTCTCCTTATTGATGACTTTGCCTACATCACCGTCGAAGCGAACGAGTTGCTGATCTATAACATCACTGATCCTCAGACCCCTGCTTTAGTCAACCGAGTACCCTTCAACAATTCCCCCGGAAGCATGATTCGAAATAACAATCTGGTCTATGTCTCTGTAAACAATCAAGACCCCGCAATCTTTGACATCAGTACTCCTTCGATGCCGGTCTTTGTGGGACTACTGAAGAACAACCGACGATTGCTCGCAGTACAAGACGACCTGAGTATTTGTGTGGATCTTGAATCAGACCCCGAAGTAGTTCAAATCTATCAGACTGATCCGCTCGGGAACACCACGCTGCTTTCTTCCTTTGTGTTTACAAACTTCATCTATCAAGCTGTGTTGCAAGATAACAAGCTATACATTGGCTCTCGTCGAGCGCTCGATATCTATGACATCAGTAATCCAGCCAATCCCAAGAGCATAACAAACTTTGAGGACGGGCATCACGTGTTTGATATTGTCATCCGTGGTTCGGTCCTCCTTGTATCTGACAACGATGATTTCGTCCGTGCGATCGATGTGAGCATTGCGGATAAGCCGGTTGTCGTCTGGGAGTATCGAACGATTGATCGACCATACCGGATGGATGATTTCGAGGACCATTTGTATGTAGCGAATATCGACGGTAGCATTCAGGTATTTGACATCACAAACCCATCTACTCCGGTCTATCTTGGATTGATCAATGACAAAGAGCGAGGACGCTTCGTTGATGTATCCTCGGATTATGTGCTAGTTCACAATGTCGATAACTACGCTGCGCTCTATGCGCAAGAAAGCTGGAGAAGATCACTTCTGGGCTTGCTGGAAGACTCATTTTCAGAATCACGTGATGTCGTAGTCTCTGGAAACACGGCTTATGTTTCAGCCTATCTGGAAGGACTCGCTGTCGTAGATGTGACGGACCCATCGGACCCAGCACACATCAGTACGCTATCGACATTTGATTCGGCATCCGACGTCGCAATTAGAGAAAACCACGTCTACCTCACCGATTTTTTTGGTGGCCTGCTGGTCTACGACATCTCGCTCCCGCAAGAACCACAGCTTGTTGGGTGGTACACATCAATTGAGAGAGCATCACAAGTTGTACTTGGAGTGAATCATCTGTATCTGACTGATAGTGAAAACGAACGAGTCGATATCTTAGACATCAGCAACCCTCAACACCCCAGAAGACTCAGCACATACAATCCCAACCGATCAGTTCATTTTGCAATCGAGCATGAGCATATCATGTATGTGTCGCTCGGAAGCTTCGGCATGCACATTGTGAACGTCGAGAATCCGTTCAACCCAACGTTTGCAGGGATCGTCGATCGACAGATTTCAGAACTTTTCGTACGTGAGAATCTACTATTCACCGCTGATCTCACTTTCGAAGTTTACGATGTCTCTGATCCAGAAACTCCTTTGCTTCTCAGCAGCCTTGAACTACCAACCTCGGCTTTTTCGTTTACCATTCTCGAAAGTCTTGCACTTGTGACGACATTAGATGATGGTCTGATAGCGATCGATATCGTTGACCCTCTCAACCCACATATATTGCACAATTATCCAACCAACCGCTTAGGCAAGACTTTCGCCCAGGATGGCTTACTTTATAGAACCTGGGACAGATTTGAGGTGTACGACATCAACTCAGTTTGCTCTCCATGCCCCGCGGATCTGAACTCTGATTCGATGCTGAACTTTCTCGATGTCTCCCTTTATCTGCAGTCATTTGCAACTGGATCAGTTTCCGCTGACCTCAATGAGGATGGGCAACTGAACTTTCTTGACATCTCAGCGTTCCTCACGACGTACAGCAGCAACTGCATTGATGCAATCTAAGCCACGCTCCCAGCCAACAGAGCGTTAGATTTTTGTCTTGTATCGAACAGCAACTGCGTCCCTGTGACCGATGAGACCCTCCATCTGGGCGAGTCGCTGCGTGTCTGTTGCGACGCTTCGGGATTCAACAAGATCATCCATCCTGATCCATGTGCGGAGTCTCAGGAAATGGATGACACTCAGTCCTCCTTGGAATCGCGCCGTCCCGCCGGTCGGTAGTGTGTGGTTTGGTCCTATGCCATAGTCTCCGATGACTTCGGCGGTGCGTTCGCCAATAAATACCGCTCCCGCGTTGTTGATCTGATTGGCGATGCGCTGCGCATCCCTCGTGCTTATCTGCAAGTGCTCCGGCGCGATCCGATTGGCTACATTGACCGCCTGATCTAGATCATCGCACACAAACACAAAGCCATTCTGCAGTGATTGGCGTGCCGTCACTGCGGTCGGGAGCGAATCGAGTTGCTTTGCGAGCTCAATCTGGATCGATTGAGCGTGCTCAGTGGAACTTGTGACAAGCATTGGGACAGCATCCGTGTCGTGCTCGGCTTGGGCAAGCAGATCCGCGGCTAAGACTTCGATCGAAGCGCTCTCATCACTAATGATCATCAGTTCTGATGGTCCCGCGAGCATGTCAATCCCCACGATCCCGGAAACCAGTTGTTTCGCGGCCGTGACCCAAGCGTTCCCGGGACCAACGACCACATCACAGCACTCGAACCCTTCAAAGCCATACGCCATCGCGGCGATCGCGTGCGCCCCGCCAACGCACAAGAACTCATCTGCTCCAGCGATGTGGGCCGCGGCGAGTGTGATCGGATTCGCGCCTGGGGAAGCGACGACCACCCGCTTGCATCCTGCAGAGCGTGCGGTGATCGCGGTCATCAGGACCGAACTGGGTAACGGATACCGCCCAGCCGGCGCGTAGCAGCCTGCGTTGCGTACTGGTTCGATGGTGTGACCCGCCTGTCCTCCCGGAACGTCGACCGTGAGCGGCTGGATCGAATCACGCTGCGCCTTGGCAAATCGTTCGATTCGTTGAGCCGCGCGGGTAAGCGTTTCTCGATCGCATGTATCCAGAGCATCAAATGCACGTCTCATCGCATCCTTTCCCAGTACGAGCGGTTCATCGGGTGCACGCTCACCGAACTGAGCCGCGTATTGGTAGACGGCTGATTGACCCTCTCTCCGTACGCGATCAACGATGACCTTTGCTTGACTGAGCACCTGATCGCTGACCGCGAGCTGAACCACGCAGTCAAGGTCTTTCTCGCTAAGAACTCTAAGCAGATTCATGACTGAGCTCCTTTGTTCGCTGGCTTTGCGTTTCCTGCTCTGCGCGAGAGCTTGAGTGCGCGTCGGTCGAGTTCGAGTTCGATACTTTCCAACGTAGAACCACGCTGGATCGCTTTCGTGAGCGCGAAATACAACACATCCGCCGCTTCGTGCGTTGCTTCCGTTGCCGTTGCCGCATCCATCAGTTCATCCACTTCCTCGTGGAGCTTTGCTCGCAAGAGCGATGGGTCATCGAGCAATCTGCGTGTGTATGACCCAGCGGGGGCGTTGTCCAATCGATCGGAAATAGTGCGTTCAAGCCGATCAAGACCTTGAGTCTCTCCGAAGCATGTCCGCGTGCCACTGTGGCAGAACCCGCTCCCGGCTTGATTGACGGTGAATCGGAGCGCGTCGCGATCGCAATCCATAGCTATCGCCACCACCTCTTGCGTGTTGCCTGACGACTCCCCTTTGCGCCAGAGTCCTTCGCGAGAGCGTGAGTAGTACACCCCCTTTCCTGTCTCGATGGACTCGCGGACGCTTTGCTGATTGGAGTACACCAGCCCTAGAGCCACACCACGCGGATCGCAGACAAGGGTGGGCCAGAGTCCATCGCGTCGATCCGATCGAAGGCAGCTTGTCAACCCATCAGCGAGATCAATCGCGCCGGTATACAGCGCCATCCCCACCTGAGTGTCAGCTCCGAGGGCATCAATACTGGCGATGTCCTGAGCATCTCGAACCCCTCCCGCGGCGATGAGTTTGGCATCCCCAGCGATCTCAACAAGCCGGCGGACCCGATCGATTGGCATCCCGCCCATCCGACCCTCCAGTTCAACGAAGGTCACAAGGAATCCCGACACATAGTCACGGAGTTCACGCATCCGATCCTCGATGTTTTCTTGTGTTTGGGTCTTCCATCCTTCGACTACGACGCGGTCGTTGCGTGCATCGAGGGCCGCGATAACCCGTTCTTTCGGGAGCTGCGAGAGAACCTCAGGCGTCGCGGCGGTCCCCAGTATGACTCGGCGTGCACCTGCATCGAGCCATTCCACCGCGGTCTCAGCGTCTCGGATCCCGCCGCCTACCCTGCACGGATACTTGGCGCAAATCGCTCGCATGAGTTCGGCATTGCTCCCCTTCCCCATCGCGGCATCAAGGTCGATGAGCGCGATCTCGCCTACACGTGAGAACTTCTCCGCGATAGGCCAGGGATCGCCCGCGTTGATGGCGAGTTTCTCGCCGCCAATAAGCTGGACGGCTTGTCCGTTCTGGATGTCAATGGATGGGATCATCATGGGAGTCGTACCTCGATACCGCTTTGTGCGAGTTGTTGTTTGAGTTCGTTTGGTGTTGTGTCTTGGTCGTGAAAGATCGATGCCGCGAGGACTGCATCGGCGCCGTTGTCAATCGCCTCGATCATGTGCTGCGCACTGTCAGCTCCTCCGGAAGCGATGATGGGCACCTTAGTGGCTTCACGGACGGTGCTGAGCAGGTTGATGTCATACCCCGACCTGGTGCCGTCTTGATCAAAGCTCGTGAGCAGGATCTCCCCCACTCCCATAGACGCAGCTCCTCGCGCCCATTGGATCGCATCGATCCCTGTCCGCTTTGTTCCGGCGCGGGTGACCACCTCCCAGCCCTCACCATCGGCTCGACGAGCTGCGTCGATCGAGAGCACAACACATTGCGCCCCGACCCGATCGGAAAGCTCACTCAACAAAGCCGGGTTCTCGACAGCGGCGCTGTTGACCCCGACCTTGTCTGCTCCCACGCGCAGCAGGTCGATCGCGTGTTCAATCTCTCGCACGCCACCACCAACACTCAGCGGAATGGAGAGCACGCGACGTACCTCGCGGACAGTTTCAAGCGCGGTTGCTCTGCCGCTGAGGGTCGCGCTGACATCAAGGAGTACCAACTCATCAGCTCCTTCACTCTGGTACCGCAGCGCCTGCTCGACCGGATCCCCCGCATCACGCAAGCTCGTAAACCGTACACCCTTCACCACCCTTCCGTCTTTGATATCAAGACAGGGAATGATTCGCTTGGTTAGCATGACTGTGCCTCCATTGCTGACTCGAGCCATGAACCCAACACCTGCTCTCCAAACTTGCCTGAGAGTTCGGGGTGGAACTGGCACGCGAGGGTTGTTCCCCGTTGCATCGATGCAACGAATGGCCCGCCGTGATCGCTCATCTCTCCAGTCCAGCCCCCAGGGATCGATTCGAGGCGATAGGTGTTGGAGAAGTACGCGTACCCATCGCCCACTCGATTCCAGCCGTGCTGGGGAGTTCGTGCCGAGTATGGGAACCGTGTCACCTTCGCACTAAGAATCCCGAGACCAGGTACGCCCGGAGATTCTTCCGAGCAGGCGCACAACAACTGAAGCCCGAGGCAGATCCCGAGGAGAGGCATGTCCTGCTCGATCCGTTCCACCACAACCCGGTCCAGTCCCCGTTTCCGCAGCGAGTCCATCCCCGCTCCGAAGCTCCCAACGCCGGGCAGCACCACAAACGGCGCCTCGCGGACAAGACCTGCGTCGTGAGATAACTCGACCTTGCATCCGAGGCGTTCGAAGCTCGATTGGACCGAGGCGGTGTTGGCGACGCCGGTATCAATGACAACAACCCTATTCATGTGAGTGTCCCCTTGGTTGATGGCATCGAATCACCACGTGTGATCCGCGTCGCTTCGCGCAGTGCAAGCGCGAGGGCTTTGAACGCCGCCTCGGCTTTGTGGTGATCGTTTCGTCCACGGATCAGGTCAACATGCAGCGTTGCTCGCATGCTCATCGCGAGCGATTCGAAGAAGTGCGTGATGTTCTCCGTCGCGACCTGTCCGATCATCTCACGGACAAATCCAATTTCAATCGACGAGAACGGTCGTCCTGAGAAATCAATTACAACCCGCGCCAGCGACTCGTCCAGCGGGGCATAAGCACTCGAGAATCTCGCGATTCCCACTCGGTCGCCCAGCGCCTCGTTGATGGATTGACCAAGGGCCAACGCACAATCCTCGACGCTGTGGTGATCGTCAATCACCAGATCACCCTCGCACTTGAGCTCGATATCGATCCCGCTGTGGCGTGAGAGTGCATCGAGCATGTGATCAAAGAATCCAAGCCCCGTGCTGACCTGCGCCGTCCCAGAGCCGTCGAGATTGACTGTTGCTTGTATTCGGGTTTCGCTTGTCGTCCGCGACGTTGTCGCTATTCGTGGTTCTGCTTGTGCTTTCATGGTTTGGCTCCGATCGTGTTCAGTATGTCGATGAACTGGTTCAGCTGAGCATGGTCCGCAGGGACGGTGATCCGTAGATAGGAATCGATCTCGCCGCCTTGCCGGAAGCGTCGCACGCGAACCCCATGGCTGAGCAGCGCGTTATGCATCGCGCCCGCGTCTGTAAATCGAGCAAGCACAAAGTTGGCTTGTGATGGAAGCACAGGGATTCCCAGCTGCTCTAGTGTCTTGGTGAGTTGCTGCCTGTGTTTGATGGTCCGAGCGATGATCGCGTTGCGTTCATCGACACTTGTAAGGGCCGAACGAGCGATCTCCAAAGAGAGGACCGAAGCTGGGTAGGGTCCTCCGACAGTCCGGAGCCAATCCACCACTTCTTGCGAACCAATCGCGTACCCAACACGCAATCCCGCAAGCCCCATCGCCTTTGAGAATGTTCGTACAACAACCACGTTGGGCAAATCAAGAACACGATCGATCGGGTCACCCTTAGCAAACTCAATGTACGCTTGATCGAGCAGCAGGATGGCCCCCACCATCTGGGCCTTGGATGCAATCTCGATGATGCTCTGGGCATCGATGATCCCACCAGTCGGATTGCAAGGCGAGACCAGTGCGATCAGCCGTGTCCTCGGATCAATCTGATCGATGAGCTGTTGAACGTTGAAATCTCCCCCGAGCCAATCGATCTCAACTACGTCTGCCCCGGCGAGCTGTGCGTATCGCGGGATCATCACAAACCCGGGTGAGTGGGTCAACAAGGCATCACCTGGACCCAGCAGCGCTCGGCAGACTCGGTCGATCGCGTCGTCCGCGCCATTGGTCACGATGACACGCGATGCATCGACCTCAAACCGCTCCGCGATCATGTGTTCAAGCTTCGATGCGTCTGGATATCGACAGAGATCATCCGGATCGATCGAGCGGATCACCTCAAGCAACGACGGATCAATCGGCGCTC
The DNA here is from genome assembly GCA_965250055.1 of Phycisphaerales bacterium. Taxonomy (GTDB): domain Bacteria; phylum Planctomycetota; class Phycisphaerae; order Phycisphaerales; family UBA1924; genus UBA1924. The sequence goes on along the minus strand of OZ252285.1, from coordinate 747,014 downwards.
CCTCATTATTGTCAAGCATCAGATTGATGCGAGGATCACGCGAAGGGGTCGAGTATGGTTTGAGCGATCCGATACGATCAGCTGGTAGGAACGCGGGGATATTCATGGCACGATCTGTCCGGGCTGGGAGACAATGATGTCGCTGCCCCCACGTGATTTGATCAGCGGGATGACCTCGGTGAGCTGATCACGCAGCACCGCGACCTTGACGGCAAACCCATCGCTGTTGTGCATCGGAGCAACCGTCGGCTGCCGCATGCAGGGAAGCACATCGATCACCGGTTCAAGATCTGCAGCCGAAACATTCAACTCGAGCATGACACGCTTCCGTGCTTCGAGGACCGATTGGATCAACAACACGAACCGCTCGATCTGCTCACGCTTAGAGGGATTCTTCATCGCATTCTTTGACGCATAAATCCGTGTCGTCGAGACCATTAACTCGTCGATGATCCGCAAGTTGTTCGCATCGAGCGTCGATCCCGTCGCGGTGTTGTCGATGATGCAATCCGCGTCTTCCGGCGGGAGCACCTCCGTCGCGCCGTAACTCCGGATCAATCGTGCGTTATAGCCCTTTTTGTTGATCCACTTCCTCGCGATGTTGACATACTCTGAAGCGACGATCGCGCCTGGACGGTTGAGCAACTCCGTCTCGTCATTTTGTTCCGGGACCGCCGCGACGAGGCGTACGCGGTCGAGGCCGGTATCAAGCAGTTCGACCAGATCCGCGTTGTCCTCCGCGACCCAGTCCGCGCCGGCGAATCCAAGATCACGAGCGCCCAGATCGAGCATCTCGATGATCGCTCGTGGTTTGAGAATCTTGACATCAAACCCAGTCAGTGACACGCTCGGACGATAATCTCGCGAGCTTGTCCGGATAGAGATCCCTGCATCGCCCATGAGCTTGGAGACGCCTTCATACATACGCCCCTTGGGGATCGCGAAGCGGAGTGTATTCTCATTCTGTAGTGGTGCCATGTTTGGCTCCTTGTGTTGGAGCCGACCCTGGACGGTCACGAATCGGGATGCATACCCAAAACGAATAACGCCGACCAGAGGCCGGCGTCGATTTTGGTACTTTCAGGAAACCCTGTCTACACGATCATCGCCGGCCATTGGAATGGTTGGAATGATGTGCGAAATGGGACAGGGTCTTGTTCATTTGGGCAAACTATACCCCCATTCCCGCTGGGGAAAGAATCAGATTTGAAAAATTTTATTCATTTTTTCTCTGAATCAACTAGGAGCCCTTCCCCCTGATCGCGCATGACCGAGTGAGGAGGCACGTCGCCTTCACAAGAGATCTCGGCCTGCTCTATCGCATGCCGTCCTCTTCAATCGCCATCTTTCATAGAGGAACTCGTCATGTATCAAGTCAATCGAACAGCAATCCGCACCGGAATCACGCTCGCCCTCGCAGGCACCAGCCTAGCAATCGCTCAGATTGAGGCGCCCCTATCTGCGGACACACCGGTGCCCATCGAGACATCCGATTCGAGCGCCGTCGGCGCTTCGGACCTTCCTGAAATCATCGCAGGCCCATTCCAGCACGGGAACCAAGCGTACTACCTGCTTGAGCCAGCGACCTGGGAGCTGAGCGAGCAGGCGGCGCAGGAGTGGCTTGAGGCGCATCTTGTGACCATCAATACCGCCGCCGAGAACGAGTTCATCCGGAACAACGTACTGAACTTCGATGGCAACGATCGGAATGGCTGGCTTGGACTCACTGATCGAGACGCAGAGGGCGACTTTGTCTGGATGAACAATGAACCAGTCGGATATACAAACTGGGCTACTGGAGAACCCAACGGTGGCCCCTCAGAGAACTATGCGGGCATGGTTCAAGGGTTTTCGGTATGGGGCGACCTCCAAAACAACTGGGGTGACGTCTTTACACCAGTGTACGGCGTCGTTGAGTTGGACATCCCAAGTATCCAAGCCGGACCGTTCTATTACAACGGCCACACCTACTACCTCCTCGACCAGTCCTACCGGCATCAAGCAGATGCCGCCGCTCGTCTGCTCGGAGGACACCTCGTGACACTTGACGATGCTGAAGAACTGAGCTGGGTGCGTTCCAATGTGATCGAGCACGATGGCGTTGGACGCCATGCGTGGCTCGGACTAACCGACGTTCACCATGATGGGATCTACGCGTGGGACAACGACTCCATGTCTACCTACCGCCCGTGGATCTCAGGCGAACCCAATGGCGGGACTTCAGAAAACTTTGTCATCATGTTTCGGAACAGCAACCTCTGGTTCGATGCAGCCCACAACTGGAATAACGAGGTCTACGGCGTGGTCGAGATCGCATCGCCAAACCCCTGCGGCGCAGACTTGAACAACGACAACCAGCTCAACTTCTTGGATGTGTCCGAGTTCCTCAGCATCTTCGGCGACGGCTGCGAATAAATCACCGCTCTAGATTGAGAACCACAACTCACGCCGTCGGCATCGCGCCGGCGGTGTTTGTCAATTCATCAGCTCATCGAGCTTTGCTTGTACGGCCGGATCTGGTTCCGCTGTGTTCCAGTTGGTGTACATGCGGATCATCGATTCCTTGAGATTTTCACTGAGCTTCTCACCTGCTGGTCCCGCGTTCTCGAGAATGCTCTTGGCTTCGAGGAAGATCGGTTCTGCTTGAGCAAAGCGGCCTGATCGCGTGAGCGATGCGCCGTAGCTATCCATAAAGACCGTCAAATCCAGACTGTCGGGTGGGTATGTCCCGCGTGCCAGTTCCAACGCTTCAGCGAACAGCGGCAGCGCATCCTCTTCACGCCCCTGCAGAGAGACATACGCCCCGAGCGTCCGCATCGAAGCAAAGGTATTGAGGTTCTGCTCTCCGAGCGTCGCTCGGAGCGTCTCAACCATCGGCGCGAGGGTCTGTTCCGCGAGCGCGTACTCTCCTTGATTGTGGTACTGGAATGCGAGCGATCGCGAGAGAGCGACGGTCTGGAGGTGTGACTCGCCGAGGCGTTCTTTCGCTTGCTCGATCGCGTCTTGGAGGATCTCGATGGTTTCTTCGCCCTGCCCACGCAAGTTGAGCACCCAGGTGACGACGTTGAGTGAACCGAAGGTCTTTGGATCCCCCGGCCCGAGGACTTGGAGTCGTCCCTCGTACGCCTGGCGTGCGAGCTCGAGTGCACGTTCAGTATTCCCGATGCTGCCGTAGAGCCCGGCAAGATTGTGCATGGATGCGAGGGTCTTGGGATCAAGATCCCCGAGCATGTCCCGGTTCGCTTGAAGAGACTCTTCGAGGATCGGCGCGGCTTTGTCGTACTGCCCGCTTTGAAGATAGACCTCTCCAAGTGTGCTCAGGGCGTTGTAGAGCCGTTCGTTATCTTGTTCGTTCTGATTTTTCAGGATCTCGAGTTCCTCGAGTGTCAGCTCGATCGCTTCATCAAACTTGCTCTGATAGATCAGGTTGGATGCCAAAGAATGGATCGCGCTGACGGTATCTTCACTAGAATCACCTTGGAGCGTTCTATAGATCTCCAGATACCGTCGGTGATGTTGCTCGGCTTCGATAAAGTCACCCAACTGACCGAGCGTGCGAGCGATGGTTCTGCGGATGCGTGCTTCGGTCAATGGCTCGTCGGCGAACTTGCCCTCGATGGACTCCGAAGCGATCTTCACCGCTTCGCGAACGGTCAGATCACTATCCTCCATCCGCGCGGGATCGGCGGCACCAAGCAAATCGCTGAGCAGAAACTCAACTGTCTCCTCCGCGACCTTCGCCTCTTGCTGAGCAACCTGCTCACTCTGCTTCGCATTATCCTGCTCGTTGAGCGCCCAAACAAGTCCAGCGCTTGTTCCCGCGATTCCGAGCACGAGCGCCGCGATCGCGATCGAACCCGCGATAACCTGCATGCGATGCCGCTGCACGAACTTCCGGGTCTTGTACGCTCTCGATGGAGGACGCGCCTCGATCGGTTCGTTCTGACGATATCTGATGATGTCCTGCGCCAGTGAGCTCGAAGATTCATAGCGGCGCTCAGGATCCTTCTCCAGGCATTTCATCGCGATCCAATCGAGATCGCCTTTGATCTTTGTGCTCAGTGATTGTTGATGATGCGCATTTGCTGAGCTAGTCGCATTCTCATGCCTCTCGAGTGTAGAGAGTCGGGTACTGGGCTTGACCGGCTCGTCGTCCTTGATCACCCGCATCATCTCAGCGATGCCCCTGCTCATCAGTTCCTTGTCAGTGAACGGCGTGGTCCCTGTGAGCAGCTCATACAGAAGCACACCCAATGAGTAGATATCGGTGCGGGTATCGACATGTGATCCATCGAGCATCGTCTGCTCCGGAGACATGTATGCTGGGGTTCCCACGAGTTGCCCGTGCTGAGTCATCACGGTTTGGGCATCGAGATCCGCTTCGGTTGCTTTCGCGATCCCGAAGTCGATCACTTTGGGAACGAGTTCCCCATCGACCTCGCTGACAAGCACATTACTCGGTTTCAGATCGCGATGGATAATCCCGCGTTGATGCGCGTGCTGGATCGCTCGGCACACCTGAACGAACAAATCCAATCGATCAGCGATATCAAGCGAGCGGGTCTGCGCATATTCGATGATCGAGACCCCATTCACGAGTTCCATCGCAAAGTACGGGCGTCCATCATCGGTGGTCCCGGCGTCATAGATCTTGGCGATGTTGGGATGGTCCATCTTCGCCACCGCTTGCCGTTCAGTCTCGAATCGCGCGATGACCTGCTTGGAATCCATTCCCAGCTTGATCACCTTGAGCGCGACGAGACGGTCCGGGTTATCCTGTCGAGCTTCATAGACCGAGCCCATACCCCCCTCACCAATATGGCCGACGATCGCGTACCCACCGATCCGTTCCGGCATCGCTGGCGCATCGGTGACGTGTTCCTGGGAGATCATCCCGGCCAGCACCCCAGGAGTGTCAGCATCAAGCGGGCTCTGGCGTGTGTGCTCTTCAAGGAGTTCTTCAACCTCCTCTCGCAGTGACTGGTCGTTGCCGCAAGATTCAGCGATGTAGGCATCGCGCTCCTGCTCTGGGAGCAAGCGTGCCGCCTCGAAGATCTCGCAGACTCGTTGGAACCGATCAGCGTCCATCACGCCCCCTCAGTTCGGAGTCGCTTACCCAACCACGCGCGAGCCATGTACCAGTCCGCTTCGATGGTCTTGTGCGAAACCCCGACAACTCGGGCGGCTTCCTTGTGGGTCATCCCGCCGAAGAACAGGAGCTCGACGACCTGAGCCTTGCGATCATCGAGATCGCGGAGTTCTTTCATCGCCTCATCGAGTTCAAGCAGATCGAGAACCTTCATCTCCGCGGCTCCATCGGTATCCGAAAGAGTCACCTTCAGCCGATCTCCCCCACGCTTGACGGCGTTGTGTTTGCGTGCGTGATCGATAAGGACCTGCCGCATAACTTTGGCGGTGATCGCACGAAAATGCGCGGCGTCTGACCACGGGATCTGAGTCTGATTGACCAGACGTGAATACGCCTCATGCACAAGTGCAGTGGGCTGGAGCGTGTGATCCGCTCGCTCTTGACGGAGGTACCCGCTCGCGATTGCCCGCAGCTCATCATAGATGGACTCGAGCAGCGCCTCAGGCGTTTCCCCAGAGGCAACCGTGGACATTTCCAATGCCGTAAGCGCCTTTGTGAACTGATTCTGATCGATCATAAAGCCCTCGATTTCCTCAGCTTCCGACAGGAACGACGCGACTGATACGCGGATGAGTATACAGCAACTGTGATTTCTCTACAAGGGGCCTCGACTATCCGTTGAATGTGCTCATCATATCACCGCTCAGGAATCTCCCCCTGAGGTTACATCTTGTAGCACGAGTGTGCACTACCCAATCTCTGCGTTACGGCATGATACGAATTACAAGATGCGCCAACGGAGCGTTTAGAGCTGATTTCTCCAGTAATCTCGCTCTGCTCAAAATGCTGATGGTCACGATTCCCAGTGTCCGCAACGGTATGACAAAGCAATCTCTAAACTACCTCTCCTTGCAAAATGTACGAAACGGCGCCTGATTGGGACGCCGTTTCGCTTAACATTGAAGTCATCGAGTTGTGTTTAAGCCTGTGAAAATCAGTTTTTCTTCTTATCCCCTAATGGAGGTTATGAGACACTGATATCTTCGAAGCCAACTTCGGATCGGCTAGTTCAAAATTAGTCACAATACATGATTCAACCTGTTGCGATTATGGATTTGAAAATAATCATATGAATAGTTAAGCATACACCAGGCCTCGCAAGAAGCTGAAAAATGAAGCCTACTGACCGGCTACATGCAGAACACTCTTATGACGACTTGTGTCACGGGCACCCAGCATTATACTCGTCCAAGAATGCATTGATATCAAAGATATCAAACACGCCATCACACGTCAGATCTGCTCTTGCTTCGCCCGACGAAAACTCACTTACAAACAAATCAGAATCAAGGCTATTCACTACACCGTTCTGATCGAAATCTGCAATACATGGACCCCTCGTCACAACCAACGCGAAAGTCGCATCGATGATGCCGTCATCAAGCTTTGGTGAGTGCGGAGCACACTGGGTCCACACGGGCATGTTACCATCTGCGTTTAGTGAAGAGAGTTTAACTTTGACCTGATAGATCCCTGTTTGGAGATCTTCCGCTGGGATAAAGATGTTCTCAACATTGTTGATCGTGTCAGGGCTTCCGCCTGACGATGACCAGATCCCGTGATTTGGCGGCACCGCTCCGTTGTCTACAAGCCCCCAGTTACCGTTGTACACGGTTGTCCCGTCTGGAGCTGTGATCTCAAGATCAAGATCGTTTACAAGCGGGCTACCGCCCCCCAGAGAACTCGGCGGCGGATCGCTCCATACCAAGGTTCCACGGAGTTCAGTATCGGTGCTTAACACTTCAAAGCAAGTGCTATGAACCGTATTCCGAGTTGACAAGGACACTTCCTCCGGACTGATATACATGACAGGCGGAGCTCCAGAACTCGACTGACACAGAGAGTTCTCCAGATCTTTCGCATTGTACCACGCGGCACGAGAGTAGATCTTCTTGAGGTCCGGTACGCCCCACCCTTGCACATCTCGTGTGATCGAGTTGTTCGGGGTTACGCTTGGATCATCAACAATCCCATCTGAATCGTTGTCCTGATTCCAGTCATACGGCGATGCCATGTTGATCAGCATCGCTTTCACTACCGATGGCGCGGGACGATTGGCAAACACATCCGTATCGGGAACTCCAGTAGTAGAGCTCAGCGACTGACGGAAAATATTGATCGTTGAAGTCGATCCTAGAGGGAACTCTCTCCCCCACATCTCGAAGACGAGACCAGCACAACCTGCGATTGTTGGCACTGCAAAACTTGTCCCGTTCACCTGCAAAACATCTACCGGTGGAGCTCCAACTGGCCTACCGATTGATCCTTTACCTGAAGCCCAAATTGAATGCGCCGGCTGAATCAGATCAGGCTTCACCCTGCCAAGACCGAACTGATCAGTATCCACAGGGCCGATACCGGGAGCCCAAGTTAGACTACCGCCTGGTCCAGCGTACGATTCCCAAACATCGTCGGAGCGATCATAAGGTGTTCCATGATGATTGAAACCACCTACAGAGACAACATTTTTTGCAATAGATTGCCCTCCCATATCTCCAATGCCAAAATTGGAAGTTGAGTGCATGATCAACAACTTGTAGTGGAAAGAGATTCGATCTGTTTCTATGGAATGATTGGTGTAATCTCGTCCGAGATAATCACCCCAACTGTTACTACTCACTACGGCTCTGTATCCTTCATCAAAAATCGGGTTCAGCGGATCTGACACTGCTTGGACCAGCGGCTGCACAACACAACCTCTATCAACTCCTAAGTTTCCTGCGTTTGCGTACGCGCTTGTCGATGTAAACACACCCTGCCCACTCGGCATCACACCTGCCACCTGCGGAAATGGATGCATATCAGTTCTAGCAAACAGTACACTGTAAACAGACGAGCCATGTGCACTGAATATATCAGGCGTACCTTCCCCGTTGAATCGAACAATTGGTTCGTGGATGAGTGTTTCAATCACTGGGCTATCCGAATCTAGCTTTGAATCATCAACCGCAGCACGAACTCCGGTTCCGGTGTATGGCCCTGCCATTGCAAGCATGTCTGCACCGCTAGTAATTCGACTATCTGCAGAGCTAAAATGGAACTCACCGATCCTCGAGACCGACACACAGTCTTCGCTCTGGATCACGGTCTTGAGTGCAGCTGGTCCGACTCGAACATCCAAGCTCGTACCGCTCACTTTGGATCCCGTCACAATCCCCCCGTGCTCATCAACGATGTCTGCGAGACGAGCCTGCGACTTGACGCTTGCAGGGAAGATCGTCAACCGGAAGTCTTCCGGATCTTCGGCAGTGAGTTCATCAAGAACTATATCTGAGGGCAACTTCATCTCAGGTTCGATCTCGCCGATCCATCGAATCCATGGGAGCTCCGACAACTTTGCAGCGGCTTTGCTGGACATTCGGACGATGCATGCCTGATCGGGTAGATACCCTGGAAGCAGCATACCTCCGGCTTTTTCGATCGACTCCCGATACTCGACTCTCGGGGCTGTTTTGTACTGCACGATCCACAGCTCTGGATTCGAAGATTGCAGACGAGCAATATTCGATTTGTAATCTTCTACAACTGGGTCAAATGTTTGGTTTCGCAACTTGATCAAGTTGCGCTGCTTAAACGATTGAGATACGCCCCCGTCGGGGTCAATGAACTGATACACCCCCCTAGTGTTTCCATCCTGATCGGTAGTAGTGCGAAGCTCGATTCTGACACCAGAATCCAGCATAATCACATCTTTCTCTGACCTACCTTGCTGATTACATAGAGCAGTCGACGCTAAGCCGCTCAGCAAAATGATGGACATCACCTTGGACCTTGTTCTCATCAATGCTTTGGAATTCTGCATGACTTATCCTCCTGTATCATTTCGATATCACACTTCACACTGTGTCCAACACCTTGAACAGCAGTCCTTAACAATCAACGAGGATGGCATTGGCACGCATTGAACTGCATCTCCGTGGTGATGAGATTCTCGCCAATACACCCGTTCCATCTGAACCCTGCGTAGTGAGCTGCCGTATCGTGCAATGAAAATGGAGATCTGGTACAGTTTTCTGATATGGATACACACGAGAACTTTGATGAATGGTTCACTGGTGCATACCCAGAGCTGCACGCGATATCCCGGCGGTCGTCTGCGTACGAGCGGGCGGGCCATACGCTGACTCCAACAGCTGTTCTTCACGAGGCTTACATCACACTCCGCGGGACACTCAAACCAGGAAAATCAAATGATGCCTTCCTCTTCGCGTGCTTCCGAAAGACCATCCGACGGAAGCTGATCGACTATGCACGTTTCAAGACCTGCCAGAAGCGTAACAACAAACGCTGCCTCCACTTACAAGAACCTGGACTCGTTCCAGAGCGCTCAGATTCTCAGCGTCACCAGGATATCCTGCTCATTATTGAGCAACTCCAACGGAGTCACCCAAGAGCAGCGGCGGTCGCAGATATGCGGCTCAATACCCACCTGAGCCTCCCACTCATCGCAGAAAGACTTGGCGTGTCACTCCGGACCGTGTCCTATGACTGGAATGTTGCGGTGGACTTTGCGCGTGATTGGGTCGAGCGGAATAGTTGATTGGATTGCCTTGAGCTTTCGCATTTGTACATGTTTACGTGGAAGTTATAGATGATTGACGCAACCCCCACTTCCCCGACACAGGTCCATCAAGGCATCCCGCGAGAAATTGGGCCTTACACAGTTACTCGGCTCGTCACTCGAAACTCTTTGAGCACGGTCTATGAATGCGCCCCTTTGTATCCCGGGACTCAAGGCGTAGCGGTCAAAGTTCTCGAAACACCGACAGCAGATCCGACTGTGATCCGTCGCTTCGAACGTGAGTTTGCATCGCTCCAACAGCTTGATCACCCGTCGGTCGTTGGTGTGCTGGCATTCGGATGGACAGGAGATCAGGGTACAGGCAAGCCTTACATCGCAATGCAGTATGTCGATGGCAAACGCCTCAACGACTACTTGGACGAACACAACCCGCCGCTCTCTGAGCGGATCGAGATTATCCGCAGATTAGCCGAGGGGCTGCAGCACATCCATAACCACGGCATCGTTCACCGAGACCTCAAGCCGAGCAACATCTTGATCTCGGAGTCAGGTCATCCAGTCATCATCGACTTTGGCGTGGCGCTGACCGAATCAGGTCACAGTGAGCAATCGCTACAAACCATGACCGGCCACGTCGCCGGCACACCAGTCTACATGAGCCCTGAGCAGATGCGTGGAGATCCTGTCGATACACGATCAGATGTGTTCACACTCGGAATCATTGCCTATGAGATGATCTCCGGACTGCACCCATTCAATCTCGACCGAGTCCCTGTGACCAAGATGTCGGAATCCCTTCATCAAGCTACACCCAAACCACTCGGCTCTCTAGTGGGGACGACCAAGGGCGGGCTCGACATAATCATCGGGAAATCTATCGAGATTGATGCTCGTGATCGATATCAATCGGCAGCAGTGCTCGCTGATGAACTGAAACGTTTGCAGAATGGATTGCCTCTTTCCGCAGGAGCCCCCTCCGCTGCGGATTCACTAGCGCGATGGTGCAGAAGAAACCCTGTACTCTCAAAGAGTCTCCTTGCTTCCGTGCTCATCCTTGTTCTAGCTTCCGTAGTCTTCTGGCAGTATCAATCGCAAGTCCGGCGGGCTGAGATGAATGAACTCGCAGGCGAACAGAGCGCCAGGATGCTCCGAGAGCTGTTGTCCCAGGATTACCACGACGCTGATCCCGCCGACAAAGCATTCAGGAAAGGAATGCTTGATCAGTTTGTCGAGATATTCGATACGCTCGACCTTATCCCAGCAGCAAGAGCGCAATCCCGAGTAGCGATCGCTGAAGCTTTGATTATGATGGGGGATAACCAAGCCTCGCTGGATCAATACCCCATGATCCTCGCGGAGCACGCCGAGCTTTACGGACAACGTGACCGACGCACCTTGCTCATGCATATTCGCCACGCGAAGCGACTCCAACAATCGGGGCAAGCCGAACTCGCCGACCGCGAACTCGATTTGGTACTCAATAACATACCGAAATCCGGCGATCCCGATCTTCGAGGACGAGCATTCTATGCAGAAGGTATCATTCGCCAACAACAGCAGATGCTAGACAAAGCCCTCATCGCTTACAGCAACGCCGAGCCGATGCTTGAATCGGTTTCAGATAATCCAGAAGCCGCAAAGCTCCATCTATACGCTCTCTATCGGATTGCACAAGTTTCCAACTCACTGGGGCACTCTGAACGAGCAATCCAAACACTTAAAAAATTGATTCCGCTCGGAGAAGTGCTGCTCGGCGACTCTCACAGGGATGTGCTGCTCGCACGAAGCATTCTTGCAGATCTCACCAGCTCTGAGCCTTAAGTATGAAACTCATCTCTACCTCTGGACGATCCACATCTTTACGCAACCGAGTAGGAGAGCACGAATCTATTCATTAAAGCATGAATCGCTTGTCTTATGGACCCAAAGGATCGAGCGTATTGATAATCGTGCTCAAATACCAAGCTCAACCCTGCCATGAGAACCATGTATGCTGTCGTCTCGACTGTCGCTGATCAACGACGCTGTGGGCCCTGCCGTCATGCGATCTCATGTCACGGCCCAAAAGATTCCTCTGATCGGTATCGTGCTGTTCATTCACCCGGTGTAATCAGATCTACTGATGGCGAAACACTGCGTGCATCGTATCACAATGTGTAGATAATCAAAAACGATGCTGAGCGTCATGAATCAGTCAGCGATCACGGTATCAGCAGACGAAAGAAGCGCCTTCGGGAAGGCATGATCGATGCGATCGCCAACAATCTCGTTCACTACGATGCTCGGCTCAGCATCAAGATGCGTATCAATCGCATCCCTCTGGACGAGATCCGCGACGCGTGCACCCTGACGCTGTGGATTGACAGAGACCCCGAACGCTGCTCCGGCCCTGACAAGCGAAACTGAAAATCCGAAGACCGGAACCTTGTTGCGGATCGACTCGATCAGAATCGACTTCACCGTTGATCGGTCGTAAACCTGCGGATCGGCGATCATCCATACCACACCCACATCATTGTTATAGAGCTCACGGATCGCATCAATCGGCATCGCATGGTCGTTCAGGTCCACCGAACGAATCTCGACTCTTTCTGTGTCAACGGAGCTGACTTCGTCCATGACCACACGGGATACAGGCGACTTCGAGTTGTACAACAAACCGACGGAACGCACGCTGGGAGTTGCTTGGCGGATGATGCTCAGTTGATCCGAGACTGAAACGTCCGCGCTGATTCCGGATGTGTTGGGCCGATCTGTAAGCCCGATCCGATCGGGCTGGGATACCAATGCGTAATACAAACGCACATCTGCGTCAAGAGTCTTTGCCAATGTACTGGCGGCCTTGACACCCAACGCTACAACGACTTCGTCCGCCTGGATCTCATCGGTGACAACATTCTCAATACTCAGAACACGAGTATCGAAGCCACTCTTACTGAGTCTAGACGTACACTCATCAGCGGCGGTTCTGTACTGTGACGATTGCGAGGAGAGGACAACCAAAGCACTCTCTGCCATCGCGCTCAGGCTACACGTATACATGACCGCGAGGATCACGAGTACCACCCACCTTGCTGATGCTAAAGGTACATCGATCAGATTGGTTAGAGCACGCTGGTACATCGTAAATCAGAACTCCATCCGGATACGGAAGAACGCGCTGCGGCCTCTGGACTCTTGCCCGATTCCCGTGGCGGTCTGATCATTGATTACCAGCGCCGTGTCGTCGAGTAAGTCATGGACTCCGACCTGGAACTCTGCGTGCCACTTTGGGACTTCATACGTAAATACAAGATCAACCCGATGCGAGCCCTCGACGGCAGGAGCAAAGTTCGAAGGTGTGATGTCCGTGTACCGATAGTGTGCAGACGCGCTGAGGGATTCCGTCAGCTCGGCGATCATGCTCACACCTGCTTTGTTCTTGGCGGGCAAGAACGCACGTGTCCCCTGACCTGCGAACTCGGTATGGAATGAGTTGTACGCATACCAACCGCTGAGTCGATACTTATCCGTCTCGTAGATCAACTCGGTCTCGACACCGAACGCTGAGGCATCACCGACATTCGCGATTGTGAAGAAGTTCCGCCCTAGGACCGGTGCTGGTTCTGGGAGTTGAACCGAACCGGTCAGATTCTCATAGTGCTGAGCGTACATATCCGACCTGAGGGTTATCTCATCTGTAAGCTTCCCGGTGTATCCAAGTTCGATCGCATAAAGCTGCTCGTTCTTCAAGTCGCGTGCAGGAACAATGTTGAGCCCGAAGAGCCCCGGAGGTGCTGGAGGTGATGGGAGCGGGAGACGTTCCGTGACGAGTTCACGAAGCGCAATCTGTGGGGTTCGAAAGGATCGAGCAGCCGCCAGTCGGAACGTGTGCTTCCCATCACCCGCTACATCATGAATGAGCGCCAATCGACCTGCCCAATCGGTCTCGGTTTCCGAGTACCAGTCCACTCGGGCCTGCCCCTCGAACGACCAGCGGTCATTGATGGACCAACGGTCATTGACAAATGCACCAACCCATTGCTCATCAAAGACTCCTGCTGGGAGGGAATCGGTGACTAAGGCAGACTCAATATCGATCTGTACCAATCGGCCGACCACACCCAGCGTCATCTGATGATCTTCGCTTGGAACAAACTCGTATTGGGCATCGAGCGTGTTATCTAGGGAACTGAACCGGTACATCGATGGGCGGTTCACATCCTCATGAGCGCCGTACCACTGCAGGGTGAGCCGACGATCTGAGTCAAGTTCTCGATCAAGCTTGACGCTCCAGTTGTTGTAATCAATTCGTTCGTCGATCCCCAGTTGCAAGTTGAGAAACGGTGCGTCACCCCGTTCGACATGAGCGTGCCCAATGGAGACCTCGACCTCGGAACCTGATCCCTCGCCGAAGATGGTGTCGATCCCAAACTTACGGTTGCGGTTGAAATCATTAGAGAAGACCGGTGCAACTGTGGTGCCGCTGTTCTCATAAAAAGCGCCCGATGCGTCCACATCGATCAGTTCGCCCGTAATTCTGGCCGCGAATCCTTTGTCATTCTGAAATCCGAAGCGGAAGACACCATTCTGGCTCCCGTGCTCATCGATGCGGTAAGAGAACAGAGCGCCCTGTGTTTCTGAGGGCGATTTCTCGATGACGTTGATGACGCCGTTGTATGCGTTTGCCCCCCACGCGCCGCCACCTGGACCTCGCACCACCTCGATCTGTGCAATATCTTCGAGGAAGAGCGGAAGTCGTTGGAAGTCAATCCCGCCGTGAAGCGCGCTGCTGGCGTTCTGTCCATTCACGAGGAAGAGTGTTCGGTCGGAGAACGTCTGATGGAGCCCTCGAACACCGATCGACCATCGGTTGTTATCCAGACGGAAAACATCCACTCCTGGAACGGTGTGAAGGATATCCGGGATCTCCGAGACACCTGAAAGACGGATGAGTTCGTCGGAGATCACGCTCACAGGCACAGATGTTTGGGCGAGTGTCTGTTCTGATCTGGACGCAGAAACCACGATCTCAAAGTCTTCAAAGAGAAGATCAAAGCTCTCTTCCGCAGTATCGAGCATCAACTCATCCAGTTCACCATCGCTGTCCCCGATACTCGGATCAAGGACCTCAGCCGTTTCAACAGGGTCTTCCGTTGGCTCGTCAGTACGTGCGGCTACCCCGCTTGCGAATGCCCCCAATGCGAGTACGAACCCAACCCGGTGAGGACATTTCTTCTTCGTTTTGTTCCGGATTTCCATTGGATTCACCTAGATATAGGGCTTTGTTGTGTCGATACAAATCCTTCCATCGGCATGACGCCCTGCCTATATGAGCGTGGTTGAACGAGTCAGTGAAATAACTTGAAGGCCCTTTCAAGATCAGGTTGAACTCAACGAATACAGGACCCGATCAGGAAGAAACACATTTCCGAATAGGCGAAAAATGATCCTCCAACACAAGAAACTACTCGGACTCCAGGCACGCGCGGTATTCACCGTGATCTCTATCGTTGTCCTCTCTGTGCTGGGCGCCACACTGCCCACCATTTTCAGGACGAGCGCGCAGATGCAGCGCCAAGCCGAGGAGTCGCTTCAGACACTCGCGTCGGGCTTGGGTCTGGCTCTCGAACTCCCGCTTGCTGTCGGTGACACTCGCGAAGTGAAACGCCTTGTTGAGGAGTTCGCCTCGATCAACCTCGATCTCGGGTATGTCGCGGTGTTTGACGAGTCCAAGCAGCTCATCGCCTTTCATGGTTCTGAGCACATGCAAGGGGATGCATATATCGACGAGGTCTGCCGGGATGGACAGCGTTGGATCTTGTATGAACAGCCTGTCACCGATTCGATGTCTATCGAGTTGGACCCTGTCACGGATATCTACGCTTCCAACCCTGAAGACGAGATGGAGCTGAGCGATCCGACGATCGGAACTCTCATGCTTGGTTCACCCAGGTCTCTGATTGCCCGATCACAGTTTGTTCTCATCGGAGTTTCAGCACTCACCATCGCGATCGTGATGGCGTTGATGGCCCCGCTAACGCACATTCTCATCGGTCGTTGGACATCGAGACTCAACGGACTGATCCGGTCAAGCAACTCGATCTCTGAGGGCAAGTTTGATATTCCTATCCATGATCGGGGCGACGATGAGATTGGACATGTGATCAATGCATTCGAGCACATGCGTATCGCGATTCGGGATCGCGATGAGATCGAGCGTCAACGCCAGGCTGAGTTGCAACGTGCGCGGGAGGAAGCGGACAAGGCGAATGCCGCGAAGAGTCAGTTCCTTGCGCACATGAGCCACGAAATCCGCACGCCACTCAACGGCGTAATTGGTATGCTCGAGTTGCTGTCAATGACCAAGCTCAACTCCCGCCAAAATCGTCATATCGAGACCGCGAAGCATTCAGCAGATGTTCTGCTCACGCTTATCAATGACATTCTTGATTTCTCGAAAATCGAAGCAGGTGGTATGGAGATCGATACCACCGAGTTCTCCCTCGATGATCTGTTCGCATCCGTAGCTGAAATGCTGGCACCGAAGGCAAGCGAGAAAGGTGTGGAGCTCATCTGTGATATCGAGCCGAGCATTCCACGGTATGTCAAAGGCGATCCGAACAAAATCAGGCAGGTGCTCATCAACTTCACGAACAACGCGATCAAGTTCACGGACGAGGGCGAGATTGTCATCCGCCTCGCAGCGATCGAACAAGACGGCGATTCCTGGACTTTACGAGCATGCGTGCAAGATACCGGTATCGGGATCCCCGCCGACCGGCGAGACCGCCTCTTCAAATCCTTCTCTCAGGTCGATGCGTCAACCACACGCAAGTACGGCGGAACGGGTCTCGGACTCGCGATCAGCAAAGGCCTCGTCAAAATCATGGGCGGAGAGATCGGGATCAATCCAGATCGCGAAGTCGGATCCGAGTTCTACTTCACGTTCCAAATTGAGGAAAGTGAGCCTGAAGAGAAGCTAGAAAGGATCAACATCGCGTCCGTTCGTGGCGTGCGAGCCCTGATCCTCGATGACAACGCGACCAACCGCGAGATCTACACGACCGCACTGGAAAACTGGGGCATGCGACCAGAGGCCTATGAACATGGAAACGAAGCACTCGACGCTATGCGACGTACAGAAAAGGACGACCCCTACGCAGTCCTCCTCCTTGATATGCAGATGCCCGAGATGGATGGCGTGCAGTTCTCCGAACTGATGAACACCGACGACTCAATCCAGAAACCGAAGACCATCATGCTCACGTCAATGCTCCACACC
Organism: Phycisphaerales bacterium; assembly: GCA_965250055.1. Taxonomy (GTDB): domain Bacteria; phylum Planctomycetota; class Phycisphaerae; order Phycisphaerales; family UBA1924; genus UBA1924. The sequence goes on along the minus strand of OZ252285.1, from coordinate 730,079 downwards.
GCAGATCAGTCGGATCTTGAGAATGCTGGGCTCAACGTGTGCCTGCAGAAGCCCGTCCGCCTGTCGATACTCTACGATACCATCGTAGGGTGCCTCTCAGGAAGCTCATGGAACGTGAAGACCTTCACACGCCCCGCTGCCAACACCGTTGATTTCTCGGGAGTGGACATACTCGTCGCAGAAGACAACGAGATCAACCAACTCGTCATCCGCGAGATCCTTCAAGCTGTGGGAATGAACGTCGAGATCGCAAACAACGGATCCGAAGTCATCGATATGTTCGATCCTAAACGTCACAGTTTCATCCTGATGGACTGTGAGATGCCGGATATTGATGGGTTTGAAGCTACCCGATGGATTCGGAAGCAAGAAGAATCAACCGGTTGTAACCGATCCGTCTCTGTCATCGCATTGACCGCCAATGCGATCGAGGGCGATCGGGAGCGGTGCTTGGACGCGGGGATGAATGACTACTTAACCAAACCGGTTGACAGCGAGTTGCTGTTTAAAACCCTTCAGAAGTGGTACCGTCCAGACGAGCTACCAAAGCCTGAGCACCAAGACGAAGACAACAGTCAACGAGCTGAGATGACTCAAGAATCTCAGTGCACCGCTCAAGCTTGTTTCGATACCGACGGCGCCATCGCTCGCTGCGGCGGCAATGTTGATGTCTACACACGTGTACTGAGCGCATTCTCCGAATCACTCGAAAAGACGCGATCCCGCCTAGCCTCCGCGATGGAAGCGAACGATATCGAAACACTCGCACGCGAGGCCCACTCAATTAAGGGGGCTGCATTGAACGTTGGGAACTCAGAGCTCGCAAACTCCGCGGCCGCTCTTGAACGTAGTGCAAAGAACGACAATCCCGACTCACTTCCGGATCTACTCATGAATGTGTACAAATCGATTGAAAGTACAACAGAATCACTCCCTGGTGTCATCGAGCAGCTAGGAAAGGCAGCATGAGTCACCCAACGAATCACAAACCCGAACTGCTCATTGTCGACGATGACCTATCGACACGGATCGCGCTTGAAGCGCTCATGACCAGCCACGGGTATCCCGTGACGTGTGTGGAGTCAGGCGAGGAAGCCCTCGCTGCGATGAAAAGATCCCACTACCGCATCGTCATTTCCGACTGGGAAATGCCTGGGATGACCGGCCCAGAACTCTGCGAACAGATTCGGAAGATGGACGCACAGGGATACACGTACTTCATCCTGCTCACCTCCCACGGCGACCAGGAGAGCATCATCAATGGTCTGAAGTCCGGTGCGGATGACTTTGTGAGTAAGCCATACAACCCGACCGAGTTGCATGTGCGGGTAAAGAACGCCGAGCGGATTACGACGCTCGACACGATGGACATGACGATCTTCGCACTCGCTAAGCTCGCTGAATCTCGCGACCCCGAGACCGGCGCCCACCTCGATCGTGTCCGCGTATACGCCAAGCTTCTCGCTGAAGATCTCCAAAAAACTGGGTTCTCTGAGGTCATTGATGACGAGTTCGTCAGACTGATCTACGCGACTAGCCCGCTGCACGACATCGGTAAGGTCTCGATTCCAGACTGTGTCTTGCTCAAGCCCGGGCTGCTCAATGACAAAGAGTTCGAGATCATGAAATCTCACACCATCGCGGGCGCGGAAACAATCAAAGCCGCTCTCGATCGGTACCCAAACCAGCGATTCCTTATGCTTGCACACGCAATAACAAGATCTCACCACGAACGGTTTGATGGTAGCGGATACCCCGACGGGCTCAAAGGCGAAGAAATCCCTCTAGCAGCTCGGATCATGGCAGTCGCCGACGTCTACGACGCATTGACTTCTAAACGCGTATACAAGGACGCGATGGAACACCACATCGCTTCACAAATCATACGCGATGGGGCCGGCACTCAGTTTGATCCTAAGATTGTCATGGCTTACGAAAGGGTCGAGCACCTATTCGCGCAGATCCGCGCTCAGTTCAACCAAAAACCAGCCAAAGCGGCATAACTGGACTGGTTTCTCAAAGCTCAAGAGTGATATGCACACGCTAGCGTTTGCTTCCCCTACGTACAATCTCTGATCTCATCGACTCACTCACCACCACTATCGACTCTCATCAAGCACACGCTTTGCCATCCGCTTCGCCAGCTGCGCCGCAGTCCCAGGGTTCTTTCCGCCGTCGGTCACTTGTCCTACGACGCGTGCAGTCACAATCGAACCTTCGATGAGTATGTTCAACTGCTCAGCCGTGTCATCAGGGTTCTTGCATCCAGCGGCATCGCACAGCTCACGGAGATACCGAACGATCTCTTGTTTGTGCTCTGCTGCGAGACGTCTCGGAGCAGATTCGGCAGCTGAGAACTCTGCTGACGCGTTGATGAACATACACCCGCAGAACTCATCGCCCTTGAACCAATCCTCGTGGAAGTCAAAGACCGCTTCGAGTCGCTCGTCCGGCGTCCTGCCTTTCGATTCAACGAACTTCATCAAACGATTCCGAAAGATCTCGTCTCGTCTACGCATTGCTGCGAGAATCAGTTCGTCCTTGGATTTAAAGTGGTTGTAAAGAGTCATCCGACTGATGCCGCCCTCGTTGAGGACGTCATCAAGACTCGATGCGTGGAATCCATGCTTGTAAAACACGTGCATGGCGGCGTCAATAAGTTCGTTTCGTCTGCTTGGCGGCAAGGTAGATCTCCGTTGTCTTCCCAATCAATATACTATTGAGTACGTATGGCACAGCAAATATGTCCGTATTTCGAGCAATATTCCAAATATGGAGCAGTGTTTTTCCACAGAACGTGCCGTTTTTTCGATAACAGCATAAATTTATTGAGAAAAGGGTGAATACACCTTGATACATACTGATTAGTCAGTATAGTAAAGCATCTCGAGCCACAACTCTCGTTGAAATGAGAGTCTGGCAAAGCGAGACCATTCGAGTATCGCGCACTGGCGCACACAACCTGCATGGAGACCAACGACGAACCTGTTCGCCGCGTGGGTATCGCATGCCCTGACAGAAGGAGATCGTAATGACCAGCTTTCAAATCCACAACGAAGAGTCCGCACCCGAAGCTCAGCAACTCATCAACGGGGCTGAGCAAGCCTTTGGGTTTCTGCCAAACCTGCTCGGGATCATGGCTGAAGCGCCGACGTTGCTCGAGGGATACATGACCCTCGCGGGCATCTTCGACAAGACCGATCTCTCGGCTACCGAACGCCAGATTGTGCTCATGGTCAACAACCGCTTGAACGGATGCACCTACTGCATGGCCGCCCACACAGGCATCTCAAAGTCGCAAGGCGTCCCTGATGATGTGATCAATGCACTCCGCCAGGGAGCCGAACTTTCAGACCCGAAACTCGAAGCGCTTCGTGTCTTTGCCGAGCGGACTAACGTGACTCGTGGCTGGCTTGAGCAGGACGACATCGATGCGTTGCTCGCGGCGGGATACACCAAACGCACCGTATTAGAAGTTATTCTTGGCACCGCTTTGAAGGTGATGTCCAACTACACGAACCACATCGCCAGCACTCCGCTCGATGACGCTTTCTCAGCAGTCGAGTGGTCCGCATCTGAGATTGTTGGATCAGCTCGTTAAACACAGACACCGATGCCCTGATCGCTCGGCATCTTGTTGTCGAGCGAGGGGTATCCCAAAGCCGAAATGGGGCTACACAGTGGTACAGGAAGTCGAACAACAAGAGAGAAAGTGGAGCACCTGGTTCAACGAGGATGTTTACGAATCGCTTGAGCAGGATCTGAATGATGTTCCCGATGTAGCCCGCGTGCTCATGGAACTGACAAAACTGGATGGGTCTTGGGAATGGACGCGCTATTCGATAGGCGAACTGGGGCAGCCGTACCGAATGATCGAGCTGGCGGCGCAGATGATCGGTGGACAGCGTGGGTATTCACGGATCGCATCGATGAAAGCCTTGGTCAGTAGCCTGGTTTCGTTCGATACGCGCGGCCGTGAAGTTGCGCATGACTCACCATTCGTGCGATGCGTCATCGATATCTGCGGTACGTACGACGAATCGGAAGTGGCGCGTCTGCGAGCGGGTGGATTCCACGACCAGGAAATAGCAGAGATCGCAGGGGCGGCCGCGCTCACACTCTTTACGGGTCTGCTTACGGACTCGTCAGAACTTGAAGACGAAATCACGCGTGTAGGGACCATGTCCTTCGCCGGGTAGTTTGCCGGATTCCCACACCATATCGGAAGCTATCAGATAAGAGTCAGCAACCTGCACTCTGGAGGTACCAGGGGCAGATAAGAAATCTGCATGAAGCTAAACATGCAACAAACTAGGAGATGACAATGAAAAAGCACACCGCACCTATAACCATGATCGCAACACTGACCGCGTTTGCCGCTGGCACAATGGGGTGTTCAAGCACTCAAACGATGAACGGCTCACACGACGAGATGCATACAGACAGCAAAGATCATGTCCACTACATCGATGGGCCGCGCGAGGATGCGCCGATCCCACGGCCGGGGGTAGAGCTTTCACGCGGCAACTTCGCGGTCGTCGTGATCGATCCACAGAACGACTTCCTGAGCCCCGATGGGGTGGCCTGGGGTGTTGTGGGTGAGAGCGTCACGGAGAACGGCACGGTCGAAAACATTGGACGCTTGTTCGAGTCAGCGAAGAATGCTGACGCGCAGGTTGTCGTCAGCCCCCACTACTACTACCCGCACGACCACAACTGGGAGTTTGAGGGGGCGCTTGAGACCCTCATGCACGACATCGGAATGTTCAATCGCAAAGGACCACTGAATGTCGATGGACTCGAAGGATCGGGCGCGGACTGGCTGGAGCAATACAAGCCATACATTGAAGATGGAGACACCATCATCGTCGGGCCGCACAAAGTCTACGGCCCTGAAACCAATGACCTAGCGTTGCAGCTCCGCAAGAGGGGTATCAACCAGATTGTCCTCGCGGGGATGTCCGCAAATTTGTGCGTTGAATCGCACATGCGTGATCTGATCGAGGATGGGTTTGAGGTGGCTGTGGTCTCCGACGCGACCGCAGCCGCGAAGCTCCCAGGGTACGACGGATTCGAAGCAGCATTCGTGAACTACCGAATGATCGCGAGCGACGTTTGGAGCACCGACGAAGCGGTGGCGAAAATCAATGCCGCCAAAGGCGATCTCGTCAATGTATCGGGCGCCAGTGATATCGGTCTTGCCGGATTCGATCCCGTCTCGTTCTTCGAGGGCAACGCGCCAAAGAATGGATCACCGATGATCCGCGCATCCTACGGCGGCGCCACCTACCTCTTCGCGGACGAGCATAGTCAGTCCAAGTTTGAGTCCAATCCGGAGCGATACACGCCACAATACGGTGGATTCTGTGCCTACGGCGTATCACTTGGGATCCTGCTTCCTGTCGATATCACAACAGCGCAGGTCCGAAACGGGAAACTGTACCTGAATGTAAACTCCGAAATTCTCGAGAAGTTCAACCAAGACTTCAGCGGGAGTGTCAATCAAGCAAACAAGAACTGGCCCAAGCTCTTTGATCAGTTCGCTGAGTAAACAGTCTCTCAACACACTCAGCTGACAGGGCGGAGACGCTTTGTCAGCTGATTCGCAGTCACGCGATTGAACCACAACTACACACGTATATTGCTAAGCATGAATGAGAATCGCCGTGACTGTCTTGTTGCATGTTGCTCAAGCGCCCGTCTCACGGTAGGTGATTGAAGATTTGCCGAAATCTCTTTCGTGCCGCTACTGATTGATGCGGCTCAGCAACCCGAATCGGCGATCGTTGTCTATGAGTTCTTACTGGCACACCGGATCATAACCATTGATTACTTCGTCGCACTACACTTCCTTGTTAACCCCGCTCTGTGAGCGAGATTCAATGCGAGTGGGTTAAGGGCACCCCGTTTGGAATGCACCAAGGAATGCTGAGACATCGAGGAAGTTGAACAAGCCGTCTTCGTTCAGATCTGCTGATGTGTCTTCAACTTGGAACGCGGCAAGGAACGCTGAGACATCTAAGAAGTTGAGGGTGCCGTCGAAGTTAAAGTCCGCGACCCCACACCCTACATCATCAACTCGAATCACAACGATCGCGGGGTTTGAGTACACAGGGGTTGGCACACCCGGGATGTTTGTCATCGAGCGGTAAGAAAACGAATCGGTACCAACAAACCCTGGCTCTGCGGCATACGTGAATGATCCATCTGCGTAGAGCGTCACTGTGCCGTTTGCTGGAGCGATATACGACGGATCGAGGTTGTAATCCGTGTCGACCGTGATGGCACTAAACTCCTGATCAACATCGTTGGTCAGCACGCCATCGAATGTGTCGGTCACCACTGTGCCGTTTGGCGCCGCGACATACTGATCGTCTCTGGTCAGCTCGAATGCGGTCGCACGGAGATGCTCGATCTCACGCAGCATCCAGCCAACATAGTCTGGCGCACTGGCTGGACGCTCGAGTCCACGCATGATTTCTGCATGCACCACATCGATCCGTTCGTTGAAGATATCCTCGATCTTCTTCACATTCTGATCCTGATCCGCATAGGAGTTGCTTCGATCGTTCATTTCAAACTCATCGATCAGAGTGATCACATCGATACTCCCGAGTCCGAGCTCGCTCGTACCTGGGACGGCTCGAAGCGCCGAGCGCATGACTTCGCTCGCGCTCAGTTCGTTGGGCATGCCAATCGTAACATACGCGTCGATGAGTGCTTCGGCGCGGTCGAGTTCTTGGGCAGCGAGCGACAATGCTGAGCTCTCATCAATCAGCTCAAGTAGTAGCGCGTTGCGAACCTCGCCTCGGCGGCGGAACAGACCAGGCTTGACGCTCGGCTCAAACCAGTTGATGTTTCCGACATCCTCAACTGTAATACGGAAGCTGGTTCCCTCAGATCGGGTCCCGATCGGCGGATTGTCGCGATCGCTCACGACCACCTCATTGAAGTCATCGAAGTCAAAGGGAATGTCCCCAGCCCAAGCATTTTTGAGAATTTGTGCTGCCACCTGCTCATCGGACAAGAAGTACGTCTGCCATCCGCTAAAGGGGACATCAATCTCCGCCGAGAAATCAATCGCCTTGTAAGTTGGATAACTGATGCCTAGCTCTGGACCTCCGATCCAAAAGTACGCACGCATCTCAAAGGGCCCTGGTTCGTCGTAGATCTGATAGCGTGCATGCCAATCCTCAGGGTTATCCGCTTCATAGCGTTCGAGCAAGTACGACATCTGAAGAAGCATGGCTTGCTCAGGGACATTGCTCTGCGCGAACATCCGAAACCCCTTCTCGTCATCCTCCGGAACACTCAGGTGCTGATTTGAGCCCGTATTACCGATGTGATCGAAGTAACCCAGCGAAGGCACTACTTCGCGGATATCCATCTGAGGGCCATCGGTCCAGAAGTCAAACACGACACCATTGGTACCAATGAACTCAGGTGGCATCCAAGCCATGATCTCTGCGTCGATCTGGTCTTGTAGACCTGCTGCTGCGTCCTTGTAGTTCTGGACCAATGCATCGAAGAGCACAGCGTTGCCGTCGTTATCGAGTTCGCGGATCTTCTCGATGAAGTTGACGATCTGCAGACCGGAAAGCTCGATCCGATCGAGCTCGGGGAGTGACTCATTGTCAGGGTCTGCGTTGTAGTCATCGACTTGTCGCCCGTAGCGGTAGGAGAAGTACCAGGGGTTCTCGCGCGCGAGTTGGGTATAGGCCGAGGCAGCTTGCGACCAAGGCTCGATCCCCACGAGATCCACATTCGAGAGACTCGCCACGCCTAGAGCATTGGGAAGCACGACCATGTCATTGATAAACCCTGAGACCGGTCCGTCCCCGAAGTATTCATCCGCGTTGTCGATAGTTACCGTTGGATTGATGCGCGATCCCGCGAATGATTCGCTGAGTGCAGTTAAAGTTGCGTATGTGAAGAAGCTCTCGGACGCAGTGATGAAGTCGGGGCTCCCGCCGGAGTAGGGAAGGTTGATGCCGTTCTCATCACGGTAATCAAGGACGATGTTGGTTTCGCTTGTGAGATCAGTAAGCAGGATATCCTGCGCGACGCCGTACAACGCGGCTTCCAGTCGGCGGAGCTGCGAACGGACCACAGCCATGTCTCGTGCGATTGCGTTCACATCACCTTGCAGGTCACCGATTTGATCGCCGAGCTGGTTAAAGCCCGCGATCATGGTCGAGTACATGACATTGAGCTGACGATCGATGCGATCGAAGCGTTCATTCATCTCTTGACGCATTTCTTCAACCTGCTGACGCAACGCGACAACCTGATCGAATGTCTGCTCCTCGACCGAGGGTGGTCCGTTGATATCATCAATCAGCCCGAGTCCCTCCGACACAACACTCAGAAAAGCCCCGGCTGCGGTCAGCGGATCACCTGTATAGAAACCCGCGATCCCGATCGCCAGATTTCCCGCAATCGAGATCCCGCTCTGCATGTACGCCATCGTGTCATTCGTTTCGAGTGCGATCTCGGAGTAATCCCGCGTGTAGGTCGCGTACGCCTCGATATCCTCGAAGTCACTCTGGAGCATCAGGAATGTCGCGGCACTGGCCGCGGCTCGTGCCTCCGCGGTCGCCTCAAGATCGGCGTGCAGTTCATCAATGACCTGCTGCACATATGCCGGGTCGTTCATCGTAAGATCAACACTCTCAGCGATTCCCGGTGCATTTGCGAGCGCATCATCGAGCGAGCCATCGTCGATCATCGAGTCCATACCAACGATTGAGTCGATCTGCGTGCGCACTGTGTCGAGCTGCGCAGTGATCGTGTTCCGTAGCGTCATGTTCGCGTCTCCCTCTGAGATCGCGAGCTGGTATCCTGTATAATCCGCGGGGAGGATCGCCAATCCCGCGTTCACCTGTGTCATCTCTGGACGAACCATACCAAGCGCGGGATCGAATCCTTGGGATACGAAGTACGCGTTGAGTGCTGCAGGCAGACCAGGGCGTTCGATACCGTCGAGATCGACGCCGAAGAAACCCGTTACGAGCAGGTCAAACACATCATTGCGGTAATCTAAAGGGCGCGCCAAGGCGAGCTCATAACGGACCATCCTTCGCTGAATCGATTCGAACCCGTCAGGGTCAGGAATCACGATTCCCATTAACGCCAGCGCCCGTTCACCAACTTTTGAATCCGTCCCATCCAGCGCCGGATCGTTGAGGATAACGAACCGCAATGCCGCATAGAGGTTTGCCTTCCCATTCAGATCTGGGTCGCCGATCGCGTATGACGAGAGTGCTAAATCCAATGCACTGATAAACGCGTTTATCTGCACATCATCCGCGAGTGGATTTTGCTCAATAAATGCCATCGTCCCAGCCAGCGTCGCATACACCCTCGGCTTTGGATTCTGCGCGACTATGACGTCAGATCGAACGTACTCTGCCGCACGCATCGCGTCGACCAAACGTGCATAGTCCTCATCATCCTGGATATCCAGATCGACCGCGTGCGTTGTACTCGCACCAATTCCAAGGACGACTACTACGAAAAGATGTAAAAACCGAGCGAAACTGGATTGATGTGCCGAACCCATTGATAACCTCCCGGACTCAACCGAATGCTGGTCCTAGTTATCCAAGCGAGGATCAATCCCACCGCGCCCGACGTTTCTCTGAAATTCTAGAGTTATGTAAAAAAACACCGAACGGTTCGAATTTCGGCTGATTCACGCAGATGAGTTGTTTTTAAGATATGAACGGAGCGTGTTAAAACATATGGCATTCAGTCTCTCTAGAATCAGCTTGATTTAAGTAGAAACGTCGTCCTCCAGGGGTTCAAGAACCCTATCCGCGCCCTGGATTGCACTTGAATGCCCTACATCTTCCGAAACTGTTGGCTCTCGCCTGATCCGACCAAGACCAGCTCATCGTACAGCTCCAGTACCTCACTGTTGAGCATCAGATACTACGAGGGAAACTTCCCAAGCGGATCTCTTTGACCAAGCGTGAGCGCCGGAGGTTGATCCGATTCGGGAAGGCTGTCGGTCCGGCTCTACGTGAGATCATCTCGATTGTTCAATACAGCACATTTCAGAAGTGGCTTCGCACATCCAGTCACAAGAGAGAGAAGTCCAGAGCTCAGATCGGTCGCCCACCAACGAAACGAGTTTTGAAGAAACTCGTCCTCCACATGGCCAAGACTCCTAGCTGGGGATACACACGGATACTCGATGAACTCCGGAAGCTCAGGATCATGTTGGTCTCAAGATCAACCGTGCGATCGATTCTGAAAGAGCATGGCATAGGGCCAGCCCCCGATCGCACAGAACCAGTGTGGGACAAGTTCTTGAAACGGCATGCAGCAAAGCTCTGGTCGTGCGATTTATTCGCCAAGAGAGTGCTCACTGCAAGCGGGTTCATACGATACACCACGCTTGTTTTTATGCACATCGAGAGCCAAAGGGTCATCGTCACTAAGTCAACACGGCACCCCACCAGCGATTGGATGTGCAGTGTTGCTGAGACATTCCCAATGATGGCGCAGCTAATGAGGCTACAGCCCCCACTATTCTTGTGCGAGACAAAGATGTGCTCTACTCGAGAGAGTTCGATGAGACACTTCAACGCGAAGGTGTGAAGCCATATCCGTTGCCGATCAAATCGCCGTCGATGAATGCTCACATCGAGCGGTTTATCAAATCGCTCAAGGCTGAATGCCTCGATCACTTCATGCCAGTTGGCGGGAAGCATCTTGACTACTTGATCAGCGAGTATGTTAAAAACTATCACAATGATCCCCCACATCAGGGGCTTGGGAACAAACCGATCATGCCAAATGCTCCACCGGTATTCGCGGGGAAGATTTGCTGCAACACGCGGCTCGGCGGGGTGCTCCGACACTACCATCGAGCGGCCTGAGTCATTCACATTTCAAAGAAGCGGAGCAATGGCAAAAGATCATGGCTGGTTTGCAGTCGCATATTGCTGAATCATGCGAGCAACAGTCTTAATCTCACCGGCGATTCCATCCACATCGACTAGCCGAACCCAGCGGCGCTACTCGCTTGCGATCCAGATAGAGTTTTTTGAACCCCTGACAGATCAAAACTACTTGAAAGCCAACTGTGATCAGCCATCATTTTCGTTGATTAGTTTCTACCCACTACGGTCTCAGGTTTCATACCGCACCTTTTAAAGCTCTGACTGCCATGTCACAGGCACAAACTCCAGCCGATTCCGCTTGAAAGTATTCAGAATCTCCATCGCCCGCCTTCCAACTATCGGCCTCGGTAACGGCGCGGTTTGCTCTCCATGATCTTCCGGGTCGCGGAAGAATCCGCATAGCCCCTTCGAGAACGACCACTCCGGGATTTCTCCAAACTGGTCAAGCACGGCATCTCGATCAAGTACTGGAAAGAACCCCTCGGTCAGAAGATCCCCTCCGCCAACCAAGATCTCATGCCCAGCAATCTCAACCTTCTCACCCTTACCCAGCCCGGTTGTTTGCGGTGAATACTCGGGGAGCTGGTGTTTGCCGGTCAACTGCCAGTACCCATCAATCACCCCTCCCTTGGTGTTGTGAATCTCACGAAACCCGATATTCTTGAGAATCCCCGGCTCCTCTTTGATCGCATCAACAAACGCTTGGCTCACCCCCCACTCCAACCCCATCGTGTTCCAAAGCGGCTTGGTCGACTTCGGAAGCTTGGCTTTGGCGAACTTAAATGGCTCAGTCTGCCAACACCACGGCACCGGAAGATCCGAGCTGCCCTGGATGCCGTAATCGAAGTTGATCGGGTGCGCCCACGAATCACGATCAACCGGAGCACCCCGATCATACACAACAAAGAGTTCCGCGCGATCAATCTCCAACTTTGCGAACACACAATTTTCACGAAATGTAGGTTCACTACCAAACTCACGACATGAGACAGAAAAAGACTGAAACACTGACTTATATTGATTCCATTCTTGACGATTTAAATGAAACCACACCGTGCGCAAATGAGACACATGCTCTACAATTTCCAACGGCTGCAATGGCTTGGTTTTAACCAAAAACTCGTCCAACTCATCGAAATTAACAGTTATTCCTGTATCAAGTATCCTGTTCATTTGAGATAACTCTCGATTGATCGGTAAAGGTCTGTTCTTCCAATGTTGCTATATGCTTCTTGATACGCGCCTCTTATAAAATCGAGTGACATTCTCGAATAATCAGACCCATATGGTATCAACCTTCGCAGTTCATTTGTAATTCGTTGATGTTCCTCCCGCGATAGGACAACACCAATCATGTCATCAGCTGAATTTCCTCTAAGCCCAGGGGCCTTAAGCATACGCTTTTCTATTACATGATGCGCCTGTACATCATGTCCTGCTTTACGCATCTTTTGCATAGTCTTCCGTGCATCACGGAATGCCCCGGGAACACCAGGCATCAAGCACCGATCATTGGTGTTATGCACCCATACCCCGTGCTCACCCACATAGTAAGTCGATGACCCCGGGACAGACATGTTGTACACAGGCGATATCTTCGATGTGAAGAACACACCCTTGACAGTCGCCGTCCCCGTGATTGTGGACAACTCGTCGCCTATCACCAGATCATCAACCCGCGTCCATTTATTCGTAAAGACTACATGGAACGGATGATCATCCGTTGTGCTAAGTACCTCAACCGGAGTGTGTTCAAACACATGGCATTCAGTCTCTCTAGAATCACCTCGATTTTAGCAGAAACCCCGCCCTCCAGGGGTTCAAAAACCCTATCCGCGCCCTTGAATACCGAATGAATGCCGCCCATTTGCCCAAACTCTTAGCTTTCGCACGATCCGACCAAGACCAGCTCATTGCCCAGCTCCAGTATCTCACTGTTGAGAATCAGATACTACGGGAAAAACTACCCAAGAGGATCTCATTGACCAAGCGTGAGCGGCGGAGACTGATCAGATTCGGGAAGGCTGTTGGTCCTGCTCTCCGTGAGATCATCTCGGTTGTTCAATACAGCACATTTCAGAAATGGCTTCGTCCATCCAGTCACAAGAGTAAGAGGTCCAGAGCACAGATCGGTCGCCCACCAACGAAGCGAGACTTGAAGAAGCTCGTCCTCCAGATGGCCAAAACACCCGGCTGGGGATACACCCGCATCCTTGGTGAACTCCGCAAGCTCGGGATCAAATCGGTTTCGCGATCAACCGTTCGCTCCATTCTTAAGGAGCATGGCATAGAGCCAGCTCCCGATCGCAGGGAACCAGTCTGGAATAAGTTTCTCAAACGGCATGCATCAACACTCTGGTCGTGCGATTTCTTCACCAAGAAAGTGCTCACTCCAAGCGGGCTCAAACTATACACGACACTTGTATTCATGCATATCGAGAGTCGAAGGGTCATCGTCACCAAGTCAACACGGCACCCCACCAGCGATTGGATGTGCCGTGTTGCTGAGTGCTTCCCGATGATCGTGAAGGAACTTGGTCTTCAGCCCCCCACTATTCTTATCCGAGACAATGATGTGCTCTACTCGAGAGAGTTCAATAAAACACTTCAACGCGAAGGCGTGAAACCGTACCCGTTGCCTGTTGGGGCGCCGCTCATGAATGCGCATATCGAGCGATGGATCAAGTCATTGAAGAGCGAATGCCTTGATCATTTCATTCCAGTTGGCGGGAAGCATCTTGACTACCTGATCAACGAGTACGTCGAGCACTATCACCACGAACGCCCACATCAAGGTATTGGGAATCAACCAATCATGTGTGGTGATTCTCTAAATACTTTTGGTGAGATCAAATGTGACACTCGGCTCGGCGGGTTGCTCCGGCACTACTATCGGGCGGCCTGAATCATCACATTTCAAAGAGGTTGTACCACGAGGAAACACACATTCGTGATTGATTTCTATGCGCTGTTCATTGTATACTGCCGCCACGATTTGAGCACTGTATTTGACAGGCAGTAAGCTACGCCTGTTTCTCCAAATCAATACTCATATCCGGCTCATTGAAAACTCGGATAGAGTTTCTGAACCCCTGGCAAATCGCACTCTCTTCAAAATCGACGACAATCAGTCTTCATTTTCGACGATTATTTTTGCCCACTACGCTTCATTTTCGACGATTATTTTTGCCCACTACGACGTATTTCATTACGAAAACCATTTAAAGTATCTGTCCCCTAGAGCTATTGGGGATAGAGATAAATTGCCTACATACTTTTTATACACAGAGCTATCTATATCTGAAGTTTCCACAACACTTCGGGACAAGTATAAATCGCAAGGATTTAATATTTTATGAATTTTTACAATTGAAAAGTTGACACTTGATTTATCAACAACATTCAATACTGTAAATACAAATTCGTAAAAATCAAACTGTATTGATCGTGGTCCGGCAAAAGAGATCTTTCGCTCATTTTCCAGAGCATTGCACATTGATGACAGCGACTTGTCTTCATCACTCATCGTGTTTGTAATCAAAAGTCGCTCAAGAGATTTCACACTCACACTCGATAAATCATATGTGCGCAACAAAATTTCGCCTTCAATATCCCTTGATCGAGACCCAGTACTTCGGAATGCGTGCTTCTTATTATTCATATCACATTACTTGTTGTGAACTAGATAACCACCCACTCCAACCCGATATGCCCCTGCGCCTTCAATAGTGAGTGTTCGAACTTCAACAGGCTGAGCGAGCTCTACAATATATACTGAATCTATCTTTACCCAACTTCCATCCTTGCTGAGCAGTCTATAGCGACTTGATAGCTCTCTAGCAAGCACCCAACCATGAAGTGTGTAGAACGGGTGCTCTGGTGTACAAAGCAACAATTCGCCATCTACTGAAATTTCAACGAGCATATAAGCCTTGGACTTAATAATATTGCTAACATAATAATTTCCTTGTGATTCCGCTACGTCATTTACAGTATACACGAAGTCTTGAACATTAACATCCTGTATCGGAATTGACCCCGATGGAGTTTCTACTAATGTGCTATTAATAAAGCAAGCATAATTCGGATAGCTAGGCCCATCATTTGGCGAAGAGTTTTCCACAGAATCAATGAATGAATCAACAGCCTCTTCCCCAACAATTGCACCTACAACACCTCCAACGATAGCCCCACCAACAGCGCCTGGCGGTCCAAACAATGACCCTCCCACTGCACCAACACCCATCCCTCCGGCAGCCCCTCCAAGTATGCCTCCAGTGCTCTTAGCAATCTCCTTTGGCCGATCATCCGGATCAGCATCGACCACATCTTTAATTTCCAATCCAATACCAACAACACCCAGTGCTCGGCCGCCCCATTTAAACTTCTTACAAATTCTATTCACATCTGAATTAGTTTTTTTGGGATTATTTTTACCGCTATGATCACGCCCGCTCTTCTCTTGTTTATGTTCCCAGTCAGTAAGACCTCTGTTTACAGGTCCGTACTCGTCGTAAATTTCGTCTTTAATTTTATCTCGCATGGCACTACTACCATCCCCTGGCTGCGCAGCAACCCGAGAGTTATAGTCATCTCGTGCAACACCTGGATCTTCGATTGCTACGCCTGCACCCGTTAACCCAGAACCTATTGCTGAGCCATCACTGTTCCCCCCTCCTGGCAAATATGGCGACTGAGTATTGTTTAGTCCTAGTGGATCAACAAAGCTGTATGGGGTGCTTGATACATATGTGTACATGTTCAACGAATCGATATACTCAAGAGGGTCTCGCTGCACAAACCGACCAGTCTCAGGATCAAGAACGCGATGTCGATAGTCGAATAACCCAACCCCAGTCATCAACGATCTTCCGGTGTACAAATGAACTGCACTAACAGACGACATGAATATCTCATCACCTGTTGCTGGGTCGATTATCCTTGGCCTTCCAAAGTCGCCGTACTCGTACCTCTCCTTAACTGAGCCAAGACTGTCTGTCACGCTGGTGAGCGAGTTGAGATCATCTCGATGCGACCAATAATTTTCCGGTGTGACAAGATCCTCGATTCTGTACGCTACTTCATCATCGATCCCCAAGCCGTAGACATGTGAGGTTAGAAGCTTCTCCGGGATCTCTGCGTCGGCGAGCTGGATCTGTTCGATCATCTCCCAGAGCGATGCGCATCCGTAGACAAACTGCATGACTTTGGACTCCGGAGTCTCATTGTCAATGAAGCTTTCAAGCAGTCGGCGTGCGAAAGGGTCGTAGGTGTTCTCGATCTTAACACTCGGGGTCGTGTCGGCTCCGAGGAGATACTCAATCCCGATCAGCTGATTCCTGAAGTCATATGTGTAGTGCTGATGAGCGATGTCATCTCCCGCACCGTAGGCTGCTAAAAATGCGCTGATATCGAGGAAGTTCCAGGTGCCATCATTGTTGATGTCTGCATCTGGATCTTCATTGGCGTAGGCAGCATTGAATGCGCTAACATCCTGGAAGTTGAGTATGTAGTCACCCGTGAAATCTGCTGGGTTATACTGAGCCTTTATGACCATGTTCCCGTTGCCATCGTAGGTATACACCCACTGCTCACCGGCACCACGAGGCGAGAATGTGTACTGGTTATTCTCAACATGATCTAAGACATCCACGCTCGTGTCTTTATACGTCCCGATTGGTGCCCCCGCGCCCTCAAAGCCAGACACTGTGTACCTGTTGTGCACACCATCGAGTTCATAATCAGTCACACCACCATTTGTTGGTGCAGGGTAGTCTGTGTTCACGTCCGGGAAATCGACATCTGTTGATACAAGGCGATCGGATGAATCATAAGAGAAGCTCCGCTCTCTGCGGTTTTTCGTACCCGACCCTATATCGTCATATGTCACTCGATTCTGTGCTGCATCCCAGGTGAATCCAAAATCGTCAAGGACAGCACTGCTCGATGTGTGGGTTGTCGTGACACCAACTACACGCCCAAATCCCTGATCGTTTGGATTCGGCGGGAGCGCGTCGTAACCGTTGTACGCGTACGAGGCCTTCGTGCTGTTGCCGTTCGTGCGACTCTCCAAACGACGCCCAACATATTCCAGGTTCGTCACGATATCCATTGGCGTAGAAGTTTCGTGATCCTTGATACTGATCAAGCGATTCATCGAGTCATATGTTCGGCGGATATCACGACCATGCGGATACAGAATTTGAGTAGTATTGTTTGAAAGATCGTATGTGTAATCAACCACACGCTTTGCCGTCGTTGGGAATGAACCTGCGCCGTCTGCGTTCTGAGTTTCCCTAAGAACAAAACCACGCGAGTCATACTCCCTAGTCACCTGAGTAAGCGGCAGAGTCTCTGACAGATCAAGGTAGTTTGTCGCCTTCGTAACGCGACCAAGCCCATCGTACTCAAACAGATCAAGCTGGCTCCCCACTGGAGTGACCGAGCTGAACTCATCCACCTCTCGGCGGATCAATCGACTGTTCTTGTCGTAGACAAGTTCTAGAAGCACATTCCGCCCATCATTCAAATACTGGGCTTGATTGTTCTGGTTATAAATGGTCGAGTAGATTTCGCCACCAGGCATGGTCATCGAGGTACGACGATTTAATCCGTCGTATGTATAGCTAGTCGTATTGAGGTTATCGTCTGTAATCGAGACAACCCGACTTGAATCATCATAGACATACTCGGTTTCGATCTCGCCATTGACTGCCAACAGTGGATCGTTGACAGGCCCATCGCCATCCGCAGTCATCCGCACGCGCGAGAACCGCATCCGATTCAAACTGTCGTACTCGTATGTCTTCAGATTTCCACGAGGATCGATTTCAGAAAGCAAGTTCGATCTAGAATCGTATGTCCAGAGTGTGTCATTCTGAACTCCATCAACCTGTTCAGTAAGACGATCCATCGAGTCGTAGTCAAATGTAGTTACAAAATTTTGTGTAGTTGCTCCAGTAGTAGAGGCATCTGTTTTATCAATCCTTGTGATGTTAGAGTCGTTGTCATAGGTGTACTGAATAGAGTTGCCGTCATTATCGAATCGGAACTCAAACCGTCCAGCAGTATCGTAGTAATAGGTCGTCGTATTGTATGGAATCTGGCTATCCGCGGAAGGTTCATCGATGCTGTAGATCGATGAATCATTGTTGTACTCGTAAAATGTATTTCGAACATCAAAGGTTGACAATAATCCGGCACATGTTGCAGGTTGCGTATCAACGGAATCAAAGACTAACACCTGCTTATGCTCTACCCGGTCGTGACGGTCATAGAACAAATCAGCTCTAAAGAGCAGGCTGTGATCATCACCCGTCGAATCAGAATCATTCTCTGAGGCACCGCACACTGACACATTCTTGAGATTATGATTGTCGTCGTAGTTGTAACTGATTTCGTTGTCCATCGGATCAACAATCTGTCGCACACGATCAAACGCGTCATAGGATTTCGAGAGCACCTGCATTTCTGAGCTGTTAGTTGGATTGGCGACCTGCACAGTGTTCCGGCCGTTGAGGTCGTAGTCATACTCAATCCGATAGCTGCCTGTGCCACTACCCCGAGTCTCACTGAAGAGCAGATTTCTAAAATCATACTCGTAAGTGATTACGTTTGTTGCGTCGTTCCCGCGTGTCGCCTCACCGTCTAAGAACTTGATGAGGTTCCGGTTCTCGTCATACTGCCACTCCTGAACGACCCAGTTGGTATCTGTCGGTGCATCAAAGGACCCATCGGAGTTCTCAGTGAGTGTGCCAGCAAAGGACTCAATCTGCCTACTTGTCTTTGTTCTTTCATCAAGAACGTCATACTCATGGACTGTAAGTAATGTTGAGTTTGCCGAGTACGGGACCAACTGATCATCGAGATTCAGTTCTTCAGTTTTGACAAGGTTCCCATTAGCATCGTAGAAATAATCGATCTGCGCATAGAGATCTGTCTCCGTTGAATCATAATGCTGTGAGCGAATCAACTCATGGTGTTGGTTGTACAAGTATTTCTTGATATCACCATCGGGCTCGATTTCTTTGATCACATTCCCGACCTTGTCATAAAAATACTCAGTGGTCAGATTTTGGGCAAATGTGCCATCTGTATCAATCCGGCGATATCGCAATCGACCATAGTTTCCGACATCATTGGAGTCGGTGTAGTACTCGTACCGGTCGGTACGATTCTGCGTAACCTCAACACTATTTCCTTCATCCCACATTGTGTGCTGCGGATTAACATGCTTGATAACCTGGCCGTGCGAGTTGTAATCAAACTCCTCGATCGCCATCGCATTCGAATCGACATAGTTTGACGTGTCTGTCCCCGGAGGCAGATCATGGAGAATCCGTTTCAGGTTCCCGTTCGAGGGAAGTGGAGGAATATCAAAAGTTCCTGGCTCATATTCCTTGATGGTGACATTCCCATTTCCATCAATATGGGCTGTATCAAACCCATCTGTACCGCATCCACATCCCCCGCCCTCAAGGAAAGCAAAATCATACTCCCAGCTCTCGGTAATCGATTCGCTACTATCCGCTGAACTAATTGTGCGGCTTGTTAAAGCATTCTGTCCACGCGGATCGCTACCTGTTCCATACACCGAGCTTACTGTGTCGCCATTCGGAAGTGTGACCTGGGTAACACGCCAATTGTCATTCCGGACATAGTTGGTTACTACAGGAGTATCGCTCGCACGCTTTTGATCAACCAACGATGCAAAGCTTTGTGTAGCGCTCCCGGTATAGTACTTCCATTGGGTTACGCTTCCATCAGTGCTATCCACCTCGCCCCAAACATGGTTGCCTTGCGCAGTGATAGGTACGATTCCAGGATACTCCACCATCTCTACAAGCTGAAGATTGGGTGATGATGTGAGAGTCGGGACTAAGGGCACGGTCGTGTATTTGAATCGAACAACATTGTTACGCCGATTGACTACCCAAACATAATAATAATCATACAAAGCCTCGAGTGTGTTTAACCGATCACCATTCTTGTCTGTGACGGTATAGTAGTAAAAATCGCCGCCATAAGATTGCTTCGATACGCGGCTCAGATGGAGTCTTTGCTCTGATGGAAAAGCCGACCAGTAAGTGTACTCATTAGTTGTAATCAGATCCCCATTCGGACTCGTGACCCCCTCCATTTGGCCCTTGAGATGACCAACACCCGGACCAGCTCCTTCACCAACTTCATCACCCCATGTATAAGTCCATGAGCGGCGACCATGAGATGCAGGATCGTCATTGAAGCGAGCGTGTTCTGTAGGAATGGAGAAATGACTATCGCTTACTACCTCGGGTAGAACAACCTCGATCAATCGGCGTTCGTCCATCTCTTCGCCATCATCACGGAAGTCGAATCGGTAGTACACATTTCGACCAGCATGATCTTCAACCTTCCAGAGCAAATGTCGATAATCCGCATCTCCCACCGGAAGGATTGGATCACTGTGAAGAAGCGGGTCCTCATCGTGATAATAAAAATCGATCTGATTATCAAGAGTGTCGATTATGTGTGAGATTCGTGAGGCAGGACGATTGGAATCTTCTGACCATGATGTAACGGATTCGTGAAACACCTGAATCTTGTTGCCTACACGATCCGTGATTGATTTCAATCGACCGGATTGGAATGTTGGGTTACCAGAAGAATCTTCGAGCGGATGAAACCGGAATGTCGTCTTATCAGAATCAATCAGTAGGATTTCTTCTTCAACGCCTCGAAACTCGAGCACTGCAAAATACTCATTGTTATCGAGTTCGAGAACATCACCCGGCAGCACTGTGGGAAGAGTATAGTTGTTATCGACAACAAATCGATCCGCACGACCTGTGCCATCGAAATACACAAGCGAACTTTGTTCTTGTGGAAAATCGATTTCATTAAGTTGATGCTCAACGCGCATGTTGTATGCGTGATCAGTGTTCATGCCCAAGGGTGCCTGGAAATTGATGTAGTCATCCGGCCCATACAAGCTCCAGAGACCATTTCTCGATCGATACACACGCCTTAAATTGAAATCCAAGCCTCGCCCAGGAATATAAAGATCTGTCCTGATCTCCATGAAGTCACCTGTTGCCAGGTTGATTGGATCACTCACGTTGGTTCCAGCATCACCACCTTGGTTTTCAGGAGGACAATCGGTCTTTGCTGTCTGGTTGATGATTTCTTTTTCGGTGACATGTGGTTGCCCGTATGATGACGTACTCAAAAGAAGTTGGCACACGATAGCAACGAATCCAATTGCACTTCGAAATTTCATCTCAATCACTCCTGTCAATGCATAGAGATATTCATCGAATCTAACTGGACCAAATAGTCCTCGATTCATGCCTGTACCATACGAGCTTCACGCTCGCTGTGTTGTGTAGTCACTCAAAGTTTGAAGAAAAATTTAGCTTTCTCTTCATCAGTTCGACAGCCTTTGGAAATGCACACTGAGCATCCCCCTCTCTCCACCGAAACAGTTCCACAGGGTTCGAGAAGAAGAGGTTATGTAAAACTGCATCACTGGGCCAACTCTGAAAACTCATTATTGAGCCATGGGCCAGGGAATACACGGTGCTCTGATGGAAACAAACTCACGATCTGACGGCAACATGCCGATGGCGATCTACTGCTGCTGTATTTGGTGATTAAAGTGAAGCCGAAATTTATGATCAGTGGCGTGTAATCGCCGTCTGGGCAAGCTCCACAATCTGCTGGCCCACCGCTCTTTGACAATAATTTATCGTAAGACAACTTGGATCAATGATTTGGTTTTAACTGCAGAAGTTCATTCATTCGTTCTTGGAAATACCGTGGGTATTGTGCCATCACCGCTTTGGCTGCATCCGGGGACTGCCTTAGGACCTTCACGAGACCCTTCCGTTGAGTCGCTACAAGGTTCAAGGATTCGGCTAAATCTTGAGAGATGACACGATCCGAAAATCCAAGTTCATAAAGCGCAATGGTGGTTTCTGTGGGCAGGCCATATTTTAGACGCTTTTGAAAAAGCTGCATGCGGCTGACCAGCTCTCCGGTGCCATCCTGGCCGAGTGATTCAATGAATTTACATACCGCGCCTACAACAAGCGCACCATCATAAGCAAGCGTTCCTTCGCAAACGTCGACAACATGATCGATCTTGAACTTTCTCTTTTGGGTGCCCCATATCATCTTGGCACTTCGTTCAGAGATGATTTTCAAGAGATCGCTGAAAGGAATACCACTGATCCATCTATGTGCTATTTCAATTAGCACCTCGGGTTTATCAAACTTGGTAAATACGCCACCATTGATATGCCGAGTGAGCAAGGGCCAGACAAGGTCGAGCGCTTCCGTTTCATCAACAATCAAGAGTAGTTTGTCTGCATTGGACTGGACCCATTCTTCAATGGCCTGAGCATCCTGAATACCATAAAGCGTCCTGCCGTAGATTTTACGACGAGATGGATCGGTGATATTTGTTGAGATGTTCCCAGCGAGAAATTGAAACAACTCGCGGATATGCTTCTTTTTCTGATCATCAGCCAAGAAGAAAGCTAGCGTTTCTTCGGACAAGCGTGTCACGTCAGCCTCAGTAAGACCTGCCTCTGATTCGTCCCAATGAGATAACAAGTAGCTCTCAACAGCACAAATAAGGCTGATTCTCCATGCGACTTGCTGCTCAACCCCATCTCGTGAAAAGTTTTTGTCTCCATGTTGTTCAACTATCTCGACAGCCAACTTGGCCACTTCATCAGGATCGTCGATGTAAGCCTCCGCAAACCCCAAAGCCTCCATTTCAATGGTGTATTTCTCATCATCACTCTTGATGGGGTCAAATATAGAGAGAAGATTGCTGATGCATGGCTCAGAATTTCGCGGCTCCAGTAGTTCTTTCACCTGGTCCCATCGCCATTTTTTCTTGCGGTCTTTCCGCTCGTCATAGATCACAGGGTCTGCAAACAAAATACTGCCTTCGGTATGCATCCCGGCTCGGCCTGCTCGGCCAATGAGGTTGTGAAAATCACGAACCTTGATGCGAGTGCTGCCCTGATAAACACTGGTCACGATAAGATATCGAATGGGGAGATTTACGCCCTGTGCCAATGTGGATGTGCAAACAACGAATCGCACGAGATCATCACGCATTGCATGCTCAACCGCCAGCCGGATACCATGCGGTGTATTTCCATGATGAGAAAAAATGCCGTGTATCGCGCTTTTAGATGCCGGAGCGTTAGTACCGAGATTCTCAACATGCAGATGTGTCAACCGCTCAACTTCCTGTGCATCTGACACATCTAAGGGTAAGGCTAAGGGTACACCTCGCTCAATAATTTCGACGGCTTTTTCGCAGATACTGGCAGCTGTCGTCTTTGTTCCGCAGAAAACAGCGATGCTGCCATTCGGGACCAATTTCAGGCCAAGGTATATTGCGATAGCCTTTCCGTCGTTTCTCTCTGGAAAGTGGCGATCCTTCTGCTCTTTACCTCTTCTTCCGAGATTGAAACTTGTAATCACCCTCGGAACGAAAAACTCGTTTTGTTCGGCGTTACGGCTATCGACATACTCGATCCTTCCCAACTGATCGAGCCAACTCGCGAACCCAACCGATCTGAAAGTCGGAATCAGAGTTGTACCCTCCACGACATTCGGCTCGCCGTTCAGCCATTTTCCGACAGCCTCGGCGTTGCTAATGACAGCTGAGATCAGCACCTTCTGGGTACTTTTAGGTATCATGGAGCGCAGAGATGTCAGTAGCAGTTCATATGTGATGCCGCGAGTGCCACTGTCAAACTGGTGGCCTTCGTCAAAAACCAGTAGGCCAACATGGTCAGTCAACTCAGGAGCGTGCCGAAGGACATAGACAAGTTTCTCTGGGGTAACGACAAGGATCTGTTGATGCCCGAGGAGTTCGGCAATATCAAAGTCAGTTTGTAAGACATCTGATAACTCATCCACTTTGGTAAGTTCACTTTGGAATGCCTCAATTAGCCCGTTCTTGATCTCATTGCAGAGCGCCCTGAATGGGGCGACGATGATTGCTAATGACATGCGATCGGCGAGAAATGCACTTCGAAGAATCAGTTCAGTTGCTTTCGTTTTACCAGCACTGGTGGGCATTTGAACGATAGCAGACTCACCCTTGAGAACATTCGACCGGCCCAAAAGGTGTTGTGCAGGCCAGAGTTCCTTGATGAACGAATCCTTTTGTAACGCATGAATCCATTTGTCGAGGGGCAGCCCAGAATATGATGGCAATGCCTTCCAAGCGGAATTCTCCAGCTTTTTCCTTATAACAGCCGCGATCACATCGCCAAGTAGAAGCTGCCTTGGAGTGCCGAATTCATATACTGCAGCCCTCAGCTCTGTGGCCATATCGAGAAGAATTTCCTCACCGTTTCCATCCTTAAAAAACTGCAGAATCCATTTCGAAATCTCATCGATGAACTCGCCAAATGATCCTTCAGATCCATCAACATAAGCTCCCAGATCGGACTGCAGCAACCAGAGTAAAAGACTTTCCAAACCATCGCCATCCAGATTCGGGCAGTCGCCATCGACGCGCTTCGCCAAGACCGACGCGCTTCCGGGAAGATCGCATAGGTAATAGGAGGCAGAACCAAGAAGCACGAGGTACGGGTCAAGTGCCTCGTTCAGTTTTGACTGAAGGTAGGAGTCGAAAAAGCGGGCTGAAAAAAGCAGATTAGCTTTCAGCTCAGCGAGGGAATCCAGATCTGGATCTTCGCGGTTGATGGCGGCAGCGAGATCGCCCAGCAGACCAATCGATATGGTGAATAGCTCGGCCGGATCTTGGGTGATGTTGATGTGATGCTCTTCCGGAATATCGTACTCGAACATCTTTGCCCTTGAACGGGTGACCCCCAGTAGTAGTTGAGATTTTTTTTCAGGCTTCATCCGCAGCCCTCTTGTAAAGTTCGTGGACAAGGTCCATCATGTCGGGTCC
Organism: Phycisphaerales bacterium; assembly: GCA_965250055.1. Classification (GTDB taxonomy): domain Bacteria; phylum Planctomycetota; class Phycisphaerae; order Phycisphaerales; family UBA1924; genus UBA1924. The sequence goes on along the minus strand of OZ252285.1, from coordinate 705,239 downwards.
CGTGATAACTAGGAGAACAAGACTGTCACTATTAGGATGAGGAAAGTACTCTGTTGATTTTGCTGATTTGGGTATTTTCCTGCAGTCTGCTGCAGCCAACACATTGGCGTCGAAATACTCATTAGAGATAACAGCTGCAGCGCCATAGGTTTCCTTGTAAGGCATATCTACGGGGCTTTGAAATCTCTCGACCCTTTGAGCCTGTTCGATTTCGTTATTATCGAGGAGCCTTTGCTTGATGTAGTTTAGTGACTCATCGACTCTAATATGATCCTTGGCAGAATCATTTATTGCATCCTGTAGGCGATTGATCCCAGAGGTCGAGAACTTTGTTTTGGATTCAAAGACAAATAACACATCCGTAGCTGAGACTTCGCCGTCTTCGTTTTGGAAACGGAATCCAATTACATCGCTTCCTTTGGGAGATTCATCTCGAACAACCTTCGATGACCAGCGTACCCTGGGCACCCAAAAACCGAGTAGCCATTGAAGGTAATCGGAAACCAGAATTTCCCCAAAATCTCCCGCTCTTATCGCTGGGCCAAAATTGGATGTTTCGGATGGGAACTTGATATTAATCAGATAATCCGACCGCGAACGTTTACCCCTGAGAAGATCGATCTGAGTATCTAGGCAATAGTGATTACGGAAGTGTTTAGCCCACGCTGAGAGCACTGCCTCATCTTTCTGATGGCTGAATTCCCAAACTTCAACTTCTTTGCCGTCGGCGGTCTGAATCCGATCGCCTGAGTCGGAAAGCCAATTTATGTGATCTGAAGTCCATGGCATTTTTCGATCCGTTTCTTGAGCTGTACAAAAAATTTTATAGCTAGCGGAACAGAATGAATTGTACTCACAACTATATTAGTGATGTATCAGGCTAATAAGCTGTGAGAGGATTTTCCGCAACAGCAAATCAGGGCAATCAGTGAGCGTTGGGTTTATTAGGCAAATCGAGTGGCCTGGAAACAAAATCTGATCATTTGCTGCCGCCGATTCTTGCCACTCTATGCTCTGTGAAACACGCCCACATGCAATCAGACTCAACCATCGATTTGAAAATTCTACAAACTGCCGCTTTGTGATCAGTATTAGTGTGATCAAGAATTTGTAGCATTTTGTATCCAGTGCATCTCAAATTGGCCGAGATTGGACGAACCGCATGCATTTGAAACACAATTTTGAGTTCCAATAGCTCTTTCCTTGCGAATGACCACAATTCCTAGGGATGTGCATATCTCTGAACGCTCCACGTGATTGATCGGTTAGCGCGGATACACAAACTCTAGTACGGCAACTGCAAAACTGCGTACACTCTAAACGCATTCCCCATATACTTGCAGTGTACTAAAGGAGGTCCCGCCCAAAGCGGTCCCGACGATTTACAATCTAGGAAGACGGTGCTATCACTTATGTCTGCTGATCCAATCATATATTGCCTTGAGCACCTAACGGACTACAATCAGTTCGAGCGACTTTGCACAGATATCATGAGCCAATCTGGATATACCGAAATCGAACCGCTTGGCGGCAGTTCTGATGGAGGGCGGGACGCCCTCCATTTGTCCCGGACAGAAAACTCAGTTGTAACAATATTTGCATACTCTGTTCGTTCGGATTGGAAAACAAAACTACTGAAGGAAGATTGTGTCAGGATACGGGATGAAGGTCACTTCCCCGATCAGATCGTGTTCGCCACGACCGCAACGGTTTCAGCTTCGTCTCGTGATGCCATGGTATCAGAAGTGCGAGACTATTTTGGGTGGAAGCTCGAACTTTTCAGTATTGAGCGTTTACGAACTATTCTGAGCGGCACACTACGCCACCTAGTTGCCCAGCATCCTGCGATCTTTTGCCCTCCGTTTTTTCCGACGAGGGGTGGACTTTCGGTCGCGGAATCGCATGACACAATCGTGATTGATCACGTTGAGGCGGATCATGCTACTGCTACATGGCTGTCCCAGCGACTTCAGCTTTCTGGATTCAGAACTTGGTGCTACGGCACTGCACCAATTGCTGGCGAGTCGAAGGACGATACCATCCGGGAGCTTATTGCGAACCGAGCTATTAGATATATTCCAATCCTTTCGCCCCAGTCGGTGACGTCTGCTGATTTTGTTGGGCGTTGTTCACTCGCAGCAGGCAAGAACGGGCTTGTGATTCCAGCTGCTGTCGAAGAACACGATTCCTCGCAACTCCCGTCAAATATTACGAAGCTCGAAAACATCGACTTTTCCCACGGTCTCGCTGCTGGACTCGCATCAACCCTAGATAGTCTTAAATCGCTACATCCTCCACTATCGAAAGATCATGGGCACGCCATCGCTATGAGAGCGTTCCTCCCCAAACCGGTCACACGAGCCTCGCCTGAGCCGATCTACGCAAGTGTGTTCGCAGTCAGCGTCCCCGACACTATTCATACCATACTGCTAAAGAGAGAACTTACCAAAGAGGAGAAGGCGCGATTCCGAGAGTCTTGGGCGTTTTCAGAGGCCACCCCAACTACGCTGCTGTCCTTTCAATCGCCACCAACAGCACTCCCGGTTCGTGGGTCAAAGTACACGCCGGGTTATCTCTGGGAATCATGCCCATTTGAGTATGGCAAGAAATCTGTAAATGTTGTCAAAGAGTTGATCCGCCGCAGTCTTGATGTAGCAATGGCGCGGGCAGGCCTGCAGTGGTGCGACGATCGTAAAATATTTTATTTCCCTCATCTATCCGGCAGACCGAACAATAATGTCGGGTATGTGCATGTTGATGGCCGCAAAACCCGTGTTGCGATGACTGGCGAGAAGTCACTTGGGTACGGACCGACTGCAAGTGTCTTCAGGTATCAGCTGTGCCCACTGTTTCGGCCGGGCATTGATGAAGCCGGAAGTTGGTGGGTGACTCTGCGGATATATATCAGGGTAACAGATACAAGTGGAGTCCCCCATCAAGGGAAAGGGATAGCTCGCCGCCGCAAGAAGGTCGCTAAGCCTTGGTGGAACAAGGAGTGGTTCTCCAGGGTCCTGGGTGTAATGCAAGCTTTGTCTGAAGATTCATCTGACAGCATAAACGTTGGATTGGGAACCGAAGCGGTTTCTATTAGTACTACACCTATGCATTGGGAGTGCCCCGTCTCCATCGACTATCTAGCAGTTGAAAAAATTGGGGATTTTCAAGAAGAGATGGCATCCGTGCAGTACATCAGCGAAGAAGAAGTTGGGACAGAGGCATGAGTGATCAATTTTTCTTGCTAGATGAACCTCAGCTCGAGTTTGGACTTGGCGAGATCGCAAACGACCCGCACGATGGACTTGCGTTATTCGGTCCAGCGGAAAGTGAACCCAGTCTACCTGGCCATGTGGCGATCGGCACTAAACGTGGTCTTGAGCTGTGGGACCGTTGGACAAGAGAACTAAATTCCCCAGCCGCGTGTGTGGATGTTGCTCGGCATCGGCCATGGCCACCATATCCAGGTTTCGATGTCGCATTTGGCTGTTGTTGGCCATCGCCACAGAAGCGATATGAACTAGATCAGGGAGCACTTGATGAGGGTGCGCGGAAAGCAGATCGCTATGAGCGTTGCTTCACAGTATCTGGCCTATATGTTGAGCCGATTCGGAATCAGGTCACACGATTGGATACGAGGCCAGCGCTAGCCGTCTGCATCGTGCCAGATCTGGTATACGAGAACTGCCGGCCACATTCCTACGTCGCCGACACGAGTGACTCCCGCAAGTCGAGAGAAGAGATGCGGTCTATTTCGACTGCTCTGGAAGATCGCAAAGCAGGGCAAGCGCGTTTTGACTTCAGTGCTGGCCCCAACAACCCCGAGCAGTACGGAATGTCGCCTGATTTTCGGCGACAGCTGAAAGCTCGGGTCATGGAATTCGACTTACCAGTACAAATAGTACAGGAATCCACACTCAGCGTTTCACCACAAGTCCGACGTGGAGAGAAGGGCACAAACCCTTTGTCGGATCGTTTGTGGAACATGGGAACTGCCCTCTATTACAAGAGTGGACGCAAGCCCTGGCGAACCCCATGGGCACGCGACGGAGTATGTTACGTTGGACTCGCGTATCGCCGAGATGAACGAGACCGGCGCTCGGCATGTTGCGCTGCACAGATGTTTCTTGATAGCGGTGATGGTGTTGTTTTTGTCGGAGAGTTTGGACCGTGGTACTCCGAGGAATCCAAGGAGTTTCACCTGTCCCCACAGGCAGCGGAGGCATTGCTCCGTGGCACGATTGACACCTACATGCAACAAGATGGCCGTCAACTCAAAGAGATCTTTTTGCACGCACGTTCAGGGCTGAACAGAGAGGAGCTACAAGGTTTCAGGCGAGCCTGCCCGGAAGGCGTCAAGCTCGTTGGCATCCGGGTCCGGAAGGATCGAAGTGGTCCAAGACTTTACCGACATGATGATCATCCTAAGGCGACACGCCGGGGTATGTATCCCATTCTCAGAGGAACATTCTGGCAACGCACCGAACGTCATGGGCTCCTATTCACCAGCGGATTCAAACCTCGCATTGGATCGTATGATGGCTGGGAAGTCCCTGTGCCCCTGCAAGTTACGATTCAATACGGCGAGGCAGATCTGGTACAGGTAGCTACAGATATCCTTGGCCTGACGAAGCTGAACTACAACGCCTGCGCGCTAGGCGAGAGCCAGCCTATCACTGTGAAGTACTCTGATCGGATTGGTGAAATTTTACTAGCGAATCCGGAAGTTCCCCGTGAGACATGGCGTCATAATTTTCGATTCTACATCTAATTTATTATTGCAATGTCAAATGGACCAGATCTGCCCTCACGACTTGCACTGCTGTCTCGGTTGTTAAAAATTACGATATGGACTAGTGCGTATTTGAACCTACGTTGTCTTTCTTGTATGCCTCGCTTGTTCAGCTCCATTCACGACTGCATACTGCCCCACTTCCCTCTACAAGTATACTGAATCCACCTGATTTGGCGATATATAGCTAGATCTGCACTGAATCGACTTGACTGTCCCGATCATTGATGGCTGAATACAGCACTCGTGAACGGATCGGGCATGTGCCAGATTCGCCTTCATGAGACCAAGGAGATAGATTCACGAGCTTGGCCCACTCATCGGGCTGACATACAAACGACGCGCGAGCGTCATTGCTGTTTCCGGAAAAACCGCCAACTGGAGCCCACGGCTCTTGACCATGAGACCAGCACACGCCGCGCCCCCGAAAGGGGGCGCTGGCCATGTGTTGTCTCATGTACCCCTTGGCGGGGGTTTCCGGATTGACCTTGGTTCAGCGCCTCCATTTTCATGCGCCGAACCCACAGCAGACCTCCCGCGATCACCACAGGAGGACCCATGGGACTTTACCGCATTAAAGACAACGCACTCGAATCCATCGACCCCGTCTCGTACGAACAAGAAGCCGTCCGCGAACGCCAAGAACTCCAGCAGTGGCTCAGACACTCCATCGAAGTCATCGCACCAGGTTGCATGGTCCTGAGCGAAGAGTTCAACGACTGGGAGGACAGCAACCGACGGATTGATCTGCTCTGCCTGGATCAAGACGCATGCCTCGTCGTCATCGAGCTCAAACGCACAGCCAGTGGTGGGCACATGGATCTCCAAGCGATCCGCTACGCGGCGATGGTCTCGAATATGACCTTCGATCGAGCCGTGCGGGCCCACGCCAGGTACCTCAGCGAGAATAATCTTGATCCCACCCAAGCCGAGCAACGGATCCTCGACTTTCTCAACTGGCCTCAGCCCGATGAAGACGAGTTTGCCAACGAGGTCAAGATCATCCTGGGTTCAGCGGACTTTTCATCAGAAGTGACCTCATCGGCTATCTGGCTCGGGGAGCAGGGCATCGATGTCCGGTGTGTCCAGCTGGCACTGCACAAGTACCGTGATGAACTGATCGTAAACGTTTCTCAGATCATCCCGATCCCCTCGGCGGAGGAGTATCAGGTTAAAGAACGCGAGAAGATCAGCGAACGCAAAGCTGCCCGCAAGCTTGGTCGATCCGAAACCGGATTCGCGTTTGTCAATGTCGGCGAACACAGCGGACCCGACAACCACCGTTCATGGGATGATTGCCTGAATTACGGATACATCTCTGCGGGCGGCAAGAGCATCGAGCAATTGGATCGACTCCAGATCGGCAAGCCTGTCCTCGCGTATCTCAAGGGGCACGGCTATGTCGGCGTCGGCACAGTGATTACTCCCCCCACCGCAATCAGGGAGTTCATCGTGGAGTCAGAGGGCAAATCGCTCGATCAACTCCCAATCCAGCACCGGGACAACCCCAAGACCCAGACAGAGATGTTTGTGGGGATCCGCTGGATCAGATCACTCGATCGGGCCGATGCCATCAAGGCCTCACCCTACAGGAGCACAGCGTGCAGGGTCCATGATCGCGAGCTGGTCGAGACAGTCCTCTCAGCGATGGGTACATCCATTGAAGATTGCCATGATCAAGCTCATCTCTGAGCCACTGATACTGGGTAGCTGAGCATGCGAATCTGATGTGATTGCAAAGTTCTCAATTTCCCTCATGTTGAATTTGATCGCTGTTGTCGATGTCCGCTTCATGCTTGTATACCAGTGTGAAAACGAAAATTTGGCCTCGTGTGTATAATACAGTGGAAGATTGCGCCACCAGAAATGACGGCACATGGGTGTTGTCACTGCTGGAGGGGTGAATCCTCAAGTCACGGTGTGCTGCATGGCCAGCCCACCGCAGCCGGGAAGGGGTCCCGGCAACCCCACACCGGTCAGCATGGGTTGATCGGCAGGGCACTGGCATGGGTCAGCTGCTTGGGGTACAGGCACCCGCACATATTGAAGCTGCCCCGCTCTGCGGGCACGGTATCCGTGCGCACTTCCTGCACACCCGTGGATACCAAGTAACCAAAGAACGTATGCATGCACATGCTGCACTGGCTAAGGAGCCATTGATGAATACAGTACTTCAAATCGAAACAATAGACATATCCAACATCCAGCCCCACCCCGAGAACCCCCGGACCCACAGCAAGAAACAGATCCGCCAGATCGGCGAGAGCATCAAGGCGTTCGGTTTCCGGATGCCGGTGATCGTGGATCAGCAGACGCGATTGGTCTGCGGGCACGCCCGGCTCGAGGCCTGCAAGCTCATCGGGATGACCCATGTCCCCTCGGTCCGTGTGACGGATTTGAGCGATGAGCAGATCCGGGCCCTGATGGTCGCCGACAACCGGCTCTCGGAGCTCAGCACATGGGACGATCAGCTGCTTGGCGAGCACCTCAAAGTGCTCTCTGAGCTCGACCTCGACTTTGACATCGAATCCATTGGCTTTGACTACGGGGAAATCGAGCAGCGGGTGCTGGTACTCGATGAAGTTGATGAAGACGAGGACGATGGTTCAGAAGAGTTTCCAGATCCCGCTTCCATTGACCCCGTCACCCGCCCGGGTGATCTCTGGCAACTCGGCCAGCATCGTATCCTGTGCGGCGATTCGACCGATTCGCACTCGTATGCTCGTTTGCTTGAGGATCAACAAGCCTCGATGATCTTCACGGATCCCCCGTATAACCTCGCCGCCAAATCGATCGGACAGGTGTGTGCAGACGAGCACGGCGACTTTGCGATGGGTGCCGGCGAGATGAGTGCTGCTGAGTTTACAGAGTTTTTAGGTAGCGTGATGGAGCGTCTGTGCTCTGTGAGCAAGCAAGGCTCGATCCATTACCTGTGCATGGACTGGCGGCATATGACCGAGATGCTCACTGCTGGTAATCGACACTACAGCGAGCTCAAGAATGTCTGCGTCTGGGTCAAGGACCGACCGGGGATGGGGACGTTCTATCGAAGCCAGCACGAGCTGGTTTTCGTGTTCAAGCACGGTGATCAGCGACATCAGAACCACTTCGGGCTCGGCGAGCACGGACGGACGCGCAGCAACGTATGGTCCTATCCATCAGTTCGGGGTTTGAACTCTGAGGATGGCGATCCTGAGCGTGATGCATTGAGTCTTCATCCAACGATCAAGCCGGTACGGATGATCGAGGACGCGATCCTAGATTGTTCACGGCGGGGCGAGATCGTGCTCGATCCGTTCCTGGGCAGCGGCTCGACCTTGATCGCGTGCGAGAAAGCCAAGCGTGTATGTGCTGGGATCGAACTCTCACCTAAGTATGTTGATGTCGCGATCTCACGATGGCAGCAGTGGACTGGCAAACACGCGGTTCATGCCGCTTGCGGATCCCACTACAACGAACTCGCCGAATCACGCATGAACAAGGAGGTGAGCCATGGCTGATCAGAACGAATACGAAGTCGGCTACAAAAAGCCGCCCCAGCACACCCGCTGGAAGGTGGGACAGTCGGGGAACCCCAAGGGTCGCCCGAAAAAGATCAAGGAGTTTGAGAAGCTGCTGGATATCGAGCTGAGTAAAGAAATCACAATTACCGAGGGTGGTCAAACGGTGCGTGTCTCGAAGCGTGAACTCATCCTCAAGACATTGGTGCATGATGCGGTCAAGGGTGACAAACGTGCACTCAAGATGCTCCTGCCGTACATCACCGAGCATAAGAGCATCACTGGATTCGAATCCGATGCGGCGGACCGCGCAGCGTTTATCCAGTTGCTCAGTGAGTTCAGCGAAGCTGATGATGATCAACACAATGCACAGGAGGATCCATTTGATGACTGATCTCGAAACCATGGCGATTCGACACATGTACCAATCCGACCCAAGGATGTTCATGCCGCTGGCGTTCCGGTCGGTGTACCCCGGGGCAGAGTATCTGCATAACTGGTCGATCGATGTGCTCGGGGACGCCTTGGCCAGGTGTCACCGGCGGGAGATCACGCGTCTGATCATCAACATGCCCCCTCGATCACTCAAGTCGTTCTGCGCTTCGGTCGCATTCCCGGCGTGGGTGCTGGGTGTGGAACCGACGAGTTCGATCTTGTGCGTTGCGGGTCATCGGACACTGGCCGAAGACCAGCACCTGCTCGCACATCGGTTGATGACAAACGAGCGGTACCTGGGATTGTTTCCGCACATGCGTGCGACTGAGAAGCCCGGCCAGCTCCGGCTTCCGCAGGGCGGTGGACGATATGCACTCACCCCATACAGCCCGATCACCGGCCGGGGCGCAAATATGGTCATCATCGATGACCCCCACTCCACCCAAGACTCCGAGAACCCACAGAAACTCCACGAGATCAACCGTTGGTACGACCGCAACATCTATCAGCGCCTGAACGACAAGGATGGTGGTGTAGTGATTGTGGTGATGCAGCGTCTTGCCGAGGATGATCTGACGGGTCATCTGCTCAAGCGTGAAGATTGGGAAGTGATCAATCTCCCGGCGATCGCGATGCATGATGAGTACTTGCCGAAGTCACTCGGCGGCAAGCTCGCGAGGAAGAAGGGTGAATCCCTGCATCCGGCTCGAGAGGATCGTGATGCGCTTCGAGCCGAGATGCTCAACATGGGTTCGGTCGCCTTCATGTCTCAGTACCAACAGAAGCCGTATCCACCTGGGCAGGGCGAGGTCCGTTGTGGTTCGTTCTTTGTAACGACTCCGGCTGAAGAAGTCGCCAAGGGGCGCACGCCGTACTCGATGTTTTTGGGTCGGATTCCTGAAGAGAAGTATGTGCTCAAGGAAGTCTTCAATGAGGGATCAGTGCCTTCGGGCAGTCCCCCGTATCTTGAAACTCCAGAAGAATGGCACGAACAAGCGCGAAAGATCAAGCGACTCTCTTCTGCCAGCTGAGTGTGCAATGCTGTACATTGATCCCTCACAACTGTCCGGATGCCAACATCCGGGCGGTTGTGACGTAGTCTCTTGAGGCATACCGCTGAAATGCGAAGAAACCTGAGAAAGATCTCAGATTCTGCTCCGATTGGACTTGAACTCTACGCCATTCCATGGCTTCATGTGACACCCAAAGTACCCAAGAGCAAACCCATTTCATTATGAAGACATTTCCATGCGCCCAACCAAATCGAATCGACATCAGCTAAACACAGAGCTCCAAAGCAATCTCCATGCACTCAGCGATGTGGCCGCATCGAAGCTCTGTGATCTTTGGCTCAAACTCGGTATCCGTGGCGAGCCGCCCCACTTCAAACAAGCACTGGTGCGTGGAATCGCATGGCATCTGCAATCTTCCACACACGGTCGGCTCGACGCCGACACACGCCGACTGCTCAAGTCAGCGATCCGTCACGCTCCACTTCCCGGAGCGGGACAGACGCGAAACACGGCCCAAAAGAATCGCGACCCGCTCAATCTCCCGCCAGGCACTACACTGGTGCGTTCATGGCGTGGCCGCAAGCACGAGGTGCATGTGATTGATAACGGAAAGCGTTTCAAGTATCGCGACACCGAGTATGCCAGCCTCTCGGAGATCGCGCGAGAGATCACCGGCGCACGCTGGTCAGGCCCGCGATTCTTTGGTCTCAAGAAACTCAAACAACCGGCCTAAGGAGAAACTGATGAAGACTATCCGCTGTGCTGTCTATACCCGCAAGTCCAATGAGGAGGGGCTTGATCTGGCATTCAACTCACTCGATGCCCAGCTGGAGGCCGGGCTTGATTACATCAAAAGCCAGAAACACGAAGGATGGGAAGCGGTCAAGTCTCGCTACAGCGATGGAGGTTATTCAGGAGGGACCATGAAACGACCGGGCTTGAAGCAGCTGCTCGATGACATCGACAAGGGTCGGATTGATGTGGTGGTGGTCTACAAGGTTGATCGCTTGAGCCGCTCGCTGGGTGACTTTGCCAAGATGATGGAAGTGTTTGACGAGAAGCAGGTGTCGTTTGTATCGGTAACGCAGCAGTTCAACACGAGCACATCGATGGGCAGACTAACGATGAACATGCTGCTGAGCTTTGCGCAGTTCGAGCGTGAAGTTTCCGGGGAGCGGATCCGCGACAAGATCGCGGCGACCAAGAAGAAAGGGTACTGGGTCGGCGGGACGCCACCGCTGGGTTACAGATTGCAGCAGGAGAACGAGACCAAGGGGATCTACATCATCCCTGAAGAGGCGCAGCTGGTGCGAAAGATGTTCGAGTTGTATATCGAGCATCGATCACCCTTAGCAGTTGCCAATACACTGAATGAGCAAGGCTTCACCACGAAACATTGGATCAGCAAGAACGACAGAGTCCATGGCGGCAAGCGGATCACTACAAAGTATGTCCACGGCGTGCTCACCAACGCGCTCTACATCGGGAAGATCACCCACACTCGCAGTGGGAAGACAGATGTTTACGATGGCCTGCATCAGCCAATCATCGATCAGGAGTGCTGGGAGAATGCTCAACGGGTCATGAAGAAGCAGAAGAAATCGGAGTTCCACCGATGGACTCATCCACATCTGCTCAAAGGCAAGATCCGTACCAGCGACGGCTTTATGCTGAGCCCATCATCGACGCACCGACCGTTAACCAAGAGGAATGAGACGAAGCAGAAACGTCTTGTCCGGTATTACATCAGCCAGAAGGCGATCAAGCACGGGTTCAAAAACTGCTCGATCAAGACGATCAACGCCGAGCACATTGATGAACTAATCCGAGGTCTTGTCCTGGGGCATATTCAGAATGATGAGTTGTTGAACCAATCACCAAAGATCCGTGATCGCTGGATCCGCAGGGTGATCGATGGGGTCACCGTCTCACCCGATGAGGTGATAGTGACGCTGATGGTCTCAGAGCTGGAGAAGCTCCGATCGCACCGATTCAAAGCATCATCGACCGAGCAACTGCCATACCCGATCTGCCTGCACAAACCGAGGACAGAAGAGTTCGCTGAGAGTAAAATTCTCTCGCTCGATATCCAGATCAAGAAGCTCGATGGGCGACGGATGCTGCTGAGTGCGGAGGGCACTGACCTGATCATCCCCTCGAAGCCTGAGCCGCAGCAGCACATTGTTGATGCGATCGGGTTGGCGTATCGCTGGCACGACGAGCTGATCAAGTCGGGATTGAAGATCGTCGAGTATTCGAAGAAGCACGGCATCGCTCGATCACGCATGATCAAGCTGCTCCCGCTGACCCAGCTGAGTCCGAGTGTGCTAAAGGAAGCTCTGGCCGGGACACTGTCCAGCACCATCACACTTGATGATCTGCTCCGAGCATCGAAGCAGCTGGACTGGGCCAAGCAAGCAGAGGAACTCGGGTTGTAAACGGCTGGGTTAGCAACGTGTGATTCCCTGCAAGTTCCCTGTTCCGTGCGCAGGGAAATCGATTCAAATTCCTTGATCTCAAGCCGCAATCGCAGGTATGTATGTGTTGATATGCTGGTTTGCTCCCTGTTTTTTCTGTAACTCCCTGTAAACTGGCAGGGAACAGGGAAATCAGCGATCGCGTGAAGACACCGTCGAAATCGCCACGAGAGACACTCAAGCGAAATGTGCTTGAAAATCAGATTCTGGTCGGAACAGCGAAATCTCGGAGACGCGCGATACCGCGTGACGTGCACCAAAACGGGCGAAACGGTATCACTTCCGTGACACCGTTTCGTATACCTTTGAATCAAACGGAGCAGGGGGGATTCGAACCCCCGATGACCCGGAGGCCATACTGGATTTCGAATCCAGCGCATTCAACCGCTCTGCCACCGCTCCAACTGGTTTTCTGAGACCCAGTATAGTCGCACCGAATCCCCTGTGCAGCATCCGGAATCCGGTTTTTGGCGGTTTCCGACTCATCGCGTCGATTGGCTGCTATGCAAGCATCGGATTCCATCTCTCAGCCGTCCTCCGGCTTCCTTCCCGCGGACTGGGTAGTCCTCGGAGCCTACTTCCTCATCCTCCTGGGAACAGGCTGGTACTTCGCACGCCGAGAACGCGAGGACACCAAGGACTACTTCTTGGGAGGCCGAAGCATGCCGTCGTGGGCCGTCGCGATCTCGATCGTCGCAACATCACTATCCGCGGCGACATTCATCGGTGCACCAGAACTCTCATACTCAGGTGACCTGACCTATCTCGCGACCAACATCGGGATGATCATCGCCGCGATGGTCATCGCATTCCTGTTCATCCCCCGCTTCTACGAAACGCAGTCCGCTTCGATCTACGAGTTTCTCGAACGCCGCATGGGAGCCGGCGCACGAAGGTCGGCTTCCCTCGCGTTCCTGATGGGACGAGTGCTCGCGTCTGGCGCCCGAGTCTTCGCCGCGGCTATCCCGCTCTCGATGGTGATCTTCGGGATTGATGCGGGTCTCGAAGCGAAGTCACTCATGCTCTCGATCGCAACGCTCAGTTGTGTTGCCGTGCTCTACACCCTCTGGGGTGGGATCTCGTCGGTCATCTGGTCCGATGTACTCCAGTACGTCATCCTCGTCGGAGCAGCGATCACCGCGATCTTCCTGATTGCACGCTCGATCCAAGCTCCTTGGAGCGAGGTCCTTAGCACGCTCACCAAGCCTCCATCATCTGACGGCTCAGAGCAAAGCTCCAAACTCACGATCTTCGACTGGTCTATGGACTGGAAGAGCTCGTTCGCAATCCCGGCTTGCTTGATCGGATACTCACTCCTCGGGATTGGTTCTTACGGCACTGACCAGGACCTCGCGCAGCGCATGCTGACCTGTAAGGACTCGAAAGCCGGCGCTCGCTCCGTGATCATGGGAATCCTGCTTGGGGTCCCCACTGTACTCGTATTTCTCGTCGTAGGACTGATGCTCTGGATCGCGTATCAGCATCCGGAACTGACTGACCAGTCTCTTGTCCGATCCGGAGATTCAGGGGGGCTTCGGGTCTTCCTCGAATACATCTTGAATGAGATCCCACAGGGAGTCCGCGGACTCATGATGGCCGGACTCTTCGCGGCTGGTTTGTCGAGCATGAACAGCGCCATCAACGCGATGGGTGCCGCGTTTATCAGCGATCTGTATCGACCTATGAATCCGGATAAGGACGAGTCCCACTACGTTCGGCTCGGACGTGTCTCCGTCGTCGTCGCGGGAATCGTGCTGGGACTCTTCGCGTGCGTCTGCATCTTCTGGATGGACGACAGCGGCTACACCCTGATCGATTTCGCGCTCAGCGTGATGGGGTTCGCGTATGCCGGATTGGTTGGCGTGTTCCTTACCGCCGCGCTCACCAAGCGTGGATCAAACACCAGCGCCATCGCCGCACTCCTGGTCGGATTCCTCTGGATGCTGGGATCGCAGCCTTTCTTGCTCGGACAGCTTACTGATCTCGAATCCGAATCGATCATCGCTCGCTACGCGGAGATACATCACACCTGGAAACTCACGCTCGGCGTACTGCTCTCATCAGCCGTGTGCATGGTGGGAAAACCTCAGCGATCCTGAAGTGCCAACTTCGCGGCTCCGATCGCTGCGTGATAGTTCGATGTGCCAAAATCGAGCGTCCACTGACTGTTTGCGAGCGTTGTCAGTCCATCTGAAACGAGTCGATGCAACCGATCTCGCTGCGGCTCCAGCGCGACCCCGACCCCACCCAGCAACGCGATCCGATCGGGCTGATAGATCGCGTGGACGATCCGCATTGAGTGAACAAGGGCGGAGATCGAAGGATGCCCCTCGTCAATCCCGCTTAGATCGAGTTTGCCACTTGATTTGTAGTCCGCAAATGCTGCTGATCCGATGTAGGACTCGAGCGTGTTGCGTACGTTGTGCGCATCGAGTCGATCTTCACTGCCGTGACGACCGACATCCATCAACCCCAAATGCCCGATGCCTCCCCCACCGATGCGTGCGATATTCGTTCCATCCAGCACACACAGACCGACGCCCGTCCCGATCGAGATCGCCGCGGTGCGTCCATCGATCGGGTATGTCTCTGCGAAATCAAAGCCTGCCGCGTCGGCATCGGAAGAGACTCGCCAAGACTCAGGTTGGTGATCAAAGATCGATCCCAAGAGGTCAGCAAACACCCAGTCATTGAGCACCGGGAGATTGACCGACACGCTGATCGCTGATTGGTCTGTTTTGACCTTCCCCGGCAGACACAACCCCACTCGCGACACACTCGCTACGCCGAGTCGATCAAGACACGCACGGATCGCACCGCTGAGCTCGTCACGACCAGGGTTCTGGTATGCATCACTCTGTGCGGTCGCTCGCGGAGCCGCCCCCTCACCCAGAACCACGGCTTTGATCGAAGAGCCACCAATATCGATTCCAACGACCTCACTCATGGCTGGCGGATTCGCTGGATCAGGTCCGCGAGTGCCTCGCGATGCGCCCTGCGGAGCCGGACCGATTCGCCGTCCTTCTTCTGATCGGGATTCGGGGACTCAAAGAGCGAGGCGTACGCGAAAACCCCGAACCGCTTCGGATCTCCGATCGCCGTCTGATACAGCGTCTGCGAAGGTTGGTTGTGCTTGTACACACCGATCCCAGGAACGACGCGGCGCTGCTCGACCACCGCTTGCCAGGACGCGAGATCCGAGCGGTACTGATCGTCCTTGTCCGTGTAGATCATCGGCATGATCGTGTCCATCGATCCGTCCCGAACCCACTGCGCCGCGTCCTGCAGATACCGATCGCTCGCAAGATCCGGACGGCGCCAGACCGCGGCACTGAGCCGAACCCCACGCTTGTTGCTGATGGACTCCTGCTCGATCCGCTCGACCAACCTCGTGATCCGCGAAGCAATCCAACGCTTGTAATGCACGCGATCAATCTCAGACGCGACCGAGCTCTTCCCGGTCTGCTTCGCGTACAGCGATCGGCTGACCGGATCGCCTGGCATGAGCTGCGAGTCTTTGACCTCATCCGCGAGGTAACGGACATAGTCAAGATGGATGCCGTCGATGTCATAGCGTTTCACCACATCGCGGATCACCCCCACGATGTGATCATGCACCTGATCGAGAACCGGGTTGACGACGACATACCCATCGTGAAGCGTCTGGACCGTGCCGTTCTCGTCACGGAGGCGCCACTCGGGATGTGTGTGGTAGATATGGGTCCGGTCCTTCGGTGGCTGCTTCCCTCTCCACAGCGGCATCACATTGACCCACGCATGGATCCGGAGCTTGCGGCTCTTGCATTCATCGATCGCGATCTGCAGCGGATCAAAGCTCGGTGGATTGGGGTTGTACTTGAGCAACTCAAAGCCCCAAGGCTCCAGATCCGAGGGGTAGTACGCGTCCGCTTGTCCGCGGACCTGCCAGTACACATCGGTGATCCCGATCGACGCCGCGTCGGAGATCGCTTGACGGATGTCCTGTGGGTTCTGGTAATCCCATCGCGTGATCCACAAGCCCTGCTCTGTGGTATGGGTTTCAGAATGGTCGCGGAGAGTCCCCTGACCGGTCAGGACACACCCGGAGATCATCAACAAACAGACCGCAATAACGAGTCGAAGAAATGGCATGGGATCACCTCCGGAGCATAATACCAGATCCCGAAGCGGATGTGGACTCAGTGATGATCGTCGGATTGATGTCGCGAGCGTTACGCAATAACTTCTTCAGACCCGGTCATCTGCTCAGGTTTGGTTTTGATGAACCCGAACCAAATGATAAAGAACCCTGGAACGACCACTCCAAGAAGGATGGTGAGGACCAGACCAATGATCTGCCCAACCTGCTGACCGGTTGCTCCAGCCTGATTGAGCACTTCCGCGTATTGCGTGTCAGGATACTGCTTCGCCCATTCCTGCAGCGAAGCTTGCTTGTCCATCTGCACCATGTAGTTATACAAAGCCATCGGTATCGATGGGATCGCCCAGATCAAAATCAGCAGTCGGCTCAGCGGATTCCGCATCACGCAGAAGATCCCACCAAACAAGAGGAAGAAGGTCAAAACCAGACCGATGCCCATAAAGGCCCAGTCCATGGGTTTGACAACAAACGCGTCGGGCATTGGGGCACCCTCGATCATCGGCGCAATGAACCTGGACTGCATAGGGAGCATCACCAGCCCAATACCTGTGCAGGTCAGCATGATCCCGCCCCACGCGATCGCGAGACCACCGATCCACTTCGGCCACGCCGGGGGCGGGCCCGCGAACAGGTCGTCCTCGTACGAGTCGATGGGTT
Source organism: Phycisphaerales bacterium (assembly GCA_965250055.1). Taxonomy (GTDB): domain Bacteria; phylum Planctomycetota; class Phycisphaerae; order Phycisphaerales; family UBA1924; genus UBA1924. The sequence goes on along the minus strand of OZ252285.1, from coordinate 688,230 downwards.
CCGTCAGTTGATCATTCATGTGAGACCCCTTTCACGAGCGTTGGTTGTGCTACTGCTGTGCGTCAGACGCGTTGCAGGAATCGGACATCGTTCTCGAAGAGCATACGGATATCGGGGATGCCGTACTTGCCCATCGCGATGCGTTCGATGCCGAATCCGAACGCGAACCCAGTCCATTCTTCGGGATCGAGCCCGCACGCTTTCAGCACGTTCGGATCGACCATGCCGCAGCCACCGAGTTCGATCCACTTGGGATCCTCGCCCGGCTTGAGCGCGATCATCATATCGAACTCAGCGCTGGGTTCAGTAAACGGGAAGAAGCTCGGACGCAGACGGATCTCCGCGTCATCACCAAAGTACGCATGCGCAAACTGGAGAAGCGTGGTCTTGAGATCCGCCATCGAGACGCCGCGATCGACGTAGAGCCCCTCGATCTGGTGGAACATGAACGAGTGCGTCGCGTCCACAGTGTCCGGACGATACACGCGACCCGGCGACACGATCTTGATCGGAGGCGACTTGCCCTCAGCGACGATTTTGGACATCGTCCGGATCTGCACCGTCGATGTCTGCGAGCGGAGCATCCGAGGGGTCTGTACCTCATTGGGATTATCGACATAGAAGTTGTCGATCGGATCACGCGCGGGATGTGCCGGTGGGATGTTGAGCTTGACGAAGTTGTGCTCGTCATCCTCGAGCTCTGGTCCCTGCGCGACATCGAATCCCATGCGTGCGAAGATCTCGACGAGCTCGTCGCGAACACGCGGGATGATGTGACGACGACCAACCGACGAGGACTCAACCAAGCCCGGCTCGGTGAGATCGATCTGAGGGCCGGACTGCGCCACGGCTCCGCCGTCTCCAAGCGATGCCTGCTTGGTCTCAAACGCGGTCTCAAGAGCGGTCTTGACCTCGTTGAGTCGCTTGCCGACCTGCCCCTTTTGTTCCTTGGGGACATCCTTCATCATCGGCATCACGCTGCGCATGCGCCCCTTGGTTCCGATGTACGCGATCCGCCAAGACTCCAAGCTCCCGGCATCCGCGACGGACTCAAGCTCGGACAATGCGGATGATTCAATCTCGTTGAGGGTGTCAAGCATGGTACTTTGATCGTTGATTTAAAGGTCGTTCAATAAAAAACACTGCCCGGATTGCGGACAGTGTAAGGATAGTCAGGAAATGTTGATGCCGCTCATAGTGAGTGGATCATGACTCTTCTTCGGAGCCGCCTTCTTCAGCCGCCGGTGCATCCTCGACAGGTGCCTCAGAAACAGCTGCTTCTGGCTTCGCGGTGTCCTTGCGGAGCTTTGCAGCAAACGCAGTACGACGATCCGCAGTACGACGGCGGGAGCTTGGCTGACCACCGATCTCGGGGCCTTCCTCGTTCCCGACGAACTGGATCACACACAGCGGAGCCGCGTCACCAAGACGGTTGACACCGAGTTTGACGATACGGGTGTACCCACCAGCACGGTCTTCGAAGCGTGGAGCGACATTGTCAAAAATGTGCTTCACGATGCGAGGCGCCTTACGGATTTCGCCGTAGCGGTTGCGCTCGATCTCGTCTGAGTCAGGGATATCAAAGAATCCCTCCGTAAACTCGCGTTGCTCTTCGATCGACTCACGCTGCTCGTCGGTCGCTCCCTTGGGGATATGCGCCCAAGCAAACGCACGGCGGTCCTGACCGAGCATCGCGACGACCTGACGGCGTGCGTGGAGATCACCACGCTTGGCCTTGGTCACGATCTTCTCGACGAACGGCTGAAGCGCCTTGGCCTTGGTCACGGTCGTCGTGATCTGACCATGCTCAAAGAGACTTGCCGCCATGTTACGGAGCATCGCTTGGCGATGTGCTGTGGTGCGGCCCAGTTTGAATCCGGCTTTGCGGTGACGCATGACTCGGTTCCTTCTCATTCAGCGACGCGCTCACCGCGTCGCGTTGGGTGTATTCCTGATCAGCAGCTCACGCTTACTGATTGATTGTGTATCCCTCTGGGAGTTCCATCCCGAGGTCAAGATCGATATCAAGAAGCTTACGCTTCACTTCACGCAGCGAGGTGCGTCCGAACGAGCGGAGCTTGAGCAGTTCCGGCTCGGTCATCACGACCAGCTGTGCAACAGTGTCCAGACGCGCCGACTCGAGGCAGTTGCTCGCACGCACCGACAGATCGAGCTGCTCGGTTGGCATGTTGAGCTTGCGGATCAGCTCCTCGTCGACGCCTGCTGCTGCAGCCGCATTCTCGGAGACACGCTCGTCGCCGAGCTCGAAGTACTGAACGAATGGGTTGAGGTGCTTGCGGAGGATCTTGCCCGACTCGACCATCGCCATCTCAGGAGTGACGGTGCCGTCGGTCCAGATCTCCATGATCAGCTTGTCGTAGTTGGTCTTCTGACCCACGCGAGTGTTCTCGACCTGGTAGCGGACACGCTGGACAGGTGAGTAGATCGCATCGACAGGGATCACGCCGATCTCCTGGTCCTCGTTCTTGAGGTCCTGCTCAGCGACCGGGATGTACCCGCGTCCCTTGTCGACGTGGATCTCCATCTCGAACGGGACCGCTTCGGTCAGCGTCGCGATGACGAGGTCTTTGTTGACGATCGTGACATTGGTGTCCGCTTCGATCAGGTCCGCGGTGACTTCACCTGGACCTTGAGCAGCGAGCTTCATGACACGTGGCTGATCACCATCGAGTTTGACGATCAGGTTCTTGATGTTCAGGATGATGTCAGTGGTGTCCTCGAGGACGCCTTCCATCGAGGTGAACTCATGCTCGGCACCATTGATCTTGACAGCAGTGACGGATGCACCTTCCAGCGAGGAAAGCAGGATCCGACGCAGCGAGTTGCCGATGGTCGTACCCATACCACGCTCGAATGGTTCGATGGTGAAACGACCGAAGGTATCGGCTTTGAATTTTTCGTCCGGGGTCACCCGGGAGGGCAGTTCGAGCCCGCGCCAGCGTACACGCATGATTCAATTCTCCGCAGCAGGGACTTGGGGGTCCTGATTCTTCACGCGGTTCACAGATTGACGCCCTGCTGCTGTCGGCGTCGCTCTTTCTTTCCGCGAAAGACTGTTTCTATGACAAACCCCGACGCGAACCGGGGATTTGTGCCGGTCTGTATTAGACGCGGCGCTTCTTCTTAGGACGGCAGCCGTTGTGAGGGACTGGGGTGTGGTCTTCGATCGCAGTCACGCGGAGACCAGTTGATGCGAGACCCGACACAGCGTTCTCACGTCCAGCACCAGCGCCGGTGATCTTGACCTCGATCTCGCTCATGCCCATCTTGCGGACCTTCTGTCCGACCTGCTCACCTGCACGCGTCGCCGCGAACGGGGTCGCTTTACGAGCACCCTTGAACCCGATGGTTCCCGCGGAGTCCCACGCGAGGGCTTCGCCGTTGGTGTCGGTGACAGTGATGAGGGTGTTGTTGTGGGTCGCTTTGATGTGTGCGATTCCACGAGTGACGCCCTTGCGGATCTTCTTCTGCTTCTTTGCCATGCTTCAATCGCTCCTGACGGTTCCACTTGACTGAATCCCTTGGAAGGGCTGGAACCTTGCGAAAATAGGTTGTTCGAAAACGAATACTGAAAATGGGTTGCCACCGGTGTGGTGGCAACCCATGAAATACAAAGCTGTTTAGCCCTTGACGCCCTTCTTACCTGCAACGGTCCGCTTCTTGCCCTTACGGGTGCGAGCGTTACAGCGAGTGCGTTGGCCGCGAGTCGGGAGCCCCGCACGGTGACGCTCGCCTCGGTACGAACGGATCTCACGCAGACGCGAGATGTTCTGTTGCACCTGACGACGCAGAGCACCTTCGACGAGGTAGCTGCCATCGACGATGGAGTTCAGTGTCGAGACTTCGGTCTCTGACAGGTCAGCCGCCTTGGTGTCCGGATTGATACCGGCTTCGGCAAGGATGTCACCGGCGTACTTGTTGCCGATGCCGTGAATGTACTGCAAGGAGTAAAAGATCTTCTTGCGTTCCGGAATGTCTACACCTGCGATACGGGGCACGGGCTTCTCCTGTCATCCCGGCGTAGCGCCGGGCAGTACGCTGCGTTCATCATTGACGCAGCCGATGGTTCACTGGGTACGTTTCTCAGCCTTGACGCTGCTTAAAACGTGGGTTCTTCTTGTTGATCACAAAGACTTTGCCTTTACGACGAACGACTTGGCAGTCTTTCGAGCGACGCTTGACGCTGGATGAAACTTTCATCTTGTCCTCCTTCGCCGCTCATTGGCGAAGTCTGAAACCGGTACAACCGGTTGGTTCCTACGATCGAACCACGATTTGCTCGTGCAAAAACGCGGGTCATGATATTAGGCCTGTCAACGCGGTGTGTCATCCACCGGCTTTCCAAGACCTTGCAAATAGAGCGTTCAATCCCCAGTTCGGGTCAAGTAACGCGAAATTCCGCCCGTACAGGGCCCAAAATACCTCAGTGGTTCCGGCCTTCTCCCGGGTCACTGTCACCCAAGAATCCGTCATAGTTCCGCATGAGGAGGTTGGCCTCGACCCGCTGGAGGAAGTCCAGCGCCACCGAAACCACAATGAGCAGACCCGTACCACCCAAGAACTGGGAGACGACGAAGTCCACTTTGAGTTGAGTATTGACGACCATCGGAAGCACCGCGATGACCGAGAGGAATGCCGCACCGACATAGGTGATCCGTTCCATGACCGCTTCGAGGTACTCCGCGGTACGAGGTCCGGGACGCAGTCCAGGGATGAACGAGCCGTGGTCGCGGAGCTGCTTGGACATCTCTTCAGGATTGAACTGGACCGTGATCCAGAAGTAGCTGAAGAAGTAGACCATCACGATGTAGAGCAGGATGTATGGATAGGCGCCCATCTGGAAGTTGTTGCTGAGCCAACCAACCAGACCGACCCACCAGCCCGTCGCGTTCGCGTTCTGAGCTTGGTCCATCAGAGCACTGAAAACGACCGATGGGAAGATCATCAGCGATGACGCGAAGATGATCGGCATCACGCCGCCGTGGTTGACCTTGAGGGGGAGGTAGCTCTTCTGACCACCAAAGGTCCGCTTGCCGCGTGTGTGTTTCGCTTGCTGTACTGGAATGCGCCGCTGAGCAACGGTGAGCAGCACCGACCCCGCAACGACAAGGACAAATCCGAAGAGCAGAAGGATCAGACCCATCCAGCCCATCTTGTTTGGATCCGCGGCGTCGAAGTTGCTCATGACGCTGATGACCGCGCCCGGCATGCCGGTGAGGATGCCCGCCATGATGATCAGCGAGACGCCGTTACCGATACCGAAGCGATCGATCTGCTCGCCGAGCCACATCAGGAAGATGGTCCCTGCGGTCAGTGCCGAGATCGCCATGACCCACCAGAGCGGATTGTTGGCCCATGCTTCGTAGACAAGTCCGGAGCGGGTGATATAGGTCAACCAGCCCACGGCTTGCACAAGACAGAGCCCAACGGTTGTGTAGCGTGTCCATTCCTGGATCTTCGCGTAACCGGTCGGACCTTCGTCTTTAAGTTTCTTGAGCTGAGGTGATACGCCTTGGAAGAGCTGGAAGATAATCGCCGCGGTAATGTACGGCATGATCCCCAGACCGAATATCGTGGACTGTCCGAACGAACCACCAGAGAAGATCGCGACATACTGAGAGAGACGACCCGCTGCGGATCCCGACGCGGCTTGCTGCTCAAAGAATGAGGTCAGCGCGCCCTGATCCACACCAGGAACTGGGATCCAGAAACCGATGCGATACACCGCAAGCATCCCGATGGTAAACAGGATCTTGTTCCGCAGCTCCGGGATCCGGAAGACATTCATGATGGTCTGGATGAGCATGCTTGGTAACTCCGTACGTCACGAATCGGTATCGACTCTGATCTCGGGTTCAGGTTTCAAAGACGGGGCCGATCATCCGTGATCGGGGATCGTATTCCCATCGTTCAGCGGTTGATCGACCCCGGCGTGTTTTCTGCCCTCGAGCTCGATGAGCTTACTTCTTCTTGAGCACCTCGCCACGAGCGAACGCCTCGTCGCGCTTGCGGTGCCATTCTTGCTTCTTGAGCTTCTTCGTCAGGTTCTTCGGAGTGTTGTCGCCCGAGTTTCGGTCGATACCACGGACGCGGTCGCGACGTGTTCCGAGCTCGTTCACCTTGCCGCCTGCATCCTCGATCAGCTTGCGTGCCGATGCGGTGACGCGGTTTGCGGTCACATCAAACTTCACGCTCAGTGAATCGGTGCCGTCTGGAAGATCACCCAGGATCTTAAGATCGCGGGAATCGTCGCGGACCAGACCCGCTTGGATGAGCGACTTCTGGTCGATGGTGCCGCCGGACTTGAAGTCTGCGTGCTCAAGGATCGCCGAGAGGTTCACAATCCAGAACTTGGTCTTAAAGTTGGCATTGGTGAAACCAAACTTCGGCATGCGACGGAAGAATGGCATCTGACCACCCTCAAACTGGTACAGCTTGGAGTAACCACGGCGTGCACCGGCACCCTTGTGACCACGTCCCGAGGTCTTGCCGTTGCCCGAACCGACACCGCGGCCGATACGCTTGCGTTGCTTGTACTTGCCCGCCATTGCGGTAACTTCGTGAATCATCATGACCGGTTACTCCCGGAGCATGCGCCTTTGCACATGCTGTTGAATTGCTGTTGGTTAGCTTGCGTTCTCTGGTTTTGACTCGGCGGGTGCGTCTCCTGCAGGAGCTGGTGCATCCGTCTTCAGTGCTTCCTCGCGTCCACGTCCGCCGCCACGACCGCCACGGCCCCCACCGCCGCCGCGACCACCGCGTCCGCCACGACCACGGTCTTGACCGATGGTGTTGACTGGAGCAGCCATTTTCTCGCCTTCGGACTGAGCAGGCATGAAGCGCTGTCCGCGCTTGACACGCTCTTCGATGTCCGAGGTTTCGATCTCAACGCCGCGGAGTTCCGCGATCTGCTCGCGAGTACGGAGCTGGCTCAGACCATCGAAGATCGCACGAACGGTGTTGATCTTGGAGTTCGAACCAGTGGACTTGGTGAGACAGTCGGTCACACCCGCCATCTCGAGGACCGCACGAACGGTGCCGCCCGCAACAACACCTGTACCAGGTGAAGCAGGAACGAGGATCACGCGGCTCGCACAGGCGCGACCGATGGTCTCGTGCGGGAGTGTGGTGCCGGTCATCGGGAAGGAGATCATGTTCAAACGAGCATGCTTCTCAGCTTTTTCGATAGCGGTCGGAACTTCGGGGCTCTTCGCGTAGCCGTAGCCGATTTTGCCTTTGCGATCACCGCAAACGACCAGTGCGCCGAAGCTGAAGCGACGACCACCCTTAACGGTCGCTGCCGTACGGAAAATACCGACGGTATGCGATTCGATTGACTTTGATTCTTCGAGCATATCTGCCATTGTGGTATCTCTTTCGATTAGAACTTCAGGCCGCTCTCACGAGCAGCGTCTGCAAAGGCCTTGACTCGACCATGGTATTTGAATCCGCCGCGATCGAAGACGACGGCTTCGATGCCCGCCTTCTTCGCACGCTCAGCGAGTGCGGAACCGACCGCTTTCGCTGCTTCCGAGTTGCCCGTTGAGCTCTCGACCTTGACACCCTTATCTTTGGTCGAGGCGCTGACCAGGGTCTTCCCGGCCATGTCATCGATGACCTGGGCGTACATGTGGTTCAGCGAACGGTAGATCGCCAGACGCGGACGCTCGGGGGTCCCGACGACGCGCTTGCGGATGCCGATCTTTCGCTTCAGTCGGCGGACTTGCTTTGCTTTATTCTTGTTCATTGCTTCAACCTCACGATCGCTTCATGCGATCTATGCGACCGTTCAGATTAGTTACCGAATGCCTTACCCTGCTTGCGTGCGATGACCTCGTCGAGGTACTTGATACCCTTGCCGTTGTAAGGCTCTGGCTTCTTCTTAGCGCGGACCGAAGCAGCGAAGTGCCCCACCGCTTGCTTGTCAGCACCGGTCACAGTCACGAGCTGCTTCTCAGCGACGACTGTGACGCCTTCTGGGATTGGCATCTCGATGGTGTTGGCGTACCCAACCTTGAGTGCGAGCTTGTTGCCGTTGACAGTACCGGTCCAACCGACACCGACGATCTGCAGCTTCTTCTCGTAGCCTTTGGTCACGCCGACCATCATGTTGTCGATCAACGAACGTGTGGTGCCCCAGTATGCGCGGTTGGCGCGATCCTCAGCGAGCAGCTTCTCGTCAACCGAGACATTAACTACCTTGCTGTCTTCATCGAAGGCAACCTGGACCTCTGGACGGTGCTCAAAGCTCAGCGAGCCCTTTGGACCTTCAACTGAGATCGTGCGTCCGGCGATGTTCACCTTCACGCCTGACGGGACCTGGATTGGTTTTTTACCGAGTCGGGACATTGTTCGTTTCCTTTCGTGCTGTCGTCGTCATCCGGTCTGTACTGACCGGGGATTCCAGCCGACTGTTCCTGTTCTTAACGTTTAGCTGACGACGCAGAGGAGCTCTCCGCCGACACCTTCCTTGCGGCACGCTCTGTCAGAGAGCACGCCGTGACTGGTTGATACGATCGAGATTCCAAGACCCTGCATCGGAGCTGGGATCTTGTCCATCGACTTGTAGACTCGGCATCCGGGCTTGCTCATCCGCTTGAGTTCGTGGATGAGTACCTCGCCGCGTGGGCCGTACTTCAGGTCGATGTGAATGGTGCCTTGCTTCTTGTCTTCAACAACTTCGAAGTCATTGATGTAGCCCTCGGTCTTGAGGACCTCGGCAACACCGCGGCACACCTTGTTGTTGAGGCACACAACGCTCTTGGCGCGGTTACGCGTCGCGTTGCGGATTCGGGTCAACATGTCTGCGACTGGATCACTGATCGTCATCGTGTTCTACCTTTTCTTGCGTTCTGACTCACACTGGTGAGCCCGCACTTGATCATTCCTGTGCCCTGGGGCATTCGTTGTTGAGCTTCCGGCTTACCAGCTTGCCTTACGCATCCCTGGGATCTTGCCTTCAAGCGCGAGCTTGCGGAGCATGATGCGTGAGATGCGGAACTTGCGGTAGACACCTCGTGCACGACCGGTCAGTTCACAACGACGAACGTGACGGGTTGGGTACTTCGGGGTCTTGTTGCTCTTGACGACTTGACACTTTCTAGCCATTACTCAGTCCTTCCTCTCTCAGTTCTTCGCTTCGGGTTTCTTGAAAGGCATCCCGAGCTCTGCGAGCACGAATCGGCTCAGCTTTGGATCGGAGTTGCTGAATGAGAAGTTGATGTTCATACCGTGGGTGAAGTTCTGCTCCGCCATGTTGATCTCAGGGAAGACACCCTGCTCGGTCAGACCCATCGAGTAGCTGCCCTGGCGATCGAACGACTTGTCGCTCAGACCACGGAAGTCCTTGATACGAGGGGTCGCGAGGTTGATCAGACGATCGAGGAAGTGCCACATGTGATCACGGCGGAGCGTGACCTTGAACGCGGTCTCGTATCCCTCACGAACCTTAAAGTTCGAGACGGATTTCTTCGCTGCGATCTTCACAGGCTTCTGACCAGTAATCGTGGTCAGCGTGTGGATCACAGCTTCACGAACGTTGTTGGGAACCTTGGTCCCGTCGAGGTGACGACCAACGTTGACGTTCAGCGTGATCTTCTCGAGCTTTGGCATCGCCATTGTGTTCTTGATCCCGAACTCCTGTGCAATCTTTGGACGCACAGTGTCCATGAACATCGACTGCATGCGAGGCTTGTTCACCTGCATCGCAGCGTCGAGTGTTTCTTGATCGAACTTGTCTTTCTTCGCCATGACTTATCCGCCGTTTGGTTCTCAGCGATGTACCGAGAACTGTGTATCTTGACTTACGAGTTTGGGCCGCTGACCTGACCGAGTGACTTGCCGCCACGAACCGCGATACGGTTCTTGGAGCCATCCTTCTGGGTCTCGAAACGCACACGCGTCGGCTTGCCGTCTACGACAGGGCTAACGTTGGAGATGTGCATTGGCATTTCCTTGTTCACCACACCACCCTTAGGGTTGATCTGGGTCGGACGGACGTGCCGGGTCTTGACATTGATACCCTTGACAATGACCTTGTCGGACTTGTTGAGGATCTTGATGACTTCGCCGGTCTGACCTTTGTGGTCGCCTGAAGTCACGATGACCTGATCGCCTGTTCGAATATGCTTTGGCATCACACGACCTCCGGTGCCAGGGACACGATCTTCATGTAGTTGCGTTCACGGAGCTCGCGAGCGACCGGGCCGAAGATGCGGGTGCCCTTCGGATTGCCGTCATCGTTGATGAGGACGACCGCGGTCGAGTCGAACTTCACATACGAACCATCCTTACGGCGCGTTGGTTTGGCGGTACGCACAAGGACAGCCTTGTACTTCTCACCGGTCTTGACCTCAGAACCCGGCAGCGCCTTCTTGACACTGATGAGTACTTTGTCGCCGACGAATGCCTGACGACGGGTCTGTCCATCGCGACGGGTTGATCCGCCGTACACACGGATAACGTAGGCGATCTTGGCGCCTGAGTTGTCCGCGACTTCACATCTGGATTCTTGCTGGAGCATTTTGCCCTGCCTTCTTCCTAAACCTCGACGTCATGCCGAGGGGTCTGATCACACGCTGCGTTTCTCGATAATCTTCGAGATTTTCCAGCTCTTGGTTTTCGAGATCGGGCGACACTGCACGATCTCGACCACGTCGCCTGTATGCGACTCATTGTTTTCATCATGAACATGCATCACAGTGCGCTTGCTCACAAACTTGCCATACTTAGGGTGCGGAGCCTTGTAGTGGATCACGACCTTGCGGGACTTGTCCCGAGCGTCGGTTTCCACTACACCAATCTTTGCACCCTTTGTTTCGGTATTGCTCATGGTCTTCCTCAGGAGTTTTTGTTGTTCCGAGCGGTCTGCTCGGTCAGGAGTCTTGCAATGTCCTTGCGGATTTTGCCGAACTGCGTGGTGTCCTCGATCTTCTCGGTCACGCTCTTGCTCCGCATCGCAAGCAGCGAACTGCGGAGGCGGCCGAGCTCGACCACGATCTCTTCATCTTTCAAAGCTCTTACTTCTGCACCAGTCATCATCAGCCCCTTATGCCTCGATCCGACGGTTGACCATCCGACACTTGATCGGCATCTTCATTGCCACGCGAGCGAACGCGCCACGTGCACGGACTTCACTGACACCAGCGAGCTCGTACAGGATCGTGCCAGGCTTGACCCGTGCTGCCCAGTAATCGACCTCTGCCTTACCCTTACCCATACGAGTTTCGAGTGGCTTCTTGGAAATCGGCTTATCCGGGAACACACGGATGAACAGCTTGCCCTCACGCTTGAGGAAGTGCTGACAAGTCACACGGCCCGCTTCGATACAGTTGCTCTTGAGCCAGCAGCCCTCGAGGGCTTGCAGACCGAACTCACCGAACGCGACGTAGTTGCCCTTAGTCGCTTTGCGATCGCGACGACGGCGGAACTCTTTGCGGTGCTTCACACGCTTTGGTATTTTATAAGGAGGCATATCTGAGTCCTTTTACTTTACAAATAACCGCTTGGATCAGCCGTGGATTAACGACGTCCCCGAGCACGGGCGCGGGCACCTGCCGCGTTTGATTGATTCTCTTCTTCAGCTGTCGAGTACTCACCCTTGTAGATCCAGACCTTGACGCCCAGAACTCCGTACGTGGTGTGACTCTCAGAGAAGCCGTAGTTAATGTTCGCTTGAAGCGTTGAGAGCGGGAGCGAACCCAAACGAACGTCAAGTCGACGGCTCATTTCAGCACCGCCAAGACGACCAGAAACCTGGATCTTGACGCCCTGTGCCCCAGCGTTCATGACGTTCTCAGCACGCATCTTGAGGACGCGGCGGAAACCCATACGCTTCTTAAGCTGCTCAGCAATACCGTCAGCGACGAGCTGTGCATCAAGGTCAGGCTCACGGATCTCAACGACCGAAATCGCGACCTTACGACCGGTCATGTAACGGAGCTCTTCGGTCATGCGATCGATCTCAGAACCCTTCGGTCCGATGACGATACCAGGACGAGCGGTCCGGACGATGATCTTGAGTTCTTCACGAGTACGCTCGATGTGGATGTCCGAAACCGACGCGCTCGGAGGGGTCTGGTTCAGACGTTTGTCGAGGTACTGACGGATCTTCTCGTCTTCGACGAGCAGTTCGCCGTAGAGAGCCTTAGGAGCGTACCAGCGTGAGCGGTGAGCTTCCGTGATTCCGAGTCGAAGTCCGAATGGATGACTTTTTTGTCCCATTAGCTACGCTCCTGAACTGATACAGTAATGTGGCTTGTACGCTTGAGGATTGGGTGTGCACGGCCGCGATCTTTGGGGCGGAACCGCTTGATGTGCGTCGCACGATCAACAGTTGCCTCGCTCACGAAGAGCTCACCAGTGTCCGCACCGAGCTGCTCGGCGTCTGCCTGAGCGGCGAGGAGTGCTTTACCAATGTTCACGGATGCACGCTTGGTCGAGAACTGGAGCATCTGGGTTGCTTGATCGAGCGACTTGCCGCGGATCATGTCAACTACCAGCTTCGCCTTCTTCTGGCTGCCGCGATGGTTGCGGACCTGAGAGGTGAACTTGGAGATGTCCTTCGGGAGACACCCAACCGCGGTGGCGAGTGCTTCGATATCTGCTTTGCGACAGCGTGGGTGATCGCGACCAGCGAGCCAGTTCTTGACTGCCGAGCCCGCGGCTTTCTCGCTGAGCGAACGACCAGCGACCGCTTGAACAAGCTGTTCTTCGGTCACGCCGACCTGTGCTGCGCGTTTCTTGAGTTCGTCTGATCTAAGTTTCATGGCTTTATCCCTTTGTCATCGCATTAGCGTGACTTGAGCCCTTCCTTCTTGTTCGTGTGACCACGGAAGGTGCGGGTGTTGGAGAACTCGCCGAGCTTGTGTCCGACCATGTCCTCAGTCACGAACACGTCGATGAACGAGCGTCCGTTGTGGACCTGGAAGGTGTGCCCGATGAACTCTGGGACCACCGTGCATGCGCGAGCCCATGTTTTGATAGGCTTCTTCTCGCCGGCAGCTTCGAGCTTCTCCACCTTGCGGTAGAGCTTCTCATCGACATATGGACCTTTTTTGAGACTTCTTGACATCTTCGAATCCTTATATGCTTACTTGAGCTGCCCGTAACGCTTGCTCTTGCGACGGCGGATGATGAGATCCTGCGACGGCTTCTTCCGGTTCCGAGTGCCGCCACCCTTCGAGAAGGTGCCCGACTTGCTCACTGGTGCACGACCACCCTTACTGCGACCATCACCACCACCAAGCGGGTGAGCGTGGTGGCTCATCGCCACACCACGAGTCTTGGGACGACGTCCGAGGTGACGGGAGATACCCGCTTTACCCAGACGACGGTTCTGGTGATCGGAGTTACCGACAACACCAATGGTTGCACGGCACTCGATTGGCACGCGTCGGGTTTCGCCTGATGGCATCACCAGCGTCGCGTACTTCTCTTCTTTATTGGTCAGACGTGCCGACATCCCTGCACTGCGGCAGAGTTTGCCGCCGCCGCCTGGACGAAGCTCGATGCAGTGCACGTTCATACCCGATGGGATGTGCTTGAGCTGCATGCAAGCGCCGATGCTCGGTTCGATTGCCTCGGTCGACGAGCTCTCGACAGTGTCACCATCGGTCAACTTGTTCGGAGCGAGGATGTACCGCTTCACGCCGTCCGCGTACTCAACGAGTGCGATGTGGCAGCTGCGGTTTGGATCGTACTCGATCCCCTTGACTGTCCCGACGATCCCATCGCGATCACGACGAGCGAAATCGATCTGGCGGTACATGCGCTTCGCGCCCCCACCACGACCACGTACAGTGATCTTGCCCTGGTGGTTGCGACCACCCTTCTTGGACAAAGGCTTCAGCAGCGACTTCTCAGGGGACTTCTTGGTGACTGCCTCGTTGAGGTTCACCGACGCGTTGCGTCGCCCGGCGCTGGTTGGTTTATAGACTCGAATGGCCATAGCTTGCTATCCCTTTCTCATCAAACTCAGAAGAGCTCGATGGCGTCTCCATCAGCGATGCGAACCATGGCACGCTTCCAGCTTGAATCGGCAACAGTGCCATAGCGGAAGCGGCGAGATCCACCCTTGCGGACTTGCGTGTTAATCTTCACAACCTTGACACCGTACGCTTTTTCAACAGCGGCCTTGATGTCATCCTTGGTTGCACGACGATCGACCTCGAAGGCGTACACGTTCGCTTCTTCCATGCGTTCCGTGCTCTTCTCGGTCAGGATTGGTTTACGAAGAATGTAGTGTGGCTCGAGCATTACGCCTGCCCTCCTTCATTCCGGACGATCTTGCCGGTCTGCGAGCTCGGCCCAGTGAGCCATGCTTCGAGATCAGCCTTGTCGATCACGAGGTAACGATTGTTGAGCATCTCGTATGCATTGAGCTGGTCCGCTTTGCACATCGCGACACCATCGATGTTGCGAGCACTCAGACGAGCGTTCTTGCTCTTCTCAGCGTCAGGAGACAACGCGAGCAGCGCGGACTTGTCGATCCCGATGTTGCTGAGGAAGTCTTTGAATGCCTTGGTCTTTGGAGCGTCGAAGGTCAGGCCGTCAATGACTTTGACTTCTTGATCCACGAGCTTCGCGAGCAGCGCGTTGCGGTTCGCTTTGCGACGCATCTTGACAGGCATGCTCTTGTGGTAATCTTCACGCGTGCGACGCTTGGCCTTTGCGTGTCCACCACCACGGAAGATCGGGGCTTTCTTGTCGCCGTGGCGAGCGTTGCCCGTACCTTTTTGCTTGTACATTTTCTTGCCAGTCAACGAGCCCATCGAGCGCGTCTTGGAGCGCGCCGAACCCTGACGCTGGTTCGCGTGGTACATCACGAACGCCTGCTTGATCAGGTCTGCGTTGATTGTCTCGCCGAGTGCGATCTCATCGACAGACATCGTGCCTGCGGACTCGCCACTCATTGTGTAGACGGGGACATCCATTGGTCTTTACCTCGCCGTACGCCTTCGTTCAACCTGCCGATTCCGATCGACAGGCTCACATGCCTCATCAGGGTGCTGAGTGTTGCTTTCGCCACCTCGTGAGAGATGCTCAGAGCCGCTGATTTGACTCGGCATTGGATCCCGACCAATCGGCCGGGTCAATGACTTGTTGTTCTCGGCAGTTTCGCTCAAGGAGCGACTTTCCGAACGATGTCCAGATCAAGGATCTGAACGGGGAAGGGATCATTGACCCCCACATCCTCCAAATCAAGCATTCGCTGCTTTGGATTTGTACAATCTGGTTGCTGGACGCACTTCGACCCAGCCTTTGTTCGCTCCAGGGACTGGTCCCTTGACCAGAATCAGCCCGTTTTCGCTGTCAACGCGGATCACATCGAGCGAGCGGACCGTGATCCGCTTGTCGCCGTGGTGACCGCCCATTTTCTTACCTTTTTTGATTCGGCCCGATTTACCAGCGTTATTCGCGTGTCCACCGATCGAACCAGGAGAGCGGTGCTTCCGCTCAACGCCGTGGGAAGCGAGCTGACCCTTGAAGCCCCACCGCTTCATGCCACCCGCGAAGCCCTTACCTTTGCTGGTACCGATGACATCAACGTACTTGACGTCCTCGAAGACCGAAAGGTTGACTTCCTGACCAAGCTCGTACTCGGACTCTCCGCCCTCTGGGAGACGAGTCTCGAAGTGCTTGCGGCGAGGAGCCACTCCCGCCTTCGCGTCATGGCCAATCAGCGGCATGGTCGAGTTACGCGCCTTGATATCGCCCGTCGCGAGCTGGATCGCGCTGTAGCCGTCAACCTCAGGAGTACGGACCTGGGTGATGGTGTGCGTATCGACCTTGATAATGGTCACAGGCTGCGAAACGCCGTCCTCGTTGTAGACGCGGGTCATACCGAGTTTCTGTCCGAGGAGGTGTGGGCTGTTGCTTGGCTGGGTCATTTCATTCGTCCTTCATCTCCGCGTTCGGGCGGAAACCGCTTCATGCTCATCGAGCAGGGGAAGTCTTGTTTAATTACAAATCTACCTACAAAAACAGACCCGTAATAACGGGCCTGGTTCAGTTATGCCTTGATCTTGACAAACACACCTGCTGGAACGACGAGGCGGTTGAGTGCTTCGACAGTGCGTGCGTTTGGTTCGTGGATATCGATGATGCGCTTGTGCGTGCGGATCTCGAACTGTTCACGTGATTTTTTGTCGACAAAGGGACCACGCAGAACGGTGTACCGCTCGATACGGGTTGGCAGCGGGACAGGTCCCTTGACCTTAGCATTGGTGCGCTTTGCGTGATCGACAATCTCACGCGCCGAAGCGTCCAGGGCGATGTGGTCGTAAGCTTCCATTCTGATTCGGATTCGTCCACCGGTCATACTGAGTGTACCTCTGTCTTGTTCAAGCCGATCAAATCGACTGAGTTCAAACGATCCGACTGATGCAAAATGCGTCCTTCGGAGCCGCCCTGGTCTTCATTTGTTCCGGATCGAAGCTTCCTGACCGCTCCGTCCGCCCCCTGAGAGTTCCCAGCGGGACGAGAAGCATAGCCCGCAACCCTCGAAGGTCAACCATCCACCGTTTCATGGCTATCAATATTCAGTAGCCAATACGCCGATGAGTACAAGAATACGCAAACCCGATAATGCCCATCCACGAATACCCCAGCATGAGCTCCCCAATGACCCCTCCACGACTCAGCCCAATCACTCACCTGATCGCGATCTTGCTGTGCATGACATGCACCCTGACCATCGCCCAAACATCAACCAGCGAGCCGATCGCTCCCGATCTCACAGAGATGGAGATCGATCCGATCACCATCGATTCGATCGGACTCTCACTCAATCTCCCCAAGAACGCCCAAGCCGAGACAGTGCGGATCGGGAACTCCACCAGCACCGGAATCGCGCTCCCAGCGGATCTGGGAACCATCATCGTCAAGGAGCAGCGGACCAGCAACCCTGATCTCACCTCGCTCGAAGCCGCTCAGAGCATCCGCGATCAGCTCCTCAAGACGCCGGGATCCGAGCTTGTTTCTGAACAGCCTTCCCTCAGAGCCGGGATCTGGACCGGTCATCGGATCTATATCAAAGTCCGTGGACGAACCCAATCCGCCCCGCCGATCTATCGCGGCGTGACCATCTTCTCGCACAAACCAAACACCTTCCTCGTGTTCGACTACACCATCGAAGCGAGCGAAGAGCGATTCGAGATCGGACGCGTGATGTACGAAACGATCGTCGCGAGCATGGACCTGCAAGAGATGTCTTCCGAAACACTCAAACGAGCCGCGGGATTCAGTTCCATGCAATCGCTCCTCAACCAGCTCACTATCGAGGACTATGACGCGGTCCTGACCGGCAAGAAGGGCGAACGCTGGGAACGCCTCTACACCCCCGCCGCTTCCGGTGACGAGATGGACGCGACTGAGCACGGCTACCGCCGAGTCCGCACCTGGTCAGGATACAAAGGCGAACTGGGCACCAAAGCACGCGACAAATGGAACGCCGAGGACCGCAAGTTGGGATACCTCGTCCAGATCGACTCCATGGCTCTGGACTCAGGCATGCGAATCGACTCTCGCGCCATCTTCTACATGTCACTCGACGGCGAAGAAGAAGTCTGGACAATCAAAATGACCCTCAAGGACGAGACCCAGAAGAAAGGCACCAAAGCGAGCGAGCCGCGGATTTCATCCGTCACCGGCGCTCGGATTGGCGGAAAGCTGTCCATCACCTCAGTTGACGGCAAAGCTGCGCCAAGCACCGTGTCGCCGTTCATCCCTGAAGAGGGCTACATCACCCAGGTCCAGTCCTACCTGATCGGTCCATTGATCGCGCACAAGAAACTCCAAGGCGATTTCGCTTCCTACGCATACAACCCCATCACCAACACCGTGACCCTCCGCTGGGACATCGCCGAGCAGCCCGCGCAGTCTCCAGGACTCTGGAACATTACCACCAAGTCCTCACCAGACTCACCGCCGTCGACCGCCCAGTTCAACGCGCGAGGCGAGCTCATGCGTGTCCGCTTGTCCAACAAACGCATGTGGGAACCCATCACACTCGATCGCTTGCTCTCGCTCTGGAAACGCAAGGGCCTGCCGTTGCAATAAATCGGGTCTGTTCGTTGAGACTCAGTCGCATCTTCACGCTCCCTATCTGGTAAGATGATCCATATGGTCGCGACCATTCTCTCGCGATCCATGTCTATTCACTCGACCACTGGAGGAGCGTTGATGTCTATCAACTCGAACCGTTTCCATATGACAAGCACACTGATCGCTGCGACAGGATTGGCACTGACCATTGCTGGCTGCGAATCCACGCCCAATAATCTCGGCTCAGACTACGGCCAAGCGAGCTATGCAATCATCGACGGCAAGCAGGTCGATGTCCCGGACATCAAGATGGCCGACTCGCGTTCAAACAGAGCGATCATCAAAGAGGGTAAGTACAACTCGCAAGTCATGGACATCCTCCGTGTCTATGCCGTGGAATATGGTCCGCGCCTGACCGGATCAACCCGTCTGCAGAATGCACAACGCTGGGCAACCAACAGCCTGAAAGAATGGGGCCTCGACAACGCACGCATGGAAGAATACGGCAAGCTCGCGACCCGCTTTGATCGCGGACCATCGACCGGAAAGATCCTCTCCACCTCCATCGACAAAGACGGCGAACGCAAGGAAATGCGTTCGATGGAGTTCTCGACCCTCTCATGGTCACCAGGGACCGACGGCCCGGTCAGCGGACACGTCGCGTACCTCCCCACCACCATGTCCGAGTACAACGCAAACCAAGGCAGCTACGCTGACGCGTGGGTCATGATCGAACCAGACTACGGCGGACGCGGAGGCATCCGCTCGACCGGATACATGATGCGCGACCGTTTCGACGAGCGCCACGAGATCCGCAACGGCACACACAAGAGCGTTCAGCAGATCGACACCCAAACCGCAGCGGAAAACACGTGGGAAGGCTCGTTCGATTACAACGGCTCAAAGATCCCCGCAACATTCTCGATCGACGAATCGGGTGATTCAATCACTGGGAACATGAGCATTGAAGGATTCGCTGAAGGACCGATCGAGAACGCATCACGCGACGGCGACACGCTCTCGTTCAAATGGACCCACTCGATGGGCACCTCCAGCATCTCCATGACATTCGACGGCGATACCGCAACGGGAGTCTCCGTATCTTCATCAGGGAAGGAATACCCCATCGAGTTCAGTCACAGCGACTCAAGCGTGATCTCTGAGGAAGAACGCATCGAGCAAGACCGCGTCGAAGCACTCGCCGCGGTCCTCGCGGAGAACCCAGCAGGATTCGTATCAAGCTCCAAAGACGAGCGTGTCTGGACCACCTCTGCAAACAACTGGCGCGAGCGCGAGCTCAAGGACTACCCAGTCGATGCAGAAGTCAATATCCGTCAGAGCGACTTCGACTTCATCACCGCGCGTCTGAGCGAGGGGCTCGACATTGAGGTTGAGTTTGATCTCGATCACACCCTCACCGCTGGACCATTCCCGCTGTACAACGTCATCGCTGACATCCCAGGGACCAAGTACCCTGAGCAGGTCGTCATCATCTCCGCTCACATCGACTCATGGGACGGCCCGGGCTCGATGGGCGCTGTTGACAACGCGACCGGATCAGCCGTCGTGACCGAAGCGGCGCGGATCATCATGGAGTCCGGCGTGCGCCCTGAACGCACCATCCGCATCGCCCTCTGGGGTGGTGAGGAACAAGGACTCCTCGGATCCAAGGCATACGTCAAATCACTGAGCGAAGAAGAGCTCAGCAACATCTCTGCTGCGTTCGTTGACGACGGTGGCACCAACTACCAAGGTGGGATGCCCGCCGCGGATTACATGGTTGAATACCTCGCGACCGCATCGTCCCCAACCAACGGCAAGTTCTTCTCCAAGACCGACTACGACGCCGCGATGAACGACGATGACCCCAGCAACGACGAGCTCGCGGGATACATGAACGTCAATGTCCGTCCAACCGGTGGTGAGATCGTCACCCACAGCGGATCAGACCACGCGTCGTTCATCCGCGCTGGAGTCCCTGGATTCTTCTGGGACGAGACAGGACGCGCCAACTACCGACACTCCTGGCACACCCAAAACGATCGCTACGACGAAGCCATCGAGGAGTACCTCGTCCAGTCCGCAACGAACATGGCGATCGTCGCCCTCAACCTCGCCAACGCGCCTGAACTGCTCCCTCGCGATGGACTCATCTACTCCGACGAAGCAACCATCGAGCGGAACCTCGAACCGATCGGCTCGGCGCACAACTGCTTCCACGACGATCTGGAAGAAAGCAGCCACGACCAGGACGACCACGAACACGATCACTAACTCGCACATCATGTGACTGAACCGAAGGGGATCGAGCAATCGATCCCCTTCTTTGTGCGCAAAACCGCCTAATCTCGGCGTGATTCACCCAATGCACGAACAAACGCCGATACAATCTCCGCTATGAGCACCGAACGACTCATCTCGTCCACTCCAATCTCTGAGATCGAAGACCAGACCAACTGGGCGCTGCGTCCCGAATCGCTCAACGACTACATCGGACAAGCGGAGCTCGTCGAACGTGTGCTCATCGCCGTGCAAGCCGTCCAGGCGCGTCAGGACAAGAAATCGTCCGACGAACCAAGAGAGCATCTCGAGCACGTCCTGCTCCACGGCCCTCCAGGACTCGGCAAAACCACACTCGCTCATGTCATCGCTAAAGAGCTCGGCACCAATCTCCATGTCACCTCAGGTCCCGCGCTCGCTCGCGGGACGGATCTCGTCGCCGCACTTACACGATTGGGTCCCGGCGATGTGCTGTTCATCGACGAGATCCATCGTCTCCCGATCGCGGTCGAGGAGTTCATCTATCCCGCGATGGAAGACTTCAAGATCGACATCTGTCTTGATACAGGACTCAACGCTCGGACCGTGCAGATCAAGTGCGCTCCGTTCACACTGCTGGGCGCGACCACGCGAGCCGGTCTGCTTTCTTCCCCGATGCGCTCGCGCTTCGGACTCGTGCATCACCTCAAATACTACGAAGACCGCGACCTGATGCACATCGTCAAACGCTCGTCGAGCTTGCTGCAGATGGAAACCCCGAATCAGGACGCGCTCGCTGCGATTGCTTCGCGCTCGCGAGGCACACCACGCATCGCTAACCGACTCCTCCGGCGTGTCCGCGACTACGCGATGGTCCGCCACGACGGCGAGATCAACCCAAAGATCGTTGACGACGCACTCGAGCTCGAAGGGATCGACTTCCTCGGACTCGACGAGCTCGACCGCGCGTACCTCCGCACCATCTACACCGTCTTCGAAGGCGGTCCCGTCGGACTCGAAGCGATCAGCGCCACGATGAACGAAGACTCGGGAACCCTCGAGGACGTGGTCGAGCCGTACCTGCTGCAGATCGGATTCCTCGCACGCACGAAGCGTGGTCGTCAGATCACCCCCAAGGGATGCGAGCACCTCGGTCTCAAGCCGATCACGACCGGCATCAACAGCGTTATTTAAGTTTACTTCTTGAACATTCCCGAAAGCTCTTCCTCAGCTTCCGGAGTCAGGTACAGGATGCACCCGTCGTTTGGTGAGATGGTCAGCTTACCTTGAATCAGTGACGCCGCGACCTCGACCGGGACGGTCATCATCGACGAGCCGCAGACATACTCGTGTCGCTTCTTGTCCACGATCTCGAGCGGCGCCATCGCGTCTTCTCCACGTGTCTCGACCAGCTCTTCGTAGATCGCCATCGCGTCCTTGGGGACATCCGCGACCAGCTCTTCGCGCTTGCTCTTGAGCTCAGCGAGTTTCTCAGCGATCTCGTCGGAGCGTCCCTGACGCTCTTGCTCAGCGATGCCACGGACTTTCTCGCGTTCTTCAACACTCGCGTTCACTTCATCGAGCTTCCCTGTGAGTGCTTCGATCTGTTCGAGGAACTCGATCGCTTGCTCGTCGTGGGTCGAGCGGATTTCTTTGAGGTTGTTCACCTCTGCGAGGAATGCTTTGTATTCTTTGTTCGAGGTCGCGTTGTTCATCTTCTCGCGAAGCTCATCGATGTGCGTCGCGATGCGTTGGCTCTCGCCCTCAGCGTTGGATTCGCTGGCGCGGAGCTGACGGAGCTGGGTCTCGAGAGCGTCTTTTTCAGTACCGAGCGACGCGAGCTGTCGAGTCTGTTCAGCGAGGTACCGCTCGGCGCCTCGGAGTCTTGTCTGAAGACCCTGGATCTGCTGATCAACTCGAAACACGGCGAGCAACTTTGAAGTTACTGTCATGCAACCCTCCCGGACCTCGGCTGGTGTAGTCATGCAAATAGTTTAGCCACCGATCGTTGCTCAGACCGTCCCGCTGCTCGAGAGATCCATCACAAGCCGGATCGCCCAGTACGCGAAGGGCGCGACGAGGATCGGAGAATCCACCAGATCAAGCACACCCCCAAACCCCGGCATGCTCGATCCCGCGTCCTTCACCCCCGCGTCCCGCTTGAAGAGACTCGCCGTCAGATCCCCCGCTTGTCCGATCGCGCCAAATAACACCCCCAGCACCACCCCCCACCATGGGTTGTACTGCTCGTATCCAGCCGCTCCAAGCGCCCAGAATCCCAGCCCCCCTACAACCCCAGAGGTCACCAATCCACCGATCAACCCCTCCCAGGTCTTCTTAGGAGAGAGCCATTCTATCAACTTGTGTTTACCGATCGTCGTGCCCGTGAAGAACGCACCGATGTCGCAGGACTTGACGCACGCGAGCACCCACAGCAGCATCCAGATGGAATGCTCACGACGGATCAGGAGCAGGAATCCGAGCATCATCCCCATATACACATGGATCAGCAGCACCCCCGCTCCGACAAAGATCGCGCCGTCCACTTGCTTCGAGCGGATCGCATAGAGCAATCCGAGCACGAACGATCCCGCTACCGAAGAAATGCCCACTGCGAACCCAGTTGATCCCGCAGAATCGACCGGCGCGAGTCCGACGACGAGCAGACCGATCACCGAGACCATCGCCGCGAACCATGAATCAATCTGGACCGATTTCGCTCTCAGGATCCGCGCCACTTCGCGAGATCCCATGATCCCAATCGAGATCAAGATCAGCACCACCACCACCCCTGGAGGCATCGTCTCTTGCGGGAATGATTCTGGAGCAGGCAGACCATCCACGAACTCATCGAGCCATGATCCGATCAAGATCATGAGAATGAGCACAAACCCGAATGACAAACGATGCTTCAACACGGCTCAAAGGATAGCCGAATCTTCCACCCTCGGCACTTAACCACCAACGCTCAGCGATCAGAATCGAGCATCAGAGCGCGGATTCGACGTTCCCGAACCGCCGCGATCGCTCGCTGAACGAGCGGATCAACTCAAAGAACCGATCGCGTGTAAAGTCGGGCCACTGCTCGTCGATCACCATGATCTCCGCGTAGCTGATCTGCCAAAGCAGATAGTTGCTCACTCGGAAATCACCACCTGTGCGGATCAGCAGATCAGGATCTGGGAGACCCTTGGTCGTCAACTGCTCCGCAAAGCACTCAGCATCGATCTCGTCCGGATTGATCTCCCCCGTCGCGGCTTTGGATGCCAGTGATCGGGCGGCATCGACGATCTCGTCTCGACCGCCGTAGTTAACCGCGAGGCACATCGTGATCCCGCTGCAGTCCTTCGTCGCATCGACGAGCTGATCCAATGCATTGAGCGCCGCGTCGGGCATCCCGACCCGGCTTCCCAGCACGCGGACGCGCACGTTGTTCTCACGCAGCGCCTCACGCTCGTGCTCGCAGTACACGACACACATCTCCATCAATCCCTGAATCTCTTCCTGAGGACGCGACCAGTTCTCCGTCGAGAACGAGTACAGCGTGAGCACCTCAACACCGATTTCGGCGCACGCTTTGAGCATCTCGCGGACCGTCTTGACGCCTTGCTGATGCCCCATAATGCGAGGGAGTCCACGCTGCTTTGCCCAGCGTCCGTTGCCGTCCATAATCATCGCGACGTGCACCGGGATTTTCGCGGGAGGGACTCCAGGCAAACAGCCCTCGGGATCGGACTCAGGGTATCTCGCAAGGATCCGCTCCATAGCCGCGGCATTGGCGGCTTCGAGCGTCGACGAAACGGGCTTGGTCATATCCATCATCCCTCAGAGACCAGCTAGTACAGAATCACGACAACACACCACGACAAAGCTCAGTTGGCAACAGTCGCCGGCGAGGTCGCGTCGCAGAGAATCGTCTGCGCCCGATCAGGTCCGACCGAGATCGTCCGGACCGGCACACCAACAAACTGCTCGATCCGATGGATGTACGCCTGCGCATTGGCCGGGAGTTCATCGAATGTGCGCGCCTCGGTGATATCTTCGGAAAAACCCGGAAGCGTTTCCAGCACGGGCTCTGCGTTCTCCAGCGCATGACCATCGGGAATGAACCGCTCGGTTGTTTTGCCGTCAACAGAGTACGCCGTCGCGATCTTGAGTTCTGGTTCACCCGCGAGCACGTCGAGCAGCGTAATACAGAGCTCGGTCGCGCCTGAGATCATCGCGGAATATTTCACAGCAACAAGATCGAGCCAACCAACACGTCTTGGACGCCCAGTCGTGGTTCCGAACTCGCGCCCGCGTTCGCGGATGCCGTCACCGATCGAATCGAAGAGCTCGGTCGGCATCGGTCCACCACCAACGCGTGTGGAGTACGCCTTGACGACGCCGATGATCTGATCAATGCACTGCGGCGGGACTCCCGATCCCGGACCGATCCCCAAAGCCGACGAGTTCGAACTGGTCACAAACGGATACGTCCCGTGATCCACATCGAGCATCGTCGCGTTCGCGCCTTCAAAGAGGATCGGTTGCCCCTCCTTACGGAGATCATCGAGCAGGTACGCGGTGTCCTTAATCATCGGCGCGAGCTCTTTGCCGCAATCGATCATCTGGTTTGCGATTTCTTCCGCATCAAACGGCTCAAACCCTTCTCCCACGATCGCTCCAAGGATCGCGTTCTTGAGGCCGCAGATCATCTCGAGTTTCGTCCGCAGAACATCGGGTCGCACGAGATCACCGATCCGGATCGCGGTGGAGCGGTTGATCTTGTCCGCATACGCCGGACCGATCCCACGCTTGGTCGTTCCGATCGCGGAGATGACCTTCTTGGTCGAATCATCCGAGCTGGATTCGGTGGTCGTCGAGAGCAGTTCTTCACGAGCCGCGTCCTCCGCTTTGTGATACGGCATCACCACGTGGGCACGATCCGAGATCACCAATCGCTGGGTATCAACACCACGCGACTTGAGGGTCTGAATCTCCTCAAGCAGTCGCAGGGGATCCACCACCACGCCGTTCCCGATAATCGCTTCGCAGCTCGGAGAAAGAATGCCGGACGGCACGAGATGGAGCGAGTACCGCTCGCCCCCCACCACCACGGAGTGCCCCGCGTTCGCCCCGCCGTTATATCGGACCACGGCTCGGTACTTGCCCGCGAGCAGGTCCACAAGCTTTCCTTTGCCCTCATCCCCCCACTGGAGTCCAACCACAGCCGCTGCGTGTACAGAATTCTGACCCATCACCAAGACCTCCGATCGAGGGTTCACCGAGCTCAGCCAAAGGATATACGGACGACCAGACGGATTCACCCCTACAGACAGCTGAGACGTTCGATTGCTCGATTGCTTCGATTGAATCGACCATCACGCCGTGCCGATGAGTGAATCTTGGAGGCTCAAAAGCTATGGCAGATCAGATGATCCGAATGATGTGTCCGAACCTGACCTGTCGCAAGGTCCTCTCAGTTCCTGAGGTCGCGCGCGGAAAGACCGTCCGCTGCAAGCAATGCGGCACAAACATCCGCGTGCCTGAAGCGAAAAAGCCTGATTCATCGCCATCGAAGCCTTAAGATGAACTATTCACTGAGTCTCAGAGCGGCGGCTGCTCGTCTTCATCGTCATCCAGATCGAACTCAAAGTTAAAGTCCATCATGCTCGAATCATCACCCGACGCCGTCGGCGCGTGCTGATGGACGGGCTTGGGTGTATGCGCCGCGGCGTACTCTGGATCCGCTGACGGCTTCTCTGGGAGCCCGTCTTCGTACAGCAGTTCTGGTTCAAACTCTTCCGGCTCGCCGTTGAGCTGAACAAGGAAGACCAAGGACCCCACAGCGATCAGATCACCCGCTTTGAGCTTCTCTTCATCGATTTTTTCTTGATTGAGGAACGTCCCATTGCTCGACCCAAGGTCCTTGAGCGTGAGCGATTCCCCATCGTTGATGATCTCGCAGTGGTGACGAGAGATCTTCCCTGATCGGATGCGCACCTGACAGTCATCCAAACGTCCCACGAGCGTGCGCTCGTGGGTGAGGGGAACTGCCTGGGCTTTGCCGTCTTCTGTGACTCGAATCAAGAACGCTTGCACAGTGACTATCCTTTCTCGTAAACCATCTCACGCAATCCATCGCATCTGGAGTGATGCAGGAATGCCGGGATCCGCTCCAATCCTACACGGACACCGCATGACGGACAATACCGCATTCCCGACGCTCAGACAACGATCCTTTGGGACTTCTCGCATCCCAATTCACGATTGGGTAACAAGTTGTGCTCCGCGGACCTCAAGCGATGAATGCCTAGACGTTCGATCCATGTACCTCCACATCCCGTTCTGCTTCCACAAGTGCCATTACTGTGATTTTTACTCGATCGTTGATCGTCTCGACCGCCAAGAGGTCTTTGTGGATCGCTTGCTCCAAGAAATTAGAGCACAAGCACGAGCAACCAACACCCCCACCCTTGACACCATCTTCATCGGAGGCGGCACCCCCACACTCCTTGAACCCAAGCTCCTCGCGAGGGTCCTCGAATCTATCCAGTCCGAGTTCAAACTTGCGCCGGACCACGAATGGACCATCGAGACCAATCCCGAGACCCTCACGGACGAGATCTGCAGCGTACTCAAAGACTCCGCCGTCAATCGGATCTCGATGGGTGCTCAGTCTTTCAATACCACCCACCTCAAAACGCTTGAGAGACACCACGATCCACAATCCGTCATCCGCTCCGCGCATCGCGCCAAGGATGCAGGCTTCGATCGCCTCTCGATCGATCTCATCTACGCGATCCCGGATCAAACGCTCTCACAGTGGGAGGAGGACCTCAAGCAAGCGTTCGCGCTGCCTATCGATCACCTCTCCGCGTACGCGCTGACCTACGAACCCAACACCGCGATGACCGCTCGTCTTAACAAGGGTGCTTTCGAAGCGGCTCCGGATGAGCTTGAGGTCGAGATGTACAACACCACGCTCAGCTATATCCAGACCCACGGCTTAGAGCGCTACGAAGTCTCCAACCACGCGCGACCAGGGAGCGAATGCAAGCACAACATCGCATACTGGAAAAACCACAACTGGCTCGCGATCGGTCCCAGCGCCTCAGGTCACCTCGACGGATACCGCTGGAAGAACACGCCGAGACTCGAGGAATACATCTCGACCAACGACGAGGGATTCGCACCGATCTGTGAGCTCGAAACCCCGGACGCTCGGAGATCGCTGATGGACAGGATCATGATGGGCATCCGGACCGTTGATGGCTTGGAACGACAACCATTGCTCGAAGCCGCTACGGAGTTCGAATCATCGGATGAGCTGAGCGAGGCATTGGACTCGTGCGAGCACGCCGGATGGATCGAGCATGCTGACAGCAAGATCGTGCTCACCGATGCGGGATATCACTTCGCTGATCGTGTCTCGCGTGAGCTACTGGGGCCGTTTATTCCCGACGATCAATAAACTACGCCTGATCCATATCAGGTCGGCTCAGGTTCATTTTCTTCAGCGTCGTGCGCAGGTCCTTCGGGAATCCTGTACGAACGTCGATGGTCTCACCGGTGATTGGATGGGTAAAGCTCAGGCGGTGCGCGTGCAGCGCGAGCCGAGGCGAAGCATCCCGGATGATCTTGGGGCCGTAGAGATGATCTCCAAGGACCGCTGCACCAACCGAGTCCAGATGCACGCGGATTTGATGGAGCCGGCCGGTCACAGGACGTGCTTCGATCAGCGCCGCGAGTGCCGATTCTTGGAGGACGCGGTACGCCGTGACCGCGGACTTGCCGTTGCGATCGATCCGACTCGATCGCGTCGAGGTGTACCGCGAGGCGCGTTTGACCACGTCGGAGATCGGCTTGCGGATCACACCCTCGGACTCGTTGGGCGCTTTGTGGGTGATCGCCCAATAGAACTTCTTGATCTCACGCTCCTCAAACTGGGTTCTGAGTCCGTCGTACGCGTGCTGATGGAGCGCGACGACGAGCAAGCCGGAGGTCTCTTTGTCGAGACGATGGAGCATCCCATGATCGCGAGCGTTGCCCATATTGATCAGTTGCTTGGGGTAGCGAGCGACGAGTCCGTTGAGGAGCGTGTCGTGCTCATGACCAACCCCTGGGGTCGAGACCACGCGTGAAGGCTTCTCGACAACGAGCAGGTGCTCATCCTCGTACGCTGTCCGGAAGGTGATGCGTTCGTTGGGTTCGATTGTGCCGCTGTGCGTGGACATGTGGTCGTCGATTCATACTCAAAGGTGTGGGCTCGTTCGATGGTTCAGACTGCCAAGTCCGAAGCGGGAGCCGGGGAAGATTATTGACGCGCCGCATCCCGCTTGAGCGTAGAATCACCTGAGAACCCGCTGATTGCCCACTGAATGTCCGAATCTTGGTAGAAAAGGCACCCCAAAGTGAACGACCTCCATCGAATGATCGACGCCAATACCAATCGCGCCAGCGAGGGGCTCCGCGTGATGGAAGACCTCGCTCGCTTCTCCCTCAATAATTCCAATCTCAGCAGTCAACTCAAACACCAACGCCATGCGCTCCGCAGCGCGGTCGAATCCATCGGACTCACTCAGCACGACCTCCTCGCTTCGCGTGACACCTCCAGCGACGTCGGGACGCGCATCACCACTTCTACAGAAGACCTCCGTACCAACGCCCACTCCGATATCGCATCCGCCGCCGCCAAGCGTGCTCAAGAAGCACTCCGGATGATCGAAGAAGCCGCGAAGGGGCTGGGGCTATCCGGATCAGGATTCGAGACCATCCGCTACGCGTTGTATGACCTCGAGCGTGACCTCATCCTTGGGCTTGAGCGCCCTTCTGCACACTGGCCAGTCTGTGTCCTGATCACCGAGTCGCTCTGCACGCACATGCCAGCAACAGAAGTCGTCCGCGAGGTCGCACGAGCGGGTGCTCCGTGCATCCAGATCCGTGAGAAGGACATGGATAGCCGAGAGTTCCTCGAGCATGCCCAAACACTCACCCAAGTCGCTCATGAACACGGGATGCGGGTCATCATCAACGATCGCGTGGACATCGCGCTCGCCTGCAATGCCGACGGCGTGCACCTCGGACAGAACGACATCCCCATAGAATCTGCCCGCAGACTGCTCGGACCAACCAAGATCATCGGACAGTCCTGCTCCTCTATCGAGCAACTCCGCGCCGCCTTCGATGGAGGCGCGGACTACTGCGGCATCGGACCGATCTTCCCATCGACCACCAAGACCAAACCAAACCTGCTCGGGATCGATCTCCTCGCTCAGATCATGCAGCAAGACGACCTCGCCAACCAACCGATGCTCGCGATCTCAGGGATCAACGCGAGCAACATCAACCAGATCGCGGACATCCGCTTCCCTGGAGTTGCGATCAGCAGCGCTGTGTGCAGCGCCCAGAACCCATACGAAGCGTGCAAACAGTTCGTCGAAGTCATGGCCCAAGACACAGAGTCGTGCCGGGTTTGACCCTACACTCGTGCATGACAGTAGAGTTCAAATCCGCAACGCTTGACAACGGCCTCACCATCGTCGCTGAGATCGATCCTGCCGCCCAATCCGTTGGTGCTGGTTTCTTCGTAAAGACCGGCGCCCGAGACGAAGAAACCCCGCTGATGGGAGTCTCCCACTTCCTCGAGCACATGATGTTCAAAGGCACCGACGATCTGGGCGCCGACGAGCTCAACCAAGCTTTCGACGATCTCGGCGCTTCCAACAACGCGTACACCACGCGCGAGTCCACGTGCTTCTATGCCCACGTCATCCCGGAGAGTGCGCCAAAGGCGATCACGCTGCTCTCCAAAATGATGCGTCCGGCGCTGCGTCAGGACGACTTTGATACCGAGAAGAACGTGATCCAAGAAGAGATCGCGATGTACGCCGACAACCCCTTCTGGGTGCTCTACGAACAGTGCGTAGAGAACCACTACGGCAAGCACACGCTCGGACACCGAGTCCTCGGCACCAAAGAATCCATCGATCAGATGCAGCGCGATCAGATGCTCGCGTACTTCCAGAACCGCTACAGCGCCGACAACACCGTCGTCTCGCTCGCAGGCAAGGTGGACTTTGATCAAGCCGTGGATCAGATCCGCGACCTCTGCGGCGACTGGAACACGTCCAAGCCTACCCGCGATGTCTCAAGACCAAAGACCGGTCATGAAGCGTTCACGATGTCGAGCGAACGAGTCAACCGAGGTTACATCCTTGGACTCAGCGATGCGCCGTCGATCAGCAGCGCTGATCGCTACGCGGCAGCGCTCATGACGCAGATTCTGGGTGGCGCAGACAACTCGCGTCTGCACTGGGCGCTGATCGAAACAGGGATCGCTGAGGAAGCGATGGCCGCGTACGACGGACTCGACGGCACGGGCGATTACTTCTTCTACGCGTCAGGAGATCCCAGCAGCTTGGATCAGATCTGGGACACCATGCTCAAAGAGATCCGGAACCTCAAGGACTCGGTCACTGAGGATGATCTCGCAAAGCTCCGATCCAAGATGCTCACCTCCGTCACCCTCGCGGGAGAGCGTCCGAACGGGCGCATGCAGCGTCTCGGGAGACTGTGGTCCACGCAGGGCAAGTACTATTCATTGGAAGAGGAGATCGAGCAGATCAACGCCGTGGATGTGGATTCGGTGCGTGATCTGATTGATCGTTACCCGCTGGATCAGTGCACTGTTGGTCGGATGGTCCCGCAAGCCGCGGAGTGATTACGCGATTTTCTTTGGGACAAACGAACGAATCGCTGAGGTTGGTGAGGTTTTCGCTGCGTTGACCGCTTTGGTCGATGCGAGCACCAGTTTCTCTGGAGACACAAAGAGCAACGCCGTGCCCTCGTCGAGGGTTGCCAGACCGATATGCACCTGCACGGCATCTCTAAGCGACGGATGATCAGGGACCCAGTTCTCGATCGAGCTCGCGAACTGCTCAGAGAATGTTGTCGCTGTGCTTGAAGCAGTGGCGCGATCAACATCAGGAAGCACTACCCCGAAGTCTGTGCTTCCCAATCGACAGACCGCCCCGCCCATCGGTTCGAAGTACTTGATCAGCATCGTGGCGGTCCCAATGATTACATCATCGTGGGCCTTCTCACCCGCGATACCCTCGATTGTTTCAACGCCTGTAATCGAGCATTGAATGACGGTGATGTCCACCTCGCCCGGCTTCACTGTGCTGTAGACCTGTCGGATCGCGTGCTTGAACCCCTCTCGATTGAGCACACCGGTCATGGAATCGATCGCGTCGATCCCCTCGGCCAGCGATTCAACTTCCTTCGCTGAATAGTTCTCAATCTCATGATCCCGCGTCATGCTGATGAGCTGACGATCCGCTTTGGCAAGGATGTCTTGAGGATCTTCGAGCTTCTCGACCTCGACCTCGAGAACCTTGGCCATCTCCTTGGACGCCGCCCCGCTCTTGACGATCACTTCGTCAATCTCAGACTCAGACAGATCCAGCCACTGCTTACCCTTGGCATACACCGCACGCAACGCCGTGGTCGGATTTTCCGAGATGAGCACCTCATGCATCAGGTTCCCCAGTGCGACGCATCGAGCGATCTTCGAATGCTCGCTCGGACACGCTGTTGGACGCTCGTGGTAGTTGATCGGGACCGTAATCTCCTCAGGGAGTTTCCACTTTCCTGCGATCGCAGATCCAACCCCGGCGTGCTGTAGATCAAACTCGCTAATCTCAGCACGCGTGAGTTTCGAGTGATCACCCTCGACGCTCTCAACGACGTTGTTGTAGCGTGTTCGCATCGCGCGATACATCGCGATCATCCCGATGTCCTGAAGAAG
The DNA here is from genome assembly GCA_965250055.1 of Phycisphaerales bacterium. GTDB lineage: Bacteria > Planctomycetota > Phycisphaerae > Phycisphaerales > UBA1924 > UBA1924. The sequence goes on along the minus strand of OZ252285.1, from coordinate 656,111 downwards.
ACCAGTCAAGAATGAAGCATCGCAATCATCACCAAACTGCTTTGCATCCGCAGTCAGCTTCGCGGCTACCGCGGTGTTCAGTCCGCGCTGCCAGTAGTCTTTGTAATCAAACGAATCTCCGCTCTGGCTCTCAAACGCGGACACCAGCGAGAAGCCGAGCACCAGTGATTTCACTGGACCCAAGCCGAGCATGATGAGTGCTTTTTCGATCGATGAGCACCGCTTGCGGAGCCCGTAGAAACTGGAGTTGACTGTGCGGAGGACCTTGGCAGAGAGCGCCTGGTCCATCATGATCTGATCGGCAAGTTCCGACATCTTGACGTCGGGATCCGATGTAAGCTCCAGCACCTGCGCCGCAACAGCCGGCAGCGAAGGCAGGCTCGGGCAGTTCAGGATGTCTGTCAGCAGATCGGTATCCATAGCGCGATCATTCTCTTTAGATGTGTAGACCCGATCCGTCGGGTATAGAGACTTCTTCGACCGGAAACGAGCGTGTCTTGACCCAAACCATGCATACAGCGATGGGTGATCCTCCCTGAATCAATGTGCTCCCACGTCCAATCAAGGGGTTATTGATCGAGAAGCCAACGCATTGATGGGATCTCGGATCCTGTGCGTTCTTGGATATAGGACCCAAGCAATCGTGCTGATCGTTCCATCTGGTCCGCCGGCTCCCGAGTAAACCGCTCAATGCTTGGATTGGCCCCCAGCGTGTTGAAGAACTCGACCGTCTGACCACGGACGCGCCACACACGATCGACGAGCGCCTGACCTGACTGAGTTTCGGATCCGATGTTCTTTATCGGATCTTGAGTCACGCCTCCCAACTGAGCAGAAAACCCGAACACTTCAGCAGGTTCGAGCACTTCACCCGTCAACACATCATGATCAAAGATCGGCATCGCCCCTACTGCGACCAAAACCAGCCATTGGTATCGCACCAGCATCGGGATGATCTGCGAATCCCGAGCTTTCTCGATCCCATCGCAAAACCGCAGCAGTTCAAGCAGCGCATCAAACGCTGTGGGATGCGGATCATGATCCTGGACCAACCTCGGGATCAGATCCACGGCCATCACGCTCGCTCGATAAGCACTCAGGTTCCCTCGTATCCGCATCATGGGCTCTTCAAGGTCCCAGCTGGTCAGCAGCGCGAGCTCAGAGCTCGGACGGATGATCGCGTTCATGTGTCCCAGCGTGCAAATTTCCAGTCCCCCAGAAAATGCGGATCGCTCACGTTTGGACCCCTTCGCGAGAACTCGGACCATGCCGAACTCACGTGTCATCAGCACCGCCGTCTGAGAGGTCTCAGACCAATCCCAGGTGCGGACGCAAATTGCATGATCTTCGAGAGCTGGCATCGTGAAACAATAGGAAACATCGAGGATTTAAGATGAACACCCGCCGAACAAAAATCGTGGTCCAAATCCGGAACAGACACCGATCAATTGCGTACATTCCCTTGTGCGATCGGTGTATTTGTGGTACGGTTGCATGCAAAGCCCATTCGGGCACTTGTCGCGGTAAATACAACTTTCAGGCTACCAAGCCCAAAATACCTGAATCCTCAGGAGGAGTCTTAGCAATGGCTATCAACACACGTCCGCTTCTCGCAGCGGCACTCATGACAACCTCAGGACTGGCAATCGCAGGCCAGCACGGTCAGTCCTTCTCGACATGCGGCACAGAAGCGCACGCTGCAGAACGCCAGCTCGGTGGTGTGGGCATCATCCCAGCAGATGCTCTTGAATACCGTCTCACAGATGAGCACATCGCCGCGTTGAGCGAACCACAACGCGAACTCCTTAAAGAGTTCGAGCGCCTCGTGTACACCGAAGACGAGATGGCACCACACGTCTGTATGCACCCCGACACAGATCCAAAGGTCGCTGAAGCTTTCGAGCTCTTCCTCAATGACCTCTGGTTCGCCAATAGCCCCAACGCATTTATCCTGAGCAACCGCTGGACAAGCACCGCGACCGACGGCGGCGGACTCGGACAGGGCGACCCAACCACACTCCGCTACTCATTCATCCCGGACGGCACCAACATCGTTGGTGAAGGTTCATCCAACCTTCACAGCTTCTTCGATGGACGCATCGGTGCTGGAAACTGGGAACCACTCTTCGATCAAGCACTCAACGCATGGGGAGACTTCTCTGGTCTCACCTACGTCTACGAATCAAACGATGACGGCGTGAACCTCAGCAGCGGCGGTAACCCAGGCATCATCGGTGTCCGCGGTGACGTACGCATCGGCGCCAACTTCATCGACGGCAACAGCGGCGTGCTCGCATACAACTACTTCCCCAACGGCGGTGACATGGTCATCGACTCGGGCGATGGCTCGTTCTACGGCAACAGCTCGAACAACTACATCCGTCTCCGCAACGTCATCACCCACGAAGCGGGACACGGCATCGGTCTGGCGCACGTCGAGTCCGACTCCAACCGCTTCCTCATGGAACCATTCATCGACATCTCGTTCAGCGGCCCGCAGATCGATGACATCCGTGGTGCGCAGCGCGGCTACGGCGACATGGACGAGAACAACAACTCCATCGCAACCGCGAGCGACCTCCAGGGCCTCTCCCTCGGCGGTGGCTTCGTCGGCGGAAACTTCAAGATCATCAGCTTCCGTTCCACCGATGACAACTCCGACTTTGACTACTACTCAGTCCCAACAGCTGAGCCCGTCACCATGACTGTTCAGATCCAGCCTCAGGGCGGGTCGTACCAGATCACCGGCCAAGGCGGTGGCGGCGGCGGATCGTTCTTCAACGCTTCAGGCGTCTCGAACCTCGCGTTCTCCGTCCGCGACTCCAACGGCAACATCGTTATCGACGTCGATGACGTGGGTTCAGGTTTGACCGAGTTCGCAAGTGTTGAGCTCCCAGACCCAGGTCAGTACTACATCGTCGTTGACGGTGGAAACACCAACGGCATCCAGCTTTTCGCGATGACCGTCACCTTCGCGACACTCGAAGTTGAAGACGAATGCCCAGCCGACTTCACCGGCGAAGGTTCGCTCAACTTCCTCGACGTCTCCGCGTTCCTCACCGCATTCGGTAACCAGGAAGCAAGCGCAGACTTCGTCGTAGACGGCAACTTCAACTTCCTCGATGTCTCCGCATTCCTCACCGCGTTCGGTGAAGGCTGCCCATAATCGAAGAATCAAGCTACTCCACCAAGCCCCGCTCGCGGGGCTTTTTTTATGCGCCCCCGACGCCCAATCCGACCACGCCTACCGTAGTCCATGCATTTCACCCTTATAGACCGGATCCTCGAACAGAGCGATGACAAGCTCATCGCGATCAAGCACGTCAGCAACGCCGAGGAATACCTGCAGGATCACTTTCCGGGCTTCCCCGTCCTCCCAGGCGTGATGATGCTCGAAGCAATGACCCAAGCCGCACGGGCACTCCTTGACCCCGGCAACAACGCTGAATCACCATGGGTCCTCTCGCAAGCCAAGGCCCTCAAATACGGCGCCTTCGTGCGTCCCGGATCAACAATCCGCGTAGCCGTGAACCTCCACAAGCACAACGACGACGGCTCGGTCGATCTCAAGGGCGATGTCCGGCTTATCGAACCCGATACCGACCCCAACAACGACCTCCCTGTCGCGTGCTCAGGACGGATCACTCTTCGCCCCACGACCGCAGCAGTTCACACATGACACTCGTATGCGTTCCCATCATGGTCGAGGACGCTCCCAGCGCCCTGCTCGACGCGTCCCTCGCGCAAGCGAAGGGCGCGGACATTGTCGAGTATCGCGTTGATCTGCTCTTCGAACAACGCGACGAGGAATCGCTTGAAGAACGCATGAGCCGTGTACTGAATCTGGTCAAGGAATCCCCGCTGCCGTGCATCGTCACCTGCCGCCCCCACTGGGAAGGCGGCGAGTACCACGGCGACGACGACGAACGCATCTCCCTCTACGAAGCACTCGGGACCTCCGATCATCCCCCGGCATACATCGATATCGAGCTCGCGACCTACACACGCTCGGCAAATATCCGACAGAAGGTCAACCTCGCCGTCGATCATCCCAAGCAGAAGCGCCAGGTCACGACGCGTCTGATCCTCTCCTCGCACGACTTCGAGGGTCGCCCCACCGACCTCACACGCCGAATCATCGCGATGAGCGACGAGCCAGCGTGCAGCGTCGTCAAGATCGCGTATCGAGCGAGGTCCATCCGCGACAATCTGGAGTTGTTTGAGATCCTGCGCGATCGTCAGAAGCCGACCATCGCGCTGGGGATGGGTGAGTTCGGGACGATGAGCCGGATCCTCGCTCCAAAGTTTGGCGGACTCCTGACCTTCGCATCCCTCAGGAGCGAATCGACCACCGCGCCGGGACAGCCGACGATCGACGAGCTGCTCAACCTCTACCGCTTCCGTTCCATCAAAGCGAGCACCAAGGTCTACGGCATCATCGGTTGGCCGATCACTCAGTCCATGTCGCCGCTCGTGCACAACGCGGGGTTCGAGGCAATCGGATGGAATGGGGTGTATGTGCCGATGCCGGTGGAGGCGAGCTATGAGTCGTTCAAGGCGACTTTCGCTTCTCTAGCAGATGAAAGCAACCTACACCTTTGCGGAGCAAGTGTCACTATCCCTCATAAAAAGCACGCACTCGGCGGCGCTGAAAATATCGGGAACTGGAACCCATTTGATATTGGTGCAACCAATACGCTGAGACTTCATCATTACGATCCAGCCAGTCCCAAAAGTACTCTTTGGCAATGTGCCAACACAGATGCAGAATCGATTTCGAGAATCATTGATGAATCTATTGGTGAGCTGAGAGATCGCAAAGTTGCAATCTTTGGATCCGGCGGAGCAGCAACAGCAGCAGCCTATGTTGCAGCTAGCAGAGGCGCATTCGTTTCTTTATTCAATAGATCAGAGCAGAATGCACAGCTACTCACTGACTCACTGAACAAACTTGGGCTCAATGGCACCATACAAGTTTCATCGAACTTTGATGTCTCTTATGACCTGTACATCAACTGCACCCCAGTCGGCATGACCGGCGGCCCTGATCCCGACGGGCTCTCCATCCCCATCCCTGACATGCCCCCGCTCCCTCCCGAAACCGTCTTCTTCGACACCGTCTACAACCCCATCGAGACCCCGATGCTCAAAGCCGCGAAGGAACGAGGCTACCGCACGATCGACGGCGTCCAGATGTTCGTCAAGCAAGCGGAAGCACAGTTCGAGCTCTGGACGGGACAATCCGCTCCCGATGGTCTGTTTGACACGCTCGTTCGTAAAAAACTCACTGAGAACGAGCCGGAATAAGTGTCACGCGAGGGGCGTTGTTCGTATATCTTCTACAGAACAACCCCAGGAGGTTCCCGTGACCATCACAGTCCGCATCATCCGCGCCCTCGTGCTCGGCGTCCTCGGAGCCGCACTCCCCCTTGCGACCTATACCGCAATCACCACGCACGCCTCGGCGTCTGGACCATACGAGAATCCACGCATGACCCCCCCAAACACCACTGAATCTCTGTACTCCAAATCTGGTCACAACATCACGCCGCTGAGCGACGAGAAGATCCAGGAACTCGCGAAGGACCTGACCGACGAAGAACGCAAGATCATCCTCAATGAAGGAACCGAACCCCCGTTCTGCGGTAACCTCCTCGACAATAAGAAAGACGGCAACTACCACTGCCGACTCTGCAAACTCCCGCTATTCGGGAGCAACTCCAAGTTCCACTCCGGAACCGGTTGGCCGAGCTTCTTCCAGCCCGTTGATCCTCAGCATGTCGCGACGGAAGAAGACAACTCCCACTTCATGTCGCGCACCGAGATCCTCTGCGCCCGCTGCGGCGGACACCTCGGACACGTCTTCCCCGATGGACCCAAACCAACCGGACTCCGATTCTGCGTCAACTCCGCTTCGCTCGAGTTCTTCGAAGCCGGCGACGAGCTCCCCGAGATGGCGCAACCAAGCACGCTCGAAGTCGCGTACTTCGCCGGCGGATGCTTCTGGGGGATCGAGGATCGATACGAGAAACACATCGGTGTCATCGACGCCGTCTCCGGATTCCAAGGAGGCGATGACTCACGCGAGCCGTCGTACCGCGAGGTCTGCACCGGAGCAACCGGTCACGCAGAATCCGTCAAGGTGACCTTTGATCCTGCCGTAGTGAGTTACGAGAAGCTCCTGTCCTGGTTCTTCCGCATCCACGACCCAACCCAAGGCAATCGCCAAGGTCCTGACGTCGGGACACAGTATCGTTCCGCGATCTTCACCACGAGCGACGAGCAGCACGAGCAAGCGAAAGCATTCCTTGAAGCACAGCAGAAAGAAGGCCGCTGGTCGAAGCGCAAGATCACGACCGAGCTCCGTCGTGCTGAGGGCGCGAAGTTCTACGAAGCCGAGGAATACCACCAGGACTACTACGCACGCAAGGGTGGCACCTGCGCCGCTCCGATCTATCCGGAAGATTGATTCGGATTCAGTATCCCAGTGCCCGTTCGATCGCGCCCACCAGTGCGTGCAGGATCAGCATGTGCAGTTCCTGAATGCGATCTGCGGTCTCTCCCGGAACGATGAACTCGCAGTCCCCCATCCCCGCGAGCTTCCCGCCTGACTTCCCGAGGAGCGTCATCACGCTCAGCCCCCGCTCCTTCGCCACCTCCACAGCTTTCACAATGTTCTCCGAGTTCCCAGATGTAGACATCGCGACGAGCACATCGTTGCTCCCACCAAGCCCCTCCACCCATCGACTGAAGACTTGGTCAAAGCCATAGTCGTTCGCGGTGCAGGTAATGTGTCCCGGATCGGCACACGCGATCGCCGGGATCGAAGGACGATCCGCACGATAGCGTCCTGTCAGTTCCTCGCAGAAGTGGATCGCGTCGGCGCACGAGCCGCCGTTGCCGATCGCGAGGACCTTGCCGCCGTTCTTGATTCGGCTAGCAATCAAATCGGCAAACTGGGCAAGCTGGGTAGCATGGGCAGCGCTGGACGCAAACTCCCCCGCCAACCGCGCCGCCTCGGCGAACTCTGAATGGATCTGCTCGCTGGTAGCCGTGCTCTGTTCTTGATCGAGTGGGGTGTTCATCGCGTGATGATACGCCCCAGTTTCATTCGAATTTAACCCATAAATCCTCATTTTTCGCAGCCAGATCTAGAATCGTGCGTTAACTTATCGTGTTCATATTTGCAAGAACAGGAGAGATGAAATGAACATCAACAGCATTCTTACGCTCGTCGCGCTCGCTGCGACCACAGGTCTCGCTCAAGCGGAGATCTACAGCCAAACCAGTGACCAACCTGGCAACCCAAGCTTCTTTTCCGATGGGATCGAGGGACAGTTCTTTGGTCAGACCATGGCCGACAACTTCACGCTCGGATCAAGCGCTACCGCGGACCAACTCCGCTGGTGGGGTGGATCGCAGAACTTCCAGTTCGCTGATCTGACCAACATGTCCGACTACGTCGTCAACATCTACACCAGCGACCTGTCCGGAGCCGCAGACCTTGGGAACGTGGTCTACTCCGACACCGTCTCGGCGGCTGATGCTCGTCTGGATATCAGCGCCACCGGCGCTTCGCTCTTTGGTGGTGGAGATGAGTTCGTGTACACCCTCGACATGACCTCCGCCGTCAGTCTCGACGCCGGAACACAGTACTGGATCTCCGTCGGAGCTGTCCTCGTTGACGGCGGCGCCGACGCGTGGGTCTGGTCCGGATCATCGCAAGGCGATCTCGTCAACGCGACCAACTTCTACGATGGATTCGGCTTCACTGTCTTCGATCCAACATTCAACGACCTCGCGTTCGCCGTCATCCCATCACCGTCAACCGCGTTGATGGGACTCGGAACTCTCGGACTGATGAGCCGTCGTAGACGCTGAGTCTCGAACCATCCAACCCAAACTCGACTCAATCCGGCTCAGCCGGATTTTTTCATAGACCGATGTTCGAATCAGCAAGTTCTCCTTTGTGGATATCCGGACTTCTGTTAAGATGGCGCACCATATCAACATAAAGGAATATCCCATGACATCCGCCACGACCTCCCGCTCGAAGCTCTTGATCTGCACCTCCCTGCTCATGTGCTCAGCGCTGCCCGCGTCCGCTCAGTGGACCGACGACTCGACCATGCACCAGATCGTCGCCGATGGCAGCGGAGAGCAGGTCCAACCCAAAATCGTCCCCACACTCGATGGCGGGTGCTACGTCAGCTGGTTCTCCAGCGATTCCGGATACGACGTCCGCCTCCAACGACTCGACAATGCAGGAAACGAGATGTGGGCACACAACGGGATCCTCATCGCTGATCGTGGATTCTCTTCAACCCAAGACTACGGCCTCGATATTGACTCCAACGGGAATGCTGTCATTGCATTCCGTGATGACCGCTTCGGAGGTGTCGTCGTCACCGCGCAGAGCGTCGCCCCCGACGGATCGCTCCTCTGGGGTGCCAACGGCATCCAACTCGGAAACAGCACCGACTCGATCAACTCCCCGGACATCGCATCAACAAGCGATGGCAAAGCGGTCGTCGGATGGATCAACAACACCGACTCCCACTTCACACAGATCGACGCGATGGGCAATGTTGGATGGACCACCGTGCTCAACGACGCTGGTGGCGATTCCATCAACCTCGCGTCCATGCACCGCTCCGACAATGGATCGGTCATCGTGTCCTGGGTCCAGTTCGGATTCTTCCTCGGACCGAAGCATCTCTACGCTCAGAAAATCGCGAGCGATGGGTCCGAAGCGTGGGGTTCACGCGTCGCGGTCTTTGACGCGGGATCACTCCAGTTCGGGAACTTCCCCGAGTTCGTCCCCGATGGGTCAGGCGGCGCGGTCTTCTCGTGGTACGACACCGCCAACTCGCTCAATGTCTACATCCAGCGCCTCAACTCCGCTGGACTCAACATCTTCACCCAAAACGGCATCGCGGCTTCCACCAATCCCCGCGAGCGCGTCAGCCCATCGGTCGCGTTCGACTTTGATACCGACTCCATCTATGTCGCGTGGACCGAACTGGATAACAACCAGGGAAGCCAAGGGCTCTACGCACAGCACATCAACGTCTCAGGGAATCGCGTCTGGACCGACAGCGGCAAAGCCCTCTCGCCAATCGATGCGAACGAAACCAGTTCTATCAACGCGCAGGTCATGAACGGCAACTTCGCCGCACTGTGGATCGAGAATACCGGCGCGTTCGCTCAAGACCAGGTCCTCGCATACAGCGTGACACCAGCGGGTGACGCTGTATGGTCCGGAGGGAGCGTGGAAGTCGCGTCCGACTCCGCCGAGCGTGCACGCTTAGCGACTACTCTGAGCTCGGACGGATTCATCATCGCGGGCTGGCAGATCGGTGACTTCGGGGTCGCGGACATCCAGACCCACAACATCAATCCCGACGGCACGCTCGGCGCTTCATCGAGCTGCCCCGCAGACCTCACCGGAGAGGGCGATCTGAACTTCCTCGATGTCTCCGCGTTCCTCGCTGCGTACGGCATGATGGATCCCGTCGCAGACTTCGAGCCCGATGGGAGCTTCAACTTCCTCGACGTCAGCGCCTACCTCGCAGCGTTCGGGATGGGTTGTCCCTGAGTCTATTTCCCGCCCGATTGCTGAGTGCTTTCCGCATCCAACATTGGAGCCGGCGCGGTATCTACGCGCCGAGGACCGTACCAAAGCTCCTTGTTTTTACGTGTTCGAGCACCTCGCATCCCTCCAAACCCGAGTTTCATGAGTTCGGTCACGATCTCTCGCCCAGAGTACGTTCTGAGCTTTCGTGCGGAGGTTGACACTGGATCCTTGACCCACGCAAACTTCCCGCACTTGCGAATAGACCTCGACATGATCAATTCTTCACCCGCATAGATCGACTCATCAAACCCGCCGGTGGTCTCAAATGTCTCTCGCGTGCAGTAGATAAACGCCCCCGAAGCAATACCAACCAATCTATAAAGAATCATCATTGGTGGCAGTAGAACCCGTGCATACAGCGGACACGGCTTATCAAAGTACACCCGACCACCACCACCAGCCGCCCCCTGACTCATTGCCTCGAACGCGCCGCGAACCGACCCCGTGGTCACGCGAGTATCAGCGTCAACCCAAACTATCATTTCGCCGCTGGACGCTTGCGCACCTGCATTCCTCGTCGCCGCGATCTGTCTGTTGGAAGTCGAAACAACCATCGCTCCGAGCCCCGCAGCGATTTCTGCAGTCTGGTCATTCGATTCGTCATCGGCGACGACTATCTCATATTCATACCCAAGCGATTTGACCGCTTCATGGATCGCCCCGATCGTCGAGGGGAGCATCATTTCCTCGTTGTACGCTGGAATGACGAACGAGACTTGCATGACTGTTTATACCAGACCTGAGGTCTGGGGTTGAGTCTGTTGCATGATTACGAATCGTTCCAGTGCGTCATGTGCCATTTTTTCTTGCCTCGACGGATCGCGATAAACGAGCCATGCAGCAGGTGTGCTTCGGTGACTTTGGTGTCCGCGTTGATCTTCTCGCCGTTGATCGAGACGGAGCCCTCGTTGAGGAAGTCCCGTGCTTCGCGGTTCGATGATGCGAGCTTCGTGGACTTGAGCATCTCGACCATGTCCAGACCGTCGGCGAGCTCGGACTTGCTGTGCTCCGTCGTCGGGACGCTCGCGAAGACCTCGACCATGGTCTGCTCATCGAGCGAACTGATGTCGCCGCTGAACAACGCCTTGCCCGCGGCTTCCGCGTTCTCCATCGCGTCCTGACCATGCAGGATCCGCGTCGCTTCCTGAGCGAGCGTGCGCTGGAGCTCCCGCTTTCCAGGATTCTCGTCGTGACGCGCGATGAGCGATTCGACTGATTCCTGATCGAGGAAAGTAAACACCTTGATCCAACCACGCGCGTCCTCGTCGGACGCGTTGAGCCAGAACTGGTAGTACGCGTACGGCGAAGTCCGCGCCGCGGTCAACCAGATCGCCCCCTTCTCAGTTTTGCCGAACTTGCCGCCATCGGCTTTCTGGACGAGGGGAGCAGTAAGACCAAAGACCTTACTCGCGTCATCACTCTCTTGCGCTGATCGTCTGCGGATCAGATCCGATCCCGCAACAATGTTCCCGTACTGATCGCTCCCACCAAGCTGCACCGTCACGCCTATATCTTCGTACAGATGCGCGAAGTCGTACGCTTGAAGGATCATGTACGAGAACTCGGTGTAGCTGATCCCCTGCTCGCGGTTGTTGAGGCGTTCTTTGACGGACTCTTTCTGCATCATCATGTTGACGCTGAAGTGCTTCCCAATATCACGCAGCGCTTCGATGTAAGAGATGTTCTTGAGCCAATCGTGGTTGTTGAGGATTTGATGCTCCGGCCCTTCGATCTGATCGAGGACGGTGCTGTAGATCGGACGCTGCTTGTCGATGTAGCCCGCGATGGTCTCGACTGTGTTGAGCTGACGCTCGGCGGACTTGCCCGATGGATCGCCGATCAACCCTGTCCCGCCCCCCATCACGACGATCGGCGAGTGTCCCGCACGCTTGACGTGCGCCAGGAGCATGATCGGCACGAGATTCCCGATCGTCAGAGAATCCGCGGTCGGATCAAACCCGCAGTAGACCTTGCGAGGGTTGTTGTCGGGGTCCGCGAGGTGATCGCGCAAGCCTTCGATATCGGTGCAGTCCTTGAGGAGTCCGCGCCACTGGAGTTCGTTGATTAAGTCGATCCGTTCGCTCATGCAGTGAGCGTAGGTCATTTCAGCTCATTGGTCACGGCAGACGCGCCTGGACTTCCCAATCCTTGCTCGTCGCGTTGTTGGACCAGTGCTGCATGTCGTTGTAGTCGTCCCAGCCCCACTGCTCCGCGTGCCCGTCGAGCATGCCCGCGATGCCTTTGCCCTTGTGACGCAGCGAGACCCCTCCGGAGTTCGCCTCTGGATGCTCCGTGTTCTCCGAGTACACGTCTTCCCACTGACGACCCGAAGTCGAGTACAGATTTGGTGGCTTGACAATGAAGTACCCCTCGACCATCCCGTATCCAGGAAGCAGCGAGGGCTCCGCGATCGAGCGAGCACTCGAGAAGCTCATCAGATAACTCGGACGACGCACCTGATGGAGCTTGTCCACGTGCATCTTCCCGAACACCCGGCGTCCCTGAGGAGTCCAAGGCAGCGTATCGCCGTTGGCGCCCCCACCCACAAAGTAGGAGTTGAGTCCGAAGGATGGATAGAGCGATGCGATGTACTGGAGCGATTCGTCGTTGAAGTTCGCGGAGTTCGCATCCACCGTATCCGCGAGTGATTCGGTGACCTTGCTGTCCATGTAGATCCCGTCGAACTGGTAATCCAGATATGGGATCAGACGCCATGGATAGCGCTGACCAACGATTTTCCCGACTGAGTTGCCGCGCAGGTCTGTTGGGACCGAGTTCTCGTCAACCATCCGATCCCAGTGGTCGTCTGAGAGGAACCCGATCATCAGCTTCCCGCGATGATCGTCCGCGTAGAGCGCGTATGCCGTGAGCAGCTGCGACATACCAGCTTGCTCGCGCACGGCACGTGCACTCGCACGCGCCGAACCGAGCGCCGGGAGCAGAATACCGATCAACACGGAGATGATCGCGATCACGACCAGCAGCTCGATCAGTGTGAATCCTTGACGAAGTTGTGCACGGCTTGTCATTGATGCAGTTCCTTGCGATCCAATTCGGAGCACTCCAGCCCTCAGATAACCCTAAATGAGACTATGTCTCAATTTAATTCGAAGCCCCTTGATTTGTTGAGACTCATTCTCAATCATTGACAACTAGCTCCTGTCAGGCAAGCGACAATGCCAGATTTACAGGAATTCACGCGAGTTTGCAAGCATACGCGCAACTGATGCGCATATTGAAGACGAGGAGATCCGAATGAATCGAGCACAGAGCGTATTGATCCCTGCCCTCTCAATCATGTGGTGCGCTGGCGCTGCACAAGCACAAGTTGTCGAAGCGCAGTATGACGAACCTTCGCTCGACCGCTGGATGTACCCATTCAACGGCTCCCCCGGCACACGCTTTGAGATGACCTCCTTTGGAGCCGTGGACAACGTGGGATTCGATGACCACGACGCTCAGGTGCTCCTCGGATTCGACACCTCAACAGAGTTCATGTCAGGACTCGGAGCGGATCAATACCAGATCCTCGAGATCACCGTCAAGATGACCGTGTCCAACGACAACGGATTCGAATACGACGACTCGTACGATCCATTCGACACCTACGGCGTCCTCGCGAGCTTCCCAGACGCGGACATCGGCCGACCAATCAACCTCTTCCTTCCCGGCTACCGCGACGGATACGACCAGAGCACATACTTCGAAAACACAGTCTTCGGACTCGTCCCGGATGTCGCTCCAGCACAGGGGATGCGCCACGCCTTTGCCGCGATCTTCGATGCCGCGGGAAATCCAACGGACATCTCCAACAACATCAAAGACCAGTTCGACGCGGTCCCCCTCGCAGTCGGCACGACCGATGCTGTGAATCCCGGCGATCTTGTCCCAGCGGATACCGAGTTCTCGTTCTCCTTCGTCCCATGTGATCCAGGATCACGCGCCGAGCTTGAACGCATGCTCGATCGCGGCGAAGTCCGCTTCATGGTCACCAGCCTTTCCCCAGCTTCAGGCGGTCCAGACGGCGGTGAAGGCGACTACCCCATCTGGTACGCTCGCGAGAACCCGCTCGCTCAGATCTTTGGCACCGCCGCGAAACTCGAGATCCGCGCTCGCATCGGTTCAGCTGGTGATTACAACGGCGACGGATCCAAGAACTTCCTCGACGTGTCCGACTTCCTTTCGGACTTTGGCAACACCGACCCAGCCGCGGATATCAACGGCGACTGTTCACACAACTTCCTGGATGTCTCCGGATTCCTTTCCGAGTACTCATCCAACTGATTTATTCGTTCACCCCCAACACCCAAAGTCACACTGGGCAAAGCCCAGCACTTGAAACACACTCGACCAGAAATCGAGTAGAGGAGAAAGCATGAAACTCAACGCAGCAATCATCACACTCGCGGGAACCGCCGCGATCGCATCCGGCTCCGTCGTCCCGTTCACCGAGTCATTCGACTCAGGCGCGAACAACTGGCTCTCCGGCGCGTTCACCCCGCTCACATGGAACGCCGCAGGCGCTGCTGACGGCAGCTCATACGTCAGCGCCAACCTCGATCTCAACAACGCCGGCCCGTTCGGTCTGACCGTTATCCGTGGCCAAGCTGACCAAGGCGCTTCGGGAGGAGCATTCGCGGGTGATTACCTCGCAGGTGGCATCACCACCGTCAGCTTCGACTTCCGTCACAACGCTGGACAGGACCTCGGCATCGCTCTCCGCGTCGCTCAGCCCGCCAACTTCCCAGCGTTCGCTGTTGAGCTCCCAGCAGCCGTCGAATCCGGATCGTGGGTCACTCTCAGCTTCGATCTGAGCTTCTTCAATCCACTCGTCACCATCGAGGGCGCACCGAGCCCAGCCGCGTTTGACGCGATCATGGCCAACATTGGCAACCTCCAGATCTCCGCAGATCGTCCAGATGGTCTCGACACCCCACTGTTCGTGGACTTCGACATCGACAACGTCACCATCACCCCAACCCCGTCGAGCGCCGCGCTCCTTGGACTGGGTGGTCTCTTCGCAACTCGTCGTCGCCGCTAATCAAACTCTGAATCTATAAACAAACTCTACAAATAAACAAGGGGTGATCCTGATCGGATCACCCCTTTCTCATTTTTGAACTCATCTGAACTTACTCAGGAGTCACCGGCAGGCGTCCCACGGAGTAGTAGTGGAAGCCCATCTCCCCCAGATGCTGACGGCGGTAGAGGTTCCGTCCATCGAAGATGACCTTGCCCTTCATCACGCCCGCGAGCTTTTCGAAGTCGGGGCTCTTGAACTCGGGCCAATCAGTGGAGATAACCAGCGCGTCACAATCGCGAGCACACTCGTACATGTCGTCGTGGATCTCGAGGGTGTCCCCCATTTCCATCTTCACGTTCTCAGCAGCGACCGGATCGAATCCTGTGCAGGTCACGCCGTAGCCGAGTGCCTTGCGGACGAGGGTGAGTGCTGGCGCCTTGCGGATATCGTCGGTGCGTGGTTTAAACGCGAGACCCCAGAACGCGATCTTCTTGCCGTTGAGACCCATCTCGCCACCGAAGTGCTTGATGATCTTGTTGAAGAAGAGGTTCCGCTGACGTTCGTTGGTGCCGTGGACAGCGTTAGAGACCTGCATCGTCACGCCCGCTTGGTCACCCATCATGATGCACGCGAGCGTGTCTTTGGGGAAGCAGGAGCCGCCGTAGCCGAGCCCTGGGTAGAGGAACTGGTGACCGATGCGCGTATCTGAGCACATCCCCTCGCGGACACGGTTGATGTTGGCGCCGTATGCCTCGCAGAGGTTCGCCATCTCGTTGATGAACGAGATCTTGGTCGCGAGGAAGTTGTTGGATGCGTACTTGACCATCTCGGCGCTGAGCACGTCCATCACGAAGATCGGGTGTCCGTTGCGGACGAATGGATCGTACAGGTCGCGGAACATCTCGCCGACTTCGTCGGATTCGACCCCCACGACCACACGATCGGGCTTGTTGAAATCGTTGACCGCGTCGCCCTCTTTAAGGAACTCAGGGTTGTCCGCGACATGGAAGGGGATATCCCCAACGATTGATTTGATGCGATCGCGGACTCGGAAGGTGGTCCCGACAGGGACGGTGGACTTGACGACCACAACCTTGGGTTTCTGGTCCGGACCAAGCTCTTTGATGGCATGGCCGATATCCTCAGCCGCTCCATCAATGAACGACATATCCGTGTGCCCCTTGTCGTCAGACGGGGTCCCCACGCAGATGAAGATCATGTCCGCCGATTGGTACGCGGCTTTCTTGTCGAGGGTGTAGGTCAAACGACCAGACTGACGGTTCTTGATCATGAGGTCGGTCAATCCCGGCTCGTAGATCGGGCAGATGTCCTTCTCAAGCTTGTCGATCTTGTCTGGGTCAACGTCCAAGCAGATCACGTCGTTGCCTGTATTGGCAAAGCAGACGCCTGTGACGAGCCCCACATATCCGGTACCAACCATGGTCAGATGCATTCCAGTGTTCCCTTCGTTTGAACAGTTTGGACTGGCAGTGTAGACCCACTGAATCGGGATAGCCGCACTATGATTCGTGGAGAATCAGCCCAACTGCGAGACAATCCCGCAGCGGATCACTACGATCGGTACAGGTCCGATTCTCGGACCAAAGCAGTGGTACGACCAACGCGAGCGAGGGTTCGGATGAGCGTAGAAACCAAAGATCGAAAATCAGGCCGAAAGGCCAAACTGGATCAGAAAGCCGCTGACAAGGCACAGAAGACCGGCGCATGGTCAGCGTCCACCGTCAGCAAGCACGAGCTCTACCAGCTCTCGGTCCAGAACGTCGAAGCTGAGATCGATTTCATTGATGAAGAATATGAAAAGATCCGCGGACGCAAAGCCAAGTCCCTCAGAGAGGATTTCTGCGGCACGGGAAACACGTCCACCGAATGGATCAAACGCCGCGACGACAACACCGCGATCGGTCTGGACATCGATCAGCCCACACTCGACTGGGGAGCGGAGCATCACCTCGCGAAGCTCAGCGACGAACAACGCACACGCGTCCACCTGCTCAACCGCAACGTCCTGGAACCAGCGGACGCGACAGGCATCGACTGCGTGCTCGCGATGAACTTCTCGTACTGGCTCTTCAAGACCCGCGACGAGCTCCGCAACTATTTCAAAACTGTCCGTGAGTCTCTCGGCAAAGAAGGCGTCTTCTTCCTCGACCACTACGGCGGCTCGGAAACCATGACCGAGACTATTGAAGAAAAAGACATCGACGAAGGACGCGGAAAACGCTTCACCTACGTCTGGGAGCAAGCGTCCTACAACCCAATCACCGGCGACATGCAGTGCCACATCCACTTCAAGTTCCCTGATAAAACCAAAATCAAAAACGCGTTCACCTACAACTGGCGACTCTGGACCATGGTCGAGATCCGTGAGCTGCTCTCGGAAGCTGGTTTCGCCAACGTGGTCGTCTACTGGGAAGGCGAGGACGAGGACGGCGACGGGAACGGCGAGTACGAACCCACACTCGAAGGCGAAGCCGACCCCGCGTTTATCTCATACATCGTCGCGTACGACTAACCAGCCCTCAGGACAACATCCATAGAATCCATCATGCAAGGCGTCCTCGACATCCCTGAAGAACTGCAAAGTCTCCAAGACATCGTCGCGTCCGGCTTTGAACGCGTCGAGCAGGTCTTCGCGGCCCAGCTCGTCTCGGACCTCGCGCCGGTCGACCAGATGTGCGAGCACGTCGAGCGCTATCGAGGCAAGATGCTCAGACCGATGCTCGTCCTGCTCTGCGGAGCCGCGGTTCGACCAGACCTCCAGTCCCGTCTCTGCAGCGATTCAAGCGACGATCTCATCAGCGAAGCCCACATCATCTGCGGAGCCGTCTGTGAAATGGTCCACATGGCAACCCTCGTCCACGACGATGTGCTCGACGAAGCGGAGATCCGACGCCGAGGCAAGACCATCAACGCAATGAAGGGCAACGAGACCTCCGTCATCCTCGGCGATTACCTCATCGCAAGCGCCTACGAGCTCTGCTCCTCGCTGTCGTCCCCGATCCCGAGCCGGATCGTGGGCAATGCATCAGCCGTGATGTGTACCGGAGAACTCCTCCAACTCCACAACCGCAACAACTTCGAGCTCGACGAGGACACGTACTTCCAGATCCTCCAGCGCAAGACCGCCGCGCTCATCGGAGCCGCGTGCGAGCTCGGGGCGCTGTGCTCTGTTGGATTCGATAAGCAGGACCACGAGACCGTCCAAGCCCTCGCGGGATTTGGTAAGGACCTCGGCATCGCGTTCCAGATCCAGGACGATGTGCTGGACCTGACCGGCACCCTCGAAACCGTCGGCAAGTCCGTCGGACGCGACCTCGACAAGGGCAAGCTCACCTACCCAATCATCCATCACCTTGCCAATGCTTCCGCAGACACCAAGGCAAAGTCCCTCCAGATCATCCGCAGCGCGTCAGAAGGCGATCAATCTGAGATCAACACTTTGATCGAACTCCTCGGCGAGACCCACTCCATCCAAGCGACTGTGCAGATGGCCCAGAGCTATGTCGATCAAGCAAAGTCACGACTCGCCGTGATCCCAGAAGGCCCAGGTAGAATGATGCTCAACCTGATTGCCGACGCGGTCATCAATCGTTCACACTGAGGTTCCGCCCCATGCCCAAGCGCGTGTTCAAGCTCTATCAGCGCAAGCGGGTCGTGAACATTAATCTGAACATCCTTGCCGCGGGATTCCTCGCGATCGCGCTTGCAAAGATCCCAATCATGCTCATCGGGAACTGGATCGGTACAGAACACAAGTTCTTGATCGCCGCGATCGCGTACGTCGTGGACACGATCTTCGATGTCATCGTCTATTACGCGTTGCACTGGATCGCGAACCACTGGAATCCCCACGGGCATCTTCCTGAACAAAAGAAACGCCCCAAGAGCAGACGATTCGTCCACGACGCGACACGCATCCAAGCCGAGCGGATGGCGCTGGTGCCGATCTTCATCATCATCGGCCCCGGCGGGATGTGGGTCCTCGACAAGTTCTACGGCGTCCAACACTCGTGGGCATTCGTCATCGCGTTTGTCAGCGCCATCATCACCACACGCATCATCCACACCTTCTGGGGGTACCGATCAGGGACTTTCAAGGACACCGTGGATTTCATGATCGACGACGACTTCCAGATCGGACGCGATCTGAGCAAAGAAGCAGAGCAACAAGAGCAAGAAACCGCAGAGTCCAAAGAGACCGATGAGGTCACCCTCTAATGTGCGGCATCGCGGGTGTCATCAAGATCCACGACCCAAAGGACGGCACACCCCCGCCTCACCTCGAAGCGATCCCCGAAGCATGGCTCAATATTCTTGACGACTCAATCAAACACCGAGGCCCCGACGGACAAGGACGCTTCCGCGATCGAGCCATCCGAGACGACGGCACCATCGTCGATGTCGCGCTCGTCCATCGACGACTCAGCATCATCGACCACGAGGGCGGCTCCCAACCCATGGTCCACGACGGCGAGCACCTCCGCCCCGACCTGACCTACCAGCCCGGCGAGCCCCCGATCATCGCGAGCGAGGTCGAGCCGGAGAAGCCGGTGGTCGCGGTGGTGTTCAATGGGTGTATTTATAACCATCGGGAGCTGCGGAAAGAACTCGAAGCCGCGGGGCATGTGTTTGAAACGGACCACTCGGATACGGAAGTGCTGGTGCATGGGTGGCGGGAATGGGGCTTGCTCCTCCTCGACGAATGTGATGGGATGTACGCATCACTTGTTTGGGATGGGTCAACTGGCCAAGTTGGGTTTGGCCGTGATCTTGCAGGCGAGAAGCCGTTGTATCAAGGTGCCGGATTATCAGCAATTGACAATACACGCTTCTTCTCAAGTATGACTCCAAGCCTGAGTCAACTTGATGCAATCTATTACAAAGAAGATCACGGGATTTATCTTCCCGGCTTTCAGTTCTGGATCCAGTTTGGCTTTGAATCCATACCCGCTATCCCGGCATACAACAACAGACCAAATGAATGGAGTATTTGCCCCCGGACACCGGCCAGAGGGGCTGAACCTCGGAATCCAACATCCAAATCAAAACCAGCAACCAGTGTTCGGAGGAGACGCAAACTCCCTGAGCGAGATGCCTCGACTGTTGCAACGAGTACAGAGTATTTTGACAATCTCATTCAGAAGGCAGTTCATTCGCGACTCGAAGCGGATGTTCCCCTCGGCGTATTTCTCTCAGGCGGAATCGACTCTGCACTCATCGCCGCGATCGCGCATCAAGAACGCCCGGACATTAAGACCTTCACAGTCCGAATGCCCGACGAGCGTTATGACGAATCCGTCGCGGCACAACAAACCGTAGAATCAATCGGCACAGATCACACCACGCTCGATTGTGAGCTGAACCCTGCTCAGGATCTCATCAAACTGATCGAGCAGCTCGGACTTCCGTTTGGTGACAGCTCGCTGCTCCCAACATACTGGGTATCCAAAGCCGCTCGCGAGCACATCAAAGTCGCACTCTCCGGCGATGGTGGAGACGAACTCTTCGGCGGATACCGCAGACAGACCATCGCGCCCACACTCAACCGCTGGCATCATGTACTCAAACTGATACCCCGCTCAGCACTTGATCAGCGTGTTCCCGGAAGTAAGACGACTTACCTGGCAAGGCTTGTGAATGCCGCCCGATTCGCCGGATATGACGATCTCATCGCAATCTATCAAGTTCCAGACCTTCGCAAACTTATGGTTATTGATGGAGAAGACCCACTGGGCTATGAATGGTTCTTAAATAGAGACGACCCACTCCGATACGACTTCACCCACTACCTCCCCAACGACCTACTCCGCAAGACCGACACCGCGTCCATGGCGGTTGGTCTGGAAGTCCGCGCCCCGTTTCTCGCAAGCGATCTCGTCGAAGCCGCGATGCGGACGCCGCTGGACATCCTCATGCCCAACGGCGAGCGCAAGGGGCTCCTCAAACAAGTCGCCCGAAAGTACCTCCCCGACCACATCGTCGATCGACCCAAGCAAGGCTTCGCGATCCCAATCGGAGAATGGTTCCGCTCAGACTACGGCTCCATGCGTCAAATCCTCCTCGACCACCTTCGCTCATCGGACCCATTCCCGGGACTCGAAGAATCGGGCGTCCAGATCAACATGAAGTTCGTCGAGCAGATGCTCAAGGAGCATGACGCGGCCGGAGAGAAATCGATCAACCCTTGGCGCGGACGCGACCACTCCCAGCGGCTCTACATGCTGCTGGCGCTGTCGATCTGGTCCAAATGGCTCGATCGGATCCGAAAAGAAACCGCTCAGGATTGAGCAACTTTCCCGTCGATATGGACATCCATCTGTGGGAACGGGATACCGATCTCAGCTTCGTCCAGCGCGTATTTCACGTCGCGAGTCAAGCGATCCTGCACGCTCCAGAAGTCCTCGGTTTTGACCCAGACGCGGACATCCCAGTCGATGGACGAGCCACCCAATCCTGTCAGCACAACCGCTGGAGCTGGGTCCTCGAGGACATCTGGAGAGTTCTTCGCGGCTTCGAGCATAACTTCTCGCGCCTTGTCGATGTCAGCGCCGTAATCAGTCCCGACCGCGACATTGACACGTCGGGTGCTGTGGAACGAGACGTTCTCAATGTTGTCGCCGAAGATCGAGTTATTTGGGACGATGATGCGTCGATTGTCCGGAGTATCAAAGACCGTCGTAAACAATCCGATCTCGAAGACCTTGCCCGTCACACCGCCCGCATCGACCACATCACCCACCTTGAACGGACGGAAGAGCAGCAGCATGATCCCCGCTGCGATGTTCCCGAGCATGCCGGACATCGCCATACCGATCGCGAAACCGACTGCTGCGAGGACCGCCGCGAAGCTCGCAGTCTCGATCCCAAGGGTACCCAGAATCGCGACCCCACCCGCGATGAGCACGACGTAGCGCGCCATGTTCGAGAGGAAGCGAGCAAGAGTCTCCTCGACATTCGCTTTGCGGACCGCTTTGCCCACGATCTTGCGAGCCCAACCTGCGGCGATGAATACCGCGATAATCAGAACGATCGCGAGCAGCACGGGCTGACCAATGGTCTCCCACGCAAGGATCCATGTATCGTTGCTCAGATCACCCTCGGTAATCCGGGCCACCAGATCCCCGACCCCCTCAGAGACTCCCCCGCTTGCATCCACGGCTTGCGCGGTTTCGTTGACCTGTTCTACAGCGTTGGTTGCGTCTTGCATATCTTCCAAACTCCGGCTTGTGCGAGATTGACTGAATCAGGTACAGTCTAGAACTGCCAACCGACGGTGATATCAAAATACACATCATTGTTGTCCTTACGGCCGCCGGGCTCTGAATCGTAGCGATGCGTGAGCTTGAACTGCAGGTTCATGTTGCTCTCTTTATCGAGCAGGATGTTCCATTTGACGTGGTTGTTGAGACGATCCCGCGTGACCTCCGAGATATCCACGAAGTATTCCATCCCCGCTTCGATGTTCATGACCTCGTTGAAGCGGTGACGCAGGTCCAGACCTGTGACCAATGCTTCTGGTCGGAAATCGTCCGTTGTGCCGCCGTAGGTCTGTGATCCACCGAAACCGGTTCTTCCTTTGAAGTTGGTCTTGTCGTTCTTGATGAACTGATAGCTGATCCCGCCGTGCGCTGAGAGTCGATAGTCCCAGTCCTGGAACTCGTCCACCTCAACACTCGCGGTCGTCCACCACCCCACCTTGCTCCCCTCGGGAGCGAGCCACTCATGTCTGAAGTCGATGTCGAGTCTGTTCTGGGAGTCCACGCCGTTACGTGTCGCGAAGCGGTACTCCGAATCGAGCTTGGTCAAGTATTTCTTCGATCGGCGTTTGGTGTGGAACTGAAGGTTGAGGTTCGTGTTCTCCGTGTTCCCCGATGAGGTATTGAACCCCACGCGGACAGAGCGTTTCCAGTTCTTCCAGAACGAAGGCCCCTCGTCCTTTTTCTTCACTTCCTCGGGCGGCGGGGTTGGCTTGGGTTTAGGTTTCGCTTCGGGTTTGGGCTCAGGATTGGGTTGCTCAGTCTTCGTGTCCGCGGAAGGAGGCGGAGCTGCGGGCGGGGTCTCAGCAGGTTGTTCGGGATCGGCAATAAGACCAAGAGCGATCGCTTTAGCGGTCGCTTGCTGGAGGTTGACCTCCGCGATACGCAACTGCTCGAGCGCCAGCACGTGCGCCGCTTGAGCAGCGTGGTACTGCGCCATCGCTTCCTCGGCGCCCATGTCCGCGTCGGCACGCGCCAGAGCGGCGCTGGAGAGCACCACATAAAGTCCGCATAACAGTCCGCATAACAATGCTCGTCTGATGGCCATCTCGCCACCTCCCCGACATAATGAACTCACGTCGATCCGGTCCCGAAAGACCTCCAGAACAGGAAACACACCCATGCCCGCCTTGCATAAAGTGATTCGGATCGTTAGCATTGTACCAGATCCGGGTATCTGACCGAAGAATTAGACGGGATCGATCATCCGAAAACTGAGGTATGCCATGGATAATCCTGCACAATCTTCTTCTTCGGCCAGCAGACGTGAGGTTCTTCATCTCGGCGCGCGAGCTGGATCACTTCTTGCGCTTTCTGGGATCGTTGCCGGTCTCACAGGATGCAACAGCTCAGGCAAACGCAGCGATCGCTCACGCAATATGATCGGTCAGCCAATCCCCGAAGACCCCATCTACGCGACACGCACCCCCACCCCTGTCTACAACGGCGGCGGAGTCAGCACACCAGACACTGCTCGGAGGGACCTTACTGTCCTCCCGAGCTTCGTGATCCCGCGCAACGCGTGGACCAAAGGCAAGACCAAGATCAGTCTCGCGGACCCTATGCGGACCATCAACCGCATCACTATCCACCACGACGCGATCAGCCCCGTCCCCTCTGGACGCTACACCGATTCGGTCCGCCGACTCGCCGCGATCCGAAACGGACACCTCTCAAACCGCTGGGCAGACATCGGGTACCACTACGCCGTGGACCCAGCGGGACGCGCGTGGGAAGCAAGACCATTGGTCTACCAGGGCGCTCACGTCAAGGACAACAATCCCGGCAACATCGGGATCGTGATGTTCGGGAACTACGAAAAAGCCAGACCGACCTCCAAAGCACTCGAAACACTCAATCAGCTCATCGCCCACGAGATGCGCCGCTTCTCCATCCCGATGAGCCGGGTTTACACCCACCGCGAGCTCCGCAGCACCGCGTGTCCCGGCAAGCACCTCCAAGCACAGATGGTCAAGCTCCGCAAACCCAACGGCGCCCTCGCGATGCTCGTAGGAAACGCGCTCCACGCATAAGCCCCTCAGCTCACGGCTGTTCACCTTGATATTCAAATCATGGGCAAAGGCGGATAGACGGATCAGTTCAGGACTGACCAACGCTGTCAGCGACCTCTTCCAGATCACCTTCCGATGACTGGTTCCCGAAGATTGCTGAACCAACGCGGACAAGATTTGCCCCCTCTTCGATCGCGACCTCGAAGTCGTTGGACATCCCCATCGAGAGCAGATTGAAATGGTTCTCGCCGACCCCGATCTTCACAAGATCGTCGAAGATCTCTTTACAGCGTGAGAAGTGGACACGCGAGGTCTCCGGATCATCAGTGAGCGGCGCCATGGTCATCAATCCACGGACACGGACGTTGATCATCGTGTCGATCTGCTCCGCGATCGCTCCGAGAGCCGCGATCGGGAGACCTGACTTGCTCTCTTCACCTGAAACATTGACCTGGATCAGTACATCGATGACGCGGTCGAGTTTGTTGGCGACCGTCTGGAGTTCTTCTGCGAGGCGCAGCGAATCGACTGAATGGATGAGCCGAGAACAATCCGCAATCTTGCGTGCTTTGTTGCGCTGGAGGTGACCGATCATGTGCCAGCGGACCGGATCGTTGACATCGACCTGATTGGTGTCCGACGATGTCCGAGGGAGCGTCTTGATGCGATCGAACCATTCCTGAATCACGCCGGCGCGCTGCGCGAGCTGCAGGACCCGATTCTCTCCGAAGTCACGATGACCTAGCTCGATCAGCTCACGGATATCCTCCGGCTCAGCGTACTTCGTCACCGCGATCAGGTACACCGATTCTGGTGTACGCCCGGAACGGATCGCCGCTTGTGCGATGCGTTCTTTGACCTCGTTGTAGCGATCGGCAAGTTCTGTCATCTCAACTCCGTATCAGTTCCTACCAAACTTCATTTCACCCATCATCCATCAACTACCAAGATACCAGAGATGCTCTGATCCTGCAGCGATCTGTTGATCCCCAGAATGGTTATGGATTCCCACCAATCGGCTTTCGACGCGATGGTGAGGTCGGTGACGCCGTGCCCTCGGTCTCAGGCTTCGTCTGCCAACGCCCGTAGCCGAGCTCTTTGTCACGCTCGCTCGGATCCTGAGCATCCGCGGTTAATCCGAATCGCTCCTGAAGATCAGCATCCGCGCCGCTGGACTGCTTGACCTCGACTCTACGTTTCTGGAGGTCTCTGCACCCCGGCATGCACAGCATCGCACACATACCCAGCAGCGTGAGCGTGGAGAAACAGGCCTGTGATCTCGATGGACGATTCAGGTTCTTGATCATTCCAAAGTATACGCACGGATCTTAAAGCGGATCTCTCGGAATATCAGGTCCAGCACTGTGCGGCGGGGGCACAAGACCTGGATCTTGCGTCTCGAGACGATCGTTGAGATCCATCAATCGCGATTCCAGACGCTGCATCCGCGCCCCAAGCTCATGCACAACCTTGTTGAGCTCCTCGAACTGCTCTTTGGATCGCCCATTCTGGAGTTCCAAAAAGCCCAGAGCTTCCTCGAGTTGATTGACTTTCTCGTGATGTGGATCAGGTAATTGGCTCATCGACAGATTGTACCCGTCGAGGCATCAGCCGGCTTTGTCGAGCGTGTTGAGGTTGCCGGTCGTGAGTCCAGCGACGATCTTATTGCGTCCGCTGTTCTTCGCCTTGTAAAGATTCGCGTCCGCTTGCTCAAACCATTGCAACGGCTGGACTGTCGGTCCGTCGCTGCATCCAGCGATCCCGATGGAGATCGTGATCTTGTGCTCCGGATGCCGATTCCATACATAAGACTCGCACTCGACGCGGATACGCTCGCAGATCGTCTTCGCTTGCTCTGGATCGGTGTTGGGGAGAATCAACGAGAACTCCTCACCACCAAATCGGCACGCGATATCACACTTGCGGATATGGTCGAGGATGATATTGGAGATCCCCGAGATCACCGCGTCACCCGCGGGATGACCGAACGAATCGTTGACCGCCTTGAAGTGATCGATATCAATCACCGCGAGCGAGAGTCCTGTGGACTGACGAGCGCAACGCTCATACTCCTCGGCCCAACGATTGTCGAAGTACGACCGGTTATACAGACCCGACAGACCATCGATCTGTGCTTTCTGCTCCAGCATCCTCAACAAGATCGAGATCCGCAACGAGCTGCGGATGCGTGCACGCAGTTCCGTCAGCTCAAACGGCTTGGGCACAAAGTCCACCGCGCCCAGATCGAACGCGGTCACCTTGTCTTGAGTCGTATCTTGTCCAGAAAGGATGATCACGGGGATGTTCCTCGTGGTCGATTCTTCTTTGAGCATCCGCAGCGTCTCGAACCCGTCGATCCCAGGCATATCGAGATCAAGCAGAATAAGCGATGGAATCTCTTTCATTGCTCGATCGATCCCAGACTGCCCATCATACTCGCTGACGATCTGGATCGATTCAGATTTGAGCCTTGCCTTGAGGAGTCGATGCACAAACTCCGAGTCGTCAATCAAGAGGACAACCGGAGAGTGGTCGTGATGTGCTTCGTTGGTTTCAGGCATTGATTTGATGCTGGTGCGTATTGGTGCTGTGACAGTGTGGTCTGATTAGGAATCGATGTACTTCATGTAAATGTTGAACTGTTCAATGAGCGAGTCGAACTCGTCACGGATTTGATCGAGCTCAACCATCTCGAGATTGCTTGTTTTGAGACGCTCTTCGAGGACCGCTGCTGCTGAACCGATTGGTTCGAAACCGAATCCCGGCGCTGCTCCTTTGAGCTGGTGCGCCAGTCGATTCATAAACGCAAAGTCGCCGGATTCCGCGGCTTGGTTCAGAGATTGAATGCGATCAGGGAGCTCCGAGAGGAACATCTCGATGAGTTCGACATCGTCTGAATCAGTCACATCGAGCGAAAAATGAGCTTGGTCATAGCATGGCATAACGAGGATCTCCTAGATCACATATCGGCCTGGAGAAGTGCCCGATTCAGTCGCACTGAAAATAGGTGTTTATACCGACAGTCATAGATCCGATAAAGCAACGATTCGGTACTGGATAGTCTCTATAACGAAACACCCGCTCAATCGTGCGATTGAGCGGGTGATCTTGTGTATCCGATGTATGTTTCGTGAAGAATGACCCCAGCGGGATTTGAACCCGCGTTACCAGGATGAAAACCTGGTGTCCTGGACCTGGCTAGACGATGGGGCCGATCGGACAGGGGGTACTGTATTCATCTATATCCGCGCGTCAAGTCCGACGCCGCCGAAATAGCTTGATCTGGGCGATCTTCTCCCAAATCCGTTATCAGGACCCGTTCTCAAAGGACGGGATCACTACGAGCACAAGCAGGTCATAGAACAGGTGCACCCCCACCGCGATGCCTAGCCCTCGCATCAGGAAGAGCAATCCGAAGTACATCCCGGCGAGGAAGTAGAAAAACGCGAGCCGGAAGTTGAGCGACCCATCGAGATGGAAGACCTGATCGTGGTGCCATGCGAAGACGAGCGAGGACAGGATCAATCCGAACAAGAACCCCTTGGTTTCGCTGAATCCCAGCACATCCGAGATCAGGAAGTGGATCATCGTGATCAGCACCAATCGGAACAGCATCTCCTCGTAGAGCGACGCGCCGAACGCGAGCATCACCTGGCTCGCTTGAGACCCCCCGCTGCTTGAGGCTGGGGTGTTCTGGATGACCATCTCTCCGACGAACTCAGCGCCGCCCCCTCCCATCGGTTTGAGCAGCATGACCATCACGATCAAAGGTCCAGTCAGGAACGCGGACTCCGCGATCATCTTGATCCACACACCGAAGGACAGTCGGAGCGGGTCCTTGCTGAGCACGTGCTGGATCAGGAGCATCGTGATCAGCGCCAGAGCAGGCAGGTGCAATCCCGCTGCTCCGAACACATTGAAGAACCGTACAAGCATCTGGTGCGCTTCCAGAGCATTCCCAACAGGACCAAACACCCCCATCGAGCCGAGTTCGTAGAGCACGATGATCGGGAGCAGGAACAACAGCATCGGGAGCGGACGCATCGAGATCGAGAAATAACTATCCCGCGCCAGGATCGGTCGGTCGGCGCCGCCCGCTTGGTTCGGGAGCATCTTGGATGCGCGTTTCTCAGAAGATGATGACATGCTGGACGTGTCCCACGAGCGTGTACGGATCTGCTGCTTGTATCAGCAGGAGTCCATCATAGAAAAACCCGACCGCAAAGGCCGGGTTTGTGTGAGAATCTTCTTCGAATCGATCGCTCAGGAAGCGTGTGCTTTGAGACGAGCGTTCATGCGGCTCTTTCTGCGAGCAGCTTGGTTCTTGTGGATGACACCCTTCTGTGCGGTGCGGTCCACGATCGCAGCGGCCTTGCGGTATGCCGCGACGGCGTCGCCGTTCCCCGAGAGGCTTTCGTCAAAGTCCTTGATCGCAACACGCATGTTGCGCATGCGCCAGCGGTTGAGTGCACGACGCTTCATGTTTTGACGGATACGCTTCTTTGCGGAGTTCGAGTGAGCCATACGGTCTTTATCCTTTGGCACGAGTGCCTGTGTCTACCAACAACTGACGCGGAACCCCGCGTCGGGCTGATATTCTTTCCGCTGAGCCCAAAGAAATCAAGCCAGATTGATGAATCAACTTGCCAAATCCCGAATATGTGCTTACCCTACCCTCCGCTCAGCAAGAGCTGATGCGGGCGTAGCTCAACTGGATAGAGCACCTGACTACGGATCAGGAGGTTGAGGGTTCGAATCCTTCCGCCCGTGCTTGAACCTCTCCACTGGAGAGGTTTTTTATGCCCTCTCGGCGAATCTGACCCCAAACAGCACACAAAAAACACCCGCAGCCGACTCCCGAGACTCGGGATCCGACTGCGGGTGACGCACACGACACCACTCGTGCTTGAGACTAGAGAACGAAGCGCCCCACCAGCTCTTGTAGCTGCTCCGCTTGGTGAGCGAGATCGCTCGCGGCTTGGGATGCCTGCGAGGCACCCTCCGCGGATTGACGGGTCACCGAGTTGATTCCTTCAACCGCTCGAGCGATCTCTCCGGTCGCGGAGGACTGCTCGTTGGCGGCTGCCGCGATGTCCTGGACCATCCCTTGGACGCTCTTTGAGCCCCCGACGATCGATTCCAGTGCCGTCCCGGCTTGCGTTGCCAGCTCGACGCCTTTGCCCACGCGTTCGGAGCCCGCTTCGATGAGACCCACCGCCGCGGAGGTTTCCGTCTGGATTCCAAGGATGGACTGGGAGACTTCTTTGGTAGCTTCGGTGGTCCGCTCAGCGAGCTTGCGGACTTCATCGGCGACGACCGCGAACCCACGACCATGCTCTCCGGCACGTGCGGCTTCGATCGCTGCGTTGAGTGCGAGGAGGTTGGTCTGATCCGCGATGTCGTTGATCACCGCGATGATCTCACCGATTGTTTCGCTCTTCTTCCCGAGCGTGTTGATGGTTTCGGCGCTGCCTTGGACTTCGCGGGCGATGCCTTGCATTTCTTCAACAGTCGAGCTGACGATCGCTCCGCCTTCCTCCGCTTGGTGCTGACTATCCGCGGATGCGGAGGTCGCATCGGAAGACTTTGCGGCGACCTCGTTGACGGACTGGGAGAGTTCCTCGACCGCCGCGGCGACCTGCTGGGTCTGCTGCTCTTGAGTCTGGAGACCCACGGCCATTTCCTCAGCTGACGCCGCAATCTCCGTCGAAGCCGACGCCACGGCTTGGGAGGTGTTGCTCAGCTGGGAGATGATGGAGTGGAGGTTACCCATGAACAGGTCAAACCAGTGGCCGAGCTTACCGATCTCGTCGTTTCGATTGATGTCAAGACGCTTGGTCAGATCGCCGTCTCCAGTCGCGATGTCCTTGACCATCGCGATGGTTGCGTTGAGTGGACGCGAGAGCAACTGACGAAGCATCAGGAAGAGTCCAATACCACCGATGACGACGAAGGGGATGGTGAACAGCATGCCTTTCTTAAAGAACCCGCTGACCTGAGCATCAACCAGTTCGAGAGGCATCTGGACTTCGTACGCGCCGTGCATGTATCCGACGGGCCAGTTCTCGTAACGGAATCCAAG
The DNA here is from genome assembly GCA_965250055.1 of Phycisphaerales bacterium. Lineage (GTDB taxonomy): Bacteria > Planctomycetota > Phycisphaerae > Phycisphaerales > UBA1924 > UBA1924. Next base: position 626,080 of record OZ252285.1, on the reverse strand, counting down.
CGCGTCCTTGCCGTCGAAGTTGCCTTCCTCGTCACGCTCGTCGTACTTCGCGGGATCGCCGTGACAGGTCATGCAGGACTCATCGAGCGTGATCGCACGCATGTAGTGCATGGTGTTGGTTTCTTTGTTGATTCCACCGATCGTGGTCTGACCAGTGGTCTTGTATTGCTCTGTGAGGTCACGGATCATCTGGTCCTGGAACTCTGACTTGGGAGCGTTGTCTGGGTTGCGTGCTTCAAGCGAGACGACGGTGAACTCCATCCCCTCCTTCTCTGCGGCTTTGAGACCGGTATTCCATCCAACGATCACAGGGATCGAGGCGTAGTAACGTGTGTCTGAGTAGTGCGAGCCGTTGTCGATCATCTCGAACGCGTCGTCGAGGAGCTTGTCGGTGTTGACCTCGCCGTTGAGGAACTTCACTGACGCGTCGATCTTCGCTTCGTCCGCGACGGCGGTAAACGCGGACGCTCGGTCCATCATTGCGGATTGTGCGTCCTTGCGGTAGCCCCTGAGGAACACGACGTAGTTCACCGCGATCACGAGAATCATGATCGCGAAGGTCGCTCCGATGATTTTGGTCGTCAGTCCCAGTGAACGCTTGGTTGATTCTGTTTGATCTTGCATAGTGTGGTCCCTGCGTTGAGTTGCTCGCGTGCCACTGCTGTGAAGTGCTGTGACACGCTCGAATCGATCGTCGCTCTGCGGCTACGAACTTTGCTCTCGATTGAGCAGTTCGCGGAGAACCTGAAAAACCACTGATTGCTACCCCCTTGCTTTTTGGGGCGAGACACAGTTTTGTGTTGATTGAACCCAGATCACACAAAAAACTCCGGAGTGAGATCTCCGGAGCTGTTCGAGGATTTGGTCGTTATTGAATCAGCGGATCGTTAGCATCTCGCTGTAGGCTGGGAGTGGCCAGAGCTCGTGGTCCATCAGACGCTCGAGTGCATCAGCTGCTTGACGGAGCTCCACCATCGCATCGAGCACATGATCGCGGATATAGAAGCTCGCATCAGCCGGCTCCAGATCATGGAATCCGACATGGCTCTTGAGCTGCTCGATCGCTTGGGTGAGTCGGAAGACGCGCTCAGTCACAAGATCCAGCGTCCCTTGCAGGAAGCTCGCGTCCGAACCCGCCTTCTCGGTCTGGGTCATCGTCTCAGCAATCCGGCGCTGATAGTCCAGACACGCTGGGAGGATCATGGTCCGAGCGATCGAGATCATCTGATGGCTCTCGATCCCGATCTGCGTGACGTACTGCTCAGTGAAGATCTCCGCTCGGCTCTCGAGCTCGGGCTTGGACAGCACCTTGTACTTCTTGAACATCGACGCGACCGCACGCTTCTTGAACACGGACAGTGCATCGGCGGTGGTCTTGAGGTTCGGCAGTCCACGCTTGGCGGCTTCTTCTTGCCAGTCCTCTGTGTAGTTGTCGCCGTTGAACACGATACTGCGGTGGTCGTTGATGACCTGCTGGAGGACCTTGCGGATTGCAGATTCCGTCTGAGCTTGGGTCGCGCCTTTCTTCAGACCACGCTCGACCTCAGTCGCGATGAAGTCCAGCGACTCAGCGACAATGGTATTGATCACAGTGTTTGGCCAAGCGACCGATGCGGTCGAACCCACGGCCCGGAACTCGAAGCGGTTCCCGATAAACGCAAACGGCGACGTCCGGTTGCGATCCCCTGAGTCACGTGTCAGGTCCGGGAGCGTGCGGGCTCCGAGGTCGAGACTTCCTCCCTTGAGGGTGCGCTTGGTGGATCCCTTGGCGATCTGTCCGATGAGGTCCTCGAGCATGTCTCCGAGGAAGATGGAGATGATCGCAGGAGGCGCCTCGTTGGCGCCCAGTCGGTGGTCGTTGGATGCGCTGGAGATCGTCGCACGCAGGAGGTCCGCGTGGATGTGCACAGAGCGGATCACGGCACACAGGAAGGTCATGAACTGGAGGTTGTTGTGGGCCTCATCTTGTGGGTCCAGCAGGTTGACTCCCGTATCTGTTGAGAGCGACCAGTTGTTGTGCTTGCCGGACCCATTGACTCCCGCGAAGGGTTTTTCGTGCATGATCGCAACGAATCCGAAACGTCCGGCGACGCTCTTGAGGATCTGCATCAGCATCGCTTGGTGATCGCACGCGAGGTTGGTGGTCTCGAAGAGTGGAGCGATCTCGTACTGTCCCGGAGCGACCTCGTTGTGGCGTGTCTGGACAGGAATCCCTAGGCAGGAGAGCTCACGCTCGACCTCGGCCATGAACGAGAGGACGCGGGAAGGGATCGAACCAAAGTAGTGGTCGTCGAGCTGCTGATGCTTGGGAGGCATGGACCCAAAGAGGGTGCGGTCGCAGCTCATGAGGTCTGGACGCGCGTAATAGAGGTTGCGGTCCACAAGGAAGTACTCTTGTTCTGCTCCGAGGGTGGAGCTGACGGAGTTGACCCCCTCGTCGGTGCCGAAGAGCTTGAGGACGCGCATCGCTTGGGTGGAGATCGCGTCCATCGAGCGGAGGAGCGGTGTTTTCTTGTCGAGTGCTTCGCCGTTCCATGAGACGAACGCGGTCGGGATGCAGAGGGTCGCGTAGTTGGAACCACGGATGATGAACGCGGGAGAGGTGACATCCCACGCGGTGTATCCGCGTGCTTCGAAGGTGGCGCGGAGTCCTCCTGAGGGGAAGCTCGATGCGTCTGGTTCGCCTTGGATGAGGGATGATCCGGAGAGTCTGTAGACAACGCCGCCCTCGCCGTCGAGCGAGGTGAGCGAGTCGTGCTTCTCAGCGGTGAGCCCGGTCATGGGCTGGAACCAGTGTGTGTAGTGGGTTGCCCCGCGTTCGATCGCCCAATCTTTCATCGCCGTCGCGATGACGTCGGCATCAGCGAGGGTGAGCTTCTTCCCGCCTTCGAGGACGGACTCGACGGATTTGTACACGCCTTTGGGGAGCCGCTGCCGCATCTTTTTCATATCAAAGACATCGATGGCGAAGATCTCGTCGATGCGCGGGTTGGGTTTCCCGGTATCGAGTGAGGCCTGCTGCCACTGATTTGATGCGGCGATTGCTTCTGACTGGGGATCACGGTGCATGTTCGTTGTCCTCGTCTTGCATTTTTTGGGATGTGGGTTGCGGTAAAGAAGAGCATAGCCGATGCGTCCCGGCTCGTGGCTGGTGTGATTTGAGTTTTTACGAATTTATCTGTTTGTGGTTCGCGCGACACTGATCTTCCGTCTCTTCTTTGACCGCTGCATCCATCCACCACGAGTCATCCCGCGTCCGTTTCGTGCTACTATGCTTGAACCAAACGCGGGCCTGTGGCGGAATCGGCAGACGCAGCGGACTTAAAATCCGCCGGGGTAAAACCCATGAGGGTTCAAGTCCCTCCAGGCCCACTTGATACTGACTGCAAGGATTTGCAAAGAGATGAGGGGACCGACATAAACGTTGATTGCTGGTCACTTTGAGACTGGATATGCCCGTCCTTACCAGCCTTTGCCGCCTGCTGCTGCGCCGTGTTTTGCGACGACGATGCGCCGCTATTTGCGCCGCTTTGGGCAACATCAAGCTTACCTGGACTACGGGTCAACTGATTGGCAGCACGGGCGAAATCTTCATCTCGAACCATGTGGTAATGAGCTTCTGCAACGGCTTGGGTGTGCCCCATCCATGAGGTACACACAGCGCTGGGGTACTCAGCCGCGAGTTCTGTGACCCTGCTCGCTCGCATTGCATTGAAGGCACGAGGCCATGGCTCGATGCCGGCGTTGCGGATGATTCTCTTGAACTGGGTCCCCAAGTTTGATGTTGGGTCCCTGTATCTCCCCACTACATACTCACTCCCTTCTGGTGCGAGTTCATATGCATCCATCAGGACAGATCTGAGCTCAGGAAACAATGGAACAAGCCGCTCCGACATCCCGCTGTGATGCTCTGTCTTGGGCGATCGGACACGCATCCGATCTTCTGCCCAGTTCACATCAGTCCATTTCACTCGCAGGACTTCAGATGGACATCGAAGCCCCCCATATCGCGCGAGGGCAATGATGCACCTCCAGTCGGCGTCTGGAGCGGCTTTGATCAGTTTTTGAGCTGTATGCGGATAGACATAGAACAGTCGCTCTTGATTGACTTGAGAACCACCTCGAACACCCTCAAATGGATTTGAACTGATGAGCTCCCAACGCACGGCTTGCTTAAAGAACATCCGTGCGATGATGATCTCTTTCGCGATTTTGGCTGTTGAGTATCCTTTGTCAACGAGCCATGCTCGATACTGATCGCACTCACGAGTCGAGATCGTATTGATTTCCCTGCCAGATCCGAACCGCTCAATCAACAACTTACGAGATTGAGCGTACCGAATCCGAGTCGTGTCCTTCACGCTCATCGTTTCGAAGTACTGCTCAAGCAACGCACCCAGGGTTTGGTCCTGAGACGCTTGTCGGCTGGCAACCAATCCGACTCTTGTCAGCTTTGCATACATCGCATCAGGGAGCTCGTTGAGCCAGAGCATCGTTTGTGAATCGATTCCTGTTGCCGTGCGTTGAGCATCGATCAATCGCTCTACACGCATGAGGAATGATTCGGCGGTTTTCTGGTTAGTCTTCCCAAGTCGGATCGTGCGGCGTTTGCCGTACTGGTCCATGAACAGGATGCGTTTGGTTCCGTTTTTGTCACGTGAAATCGAGGCCATGGTTATTGATCCTTCCTTGTAGACTGTACCGGATAGCGCCCACTCGCGCCACTGTCAATATGGGCTTTCTTTGCTGCTTGAAGTCCCGAAGTGTCAGTGTCAGTGGTGTTTGGTTGTGACTGGTATTGTGCGTGCAACACAAACTCTTGAGATCTCCCGGTCGGCTTTCGGCCTCTGTAGAAACCAATCCCCACTTCAACAAGTTCATCAAGTTTCTGTTTGGCGGCACTGGAGCTGTTGTACTTTGAGAGGCCCCTGTAGAACTCACGCTGGGTGACAGAGCCGCCTTGCTTGTCGATCCAGTTGATGACGCGGAGGGTCTCCAGCTCGCTGTCATTCATCTCAACGAGCGTGTAGAGGCGCTTGGTTTCGTTCTTGAACCACTCGACGAGCTCCATCGCTGCGAGCAGCGTATCCAGTCCGATCTGCTCAGGATCTTCGAGCGACGCATTACCAGCCGCCTCTCTCACAAGGTGGAACACCAGCGCGATGCGCACCACATAACACTCCAGCTTTGACCACGCGGCGGCGACATGGTCCGACTCGGACTGCATCGCTTGGTTGTGCGCCGTCACGAATCGACCGAACGCCGCTCGCGCGTCCGCATCGAGTCCGATGCGATGGGGCATCGGCTGCTCATTGCTCGCGTATGGAGGGCTTGTGCACATCGTATGGCGATGGAGCTTCTGGACGAGCGTGTTCAACCGCTCGATGGTTCTGGGGTTCACCTCAGCGTCGCTCCAGCCCTTGGAGGGGCTGTCTGGACTCGCGAACAAGAACCGCGCGACGAGGCCGCTCTCCAGGTTCTTGCGATCCATCACACGCGCGAGGATGCCGGGCTGGATCCCTCCCGCGATACTTAGTGATGCTCGTGGGACGACGATGGGTTCGGAAGTCCTGCGGTCCACGCTCACATGCTTCGCGTGGAACAGCTCGATCCATCCCGCAGAAGAACCGACTTTTTTCCCGCTGCTGTAGCGATCGAAGTCGAACCATCCCGCGAGTTCATCTCGGAGCATGACTAATCCGTGCGGGTTCTCTTGGATGCACTGGAGTGTCGCTTCGATGGTCGCGTCATTGATGATGCAGCGCTGTGGACGCGGTACTGAACCAAACTCACCCTTGCTCTGCCCAACTTTCTGAGCAGTCTTGTGCTCGTCAAGCTCTTGCTGGTAGTTGTATAACAGCCCGCTCTGAATCTTCTCTAGCGGCTCGAACGCATACCCAATTGCGGGACTCTTGCACGTCCCCGATTTGCCAACTACGCACGACCAGATCACACAGGGCTCCACCCATCCCGGCTTCGCTTGCACCTCGTGCGTATTTCCGATCGCGCCGGCGAGCATCGATAGCACTGGGAGGGCGATGTACGAGGGATCACACCCGATTGCTTCAGCGCCTTGCACGATGTATGAACGCACGGGCTCTGGGAACAAATGTACGGGGATCGGCTGATAGACACTCAGATGACTCGTCGCTGTTCTTTCGCTGTTTCCCAGTGGTTGTTTAGGCAGTGCCCGCTCGATCAACGCATCGAGCTTGGTCCGTAGCGCAGACACATCACCCGCTTCATGCTCAAGCACATCCGCGAGGTCCGCGCCTTGCTGGAGACCATCCCAGACCTCCGAGAGATCGACGATGCGGATCGACGCCGCCCGATCGCACAGCTCCGCGACCTCCGATGCATAAGCGTCTCCCGCGTCGTCCAGATCGGGAACGATGACTACATCGCGATTGTTGAGCACGCTCCAGTCCGCTTTGGATGCCGACTTGGAACCATGCGCACTGGTCGTGGAGGTGTATCCGAGCACCGCCGCGACGTCCGCTGCTTTCTCACCCTCGCAGACAAGGACGGGATCAGAGGAGGTCCGTACCTCACGCAGACGATACAACGGGCGAGGGTCATCCATCCCTGTGAGCTTCCACTGCCCATCAATCAGCGAGATGGGACGGATCTGCTTGGTGTTCTTTTGGGGGCTGGTGTTGTTGGTGTGGTTGGTTGCGTCCCATCGCAGGACCACGCCCACGAGATCACCCTGCTCGTTGTGGTAGTCCCATCGCGAGTGGTGCAACCCCAGTGATCCCTCGTACACCGCGATCGCTTCCTCAAGCGTAGCGAACCCTTGCAAATTGTTCGTACTGCCACTGACACTTGCCGCGTTCTTTGATCTGAAACGGCGCGAAGTGACAGTGGCAGTACTGTCGCTACCCCGCTCACCCACAAATAGATCGCGCATCGACATTCCAAGCGACGCAACCACCGATTCATTCGAGCATCCCGCATGACACTTGAGCAGCACGCTCCGATCCTCAGCTACACGCACGCTCAGCGACGGGTTCCGATCGTCGTGGGACGGACAGGTGCACATCCATCCCGATCCCGATCCTCGAACCAATCCCCCTTGCAACCTGATCGCATCGAGCACTCGATCGAGCGGGCTCTGGTGATCTGTGGTACATTGACTGTGATTCATATTTTGTTGCACGCCCTCGCCCGCCAGCGAGGGTTTGCTGTTTTTCTTCGACTCCTGGTTCATACCCCACCCCCTTATTGTTGTGTTCTTCGTTCAATAAACGCTTCAAGCTCACTCACCAGGACCAGCACGGCTCGGTCGAGTTTCGCGTGCTTGATCTCCCCTTGGCGCAGCAGTTCACGCAGTGTTCGTTCCGAGACCCCGATCATCTCCGCCGCCTGTTGTGGACGGACCGCGATGGGTTTCGGTGATCTCTCGGTGCTCCTGTTCAGTGGATGCGTGTTCACAGCCCACCCCCTTGGCGCTCGGCATCGATCTTCTCGATCTCACACGCCAACCGATCCACATCCGCCGGCGAGAAGATCCGAGCAATCCCGGCCCTCGCGATGGGCTCGATCCCACGAGCGTCGATGAGGTATTCGATACGATGACGGTCCACACGCAGATGAGCCGCGATCCGTGCGACGGTCCAGAGTGTGTTCTCTGGTTTCATGATGTGCCTCCTTGGCAATAAATCAGGGCTGTGCCAAGTAGCGTCTACCCGGAATCCAACGAGCCCTCCACCCTTGTGAGTGAGCGCGCCAAAATAGGCAACCAAGCCTACAAATCGCCGATTTTGGACCAGAAACGGCGAAACTAGACTGAGTACATGTGGTGAATGATCACAACTATGAGCGCGAGCGCTCGCGCAATCTAAATAGCGTACGGACTGCGATCATCCCTTGCCTGCTCTGAAATAAGTTCAGCCAGTTGATCAGAGTCCCGATCCAGATGCGACTTTGTACCAACCCCTGCGCTTTGATACTTCTGTCGTAGACTGGGACTCTGGCCAATCGCTTTCTTGATTGTCGAGGGGCTGCATTTCACAAGGTCAGCCATCGCCCTTATCGAGACTTTTCCTCTTGCCTTTGGCCACCCTCGTCTCTTCACGATCGCTAGCGCTGTTTTGGTTGCGGCATCAACACTCATCGGTTTCTTTAAAGATGAAGCGTGCTCTGAAACACTATGTTGTGTAGGCTCATCTGGAGAATCTAGAAAAAACCTGCATCCTCGGCAAGTTGCTTCCACATCGTTGATTGCTTCAGACAACCTTGAGACAATATCAGTTTCAGCTTGATCACCTCCCCACTGGTGTGCTGCTCGATAGATGTGGTCTCCTGGCTCTTCATGATCCAGGTAAAAGAGTGGTTCGCTGTAAATATCAGCTATAACCATGAGCCCATCTAATGCTTGTTGCTTTAGATCCGTGAGTTCTTGCAGCTCTAAAGCTCGTACAGCTTCTCTCGCACGCTTCAGGACATCAGACCATGTTTGCCACCATGGTCGATTGAGTAGTTTAATCTCATCTAGCTCCTGTCTTCGTTCATCAACAAACCGATAGGGCCATTCAATGCGCCACTGTTCGATACTCGATCTGAAATGACCAACATATCGTTTTACATCTCGAAGTGCACGATCAGCTTCATCGTACTTATTCAACCCCGGCTGATCGCAAGGCCGACCGTCCCCGCTTGGGATCCGACTCTTACGCGCAGCATCAAGACTGCCGTGCCGGACAATGTCAATGGCTTCCCTCAGTCGTTTCAACACGCGAGGTGAGGGTTCGTTGTAGTCATCCCAACCTGTCTCATTCCAAGACAACCATTGGCTACCACCAATCCCAGGCAGTCGGTCTTTGCCTTTGATCTCAAACGGTGTATTGGCAAGCACTCCCATCGCCGGCGTGATTACCCCTCCTTTATCGGGATCACCCGCTGCGAGCATGACGAGGATACCCATCCGTGCTGCTTGCTTGCGATCTTCGATCGGACCGATGCCTTCGAAGTCAAAGTGATTGTCATACGGATGGCTCTCCGGGAATCGGAAACACTTCGCAGCAACCCCAAGCCGCTTCAATCGAACACTCTCGGGAGTTTCCTTCGCGGCATACCTCTCGCCTGGACCAAGTGGGAAATCGTCATCCTCGCGCACCATCTCCTCGGAGTAGATCGCATCGAGTTGCTGCCCTGCTGCTTCAAACAATTCCAACTCTTCCTGAACCAGAGCTCTTGCAGCTGAACACACCTCATCTCGTCGCGCACCATGCTTTCCAGTAACCATCGGATTCCTTTCCATTCCATCGAAACCATCGACACTGAGCGGGTAACCCAGTACCGAGTAGCATACAGCAAGTGTAGCAATCCGCAAACATCTTGTTTGCGCTTTGATAGGGGCCAGATTACACCACTGCGCACGCGCGCGCGAGGGGAGAGGCAGGACTGGGATTTAACCATGGTGCGAATCAACGGTGGATACCAACCGGACACTGTCAGTAGATGTGAAATTGACAAAACAATCAAAGAATTGGCAGTGTCAGTCCTTAACAACATTCTTGATTGAGCACTCAGTACTGATCAGTTTCTGTTCGAGCTCATAGACGCAAAACAACAGCCCCAACCAAGAAGGTTGGGGCTGCTTTGATGGTTTGAATCCAGCCGCTGCTATCAGGGGCATCCAGCGCCATATGCAGCGAGGAACGCGGACACATCGAGAAAGTTGAACAAACCATCATCCGTGAAGTCCGCAGCAGGATCGTCATTGCTGAACGCCGCGAGGAATGCACTGACATCCAAGAAGTTCAACGATTGATCCTCATTCATATCCACGGCGCAGGTGCTCTGAGCCGGCGTGAGCATGAACGCGGTCGCAAGCGCGGACCCGCTCCGTCGCCCCCAACCAACGATGATCCCTGTATTGGAAATATCGCGAGCATCGACAATCTGGAAGTCTCCAACATCCGCGAGCGTGTTCAGATCGACGAGCCCGTCTTCGTTTGAGTATCGCCAGTTCCCCCCCACGACCACTCCAGCGTGGTTAATCGCCCAAGCTTGGGTCATCGGCGCCGGGAGCAGGGAGACGCCGGCATCTTGCGACCACGCGAAGGCGCGGATGTCTCCGCCGAATCCCGAGTCACGCGAGCCGACGACGATGCCATTGTTGTTGATGTCGTACGCGTCGCTTCGCACCCCGACCTGTCCGACAGGGACGAGCTGGGAGTGCAGGTCGATGTGCTGGCTCGTATTAAAGTCGAAGTAGAACGCTTGATTATTATCGAAGCGACCATTCCCCGCGATCCCCACCATCTCACCAGAGTCGTTCACACTCCAGACCTGACCGGCATCGGGAACAAGCCCAGTCGATTTGAGATTCACGATCCCAGTGCCCTCGGTCCAGAAGAACGCGTCACGCAGAACACCGTGGCTGATGGATCCCTGCCTGATTGAAGCACCGACGACGATGCGTGACTCGCTGATGTCCCATGCTCTGAGCGCAACATCGCCAACGAAGACATCGATCTGATCACTCCCACCCTCGTCATACTCCACAGTCGCCCACTGCAGATGCGGAGACTCCATAACACGATCACCACGATTGTTCAGTGCGTTGAGGTGCTCAGCAGTTTCGCCGATCCCATTGGAGCTCCAAGTCACGGACTGGTTGGTGACGCTGAAGTTCCCGCTCGGGAGTTGAGTCAGGACAGTGCTCGTTCCCCAAGCGGTGCCGTCATCGAGGACACGCACGAAGTAGCTCTCCGATGTCGTGCTGTCATAGAACGGCTCAACCACATGGAGGTCATACTCGAACACCCCCTGCGCCTGCACTGATCCTGCACAGAGCGCAAGCGCTCCCAGCAGAGCAACAAGCTTGAGACATGAACGAGTTTGTGTTGGTGTTTGAATCATGGTGTCCTCCTGTTGACTGATTGCTTACCAAGGGCTGTCTGGTTCTCACCATACCGTATCAATCCGCGTGCCAAACCTGGTGTTTTCTTGATTTCGATGCAATTCAACACATCGCGCAACTCGGATACAAAGAACTCAAAGTGCACTGCACAGATGAAGCCTGCGATGGCCAATATTCGCCGGACGAACCGCGCGAATCATAAGTGTTACGGACATCCAGCGCCATACGCAACGAGGAACGCGGACACATCGAGGAAGTTGAACTGCCCATCATTGGTAAAGTCCGCAGCAGGATCGTTCTTCCCAAACATAACGAGGAACGCGCTGACATCCAAGAAATTCAGAGCACTGTCACTCTCAAGATCCGCGAGACAGGAGCTCTGCACCGATGAGCATGCCGAGAACTCACTCGTCTCTCCTGTTGATGTGCGTGTTGCGGTAGCCGTGATCACTTCACCAACCAATGTTGCTTCAAGCAGAGTCACTGAGAACGACGCATCTCCTGATGCATCGGTAGTGAGCGTTGTATGACCGAGGTAACGCTCTCCTTGTCCGAAACTTGATGCGTCGCATTGTGTGCTCGAGAAGAACTCAATGCTGTACATCTGATTTGGGGCGCTCTGCAGTGATCCCTCGATGAGTGTGCTCGCGCCTGACGATGATGCGCTGGTGATCACTGGGAAGTTCTGCAACCCATTGGCACCCTGGTCGGTGTCCATGAAATCGTTGGGGGTCGATCCGAAGTCCCATGTGTTGGGCATCAGATCGATCCCGATGTCACCATTAGAGTAGATCGAGTTCCCAGAAACCAGAACATGCGCCGTCGGAGGCACACCCGGAGGGACCATCATGAGTACCCCAGTGGAGTCATGTCCAGCGATGACATTGCCCTCACCCAGATTCTGACCTCCGATGATGATGTCCCCTGCTTCTTCGAAGGCAACCGCCGAGACCCACACGCCGTGCTCTCCGCCGAGTCCAGGTTTGCCCATCGCGTTGAGTCCCATGGTGTTCCCTCGGATGACGATGTTCTCGCCTGCTTCGTAGAGGCCCATGTAGATATCGACGCCGTAGTCACCACCCCCGAACGCATTGGTTGCGTCCACGGCGATCAGATTATCGAGAATCTGCAGGTTGTGGTTGTAGTTATGGATCGCGATACCGGTGGTGCAAGCTCGGTTAGAAATCTCCATCCCATCAGGGGTGGTCCCGATGTAGTTGTTCTGGATCAGGTTCCCATCGGTGTAGTAGAGCTCGATGCAATCTCCTGCTGGAACGCCGTGCTCTCCGAAGTTGCCGAATCCAGTGATGTAGTTCCGATCCGCAGGATCGGGACCACCGATGACATTGCCAGTCGCCGGCGAGATCATCCCCAATCCTGTCATGCGGACGCGCTCAGTAACATTGCGGACCACAAGGTTGTTGTTCGAGTAGGTGATGTTGATGTTGTCCGCTTCGTTGTCGTGCACATAGCCGTTGGTCGCGTTGACTAAGCGGATGTCCATCCCCCCTGTGTTGTCGTAGACCTCTGGACCATCTCCACCGAGCTCGACGCGTGAGGCATGAATGCCGGTCACAATGGTGTCACCCCCGTTGAGGTAGGTTTGGAGCGGGAGGAGAATCTCGTGCCCTTCTGCGTTTGTGTCACCCGTGAATGCGGTCTGTGTCGTACCGTCGATAATGACTGGCTGAGCCGCGCTCATTGTGGCCCCTTGAAGGATCACCAATCCTGGGAAGATATCCGGGAGATACCAACGATCCTCTGGGATCTCGAACCCGATCGTCTGCCGACCTGGTTCATTGTCCGAGACGCGCAACGCTTCTCGGAATGAAACCACTCCATCCGGACCGGGGAGATCACTGATCATCGCACCGATCGGGATGTCCACAGCATTCTCTGTAGTAGTCACCATGATTGTTTGAGCAACTGCAGAGGAAACACACGACGCAATAAGCACAGGGGCTAGGTATTTCATAGTGATTGTTCCATTCCTCTCAGTGTGTACGAGTAGAACCTGAGCAACCGGTTATGGACACCCATGACTGAATGCACTCAAGAATTCTGAGACATCCAGGAAGTTGAACTGCCCATCAACCATAAAGTCCGCGGCTGGATCCATCGCGCTGTACGCACTCAAGAACGCGGAGACATCGAGGAAGTTGAGCGATCCTTCTCCAGTCAGATCCGCCGGACAGTCTGGTGCGAGGATGTCATCATCGGAAATGATGCCATCGCCGTTGAGATCTCGGAGGTCAAAGTTTGGACCAAAGTCCACGATCTCGACATCACCATCGACCATGCCGTCGGCGTCGGATGCTGTACCATCAAGAAGAGCGATCGTATCTTCGATGATCTGTGTATCTGACTCGGTGACGAGGTCGTCATCATCCAGGTCGCCGTGAACTTCATCGAATCCGGTATCGGTCCACACGAAGAGCGCGGTCGGATCCTTCGTCAGCGGCGCCGTCCCGATCAGTGCGGTGACTCCCCAATCGCGAGGGCGATAGTAATCGTCGGTCTGTCTACCTTCCCATGGACTTACCAACTCATTGAGATTACCAGTCGTGAAATCGGCACCAATAATCAGATCATCGAGCGCTTCCTCGATTGATGTCTGGTTCGTGATACTAAGATCAATGGACTGCACACTCTGGCCGAGGAGCTCCGCCGCGCCTTCGTTGGTGACGGGGTAAATCAGCGTAATGGTGGTTTGGTCCACAGCAACATCGTGCTTGAACTGCAGTTCAACGATTGGATCAAAGAAACCAAAGTCGCTGCCTCCGAACAACCCGCTCTCAGGAGCAAACGCGACGAAGCGCTCAAAGAAACGGCCGCTGACAATCCAGGTCTCACCCTGATCGAAGCTTGAATCCATGTTCCCATCTTGCGTGACGATGCTTGGAGTGAAGCAGCCGCACAACGCGAGTGCGAACTCCCCCCCAGATCGCTCGAACTGGGGTGAGGTACTGAAGTTGGAATCAAGATCCTCAGCAGCGTTGCGGACTATGCGATCTGAGATGGATCCCAGCGGACTGCTCCCAAAGCGTCCAACATTGGCAAGGTAGCGATTCTGCGCCAGCGGCATGAACTCCCCACCACTGTTTTTCTGCTCATCCACGTCGAGCTCGATGTACCCAAAGATCGGCCGATCTCCGAACAGGTATGGCGCATACGGCGAAGCATCCAATCCGATCGGACCGGGAGGAGCTACGAGCCCATCGACACGGATTTGCAAACGCATCAATGTAGCATCCCCGCCCGACGGGCTGCCGTTGTACGGATCGGTTGTAGGCGTCGGGGTCTCCCACCCCTCGACTCGGATCTCCAACAAATCGATCGGCTCAAACTCCGCAGGAAGGGGCGCATCTTGACCAAGATCCGTGCGTCGAATGACCGCGTCACCCTTCAGATCTGTGTAGACCCCCTCGTGATCGGAGCACTTCGCTGAATGTGTTATAGCGCTCATCATGAGAATCAAGATTGCGGAATTCAGGAGCTTCATCGTTCGACAATCTCCCGCACTTTACTCTCGAGGTCGTATCGTTCGATCCGATACCGGAAGCTCGATCGCTGCATCCCGATCAAACGAGCGGCTTTCGAGACATTCCCATGCGTATGCTCAAGTGCTTGCAGCATAAGTAACCGCTCGATTTCGTCCGCTTTGTGAGGCCCATTCTCAAAATTGAACCGGAATGGTGCTGATGCGCTTGTCATAGTCTCCTGGTTCGGGTTGCTCTTGACCCCATTAGCGCTGATCGCGAGATCGCCGCATTCAATTGTGTCCCCTGCACAGAGCATCGCTGCTCGCTGGATCGTGTTGAACAACTCACGCACATTCCCGGGCCATTGGTGCGATCGGAGCAGGTCCTTCGCTTCATTGCTGATCTCGATCGGATCCATGGAGTATTCGCGCCGGAGACGATCGACGAGACTCTGCGCGATGAGCAGGACATCGTCGCCGCGCTCTTGGAGACTCGGGAGCTTGACGGTGAATGCGTTGATGCGATAGAGCAGGTCCTCGCGGAACTTCCCTTCGCTGACCGCTCTTTCAAGATCACGATTGGTCGCGGCAAGCACCCTGACCCTGATCGTGCGTTCCTTTGCCGAACCCACCCGGCGTATCTTTCCTTCTTCAAGCACTGTCAGCAGCTTCGCTTGGAGCTCAAGCGGGAGATCCCCGATCTCGTCGAGGAAAATAGTCCCACCGTCTGCCATCTCGAAGAGCCCCTCTCGAGCTTCCTTTGCATCAGTAAATGCACCCTTCATGTGTCCGAAGAGTTCACCCTCGATGAGAGTCGCAGGCAACGCGGTGCAGTTGACATGCACAAAGGGCTGATTGGGGTCATCGCTGGAGTTATGCAGATGCTTCGCGAGCACGCCCTTGCCCGATCCCGTCTCGCCGGTAATGAGCACTGTGGTCACGGCTCCACCGCTCGCGCTCCCCAAATCCTCGGTCCGATTGATGACAGGGATCTTCGCAAGACGCTCGGCAAGCTCAAGCGTCTTGACCCATGCGGGTGATTGACCAACCGGTCGATTACTCGCGTGATCGACCTGACGCATGCGCTGGTACAAGCGGAGGTGGCGCGAGTTTCGACGCTGCTCGATCAGTCGATCGGTGATAATCTGCAACTCTTCGAGACGCACCGGCTTAGCAAGGTAGTCATCAGCACCAAGCTTCATCGCGCGGACCGCGTCATCGACATTGGCAAACGCGGTCATGAGCACGATCCCGCCCTCATACCCCTGCGATCGGAGTTCCTCGACAAAGTCGATCCCCGATTCAGCGCCCAGATTCACATCGGTCAAGACAATGTCAAAGTCACCAGCAGCGAACGCATCCCGTGCTTCAGGGACCGACGCGACATCAACGACCTCGTGATCGGCTTTGACAAGAGCTCTTGCTACTGTGAAACGCAAGGTCTCGTCGTCTTCGATGAGTAAAATACTGGCCAATACATATACCTTACTGGCCAATACTGGCCATGTCTACTCAATTCTGCGATCCCGATATTCGATGGGGATCCGCATCACAAACGCGGTTCCTTGCTCAGAATCGCCATTCGGTGGCGATTGGATCTCGATCGAGCCGTGGTGCTGATGGATGATCCGATGGACTAGTGCAAGACCTATGCCAGTTCCGCCTTTGCGTGTTGTGAAATATGGCTTGAAAATTGAAGCATGCAAGTCTGCTGGGATTCCAGGGCCTTGATCGCGAACGACAAGGGTCCAGTAATCTGAATCAGCGCCGTAGTCAAGATGTATATCTGTCCCACTCGGCGCGTAATCGATCGCATTACTGAGTATTGCGGTGATTGCGTGCTCGATTTGGTTGGGGTCACCCACCGCTCTCTGGATCGTGTCTCCAGCTTTGTTGAGGCTGTTGAGATGGATGCCAACCGATCGGCTCTCCGCGGCTCCGCGATGAGACTCAACAACTCCTTTGACAAGATCAAACTGATGAAACTCCTGAATCTGAAGCTGTAGCGGCGAGGAGACTCGGAGCATATCTTGCAACCAGCCCTCAAAGCGGTCAACGCTGCGGATGATCCGTTGCTGGATGTCACGCAGATCTGAGTCCTCGTCTAACTCGCTCTGGGTTGTCTCAGCGAGCGCTCGGATTCCAGCGAGCGGTGTCCGCAGGTTATGCACAGTGCGCTGGGCCATCTCACCCATCGCGGCGAGGCGTTCGCGCTCGATGCGTTCATCTTGCATCGACTGGATCATGGAAGCCATGTGATTGAATTCGTCGCCGAGCTGTCCGAGCTCGTCGGTAGTGTTGACCTGTATCATGTGCTCGAAATCACCCTGCGCGTAGTGCTTGGCACCCGATCTAAGTTGATTGACAGGATCGAGCACCCAGCGGCGGAGCAGGATTACGCTGTACACAGCAACGAGCGCCGCGCCGATGACACCGATCGCGATGATGCTGTAGATCAATACGCGGAGCCGTTGGCCGTAGGTGTTAGCGAGTGCCGCGTCGTCGATCATCCGCCCTTCGATCCGCTCGATCAGTTCATGTCGAGCTTCAACACGCGCGACCAGCTCCTGGTACTGTTCTGGACGCTGTTCTTCGATCCAGGACTTCGCGAGCTCTTCGATCTCGCGTGATCGCTCTTGCAGGTTGCTGGTTGTCGAAAGACCCGATTGAAACTGCATCGCACCCACAGCGTCCAGGTCTTCGAGCACCTCGCTGACTCGAAGCTCAAGCTCGAACACGACAGGAGCAGCGATATTCGCCTGCTCGTCACTGAGCAGCGCGTCGGACTTGTTCTTTGAGACAAACCTCCCCACACCCAGTAGCTGCTTTTGCTGCTCGCCAAGTCGTTTGATGTCAAAGAGCCCCTTGAGCACCGGCTGCGAGGACCGCATCGGCCACGCGAGCTCACGCTCGAGGAAACGGATGCTCCAGACACTCAGCACGACATTGGCGCTCAGAGTCAAACCCAAGAGCGCGAGCACCACAAAGAACTTTGTACGGAGCGACATAGCGAGATAGTACCAGATTCAGCGTGTGAATCAGCGACGGCCCTGATACGCCCAGTCATAACTCGACTCGGCTTGCGGAGCGCTGCTGGACTCGACATGGCCATCAATAAAGGCAATGTTCGCCTTTCCGCCGTGACGGAGTCCGGGCATCCAGACACGATCGTCGGCGTAGGGACCTTGTGAATCGAGCGAGGGTGCGATATACAGCGGGTTGACACCGCGTTGCTGTGCCTCCCGCCCGTCTACATCCATCAGCAGCGGGACATTGCTGTGAGAGAGAATGTCAGATCGCAAACTGACCGCGACAACGCGTGGTCGTCCTCGCGAGTCGGTCACCTCGGCGCGATGGAGTCTCGCGTTGAATGCAAACGACACGCTGGGGGCTGGACCGACCGCGCCGTTGCTGCACGCGAGATTGTTGCGGAGCGTAATGGGCTCGCGTATCTCTGGGCATCGCATCGGGTTGTTGCCCTGAACATCGGGTAGCTCAACCGCTCCCGAGTCTCCCCAGCGCCAGAACTCATCGACTCCGTACTGACTCTCTTGGAATGTTTCGATATAGAACATCCCGCCGTCGCCGTCGTCCCCGCGGTTTCCGTGAAGTTGGGGATCGGCATAGATTTGGAAGTCAAACGCGACGGAGCGCTGTGCCATCTGACATTTGAAGGAGCGTGCTCTGACCATGGCGCCGTGGATCGCGGGACTCAATATCCCGATCAGCAGCGCGATAATCGACACAACCACCAGCACTTCGATGAGCGTAAATGCTCGATGAATGCGGCAATTCTGATTTTGGTCCCCGCGAGGTCGCATACATGCATCATAACCAAAGCTCAGAGTTCCAAGAACTCTGAAATCAAAAATCGACAAAATTGTCCGGATGGCCAAATATGTGGCCAGTATCAACCAGAACTACCTATGGCTAATACTCGCCACAAAGAGTGGGTCTCAGTAGCCAAATCAAGAAGCACATCTGTCAACAGAGTCATCATTTTGATGATTGCTGCCGCGCTTTCAGCAAAGAGCGTCTTTGGCACGCTGGTTGTATTGGGGTGATTCATGTTGACTCGTACCTGACCCACGCGTCATCAAAGAATCGTTTTGTTTGACTCACACCTCTAACAAGAAAGCAAGAAATGAAACCACAAATCTATAACTCGATCTGGCTCGTTGCCATCGCCGGTTCGGCAGCTGTAGCCGCACCATCCTTCTCCCCCGCAGCTGCATTGCTGACAGGACAGCGCCCATCAGGTGTTGCATTCGCTGACTTCGACGGCGACGGCGATACCGACATGGCGGTGACCAGCGACAACATCGACAAAATCGAAATTTACTCGAATAACGCCGGCGCACTCGCGCTGAACGCGACGTATTTCACTGGTGCCGGTACCGGTGCCGATGACCTGATCGCGTCGGATGTTGACGGGGACGGCGATTCGGATCTCGTCGTTGTTCTGAAAAACACAAGCAGTGTCCAGGTCTACAACAACGCCGGAGGTGTATTTACCGCTGGCGCGACCGTATCTGTTGGAGCCGAACCTGTTGATCTCACAGTTGGTGATATTGATGGTGACGGTGATGACGATTTCGCGACCGCGAATCGTGATGGCGCGAGTGTCACCGTGCTCACCAACAACGCCGGAATCCTCAGCGCCGCAAGCTTCGGCGCGGGTACAGAACCTCGATCAGCCACGATCGGCGACTTCACAGGCGATGGGATCGCAGACATCGCGGTCAGTGACCATGATAACCGGATCGTCAACATCCATTCAGGTGCTTCGGGCTTTGCTGTTGCACAAGGGCTTCCAGTAAATCCGATCGCTCGTCCTGACGGCGTGGTTGCTGGAGACTTCAACGGCGATGGTCTGATGGATCTTGCTGCAGCTGTGAGTGATGACTTCCTGAATGTCGCTTCGGTTTGGATCAACACCGGTGCAGCGATGGGTCCTCGCACCGACTTCCCAACCGGCGGCTCGAACGTGGGAAGCATCGCTGCAGCAGACCTCGACGGTGACGGCGATACAGACCTCGTTACCACGCACCAGGACTCCAACTCCATGAGCACGCTCGAGAACACAGGCGCCGGCACATTCGCTCCCGGCGTGGTGTCCGCTGCGGGAGTGCGTCCTGGGAACATCGCGTTTGGTGATATCGACGGCAACGGCGGATTGGACATCGCGATCGCAAACAGAGATGGGAACGATGTTTCCGTCTACATGAACCAGAATGGTGCCGCGGGGCCGTGTTCGATCGTTGATGTCGCAGAGCCGTTCGGTCAGTTGAACTTCCTGGATGTCTCAGCGTTCCTAGATGCATTCAGCATGGCTGATCCATCGGCGGACCTCAACGCGGACGGTAGCCTGAACTTCCTAGATATCTCGGCATTCCTCGCGACATACGCCGCGGGATGCCCATAACGAGACTTCTTCATATCGAGTGGTGTTCACTGATCAACACCGACTCGCTACTAACGATGCCCAGCCGAGCAATCGGCTGGGTATTTTCGATCATAGGACTCGCTTGTTCAACTCTTGTACGAGTGAAAGCAGCAGAAGCCTCTCTTTCTGTGTCGGCTGCTCCATCTGTTTCAGTAAATGGACCAGTGACAAAGTGACTTCCGAAAGTGATGCGCCGTATTCTGCGCTCACTTGTTCAGAAATCGTTGATTCTAAGCCCTCATCAGCACCTGTTCGAGTCCCTCCAGGCCCATTGCCTTCAAATCAGCACTTCACACACCCAATGAGTTGCACTCCGGACTTCATAAACTTCGCAATAAGTCACTCTCGGATAGCCAAAATCGAGTTACACTACATGCCATGCGAATCCTGATTATCGAAGACAATCCGAAGATGGCCAAAGCAATCCAGACCGGGCTGACCAGCCATGGCTATGCGGTCGATGTGTCCCATTCCGGATTCGAGGGTGAGGAACTCGCCGCGGGACAGACCCCCTATGACCTGGTCATTCTTGATCTCATGCTCCCTGACCGCGATGGAGTTGATGTCTGCCGGAACCTCAGACGACGCAATATCGAGACTCCGATCCTGATGCTCACTGCGCTGTCTGGGACCGACGAGAAGGTTGACGGGCTCGACGCGGGCGCCGATGACTACCTCACCAAGCCCTTCGAGTTTGAGGAGCTCCTCGCACGGATCCGTGCTCTGCTTCGGAGAGGCGAGGCCTCGGAGGGGCGTGTGCTCGAGTTTGACGAGATCCAGCTCGACCTCTACACACGCAAAGCGAAACGCGGCGATCAAGAGCACGAGCTCTCCAACAAGGAGTACGCGCTGCTCGAGTACCTGATGCGGAACCCCAACCGCGTCCTCTCGCGTGCTCAGATCTCTGAGAAGGTCTGGGACATCAGCTACGCGCCTGGGAGCAACGTGATCGACGTCTACATGTCCTCGCTCCGCAAGAAACTCGATCGTGGATACGACCACGAGCTCTTCCACACGATCAAGGGCGCGGGGTACCGTTTCGGGATCATGGACTAACCACGTGCATCAACAGCGCCAGTCCATCCCGGAATCAACCTTCAACCCCAAGTTTCGGCTTTCACTCCGCATTCAGCTCACACTCTGGGTGATGCTGATTTTCACAATCATCCAGTGGGTCATCACTCTGATCGTCTGGGTTTTTTTGAGCGACACGATCTACCAAGACTACTCCCAGTTCTTCTCGAGACACAGCGCTTTAGTGAGCTCCCAAATCCGCTCTGAGCTCCCAAATCTCTCACGTTCTGAGATCACACAGATCGAGATTGAGCAGCTTTCATTGATCCGCTTCCATGACTATCACATCGAAGTTTTCACACTCGGCGCCCAGCAAGATGTGTCTCGGATCACAGAACCCGCCAACGCGGTTGCAGAGATCGACGCGTCCCACATACAAGCCGCTCAGCAAAGCCCGTCTCCCGTCATTCTCGACAATGTCACGTGGTCCAAAACCCCGGATTCCTTCGATCCTAACCACACGGTTGTAACTCTTCATCAGGTCTCAGCGCGGGACCAAAGCCCCTACTACATCCTCCAAGCAACCGATGACAAATACGCGCAAGACAGGGTGATGCAGATGGGGCAAACGCTCCTCGTCATGTCACTGGCAGCACCATTTCTTTCGCTGATCGCGGGATGGTTTATCTCTCGCATCGCCGTATCCCCGATCCTCAAGGTCCAAGAGGCGGTTTCGAATCTGAATCCGGAGTCACTTGCTGATCCGCTTGAGATCAATGCTGAGAGTACCGAGGTCATAGAGCTGGTTGAGCAGATTGATGATTCTCGCGACCAGCTCCGCATCGCCTTTGAATCCCAAGCCCGATTCCTTTCCAACGTCTCCCACGAACTCAAAACCCCGATCGCGGTGATGCAAGTCGAGTCCGAAACGCTCAATACCGACCAGGCGAGCGATGAAGTGAAGCAGTTTGTCCGTTCAGTTCGCGACGAGATGACTCGGCTCGGAAAGATGATCGAGAGCTTCCTGACACTCACAAGGATTCAAGACGGGTTTGGAAATCTCCAAGGCAAACCCTATGCGTTCAATGATCTCGTCATGGACTCGCTGGATCAATGCATCGCGATGGCTTCGCAGAACGGCGTCACGCTCGACCCCGTGCTCTTTTCCGACGAGGACACCATCGATCTGTGCATCCGAGGCGACGCTGATCTCCTCATCACCATGCTCAACAATCTCGTCCGCAACGCGATCCGCTACTCTCCAACTGGAGGTGTAGTCAAAGTCCACCTCAAGCATGTCCCAATCTACATCAAGGATGAATCGGGGAACACGACGCTCGACGAGCAGACCGTCCAGATAAGCGTCATCGACCAAGGGCCAGGCATCCCGGAGGATCGACTCGACTCCATCTTCGATCGCTTCGCGAAGGTCGAGGACGCTGACCGCTCCGGGAGAGGGCACGGCTTAGGACTCGCGATCGCGCAGGGCATCGCTGAGCTTCATTCAGGGACAATACGAGTCCAGAACAACAGCACAACGACTCCAACTGCCAAGGGGTGCACCTTCATGGTGACCCTCCCAGCGCTGGTGCCTTAGTAAGCTGCGGACCAACATGAAAGATATTTCATCTTCGGCTTAACCAGGATTCATCTGCAAATCCAATAGTTGAGTAGTCATGAGTTCGCGACCGACCTGGCTTGTTCAACGCAGGGCGCTCATCTCCGGAGTGTGCGCGATCGCTGTGCTCAGCGGACTCGCTCTAATCTTCGCGCAAGGACGATCCGGATCACCGTATCTCACGATCGCGTTCGTCGTCACCATCATCGCGGCATTAGTCTTGGTGCTCCAGGGCATTACGCATCTGGCGCAGCGTTCGATGAGCACGCTCGACTCACCGAAATCGACACGCACACACCAGACTCAGAACGCATCGCGTAATCGCGAACAGCGACGCCGCTCTACACACTCCCACAACCAAGATTGATCCTCGCTGATCGCATGCTTTGACACGCAACGCAAAATGAACGAGATTTCATTCTGCGGTCATCATGGGTTCAGATCCCGTCTCGAATATATCTACATGCAAGCGACGCGGGCCACGCCGCTGCAGATTGGAAATCACTTGGTCCATCGAAAGGAAGCTTCATGAATACCAAGATGCAAAGCGTTCACCAGAAATCGTTCACCAAAGCCGGCATCGCGGCCCTCGCGATCGCGATCAGTGCGGGCACAGCGATGGCCGCCAACCCGCACATGAGTCCTGAGCACAAAGATACGAAGAAGCACGTGCACGATGCCACCGCGTGGCTCCACCTCGTGCCTGCCTCAACACTGATGGGTACAGAAGTCATCGGATCGGACAATAACAAGGTCGGCACCATTAACGACTTTGTCATCGATCGAGGAACTGGACGCATCGCGTACGCGATCATCGGCCACGGCGGTATCCTCACGCTTGGCCAGGAGGTCTTCGCGGTGCAATACAACCGTCTGAACTACGCACCCGTTGATGAGAGCTTCAAGGTCAATATGACCAAGGAACAAGCGAATGACCAGGAAGAGTTCCTTCCTGAAAACTGGAGCGATCTGAACCACTCCGACTGGATGACCGAGCTCGAGGAGTTTGTATCCGGAGAGGGTGACTACCGCTACGGCGACGAGGTTCTCACCAACCAGACGACCGAAACTGTCAAGGGAATCATCAGCAAGATCACACGCCTCGAGGTGAACACGAATGAAGAAGTGACCCTCACCATCGAGCGTACCACCGGCAAAACCGCGAAGGTGACCCTTGGTCCATCGTGGTATGTCATGGGGAGCAACAACGCCCCATCCGTCAACGATCGCGTTGATATCGAGGCATTCGAGTACGACGATCGTCTCATCGCGACGAAGGCAACCATTGCTGGTCAGGAACTCAAACTCCGCGATACGAACGGGAATGTCTACTGGGATTCTCCAAGCAACAAATCACCACGCTTCGTGATGCTCTCAGACCTCACCAGCAAGAACATCGAGATCGGAGGAACCACAGGCGGCGAGGTCGATGACACCATCATCGAAACCACGTCCGGACGCGTCGCGTTCTTCGCATTTGACCCCAATGACAACCTCTTTGGGCTCGCGGACGAAATCTCTCTGGTTCCTTGGTCCGCAATCCAGATCGCAAACGACATGACCCTCTGGTCGGACCTGGAAAGCAAGCAGTTTGAGAACGCTTACCCGATGCCTGAGAACCTCGGGAACATGCGGACTCAGCGTGATATTTCACCAGCGTACTCAAGATTCGACCTTAAGACGCCGGTGTTCGAAGCGAGCAACGATGACGACAGTCTTTGTGTTCACCACACCGAATCCGAAGACTAAGGCTCAGCTCTAACTCGGTGAATCAATCCACAAACTTTGGCCTTGAGCCACTCTGCCGGGATCGAAAGATCTCGGCAGGGATTCAACTCCACTCGTTCCCGATTCAACAGGAGATCGTGAACCAACACGAAAGGATCTCGTATGACTCCCTCAACGACCACCTATCAGAATCACACCACCGGCCACACCATTGACCGCACGACTGACGATGTCGAGTCCAGGCGCATGGAGGAACGCATCAACAAACGTCTCGAAGAGTTCGAGCGTCGTGAGATGCAGCAAGCGATCCGCAAACACTCACCCGAAGGGCGGCCTGCGGACCCGCGTCTGCGCACGAAGGAAGTGCTCATGCTTGCCGCGGGCTCACTCGTCGCGGTCCTTGCACTCAGCGGAGCGACCTACGCGCTCCTGGGCACCCTCGAAGCGGTAACCGTCCTCATTCTCGGGATCCTCTTCGTCTTCGCGGCTAACCCTGTGATCTGGGCGATGTACTTCCGGAACAAGGAACGCGAGCAGATTAAAGCTTCCGAGCAGCAGCTCAAGGATTCGACACTCTTCGAAGAACCTCATTCAACTCACAACTAATGCACGCGGATCACTGCACGCCGTCAGTTCGATACAACAAAGCTTGTTCTCAGTACCCGATGAATCCTCGATTGATCGGGTACTTTTCTTGTCGAGTTCCAGATGCAGGTCAGTGAGTAGCGGCAGATTTGCCCAATCACTGTACGACAACTAGTCCTGACCCCGAGCTCTGTTGCCTTAGCATACCTCCAAACGGTGAGGTCATGTCCAACTCCGCTCCGAGATGCTTGGTTCACCAACTGATCCGCCAATCCAACGCGACCTGAGCATTCAATCTGCATGACGTCTGGCACGTGCAAAACCTGAAAATTTTCCACACCAGCGAGTGACTAATCAAGGGCATATAAAAAAGACGACGGAGGCTCAAACAAAGCATCACGCCGTCAAGGGACAGTGTTAGCTGGGTCAACCGATCGCAGATCTCATCGATCGATCGGTGACTCCGTTGGTTTACGCCCGAGCATCACGCATGTCACGGATCTCATCATGACGCTTCTTGACCAGCGTGTACTGCTCCTGCAGAACCTGATTCATAGGGCTACCAGCGGTTTCGGTAAGCACATCCTCATAGGCGTGCTTGATCTCGTCCTCGCCCCGCTCGGCGTCTGCCAGGACCGTGAGTTCATCGCCGCCGGTAACAGTCGAGCGGATACCCATCCACCAGCGATGCGCCATCCCCTTAAGCGATCCGTCATCCTGTGCCTGCACGCCGTTTGCGGCAACCGCGACTTGCAGATCCTTCGCAAACATATCGCGTTCCTGACTACAGTCACGGAAGTAGTTCGCGATCTGCTGATTCTCGATGTGCTCCGCGGCGGCCTTGAATCCCTGCGAGCTGTCGATGTTGATGGAGATCAGTTTCTGAACTCCTTTGATGGTGTCTTCGTTGAGCTTTGTGATGGTTTCCATTTTCAGACTCCTTTGTCTTAGTAGTGTGTTTTGTCGTAAATGATGTACAAACTGTTGGGTTGATGATTACTGATCGGTTTACGGATCAACCGCGTCATCAACCTCGTCGGCGGCGTCATCGATCGCGTCGCCAACATCATCCGCGGCATCATCGATCGCCTCACCGGCTTCTTCGGCTGGTCCCGAGTTCGCATCGCACGCCGTCAGTGCGAGGAGTGGTGTCGTCATAGCCGCCAAAGCAGCAAGACGCAGTAAACTCTTTGGATCAGCATTCTCTTTCAGTAGTGACTTCATGGCTCTCCTTTCTATAAGGGCTTTGGTGTGTGCCTGTGCATCTGGTTCATACGATCAGATGCTGATTACATCTTGCTGACCGCTTTGTCGCCACGCCGAGCGAGACCACTTACCAGTGAGAGCAAGAACAGGATCACAAAGATGAAGAACAGGGTCTTCGCGATTCCAGCGGCGCCAGCCGCGATGCCCCCGAATCCGAAGACTGCTGCGATGATTGCGATGATGAAGAATGTAAGTGCCCAACTAAGCATGGTAATGTCCTTTCTTGTGCGAGCGGTGTATTTGCTCGTAGTTCAGATATCCTGTTTGACTCGAGTCCCGTACCCGGGTCACTTGTACATATATTCGGACCTCTGTGTGAGACCCAGATGATCGCTCGATGAAACTTGCTTCATCTTGACGATCACCACTTTCAAACGATTAGTCCTTCGCGTCATCAGCGGTGTCAGCAATGCTGTCCCCTGCGGACTCAACATCACGACCGACGCCCTCAACAGTGTTGCACGCCGAGAGAGTGACTCCAATACCTGCAAGCATGGTGACACCCACGGCTACCCAGAGCGGGTTCCGGTTTGGTTGACTTTGTGTGTGAGCCTTGTCCTTTGTTGGTGTGCGTTTCATTGATTTTCCCTTTCGAAATCTTGAAGTTGTTGCCGCTGATCGAACTCCCGACCTGCGATGTGTAGATATTGGCGAGCAACCATTGGACCACGCTGAAAGCAACATGAAGAATCACTTCATCTTTCAAAAACCCCTCCCAGAGGTTAGAAACATGGAAAAAATCATCAAACAAAGTTCAATTTCAACCTGTTTCAAACTCAGCAAGGCGGGAAAATCTCAGCTCATTGACCGATGGGCGGGCAGTGTTGAATGCCGCTGAAAGTGGGAACTGACCAACAACCCAGGAAATCTACCTAAGGGGGAGGGAAGCTACATTTCCATGGAAATCGTGAGAACTTATCGACGCAAGGCCCTGTATCGATCGCTTGCAGAGACGTCCGCTAATCTCGAATCATGATCGGTCCGATTGGAATAATTCTGCGCTGGGAGAACATCTTCCGATACTCACTATGAGTTTTCGCTTCCAACGATGCGGTTTATGGCATAGGATTACACGATGCGTATGTTCATCACCAGTTTGCTGATTGCTGCGATGCTTGTCACGCCTCTGCGTGCATGGACATCGCAGATGCAGTGCGGCTGTGATATACCTGCCATCAATACCAGTCTCGATGCCGCTTCGGATTCTTGCTGCCCGCTTACTCCGCAGCAGGATCAAGACCAGAGCGACCGCCAACCAACCCCGTGTGACGATCAGGAGTGCCCACCTGACTGCTGTGATCGAACGATCGGCAGTGCCTTTGTGCCTCCATTGATGCCCAAGGTTGTCACGAGTTCATTCGAGCTCCGCGACCATCCGGCACCACCGCAAGCCTTGTGTTCGTCGCCCCATCTGATGAGACTCAAGCGTCCTCCTCGATCAGTGTGATCTGTCCGTGTGCGCCTGTGCGCACTCTCCATTGACACATCACATATGAATCGGAGTTGACATGACTTCCCAACCAGACCTCGGCAGGTCACGGGCGCTCCCGCGTCGATCTCGCCTGCCTGTAATCATCCCGTTTGGGGGTGGGCGCTTGCATGCTCGCGCTCATCGCGTGGAGCGCGTGGCCATTGCTGCGCCCCGCTCGAATGATCGAGATCGAACAAGCGATCCTTGCTACATCGAGCAATCCCACTGAGCAGAGCATCGAATCTATCAGTGAAAACGACCCCCCAAAGAGCACCCGCATGGTTCAAGCCGCGGGATGGCTCGAAGCGCAACCCTATTTCGTTGCCGCGACAGCGCTCGCTGATGGAGTCATCGAGAAGATGCTGGTCCTCGAAGGGGATCGCGTCGAAGCAGGACAGCCGCTCGCTCGAATGGTCCATGATGACGCTAAGCTCCAGCTTGCGAGAGCGATGGCCAACCACGACGCATCACTCGCGGCCCTGAGTCTGGCGCAAGCGAAGCTCGCTGCTGCTGAACAAAACTGGGAGGAGCCCTACGAACTAGAACGCGCCGTCGCGAGCACGCAAGCACATCTCGATGGTTTGAACGCTGAGCTGAACCAGCTCCCCTCGCTGATCCGCACCGAGCAAGCACTGCTCGTCAAAGCGGAGGAGGAGCACAAAAGAATCGAGACCGCGTATCGAAACAATGCGACCTCTGAGATCGAGTACATCGCAGCAAGAGAAGAACGGAACGCCCAAGCCGCGCGCCTGGAAGCGACACAAGCACAGGAGAGCATCCTTGTCGCTTCGATCGCCCAAACTGAAGCGGACCTGACCGCGAAGCTGAGAGCACTGGAACTCCGGATCGACGATCGCGAGCGGCTGGAAACAACGAGAGCCCAAGCGAACCTTGCTCAGAGCGAAGTCGCATATCGTGCAGCGATACTCGACGAAGCACAGCTCGAACTGGATCGCATGACGATCCGCGCCCCGATCAGCGGCTATGTCCAGCGCCGTCTCAAAGCACCTGGTGACAAGGTCCTCAGGGGAATTGACGATCCATACTCGGCGCACATAGCGCACATTTATGACCCTTCGAAGCTCCAGGTCCGCGTTGACGTCCCGCTCGCCGACGCGTCTCAGGTGTTCGTCGGACAACGATGCGAGATCGTTGTCGAAGTCCTCCCCGACCGTACATTTGAGGGCGAGGTGCTGATTGTCATGCACGAAGCGGATCTCCAGAAGAACACGCTCCAAATCAAGGTCCGCGTGATGGATCCAGACCCGATTCTTCGTCCCGAGATGCTCACGCGCGTGAAGTTCTTACCTGACCAATCTACACCGCAACAACAAGCCTCTGATCGACAGAACGTCAAAGTCCCAGCCACTGTGCTTGATACGAGCAGCGACGCAGAGCAAGTCTGGATCGTCACAGAACGCAACAACGGACGAGGCGTGCTGCGATCGGTTCAGGTTTCTATCCAAACTCAAGAAGACGGCTGGGTCACACTCGACGCCGACATCCCCCCCGGCGCCCTCATCGCGTCGGACCCCGCATCCTGCGCACAGGGTGAGCGCGTGCGATTTGTACCAAACACTGGAGGTGCGTCATGAGTCTGATTGTCTGCGAACGCTTGACCCGTGAGTACCGCAAAGGCGAGAACGTCATCCGACCGCTCGATGAACTGACACTCGACGTACCAAGAGGTGATTTTCTTGCTCTGATGGGTCCGAGCGGGAGCGGGAAGACCACACTGCTGAACCTCATCGCTGGGATCGACTCGCCGACCAGCGGTTCGCTCACCATCGACGGCACCGACATCAGCACGCTCTCGCGGAATCGACTCGCCGCGTGGCGATCGAGCCATGTGGGGTATGTCTTCCAGCTCTACAACCTCGTCCCAGTGCTCACGGCGTACGAGAATGTCGAGCTCCCGCTGCTTCTCCACAACCTGAGCCGAAGCGAGCGTCACGATCGGGTCATGACAGCGCTGGAGCGCGTCGGGATCGCGGACCGAAGTGACCACTTCCCGCGCCAGATGTCTGGTGGACAAGAGCAGCGAGTCGCGATCGCGCGAGCGATTGTGACCGATCCAGCGATCATTGTCGCCGACGAACCGACTGGGGATCTGGACAAATCATCAGCGCACTCGGTGATGCAGCTGCTCCAGTCACTCAACCGCGAGCTCGACAAGACCGTCATCATGGTCACCCACGACCCCAAGACCACGGACTACGCGAAGCGGACCCTGCACCTGGATAAGGGGCAGCTCGTGAAGCAGAGCATGGAATCGGGGGTGCTCGCATGAAAGCGTTCCAGTGCATCCCCTATGTCCTCAAACAGATCACACGAAATCGCGTGCGTTCCTTGCTGACCATCATGGGGATCGCGATCTCGATGTTCCTGTTCACCTCTGTGCAAGCGATGAATCATGGGGTGACCATCGCGACGAGCGAGACCGCCAATGACACGACGCTCGTGGTCTATCGAGAGGATCGGTTCTGTCCCGCAACCAGTCAGCTCCCGCAGGATTATCAGGGGCGCATCGAGCGGATCGAGGGTGTCCGCAGTGTCACGCCGATGAAGATCGTGGTCTCGAACTGTCGGACCAGTCTCGATGTCATCACCTTCAGAGGCGTTCCCAAGAACGAGTTCATCACTGGTCCTGGCGCGAAGTTCGAGGTTATCGACGGATCGTTCGACGAATGGCGCTCGCGCACTGACGCAGCGATCCTCGGAGAAACACTCGCTCAGCGTCGCGGACTCAAGCCCGGGATGCGGTTCGATGCTGCGGGGATCACGGCGTATGTTGCCGCGGTGGTCCGCTCACCCGATCCGCAGGATCAGAACGTCGCGTACACAGCGCTGGAGTTCGTTCAGCTCGCAGGAAGGGACCAGCTCGGGATCGTGACACAGTTTAATGTCAAAGTCGAAGAGTCCTCCATGCTCGATCGCGTCGCGGAGGACATCGACGAAATGTTCCGGACCGCTCAGGAACCAACAGCGACATTCAGCGAGAAAGCGTTCATCGGCCGCGTCGCGGACGACATCATCGAACTCGTTGGCTTCGCTCGCTGGCTCGGGATCGGATGCTTGGCAGCGGTGCTCGCCCTAGTCGCCAACTCGATCGTGCTCGGAGTGCAGAGCCGAGTCTCAGAGCACGCGGTTCTGCAGACGCTCGGATTCTCCGCGAGACTTGTCGCGCTGCTGATCATCGTCGAGGGTGTGCTGCTCTCGCTCATCGGAGGGGCGCTCGGCGCACTCGCGGCATTGATCGTTGCGAGCGTGGGTAGCTTCGCGCTGTCTGTAGAAGGCACAAGCATCCCCATCGTCGCGGGTCCCGCACTGCTCCTGACTGGCATCCTGATCTGCGGCATCATTGGAACACTCGCGGGGCTCTTGCCCGCGTGGCAAGCTTCTCGAAAGGAGATCGCGGCATGCTTCCGAGCCGCGTGAGCACACCATGAGACAGCTCCCATTCCAGTACGCGCTCCGCAATCTCGGACGCTCCCGCGTTCGCCTCATCGCGTCGCTCCTTGGTTCGACGCTGGTCGTGCTGCTCGTGCTTGCCTCAGGCGGCTTCGTCCGCGGCATGCAGCGCACGCTCACGCAAGACCAGTCGCTGAATCAAAACATCATGATCCTTGGGACAGGAAGCGAGGAGGGGGTCGAGCGATCTCAGATCGATGCGTCTGTCGCCGGGATCGCGGGAGCGAGTATTTCAGGGATCAAAGAACGCGCCGGCGTGCTCTTTGTCTCACCAGAGATCCACGCGGCGCTCCCTGTCCAACTCTCCGCTGAGTCCGAGCAGGACTTCCCCGCTGTGATGCGGGGCGTGCGCGATGTGGCGCTGCTTGTTCATCCAGAAGTCGAGATCACCGAAGGACGACCACCACGTCAAGGGCACGAGGAGCTCATGGTGGGATCCCTCGCCGCGACTCGACTGGGGATTCCCGAGGAACGCTTGCACATCGGACAGACTATCCACTTCGATGACCGCGACTGGACCATCGTGGGACGCTTCAGTGCCCCAAACACCGTCATGAACGCGGAGATCTGGATCCCGCTCACCGATCTGCAGATCGCGACCAATCGCGAGTCCTCGCTCTCGTGCGTAATCGTCTCGCTCGACAGCGGCTCATTCGCAGACGCGGATCTCTTTGCAAAGAGCCGACTGGATCTTGAGATCACAGCAATCCGAGAGAACGCGTATTACGCCTCGATCGCGGCGTTCTACGCGCCAATACGCGTGATGATTATCGTCACCGCGTCTCTGATCGCGACCGGAGGAATCCTCGGAGGACTCAACACCATGTACGCCGCGTTCGCAGCTCGCGTGCGAGAGGTCGGCATGCTCCAGGCACTGGGGTACACGCGGACCGCGATTGTGATGAGTCTCACTGAGGAGTCTGTATTCTCCGCCGCATGCGGCGCCCTGCTGGGATCAGTCATCGGGCTGCTGCTGCTCGATGGACTCGCCGTTCGATTCTCGATGGGTGCGTTCGCGTTGTCGATCGATCCGCCCGTGCTGCTTACCGGATTACTCGGAGGGCTCGTCGTCGGGTTCATCGGCGCGATCCCCCCTGCTGTTCGTTGTCTTCGCCTCCCGATTACCGAGGCGCTCAAATCACATTAACCCGAAGCATACAAGGAGTATGTCATGCTGAAATCATCCACCATTGCACTCGCCGCATCAACACTCATCATCCTGAGCGGTTGCAACGACTCATCGAACTCGTCGCAATCGCAGGCCACACCATCCACTGAGTCATCAGGACCTGCTTGGATACTCACCAGTGCCCCTGCCGGCGATGTATCTGTGACTGAAGCCAAAGCATCGGCAAGCGAAGGGGATCAGGTCGTCATCCGTGGACGGATCGGTGGACGCCGTTCGCCTATCAATGCAGAAAGCCCCATTTTCACCATTGTGGATCTCGATCTTGAGTACTGTGGTCAGTTCAGTGACGACAGCTGTGGAACTCCTTGGGATTACTGCTGCGACACCCCCACCACAATTACTGAGCACACGGCTACGGTTCAAGTACAAGGAGATGGAGTCGATCTCGTCGGAGCTGGATTCGAGCCGCTCGACGAAGTGGTTCTCATCGGAGTTATCGGAGCGCGTCCGAACGAGAATGTCTTTACTGTCAATGCAACTGGAATTTATCCAGTATCCGATTGAGTACACCAAACCAAGAACGACTGATTATTGTTCATCGGGGCTATGGGCAAGGTGTGTAATAAACAGCTTGTGGATCCGACGCATCTGGTCAAGCCAGCTTGATGGCTCCCGGTATCCGTGGGGCTCGATCGGCGCCAGCGCCAGCTCCCAGTTCTCCTTCTCGAGTTCGATCAGACGCTGACTCAAGCGGATGATGTCCTGCGCCACCACGTTGTTGTCCTGCATCCCGTGGAGCATCAGCAGGTGCCCCTCAAGACCCTCGGCATGATTGATCGGTGAGCACAGCTCGAATGATTCCGGATCGATCTCAGGGGTGTTGAGGATGTTGGACGTGTAGCCGTGGTTGTAGTGCGCCCAGTCGGTCACAGACCGCAGCGCCGCGCCCGCTTTGTAAGTATCTGGTTCAAGGAACATCGCCATCAGCGTCATGAACCCGCCGTAGGACCCGCCGTAGATCCCGACGCGTGTGGAATCAACATTGTGATGCTCCACGGCCCAGTCGATACAGTCTTGGAAATCCTCGAGTTCGGGATACCCCATCTTGCGATAGATCGCCGTCCTCCAGTCCCGTCCGTACCCCGCTGAGGCGCGGAAGTCCGGAGACACCACCACAAATCCCAGATTCGCGAGCATGGTGTGGTACATGTGCTCCCTGCTGTAGTACGACCATTCGTAGTTCGCGTGCTGCAGATACCCCGCTCCGTGCGAGAACACCACCATCGGCCTCGGCCCACTGAACTTGGTCGCGTCGGGAAGATACACACGCGCGTAGATCGGATCATCCGTATGCGAAGAGGGCACCGCGACGATCTCAGGGGTCTGCAGTTCAGTATCGAGGAACTGATCCGTGACCGTGTTCGTCAGCCGCTTCGCTGTCGCGAACGCTTCGAGGGTGACCAGGTACAGCTCAGGGGGCTGATTGATATTCGAGTACCGCACCACCGCTCGCGATTCGTCGGGGGAAATCGAATACGACTCAACCGTCCCACCAAGCACCGTAATCTGTTCAATCACATTGGTCTGCAAGTTCAGCCGTTCGAGTTCCTGCTTTCCAGGATGCGTCTGATTGGTGAGGAAGTAGACCGATCCCCCATTGCTCGCGAAGGTCAGAGAACGCACTTCGAACTTCCCGCTTGTCCGCTGAACATGAACGGGATCAGCAAGCAGATCGCTCGATGAGCAATCGACCGTATACAGATGCCCATAACCAGATTCTTCTGAGATGTACCAGAGCGTGCTGGTTCCGGGGATGAATCCGAAGCCGTTGAAGTCCCAACCGATCCACGCCTCATCGCGGAGATGATGGACTGGGATGAGAGTTGGTTCCTCTGCAGTCGTATCCACCACCGCGATCCAGCGGTCCTTGTTGTCGTGGGACATCAGCATCGTCGCCGCGAGCGTGCCGTCATCATTCCATCGCGTCCCCCAGTGTGAAACTGGACGGGGATCCGGCTCAGCCTCTTCATCTTCTTCTGCATCGTCGGATTCATCCGTGTCGTCGACTCCAGCCTCGACAGGCTCAGACTCATCCTCAGGACTCGCTTCCGAGTCCCCCTCCGCTTCCGCGGCTTCTCGCGCTTCCTTCTCGTCCTTCAACCACTGCAACGGATCGTCCGTGATCATCGGGAGCGCATCGATCGACATCTCGATCACTCGTTCATTCTCCAGATCAAGCAGCACCAACTCATGCGGCGTCTCCTCGTACGTACCCACCTTCGAGCGGACGTTGTGCGTTGTCACATACCCATCGTCAGTGACGTAGTCAGGCATCAAGTCCGATTTGTTGTCCGCCCGTTTCGATGGAGCCGTCACAACCATCATGTGCGATCCCGACGGACTCAACCAAGACCAGTGGTAGCGTCTGTCCTTCCCAAGATAAAACGGTCCTGCGACTGAATCCGGATTCGTGTCGCGCCACGCTTTGGTGTCCGACTTGCGGATGTCCTTGCGTTCATCCTCGAGCCGGATGATCTCGAACAGATCACGCTGCTGCTGCTCAAGGTACGAGCGATCCTTGTCTTCGTCCTCTTCATCATCCTTGGGGGCATCCGAGTATCGAATATTCGCGGCTTGAATCTCCAGCGCACCATCAAAGCTCCGGATCATCCAGCCACCATCGCGATAAAACCCGTATCGAGACTCATCCGCAAGAAAGAACGCGTTGGACTCGCGCCCCGAGGTCCGCGTCAGCTGCGTGGCCGAGTCATCAGAAGCGTTGTAGAGATAGAGATCTCCATTGTTGACCAGAAGCGATCGCGTTCGCGACGAATCCCAATCTCCCGAGTTCATCAGATACGGCCCAGGAATCTCAGGAGTGATCATCACATGCTCAGCCGAGAGATCATCCATCGTGATGAGGTACGAATCGTTGAACCCGCGAGCCGCTTCTCCCGCACGCCGCTTTGAGTACATGATCGATTCACCAGAAACAAGCCAACGCGGACTCGTGGGTGATCGCGCGATCCAGTCCTGCTCAGCTGTGATCTGCTCTAGCGTCGGAGGATTCCCTGCTTGGGAACCATAAGCGAGGAAAGCAAATATGAACGCGAGCAAGACGATTCGGGCTTTGTAGATCATGCGGACACTATATCCGCATCTCGCATCGATCGCGTGCCCCAAGCACTCACCGAAAGCGGCATCAGATTCACTGCGTTTCTAGCGGAGCAAACTGAGACGCCCGCTCGTCCATTCCCTCATTGGTGTAGACATCAAACGCGAAGCGTCGGAGAGTCTGCGTGTACCGATGTTCTTCGCCGAGGACATCAATCAGCCCATCAATCGATTTGAGAAGCAAGGGCTCTCCGCGAGCGAAGTCGCCGTTGAAACAGAGCGAGCGGCCGAGCATCCCCCGTGTCAGGTGCGTTTTATTATGCTCGTCCCCAAACACTCGCTTCCGGATCTCGAGAACCTCTTCGAGCATCTCGATCGCAACCCCGTACTCTCCGAGTTTGGAATGCAGGATCGCGAGATTATCGCGAGCCACCAGCGTCGCGGGGTGCTCGGGACCGAGCGTCTCGTTTCGAAGCTCGATCCCCTCGTGATGGAGCTTGATGGACTCGTCGAACCGATCCAGACGCGTATACACGATCGCGAGTGCCGAGATCGCGTCTACGGTCCCTGGATACTCCGGCGCTTCCCCTCGTCCGATCTCCACGGCTCGCTCAAACACCGCCCCCGATTCCTCGTTCTCACGCATGTGATAGAGCAAGCTTGCGTGCTGCACGAGCGTGTCGATCATGATCTCAGGAGACACCTCATCACTAGACTCGGCGATCGTGTTGGTCTCCAGCACCAGCTCGAGCGCCGTGTCCAAATCATCAATGTCCATGTAGATATCAGAGAGCGAGTTTCGGCGATCGATCAGCTCGTCGATCGGGATATCAATCGTGTGACTCAGCTCAACACACCGATTCAGATGCACCAGCGCCTGGTCGTAGTCGTTCATCAAACGAAACTGGTCACCCATCGTGAAGCGGATACTCGCCTCAGCTTCCGGAGCATCGGCAAACCGCTCAGCGATCGCGTCCGATGACTGGCGCATCGCATCGAGCAGCGAGATATCCGCATCGCCGTCGTAGTCCGGATTCCCGGTCGCAAACAGGTCATCGGTTACGAAGGTATTAATCAACTCCTGCGTGCGCTGCTCCTTCTGAGCGATCTGCCGATCCTTTGTTGCTTGCTTGAGCGCCAGACTGATGAGCAGTAAAGCTGAGAACAGAACAATCACCAACGCCAAGAACGATCCCGCGACCAAGGGGTTCCGCTGAGTGAACTTACGGATCTGGTACCACGTGCTCTGCTTCCGCGCCAGGATCGGCTTTCGGCTCAGGTATCGATCCAAGTCATCGGCGAACAGATTCGCATCCACGTAGCGCCGTTCAAGATCGTGCGACAACGCTTTGGCGATGATTGTCTCCAAATCCCCCCTCATCGTGCGATCGTGCGTCCCGAGATAATCGGGCTCGTCTTCGCGGATCGCTCGGATCATCTCGTACAAGCTCGATCCCTCGCCGCCGATAGGGTTATGTCCGACCAGCAGCTCGTATCCGATCAGCGCGAGCGCGTACACATCCGTCTGAGTCTGCTGGGGCGCGTTCTCTCCCCGATCGACCTGCTCCGGCGCCATGTACTGCAGCGTCCCGAGAAGCTGACCAGTCTGCGTGATCTGTGTGCGCTGATCGATCTGTGTATCAATCGCGATCCCGAAATCGAGCACCTTCGGATGCCCCTCCAGATCCACCAGAATATTTCCAGGCTTCAGGTCCCGGTGCACAATCCCGAGCGCATGCGCATGCCCCACCGCTCGGCACACCTGCGACAGCAGCGCTACACGCTCATCGACATCAAGCTCCTGGTTCGCGCAGTACGACGTGATGGACACCCCATCGACCAGTTCGATCGCGACGTAGGGGATCAATCGCCCGTTCTCCTCCGCGACTCCCGACTCATAAATCGTCGCGATCCCTGGATGATTCAGCTTCGCGAGGATGTCTGCCTCGCTCTGAAAGCGTTTCTTGATCTTCGCGTGTAGCGAGCGCTCTTTGATGATCTTGAGCGCTACCCGGCGCTTGGGTGATTCCTGGATCGCTTCATACACGATCCCCATCCCGCCCTCTCCCAGCACGCCGACCACTGTAAACGTCCCGATAGACTCGGGGATCGCATCCTGGATCGGATCATCGATTGAGAGCCGATCGGGATCGAGGACTGGACTGGTTTCCTGATCCGAGCTGAGCATCGAACGGACCTGCTTGATGAGGACCGGATCATGATCGCACAATCCATCAATCTGCTCGTCTTGCTGCTCAGCATCGAGATTACACAGCTGCAAAAAGATGCTCTCAACTTTGAGAAAGTTGGACTGTGAATCGCTCTTGGGATCAGTCATCATCACCCCAAGGCTGATGGGACGCGAGCTCGTTGAGCAGCCACGCTCGCGCCACGCGCCAGTCGTTGGATGCTGTGGATCTGGAGATCCCCAAGATCCGAGCGGTCGATTCCTCGTCGAGTCCTCCAAAGAACCGGAGCTCGATGATCTTCGCTTTGCGTTCGTCCAGCGTTCTGAGCTTATCGAGTGATTCGTCGATCGCGATGAGTTCTTCTGGATCGAGCGTCGATTTGGATTGGGGAGCCGCGATGGTCAAAGGGACACGCTCGCGATCCCCCCCACGCTTGAGCCGACCGCTTGCACGCGCCGAATCAATGAGCACGCGGCGCATGGTCTGCGAAGCGAGCGCGTAGAAATGATCCTTCGAGTTGATATCGAGTCCATCGCTGTTAATCAGCCGCATGAACGCCTCGTTCACCAGAGCAGTGGGCTGAAGCGTGTGGTTGGCGCGTTCGCTGGACATCATCTGATACGCCAGCGCTCTGAGCTCGTCGTAGAGGATCAGCGACAGCTCCTCGAACCCGGGTTGATCGCTGCTCACGAAACCCGTAAGTAGTCTTGTAGCATGAGTTTGGAGTTCTGCCCGATCACACATGAGTCCCCATAATACTGACTCAACGCGGTTTTCGAGTCCAATATGGGTGTTTTTGCTATTAATTTGCCGTATCGGTCGTGCGCCAACCCCCTTGATGACGCTCATTTCTGTAAAGACAATGCAGTTTGGTCGCACGTAAAACCGGAGTTCGCTCTCTCGTTTATCCGTGACGATCGACAAGAACCCCTCGTGAGGAGATCGATATGAAACGCACCACCCTCGGCTTGCTTGGCGCCACCGCGCTCGGATGGACGTCCCTAGCCCTCGCCCATGACCAAGGATTCCAGTGCGGGATGGACTGCGATTCACGCGTCCCTGAGCCACTCAAGCAGATCCGCCCAATGGATCGTGCTGTCGGTTCGTCCCACTCGACCAATCGAGGCATCGGGGGGCTGGAGAACGGCTCATCCATCGACATCCTCGTCGTCTACACCCCAGCCGCCGCGAGCACCAACGGCGGTCAAGCCGGGATCGAATCCAAAATCTTGATGGCGCTCGACGAGCTCAACCTCTCGGCTGCCAACTCCATGGTCGCCACCACCTTCAACATCACCCACATGGAAGAGATCGCATTCACCGAGTTCGGACCGATGGGAGGTCAACTCACCAATCTTCGTGTCCCCGATGACGGGATCCTCGACTCCGTCCACCCCCTCCGCGATCAGCACAAAGCAGACCTCGTCATGCTCGTCATCAACGCGGGTGACGTCTGCGGGATCGCCAACATCGGAGTCGGTCCAGGCACCACCCCTACCCCCGAAAACGCGTTCTCCGTCGTCGCGAGCACATGCCTGCTCGGACCGGTCTCCGCGTTTGCTCATGAAATCGGTCACAACATGGGCATCATCCACGGCTACGAAGAAAATCCCTGCACCAACGGCGGCTCACGATTCGCCAAAGGTTACGTCGCGCCCGACGAATCCTTCCAAACCATCATGGCCAGCGGCGGCGCTCCGCGCGAGCTGTATTTCTCAAACCCTGATGTATCCTTCAACGGGATCCCGACAGGAACCATGGTCGATTCCGAGTTCCCAGCAGACAGCGCCAGCGCCTTGTCCCTCGCGGCTCCTGTAGTCGCGAAGTACCGCAACCGCGACATGAACGCCAACGGCATCGCGGACTCCGACGAGATCGCCGCGATGGCGCTCTCCGATTGCGACGGCAACGGATACCCCGACGCGTACGACCAAGACTTCAACGGCAACGGCATCCCCGATGCGTGCGATATCTCGATGGGAACCAGTCAGGACACCGACCTCGACGGCGTCCCCGATGAATCTGAACTCCCAGTGATCATGGTCGACAACGACGCGATCGGACTCAATACGGGTGATGGCTGGGCCAACGCGATGACCAACCTCCAGGACGCGTTCACCCTCGCACACGCCAGCGGCGACATCGATGAGATCTGGATCGCCGACGGCATCTACCTCCCCGCGACCAACGGCCAACGCGGACAGGGGTTCGATCTGATCTCGGGAACCTCGCTCTACGGCGGATTCGTCGGTACGGAATCATCCATCGACGACCGCGTCCCTGGCGCTGCGCAGACCATCCTCTCAGGTGATCTCAACCAAGACGACGCCCCTGACCTGATGAATCGCGAGGATAACACGATCAACACCCTGTTCCTGCACGACGAGGACGAGCAGATCACACTCGACGGACTGATCATCGAAGGAGGGAACGCCAACTTCGAGGTCAACTGCGGCGGGTTTATGTTCACTGGAGGCGGGATGGTCGCGTACCGCGGAGACGTCATCATCAACAACTGCGAGTTCCGCAACAACACCGCGCTCAAAACCGCTGGACTCCAACTCACCAACCAGACCAAGTCCAAAGTCACCAACTCGTGGATCCATCACAACACCGCCGTCGACGGCGTGTTCTGGGGTTCCACCGGGTTCTTCGAGTTCGAGGGCTGGGTCGGAGGCGTTGAACTCAACGGACTCACCGAGGGCCTCGAAAATCAGTTCATCAACAACCGCGTCGAGTTCAACAGCGATAACGACGGGACCTCCGGATGCTACATCGCGGGAGGACGACCGATCTTTGTGAACAACATCATCGCCAACAACGTCTCCAACGGACAATACGGCGGCGGAGGGCTCACTGTCGTGCTCGGAGATGATGTCGAGATCATCAACTGCACAATCGTCAACAACACCTCACCCAATACATTCGACTACCGCTCGAGCGGAATCACCAACTCCCGATCGCAGGTCACCCTCATCAACACCATCCTCTGGGGCAACTCCGCTGCAGGCGCCAGCGACGAGCGGAACCAGTACAGCGAGAGCGGCGTGGGCGCCGCACACTCCATAGACAACTCCGTCGTCCAGGGATGGACGGGCACGCTGTTCACTGGTACCGGATCTACTGGCGCTGACCCAATGTTCACCGACGCGATGAACATGGACTACACGCTCCAATCCGGATCAAGCGCCATCGACATCGGGAACACCTCCGCACTCCCGATCGATGACGTCGATCTCGACGGCGACATGGACCTGCTCGAACAACTCCCTTGGGACTACGCCGGGAATCCGCGCGTCACCGATGACCCCGACACGATCGATGTTGGTACGGGATCCCCGGTCGTCGATGCGGGCGCGTACGAGTATCAGGTCGACGAGGTCTGCGTCGCGGACTTCACCAACGACGGATCGCTCAACTTCCTTGATGTCTCCGCCTTCCTGTCGCTCTTTGGTGCCGCGGATCCCCAGGCGGATCTGACAGGCGAGGGGAGCTTCAACTTCCTTGATGTTTCCGCGTTCCTCGCGGCATTCGGAGCGGGCTGTCCATAACACCCTAAACTTCGGACATTTGCAACCTCGACTCGGCGGGATTGAATCGCTCAATCCCGCCGATTCCTTTTTTGTCCGCTGCAACGCATGCCGTCTGGTCGAACCTCAATGTACAGGTAGACCACATGTTTTCAGAGATTTCCGCTTTCGACGTTCATGAGTGTCACGGGATCGCTCGGCGATGCCGGGATCTTGGCAACGATGTCGATGCGTGGAGACACACACTGCTCAACGAAATCCGAACCCTCGTAGGCGCTCAGGTCGTCATCCACTCCGAGATCGAGAACTTCGGAAACTCATCAAACACCAAGTCCAAGAGCATCGGTCTCCATCGCGCCGGATGGATCTCCGACGAGGCAGAAGGACGCTGGCACGAATACGCACGCTCGATCCCAGTCGAGCGTACCCCAGAATACCCATACCTCAGCAAGTTCAACGGCTCCACCATGATGCTCTCAAGAAACCAGATCTGGGGACGCGAAACATGGTACCGATCGCAGACCTTCAACAAGGTCCATCGAGTCTGCGGCATCGACGACTACGTCATCTCGATCTGTCCAACCCCAATACCCAACCGATGCACCACGCTCTGGCTCCACAAAGGCGTGGGCTCACGCGACTTCACCTCCAGAGAGCAATCCATCATCACGCTCGTGCACATGATCATCAATCAAGAGATCGGCACGTACCTCGCTGCCGCGGACGAACCAAAGCTCAGCTCACTCACGCAACGCCGTCTCGAAGTGCTCGCAGGACTCATCGAAGGCGACTCCGAAAAACAGATCGCGTACAAACTCAACCTCGCCAAAGCGACAATCCACGAGCACGTCCTCGCGATCTACAGACACTTTCACGTTTCATCACGCGGGGAGCTGCTCGCAAAGTTCATTGGGAGAGCAAAACCAAAGCTCTGACGTCATGACATACCACCAAAGAGTGGGGTTTCAAGTTTGGGAACTCCGCCGAATATTGAAGCGTTGATCGACGAATCGACTCAACACATTCAATCAAGACAGGAGACCCCACACATGAAACCACTCAACAAACTCACAACCTCAGCAATCACGCTGCTAGCCCTCGCTGGAACAGCACACGCCGAGACCTTACTCATCGCGGGGAGCCAAGGTGTTGTCCATGAGCTCGACACCGTCACCGGCGACGTGAACTTCCGCGGAATCTGCGGCGGACCGGTCAACTCCATGATCGTCCGCGATGGCACCCTCTACCTCGGTGACCAGAACGGGAGCGTCTACACCTTCGATGTCGCGACCGACATCGTCACCGACGCGTTCTCCGTTCCCGCTGATGCCAGCGCTATGTCATGGGTTGGTGATGAACTCGTCATCGCCGACAGCGCGGGGACTGTTCTCTATATCGATCCAACGACCCACGCCGTCAACAGCAGCGTGCAGATCACGGAGACCGATATCACCGCGATCGGGATCGATGCCGGAGGCCTCTTCGTGGGAGGATTCTCAACCGTCGCCGTCCGCTCGCCGCTGGGACAGAACGCGTTCTCGTTCTTCGCCGCGTGCGGATCCATGATCAACTCCATGGCGTTCAGCTCCGACACCCTCTTCCTCGGCGGGATCGCATTCGGTGGCGCCGAAGCGGGAACCGTGTACCTCTTCGATAAGTTCGAAGGCGGGATCGAGTACTCGGGAACACACGCCGTGGACTCGGACGCGACCGCGATGCTCAGCGTTGACGCCATGCTCTACATTGCTGGGAGCGATGGCAAGGTCCACGAGATGGACCCCGAAACGGGAACGATCGCACGCGTCTTTGACACAGGGATCGACATCCAAGCAATGACCCCTGAGAGCGGTTTCGTGTCTTGCCCCGCCGACTACGACGCGTCGGGTGATCTGAACTTCCTCGATGTCAGCCGGTTCCTGGATCTTTACAGCACACGCCTGGTCCCAGGAGATACGAACGGCGACAGCAACTTCAACTTCATCGACATCAGCAACTTCCTCAACGTCTACACCGGCGGATGCCAATAGTCCCCTAGGCGACCGCTGAAACAAAGACCGCCAGCACGGTGAATGCTGGCGGTCTTTTCATATTCAAGTTGTCGATCGAGTTACGGGCAGCCCGCTCCGAACGAATCGAGGAACGCCGACACGTCGAGGAAGTTGAAGTTCCCGTCGCCCGTCAGATCCGCTTGAGCATCCATATCACCGAACGCGGTGAGGAACGCCGACACGTCGAGGAAGTTGAGGAGCCCGTCACCAGTAAAGTCTGCAGGGCACGATCCGCCGACCTCGCCGACGAGATTGACGATCAGGTCCTCGCCGCCGACTGCAGCACCAAAGAGCGATTCATCGTTGACGGCACGGAAGGTGTAGGTCGCCGCGAACGAACCCTCCGCAGCATCCGAGAGCATCGCGTTGATCGAAGCACTCGATTGAGCGGGGACCGATTCGATACTCATAAAGTCGGTCGTGAGCGCCGAAGTATCTCCCGACGAGGAGATCAGCTGGACATCCATCGGAGCACCAATTCCCGATGCGCCGAAGTTGAAGAACTCGATAGACTGAGTCACTACGCCGCTGCCGAGGTCGATCACGCCGAGGTCAACCGTGATCTCGTGCGTGTCCATGCCCGATGCGAGCGAACCATCAACCGTCTCATATACGTTGATCTCGACGCTGATCACGTCGTCGCCGTCGTTCGCGCCGTTGCCCGTGCCTCCTGAGGTCGTGACATCCAGGTTATCGATCACGACGAACTCGGTGCTCTGTCCCGCGACGGCTGTCGCTCCAGCAGGAACAGAGATCGAGAACACGCTCGAATCACTCGGCGTGTTCATCGGGAACGCGTTGGCGTTGGTCCAGACCGAGGTCTCGATACCAGCGGTTGGGGTCACGGTGTAGTACGTGCCGTCGCTGCCGTCCTTGTTGATCGTCACCGGCACAGACGAGAGCGAATCACCAACGAGCGCGTTGAACGCAACGGTCAACGATGAGCTGCCGTCCGCGTTTGGTGAATCACCGACCCAGATTGTCGAGTCGTTCATCTGATCCATGTAGATCGACCAAACATACTCAGGGTGGTCGATGAACGCGTTGCGGTTGTTAGTGTAGTAGAACGGATTGAGCGTCGAGTCGTACACCGCGTGGTTCCGCCGGCGCTCAAACTCGTCCGGAGCATCGTTGTAGTGCCACGCGACTAACGCGGCCAGATCACCCATCTGATTCCCGACAGGCGTCCCATTCACAAGTGAAAGACCAAGCGAAGACCATCGCGTGTCAGAGTAGAACAAGCTCCGAGCGATGTCGCCCTTGTCCACATCACCTGTGAAGTAGAACGATCCGAGACTCCGGTAGTTCCCGGTCGTCGTCGCAAACCCAAACGGCTTGTTCCCACGCGAGGAGTTGATCGAAGGATTGCACGGACGCAGCGCGTGCGCATCGCCCAGGTTGCCTCTCGATGAGTTCGATGCACTCCCGGGCTGACGCGATTGCGGCCAAACGTGCTCGCGGTTCCACGTCGACCCGGAGTCCCATGCCCCAGAGACCGATGCGCCGTTGTACACGAGCAGGATATTCGATGGGTTGTTGGGGTCTTGGTCTACGTAGCGGGACATCACTCGGAAGTCGCCGTAGCTCCGCTGGATATGTCCCGCGGACATCGCGCTGGTCAGCTGTGACTTGAGCGTCGCGCCAGTCCCTGTCGCGCCGGAGTAGTACCCGGCAGGTGGGCTGTACTGATCAGTCCCCAGTGCCGCGCCGGCAACCGCGGCGAGGGTAAAAGTCGTTGACAGCATGGCCATGTTGAATGAAAGCGATCTCATACAGCTCAATCTCCGCAGACCACACCGAATGGCGTGACCCTATTTCCAAGAAAAATGTTCGTACCACCCCAAGTCACACAAACAGTCACGAGGCGGGAACAGAAGGATACAACCCCGCAACAAATGATACGCAAAAACACGACATTCAGTGCCCCAATTGACCCTCAAATG
This sequence comes from Phycisphaerales bacterium, assembly GCA_965250055.1. Classification (GTDB taxonomy): domain Bacteria; phylum Planctomycetota; class Phycisphaerae; order Phycisphaerales; family UBA1924; genus UBA1924. The sequence continues at coordinate 581,177 of OZ252285.1, read as the reverse complement.
GGGAGTTTTCTCTGTTATCGGGAGCTCTCAACGCCCAATACCAAATACGCTCCAATGACAGACCAGATCCCTACAATCATCGCTATGGACGATGCGAACACCCGACACTTTCTTGGCTGGCAAAAACCAGCGATCGAAAGTGCCGTCCAGTGGTGCGTGGATCGGTTCAGCACACCGCAAGGCGAGCTCGATCTTGAGCACGTCCGCATCATCACTCCGGGACGTCGTGCTTCGCGTCTGTTCCTCGGCGCGCTGGTCGATCACTGCCAATCCAATCACATCCCGCTCATCCCCCCTACAACGCACACCCCCAGCGGCATCGGTCGGCAGGTACTCGATCTGTCACATCCGCACGCGAGCGACATGAGCCGAAAGCTCGCGTGGATCGAGGCGCTCCAGCAGTGCGAACCCGAGCAACTCAGAGCACTCATCCCGAACCTGCCCGAGCGGGACCGCTGGGACCTCTGGATCGGTCTCGCGTCTTGGATCGAGTCCACATCCTCCGAACTCAGCGACGCGGGAATCCGGATGGAGCATGTCGTCGAGCTCGCATCAGAGAAACTCGACCCCTCCGAGCACGAGCGCTGGATCACGCTCGGCGAGATTCAGAACCACTACGAACAAACCCTTCAAAAGCTCTCGCTGGGCGACGACAAGCTCGCCGCGATCCGCTGTGTCCAAGAACACAAAATTAAGCCCCATACCAACCACACCTACGTGCTGCTCGGCGTTCCCCAGCTCGGATTCATCCCGCGATCCTGCCTGTCGCTCCCCGAGGTCCGCGTGTGCTCGCTGGTCTTTGCTCCGGAGTCATTCCAAGACCGCTTTGATGAACTGGGGTGTGTTCGCACCGATGCCTGGTCATCGAGCGAGACTGAAGTCAACGAGGATCGGCTCGTCTTTGCCGCTAATCCAAAGGAGATGTGCGAACAAGCACTAGCGCGTCTCGCGAGCACATCACAACCGCTCGACACCACATCGTGCGTGCTCGGACTCGCGGACGAAACACTCCTGGGCATACTCCGCCGATCAGCCGCTTTGATCGGTGAGGACAGAGGAATCCACATCCACGAACCCAGCGGCACAAGCGTCCGAAAGACACCCGTCGGCCGTCTCATCGAGTGCATCCACGACTACCTCCAAGAACCAACCTACGCGAACCTCGCCGAACTCATCCGTCAACCCCAGTTCGAGTTTGCGCTGACAAGCATCTACAACTCGCAGCATCCCGAGCAGGACGCCCCGCATGCTCAATGGCTCAAAGCCATCGATCGGTTGATGCAGGAACACGTTCCAAAGAGCACAGCACAACTCCCAACCGGAATCCGCGATTCCATCGAATCCGATGTCCGCTTTGTCCTCAGCACCACGCTGCAGATCCTTGAGCCGCTGCTCCAGCTCCCGATCCAGCAGCCTCCGATCGACGAATGGTCCACGCGCCTCATCACCACCCTCCAAGGCATCTACTCCAGCTCCCAGCTCGATCCATCGCAACGAGGCGATCGAGCAACCATCAATCAACTCCAGCAGCTCCAATCGATCCACGAGGACCTCCAGAACGCCAAATCCATCGGACAGGACCTTCCGAAGCTGTCCGCGCACAGCGCGCTGGGGGTCATCCTTTCACGATTGAGCGAGGTCCTCATCCCAGAGCAACCACTCAGCGATTCCATCGAAAGCGTGGGCTGGCTCGAGCTCGCACTAGACCCCTCTCCGACCGCGGTCGTGCTGGGGATGAACGATACCAGTGTCCCTGGATCGGTTACCCACGACGCGATCCTTCCAGGATCGCTCCGCGAAACCCTCGGCATGCAGAGCAACGCGGACCGCTTCGCTCGCGACGCATACCTGATGAACACCATCGCCCAATCCCGTGACGCCGTGTTCATGTGCAGCCGAGCGACGCAAACCAACGAGCCCAATACCCCAAGCCGACTGCTCTTTCAGACCAAAGGGCGTTCACTTGCTGAGCGGATGCGTCGATTCGTTGACCTCACACACGACCACTCCACGACCTACTCGCTCATTTCCGAACTGAAGCCGGGCATCGAGGACACCTCTGTCCCAGCACTCCGGATCGCTCCAGACTACACCACGCCGATCTCGATGAGCGTGACCGAGTTCGACGACTACCTCATGTCCCCGATCACGTGGTACCTCAACCGATCGCTCAAGCTCCGCGAGGTCGAGACCGACGCGAAGGAACTCAACGCGATGCAGATCGGGAACCTCGCGCACGCGGTCCTCGATTCGTTCGGGAAGGACGAATCAATGCGTGACCTGAGCGACGAGGGCAAGATCAAATCCGCGCTGGTGCATTTGCTCGAAGAACACGCGAGCACTACATATGGCTCGTCGCATCCATCAGCCGTGAAGGTGCAGATTGATCTGCTCAGACATCGCTTGGGATTGTTTGCGCGACACCAAGCTCTCCGCACCGAGCAGGGATGGCGCATCACGCATACCGAGTGGACGCCGCCGCTGACAGTCAACACGCAGCTCCAGCACGAGGACGGCCCGATGCCGCTGGTCGGGAAGATCGATCGCATCGACATCCATCCCGATGGAAAGATCGCCGTCATCGACTACAAAACCGGTCGAATCAGCGATCCAGACAAAGCGCACCGCAAAAAAGAAACATGGATCAAGCTCCAGCTCCCGCTCTACCGGCACCTCGTCAGCGACCTTATCGAAGATCGAACACTCACCCTCGGATACGGCGGACTCCCATCAAGCGACACCGACCAGGTCTGGGAGTTCGCAAAGTGGAGCGAAGAGGACCTCGAAAGCGCCGACGCGGTCGCACGAAGAGTTGTATCCGAAATCCGCGCCCTCAATCCCGGCGATCTCCTCGACGCCGGAGACTCCCCCCCCACCAACGGAATCTCCGGATTCATCAGCGGCGAGCGCTTCAAAACCGGAGGCGTCGCGTACTCACCAGACAACGACGAGGACGAAAGCGGGGACAACTCATGAACCCCCACACACTCGTCCGCGCCTCTGCAGGGTCCGGCAAAACCTACCAGCTCACCAACCGCTTCATCGCTCGACTCATCGCGGGAGAAGACCCCTCAGGAATCCTCGCAACGACATTCACCAAAGCCGCCGCCGGGGAGATACTCCATCGCGTGATGCTCCGACTGAGCAACGCGGTGCTCGATCAGAAATCGCTCGACGATCTCAAATCCGCGATCGAACAGCCGAATCTCGACACCCAGCAATGCAGCGATGTGCTTGAGCAGCTCTGCCAGAGCTTGCACCGACTCTCGATCCTGACGATGGACGCGTTCTTCTTCCGACTCACCAGTTCCTTCGCGCCTGAACTCGGACTTCCTCCACAGTTCGGCATGCTCGACGACGAGGACCTCGTCGCGCTCCAAGAATCCAGCGTTGACCGGACCATCGATCAATGCACCGTCCCCGAACTTGTCGAGATCCTCCGCTCACTCCACGGCGACAAGATCCAGATGATGGCGCACGACTCGATCATGAAACGCGTCAACAACGCGTATTCGATCTACCTCGCCACCGGAGCTCGATCTGATCCTTGGCAAGCGATCGAACCCGTAGGCAAGCCGCTCAACGAAGACGATCTTGCGAGCGTATTCGAGACCATCGAGCAAGCAACCCTCCCCACCAAGAGCGATGAAACTCCCGATGGGCGATGGGTCAACGCACGGAACAGTCTCAGATCATACATTGAATCACAATCATGGGAATCTGTCCTAACCAAGGGACTCGGCGGTATTGTGCTGCGATGGCAAACGACTGGCGATCTTGGATGCCACCACAAAAAACAGTGTCCGGAGGACCTTGCAAGAGCCATCCTCCCCGTGGTTGAGCATGCACGCTTTACGCTCTGGGCGCAGCACGCGGCGCGTGGCGCCGCCACCTACTCGCTCATGAAGCGGTTCGACGACACATTCCGCAGCGCGAAGATGAACAGCGGACAGCTCTCGTTCGACGACCCCCCGCGTCTGCTGAGTGAAGCCGCGATCACAGGAGATCTGGAGCACATCTACTACCGCCTCGATACGTGGATCCGTCATGTCCTGCTCGACGAGTTCCAGGACACCTCGATGCCGCAGTTCAAGCTCTTTGAACCGATCCTCGACGAGCTGCTCAGCCAGAACGAAGAAGAACGCTCCGTGTTCGTCGTCGGCGACATCAAGCAATCCCTCTATACATGGAGACAGTCCGAACCCACACTCCTCAACGAGCTCACCAACCGCTGGCCAATCCTGCACAAAGACACGCTCGCCAAGTCCTGGAGATCCTCACCCATCGTGCTCGATGCCGTCAACGACGTGTTCGGGGATCTGCTCGAAAACAAAGCGATCAAGTTATCCACCACCGCTGTGCAAGTCGCCCAGAGCTGGGATGAGCAGTACACCCCCCACCAAGCCGCGCGTACAGAGCTTCCGGGACACGTCACACTCAGCGTCGCCGACGGCAGCGAGGATCACAGCAAGGAAGCAAATGAGGAAGTCCTCTGGGCGTGCGCCATGCGCGTCGCTGAGATCCAGAGCCACCAACCCAACGCATCGATCGCGGTGCTTGTCCGCCAGACCAAGCACATCTACGCGCTGCTCTCGATGCTCGCCAAACTCGGAGTCGAAGCGTGCGAGGATCGGGGCAACCCGCTCGTCAACGCGCCGTGTGTCGCGTCAGCCGTATCGCTGCTCGAACTCATCCAGCATCCCGGCAACACCGCCGCGCTCTTCCACGCCAAAACCACCCCGCTGGGTCAGCACCTCGGACTCGACAACCACAAGAACATCAACGCCTTCGCCTCACACATGCGTCAGCGGATCAGCACCGAAGGCGGCGCCGCTATCCTGATCGAGTGGTACAAAGCGATCGCCCACACCACGGACAAACGCGGATGCGATCGATTCTTACAGCTCATCGAACTCGCCGGACAGCTCGAAGACGAGGGCAAAGCGGACATCGAGTCACTCGTCCATCGCGCCAACACCAAGAAGATCGAAGAACCGGGACGCTCCCAAGTCCGCGTGATCACCATCCATAAGTCGAAGGGCCTTGAGTTTGATGCCGTGGTCCTGCCGCTGCTCGGACAGAAGTGGAACCTCAAAGCAGATTCCATCCTCGCAACGCGTGACGATCCGATGGGACCGATCACACGGATCACGCCGTACCCGAAACAGGCGCTCCAACTGGCCCATCCCGATCTCCTAGCGATGCACGACCAGTGCCTTGCGATGCAGATCAACGAGGAGCTCTGCTGTCTCTATGTCGCGATGACTCGCGCCAAATCCGCGTTGCACATGATTGTTCCCGCAGACAAAGAAGGCCGAAAAGGCGAGCTCACAAAGAATCTGACAACCTCTCCCTCTCACGTCATCCGCTCAGCATTCGCACCCGACGCCGTGTGCGCACCTGGAGAAGTCCTCTACGAATCGGGATCGGGAACGTCCTGGATCGCTGAAACCGAATCCACCAAGAGCAAACCAAGCAAACCTGTAAAGCTCGAGGTCCGCGCCAACAAAGCATTGGGGACCGCTCAGCTCTCGACCAGCTCGCCATCTCGTCATGCGCACAATCTGGAAAACATCCTCAATCCCGATCCCGTCACCCCCGATTCCAATCGGGGCATGTCCTTCGGAACCTGCGTCCACCTCCTCTTCGAGCAGTTCGACTGGATCGATCAATCCACGCCCGATTTCGCTGATGCACAAAGGCAACTCAAGAACGAAGGCTTCGACGACCAGCTCATCAATCACGCCACGCAGTGCGTCCACGCTGCTCTGAGCAACCCAAGCATCCAATCCCTGCTCAGCCACCAATCGCAATCTTCAGCAAGAAACGACACAGACCAACTCACTGTCCATCACGAACGCCCCTTCGCGGTCCGCATGCGATCTGCGAGCGAAGACCAGCTCATGCAGGGACGATTCGATCGTCTGGTCATCGGATGGAAAGATCGCAAAGCCGAGTATGCACAGATCGTCGATTACAAAACCGATGCCGATGCACCAGAACTCGACGACGATTCACTCATCCAACGACACGGCCCCCAAGTTGACATCTACCGACAAGCAATCATCCAGATGTACGGCATCGAACCAAACAACATCGAATGCCTCCTGCTCATGACCGCCCGTCCCGGGATCATCAAGCTCTGAATCAGTACAAAGGACCCAGTATGCGTGCACACCTCGTCCAACTCGACATCCAGTGGGAAGACCCCCAAGCAAACTTCGATCGCGTCCGCGAGTTCATCAAGAATGCAGACACCAATCCTGGTGACCTGATCGCACTCCCCGAGTTGTTTGATTCCGGATTCACGCTCAACACCAAACTCTCTTGCGATACCCAAGGCTCAACCCTCAGCTACCTCCAAGAACTCGCCAACGACACCAGATGCCTCGTTCATGGGTCCAGGTCCATCATGCCTGAAAGCAACTCGCTCGCGTACAACTGCGCGACTGTGCTTTCGCCCAGTCAACAGCAGCCACTATGCGAGTACTACAAGATTCACCCTTTTTCAATGGGTTACGAACCCAAAGCGTACCAAGGCGGCAGCGACATCACCTCCTACACATGGGGCGATGGAGATTCCGCACTCAAATGCTGTCCCCTGATCTGCTACGACCTCCGTTTCCCTGAGCTCTTCCGCAAAGCAGCAGTCAACGGCGCGGAGGCGTTCGTGCTCGGAGCGAACTGGCCCCACCCTCGTCAACATCATTGGAGGGCGCTGCTCATCGCGCGAGCGATCGAGAACCAAGCGTTCATGTTCGGGATCAACCGCCGCGGCGACGATCCCAACCTCCACTACGCTGGAGGAACAATCGCGGTAGACCCCAAGGGCGAGATCCTCGGAGAACTCGGCGACGAGGAAGCCGTGCTGAGTGTTGAGGTTGATCCAAGCATCCTCAAAGACTGGCGCCGCAAGTTCCGCGTGCTCGACGACATCAAGATCCGTTCGTTCTGAGCGAATAAAAAAACACCCGCGAGTTGCGGGCGTTTGTGGGTCATCGAGTGTTCGATGCTGTTTCTATTTTACTTCTGGTCTTACTTCTGGCCTTATTTCTGGACAGTGCTCATGCCTTCGACATGCTTCATGCCGCGACGGCGGTTCCGAAGACGACGCGACTTACCAACGCGGTCACGCAGGAAGTAGAGCTTCGCACGACGAGCGTCCGCACGGCGGACAACCTCGAACTTCGCGATCAATGGTGAGTTGATCGGCCAGGTACGCTCAACACCGACCTCGCCAACGATACGGCGAACGGTGATCATCTCGTTGATGCCGCTGCCCTTGCGGGAGATCAGCGTGCCCGAGAAGACCTGGACACGTTCTTTCTGACCTTCAACGATTCGAACGTGGACGTTGATGGTGTCACCGATATCGAAACGCGGAATATCCGATTTCAGAGCTTCAGTGTTCACAGATTCGATGATTCTTTGCGTGTCCATAAGTCAATCCTCTGCTGCGCCGGCACTTGCAGGCGGGCCCCAAGGTTAGGCCGCTGATCCGCTCTTGTCGAGCCAGAAATGCGTTCTCGTGACGCTTTACCCCCCTTTCCGGACGCTCAGCCCCCTAAAGTCCGTCATGAAAGCAGTCGTCGTCGAAAAACAAGCTCACCCCGTCGCCCCGAATATCTCCCTGAAGTCCGATTGGCCGGACCCCGCTGAGCCCCAGCCGGGACAGGTCGTCGTCAAGACGCTCTGCTCCGCGTTCAATCATATGGACCTCTGGGTCGGACGAGGAGTCCCAGGACTCACCCTCCAGTACCCCAGGGTCTCCGGATGCGACGGCTGCGGCGAGGTCGTCAAAGTCGGCGCCGGAGTCAGCGAAGACTGGATCGGGAAGCGTGTGATCTACAACGCCGCCGTGGTCGTCCCGGACCGTGTCACACCGCAGGATCCACCCGCGTCAACGATGTGCCCCAACTACGAACTCATCGGAGAGCACCACTTCGGCGCCCACGCCGAGATGTTCACTTGTCCAGTGGACAACCTCGCGGACGTCGGCGACGCGGATCCGATCGCCGCAAGCGCCTTCGGACTCTGCGCCCTGACCGCGTACTCGATGATGGTCACCAAGGGTGATCTCCGTCCCGGCCAGTTCGTCCTCATCACAGGCATCGGAGGAGGCGTCGCAACCTCCGCGCTCGCGATCGCCAAACACATGGGATGCAAGGTCGCCGTGACGTCACGCCACCAGTGGAAGCTCGACAAAGCGATCGAACTCGGCGCAGACCACACCATCCTCGACGAGGGTCAGGACTGGTCGCTCGATCTGCGCAGCTGGACCAACAAACGTGGTGTGGACATGGCCGTGGATTCGGTCGGGAAGGTCGCGCACCTCAACTGCATCAAATCACTCGCACGAGGCGGCGCGTACGTCACCCCCGGATGCACCACCGGCCCGGATGCGCAAACCGACCTCGCACGCATCTTCTGGAACCAGCTCCGGATCCTCGGCTCAACCATGGGCTCCAACGACGAGTTCAAAGAAGTCGTGTCGCTGTTCAACCGCGGCGCACTCGCACCGGTCGTCGATCAGGTGTTCAGTCCAGACGACTGCCGCAGCGCCTACGAGCGCCTCGAAGCGGGAGACCAGTTCGGCAAGATCGTCATCGATTGGCGATCAAGTTAAACCGACTCAACTCGGTCCGGTGACCGTGTACTCCACCGTTACCGACCAGATCCGCAGTGTGCTATCCCCCGGCCATGCCGGACTGAACACGCGGATGTAATATCCCGTTGTCCCATTGTCGATCACGCTATTTTCTTCGATGATCTCTGTCGTCGTAAGGGACTGAATCCCCGCGACTGACCCCATTGTTGCGATGTCCGCGATCCCGAGCAGCGATCCGTTTGCGGCCGCTCCCTTGAGCGAGATGAGCAGATCACTCACCGCCGCGTCTTCGAATCTTGCCGTGAACTTGGTGACCGTTGCGCCATTGGGCAGTTGGATCGGCGCGACCATCGGCACACCCATATTCGCTTCAGATATATACGCCCCGCCGCTGAACACCGACGCAAGGAACGGCGTCCCCATCGCGCTGTGGAAGACATCTCCAGCGACAGTCACCGCACCAGTCACAGCCGCGACCTCACCCGTCGCCGCATCCAGATATTTGTAAGAGACCGCGCGAACTCCACTGCTGTTGACTTTCAGCGCGTCCGTGTTATCAAGCTGGAGCGTCCAGTCCCGCAGCTTCCCGTTATAGATCTCTGCAGCGCCGATCACCCCACCAGTCACATGCGCAAACATCGTGCTCTTATTCGCTTCCTCGTTGGTGATCATCATCGCGCCGATCTCCGATCCCGAGACATGCACACCAAAGAACTCGAGCGGATTAATCAGCTCATCACGATTGATCAGCACGCGATCGAACCCATCGCCAAAGTGCAGCAGGTCCGCCGTCGGGACCACAGTATCTCCTGAACTCCATCCTGACCCAAGAACCGTGTCAGCCGTGAGCGCGTGCACCGCTTTGGGTGTTGACGCAATGAACTGACGCGGCAAGAGCACCTCGTACTCCCCCTCAGAGTCTCCATCACGAATCGAGATTTCTAGATACGCACCAGCGGAGTTGAACGCATCACCAAAGTCCAGCAGCGTATTGAGCAGCCCATCAGCGATCATCAGATCATCAACAACCGCGACTTCGCCGATTGGATTCCCATCGACCGGCGCATCAAAGAGCATGCACTGCAGATCAAACACCCCATTCGCGGGGATCGAGTTCACATCCAGTTGTCCCTGATACCCGATAGGTTCAGCAATCCCTGCTGAGCACAGACCGACCAAAGCTCCAGCAACACCGATCACATTCTTCTTCATGCCGATCACCTCCATGTGGACATCATGAATCTCTCGCCTCAGCGTACCAGAAGAATCTACCCCGCAGTTGATGGCGCACAAAAAAAGCCCGCATAGCGGGCCTTTTCATTGATCTTGATAACGAGCTTACTCAGCGTCACCCTCGGCGTCGGCTTCTGCCTCCGCTTCCGGTTCTGGCTCAGGCGCCGGCTTCGCGGCTTCTGCCTTGCTCATCGCGTCCTTCGCTTCTGCGAGGTACTTCGCAGCGTCCTCGGACTTCGCGAGCGACAGGGTGCCCTTGACCATGTTGAGGTTCTTCTTCGCGGTGTTGCTGAACGGAGTGAGGTCCGCTTCGGAATCCTCGGCCATCTTGTCGAGCGATGCGACGATGCCCTCGATTTCCTTGAGCGCCTTCTTGCACTCTCCACGCTTCATGTTGACCGCACGATCCGCTTCCCACTGAGCCTTCATGCTGCCTTCGAGGATGTCAGCTTTGCCGAGCATGTCACGCACGGTGTCCGATGGCTGAGCGCCCTTCGCGAGCCATGCCTTGATCTCTTCAGTCTTGAGCACGATCTGCTTGGACTCATCCTTCTCCATCGGGTTGTAGTGACCGAGGTTCTCAAGCACACGACCGTTCCGGCGGGTGCGTTGATCGATCGCGTTGATGCGGTAGAAAGGGCGGTGGGTGCGGCCGAAGCGCTGCATACGAATACGAACCATAGTGGTTATCCTTCCATTGCCCGCACAATGCGGGTGAGTCCAACCCAGCGGTACCGATCTCAGACCGGTTTAATCCCTCGACTGCGCCAACCGTTGGTGCTGTCTGCGTCCGCTGGGAAAAGAATCGTTGGCCGCGAGAGCCGGTAAATCCACTCCAGACCCCATCTTCCAGCAATTTCACCGCTCCAGCCGCCGCCTCCCCACTATCATCCCCAATGCGGATTGATGTCCTGACCACATTCCCCGAGATGTTCGACTCCCAGCCGCCGGGAGCGATGGGTGTTTCGATCCCTGGAAGAGCCCAGCAGATGGGGATTCTGGAGCTGCACGCGACCAATATCCGCGATTACACCACCAACAAGCATCAAAAAACCGACGATCGCCCCTTTGGAGGTGGTCCAGGCATGGTCATGTCGTGCCAGCCCGTCTGGGACGCCCTGACCGCCTGCGAGCAAACCGACCCTCGTCCCGCGACGCGTGTCTACCTCACGCCGCAGGGACAGCCGCTGACGCAGGAACTCGTCGAAACGCTCGCAACCAAACCAAGACTTGTCATGATCGCAGGCCATTACGAGGGCATCGACGAGCGTGTCATCGAACGTCTCGACCCCATCGAGATCTCGATCGGTGACTACATCTTGTCAGGAGGAGAGCTCGCCGCGATGGTGCTCATCGACGCGATCACACGCACCCTCCCAGGTGTCCTTGGACACGACGATTCAGCGCTCGAAGACTCCTTCTCTCTCGCCAACACCACGAATCCCGACGGCACCGAAATCAATCCCAAAGCCCTCAAAGGGCTGGACATTCCTGCGGACTCGAAACTCCTCGATTGCCCCCACTACACACGCCCACGAGTATGGGAAGGGATGGAGGTCCCAGAAGTCCTGATGAGCGGCGATCACAACGCGGTCGCTCGCTGGAGACTCCAGCAACGCCTTGAACGAACCCAAGCACGCCGTCCAGACTTGCTCCCTCCGGAATCAACCGCTGAATCTGGACCAGAATAGCCGGTTTGAGTTGACACCAAGTACAATTAATGCGATGATAAAAGACCCGAGAACGCCGACGTAGGCCAGCACAGGATTCGGGACAATCACGAACATCTTCCCTTCTGGAGAACGAACAATGAAGAACAGTCTCAAAGCCCTGCTCGGTGCCGCACTCGTGTCCTGCGTTATGATCGGCTGCGAAAGCACCCAAAGCCGCGACTGCGACACCAAAGCTTGTGACACGACAAAGTGTGAAGACAAAGCAAGCTCATGCGCTGATGGCGACAAAAAAGCATGCTGCGGCAAATGTGGCGGCGAAGAAAAGAAGACCTGCTGCGGTACTTGTGGCGGAGACAAAGCACACAGCCACGGCGATCACAGCCACACCCACGACAGCTAATACATCGAGCAACACGCTAACGATTGGATCAAACCCCAATCACAGTTGAACCCTCGACAACCCGCCTCGTGCGGGTTGTCTTCTTTTTACCCCGCTCCACACCTAAGATCATCCATGGACACGCTCCTCAGCACACTCGCGGACTGGAAACCATTCAACGCCATCGTTGTTGGTGACTTCATGCTCGACCAGCAGCTCTACGGCAACGCCAACCGACTCTCCCCCGATGCTCCGGTCCCAGTCCTCCATGTCACCAAACAAGAGAACCAACCAGGAGGAGCCGCCAATCTCTGCCTCGACCTCATCGCGATGCACGGCAACGTTCACGCGCTGGGAGTCGTCGGAGATGACTCGGACGCACAGCTCCTGACTACCGCGCTGAACGAGCGCTCCGTCATCACCAATGGAATCGTCCCTGACGACTCCCGCCCCACCACCGTCAAACGCAACCTGATCGGTCTCGCGCAGGGCCGCCACGCACAGAAGATGTTCCGCGTGGATTTCGAATCTTCCGCTCCTATTGATCAATCAATCGCTGAGCAAATCCTCAAGCAGTTCGACGCCGCGCTCCCAGATGCGGACTTCGTGTGCATCGAGGATTACAACAAAGGCGTGTGCACCCCAGAGCTCTGCAAAGAGATCATCCGCCGATCACAGATCGCAGGCAAACCCGTCTACGTCGATCCCGCGCCGATCAAGGACTACACCAAGTATCAGGGTGCCACCGCGATCACACCAAACCGTACCGAGGGGGAACTCGCAAGCTCGCTTGATGCAAGCGCCGATGACCAATCGCTCGCACGCGATCTCAAAGAGCAGCACAGCTTCTCGACCGTGGTGCTCACGCTCGATAAGAACGGCGCACTCGTGGACAGCGACGACCTTGCTGAACCAGTCTCCATCCCGACCCAAGCACGCGCGGTCTACGACGTGACCGGCGCCGGAGACATGATGCTCGCGGGACTCGCCGCGGCTCGCGCCAATGGACTGGACTGGACCGACTCCGTACGACTCGCCAATGCCGCGGCGGGACTCGAGGTCGAGATCTTCGGAGTCGCGCCGATCCCGATCGAACGCATCCACCACGAGATCCTCTCGCTCAGCGCCGACTCCAGAGGCAAAGTCCGCACGCTCGACGAAGCAATCGTGATGACCAAAGCCGCGAAGAACGACGGCAAATCCGTCGTCTTCACCAACGGATGCTTCGATGTCATCCACGCAGGACACATCTCGCTCCTCCAGCGATCCGCGGCTCTCGGAGACGTCCTCATCGTCGCGATGAACGACGACCACTCCGTGCGTGGTCTCAAAGGACCGACGCGCCCAGTCAACGATCAAGAGAACCGCGCTCGCGTGCTGGGCGCCCTCGAATGTGTGGATGCCGTGGTTCTATTCAACGACGAGACCCCCATCAAACTCATCGAGGGGATCAACCCCGATGTCTTGGTCAAGGGGGGCGACTACAGCGTCGAAACCGTTGTCGGAGCAGAGTTTGTAATGCAAAGCGGTGGCCGCGTCGAGCTGCTCGACCTCATCGATGGACTCTCAACAACCTCGACAATCGAGCGCATGAAAGACTCCTAGTTCGGCATTCATTGCCTCAGATCCGAGATTCAGCAGTTTCAGGGTCATCGCGAGCAAAGACACCGAGCCAATCGTCCGATATATGGGTATGCCCAAGACCCACCTGATGATCGTGCACCCCCGCTACATCGCGCCGCTGCTGAGCGGTGCCAAGACGCTCGAGTCTCGTCTAGGTCAAGACCGCCGAGCACCGTTCGGGAAGGTCAGCCCAGGCGATGTGGTCTTCATCAAACCCACGAGCAAACGCGTCGTCGCCAAAGCGATCGTGCATCGAGTGGATGAGTTTGAGGACCTCACCCCTGACGACATCATCAACCTGCGCGAAACCTACGACGATCGCATCATGGGAGGCGACCAGTACTGGGACGAGAAGTCCAACTCCAAGTACGCGACCCTCATCAGCTTCACCAAGGTCACGATGCTCCGCGACGAGTCCACTGTTCCAGCAGAGCTTCTTGTCCCGAATCGCAACGCTTGGCGCATGATCGATCAAGACCAAAGTTCTGCACGCCGCGCCGCGTAATACGCAATTCACCCCAGCATCAATATAATACTTCACCCTCAAAACTGGGGCAAGTTCTTCATTTCTGCACCAAGTCAATGATTTCCTTGAGTTTATATCCTTCTCACTGTACCATCGAACTCCATTTCCATCGATAAGGAGTTCACGATGAAAGAAACGATGATTCGAAGCACGCTCGTGTTGAGCGCCCTGGCTTTTGCCTCCACCAGCACCCTCGCCAATGTCTACAGCTACGACGACGGCGGATCCCATGTCACCCTCGGACCACCACGCTCGTTCGAACAGTACGGCGACATCCACATGCTCTGGGGAAACTACTTCACCACCCAAGACGCGAGCGAAGATATTGTCAATATCAGCTTCGAACTCGGACGTCTCTCTGAGAATAACCAGGTCACCGTCCGCATCTACCAGGACATCGATAACGACTTCGATCCGACCAACGCAACAAACATCTACACCGAGGTCATCGACAACCCAATGACCGGCGGCGGCGTCCTCAACTCCGTTGACATCTCCAACCTCTCCGTCTCAGGCGGATTCTTCGTCACCGTCAGCCACCTCGCTGAACTCGTCTACGACGACGAAAACGAGCCCGGATACTCGAGCCCCGCTCGCTACGACACCGACGCGCGTGCCGACCGCTCATGGTTCTACTACGGCAGCTTCGGCGATCTCACCGATGCCGGCTACCACACCCGCATGGACGGCCCGGACGTCCCGTTCGGTGGTGCATTCGCGATCCGCGCAACCACCGTCCCAGTCCCAAGCACCGTGCTGATCTCCTCAGCCGCGATGCTGTTCTCCGCACGACGTCGTCGCTGAGAATAAAGATTACAAAAACGAAGACACCCGGTTCATCTGAGCCGGGTGTTTTTTCATGACTGCGTTATATCAACAAATCGAGTTGAAGCGATCAATCCAGATAGAACGACGCGACGCGCTCGACGACTCTGGAAAGCGGGAGCCCGACGATGGAATTCTCGTCGCCTGTAAACTCGATCGGCCAACCCGCGGCTAAACGCTCGGAGATGTTGTACGCGCCCGCTTTCCCTTGCCAGAGCATGGAATCCAGGTACACCTCGATCTGATCCTCTGGGATCTCGCCGACAGTCACTACCGATCGGTCGACGAAGAGCTCCCGCCGATCTCCCTTGGGTTCAAGGATTGCAACTCCAGTCAGGACCTCGTGGGTCGCGCCGCTCATCGTCTTGATGATCTCGCGTGCGTGATCCCGATCCCTTGGTTGACCGATGATCTGTCCATCGTGCACGCAGACCGTGTCGGCGCCGATGATGACGATCTGTCCATCCGTACACTCACCCAGTTGCTTGCTCGCATCCTCGTCTTGGAGCAGCCGAGAGCTGGAGATCGCTTTGAGATACGCCAGCGCGACGACCCATTGGTCCGCGCTCGTGAACTCTCCCGGCTCAAGCTCGCCGTCGTCGATCTGAGCGGGACGGACCCGATGCTCGATCCCAGCTGAAGTGAGCAACTCCCTCCGGCGCGGCGATGAACTCGCGAGCACGATGACCGGCAGATCGGGATGTGATTCGGATGTGGGTGTTTCTGTGCGCATGAACTTCTGATCTTGTATACCACATTTCAATCGGTCGGTTCTCTCATTCATCGTTGATCTGACTCAAATATTGTCTGTCACCCATTTCTGCGCCATCCGAGCGGAGTGTGTACAAAAAAACACCCCGCCGAAGCGGGGTGTTGAGAGGGTCAGATGACCTGAGTCGAATCTGTCGAGCTTACTCGTACAGGTTCGTTGCTTCGGTTTCGATAACCGGGCTGGTCAGGTTGTCCGAGGTCATTTCCAGACGGAAGCGGACGTCGCCGCCAGCGTCAGCACGGACAGTGATGCGCCACGATGCAACCCCGCCGACCTCGAGGGTACCGACTGGGCTGAAGGAGATGCGCTGACCGTTGACGGTACCAGCGGTGGTACCGGTCGAGCCGACGTATGCCTGCTCGTCTGGGAGGGTCGCGACGACGCGGACGTTGGTGTCCTCAGCCGAACCCTGGTTGGTGACGGTGATCACGTACGTGGTCTGTCCGCCGACCTCGACTGGGTCAGTGATGTCAACCACTTCGAGGAGGACCGCTGGGATACCCTTGACGCCGGAGGTGCAGGAATCTTCGACAGACTCAGCACACGAAGCGTTGGCGACTGCCGACGAGGTGTACTCGCCTGCGTCTGATGCAAGGACAGTGATCGAGAAGTCACGCTCAGCGCCCTTCGCGAGGGTGCCGAAGTCCCAGACAACGCGGTTGCCCGAAACGCGGCCACCTTCTGAAGCACGAACGAGCGAGGTGCCTGCAGGGATGGTTGCCGATGCGGTGGTGGTTGTAGCTTCGCCACTACCAACGTTCTCGAGGGTGTATCCGAAGGTCATGTTGCGACCAAGGAACTGAGTCTCTGAACATTTCGAGGAGAGCGCGAGCTCAGGAGCAACGATGACAGTGCTGGTCGAGCCGGATTCAGCTGTGAGACCACCGTCAGCAGTTGCGTTCGCGGTGTTGCGGAAGGTACCGGTCGAGGATGCCTTCGCCTTGACCTCGTAGGTCTTGGACTCACCCGAACCGAGTGTACCAACAGGGATGTTGACGTTCCGGCTGCCGTTTGCCATCGCGACGCCCTCTGGGAGGGTGTCGGTGATCACGACGTTGTTTGCTGCACCGGTACCGGTGTTCTTCACAGTGAAGCGGAAGACGATGTCATCACACTGCGAAGCACGCTCGGTCGCGGTCTTAGTCAGCGCAAGTGCAGGCTCAACAACGTTGAGGGTTGCACAGAGGAAGTTATTGTAGGAAACAGTGATGCAGTCCGATGCCTGACCGACCTTGTTGGCCATACCGGTAAGGTGGATGATCTTGGTTTCCTTTGGTGCGAAGTTTCCGAGTGCCCAGACCATGTCGCCGCCGCTGTTGTTGGCGCGTGGATCGGACTCGGAGATTTCGAGGTTGCTCTTGGAGTTGAGCGTCACGATCACGTTCTGCAGCTCGGAGCTGGTCAGGTTGGTGACGTGGTAGGTGAAATCGAAGTCCTGGCCGCGGACGACTTCGCCAGGCATGACCTGATGAAGAAGAATCGCGCTGGTGCGGACTTCGCCGGTTGGGAATGCCATACGTGCCATGGTCTCGCCGTCACCGAGTGAAGGCGAGTACGAACCCCACGACGTGGTGCGTGCTGGACGCTCGTTTGTAGTGGTGGTTGCTGGTGCGCTGCTATCATCAGCACCGGTCAGATCAATACCGCCGTGGTGATCGTCAGCACGCTCAGTACGTGCGGTTGTTGAGTTACAGCCCATCAATGTTGCTGCGAGGCCAATGCCTGCTGCCAACATGATCGAGCTTCTGAGACCTTTACGATTTTTCATGTCCTCGTGCTCCAGTTAGATTAAGGGACTTGTGTCCAGTGCGGAACGCCCTCCGCCAGGGGTGCGAGATTTCTATCACACAATGCTAGGCATAGACCGCATGGTGCATGGTCAATTTGGCCTACGATGTGCATTTGGCAAGCAGAAATGGACTTTTTTATCGGCAAACAACCCTGTCGATGCAGACGCGATCAAACTCACTCTGACCACTCCGGAATCTGACCCCAAGCCGCGGAATGTAAACCGGGAGTCTACCGATCATTTCTGCCTGCTTTCCGGTCATTTCAACGCGGCACCAGTCCTTAGAGGTCATCAGAACACCCTCAGCTCCAGCTTCCTGCGCCCCTTGCCAGAACCGCTCAAGCAAAGCGCTTGTGAAAGGTTCATGGTCGGGACGATCAACTCGGTGCACAATTTTCGCGCCTGCATCCTCTGCCATTGACACGAACGCACCGGGATGCCCGATCCCTGTGAGCACAGCGATGCGCTTGGATTCCAGACACTCAATCGACTCGTTTCGAGTCTGCTGATCAGAGCCATACAAGTCAATCGAATCCCACCGATGCTCCGTTGCCGCGATCACTGTCGCTTCATCGACCCGCTTCATGATCCAACTGCGAAGCTCGCCCAGTTCGTCCTGCTCGATCATCTCCGCGTGCGTGATGACCACGACATCGGCGCGCCCCAGAGACTCAGCACTCTCGCGCAGGTGACCAAGTGGCAACAGCGCATCACGACTCGGCGGACGAGACGCATCAATCAACACCACATCCAGATCCCGCGCGATCTTTCGATGCTGAAACCCATCATCCAGAACAACCACGTCCACATCCGCCCCGCGATCGCTCGCAAACAACGCGTGCAATCCCGACGTCCGATCCGGCTGAGCGACAATCGGAACCCCTGGAAAAACCGATGCATGCTCGCGCTGCTCGTCGCCCATCTCGCCAGGCTTCGCTTTGTACCCACGCATCGCGATCGCGGGATGGTGACCATGCTCGATCAAAGTCCGCACGACATGCTGAACCAGCGGCGTCTTCCCAGTCCCGCCCGTTGACAAGTTCCCGATCGAGATGACGCCGCGATCAAAGCGAGTCACCCCGACGCCGCGGTCGTATTTTCGATTCTGATGGTTGATCCCGATGGAGTAGAGCTTCGAGAGAGCAGACGCCAAGAACACAGGCAGCCGAGTCGGGCGGTGTTCTGGGATCATCCGATCTGCTCCGGCTCACTCAGATACGCTCGCAGTTGATCCCGCAGTTCCCGTCGCTGGACCTTCGCAAGACGGATCGAGTTGATCGCATCCACGCACGCCATCAGCACGATCAATCCCAGCAGACCAACGATACAAGTCCACGCGTACAGGAACTCTTGTTCTTGAGCGGGGTGGACAATCCCGAATCCGTATGCTGTCAGCGGGATGGTGAACATCATGATCCAGCCAGTCATCATCCGGATCTGGCGTCTGGACTCAGGCATCTTCCCGATCGCATGCTCTCGCAAAACGATCATGTGCGCTGCGACCACCAGCAACGCGAGCATCGCGAGCGGGAGCACAAACCAGGTTGGCGCGATCGGGCCGTATTCCATCACTGGATCATACAACGATTCCATGAAGTCTGCCTCCAAAAACCCCATTTGCCGCCCCAAGACCTACACTCTCGGACCATGATCGACCTCAAAGCATTGCGTGAAGACCCCCAGCGTTTCAAAGACGGCTGCGCCAAGAAAAACTACGCCGTGGACATCGACGAGCTCCTCAAGCTCGACGAGCAGCGACGCTCACTCCAGAGCGAGCAAGAATCGCTGCGCTCAGAGCAAAAGAAGCTCTCCAAAGACACCGGCCCAAAGATCGGTCAGCTCATGGGACAGCTCAAAGGCGCCAGCGACGCCGACAAGCCGAGCATCGAAGCGCAGATCGCGGAGATCAAAGAAGCACCCGCAAAACTCAAGGACCAGATCACCACACTGGACGAACAAATCTCGCAGGTCGAACCAAAGCTCAACGAGCTGCTGCTCGCGATCCCGCTCCCTCCCGACGACGATGTCCCTGTAGGTAGCACGAGCGATGACAACGTCGAGATCTCCCGCTGGGCGCTCGAAGGATGGGACTGGGACAAGACCTTCGAGCAGAACAAAGGATTCGCTCCCAAGTCACACATCGAGCTCTGCGAGATGCACAACCTCGTTGACTTCCCACGAGGCGTCAAGATCGCGGGATCACGCTCGTACATCCTCAGCGGCGACGGGATGAAACTCCACCAAGCGATCCTCCGCTACGCGATCGACACGATGACCAACGAGAACGGCTTCACCCCAATGAGCGTCCCGGTCCTCGTGCGCGAACAAGCAATGATCGGGACCGGATTCTTCCCAGGAGGCAAGGACCAGTCCTACCAGGTCAACGAAGAAGCACGCGGCGGCGGACAAGACATGTACCTCACCGGCACAGGTGAAGTCGGACTCATGGGACTCCACCAAGACGAGATCATCGACGAAGCAAAGCTCCCGCTCAAGTACGTCACCGTCTCGACCTGCTTCCGTAGAGAAGCAGGAGCGGCAGGTAAAGACACGGCTGGTCTGTACCGCATCCACCAGTTCGACAAGGTCGAGCAGGTCGTGATCGACGTCGCGGATGAATCGAAGTCGCGCCAGCATCACAAGGACATGATGGGGTTCGTCGAATCACTCCTCAAATCCCTCGGACTCCCCCACCGCTTGCTCCAGTGCTGCACTGGAGACCTCGGCGTGAAGAACGCCGACATGATCGACATCGAATGCTGGATGCCCTCGCGAGGCGACGAGGACGACCAAGGGGTCCCGACAGGTGAGTTCGGAGAAACCCACAGCGCGAGCCGGCTCTACGACTTCCAGTGCCGACGCCTCAACATGCGATACCGCGCTGGAGGAGAGAACGGCAAAGGCGCGACCACCTTCTGCCACTCCCTCAACAACACCGTCGCCGCATCGCCACGCATCCTGATCCCGATCATCGAGATGTACCAAAACGCCGACGGCTCGATCACCGTCCCCGAAGCGCTGCGTCCGTACATGAACGGGCAAGAACGCATCGGATAAGTGTTCAGAATTATCGCAATAACTTTATAACGATACTTGTTGACTTCTTCGATCAAGGAACCAACAACTCTCTCCACTGTTCTTTGCATTGTGCAAGAACGAAAGGAGTCCCCATGCTATCCCTGAAGATTTCAGGCATTGAAAGCAAGCGCGCAAGTCACCAGCATTCTGATTGGTCTGACTTTGCTTGCGTAGACATGGGTTGACCACACGCCGGGTGTGGTTCACCCGGCATCTTTCATTCACGCCCCGGCATTATCGTATCAACACGCTCGTGCATGTTGATGTTGATCAGTCCGTCGCTTCGCTGCGTCGGAGTCGTTATCCCCTGCGCTAGGAGTTTCAAATGAACGCACAAATCACGATGGCGCGTTCACTCGCGCCTGAAGACATCCTGCCCGGAACGTATGTCATGGTTCTCTATGAGAAGCGTGAGTTCCTCCACGCCATCAATCCGGTTGAAGGCGACACCGCACCGATGATCAGCCGCTTGGACTTGCGTCCAGACGAGACCGATCTCCCCCGGATTGTGATCGCCGTGAATCTGCCCTTCGTGGTGGTCAAGAACTACCAGAAGCGGACCTCGGTGATCGATACCCGGACGGTATCGCTCGCGAAAGTGAGCAAGAAGTTTGCTCGCGCCGCGATCATCCCGAACGTGAACTGTAAAACAGCAGACGAGCAGGAATCCCATTGCGATGCCTGTACGTCTGATTAGTCCTGCTCCCTCGGGATACAAGCAGCCGCCCACCATGCAGATCGCGTGGTGGGCGGTTATGATTTCCACATGCCCCTCATCTCCCGCGTCATCCAATCCCCCCTCTGCCCTCTCCGTGCCGCAACCACGGACCGCGGCATCTGCCTGCTCGAAATGGGATCCCCCGAGCGTGCTCAGCGGGAGCAGTCCGAACTCGAAGCCGCGTTTGATACAAAGATGATTGAAGGCGATCACCCGCTCCTCGATCAACTCGAGTCCGAGCTCCATGGTTACTTCCAAGGCGAGCTTCAGCAGTTCAGCGTCCCCCTCGACTGTCCCGGATCGGAGTGGCAGACCAAAGTCTGGAACGCGCTTATTGACATCCCCTTCGGAGAAACCATCTCCTACGGGCAGCTCGCGACCCGCCTCGACAATCCAGGAGGCGCCCGCGCCGTCGGTCTTGCCAATGGTCAGAACCGCGTCAGCATCGTCGTGCCTTGCCATCGTGTCATCGCCGCCGACGGAACCCTCCACGGCTACGGCGGTGGACTCCCTCGCAAACGCTGGCTCCTCGATCACGAAGCAACCCACTCATCGCACGGGCTTTTTACCCAATCCACAGCGGGACCCGCTTCAGTCTAAACCAAGCCGAACCATCGGCACCGTGCCCTCGACATGCACCGCTTGGGGTTTGCCATGCTCGCGCAGATAGCGGATGCATTCCAGCATCTCATCCCGCACCGGCGCCACAAACGCGATCGGTTCATTGGTAATCGGATGCGTAAACGCAAGCAACGCCGCGTGGAGCGCCTGACGCTCAATCAACGGATTGCTCTCTTCATCCATCAATGGCTTCCCGCGATACAAATCATCTCCCACGATCGGGTACCCGATATGCGACAGATGCACACGGATCTGATGCGTCCGCCCCGTCATCAGTTCCAGCTCGACTAGTGAATACCGGCGCGAAACATGCTTGTGCCCCAGTGCAGGAAGCTCGTAGCGTTCGCGCACTCGACACACAGTCTTGCTCGGTTTCCCAAGATCGTCAAACCGCACCACCCGCTTCTCCCGAGCACCCTTGGCGCGCGACAGGTGCGGCCCAAGCGGCAGATCAATCAGCTGCTCATCAGGTTCAACCCACCCCTGCACCAGCGCCAAGTACCGCTTGTCCACCTTGCGCTCTTCGAACTGCTTACCCATCTGCCAGTGCGCTTGATCGGTTTTGGCAAAGACGATGCACCCAGACGTGTTGCGATCGAGACGATGCACCACGCCGGGACGCGCAAACTCTTCGCCGACAGAGGACAGCTCTCCGCTGGAGTTGGTCTGGAAATGATGCACCAGCGCGTTGAGCATCGTGCCTCTGTTTTCAGCACGCGCCGGATGCACGATGATGTCAGGCTGCTTATTGAGCACCAAAATATGCTCATCCTCATACAAAACATCCAACGGGATCGGATCGGGTTCGATGTCACCCGATGGAGGAGGCGGGATAACGAGCTCGATCTGATCGCCGTCCTTGAGTTTCGTTGAGGACTTCCCCGCTTTGCCGTTGACCGTCGCGCCGCCCTCAGCCATCAGGTTCTGCAACTGGTTTCGGCTCATGAATGTCACGCGCGTCGTCAGATACTTATCCAGACGCGTGCTCAGCGACGACCGTGAAATTTCAAAGCGAACGCGCACGAGAAACTCGTCGTCGCCGTTTTGTCTTGCTGTTTCATACGCCGCACGGACCGCGTCGGGATCGACCTTCCCGCCTGGCATAATCAGGTCCGGGATAGCGGGATCGGGCGCCGATTGATCGCCCGATTCACTCACGGCGATTCGGTTTCCGGATCTTCCGAAGCAGGTGCGTCCGCCGCTGGTTCATCAGTGGATTCGGTATCTACTGCAGCGTCATCACCGTCTTCAGTTTCGCTGGTCTCTGTCGAAACCTCTGGAAGCTCGGGGATCTCTTCACCCGGAAGCATCACCAAGTCCTCACGACTCGGGAGCGTCAGCTCAGCGTTGTAGCTCCCCAGTGCATCAATCCGCATCTGCGCGTAGTTCGCAAGTGCGGGCATCGAGATCGAGTTGGCTACTGCAATCGCACGCTCGTACGAAGCCTTCGCGCCGTCAAAGTCACGCTTGCACTCATCAATCGCCGCGGCTCGAACCAGCGCGTGGAGGACAAAGATCTCCTTGCCCTCAACATCTGTATTGCTCGCAATCACGCTCTGCACAAGATCATCCGCTTGATCGAGGTAAACCTGACGCTGACCCTCGTCGAGTGCATCGGTCTCATCGAGCGGACCGCCCGTCAAAGGTGAGATCTGAGCGCCAGGTTGAATCCCGCGCACGAACGCCGAGATGTACAGGTCAGCCGTGGTCAGCTGTGCGAGCTCAGAGACCGACTTCACACCGGCGTATTCCTCAGCGAGCGCGGACAGCGATGCCGGAGAAGGATTCCCACCCACCGTCGCGGCGTGCAGATCACCGAACGCTTGATCGATCTTCTCGATCTTCTTGCGTTCCATCCATCCGAGTCCCGCCCAGACCAGAGCCGCGATCGCGATGACCAGAATCACCGGCGAGCTCCATTTGTTCAAGAAGTCAATAAACTCCTTGTTGATCCGCGAGTCTTCCAGACCAGCGCCGGCCTTGATTTGTGTTTGACGATCGTCCATTGCTCAACCTAACTCTTTAAACAGATCGGGATTCAGTATCCCAATCCAGGAATGCTGTGGATAAGCCCATCACACCGCTCACGCGTGGATCAGGGGGAGATATTAGCTCAGAAAGTGCCCCAAAGCATCAGGAATCCCAGAATCGCCACGCCCCGGGATTGCTCAGGAGCACGGGATTGACGAGCCGATCGCGGATCCCGATTGCTACCTGGTCGATCCCGATCCCCGCTTTGACGCTGCATCGCAGATCTACTGGCGCCCGCGAATCCCCCAGATCACTCCGCAGCCCTACGCGGACCACGCGTGTCCCATCGCTGATGGACGCAGACAAACGAGGGTCCAGAGCGCCATCCGCATCGTCATGATCGATCGCATGAACAACCAAATCCGCGCCGCGGATCACCGGCTCAGCCATCGCGAGCTCATCGCCCACCTCAACACGCTCATCAATCCCAGGCGTATCGACCCAACGCACCACCAGACCACCAAGCTCAAGCATCACACCAACATGGTCCCGCGTCGTCCCCTCGTGATCCGCGACCATCGCGACGGACGACCCCGCGAGCGCATTGACCAGCGATGACTTCCCAATATTGGCGCGCCCGACCATCACCACCAAAGCGGGATTGATCAGACGATCGAGCTGTGCGTGCGCGTCACTCGCTTCTGCGTCCGGATACGATCGCCAAAGCTCCGGCTGCTGCAACAGCACATCCACCGCGAGCGGACTCGGCGCCCTCGCAAGCGCTGCGAGCATCCGCGACTCGTGCACATCTTGAGCTTCCGGATACAACACGCTCGGATCATCTTCACGCTGCAAAGGTACGCCTGCATCACTCAGCGCTTTGGAAATCGCGCGAGTGATCCCGATCCCGCCGTGGGGCATGAGCATGACCGACCCCACATCAAACCGCGCGACCAATGCCTCATCGAGACCCAGCACTGTCCGCAGCGAAATCTGTCCGACTCCCAGCTTTCCCAGTCCGAGCCGAGCCGTCAACGCGTCCACGTCATCTGATCGGAGCGTGATGATCGACACCGCTCCCATCGCATTGATCGGAGACTCGATGGAATGCGTCGCGTTCATTCCTCGTTGTCGTCTTCCTGAACCAGCTGCGCACACGCAACGCGGATCCCCTGCAGTTGCAGATCGGGAACGAACGAATCGAACAACTCGTCGCCCTCGAGCACGCCCATATCGCCGCCCGTGACGATGGTCTGCGGATACGCCTGGTAATGCTCGGCGTAACGCTCAGTCAGCAAACGAGCCGCGCCGCGCACGGCGTAGGTCACACCAAGCAAAATCGCCTCGTCTGTTTGCTTCGCTGGTTCCTTGGAATGCTCATCGAGCTTCTTATATGTCAGCTTCGGGAGATTCGCCGTCGAATCGTGCAGCGATGACAGCATCATCGATATCCCAGGCATAATCGCCCCCCCGTGGAAGACCCCGGTCCCGTCTACAAAGTCCACCGTCACCGCGGTCCCGACATCGATGACCACACACGCTTGTCCGAGCGTGTCAAACGCCCCCAGTGCGCACAGCAAGCGATCCTGACCAACGGTCATCTCGCCCGCTTCCGTCAGTGTGTGCTGGATGGGGATTTGGAAGTCCCGACCGAACCGATAGCTCGGGAAAGGCACCTCATCACGGATCGCACGCTCGATCTCATCAGCACGCTTTGGGTGAACCCCCGCAAGCACGATCGTCGGATGCTCCGCGGAGCGTTCTCCGAGGGAATCAGCGATCTCCTTGACACGCTGGGCAATCCCCGTCGCGTCGGTCGAATCGAACGATTGTGGGTTCAGACATTCTTTACTCCCCGCGAACGAGCCCACCCTTGTCCGCGTGTTCCCGACAGCAATCGCGATGAGTGAAGCCAGCTGAACTGGAGCGGAATCGGAGCTTTCTGTGGAGGCATCGTGGATCATGCCCATAGGGTAGTCATCCTGTCCTCAGCAAGACTCAGGGGCTATCCATGAAGCATCATTCTCCATTGGAGTCTACCCTTAGAGATGCCGATAACCCGGCAGGAGTATCACGTCCCGATGTCACGCTGCGTAGCCGATGAATCTATTGAAAGACGAACCGTTCAAGGATTCGAGTTCCCGCTGGGTGTCTATCCCGTTGAATCCATGAAACCCCAAGAGGGCTACACCTCCGACTTCGAGCCCGCCGACGGAGACGACGGCATCGACGACATCGAAGCGTGGCCCGATCGCTACGTTTACGACGTTGTCATCAGCGCCCCAAGACTTCACGCGCTCTGGGTCCAGGTCTTCGCGCTCATGCCGGGACGCGTCTTCCCGATCCTCGACTACATCGGACACGACTGCTACCGCGAGATCGATCCGTACATCGCCTACGAACCGATCGGACAGGAACGCGTCACCAACTTCCTGCAGCGATACCACGATTTCTTCTTCGAGGACGGCATGATCGGATTCGGAGCCGTGTCCGAGGAGCCGTTCTTCTATGCGTTCGTAGACGAGCACAAAATCCTGACAATCCGTGTCGAGCCCGAGCTCCGCACCAAGATCGAGCAGCTCCTCGCATCCTTTGATCTGCACGCGATCGAAGAACCCGCCGGCGCCGACGCCGCGGCCCACGAACACCGCTCAGTGTTGATAACCCCAAGCGATCGTCCCGACCTGCTCAATGCCGACGAAATTGTTGAGCTTGCTCGGACCCAGTGGGCACTGGTCCTCAACGTCGATCCGGAGTCCAATCTCGACGAAGAGGGCAACGAACTGGGGATCACCCCCTTCCGCTGCTTGCTCCGTTACGAGACTGACCAAAAACCGAACGCTCTGTACGCTGAGGTCATCTGCACCGCCAGTTCGATCCTCGAAGCCGAGTCCATGGCCCTCGAAGGCGTCGAGCAACTCATCTCGGATCTGGGAGATCAAGACACCGATCGTGTCACCACAGACATCTTTATGCTCAGCGCCGATCGCGTCTTCCCCAAGGACCTGAGCGTGGAATCCGAGAACGCCAAGAACGCCAAGTCACTTCCTAAGAAATACTTACAGGAACCCTCGCTCCTCAATGCTCGCTGGCTCAGCAACGTCGTCTGATACCCCACCCCTGATCATCAATCAGGGACGATCCTCTGATTCATCATCCATCCCCCTCGACCGCTCGTTCTAATAGAATTGAGCCGACCTTCTCGTTTTCTCTCTAATCGAGAGCAACCAACTACGATTCTGATCGAATAGACCACTCATCATCGGCTCGCACGGCCCCGCTTCCGTGCTCCAACGCTCGATGATTCGGGACAACCACACAAGAAACAGATGGATCAGCAACACTGATCCCAACTACGAACCTCACGAGAAGACCAATTACTCGGCATCAACGATCATGAATATGGGGATCAAATTCATGCCAACCATTTGCGATTTGCATCTGATGCCGGTATTGTCCCTCCCTACGGTTCCCGGGCGTCGATTGGCGCGCATGAAAGCCGTTGTGCGGATACGATGATAGTGACCGCTCACCATATGTAGATACAGGACAACTCGACACCACAGTCGGTACAAACACCTTGAACGGAGTGATTCCGGATGTCACCCACCAGACAACGATTCGTGACCTTGCTTCTCGCCACTACCGGAGCCGCGGCTTCGCTCGCTTACGCAAGCGTTGACCCCGCAGCCGTCCCGGAAACACACGCAAGTGTCCAAGCGGGTGATGTGCTCGATCGTGCGACACAACTCTTCTCTGACGGAGAGTTCATTCGTGCACGAGCAATGATCCAAGCCCTCCAAGATTCCCCGAGCGGGATGACCCTGAGCGACGAGCAGGACCAGCGTGTCTGGAAGCTGCTCGCAAACATCGAACGCTCTATCCAACGCACCGACCGCCACGATATTGCACTCCAGAAAGCAGAGTTCGCACTAGGTGGCGACCGACTGGTAGACGCAGAGCGTCAGATCCAGACTGTCCGCAACTCATCCAAGTCCACTCAGGATCAGATCGATCGCGCTAACGCCGTCTCCGATCAGATCACTATCCGTCGCAACCAAGCGCTGCCGATGGTCCCAGCGACCCTCCGCTCCGCGATCGACTCCTTCAATAGCGGCGACTACACCCGCGCCAAGAACATCATCAACCGCATCGGCATGCTCGGACTCGAGCTCGACGCACAGACACGTCGCAAGCTGACTGTGTACCGCACACGCATCGCCGACCTCGAGCAAACACGCGGCGAAACCTTCGGAGCCGCGACCCCATCGATGGGTATGCTCGCTCCAGAATCAGGCAACTCCTCAGAGTGGCTGATATCCAACGCCGAGGACATGCTCAACCAACCTACAGAAGTCGAGAATGACGATCCGGAAGTCATCATCGTCGAGGTTGAACCAACCGATACCACCAACGAAGAACCAGCGGAAGTCGATCTCGTCGAGACCGCACGCAAGTTCGAGGCGCAAACCCTCCTCGCCAACGCGAACGTCGCGTACGAAGAGCGTCGCCTCAACGACGCGATGAGCGGCTACAACAACCTGCTCGAAAACTTCGCTTCCTACATCTCCGACGAGGAACGCACCCTCGCTGGTCAGCGCCTCAACGAAGTCGAGATCGCTCTCGGCGTCCAAGGCGGACCATCAGGCGGCGGATTGGACGATCCAATCCAAGAGAGCAGCATCATCATGCAGCGTCTCACCGCGACCTACGACAACCTCACCACTCAAGCCAACGACGCCCTCGCAGCCGGAGACACCTCCGTCGCTTCAGGTCTCGTCGCTCAAGCTCGTTTGGAAGTCCAGCGTGCACGCGAGTTCATGCCGGAAGCAACCTACGAGAACTACCTCGCAGAACTCGACGGCCTCGCATCAACCATCGCACAGCGCGACGAGCAGCTCCGCCAAGCACGTCTTGAGCAAGAAGCCGCCGAACGTGAGCAGCGCACCCTCGAGCTTGAGACCCAGCGCCTCAACGAGCGTGACGAGCGCGTCCTCGCATCGCTCGAGCGCGTCCGTGCTCTCCAGTCCGAACTCAAGTACGAAGAAGCACTCGAGATTGTTGAGAACATCCTCTTCCTTGATCCAGCAAACCCATCGGGTTTGCTCCTCAAGGACATCATCGAGGACACCATCGTCTACCGTGGGTTCCTCAACGTTCAGCGTGACAAGAACCTGAGCTACGCACACGAATCGCTCGACAACCAGGAAGCGATGATCCTCCCAGACTTCTTGCTGGACTACCCAGATGACTGGCCAGCGATCAGCTTCCGCCGCGGCTCTACCCTCGAGTACGCAGAATCCGAAGCCAATCGTGCCGTGCTGACTCAGCTCCGTGAGTCCCGCATGCCTGTGGACTTCGATGACAACTCCTTCGAGGACGTCCTCGCATTCATCGGCACCACCGCGAACCTCGACATCGACACCGACTGGGAATCACTCGCAGACATCGGAGTCGATCCGGACACCCCGATCACCCTCCGCCTCAACAACGTCACCCTCGAGGTCCTCCTTGACCGCGTGCTTGCCAAGGCATCCGATCCAGTCCTCCCAGCAAGCTGGGCGGTCCAAGACGGCATCCTCACCATCTCCTCCGATGATGTGCTCCGTCAGAACACCATCCTCGAAATCTACGACGTGCGTGACCTCCTCTTCGAGGTCCCCGACTTCGATAACGCTCCGCAGTTCAACATCCAGAGCAGCGGCGGCAGCAGCGGCGGACAAAGCCCGTTCTCAGGTGGTGGCACCCAGATCCAGCTCACCACTCGCGAAGATCGCGTCACCGCAATCTCCGACCTCATCCAATCAAGTGTTGACCCAGACGGATGGGCAGACGCCGGCGGTGATACCAGCTCGTTGACCTCCCTCAACGGCAACTTCATCATCACCACCACCCCCCGCTACCACCGTGAGGTCATCGGACTGCTCAACAAGCTCCGCTCACAGCGTGCTGTGCAGATCAACGTTGAAACCCGCTTCATGTCTGTCGATCAGAACTTCTTCGAGCAGATCGGCTTCGACATCGACGTCTACTTCAACGCCAACAGCACCGAGTACCAGCGTGCCGTCGCGATCGATCCATCCCTGCTCCCAGCGGACTACTTCGATCCCATCACCGGACTCCTCAACGACAACGTCTCGGGCGGCGGTAACTTCCCGATCGATACCGACGGCGACGGCGTTCCAGACGCGATCGGTGTCATCAACCAGCCCGTGTTCAGCCCCGGCGCCAACGGCGGCGGAGGCGCCAACAACGACCAGTGGTCGGTCATCCGCGCCGCTCAGAACTCGTTCGGTCTGACCGAAACACTCGCGGGTGCAAGCTCGTTCGCAGCCGACATCCTCGGTGCGAACCCAGCGCTCGGCGTGACCGCTCGATTCCTCGACGACGTCCAGGTGGACTTCCTCGTCGAAGCGACCCAAGCAGACCAACGCTCGGTGACACTCACCGCTCCACGCCTGACCTTTACCAACGGCCAGCGAGCATTCATCACCGTCGCGACCACCACCACCTACGTCTCGGACCTCACACCGATCACCGGCTCAAACTCCGGTGCGTTCGACCCAGTCCTGACCCCAATCTCCGACGGTGTCCTCCTCGACATCACCGGCGTAGTCTCCGCGGATCGTCGTTACGTCACCATGACCATCCAGACCCAGCTCTCGGATAACGACCTCGACTCCAACCCACGTACCGTCACCCAGCAGGGTGCCGCGGGTGGTGGCGGCGGTGGCGCAGGCGGCACAGGCAACGCTTCGACCTTCACCGGTACGATCCAGCAGCCAACCGTCACCTCGACACAGATCAACACCACCGTCACCGTTCCTGACCAAGGCACCATCATGCTCGGCGGTCAGCGCCTGGTTGACGAAGTCGAAGTCGAGACCGGTGTGCCTGTCCTCTCGAAGATCCCCATCCTCTCACGCTTCTTCTCCAACCGCATCGATGTGAAGGAAGAGAAGACTCTCCTGGTCCTGCTCAAACCAACGATCATGATCCAGAACGAAGAAGAGGAACGCCACTTCCCAGGTCTTCTCGATCAACTCGGCGGCTGATCAAGCAACGCAATCACGCAAAACAAGCTCGGAACGGTGCACAACAACCGTTCCGAGTTTTTTTATACGTACCAACACATCATCGTTTATACTCGCCCTCAACCAACGGTGGTTCTATAGTTGACGCGACAGAATCAGCACCTGCACCTACGGGAGGCACCCGATGTCCGAATCCAGACTCAGGATCTCAAAGATCGAAGATGTAACCCAGGTCGAGTTCATCGATCGAAACATCTTGGACGAGGCAAATATCCAAGCAATCAGCGACGAGATCAGCGGTCTCATCGACACCACCCCTACGCCGCAGATCCTCATCAACTTCGCGAATGTGGACCACCTCTCCTCAGCGGCGCTCGGTGCACTGATCACCATCAACAACAAGACCAACGAGAAGGACGGCAAGCTCCGTCTCGCGAACATCGACCCTCAGATCTACGAGGTCTTTGTCATCACTCGACTCAACAAACTCTTCAACATCCATGAGACGCTGAACGATGCGATGGAGCAGTTCAACGGCGCCGCAAACTAACACGGGAAGCAATGGGCGATCCACTCACAAGCATCCCGGATGCAGAGTCCGTTCAACTCATCAATGACCGTGAGCAAATCACCGAGTTGATCGAACGGATTCTCAAGCTAGCCGCCGACTCGGGGCTCAAGGACGCCGCTCTGTTCGCGGTCCGTCTCGCGATCGAAGAAGCGATCACCAACGCGTTCGTCCACGGCCACGAGGGACTCGACAGCAACATCCCCGTCACCGTCGAATACAAAGTCAGCCAAGGCGAACTCCAGATCGCGATCGAAGACCAAGGCCCAGGATTCACTCCCGAGGCACTCCCCGATCCGACCCTCACCGAAAACCTCTCCAAACCATTCGGAAGAGGAGTCATGCTCATGAAGGCCTACATGACCGAGGTCGCTTTCAACAACACAGGTAACCGCGTCAAAATGCGGTACCACGCCTCCTGATTCACCGTCTGAATTCACCCCCGAACCCGTAGAATCTCATTGCCTGTCAAACGGGAATGGACTACAATCCTCATAAGAATGATTCTAAAACTCAGCCGGGAACACACAACACTCGGCAGAGACTCCGAAAGGAAAAACCATGGGCGTAACACTCCCGATGTATCTTGACCATGCCGCCACAACCCCCTGCGATCCTCGCGTGGTTGAAGCCATGATGCCGTACTTTACCGATACCTTCGGGAACCCTGGTTCTCGGAATCACAGCTTTGGATGGGCCGCGGAAGACGCGGTCAAGAAAGCGCGTCAGCAAGTCGCCGACATCATCGGCGCGGACTCCAAGGAGGTCATCTTCACCTCTGGATCCACCGAATCCAACAACATCGCGATCAAGGGCGCCGCGAGCATGTACGCCAAGAAGCCCGCGGGCGAAACCGGTCGCGGCCACATCATCTCCGCGATACACGAGCACAAAGCCGTGCTCGATCCGTGCAAGCGTCTCGAGAAGGACGGCTTCGACGTCACCTACCTCGAGCCCGGCGCTGACGGACTGATCACACGCGAGATGGTCGAGGGCGCACTGCGTGACGACACGATCCTCGTCACCATCATGTGGGCCAACAACGAACTCGGGACCATCAACGAGATCCCAGAGATCGGTGAGCTCTGTCACGACAAGGGAGTCGTCTTCCACACCGACGCGACCCAATGGGTTGGCAAAATGCCGACCAACGTCAAGACCGACAACATCGACCTCCTCTCCCTCTCGGGACACAAGATCTACGGCCCCAAAGGCGTCGGCGCTCTCTACGTCCGCAGACGCAAGCCACGCATCCGCCTCACCGCTCTTCAAGAAGGCGGCGGACAAGAACGCGGCTTCCGCTCCGGAACACTCAACGTTACCGGCATCGTCGGATTGGGCGCCGCGTGCGAACTCTGCGCCCAAACCATGGACGACGAACGCGAACGTCTTCTCGAGTTCCGCAACTTGATCGAAAGCAAAATCGAGAAGGAACTGGACGTCGTCCAGGTCAACGGCCACCGCGACCGCCGACTCGCGAACATCACCAACATCTCCTTCGGATTCGTCGAAGGTGAATCCCTGATGATGGCCATCAAAGAAATCGCGGTCAGCTCGGGTTCCGCGTGCACCAGCGCCTCGCTCGAACCAAGCTACGTTCTCAAAGCCCTGGGTGTCGGCGATGACCTCGCCCACTCCTCGCTCCGCCTGTCCTTTGGGCGCTGGACCACCACGGAGCAGGTCGAGTACGCGACCGACAAGATCATCGAAGCGGTCAAGAAGCTCCGCGAGCTCTCGCCGCTCTACGACATGCACAACGAGGGGATCGACATCTCCAAGATCGAATGGGCAGCACACTAGTTTGAGTCAGTCCCCTGCGGGACTGAGATCGAGTCAGTCCCCTACGGGATTGACGACGAATAATTCGGACGCGACCAGCGTTCAATAGATAGAACACAACCACCTGAGAGGTGAACCATGGCATACGGCGAAAAAGTCATCGACCACTACGAAAACCCACGCAACGTCGGGACCTTCGGGACCCAGAAAGAGATCAAAGAATCCAAGCAGATCGGCGTTGGTCTCGTCGGCGCCCCAGAGTGTGGCGACGTCATGCAACTCCAGATCAAGGTCAACGACGACACCGGGGTCATCGAGGACGCGAAGTTCAAGTGCTTCGGATGCGGATCAGCAATCGCAAGCTCCTCACTCGCGACCGAATGGCTCCGCGGCAAGTCCCTCGACGAGGGGCTCGATATCAAAAACACCGAGATCGTCGAGGAGCTCAGTCTCCCGCCGGTCAAGATCCACTGCTCCGTCCTCGCCGAGGACGCGATCAAAGCTGCGATATCGGACTACAAAGAGAAACAAGGCAGCTGAATCAAGTCACCAGAACTCAGCTAGAATCTCACGCGTACGTATACGTAAGAGACAAGACGACACGGAGGCCGCATCATGACCACGCAAACCGACACCGCCCAAGACTCAGTCATCATCACCGAGACCGCGGCCGCTGAGATCCTCAGCATCATCGAGAAGCAAGAACTCGATACCGAGAAGGTCCGTCTCCGCGTCGGAGTCAAAGGCGGCGGATGCTCCGGCTTCAGCTACCTCCTCGACCTCACTGAGACCCAGAAGGACTCCGACGAGGTCTTCGAGCAGCACGGCATCAAGGTCATCATCGACCCTAAGAGCCTGCTCTACCTGAGCGGCGTCATCGTTGATTTCAAAGACGAAATCATGGGAAGAGGCTTTGTTTTCAACAATCCCAACGCCAGCAGCAGCTGTGGGTGTGGATCCAGCTTCTCCGTCTGATTCCCGATAACATACAGAACCTGCATAACCATCATGGCTTACCCATGATGCGTTGTTTCATATCCCCACTGTATGGCCAAGGATGAACCCGATATGGACTATATGACGAGAACTACCACACGGAGACTCATCACCATGGCAAAGCGCGGATCATTCCTACTCTCTTCTCTCGTACTCGGCGGATGCATGCTCCCTGTCCCTGTGTTCACCACCCAGTCCGCTGCGATGCAGGTCTCGGAACACGTCGAGTCCGAACCGGTCTTCACCGACTGGTGGTACCATCTCCATGTTTCACTCAGAAACTCCGACGGAGATGTCACATGGCCCCAGAACCCGACTGCTGAAGAGCAAGCACTCGGTGTCCCTGCATTCGATCCACGACAAGAACGCTACTACTCACCGATGCCCCAACCAAGCGGCGGACACGGCATCGGATTCACCGGATGGATGAGTTGGCTCCTCCAAGCATCCATGGAACGAGTCGCACAAGCAGGCGCACCGGTCACCATCCTCATCCGTGAACGCAACTGCCCATTCCCCTATCACACCAACGGCGGGTCCGTAGACCCGAACGCGCTCCGTGACGCGCTCAACGCACTCCCACGCCTCGACTACCTCTTCATGGACCTCGAGTTTGAACCAACCAACATCGAACGCAATGTGCGTGAGATCGTCCGTCAAGTCCGCAACCATCCGAACCCCAATATCTCAAACGCGTACATCGGGAACTACTCAGATTACCCAGGTGAGCTCGATCTTGGATTTGTCTGGAGAAGCCAGCAAGACCGAGGCGGAGGTGGTACATACCACGGATTCCAAGGCTGGGACCGTGACACCTTCTACCGTACTTCAGGACTTAACGTCGCGATGCCTGTCGCGTATCACTACGAGTCCTACTCCGTCCATACTCGCTCGAACCTACAACAAGGACAAGATTCCAGCCCAACAGTGCGCTCTGCTTCGTTGTGGGCACCGCTCGAGCACGTCTCAACAGCGGCTCGCGAGTTGCCGCAAGGACACAAACTCGTTCCATGGGTCTCCCCATATATCGAGTACGGACTCTCAGACCCACGCAACTACTACAACGCCCCACCACCACCGATCGCGGATCTCAAAGCAACAATCATGCACCTCTACCTCCGCGGTGCCGATGGATTCTCCGTGTGGACACCTTCATCTACCACGACCGATCACCCACAAGTCAACTACCAACAGTACCGCCAGCTCGCGCTCGACTCGTGGGTACAAATCGAATCGAAGCTCCAAGGCGAAGACCGTCTCGAAGTCCTCAACCTGAGCACCGACAAAGCATCGGGAATCCAGTGGTCCGCAGTCCGCTCGCTCTCCAAGGTTGTCGTACTTGTCTCGAACCTCTCTGGTGATCCAAGCCCTCGCGGAATCCGCCTCCCAGATATCGAAGGGCTCCCATCACAGACCGCGGCGGTCGCCAACGGCACACACCGGATCTTCGTCTACGAACTCCCTCAACCAGAAGAACCAGCGGACGTCACCCAAGACGATACCCAGACCGATACAACCACCTCTTCCCCGAACAATGACAACGACGACTCCGAATCGTCCTACTCCATCGCGACCACCACAGTCGTCACCGGCGGTGCCGGTGGTGGCGGAGGCGGAGGTGGCGGCGGTGGTGGCGGCGGCGGTGGCGGTGGCGGCGGCGGCGGTGGCGGCAGCAGCGTGACCGCCGGCGGGAGTGTCTCCTCGAGCACCTCCGGAGCGACAACCGTCGTCCGCGTGACCAAGTCCTCCGGATCAAGCAGCGCCAGGATCGCAAAGACCGCCGGCGGCAAGAGCTCCAAAGGCACCGCAGTCGCATCGGCAGAGGAATAATTCCCCTCGCCAAACCCCGCCAAATCGAGTATGCTGAGAACCACATGAGCCGATCGGATCGACCGATCGGTCTTTTATGCCACCGCAGATCGGATACGACACATGAGCGAAGCTGAATGCCCCATTGACACCACCTCCTGCTTCTCTCCCCCCACAATGGTCCAGTTCAGTGTCTTCCTCCCCAACAAAGTGGGCAAAATGCTCGATCTCGTCGAACATTTCGACGAAGCGTCCCAGTGTCAGATCTGCGCCATCTCCGTCCACGAGGCCTCAGACCATGCGGTGGTCCGTCTCATCTCTAACCACGCCCACGTTGCTCGCCGAATCCTCACAGAGCAAGAACTCGCGTTCGCGGAGCACGAGGTCCTTGTCGTCGAGCTCTCAGAGGGGCACACACTCTCCAAGCTCTGCCTCTACCTGCTCGGAGTCGAGATGAACATCGCTTTCGCGTACGCGCTCATGCTCGAACCCAACGGCGCCCCCACCATCGCGATCGCTGTGGACGATCAAACACTCGCAGGTCAAATCCTCCGACAGAAAGGCTTCCGATTGATCGGAGAAGCCGATTTGCCGAAATAAACCCTATCTGAAGTCAGTTTTCGCCCATCAGAGCGGTATCGATCCGACGATGCAGGCAACCGATCCACACAATCAGCGGTACACTCAGGTAAGGAATAGCGTCAAAAACACCAGATTCTCGCTGACCAGAAAGCTCGGCGGATCACAAACGGAGTATCCATGAAAACCACATCACTCATCGCGGCACTCAGCGGCCTCGCAGTCCTCGCAGCTCCATCAGCCCCTTCCTTCGCCTACGCCGGTCCAGAAGCCACGGCCTCAAAGGACACCCAAGGCGAGACCCTCGAAGACCTCATCCCCAACATGAACAAACCAGAGCTCTGGATCGGTTCTAGCGCCCCTGAGCTCTCCATCGCTAAGTTCATCAAAGGCGACTCTGTCAACGGCTTCGAAGACGGCCAGGTCTATGTCGTCGAGTTCTGGGCAACCTGGTGCGGGCCGTGCATCGCCGCGTTCCCACACCTCACTCAGCTCCAGAGCGATCACGGCGAGGACGTCCAGTTCATCGGCGTCAACATCTGGGAACGCGAAAAAGGCGCCGAGCGCATGGAGAAGGTCGAGAAGTTCGTCCACAAGCAAGGCGAACGCATGGGCTACACCGTCGCGATCGAAGACGGCTCCTCGATGTCCGACAACTGGATGCGCCCCGCAGGACAAGGCGGGATCCCAGCCGCGTTCATCGTTGATGGAAACGGAGACATCGCGTGGATCGGTCACCCAGCAGAAATCGATGAGCCGCTCGAAGCCGTCGTCTCAGGTGAGTACGACGCCAAAACCGCAGCGGCTGATGCGTGGAACGAGCAGGTGCTCATGACCGCGTTCCAGACCTTTGCTCAGTCGCTCCACACTGGACAGAACCTCGAAAACGCTCGCAAGATCAGCAAGGTCCTCATCAAGGACCACTTCAGCGAAGACTCAGGAGGTCTCAACGCCGTCGCGTGGATCCTGCTCAATGGTCAAGCTGAAGGCATCGGTGTCCAGGACTACCAGACCGCGCTCCAAGCCGCCGCGATGGCCTGCCGACTGACCGACTGGGAAGACTGGGGTGTCATCGACACCTACGCCCTCGCGATGCACAAGACCGGCGACGCGACCTCCGCGATCAAATGGCAGAAGAAAGCAATCGAACTCGCGAAACTCGACGAAGAGAAGGGTGGCAAAGAAGCACTCCCAGAACTCGAAGAACGCCTCGCGATGTACGAAGAAGACTAATCACAGCTCCCAATCCAAAAACAAAGGGCACCCAGATCGGGTGCCCTTTTCATAGCTGCTTGGTTCATCCAATCAAACTCAGATCAGGTCCTTAGCGCCGAGCCAATGCTCCGCATCGAGAGCCGCTTGGCACCCCATCCCTGATGCGGTGATCGCTTGACGATACTTCGCGTCCGCGACGTCCCCCGCCGCGAAGACACCCTCGATGTTGGTCTTGCTGGAACGATCCTTGAGATCGATGTATCCGGCGCTGTCGAACTCCAGAGCCGTATCTTGGAGGAACTTCGTCGCGGGACTGTGACCGATCGCGACAAACAACCCCTTGATCGCAAGCTCCGATTCCTCTCCTGTCACCGTGTCTTTGAGACGAATCGCACTGATCTTCTCGTTGCCCATCTGGTCCGGCTCCGACAAGCACTCGATCACCGTCTTGTTCCAGAGCACCTCAGCGTTGTCCTTGTTGAGGAACCGCTCCTGCATCACCTTGCTGGCGCGGAGCTCATCACGACGATGGATCACCGAAACCTTCGAAGCGAACTTGGTCAGGAACGTCGCTTCCTCCATTGCTGAATCCCCACCACCGACCACCGCGACATGCTGATCGCGGAACATCGGGAGCGCGCCGTCACAGACCGCACACGCGCTGACCCCGCCGCCCGCCATCGTGAGCTTCATCTCTGAATCTAGACCGATCCAGTTTGCTGTGGCGCCAGTAGAAATAATCACCGCGTGCGCCTGGATCGTGTCTCCGCCGGAGGTATGCAGCGTGTGAGGGGATCCATCGCTTGAGAACTCACACTTGGTGATGTCCTGTCCTACGACTTCCGTCCCGAAGCGTCTAGCCTGTTCCTCGAACTTCATCATCATCTCAGGACCCGCGATCCCTTCAGGGAATCCTGGGTAGTTCTCGACATCCGTCGTCAGCATGAGCTGCCCGCCGGGAAGGACGGGACCAGGGTCTTGCTTCGCGACTCCGACATAGACCACCGGATTCAGGTTCGCGCGAGCCGCGTAGATCGCTGCGGTCCAGCCCGAGGGTCCGGAACCGATGATGACTACCTTGTGTACGTTTGCAGAGTCCTGAGCCAATTGATGTCTCCGTTTGAGTCGAGTGTGTGTGCCGCATGA
Source organism: Phycisphaerales bacterium (assembly GCA_965250055.1). Lineage (GTDB taxonomy): Bacteria > Planctomycetota > Phycisphaerae > Phycisphaerales > UBA1924 > UBA1924. Next base: position 542,235 of record OZ252285.1, on the reverse strand, counting down.
CGCGGTTCAGCAACATCCGTCCGCGCTCATGGATTATTCCAGACCGCTCCGGATAGCGGTCTGCATCATAGCTTAGAGACCCCAAACAGACGAGAAACGGGCGATCCCGAAGGACCGCCCGTTGTACAAGAGAGATAGATCAGAGAGAGTTATTCTTGACTTAGCCCGCAGCCGTCGCTGAGTTCTGAGCCGGATTGATCGCACGATCGCGATCTGGTGCCTTATCCAGGTTCTCAAACGCGTTGTCGCGGCGGTAGAACTGGCTCGGCTTGTCGTCATTGATCCGCTCGTGCAGACGCGAGAGCGACTCTTCGATGATCTGACGCACGCGCTCACGCGAGATGCCGATATTCGCAGCGATCTCTTTGAGCGTCAAAGGCTCAGCACCATCGAGACCGAACCGCAGACGCAGGATCTGTGCCTCGCGCTCGTCGATGGTCTCCATCAGACGACGCAGGATCCCCAGCTCCTCTGTTTCAAGCGATTGTTCTTGGGCCGTGCCAACGCGGTGATCCGCGATCAACTCGCTCATCCCGACGAGATCGCCGTCGTTCCCGCGAGGTGCCTGGTTCGGAGCGCTGAACGCTTTGACCGCACGCTTGATGATCCGGATCTTCTTGATCGGCAGATCCATCGCGACCGCGAGGTCTTCCATGCTTGGTGGGTGACCCGTCTCGGATTCGATCCGGCGCGAGTGCATCTTCCACTTCGCGATCAGCTCAACCATGTACGCCGGGATATGGATCGGCTGGTTCGCATTGATCAGAGCACGCTTGATGCCCTGCTTGATCCACCAGCTCGCGTAGGTGCTGAAACGCGCACCCTGTGCAGGATCGAATCCTTCCACAGCACGCATCAGACCGATGTTCCCTTCCTCGATGAGATCACCGAGCGGGAGCCCGCGGTTGTTGTAGTTCTTCGCGATCGAAACAACGAGACGCAGATTCGAGCGGATCATCGTTTCACGTGCAACAGGACATTGCTCGTTGATGATTTTCCATCCGAGTTCTTTCTCTTGTTCCGCTGTCAGTAAAGGGTGGCGGTTGATATCGCTCAGATAGACCTGCAGCGATGACTTCACGCCTGAATTGGACGAACGCATTTTTGTACTCACTTTCCTACCCATCCTTTCCGCGGCGAGCGCCGCCGGAAACGAGATGAGCTCTCACTCATCACACTGTTCGTCATGTTACACGATCTGTTCCATCGGACAAAAGGGTTTTCCCCTCAACATGGGCATTTTCTTTGATTTTAACTGGCCCTAAATCCTTGCGGATTGAACCGTTTGGGGGGATCGCAGAGTATTTTAGAAAAGTGATCGGCCTTTCCAGATTTTTATTGGCATCCCCCGATAATGGCTGCATACTTCCAAATTCGCCCTCCCCGAAGCTAGGATTTTGCGTGGAAAGAGACATCACCAAACTGCTCGAAGAATGGCCATTCGCACCAGGCCAGATCTCCGTCCGACTCATCGAAGGACAGGACCATGAGCCCCGGATCCAGGTCAGACTCGACCTCGGACTCCTCCAGATGAAAGTCGACGGCCGTCCCGACGGACAACGCCCCAACGACTGCGACTCCTTCCTCGAATACCAAGAGAACCGCCTCCAGCAGCTCACCCAAGGTGAGAACCGCGAAGCCGGGATCTCCGCTGATATCGAGGACGACGAGGAAGCCGACACCCAGCTCCGATTCCTCGACGCCGACGATTGCCGTCAGCTCCGCGAAGAAGCCCAGCAGTATTACCACCGCTACATCGCCCTCCTCGTCCTCGAGGACTTCGAGAGCGTCGCGAGGGACACCTCCCGCAACCTGCGTGTGCTGGATTTCTTTCGAGACCACGCGATCGACGAGGACGACCAGCTCGCGATGGAGGGGCATCGCCCCTACGTCATGATGATGCGTGCACGAGCCCTCGCGAGCCATGCCGTGAAGCACGAAGAGAACAAAGCCGCGATCAACGCGATCGACGACGGACTCGAATCACTCCGCCTCTACTACAAAGCGACGGACCAAGAAGAACTCTTCGAAGAGGCTGGAGAGGTCGAGATGCTCCGCGAGATGCGAGACGGCTTGATCCCCAAGCTCCCAGTCAGCCAAAAAGCGGAGCTCCGCCAACGCCTCGAAGCCGCGATTGTTTCGGAGAACTTCGAACTCGCCGCGATCCTCCGCGATGAGCTCCGGATGCTGGGGAACTGAATAGAACTTGAGTCACTCAATCCGCGTTCGCGGCTTCTGCCTCGCGTTTGCTCAATCGCGCCCGCTTCACCAGCACACTCAGCAGCGTCAGATCAGCCGGAGTCACGCCCTCTAGACGCGACGCCTGTCCGAAGGTCGAGGGGCGATACTTGATGAGCGCCGCGCGTGCCTCGCTGCGGAGCGAATCCATCTGCTCGTAGTCGATCCACTCCGGAATTGGTTTGTGCTCGATCTCGCTGTGCCTGCGGATCTCGATCATCTGCCTCTGGATATACGGCTCGTACCGCTTCCGAGCATGCAGCGTCAGGTACACCTCCGGATGCACATCCCCCACCGCGTCCTCAAGCTTGGACGCGATCGCGGATTTGAGATGCTCGACGCTGTAGTCCGATTCATGGATCCGATCCGCGGCGGTCTTGCTCCCATCCATCGTCGAATCCATCAACGCGCGTCCAACCTCGATCGCACGCTGGCGCTGAGCAAACCGCTCCTTGCGGATCGATCCGAGATCATGATGGTCAAGCAACCCCAGCTCCATCGCGATCGGGGTCAACCGGTCCGGCGCGTTGTCAGAACGAAGCAGCAAGCGATACTCCGCGCGACTCGTAAACATCCGATACGGCTCTCTCGGGGTCTTGGTCACCAGGTCATCCATCAGCACACCGATGTACGCCTGCGAACGATCGAGCGCAAACTCACCGTCCCCCTTCGCGTGCATCGCAGCGTTGACTCCAGCGACCAATCCCTGCGCCGCCGCTTCCTCGTATCCGCTCGTCCCGTTGATCTGACCCGCAAGGAAGAATCCCTTCACCGAGCGAGACTGACCAGTCACATAGATCTGATGCGGACGGACCATGTCGTACTCAACCGCGTATCCATACTGCAGGATCTTCGCGTTCTCGCATCCCGGCATCGAATGCACGATCACGTCCTGCACATCATCCGGAAGACTCGTCGAGATCCCGTTGCAGTACACCCAGTCAGACTCATGTGATTCTGGTTCGAGATACACGCCGTGCTCATCGCGCTCCGCGAAGCGGACAACCTTGTCCTCGATACTCGGACAGTAGCGTGGCCCAGCAGAACCGATCTGCCCCGTAAAGATCGGCGCCCGATCAAGATTCGCGCGGATCGAATCATGTGAACCAGGTCCCGTGCTCGTCTGCCGGCACGACACCTGCTCGATCAGCGGGAAGCGAGCACAGACAACATGCTCTTCCCCCCCATCACCAACTGCCCATCCATCCCGCGTCAGCTCAGAGAACGGTAGCGGCTCCTCGTCCCCCTCTTGCACAGGCAACGCATCCCAATCAATTGAATACCGATCCAATCGAGGTGGAGTACCGGTCTTGAGACGCCCCAGTTCAAACCCCAGTCCCCGAAGCGCGTCGGAGATCTTGTTTGTCGCCGCCTCTCCCACACGACCCCCCTCGGTCTTGTCCTGACCACGATGCATGATTCCGTGCATGAAGGTCCCAGTGGTCAGCACCACGGACGGTGCTCGAAGCTCACGCTCGCCACCATCCTTGGGACCGATTCGAACCCCGTGACAGATCACTTCGTCTGATTCGGACGTCGTCAGGATCGCCTCGACGCTCCCCTCGACCACATCGATCTCTGGACGCGAAGCAATGAACTTCTGCGCCACACGGGCATACGCGTGCTTATCCGATTGACAGCGAGGACCATGAACCGCGGCCCCTTTGGAAGTGTTCAGAAGTTTAAACTGAATCCCTGTCGCATCCGCGACCAGCCCCATCATCCCCCCCATCGCGTCGATCTCGCGGACGAGCTGACCCTTCGCGAGCCCCCCAATTGCGGGATTACAACTCATCACGCCTATTTTTTGAGCATCCAGCGTGACCAGAGCCACCGACCCCGGCGACCCGAGTCGATTCGCGGCCGCCCACGCCGCCTCAATCCCGGCGTGTCCACCCCCAACCACGATGACTCGGTAATCAAAATTCACGCACAAACTGTAGACTCAAACGTAAGTCTCTTTGCATATTTACCTCAGTTTGATACACTGAAGATCAATACCACATGCTGATAACCATTCGGAGAAGATGATGAAGAGTACAAACCGCTTTGCCCGCCCAACCCTGCTTGCGATCGCAGCGGGCACCGCCCTTGCCTGCCTCAGCAGCGCGACCATCGCCGACGTCGTCGTCCTCCGAGACGGTACGACCTACGAAGGCACCATCATCAGCGAGAACCGCCGGACCATCGTCCTCGAGACCGAGGTGCACGGCATTAAGACCCGGATGACCCTCAACGCACGCGATGTACGCTCCGTAGATCGCACCCCGATCTCCGAGACCCCAAAGGTCACGACCGAACAACCAACCACCCTCAGCATCCCCAAAAGCATCGGAGATGCAGATAAAGCCCCCAAAATCCAGAAAAGAGAGGGCTATCAGCTCCTGATGGAGATCCCGCTCTCAGGGACGTTCGGACAGGATATTTACCCGCTTTCTGTGAAGAACTCGCTGGAATGGGCCGTCGAGCAAGGCGTGACCGACATCGTCTTCCGGATCAACTCCCCAGGCGGAGAGGTCTGGGCCGCTCAGGACATGGTCGCGGTCATGGAGCGTTACTCCGATGACCTCAGATACCACATGTTCATCGAGCACGCGATCAGCGCCTCGATCTGGCCCGCATTCTGGTGCGAGACCATCACCATGGCTCCAGGAGCCGATTTCGGTGGAGCCGTGGTCTACTCCACCAACTCCACCGGTTCCGCGGAAGTCGACAAGAAGATGACCTCGATCATGGCCTCTAAGCTCGGCTCAGCCGCGGAAGCCAACGGGCACTCCCGATTCCTCGTCCAAGCCATGATGCTCTCAGAAGCCGAGGTGTACGCCTACAGAGACAAAGGCGAGTGGAAGCTTTCCAACTCCAGAGAGAACCTCCCACGCGGCTACGAGACCATCGACGGCCCGGACACCGTCCTGACGCTCACAACCAGCCAAGCCGCGAAATACGGCATCGTGACCGAGAGCGACGCCAAGACCCTCGAATCCTTCGCAGAAGCTCAGGGAATCGAGAAATGGGACTCTGCAGGTGATAAAGCCACCGAGATCACCGAGCGTGACACCCGCAAGTGCAAGAACCTCCGCAAACGTCTCAACGCGACCATCAGCTCGTTCCAGACAGACATCGCGCAGTACAACGACAGCAACTACATCACCTTCGCTGGAGCTGCCCTCCAGAGCGCCAAGAAAAACATCGGACTCTACAAGCGGATCATGCGTCAAGCCGAGGAGATGGAGATGCCATCGATCGTGGACGGCTACGAGAACGCGATCGACGTCGTCTACTGGGAACAACAGATCGAAGACTTGCTCGCCGACCTTCGCCGCGTGCGTCGCCTCGGACCGTAACCCATCCATTCTCCTCAGCAGCCAAGCTCTACACAACCGTCTTTCGAGACGGTGTTTTCACATCGTCCTAGGGGCGGAGTCTGAGTGGCTGGAGTTTGAGCAACCTTGGAAACGAGGAATCGAAAGCGAAGTTGGTAGAGCCATCGTGTATGACGGCAACAGCCAACCCGGCACAACCCCAGCGCATGAAAAAGGCCCCACCTCTTGAGGTGGGGCCTTTGAACAGTCAGATCATCGTATGTGCTGTGCTTATTGGATTTCTACACAGCTTGGGTTGATGAGATCGGAGTTCCCGAGGGTACCGACGTCTTCACCACCGAAGTCGATGCCTTGGAGACCGTAGCGGGTCCAGCGGTAACGCATGCAGTACTCGGTCGTGTTGTTGGTGAGGCCTTCCTTCGGTTCTGGGAAGGTGTCAAGCGGGACGTAACGCTGACGCCAGACCTGGTCTGGATTTCTTGGGTTCCAGCCTGGGTTTGCGTCCTGCGACTCTTCCTGACGGACCGAACCATCGAAGAACGCGAGGTTACACTTCGCTTCTGGGTACGCGAAGTACAGACCGTTTGGATCCGAGAAGCGGTCGAACTCTTCGAACATCATGACCTTGCCCGATGGGTGAGCGACGTGGGTCATCTTACGACGTCCGAGCTGAGGTCCGTTTTCGATAGCTTGGAAGAGGTGAGGAGTATCATCAATCGGGGTGTAGGTGTTGGTACCGTTGATACCATCGGTGTTCCACGCAGCAGGGACCATCTGGTAGGTCGATGCGAATGGCCACAGCTGAACGATCGCTGGCTGGTTCCAGTTCGTGTCCGTGTCGTAGCCAGGCTGCGCAGGTGTGCCGTTGCCGTATGGGAACGAGTTTCCATCCTCGATGTACTCGAGTGGGTTCTCTTGCCAGTTGATCAGATTCTTGTCGAACGGTGATGCCGCGATCGGTTCCGGCTGACGATCAGTCAGGTAGTCCAGAAGCACGAGGTGCGAATAACGGCGGTGCATCAGACGAGTCGTTGGACGGAGCATACGACCTTGACCTTCGATACGACCGGTCGCACGCTGAAGGATGTTCTGTGCCTGCCAAGCAGCCGCGATGGTGTCGGTTGCTGGTGTCTTGTAGTTACCGTTCTTGAGGTTGATGTATGAACCTCCGCCTCTCCAGGTGAAGCTGAAGATGCGGTCGTCGGAGTCACCCGCGTAGTTGGCAGCACCGGTGTTGAGCGAGCGAGCGTTCGCCTGCGCCACAACGTTCTGTGCCGAACGGCGTGCCTGACCCAGTGCCGGGAGCAGGATACCGATGAGGAGAGCGATGATCGCGATGACCACCAGAAGTTCGATCAGTGTAAATGCTTTGTTTCTTGTTGTGTCTCGTCTAGCCACGACGACCTCCGTCTGTTCGAAGATTAAAGGATTCATCCGGTTGCAGAAGAGCTTTAATCTTGGTTGTTTCTTCACGCTTCATGCGTGGTGTGTCATAGTCCCACATGCTCCATTCGCAGTCAGTTTCAAATTGTTCCGGAAAATCGACCGAACATGATCAGAAAGCGATTAGAGAGCCGTTCATAGACAGGTTAACAAGGGGGTTCCACACGAACCCCCCAATGTCCTTGGGACTGTTATACAGATTTCACATGAAATTCGCAACCCTCGACCCACTCTCGCGGTACAAATTCAAATTAATTGCCGATTTGTTCGGGTTTAGTACGCATTGCGATGCACAAACCCTCGGCTGATGGTCATCAGCAGGATCCGCAAATCGAACAGAATCGACCAGTGCCGGATGTAGAACAGATCGTACTGGAGCCGCTTGCGGAGACTTGTGTTCCCGCGGAGCCCGTTGACCTGCGCCCATCCCGTCATCCCCGCTTTGACGTGCTGACGGATCATGTAGCCGCGCCAGTCATCTCGGAACCGATCAATCAGCTCCGGACGCTCTGGACGAGGACCGACCAGCGACATCTCGCCGATCAGCACATTGAACAGCTGCGGGATCTCGTCCAAGCTTGACTTCCGCAGCCATCCGCCGATCCACGTCACGCGCGGATCGTTGGGCTGGGTCCACGCTGTCCCCTCGCTCGTGTCCTGAGCCATCGTCCGGAACTTGTAAATCCAGAACCGATCACCCCCAAGGCTCACGCGCTGCTGACGGAAGATCACACGACCTCGCGAGGTCAACTTGATCAGCACCGCGATCAGCACCATCAGCGGCGCAAAGAGCACGAGACCCACCAACGCGCCGACGATGTCGATCATCCGTTTCACGATCCCCCCCACCCCTGACAACGGACTCTCCCGATAACTCAGGATCGGCATCCCCTCAAGCTCAGACACTGCCATCGACTGAGGGAGGTACTTGAGCCGCACATCAGGGATCAGTCGGACATCGATCGCAAAGCGTTCGAGCCGTTGCAACAAGTGAGGCAGCTTCGCCGCCATCGCGTTGGGCATCGCGAGATAGATCGCATCCACCGGATATTCATCGAGTATCGAAGCGAGCTGCTTGGTCCCGCCTCGGACAGGTTTGCCGATGCACTCGTCCCGCTTCGCGTGCTCGTGATGACTTATGAAATACGCCACGCGGATACCAGTCCACGCGTTACGTTCGAGTGTCTGAGCCGCGATCTGACCCAGCCGACCCACACCGATCACCGCGACATGGCGTGTGTTTCGACCCCGCCGTCGCAGCGCCCGAAGCACTAAACGAACCGCGATCCGCTGCATCGACAGCATAATCGGGAGCAGCAGCGCCAGCACCAGAATCTGGAAACGGAACGGACCAGTAAAGATCTCGGTCGGGATCACCGGCCCAACAGTCTGCACCTTGGGAGTCTGCAATCCCCCAATCACCCAGATCAACGCGATCGCGATCACCATCGCGACCGTCGATGCGCGGAACACCTGCGCAACCTCGCCCCAAAGTGTCCGATCTCGACGAGGTCGATACAACCCAATCGCGTACATCGTGAACGCAAGGACCGGGACAACGAGCACCGTCATCGATTCCTGCAGATACACACGCAGGGTCTGGTCAAACCCGCCGTAGCGAGCGTGACGGATCAACCACGCGCCGCCGCACGCACCGATCGCCGACACCGCATCGGTGCAGGCAAACAGGGTCACAAAGAGCTGGTGGCGTTGTTTCAGCATGTTCTGAGCATGACTGCCTATCAGTCGTGATCGTGTCCTTCATGCCCGGGCTGAACACTCCCCTTGATCGCCGACCCTGAATGCTCACCCGCCTCAGCGTCTTCGACAGGCTCAGGTCGATTCAACTCTGCAAGGTGGACATTAAACACAAGCGTCGAGTCCCCAGGAATCTTCGCTCGTGGATTCCCGCCTGGACCATATCCGAGGTCTCCTGGGATGATCAGCTTGCGTCGAGCATCCGCAGACAGTCCCACCATGCCGTCGCCCCAACCAACGATCGCACGATTCCCCGGAGGGTACACAAATGTGTACGGCGAACCACGCGAGTAACTCGTATCAAAGATCGTGCCATCGGTCAGGAAGCCGTAGTAATGCACGCTCATCTCATCGCGATCCTGCACCACCATGTCCGATTGGCTCGAAGGGTAATCCATAACGACCAGCCCGTCCTCACGTTCATTCGCAACGATGTATGGCTCGGTCTTGACGAACTGGTACGACGAATCCTCACCAGCACCCCAGACGACCTGTCCTTCAGCGTCGTACCCACGATCCGCAGTCGTGAGCGTCGTGCCGTCGAAGGTCACCGAGCTGGTCATCTCAACCGCCCCACCAACCCCAGTCGGATACGGATACGGCGTAGATCCAGTAAACCCACCACCAGTGCTCTCGAGCTCCACATCGAGCGTCGCGATGAGCTGGTCCTTGGTCACACCAGTAAAGTGATGCGGCGCTCCGGTCATCCCTGAGAGCAGATTGATCGAATCCTCTTGCATCGCGATCGTGTACGTCCGCAAGCGGACCTTCCCCTTGTATGTGTAGAGCTGGAAGATCGCATGACGGAACGGCGACCACGGAGTATCTGCCAGAGCACTCTCCGTGTACATCGTGTTGTCCATCCCAGGGATCTCAACCTGAGCGATGCTCATGGTCATGTATTGGTCCGTGGTGCTGCCGTCCTCGTTCTCGATGGTCTGGAACGGGGCCTTCGTCACCCAGGTCCCGCTGAGCTGATCCGCGATCTGCTGGATCGAGTCATCCCCCTGCAGCGTCTCAGCTGAGTTCGTGGTAAGCCCCGCCTGTGCTGCAGGAATAATGCCCCCCAACGCGAGAATGGCAGATATCGCGATTGTGTAACTGTTCAGCATGTGCGGATTTCCTCTTTCTGTGAGTTTGTCGACTGGGATGAGTGATTTCAGTGTCTTGCACCCTCTTTATGCAGTATAGCCGAACTTGGTTCGTTTCCAGTTGGAATGCCTTACAGAACGACTGTGACCAAGAGTCATTGCGAGCGGTCCCTCTGCTCCGATCGATGGTGAATCCGAGTGTAAACAAATCCGAATGATGATGAGTGCGAACCAGAGGACTGATTTGAGCGAAGATGGTGTAGAGAACCGGTTTGCTCGACCGATTCTTGATATGGATATATAATATTTGCATGATTATGATCGCATTCTCGCGTGGGGATACAAATGAAAGAGCCAAACAACTCGAAACGCAGGGAACTGCTCCCGGATGCTGATCCAGAAGCGGTCCGCGAAGCACTCCGGCCAACACCTGAACCTGAACCCGAACTTGAGTTCGATCCCGACGACCCCGGCGCGGCTTGGCTCCTCGGAGACGACCCAGAAGCCGAGATCACGCGGATCTCAGACCACCGCAACGCGGTCAAGCGCCAGCTCAAGAGCGAGGGCGCCCAGTTTATCTACGGCTTCGTCATCCTCGCGATCTCGCTGGGATCACTGGCGCTTGCCGCGACCATCCGCACCCCCCCGTTCCTCATCGCTGCCGGAGTCATCTGCCCCATCGGGTTCTGGCTCTTCCGCACGCGATGGAAACGCTGGCTCGGATCAGCCCCCTACTGCTACAAGCTCCTGACTTCCCTCGGAGAAGACGCCGAGAGTCTCAAAGAAGCCCACGAAGCGAAGCAACGCAAGAAGTACGTCAACGCGATCGGCGACCTCTACGAACACTCCAGACCCGACGAGTAAACACACGACGCACATGAACGTAAAAGAAAAAGAACCCCCGCAATGCAGGGGTCCTTATCATTTTGATCTGATTGATTTACGCGAGTTCTGGGAAACGTTCCTTGACGATGTTGACCAGGTCCTCGACATGCGTTGCCGATTCGTCGAAGAGTTTCTGTTCTTCGTCAGTGAGCTTGAACTCGACGATCTTCTCGACGCCGTCCTTACCCAGCAGCGCTGGGACACCGACGAACAGCCCCTTGTGACCGAACTGTCCATCGAGGTACGCCGCCGATGGGATGATCCGCTTTTTGTCCTTGATGATCGCTTCAGCCATCTGGATGGTGCCCAGCGCCGGAGCGTAGTAGGCGCTGGTTCCCATGAGCTTGACGATCTCGCCGCCGCCGACCTTGGCGCGCTCGACGCATGCCGTGATCTTGTCTTCTGGGAGCAGATCGGAAACCGGGATGCCGTGAACCGAAGTCAGACGAGGGAACGGCACCATGTCGTCGCCGTGTCCACCAAGCAGCATCGCTTGGACATCCTCAACCGAGACACCCAGCTCCCACGCGATGAACGCACGATAGCGAGCACAGTCCAGAGCACCCGCCTGACCCACGATGCGATTGGTCGGGAACCCCGTCGCCTTCCACGCGGTGTAGACCATCGCGTCGAGCGGATTGGACACGAGGATCACGATCGAGTCCGGAGCGTGCTCCTTGATGTTCTCCGAGACCTGCTTGACGATCTTCACATTGACCTCGATCAGATCGTCCCGGCTCATCCCAGGTTTGCGGGGCATACCAGCGGTTACGATGACCACGTCCGATCCCGCGATGTCCTTGTAGTCGAAGGTACCAGTCAGGTTCGAATCAAACCCATCGATCGGAGCACAGCATCCAAGATCAATCATCTTGCCCTTAGGCATGTGCTGATCCGGCGCATCGGCGCGAGGGATATCGAGGAGGACGATGTCCCCGAGTTCTTTCTGAGCGGCCCAGTGGGCGCAGGTCGCGCCGACATTACCGGCGCCGATGATGGAAATCTTTGCTCGTTTGGTTGCCATTGAAACGGTGTCCTTTCCGTGTGAATTCGAGTCAACTAGCCGTCAAACGCATCCTAGACACCGCTGAGCGAGGGTCTAGTTTTCCGCCTCATCCGCTGCGATAGTTGACCACTTTACCTCGATCGGATCCATCGGTTTGCCCGATTTGGGTGGGAGCGACACGGAGCACACCTCGCCCCCCACCACCACCGGAACCAGCAACGGCTGACCCGCCGGGAGATCCCCAGTCACCGGAGCGACAAGATCATGCATCGAGCCGGAAAGGAAATCCATCTGCCGATACACCTGATGGAGCGGACGCATGATCTCAGGACGCTCCACCTTCCCGGTGCAGGTCTCGAGGAATCCATCGACAAACTCCACCACCTGCTCATCCGGCATCCCCCCCGACTGGTCCCGGCACCACGCGACGGGCGCATCCTTGAACATCTCGACCCCAGGCGCCGCGACGAAGATCTCCCCCATAAACCCCGCTTCTCGCATCGCTAGACCGATCTCGCCGGGATGCCGAGTGGTGAACCGCTCGGATTTGCAGCGCCAGACGACCCCCTCATGAAGCGAGTCCTCCCACGCGGATTTCGCGTCCTCGATCAGTTCCATCAAAGACTCCGGCATCGGTTCAGCGGCCCACGCCGAGTTGATCTCCCCGGCGTGCTGCTTGATCCCAAGCTCCGCTTTATCCATCGCGAGCGGACGTTCATTCGGATCGATCTTGTGAAGCTCCCCCAGCGCCATCGCGATCGCATGCAATCCAATCGACGGCGCGACGCACGCGCGCCAGCGATCTCCCTCAGCATCATCGGGAAGCGCCACCGCGCCCTGCGCGAACTGCACCCAGCCTGCTAATAGCGAAGCCCATGTCGTCGAATCGGTTCTGTCTGTATTACTCACGCTCGATGGTAGATCGCTGAGGTGATCCCATCCCGCGCGATCGCATGACAATCAGCACCACAAGCCCAACGCTCAGAACACGAACACCCGTCGCCCCCCATCCTCCGAGCGGGGTGCTGTTCATCTCGAACATATCCCACCACAGATTCATCCCGGCATGCAGCGCGATCACGATCCACAGATTCCATCGCGACAACCAGTAGATCCACGCATACATCATCCCCCCCACCCCGATCATCGCGATCCAGAACCCGAGCTGTCCGATGATCGTCTGCCCCTCGTCCGGAGTGATGTCCACATGCGCTAAACCAAACACCGCGCCCGTCAGGATCGCCGTCGGCCACATCGGACACCGCGCGACCTGCACAAGCAATCCGAACATGAATGCCCTGTAGAAAATCTCCTCTGTCAGTCCAGGGGAGATCGATCCATACAAAACCCCGTATCTCGTAACAGAAAACGAATCGCTCCAGAGACCAAGCAACAACATCGGGAGCGTGCATCCGAACCCGATCGCAGCTCCCTTCAGCCCTCGCGACCAGCCCATCCCCATCCCCATCCCCATCCCCATCCCCATCGTCGGCTTGTCACTCCCCCGAGCCATCCGATAGACGATCAGCACGCCAAACAGCACAATCAGCATCCGCAGAGCCGGATGCAGAAGATACTGCACATCGATCGGGAGCGACCAGATGAAGTTTCGATACCCCTCAATCATCCACAGCAGCTTGAACCCAAGCACCCCCACTAGAGAAATCATCGCGATCACCGCGACGACATCCCATCGGATGGACTGATCCTGTTCAGTGTGTTTATGCATGCTGTCTCACCATACCAGAGTTGGGATCAGTGAATGAGCCATTTCAATAAGAAACCCCCGGGCCGTGGTGGGCTTGCCCGGGGGTAAGGGTGAATCCGGGCTGGAGGCAGGGGATGCCCGAGATTCACATGTCTCTGGGAGAGAGACACACTTGGTGGTTCACGGCTGACAACCCGCGACGGTCAGAGAGTGCGAGTTCATCAGCTCAATCCGGCTTCAACTACTCCGTGGCTCCAAAGAGCCGTCCGTCTGCCGGGGTTCGGGTGCCGATCTCTCCGTGACCTGCACCCGCAGCATTCATTCCATTCGATTGCTGACCATCCCTATCTGAATGCGACCAGTCATCCTGACCGTCGCGAGTTATCAACCGTGAACCGGGCGCGAACACAACCCTTGATTTCATATCCTGCTCAGCTGCAGCCCATCGAAGCGCCACAGTTGAGACACTTATAACAAGTCCCGCTGCGAACCGTGATCGTGCCGCACACATCGCAAGGCGGAGCGTCACCCGCAGCATCGAGCGCCATCGAGAGCGTCGCGCTGCGTGCGTCTACCTGAGTCCCATCGCTGGTCTTCGCGGTGACCTGAGTCTCCGTCAGCTTCGCCTTGAGAACTGGCGCTTCGGGCTTGCTTTCCTTCGCCTTGGGTTCGATCTCCTGGACCGGGATCCGACGGACGACCGGATCGGGTTTGTCCGCTTGTTCCTTGGGTTCCGGAGTCGAGCGTGCCGGCATGTTCGCCTCGCGGTATCCGTCGATGAACTCCATCCCGAGCCAGCGGAAGATGTAATCCACGAGCGACTTGGCAAACGGGATATCCCGATTCGTCGTCATCCCCGCAGGTTCAAACCGCTGGTGCGTGAACTTGCGAACAAGCGACTCGAGCGGGACGCCGTACTGCAGCGCGACCGAGGTCGAGGTTCCGAGTGAATCCATGAGCCCGCCAATCGTCGAGCCTTCCTTCGCCATCGTGATGAACAACTCGCCCGGCTTGCCGTCCTCGTAGCACCCGACAGTGAGGTACCCCTCGTGACCAGCGATGTTGAACTTGTGCGTCAGCGATCTCCGTGTCTCGGGAAGACGACGACGCATCGGACGATGCACGATCTCGACCTCCTTCTTCACCACCACACGCACATTCTCATCACCCGCGGCTTCCGCAAGCTCCGCAACATCCGTCGCGATCTCGTCGAGCGCCGCCGCCTGATCGAGCTCATCAATCACGATGTCCTCGTCAAGCTCGGTCTCCGTATCGCTCTTCGCATTAAGCGGCTGGCTGAGCTTGCACCCATCGCGGTACAACGCGTTCGCCTTGAGACCAAGCTCCCACGACAAGCGATACGCGTCCTGGATATCAGTCACCGTCGCATCGTGAGGCAGGTTGATCGTCTTGGAAATCGCTCCCGAGATGAAAGGCTGCGCCGCCGCCATCATGCGGATGTGACCACCCGCCGAGATCGAACGTGTGCCCTTGGCGCCGCAGGTGCTCGCACAATCAAACACCGCAAGGTGCTCGTCCTTGAGGTGCGGAGCGCCCTCGATGGTCTGCGTGCCGCAGACCAGCTCATTGAGCTCAGCGATCTGCTTATTGGTCAGTCCAAGGTACTTGAGTGCGTTGAAGTTCGGATCCGCCTTCGCGTCTTCTGGATTCGCTCCAAGACGACGCAGCGTGTCATCACCCAGCGCCCACGCACTGAACGCGAAACCGATCTCAAACACGCTCGGGAGCGCATCGGTGATCTTCTGCAGATCATCATCATCGAGACCATGATCGGTCAGCCACGCCGCGAGCGAAACACCCACGCTGTCCTCGATATCCGATGGCATCGGGACATGCAGGTTCAGCGTCCCCAGGATGTACTGGATCATCTCGCGTCGCTCAACCTCGTCGTACCCCAGCGCCTCAAGCGCCGGATCGATCGACGCATTCGCGATCTTGAAGTACCCGCCGCCCGCGAGCTTCTTGAACTTCACCAGCGCAAAGTCCGGCTCAACACCAGTGGTATCACAATCCATCAGCAGACCAATGGTCCCTGTCGGTGCGATCACCGTCGTCTGTGCGTTGCGGTAGCCATACAGCTCACCGAGATCCAGCGCGTCATCCCATGCGGTCGTCGCGTGGTGCAGCAGCTCCATCGCGTTGCCCAGTGGCACGCCGTGATCGCGGATCAGGTCGTGATCGATCGGGACAGGAGCGATGCGGAGCTCTTCGTACTCCCCGCTGTCCCGCGCCACACCCATCGCGGCGCGACGGTGGTTGCGCATCACACGCAGCATGTTGTCACGCTCTGGTTCATATCCAGGGAACGGCCCATGCTCACGCGCCATCATCGCGGACATTCTGTACGAACGACCCGTCAGGATCGCGGTCAAGCAGCCACAGATCGCCGTGCCCGCTTCTGAGTCGTATGGGATCCCCGCTTGCATCAGCATCGCGCCGAGGTTCGCGTATCCCAGACCTGTCGTGCGGTAGGTGTAGCTCAGCTCTGCGATCTCTTTCGATGGGAACGCGGCCATCAGGACCGAAATCTCAAGGACCATCGTCCACAGATCGACACCATGCTCGAAACGCTCGATGTCAAACTCGCGATTCTTCGCGTCGTAGAACTTCATGACGTTGAGCGACGCAAGGTTGCACGCCGTGTTGTCGAGGAACATGTACTCACTGCATGGGTTCGACGCGTTGATCATCCCCGCATTCGGACAGGTGTGCCACGCGTTAATCGTCGTATCGTACTGAACCCCAGGGTCCGCACAGCGCCACGCGGCGTACGCCACATCGTCCCACAGCTTCCGAGCGTCCACCGTGCTCGCGACCTCGCCGGTCGTGCGGTACCGAGTCTCCCACTCATCCCCCGCGTCCACAGCATCAAAGAACGCATCGGGAATCCGAACCGAGTTGTTCGAGTTCTGACCCGCGACCGTGCCGTACGCCTCGCCATTAAAATCGTAATCGAGCTTGAGACCAAGACGCTCTGCAGTCTCGCCGACGGTTTCGCTGTCCAGGTCCGATGCCTTCTCGTTCTGGATCGCTTTGAGACCCTCGACCAGCGCCGCGACCTTGATCTCCTCGCGGACCTTCCAGTTGACGAAGGACTCAATGTCAGGGTGGTCCATATCCAGACACACCATCTTCGCCGCACGGCGCGTCGTCCCCCCACTCTTGATCGCGCCCGCGGCACGATCGCCGATCTTCAACCACGACATCAGACCCGACGACTTACCACCCCCTGAGAGCAGCTCGTTCTCAGCGCGGAGGTTAGAGAAGTTCGTGCCCGTTCCCGAGCCATACTTGAACAAACGCGCCTCGCGCATCCAGAGGTCCATGATCCCGCCGTCATTGACGAGCGAGTCATCGATCGACTGGATAAAGCACGCGTGCGGCTGCGGATGCGTGTACGCATCGTCCGCGAGTTCTGGGAGTCCGCTCTCTGGATTGACGATCCAGTGACCTTGTGCTGGACCGCTGATGCCGTACGCCCAGTTGAGTCCAGTGTTGAACCACTGAGGGGAGTTTGGGGCACACATCTGGTGGACCAGCATGTACACCAGCTCGTCGTAGAACGCTTGTGCATCCTCAGTAGTATCGAAATAGTTGTGCGTCTCGCCCCAGTGACGCCAGCATCCCGCGAGACGATGGATCACCTGACGCGCCGAGCGTTCTGGTCCCATCGCGACCGAGCCGTCCTCGTCGCGGAGCTGCTCGCTCTGTCCTGGGAGCGCGAACTTCTCCTCAAGCTGAGGCACACCCGCTTTGCGGAAGTATTTCGACACCATGATGTCGGTCGCGAGCTGCGAGAACCCAACCGGGACCTCAGCATCAGGCATCTCAAAGACAATCGAACCGTCCGGGTTCGTGATCCGACTCGCTCGCGTCGTCCACTCCGTGGATGCAAACGGGTCCATACCTTCCTTGGTGAATCTGCGGGTGATTTTCATGGAGATTTTTCTTTCGGGTTGTCTTTATCAACGAAATACATCACGCGGAAAACAGATTGCGTGCACTAAAGTTTTGAATCTTCGAATCAGTCAACGCGTGGCAAAGTCAGTCCACCCTGATCCTGATACTTCCCGGCCTTATCCGCGTAGCTCTGAGCACACACCTCGTCGCCCTTGAGGAACACGAACTGCGCGATCCCCTCGTTCGCGTAAACCTTCGCCGGAAGCGGAGTCGTGTTGGAAATCTCGAGCGTCACCTTCCCGCGCCACTCAGGTTCCAGCGGCGTGACGTTCACGATCAATCCGCAGCGTGCGTAGGTCGACTTGCCAACACACAGCACGAGGATGTCACGCGGGATATCGAACCACTCCACAGTCTCGCACAGCGCGAAGCTGTTGGGAGGGATGATCACATGATCCGTCCCACGCTCCGCGGTATCGACGCGGACCATGAAGTCATCGGTAAACTCCTTAGGATCGACGACCGCGATCCCGCCTGAAGGCGGTGTCGGGGTGAAGATTTTGAACTCGGTCCCGACGCGGACGTCGTAGCCGTAGGAAGACACGCCGTAGGAGATCGTGCCCTCACGCTTGATCGCGCGTTCGAAGGGCTTGATGTCCACGAGTTTTTCGATCTGTGTATCACAAAGGACTGGCATAACACTCTGCTCCGTCTTGTCTGTCGTTTCCAAACCAACTCGCCGTCGATCCAGATCCGATGGGGACTTCCGATGTCCCGGCCTCCGAATGCGCCCTCGTGCCGCGTGTCCACACACGATCCGAGAACGAGATGACGCACAACAACCATCAGCAGCTAGGGAAACATCCCTAACCACTCAAGCGTGGTGCATGTTTTTCAGGTGCCCCGGAACGAAGGGGACGCCTCACAGGGTGAGTCAGTCCGCCCCTGGTTGCCCACCGGGACGAAGCCGACTCTGAACTGCTCTCGCGAGTGGTCGAAAGGGAATGGAACGACCTCCACAAAAACAGAAACTGAATATTTTCCAAACTTCCGTGAGCTGGTCATCGAAAGGTGCTGGGATTGGATGAAACGTCAAAGATCCGTTGGATTGGGGTCCTGTGGATATCTTGTCGGTTGATTCCAAGTCCTCTTCATTCCTCGACTTCCCACGATGGAAATCTTCAGTTATTCCAGCCGCACCCCAATATATCGGATGCGACGGGCCTTGATGATAGCGAGCCACAAGGTGTTGTGGAACACCTTTGGGAGGAATTCCGACAAAAAACTGATCCGACCGAAGATCTTCACACTTCTGCTCTCGTGACGCCTCAGTTGAAACAGTTGCCAAAGCCGTGACAGAGTAAACGCTTAACTCACTTGCACCGCTTTCAATGCTGAATCCAGACTACGTACCCCACCCAAACAAAGTTTTTCACGCTTGAGAACACCCGCTCCATAGTTTTCCACATCACCCACGCGCGATGACCCCCATACTGGTCTGTGCATGCATCGCTGCTCAATTTCAGAGCGCTGCATACACTCCCCATGAAGGTGCGTATAGACACAGACACCACGGGACACAGCGCGTTTCTATCACACACCAAACCAACCCACGACGCGCACGCAAGTCGTCATCCCGCAACGCACTAGCAACGAGACAAGGGACATCCATTGAGCCTTAAAAACACGATCAATGATCGATTCTCACCCGCACGCAAGCACCTGCTTCCACTCTGCATCGCAGCGATGGTCGTCATGTCAAGCGCCTCGATGCCAGGCTGCCGAGCATTCAAGAAAAAGAAACCCGTCCCCAAGGCGCGCATCTCATCACCACAGGTTGAGCGGCCAATCCCATCACAACTGCGAGGCACCATCGGCGCCGAAGCACGCATCATCGGGAACACCCCCACCCTCGTCTCCGGCATCGGTTTCGTCGTCGGTCTCGACGGCACGGGCGGGCTCACGATGCCCGAGCAGTACGCCGCACACCTCGAACGCATGATGGGCCTCAGCGGCGTCTCAGTCGCTAACGACAACCCCCAGTCCCCGCTTTACGGCAAATCACCACGCGAACTCCTCCAAGACCGCAACACCGCTGCTGTCATCGTCCAAGCCGCCGTGCCTCCAGGATCAAGCAGCGGCGACAGCTTCGACGTCTACGTCCGCGCCATCAACGCGACCAGTCTCGAAGGAGGCAAGCTCTGGACCACCGAACTCCGCGTCGGTCCTCCAGCATCCTTCAACGACAAGCAAGCCCACGTGCTCGGGAAAGCCAAAGGCCCGCTCTTCCTCAACCCCTTCGCTGAGCCAGGCGTTCAGATGGGAGGCGTCTCACGCAACATCGGACGCATCCTCGACGGCGGATACACCACGGGCGACACCGAAATCCAGATCATCCTCGACAACCCCTCCCACCAACGCGTCCGTCAGATGGTCAGCTCCATCAACGCCTCCTTCCCAGCCGATCGCGTGGACCGCTTCAAAACCGCGAGAGGCGTAGACGAATCACTCATCCTTGTTCAGATCCCAACGCGCTACCAGGAACGCCGCGAGGACTTCCTCCAGCTCATCTCACACCTCACCATCGACCCGTCCTTCCCTGAGGTCTACGCGCAGCGTTATGCGACAGCACTCGAGACCGACGCGTACCTCGCCAACGACATGTCGTGGTGTCTCGAAGCGCTGGGAGAACGCGCCCTCAACGAACTCCGCCCGCTCTACGACCACCCAGAAGCCGCCCCGCGACTCGCGGCTCTGCGTGCAGGCGCTGGACTCCGTGACCCAATGAGCGTCGATGCACTCTCCAAAATCGCGACCGAAGGTCCAGAGAGTCTCCGCACCGACGCGATCGCGCTGCTAGCGCGCATCGAGGACTCGCTCGTTCCAGACAAGGTCCTCCGCGAGCTGCTCAAATCAGACAAGCTCAACGTGCGTATCGAAGCATACGAAGGACTCATGGCCCGCGCCATCAGCTCACGCAAGCGCCAGATCGCACGCAGTCTCAGCGACCGCGCCCGTGGAGGACAAGCACTCGATCAGCAGATCGACGTCCTCGCACGCGTCCAGCTCCCCGCTGACCCTGTCCGAGGGGTATCACGCAAGCTCGTCGCCGGGAAGTTCTTCCTCGACACTGTCCCGTTCGGAGAGCCGCTGATCTACGTCACTCAGCACAAGGAACCACGCATCGTCCTGTTTGGTTCCAACCAGTACATCCAGACCCCGCTGCTCGCGACCGCGTGGTCCGATCGCTTGATGCTCGCGTCCGACAGCGCCGGAGACCCGATCCGTCTCTACTACCGCGACGACAGCAAACGCCGCACGTACACGCACTCCGATGTCCCCGACGACCTCCCATCGCTCGTCGAGTTCCTCGCGACCGAGCCCACGGCTGGATCGGTCAATCGAGGACTCGGACTCTCCTACTCAGGAGTCGTTGGTGCCCTCTATGAGATGTACCAAGAGCTCGGGATCGTCGCAGGATTCACGACCGAAGAGGACCAGCTCCTCGCGGACCTGCTCGCTTCGACCGAGCAGCCCGACATCGAGATCCGTCCGGAAGGCCCAGAAGACTCGATCACCATGGTCCCTGTAAACGATCCACGTGAGCAAGTGATCGATCGCGATGCCTCGCCGGTCATCAACCGCCGCTCGCTGCTCGTGCCGGTCAACCCACCAGCTCAGCCCGCGCAGGACCCACCATCGAACTCGCTGCTCCAGCCCGTCAATGGGTCATCGCAATCTGAACCTGTTCAGCAGCGTCAAGAGTAAGCAATCAACGGAGCGATTCCGCTTCCGCGACCAGCGCTTCGATGCGTGATTTGAGTTCACCGATCGCGTGATCCGCTCCGGATTCGAGCAGCGTGTCTGTGTCGATTGGTTCGCCGTAGACCACCGCGACGGGTTTCGTGAACAGCCGAGGCAGTTTCCTGTGCCGAGGCCAAACATCAAACACGCCCGCAACCCCGACCGGGACCGCGACGCAGTGCGCCCGCTTGAGCAGCACCGAGATGCCTCGCTCGAACTTCTGGATCGAACCATCGGGAGTGCGTGAGCCCTCAGGGAACACAACGACAGCTTTGCCCTCGTTGAGCCGCTTGATGATCTCTTTGATCGCCCCCGTATCGCCCGCCCCCTGTTTGATCGGGGTCGCGTTGAGCTTGGTGATGAACCACGCGAAGGGCTTGAACTTAAACAACCCACCACGCGCCAGAAAGTCCGTATCCCGCGTCGTCAAACATCCACCGATCAACGGCGGATCAAAGAACGATTGGTGATTCGCGACCAGCAAGACCCCTCCGGTCTTTGGGACGCGTCCGATCCCGCGATGCCGAACGCGGTACACGACAATAAACACAAAGTGCACAATCCCCCTGCACAGGTTAAAGAACGCAATATGCAGCAGAGAAGAACCCGGATGCTTGGCGCGAAATCCAGCGAGCATGCTACGAATCAATCTCCGGAAGATCCGAGATCCGCGACATGACGTGCTTCGCCATCAGGTCCACGACCTCCTCGATCTCCATCGCGGAAGTATCGATCCGGATCGCATCGTCTGGACACACCAGAGGACCATCCGCACGTGTCGAGTCCATCTTGTCGCGCTCAATAATCCGATCGCACATCGTCTGAAGCGACATCTTCTCAGGATCAATCCCGAGCTGATCGATTCGGCGCTGCGCACGAATCATCGGCTCCGCGTCCAGATAGAACTTCACCGGCGCGTCTGGAAACGCAACCGATCCCTGGTCACGCCCCTCCGTCACCAAATGCGGATGCTGAGCGAAGATGATCCGCTGCTTGCGGACCATGTGCTGGCGCAGCTCAGAGAGCGTCGCGACATACGAGACCTTGTCGGTGACTTCTTGCGAGCGGATGCGATGATCGATCGGGGTATCCCACGCCAAGATAGTCGGAGGGTCCTGCGACCAGTCAAAGTGCAGGTCTGCGCCGATGACCTCGCTGACCAGCTCACCCACCTGGTCCTCATCGAACTGATTGTCGATCAGGATCGCCGCCGCCGCGCGGTACATCGCGCCGGTATCGAGGAAGTCCAATCCGAGCCGTGCCGCGAGCATCCGCGCCACAGTAGATTTGCCCGTCCCAGCGGGGCCGTCGATGGTGATGATGATGGGTCGATTGGCTGGCACGGGGGTCTGGTTCCTGTGCGAATGAACAGATTGCTGTAGTGCGGACGGTTTTCGTGTCTGTGTTGCCTGCGTGCTCACGAGCGGTCCTTACGGCGATGCCATTGCGATGATGACGATTTGGTTGTACCCAATCATACCATAGACGATTTAGTCCTTGAGTGCAGCGAGCGCTTCCTCGATCGCTTCTTTCGAGTGCATCACACCGAGCGTTTCGTCCCCATCCCCCTGATAATCAATCGAAATCGTCCCGTCAAAGCCCACCGCAGCGATCGCGCCGACAAGCGACGGAAGGTCGTAGCCCTCGTGGACAGGGACCGGATCATCTTCCATCAGCATCCCCTCAAGCTCCGCGGCCAGCGCATCGAGCCCGCTCAGACCCTCAGCAGCATCCCCATCATCAGCCGTCTCTCCGCCCTTGGATGATCCATCCGATTCCGGGATCGTGAACCCCAAGGTCGAAGCGTTGACCACCGACGCGTAGGGAGTCAGTTTCTTGAGATAGCCCACGCCGTCGCCCGTCTTTGCCGCGGTATCAAAGTCCGGCATCGTCCCGATCCGGAATCCACCGATCCCCTTGAGCAGATCGGTCAGTCGTTCTGCGTCCTCTGTCAACCCAGCAGTCGGCGCGACGAGCACATTGATCTCCGCACGATCCGCGGCTTGCAAAATATGCTTCATGCTCTCGACCGCTTGCTCAAAGGACTCATCCGTGTCCTTCGACTTGATCCCCACCGACACCGCGTTGCACCCCATCAGCGACGCCGCCTTGACGACCCGCGTCATCCGCTCAACCGCTTCCAGCGCCTTGTCACCCTTGACATCACCAAGCGGGAGCGGCTCAGTCTGACTGAGCAGCAAGCACGAGCATCCGACACGATCCCCTGTGTCGCGGATCTTCTCGAGGTCCTTGGGAGTCAGCCCCGCGAGTTGATTGGTCGAGAAGTTGATCGCTCGCAAACCGAACTGATCCATCGTGTATTTAGGAAGATCAGCGGGCGAAATCGCACGCGCTCCCTTGCGTTTCAGGACACTGCGGATCGAGTTGGTATTGAGCGAAAACATCATGCGAACGCACTCTAGGAGGGCGATCACGTCGTGTGTGAATCTCGTTGAATCGTTTGCGAATCCGCGCCGTGAATTACAGCTCGTCTACATATTCCCAGACCGTCACCGGCACCTGACGCACGCCCCACTTCCGAGCCATCTTGTGGGTGGGGTAGAGCAGATCGAGACGACTGCCCTTGATCGCGCCGCCGCAATCCAGGACCGGGACAATCTCAGATCCCGCGTATCCCGGAACAGAGACCATCGACCAATACGGCAGCACGGTGGGGTCCGCCGCGACGAGCTTCATGCCGTTGGTCCAGACCGATTTCATGATCGCGGTCTTCCCATCAGCGAACTCGCCGCACGAGCGAGCGTCTGGAGAGTATCCCGTCACCGTCATGTACATCACGCGAGCGGGACGCACGAGCTTGCCATCAAAGTAGCGATACGACGGATCGATGATCGGCTCTTCGACAACAGGTTCTTCGATGGCAGCCACTTCTTCTTGAACCTGCTGAGCATCAACGACTTCGACGATCGGAAGCTCTGGTTCAAGGACCTCGTCTTGCACCGGAGCTTGGTCGATCTGCTGCGGAACCTGATTCGCTTGCTCAAGACCAACCAACGCTGGAAGTGCACCAGTGGTCTTGGTCCAGATCGCGCTGGTCACCACGAGCGAAAGAGCCGCGAGCCACAGCGCTCCATCAAGCACACCCATCGCGCGAGCGCGGCTGCGGATATTGATGACCTGTATGGAGTTTGGCTTTTTCATGGAGCGATGCACACCACAGTGTGCGGGTACCAGCCGGCCTTGGCTTAGTAGGGATCAGTTGTCTTTGGCGCTCCGTGCCTTGGGGAGCAATGGTATCCTATGAAACCACAAAGATGTACATCTCACCAGAGATCCAAAGGGATTCTTTCGAGTATCTCTTTGGGGCCCGATATTCATCGATTTCATGGACCAAATGAGAGATCACCCAAATCTGGGGTGGGTTTTGATCGGGTATGCGGATAAAGTCCCACAACATGAGCAAATTCGACAATCCCAACTCATCTCCGAGCAGTTTCCGCTCCAAACTGGGCTCCTACGTGACCGGCCTGGCAATCGGATTCCTCCTCCTCGGATTCTTTATGCTCCAGAAACACCGCAGTGAGCAACGTGCCGCATCGCAGCAGCAGATCAACCAATCCATGCCGGAATCATCACCGTGACCCCTGCTGTGAAGAAAGCGACCAAGAAGACTGGTCCAAAGAAAGCTGGTCCAAAGAAAGCCGCCTCCAAGAAAGCAACAAAAAAGGTGTCCAAGAAGAAGCCTTCTACGAAGTCTAAATCGATGGCTGCATCGACCACAATATCCGCTGACCCAAGCAAGCACATCCGCATCCGCGGCGCCAAAGAGCACAATCTCAAGTCGCTCGACATCGACATCCCGCGCGATCAGCTTGTCATCATCACCGGATTGTCCGGATCAGGAAAGTCCTCGCTCGCGTTCGACACGATCTTCGCCGAGGGTCAACGCAAGTACATGGAGTCGCTCTCCGCGTACGCGCGCCAGTTCCTCGACCAGCTGAAAAAACCAGACATCGAAGAGATCGAGGGCATCCCCCCCACCATCGCGATCGAGCAGCGCAGCGCCTCGCACAACCCACGCTCGACTGTCGCGACCACCACCGAGATCTACGACTACCTCCGCCTGCTCTTCGCACGCTGCGGCACCCCACGCTCCTGGGCGCCCACCAAAACCAAAAAAGACGGCACCGTCACCGCTCGCTCCGGAAAGCCCATCGAGTCCTCCTCCGCGACCCAGATCGTCGACCATGTCATGGACTTCGGAGAAGGCACCAGACTCATGGTCCTCGCACCAGTCGTCCGCGCCAAGAAGGGGTTCCACAAGGACACCCTCGAAGACTTCGTCAAGCACGGCTGGATGCGCGCCCGAGTCAACGGCGACCTCGTTGACCTCCGAGAAACCCTCAAAGAAGACAACGAGAACCCACTCAAGCTCCATCGCCACAAAAAACACACCATCGAAGCGGTCGTTGATCGCATCGTCATCAAACCCGACGCTCGGCAGCGACTCGTCGAATCCATCGAAGCGGCGCTGCGTCTCGCCGAGGGATCGGTGCTGATCTCGGTCAACGATGCCAAAGACCGCGACAAGTGGGAAGACCACGCGTTCAGCGAGCACTTCGCGGACCCCGACCATCCCGAGATCTCCCTCTCGGAGCTCTCGCCGCGTCTGTTCTCGTTCAACTCCCCCTTCGGCGCGTGTCCAGAGTGCCACGGACTGGGAGTCATCCTCGAGTTCGCTGAGGACCTCGTCGTTCCCAACAAGGACGTCGCGATCCTGAACAACGCGATCCAGCCTTGGAAGAAGAACGGCCCTGGCGCGATGATCTACCCACGCATGCTCCGCAAGTTCTGTAGAGCGTTCGAGATCCCGCAGTCGATGCACCTGTCCGCGATGTCCGACGACCTCTACAACATCCTCATGCACGGCACGGACTACGCCAACGCGCACCTCAAAGGGAAGAAAAAGTACCGCAAACAATGGGACGGCGTCTTCCCGATGCTCCACAACTGGTTCCACAAAACCGAATCCAGCTGGGTCAAGGACCACCTCCACCAGTACCAACAAGAAGTCACCTGCCACAGCTGCTGCGGCGATCGACTCAAAACCGCATCCCTCCATGTCACCGTCGAATCCTCACACAAAGCAGACATGACCAAAGCGGGATCCGACACCGTCATCGGACGACCCACAAGCGACGGCTCCATCCTCAATATCTCCGAGCTCGCACGCCTCAACATCACCGACGCGATCCTCTACATTAAGGGACTCAAGCTCTCGAAAGAACACGCCCACATCGCCGAAGCGATCCTCCGCGAGATCATCAACCGACTCCAGTTCCTCGAATCCGTCGGACTCGAATACCTCTCCCTCGATCGGCGCACCGCAACACTTTCCGGCGGAGAAGCACAACGCATCCGACTCGCGACCCAGGTGGGTTCCGGACTCGTCGGCGCGTGCTACGTCCTCGATGAACCCACCATCGGCCTCCACCAACGCGACAACGATCGACTTATCCGCACGCTCCGACACCTCACGGACATCGGGAACACCGTGCTCGTGGTCGAGCACGACGAGGACACAATCCGAGCCGCGGATCACATCGTGGACATCGGACCAGGTCCCGGAGTCCACGGCGGCACCGTCGTCGCGCAAGGCAACATCGACGACATCATCAACACCAAGGGCTCACTTACGGGAGACTACCTCGCGGGACGCAAGAAGATCGAGGTCCCCAAAGAACGCCGAGCGCTGAATCTCAAGAAAGCGATGACGGTCAAGGGCGCTCGTCACAACAACCTCAAGAACATCGACGTCTCGTTCCCCATCGGAGGCATGGTCTGCGTCACCGGCGTCTCCGGATCCGGAAAGTCCACCCTCGTCAATCAGATCCTGCTGCAGGTTGCCAAGAAGCAGATCATGGGATCAAAGACCAAGCCGGGTGAGCACTCGCGCGTCACTGGTCTCCAGCACATC
Organism: Phycisphaerales bacterium; assembly: GCA_965250055.1. GTDB lineage: Bacteria > Planctomycetota > Phycisphaerae > Phycisphaerales > UBA1924 > UBA1924. Next base: position 515,120 of record OZ252285.1, on the reverse strand, counting down.
GACCGCATCATCGAGGTCGATCAATCCCCGATCGGACGCACGCCGCGCTCCAACCCCGCGACCTACACCGGCATCTTCGACGAGATCCGCAAGGTCTTCACCGCGACCAAAGAATCGAAAATCCGCGGATACAAGCCGGGACGATTCTCCTTCAATGTCGCGTCCAACAAAGGAGGCGGCCGCTGCGAAGCGTGCGCCGGACAAGGGACGAAAAAAATAGAAATGCACTTCCTCCCCGACGTCTTCGTCGAGTGCGAGGTCTGCAACGGGAAACGCTACAACCGCGAAACCCTCGAAGTGCTGTACCGCGGCAAGAACATCGCGGACGTCCTCGCGATGACTGTTGAAGACTCCTGCTCATTCTTCGAGAACCACCCCAAGATCCTCCGCTTTACCGAATGCCTCCGCGATGTCGGACTCGGATACATCACCCTCGGACAACCCTCAACCACGCTGTCAGGCGGCGAAGCCCAACGCGTCAAGCTCGCGACCGAGCTGGGCAAAGGTACCAAATACGACGGCACGCAAAGCTCAGAACACACCCTCTACATCCTCGATGAACCCACCACAGGACTCCACTTCGAGGACATCAACAAACTGATCAGCGTCCTGAACCGCCTTGCCGACGCCGGGAACACGCTCATCGTCATCGAGCACAACCTCGACGTCATCAAATGCGCCGATTGGATCAACGACATGGGCCCCGAAGGCGGCGACAAAGGCGGCACCCTCCTCGCCTCGGGAACCCCAGAAGAAGTCGCGAAAGTCAAAGCAAGTTACACGGGCCAATACCTGAAAGGCATGATGTGAACGGACCAATCTCAAACCGTGTAGAGCGAATCAAAGCCGGCAACGACCCCGAACTCATCTGCGAGATGCCCTCCGGATACGCAATCCTTGGCAAGTACCAGCCCGATCCCATCAACGGCTGCTGCATGCTCCTCCCCCGCACCGTCGTCGCGTCACCCAACGACCTCGACCACGACGAGCGCGGACAGTTCTTCTCCGACCTCACACTGCTCGGAGACGCGATCATGCAAGCCACGGGATCAAACCGCATAAACTACCTCGTCCTCTGCAACCAAGTCCCCGAACTCCACGGCCACTGCGTCCCACGCTTCGACTCCGAAGACCCCACACTCCGCATGCAAGGACCATTCGAAGCGTACGACTTCGGAAACGCACGAGTTGCGGACGCTCAAGGACATGACCAGCAACTCCACGCCGCCCTCAAAGAATCACTCAGCAAACTCCTGCTCGCTCGCGATGGATAAACAAAAAACCCCGGAAACATCCGGGGCTTTGTAGTACTCGATTATTCTGAATCAGACCTCGCCCAGCAGGTCCGCGATCTCGTCGTCCACTGGGTTGGACGCACGATCGTCCTTCGGTCCCTTGGACTTCTTCTTGGGCTTGCTGTCCTCAGCGTGATCTTCCGCAGATTCTTGCTCGTCGATCGCCGCGTTCTGAGCCGCGACTTCTTCTTCGAGCTTCGCGAGGTCTTCCTCCGCTTGCTTGCCTTCCTTCTCAAGCTTCGCTTTGTACGACTCGATCTTCGCCTTGTCTGGACCAAGCACGACAGAGATCGAACGACCAGCGGTGCGGGGCGCCATCTCGATCTTTGCGACATCACTCAGGTCCTGGCAGATCTGGAACAAGCGCTCCTCACCAAGCTCCTTGTGCATCATCTCACGACCACGGAATCGCTGCGTGATCGAGACCTTGTGTCCCGAGATCAGGAATCGACGCGCCTGATCCACGCGGATCTGCACATCGTGCGGATCGATCTTGACCGATCGACCCAAACGGATTTCTTTCATTTCCGCGCCGGAAGATTTGGACTTCCCTTCGCGCTTGGAGAGTTCGTACTTGTACTTGCCGTAGTCCATGATCTTGCACACGGGCGGGCGTGAGTCCGCGACGACCTCAACAAGGTCGAGACCAGCCTGCTGCGCCATGCGCATTGCGTCGGGGGTTTCAACCACCCCGAGCTGTTCGCCGTCCTCTCCGATCAAGCGGATCGGGGAAAGGCGGATCATGTGATTGATACGAGTCCGTGTAACGGGACCTTGTTGCCGAAAGAAGCGTCTGCGAGCGATGTCGAATCTCCTGTAAGTCCATCAAATTCATCCCAGAACCGTACCGGGAAGCACCCACGCCGTGGGCTGTTCTATTGAACCATCCGCCGCCAAAGAAAGCAAGCGAACTCCCTCTATATCGGACGAATGTCTGATCGATTTAACCAGACTTCACCCTTTCGCCCCGCTCATGAGGTCCCGGACCGAGGATCGGTTGAGCCGAACGGCGCTGGGAGCCGCCGCCAGCAGCGTCAGCAGGATCGCGACCCCCCACGAGATCACGATCGGGATCATTGGGGGCTGGAGCGTCATATCGATCCCCACCAGCGTCCGATTGATGTGCTGACCGCCCCACGCTGCTTGAAGCCCCAGGGTCGTCCCGAGCACGCACGCCGCCAGCGCGATGATCAGCGCCTGACCACAGATCAACCTGACAAGCTGTCCCCGCGACGCCCCCACCGCACGCAGCACACCGAGTTCGTACTTCCTCGCGCTGACCTCCGCGACGATCAGGTTCGCAACCCCAAAGCACGCGACGAGCATCGCGCCCACCGCGACGATCGAGATGATCGCAAACGACGACGCAAAGACCGACTCGATCTGCCTCCGGATCCGCGCTCCCGACCCCACGTTCAGAACCCCTGTTCCAACGAGCGCCCGCTCGATCTGATCAATCGCGACCGCCGGCTCCACCGAGTCATCCAGATCCAGCTGGATCAGCATCGGTTCGCGGATCCCGAAATGCTCGATCATGTCCGCACGTGATCCAAAGACCGAGCTGATCGCTTGCTGGACCATGCTCTCTCCCAGATCAAAGTACTGCGAGACCAGCTCCAGCCCCGGCGTCGTCACCACCCCCACCACATCAAACGAATGCTCATTCCCCGAAGAATCCTTGCACGTAAACACATCCCCCACCCCGATCCCCTTGGCAACGAGGAACTCCCGCGCGACGATCACGCTCCCCCCCTCGTTCAACCGCGCCAGCGCCGTCTCGCGATCCCCCTGCACGAACTCCACGTTGACCATATCAAAGAACGCGTTGGGTTCAAACCCAAAGTAGTTTGTCTTGTACGACTGCAACGCCTTGACCCCGAACGCATCGGTCTCGACCGCGAGCATATTGATCGCGCACGTCCGCTCGACAACATCAAGCCCGTTCAATATCTCGATCGACTCCTCCGTCATCGGAAGCCCGTACGCGAACGCGTCTGGGAACTGGATCTGATCGATCCAATCCCGCATCGCCGCTGTGCCGTTGGTCCAGATCCCGATCAGCAGCGCGAGCCCCGTCATCAGCGCCCCCGCCGTGAACCCATGCCGATAGGGAGTCGCACGCACCGTCCGCACCAACAACGACTCTGGGAGCCCAAAAGCTCTGGAAATCATTGGCCCCACAAACCGACCGATCACCACCACCACAGCAACCGACGCGAGGAAATACCCCAGGAACATCGCCGGGAGTCCCGTCGTGATGTACACCCAGAAAAACGACTGTCCCGCGAGCGGCGACACCACCACCGCCGCCATATACAGAATCCCAGCGAACCCAACTATCGTCACCAACCCAATCTGCGCCGGCTTCGAGGGTTGCGCCTGCTGCGCCATCGCTTGGATCGGGGACAACCGCGCCGCCCTCCAAGCAGGCCACAACGCCCCACTCAATCCCGCGAGCAGCGCCCCGATCAGCGTCAACCCCAGATTCAACGGCGGCACAACCAACCCCGCCGGGAGCTGCTGCTCAAATACCTGCACCAGCACCCACGCCAACCCAATCCCGAGCGGGAGCCCCGCGATCGCACCGATCCCCGAGACCGTCAAACCCACAAGCAACTGCGCGACCCCGAGCTGATGCCGATGCGCGCCGATGCAACGCAGCACCCCCAGCATCCGCTGCTGCTCAGCAATCCCTGTCGTCAGTCCCGTCGTGATAATGAACGCCGCGGAAATCAGCGTAATCACCGAGATCAGCATGAACCCCAGCTGCGCCGCCGCGAGGTTCTGCTGCACCCCCGCAGTCACTCGCTCAGTGGTCTGCACAATCGCGCGCCCCTCGTACGCATCCTCGTACTGCGCGACAAACTCCAGCGGATCAACACCCTCCGCGAGCTTGATCTCAAGATCCGTCAGTTGGCTTTTCTTCCGCGCTATCGAATCAAGCGTCGCGATCGTCGTGTACCCCATCGGACGACCACCCATCGGGGGCGCCTGCGATATCCCCACCAGCGTCAGCGTGACATTTGGACGCAGCAAACGAGCGATCTCAACTTGATCCCCCACGCGAGGACCAACCCCCTTGTTAATCTCAAACGCCTCATCGTCATCAACCACACGCTGACCAACAAACGGCTTGGGATACCCAGCAAACCCGATCGGATCATCAAACAGCTTAGTCGCAAGGAACAGTCCCTCGTCCTGCGAGTACACCCAGCTCAACCGCTGCACCGCTCGCGCATCGAGCATGATCTCGAAATCATTCTCCGGATACCGCCCCTGAAGCAGCTTCACAGGACGAGCATCAAACTCCGCGCTGGGATCAACGCCGTTGATAAACACGCTCGTCAGGTACCCCTGCTCCTCGACCGCGTACCCGCTCGCTGGATCATCCTCATCAATCGCGACCGCCGTGGGGAGTGTCGCGAGCACCGAGTACGTCTGCTGCAGTCTCGGAAGCACCGATTCCACACCGTCCCACTCACGCACCGTGTCCGCCACAGACGCAGGCATCGTCGATCCCTTGATCGCGACGACCCTTGCCTCTGCAAGCCCGACCTGTGTATCGATCTGCTGAGTGAACGACGCGTTGATCGACCCCATCACGCACGCGACGCTGCTGATGAGCACCACGGACATGCAGACCGCTGCCGAGAGCAGGATCAATCGCGAGGGTCTACCCAAGCAGATGCTGCGTGCGAGCCGCAAGAGTGCCTGCATCGAGCCCCCCTTCCGCATCCGCATCGATCGTGCCCTTGACCACCCCATCGCCCATCACGAACACACGTTTGCAATAGCTCGCCGCCTCTGGTTCGTGCGTGACCATCAGCACAGTCACTTCCTGCTCCTCCGCGATCTCTCGCAGCACATTCCACACAAGCGTGCTCGAAGCGGAATCCAAATTCCCCGTTGGTTCATCCGCAAACACGACAGGCGGCTTGTACAGCAAAGCCCGCGCAATCGCGACGCGCTGCTGCTCCCCCCCAGAAAGCGCCTGAGGGCGATGCGTCGTCCGATCCCCCAGACCCAGTCGATCCAACAGCTCCATCGCACGTTCATTGAGCTGACCGCTCGCATCCCCCGCGAGCAAACCAGGGAGCAGCGTGTTCTCCAGTGCCGTCATCGTGGGAATCAGATTGAACGCTTGGAAGATCACACCGATCGAGGTCCTGCGGAACCTGGTCGCTTGACGCTCGCTGAGCCGATCGACGCGTTCTCCCGAAACATGGACCTCACCCGAATCACACGGATCCATCGCCGCGAGCACATGGAGCAGCGTCGACTTCCCCGACCCCGACCTCCCCATCACGGCATAAAACCCCGGAGCATCAATCTCCAGATCCACCCCACGCAGCGCGTGCACGCTGTGCCCACCAGTGGAGTACGTCTTCTGGACATCAACACATCTGATCATGTCACAGTATTGGGGGTTGATTGGTCGAAGTTGCGATCAATCACGCGATCGACGCGGAATACGCCTCGCTGTCCATCGCGTCACCAAGCGATCCCTGATCGCTGATCTTGATCTTCACAAGCCATCCAGCTTCGAACGGATCGGAGTTAAGGATCTCAGGAGAGGATTCCACCTCGCCGTTGACCTCGATGATCTCCCCGCTCACAGGCGAGTAGACATCCGATGAGGTCTTGACCGATTCGACCTCACCGATCGAGTCCCCCGCGCCGATCCCCGTCCCGACGGGCTGCATCTCCGCGAAGGTCACATCCGTGAGCTGATCGACCGCATAGGAAGTCAGACCGATGGTCAGGACATCGCCCTCGACCTTGAGCCATTCGTGGGTTTCGGAGTACGTGCGATCGGTTGGGACGGACATATGGATGCTCCTGATTGAGGTGAGACCGGAGTGTAAGCCCCAGTGCCTGTCACTGGCAAGCCAACGTCGAAGGAGAACCATCCAAGCAAGATGGACAAGACCCCACCCAGGGGTTTGTCCATCTTGGATATGCGAGCACTCAGTTCAGTCTGTGACTCCCGCTCAAACTCATCTCCATCGCTTCTATTTCTCTAGAAACCCAAGGATGACAAGACCACCCCCAGTGGTTTGTCATCCTTACATTCTTTCTTACTCTCTCCACCTCTCTCTACCCCCTCTATCTTTCTCAAAACCCAAGGTGGACAAACCTAGGGGGGGGGGCTTGTCCACCTTGCACTCTCAGCGAATCAATCACATCGCTCCCCCCTCTCACGCTCCAAAAACCCAAGGATGACAAACCCGAGGGGGAAGGTTTGTCATCCTTGGACTCCGCATGGAAACATCCCGAATTCACCCCTCAATGCGTGCATCAGACCCCCAAATGCGATATGATCCCCATTACCGGCGGGCGGAGCCCAAACAGCCGGGGTGACATATCGAACGCACTTGCTCGTAAGTGCTGTACTGGTGATGTGTTGCCAGCCAACACGGAGGTTGCGCTGACATGACGACGATGACCACAACACAAGAATCCCACTCTACTGCGCCCTCGCAGAGCGACCCCCAACCGCTCCGCTCAGGTCTCGCGCTCACCAAGCTCACCCTCTCGGGATTCAAGTCCTTCGCCGACAAAACAACCTTCAACTTCGACGACCCCATCACCGGCATCGTCGGACCCAACGGCTGTGGAAAGTCCAACGTCGTCGATGCAATCAAATGGGTCCTCGGAGAACGCTCCTCCAAATCCCTCCGCGGCAAAGAAATGCTCGACTGCATCTTCGCCGGATCAGCTGGACGCAAACCCTCAGGGATGGCCTCCGTCACCCTCTCCTTCGATAACCCCAAGTCCGCGCAGATCCTGACCGAAGCCGCCGGGAAAGCCGACGAACCGACCACCCCAACCGACACCCACGAGGTTCTCGTCGAAGATGTCGAAGTCGAGTCCGTTGAATCGGCCGAAGTCGAAGAAACCAACACCGAAGAACAGCACCCCGCACACGACGAGCACATCAGCGACGAAGACGCCGACCGTGCCGCGAGCGAGGGCGAGTCCGAAGCCGCGTCGATCATCACCGAGCGCCGCCGCATCGCGCGTCCGCTCCCGATCGATGCGGACCAGGTCGAGGTCCAGCGCCGCCTCTACCGCGACGGCAAATCCCAGTACCTCATCAACGGCAAGCTCGCGCGACTCAAAGATATCCGCGACCTCTTCCTCGATACCGGGATCGGCGCCGACGCGTACTCGATCATCGAGCAGGGGAAAGTGGACCGCATGCTCCTCGCATCCCCGATGGAGCGCCGTGTCATCTTCGAGGAAGCCGCCGGGATCGCCAAGTACCGCCAGCGCCGAGTCGAGGCGCAGCGCAAGCTCGACAAAGCCGAGTCCAACCTCGCGGTCACCAAAGAACAGCTCGACTCCACCGAGCGCCGCTTGCGGATGGTCAAGGGACAAGCCGCCAAAGCTCGGCGCTTCAAGGAACTCGACGACGAGTACCGCGCTCAGCGCCTCGCGCTGAGCTTCGAGCAGTACGACGACATCCGCCGTCGCCTCGAAGGACTGACCTCGCAGATCGCTGCACTGGAAACCGAGCGCCAGCAAACCCAGCAGATGCTCGAAGAAGCCGAGGATCAGTACAACGAAGCGAAGGAGCACCGACTCACCGTCGGACGAGCACTCCGCGAAACCGAGAACGCGCTGACCAACGCGCGTCACCAAGCCGAGTCCGCGAACCAGCGTCAGGAGATGACGCACAAAGCGATCGAAGACGCGGCGCATCTCGTCGAGACCGAAACCACCCGCCTCACCGAATCCAGCGGGCGTCTCCAAGAGATCGACGCGCAGATCACCTCGCACACCGACACCCTCGAAGGACTCAAAGAAACCCTCGCCGAGTCCGAAGCGACCCTCTCCAAAACCAGCGGCCAGCGCGAGCACGCCTCACGCCAACTCAACGAGCACCGCCAAAAAATCGACGAGACCCGCTCCGTCGTCGTTTCCGTCGAGCGCGAGCACGCAACCCTCAACGCACGCATCGAGAGCGACGAACGCCGGATTGAGTCCATCACCGAGCGCGTCAGCGAGCTCACCCAGCGCCTCCGGACGCTTGATGCCCAGATCAGCGAGTCCAAACAACACGCCGACAAAACAGAAGAAGCGATCGCACTGATCGACCAAGGGATCCAGAAAGACCAGGACGCACTCGCCGCACTCGACCAGCGCGTCGAATCCCTCGATTCCTCGCGAGGCGATCTCGCCAAGCGAGTCAACACCCTCGACGAAGAACGCGTCCGACTCGAAACACGCCACGCGACACTCGACGAGATGGTCAAGGGACGCGTCGGTCTCGACGAAGCCGTCCGTGCCGTCCTCGAAATCCAAGAACGAGGTGAAGGCTTCTCCGGAGTCCTCGGCCCACTCGCCGAACTCATCGAAGCCAATTCGAACCAAGCATCGCACATCGAAGCGGCACTCGAAGACTCACTCCAAGCACTCGTCGTCGAGTCCATGGACGCGATGCCAACGCGCGAAGAACTCGACATGCTCCCCGGACGTGTCACCTTCCTCCCGCTCTCCACCACCTCCAGACCAACCCCGTCAATCCCTGGTTGGCTCACCGACGCAACCAACGGCCGCGTCACCCGACTCCGCGACGCCGTCACCAGCAGAAACCAAGACCCACGCGTCGAGAATCTCCTCGATCGCTTGCTTGGGAGCTCACTCCTCGTCACCGACCTCGATTCCGCGATGCTCCTTGGCGCTGGACCGCTCGCGTCCACCCCCTGCCGCTTCGTTACCCAGACCGGAGCCGTCATCGAACCAGACGGACGAGTCTGCGCCGGAAAGCGTACCGGAAGCGAGTCCGACGGACTCCTCGCACGCCAGAGCGAACTCCAGGACCTCGCCGGGAAGATCCAGACCATCCGCGCTCAGCTCAGTCAAGCAAAGGACAACCTCCAGCGCGTGGACCAGGACGCCGCGAATCTCGGAGAGCAGCGCTCTCACCTCCACACCAAACTCACCGCGCTCCGCGAATCACGCGTCCGCACCGAGCACACCCTCGACACCCACCGCTCCGAATCCGAGCGTCTCACCCGCGATCAACAGCGAGGCATCGACGAGCAGCACACCCACGCCGCGCGCCTCGAAGAATCCCGCGTCGGACGCGAAGCCCTCACCACCAAAGCCGGACAGCTCGAGCGTCTCCTCGAAGAACAACGAGAAGCCCTCGAAGCCCTCCAGCCGGGAATCGCGGAGTACGAAGCCGCGCTCGAGGACGTCAACGAACGCGCCAGCGCCGCACGCATCGCTGTCTCAACCGCCCACGAGCAGGTCCGCTCCGAATCACGTCACCTCTCAGCGCTCACCAGCTCACGCGACGAGATCGAACGCGCCTCAAGCCAAGCCCAAGCGATGATCGAGCGTGCCCGCGCCAACCTCGACGAGCACAAACGCGTCGCTCAGGAAGCCCACGACGAGCAGCTCAAAGCCCACGCGCTCATCGAGTCCCTCGAATCCGCGATGCACGAGCAAGCAGAGGTGGTCCGCATCGCCGAGGAAGCGGTCAACGCCGCGAGCAGCGCGATGTCCCAAGCCCGCGACCAAGCCGAAGCATTCAACCGCGATTGGCACGCCGTCGAATCCGCACGCCGCGAAACAGAAGTCAAACGCGAGACCATCGAAGAACGCACGCTCGAAGACCTCGAAGTCGATCTCGTCTTCGAATACCCCGAGTACCGACACATGATGGACGACGGAGGCGTCACCCGCATCGACGTCACCGCGATGACCGCGAGCGTCCACGTCCTCAAAACCGAGATCAAAAAGCTCGGCAACGTCAATCTCAACTCCATCGACGAAGAATCCAACCTCACCCAGCGCAACGAGGACCTCATCAATCAGGTCCGCGACATCGACGAAGCACGCATAAAGCTCGCGACACTCATCGAGAAACTGAACGTCGCCTCCCGCGCCCGCTTCGGTGAAGTCTTCGACCGCATCAAGGACGAGTTCGGAGGACGCAACGGCATGTTCCGCCGCCTCTTCGGTGGTGGACGCGCCGAAGTCCGTCTCATGCCGCTCATCAAGGAAGTCGACGGCGAGAAAGTCCAGACCGACGAGATCGACCTCCTCGAATCCGGAATCGAAGTCATCGCCAAACCACCAGGAAAGGAGCCGCGTTCGATCAACCAGCTCTCAGGTGGTGAGAAGACCATGACCGCCGTCGCGATGCTCCTCGCGATCTTCCGAAGCAAGCCCTCCTGCTTCTGTGTCCTCGACGAAGTCGATGCCGCGCTCGACGAAGCGAACGTCGGACGCTTCTGCTCCACGCTTGACCTCTTCGCGCTCCAGAGCCGATTCATCGTCATCACGCACAACAAACGCACGATGCAAGCGACCAACAAACTCTTCGGCGTCACCATGCAAGAACGAGGCGTCTCCAAACGCGTCGAGGTCCGCTTCGACCAAGTCGGAGAAGACGGCGAGATCGACACCAAAGCCGTCAAAGACGCGCCGGTTGAAGCAGCTGATCCCGAACCAGCCGAGAAAGAAACCCCAGAAGGCAAGAAACCCTCCGGGGCATTACGTGCGGCACTCGCTTCCATGCGTCAAGATGATTCACAGATTACAGTCGAAAGCTGACGCTTGATCAGGACTCGATCAATGCTTTGAGTTTCTCGAGCCCGTCTTGCCAACCTTCCTCAAAGCCCTCCGGGAAGTCGTCGGGAATTTCGCCGCTCATACGATGATCGACTGAAACTTTCGTCCCCCCATCCACCTCTTCGAAGTGAATCGTCATATTCATGATCACTGCCTGAGGCATCGTGCAATCACCCTTCATACGAATCTTGTGATTCGGTTTCAACATCGTGAACTCGCCGATGACATTGAACCCGCCATCCGGGAGTTCCATGTAGAATCGTCCGCCTATCCGCTCCTCGCAACGAGTCGGACGCAGCGACTTCGCCTCCTCGCTCTCGTAAAACCAGTTGTGTGGTTCATCGAACCAAGCTCGATACACGACTTCCTTCGATGCGTTGATCACGATCTCTGTCTGCACCTGTGCAAGCCGTGAAGGCGATTCTAAAAACTTCGTACTCATCGCGTATACCTTTCTTTCGATCTACTTATTCGCGTTTTTGGATTCAACACTCTGTTTCAAACGAACCAGCGAGCCCGCCCACTGGTCCTCGTACTTGCTCACCCATCGCTCATAGATCATCCGGAGCGGGACCGCGTTGAGATGATTCCATCGCGTCCGCCCGTCTTTCCTCGACACGACCAAACCCGCGTCCTCGAGCAGTCCCAGATGCTTCATCACGCCGAACCGCGTCATCTCTGGGAACTCCCCCACGATCTCCGTCGTGGACTTCGGACCATCGCGAAGCAGATCCAGGATCGCTCGCCGTGTGGGATCTCCCAGCGCCTTAAAGACCCGATCCATCTGATCGACTTGCCCATCCATACTCGGCCTCATGCCTCCAAAGCACGCGAGTCATTCACGAGCTACATAGGTGACTATACAGTCACCTATTGTCTAAGTCAAGCACACTTTCAAAAACACCGCCCGCATCCTCTGAACACAGATTCAGTAGAATCAATCATGCTCACACCAAAGCTCATCCCGCTGCTCTCACTCATCACCCTCTGCTTCGCGTCAAACGCCCTCGCCGCCGCCCCAATCCAGACCTACACCTTCGTCTACATCCTCACAGGACCCGCGACCGACATCGACGCCGAAACTCAACAAGAAGCATTCAAAGGACACTTCTCAAACATGTCCCGAATGGCCGAGGACGGCGACCTCCTCATCGCCGGCCCATACTGGCAACCCCAAACCTGGGACGACATGCGAGGCATGTGGATCTTCAACACCGACGACCTCGACCAAGCCAGCGAGTTCGCAGCCACCGACCCTCCAGGCAAACTCGGGATCTTCGTCTTTGACATCCTCCAGTTCACAACCGACGATGCGCTCCTTAAACTCCCGCGCCTCGAGAAAGAAGACGAACAGCGCCGCCTCTCCGATCCCGACATCCCCGACGAATGGACCGGACGCGGATACTTTTGGGCATCCGCTCCAGTCGCAAAGTCCAACGAACCAGACCGCGTCCAAGGCATCGCCCTCCTCGGAACCCTGATCGGAAACGACGACTCCCGCCTCCAAGACGATCATTGGCTCATCCTCCTCGACGCCACCACCGCCGACGAAGCGAACCAAGTCCTCAAAGACGCCGGATGCGATCCTGACCACTGGAACATCGACGAGTGGTACGGCAGCGCCATGCCCGCAAAGCTCCCAACATTCAGAGATTGATCCCTCAGCAACCCGATCGAACACCAAAAACACGCTACCATTCCTCGATGCATACCCAGAACAAACCCTTCGAGGTCGTCAGTGACTTTGAGCCCGCCGGAGATCAGCCCGGCGCAATCGATGCACTCGTCGCCTCCATCAACTCAGGCCAACCCCGCTCCTGCCTCCTCGGCGCTACAGGCACTGGCAAGACCTTCACGATGGCCAATGTCATCGCACGCACCAACAAGCCCACCCTCGTCCTGAGCCACAACAAAACCCTCGCCGCACAGCTCTACGAAGAGTTCAAAGCGTTCTTCCCGCACAACTCCGTCAACTACTTCGTCTCCTACTACGACTACTACCAGCCCGAAGCGTACATCCCCGGACGCGACATCTACATCGAGAAAGACAGCTCCCGCAACGACGACCTCGATCAGCTCCGTCTCGCCGCCACCAGCAACCTGCTCCAGCGCCGCGACTGCGTCGTCGTCGCGTCCGTCTCCTGCATCTTCGGCCTCGGTTCACCAAGCGCCTACTCCGAGCGTGTCTACACGCTCATGCAAGGCATGGAACTCCCAAGACGCGAACTCTTCCTCGCCCTCAACGCGATGCGCTACGAACGCTCCGAAGTCGAGTTTCAACGCGGCAACTACCGCTCGCGAGGTGACGCGATCGAGGTCTGGCCCGCGTACGAAAAGTTCGCCGTGCGCATCGAGCTCTTCGGAGACGAGATCGACAAGATCGAACTGATCAACCCAACCTCCGGAGAACTCCTCGCCGAGGAACACCAGTACTTCCTCTTCCCCGCCGTCCACTACGTCATGCCCGAGGACCGCCTCAACGCCGTGCTCGACAGCATCCGTGAGGAGATGGACGCACGCGTCATGGAACTCCGTCACGAGGGCAAACTCCTCGAAGCTCAACGCCTCCTGGCGCGCACCAAGTACGACCTCGAGATGATCGAAGAAGTCGGATACTGCCAAGGCGTCGAGAACTACTCCCGCTACATGGACGGCAGACAACCCGGAGAACGCCCCTTCACCCTCCTCGACTACTTCGACTACGCGCCAGGGAGCGTGGACCCAACCAAACTCGACCTCCCATACGACGGACGCGACCACGAGCACGACTCACAACGCTTCGGAGTCACCCGCACCAACCTCAAAGATTGGCTCATCATCGTCGACGAATCCCACGTCACCCTCCCCCAAATCAAAGCCATGTTCAACGGCGACAAAGCACGCAAGCAAGTCCTCGTCGACCACGGCTTCCGACTCCCCTCCTGTCTCGATAACCGACCCCTCCGATTCGAAGAGTTCGAAAACCTCGTCCCGCAGATGGTCTTCGTCAGCGCCACACCAGGACCCTACGAACTCGAAGCGACAGAAGGAGAAGTCATCGAGCAGGTCATCCGCCCCACAGGTCTGCTTGACCCAGAGATCGAGGTCCGCCCCGCGACCAACCAGGTCGTCGATCTCATGGAGCAATCCAAAGAGATCGTCGAGAGCGGCGGACGCGTCCTCATCACCGCGCTCACCAAACGACTCTGCGAAGACCTCACCACCTACCTCAGCGACCAAGGACTCCGCGTCCGCTACCTCCACTCCGAGATCGAAACCCTCGACAGACTCGAGATCCTCACCGCGCTGCGAGCCGGAGATTTCGACATCCTCGTCGGCGTCAACCTCCTCCGCGAGGGGCTCGACCTCCCAGAAGTCAAACTCGTCTGCATCCTCGACGCCGACAAAGAAGGATTCCTCCGCTCCGCGACCTCGCTCATCCAGCAGATGGGACGCGCCGCACGCAACAGCGAATCCCGAGTCATCCTCTACGCCGACCGCGTCACCAAAGGCATGGACCAAGCGATCACCGAAACCCAGCGCCGACGCGACAAGCAGCTCGCCCACAACCAAGAGCACGGCATCACCCCCACCACCGTCATCAAAGGCATCCGCACCGGGATCGACCGCGAGCTCGAAGCACGCCGATCCGCCAAGAACGCCGCGGAAGTCACCGACACCCTCATCGACGCCGAGGTCCTCGTCGGGATGCTGCAAGCCGACATGCTCATCGCCGCCGAAGCGACCCAGTTCGAAGACGCCGCACGCCTCCGCGACCAGATGCTCCACGTCAAAGAGCTCCTCGATCAACACGATGACGACGAGAACCCACTGCTTGTCCGCCGCTCCGAGATCGAAGCGGTCATGAACAAAGGACTCAAACGAAAGAGCAACACCAAAAAACGCCAAGGCAGCAAAGGCGCTCCCGGAACCCGCGGCAAAGGCCGAACGATGTAATCACATCACCATCCGCACCGAAGCCACCGCAAGAATCAACGCGATCACCAGCTTCAGATGAGGCAGCTTGATCTTGTGCGCGATCCACGCACCCAGATACGCGCCGATCAACGCCCCCACCCCCATCGGGATCGCGAACCCGATCGCTTCCGAAATCGTCAGGCGCACCGACTCATTCGGCGCCGGATACGTAATCGAAGGAAGCGTGTACAGCTTCATCGAAGCGCCGATGATTGAGCTGATCCACATCACCCCCGCGCTCCCCGCGATCGCATGACGCAGCGGAAGCCCTGAGATCTGCAGCAACGGCACCAGCAGAATCCCGCCACCAATCCCCAGATACCCCGAAACCCCACCCACAAACAACCCGATCGCGATCATCTTCCAGTGCGCCGGAGACTCCGCATCAATCGGATGATCCGGGATCTTCTTCACCGTCGTGATGATGTTGTACGCGCAGTACATCCAGATGAATCCCGCGAACGCGATCAGCGACCATCGTCCCGGAGATTCCCCCGCCATCAACACCCCCGCGACCATCCCCGCCGTCATGGAGGGGACGAGCGACATCAGCACGTCCTTGCGAGCCGCCTTCTTCTTGGTGTGCATGAGTGTCGATGACAGCGCGACGATGACATTGACACACATCGCCGCCGCCATATACACATGGTGCTTGGTCTGCGACTCGTCCTCTTCCCCATTGATCGTGTACCCCCAGATCATCGCCATCGCAGGGAGCATAATGATCGACCCACCCAGACCCGCCAGCCCCCCAACAAGCCCCGCGACAACACCCAAAGCGGTTCGGATCAGAATCTCAATCGGGTCCATATCAACTCCAGAGGGCGCATCCCTGCAGCCCCACTGTAGCATCCCCCATCATCAGCCGCCGCGTCACTTGTTCAGCAGCTGCTCAAAGCTCGGGATCGCGCGCCGCATCGACGACACATCGAATCGCTTTGGAAGCTCGTCCACACCCATCGCCGTCGCCGCGACTTTCGCGACGCGTTCGACCAATCGACTCGGAGGCATCAACCCACCAGTCAGCTGATCGTGATCCACCCAGCTCAGCGTGATCTCGTGCTCGCTCGTCCCGCGTGCTTTCCACGAGAGCGTCACGATGTACGACCACCCACGATCGGTCTCATGTTCCTCATCAACAACAATGCTGAGCGGCGCGTTCTTGTTAAGCATTGGATCAGTGTGCATAGACCGCTTATCGGGATGTTCCGGATCACGATCCACTCAAAACCACCCAATCCCCTCACTCGACGCGTGTGTGCAGGTTCCCCTGCTCGCTCTCCAGATGCCCGCCCATCGCCATGATGTCCTCGATCACACCCTTAAACTGAGCATCAGGCATCGGAGGCGTCGCCCCATCCATCACCGACTGGTAAACCTCATCGGTCAATCCGAGATACAACCGCATCGCATACTCATACGCCGCGTCGTGCTCATCGCGTGAGAGATCCAAGCGGAGCTCATTGATAATCTTCGTCCCCATCATGATCCACTCATCGAACGTCTCCTTGGAAATGTTCTCGTGGATCCACTGCCCCATCCCATTGCGGAACGGCGCCCGCGTCATCTGATGCCCCATCTTCCCAGTCTTCCCGCACCGGAAGTCCCCGCCTGCAACATCTTCCGTCTCAGCAGGAGTCTGCACGACATCGGGAATCGGCGCATCGATCTCCTTGAGCATCCCCTCGATCGCCTTCTTGGGGAGCATATCCCCACGCGTAACCGCCTCGACGTACCCTTTGGTCAGGACCTCTTTCGCCTGCTCCGTATTGCCCGCATCAATGTACGACCGACCCGCGAGCTCGTACCCCTTGGTCATCCCCGGATTGATCTCCGTGCAGCGCACAAACGAAGCCGCGGCCTCATCAAACCGCTCCGCCTGAAGCAACGCATTGCCAAGCGAAAAATGCGCCATGTCATTGTCCGGATCGGACTCGATCAACGATTGAAACTGATTGATTCTCGTATCAAGATCCACAGCATGGCTCCTTTCGTGCAACCTGCAGTGCAACTGTAGGTCATCACGCGTACTGTATGGGCATGGGATACGCCCCAAGTCCGCGATTACAGACCTCACTCTCCGGCATAGCCCTCCGCTCGCCCATCCTCCTCGCGTCAGGCACCGCAGGCACCATCGACGAAATGAACGACGTCATGGACATCACCCTCCTCGGAGGGATCGTCACCAAATCCATCACACGCCACCCTCGCGAGGGCAACCCCTTCCCACGCATCACCTGGACCCGAGCCGGGATGCTCAACGCGATCGGACTCGCTAACCCCGGACTCGACGCATGGAAAGCAGACATAGCACCACAAATCGAGTCCGTCACCACCAACATCATCGGATCCGTCGCCGGAGATTCCATCGACGACTACGTCCAGATCGCTTCCGCGATGGACCAGGTCCAGTCCATCCCCGCGATCGAGCTCAACGTCTCGTGCCCCAACGTCCACTCCGGACTCGAGTTCGGCGCCGACCCCATTGCCCTCACCGAGCTCGTCACCGCCGTCCGTTCCCAGACCCCAAGCACCAAGCTCTTCGTCAAGCTCTCCCCCATCACCGTCGGGACTCCAAACACCATCGTGGACCTCGCCCGCGTCGCCGTGAACTGCGGCGCTGACGGACTCACCCTCTGCAACACCGTCCCCGCGATGGGGATCGACGTCCACACCCGCAAACCCATCCTCGCCAACACCACCGGAGGCATGTCCGGACCCGCGATCCACCCCATCACCGTCCGTCTCGTCCACCTTGTCTACTCGCAGCTCACCAAAGACACCAACACCCCCATCATCGCTGCCGGCGGAGTCACCCGCTGGGAAGACGCCGCGGAGTTCATCCTCGCCGGCGCCACCGCCGTGCAGATCGGAGCCGGCAGCTTCGCCGACCTGAGCATCCCCCGCAAGGTCGCCAAGGGACTCGACAAGTGGTGCACCAAGCAAGGCGCCTTTTCTATCCGTGACCTAACTGGTCAAGTTCAATTGCCTAGTTAACTGGATCGTCAAAATACTCATCTCTTGCAGATGGTCGGCCAAGCAGCTTCCAATAAATCAGAAATGGAAGTGCGACGACGATCGCAAAACTATACGCTAAAACCACGAAGGTGATAGGTATTGAGAGTACTCCAGCAACCACTCCGAGCATCGTGCTCCCTGTATAATCGAAAACAACTTGTCCCAAAGCGATTCCAACAGGAATGGACGCTACTGCTGGTAGAAGTTCAAATATATTGAGCCCTGGCTGAATCCACCGAGATCGCATCACATCGCCATCAGCAAGTTGCCAATCAACGACCCCAGCAGCAGCGCCAGCACGATCAAAAACGGCGGCCACAGCAACCGATCCACCACCCCATTGCTGTCCTTCTTCGCCGTGTTCTCTTGGATCGGGGTCGTGATCGCCGCCTCCGCCTGAGCGAGCGCCGTCAGATCCGCCTCCGCCATCACGTCTTTGTGAGCGATCGGAGGAACCTCGCCGTCCTTCAGCGCCCGAAGATCCACAAGCAGATCCGTACAAGTCTGGTAGCGATGACGCACCTTCTTCGCCATCATCATCTCGATGACCTCGCTGATCCCAGCGCTGAGCTTCGGATTCACATGATCAGGAGGCACAAGCTCGCTCTTGAGGTGCTTATGCATCACCGCGCTGGGACTCTTGCCCTCAAACGGCACCGCGCCTGTCACCATGTGATACAGCGTCGTCCCGAGCGAGTAGATATCCGCCGGAGGACCGATGTCCTTCTCGCCGCGGATCTGCTCAGGTGAGATGTAATACGGCGTACCGAACGCACGACCCGCCTCCGCTTCCGCGGCTTCCACATCACTGATCCCACGCGCCAGACCCATGTCCGCAAGCTTCACCACACCCTCTTTGGTGATCATGATGTTCTTGGGTTTCACGTCGCGGTGAATCAACCCACGCTGGTGCGCATGCTCAAGCGCCTCCGCGACCTGGATAATGATCTCAACCGCGAGCTTCTCATCAAAGCGTTTGTGCTCAACAATGTCCTCGTGAACAGTGCGTCCCTCGACGTACTCCATCACGAAGTAGTACAGGTCGCCCTCGTTCCCCACATCAAACGCCTGCACGATGTTGGGGTGATTGAGCTGAGCCGCCGCGCGTCCCTCAGCGAAGAACCGCTCAATAAACTGCGGATTCTGCGAGAACTTCTCCGGAAGCTTCTTGAGCGCGACCAAACGATCCAGCGAGACCTGCTTCGCTTTATAAACAGTCGCCATCGCGCCAGCACCGAGCTTGCCCAGGATCTTGTATCCCGAGATCTTGCTCCCGGACCGCTCCGCCTCGATCGCTTCACGCAACCGCGCCAGCTGACGCTTGGTGATGAACTCTTTATCCACCAGCACATGCGCCAGTGATTGTTCTGCTGGGCCTTCACCCTCACCCCGCGCCATGGTCTTGCAGTGCTTGACCTCGTCGCTCGTCGCGAGCCCCTGATCGATCACCAATCGACCGATCAGCGTGTCCAGGTTTGTCCCGGACTTGGTCGCCGCCATGATCGACTTCTCAGATTCTTCAACACTCGCCGCATCCGTCGATCCCGCTTCGAGCGGAGCCGTGTCTTCCGGAGAGATCGGCGCTTTGCCGATGTTCGAATCATCAAGCAACCGAGGGACCGAGTTATCATCGTGATTCTGAGACATGTTTCAACGCATCAACAGACAGTTCAACTCACTCGACAAACAGCACGGTATCCACAACCGTATCCCACACCGAGGGTAGGCAGCCGACACGGGCCCGAAAAGAGCGAACGTCCCCAGTGAGGAATTGCCCCTGATCTGTTCCTGCCGAGCACAGAAATCGGGACATCAACTGTACCAAGATACGACTGCTTTGTGGGTTCGGATCAATCAGTTCCACACAAAACCTACATTCCAACGCCTCAACCCCTCAGCACAACGCCCGATAGTCGTATACTCACGCTTTCGAAGCAGCGAGTCCCCAGATTAATGCTGACCACAGACGCACGACCCCGAAACCTCCGCTGGATCCACGCCGGACCGCTCCTCTACGGCGACTGGGGCACCTCACGCCTCTACGTCCTCGGACTCGCATTCCTTTACACCGCCCACGCCTCCATCATCTACCTCGCCGCGATCGGTCTGCTCATGCTCGCTGTATCGTGGGCCTACACCCACATCTGCCGATGCTTCCCAGATGGCGGAGGCGTCTACACCGCTGCCCGCCAGCTCTCCCCCACCCTCTCCGTCATCGGATCAACCCTCCTCCTCTCCGGCTACATCATGACCGCCTCGATCTCCGCGATCGAAGCGTTCCACTACTTCCACGTCCCCCACGACCTCGTCCTCCCCCTCGCCGTCGCCTCCATCATCCTCGTCGGAGGCGTCAACTGGCTCGGCGCCGAAAGCGCCGGAAAGTTCGCCCTTTTCATCGCTCTCGTCGCCCTCGGAGTCTCCGCAGTCATGGCGCTCGTCGCGATCCCCGCATTCGCGCGAGGGATCGAGACCATCTCCTTCGACTACATCAGACACAGCCCTCCCCAAGACGTCTGGGTCAACTTCACCAAGATCTGTCTCGCCCTCGCTGGAGTCGAAGCCGTCGCCAACATGACCGGCATGATGAAAAAACCAGTCGAGCAAGAAGCCAAAAAAACCATCTGGCCCGTCTCGCTCGAAGTCGTCGGACTCAACCTCGTCTTCGGACTCGCCCTCGCCGGACTCACCTTCACCGTCGCCGGGACCCAGCTCCAAGACATCCATATCCCCGACGACCAGCGCCTCACCGAAACACGACAGCAGTTCGTCGAAACCCTCCCCGCTTCGACCCACGACCAGTACGACACATCACGACCGATCATTCTCACCGACGAAGAGGTCCAGTCGCTTTCACCAGAAGCACTCAGCGCCTACGAGGACCTCGCCGCCCATCGAGGTCAGGTCGGGAACTACACCAACGCCGCGATGCGCGTGATCGCACAGAATACCGCCAACGATGTCATCGGACCGCGCTTCGGAACCATCTTCGGAAACATCGCCGGGATCACCTTCGGACTCCTCCTCCTCAGCGCCACCAACACCGCGATCATGGCCATGGTTTCCGTCTTCTACGCGATGGCGCAGGACAGAGAACTCCCCCAGTCCCTCACACGACTCAACTACTCAGGTGTGCCGTATATCGGCCTCATCGTCTCCATCATCATCCCCGCCGCCGTGATCCTCGTCGAGCAGGACGTCACCGTCCTCGCGTCCCTCTATGTCCTGGGAGTCACCGGCGCGATCACCGTCACCGTTCTCTCCAGCGCCATCAACACCAAACTCGAACTCTCCACACCAGTCCGCGTCGCGATGTGGGCGCTGGGACTCTTCCTCCTCTCCATCACCATCACCATCGGGATCACCCAACCAATCTCCACCGCTTTCAGCGGCACCCTCGTCGCGATGGCGCTCGGACTCCGCACCATTCGCTCCCTCAAACCCGCATCGACCGGCAAATCCATCGAAGCCCCAGGCGGAGGATGGATGACCATCCTCTCTCAAAACCCTGAAATCGATCCGAGCAAACCCAAGATCATGCTCGCCGCACGCGGACGCTACCAATCCGAGTACGCGATCGATCTCGCCAAACGCCGCGACGCAACCCTCCTCGCAATCTTTGTCCGCCAAGTCCGTGTCCTCGATATGGCACCAGACCGGAGCCCTCGCATCGAGACCGACAACGACGCACAGACAACCCTCGGCACCACCGCCATGCTCGCCAAAGAAGCCGGAGTCCCCTTCATCCCCATCTACGTCACCTCGACCAGCATCCCAGAAGAAATCCTCGACTACACCGTCACCTACAACTGCGACACCCTGATCCTCGGCAAGTCCCGCCGCTCCAACGTCGCGCGCCGCCTCGAAGGTGACGTGATCTCACAAGTCGCCAAAGACCTCCCCGAAGGGATCATCCTCATGACCCGCGCCGCCGACGTCCCCCACGCCATGATGCCCCCAGGAATGGGCACCGGCGCGACAAAGTAAACATGACCAACTAAAATCAGATCGATGACACTCCAAGCAGACATCGAGTCATGGGACACCAAGTCCAAAGCCGCGATCGCCCGCGTCTACGCGAAGCACATGGACAGACCAGATTTCATCCAAGAACTCATCGATCTCATCCCGCTCCCCACAACCGAAATCGGCGCGACCTGGATCCTCAAGCACCACCTCGAAGAATACGCGCCCCCACTCCCCGATCAACTCGTCCAGCAGATCTACAAACACCTCCCCAAGCTCACCCACTGGGGATCAAAGCTCCACATCCTCCAGATCATGGAACACCTCCCCATCCCATCCAAGCACAGAGCATCGACGATCAAGTTCATCAACGAATGTAAATCCAGCGACAACAAGTTCGTCCGCGCCTGGTCATACCAAGGCCAATACCAACTCGCCCTCAACTTCCCCAATCTCAGCGACCAAGCACGCTCAGAAATCCTCCACGCATCCGAGCACGACGAAGCCGCATCCGTGCGTGCTCGCTGCCGACAACTGCTCAAGTTGTCCCAGAAACACTGGCAAAAATATTCCCCCCGCCTACCCTATCCAGATGCCTGCTGAGATCCCCATCGACGACATCCCGGACTTCATGCCCGACCCCGACGACGCCCCTGATACCCCAGATGCAGGCGTCCTCGATGGACTCACCGATCCACAGCGTGAAGCCGTCCTCCACACCGAGGGACCGCTCCTGATCCTCGCCGCCGCCGGATCAGGAAAGACCCGAGTCATCACGCGACGCATCGCCCACCTCGTCGCCAACAACACCCCACCCTGGTCGATCCTCGCACTGACCTTCACCAACAAAGCCGCCGGAGAGATGCGCGAGCGCGTCGCCCTCCAAATCGCAGGACCAAACGCCCTCGACGAAGACGCCCCGCGCGACCCACGACTCCGCGGCCTCACCATCACCACCTTCCACTCCCTCTGCGCCCGACTCCTCCGCCGCTACGCGGAACGCGCCGAGCTCCCCGGACTCAAACCCGACTACACCATCTACGACAGCGCCGACCAGATGGCCGCGATGAAACGCGTCCTCAAAGCGATGAACCTCCAAGCCAGCAACTGGCCGCCCCGCTCCGTCCTCTCCACCATCTCCAACGCCAAGAACGAGATGATGGACGCCAAGAAATACGAAGCCAACGCGTTCGACTACTACTCGAAGCAAGTCGCCAAAATCTACCTCGCCTACGAGCAAGCCCTCCGCGGCGCCGGCGCGATCGACTTCGACGACCTCCTCCTCTACACCGCCAAGATGCTCGAGACCCACGAGGATATCAAGCAAGAACTCAACAGCCGCTGGCGCTATCTGCTCATCGACGAATACCAGGACACCAACTCCGTCCAGTTCAAGATCGCATCGCTCCTCGCCTCCGCGCCACCGCCGCTCCCAGGGATGGAAGACGAACCCGATCAACCCAACATCTGCGTCGTCGGAGACCCCGACCAAGCGATCTACGGCTGGCGCGGCGCCGACATCACCAACATCCTCGACTTCGAAGAAAACTTCCCAGGCGCCAAGGTCATCATGCTCGGAGAAAACTTCCGATCCACCGACCCCATCCTCAAAGCCGCCGACACGCTCATCAAGCACAACACCAAACGCAAAGACAAACCCCTCTTCACCTCTCAACCCGGCGGCGAACCCATCACCGTCGTCACCACCAACGACGAACGCCACGAAGCCGAGCTCGTCGCCGACTGGTTCCGACAGCTCAACGAAGACCACAACATCGCCTGGAAAGACATGGCCGTCTTCTACCGCACCAACGCTCTCTCCCGCGTCCTCGAAGACGCGATGCGTCAGTCATCCATCCCCTACAGGATTGCCCGCGGCACCGCGTTCTTCGAGCGCGAAGAAATCAAGAACGCGATCGCCTACCTCCGCGTCGTCGCCAACCCATCCGATCCCGTCTCACTTCTTCGAGTAGTAAATACCCCAACGAGAGGAATCGGGAAGACCACCCTCGACACCATCCAAGGCGCCTGCGCCCGAGCCGGGATCACCCTCTGGGAAGGACTCAACCGCTGCTCAGAACTCGGACTCAACGACCGCGCCCTCAACGCGATCAAAAAATTCACCGAGATGGTCAACGATTGGACCGGAGAAGGCTCTTTCATGGGCGCCTCCGTCTCCACCTCCCTCGCCGACCTCGTCGAGCGCATCATCACCGAGTCCACCCTCGAAGCGCACTACACCAAGCAAGCCAAAGCATCCGGCGCCGAGGCCGACGAAGAACGCCTCGACAACCTCAACGAACTCATCACCTCCGCGCGCGACTTCGAGCGTGAGTACGACCCCGCCGACGACCCCGCGTCCTTCACCGACACCGAGCAAGCACAAGCCGGGAACGTCGGAACCGTCCCCCCGCTCCTCGCCCTCGTCCGCGCGTACCTCGAATCCATCGCCCTCATCGCTGATGCCGACGCCGTGGACAACGAATCGGGCGCTGTCACCCTGATGACCCTCCACGCATCCAAAGGCCTCGAGTTCCCCGCCGTCGCGATGATCGCCCTCGAAGAAGGCACCCTCCCCCACTCCCGCGCCGCCGAATCCATCGCCGAGCTCGAAGAAGAACGTCGCCTCGCCTTCGTCGGCATCACGCGCTCGATGAAACACCTCCACATCACCAGCGCCGCAAGAAGAACCGTCCGAGGCATCACCGAACGCACCATCAAATCCCGCTTCCTCGAAGAGATCGGCTCCGACAACATCATCTTCTCCGATCAGGCTGATGCGGACTTTGGAGGGGGGGGTATGGACAGTATGGGTGAGTACGACGACGCATTCACCTCGAAACCCTCCAACCGCTTCCGTGCCGGCTCCTTCGCCAACTTCAAACCAGATCACCAAGCGATCAACGACGCCCGCGAGAAGCGCCTCGCCAATGTCCAGCCGCGTGTATCACCAAGCCGCAAAGCCCCGCCACGCCCGAGCATCAACCCCGCCGCGTCGCGTTCGTCTTCCGGCGCCGACACCAACCAGTTCCCCGTCGGATGCACCGTATCCCACCCCCAGTTCGGCGAAGGCGTAGTCATGAAAACCACCCCAGGCCAGAACGCCCGCGTCATCATCGAGTTCAAAGCCGTCGGACGAAAAACCCTCGTCCTCGAATACGCACGCCTCAAACGGATCCGCTAATCTCTCTTTTCTCACCTACCCGAGAATCGCAACTTGCCATTTCGCTTGTTTGATCCTCGGAAGTATTTCCACTCTTGCTGCGCATGAGTCTTCAACCAGTGCCGCCCACACTCCGGACACGATTCCGCACTATCAAGCCCATCCATGGGATATGCACATCGTGTACATAACAAATCATCGTGAGCAGCTGCCTTCGCTACAAGCCGTTTAAACTTTTTTGCATACCAAATCGAAATCGGAATTTGTACAATGGAAAGAATCGGAATCAAGATTGTAGAAATTTCCAAGCCAAACACCTGAAATGATCTAAGCATAACTATCGCTATCAACGCGAGTAGAAAGCTGATTACAAATAGAATCAGGCTAAAGATATACCTGCGCCAAAGCTTCTGCCCAATCTCCGGATACGCTGTAACGCTAATCACGCCGGCCGAATCCCGCGCTGCAACTGCATCACCCGCTCGCTCTCATCGCGCCGCACCTGATCCAGCACATGCCGCGGAATCCGCCACGACCCCTCATCCGCCGTCACGCTCGCGCAGTGCTCATTGAGACATCTATACATGAACTTGAACGCATCGCGAGGCTGCTGCATCGCCCCCAGCGCCTCCACCACATCACCCCGCGTCACATCCTCGGTAAACAAATCCACCAACGCCAACGGCGGAGATGTCGCCGGACGACAAACCGCAAGCCTCGCATTACACAAGTCATACAGCATCGCCCCCGTCCACGCGAGCCGCTCGATCATGTTCTGCTTGTCGAGCCGCGCCTCCTGAAAGAACGCGCTCGACTCCTTGAAGAGCGCATGCCGAAGCTCGATCGGGAGCAGCATCTTCAAGCCCACCCCATCGAGCTGCAAGAACTTGTTGTTGAGCATCGGCCAGATCAGGCTGCGCATCCGATCACTGTCCCCATTGATCAGCGTGGGTTCATCCACCCGATCGATCACGACCATGATCCCCGTAAACCCAAACTCCGCGATAACCCGACGCAAGCGTGCAAACATCGCGTACCGCTGCTCATCGCTGTCCGTCGTCGGAAGCTCTCCCGACCCCAAAACGCTCCCAGGCATCCGCCGCAGCGATCCCAAAAACCCGCTCGCCGGACGCGGGACCATCCGAAGCTGCCGATGCACCTTGCTCGCGATCCGATTGATCACCAACCGATCCAGAACTAACGCCTTGCCCAGCAGCACCAACCAGAGCAACAGCAGCACGCCCGAACCAATCTGCCCCGCGCTGAAGATCAAGCTACTCGGATCCCACCCCGAGTAAAACTGCAGCCACCCAAACAGCGCCACCGCGGGCATCCACCCCAGCCACATCCCGATGACCGTCAGCGCCCCGTGCCCACCGCCGGGCATCTTGAGCAGCTGCCGCAGCCGCGCCGTCCGAGCCCCGCTCGGATCGTTCGTGTCATACACCGACTGCAACAACAACAAATCTCTTCGAATCAGCGCCGGCATCTTCCGCGCCCGCTTCCCAGCCCCCTCCCCAAGATTCGCCGCCGGAGGATCCGTCGGACCCGGAAGCACCGCGTTGAGCACCCGCCCCACCCCGATCGAGATCATCGCGTCCATGTGATCCACAAGACGCACACCCGCAAACGGATTGTCCTTCTTCCCCCCACGCTCCGCATAGTGATCCAGCATCGCGTTCAGATCGTCATATGGAATCATGAACACCTTGTTGTCCGGGAAGTCCTCGTTGTGCCTCCCGATGCGTCCCGCGATCTGCAAGCGGATCGCCGTCTTCCCCGCGCCCTTCTCTCCAAACACGATCGACGTCGAGGGCTGATGCAGCTCCCCAAGAATCTTCTCAAAGTCCGAGTGCGTGCTCGACGTCCCCTGCCGCGTCAGCTCCACCTCCCCAGGCGCCGGCTCACTCCGCACCGGACGCGTCACCGTGCTCGAAATCCCCATCCGCGCAAAGATCGAATCATGCCGCGCCTCCTCCCCCCGGAAAGGGTTCTCAACAATCGACCAATGCTCGAAGAACTGGGAAAGATTCATACACGATCATATCGGCGTTTTTTCGCCGATCCGACCATCAACTCGCCCTCAGCAACCCAATCAGTGCGCCACACGAGTCCCAAGCATCGGTGAAACCTCCGCGAGAATCCGATCAAGCGTCTCCTGATCCTTCGCTTCAGCGTTCAATCGCAGCAGTGGCTCCGTGTTAGACATGCGGATATTCATCCACCAGCCCTCATCCTCGAAGCAATCGACAGTGATCCCATCGAGCTCATCGATCTCGCACTTCTCCGCGTAAAACTCCATGACCGACTCGATCGCTTCCTGCGACTCCTCGTTCTCAAAGTTGATCTCCCCCGACTGCTTGTACCGCGCCATCGGCTTGATCAGCTCGCTCATCTTCTTATCGCTATTGGCAAGCACAGACAGGAACGTACACATCGCGATCGCGCCGCTGTCCGCGTTAAAGTTCTTGCGGAAGTAGAAGTGCCCCGAAAGCTCACCACCAAAGATCGCCTTGTTCTCCGCGAGCAGCGCCTTCATAAACACGTGCCCCACACGACCACGCAACGGCTTCCCGCCGTGCTTGACAATCTCTTCCTCAACCGCCTTGGTCGAGCGCAAGTCGTACACGATCGAAGCACCAGGTTCCTGCTCGAGGAAGAACGAAGCGAGCAGCGCCGTCATCTGATCGCAAGGCACAATCTGCCCCTTCTCATCGACCGCAACACACCGATCCGCATCCCCATCAAAGCACAGACCAAGATCCGCCCCCTGCTCGATGACCGCCGCCTGGAGCTGCTCAAGATTCGATGCAACGAGCGGGTTGGGCTCATGCGCCATCTCACCCGACTCGATGTCAAAGTTCATCTCGATGATCTCGAGCCCCTCGACGTTTTCCCCGTTCTTCCCGAAGACCTTCGGACACATCATCCCCGCCATGCCGTTGGACGCATCAACAACAATCTTCATCGGATTGTCCGCGCTGTGCTCACCCAGATCGAGGAACTTGAGCACGTGCTTCGAGTAAGGCCCCCACAGATCCCGCTCCTCAACAATCGCGCTGGGATTCGGTTCCGCGTTCTTATCCACCATCGCCGCGTACTTGCGAACCAGATCCAATCCAGTCTGCTCCCCGACCGGCTTCGCCTTGCGCTTGGAAATCTTGAACCCGTTGTACTGAGGAGGATTGTGCGAAGCAGTAATCACCACACCACCCGAAGCATCCAGATAGTTAATCGCGAAGTACATCATCGGAGTATCAATCAACCCCAGATCGATCACGCTCGCGTCATAGCACGTCAGCCCCCGAACCAGTTCCTCGCGAAGCGTCGGAGAAGACTTCCGCATATCCCGCCCGATGACCACATTCCGCATCATCGGCGTCGATTCACCATCATTCTCCGCGTCCTCAAGCAAGAACCGAGCCGACCCACACCCGATCTGCCAACCCATCCGATCCGTCAACAGATCTGGGTACGTCCCACGAATGTCATACGCCTTAAAGACTCGTCCGAGCATCGGTCAATCTCCGCAATCCACGCCCCATCGCGTGAACCCAGACGATAGGTGAGCAGCCCCACTTTTCCAACCGGCATAGCTCACCCAAACAGCTCTATCAGCCCTATTGAGCCACAAACCACGCTATACGACCGCCCGTGGGACATATACCCCAGTTTGATAAGAAACCCGAACATCCACAAGTTCCAGCTTGTGAAACAATTGAGTTGCGTTATAATAAATATGTACAGACGTATCATTTATGACCGTCATATACCATTCCATATTCAGGAGAACATCATGACCAGCCAATCATCAAAACGAGCAATCATCGCAAGCCCAATCGCACTCACCATGCTCATGGGCGCCTCTATCAGTTCCGCACAGGTGGTCAACGAGAGCATGAAAGTCACCGCCTCCGACGGCGGCCTCTCAACCAGCCTCGGCACCGCCGTTGACATCGACAACGGAATCGCCGCGGTCGGCGCCCCATTCCATAACGACGGCGATGACTCCTACGGCAGCGTCTACCTCTACGACAGCGCCACAGGAGACGAAATCGGACAACTCTTCAAGAACCCGCTCGCATCAGACTACGAGTTCGGATTCTCAGTATCCATCGACAACTCATCCGTCGCCGTCGGTTCACCTCGCGGCTTCGACAACGGCGTCCGAGCAGGCGCTGCCTACGTCTTTGACGCTAACACCGGAAACGAAATCATCCGAGTCTTCCCAGCAACCGGAAGCAACGAAGACGACTTCGGATTCGCCGTCGCCCTCGACAACAACACCCTCGTGGTCGGATCCCCAGGAGAAGACTACAACGGAATCGACGAGACCGGAGCCGCCTACGTCTACAACGCCACCACCGGCGCCCTCCTCTACGAACTCCACCCAGCAGGCGCCATCCAAGAAAGCCAGTTCGGAATCTCTGTCGCCATCGACAACGGCATCATCGCCGTCGGCGCTATGGATTCTCCAGAACGCAGACCTGCCCCCTCACCACACGGGTCAGGCAAAGGCTACGTCTACCTCTTTGATGCCGCGACCGGAAACCTCATTGAGCGACTCACCAGCAACGGCTTCATGGACCACGAACAGTTCGGATACTCAGTCTCCATCGACAACAACATCCTCGCCGTCGGATCGCCGAGAGACCAAGACAACGGCTACAGATCCGGTTCCGTCTACCTCTTCAACGCCACCAACGGAGACTACATCTCAAACATCTACCCAGACGACGCATACACCGAGCAGCAGTTCGGAACCTCCGTTTCCATCGATAACGATATCGTCGCCGTAGGAACACTCCTGGACTCCGATCCAGTCACCCGCGCCGGATCCGCATACCTCTTCCAAGCCTCCACTGGGAACCAGATCGCCAAACTCCTCGCCAGCGACAGCGCCCAACTCGACTACCTCGGATCCTCCGTCGCGATCGAAGACGACACCGTCTTCGTCGGAGCCCCAGGCGTAGACGACCAAGGAGCCCAGTCCGGCGCCGCCTACATCTTCTCAGTACCAAACCAGGACTGCGCCGTGGACTTCAACGACGACCAGTCCCTCAACTTCCTCGATGTCTCCGCCTTCCTCGCCGCCTTCTCAAGCCAGGACCCAGCCGCCGACATCAACAACGACCTCTCCTACAACTTCCTCGACGTCAGCGAGTTCCTCTCCCTGTTCGCCGCTGGTTGCCCATAAAACCCATTCAAAGTCTCACGAATAAAACAAGCCCTCAGCGGGCTTGTTTTTTTTTATAACTCTGAGCAATCTCAAACAGAAGCACCGATCTTGATCAGCTCCACCCCGCTCGGGATCGCCTTCTGAAACGCGCGCCCGTACCCCGTCGTCACGATCCGCGGATCAAGCACCACCACGCGCCCGCGATCACTGCTCGAGCGGATCAACCTCCCAAACCCCTGTTTGAACCGGATCACCGCCCTGGGGAGCGAATCATCCCGAAACGGATCTCCCCCACGCTCGCGGATCAGTTCGTTCCGCGCCTCGACAATCGGACGATCCGGAGGATCAAACGGCAACCTTGTAATAATAACATTCCTGAGCCGATCACCACGCACATCCACCCCCTGCCAGAAACTCGAAGCGCCGAACAACACCCCCCGATCATGCTCGCGGAACTCCTCCAGAATCTGCGTGCGAGGACCATCCTTCCCCTGCACCCACACGCCGTACCCCATCGACTCAAACCCCCGCCGAAGCTCCTGCGCCGTCTGATACAACAGCTTGAAACTCGTGAACAGCACAAACGCCCCGCCGTCCGTCGCGACCACATGATCATGAATCCGCGACGCGATCGCATCCTCGAAGCTCTCGCCGTTCATATTCACCGAACCCCGCTTCGGAGTCGGCACACTCGTATCCACAAACACCTCAACCTGCGACACATACTCAAACGGACTCCCGAGCTGCAGCGTGCTCGCCCCCTCGCCCCCAAGCCGCGTCAGCGCATGCATAAACGCCGTCTCCGCGTGCTCCGGAGTCTCGTCCGCTTCCACCTCCCGAGTCGTCAGCGTCGCCGACGTCAGCACCACCGACGCATCCGTCCCAAACAGATGCTCCTTGAGCAGCGGCGCGACCTCCGTCGGACTGCAAGCAATCGTCACACGCACACCCCCGCGTCCAGGTTGCCCCGAAGTCTCGATCCAGTACACGCATTTCTCAGCCGTCTGCTCGATGAGCGTCTCCGCCTGATCCGCGATCTCCTTCGCTCTCAACGCAAACGCGTTGAGCTCAAACCGATCAGCCTCGCTCACCACATCATCCCGCAGCCGCTTGAGCCGCAGGTACAGATCATTCATCGCATCGCTGAGCACATTGGGAACAATCCCCGGCGCTCGCACGCGCCCATTGACCAGCTCCCCGCTCACCATCTTGCGATTGAGCGCATCAAAGAACGCCTCGCTGCACCGCTGCGCCTCGCGCACCAGCTGCACCGCCTTATCCACCGGCTCAATATCACCCGTCACCAGCGACAACTGCGCCAGATACCCCCGCTGCGTCTGCTCCTGATACAACTGACGAAGCAAGAAGTTCACACGCCCCTCGCTCAGTGACAACCCAAAGTGATCCGCCGCTGCATCCTCAACCCCATGCGCCTCGTCGAGCACCACATGGTCATACTCAGGCAGGAAACCAGTTCCCTGCATCCGCAGCGCCAGATCCGAGAAGAACAACGCGTGATTGCAGATCAGCAGATCCGCATCCTCCATGTCCCTTCGCGCTTCCTGATAAAAACAATCACCATGATGCGGACACTTGCGCCCCATGCAGTTCGTCGAATCCGACTGCACACTGCTCCACACCCCCATCCGCTCCACCGGAGGCAGCGTGCTCAGCGTCCCGTCCTCCGTCCCGTACGCCCAGTCCTCGATCACATCGAGCGACCGCCGCGATGGACCATCCGAAAACAACTTGTTCCGCCGCTCGCTCGCAAGGCGCAGCCGACGGATCGACATGTAGTTCCCGCGCCCCTTGACCAGCACCGCCTTGATCGGACGCTCCTCGTCCTCGTTTTCCCCACAAAGCCCCGCCAACGCATCAAGCAGCAGCGGGATGTCCTTCTTCACCAGCTGCTCCTGCAGCGCGATCGTGTTCGTCGCGATCACAATCTTCGTCCGCTCCCGCATCGCCCGCACAATCGCAGGCACCAGATACGCAAAGCTCTTCCCAACCCCCGTCCCCGCCTCAACAAACAGATGCCCCCGCGATTCCATCGCGCGATCCACCGCCCCCGCCATCGTCAGCTGCTCATCACGAGGCTCATACCCCTCCCCCAACCGCTCCGCGATCGGACCACCCGCCCCCAGCAACATCTCGACATCGTGACTCACGAGTTCCCTACCCCAAGCGGCGACCGCTTCGGTTCCCCGTCCCGCCTCGGATACATCCTCGGCGTCGTCCGCTGCTTCTCCAGCACCACCACACGACCCGTAGGCGTCTCTACCGTCCCCACATGATGCGTGTGCAACATATGCAACGCCTTCTTCGCCTGCTTGAGCTCCTCGTCCGCCTGCTCCCCCTTCGTCAGCACAACCAATCCCCCCACCTTCACCATCGGGACCGTCAGCTCCGCGATCATCGCGACCTTCCCGACCGCACGCGCCATCGCCCCGTCGTACATCCCCCGATGCGTCTTGTCCTGACCCACGCCCTCCGCGCGACCATTGATCACCGACAAGTTCTCCAGCCCCAACCACTCCGCACACCGCGCAATAAAATCGGTTTTCTTCTTCGTCGCATCAAGCAGCACAAAGTCCACATCCCCCATCACGATCGCCAAAGGCACCCCAGGAAGTCCCCCACCAGACCCCACATCAATCACCCTCTTCCGCTCCTCCCCCGTCCTGACGGGGGAGGTGGCCGCGGAGCGGTCGGAGGGGGTCTTCTCTTCTTTCCCACCCAGCTCCTGCAGCACCCCCACCAGCGTGAGCGCATCAAAGATATGCCGATCCCACGCCTGCTCCGCATCGCGGATCGCCGTCAGATTTGTCCGCGTGTTCACATCCATCAGCGCCGCGAGGTACTTCCCCAGCAGCTCGATCTCCCGATCCTCCAGCACGATCCCGAACTCCCGCGTCCGCGCAATCCACGCATCGCTGGGAACCAGCGCCTCCAGATCGTCCGCAAACGCGATCGGATCCCCCATCTTCTTATCGTGTGATCGCGCGCCCCGAGAATCCCGCTGCTCGTCCGTAAGGCCTCGTTGGTTGCATGCTGTTTCCTGGTGGTCCATCGTCATCCGCGTACTCAAATGAAGCCCTGTAAGGCGGCCTAGGTCGGTGAAGCGCGACATTGACAATCAGCCCCGTCATCACCCAGCAGGTCAGCAAACTCGACCCGCCATAACTCACAAAGGGTAGCGTGATCCCGATGATCGGGAGCACCCCGAGGTTCATCCCCACGTTAATAAGCACCTGCGCCGCAATAAAAGCAGGAATCCCCACCGCGATCATCCGTCCCAGAGGGTCCCTGCAACTCGCCGCCACCAAAAGCGCCCCCCCGATCCACATCCCATACATGCACAGCACGAACACCCCGCCCACAAACCCAAACCGATCCACCACCACCGCAAAGATCATGTCATTATGATCCTCAGGCAGCGCGTTGTACCGCACAATCGCCCGCGCCTCCGCCGCATCATTCCCGCTCAGCTGCCCCGCACCGATCAACGTCTGCGCTCTGGTGCTCTGGTAGTTGATGTCGTGCGACGCCGAGTCGTCCCCCTGGAACTGCTTCACAATCCCAACCAATCGCGCCTTCTGGTGTGGACGCAGCATCGGATACGCCGCCGGAGCCGCCAGCGCCGCGCACACCACGATCAACGTCAGATGCCGCAGCCGAGCCCCCGCCGCGATCAGCATCGCAAACAACGCAGGCACAAACAAACTCGCCGTCCCCAAATCCGGCTGCAGCGTAATCAACCCCACCGGGATCGCCGCGATAATCCCAGGCACAATCAACCCCTTGAACTGCCGATGCGCCGAGCGATACCGCATGTACCGCGCCACCAAAAGCACAAACGCGATCTTCATCACCTCAGAGGGCTGGAAGTCCGCCACCCCAAGATTAATCCACGCTTTCGCACCGTTCCGTGGAGTCACAAGCCAGCTCGGAACCCCAGGAACCAAAAGGAAAATCAGCAGCCCCAACCCAACCAGATACATCAATACAGAAAACAACCCCACCACCTTGTAATGAGGCAGCGCAATCACCACGCACGCCATCAACCCCACAATCAGGAACACCACCTGCTTCATCGCTTCCGCCGCCAAGCCCCCACTGCTCGACGAACTCACCGACACGCTCCCCTCCGCAAGATCAATCGAGTAGATCCCGATCAGCGTCAGCACCAGCGAAGCAATTAGCGTGAACCACGCCGCGTTCATCACCTTGACCGCGCTCCACACCGATTGATCGCTCCACCCCGCGCCGCGGATCGCGCGCACCCACACAGGATCCCTCGAGTACGTGCTCATCGATCACCCCCCGCGACCTGCTCCTCGCTCACCTCAGGCAGATACCCCTCATCCACCAGCGCCCAGATCACCTGGTTATTAATCGCCCCCGAAACCCGCGCACCCGATCCACCATAATCCACCACCACCGCGACCGCGTACTCCGGAGCCGCCCCCTCGCGCCCCACCAGCGACACGTACCACGAGTGGTCCCCCTTGCGGACCACCTGCGCCTCCATCGGACCATCACCATCAAGATCCATCACCAAAGGCGACGAGGTCGCCGTCCCCGTCTTCCCCCACACATCCACGCCAGGCACATTGAACACCGGATCCCGGATCGTCCCGTACGTCACATGCTCCCCTGTACCATACTCGTCGTTGTTCACCACCTCGAACAACCCCTTGAGCGTGTCCTGGATCGCCCATCCCGGAATCCCAATATTGCTCACCTCAGGCACCCCCCCCTCACGGATAATCCTCGGCTTCATCATGAACCCACCACGCGCAATCGTCGCGTACGAATCCGCCGCATGCAAAGGAGTCCACGTGATCGGCCCCTGACCAATCCCCATCTGGATCGCGTCCTCAGGACTGATCGGGAGCGTCCCACCCTTCCCATCAAACACCCCAGTCGATCCCGCCCACGAAGAACCAATCCCAAGCTCGATCGGGACCCCAACCCCAAACATCGAGTACACCTCATCAATCCCCTTGGGACCCAGCCGCTCCCCAAGCTTAAAGAAGAACACATTGGACGACACCATCAACGCGTCCGACCCATCGGGATGCCTCCCCAACTGATCATAATGCGTCATCCCACCATACTTGCGGAAGATCCACGACCGCAACATCGTCGGACGATCCGGATACAACGACCCCGTCGCCTCGATCCGCTCACCCTGTGTGTACATCCCCAGCTTGCTCGCGCCGCACAGCACCAGCGCCTTGGCCACCGATCCCGGCTGATACGGCTTACTAATCGCACGATTCACATACGGCGAACGCTCCTCACGAAACCGCTCCACCGCCTCATCACTGCTCAGCCCCAACCGACCCCAGTCCCCGTCCCTCGGCGCCACAGGCGTCGAGACCATCGCCAGAATCTCCCCCGTCGCGACCTCGAGCACCACCGCCGCCGCATCAAGCTCCGTCCCCACCGCCATGTACTCGTTCTCATGCCAAGGCTGCACCCGAGTCAACCCCACCGCCGGATCAAGCACCGCACGCACCCGCGCCTGCAGCGCCATATCAAGCGTCAGCACCACATCCTGACCCGCATCCGGCGCAATCTCGCTCACCCCCCGAGTCTGCAGATGCTCCGTCCGCAATCCACGCAGTCCACGCAAGCGATGCTCCATCGCCGACTCCACCCCCGTGTGCCCCACACGATCATTCTCGCGATACCGACCCCGATCGACCCCTTCCTCTGTCAGCGCCACCCCGCGCAGCCAGCTGTCCGATTCAAGCGCCGCTTTCCGTCGATCCGCATCCTCTTTGTACACGCTATCACGCACGCGCCCCAGCACCAACGATCCCAGATCCTCCACCCGAACCCGGACCCCCTCCTCGCTCCGCAGCGGGAGCGGGAACTGCGAACGATCCAAAACCACCGCCTGTGACTCAAACGGATACACCCGCCGAGTGTTGTCCGAGATCTCCATCCCCGGAAACAGCGGGATCATCTCTTCGAGCGCCGCCTGCCCCCCCGCGACGTACGTCATCGCGGGAACCTCGCGTGTCGTCATCCGCATGAGCTCAAAGCCCACCGCATCACGCACACCCTCAACAACCGGATGCGCGATCGTCTGCTCTTTGATCTTCTGCGACGCCTTCTTGACGTACCGATCAAGATCCCGATCCGTCACCACATACCCCTGACGCTCGCGTTCCTCAATATCGTTGCGGACGCGTGCCTCAATGATCTGCCGATGCTGCCCCTCGATCCGATCCACGATCTCCTGACGACGCTCGTGGACCTCGTCGAGCCCCACCCCCGTGTACGCCGCGATCGTCCGCAGCGACGCCTCGACATGCTCTTGGTAAATCCGACGATAGTTCTCAACGATCGCATCGCGTTCCTGATCGTCGTACAAGTCCCACCGATCCTTGTGCGCCTTGCGTGCATACCGCTTGGCGCGTGTCAGCGCCCACTCGCCGCTGAGCACCGGATAGTCAATCGCGACATCATAACTCGCCTGGTCATACGCCAGCACCCGCCCCGTCCGATCCAGCACCCGCCCGCGTGTCGTTGGGAGCCACGTCCGCCGAATCAGCCGCGACTCCGCAAGCGCCCGCGCCGAGTCCCCCTCCACCACCGTCATCCAGAACATCCGAGACAACAACCCCGAAAACCCCAGACACACCGCCACCATCAACAGCACCAGCCGCCGATGGAACATACTCGGAATGAGCTTATACACAGCCCGCATCATCACCGCCAACCAGACCCAAACGCATTCAACCACGCCCCCCACCATGGTACACGATCGGCCCAATCAACTGTTCGGGATCAACTTCCAATCAAACCCAAATCACGGCATTACAACCTCAACTCATGCCAGCCGTGATCTCAACTTTGGGGGGTGCGCTTATCCCGCTCGATCTCTGCGTACGCGTTATGCGAGTGGATCGATTCAAAGTTCTCCGACGAGATCGAGTACTGCACGACGCGATCATCGTTATTCAGACCCAGCGCCAGATCGCGGATGATGTCCTCAACGAACTTCGGATTCTCGTACGCCTTCTCCGTGACGTACTTCTCATCGGGACGCTTGAGCACCGCGTAGACCGGATGACTCGCCGCCGCTTCGAGCTGCTCGACCAGATCCTCGATCCACATGAACCCCTCCGTCCGCACCGCCGCCGCGATTCGGCACCGCTGGTTGTGCGCCCCGTACTCCGAGATTTCCTTCGAGCAAGGACACAAGCTCGTCGCCGGAGCCGCGACCGTCATCACGAAGTCCTCGTGACTGTTAGCCGTGCACTCAAACGTCACCTCGTAGTTCATCAGCCCTTTCTGTCCCGTCACCGGAGCAGGCTTCTCGATGAAGTACGTAAACGACGCCTCAAAGTGCGCCTCGCTCGCGTTGAGACGCTCCTTGATCGCTCTGGTAATCGTCGGGTTGTCCTCCGGACGAAACGGCGAACACTGATGCTCATTGAGCACCTCCAGGAAACGCGACATATGCGTCCCCTTCTTCTCCTGAGGCAGCGCCACATACATATTGATGTTCGCCACCGCCGTCTGCTCCCCGCCGTCACGCGTCGCAAGACGCATCGGATACACCACTTCCTTTACGCCCACCTTATCGATCGCAACCATCCGATCGTCCTGACTCCCCTGCACGTCAGGCATCCCCGCCTTCTGTGTCCCAGCCGATGCAGTAGCGTGTTGAGAAGTCCCTTGATTACAATCAGTTGTGCAAGACAAGCTCGCCTCCAAGCGTTCAAAGTGTCGTCGTGTATCCTCGGCCGATCCGCCGGGATTGAGTTCGCTCAACCATTCTAGACGGACGCACGAAACGAAACCCGTTTCCGCACGAGCTTCGCCGATGAGTCTCAACAACTCCCGATCACAACCGCCTTATTCCACCAAATCCCCATTCACGCCGCCGCGTGCGCCGCCTGCTGACGCGCCACCGACGACTCCACCCACGAATACCCCACAGGCACCCCTA
This sequence comes from Phycisphaerales bacterium, assembly GCA_965250055.1. Classification (GTDB taxonomy): domain Bacteria; phylum Planctomycetota; class Phycisphaerae; order Phycisphaerales; family UBA1924; genus UBA1924. The sequence continues at coordinate 476,985 of OZ252285.1, read as the reverse complement.
TAAACGCCCCGCCAGCCCACGCCAGCGACGACATCAGCATCCACCCCGGCGCCTCACCAGACGCGATCGCATCCAGAATCTTCCCCCCGCCCGGCATCACCATCGAAACCACAGGACCGACCACCGCGCCCAGCATCACACCAAGCAGCACCGGAACCAGCGACATGTCCGCCTCCCCCGATCGCTCCTTCTTCATCGAGTGATTCTTAATCACAAAGCCCCCCGCGACTCCAGCCGCGGCCGCCCCAACAAAACCGCCCCACACCGCCTGTCCCGAAAGATCATTCTGCACCTGCAGCCAAACCAGCACCATCGACACAACCAATCCGATCAACACCAGCAGCCCGTGCCCCGCCGCGTTCTCTTTCATCTGACCAATCGCCGCCGCCGACAATCGCACGCACGAATCGTGCCCGTCATCATCGCGCCCCGCCCCAGCAACCTTCGTGAGCACCATCAGCACCCACACCCCAAGCACCACAACAATCGCCCCCTCCACCGCGAGCATCACCAGCGATCCTGACTCCGGCGCCCCACGCAGCGCCTCGCCCACCTGACCCGCACCCCAAGCACCCCACGCAATCACCAACCCCACATTGAGCACCCCCTCACGCAGCGACACCATCTTCGTCGCCAGAATCCCACCAAGCATCGCGAGAAAGAAAGCACCGATCAGCGCAAACACCCCGCCGATCATGGACTCCGAAACCAGCGCCGTCGCGTGCGCCGATCCATCCACCCCGCGCAGCGAGCTCATCAATCCCCCCGCGATCGGTCCGAGCACACACAATGAAATCACACGCACAATCCAGATCCAGACAGCTTTCTTCATACCACCATCATCGGCGATCAACCGCGCCAAAGCAACCGCCATCGGGTAGCATCATGCAATGAGCACACTCCACCAGCCAAATCAGCCCCAAACCTCCCGCACCCGTGAGCCACGCGTGCTCCTTGAAGACCTCACCGCCGGACTCCTCTGGCCAACCCTCCTCAAAGCCCCCGCGATGGCCTTCGCCCCCCCGCGTTGGCTCCTCGGCACCGGATGCGCCTTCGTCATCATCCTCGTCACCTCACTCCACCAATACCTCTTCAACACCCAGCAGTCCGAAGCCGCCATCCCACACACCCAAGGATTCGAATCCGTCCTCGCCTCCATGATGTCGCTTAACCCAAGTGTCTTCATCGAGCGCCTCGCCCACACCGGACGCTTCTACACACTCCAGCTCACCGAATCCCCCTGGATCAGCGCCGCGCTCCTCATCCCCATCCTCCTCACCCTCGGAGTCTTCGGATTCGCCATCACCCGCTCCGCAAGCATCCAGTACGCCCACGGGCGGCACACCGACACCGTCAGCGCCCTCTCCGCTGCACTCCTCAATATCCGCCAAACAGCCCTCACCACGCTCGGACCACTCCTCCTCGTCGCCATCCTCGCACTCTTCGTCATGATCCTGGGACTCCCACTCGGACTCCCCGTCGTCAACATGCTCGGAGGCGTCCTCTACCTCCTCGCGCTCATCATCTCCATCCTCATCGCCTGCACGCTCACCATCCACATCATCACCCTCCCACTCTCGATCTCCGCGCTCGCCATCGAAGGAACCGACGGCTTCGACGCCCTCCAACGCGCCTACGCATACATCATCGCACGCCCCATCCGACTCGCGCTCTACACACTCATCCTCGTTCTCCTCGGCACCACCATCACCACCGTCGTCGCCACCCTCGCCGGATGGTCCATCGAGATCGCCGACGGACTCACCTCAACCCTCACCAACGACGCCGGAAGACGCGTCCTCATCGGCACCGATGACATGAGCGCCACCGAACCGCTCGCTCACCGCATCATCGCCCTCTCGCGAGCCGCGCTCCAGCTCATCGTCGCCGGATACGTCCTGAGTCTTCTCTTCTGCTCATCCACCCTCGCCTACCTCAACATCCGTCGAGTCTGCGACGGACAAGACACCAACGAAGTCTGGGACCCCGCCGACTAAAGCAAGCACAATCAAACCACTCCGGATGCCGTGGTGGTGTCGTCCTCGACTCCTCCACGAGACGAGTGCCGGGTGCCACAGCCGGGTGCCACCGCTTGACCGTCTTCGGCAAGCCGTGTCTTCTCCTCCCCCGGGCCTCCGGGGGAGGTGTCCGCACTGCGGACGGAGGGGGTCTTCAAAACGCTTGGCACCCTACTTACGTCGTCTTGTATGCTGTCGGAAAATCACACCCCCGCCACAACCTACTCAAGCCCACCCTCAGGAAGACCCCAAGGATCCAAAGGACTCGGCACATCCTCAAGCTCCATCGCATCCTCAAGCGAAAAATCCCCCACCTCCGTCCGCACCAACGACGCGAGCATCCCACCAACCCCCAAATCAACCCCAAGATCACGCGCCAGCGATCGGATGTACGTCCCCTTGCCGCACTTGATATCAATCTCCAGCATCGGCCAGGTGTAATCCACAATCTCAATCGAATCAATCCGGATCACCCGAGACTTGAGCTCCACCTCGATCCCATCGCGAGCGAGGTGGTACGCACGCTTCCCGTCCACCCAGACCGCCGAGTACATCGGAGGCACCTGCTCCACATCCCCCACAAAACGATCGCACGCCGCCCGCACCTCCTCAAGCGTCGGCTCCCGCTCAATCTCGCTCGGGATCGGTTCAAACTCCATATCGCAAGACTCAGAAGTATGCGCCAGATCCACCACCGCGCGATACGCCTTCTTCGTCCCCATGATCCGATCCTGCTGCTTGGTCGCCTTCCCAATCAGCACCACCAGCACCCCGCTCGCCAGCGGATCGAGCGTCCCGCCGTGCCCAACCTTGACCTTCTTGGGAGCCCCCCCGGACTTCAATCGCCCCTTAACCACACGACAAACCATCATCGAAGTCAGCCCCTTAGGCTTGTTGATGTTCAAAACTCCCCGAATTGGACGCTCACTGGGATCACTCACGCCGCAACAGTATCGCCCCAAAACGCAAAAACACCCTCCCACTCAAATTAGGGTGTATTGCTCCCTAGATTCGACCAAGAGTCTCGCAAAGATGCATTAGGTTAAACAGCCTACTGTTCTGTAACTGTTTAGCTCGAATGACACAGTTCGAAAAAACAGAGCCGCCCGGACCATCCAGGCGACTCTGAGCAGGAAATGGTATTCGATACGTTCTGTCCAGAAACGAGACTTCATATCTGAGCTCTTGCAGATACTCGTTCTACAAATACAATAGACTGATCGTTCTAATTATTCCGTCTCATCCTAAAGTTTTTTAAAAGGATTCTAAAATGGCAAGCTCCAAACGCGACCTCGTTCTCACTTGTGCACGCGAACTCTTCGAGAGCGAGGGATTCCACGCCACCGGAGTCGATCGCATCCTCGAAAAAGCGGGCGTCGCAAAGATGACCCTCTACAACAACTTCGGATCCAAAGACCAGCTCATCGTCGAGGTCCTCAACCAGAGTTCCACGCTCATGATGGAACGCATCAAGCAGTACGCCCTCGAAGCCAGCAACGACTCCTACGAGCAAATCCTCGCCATTTTCCGAGCCCTTGGAGAGTGGTACCAAGACCCCGAGTTCTGCGGCTGCATGTTCCAAGCCGCCGTCGCAGAGTTCCCGAACCAAGACTCCGCACCCGCACAAGCCGCACTCGCACACCTCCAGCGCCTCACCGCCATCTTCCTCGAGCTCTGTCAAAAAGCAATGCTCAAGAACCCAGAAGAGCTCTCCCGCCGACTCGCGCTCCTCGCATCAGGCGCCACCTGCGTCGCCCGACAAGCCAAAGCACGCACCCCTGCCGACGATGCGCTGAGCATCGCCGAGATCCTCCTGGAACGCGCCAGCAAGTAAAAATCGCCATCGCCATGGAATAGAACAATCGGTCTATGCGTTCATCCCTACGAACCACAACCCCACACCATGACGAAAGGACTCCCATGAGCGACCAAGCCACCACACACAAAGCCATCGAAGTGACCGAAGACAACTTCGACGCGCTCATCAACTCTGACACCCCCACCCTCGTCGATTTCTGGGCGCCATGGTGCGGCCCATGCCGAGCGCTGGGACCAACCATCGAGCAGCTCGCACAAGACCTTGAAGGCAAAGCAAATATCGCCAAGCTCAACGTCGACGACAACCCCTCACTCGCCGCAAAGTTCGGCGTCTCCTCAATCCCAACAGTCATCATCTTCCAGAACGGACAAGTCCTCGAAACACTCGTCGGACTCCGCCCCGCCAAGGACTACATCGAGTCACTCGGACTCGACTAAACCAATCTCCCCCAGGCGTCCCTACTCGGGACGCCGTCTCTCTTGGAAACTTGATTTCCAGCAACACCGCCCGGTTTCCCTCGCCGGGCGGTTGTTGTTTTTCCCCATCCCGATTTCACTTCCATCATCGAATCCCTTTGGGCTTTCAACCAAGCCGTGCTATCCTGTCTGTTCGATGCCAAAGGACCCGTGGGACACACCAGCAATGCGGCAATGGACCGCGATCAAGAAAGAGCACCCCGAGTGTGTGCTCTTCTTCCGCATGGGTGACTTCTACGAACTCTTCGGAGACGACGCCGTCAACCTCTCCCGCGACCTCGGACTCTCCCTCACCACGCGCTCAAGCAACATCCCCTTCGCGGGAGTCCCCCACCACCAGAAATCCAACTACCTCCAGAAAGCCATCGACGCCGGATACCGCGTCGCCGTCGTCGATCAGCTCGAAGACCCCAAAGAAGCCAAAGGCGTCGTCAAGCGAGGCGTCACCCAGGTCGTCACCCCAGGAACCCTCGTCGACGAAGCACTCATGCTCGACGAGCAGTCCGCATACCTCGGCGCGATCGCCTTCGACGACGACCACCACGCCGGGATCGCGATCGTCGAGCTCTCCACCGGAGGATTCCAAGTCTTCGACGGCTCCCCCCAGGACTGCATCGACCAGCTCGCACGCACCGGAGTCCGCGAGCTCCTCTTCGCCCAGTCCTCACTCGCCCAAACCCCGCCAAGAACCCAGAAAATCCTCGACGCCCTCAGCGTTTCAGGGACCGGACAACCAAGCTGGCAGTTCCGCAAAGAAGAAGCCCTCGAGGTCATCCACGACCAGTTCGGTTCCGCGACCACCGCCGGCTTCGGACTCTCCGACGACCTCATCTCCATCCGCGCCGCCGGAGTCATCCTCCGCTACCTCCGCCAAACCCAAGCCGTGGATCGCGATTCCACCAATGCCACCAGCGGCTCCGAGTTCCAGCGCCAGCGCTCCACCCTCGATCACCTCCAACCACCCACTCTCATCGACCGCGCCACCACCTGCACCATCGATGCCACCAGTCTCCGCGCCCTTGAAATCGAGCAGACCATCCGAGGAAGCAAAGTCGAGGGCTCCCTCGCGGGAGTCTTCCTCGCGTCCCACACCGGAACCCGCTGCGTCCTCCGCACCCCGATGGGCAAACGCATGGTCCGCCATTGGCTCAGCGCCCCCCTCAGAGAACCCAGCGCCATCAACGCACGCCTCGACGCCGTCGAAGCCCTCAAGAACGACCGCGCCCTCGCCGATGCACTCGGACAACAACTCGCCCCCATCTGCGACGTCGCGCGCATCGCCGGACGCGTCGCCCTCGGACGCGCGACCCCCAGAGACCTCGTCGCGCTCGGGATCAGCGCCGTCAACATCAAATCCCTCATCTCCACGCTCGACCAGTGCCAAGCACTCGCCGATCTCCGCGCCGCGCTGATCAGCATCGAGGGCGCCCTCTCCCCTGTCGCCCAGTCCATCGTCACCAAATGCATCGACGATCCCCCGAGCCACATGCGCGAGGGAGGACTCATCCGCGACAACATCGACCCCGAACTCGACGAAGCACGCACCCTCGAGCGCGACGCCGGATCCTGGCTCGTCGACTACCAAACCAAGCTGATGGAAGAGCACGACCTCCCCTCCATCAAAGTCGGATTCAACAAAGTCTTTGGGTACTACATCGAGCTCCCAAGAGGACAAGCCCAGCGCGCCCCCGACACCTTCACACGCAAGCAAACACTCAAAAACGCCGAGCGCTACATCACTCCACAGCTCAAAGAGTTCGAGGACAAAGTCCTCGGCGCCTCCGGACGAGCTATCGAACGCGAGCGCATCCTCTTCGACGAGCTCTGCGAGCAAGCACGCTCCATCCTCGACGAACTCGGCGCCTTCGCCCACACCGTCGGACAGCTCGACGTCCTCTGCGGATTCGGAGACAAAGCCCACCACCGAGGATGGGTCCGCCCCACCATCAACACCTCCCCCTCCATCGACATCAAGCAAGGACGCCACCCCGTCCTCGACGAGATGCTCGAGCAGCGCTTCATCCCCAACGACTGCAACCTCGCGACCGAAACCTCAAATCCAAACCTCGCCCTCATCACTGGTCCGAACATGGCGGGTAAATCCACCTACATCCGCCAGTGCGCCCTCCTCGCCGTTCTTGCGCAGACCGGAAGCTTCGTCCCCGCCGAGTCCATGGACATCGGGATCTGCGACCGCATCTTCACGCGCGTCGGCGCCGACGACGCGCTCCACCAAGGACTCTCCACCTTCATGGTCGAGATGACCGAAACCGCCAACATCCTCAACAACGCGACCAGCCAATCCCTCATCATCCTCGACGAGATCGGACGCGGAACCTCCACTCTCGACGGCCTCTCCCTCGCGTGGGCCATCTCCGAACACCTCGCACACCACCAACCACGTACACTCTTCGCGACCCACTACCACGAGATCACCCAACTCGAAGAACAACTCCCCGACCGCGTCCGAAACCTCCACGTCGCCGTGCGCGAATGGACCTCCGAAGACGGCGTCCAGGAAATCGCCTTCCTCCACTCCATCCGACCAGGACGCGCCGACCAGTCCTACGGCGTCCACGTCGCGCGACTCGCCGGAGTCCCAAACTCCGTCACCAACCGCGCCACCGAAGTCCTCGAATCCCTCTCCGTAGAACAAGCAGACCGCATCGACGCCCCACCAGCCAAAAACAAATCAGCGATCGCCAAAGCGAACGCTGATTCAACTGATTCAACTGATTCAATAGGCCAGATGGGACTCTTCACCGAGTTCCTCAACCACCCCGTCGTCGATCAACTCCGCGAAGTCAAACTCGACGAGATGACCCCGATGCAAGCCTTCGACGCGCTGCGAGCACTGCAAGAGCAAGCCGAATCAAACAGCTGATCCCGATTAAATCCCAAGGTCCTCAAGATTGAACTCTTCCCCCTTGGGAACATAGATCAGATCGTACTTCACAACCCATGTCGAGCCGTCATCGGTCGAAGACGATCCCGTCTGACGGATCATCCCATCCTGGATCGGGCGCACATGCATCATGTGCAGCGGACGCTCATCGGCTTCCGTCGGATTAAACGACTTGCCCACAAACAGCACCCCCTCGACATCGGTTTTCTTATCCGCGACGAACTGCGTCACGCCCCCGCCCGAGCCGACCCAGTTCTGCTTCCATGCCTTTGTGATGGGGTCGTAGTAGTTCCAGCTCTCGCCCATGTACGAGCCGCCGGTCGATTCCCATTCTTCATGGATCACCAAACCGTTGACACGGAAACTGAGTGTGTTGGTCCCCGCACGCTTGCCGTCCTTCGCGTTGTAGCAGTCCCATTCACCCACCCAGAAGTGCAGCCCCTCAGGAGTCACGCCGCTCGCCTTGTGCTCCGCAGAATTCTCTTTGGACTCCGCCGAGCTCTGCGCCGACAAGTTCGGACGCAGCGATTTGAGCAGACCTTTCCAGCGCTGATCCGAGTGCAGCGAGTTCAGGTCCGAGTCCCCGCGATACTGCGCCGGATTGGTGATCCCGAGCTCGACCGCTTTCTCCAGCGCTTTGAACGCCTGATCACTGTTGCCCTTGAGCGCCATCGCGCACCCGAGGTTGTAGTACCCAAGCGGAGCCGTTCCAGGATTTGACGTCGCGCGGATGTGGTATAGCACCGCCTTATCAAGCTCACCCTGCGCGTGCAGCGCATAGCCGAGCATAACGATCGCCTGCGCGTGATCCGCATCCTCCGCGAGGATCTCCCTGCACAAACGCTCCATCTCCGCAAAGTCATTCTGCTGCAGCGCCCGGTTCACATCATTAATCGTCGGCGCGTTGAAGTTCATCCCCCCCATCGCCCCATGTGCCATCATTCCAGGCATCGACAGACAAACACACACAGGAACCGCCATCAGAGTTCGACTCAGCTTCTTCATTTCCTTTTTCTCCATTAGGGAACAGCACGGACTGGTTAGACGAAAAGATATACCGATTCCAGTCCATCTGGTTTCATATCGGACCTCCCACCACTCCCCGCCCCTCTCGCTACAAACCGGGCTCACGCACAACCACACCAACCCGCACCAACCCGATCGAGCCCCATACAAGCCCCGCAACAAGCACGCGACCAGCCCTCCCCAGACCCAACACTTGAAACGATTATGCCGTTTATACCGGTTGGTGATCACTCACAACCAACTTTGCCCGCTATTCAAGATGCCAAGCCGCTCAATCCGATTCGATATTCCACACATGCCAAGCCTTCTCCACACATACCGTTCGTGCCTCCTCGCCTCCTGCGCCGGAACCCTCCTCACCCTCAGCGCCTGCACCTCAGAGGTCAAGGTCCAACGAGTCGTCTACGACCCGCCCTCACAAATCGCCACAAACGACCCACAAGCTGACACCATCTCCGAACCGGTGATCGAATCCCATACCACCTCCCCTTCGATCACCTCGCCCGAGTTCGCGCCCCTCACCACCATCGAGCAGGTCCGCGCCGCGCTCGAAGAAATCTATGACCGCGACGCCGAGCTCGTCGCCGCGTCCATCCAAGAAGACCCGAACCGGATCCACGCGCTCACCATGATCGCCCAGTTCGACAAGCAGCACGCCCAGACCCTGGAGACCATCATCGACCGCTTCGGTTGGCCAACCCGCGACATGGTCGGACTCAAAGCCGTGCAAGGCGCCTACATCGCCGTCCAGCACGCCGACCACGATCCCGAGTTCCAGTCCCAGTGCCTCGCCCTCATCAAGAAGCAAGTAGACGACGGAGAGCTCCCAGGCGCCTTCCTCGCACTCATGACCGACCGCGTCTCCCTCTCGCGCGGAGACCCCCAAATCTACGGCACACAAATGACCATGTCCCCCGACGAGTTCGGTGTCATGCGAGCCGTCCCCTCCGCAGAAATCTGGAGAGCCGAGTCCCTCGACCAACGCCGCTCCGCACTGGGAATGCCCCCGCACCAACGCTTCATCGAAGCGATCGAGCTCGCATACTTCGACTCCGTCGGACACGCCAACAAGCAGATCTCATCCGTCTCAACAGACGAGTAATCCGCTCAACACCCCAATCAAAATCACACCACGATCAGGTCCGAAAACCTCCCATCCGGACCCGATTTCTGTTCCGTTTTTTGGAACATTCCACAATGGTTGGCGTACAGACCAATACGCCTCTTCTGGCGTCGTGTTTTGAATCCAAATCCGCTTGCCCATCGAACCATTCTGTGGTGTATTTGTGCTGATGGTCTCGCCCACCCCAACTTCAGAGAAGAGGAAACTCATGCTGACTGCGTTCGTTACCCTTGCACTCGCAGGTGCCGGTCTCGCTCCTGCTACATCCGCTCCACAAGCCGACTCCAAAGCCATCCACGTAGACCAGAACGTCAACCCCAACCCCAACTTCCAGATCATCTCCGACAACGAGATCATCATCGACGGCTTCACCTACAACTCATGGGATGAAGTCGCTCAGTCCGGATACTTCCACCAGCACGGCACCCGCTGCGGCGTCAACCCCCTCGACCCACAACTCATCGACGGACTCAACGATCCCGCAGGAACCCCCTCCGACTGCACCCTCGGACGCACGCGCATCATGCCCGAGTACGATCCCTCCGTTGAAAAATACCGCATCCCCGTCGTCGTCCACGTCATCCAACAGACCAACGGCACCGGATCGATGACCGACTCCCGCGTCCAGTCACAAATCGACATCCTCAACCAAGACTTCCTCGCGATCCCAGGATCCAACGGCGCCCCAGGAACCGACACACAGATCGAGTTCTACCTCGCCGAGTTCGATCCGCAAGGAAACCCAACCACCGGCATCACCCGCTCCACCAACAACACCTGGTTCAACGACGGCGGTTCATACTGGAACACCCTCGCATGGGACACCGATCGCTACCTCAACATCTACACCAACAGCGCCAGCGGCAACCTCGGATACGTCCCGAGTCTCCCCCAAGGTGGGAACGTTGGATCAAACTCCGACCGAGTCGTCATCCTCCACTCCACCTTCGGAGCAAACGCACCACTCTCACCATTCAACCTCGGACGCACAGGCACCCACGAAGTCGGACACTACCTCGGACTCGCCCACACCTTTTCAGGAGGATGCTCGAACAGCTACACCACAGGTGACCTCATCGTGGACACCAACCCAGAGAGCAGCCCAACCTTCGGATGCCCCGGCTCCCGCACCTCCTGCAGCCAGCCCGCCCCACTCGACAACTACATGGACTACGCCGATGACCGCTGCATGAACAAGTTCACACCAGAACAAGCCAACCGCATGCGATGCACGCTCATCAACTACCGCCCAGACCTATACACCCTCGCCGCCGGACCATGCAACGAAGCCGACCTCGTCGCACCATTCGGCTCACTCAACTTCAGCGACATCTCAACCTTCCTCTCCAACTTCAGCTCAGGCGCCTCCAGCGCCGACCTCAACAACGACGGCGACCTCAACTTCCTCGACATCTCCCAATACCTCAGCGTCTACGGCGCCGGCTGCCCGTAACAATCACCCCCACACCAATCCCCACACCCCTGCCTCACGCAGGGGTGTTTTTTTACGTCTCAACACAATCTCAAAATCACCCACACCCACGCCCCCCAACACCCAAAACTCCCGCCCTATCATCTCCATCAGCCGAGGCTAAATCACAAGCCAAAGCACCAAATGCCGCCTTAGCTCAGTTGGTAGAGCGAAGCTTTCGTAAAGCTTAGGTCGCGAGTTCAAGTCTCGCAGGTGGCTCTTCCCAACCCAATACCCTACAAGCACTTAAATCCACCCCCCCCCCCGATTTCCACTCAATCAGGGCCGCTTTCTCCGTGCTCTGACCCCACATCGCCCAAAGCTCCAGATTCCGACGCATCCAATCGAATACTTGCTGCGTATCGCACACTATCTGGTATGATCGAGGCTGCACCCTCAGACCGCCAGAGTCACGTCGCGAGCAAATCGGCACACGGATCGGAGCCGATACAAACCAAGCCGCGCACAAACGACGAGAACCAGGGACACCCACGATCCACAGGAGTCACACGATGACGCAACCAAACCGCAACCAGAGCCACCGAATCACCGCCTGCTCCATGCTCGCCGCCGCGCTCGGATCACTCAGCGCCCCCGCCGTCGTCTCAACCACAGGCATCCTCGGATTCCTCGCCGATGACTCCGTCGCCCAAACCTCATCGCAGAGCCGGACCGAGTCGCAAGAGAAAGCCAACACTCTCCGCCAGATGTCGCGCCCCATCAGTCTCGACGTCGAAGACCAACCACTCGAAGACATCATCAACTTCCTCATCGACGTCACCGAAGCGCAGATCGAACCGATCTACCTCGACGGCATCGCCTCCACAGGAATGGACCCCGACACCCTCCTCTCGCTCCGCGTCACCAATGTCCCCGCGATCACCGTCCTCGAGCGCGTGCTCAAAAAAGCAGAACGCATCGAAGCAATCGGAGAGGAATACACCTGGCAGTTCACCGACATCGGTTCCATCGAATGCGGCCCAAAGACCGTCCTCAACGAGAACCAACGCATCGAACTCTACGACATCGCCGACCTCATCATGGTCGTCCCAGACTTTGACAACGCGCCCCAGTTCAACATCCAAAGCTCCGGAGGCAGCAGCGGAGGTCAGAGCCCCTTCTCAGGTGGTGGCACACAAATCCAAATGGAGTCCTCCGCCGATCGCTCACAGCGCATCATCGACCTCCTCGAGTCCAGCGTCGAACCAGACCAATGGGCAAACGCCGGAGGCGACGGCGCCTCCCTCACCGTCTACGGCACATCACTCGTGATCAACGCACCAGACTACATCCACCGACAAATCGTCGGATACGACTTCTGGCCCGCACGCCTCCACACCGTCCGCGCCAAAGGCGATCAACGCTGGATCCAGGTCAAACCAGACCCAGCCATGCGCAAACCATAACCCGCGCCGAACCCAGCCGGAACAATCCATACACAAATCCCAAGACCTCTCTCTGCGGACGGCTCTCAACACGAGCCGTCTGTTTCTTATCTGTTCGCCCAGAATCGCCGATGAATCAGCATAATCCCAATCAAACCCCTGAGCAACCTCAAGGACCAGATCGGGTACAGTATGAAGGCGGACATGGAAGCGGGTCTTGGGATGAACGACGATACAACCAACAACCTCGATCAAAGCTGCGACTCCTGTGGCTATTCCCTCGCCGGACTCCCCCTCGGAACCCAGTGCCCCGAATGCGGACACACCTCCGCGCGCCGCTCCAAAAACATCCGCGAAACCACCATGAGCTTCCAAGCGCCCTCGAGCTACATCAAGTGGGTGCGCTACGGATTCCTCCTGTGCATGGTTGCCCTCATCGGAGGACTCGCCGGACCAGCCGCCGCCGGGATCTCCGCCGGAACCAAGAGCATGATCGTCCCGCTCGCGTTCGTCGTCTTCGTCCTCGCGAGCGGATGCTGGACCGCCGGAGTCTGGATGATCACACGACCACGCAAAGATATGAACAGCGTGTCCCACGACACCGTGCTCGACAACGAAACACTCGTCAGAGTCATCCGCGCCTCCGCATTCGCTTGGCCGACCTGGATCATGCTCATCGTCGCCGCCGCATTGATCTCACAAACCGGAAGCGTCTCGATGATCCACCGCTCCGCCATCGCAGCGGTCGGACTCATCGCGTGGGTCGCCCTCATCCCCGTCTGTGTCTACTTCGCCGAGCTCGCCTACTGGGCCGCCGACGATCGACTCGCCACCAGACTCCGAGGCACCGCGTGGGTCATGATGGTCTTCGGAGTCCTCGCCGTCATCTCGCGCCTCCTCTCGATGACCTCCCTCCCGATCTCTGATCCAGCAAAGTTCGTGCACATCTGGACCACCATCTTCAGCTTCGGTGCCACCGTCGTCCTCTTCTGGTCCATGTTCCGAATGAGCATGGTCCTCAACTGGGCGCTCAGCCACCAGCGCATCAGCGCCGACAAACACATCCGACTCGCGCGGCGCATCGAGAACCAGATGAACCACCAGGCCTCGATCTCCAATGAGACCGAATGCCACTCCTGTGGTTACAACCTCGAAGGACTCGCCTTCAGCGGAGTCTGTCCAGAATGCGGAACCTCCTACGGCCAATCGGAAGGCATCATGGGAATCCGCGACCCAGCCCTCGACACCCCACGCCACGAAGAAACCCCGATCCAAATGGCCGACTCCTCCGGAAGCGAAGTCACCCACCGCCCAGGTCTCGACACACCAATCAGCGAAGGCCCATCCGAAGCCCCGCCCCCGCTCTCCTACGACGAGCACCGCGACAGCATCCCTCTAGCCGATGATCAAAGCGACCTCGACGACCACAACCAACAACAACGCCAAGGCTGATCAACCCCAACCCCCTCTCCGCCAATCCTCATCAAATTCCAACCCGATCGGCAAGGACCCCAATCCCCCGATACCATGTCCCTATGACCACCAACGCCAGCGCGACCAACCCACCCAAAGAAGACCCCGCATCCGCGTGGACCTCCACCACCGATGCCAAATCCATCGCCGACTGGATCGCCCAGCAAGAAACCCTCGTCCTCCTCACCCACACCAAACCCGACGGCGACGCGCTCGGATCCACCCTCGCACTCGCCCGCGCCATCAACCAATCCCGAGGCACCACCGGCGCCGTCTCCGCCGCCGAATGCTGGTACGCCGCCCCGATGCCCGAATGGGGACAAAAACTCGCAACCCCAACCAAGTACCGCCTCATCGATCCCCCCCAACCCGCGCCCGCCGTCCTCGATCCTGAAGGCATCCTCATCACCGACACCGGATCGTGGTCCCAGCTCGCCCCCTACGCCGACTTCCTAAAAACCCGCCTCGACCGCACCACCATCATCGACCACCACCTCCAAGGCAACGCCGAGATCTCCTCCCGCCGTCTCCTCGACACCACCGCCGCCGCCGTCGTCCAGCCCGTCGCCGAAGTCTGCTGCCACATCCTCAATGTCGATTCCCCCGCCGACCTCCCCACCGACATCGCCACCCCCCTCTACGTCGGACTCGCCACCGACACCGGATGGTTCAAGCACTCCAACGTCGACGGCCGCGTCATGCGCCTCGCCGGACAACTCCTCGACGCCGGAGTCAATCACTCCAACCTCTACGCCATGCTCTACCAACGCGACCGCACCCCAAGACTCAAACTCATGGCCCGCGCCCTCGATTCCCTCGAAGTCATCAAAGACAAAAACGCCGCCATCATGACCCTCACCCTCGAAGACTTCAAAGCAACCAAAGCCGCGCCCGGAGACTCAGGCGGCTTCGTAGACATCCCCCAATCCATCGAAGCCATCCGCGTCGTCGCTATCCTCAACGAACAACACGACGCCGAAGGCACCCTCACCAAAATCTCCCTCCGATCCAAACCCACCGAATGGGACGGACAACCCCCCGTAGACGTCAACCAAGTCTGCCAATCCCTCGGCGGAGGAGGACACGCAAGAGCCGCCGGCGCCCGCGTCCGAGCATCACTCGAAGAAACCAAACAAATGCTCATCGAGGCGCTCCCATGAGCAATAGCAACCCCGACGACATCCGCAAAAAAATCAACGACGAGCTCCGCTCCGGCGCCAACAAAAACAACAAAAGACCACAACGCAAACGACCAAACAAACAACGCCCCGACGCCAAACCCTACATCAACAAAAAACTCCAACGAAACCCACAAGGCATCCGCCCCGGAAAGCGCCCACCAATGGGCGTCATGACCACCACACTCTGGGAATACCCCTCACAACACTACGACAGCTCCAACTCCACCATGCAAGGCTCCAAAGACTACATCGGAGCCACACCCTCCTGGGTCATCTACCAACTCCTCAAACGCTACACCAAAGAACACGACACCGTCATCGATCCCATGTGCGGCTCCGGAACCACCATCGACGTCTGCAAAGACCTCAACCGCAAACCCATCGCCTTCGATCTCAACCCACAACGACCCGACATCAAAAAGAACGACTCCCGCAAACTCCCACTCGAAGACGACTCCGTCGATTTCGCATTCATCGACCCGCCGTACTCCACACATGTCGACTACTCCGACGACGACCGCTGCATCGGAAAGCTCGACGCCGGACAACAACCAGAGCACGACGACGAGATGATGGGACACGCCTACTACGAAGCAATGGACGCCGTCCTCGCCGAGCTCTACCGCGTCCTCAAACCAGGCAAACACCTCGGTCTCTATGTCTCCGACTCATGGAAAAAGAAAAAAGGCGGAGCACCGGGAGAAGGCACCTTCATGCCCATCGGATTCGAACTCTTCGCCATGATGAGCCAAGCCTTCACCCCCGTAGACATCATCTGCGTCGTCCGCCACAACACCAAACTCCAACGCGGCAACTGGCACAAAGCCGCGGAAGAAGAGAACTTCTTCCTGCGAGGGTTTAACTATTTGCTGATTATGCGAAAATGAATATCAGCACAAAGCTGACCGACCGCAAACTCAAACAAGTGAGTCCAACTCAGGCCATCGATCTACACACCATTCAGCCATAGCTTCGCTTCTAGTTGATATCTCAGTAGGGCCCCATGATTTATTATCTTTGGATACTTGTTGGTTAGTCAACCAATTTGAAACTCGCAGACGATTCCGTTTTTCAGTCCAGAGATTCGCTTTCTCCGACTTATTCATTTTACTACTAAGAGGCAGAAGGTTACCGATCATGCCAACCGATTTCTCATGCTCTTCTTCCGTAATTAACTTCTTCCAGTCTGCAGTAAGAGTCTGAGGCAGAATGTGCTCAACAGTTTGTTTTTCTATATCTTCATTTGAAAGCTCGTCAGCACGCTTCGATTCTCGATACTCAATTTCGTACTCTTGGAACACATATTTTAGAATTTTTCTACTGTCAGATCTCTGATTCGTCAATACATGACATATTTCCTCATCACTCGGATACTTAATCGTTGTTGAGACGATCTTGTCTATCAATGCGAGTGGATCACCTTTAGTTTTTGACCAAAGAGATTTAAAAATAGCATGCAAGCCCGTTGGCTCCCAACCAACTAATGCCCTACGCACCATAAATGATTCTACAACATCGAAACATATAGCCGCTTCTGATGCTTTAAGCTCTCCCAGCAGAACAGCGTTGTACAACTCCATGAGGAACGGCCAAATAACACGAGTCCTTGGCATGCGCTGCACTCTATCAGTTTGTTGTTCTAAACCTACTGGCACTTCTATATCAGCACCTCTCCAAAGCAATAAATATGGTTCTCTATACTGATCTAGCTCTGAAACAATAATTTCTGGTGTTTTATTCTTCCATGATTCATGTAGTTTTTGAAATGAAGAAGCCTGGGTTACTGAAGCACCGCGTCGAATGATTGCGTAAGGGAAGAAAAATTGATCCAATGACTTAGGTATGAATGCTGTTTCAAATGGAACCCACATGTTTTTGTGAAACTTCTGGGCTTCCCTTGGATCATTCCGCAACTTTGAAAAAATCTCATTTCTGACAAGATCCACAACCTCCAGCGGAACTCCTTCAAAATTCAACTTGTGAAAAATTTCATTGGCATCATCCTCTTTGTCAAGCGTGATCTGCACAAACTCCAACCCGTCTAGCACAACACTGAGCAGTGAATCATAATCAGGTTTTGATAGCTCCCCTTCTCTGCAAAGCCGCGATACGAGTTCTTCATATATCCGACTTATCTGTTTTTCGAGTTTGTTGTCCTTGCCCGGTTTGCCAGCAGACTCGTCAAAATCCCATTCTTGGTTTGGTAGGTATTCCTCCAAGTAATTCCACAACGCTGATCTATCCTGCAATGTGGGAATCAATTTTGGTTTACCAAAGTGGTCTCCATCAGCGTTTTCAGACAAAAATCGCTTGACGATGTAGTCTGCATCTTTGGGATACTCGAATTCGATAGCCAACTCAGCCAGGCAGGCAAGAATCATGTATAGCGTTGACAGCCGCTGCTGTCCATCGATTATCAAAAACTCATGAGGCATAGTGGGGCCTGAACGGCCAAGATCCTGTAGTACAATCGCGCCTAAAAATGATTTGCCATCATCCGCTGATTCCATTGCTCGATCAATGTTTGTAAAGAGTGCTTCAAGCTGTTCATTTTTCCAAACATACAAACGCTGAAACACAGGTGCAAAATATCGATTACTTGTGTCGAACAGCTTCTCAATAGTGGCAAGCGATGGAGTTTTCATGCCATACTCTACCATATGCTGCAGAGTAAGTCTCACATCTGATAGTGGGTATCGCCGAATGCCAGTGTTTATCATTTAAAAACCGACATCCACATCTGTGCGTAAATCTCCCCATCCCCCAACTCCCCCCTTCAAATCCCCGCGCCGATCAACTACAATTCCCCAAGCCCCCACCACAAACACAAGGGGGCACAATGCAAAGCCAATCGCACGCAAACACACAACAAGACACTCCACAACTGACCGAATCCCTCCTCGAGGACCTCCTCAATCCCGCGATGAGTCCCACCCTCATCTGCCAAATCCACGGCCTCACCCTCACCCAACTCCACGCACTCACCCAGTCCGCCGACTACCAAGCCGCGATCGAAGCGATCCAGTCCATCAACGCCGCGCGAACCCCCACCATCGAGTCCACCCTCCACCTCCAATCCCTCGCGACCCTCCAAGAAGCCGCCGACCTCACCCACCAACTCGCCCTCACCCAACCCGCCTCCCCCACGCCTGTGGGGGAGGTGTCGCGCAGCGACGGAGGGGGCTCTTCAACTCTTCGCCCTTCCCCCACGCTTCACTTTGGGGGGGCGGGGGAGGTGTCACGCAACGACGGCAGAGGCTCTTCAACTCTTCGCTCCTCCCCCGTCCCGACGGGGGAGGTGTCCGCGCAGCGGACGGAGGGGGTCTTCAACTTCCCCCCTCTCCCCCAGGGAGAGGGCCGGGGTGAGGGCTCTTCCTCCCTCCACCTCCGCACCCTCGAATCCCTCCGCAAGTCCGCCACAACCCTCCTCCGCGAAACCCGCCCCACCCCCTCTCGCCGCCCAAGAAAACCAACCACCAACAAAGGGTGCCACGGCTTGTCGTCTTCGCAAGCCGTGTCTTCCTCCCCAATAAACAAACCACCCCCACCCCCCAACCAACTCTGGCACGCCGTTTGTGTCAAGTCTCCCGCGGGTATCTGGTGTCCACGGAGGGACACGGATACACCGACGACAGAGGCACGCCATGAACTACGGGATTCAGATCTCAGCATCAGGAGCACTCACCTCCATCCACCGTCAGGACGCACTGACCGGGAACCTCGCAAACCTTGGAACCGCAGGGTTTAAGCCCATTATGAGCGGAACCCAGTTCCGCCCCGCAGTCCGTCAAGAAGACGGCGTCTATAACCTCCCAAGCAACGAAATGCTCGAACGATTAGGTGCAGGCGTATTAAGTGCGCACACCAAGATCAACTTTGCGCAAGGCGCAATAGAGATCACCAACGCCCCCCTCGATGTCGCCATCGACGGCCCCGGATTCTTCAAAGTCCAATACGACGGCGGTGAAGCCCTCAGCCGCGACGGACGCTTCGCCATCGACGCGACCGGCACCCTCGTCCAGTCCGCGACCGGTCGCCCCGTCCTGGACCCAAGCGGACAGCTGATCCGCATCGATCCAGCCCAAGGCCCAGTCGAAATCCACGAAGACGGCCTCATCACCCAACGCGACATCGCCATCGGACAGCTCGGACTCGGAGACGTCAACGACCGCTCCATCCTCAAAAAGCACGGCGAAGGACTCTTCGTCTCCAAATATGACACCCCCCTCGACCTCATCGACGGCGCCGGAGTCTTCCAGCAAGGAGCCGTGGAAAGCTCCGCCGTCAACGAAATCAACGCGATTATGCAGATCCAGTCCGCCGCGCGAGCAGCGCAGGGCAATATCGGCATGATCGACATGCAGAACCGCATGATGGACCGCACCATCAACACCTTTGGACGCATCGCGTAAGCGACCCAAGCAGATTTATCAGGAGAACAAGTCATGGCCATCATCGCGATGCAATCCGCCGCCTCTGGACTCAGAGCACTCAACACACGACTCGACGTGACCGCCAACAACCTAGCGAACGTGAACACCGAGGGGTTCAAGGCGTCGCGCGTGAACTTCGAGGACCTCCTGTACATCGAGAGGGCGCAGCCGGGCACGGAGAACGGGAACGGCGATCAGCGCCCCACCGGCTTGTACGTCGGGCTGGGCGTCCGGGAATCGGGAACACAACAGGACTTCACCCAGGGATCACCGATCCCTGGGAGCGGCCCGCTCGATATGTACATCGACGGCAAGGGCTTCTTCCAGGTCCAGGTCGAGACCGACACAGGACAGGGCGGGATCGCGTACACGCGAGCAGGCAACTTCGTGCTCAACGCGGACAACGAGGTGGTGCTGGCAAACTCTGACGGTCGACGTCTGCATCCGACGGTCACGGTGTCGGCGGATGCGGAATCGATTTCGGTCGGTCCTGATGGCACTATTCTGGAACAGATTCCGGGACAAGCGGTCCCGACTCCTGCGGGACAGGTTGAGCTTGCACTGTTTGTGAACGAGACCGGGCTGACGCAGATCGGTGGGAACCTCTGGGTTGAATCCGCGGCGTCTGGTCCTCCGATTACTGGTGAACCCAACACTGAGAACTTTGGGAAGATTCAGGGCAACACGCTTGAGGGGTCCAATGTGGATCCGGCGGTGGAGTTGATCGAGTTGATTCGTACGCAGCGTGCGTTTGAGATGAACTCGCAGTCGATCCAGGCCGCGGACGAGACGCTGCAGTCGATCTCACAGCTCCGTCGTTAATAGGTAAATGAATGATGCGTAACGCGACACGACCAATCCGGATGATCATCGCTTCGTTGATGATGCTGCTGACGACCGATGCGATCGCGGGGATCACCACGATCACGCTCCGCTCGACGGTGCGGGTGTCACACGAGGATCCGATCACGCTTGCGGACATCGGGAGTGTCGAGGGGGATCAGGCGGAGCTATTGGTTGCGCTGGAACTCGGAGAGTTGCTCGCGGGTGCTGAGAGCGGCTGGCGCTCGATCAGTAGCGATGATCTTCGCGGATTGATCGAGCAGGATGCGCAGCTCAACGGCGGGTCGATCGTGATCAAGGGCACGTCGAGCTCGGTTCGGCGGATGGGTGCGGCAACGACGCCGACGAAGGTGGCTGCGGCTCCCAGTTCGAATGAGCAGGTTGATGCGAATGGTCCGGTCGTGCGGGATCATGTGGATCGGTGGGTTCGGGATCGGTACCGGATCGGGAAGGATCTGGCGCGGATGAGTTTCCGGGATCTCGATGAGGCGTTTCTTGATACGACGACCTCGGGTCGGCTCGTGGAGATCCGCGAGATTTCACGGCGCGGACGTACGGCGATCCGTGTGATCGTGCTTGATGAGCTTATCGTGGTTGAGGAACGGGCGCTGATCTTTGATGTCGAGATCTTCCGTGATGTGTTGATCGCGAATCAGCGGGTGAATCGGGGGACGCATCTGGACGAGGGGATGTTCATGATTGAGCGCCGCTGGGTGAGTCCGGAGGAGCAGTCGGTGCATCGCGAGGATGCGATCGGGATGGCGCTGTCGAAGACGATCAATCCGGGTCAGTTGATTACGAACGAGCATGTTGAGCTGCCTTTGGTGATCCGGCGGGGTGACATTGTTTCGGCGAAGTCGATCTCGGGGTCGGTGGTGGTGACGGTCCGCGGGCGAGCGAAGGCGAATGCTCGGCTCGGCGAGACGATTGAGTTTGAATCTATGGACGGCGAGAAGCACTTCCGCGCCAAGGCGACGGGCAAAGGGCGGGCGGCGATTCAGAAGGAAGGTAATCTATCATGAGAGTTTTCATCGGTGCGGCTGTGGTGTGCTTGGTTGCGTGTATAAATCTCGCGTTTGGTCAGAGCTTGTATCTGACGGAGGGTGAGGAGTATGAGGCGGGACCTGAAGCAACGAATCAGCCCGTGCTGATGCTCGAGGATGTGTCGCTGACGTATATTGCTGAGCCGGAGGTTCGGACGTTCCAGAAGCATGACATCATCACGATCATCATTGATGAGGTGTCGTCGCAGACGAGCTCGCAGAAGCTTGAGACGGAGAAGGAGAGCAGCAGCGAGGTTGAGGTCAACGCGATGCTCGATCTGCTCAAGCTGCTCGAGCTTCAGGTGACTACGAATCCGAGACTCACGAATCGGACGCTGTTTGACGCGACCGCGTCGCGCGAGTTTACGGGCGAGGGGGATTACGAGCGGTCCGATCGGTTCAGTGCTCGGATCACGGCGACGGTGCTTGAGGTCAAACCCAACGGATCGCTGGTGCTTGAGGCGTACAAGCGGATCGAGAAGGATGATGAGATCCAGACGCTGGTGATCGCGGGCCTTGCTCGCAGCGATGACATCACGGAGCAGAATACGATCCTGTCGAGTCAGCTCGCGAATCTTTCGCTGGCGGTCGAGAACGAGGGTGATGTGAAGCGTGCATCGGAGAAGGGCATCATCACTGAGTTCTTTGATATGCTGTTCGCGTTCTAAGCGACTCGTTTAACACTGAGTTTCACAGATCCGGTTGCAATCGCGCCGGATTTGTTGTTTGAGGGTGTCGAGTGATCCGAACTTGACCTGGTCGCGGACCCAACCGATGAGTTTGAGGGTGCAGCTCCAGTTGTAGTCGGGCATGTCTGGCGATGGGGTCCATGGGGTGGCGTCTGGGTTGAGGAGGTGGGCTTCGGCGCGGCGGGTGAGGCCTTGGACGGTTGGACGCGATCCGATGTTGATGGCGGCGAGGATTTGGTGGTGGGTGTTGTTGTGCGTGAAGCGGGCGAATCCGGAGTAGACGCCGTCGGCGGGGAGGAGGGAGTCGGTGTCGAGGTTGATTGTGGGGATGTTGATGGTGCGTCCGAGTTGTTGTCCTTGGACGACATTGCCAACGAGTTCGTGTGGTCTTCCGAGGACGAAGGCGGCGTCGCGGACTCGGCCTTGGATGAGGAGCCAGCGGGTGAGGGAGGAGGAGGCGGGGACGATGGATTGGTCGGTGAGGGTGACCTGGACTGGTCCGAGGATGTCGGTGTCGATGCCTCGGTCTTGGCAGAGTTTTTCGAGGAGCTGGGGGGTTCCGGCGCGGCGTCTTCCGAAGTGGAAGTCATGACCCTCGACGATGACGCTTGGGTGGTACTGCTCGATGAGGTCGTCGAGGAACTGGTCGGGTTCCTTGGAGAGGAGCTCGGGGGTGGGTGTGAGCTCGATGACCTCGTCGGCTCCGGCGTCCAGGAGACGTTGTCTGCGGGACTCGAAGGACTCGATGGGCTCGGGGGCGTGGTCGGGGCGGAGGACTTCCATGGGGTGGGGATGGAAGGCGAGGATGATGACGCGTCCTGATTGTCCGACGTGGGATCTGGCACGCTGAACGAGGGTTTGGTGTCCCAGATGGACGGCGTCGAAGTTGCCAATGCTGATGGCAATCTTGGGGGCGGAGCTGGAAGCTGGTTTGGGCTGGCTCGGAGCGCCTGCGGGGTGATTTGAGGACGGCGGGGGCATAGATGAGTCTATCAGGTTTGAGGGGGCTGAGCGGGGAGAGTTGATCTAGAATGGGGACCCGATCCGATCTGGATTGGTCTTGAGCTGTACCAACAACTAAGGAGTTCGAATATGGCGTGGTTCGGTCGCAAAGCAAAGTCCTCTCCGAAGCCGGCGACTGAAGCCGCCCCTGCACCGAGCATGCGCCCTCCTGTCAGTAGTGTTGCGAGTTCATCGAATCCTGAGCGTGAGGAGGCGATCCTTCGGATTGGTACGCACATGCTGGACATCGCGCGGTCGCACAAGTCGGGGCTGTTGTCGAAGCAGTTCTATCAGGACAAGCTGATGGACTGGTCGATGAAGGACCACAACTTCAAGGTGCAGATGTTCCGGTTTGTCGATGCGTTCCCGGCGTTGACGACTCCGGAGATGGTGCACGATCATCTGGTGGATTACATGACGCAGCCGGGCGTGAAGGCGCCTCCGGGGATGGATCTGGCGATCAAGGCGGGCGGGGTCGCGAAGGGGCTGGCGGCGAAGACGATCTCTGGACAGATCACGGGGATGGCGCACAACTTTATCGCTGGGACGGACGCGGCTGATGCGCTCCCGATGCTGACGAAGCTCTGGAAGCAAGGGATCGCGTTTAGTGTGGATCTGCTGGGTGAGGCGTGTGTGTCCAATGCGGAAGCGGACATGTACCAGGCGAAGTATCTGGATCTGGTTGAGAATCTTGTGGATACGGCTTCGAGCTGGGAGGCGAATGATCGGCTAGAGAAGGACCACCTTGGGGTGGTGCCTCGCGTGAATGTTTCGATTAAGGTGTCGAGCTTGTGTGCGCTGTTTAATCCGATTGCGCCGGAGAGTTCGATCGCGGACTTTATGAGTCGGGCGCGTCCGGTGCTTGAGGCGGCGAAGCGGAACGGGGTGCTGATCAACTTTGACATGGAGCATCATGAGTTCAAGGACCTGACGCTTGACACGTTTATGCATGCGTGTGATGAGATCGACTTTGAGGCGGGGATCGCGATGCAGGCGTATCTCAAATCTGGGGTCGATGATGCGAAGCGGATTTGCGAGTGGGCGCAGCGGACGGGGCGTGTGGTGACGGTGCGTTTGGTGAAGGGGGCGTACTGGGACTTTGAGACGATCCATGCGGAGCAGGAGGGGTGGCCTTGTCCTGTTTGGAATGAGAAGTGGCAGACGGACCAGTGCTTTGAGGAGATGGTGAAGGTGTTCCTGGATCATTGTCCGACCAAGGAGGGTGAGGGGGGCGTGAAGCTGGCGCTGGGGTCGCACAATGTGCGGTCGATCGCGGCGGCGATTGCTGGGCTTGAGCAGCGTGGACTCGGGATGGAGACGATTGAGCTGCAGATGCTGCACGGGATGGCGGATCAGCTCAAGCACGCGGCGGCGGAGATGGGGCTGCGGGTGCGGGAGTATGTGCCGGTCGGGGAGATGATTCCGGGGATGGCGTATCTTGTGCGACGTTTG
Organism: Phycisphaerales bacterium; assembly: GCA_965250055.1. GTDB lineage: Bacteria > Planctomycetota > Phycisphaerae > Phycisphaerales > UBA1924 > UBA1924. Next base: position 452,646 of record OZ252285.1, on the reverse strand, counting down.
CTGGAGAACACGAGCAATGAGTCGTGGCTCAAGGCGGGTTTTTTGGATAACGCGGATACGTCGATGCTGCTGATGGATCCGGCGAAGGTCGGGGCGGGGCGGGATAAGCAGGATTTGTATTTGATTGCGCCGGAACGGCATGAGTTGTCTCCGGCGGATGAGCAGGTGGGGAACGGGCGGCCGTTTTATACCGAACCGATGCGGGACTTTGCGGAGGCGCATCAGCGGCGGATGTTCGGGCAGGCGGTTGAGCAGGCGCATGTCCCTGAGGTGCACAACGATCGGACTCCGGAGCAGGCGGGGGCGATGGTGGCGCAGGCGCACAGCGCGTTCCCTGCGTGGCGCGACTTTGATCCGTATGAGCGGGCGCGCGTGCTGGCGCTGACGGCGGGGATGATGCGGGCGCAGCGCGATGAGCTCGCGGGGATCGTGTGCAAGGAATCGAACAAGACCTGGCGCGAGGCGGACGCGGATGTGTGCGAGGCGATCGACTTCTGCGAGTACTACGCGCGGCTGGCGCCGAAGCTGTTTACGCGGGATCGGTTGGGTCGGTTTATTGGGGAGCTTGATGAGCTGTGGTACCAGGCGAAGGGGGTCGCGGTGGTGATCTCGCCTTGGAACTTCCCGCTGGCGATCTGCTGCGGGATGACGGCGGCGGCGCTGGTGACGGGGAACACGGTGATCGTGAAACCTGCGGAGCAGACTCCCGGCATCGCGAAGGTGATGTTTGAGCTGATGAGCAACGCGCTGACGCAGGTGAGTGCGCCGGAGGGCGTGCTGCAGTTCTGTCCGGCTCCGGGTGAGACCACAGGGGCGGCGCTGGTGCGTGATCCGCGGATCAATCTGATCGCGTTTACAGGGTCCAAGGCGGTGGGACTGAACATCATCGAGGCGGCGGGCGTGACTCCGGAGGAGCAGCCTCATGTCAAGCGTGTGGTGTGCGAGATGGGCGGGAAGAACGCGGTGGTGATCGATGTGAGCGCTGATCTTGATGAGGCGGTGCTCGGGGTTCGCTACTCGGCGTTCGGGTTCCAGGGTCAGAAGTGCTCGGCGTGCTCGCGTTGCATCGTGGTTGATCCGGAGGGTCCGAACGGTCAACGGATGCAGCTGTTCCTTGAGCGACTGGGCGAGGCGACCAAGACGCTGGTGCTTGGGGAGGCGACTGATCCGAACAGCGATGTGTCTCCTGTGATTGACGCGGAGGCGGCGGGGAATATCAATCGGTTTATCCAGTCGGCGCGTGATGAGGGGCTCAACGAGCTTGTGGGCGCGAAGGACTTCCCAGCGAATGACATCGAGAATCTGGTGGCGCCGCATATCTTCACGGGCGTGACGGAGAGCAACACGATCTATCAACAGGAGATCTTTGGTCCGGTGCTCGCAGTCGTGCACGCGAAGGATTACGAGGAAGCGCTGCGGCTGGCGAACGGTCATATGTACAAGCTGACGGGCGGCGTGTTTACGCGCAAGCCGACGCATATCGAGGTTGCCAAACGGGAGTTCCGCGTGGGGAACCTGTACATCAATCGCGGGTCCACTGGGGCGCTTGTCGGACGGCAGCCCTTCGGTGGGTTCGGGATGTCGGGTGTGGGCTCGAAGGCGGGCGGACCTGATTATCTGATGCAGTTTGTCGATCCGCGTGCGTGCTGTGAGAACACGATGCGGCGTGGGTTTGCTCCGGAGCTGTAATGCTGGACCGATAAGCGGAAGTGCGCTTCATTGTGCTGGTCTGCGATGGTTCTGAATTGCATATCAGGGTGTGCTTCGAGCTTCAACAGAACGCCGCGGGTTTACGCTGATTGAGATCTTGGTGGTTGTTGTGATTCTGGGGATCATGGCGGCGATTGTGGTGCCCAAGTTCGCGGGGACGGCGCAGGATGCGCAGATCGGGGCGTTTATTTCCAGTGTGAAGACCTACGCGGACGCGGCGGAGTATTACGCGGCGCGGGAGGGGAGCTATCCGGTTGATGGGAGCTCGGGGGTCGTCCCGGCGGGGTTTGAGGCGTATATCGACGAGGACGAATGGACGCAGGGCACGCCTTTGGGTGGTGACTGGGATACGGAGTTCAACGACTCTGGGGTCACGGCGGCGGTCGGGGTGCACTTTAATGACGGACCGAATCCGGGGGATAGCGTGATGATCCTTGTTGATGAGCGGTTTGACAATGGTGATCTGGCGACGGGGAGCTTCCGCAAGCTCGCGGCGGATCGGTATTACTTTGTGCTGGTGCCTTGAGGTTACAACGCGGCGAGGCGCTCGGCGGTTTGTTGTTCGATGAGGGCTTCGAAGAGCGGGGTGAGGTCGGCGCTGTCGATGATGGATGACTTGTTGAATTTTTCGGTTAAGCGCTGGTCGGCGACGATGTTGTCTTGGTAGCGGTAGACGCGGATTTTTTCGGAGCGCTGGGCGGTGCCGATCTGGGCGCGGCGTGACTCGTCACGCTCGGCGTGGGCTTTGGCTTGCTCGATCTCGTGGACGCGGGCGATGAGGAGTCGGCGTGCTTTGTCGCGGTTTTGGGCTTGGGATTTGGATTCTTGCATGCGGACTTCGACGCCGGTGGGTTTGTGGAGGAGCTGCACGGCGGTCGCGACTTTGTTGACGTTCTGGCCTCCTGGGCCTTGGGCGGTGGTGATGTGTTCGTCGACGTCGTTGGACCAGTCGATGTTGACCTCGACTTCTTCGGGTTCTGGGAGCACGGCGACGGTGCAGGTGGAGGTGTGGACGCGGCCTTGGGTTTCGGTGGCGGGGACGCGTTTGACGGAGTGGACTCCCGACTCGAAGGAGAGGCATTGCCAGACGCCTTCGCCTTTGAAGTTGAGGACGGCGTGGCGGATCCCCCCCACTGACGAGTCGGCGTCGAGGGACATTTCTTCGGCGGTCCATCCGCGCGAGGAGGCGTAGCGGGTGTAAACCTCGAGGAGGTCGCGCGCCCAGAGTCCGGCTTCGTCGCCTCCGGTGCCTGCGCGGATCTCGAGGATGACGGATCCGACAGCGAGGTCGTCGGTGGTCACGAGGGTGGACTTGATCTCTTCGAGTTTTTGGGTCGCGGCGGATTCGATGGATGGGAGCTCGGATTTGGCGAACTCGGCGAGTTCTTGGTCGTCGCTGGTGAGTGCTTCGCGGAGCTCGTCGGCTTCGGCGAGCAGGGACTGGTAGTGCTGGAACCCCTCGACGACGGGTGCGAGGGCGGCGCGTTTGATGGAGAGGGTGCGGACTTGGTTGTGGTCGGCGAGGACCTCGGGGGATTCGAGTTGTGTTGATAGCTCGTCGTACTGGGACGCGAGTTCTTGGAGTTTGCTATGGAGCGGGTCGATGGCGGTCACTGGGTTAGGGTACGCGCTCGGTCGGCTGAAGACATGGTTTGCCGAAGACGGTCAAACCATGGCACCCTTGCGTTAGTCATTGCAGCAGGATGTTGATCCGCCGCAGCATGAAGATGGGCCGCCGTGTCTTGGTTGCCAGTTGTTGACGCCGTCTTTGATGAGGTCCATGAGGGGCCAGACTGAGCAGAAATCGTCTCCTGGTCCAAATGGGGTGTGTCCGGTGCGGACGATGGAGCCGTCGGATTGTTTGTGGTATGCGGAGACTCCGGGGAGTGCTCCGTCGGGTGTTCTGTATCCCATCGCTTCGGCGAATCCGGAGTCCTTTCCGGAGACGCAGCGGTAGTTCCATCCGCGTTCTTTGGCAAAGTCGGCGGTGGTTTGGGGGTCGTCGTTGGAGCAGAGTACGAAGGCGCAGCGTTCTTGGATGTGGTTGGCGAATCCGATGAAGCCGTCGGCCCAGAGGGAGCAGTAGTTGCAGTGCTTGCCCATGTTGTGGACGACGAGGAGTTCGGATTTATCTCCGAAGAGCTGCGAGAGTTTGACTGGGGAGCCGTCGGTGTCTTTGAGTTCCCAGTCTTGGACGGGTTCGTCTGGGAGGTTTTTGATGGCATCGTAGTACTTGGCTTTGGCTTCCATAAGCTGTTTGCCAAGTTGCTGGATATCGGCGGCGGTGGTTGTCATTGGATGTCTCCTTTGGGGAGCGTTTGCTCTGAGGATTTAGGCCATTCGGATCCATTTGATGAGTGTGCGGAAGTTTGGTGGCTTGCCGTACATGAGGAGTCCGACGCGGAAGACTTTGGCGGCGAACCAGAGGAAGAAGAAGACCGCGACGATGTTGATGAGGATGACGGCGGCGGTCTGCCACATTGGTGGTGGGTCGGTGGAAGAGACTCGCATGATCATGATGAATGGTGAGATTGGGGGGATGAAGCTGGAGACGGTCGAGAGCATCGAGTTTGGTGCTCGGACGACTGGCATGAAGAAGAAGTAAGGGAGCATCATGATGAGCATGACTGGGGTCATGAGGGATTGGGCTTCGCGCATGTCGTTGACTGCGGAGCCGATAGCGGCCATGAGTGAGGCGAGCATGAAGTACGCGAGGAGGAAGAAGACGAAGAAGAGGATAATGGTGGACGCTTCGATCATGTCGAGGCGTTCGAATGCAAAGAGTGCCGCGATCCCGACGGAGTTGTAGACGAGGAGGAGTGAGAGACCGACACCCATCTGTCCGACGATTTTTCCTGTCATGAGTTCCATCGGGGAGCACGCGGAGAGGAGGACCTCGACGACGCGGTTGGATTTTTCTTCGATGGTGGTGGTGAGTAGGTACTGACCGCCGGTCATGGTGGCGATGATGAGCAGGACGAGGGAGGCGATGGGGATGAGGAAGGTGGCGATCCCTGAGGATTCCTTGCGTTCTCCCTCTTCGGTGATTTCTTTGCTTTCGCGGGAATCGATCACCCAGATCTCGTCGATCTGGCTCCGGTCGATCCCGGCGTTTTCGTAGCGGCGCTGGCGGATGGACCAGCGGATTCCGGCTTCGATCTCGCCGACGGTTTCTTCGTTGAGTTTGGGTCTGAAGTATGCTTGGAACCCGCCGTATTGGTCTTCCACTTTTTGGGCTGCGTCGGCATCGATCTCGACGACGGCGAGGACCTTGTCCATCGGGTCTTGGATCGCGGAGGCGCCGGAGATTTGATTTCGGATCTCGGCTTTGATTTCTTCGATGTCCGCATCGGGCGCGGTTGGGACGACGCGGAACTCTGGGGTTTTGATGAAGCTCATCGCGCTTTCCACGGGATCACCCGCGGCGTCGGTGGCGGTTTGCCCCATCATGCCTTTGGCGAAATCGGAGGCACGCTTGGCGCGGTCTTCCCATCTCTTGCGGACTTGCTCCGGTGACAAACGCGTGTTCATGTCCTCGAAGACTTCAGCGGAGCGGTCGAGGACATAGATCGTCCCTTTGTCTGCGGGTGGCTGGGCGGCGGCGGAGAGGATCGCGATCAGCGGGATGAGCGCGGCCATGAGTGCGGGGACGACGAGGGCGCCGATGATGAACCCTTTGGTCATCGCGGTGGAAGCGAACTCGCGTCCGGCGACGCGGGTGATCTTGTGCATATTCATGAGTCGTCCTCCTCTTCGTTTGAGGATCCGGCAAGGAGCTGGGCTCGGAGTTGTTCTGGATCGTCGTGGGTGTTTCCGCCGGTGACGATTTCGATGAAGACATCTTCGAGGGTTGGTCGTTTGATCTCGATCTTTGCGGCTGGGATTGACGCGAGGATGCTCTGCATCGCTCGTTGTTGATCGGTTGATTCGTCGATCTTGACTTCGTAGATACCTTCGTGCTGTCGGACGCTCGCGACGCCTTCGACATTGTTGATTTGATTTGTATGATCGTCTGATCCGATGGTGTCGAGGTGGATGGAGTGTGGGTCGAAGCGTGTGCGGATGTCGCTGAGTGTGTCGTCGAGGACTTTTTTGCCTTGGTGGATCATGACGATGTGATCGCAGATCTGCTCGGCTTGTTGCATGACATGGGTGGAGAAGATGACGGTCTTGCCGTTGGTGTGTTGCTCGTTAATGAGATCACGGAGCAGACGCATGTTGACTGGGTCGAGTCCGGAGAATGGTTCGTCGAGGATGATGAGGTCGGGCTCGTGGAGGACCGATGCGATGAACTGGACTTTCTGCTGCATCCCTTTGGAGAGCTCTTCGCATTTCTTTTTGCTCACATCGGCGAGTTCAACGCGTTCGAGCCATTCCATGACTTTGGGTTTCAGTCCTCGAGCGTCGAGACCTTTGAGTCTTCCCATGTGCATCAGGAAGTTGGCGACCTTCATCTTTTTGTAGACACCTCGTTCTTCGGGGAGGTATCCGATGCGGTCTTTGGATTCGACGGCGGATTTCTTTCCGAGGACGCTGAGTTCTCCGGCGTCTGGGAAGAGGATGGACATGATCATGCGGATGGTTGTGGTTTTCCCGGCGCCGTTTGGTCCGATGAAGCCGTACATGGATCCTTGGGGGATCTGGAGGTCGATCCCTTCGACCGCGACCTTTGGTCCGAAGGTCTTGCGGACGCCGTTCATATATATTGCATCACTCACGCGGTTCCCCTACGAGTAGATTGACTGTTGCATCGGCATGTGGACATGAGACCATGCACGATGGGTGCATTGTACACATGTATACCGATTCGACTCGGCTGCGTTTCACTCTGGGTGCGCTGGGGGGAGATTCTGCGAAAAAGTCGCTGGGAGCGTCTCAATGGTGCGGGCGATTATTTGGGTTGGTCGTCCACGTAGCCCCCGAGTTTGCGAGAGCGGACGGGGTGCTGAAGCTTGCGGATCGCTTTGGCTTCGACCTGGCGGACGCGCTCGCGGGTGACCTTGAAGATGCGTCCGACTTCTTCGAGTGTGTAGGTGTAGCCGTCCCCGATGCCGTAGCGGAGCTTGATGATCTCGCGTTCGCGGTAGGAGAGGGTTTTGAGGACCATCTCGATGCGCTGCTTGAGCGCATCTTGTCCCGCGGCTTGGTCTGGGGTGCTCTGGTTGGTGTCTTCGAGGAAGTCACCGAAGTTCGAGTCCTCGGATTCACCGACGGGGCGATCGAGCGAGACGGGGTGGGTTGAGATGCTTAGCACACGCGCGACCTCGGCGGTGGTCATCTTCGCCTTTTCAGCGAGCTCTTGTGGTGATGGCTCGACGCCGGTCTGTTGTTTGATTTGTTTTTGGATGTTGCGCAGGCGCGTCATCGTCTCGATCATGTGGACCGGGATGCGGATGGTGCGCGCGTGGTCGGCGATCGAGCGGGTGATCGCTTGGCGGATCCACCAGGTCGCGTAGGTGGAGAACTTGTATCCGCGCTTGTATTCAAACTTGTCCACGGCTCGCATGAGTCCGGTGTTGCCTTCCTGGATGACATCGAGGAAGCTCAGACCACGGTTGCGGTATTTCTTTGCGATCGAGACGACGAGGCGGAGGTTGCCACCAGAGAGGTCGCGTTTGGCTTGTTCGTATTCCCAGAAGACGGTGGAGATGCGGTCGATGCGTTTGGCGAGCTCGGCGGGGTCTTCGAGGACCAGGGCGCGGAGGCCGTCGAGTTCCATGCGCATGACTTCGAGGTCTTCCTCGTCGTACTTCTTTGGGTACTTGGCGGCGGAGAGCATCTCGGCTTGGAGCGCTTCCATCTTTTCGGAGATGGATTTGATCTTGCGCATCAGCGGGACAATGCGTCCGGTGCGGAGGCAGAGCTCTTCGACGAGCGCGGACATGCGCCGGCGGCGGAGGGCGATGCGCTCCTGGATCTCGCGTGCTTTTTTGGTTTCGTGGACGGTGCCGTCGTCGTGGCGGAGGTTTTCGAGTTCTTCCCAGTCGGCGCGGTTCTTTTTGAGGAGCGCTTCGACGGTTGGGAGGTTCGATGGGATGCGGACGAGGAGTTTTTCTTTCGCGTTCTCTTCGAGCGTGCTGGTGCGCATCGTGCGGTCGAAGGGGAGCTGTCCGTCGCTGACGAGCTTGAGTGTTTCGACGGCTTGGGCGATGATGTAGTCGCACTCGAGGCAGCGGCGGCGGAAGATCATCCGCGTGGTTTCGATCTTCTTGGCGAGACGGACCTCTTCCTCGCGTGTCAGGAGCGGGATGGTTCCCATCTGCGAGAGGTACATGCGGACAGGGTCGTCCATGCGTCGGTCGGACTCGGCGTTGATTGCTTCGTCGAGGTCGCGCTGGACGACGCGGTCGTTCATGCCCTTCGCTTCTTCGACGTCTTTGTCGGCTTGCTTCATGTCCTCGCTGTTGAGGACGACTGTCCCTGAGAAGTGCGGGGCGTTGATGCGGACGCGGAGGGATTCGTTGGTCCCGAGGTGCTCACCACCTGGGACGGACATGGCTCGGAACTCGGTGTCGAGGTGCTGGATGCTCTCGATTGTTTTGGCGTCGCCTGAACGCTTGGCGCGGAAGACGCGTCCTCGGAACTCCATCTCGTCCACGAGCTCGATCTCGGCGTCGTCGATCATCGCGAGGATGGTGTGGATTGCGACGGGATCGACGAACTCATCCGGGAGGATGTTGTTGAGTTCTTCGAAGCTCAGCCAGCCTCGGGCCTTTCCGGACTCGATCAGTGCGGTCACAAATGGATGCGTAATCCCGAGCATGTTTGTCACAGTTCTCCAATAATTCGAATCATGGGAATGCCGTCATCGTAGCGCCCAAACGCGTTGGCGAATGATGCTCAAAGAGCATAGCCCTGTATGGACTGGTTGCGGGGTCTAGGAATCTCCAGACGAGAGTCGTCCGCGGAGAGAGTTGTATTTATTGCGGAGCTGGTGCTGCTGGTCGGCGAATGCACGGAGGCGGTCCATCTCGTCCATGTCGGCGTCGGGGATGGTTTGGGCGTTTGATTCGTGCTCGGAGAGCTCGATCTGCTGGATGCACTCGCGCATGAGGCGCACGATGCGTTCTTCGTGTCCCTCGCACTGCTGCTCGACGGTTCGGCTGAGTTTGGTGGCGCGTCCGGCGGGATCGAGGAGTCCATCGGGATCGGATTCGCTGAATCCGCCTTCGGCTTGGAGTTCGCTGATTTCAGAGAGCACGGCTTGGAGTGTGGTGCCTTTGCCATTGGCGACGCTCTCGTGGAGCGCCATCGCGACGAGCGCCGATGCGGGAGAAGTGAACGCGGTGGTCATGAGCAGGTCGTGCTCATCGGAGTTCATGGAGAACCAGAGTTTCTGATCGTTGAGCAGGCATCCGAGGAGCAGTTCGCGCGGGGTGAGCGGGGCTGCGGATTCGTTGGCAATCGCGGGTTTGGATTCGATCGACGCGGGGACGCGGCGACCGAGCCGCATGGATGCTTTGACGACTTGCTCGGAAACTCCCGCGGCTCCGGCGATCTGGCGGATCATGAGCTGGCGGCGCATCGGGCTGAGCTGCTCGATCCCGAGATCGAGGAGCGTGCGGATTTCGTCTTCGATCCGCTGGGTGATGCGCGCAACGTTGGCGCCTGCGAGCTCGGCGCGCAGGCGGTCGAATCGCCACTTAAGTAGGTCCACGGCTCCGTCGATCGCTTGCTGGAAGACCTCGGTGCCGTTGTCGCGGGCGAAGAGTTCGTCGGGGTCTTTGGCGTCGGTGTATCCGGCGAGGGCGGCGATTTTGATGTCGATGGTTTCGGAGAAGAGGACTTCGATGGCGCGATCGGCGGCGCGTTGACCGGCGTCGTCGCCGTCGAAGAGGAGGACGACGGTGTCGCAGAGTCTGCGGAGGATGGTCGCGTGTCCTTTGGTGAGTGCGGTTCCGAGGGTGGCGACGACGTTCTCTACGCCGTGCTGGTGGCATGCGATGACGTCGGTGTATCCTTCGACGACGACGGCGACGCGTTGTCGTTTGATGGCGCGTTGCGCGTTGTTGAGGCCGTAGAGGGTCTTTGATTTGTTGAAGGCGATGGTTTCGGGGCTGTTAAGGTATTTGGGATCGTCGTCGTCGTTGATCCGTCGTCCTCCGAAAGCGATGACGCGTCCGATCTGGTCACAGATGGGGAAGATGAGGCGGTTGCGGAGCGCGTCGTATTGTCCGCCGTTGTCTCGGGTTTTGAGGAGTCCGGCTTCGGAGAATGCTCTGGGGTCGTATCCCTTGGACTCGATGGTCATGAGCAGGCCGTCCCATCGGTCGGCGCTGACACCGATCCCGAAGCGTTCCACCATCTCGTCGCTGATTCCTCGGCGGGTGATGAGTTCGCGTGCGGAGCGGCCGTGCTCAGGGTGGGAGAGCAGGGCGCGGAAGTATGCTTGTCCCTGCTCGTTGGCTTGCATGATGTCTTGCTTGGTGAGTCCGGAGGATTGGTGGTGATCGTTTCCTGAGTCGTCGGATCGTCTGCTTGGTTTGAAGGGGGTGAGCTCGATGTTGGCGCGTTCTGCGAGGTACTGGAGAGCTTCGCGGAAGTCCATGGAGTGGTAGCGCTGGACGAAGGTGAAGGCGTCGCCTCCAGCGCCGCAGACGAAGCAGTGGAAGATCTGCTTGGCGGGCACGACGCACATCGACGGGGAGTGGTCGTCGTGGAAGGGGCAGAGGCAGACGTACTCGCGTCCCTTGGGTTTGAGCGTCAGGCAGTCCCCCACCACTCCGACGATGTCGGACGCATCGCGGACGCGCTGCACATCATCGTTGGGTTGTGATGGATATAGACTCACGTGACTGGACCCCGATCGCTTCGAAACACCCATTTTATCGCATAATGGGGCAATGGCTATTCTATTCCTGTTCTGATGGGCGTGCAGATTCCGGAATCTGGTAGCGCGGATCGGCTATATTCATGCAAAGGATCGTTCTGGACCTGTGATTACTGAAGGAAACGGCATGCTGATTCTGTACGACATTGATATGACGCTTCTGGAGACCAATCACATCGGGATTGATTGCTTGCGTGATGCGGGGCAGGGCTTGTTTGGCGAGAGCTTCACGATCGAGGGGATCAGCTTTGGTGGGTGTCTGGATCCGGTCATCATCGCGGAGATGCTGGTGCTCAACAAGGTTGATCCCAGCGCGGAGAACATCCAAGCGATGCGGAGCAGCTACCACGAGCAGCTGGCGCGGTTGTCGCAATCTCAGTCTGTTGCCCGCGCCCTTCCTGGGGCGCATGATCTGGTGTTTGCGACTGCGACGCACGCAGCGCGTCCGACGCTGGGGCTGCTGACGGGGAACTATCCGGAGACGGGGACGATCAAGATCGAGGCGGCGGGGTTTGATCCGTCGTTGTTTACGGTCAACGCGTGGGGGGATTCGTCGCCTCATGAGAAACCCCATCGTTCGCATTTGCCTCCGGTGGCGATGGAGAACTACAAGTCGGCGAAAGCAGCGGCGATCGATCCCCAATCAGTCGTGATCATCGGGGACACGATTCATGATGTGTCGTGCGCGAAGGACAATGGGTGCCGAGTGCTTGCGGTGGCGACGGGGCACGCGAGCTACGACGAGCTTGAGCGGGCGGGCGCGGATCGGACGGTTGAGGATTTGACGGATACAGAGGGGCTTGTTTCATGGATCATGGACACCTGACGCGATCGCGGGGAGCGGTCACGCCGACGACTGGGAAGCAGCGGTTTGGCGCGATCGATACGCTGCGCGGGTTTGCGCTGCTGGGGATTCTGGGGCCGAATATTGTGGCGTTCTCGCAGCCGATGAATGCGATGACGGATCCGAACGTGATCGGGGATACGTCTGCGAATCATCTGGCGCACACGATCACGACGACGGTGTTTCTCGGGAAGTTCATGTTCTTGTTTGCGATGCTGTTCGGGTCCGGCGTGATCATGTACAGCCGAAAGTTTGACCAGCGTGAGCTGGGGTGGATTTGCTCTCGGTGCGGGTATCCGATGACGGGGCTCGATGATGATGCGGCGTGTCCGGAGTGCAACTGTGCTGATCGCAAGCAGAAGAAGCACAAGCTCAGCGACGGCGCAGGGCTATGGTATTTCCGGTGTGCGCTGCTGTTGGTGTTCGGGATGATCCACGCGTACTGCTTCTGGTACGGCGATATCCTGACTTTTTACGCGATCTCAGGGCTGACGGCGTTGTGGTGGATTCGGAGATTGAATCCGAAGCTGTTGTTCTTTGGGGGATTGGGGCTGTACTTCTTTGGGGCGTTGCTGCTGGTTGGGTTCTCTTTGCTTGGGTACAACGCGCTGAGTCAGGGACAAGCAACGGTGGATTCGCTTGGATCAAATCCGGATGCGGAGATCGCGGGGTACACGGGGACGTATTTCGATGCGTTCCGTGTGCGATTCTTCAGTGTGCTGTTCATGCAGTTGATTTTGGGGATCTTCTTCCAGCCAATCTTGTGGGGGATCATGGCGATGGGGATGGGATTGACCAAGATGAAGATCCTGACAGGCGAGCGGTCATTGCGCTTCTACGCGACGTGGGCGGCGGTGCTGCTCGTCATTGGTGTGCCGCTCACGGCGATCGGGTACTGGCAGGTGCATCAGCACTTCACACTGCTTCCGGGCTTTGTGTGGCAGTCGATGGCCCAACCCATCGGGGTCCCGATCGCGCTGGGGTATGGGGCGCTGGTGCTTGCGCTGACCAAGTGCGACTGGGCGCGGTTTATCTCAACCCCACTGGCGGCGGTTGGTCGGATGGCGCTGAGCAACTACTTCCTGCAGACCTTCCTGTGCACGAGTATTTTCTATGCGTATGGGATCGGATTGGGATACTTTGCGCAACTTGAATATCCCGTGCTTTGGGGTGTGATGATCGGGGTGTGGTGCGTCAATATCGTCTTCTCTCTGCTGTGGTTACGTGTGTTTGTGATGGGGCCTTTCGAGTGGGTTTGGCGGTGCGTGACTTATCGACAGCTTGTCCCCATTGTGCGTCGATCCTCGTCCGATCTGCCCGTTCCTACGCACAATTCTGATTGAGTCGCTACAATTGTTGCATCGGGAATGAGCACGATCAGGATGGTCCGTGTGCTCCCGGGTTGATCGGAGCGGTCTGTGGATTCAGGCCGGCAAGGAGGCCTGCAGATGCCAAGCTCGTACCGCGCTCTCTGTTCTGATTTTTACATCAACGCGAAGCTTAATGTGCGCATGGAACTCCCGACCAATCGGGAGCCGGTGCTTGATTTGTTTGAACGAACGAGGCGTTCGTTCCCGGCGATGAACGCGTTCCGTCGGTACAAGGACGAGCTGGCGCTTGAGTCGTCGGCCAATGCGCTGCCCCATCGGTGGATGGCGATCCGTGCCGCGTCGGTGCGGACGGGTGTGGTGAATCCGAGCAACGAGGACGAGATGTACTCGATCCATCGGCTCGCGGCGGAGGTGTCGCCGTATTACTTGTCGATCTCGCCGTTGGATCTGGAGTACATCGAGTTGCTGTATGGGTTTGATCTTGCGGCAAAGGAAAACCACGACGAGATCGCGGCGAGTGCGTTGCTGTCTGGTTCACCGCTTGCGGCGTTGATCGAGAACGACGCGATTAAGATCAATGACTGCCAGCCGCTCTTGGGGATGAACCTGCTCGATGAGCCTGGGCTTGAGGCGCACTTTGAGATCAAGACTCGGACCAAGAGTGGATCGGGACAGAGCTTGTCTCCGCAGTCGAGCGAACCGATCTCGGTGTATCTGACCCTGCGTCGGTACGATCCGGTGACGGATCTGAAAGAGCTTGGCACACAGCTCAATGAGTTGATCGAGCGTGGACAGGAGCTGGTGGATCAGTACGCGGTGCCCAACTTGTTGCTTCCCTTGCGTGAAGAGATCGGGTCGCGGTCGTACTGATCCGCACGTGGATTCACCCTTTGCAAGCGGGATTCGTGTATACTGAGTCCATGTCGTTGGTGATTGCACAATCGGGTTCGGTGACGTCGATGCTTCTTTGGATCGTAATCCTGATCGGGGTTGTGCTGATCGGGGGGATACTTGTTTTTACTCTTCGGCGGCGGATGCTGTCCAACGATGACTCGGTGAGCGTGGGGTCGTCGGGGTTGCTTGATCATCTGCATCAGCTTCACAAGTCGGGGCAGATGGATGACGAGGAGTTTGCTCGCGCGCGGAGCGCGATTCTGATGCAGGTCCAGGAAGACATGGACGCTCGGAAGTCGGGTGACGCTGAGGCGGGTTCATAAGCTGGTAAAACAGGTCGGGGCTGCGACTGCCGGTTTGGGGGGTCGGATTATGCCGATTATGCCGACTGGACACGCTTTCTTGTGTCTGTAAGCGGGATCGGAACTGGCACTTGGGGGACGCGAGGGCTAGGGTTTTCGGTCGATGATGGTGTGGCGCACAAACCGCGCCAATTCATCGTAAAACCGCGTAGAATCGGGTTGAGAGGATACCCCGATCCACCCGATAGCAGTGGAACCTGCCTTGTGATTTTCCGGCAGTGAACCACATGAGAGATCCACATGACCAACACCGATCCAATGAATAACCCGCACGCTCAACCAGTGAACTCCATGGGTTCAGACGGCTCAGACTCCTCCAACTCCGGATCCGGCGACGGTTCAGGTGGTGATGGAGGCGGGGCTGGCGGTTCGGGCGGCGATGGCGGCAACGGCGGGTTCCGCGGCCGAAAGGTGACCACATGCTCGTTCTGCGGCAAGACTTCACGCGAGGTCGGACCGATGGTCGAAGGACCGGGCGAGGTGTACATCTGTAACAACTGTGTTGAGCTCTGTCAAAATATCTTTAAGCAAGAGCGCCGGCGCGTGTCGTCGGTCTCGGCGCAGCTCTCGGAGATCCCGTCCCCACGCGAGATCGTCGAGTTTATGAATCAGTACGTGATCGGTCAGCAGATCGCGAAGCGTTCGCTGTCGGTCGCGGTGCACAATCACTACAAGCGTCTGATGCACCACGAATCAGAGCACGCGGACAACATCGAGCTTGACAAGTCCAACATCCTCCTGATCGGACCGACCGGTTCGGGGAAGACGCTGCTTGCGAAGACCATGGCACGCATGCTCAAGGTCCCGTTTGCGATCGGTGACGCGACGACCCTGACCGAAGCGGGGTATGTGGGCGAGGACGTCGAGAACCTCCTGCTCAAGCTCCTGCAGAACGCGGACTTTGATGTCGAGGCGGCACAACGCGGGATCATCTACATCGACGAGATCGACAAGGTCGGCAAGACCTCGTCGAACGTCTCGATCACCCGCGACGTTTCGGGTGAGGGCGTGCAGCAGTCGCTCCTCAAGATGCTCGAGGGCACGGTGTCCAACGTTCCGCCTCAGGGTGGACGCAAGCATCCTGAGCAGCAGTACATCCAGTTTGACACCACCAACGTGCTGTTCATCTGTGGCGGCTCGTTTGTCGGACTGACCGACATTGTGCGTCGTCGATTGGGCAAGACTCGGATCGGTTTCGGCGGGGGCACGCCGGGCAGTGAAGAGAACCAGGGGCGTCAGCACTTCGCGTCTGAGGATGCGGAGAAGGAATGGCTGCAGTCGCAGATCTCAAACGTGGACGTCGTTGAGTTCGGGGTGATTCCCGAGCTTGTGGGTCGTCTGCCGGTGATTACGCCGCTGATGCCTCTGACGCACGAGGCGCTTGTACAAATCCTAACCGAACCTAAGAACGCGCTGGTCAAGCAGTTCCAGCACCTGTTCAAACTCGAGGGTGCGGAGCTGACGTTTACCGAGGACTCGCTCCTTGCGATCGCTGAGAAGGCGGCCAAGCGTGCGACCGGTGCTCGTGCGCTGCGTGCGGTCATGGAAGACACGATGCTTGATCTGATGTACCACCTCCCAGATATGGACAACGAGGGGGCGCAGTACGTCATCGACGCGGCCCACATCGAGAACCCACGCTCGCTCGAAGAGCTGCGGGTTTCCAAGGCACACACCGCTTAATGCGGAACACAAATCTATGAGAAAGCCCCGGCCGATCCGGGGCTTTTTTCATGGAGTGAAACTGGATTCTCAGAAACAGGTCTCTCAGTTGATCCGCGTCGCGGCACGGACCGAGTCGCTCCCGACCTTGACGTGGGCGAGGGCGTAGAGATTGATCGGCGAATCGATCAGACCACGCATCGTGCTCGGATCGCTGGAGATCAGGTGGAGCTGGATGTCCGAATCGCGGTCGTTTGATGAGGGCATTGCGAGGTTTGGCTCGGCGCGGAGGATCAGCGGGAGGTGGGCGCGGACCCAAGCGCGGACGGTTTCGAGCTGACCCATCGGGGCGCGGTGATCGTCGTCGCCCACGAGGTGCAAAGCGCCATTGGAATCAATACACAGCTCGACGTCGAGCGCGAAGGGGCAGCGTGTTTCCAGCGCGGTCAGTCCTTCGATGAGCGCGGCGAGGCCATCGCTCTCGGCTGGCGGGGCGACCTTCATCGGAGGCTCGGTGAGCTGCTCCGTCGTCGGGCGGACCTCGGCGGGGATTTCGAGCGCGACCTTGGCAATCGTCGCTTCGGGTTCGCTCGGTACTGTTTGGAGTTGTTGATCGAGCGCGGGGACGCCACATCCGATCTCGATGAGCTCGTCGAGGATCGAGGAGACCTCGTGGGCGAAGGAGTCGCGGTAGATGTTGGTGGTCGCGGTCGCGTCGATGCGTCCCGCGGCATCGATGATCTCGATCGGGCGATCAAGGAACGCGTCCACCGCTCGGCTGAGCTTGGCGCTCGCGTCGGCGACCTGCTGTCCCGTCGCGCCCATCACGGCGAGACGGAGGTGCGGGGTCCCGATGATCTCATCAGCGTCCCAGACGCTGGTGAGGGTCTTGATCAGACGGTACGACGCGACGATCGCGGTTTCATCCGCTCCGGTCAGGATCGTGATCTCGTCGATCTCGTCGCGGTCGAGCAGTTCGGGTTCGGTGGTTTCGTCCACACGCAGGATCACGCGGTCGGCGATGTTGTCTACCGCCGCGAGCGCGTCGTGGAGCGTGGCGCACTCGCGGGTTTCGATCGTGCGGTCCGCGGCGATGAGGTCCACAGAGGTTGATCCGGCGGCGGCTCGCACGAGCGCGACGATCTCGTTCTTGCGCCGCGCTGCGGAGCATGCGTACTGACGGACCCAGAGCGAGGCGCGGACTGGGAGGTGTCCCAGCAGCACGGCTTCGATGCAGGGGACTGTTCCGATGCCGGTCTCGATCCCGGTCTCAAATCGGGTCTCGATCGCGTGCTCGACGCGGGTGACCGCTTGCTCGGCTTGGTGCTCGACGGGACGAGTGGTCGTCTCTGCTCGCTTTGGAGGGGCTTCGCTGGTGTGGACTTCGACGGTGGTTCGCGCGAGGCGGACGGGAGGTTGCTCGGCGCGGGCTGGTTCGGTTGCGTCGGTCCCGGTGCTGGAGAAGGGCTCGGGCGCGAGTTCGCTCTCTCCGAGGAAGAGGTCGGCGAGCGCGTCGTACTCGCCGTCGTCGATCCCGGCGAGTTTCATGAATCCACCTGTGCTGGAGTTTCGGGCGTTGTTGTCGTCCATATTGAGTCTCCACTCGTGTCCGGCTCATCCTGAGCCGCTGAGCTGTATCTTACCTGAAACTAGGCCCGCACGCGGACGATGTTGTTCTGTGATCCGATCCCGTTGCGGATGCTTGTTGGGTTGTGCTCGTCGAGCTTCCATTGTCCGTCGACGACGAGCTTGTATTCGTATGACCCTGCTGGGAGCTTGCAGAAGAGCTCGTAGATCCCGAGGTTCTCGTTGAGCGTGAGTTTGGAGAGCGCGGGGTTCCACGCGTTGAAGCTCCCGGCGATTCGGACATCCTCTCCGATGTCCATCGGCTGGACGAAGAGGGCTCCGCCGGTGACGGGACGGACTCCGAGCAGATGGCGGACCTGCTCTGCTGGTTGGTGCTGAGCAGGGGTGACGACACGGTTGTCCACGACCTCGATCGCGACGGGGCGATGGGGCATCATCGAGCGGCGGAGCGGGGTTGGGGCTTGTGTGGTTGCTGGAGTTGGAGCAGGTGCGGTCGCGACGGCGACGGCTGGAGCGGTCTCGTGGTTGCGGTTGCGTGCTCGCACGACCATCTCCTGGGCGCGCGTCAGCTTGGGTGTCTCGATGCTCTGTGCTGTGACGGACTGGGCGACGAGACTGCTGGCGGTGTTGCTCGAGGTGATCAGGATTGCTGGATTGTCGTCGCGCGTCGAGTCGCTGGGTTCGATTTGTTCTTCGATGTATTCTTCGTTGAACTGGTTACCGCTCTGATCATCTGCGAGCTCGCCTGGCTCGGGACGATCGATCGCGGCGTGTTCGATGAGCCATTCGCAGAGCGAGCGGTAGTCCTCGGCGCCGATCGCGTCGGGTCGGAACGCTTCGATGGGCTGGCCGTAGCTCGCGGCTTCTTTAAGCGTTTGGTCGTAGCGGATGACGAGGGGGATGAGTCCGGTCCCGAAGCGGTCGCGGAGGTCGTCGAGCAGGTCGCGTGCGAGGGGCTGGGTCGGATCGTGCATCGTCGCGAGGACGCGTGGATTCAGACGCATGCCGACACGGCGGGCGATCGAGCGGACGGTCTGGACCTGTTTCGCGGCTCCCTTGAGCGAGAAGAAACTGGTCTCGACCGGGATGATGACCTCGCGTCCGGCGGCGATCGCGTTGTAGGAGAGCAGACCGATCGAAGGCGAGCAGTCGATGATGCACACGTCGTAGCGGCGCGGGACCTGTCCGGATTCGTCCGCGTCTTGGCTGAGGCGCGAGATGCGGTCGATGACGGATCGGAGCCGGAGTTCTTTTTCGGGTTGGCTCATGAGTCCGCCGTTGGCGGATTCGATCCCGGCGAGCATCATGTGACTGGGGATAAGGTCGAGGTTTCGTGAAACGTGCCAGACGAGCCTTGAGTGGTTGAGCTCGCTTGCTGGATCGGTTCGGAGCGCGTCGTAGATGGTTTGATCGAGTTTGTCCTCTGGGACACCCAATCCCGCGGCACAGTGCGACTGGGGATCCATGTCCACCAGCAACGTACGGCAACCTCGCGAGGCGAATCCTGCGGCGAGGTTGATGGCGCTGGTGGTCTTCCCGCAGCCGCCCTTCTGATTGATGATTACGATTGTCCGCACCGAAGCTCAACCTTTCATCGGTGAACAAGCCCGATGGGAGGTTTTATCGGAAGCGTGGCTCTCAAATCTCCAGTTTGGAGACGAGTTCTTGACGAACTAAAGAGTTCCCCCCACACGGATTTACACGCTGGTCATCAGGTGCGATGAGGTCAGATTCTGATCGCGTCAAAACCTGCGGCGAGGGACGCGGGATCGGCATCGGACACGACGCGGCAATTCCCGCGTTGGGTGGGGAAAATCACGCGAACAGTACCCGCGGTTGCTTTCTTGTCGTGTCCCATCCGCTCGATGAGCTCATCGTTGCTTGGGAGACCACCGACTTGGGTGGGGAGTCCGATCCGGTTGAGGAGGTCAACGAGTTCATCACCGATTGAGGCGCTGGTTCCGGAGCTGTGCTGGGCAGCTCGGCAGGCGGCGACCATTCCGAGGGCGATCGCTTCGCCGTGATGGAGCGGGGCGAGGGAGGGGGTGCTCGGATCTGGGGTCAGGTGCTCGATGGTCTCGATCGCGTGACCGAAGGTGTGACCAAAGTTCAGGAGCATCCGACCGCCTTGCTTGCTGGTGTCCTCGCGTTCGTCCTGAGCGACGACGCTCGCTTTGAGCGCGACGTTTTTAGCAACGAGCTGGGTGATGGTTTCGGGATCGAAGCTGGTGATCTGATCGAGGTGATCGTTCATCCAGTCGAGTAGTCCTGAGTGTCCGAATCCCTCGGCGATGCATCCATGCTTGACGCATTCGGCGAGTCCGGATCGGCGTTGGCGTTCTTCGAGCGAGTCGAGGACTTCGACATCGGCGATGACGAGGTCAGGTTGCCAGAACGCGCCGACGAGGTTTTTGAGGAGCTTGGTGGAGCCGTCGGCCCTTGGGGTTTGGAGGTTGAATCCGGTTTTGCCCCCCACTGACGCGTCCACCATCGAGAGGAGTGTTGTGGGGCACTGGATCACTGGTACGCCTCGGCGGTAGCTCGCGGCGACGAATCCGGCGAGGTCTCCGACGATTCCACCACCGAGTGCGATGACGGGATCGACGCGGCTGTGACCGGTTGAGGCGATCTGTGTGAGGAGGTCCTGATAGGTCTGGATGGATTTGATCTGCTCTGTCGGCGTGATGGGCGCTGTGGTGACCTCGAGTCCCGCGGCTTGGGCGCTGGCACTCAGTGAGTCAACAAATCGAGTCGGGACACCTGTATCGACGACGACGAACGCTTTGCGGGCGCCGCGCTCGTGCATCGACTGGAGGGTTGGTTGGATGCAGTTGAGTGCTGAGGCACCGATGAGGATGTCGTATCCTCGTTGATCGAGCTCGACGCGGACCGTGCTCACTGAGCTCACGGCTGGGCCTCTTGTGATGGTGGGATGAACGGCGGGACCTCGACCATCGGCGCTTCGGGCCACATGGATTCGAGGTCGTAGTGGGCACGCGCGTTTGGTTCAAACACGTGGATGACAACATCGACGAAGTCCGCGAGCAACCAGAGCGCGTCGTTGTCGCTGGAGATGTGGTAGGCGCTGGTCCCGAAGTCTTTCGCGACGTCGTTGAGATTCTCGAGTGCGGAGCGCATCTGACGTGCGGAGGTCCCCGATCCGATCACGATGAATCCGGTGACGGGCGAGGTCTTGTGGACGTCGAGAATCACGACGTGCTCGCACTTGTCTCCGAGCAGGGAGGTCCCCATCGCTTTGGCGAACTCGCGTGCTTGGTCGACTTCCAGGATGCCTTGCTGGTCGGAGAGGGTGGTGCCTCCTCCGGCTTGGTTTGCTGGGGTGTTGTTGTGATCGGTCTGGTCGTTCATATAGATCAAGGATAGGCGTACGCGAGTGGATTCCCCAGTGGATTTTGGGGGTCTCGTTTGAGGAATCTACCAGTCAATAGAGGAATGATCCCGGCTCGTTGTGGTCGCGTTCTGCGGGACGATCCGGATTGCCCGGGCGTTTCATGATGATGCCGACCCATCCGCTGCGATTGCATTGGATCAGCGAGCGGACAAACTCGAGGCCGAGCCCCTCGAATCCGTCGCGTGTGGTCTGGAGCTCGGACTCCTGGGACTCCAGAATCACCAGCAAACCTCCCTGACGGACAACGCGTCCGACCTCGACAATCACGCGGGCGCCCTCGGGGGTGTCCTTGGTCCCACGAAGCAGATCGACGCAGACCACGGCTTCGAAGGAGCCGTTGATTTCACCCTCGAGCGCTTCGATCCATCCGAGCTCGAAGGAGCAGTGGTCGGAGCGGTGACGCTGGCGCGCAAAGCGGATCGACTCTCCGTCGCGATCCACGGCGACGATCCCCCCTGAAGGTCCGACGGCTTGGGCGAGGAGCGCGGAGCCCCCTCCGGTGCCGCATCCGAGTTCGAGGAGGCGCATCCCTGGACGGATGAGCTCGAGGAACTGCGCGTAGAGGACGACGCGTGGATCGTGTCCGACGTCGGCGTACATCCGCGTCTTGGTATAGCGGATGCGCATCCCGCGTCGTCCGTCAAAGTCCATCCAAGGGAGGCGGACGTCGTACTCCTTGACACCTGGACCGGCATCGCTGATCGCACGGCGCAGGGAGATCCCGGAACGCTCGCGGTACTTGACGCCGTCTTGCATGGTGATGGTGCGCTTGTGGACCCCGATGTAGCGGAGGAAGCGCTTGAACTTGTAGACCACGCGGGAGGTCACTGACATCACGATCCCCTAGAACTCGGACGCGAGAACAGTGATCCCTGGCGCATGCTCGAGCGCGGGAACACGAACTCGGGTGATTGGGCCGCGGCGTTGATCGGGATCCAGGGGGTTGCTTCGTGCTGGTAGGAGATGGTTTTGGTCACGCCGTCGTGGGTGTGCTCGATGGATGCGAGCTCTGGGGTGTTGCATTCCTGCGAGAGGTGCAACAGCACCAGATGCTCACGCGGCTTCATGCGCGACACGGCGTGGGCGCTGAGCTGGTTGCTCAGGTGTCCCGATCCTCCCATGATGCGTTTCTTGAGGAACGCGGGTCTTCCCGAAGTCTCTTGCATATTGGGGCAGTAGTTGGATTCGATCGCGAGGGTATCGACTCCGCTGAGATGCTCGATCAATCCAGGGGTCACGCATCCGCAATCGGTCGCGAATCCGAGGTGCGCGTCGCGTCCGTCTTGGCCGTTAATGACGAAGCGGAAGCACGCGACTCCGAGTGAGTCGTGCGAGAGGACCTCGGTGTAGAGGCGGACGTTGGGGCTCAGCTCGTGGTCCTCGTCGAAGGGCTGGGTGTGGAGCGCGAGCATGCCCATGCGTTCGGCGCGTCCCATGTGACCACGATGGATCATGAGCTTGGCGCGGAAGTATCCGGGACGGATCGCGCGGACCCATCCCGCGTAGCAGTGGTCCGAATCGAGGTGGGTGTAGATGATCGCGTCAACCTCGTCGGGACGGATGCCGCGCTGTGCGAGCAGCGAAGCCGTGCGGCGTGGGCTGAGTCCCGCGTCGATGAGATAGACGCGGCGCGGGGAGCTCTCGGTGCGCGGGATGACCAGGACGCTGCAGTTTCCGCGTGATCCGGATGCGAGCACACACAACGCGGCGTGCGCGCCGCTGAGATCGAACGGTGCGTTCTCGTTTCCCGTTTGGATCGGGAAGAGACTCATGCGCGTGAAACGAGCGGGCCTTGATCGTCGATGGCGCGGGAGCGTTTGCGTCCGCCTACAGGACAGATCGCTCGCTTGGAGGTCATGACGAAGTCGTAGATGTCCTTGACGGCTGTGGACTCTTGGGCGCGGGCTTCGAGTTCTGAGTGCATCTCTTTCGTCGGGAGGTTTCTACGGAAGACCTCGGTGTACGCACGCTTGACGGCGTTGATGTCGTCGCGGCTCATCCCGGCGCGGCGCATCCCCACGACGTTGATCCCGACGACGGTGTTGCGCTCCGAAGCGAGGAAGTACGGCGGGAGGTCGTTGGTGAGCGTCGTGACCCCTGAGGTCATCGCTTGACGGCCGACGCGTCCGAACTGGTGGATCATGGTGCCTCCGGAGAGGATGGCGCGGTCGTGGACCTCGCTGTGCCCTCCGAGTCCGGTGTTGTTGACCATGACGACATCGGAACCGACCCACGCGTCGTGACCGGCGTGGGTGTTGACCATGAAGAAGGTGCGATCTCCGACGTGCGTCGGTTTCTCGTCGTTGGTCGCGGCGTGGACGGTGGAGTGCTCGCGGAAGATGCAGTCGGACCCGATCTCGACTCCCGCGGTGGGCATGCCGGGCTTGTACTTAAAGTCTTGGGGCTCGAATCCGATGAGCGCTCCGGGGTAGAAGGTGGTGCGTTCTCCGACGGTGATCGGTCCCTGGAGGTGGACGGAGGCCATGAGTCGGACGCCTGCTCCGAGCGTGACCTTGCCCATCACAACACAGTTTGGACCGATCAGGACATCATCGGCGAGGGTGACTTCATCGCCGATGATCGCGCTTGGGTGGATATTGCTCATGCGAAGAGTCTAGGTCGATTGCATACCATCTGCCGTGCCCAATCCCCCCAATCCATCCCAGATTTTGCCCCACTACTCGCTGGGAACGATGGCGTATGACGACGCGTACCGCGTCCAGTGCGAGCATCATCAAGCGGTGCTGGATTCTCGGACTGGGGATGCTCCCGAGCTCGGACGCGTCCTGATGGTTGAGCATCCAGCGGTCATTACTGTCACACGGCGTCCAGACGCGGCGTCGCATGTGATCGCGTCCGAATCGCTCCTCGCTCAGCACGGCGTCGCGCTCCATCAGACCGATCGCGGAGGGGATGTGACGTATCACGGCCCGGGTCAGCTCGTCTGCTATCCGATCATCGATCTCAATCGAGCGGGGCTGCGGATTCATGACTACATCCGTGTGCTTGAGCACGCGGTGGTTGATACGCTCGCTGAGTTTGGGATCGTCGGCTCGATGGATCCCGACGCGACGGGGGTTTGGGTCGATCCGAAGGATAATCCTGAGCTGAGCTTTGTCGACGAGCAGCCCGCGAAGGTGTGCGCGATTGGGGTGCGCGTCCGCAAGTGGATCACGCTCCATGGACTCGCGATCAATCTTGATCCCGATATGGAGCATTACACGCTGATTGTTCCGTGCGGGCTTTCGGGGCGACCTGTGGTGTCGATCAAGCAGCTTCTGGGTGATGACGCGCCGAGCATAGACGTGCTGATGGACACGCTGCTGAGGCATTTGAGTCAACGGATTGACCAAGGGGCTCCATCCAAATCTGATACGCAAACTAAGTCGAATTCTGAGCCGAAATCTGAGTCGGATGCCGTGAAACCGGCGTCTTGAGAACTGGTAGAACTACACATGATCCAACGCAACACACGCTGTACCTTTGTTACCCGTCCGATCCTCGCTTCGCTTGCGCTGCTTGTCGCGGCTTCGCTGCAAGCGCCCGCTTGGTCGTCCACTCCCGAGACCGCTCGCGAGCTCCGCAAGCAGCGGGCGCAGCGGAACCTCGAAGAGAACAAGAAGAATCTTCAACGCAAAGCACGCGACGCGGAACTCCCAGAGATGGATGCGCTGGTCATCGAGGACTACACGCGGATGATCGAGTACATCGGTGATGCGCAGCGCGAGGGACGCGCTCCGGGGACGCAAGGGATCAAGGACGCGGCGGCGTTTATCGAGAACGAGCTCACGCAGCTGGGACTCGAACCCGCGTTCAGCGTTGTAGAGACCACGGAGGATGATGTCGAGATCATCACCAAGCACGCGAGCTATCGCCAAGCGGTCCCGATTGGGTATTCGCTCAGCGCTACGGTGCAGACGATGTCCGTCAATGGCGATCCGCTGATCGAGGAACGCGACTTTGCTCCGCTCGCGTACTCGGGATCGACGGATGTTGAGGGTGAGGTGGTGTTCACGGGGTACTCGATTGTGTCGGGGCCGGGGTCGTACCTTGGGTTTGGCAACAGCGAGAACTTTGACGGCAAGATCGCGATGTGTCTCAAATACGAACCGATGGACGAGGACGGGAACTCGCTCTGGAGGGATGACGGCTGGTCGCACCATTCCCGATTGACTTACAAAATCAGCGCTCTTGAACGACGCGGCGCTGAAGCGGTGCTGATTGTTTCGGTGGACGGCGCCAATGACAACAACGCGGGGATGCTCGACACGATCGCGTCTACTTCTCCTCCCGCTGGCGTGCGGCGCAGCAATCGGGGCGGCCCAAAGTTCGATATCCCTGTGCTCTCGATCACCCCAGAGGTTGCTCAGCAGATCCTCGATCAGGGGGACAGCGGGCTGGAGCTTGATGAACTGATCGGACGCGCGAACACCTCGGGAGTGGTCGAAGAAATCGCGGGTTCCAATGTCGAGATCAGCGTCGAGATCGAGCGGAGCGAGACCTACACGGACAACGTCGGCGCGATCCTTCCCGGCCGAGGGGCGCTTGCGGACGAGTACGTGGTCCTCGGGGCGCACTACGACCACGTCGGGTACGGGCACTTCGGATCTCGCGGCGGTCATACAGGGATCATCCATCCCGGCGCTGATGACAACGCTTCGGGGACGTCCGGGGTGATCTTGGCGGCGCGGACACTGAGCGAACGCTACGCGCAGCTCGATCCGCAGCAGGACGCGCGATCGGTGCTGTTCCTGCTCTTTACGGCAGAAGAATCCGGACTCAACGGCTCACGCTACTACGTCAACAATCCCATCGCGGAGATCGATCAGCACACGATCATGCTCAACATGGACATGATCGGGAGACTCGAGTCCGATCCGCTGGAGATCGGTGGTTTTGAGTCCAGCAAGGAACTCGATGCGCTCGCGACGTACCACCTCGACAACTCGGGGATGGTCTACGACCGCAACACCTCGGTCGGCAATGGTCGTTCCGACCACGCGAACTTCGAGAACAAGGACATCCCCAACATGTTCTTCTTTACTGGATTGCATGACGACTACCATACTCCGGACGACACGCTCGACAAGATCGACATCGAGGGCGCGGCGCGGATCGCGATGACGGTCTCGAACATCGCGTTTGGTGCCGCGGTGACCAATGAGCCGTTCCTTCATTCGCGTGATATCGGGACTGGGTCAGACGAGGAACAGGGGAACTCACAGCCCAAGGTCCGGATCGGGATCATCCCAGCGGACCACACCAAGGGCGGATTGCTCATCCAACGCGTCTTCGACGAGACCTCCGCGAGTGAGGCGGGGCTCATGCAGTACGACCGCGTCACGCACTGGAACGGCAACGAGATCAAGTCGGTTGATTCGTGGTCACCGGTGCTGCTCGAGCATGAGCCGGGCGATGTGGTGAAGCTGAAGGTGGATCGCGGGGGTGATGTGATCGAGATTGAGATGACGCTCAAAGGCATCGAGTGATGGGACTCCTATAATCTCCCATGGCCTCAAGCAAAGCATCCAAAACCGAACTCGAAACCGTCGAGCCGATCGGCGCTCGTGTCCTGATCCGCAAGGATGAGGACAAGAAGCAGACCTCCAAAGGCATCCACCTCCCTGACAAGATCGAGATCCCGACGCTCACTGGACGCGTCGTCGCGATCTCAACGCAGGTGGACAACGATCCGGATTACCCGATCCGCAACTACGATCGGATCCTCTTCAATCCCAAGAACGCGATCCCGGTGGACTTCGAGGGGGATAACCGTCTGTTCGTGATCCCGGTCGAGGATGTCGTCGCGGTGTTCCGCAAGGACGGATAAAGAGAGAACCAGACCGATGGATCAAGAACCTCCATGCCCCAAGTGCGGCGACGAGTACACCTATCACGACGGGACGCTGTATATCTGTCCATCGTGTGCGCATGAGTGGACCGAAGCGGAAGCCGCGGCTGCGGAGGATGCAGCGCAGGTCAAGGACTCCAACGGCAATCCGCTCAAAGACGGCGACAGCGTCACGGTGATCAAAGACCTGAAAGTCAAAGGATCATCGCTTGTGGTTAAAGGCGGGACGAAAGTAAAGAACATTCGTCTGGTAGACGGCGATCACGACATCGATTGCAAAATCCCAGGCATCGGCGAGATGCAACTCAAGTCCGAGTTCGTCAAGAAAGCATGAGTGCGTTCACTGATCCATCACAGCTCTCGATCGACACGCTCCCAGCGCAGCTTTCGCTTCCAAGATGGTCGCGGGGTGTTGGGCGGTCATCGCTGGACGTGACGATCCGTCCTCCTGGGTCCAAGAGTCTGACGAATCGGGCGCTGTTGCTCGCGGCGATCGGGCCGGGGGAATCGACAATCAATCACCCGCTCATCGAAGCGGACGATGCGCAGCGGATGCTCGCGGCGATCCAGCAGCTCGGCGCCAAAGTCGAGCACGACGAGCACTCGGTCCGCATCGCTGGGACCAACGGCAAGCTGCTGGTCGATCCGAGCACCAGCACGATCGATCTCAACAACGCCGGGACAGCGACGCGGTTCCTCTCGGCAGCGGCGCTGCTCGCGGATGGGCCGATGACGATCACTGGGAACGAGCGGATGCAGCAGCGTCCGATCCGCGAGCTCGGGGACCTGCTCACGACTCTGGGCGCGACGGTTGAGTATCTCAAGGACAACAGCTGTCCACCGATCCGGATCACACCTCCGGAAGACCTGTCGTCGATCCCGACGACGGTGGAGATCCAGCCCACGCAATCGAGTCAGTTTGTCTCGGCGCTGATGCTCATCGCGCCGATGCTCCCCAACGGACTGACGATCACCCAACCCAACGGCATCACCTCCGAGAGCTACGTGCGGATGACCCTCGAGCTGCTCGATCATCTGGGTGTCAAGACCCAAAACTCCGGAGACTTGTCGGTGATCCGGATTACACCTGGAATGGATCGGTTTGTGCTCGACATCGAACCTGACGCATCAGGCGCAACGTACTGGTGGGCGGCTGGCGCGCTGCTCCCTGATTCACTCATCCGCGTGCAAGGGATCGATCAGCGCCAGAGTCAGCAGGGTGATGCGCGATTCCCTGAACTGCTCGAGCAGATGGGATGCACGATCGTGACGGGTGAGGACACGATCGCGTGCCGAGGGACGAGCTCGCTGCGTCCCATTATGTGTGACATGCGGGATATGCCCGACGCGGTGATGTCGCTCGCGTCCGTCGCGTGCTTTGCGAAGGGGACGACGATCATCCGAGGCGTGAAAACACTCCGCGTCAAAGAGTGCGATCGGATCGAAGCGATGAAGACTGAGCTCGGGAAGCTTGGGGTGACCATCACGGACAACCTCAACGGCGACGAGGACACGCTCTCGATCACGCCCCCTGTTGATTTCCGGTCCCCTGAATCTCCGATCTCCATGGACACCTACGACGACCACCGGATGGCTATGTCGTTGTCATTGCTTGCGTTGCGCCTCGACAACATCGTCATCAACGACCCCAAATGCGTCGCGAAGACCTATCCGGGGTTCTATCACGATCTTCGCAAGGTCTACGATCCATCCGATCTGGATTGATCGGGTTTCCTGCTGATTTCAAGTTGTGATTGCGGCGGTCCCTGCTCTGCTGTATGGTGAAGAATCATGATTCAATATCTCGATATCCTCCAACGCGTGCTCAAAGAGGGCACCCCCTGTGATGACCGGACCGGGGTTGGGACGCTGTCCATCTTTGGTCATCAATCCAGCTATTACCTCGATCCGCACGCACCTGGCGCAGCTGAGCATGAAATCCGCACAGGACAAGCCGCGGGTTTCCCGATCATCACAACCAAGAAGCTCCATCTGCGTTCGATCATCCACGAGCTGCTCTGGTTCCTCAGCGGCGACACCAACATCAGCTACCTCAAAGAGCACAACGTCCGCATCTGGGACGAGTGGGCCGACGAGAACGGCGACCTGGGTCCGGTCTATGGACACCAGTGGAGGTCATGGGCGAGCCCCGACGGTTCGACGCTTGATCAGATCTCGAATCTGATTAATGGACTCAAGAACAACCCCCACTCCCGCAGGCACATTGTCACAGCGTGGAATCCGGCGCAGGTCGATGACATGGCGCTGCCCCCCTGCCACTGCTTGTTCCAGTTTCATGTCGCTCGTTCAAAGGACAAGGGACCTGATTGGCTCTCGTGCCAGCTGTATCAGCGTTCGGCGGATCTGTTCTTGGGGGTGCCGTTCAATATCGCGTCCTATGCGCTGCTGACCAAGATGGTGGCGCAGGTGACCGGTTTGCGAGCCGGGAAGTTTGTGCACACACTTGGAGATGCGCATATCTACCTCAATCACCTCTCGCAGGTCGAGGAGCAGCTGGATCGTGATCCGAGGCCGCTGCCGAAGATGTGCTTGAACCACGACGTGCATGACATCTTCGGATTCACGTTCGAGGATTTCGAGCTCAAAGAATACGACCCGCACCCGCATATCAAGGGTGAGGTCGCGGTCTGATTCCCGGCATCTGATTGGTCAGCGCGGAGTGCTCCGAAAGTGTCGGTCGCGTGCTGGAAAACCCGATACCGAGGTATGCACGACACAGCACATCAGCCCGCGCGAGACAAGGTCTGGATCCACGGGCTTTATGAATCACAGTTTGATCTCCTCGGCGCGATGTCCGAGGAACTGCTCGAAGCGTTTACTGCCAAGGGGTACGACGCTGAGCTACTCGACGGCAGCCAGAACGGATGGCCGAGCGAGGGGGTCTACTTCTTTATGAATACCGGGAACACGCTCGAGGGGATGCCCCCCGCGTTGTTTACGCCGGACTCTCAGATGCGTGCAATCCAGTACTACGTGGATCATCCGCTCGGACTCTCGGCCGGATCGATCGATCAGTGGGATCAGGTCAACGCGCTCTCGAACTATCGGCTGGCGCTGCCTTGCATTGATGACACGCACCTGCTGCGGTACCGATTCCCGAACCTCGTCCACGCGTTCATCCCCCACGGCATCCCGCGCTCGGCGCTGTGCGATCTGGATGCGATGACCCCTGATCAGTTCGCGAATCGTGAGTTCGATGTCGTCGTGACCAGCTCGGTGCGCTCGCAGGAGGAGATCAACGAGGCGATCCTAGAGATCAAGGATCCCGGCATCATCCAGATGATCAACTCGCTCGCGGACCTGATGATCCGCGATCCCAAGCTCGGATACATCGCGGCGTGCGACATCACGCTCGGATCACGCGGGATCATCACAGGGAAGTGGAGCACGCAGAGCTACCTCTGGAGTCTCGTGATCGCGATTGTCAATCGTCATCGGCGCATCGAAACGGTCAAGGCACTCCAGGGATTGAAAGTCGGTGTCTTCGGTTCTGACGAATGGTCCAAGCACTGCAGCGGGACGATCCACTACGCGGGACAAGCGACTTACGCGCAGTGCGCCCAAGCGTTCAGCCGAGGACGGATCGGGCTCGCGTGGGGACCGACGCAGTTCGTGGATTCGTACTCCGAACGCATCATGCAAGCGATGGCGGGCGGCGCGTGCGTTGTCGCCGATGATCGATTCATGGTTCGGGACGACTTCAATGGATCGATGGATGAATCCCCCACCGATCCAACCGCGACTCTCTTTGATTGGTCGATGAACAAGCTCCGCGAAACCCGCGCCAAGATCGACGAGCTGCTCGCTGATCCGGACCGCGCCCTAGCGCAAGCAAAGCGTGGGCGCGTCCATGTCGAGAACACGTGTCTGTGGGAGCATCGCGTGGATCAGATGTACAACCTCGCGGATTCGTGCCCTCGTCCGCAAACACAACCAGCGTGATCAGCTGCCCATCTCGTCGATGAACGCGTTCGCTTCGTCGATCGACGCTTCCATGTCCGCGATCAATGACGCGATCTCTGACTCCAGTTCCAGGAGCGTGTCGTCGAGCGATGCGATCGCTCGTGCGTTGAGATTGTGCTTCAAAAACAGCACCTGATCGCCGAACGCCGCGAGGACCGGTCCCATTTTCGATTCCGCGGCTTTCATCGCGCGGAGCACGCCGTTGAACGCACGCCGTGTCTCGTCGAGCTGCTGCTCGGACGCATTGCGGAGCGATTCGGTCGAGTACTCGTCGAGTTCTTTTTCCCATTCCTTGAACAGCGCATCACCCACGCGCTCGACGGACTTGATCTTGGACGACACCTTGTCCGCGCGGCTCTCGGCGCGTTCGTACTGCTTCTTGAGGCGGGAGTACGCGTCTTCGAGTTCACCGCCGTCGAAGGTGGTGAGGGACTTGAGCTCGTCGAGGGTGGAAGCGAACTGTTCTTTCGCGGACTCTTGTGCATCGCGTGTCTCATCGACACGATCGACGAGCTGCTCGCGTTTTGGAGTCCCGAGCGTCTCACGCACCGCGATCCCGGTTGAGGCGCACCCTGTGAGCGCCGATCCCGCGACCATTGCCCCCAAGACCATCCCAGTTAACACGACTCGTTTGCTCAACATGACATGCTCCAGATTAAAAGACACAGAGGCCGAGACGACCTCTGTGCACTGTATACGAAGTTGGTTGTTCTCGCCAGTTTATCGACGGCGGCGCACCGCGACCAGACCACCCATCGCGAGGAGTCCCATCGCGCTTGGGGACGGGACGACGTTGATCGCGAGAGAGATCTCGGTCAGATCCTCGCCGGTCTGCTGGACCCAGAACGAGTAATCCCCGGCTCCGAGCGAGGTCAGACCGCCACTCAGGGCGCCGATGGATTCAGCGCCGACAACAGCCATATCCGTGAGCACGAAGCCCTGGAGTCCTGGGCCGGTGAACGCATCGGGATCGAAATCAAAGACGTTGTCGAACGCGAGACCTACGAATCCGACGCTGTCGAACCCACCCGCGGGGTTGGTGGAATCGGTGACGACGATGGAGTCGATCGACTGTCCCGCGCCGATGGAGAAGGTGAAGTAATCTCGATCCCCGCCTGGGAGTGCGGAATCGACGACCTGCATCGTGACGGTGTTGAGGCCGTTGTCGACGCTGATCATCGTGGGGTTGAAACGATCTCCTGAGAGATCGCCGTCGATGGACTCGTTATAGACCGAAGCGGCGGCGGTCGAAGCGACAAGCAACGCCGCGCCTGCAAATACTGACTTATTCATCCTGTATTCCTCTCTCTGTAGATAGACACACAGCCGGGAGAACCCCGGCGACTAGGGGATTATTCGCAGGGGGGAGGGGAATAGATGCGAAAGATGAACTCATTTAGTAAGGTCGAATGTTGAGCAACCTTGGTTTCTATATCTCTGTTCAGTACTCATAGAACGCCCGTTGCAGATCATCAGCATCGGGGAGTCCGGGCTTGCCTGAGGATATGTGGTCCGCGATGAAGGTTTTGAGCGGAGCGAGGATGTTGTAATGATCCCCGCCTCGGATAATCCGGTACTCAAACGGGACACCGGCGTCTGTTGTTTCACGCTTCATCTGCTGAAGGATAAAGTCATCGGCGTGATCTTCACCCTCAATGTAGAGCACCGGCGACTGGATATACGGTGCGAACTTCATCGGTGATCTCAGGTGTACCTCGTCAAGAGATGATGTGTCGTAGGGTTCTACGCCGTACCCGCCACCGAGCACGACGATCTTTGACATACTGATCGCTCCTCCAAACGACACGACACCTGCTGGGATGTCAGTCATCATGGAAGCGAGCAACACGTTGGTCCCTCCGGTCGAGTGACCCATGAGATATACACGCTTGGGATCAACATCGGGACGCTGCGAGACCCGCTCGACGGCTCGGACCAGATCATCAACCTCGCCGTAAAAGCATTCAAAAACTCCCGGATTCATGTGCTCACCTCGCACTGTAGGTAGGTACACAACAAACCCTCGATCGAGGAACTGCGAGATTCCCTGATCGTTTTCCGGATCATCAACTTCTGCGTATCCCGTGAACACCCCACCAAAGCCACCAAAGTCCCAGATGATCGCCGGCCGGTTCCGATCGTTTCCTTCCACCTTGGATGCGATCGCCCCCATCTCGCCGAGATCGGTTTCGTAACTGGTGTACTCGAGACTTGGGTGTGTCAACGGAGGGAGCGGCACAGGACCAAGGCTCTCGCTCTTGAGAAGGACGGTCTGGTGCTGCTCATGAGCTTCGCGTAATGACACGGGCCACGGCTCGCCAAGCTCTTGTACTTTCGAGTAAACCATGTATGCGGCCGCAGTGATTACCCCGCCACAAACCAGCACTACTCCACCGATCACTGAGAGAATGATGACAATCCATTTGCGTTTCATAGTGAGACACTATACAAAGAAAGCACCAATATATGGTGCTTCTTGAAACTTATATGATGCTGTGAGGATCAGCCCATATGCCCAATCACATCATCCGCAAACTCCGAGCACTTGCGGAGGGTTGCCCCTTCCATCTGGCGTTCGAAGTCGTAGGTCACGGTTTTGTTCCCGATCGCGCCGTTGATGCCCTTGATGATCAGGTCCGCGGCTTCGGTCCAGCCCATATGACGGAGCATCATCTCTCCTGAGAGGATGACGGAACCTGGGTTCACCTTGTCTTGGTTCGCGTACTTGGGGGCGGTGCCGTGGGTGGCTTCGAAGATCGCGGTGCCGGTGTCGTAGTTGATGTTGGCGCCTGGAGCGATGCCGATCCCTCCCACGCACGCGGCGAGGGCGTCAGAAACATAATCACCATTGAGGTTCATCGTCGCGACGACGGAGTACTCCGCGGGACGCGTGAGGATCTGCTGGAGGAACGCGTCGGCGATGACGTCCTTGATGATGATCTGCTTGCCGGTCTTTGGGTTGTTGAAGTGGTGCCAAGGTCCGCCGTCGAGTGGGGTGGCGCCGAAGAGCTCGCGTGCGACTTCGTAGCCCCATTCCATGAACGCGCCCTCGGTGAACTTCATGATGTTGCCCTTGTGGACGAGGGTGACGCTGTCGCGGTCGTTGTCGATCGCGTACTGGATCGCGGCTTTGACGATCCGTGTCGTCCCTTCCTTCGAGGTTGGCTTGATCCCGAATCCTGAAGTCTCTGGGAAGCGGATCTTCCCGAAGCGGTCCGGGAAGGTGTCCTTGAGGAGCTGCTGGAACTTCGCGTTGTCATCGGTTCCCGCTTCGAACTCGATCCCGGCGTAGATGTCTTCCGTGTTCTCGCGGAAGATGACCATGTCGGTCAGGTCCGGACGCTTGACAGGGGAGGGGACGCCTTCAAACCAGCGGACAGGACGCAGGCATGTGTAGAGGTCGAGCACCTGACGCAGCGCGACGTTGAGCGAGCGGATGCCTCCACCGACTGGGGTGGTCAGTGGGCCTTTGATCCCGACGAGGTACTTTTTGAAATCTTCGAGTGTTTGTTCCGGGAGCCATTCGCCGGTCTCGTTGAACGCTTTCTCACCGGCGAGGGTTTCGTGCCAGTGGAGTTTGCGCTCGCCGTTGTATGCTTTCTCGACCGCGGCGTCGAAGACACGGACCGATGCGTTCCAGATGTCGGGACCGGTGCCGTCGCCGATGATGAAGGGGATGATCGGGTTTGCGGGAACTTGAAGACCTTCGTTGGTCATGGTGATCGGTTCAGCGGTCGTGGTCATCGGTGTGTCTCCGTATCGTCTAGCCCGATTGGGCGGGTGTGCATTTCTGTAAGCACCATTGTAGGCGAGGAGCCAAAAAACCGCACGAGCAGGGGCAAGGCATCTCATCCGTTCAGCGGCGATTGACTGTCATTCACACTCAGAATCCGCGACGAAACTCGCATTTCACGCCCCCTACCATCACGCATGAAATCAATCCTCACCGCCGTCTTGTTGATCTGCGTTACACTCCTCCAATCCGGCTGCGGCTCGGTCCAGGATCGATCCAACCCAACATCCACCACGGAAGCTCGCTTGTGGGACGATGTCCACACACTCACCATGCGATTCCCCAATCGCAACGCGACCAACCGCGAAGAGCTCGCACAAGCAGGCGGATGGATCGCCAATCAGTTCGTCGCGATGGGACTCCAGGTTGATCTCGCGCCGACTCCGGCGCTGCCAATCTCTGGTCGTCCGCAGGATATGAACATCATCGCGGAGATCCCAGGGACGACCAATCCCGACGAGATCATCGTGCTCGGAGCGCACTACGACACCGAGGTCAACACGCCTGGCGCTGATGACAACGCCTCGGGGGTCGCGGTGATGATCGAGCTGGCGCGTCGATTCGCGGACAATCCACAGCCCCGCACGCTCCGGTTCATCGCGTTTACCAACGAGGAGAACTCCAACTCACGCGAAGCCGCGGGGAAGGGGCAGTCCAACGGGATGGGATCGCTGACCACCGCGCTGTCGTCAAAGATGAAAGGCGAGAACATCATCGCGATGCTCTCGCTCGAGATGCTGGGGTACTACTCCGACGAGCCCAACTCGCAGAAGTACCCCTTCCCTCCCGAAACCGCGGCTCAGCTCGGGATGACCCTCCCCACCACAGGCAACTACATCGGGATCGTCGGACGCTTCGCGGATCGCCCGCTGATCACACAGCTCGCTGAGTCCATGTCCGAAGCGGGAACCATCCCCATCGTCGCGGCCCCGCTCCCACCGATGGTCACCGCGATCTACCGCTCCGACCACGCGAACTACTGGATGCAGGGCTACCCCGCCGTGATGATCACGGACACGAGCGAATACCGCAACCCCCACTACCACAAACCCAGCGACACGATCGAGACGCTGGATTTCATGCGGATGGCGGCGTGTGTGGATGCGCTCGAAGCCGCGGTGCGGTCGCTCTCAAACTGAGCATATAAAAAACCCCGCCTAATCGACGGGGTTCTCATTTGAAATACTTGGTTAGGTCTCAGCCCTTGATGCCGGTGACCTTCGCGATGGTGTAGCGTTGGCGATGGCCGGTCTTGCGTTGGTAGGTGCTCTTGGTGCGGAACTTGTGGATGTAGAGCTTGTCGCCCTTTTTGACCGGCTCGGTGATCTCGAGGGTGACCTTCGCGCCGTCCACATATGGAGCGCCGAGCTTCGCGTCGCCGCCGGCTTCACCGACCACGAGGACCTTGTCGATTTCGATCTTGTCGCCGGCTTTGGATTCGCCGCCGTTGTAGAGGTCGATGTAGATGATCTCACCATCGGTGACCTTGCGTTGTCCGCCGGACTCTTCGATGATTGCGTAGGTGTCTGCCATTGGAGTGCTCCGTTCAGCTGCCGCGTGGGAATCGGGGCGGCTCTATCGTCAAGCCGCTTTGACCCGTCTCACATCGGGGTCGAGATGATAGACCCGTCGAACCCCTCGGAAAACCCACAGCTCAAAGGAGTTCACGCTCATCCCGAGCGAATGGATTGTGCCCAGAATCCCGATCCACACCCGACTCGGCATTGACGGATGTCCGGCGACCAAACAGGTTCCGAATACCCTCACACTCTCGGCATCCCGAGTTGCTGTTGAAGACCCCCAACCCCGCCGCGAGAGCGATCAGGAGGAACATCGACGTCGTAGCAAGCTCTGGATATCCCAACTCGACCAGGATCCACGACGACAGGATCATCAACAACGCGATCACGATCGAGATCAGCACTTTGCTTGTCGCGTCTTTGATAGCCATCGTGTTGCTCCTTCCGAGTGGGGTTCAATCGGTGTACCGCTCACCACCAGCAAAGTTGCACCAGAACCCGGTCAATCGGGGCGTGAACATGACTGCGTACAATCGAGCATGATCCAAGAAGAGACCTACAAAGAAGTCCCCACCACCGCGGCTGATCTTCAGCAACCCGCACCCTCAGAGGATCTCCTGACCAAGATCACCGATACAGCCGAGCAGGTGTGGCACTACTCGTTCTCGATCGGTGAGACACAGGTCTTTGTCAAGCAGCTCGTCATCGCGCTGCTGTGCTTTATACTCGGACTGATCTTCTCCAAGCTCGTCTCTCGGCGCGTAGGCAACAAGGTCCTGCCCAAGCTCAAAGTCGAGCCGGGACCAGCGAGCGCGATCCAAACAATCCTTTACTACCTGCTGCTGATCATCACCGCTGTGGTCGCGTTGCAGATTGCTCAGGTGCCGTTGACTGTGTTCACCATCTTCGGTGGTGCGCTGGCGCTGGGGATCGGGTTTGGTTCGCAGAACATCGTCAACAACTTCATCTCCGGACTCATCCTGCTCATCGAGCGACCGATCCAAGTCAATGATTTCGTCACTGTTGAGGGCGAGACCGGACGTGTCCTCAAGATCGGTCCACGCGCTTCGCACATCCAGCGATACGACGGCGTGACCGTCATCGTCCCCAACTCCCAGCTCCTTGAAGGGCAGGTCGCAAACTGGAACCTGCCGGACCGACGTATCCGATCGATCATCCCTGTCGGGGTCGCGTACGGCACAGACGTCAAACACGTCAAAGCAACCCTCGAACAACTCCTGACCGATCACATCCGCGTGCTCGAATCCCCTGACAACCGTGTGCTCTTCGTTGGTTTCGGAGACTCATCGCTGGACTTTGAGGTCCATTTCTGGATCTCGCCCCGCTCGACCTTCGATCGCAGACAGATCGAGTCCGACCTGCGCTACAAGATCGACGAGCTCTTCCGCGAGCACGACATCTCCATACCGTTCCCGCAGCGCGACATCAACTTCAAAGCCTCCCCACCCATCGCGGTCGAAGTCGAGACCAAGAGCTGAATCACTCTTCAGCGAGCGCTTTGCTCTTGGCGATGCGTGCATCGCGCTTGCGGACCGACTCGTTAAGCTCGACCTTCCGCAATCGCACGGAGGTTGGGGTCAGCTCGACGTACTCGTCTTCCTCGATGTACTCGAGCGCCTGCTCCAGCGAGATGTCGCGAGGTGCTTTGAGCGTGACCGTCGCGTCCTTGTTGGCGCTGCGCATGTTGTCGAGTTTCTTGACGCGTGCGATGTTCACAGTGAGGTCGGTGTTCTTGTTGCACTCACCGATGACCTGTCCGGAGTAGACCTTGTCACCAGGACGCACGAAGAGCACACCACGATCGTGGAGGTTTTCCACGGCGTACGCCGTCACCGGTCCGGTCTCCGACGCAATCATCACGCCGCAGTGGCGCTTGGGACGCTCGTCGGTTGCTGGGACCATCTTAAGGAACGTATGGTGCATGATCCCCTGCCCCTGCGTCGCGGTGAGCACTCTGCTCCGCAGTCCGATCAGCGCCCGCGAGGTGATCTCGAACACGCAGTGAGTCAACCCATCGCCTCGTGCTTCGACCTTGACGATCTCGCCCTTGCGCTCTCCGACAAGCTGCATGACCGCGCCGACGCTCTCATCGGGAGTATCAATCACCAGCTCTTCGACCGGTTCGTGCTTGATCCCATCGATTTCTTTTTCAATCACGATCGGACGGCCAACCGCGAGCTCGTAGCCCTCGCGGCGCATCGTTTCGAGCAGAATTCCGAGGTGCAGCACGCCGCGCCCTGATACCACGAACTCGTCCATCGTCCGTCCCGTCGAGACTCGCAGAGCGACGTTGTGCTCAAGCTCGCGATCAAGACGCCCCTTAACCTGACGCGAGGTCACAAACTCGCCCTCTTGTCCCGCAAACGGCGAGTCATTGACCTTGAACGTCATCGAAATCGTCGGCTCATCAATCGCGACCTGTGCCATCGGTTCGGGATGATCTGGATCACAGATCGTGTCACCGATGTCCAATCCCTCAACACCAGAGATCGAGCACAGGTCTCCCGCGCCGATGAACTCCATGTCCTTCTTCCCGAGACCCACGAATCCCTGAAGCGTGACGATCTTCGCCTTCTTGGTCGTGACCTTGCCCTCTTTGTCTTGCTTGACCAGCGCGATCGGTTGTCCCGCGTGGATCGTTCCCTGCGAGACGCGTCCGACACCGATGCGTCCGACGTACTCAGAAAATCCAAGCGTCGTGATCTGCATCTGCAGCGGCTTTTCAAGATACACATCCGGATGCGGGACATGCTTGGTGATCGCTTCGAACACCGGACGAAGATCCGTCCCCTTGGTCTCCCCGTCCCACTCATCCACGGCCCACCCATCACGCGCCGATGCGTACACGACAGGGAAGTCCAAAATATCATCATCCGCGCCCAGCGCGACAAGAAGATCAAACACCTCACCGATCACGCGATCCGGATCGCCATCGGGACGATCGCACTTGTTGACGATCACGACCGGCTTGAGTCCCGCTTCCAGTGCCTTGGTCAGCACGAAGCGTGTCTGAGGCATCGGCCCCTCGTACGCATCGACCACAAGCAGACAGCCGTCCGCCATCCGGAGCACGCGCTCGACCTCACCACCGAAGTCCGCGTGACCTGGGGTGTCGATGATGTTGATGCGGAAGTCAGTCCCCGAAGGATCGTGGTACTGCACGGCACAGTTCTTCGACAGGATCGTGATCCCGCGCTCGCGCTCGAGATCTCCCGAGTCGAGGATCAAGCCGTGCTGGCCGCCCTCGAGTTTCTCGAGTTCACCGCTGCGGAAGTTGCCCGATTGTTTGAGCAAGTTATCGACGAGCGTGGTCTTGCCGTGGTCGACGTGCGCGATGATCGCAACATTACGAAGGGTCGTAATCGTGGTGGTTTCAGATGCCATTGGTGATTCCGGATCAGGTCGATGATGAGCCGAGGGTTTCAACCCGGCTACCACCGGATCTCCTTGGTCCAAAGTCTAGACCCATGACCAGTACAGATAAGCTGGATCGACGAGAATCCATCGAGCAAACCTGTGCAATTTCACGCGCCGATTGTTCTAGCGTCCCATCTCGATCATGATCCGCCCCCTCAGAGCCCCCACTTCTTGCAGCAGTTCCCAGCGGACCGTCCCCATATCCTCAATCCTCGCCTCGGCATTCATCCACGCCGAGCCCCCGAACGACTCAGCGAGCGCGTTGATCTTCGCGAACCCCTTGAGCACCACTGCGCTCTGGACCGCACCGCCACCGATCGCATCGAGCGACGCAACCAGCTCGGACACCGATCGCACGCGCTCAGCAGTCTTCGTGTCCTGATCCCCAAACGAGAAGATCAGGTCCGAAGTCTCCGACCGCTCAGACGTCAACCACGAAACATTGGAGACTTCACCATACTCGTCGCTGATCTCGTGCGAGCGGACCGCTTTGGGGAAGAGCCCCTGGTACGACCCGTTGGATTGAGCCGGGAGGCCCTGGAAGTTTCTGGGATCATGGAAGATCATCGGCTCGATCGCCGCGTCCATGCTCGAAGCGTCCACCGATCCCGCATCAAAGATCGAGAGCATCGTCATCCCCATCGAGTCCGAGTCTTTCATGATCGATCGGAGATCATCGCGATCGACAACCATCAGCGCCCCGCGCGGTTCGAGCACGCTCCCGTTTCCAACTGGCGCCGCGTCATTGGTCAGCAGGATCGACAGCCCTTCCTCTTCATCGAGCACCAATCGGAAGATCCCCGCCGCCGCCATCGCGCCGACCACATCATCATCGAGCGCATCGAGGATCCCGATCGGGGCCGCCCCTGAGACCTGTTCTCCTGCATAAGGCATCGCCAGTTCGATCGCGACCCCGCTCTCGCTCTTGCCAAGCAGCAGCCGGACATGTTTCGGATCATTCAGCTCCTGAGCACCCAAGAGCTGAGTCCACGAATCCACACGAACACGCAGCGCGATCGCCCAATCCTCCTGCCCCCTCCACGCCGGGACTGGACTTGCAACCGCTTCCCCATTGTCAAACTCAAGCACCGATCCGAGCACGCGTTCGAGCAGATCGCGCCCGCCTTTGGGACAAAGCATGACGCGTCCATCTCCGCCGTCTTTGGGATTGAGCATGACCAGCGCGTAGCGCCCCTGCTCGATGCCGTAGACCGCGACGCCGTTGACGATCTCGCGCGGGATCGGTTTGAGACGCTTGCGGAGAGCCGCGAACGCTTCCTTACCTCCGGACACATCACCCATCAGCACCCAGTTCGCATCCGCTTTGTTGACCATCACAAACGGATTGACCTCACGCTCGATCAGAGAATCGACAACAATCACCACACGCTCAGAGAGCAGCTGCTCGATCACCCCGTCCGCGTCGGTCCCCAGGAGTTCCGCCATCGACCCCCACGCTTGGCGTGTCTTTCCGAACAATCCCATCGATCCGATGACCCCGCGCGACGCTTGCCCCTCCTCGCTCAGCATCGCGGCTGCGGGATTGTCCACCACCGCGACCAGATCAAGATCACTCGGAAGCGAATCAATGAAACCCCAAGGGTCTTCCTGAGGGTCTTCATAAGGCAGTGCCAGCGACAGTCCAGAACACAACACCACCACCAACGCACAGCACCATCGCTGCACACTGCTCATGATCCAATGCTCAAAGTATTTACGGCAGATCCGTGATGCATTCATCACTTGTCGCTTCCAACTCGACCCGCTCCGAAACCAGGACGCCCCCGCTGGTCTCTCTTGTAGTGACAAAGGCCCGCAGTCGATTCTGTGAGTTCATGAGCATCTCGCCGTCACCGCCGTAGGACACGAGCGTGAGGGAGTGGTTGTTCTGACCCGGGAATCGATTCCGCTCAGTGTTGTTGTGCACCAAAACTCCCGACGAGTGCAGCGCCGCGAGGTCCGCTTCTGAGAGGCGGACTACCTGGTGATTGATCGTGAGAGTGAAAGTCTTCGTGCCTGTGGGCTTCGGAGCCGCGAGCAATCCCTCGAGCGGAGAGAGCGAGGCACGCACGCGAGCAACGCTCGACTGCACATCCTCAGCAACCCTCTGCGTGTCCTGCTCAACCGCGATCGCGACATCATGAACAGGAGTCGATTGCGCCCCGATGGTTGTCAGTCTTGGATACACACTCTGCAGACCCGCGACGAGCATCAAACCCAGCAGCACCCCAGCCGCGATCGCCATCCGTCCGGTCCGCACCCAGCGGCGCATTGTCCTTGGGATGAACCGCTCGTGCTGATCGAGCCGATTGAGCACCGCGCACTGCATATCAGGCATCGGGATATCGTCCAGATCCATCGCACGCACAGCATCCGCTGTCTCAAGCAGCTCAGCGCGACGCTCGTGGTCGTACTGAAGCGCGTGCGCGATTTCTTCTTGCATGCGATCACAGATCTCGCCGTCCAGAGCCGCGTCGATCAGCGACTCAGGAATCCGGCCCGGAACCTGCTCATCAAACGAATCGTGTTCTTGCCCCCGGTTCATGCCAGCACCTCACCCGATGCCTCGTTGAACTGACCACCGAAGTGATCCTTGTACAACGACGCGAGCTGTTTGTGCTCCTTGAACAACACACGCAAGCGACGACGCCCGCGATGCAGGTGGCTCTTGACCGTCCCCTCAGGCATATCCAGATGCGACGCGATCAACGCGATCGGCCAATCCAGCTGATGGAACAGCACAATGATCTCACGCTGCTCAACCGAAAGGTGCATCAGCGCCGATTGGATCGCGTCCTTCTGCGTCGCGCTCCGCTCATCGGTATAGGTCGACGCGTCAGGCATTGTCCCTTTGCCCCCCATCGATCCGACGAAGTCCGTGTCATACGCAGGTTTGGATTTGGCAACCGCGTTCATGTACAAACGACGAGCGATCGTGAAGAGCCAAGTCGAGAATCGGAAGCGGAAATCGAAGCGATGCAGATTCGCAAGCACGCGAACGAACGCTTCCTGAACAATGTCCTCCGCCGTCTCGTGACGTCCAGACATCCGCAGGATGTAGCCATAGACCGATCGCTGGTGAGCTTTAATCAGCTCACCCGCGGCCGCTCGCTCGCCGGCAATCGCCCGCTCGATCAGATCTCGTTCTACTGCACGATCCATGCGATATCGCTCCCATCATGGGTCCCGGCCTGCAGACCGGTCCCTTCACTATACAAGAACACCCACGATCGGATGCACACATAATCAAGAAACGCCCTATCTCATTGGAAATTACCAAAATCCAGTTTCTCAACCAAACATCACACAAACAAACCCTGCCTATACCGGTCAGGCATAAGCAGGGCTGGAGAGAGATTTGTTTGTTGGGAAGACCCGTAACCTGCTATCGGCGGAATCACGCCGCCTTCGAGATCGGGGTCTTGCGAGTGCGTCCGACTGTCCGCTGCTCCGGAGTCGCGCGGATGTCCGCGTCGTCGATCATCGCGTCCACGAGTTCGAGCGGATGCGAGGCCCAGAGATCAGCACCGATCTCCTCAGCCAAGCCCTCGGCACGGTTGAACACCCCACCACCCACGACGACCTGGGTATTTGGGCACGCACCAATCTCGTGGAGCGCATCGATCGTTTCGCGGATATCAGGCAAGTCCGCAGGATTCGAGCAGAACATCAGCAGCACATCAGGACGTGTCTCCTGGACCGACTGACGGACCTCGTCCATCGGGACACCCCCACCTGCAAAGCGGACACCGAATCCAGCCGCCTCGAGCAGGTCGATCGCCATCTGAGCGCCGAGCTCTGATCCCTCGCATGTGCCGCAGCACGCGAAGACCGTGCGTCCAACGGGATCAGCGTTGGATCCTGCGATCAGTGCGCGAGAGGTCTGGTCCACAAGCACGCGGAACAAGCGTGTCGAAAGGTTGTACGCCAATGCTGAGATCTGATCTTCGCGATGAAGCTTGTCGATCATCTCGTAGGTCGGCCAGAACAGATCGGTCAGCATCAACTCGGGAGACACCCCCTCGTTGAGTTGTTCGTTGACGATGGAACGAGCCTGCGACCGGTTCCCTTCGATCAAAGCCTCAAACAAACGCTCGCTCAGTACATGGACACTCATCAGAAACTACCTCGTCGATTCATTTCCCTTCCGCCTGATCGGGGGTGGGATTGGTTGTGTGCACGGGCGACGACGCCGCTGCCCGAGCCCAAGCTATCGAACGCACAACACGATCCGCA
The DNA here is from genome assembly GCA_965250055.1 of Phycisphaerales bacterium. Taxonomy (GTDB): domain Bacteria; phylum Planctomycetota; class Phycisphaerae; order Phycisphaerales; family UBA1924; genus UBA1924. Next base: position 409,192 of record OZ252285.1, on the reverse strand, counting down.
AAAGATCACCACGATGTTGGCGCAGGTTTGTGCGCACCAGCACCCCAACCGCATTTCAAAGCTCTCAAAGCAGTTATTCTGGGACCTACGTCCCAAAAGCGTCCGAGAATGTCCTATTTGGTGCGTCAGCGACCACAAAACTGGGGAATAAGGCTCATCCGATTATGCGGGCTTGACGCCCGAATAACACGCACAAATTCCCATCGTGAGCCCGCGAACCGCAAGATTCTCAAACCCAGACTCCCCCATCGCCCCCATCATCTCCGATCGAGTCATGAAACTCGTCACCGAGCGAGGCAGATATTTGTACGCGCCAGACCGATCCCGCGCGATCCACGTCGCCGTGCGAGGCATGATCGTCCCGCAGTACACCCCATTGAACCAACGCACCAACGGATTGCTCGGCTGATCAAACTCCAAAATAACCAGCCGCCCGCCGGGCTTGAGGACTCGGTAAAACTCCCCGATCGCCTTCTTGGGTTCCTGCACATTGCGGATCCCGAACGCGATCGAAACCACATCGAACGACGCATCCTCAAATCGCAGATCCATCGCATCGCCCTGCTCATAGGACACGCGCGATCCGAGCTCCTCATGGAGCCGATCCTTCTTATGCCCCGCGATCTCCAGCATCCCCTCGGTAAAGTCCACCCCGATCACCTCGCTGGCGCGGGAGATTTTCGCGAACGCCTGCGTCAAATCCCCAGTCCCGCACGCGACATCGAGCACACGATCCCCCGCGTGCACATCCGCTCTTTTCACAGCGTGTTTCCGCCATGCCTCGTCGCGCCACATCGAGTGAACGCGGTTATTGAGGTCGTACGAGCGGGCGATCGCGTTGAACATCGCGCGGACCTTGACGCTTTTTTCCTCGTTCTGGTGCAAATCAGACAGCTCAGCGTCGTCCCACGCTCGGATCGCACTGTCATTTGGTTGTGTTTGGAGGTCAGTCATGCCACAATCAGTGTAGACTTCGACAGTCACCCACTCGCAGATGCCACGGAGATTCCAGATGAACCGTTTATTCAAAGCTTTGCTCACTTGCACACTCCTCGCGTTGCTCGCCGTCCCGCTCACGGGCTGTTCCGTGAACCCCGCGACCGGGAAGCGGTCCTTCACACTCATGTCGTGGGAGAAAGAGAAAGCCCTCGGCCTCGCCGCGGCTCCGCAGATGACCGAAGCGTTCGGAGGCGCTGTCCCCGACGCCGCCGTGGGTGATTACGCATGGGAAGTCGGCGCCAAGCTCGTGACCGGAGTCGAATCAGGCGTCCCCGATCTGGACTGGGAGTTCACCGTCCTCAACTCGCCGGTCATCAACGCGTTCGCGCTCCCAGGAGGCAAGGTCTTCATCTCCCGCGGACTCGCCGACAAGCTCAAATCCGAAGCCGAGTTCGCTGGAGTGCTCGGACACGAGATCGGACACGTCACCGCGCGCCACTCCAATCAGCAGATGTCCGCGCAGCTCGGACTCAACTTCGCGATCGGCGCCGCCGCCGTCGCTGTGGGTGTCTCCGATCCAGACTCCGACGTTCGGCGCTACGGCCAGCTCGGACTCCCAGCCGTCGCTGTGGGTTCAAACCTGTTCCTCCTCAAGTTCGGACGCTCCGAAGAGCTCGAAGCCGACATGCTCGGGATGCGATACATGGCCCGCGCCGGATACAACCCTCGCGGACAACTCGAGGTCATGCAGATCCTCGCCGAGGAATCGCAGGGATCCGCACGACCACCCGAATGGCTCTCGACCCACCCACTCCCCGAGTCCCGCATCGATCGCATCCAGGAACTCCTCGCCACTGAATACGCCAGCACGCAAGGCAACCCAAGCTTCGTGGACAACGTCGAAGAGTACCAAACACGAATGCTTGACCGCCTCTTCAACCTGCCCCCTGCGCCAGAACCGACCCCTCAGGAACAAGCACAAGCAAACGCGTTCCTCAGCGCCTCGATCTACTGCCAGCACTGCCGGGAAACGGTCAACTAAAGCCGAGCTTCAATCCAGCTCTGGGTGGCCTGCCTTTGCCGTCTTCGGCAAAATGCAGGATCAACGCCCGAAAGCATCACAGCCGTTCTTCAACACGTTCGATGATCGCGCGATAGTTCTCGCGATAGAACCGCGTGTACTCGATCTCCAAACGCTGCTGACGTCCCGGTTCGCGCCACGAGTTCCGCACAGTGCGATAGGTCGCCTCGGTAAACGGCACCATCTCCCCATCGATCTCCGTCTCCGGGAACGCAAAGAAAAACCCATCAAGCTCCGCGATCTCCGCATCACTAAACGCGCCCGATGACTTCGCCTTTCCCAGCGCCTCGTACGCCGCTCGGCATTCCTCAGCGATGTCGATCCCGAAGCACCCCATCATCACCTGCACGCCCGTGCGCCAACCCGGATTCTGCACATCCGACACGATCTCGAACGGATTCACCTGATCCATAAAGTACGGGAAGTACTTCTCGTACATCACCCGGCGCACCGGCATCCGGCGCAGCTCGCTCCACTCCGGACCCATCGGCTCGCCGTCTGCCCCGATCGGATTATCCGGATTGTTCTTCGCAAACTGCCACAGCGCCTGCGCTTCCTCAGTCATGCAGAACCGCACGAACCGCTTCGCAATCTCAGGACTGGGTCCGCCGTTGATAATCGAGATCGGATCCGCATCGACATACACCGCGCCCTTGGGTTCCTGGTACCCCACGCGATCGCCGCCCCCTGAATCCTTGATCACCTGCGCCTGTCCACGTCCATAGAAATCAATCGCGAGCCCCGCCGCCGCCTCGCCATTGGAAACATCGATCGGAGGCTTCGTCGAAGCATTCGTAAAGTACCGCGTGTTGCCGCACATGCCGCGGAGGATGCGCCAGCCCTCTTCCCAGCCTTCATTGCCGAGGATCGAATCAAACGTCGTCGTGATCGATCCCGACTGACGAGGGTCCGCAAGCGCGATCCACCCACCAAGCTCGTGCTGCATCAGATCCGCAAACTGCGTCGGGAGCGGCAACCCCAACCGATCCTGGAACACATCGCGGTTGTACACAATCCCGAACGAAGACAACGCCGTCCCGATCCAGTACTGCTCCGGATCGTACAACTCCTGTGGACCGATCTCGTTCTTACCAAACAACTCATCGAGCTCCGCTTGCGTGAAGTCCATCGGGGCCGACTGCGCCACCTTGAGCTCCAGCGTCGTCGATTCGTCCTGCTTCACCGATACCGTCGACCCACGCTTGAGCGCCGAGTGGTCGTACGACCCACCACCAAACATCACATCAAACGCGATCGACCCCGGCTCAAGCACCAGCAGATCGTCCAGCTCCCAGTTGTCCTTGTTCGCCTCATACTGACGCTTCACAGCATCGGTAAACATCGCCGAGAGCTGCTTGCGGATCTCCGACGTTCCCCCCGGAGTGCGGTAGTCGATCACCACCGCCTCGCCGTACTCACGCTGATGCCACTCACTGAACGCACGAGCAAACTCGTCCCGGATCTGAGGCACATGCGGCGTCACCACAATCAACTTCCGCGCCCCCTCCGCGTGCATATCCCCACGCTTGACCCCGCTCATTGCGAACGGCACCCCAAGCACTACAAGCAAACACAACGCGATCACAATCTGAGTCGTTCTCATGCCCCAAGTCTACCCCCCCAAACTTGCCCACTCTCCGAACCGCCCCCCCGATCAGCCGTACTATGAACCGATGCCCCAACCCCAAAGCAGAAAGACCGAATGGAAGGACGAATACACCCTCCTCTGCGAACGCTGCGGCTACATCATCGAAGACCTCGACCACGCCCTCCCCTGCCCCGAATGCGGCAAACCCATCAGCGAATCACTCCCCGAACGACGAGTGGGCACGCCGTGGCAACAGAATCCTGGATTCAAATCGCTCGTGCAAACATGGTGGATGACGATCCGGCATCCAATACATACGCTTGATGTGATGCGTGTAGCACAAACTAATCACCTGCTTCGAGTTTCACAATCAATTGTTCTAACTCAAATTATTGCTTGCATCAGTCTTGTCGCGACAACAACAATCATTCCCAGCAATCCGCTGCAATCATTTATCGCAATAATCCCAGCTTTGATTCTGGCATTTACCACTTCATCGTTTTTTCTACTTCTGACATGGATTGAGCAAAGAGGTTTAATCATCATTGGGAGAACTCGTAGATTCAGAATAACACAAGATGCAGCATGGACCATCGTGACTCATGGAACCGTGGGCTGGCTCTTGCTGTCTATTTTTTTGTATGTTTCGCTGGGAACGGCTATGTTCTTAATTCATGATGTAGACAGCTACAACCAGCAGTTAATCTTCAGTGATGAAACTCTTCAAACAATCGCGGTAACCAGTCTGCTACTGAGCATACCCGGCTTCCTCTTCTTCGAAACCTTCGCCTACCTCGGACTCCGGCGCTGCAAATACGCCAACCGCCCGCGACCAACAGACCAGCCCCAGCCCTAGAATCCCGCCATGCAGCCCCCTTCCCCAACACGCCCAATCTTCCTCGGAGATGACCGAACCGGACGCATCCAGATCGGAGGCGGACTCCCCCTCGATCACCCCCTCTCCAAAGGGCTCACCCAAGCGACCACCCCCGCGCCAGTCTCCGTCCAGACGATGACCGCGGGATACACGCACGACATCGACAAGTGCGTCGCCGAGATCCACAAGCTCACCGCCGCGGGAGCGGACGTCGTCCGCGTCGCCGTCCCGGAAAAGAAGGACACCGAAGCGCTCCCAGAGATCCTTGCGCAGACCACCGTCCCCATCGTCGCCGATGTCCACTTCCACTTCAAACGCGCCCTCGAATCCATCGAAGCGGGCGTCCACAAGATCCGTTTGAACCCCGGCAACATCACCGATCGCAAACAAGTCGAAGAAGTCATCGACGCGTGCAAAGAAAAGAACATCCCGATCCGTGTGGGTGTGAATGAAGGCTCCATCATCGAGCGCAAGGACAAGCAATCCCGCGCCAAAGAACTCGGCGCGATCTTCTCCGAAAACAAGCACGGCTACATGCTCGCGATCATGATCGCCAAACTCGAAGAATACCTCGACATCTTCTACGAACGCGACTTCTACGACATCGCGATCAGCGCCAAGTCCATGGACGCCGCCCTCGTCATCGACGCGTACACCGAAATCTCCAAACGCTTCCCCCACCCGCTGCATTTGGGTGTCACCCACGCGGGACCCAAAGAAACCGGATGCATCCGCTCCGTCGTCGCGCTGGGAACCCTCCTAGCCAACGGCATCGGAGACACCATCCGCATCTCCTACGCCAACGACCCGATCTACGAGGTCGAAGACGGACTCGAACTCCTCTACACATTGGGCAAACGCGAACGCAAGGGCGCGGAGCTCATCGCGTGCCCCACCTGCGGACGCATCCAGGTCGATCTCTTCACCCTCGTGCAGGAGGTCAACGACAAACTCAACGAGGACATCACCGTCCCAATGAAAGTCGCAGTCATGGGATGCGTCGTCAACGGCCCTGGAGAAGCGGAGGGCGCGGACATCGCCGTCTTCGCCGGAGACCGCAAAGGCATCATCTACGTCCAAGGCGAGAAAGTCGCGACGATCCCCGAATCCGACATCCTCGACCGCTTGCTCGCTGAGTGCAAAGACTTCCAATCCAAGGTCCTCTCAGGTGAAGCAAAGCTCGGCGAGAAGAAAGTCGACATCGTCCCCCCAGACCCCGAGGGAGAGCTCGGCTCAGGATGGGAAAAAATGGCCTCCCAGCGCATGGGACACACCGAGCTCACCATCAACAAATCCTGACGATTCCCGATCCGTCGCTGTGAAAATCTGCACAAAATGTGCTACATTCTGACACGTTCAGGAGTTTCTCGCCGTGATCAGGATTCAACGCATCTCGATGGACCACCCCCTCTACGAGCAGGAGGTCGCGCTGCGCACCTCCGTGCTCCTCAAGCCGCTGGGGATGACCATCGAGGACTACTACGACATGGCGCCGGGACGCGAAGAAAAATGCGAGCACTTCGTCGCCGTCATCGACCATCCCACTGGGGACAAGGTCGTCGGAGCCGCGACGCTCTTCCCTCCCCAGCCCGATTCCGACGAAACCTCAGGCAAAGTCCAGCAGATGTGCGTCGATCCCCAACGCCAAGGCGAGGGCATCGGGACCAACCTCATGATCGCGATGGAAGTGCGTGCATTCACCGAGCTCGCGCTACCTGGACTGTACTGCCACGCGCAGATCTCCGCGATGCCGTTCTACGAAAAACTCGGATGGGAGATCGGCTCAGAAACCTTCCAAGAAGCCGGGATCGATCACAAACGCATGCAGATCGTCACCCCGCAGCCCTCAGAATCGACCAAATAACCGCTCAAACACTGTTTTTCTGAGCCCCGCAGCATTTCGCGTTGTTTTAGAATCATTCTCAATGTAGAATAGGTCATGGTTACCGCCGATCACAGCCACCACCACGAAGCGCACGATGTCAAAGCCGTCTTCTCCGAGCACAACATCCGCTGCACGCGTCCGCGCCTAATCATCTACGAAGCACTCTGCAACACCAAGACCCACCCCACCGCCGAGCAGCTCCACCAGATCGTCAAAGACCAAGACGCCGGGATCAGTCTCGCGACCATCTACAACACCCTCGAGCTTCTCGTTGACCAGGGACTCGCACGCCGCATCGCCAATCGTGGGCAAGGCTCCGGCGCCAACCGCTACGACGCGGACCAAGCCCCCCACCTCCACCTCGTCCTCAACGACGGACGCGTCATCGACGCGCCCTCCAACCTCTCGAAGCGACTCACCGACGCGATCCCCCAGGACGTGCTCAACCAGCTCGCCAAACACGCGGGAGTCTCGGCGCTCAAGATCGAGATCGTCGAGGACACGACCGTCAGCGAACCCGCTGCCGTCAACTAAGCATCATTTCATATCCGCTTTACGAATCAGCACCCGACGACTGAAGAGCGTTGGGCGCCATGAGCAGCCCGACCGGATGCACGCCGTCGCGCTGAGCGATCGCGCGGATCGCAGAAGTCTGCTTGCTGCTCAGACCGATCTTCCGCGCCAGCGAACGAAACGCCAGCTCCCTCGGATCGACCCGTTGCTGTCCCATCCCGCGGATCCACACCGCCGCGATCGCCAGCAGCACAATCACCAATCCCCAGAGCACCCATCGACCCGCCCCGCCGCTGCTGACCGCATCGACCTGATCGGGAACGAACAGCTCCGTCGGACCAACCTGAGCAACCGCAAGAACAACCCAATCTGTCGCGTTCCCGAAGTTCATGTCGCCGCCCCTTCCATCACGCGCGACCGTTGCTGCACCAGCAACCGATGCACGCACTGATCCGCACGAGCACGCACCGCATCATCGGTCTCGTGCCGAGTCATCTCATCAAGCGTCGAGACCAGATCACGCCAGCCCATCAATCGCTCGTTGGGTTTGCATTCAAACACCCGCTGCGCCGCCCACACCCCAGCAAGTCGATGCCCCACGCGTCCGTCCGTCAGCATCCCGAGCAGGTCCTCGACCGCCGCGTCCGCGATCTCGCCGCGATGATCCGTGACCAGCATCCGCCGGATCGCGCTGGAACGCACGCGATGATGCTCATCACCCTTGTACTCAACGAGCGACTCGATCGGTGTATGCACCGACTCGATCGCATTCGCTACAACACGTTGATCATCGCACTCGAGACTCCGCAGCACCGAAGCGCGAGCCGCATCAGAATCCACATTGCTCAGCCCACGCACCAGCGTCGCCCACAGCCGAGGATCGAGCCCCTGCTCGCTTGCCAGCGATACCAGATCCATCTCAAAGCGTTGCTCAAGCCCCAGCGCCAGGATCATCTCCAGCCCCGACGCTCTGCGAGCAGGCTGATGCAGCATCTCGCGGATCAGTCGCACGAACCGCGCCGGATCCGATGCATACAAACGACGCGCCTGCAGTCTCGAGGACGGACTCGACGCCATATCAATCGACAGCCGCTCGACCTCCTCGTCCGCAACCCTCCGGACCCACGCCGAGGAAGACCGCTGATTCAACCGCGCCGTGTTCAATCTCCGCTCGCACGCCGCCGATCCAACCATCGGCGTCGCCGCCCCCACAGACGACCAGCGCACCGCCGCGTGTCGGCTCACCGATTCATCGGAATCATACAGATAGTCCACAAGATCAAACGCATCCGCGACACAGCACCCATGGAGCCGGATCGAAGCATCGCTGTCCGCCATCACGCGCTCAAGCAGCTGCCTTCGCACGCCCGCATCAAGACTCAGCCCCGTGACCCAGCGGATGTAGCCGCGCTTCGCGTCATGATCGAGCTCCGCGTACTCCTGGATATCAACAAACGGCGCGCTGTCCTCGAGCACCACCGCACCGTTCTCCTGACGCGACGCGATGCGCACGCGATTGAGCCCGCGTGCTCGCATCGGACGCACGCACAGGTGCATGTTGTCGAGCACCGCGCGATGCTCCGCCATCGACTCCGCGATATCCAATCGAGCCGCCGCGACATTCGCGATCGAGTCCACCACCAGCCACCGCAGCGCCCTTTGACGCAGGATCGGCGCCGCCGTGGTCCGAAGCACCGTCCGCATCGGCATGTGACTCGGATGATGACGCTCGCTCAGCAGTCTCCGCATCTTCTCAAAAGCACGCCGTTCCATCGATGTCGCGCCCTGACGATCCATCAGTAGCAGCGACGCGAGCAAAGGCGATCGGCACCGATGACCAGAGAACGACCACGCCGCGTCCGCGATCGCCCCAAGCATCGCGCACCGCTCAAGCTCCAGCACCGCTGGATCTCCCAGCATCGCCGTCACCCTCCGATTCCGGATCGAGTCGTACTCCTCACCCAGCATCGCCCCATCGACCTGACGCATCATCCCCAGCACCAGCGCCAAAAGCGTCCGATCCGCCGCGAGACGGACCTGTTGATGCTCATCGCTGAGCATCGAGCACACCATCACGCCCAACCCCGGATCACCCGTATCGCGAGCGATGCTCAGCGCCGTGGTCCGCACCATCGCATCCGCGTCCTTCGCGAGCTCCTTGGTGATCCGGATCCACCGCCTGCGTCCAAGCGCCAGCGCCAGAGTCCGCATTTCCGTGTTCAGGTTCTCCCACCCCATCGCGAGCGCCCGCAGCCCCGATTCCGCGTACCGAGCCCGCCATCGGCTCGACAACCCCGTCACCAGTTCCACCGGCCCCATCGCCTTGCTGTCATCACGGCGCTGCCCATACCCCGCGATCTCAATCAACCGAAGCGCAAACCGTTGGCATTCAAGAGCTTCCCCAACTCGCAACCCCTCACCCAGTGCGCAGACCTCCAAACGCAAAGGCAACGACTTCGCGGAGTTCATGGAATCCTCAAACTGGATCGGTGCATCGTTCAAAAATCGCTCGCTTAGGGCAACCCACTTATCTTGATGAGAAACTCTGAAATCTTACCCAATATACCATTTCTTGTGTTTGATTCTGCCAAACACCTGCTATCTTGTATCAGTTACGGAAAATCAGTCCGATCTCCCCAATTTGGATCACCCCGGATTTTTCTCTTTAGCAAATCCACATGATCCGATAACATCGTCGGCTGAATCTCGGTTTAGACGAGAATTTCCGCGGGACAATCTCACCCCAGATCGGGTCTCCCCCCTCCTACCCCCGATCCAACGCATGGGAAGGAATCCATGGCGACCACAGTTCAATCATCCACAAGACTCCAGTCATACCAATCCACCCTCTACGCACGATCCGTCCAACCCAAGCTCTTCCAGTGCGCCGACACCCGCTCCATCATTCAGGACTACTACACCCTCTCCATGTCCATCATGCCCGGCGCCCACGCCTGCACCTTCACCTCCGTAGACGGCTGCGCCACCGAAGTCGTCACCGATGCCCCCTTCGATAACTCCGAGATCGGACTCCTCGAATCCATGCTCTGCTCCGCAGAAAAAGACATCGAGCAAGCGATCCCACGCACCAAGATCAACTACATCACCGCCGCCCAGACCGAGCAACTCTCATCCCACATCTACCACGACACCTACAACGAACTCGACGAACTCGCCCGCCAGCAAGACGCGCTCACCCACCGCTGGAACGACCGAGTCGGCTCATGCCTCTCCATCGTGGACACCCAAAAATTCGCAAACCAGATCCACTTCCAGAGCTACCACCTCATCGCCGCCGAGAACCTCGTCCTCCGCACCCAGTCGATCTTCGAGCTCAAATAATCATTCATTCGCCTAATTTCAGCGAATTTGAACGCTCCCAGCAAGGCCGCCAAGGATCCTGTCGAGTATGCTTCTCATCATGAGCAACTTCTCGATCCCATCCGGACGAATTATCACGCCCCGCTGAGGGCCGATGCAGCCAATCCTGAGCCGCATCTTTGCTCATAGCGGGGCCGCCGATCACCTCGGCCGACCTCCCAACCCAATCCCACACATATCATCAATGATTGACCCGCGACCGCTTCACGCTCGCGATCTGATCCACACCACGGATACCACCAAATGACCGAAACATCCACCGACAAACCGAACTACAAAAAGACCCTCAACCTCCCCAAGACCTCCTTCCCGATGAAGGCCAACCTCGTCCAGAACGAGCCCGCCTCACTCAAACGCTGGGACACCCTTGCCGACAAGAAGGGGCTGTACCACGCGATGCAGGAAACCTCCGAGGGACGCAAACGATTCGTCTTCCACGACGGCCCCCCCTACGCCAACGGCTCGATCCACCTCGGACACCTCATGAACAAAACGCTCAAGGACCTCGTCGTCCGCAGCAAGTTCATGGCCGGATACCACTGCCCCTTCGTCCCAGGATGGGACTGCCACGGCCTCCCCATCGAGCACAAGGTCATGACCGACCTCGTCGAATCCGGGAAAGCCGCCAAACTCGACGGCCTCACCGACGACCAGCGACGCACCGCCGTCCGCCGCGAGTGCAAGACCTACGCCGACAAACAGATCAAACTCCAAGCCGGTCAAATGAAACGACTCATGACCGTCGCAGACTACGATGACCCCTACCTCACCTTCCTCCCGCACTTCGAAGCGGGAGTGCTCGAAGTCCTCGCCGGACTCTGTGAACAAGGACTCGTCTACAAAGCACTCAAACCAGTCCACTGGTCCGTCGCCAACGAAACCGCGCTCGCTGACGCTGAGCTCGAATACCAGGACCGCGAAGACCTCTCCGTGTATGTCGATTTCGAAGCAACCGACGCGACCGCCGTCTTCAACGCGTTTGGTCTCGAAGAAGCCGACCACCCCGGCGCGACCCCGAGCTTCATGATCTGGACCACCACCCCCTGGACCCTCCCTGCGAACCTCGCGATCGCGGTCCACGAGAAGTTCAACTACGCCCTCGTCCGAGTAGACGGCAACCTCACCGTCATGGCCGTCGATGCGATCGAACGCGTCACCAAACTCGCCAAAAGCGAAGAAGTCGAAACCCTCGCAACCACCACAGGCGACAAACTCGTCGGACTGTCCTACGCGCACCCGTTCATCAAGAACGCGCCCGCGCCGATCAACGAACCAGACGCCGACACCAGCAACTGCTACACCGTCGTCCACGCCGACTACGTCACCCTCGAAGACGGCTCAGGTCTCGTCCACACCGCGCCAGGTCACGGTGCCGACGACTACCAAACCGGTCTCCGCGTCGGTCTCCCCGTCTACTGCCCAGTCCTCGGAGACGGCACCTACGACACCACCGCACCCGATTGGCTCGTCGGCATGTCCATCTGGAACGCCAACGACCTCGTCGCTCAGCGCCTCACCGAATCGGGACACATGTTCCACGCCTACAAGTTCAACCACTCCTACCCGCACGACTGGCGCTCGAAAACCCCAGTCATCTTCCGCTGCACCGAGCAGTGGTTCGTCGCCGTGGATCAACCCACCAAACGCGACGGCCACTCCCTCCGCGAAATGGCAATGAAATCCACCGGAGACGACCGCTCCGTCAAGTACGTCCCCTCATGGGGGCGCAACCGCATGCGTGGGATGCTCGAGTCGCGTCCCGACTGGTGCATCAGCCGTCAGCGATCATGGGGACTCCCGATCCCCGCGTTCACACTCCCGACTGGTGACGCGTTCATGACCGCCGCCTCCGTCCATGCAGTCAACGAACTCATCCGCGAGAAGGGTTCGGACCTCTGGTTCTCCGAGGACCCCGCAACCCTCCTCGCAAACTACAACCCAGCCGACGACCCCGACGCCCCCGCTTCCCTCAAAGACGGCTCCGTCACCTTCGACCAGCTCACCAAAGGACAAGACATCCTCGATGTCTGGTTCGAATCAGGTTCATCCTGGAACGCCGTCATGCGCCAGCGCTCAGGTGGTGAAGACTTCCCAATCGAGCTCTACCTCGAAGGGTCCGACCAGCACCGAGGCTGGTTCCAGCTCTCACTCCTCCCAGCGCTCGGCGTCATGGGACGCCCCCCATTCCGCACCCTCCTCACCCACGGCTTCATGGTCGACAAAGACGGCAAGAAACTCTCCAAGTCCGCCGGAGCCGCGCTCAAAGACCTCTTCGACCGCTACGGCGTCGACGTCCTCCGCTGGTGGGTCAGCTCACTCGCATACGAGAACGACGTCAAAGTCGACGAAGAGTTCTTCAAACTCGCCGGAGAAAGCTACCGCAAAATCCGCAACACCCTCCGCTTCATGCTCTCGAACCTCAACGACTATGAAGCGCAAGCGGAGCCCGACTTCTCCAAGTTCCACGTCCACTCCGTCGACGCGTGGGTCCTCGGAGAGTTCAACACGCTCATCGACAAGGTCACCAGCGCCTACGAGAACTACGCGTTCCACGAAGCACAGAAACTCCTCTACCGCTTCTGCAACACGACCCTCTCCGCGGAATACCTCTCCGCTGTCAAGGACCGCCTCTACTGCGACGCTCCAGACTCCGAGCGCCGCCGCAACACACAGCAAACCCTCGCCGTCCTCACCGACGGCCTCTGCAAACTCCTCGCGCCGATCATGTGCCACACCGCCGACGAAGCGTACCGCGCCCTCCACAAGGTAGACCAGAAAGACAAGACCACCTGCGTCCACCTCACCGGATTCCCATCCAAAGTCAACCTCGAAACCGCGACCGGCTGGCCAAAGCTCTGGGAAGCAATCGAGCAGGTCATGAAAGCCGCCGAGGACACACGCGCCAAAAGCGACATCGACAACCCACTCGACCTGGGAGTCAAACTCCCCGATCCCGACTCAACCTTCGAATGGTTCAACACCGAAGACCTCGCCGACATCTGCGGCGTATCGCGTTTCGAACTGAAAAAAGACGGCGAGATCGAGATCACCGACCTCCGAGACCAGCCCCGCTGCGACCGCTCATGGAAACGAGACACCACCGTCAAACCAAGATCCGACGGCGGCACCCTCTCCGACCGCGACGCACAAGCACTCGGTCTCGCGTAACTAAAAACTGATCTCCAACCGCCCCCCAAGCACAATCACATCGCCAGCCCCTCCGCCAGCCCCCCCACCAGAGGGCTGCGCGATGTACTGCGCCTCAGGACGAATAGTCACGTTCGAGTTGATCTCGTACGCGTAGTACACATCAATCGCCGTCTCGTTGTCCGCAAACACAGCACCTGTTTCATCGCTCAGATCCACAAAGCTGACATACACACCCGCCTGGTCCTTGTCGCAGATCAACCGATCCACCACCACACCAACCCCGCAGTGCCAGTGCGCCTCACTCAGATCTTCTGGCGCCCAAGCAAGCTGCCCAAACACATGCACCCGATCCGCAACAAGCTGATGCTCAGCAGCCGCAAAGAATCCGTGAGCCCCAGTCTCCTCGCGCCCATCAAACGCCGTAAATCGCCCCGTGTGATGCCAACCGCCAACCGTCACCGATCCGCAGTCCCAACTTGCCCTGAGCTGCGCGATGTGGAACCAGTCGTTGGATCGTGAATCACCAAAGAACGTCCCGAACCCGCGCCCCCCAGTCGTCACCCCATCCGCGCCAGTCGCGCCGTCATAGAAGCCGTACCCAAGCTCGATCGTGTCCGACAACTCAAGAAACAGATTCAGCGAGACCGCCGGATCCGGATAGGTCGGCAGCGCAAAGATCGTGGGAGAGAACCCCGCCGAGGAGTTCGAGAATCCTCCCGCGATATCCACCGCCGCGAACTCCGAGTTCGCATCCACCTTCCCGAATTTGACCCGCAACCCGATCTCATCAAACTCGTGCTCAACCCACAGCTCGTACACCGCATCAAGCGAGCGATCAATCTCAATATTCGAGTACCCCCCAAAGTCCCCCGCGACCCCGCTCCCGCCCCTCGACGGATTCACACTCATCAGCTGCGCAAAGACCTGAGTCCGTTCCACTCCCAGCAACCGCTCCAGATCCAGACCCACATCGATCGTCAACAAGTCACGGAATCCATCCGTGCGTTCGACGCCACCCTGCACGATCGCGCTGTACTCACCGATCCACGACGCCCCGACCCGGACACTTGATTCAGCAAGTCTCGCAAGAACCCCAGATTCCCGATCATCGTTCGGTTCTCCCGCAAAGCACGCGAGCGAGTGCACCATCAACGCAGGGACCAGTACCAATGCAGTCTTTGTATTCATGATTGTAGCGTACGCTACATATTGCACATTTGTAGCACTTGCTACATTATTTTCTCATCCGACCACCACTCGACAACGTCCCAGAACCCGCAAACCACTCCGATCATGAGACTTACCGCAACTGGAACAACACCGATAACCGCTTCATACCCCCCCGTTGTTGACTCAAAGCAACACCACCCCCAAAACCGCCGAAACTCGGGACATGAGCCACGACAACACCAACGACTCAAACAACAACCCCACCCCTGAGAAGCCAACCCCAGAGAAGAAGGTTGTCTCCCCGCCGATGCGTTCCAAGAGCACGCTCCCGCCGCGCGATCCCTCCGCAGGTCCCGACTCCGCGGACCACCTCACTACCCTCGCCCACGATCTCTCCAACCTCATCGACGGCTCCATGCGTTGGCTCTCCCTCGCCGTCACCACGATGGACCCTGACTGTCAAGAACCCAACGAACAACTCGACACCGCGCGCCAGCAGATCGACACCGTCCAGCAAACACTCCATCGCATGTCCACCATGGTCAACACCGCGATGCGCTCAAACACCGTCCCCATCGGTTCCCCGATCTTGGGAGTCTCCGAATCCGTCACCACCGCGATGTGCATCGACCACGCCGTGGACGTCGTCCGCCCCCTCGCGTCCCAAGCTGGAGTGCGCATCGAGATCGACATCAACCCCGACGCCGGGAATCTCCCCGCCGGACCGATCTACACCGTTGTCCTCAACGCGCTCTTCAACTCCGTCCAGTCGATCCAGCAAGCCACGCGTCTTGACTCGCTCGATCCCGGAGGACTCATCAAAGTCGAAGCAACCATCGACAACCAGCACGACGAGCTCGTCGTCACCATCACCGACGACGGCGTCGGACTCACCCCAGGAACCAACCCAGAACAACCCTTTAAGCACGGCTACTCCACCAACAACTCCTCCAAACCAAGCGGGATGGGACTCGCGATCTCGCGCCAGATCATCGACCAGCTCGAAGGGGTCATCTCCCTCACCAACCGTCCTGGACAAGAGACCGCCCAGCGCCCCGGAGCCGTGCTGGCCGCACGCGTCCCCGTCCCCCACACCGACACAGACCTCGACCGAACAATCGGCTAATCACACAACGAATCAGAACAACACACACTCAATGACGACACCAAAGACCTCCATCCTGATCGTTGACGACGACCAGATCGTCGCCGACTCACTCGCCGCGTTCTTTCAATCAGAAGGATGCGAAGCGATCGCGGTTTACACCCCCGCCGATGCCCTCGAGCACCTCAAGCACAACACCTACCACATCCTGCTCACCGATCTCAACCTCCCCAAAATCACCGGGATCGAGCTGCTCCGCAAAGCCAAAGTCATTTCCCCTTCCACCGCGGTCATCCTCTTGACTGGATACGCCGCGATCGAGACCGTCGTCGAAGCACTCCGGACCGGAGCCGTGGACTTCCTCACCAAGCCCGTCGTTGACGACGAGCTCCGCCTCGCCCTCCAGCGCGCCCTCCAGCAGCACGAGGTCCTCAAAGAAAACACCTCCCTCCGATCACGCATCGCGTCCACTCACTCGATCTCCAACATCGTGGGAACCGATCCGCGCATGCGCGCCATCTTCGACACCATCAACGCCGTCGCCGCCTCCCGCACCACCGTCCTCATGTCAGGAGAATCAGGGGTCGGTAAATCACTCATCGCCGGCGCGATCCACCAAGCCTCCCCGCGTGCAAACAAACCCTACGTCGAGCTCGCCTGCGGCTCGATCCCCGAAACACTCCTCGAATCCGAGCTCTTCGGACACGTCAAGGGCGCCTTCACCGGCGCCCACGCCGACAAGCAAGGCAAGTTCCTCGCCGCCGATGGAGGCACCCTCTTCCTCGACGAGATCAACTCCGCATCCCCCGCGATGCAGCTCAAACTCCTCCGCGTCCTCCAAGAACGCAAGTTCGAACCCGTCGGATCAAACGAGACCATCGAAGTCGACGTGCGCGTCGTCCTCGCGTCCAACCAACCCCTCGAAGACCTCGTCGCATCCGGAGAGTTCCGCCAAGACCTCTACTACCGAATCAACGTCGTGCAGATCGAAGTCCCACCCCTCCGCGATCGCACAACAGACCTCCCGATGCTCGCTCAGCACTTCCTCGATCAACAATCCGAGGAACTCGCGCGCCACTTCGTCGGATTCACCGACGACGCGATGCAGCTCCTGACCTCCTACGCCTATCCCGGAAACGTCCGCGAGCTCTCCAACATCATCGAGCGCGCCGCCGTCCTCGCCAAGGGGCAAACCATCACCGCCGACGACCTCCCGGCGCACCTCCGCAACACCTCCGAGATCGATCCACCACCAACCCAAGAGTGGACACCGATGACCCTCGCCGACGCGCTGCGCACACCAGAACGACAGATCATCCTCTCGGCGCTCATCGCCAACGACTGGAACCGCACCACCACCGCCGAGACACTCGGCATCAACCGCACCACGCTCTACAAAAAAATGAAGTCGCTCAACATCGACCCAAGCGACCACGCGCAAGCAAGCTAACCACAGCAGCGCACAAAAAAGCCGCGGGCATTCCCGCGGCTTTCTCATACTCAACATCAACTCAAGGCTGGTTGCCAGGCATGTTCTTCAGGTACGCGATCACCTTCACGATGTCCTCGTCCGGAAGCATCTCCTCAGTAAACCCGCCACGCGGAGGCATCGGCACCCCACCAGGAACCTCGCGCCCAACCTGCACATACGTCAGCAGATCCTCTTCGCTCGTCGTCTTGACAAACTCCGACGCCGTCAGGTCCGGACCGTTGTTGGGCATCCCCTTGCCGTCCGCGCCGTGACACGAAGCACAGGTCTTCTTGAACACCAGCGCCCCCTTGACCGCCATCGCGTTCACGCTCGGCTTCTTTGCCGCAGGCGCACTGGTCGGAGCCGATGAGTCTTCATCTCCTCCACCACAACCACCAGCCACTGTCAGCCCGCCGATCAACGCCGCCAAGCACACTGTTGAGAGCATCCGTTTCATGCTTTGTACTCCTTCAATTTCAGATCCTGCACGATGCCGCATTCGCTGCACATAGTACTGTAGATCACGAACTTTCAGAAATACAGCGCAAAAACAAGAACCGATTCCTGCGTAGCGAGAATCACCCCTTGATGCGCCCAACCAGCGATTGCGCCTTCACCTCAACCCCCTTCAGGATCGAGTTGAGCATGTCCCGATTCGGCGCATAATCCTGCGCCACCTGCGAGCTGATCCACTCCTTATTCACCAGCTCCGCGAGATACTGCGTGAAGCTCACCATCCCATCGGATCGACTCGACGCGATCACCGCAGGCAGGTCCGAATCCCGCTCATCACGGATCAACTCGCGCACCGTTGGAGACGTCAGCAACACCTCCACCGCCGGAACCACCTTCGATCCCCCAAGCTCCGGATTCGCAGGCACCAAACGCTGCGCACAGATCGCCTTCATCGTCGCCGCCAGTGAGTTGCGCACAAACGCCCGCTCATCCTGCGGGAAGAACTCAAGCATCCGACCAAACGCGCCCATCGTGTCCGCCGTGTGCAGCGTCCCGAACACGAGGTGCCCCGTCTCCGCCGCTTGGATCGCTGACAACACCGTCTCCTGATCACGCATCTCACCAATAAAGATCACATCCGGATCCTGACGCACCACATGGCGCAGCGCCTCATGGAAGTCCGTCACATCGATCCCGATCTCGCGCTGCGAAATGATCGCTTGCTTGGGAACAAACCGATACTCCACCGGATCCTCGATCGTGATGATATTCACTGGGCGCGTCGCGTTGACCTCATCAAGCATCGCCGCGAGTGTGGAAGACTTTCCGCACCCCGTCACCCCAACGATCAGCACCAGCCCCTCGCGCTGCTTCTTGACAATGTCCGAGTATACCTCAGGCAATCGCAAATCCGCGTACGTCGGGATCTCCGCTTTCACGCGCCGAACCGCCGCGTGCGTGTGATTCCCTGAGCGCAGCATGTTGATACGGAAGCGATCGCCCCCACCACCCTCTGAGTCCTCAAGGTGCCACGCGAAATCCAGATCCCCCGTCTCATCAAACTTCCGCTTCTGAACATCGCTGAGCAAGGGATCAAGCAAGTGATCCGCCTCGTCTTCGCTCACCGGATCCGCCTCAATCGGACGCAACTCCCCACCGATCCGATACGTCGGCGGGATCCCCACCTTGATATGCAAATCCGACGCATCGAGCCGACGCATCGCACTCAGCAGCTTCTTGATATTCAACGCACCATGAATCATCCTGACCTCCCGCGCCTGTTTGCCATCATGCCTGTGCCCATAGCGTACCAAGACTTGATCCCAATTACGCTAGACCGACCTGTCTATTCGGGCTATTATTCGGATATTCGAGTCCTTTTTGAACTCGAAACCCCGCTATTTCACCAGAAAGGCCCATCATGACCACCACCGAGCACCAATCCAACGCCGCCCTCCACTACCAGACCTGGTCCACCAAAGCCAAGAACATGCACGCCCAAGCCCCCGACCTCTCATCCGGATTCGGCGCTATGTTCCAGAAACTCATGGGAGAGGGCGCCCTGACTGTCCGCGAGAAGGAGCTCATCGCCCTCGCGATCGGGATGGCGCTCCGCTGCGAGCCCTGCATCTACTCCCACGTCGAAAAATGCGTCAAAGCCGGCGCAACCCGAGCCCAGATGCTCGAGCTCGCCGGAGTCGTCGTCACCATGCAAGGCGGCCCCGGATACGTCTACACCCCCAAACTCATCGAAGCCCTCGACGCACTCAATGTTGAGTAACACCATCCCAATCTCAATAGACCAACTTGGAGTACCCACATGAACCGATCAACAATCGCCGCACTCATGATGACAGCAATCACATTCACATCACTCTCAGCGACAACGTTTCGAGCCTCCCCTCCAACAGAAGTCATCCAGCACGACCAAGCCAAAACCGATCTCAAAGCCGCCCTCGACACCGCACTCGATGATGAACGCAAAGCCAAAGCGTTCTACAAAGCGGTCATGAGCAAGTTTGGTGAGCGCCGGCCATTCTCCAACATCGTCCACGCCGAACAACGCCACGAAGACGCACTGCTCGAGCAGTACGACCGCCTCGATCTCCAGGTCCCTGAGGATCGCTGGACAGATCACACTTTCGAGATCCCCGACTCATTCCAAGAGACCGCGGACATGTCCATCGTCGCTGAAATCGAGAATGTCGCGATCTACGACCGCATCGACTCCATGGTCAGCGATGAACAGGTCCTCGCGGTCTTCAACAATCTCCGTCGTGCTTCACAAGAACGCCACCTCCGCGCCTTCACAAGACACGGCTCAGGATGGCACACCACCACCCAAGCCCAGCTCAACACCACCCAAAAAACTCAGCTCGACCGCGCCACCAAAGCACAACAAGCATTCTTCGGCGCCCTCATCCAAGAACTCACCAAAGCACTCCACGAGGGAGGACCAACCCAAGCCATCGCCGTCTGCTCAACCAAAGCTCCGGAGATCGCCCAAGCGATCAGCTCAGAGCACAGCCTCCAGATCGGACGCACCTCAGACAAACTCCGCAACCCCACCAACACCAAACCCCTCTGGGCAAGAATGTTCACCGAGCCCGATCCCAAAGCACGCAACCTCATGATCAACAACGCAGGAGACCTCGCCGTCCTCTCACCCATCACACTCAGCGAAACCTGCCTCCAATGCCACGGCTCCGAATCCCAGATCACCCCACAAACACGCGCCACCCTCAACACGCTCTACCCAAACGACCAAGCCATCGGATACCAACCAGGCGATCTCCGAGGCTGGTTCACAATCAAAGTCCCAGTAAACGAATAACTCCACAGCAAGCTCACCCACCCGCCAATGACACGATCCAGCTAGTTCCCGTTGTCTATCGGATCTGCTACCCCTGAAATCATGCGATTTGTACGCACCCTGTTTGGTCAGCCAATCCACCCAACACCCGCTCTGAACAAGAAGCTCCCGAAATGAGCCCCAATAATCAACACCCAAGGCCTGTGTGAACAAAACTGCCTAAAAATAGAGGTTTTACATTCGCCCCAGACCCAAAAAGTGATATACTCTCACTCACTTCTGAGGGTTATACCTCATAAAGAGCGATTCGAGAGAGAGAAATCCGCATCGCAACAAAGTGAATACTCAGCAGGACGCCCGTTTGCGTTCTGCATCGTGTGTCGCTGATACTCAGATTTGAGCATCAGCAAAATGTTCAGATATGAAAGAGAGAATACAAATGAACAAGATCGCACTTATCGCAGGCCTCGCAGTCGCAGCAACCGCTTCGGCAGACGTCCTCATGAACGTTGACCTCTCGGTCGTCGATCAGATCACCATCACCGCAACCTCAGCTGCTTCGTCCGCTGACGCTTCGGGCTCCGACTCCACCGGCGTCCTCCTCGCTGACTTCTTCACCGGCGCAGGCGGAGCAGGCATCTTCTCCAGCGGCACCGGCGACCTCGTTGCCAACGGCGACAGCTCAGACGGCACCCCAGGCCTCTTCAACTCGTCCGGCAACTTCGGCCTCAACTTCTGGTCATGGACCAACGATGCAACCGCAGGTTTCACCACCGGCACCACCGCATTCACCGGCTCCGCAACCTGGGACCTCGACTCAGATGACTACGCTGACATGATCGCAGGCAACACCTTCGGCGACATCATCGCATTCGCTGACACCGACGACGACCTCGGCGTTGTCATCGGCCAGTGGAACGTCATCCCAGCTCCAAGTGCAATGGCACTCCTCGGCCTCGGCGGCATCGTCGCTGGCCGTCGTCGTCGCTAATCAGCAACGACCTCATCCAACACGCTATCCACCGATAGCACACGGATGAATCCAGTTACTTCGCAGCACGGACTCCCCGGAGTCCGTGCTGTCTTTTTACACCCTCCCCACACCCCAAACCCACACCAAACCCGCTAAACTAACACTCAAACACCACACCCCCCTCCACCCCCCGCAAGGACGGCAAAAGATGAAAATCCACGAATACCAAGCACGCGACCTCCTCTCCTCCTTCGGTATCCCCGTCCCCGCCGGATCCGTCATCAAAGACGCCAACGACGCCGCCAACGCATACACCGAAGTCACCCAAGCCGCAGGCACCGACCTCGCCGTCGTCAAAGCCCAGGTCTTCGCCGGAGGACGAGGCAAAGCCGGATTCGTCAAGCTCGTACGCTCCGCCGCAGACGCCACCGCCGCCGCCGACTTCATGCTCTCCAACAAAATGGTCTCCGTCCAGACCGGACCCGAAGGCCTCGACGTCAACACCCTCCTCGTCGCCGCAGGGGTTGACATCGCCGACCGCGCGCCAGACACCCCAGACGAGTACTACCTCGCGATCACCACCGACCGCAACACCCGCCGCAACACCCTCATCGCCTCGCGCGAAGGCGGCGTCGAAATCGAACAAGTCGCCGCCGACACACCAGAACTCATCATCAAACAACCGATCAACCCACAGATCGGACTCCAACCATTCCAAGCAAACGAAGTCGCCTTCAAGCTCGGATTCAAAGGCAAGCAAGTCCGCCAAGCCGCGACCATCATGCTCAAGCTCTCCGAGCTCTACCACGCCAAAGACTGCTCACTCGCCGAGATCAACCCCCTCGTCGTCACCCCACCAAACGACACCTACCCCGACGGCCAAGTCATCGCGATCGACGCGAAGTTCAACTTCGATGACAACGCAACCTTCCGCCACAAAGACCTCCAAGCACTCGCAGACCCCACCGAAGAAGACCCCGCAGAAGTCGAAGCCGCAAAGCACGGCATGTCCTACATCGCACTCGACGGCAACATCGGTTGCCTCGTCAACGGCGCCGGACTCGCCATGGCAACCATGGACACCATCAAACTCTTCGACGGCGAACCCGCAAACTTCCTCGATGTCGGTGGTTCAGCAACCGAAGAAGCCGTCACCGAAGCCTTCCGCATCATCCTCTCCGACGCCGCCGTCAACGGCATCCTCGTCAACATCTTCGGAGGAATCATGCGCTGCGACATCATCGCCCAAGGCATCGTCAACGCCGCCAAATCCATCGGATTCTCCGTCCCATTGGTCGTCAGACTCGAAGGCACCAATGTCGAAGCAGGCAGAAAGATCCTCGAAGACGCCGCCGCCGACCTCCCAACCCTCCAAGCCGCAGGGGATTTGGGTGATGCGGCACAGAAGGTTGTTGCGGCAGTTGGGTAACACCCTTACTCGAGCGGAAACAATTTTTCGCCGACTTCTCTTACATATTTAAGCGGGATCTTGGGATTGTTGATGTCTTTTTCGCCATCGTCTTTCCACTTCGTCTCCCACTTTTTATAGTAGGGTTCGAGATCGCTTGGAGTTAATCTATAGACTTCCTTAAGCTTGATCCCTTCGTAAGCTGCAAATATCCAATCAACCTTGCGGTACTTTTCAATAATGACCGGATTGAGATGATGGTGTGTTGTAAACACATTTCGTTTTAACATGTTTACGGATTTCAACTCATACTCATTCCCATCTTCGTCAACAGCATCGTTTCCTTCTCGCCCTTCTAAATCTCGCAACCCAAGTAACAAAAGAACCTGCAAGGTCTTTCCGCCATTGTCCTGAAAAATGTCGTCGATTCCATGCTTCGAAGCCAAATCCTGATAAGCCTGAATGCCTGGCATCAGCTCATTTAGTTTTTGAAAATCCTCATGCGGCTTCATCGCTTACCCTCCTTAAGCAACTCACCGATATCCAGCCCTAGAGCGGCAGAGAGCTTTTCCATATTGTCGATAGAGATATTCCTCTCAGAACGCTCTACCGAGCCAACATATGTCCGGTGCAAACCAGAAAGCACAGCAAGCTCTTCTTGAGAAATACCCTTCTCAGAACGAGCGGCTCTCAGATTTTTTGCAAAGCGACGGCGTGCACCACCAATGTCGTTTTCTGATACCATGGATGAAGCATGGGCGTATGCCTACAATAAGTCTACAGACTATAAGTAGCACAAGGGCCTTCAAAATGACCGAAAGCGATACTCTTAGATACTCAACGGCTCTTGGCGAAGCGCATTGTACCGATTCGCTTGAGTTTCTGACGCAACTCGAAGACGAATCCGTGAACCTGTTTATCACGAGCCCGCCCTTTGCACTTCAGCGCAAAAAGGAGTACGGGAATAAGAATGGTGTTGAATACATCAACTGGCTTGCACAGTTTGCTGAACTTGTATACCAAAAATTGGCACCTGATGGAAGCTTTGTACTAGATCTGGGTGGCGCTTACGAAAAGGGTGTCCCTATCAGATCGCTCTATACATTTCGCGTAGCGATAAAGTTCTGCGATGAAATTGGATTCCACCTTGCCGAAGATTTCTACTGGTATAACCCGTCCAAGCTGCCTAGCCCAATCGAGTGGGTAAACAAACGAAAAATCAGAGCCAAAGATTCTGTCAACAATGTTTGGTGGTTTAGCAAAGAAGCTTTCCCAAAGGCTGATGTCTCCAAGGTTCTCGTTGAGTACTCCGACAGGATGAAAAAACTCCTGAAGGATCCCGACAAATATTACGATGCAAAAAAACGCCCTTCAGGGCACGACATCAGCAAAGGGTTCAGTAAAAATAACGGAGGGGCAATCCCTTCAAATCTGTTGCAGATACCCAACTCGGAATCCAACAGCCAATATTTAAAATGCTGTAAGAAGCTAGGAATCAAAGGCCACCCTGCCCGGTTCCCGCCCAAACTCCCGGAGTTTTTTATTCGGTTTCTCACGGAGCCCGGAGATCTTGTTGTTGATTTCTTCTCTGGTTCGAATACAACTGGACAAGTAGCGGAGACCGAAGGTAGAAGGTGGTACTCGATTGATATGGAACCTGAGTATGTAGCTGCTTCAATTTTTAGATTTGCCCGTCCGGACTCCAGTACCGACGAACTACAACACCTATACAACGATGCTCTGACTAATCAGGTGAATTTAACAGAGAATACAGCTAGCCTGCTCTTTTAATGACAACAACCACATCCGTGCGCAAATCTCCCCCGCTTCCCAACCCCCCCCTTCCAATCCCCACGCCGACCAACTACAATTCCCTCAGCCCCCACCCACATTCAACCAAGGGGGCACAATGCACAATCAGTCGCAAACAGATACACCACAACTCACTGAATCGATACTCGAGGACCTCCTCGATCCCGCGATGACCCCCATCCTCATCTGCCAGATCCACGGCCTCACCCTCTCGCAGCTCAACACCATCACCAACTCCCAAGACTACCGATCCGCGATCAGCATGATCCAGTCCATCAACGATTCCCGCGCCCAAACCATCAAATCCCAAACCCACCTCCAATCCCTCGCCGCCCTCAAAGACACCGCCGACCTCGCCCACCAGCTCGCTCTCAACGCTTGCCCCTCCCCTGTCCTGACGGGGGAGGTGTCGCGTAGCGACGGAGGGGGTCTTCCATCCTCCCAACTCCGCGCCATCGAATCCCTCCGCAAGTCCGCAACAACCCTGCACAAAGCGACCCAATCCACTACACTAAGAAAAACCCCCACCACAGGAGTCTTCAACAATGGCCGGAGCAGCAGAAAACAAAGTCCTCATGATCATCCTCGCGATCCTCATCCCACCGATCGCTGTCGGGATCAAAGTCGGATTCACCGCCCACTTCTGGATCAACCTACTCCTCTGGTTCTTCACCTGGATCGGCGGAATCATCCACGGCCTCATCGTGGTTCTGCGATAAACCGCGCTCCGCGAGCAAGCACGAAGTTAGACAACTCAGTCCCAACCCCAAACGAGCTGATCTCCAAAGACCAGCTCGTTAATCCTGCGCGACCCCGATCACACGCATCACGTCCTCCACATTCTCGTTCGGGATCAGGAACGTCAGCGAGTAGTGCGCGATTTTCCAAACCTCCCCATTCTCACGCAACACCGCTGTCCCGCGCAGCACGCCGTAGCGATCGTGATCGAGCGTCTCATCAACCCAAGCAACATCGCCGTACGCGTTGGTCCGAATGAATCGATCGCGCGGTGTATACGTCCAGCCGTGCCCATCCCCAAAGTGCGGCTCCGCATACGCTTTGAGCTCAGCACGCGTCCAGCGCTCATGCTCGTCGGTCCCCATGAAAATCGCCCCCTCGGTCATCGCGCCGATGTAGTGATCCAGATCACCTTTCGAAGCCGCGAGATGCCAGTTATCGAGGACCGAGTTGATGTCGGACTGGTTGATGTCGTTGTAGGAGCTGTTGGACTCAGCTTCGGTACGGACCTGCTCCGAGCAGCCCGTGATGAAAACGGCGGCGATAAACAGGTTGACAATCAACAGTGCGGCTTTGGTGTTCATGATTCCTCCGATTCTGGAAGTGCGTTGACCATCCAGCTGCTGAAATCGTACACGAACTTCCAAACGCTTTGGGTGTGCTCAGCGGGCATCGCGTATTTCTCTGGCGCTTCGTCGAGGGTTTCTTTGAAGCAGCGGAGCCATTCCTGACGAGCCGGCTCGTCGATAATGAACGGGAGGTGGCGTGCACGCATCATGGGGCGCCCGTAGCGCTGCTGGTAGAGGTGCGGCCCGCCGAAGAGGAAGGTGAACATCGCGGCGGATTTGTCGGCGGCGCGGAGGAGGTTCTTCTCGCTCTTGGGGAACATGTGGGCGATGGAGGATTGTCCGAGTCGTTTATAGAAGGCATGGAAGTAGGCGGTGATGTTGTCCTCTCGCATCGCTTCGTAGACGGCGGGTGGTACGCGATCGGTTTGAGGTGGGCCGTTGGGCGGGGTGTAGATCGGGCGGTCTCCCGGGCGGTCCGGATAAGCGTTGAGTATGTCCATGGGTGATGGTAGATCGGGTAGAGGGTTTGGGTCAGGATGGGGTGGGTTTGTGCGGTTTGTGCGTGGTGGGCTATTGAATCGTTGGGTTTGGGTGGACGAATCATGATTGGTGTGGAACTTTTAAGCGTTTCGGTCGAATAGGGTGGATATGAGCAGATGGACTGCTATCGCGAAGATGATTGACGAGCAGGATACACCTGACGGACGCAAGTCCCCACGGTTTGTCGCTCGCAACATGTGCTGTGAAGGATCTGGCAAGGTTCAGGATTTCTCAGCGACGGGGGTTCGCGTGATTTACTCCAGACGTCCAAAGTTTGTCGGCGGCGACGTGATCGATCTGCGGATCGAGTCTGAGCGCGGCACGCACTGCGGCGAGGCGGAGGTCGTTTGGAGCAAGAAGATTGGGTTCCGGAAGTTTGAGGTGGGTTTCCGGTTTACTGATCCTGAGGCCGTGAAGAAGATGCGGTTGTTCCAGAGCGGGTTTGACGTGCTGGAAGATGATCACTGGTCGGCGGCGTGATTTTTTGAAACATTTTGAAATATGCGAGCAATGAAAGGGGTTGTCCTATGCGCGAACACTGCGTGCAGTATTTCGCAAGTTTAAAGAGGTCCTGTGCGTGAGGCCCGGACACGGCGGTAGTCGTGGTCCGGGCCTCTCTTTTTGGTTGCTTTGGGAGATTGGTCTTGTGGGTGGTTGGGCTGGTCGATAAGATTGGGTGGGACTTATACCTACTTCAATATTCTGAATTACACAGGTGAACGATTTGTTACACGTTTTTGATCAGCGGAAATCTTTGCTCATTGGTTTTTCTCTGGCGCAAGGTATCTTGTGCGGAGCTGTGTCTGGGGGGCAGGTTGCTGGCCCGGTTGATTCTGTGTACAGAGAATCGCAGGGGGCTGGGGTGCTTCGGTTTGGGTATGAATCGGATCAGTCAGGGAGCACAATCGAGCATGGGCTTGGGTATGTCCATGAGGTGCGCGACATCAATGGCGATGGGTTGCCTGACCTGATTAGTCGTCGCGATTACTTTGATGGCGGGATTCAGTATGCGCTTGGAGAGCTCCGGGAGAATGGGGCCCTGGGTTTTCGTGGATACACGATGCTGCATAATTTTGGCTTTGATGCCGGCACCGCTGGTGATCTTGATGGGAACGGGTGGGCGGACCTAGTCACCATCAATTACGAGAGTAGCTTCTACGAGATCCACTGGATAGAGAATGGTTCAGTCATCGGCAGCACGACAGAAGATCATGCAGACTTGGGTTATGAACGTGACTCATTCAGTCAGTATATCGATGCACGTGTGACCGTCCGGAGTGGGGATCTGGATGGGGACGGCAAGGACGACCTTGTGTTCAATACGACTGACCAGAGGATCGTGGTGCGCTGGTCATCGCGTGAGGGTGCTTCGATGTTGGAGTCTTATCCGGCTCCGGCGCTGGCTGGTGAAAACGCGCTGTATCCGCTTGCGGATTACGACGGTGATTCTGATCTTGATGTGCTGACATTTGATCGGGATAGCGAGCAGTTTGTGCTGTTTGAGGGGACGGAGACAGATGCTCTTGGGACTGCGAGGGTGATCGGTGTTGCGGCGAGCGGGCATGTGCTGGATGGGACGTATCCGGTGTTTGGGCAGTTCGACGATGATCCTGCTGTTGACCTGGTTCTCTTTGACGTCCCGATTCAGGAGAGTGTGCTGATCTCGAACTTTGCGGGCGATACTCCGGTCGCGGTGTCGATTGGGCTGGGTGCTGAAGTTCGCGTTGAGTGTGTGCCTGGTGATGTTGATGGATCTGGGTATGACGATCTGTTGATTACTGGTTTTGATCGGTTGGCGGTGACGACGGACACGATGGAAGAGAAATGGTTGTTGTTTGACCCAATGTCTGAGCCGTTGTCTGGCGGCTCTGGGCTTCTGCAGATTGAGACCGGCAATACGCCGAGGGATTCGCTGTCGCCATTTGCACGAGATGGCGCTCGTACTGTGACTTGTATCACGGCTGATGTGAACGGGGATGAGCTTAACGATCTCGTTTGGGTGGGTGATGTGTTGTATCACAAGACTCATGATCTTGAGTACACATACCTCCAGCGGGTGAGCACTGTTCGTGTAACTCCAGCACGTTTAGAGCAAAGCGGGCTGCCTCGGTTCGGGGCGTCGCAGTATCTTGGGCACAAGGATCCGCTGCACATGCTTCCGGTGGATCTCGATTCGGATGGAGCGGATGAGATCTTTGCGGTTGGGATCAATCGGCGGGGGGTGGTGATTGACTTTGAAGATCCGGAACCTGAGCCGGTGTCTGGGGTGAACGGGGCGTGGATGAGCGCTGCGGCGGACCTGGGCGGCGATGGGATGGTGAGCATCGTCTCAACCAATGTGATGGATCGGCTGGTGATTACACCTGTGATGGCAGACGGGACTTTGGAGGATCCGAATGTGTTGTTTCACCCGACTGGGGGGGCGTATCACTCGGTCGTTGCTGGGGATTTAAACGGGGATGGCAAGGATGATCTGGTCGCGTTTGATTACACGGGGAGAGAAGTTCATATTTATCTTGGGACGGCTCACGGCATGGCGGCGTTCTCAAATAGCTTCGCGGTGCAGCGTTCGAGACTGACGAAGCCTTGTTTGCTGGATATGGATCTGGATGGTGATTTAGATCTGCTGCTTGATTCGTCGGGGACGGGATTCACGGCGATGATGAACTCTGGGGATGGGACCTTTGGTTCGTCGGAGTCGGTTTGGATGCCGGTGCAGCCGTATTGGATCATTGCTGCGGATATGAATCAGGACGGGATTGATGACATTGTGTCGGCGAATGTGATGAGTGGTTTCTTTGCGAGCGGGATTAGCGTGCATTATCGTGATGCGTCGGGCGGGATTGATCAGAGTGCGTTCTTGGAGGGGCCACTTTCTGGGTATACATTCTCGGAGGTTGTTGCCGCGGATATGAATCATGATGGCCTGCTCGATTTGGTCGCGAGCTCGCGTCGAGAGTTTCCTGGCTCTGCAGAGAATCAGGGGAACAACACGCACATGGTGTGGGAACAGCAGGCGGATGGCACCTTTGAGTGTGTCGCGGTGTTGCCTGCTCCGGATTCGACGACCATTGCTCTGAGTGATGTGAATCTTGATGGAGCGATCGATGTGATCACGGCTGCGGATTTGGATGAATCGGTGCGGGTGCATTGGGGGGCGCCGGTGGCGTGTGCTGCGGATTTGACTGGGGAGGGGGATCTGAACTTCTTGGATGTTTCGGAGTTCTTGAGTGTGCAGCTGGATTTCAATGATGATGGGGCGTTCAACTTCCTTGATATCAGTGAATACCTGCAGGCGTTTGCGGCGGGGTGTCCTTGAGGGTTGAGCGATTGAGTTCTTGTGATTTGATTTTATTGATTGGATGGTGCTGGCATGTTTAGAGTTGACCGAGTGGTGTGTGCTGGGGCTTGTGGTTTCGTGGTTGGGGCAGCGGTTGGGATGCATCCTCCCGCGGAGTCGGCGCATGTCAGTGTACTTGGGGCTGGGGGGTTGTGGTTTGAAGAGGTGTATGACCTTGATGGGGCGGCGCTGGTTGAGGTGGGTGATTTGAATGGGGATGGGGTTGAGGATTTGTTGTTTGGGTTTGGAAGCGAGAAGAATGGGGTGGGGTTTGCGCTGGGGGCGATCGGTGAGGATGGGTCGATTGGCTTTACGATCACGGACTTTGTGAATGAGAGCGACTATGACGCGTTGACGGCAGGGGATATTGATGGGGATGGGGTTCCTGAGATATTGATCCGTCGGCGTTCGTATTCGGCGCTGCAGATTTTGAGGATACTTCCCGACGCGCAGTTTTCTGAGTATGAGGCGATCGACCATACTGAGTACACGGAGATTCCGGATGGGTTTGCGGATGCTTGGGTTGGGGTGGAGTGCGGGGATCTTGATGGGGATGGGCTTGATGAGGTGGTGTACAACTCGAGTCAGGCGTCGGTGGTGATCCGGTGGTCTTCGCGCCCTGAGGGGACGGAGTTTCAGGTGTATCCGGTCCCGGCGGCGGGGTCGCGGAATGGGTTGTTTGAGGTGCGGGACTATGACGGGGACGGGATGGCTGATGTGCTGCTGGTGAATGCGGACACGGAGCGGTTTGTGCTGCTCAAGGGGACGGGGGCGGATTCGGTGATGATCCCGGTGGAGATTGAGTTGCCTGTGGAGGGGTTCGCGGTTCGGGGGGACGTTTCTTACTTTGGGAACTTTGATGGGAATGCGTTTGTAGATTTGGTTATGAATAACTCGGACGATGGGACGAGTGTGGTGATTGTGGACTTTGTGAATAGTCCTGCGGCCGTGGTTCCTCTGGCGATTGAGGATGGGGAGCGGGTGGTTGGGGTGCCTGGTGATTTGGATGGGTCTGGGGCTGATGAGTTGTTGGTGGTTGGGGTGGATGCGGAGTCGGACAACACGCGGATCGTGGAAGAGGTTTCGTTGATTTATGATCCGCTGCTTGAAGGGTCGGGGCGGGTGGTGATTGAGGTTGGGAATGTGCCTGTGATTGATGATCCTGATCTGCCTCGGCTTCCGTTGTGTGCTGGGGTGAACTTTGATGGGGCAGGGGAAGAGGATCTGCTGTGGATGGGGTTTGGGCGGCGGTACGAGGTGGCTTCTGGGCTCGATGACGGCGAGCTGTTGCGATGGGGTGCGCACTGGCGGACGAGTCCTTGGCGTGATCCGGTGGGCGGGGTTCCGGCGTACGGGGCGACTCAGTTTGAGGGGCAGAATGTGCCTTCGCATATCAATCCGGCGGATGTGGACGGGGACGGGGTGGATGAGCTGATTGTGGTTGGCGCGGCGTCTCGCGCCAAGCTGGTTGATGTGAATGATGGGGTGACGAGCAATATCTCAGGCGTGAATAACGCGTTTGTCAGTGCGATGGCTGATCTTGGTGGCAACGGTCAGTCGCAGGCGGTGTTTGCGCAGGTGCAGAACAGTCTTGCGATCAAGGCGAGCAACGGGGATGGGACGTTTGGGCCTTTGGTGTTGTTTGCGAATCCAAATGGGGGGAACTATCGCACGCTCAATGTTGCGGACTTTGATGGGGACGGGAAAGATGATGTGTTGATGTACGATTTTGTGAACAGTCAGCATCATCTGTGGAGGGGGACGGGGAGTGCGCAGGTGGAGTTGTGGTCGACGTTTTTGCCGATGAGTCTTGGGGGGACGAAGATCGCGGTGGCGGATGTCAGTGGTGATGGGCTTCCTGACCTGATCAACGGGACGTTGGATAGGATCCAGTTCTGGGTGAATGAGGGCGACGGGAGCTTTTCGCTTGAGACGAGTTTTCCGGTTCGGTATCCGCCTTACTGGATTGAGGCGGCGGATATGGATCAGGACGGGATCTTGGATGTCGTGAGTGTCAATATTGATGATCCGACGACGGTGTACTTCATTGATGAGAAGATGGGTGTATCGAAGTCGATTGAGCTCTCGCATGCAGGCAGATATGACGAGTTTGAAGTCGTCGTTGAAGACTTTGATGGGAATGGATTGTTGGACTTCGTCGCGAGTTCAGATTCGAGTGTCTTTGGTGCATTTGATGAGGTTTCGAATCAACATCTGGTCTGGTTGCAATCCTCGGCTCGAGACTTTGTGCCAGCTGGGGTGCTCCCGAGCGCGGAGACCAATACGGTTGCGGTGAGTGATCTCAACGGGGACGGAGCGATGGATGTCGCGACGGCTTCGAACTGGGACGACTCGGTGCGGGTGCACTGGGGGACTCCTGCGTCGTGCGTTGCGGATCTGACGGGGGAGGGGGAACTGAACTTCCTGGATATCTCGGAGTTCCTGAGCACGCAGCTGGATTTCAATGATGATGGGGCGTTCAACTTCCTTGATATCAGCGGATATCTGCAGGCGTTTGCGGCGGGATGCCCGTGAGGGCTTGGGGCTGATTTGAGGGGCTTTGGGTGCAGCGGGCGCTATGATCTTGGTTCGATCGGGGAGTTGGCTCCGGTCGGTGATTTAACCAAGAAAGCACGGGCATCACTATGGGCATTCGGACGCACAGCTGCGGGCAGATTCGGGAATCGGACATCGGGACGACGGTGACTCTCAATGGATGGGTCAACGCGTTTCGTGGGCATGGATCGGGATTGATCTTTGTTGACATGCGGGATCGCGATGGGATCACGCAGGTGGTGTTTGATAGCGAGGATGCGCCGGCGGAGCTGATCGAGGCGGGTGATCGTCTGCGGAACGAGGACTGCATCTCGGTGACGGGTGTGGTGCGCGAGCGGGCGAAGAAGAACGACAAGATCCCGACGGGTTCGATCGAGGTGCTCGCGAGCGGGCTTGAGGTGCTTTCGAAGACGAAGAAGCTGCCGTTTGTTCCGAGTGACGAGAAGAACCTTCCGGCGGAAGAGACTCGTTTGAAGTATCGGTACCTTGACCTGCGCCGTGCGGACATGCAGAAGATTCTGAAGACTCGGCATCGGTTGACGAAGCTGACTCGGGATTACTTTGACGAGCATGGGTTCTTGGAGATTGAGACCCCGATGCTTTGTCGTTCGACTCCGGAGGGGGCGCGGGACTTCTTGGTGCCTTCGCGTCAGCAGGAAGGGATGTGGTATGCGTTGCCTCAGTCTCCGCAGTTGTTTAAGCAGATTTTGATGATTGCGGGGTGTGATCGGTATCTGCAGATCGTGCGGTGTTTCCGGGATGAGGATCCGCGTGCGGATCGTCAGGCGGAGTTCACGCAGATCGACCTCGAGCTGGCGTTCGTGGATCGTGACGCGGTGCTGGAGATCATGGAGGGGTTTGCGAAGACCATCTGGAAGGACATCATGGGTGTGGAGCTTGGGGAGTTCCCTCGGATGACGTTCCAGGAAGCGATGGACACCTACGGCAGCGATCGTCCGGATACTCGGTTTGAGCTCAAGCTGGTGGATGTTTCGGAGATCGCGGGCAGGACGGACTTTGGTGTGTTCCAGAACGCGCTGGAGAAGAACAAGGGGTGCGTGAAGGCGTTCCGGGTGCCTGGGCTTGCGGAGAAGTTCTCGCGGAAGGTGACCGATGGGTTCAGCAAGTTTGCTGAGGACTTTGGCGCGGGCGGGATCCCGACGACGAAGTTTGTCAACGGCGGCTTCGAGGGCGGCATCGGCAAGTTCCTTGGCGGTGTCCAGGATGAGCTGGTCGCGGCGCTGGGGCTTGAGGACGGGGATGCGGTGGTGTTCGCGGCGGATACCTACGGGGTCGTGTCGCGATCGCTGGGTGAGCTTCGGTTGAAGATCGCGAAGGACTTTGATCTGATCCCTGATGGGCTCTGGAACTTCCTGTGGGTGTACGACTTCCCGATGTTTGAGTATGTCGAGGAGGCGGGACGGTACCACGCGCTGCACCATCCGTTCACGGCTCCGTCTGACTATGAGGTCGAGCGTTTGCTCAGCGCGGATGCGAAGGACATCGACATGGTCGAGTCGATCGTGTCGGACGGGTACGACATGATCTGCAATGGTTCGGAGATTGGTGGCGGGTCGATCCGTATCCATCGCGCTGATGTGCAGGCGAAGGTGTTTGAGCTGCTCGGATTGAGCGAGGAAGAGGCGAAGCTGAAGTTCTCGTTCCTGATGGATGCGCTGAGTTATGGTGCTCCGCCTCACGGCGGGATCGCGTTCGGGCTTGATCGCTTGGTGATGCACATGTGCGGGACGGAGAACATCCGCGAGGTGATCGCGTTCCCGAAGACGATGACTGGGCAGGACCTGATGTGCGAGGCACCAAACGTTGTGGACGAGGAGCAGCTTGATGAGCTGCATGTGCGGTCTACGGCGAAGGTGACGAGCTGAGCATACTGAAGTGTTGATTATGAACCCGCGCCGGGAACGGTGCGGGTTTTTTGTGCGCTGAATATGCGGTGACAATTGTTAAGAAACACGGCTTTGGTTAAGGGCGGTCAAAGAACGTGTGAAGAGCGTGTGCGCGTTTGAACAAGAGTGTGTGAGGTAGCGCAGTCTTCATCGTTTGGAAACTTTTGGTGTGGTTGGGGTGGTCTATCTTTGACGCAAACACCACTGCCTCTTTCCATATGGAGATCTTGGAATGCACAAGCACACGCGTCGGAATCTACGGAATATTCGGGGTTTTACCTTGATTGAGTTACTGGTCGTGATCGCGATCATCGCACTGTTGATCGGTATCCTGCTGCCTTCGCTTGGGTCGGCTCGGTTGAGTGCTCAGTCGATCATCGTGGCTTCCAATGCTCGCGGCGTGACGCAGGCGGCGACGCTGTACAACTCTGGGAACAAGGCGATTTTCCCTCCTTCGTATGTGTACGGTCAGGATCGTGAGGGGTTTGGATGGCGGACGGAGATGCAGCGCGGATCGCATCCATCTCCGATCAATGGGTACATCCACTGGTCGTACGCGTTGTATGACAACGGCGAGGTTCCCGATGATGCGTTTGAGTCCCCTGCTGTTCCTTCGCGGGGCGCTCCGCGGACGAATCCTGGGCCTGACACGGATGCGTGGGAGGCGGAGCAGGTCAATGACATGGGGCAGCGCGAGGGTGCGGGGTGGCCTCAGGATCGTCAGGTGAAGCGTTTGGCGTTTGCGGCTAATGCGGCGATTATGCCTCGCAATAAGTTTTATCTGGGTAGCTCGCAGCGCAAGGCGGTGCTTGTGAAGGCGCACAAGATTGTTCGTCCTTCCAATGAGATTCTGTTTACTGAGTTCCGCGAGACGGCGAACTGGCGTTCGCTTGCTGATCCGGTCGGGATTGGTGGGAGCGGCGGGAGCGAGAATGTGATCAAGAGTCACCGTCCGATTACGCCTTTCCGTGGTCGATCGGCGGGTGCGGAGGTGTTTGATGAGCCTGCTCAGTATGACCTTGCTCGGTTTGAGTATCCGGATGTCGAGGAGCTGACTGAGGTGCTCAACTCCATCCAGGGTGATCAGATCGGTTTGATCATCGGTCAGGGTGGATCGGGGTCCTCGCTCGAGGCGGTGAACAACGTGTTTAAGGGCAAGGCGAACTTCGCGTATGTGGATGGGCACGTGGCGCTCGATGAGGTGATTAATACGGTCATCAATCGACAATGGGGTGACCGGTTCTACTCGATCTCGGGGAACAACGAGATCCTGGACGCTGATGAATGAATGAGTTTGCATGACGGGCATCGAGAGATCGGTGCCCGTTGTCTTTGAGAGCTGTAGGACAGCGGTTCTTGATTCGTAGCTGACACAAGGACGGAGATTTTGAAGGTTGACCTTGCCACGGAGCGTGTTGCTCTGCGGCTTCTGTGATCGTTCTGCTCATACTTAGGAGAGAGTTGACATGACTAACTTGCACAAGGTTTGTATGCTTGCCGCGGCTTGCGGTACTGTTTCGGGTGTTGCTTCGGCGCAGCCGTTTGGGGTGAATGGATCGGGCGCGACGCTTCTGGAGGCGTTGTTCAGCGCTCCGGCGAACACGCTTGACTTCATCGATGCGGATGGTGATGGCATTGTCCAGGAGCAGCTTGCTCCGTTTGATGCGACATCGCCGTTTATTTCTTCGCAGCACTGGCAGTTTACGTACCGGGTTACTGGATCTGGGAACGGGTTTGCTGAGATGCGTGACTGGAGCACGGTCTTTGCGACTGGGGCGGATGGTGACGCGGCGAACCTTACTCTGAACTCGAACGACGCGGATGCGGCGTACTTCAACACGCAGTTGTTTGTGAATGCGGCGATGACTCAGGGTGCTGCGGATGGCGCGAATCCTGGTGCGACTCCGTTCCGTACGCTGACGGATGGTTCGTACCAGATCACCACTTCGGATGGTGCTGGCACTGGTGTCCAGATCGACTTCTCGGCTCTTGATGTTCCGGTGAGCTGGTTTGTGATCAACGACAGTGGTGCTCCGCTGTTCAACAAGGTTCCTGGTGCTCCGGGATACGGCGACAATCCTCGGAAAGCGGTGGACTGGGACGGGAGCGAGTTGTCGCAGGGCAACAAGCTCAAGACTCTGGTTTCCCCCAACGGTGTGACCTTTAACACCAACGTCAACGCACCAGACGCGTTTACGATCTTTGATACTCCTGTTACGCTGACTCCGGTTGCGGCACCAGTCAACTTTGGTGTTGGTCTTCAGGAGATCAAGATGTCGGACTTGCGTCACCTCAACGCGACCGGGCGTCGTGTGACGGGTGAGAACCTGATGGTGGTCACTCGTGACTCGGGATCGGGTACTCGTAACGCGTTTATGAACGGGATCTGCTTGGACCCATCATGGGGTGTTGGTGAGAACATCGGTCCGAAGACCTCGTCGTCGGACAATGACAAGCTCGGTGCGGACTTCCAGCCTTCGAACAAGGGCGGCTCGTCTCGTATGGAAGCGACTGTGAAGAACACTCGTCTCGGCGTTGGGCACACTGGTGCTGAGCGTGGTGAGTCCAAGGGCTGGCTGGTTGACGGCGAGCTCGAGCTGCTCGCGGTTCAGGCGGATCTCAAGGGCGGGACGAACTTCGCTCGTCCGACCATCGGCAATGTTGTTGATGGTGGTCCTGATGGGTACAACATCCAGGGTCTTGGCGGCATCGCGACTGTCGGTGATCCTCGCTCGGCATCTGCGGCCAAGGGTGGCTGGGGCTGGGATGCATCGGAAGTCGGACCGAATCCGAATCCGGTTCAGCCGATGCTCAACGAAGAGGCTGCGGCGTACGTGAACAACATCACCCGCTCGGTTGCTGCGGTCACGGCGGTTCCGACCGATCCGGCGAACGCGTTCTCACCGGGCGAGTTCCTCGGTATCCAGTTTGTGCTTCCGGCGACTTCGTACAACGTTCCTGAGACGAATCCGGACGCGAGCGAGCCTTGCATCCCGATCGTTCCGAACGCGGCTCGTAACGATGTGCTGACCCAGTTCGTGCTCAACGATCCGAACAACGTGCTCGCGCTGTCGGATTACGCTTCGTTCAACACCGAATCCGGTGGTGTTGTTCCGACTCGCACCACTGGTGTGACCTACGACGACGGCGTCCTCGGCGGGACTCACTACGAGTCCATCGATGGCACCACCATCAGCTACGGCGCGTTCATCGGTGACGAGGACTTCGATACCGACATGGACAACGATCGCAACGTGATCGCTGGTGACTTTGACGGCGACGGCGTCCGCAGTCCTGCTGACGTCGGCGACATGATCGATGCATACAACTTCCGCTTCAACAGCGGCAGCTGGAATGGTGGCAGCGTCAATCCGGACGGGCGTGCGTGTCCAGAAATCCTCGGCGACTTTGATGGCGACGGGAACTTCAACGACATCGACGTCCGCTACTGGGCGGACGGGCTGCACCTTGTTGGTGGCAACCTCGATCGCCGTGCGGGATTCACCGCGGTTGACGCGGCTGCTGGCATGAACTTCTTCGGTACGGCACTGGCGACCGGTTCGTACGATGACGGCGACTCGCGTGGTGACGTTGCTTCGGCGGCGGCACTGGGCCTCGGCGTCCAGAACCTCCCAACTCGTGGTTTCCGTCCGAACGGTCACGACGGCGTTGTTGACGGTGCGGACATCGACTATGTTTGTTTGAACTTCGGCGACTGGTCGGAGATCACTGAAGCGGTTCACATCGATCTCTCGTGTGACATGAACGGCGACCTCGTCGTTGACGCAGCAGACGTTGAAGAGATCATCGTGAACATCCTGGACTCGGTCGTTGGTGACATTGATCTCGACGGCGATGCGGACGCTGATGACCGCTTCATCATCGAGTCGTTCCAGGGTGAGGGTGCGTTCTACAGCGAGGGTGACTTCGACTGTGACGGCGATGTGGACGCGGACGACCTGGCTGCTTGGGACGCGACCCAGTCGCAGCCATGTCCTGCGGACTTCACTGGTGAGGGCGACCTGAACTTCCTTGATGTTTCGGCGTTCTTGTCGGCGTTTGGGAACATGGATCCAGCCGCGGACTTCACGGGTGAGGGTCAGTTCAACTTCCTCGACGTCTCGGCGTTCCTCTCGGCATTCGGCGAAGGATGCCCATGATTGAATCAAGGCTCGGATGAGTCTTGATCAAACCACAACTCGGCGCCCCCTCGAGCGATCGGGGGGGTGTTTTTTTGTCTGGTGGTTTTTATGCGGAGCGCTTTCGGAGGTGGGGAGAAGCTGGTACGCTGTTGATCCAGATGTTTGGACGAAGAAGGGATGCACAATGCGTAAGACTGGGTTGATCGGGCTGGTTCTTGTGGTCTTTGGGGTTGTTCTTGGGATGGTGGGGTGCGAGACGCTTCCAGTTGTGGATGAGATTCGGGGTGATGGCTGGGTCGAGCTGTTTGATGGCGAGAGTCTGGATGGGTGGGCGTGCGAGGGGGATCTGGATGCGTGGGGTGTGGTGGATGGGGAGCTCGTGACGCTGAAGCCCGGCAAGGGGTGGTGGCTGCGGACGGACAAGATGTATCGGGACTTTGAGCTCAAGCTGGAGTTCTGGATGCCTGAGGGCGGGAACTCGGGGGTTGGGCTGCGTGGGTCGTCCAATGGTGATCCAGCGTTTACCGGGTTTGAGGTGCAGATTCTGGATACGCATGGTGAGGAGCCTGCGGATTACACGTGTGGTTCGGTGTACACGGCGATTACGGCTTCTGAGATGGCGGTGAATCCGGCGGGGCAGTGGAACTCGTACCACATCAAAGTGATCGGGGACACGATTGATGTGAAGCTCAATGGGGTGAAGGTGATTGACCATCAGCAGCTTGATGATCGAGGGTATTACCGATCTCCGGAGAATCCGCTGCCTTTGAAGGATCGGGCGACGACGGGGTATATCTCGCTGCAGGATCATGGGCATCCGTTCCGGTACCGGAATATCAAGATTAAGGATCTGTCGGTTGATCCGGAACCTGATGGGATGGTGGCACTGATTGATCCGCTGCTTGAGAACTGGTTTGCGGAGGACAACGCGGAGTGGACGAACGAGGGTGGGTCACTGGTTGGGCGGAAGGGTCCTGGGCATTTGTTTACCAAGAGCGAATACGAAGACTTTGAGATGCGGGCGCTGGTGAAGGTGAACGAGCGCGGGAACTCGGGGATGTACTTCCGGGTGAAGCCGAATCCTGATCCGAACAATCCTTGGCCGATCGGGTACGAGGCGCAGGTGGATAATCATGATCCGAAGAACTTTACTGGTGTGATTTATGACAAGGCGTGGTCTGAGGAGCATGCGGTGCCGTTGACTCGGGACGATGCGTGGTTTGATTATCGTGTTCGAGTTGAGGGGGACTGGATCCGCACGTGGATCAACGGCGAGGCGATGGTGG
Organism: Phycisphaerales bacterium; assembly: GCA_965250055.1. GTDB lineage: Bacteria > Planctomycetota > Phycisphaerae > Phycisphaerales > UBA1924 > UBA1924. The sequence continues at coordinate 369,493 of OZ252285.1, read as the reverse complement.
ATACCAAGCTGAGCGAGTTTGATCGCGGGCACCTGGCGGTGCAGGGGCATCACGATGGGAACGTGATCGAGTACCGCGATATTCGGGTGCTTGAGCTGGAATGACTTGTTGTTGCTTTAGAGATTGACGACGGTGTTGGAGTTTGAGCTTTCGACGCAGGCTTCGACGAAGCGGACGCCTTGTTTGCCGGCGGTCATGGTTGGGATGAGCTGGGCGAGTCGTGATGGCTCGGTGCTCGTGCGCTGCGCCTTGATGTGATCGGCGACTCCTCGGTAGATGTTGGCGAAGGCTTCGAGGTATCCCTCGGGGTGTCCGGCGGGGATGCGTGATGAGAGTTCGGCGTCTTGGTGGAGGGATGGGCCGCCTCTGGTGTAGGTGGTTGGGTTGGCGTCGAGTTTGGTGACAGTCAGCGCGTCGGGGGTTTCCTGGTTCCATTCGATGGATCCGAGCTCGCAGTGGACTCGGATGGTCAGGGCGTTGGACTTTCCGATGCAGATTTGGGATGCGGTGAGCACGGCGTGGGCGCCGGATTCGTAGTTGATCATCACGGTCGCGTCATCATCGAGGGCGCGGCTCGGGACGAAGGTCTTGAGGTTGGCGTAGACGGAGTGTGGTGATTGGTTGGTGATGAAGGCGAGGAGGTTCTCGGCGTGGGTGCCGATGTCTCCGAGGGCTCCGGCGAGTCCGGCTCTGGATGGGTCGACGCGCCAGGCGGCTTGTTTTTGACCAGTGGATTCCAGATCAGTCGCGAGCCAACCTTGGTGGTATTCGACGAAGGCTTTGCGGAGGGGGCCGAGCTTTCCGGATGCGATGAGGGCGCGGGCCTGGCGGACCATGAGGTATCCGGTGTAGTTGTAGGTGACGCAGCAGAGGAGGTTGTTTGCTTTGGCGAGTTGCTGGAGTTCTTGGGCTTGCTCGGAGGTGTGGGTCGCGGGTTTGTCGAGGACGACATGGAATCCGGCTTGGAGCGCGGCTTTGGCGATGGGGTAGTGCGTGTCGTTTGGGGTGACGATGACGACGAAGTCCGCTTTGTCTTTGCGTGTGGACTCGACTTGGAGGAGCTCTTGGTAGGAGGTGTAGCTGCGATCGGCGGGGAGTCCCAGTTGTCTGGCGCTTTCTTTGGAGCGTTCTGGGGTTGAGGACAGCGCGCCGGCGACGAGGGTGGCGGTGTTGTCGAGGGCGATGGCTTTGCGGTGGACTTCTCCGATGAAGGCGCCACTGCCTCCACCGATCATGGCGTATGTGAGGGGGGTAGTCATGATTGGTCGTCCTTATCGAATGCGGCGTCGAAGGCGCGGTTGTTGGATGGGAAGTCGAGGTTGGCGACGAACTCGGCGGCTTCAGCGGCGCCGTGCTCGCGGTCCATGGCGCTGTCTTCCCACTCGACGCTGAGTGGTCCTTGGTAGTTGATGCGGTTGAGGGCGCGGATGATGGATTCGAAGTCGACATCGCCTCGACCTGGGGAGCGGAAGTCCCAGCCTCGTTGGTGGTGTCCGAAGGAGAGGTGACTGGAGAGGATGGAGTTTGAGCCGTCGAGGGTGGTGGCGGCGTCTTTGATGTGGACGTGGAAGATGCGGTCGGGGAAGTGGTTGATGAGCTGGACGGGGTCGAGTCCTTGCCAGATCAGGTGTGAGGGGTCGAAGTTGATGCCGAAGGCGGGGTGGTCCCCCACTGCTTTGAGGGCGCGGCGGAAGGTGATGATGTCGTAGGCGATTTCGGTTGGGTGGACTTCGAGGGCGAACTTGATGTTGTACTTGGTGAAGGCGTCGAGGATGGGTGTCCACTGGGCGGCGAAGTGTTCGTATCCCTCGTTGATGTCTTGGTCGGAGGTTGGGGGGAAGAAGTAGAGTTTGTGCCAGATTGGGGAGCCGGTGAATCCGTTGACGACGGAGACTCCGAGTTTGCTGGCGGCGTGGGCGGCGTCGATCAAGTTTTGGGCGGCGCGTTGTTGGACGCCGGCTGGGTCGCCGTCTCCCCAGATGTGTTCTGGGAGGATTGATTGGTGTCGGGAGTCGATGGGGTCGGAGACGGCTTGTCCGACGAGGTGGTTGGAGATGGCGTGGCAGGAGAGGCCGTGGGTTGCGAGGAGGTCGAGTTGGGATTGGCAGTAGTTGTCTTCGGAGAGGGCGCGGTTGATGTCGAAGTGGTCACCCCAGCAGGCGAGTTCGAGACCGGTGTATCCCCACGAGGCGGCTTTTTCGGCGAGGACGGCGAGGGGCATGTCGGCCCATTGTCCGGTGAAGAGGGTGATGGGTCGTGTCATCGTGCTGGTCCTTCGATCCTTCGAGTGCGTGATTGATGGATGATACACGATCGGGGTGCGGGATGGCTTGTGTTTTGATACACTGGGCGTTCTTTGAACGGCTTGGCCTAGGCACTTTGTAGTGAAGGAACGGAAGAAGATGAAGAAGTCTCGTGTTGGTTCGCTGTCGTTGATGATGTTCTTTCAGTATGCGGTGTGGGGTGTGTGGCTGCCTTATCTTGCGAGCTATCTGGGGGCGGCTCCGATTCTGGATGAAGCGGGGAATCATGTTGGGGGTGGATTGGGATTCAGCGGGGCGCAGATCGGTTGGATCTTGGGGCTCGCGGGATCGATCGGGGCGGTGAGCGCGCCGTTTCTTGCGGGGCAGGTCGCGGATCGGTTTTTGAATGCGGAGAAGTATCTTGGGATCCTGCTGATTGTGGGCGGGGTGCTCAAGTTCATGACGTTCTATGCGCACTCGTATGGCGCGTTCATGGCGTTGTCGATCGCGTACTCGGTGGCGTACATGCCCACACTGGCGCTGACGAACTCGATCGCGTTTGCGCATCTGAAGGATCCGAACAAGAGCTTTGGTCCGGTGCGGACTTGGGGGACGATCGGCTGGATTGTGGCGTCCAATGCGTTCCCGTTGATTTGGTTGCAGACGAACTTGGAGTTCACGGCGTTGCCGCCGTTCTTGGCGGGGGATCCGAAGGCGGATCAGGCGGGGCTGATTGCGACGGCGCTGCAGGTTTCGGGTGTGGGCGCGGTGCTCTATGGGGTGTGGGCGATGCTTGTGCTTCCCAAGACTCCTCCGACGCGGAGCAGCGAGCATCCGTTGGCGTTTCTCAATGCGTTTGGGTTGTTTACGAAGCCAGGCTTGTTGGTGGTGACACTTGCGGCACTCCCGATCTCGATGATCCATCAGGTGTACTTTATTCGTACAGCGCCGTTCCTTGAGGCGATCGGGTTTGATACGGCGTATGTAGGGCCGATCATGTCGATCGGGCAGGTTTCGGAGATCTTCTTCCTTGCGATCCTTGGGTTGTTCCTGAAGAAGCTGGGGTTCAAGTGGGTGCTGGCGCTGGGGTGCTTGGCGTACTTCCTGCGGTTTGCGCTCTTTGCGGTCGCGCAGGAGGACACGAACTGGATCGCGGCGGCATCCAATGGGTTGCATGGCTTGTGCTATGGGTTCTTCTTTGCGGGGGCGTACATCTATGTGGAGCGCGTGGCGCCGGCGGATCTGCGGCACAGTGCGCAGACGGTGTTTGCGATCATCATTCTTGGTGTTGGTCCGGTGCTTGCGGGGTTCTACAACCAGATGCTCAGTAGCGTCGGCGGCGAGGAGGGCGGCGTGGTTACGGACTGGGCGTCGGTCTGGTGGGTGCAGGGCGTGATCGGTCTGGCGTGTGCGGTGTTTATCGCGGCGGCGTTCCGGATGGACGGCGGGCATGTGTCGGAAGATAAACCGAAAGAAGAGGAACTCGCGGATGTGCGTCCTCCAAGTGAGGGATAAGGGGCCGTCCTAGTCGAGTTTGACTGGTTTGCTCGATTGCATGCTTTGTGATTCGGCTTCGAGGATGTGCGCCACGGCGACGGCGTCTTGGATCGGCTTGGTGGTGTGCGTGTTTGCGGTGATCTGGTCGATGATCCAGCGGATCTCGCGATCGAATCCCGTGAGGGGTTCGGTGGTGATCGGGGTGGATTGATCGGTTTGGTGGAGGATGAGTTGAGGGTCGCGGCTCAGGTCGAAGTCGAGGGTGGCGGTCTCGAAGTTGATGGTGCATTTCATATGGAATCCGGCGGCGGGCTGCTGGTCCCAGGCGCCTTGGGCGGTGACGTGCGGGATGGTTTCGTAGTGGTAGAGCGTGGTGACGTGGAGCGGGTCGCCTATGGTGGTGACGGCGGTGGGTTTACCAAAGCAGTGATAGATGAAGTCGGTGTCGTGGATGTGGAGGTCGTGGAGGACTCCTCCGGAGCGGGATTGGTCTTTGTAGAAGTCGGCGGACCAGGTTGGGCGTGATCCGAGGCGGTGGAAGGCGGCGGAGCGGACAGGCCCCAGGGTTTGCGATTGGATGAGCTCGCGGACTTTGGTCCATGCGGGCCAATGGCGCATGCACATCGCGGGGATGCAGAGCTTGGGGGAGTTCATCGCGGTGTCTTCGAGGCGCTGGACGTCGGATGGGTTCAGGGCGACGGGTTTTTCGACGAGGACGTGCTTGCCTGCGCTCAGCGCTTCGATCGCGAGATCGACGTGGGACTCGGTGTGGGTGCAGATGGAGATGAGGTCGATGGATGGGTCTTTGATGAGTTCTTGCGCGTCGGTGGATTGGGTGACGTGGTCGAGGTTGAGGGTGGATTGATCGGTGTCGATGTTCCCGGCGGGTTGGTTGGGGATGGTGTGGATGTTCGGATCGGCGATCGCGGCGAGGGTGACTGGGTAGCCGTCGGCTTGGGCGTCTTGGTAGCACTTGGCGTGGGTGCGTCCCATGAATCCGAATCCCAGGACGGCGGCGTTGATGTTTGCGTGGTTGCTCATACGGTCCCCAGGTATTGCTCGGCGATGGTGCGCGCTGTGATGATGTCGTTGATGCGGTTGTCTCCGGCTTCGCGCTCGATGACGACGTTGACGGTGTCGGGGAGGGTGTTGATGACGCTGAAGAAGTGTGGCCAATCGACCTCGCCTTGTCCTGCGAGGACTTCGGCGCCCCAGGTGCCTGGGGTGGTTGTTGTGGTTGCGTCTTTCATGTGGACCTGCGCGATGCGGGGTTTGAGGATTTCGATGGCGCCGGCGGGGTTGCCCATCGCGTAGAGGATCATGTTGGCGGGGTCGAAGTTGACAGCGACGGTGTCCATGTTGGGGAGATCGAGCATGTGGAGGAGGTCTTCGGCGCGTTCTTGTCCGGTTTCGAGGGCGAGGGTGATGCCGAGGGATTGGAAGGTTTCGTTGACGGCTTTGATTCGGTCGGTGATGGTGGCGTACTCGTTGGTGGAGTGGTCTGGGATGAATCCGGCGTGGAGGGTGATGAGTTTGACGTTGAGGGCTGCGGCGAGGTGGACGCTGGCGTGGGCGCGGTGGAGGTTGGCTTCCCAGTGTTGGTCGGGGCGGAGGCCTCCGGTGTGTTTGATGGTTTCGAGGGTGGTGTAGTCTTCTCCGATTGTGGTCATCATGGCGGAGCAGGTCTGGATGTTTGAGTTTTGGAATGTTGCGGCGAGTGAATCGTGATCCCATTGCCGGGAAGTGATGGGGTCGAGCGCGAGTTGGGTTTGGCGAAGACCGGTCTGTTTGATTTTGGCGCAGAGATCGGAGGGATCTGTTGGATTGAGCGACCAGGAGCAGACGGCGGTGTTCTTTGGCATGCTTGTTCTCTGGATTGGTTTTCTGGTTTGTTCTCTGGTTTTTTGTCTGGAATTTCGGTTGGATCAATCTATCGAGGTTTGTAAAGGGGTCGTGTTCATGGTACGCTGACCGGCTCATAGGCACCGCTTCTTGATTGGGGCCGTTTCTTTTGGTATGGATCTGGAGGATCACCGCATGGCACACGATAACGGAACGAGCACCCCAACGAACGGGCATCAGACGAATGACTCTCGGCGTAGCTTCCTTGCGCAGACTGCGGCGCTTGCGGGTGTGGCGGGAGTTGGGATGCTTGGGGGTGCGGGGCTCAATACGAATCGACGAGAACGGCTGGTTCCAACGGTCAAGGCGGCGAAGGGGAGCGTTCCCAAGGACGGCGAGTCGATCAATCTGGCGATCATCGGGACCGGAGGGATGGGTGGCGGTCACCTGCACTCGATCATCTCGCTCGCTCAGAGCGGGAAGACGGACGCGAAGTTTGTGGCGTTGTCGGATGTGTGCGATTCGAAGCTTGAGGGCGCGGTGAAGGCCGCGGAGGAAAAGCAGGGGATCGAGGTCAAGGGGTATCGGGATTATCGCGAGCTGCTCAAGCGGGATGACATCCATGGGGTGATCATCGCGTCTCCGGAGCACTGGCACGCGCAGCACATTATTGATTCGCTCGCGGCGGGGAAGGATGTGTATACCGAGAAGCCGATGACGCTTCGGTTGGATCAGGCGCTTGAGGTTCGTGAGGCGGTGCTGGCGCATCCGGAGCGGATCTTCCAGGTGGGGACGCAGATGATTATGCTTCCCAAGTACAACAAGGCGCGTGAGGTGATCAAGGAGGGGCTGATCGGGACTCCGGTGTGGTCGCAGACGAGTTACTGCCGAAACTCGACGACGGGTGAGTGGAACTACTACGGGATTGATGAGAACTGGAAGCCTGGCGTGAATCTGGACTGGGATGCGTGGCTTGGGTACCTTGGTCCGCGTGAGTGGGATCCGAAGGTGTACGCACGCTGGCGCCGGTATCGCGAGTTCTCGACGGGGATCATTGGTGACCTGCTGGTGCACGTGATGACGCCTTTGATCTTTGCGCTGGATTCGGGTTGGCCTACTCGCGTGGTCGCGACTGGGGCGCATGTGGTGGATCACGACATGGAGAACCATGACCAGGTGAACCTGACGGTGCAGTTCGAGGATGGGCACACGATGGTGCTTGCTGGATCCACGGCCAACGAAGTGGGTCTGGAGACAATGATCCGCGGGCACAAGGCGAATATGTATCTCAACTCGCGACACTGTGAGGTGCGTCCGGAGCGGATCTTTGTCGATGACATCGATGCGGAGCGGATCGAGTGTGAGGACATCGGGAACGATCAGGATCAGCTGCGTCTGAACTGGCTCGAGTGCATGCGTACGCGCGAGCCTGCGAAGAGCAATATTGATCTGGCAACCAAGGTGCTGGTTGCGGTGGATCTGGCGACGCGCTCGATGTGGGAGGGGCACGCGTTCCGGTTTGATCCGCAGAAGATGCGTGCATCGAAGGTGTGAGTTGCTAGCTGGAGCTCAATCTGAGTTTGTTGCGAGTTCGTTTGAGGCGATGGGCTGTCGCTTTGAGTTGCTGCTCGGGATCGATGGGTCGGGGTTGTCACGCACGGATTTTCAAGCGGCGACTGAGCAGGTCCGCGAGTTGGTCATGGAGTGGCATCATCGGCTCAGCGTGTTTGAATCTGGGTCGTTGGTGTCTCGGATCAATCGCGCCTCGGCGGGTGAGGCGGTTGTGGTTGATGACGAGTTGTTTGGGCTGCTGAAGCTCAGCGAGCGGATGCGGGTTGTGACGGGCGGCGCGTTTAATATCGCGGCGGGGACGCTGATGGAGGCGCACGGGTTCCGGGAACAGCGGGTTGAGGATCTCGACGGGCTGTCGCTTGATGGTGCGGTGGTGCTTGATGAGACTCGGCGGACGGTGACCAAGGCGGACGATCGGGTTCGTCTGGACTTTGGGGGGATTGCGAAGGGGTTCGTGCTGGATCTGGTGCGTGAGGAACTTGAGGAGATGGGGATCGTCGATGCGTTTGTGCACGGGGGGACATCGAGCGCGATCGGGATGGGGACGGCTGGCGGCTCGGGATGGGTGATTGATGTTGGGGATGGGGTGCGGGCAACGCTGGATGGGTATGGGCTTGGGGTGTCGGAGATTGGGGGGCGCGTTGTTGAGCGCGATGGGGAGCGGCTTGGTCATGTGATGGATCCGCGGCTGATGTCGTCGGCGAATAACACGATTTCGCGGGTGGCGTGCGTGCATCGGAGTTGTGCGGTGGCGGATGCGTTGTCTACGGCTGTGGGGATTGAGACTGATTTTCTAGAGCCGCATGTTGATGCGGATTTGTGTACACTGGTGGTCTTTGAGGGCGAGGGATCGCCGAGGATTGTGGACCCGCTTGGGGTTGTGCTGAGCTGATGTAGAACTGAGGTAGTGATGAGCGAGATTGATCGACGGATGTTTCTTTCGCAGGCGGCTGGTGGACTGGCGGCGATGGCGCTGGTTCCGGAGCTGCGTGCGTTTGGTGGGTTTGGGCTTGATGCGGGCTTGCGGGTCGGCGTGATCGGTGTGGGTCGTCAGGGGCGCGAGATCATGGGTGAGCTTAGCAAGATCGATGGGGTGTCGGTCGTCGGGGTGTGTGATGTTGATGAGCGGCGGCTCAAGTCTGGTCTGCGCCGAGCGTCTGGCGCGACGGGGTACGCGAGTGTCAAGGAGATGCTTGCTTCGGGTGAGATCGATGCGGTCGCGGTCGCGACTCCGACGCACACGCATCGTGAGGTTGGGATTGAGTGTCTGGATGCGGGGGTGCATGTATATCTGGAGTGTCCGCTGGCGCATACGCGGGAGGACTGTGTGGCGCTGAGCGAGGCGGCACGCAACGCGGGTGGCGTGGTCGCGGCGGGGCTGCAGGGGCGATCGAATCCGGTGTATCAGCTGGCGCGTGGGTTCTTCCGGTCCGACTCGGTGCGGGATTTGGTTTCGATGCGGGCGCAGAATAATCGGAAGACGAGCTGGGTGACGCCTTCGAATGATCCGGTGCGGCGCGAGGCGCTGAACTGGAAGCTCGATCCGGCGCGGAGCAACGGGCTGGCGGGGGAATGGGGCACGCAGCAGTTTGATGTGTTCCACTGGTACACGGGCAAGTATCCGACAAGGGTCTCGGGGCACGGCTCGGTGCGGTTCTATGAGGATGGACGCACGGTGCACGACACGATCAACTGCTCGATGATCTATGAGAACGGCGCGGTGCTTGGGTACGACGCGACGCTTGCGAACTCATACGGCGGGAAGCACGAGGTATTCTTCGGTTCCAACGCGGCGATCAAGCTCGGGTGGTCGCACGGGTGGCTGTTTAAAGAAGCGGACGCGCCGACGCAGGGCTGGGAGGTCTACGCGAATCGTCAGCAGTTCCACAACGACGAGGGCATCACGCTGATCGCGGGGGCGACGAAGCTCGCGGAGCAGGGGAAACTCAAGGAAGGGGTCGGGCTTCCGAATCCGGCGGTGTACTACGCGTTGGAGGACTGGGTATCGGCGATCGCGAGCAAGGGCGCTCCGGCGTGCTCGATCGCGGAGGCGGCGCGGGCGACGGTGGTCGGGATCGCGGCGAATGACGCGATCGTGAGCGGGAAGACGGTTGATATTGATCTGGACGGGCTTTAAGAATGAGTAACTCGACTGGCTTTCGGCTTGGCGGACTCCCCTACTGCTTTCGGCTTGGCATCGCGCTGTCGGTGCTGACTTTGCTGGGCGGGTATGTGGTCTCGGGGTTGCACCTTCAGTGGCACTATGACAATCGGGACGAGTCTCCGGGGCTGACGATCAATGACATTGTGGGTGCGTATCACGGGGTGCAGAGTCCGTCGCCTTTGATTGAGGCGCTGGAGTCGGGGCATCCGGAGACGATTGAGGATTACGAGCGGACGGCGCTGCTGGACTGGCTCAAGGGGGATCGGGTCTCTCAGGATTATGACAATCTGGATCTTGGGGACGAGGCGCCGTCGGAGATCATCGCGGTGAGTTGTTTGGACTGTCACACGCGGATCGCTTCGGGACCTGATGCGTATCCGGAGGTGCCGCTTGAATACTGGGACGACATCCAGAAGATCGCGGTTTCGAAAGATATTCAGCCTGCGGGGACGGAGATTGTGGCGACGAGTCAGCATGCGCACGCGCCGACGATGGCGGTGATCATGATCGTGCTGGGACTGCTGGGCATGATGACGCGGTTCTCGCGTCGTGTGCTTGGGTTTGTGGTGTTCGTCTCGGCTCTGGGGCTGCTGGTTGATATGGCGGGGTGGTGGATCACGCGTAAGTACGCGGGGTTTGCGTACGCGATCGTTGTAGGCGGCGGGTTGTACGCTGCGGGGACGATGATCGTTGGGATTGCGGTGATGGTTGACTGCGTGCTTCCGGCGAAGAAGGCGGCGGCTGAATAAGAACTCTTTGGTTTAGCTAGAGAGTTCTTCGCGGACGTGTTCGAGGAGGGCTTTGGTGAGGGTGCAGCCTTCTCTTGGGGAGTGGTTTGATCCTTCGTATTCGACGCCGACCCATCCGGTGTATCCGGCGTCGTGGACGATTTTGAGCATTCGGTGGTAGTCGGTTTTGGTTTCGTGTCCGTCGTCGTCGAAGTCGTAGGACTTGGCGCTAACCGCTTTGGCGTAGGGCATGAGTTCGGAGACTCCCTGGTAGCGGTCGTACCAGGAGTTGGGGTCGTCGGCTTTGGACCAGTCCATGCAGAAGTTTCCGAAGTCGGGGAGGGTGCCGCAGTTTGGGTGGTTGACGAGTTGCATGACTTTGGCGAGCCACTTGCCGTTGGAGGAGTATCCGCCGTGGTTTTCGACGATGACGTTGATGTTGTGGGGCTGGGCGAACTCGGAGAGCTTGCGGAGACCATCGGCGGCGAGCTTTTGTTGTTCCTCGTAGGACCCTGAGCTGGCGGCGTTGACGCGGATGGAGTGGCATCCGAGTTTCTTGGCGGCTCGGACCCACTTGTGGTGGTTCTCTACGGCTTGGGTTCGCGCTTTGGGGTCGGGGTCTCCGAGGTTGCCTTCTCCATCGCACATGATGAGGAGCTGGGTGATGTTGTGGTCGGAGGCTTGTGTGTTGAGCTGTTTGAGGTACGCGTCGTCGTCGGCTTTGTCTTTGAAGAAGCTGTTGACGTATTCAATCGCGTCGAAATCCATGAGGCGTGCTTCTTTGGCGAAGTCGAGGGTGGTCATTTCGTTTGCGAAGAGGAGTTTGTGGAGCGACCACTGGGCGAGGGAGATTTTGAAGATGGGCTTTGATTTGCTCATTGGTGTTGATCCGAGGAGGGTGGATGGGATGAGCATGGACGCGGCGCAGGTGGCGCCGACTGCTTTGAGTGCGTCGCGGCGGGTGAGCTGATCTTTTGGGAGCATCATGGGGCGAATATAGCAGACATCCCCGCTGATCACAACGGGGATGTCTGGATTGAGTGCTTGGTTGTTGGCGGTGCTTTATGGGCAGCCGAGCTGGAAGAACTCGAGGTACTTGGAGATGTCGAAGTAGTTGAACACGCCGTCTCCGTTGATGTCGGCGGCGGGGTCTTCATTGCCGTAGAGCGTGAGGAACGCGGAGACATCGAGGAAGTTGAGTGCACCGAATGGTTCGGCGAGGTCTGCGACACAGACGGCTTGGACTTTGAAGACGTCTTCTTGGAGTTCGGGTCCGATGTTGGTGTTGCGACGGATGATGTGCGAGAGTTTGGTGCTCTCGATTTCTGCGACCATGTCGACTGGGAGGTAGGTCTGATACCAGAAGCGGTCGGCGTCGCGGAGGTTGGTGAACTGCTCGACGAGGATTCGGTAGAGGGTTTCTCCAACGAAAGCACCTGGGTGGTGTGGCTCGGCGAGGAGTCCGACCCATGCGTCGATCTGGTCGACGTCGGCGTAGCTGGCGCTGAGTCCGGCGATGACGGCTGGGTCTGTGTTGATGTCGCTGAAGTTGACGACGGCTGGGCGTCCGAAGGCGACGCGGATGTCGTTGTAGCTTGCGAGGCCGTGGTCGCGTCCGCGCTGGAGGTTGAGCGATGCGAGGTCGAAACCTCCTGAGCCTGGCGCTCCGAAGAGGAAGTTGCGGACGTCATCGACGACGAAGATGTCCACGGTTTGTGCGTGCTGGGACGCGAGGCCGCGGAGGAGCGAGTCGATCCCGTTGTCGATGATGTTGCTTGGGTTGAAGAACGCATCGGACAGCGAGAGGTGACCCGCTGGGACTTCGTTCCCGAACTGATCGGTACGCATGATCTGGGTTGAGAGCATGGTGTGACCGACGCGGTAGGCGGCGGTCGCGAAGAGGTTGGTGATCCCTGGGTCGATGGAGTCGTTGTATCCGGCGAATGGTGGGATGGCGCCTGGTCCGAGGAGTTTGGGGAGGAACTCGTTGTAGGTGATAGATTGGAGCTGCGCGGTCACGATCGCTTTGGCGTGCTGATAGATCTGCTCTCCGGAGAATCCTGGGTTCTCGAGGGCGATCTCTTCGGCGAGTCGGTTGTGCTCGCGGACGAAGAGTGTGTGCATCGCGGTGAGTCCGGCTTGTTCGTTGGCGCGGATGTCACCTGCAAGGAAGAAGCTTGGGTCGTGATCGGTCGGCGCGTTGTGGAATGCGTTGGTGTTGAAGGGGAGGAGGTCACCTGCGGAGGTCGCGAGCTTTCCTGTGCCGTCGTTGGTGCGGAGTTCGGTTTCGCGTGCGGCGTCGTTGCCGTAGACGTTGGTGCCGTCGATCCATGAAGAGATGTTGTTGATTTGTTGGCGGACGCCGCTGTTGTCGTTGGTGTACGCGGAGCGGTCCACGGCGATGGTGACGGTTCCGGTCGCGCCGGGGTCGAACCATGCGTCACCGGTCGGGACGCTGACGTCGAACTGTTCAGCGGGAGAGGCGATCGGGGTTTCGTCGATGTCGTGATCGAGGAACTGGCCCCACTGCCAAAGGAAGTCGGAGTAGTTGTAGTTGTTTGGCATGACGACGGCGCCTTGGGCGCAGATGTCGTTGCTGACTTTGCGAGCGGACGGGCGTCCGGCGCCGGCTGGGGTGTTGAGGCCGTCGGCGTAGTCGGCGGCGACGCGGCGGACGAGGTTGGTTCCAGCGGCGCCCCAGGTTGGGTTCGCGGAGTTGTTGAAGGTGCCGTCGATGGTGCGGAACTCGAGGGGGAAGACGGCTGGTCCTGCTGGGACACCTTGGCCTTCGACTTCTCCGATGGGCTTGGCTTCACGCTGGTTGAGGGAGGAGCGGCGGTCTTGCTGCTCGGCCCCCTTGTCTGCGGATTTGGTGGATTTGCTTGGGCCGACCTGTGCGATCGCGATGGGGAGCGCACATGCGGAGACAAGGATAGTTGCGGTGACAGCGTGTTTTTTGCCCAGTTTCATTGGGTTCCTCCTGATGGTGTCTGGTTGATGTCGTGATCCTGTCCACACATCGACCGACTGGATAACGCTCGAACTGACAAAAGAATGCGTATCCGTAATCTATTGGAGCACTTATCGGTAACTTTGGCAAGGAAATTTGGCTGAATCGGTCGGATAGAACATGAATTATGCTTGCTTTTGAAACTTTGGAACTGTTCCAAGGTCAGGGCAGAATCACGTGAGTGCCCTTTGCTGGAGGGACTGCTGGTGAGTCAGGGTATTTTGCCTATTTGATTTCGATCTGGTTGGGCGCGGGTGAAGTGGATCTCGCTTGGTTTGTGAGGAGGCGAGAGCCTTCGCATGGAACCACACAACACTGGAGACTCGATATGAGCACGATCAACATCGCGGCACGATTGCTGGCACTGGGAGCGGCTTCGACGATGTCGCTGGCGGACACGATTACTGTTGGACCGAACTTTGTCGATTACGATTTTATTACGATCACGGCGGCGATCACGGCGGCGTCGAGCGGGGACGTGATTGTGATTGAGCCGGATTTGTATCCGGAGAATCTGAGTGTCTCGGGCGGGAAGGATCTGACGCTTCAGAACGCGGGGGGCGGGGACGTGATTGTGTTCGGGCAAGGTCTCGGGAAGTGTTTCCTCGCTACAGGCGGCACGACTGATGTGGTGCTCGACGGGATCACGTTCACGGATGGGTCATCGGCGACCGCTGGATCGGGCGTCTCGATTGAGGGCGGAGCGACCGCGATCATCATGGACTGTGTGATCGAGAACAACTCGGGCACGGGTCACGGCGGCGGGTTGTACGTCTCCGGCACGGCGACGGTCATGGACACGATCATCCGCGGAAACACTACTACAGGTGACGGCGGCGGGTTGTACTTGATCGCGACGACGAGCAAGACCTTCATCAACTGCACCTTTGAGGAAAACACCGGCGCTGAGGGCGGCGCGATGGCGTATGCATCTGCGGGTGACAGAGCGGACTTCATCGGCTGCTCGTTCTTAGAGAATCACGCTACGGTTCGGGGGGGAGCGGTTGCCGTGCTGGGGACATCGAGTGCGGGGATCGTGGATGTGGTGGATTGTGTGTTTGATCAGAATATTGCGGATGTAGCGGGTGGTGCGGTGTGGATTTCGGATCAGGATGTGTTCCATGCGACGAACTCGGTGTTCTCTAACAATGTGGCGCAGCTTGACGGGGGTGTGGTTCGTAATGAGCAGATCTTTGAGGCTGTGAACTGTACATTCGTGGATAACGATGTTGTCATGGAGGGGGTTGCGGATACGTTCCGTTCGGCTCGTAGCGATGCGGACACGAACCTGCTCAACTGCATCGTAGTCAATGACTCGGCGACCTCGGACAGCGGGACGGGGGATCTGAATGCTTCGTACAGCTTGCTCCCTGAGGGACCTGCGGGCAGCGCGGATTCCAGCGGGAACTTCAATGCGGATCCGATGTTTGTTGATCCGATGAACGGCGACTACTCGCTGATGGCTGGTTCGGCGGCGATCGATGCGGGGAACTCGCGTGGTGTGCTGGGGGCCGCGAGCAGAGGGATCATTGATGTGCTGGATCTGGATACGGATCTTGCTGGGAATGTTCGGAATCTTGATGACACGGATACTACGAACACTGGTGTGTCTACGTGGGAGTTGTGTGTTGATCTTGGTGCGTTTGAGTATCAGCCCGATCCGGCTCCGGCGTGTGTCGCGGATATCAATACGGACGGGATGCTCAACTTCCTGGATGTGAGCGCGTTCCTTGCGGCGTTCGGGGATGGGTGTCCGGAATGAGCTTTCGTGATCACTGGTCAAAGACCGATAGGTACGCCCGATCGTGATGATTGGGCGTATTTTTGTGGTTCGTGGGTGATTTGCGTGTATGACGGCGGGGAGTATGGGATAACTGTTCTATATCGCAGTGGAATGGGACGAATGGTTGATTGTGGTCTTGTATCGGGTTCTTGATCGTGGTACTCTGGGATGATCTATGACGCTGACAAAGCTGTCTATTTGTGTGCCTATTGCGTTGTTGGCGTTGCCGGCATCGTTGTGCTTTGGCGCGGTCCCTCCGGGGGCGATTGAGCTTGATCGGGGGGTGTATGAGGATCAGCTTGAGGGGTTTTGGGTTGGGCAGTGTATTGCGAACTGGACGGGGTTGTTGACGGAGGGTCGGAGGACGGAGCCGCCGTTTTATACGGATGCGGATTGGCCGATGACGTTTGATGGCAAGCCGTTGCGGTTTGTGACCGATCAGGACCCCTGGCAAGCGGATGATGACACGGATATTGAGTATGTCTACGGCGAGCTGATGACGCAGCACGGGACTCCGATGCTGTCGGCGTCGCAGATCCGGGATGGGTGGATTGCGCACATCAACGGCTTCATCTGGGTGAGCAATGCTCGGGCGCGGGGGTTGATGGATCGGGGAGTCGCGCCTCCGATGACGACGGTGCCTTCGGCGAATAGCTCGTTTCTGATGATCGATGCGCAGCTGACGACGGAGTATTTCGGGGCGATCGCTCCGGGGATGCCTTCTTTGGCGCTTGAACTCGCGGAGCTCCCGATCAGGACCACGGCGGGCGGGCACGCGATGCACGCGGCGCAGTTCTTTGTGGTGCTCCATTCTCTGGGCGCTGTTCGCGGGCAGGATGCATTGAACGCTGCGGGGATCGAGCAGCTTGTCGAGGACGCGATGGGGTACATCCCGGCGACCTCCAAGGCGCACGACATCATCGAGACGGTGCTGACTGATTATCAAACGAATCCGGATAAGAGCGACTGGGAACGGACGCGCGATCTGGTCGCGGATCGGTACCAGATCAATGCGATGGCGAATGACTTCCGGTACCTCACGTGGTTCGAGAGCTCGGTGAACTTCGGCGCAGCACTGGTGTGCTTGCTCTACGGCGAGGGTGACTTCCAGGAGACGGTTCGCATCGGGACGCTGACTGGTTGGGACAGCGACAACCCCACAGCGACGATGGGCGGGCTGATCGGGATGATGCTGGGCGCGGATGGTTTGCGCGATGTGTTCGCGGGCTCGACGCTCAGTGATCGTTACTGGATCTCGCGGACGCGTGATGGGATGACGGATTATCTGCCAAGAGATCTGGAAGCGGAGGATCTGTTTACGCTGTTTGCTCAGCGGCAGCTGCGATCGGTGGATCGTGCGGTGCGGATGGGCGGGGGCGTGGCCAATACGGCGGGCTGGTTGATCCCGGCACCTCCGATGGCGGACCACACGGTTCATAATCCGGCTTCACGTTTGGGGATGCGGAGCACCAATGTTCAGGCGATCGAGCTGGGCACCCCTCCGATCGCGGCGACCTCGCTGATTGAAGATCCGGTTTCGATGGTTGGCTCGTCACTCCCGGCGCGGTTTGCCAATGGGGTCGAGCATGATCCGAGCGGGCGGGATTATCTGGACAGCGTGGACTTTCAGTTCTTCTGGACGAAAGGGTCTCCGCCGGATTTGAACGGGGAGGTGTCGCTTGAGGTGCTTTACTCACAGCCTGTCCTGGCGCACACGATCCGGTTTATTGAGGGGGATCACTTTGCAGACGGCGGGTGGTTTGAGGATTTGCGGTTTGATGTTCGGATTGATGGTGTTTGGACGGCGGTCTCTCGCGGGGATGAGTACTCGCTTGATGAGACGGTCCCGTTTGAGCGAATTGACTACGAGCTTGATGTGCCCACGTTGATCGATGGGGTTCGTGCGACGGGCCGGGTTGGGGGCTCGGCGAGCTATATCACGGCGAGCGAGCTTGATGTGCTGACGGCTCCGGTTGAGCGTCCCGGCTTTGGGTGGGACATCAATCAGGACGGGGTTGTGGATGTTGAGGATCTGTACTCGTTCGATGACTCGCCGATTGATATGAATCAGGACGGGTTGATCGAGGACATCGACAAGAAACTGCTTGAGCAGGCGGTGCGATGGAAGGAACTCGAAGAGATCCGCGGGATTCGCTAGTTCCCAGTCTGCTTTACGGGCATCCCATCGCGTAGGCACTCAGGAAAGCGCTGACATCGAGGAAGTTGAATGATCCATCGGGCTCGAAGTCGGCGACTGGGTCCATGTTGGCGTAGGCGCTGAGGAAGGCGCTGACGTCGAGGAAGTTGAGTTGGCCTTCTCCGGTGAGGTCGGCGGGGCAGCTGAGGAGTCCGACGTAGATTTCATCATCGTCGAGGTTGATCCATCCGGTGTTCTCGCTCCATGCAAATCCCTTGAAGCGGTTGTCTTCAATGCGGGCGGGGTTTGGGGGTGATGCGAGTGAACCTCCAGAGAAGTTGATCCAGCCGGTGTTTTCGCTCCATGCGTATCCGCTGAGGTCTCCGGTCATGGGGTCGCGGTTGACTCCGAAGTCGAGACCGCTGGTGTTTGGGTATGGTCCGGCGCCTGATCCGAGGTTGATCCAACCGATATTCTCGGCCCAGATGTAGCCCTCGAGATAATCGTCGTTTGCAAAGACCTGGTCTGGACCTGCTCCGGTGAAGTTGAGGAATCCGATGTTCTCTCCCCACGCGAAGTTGTTGGCGGGATCGATGGCTTGGGCGCGGGCGAACGAGGCGCACGCGGCGAGGATGGTAATTGATGTGATGGGTCGCATGGTGTGTCCTCCGGAGTTCAGTGGATTATGGGAGAACGATGTTGTCCCACGCGCCGGCTCCGTTTGGTGTGGAGGATTCGTCGGCGAGTCCTGGGAGGACTGGGCTGATTTCGAGGTCGAGGAAGTTTCCGCTGACGATGTTTCGGACGAACACGGAGGAGTACATCGAGCGGAGACCGATCTCGTTGTTGTTGACGACGTTGGAATCGATGAGTGAGCCGTTGCCTTCGATCTGGATGCCTGCGGTGATTCCGAATCCGATGCCGTTCTCGGTGACGAGGTTGTTGCGGACGATGCAGTTCTCGGCTACGCGGATTCCGTCCTCGGTGTTGTCGCGGACGATGTTGTCGTGGACGATGGTGTTGGCGCCGACGTAGATTCCTTCCTGGTTGTCTTCGGAGATGCAGTGGTTCACGAAGCCGTTGCTGAGTACATAGATACCAACCCCAGCGGAGTCTCTCACGATGCACTCGGAGACGCGTCCTTCGTGGATGATGATTCCGGTGTTGTCGCTCTCGAGGACTCGCATGTTTTCGACGATGATGTTGTCGCTCTCGGTGGAGTTCAGGGCGATTCCTGTGTTAAAACCGATGAGTGTGCCGTTCTTGACGGTGACGTTTTTGACTCGGACTCCGTCGGTGGTCACGCCGTTGAGGGTGGCTTCTCCGAGGGTGATGAAGGAGAAACCTTCGAAGTCGATGGTGACGTTGTCCGCAGCGACCTCGATCGCGTGCCTTGGAGCGCCGAACTGGAGGAAGCTGATGTTGCGCGGGACGTAGTACGATCCGGGCTGGGTGATCTTGTATGTGGAGTTGTCGTCGCCTGGCGTGTTGATCGCGTCGATGGGGGTGCGGGGCTCGACCTCGTCGAGGGTTTTCATGGTCGAGTCGATGGGACCTGCGGGAGGGTCGAGCGGTCCGGCGGTAGCGATGGTTGCGAGTGCGGTGAGGGTGATGGTTGCGAGTGTGGTGTTCATTGGTGGTTCCTATCTGGATGGTTGTGGTTTTGTCTCGGTGTTTATGGGCATCCGGCGCTGTACTGGGCGAGGAAGGCGCTGACATCGAGGAAGTTGAATGCGCCGTCGGGCTGGAAGTCGGCGATGGGGTCCGAGTTGGCGTACGCGCTGAGGAAGGCGCTCACATCGAGGAAGTTGAGTTGTCCTTCTCCGGTCAGATCGGCGGGGCAGGGGGCTTCCATTTCGTACGCGCCCATGTCTGGTGCGGGGATGGAGTCTGCGTCGCCGTCGATGAGGCGGTGGTATCCGAGTTGATCGAAGGATGGCACCTCGTCGGTCGCGGCGGCGTCGATAATTGGACTGGTGGGCTGCATCGGGAACGCGAAGGTGGTTCCGAGTTGCACTGGGATTCCGAGGAACTCGGGGTTGTCTCCGGCCATGACATTGACGAGTGATTCGAAGGTTGCGCCGCTTAGTGTGGTCAGGAGTGAGTGGTCTGCGAGGGCGAAGTTTCCGATCGCGTCGGCGTCGTCGCCGTCGAATGTGTTGTATGCGAGGACGCTGGATTTGATGATGGGTTGTGCGGATGAGCCGACTGCGTCTATGCCTCCGGCGGAGTCGTCGTTGGGGAAGACTCCCGCTTCGTTTTCGAGGAGCGTGCAGTGGAGCAGACGGACTGGTTGATTGGACTGGGTGCGGATTGCGCCGCCTTCCCAGAAGCTGAGGTTGAGGTAGAAGGTGGAGTTGATGATGTCCACGGCGGAGTCGTCTACGTAGACCCCCCCACCGTTGAGGGCTTCGTTCTCGAAGAATGAGGAGCGTTTGATGGTGGCGCTGGTGTTTGAGGTGTGGATGGCGCCGCCGTCGTTGTTGGCTTGGTTTCCGGTGAAGTGGGATTTGTAGATGTGGATTGGCGCTGTGGTGGAGATTCCTCCGCCGTGGTCTGCCGCGAATCCGTTCTTGATCGCGACGCTTTCGAGCGCGACGGGACCTGATGCGAGGATGTTGCCTCCGTTTCCGCTGTTTGCTCGGCCGTCTTTGATGGTGAGTCCTCGGGCTTTGAGCATCGCGGATGGGGCGACGTTGAACACGCGGGAGGTGTTGGCGCCGGTGATGGTTGTGGTGCCTGACCCATCTCCGACGAGGGTGATGGTGGTTTGGATACTGATTTCACCGAGTGCTGAGATGTCGTAGGTTCCTGCTGGGAGGACGATGGTGTGCGGGATGTCTTGGGCGTTGGCTTCTTCGATCACGGCTCGGAGGGTGAGGAGGAATCCGGGGTTGAAGTAGTCGCCGTCGCCTGGGGTTGGGTCGGAGAGGTCTGTTGTGGTGTTGAGCTCGATGACGCGTGAGGGTTGCTGGACGACGCTCAGACTGGTTGCGTTGTTGAAGACGGTGCCTCCGGTGGCGAGGACGGATTGCGATCCGGTTTGTGTGTCCACGGCGATGATGGTGCTTTGTGGGTTGGTTGCGTCGAGGACGTAGATGTTGCCGTCGTGTGCGACGACAAGGTCGTCGATGGATTGGATGTTTCCGGCGCTGGTGAGCTGGGTGACTGCTCCGCTTGCATCGACTCGGTAGATGATGGGTTGTGGCGGTGATACTCCTCTGGAAGCACCGTCGGATCCCCAGACATAGGTGGTTCCTGGGATGACGGGGTCGATGTGCATGCCTTCGATTGCGAATGGTCCGGCGAAGACGCCATTGACGGCGAAGGGCTCGAGTTCGAGGAGCTCATCTTCGATGGATGCGCGATCGAGGGGCGCGAGGTACATTCCTGGGCCGTTTGGTGCGTCGTAGCTGAAGACGGCGAATCCGGCGTAGTTGGTGTAAGCGTTGCCGTCGATGCCGTCGAAGGCGTCGAGTTCGTTGGGGTCGATGAACCAGGCGCGTGGGTAGGCGAGTCCGGCAGCGACGGTTGCGGATGCGATGGTGAGTTCGTGTTCTTGATCGAGTGTTGGGTAGCTGATGATCGCGGAGTTTGCGGTGAATCCGAATGAGGGATCTTCGAATCCGAAGCTTGGATCTTCGAAACCAAAGGATGGGTCCTCGAATCCGAAACTTGGGTCCTCGAAGAAATCCGGCATGTTGGCGCGCATGGGGTGCTGGAGACCGATCATGCCTGGGGTGAATCCGACGATCGGGATGTCGAATCCGAAGGATGGATCTTCGAATGCGATGATGGGGTTGTCGAATGAATCGAATCCGAGTGCTGGGTTGAGGAGCGAGGTGTAGAGGGGGCCTCCTTCGAAGGAGCCGCCTCCGGAGTAGATGTAGCGGAGCATTCCGGAGCCGTTGTCGATGACGACGAGTTCGAGTCCTTCTTCGGAGATGGTGCTGACGGGCGCGAGCTCGGCGGTGGTTGGGAGCTGGAGTCCGACGTAGCCGGTCTCTCCGACGAGTCCGTTGGTGGTGATGGAGAAGATGTCGGGGAGTCCGGATTGGGAGTCGATCGCGGAGACGAGGATGGTGCCTGGTTCTGGGATCGGCTGAGCCGACGAACCACAGGCGATTAGTGGGATACAGAATGATGAAATCAAGTTGCGAGTGGTTCGTCGGCTTGGCATATCCGTGTCTCCTCTTGGTGGATGGGTCCTCCTGTATGGCCTTGGGGGAGGCGGGTTTGACACGGATTTGAGAAAATCTTGTGATTTGGGGTTGGTGGTTGTCCAAGTTGTTCATTGCGGCTTGGGGGGCGGATTTGTATACTGATCGCTCATGAAGTGGGAAACGACGACCATTCTGCTCGAACAGCTCCAGAACTCAGAAGACGATGCGTGGCAGCGGTTTACGGCACGCTTTCGCGAGCCGATGATGCACTTTGCTTCGCGGATGGGGTTATCGGACGCGCAGGCGGAGGACGCGGTGCAGGATGCGCTGGTGCAGTTTCTTGAGGGGTATCGCGAGGGGAAGTACGATCGGTCCAAAGGGCGGCTCGGGAGTTGGCTGTTTGCGCTGATGTATCAGTCGATCCGCTCGCATCGGCGCGATGGGTTCCGATCTCCGAAGCAGGCGCCCAACGCTTCGCATCGGACGACGTTCTTCTCGGCGCTTCCGGATGAAGATACAGCTCGCGCCGAATGGGAGATGGACTGGGATCGGCACTCGATCAATCGGTGCATGTCGCAGCTGCGCGGCGAGGTGAACCCCACCCACTATCGCGCGTTTGAGTTGATGACGATTCGGCAGGTGCCTGCGATGGAGGTCGCGGAGCAGCTGGGGTTGTCGCGCGATGCGGTGTATCAGGCGCGGTATCGCGTGCTCAAGCGGCTCGAAGAGTTGCGGAGTGAGTTTGATGGTGTAGAAGGAATGGCTTCATGAGCGATCACCTTTCGATTGGCGAACTCGAGCGGCTGCGTGCTGGTGAAGAATCGACTTCTGCGGATGATGGGCGATCGCTTGAAGAGATCCGTGTGCATCTGGATTCGTGCGCGGCGTGTCAGGGGACATACGCGGATCTGGACTCGCTTGATGCGCTGGTGAGCCGGGTGCGTGCCGTTTCGGGGGGGGACGATGTGCAGGCACCGGGAATATTGAGCATTGATGGGTACACGATCTCACACGAGATCCATCGCGGCGGTCAGGGGATTGTGTATCACGCGACGCAGAACTCGACAGGGCGGAAAGTCGCGATCAAGGTGCTGCTCAAGGGGGCGCTGGCGAGTGAGGGTCAGCGGCGGCGATTTGAGCGTGAGATCGATCTGGCGTCGCGGATCAATCATCCCAATGTGGTCTCGATCATTGATCGTGGAGAGACGGCGGACGGGCGTGGGTATCTGGCGATGGAGCTCATTGAAGGGCCGACGCTGGATGGGTTTCTCGCGGAGCGGGAGTTGTCGATTGAGGATCGCTTGAGGTTGTTTGTTCAGGTCTGTGATGGGGTGGTGGCGGCGCATCAGCGTGGGGTTTTGCATCGGGATCTGAAGCCTGCGAATATTTTGATTGATCAGGCGGGGCGACCACGGCTGCTGGACTTTGGGCTCGCGAAGGATCATCTGAATGAATCGGTGACGATGGTTCGGACAATGGAGGGTGAGTTCATGGGGACGCTCGCGTACGCGTCTCCGGAGCAGCTGCGCGGGGATCCGTCGCTGATTGATGCGCGGACGGATATTTATACGCTTGGGGTGCTGTTGTATGAGATGCTGTGCGGGAAGCTGCCTCATGAGATGAGCGGGTCGATCGAGGCGGTGATCCAGCGGGTGCTTGAGCAGACTCCCAGGGCGCCGAGCGTGATCAACGGGAAACTCGATGGTGATCTGGATGTTGTGGTGCTCCATGCGCTCGAGCATGAACCTGAACGGCGGTATCAGACGGTCGAGGGGTTTGCGAACGATGTGCGTGCGGTGCTGGAGCATCGTCCGATCGAGGCGCGACGCGCGAGCACGGTGTATCAGATCCGCAAGTTCGCGCGAAGACATCGCGCGGGGGTCGCGGTTGTGGGTGTGCTGGTGCTGGGGATGATCGGGACGATGACCGGTTTGGCGATTGGGATCGTGCGGACCAACGCGGCGAATCGATTGGCGGAGCAGCGCCGCATCGCGGCGGAGACGGAGCTGGATAAGCAGTCGCGGATCAGCGTGTTCTTTCGGGATCTGCTGTCTGAAGTTGATCCGGGACAGAGCGGTCCTGACATGCGGGTGATGGAGCTGCTGGATGTCGCAGCGGGTGAGGTCGATGTGCGGTTCGGGGAGTATCCGGAGCTTGGCGCGTCGATCCAGAGCACGATCGGCGAGACGTATACGCGGCTGGGGAGTTATGAGGCCGCGGAACAGCAGCTTAATGATGCGATCATCGCGATGGAGTCGCTTGATGCCCCCCCTGTGATGGCGATGGCGTCAACGCTCGTGGTGCTGGCGCAGGTGCAGACGGCGACGACGCGGCTCGATGAGGCGGACGCGACGCTCGATCGGGCGATGGAACTTATCGAGGGGACGGATGCTCCCGATGAGCTGCTGGGGCAGCTTGAGCATCAGCGCGGGGCGCTGCTGTATGAGCGCGGGGAGTTCGCGGCTTCGATCGAGGTGTACCAGCGTGCTATGTCTCGTCTGGGTGATCTGGAAGATGATTGGTCCAAGCGGATCGGATCGCAGGTGCTCATCGGGATGGGGGTCTCGCTCAAACGGCTCGAGCGGTTCGAGGAATCGCTTGAAGCGTACGAACGAGCGCTGGTGTTGCTCGCGGATGTTCGCGATGAGGATCATCCCGATACGCTCGCGTGTCTGAGCAATCGTGCGGAGGTGCTCAACAACCTCGGACGCGCTGAAGAGGCGGAGTCGCAGCTGCGGGAGCTTGTGGTGCGGCGCAAGCGGGTCTTTGGTCCGACGCATGAGCGCGTGGGGATCACGCTCAATAATCTTGCGGATCTGCTCAGTGATCGCGGGGCGTATGACGAGGCGGGCGAGCTGTTTGATGAAGCGATCGGGATCTTCCGGATCAATCCGGGCGATCCGAGCTTGCGGCTGGCGATCACGATCCATAACGCGGGGGTGATGCATCTCGAGCGGTCGCATCTGGAGCGAGCACGCGTGATGCTCGGAGAAGCGGCGACGATGACGGGCGCGATTCTCCCTGAGGGGCACTGGATTCATGCGCAGTTTCGCGTGAAACTCGCGGAGTGCATGATGCTCAATGGGGAGATCGAGGACGCGCGATCGATGCTTGTTGACGCTCGTCCGGATCTGGTCGCGGCGATGGGCGAGGAGCATCGACGGGTGGCGCATGTCGATTCGCTGCTTGATCGCTTGGGTGATTAGGGTGAGTGGATGTAAAAGCGACCTGTCATTGACAGGCCGCTTCAATAATTGGTGACCTGGCGAATCAGGTCACGAGAATAATTCCTATTGAAGTCGCCAATAGATGACCCACAAATGCGGAATCAACTTGGGTTCCACCTAACAACGCGTCATTTGCAGAAGACGGCGCAACGATTTTCTGCTTTTTTCATTGGTACCCAGTTCTTGCTTGCGGATGTTGGAGAATTACCCCAATATCGGTGGTGCCCCTAGCTGGATGCGAACTGGATTCAATCTCTGTTCGTATGATCTGAAAGGAAAAGATCGGTATTGGGGAGCCGTTCTTGCTTTCGTGTGTGTACTGACGGGGACTGTGATGTTTGATCTTGGGCTTATGCAGGATGGCACTGAGTCGCTGACTGGGGTGGACTCTGCACTGATCGAGGACATCTATGCGGAGCTCAAGCGTGTCGCGGCTTGGCACTTGTCAGCGATGCATCAGGACATTACTTTGGGGCCGACGGATCTGACGCATGAGGCGATCGGGCGGGTGCTTCGGCAGAAGAAGCGGGACTGGAACAACGAGACGCACTTACTGGCGGTTGCTTCGCTGATGGTGCGGCGGGTGCTGCTGAGTCATCTGCGATCAAAGTCGGCTCAGAAACGTGGTGGCACATTGGGTGGAAAGTCAGACGGCAAGGGGGGCGGGCATCGGGTGATGTTTGAGCCGGCGAGTCGGGAGGGGCTTTCTCCGATCGACCTGCTGTGCTTGTGTGAATCCATAGAGGGGCTCGAGGAGCGGCAATCGACCATCGTCCAGATGAAGATCTTTGGGGGGATGAAAACCGAGATGATTGCCGAGTTTTTAAGTGTATCTGTACGCACAGTTCAACTAGAATGGAATCATGCTCGACTCTGGCTCGCAAGAGAACTCGCAAACGAACACTGATCCGGTATTCAAGGATCGAGTGAGCGAGGCGATTGAGGAGGCGCGTTTACTCCCTGAGGGGGCGCGGGCTGAGTTTTTGAACTCGCTGTGTCTGAATGAGCCGGATGTTGCTACGGAAGTGATCTCGTTGCTTCAGTTTGAGTCGATCGCGGAGCAGATTGATGAGCTCCCATCGCTGAATCCGGATTGGCTGACAGAGCATGCGCTGAACCCTCGATCACATGTGGGTGTCGAGATTGATGGGTTCCGGATTATTAGAGAGATCGGACAGGGCGCTAACAGCGTGGTGTATGAAGCGGAGCAGCTCGATCCTTTGCGTCAGGTTGCGATCAAGGTGCTGAGTTTGACGAGCGGGGCGGCGGATGCTGCGGATCGGTTCAAGCTTGAGGGGCATATTGGTGCTCGGCTTGAGCATCCGTTGATTGCTCGGTTGTATCAGACCGGGGTGACCCAGAGCGGTTTTTTGGAGCGGCCGTACATCGCTATGGAGTTTGTGCGGGGTCAGCCTTTGACCTCGACGATTTATGATCCGGCGCTGGCGTTTGAGGTTCGGCGAGAGGTGCTGCGTTCGATCTTTCACGCGATCCAGTTTGCGCATGAGCAGGGTGTGATCCATCGTGACATCAAGCCTTCGAATGTGATGGTTGAGTTTGATGCGGACCTGACGAGCGTGATCAGCGTGAAGATGGTGGACTTTGGGATTGCGAAGCTGATTGACGATACGAGTGTGCCGGTCTCGATCCGCACGCTTGATGCGCAGCTGCTGGGGACGATCAGGTATATGAGTCCAGAGCGACTATCGGGGCGATGCAACGGGGGAACGGTGGCGAGTGATGTGTACTCGCTCGGTGTGCTTGCGTCTGAGCTTCTCACTGGGAGCGCCCACAAAGGAGATCGAGCGGGGGCTGGTACGAAAACAGATTTCTCCCTGAGCGAGCATGTTCGGCATGTGCTTGAGCGGATGGTCGCGGACGATCCAGAGGATCGGTATGGGTCGGTGTTTGAAGCGCTTAATGCGCTCGACGCGGCGTTTGAAGACAGGCGATTGATCACGCATCTGAGGAGCTATCGTCGGCGGCTGAGTGCGGTGTCGAACCGGGTGTATATGAATCATCGCAGGCTCGTTGTCTTGTTTGCGGTGTTTGCTTTGGTCGCTGCGTGCGGGACTGGATGGATGACGGTCCGGTTGGTCAAGCAGCACCGACTTGCTTTGAAACAGTCCGCGATGGAAACTGCTGCTGCAGAAGAACTGGGAAGCATTTGGAATCATGTGAACGCTCAGGTTCAACTCTCGAACGCATATATCAACGCTGGCGAGTTTGATCAGGCGCGACAAGTGTATCTGACTCTGATCGAACGGATTGGGCCGCTTGATCAATACGAGAGGAGACTGCGGCACTCCATCATGGTGAATCAGGCGTACCTGGAGCAGAAGGCTGGTAACTTCCAAGAGGCAAAGCAATTTTACCTGCTGATTCGTGACGAGATTGATCTGACCAAACACCTTGATCATGCGAACACTTGGCACCAGTGGATCACCAGTGCTCATGGGTTGCAGAACTGCGGAGAACCTGGGATAGCTCGTGAGATGTACGAATATGCGTTGAGTTTCCCGGAGTTCAAGGACCTTCCTTGGAGGATCCGTGCAAACGGGCTCGCGTGTTACGGCGGTTTCTTGTGGACGCAGGGGGAGTATCAGAGCGCCAAATCACTGCTCTATGAATCTCTTATGGATCCTCCTGAACAAATGTCACTTATGGCAAGGACAGACTTTGCACATAGACACTCTTCATACGGCTTGATCTTGGACACGATCAAACAGCACGAGGAAGCGACGTCGTACCACGTCGCTGCTCGGGAGATGTTGACTGTGTTGCACGGCCCGATGAACGTGGTTGTGAACAGAGCGATCCTCAATGAAGCGACCAATGCGCTCTATTTGGGTGAAATCGATCGCGGCGAGTCGCTTGCTCGGCAGGCCAAAGCATTCTTTCAGACTTCACCCAAGGCTTGGAGCACGGAGTTGATGGAGAGCGACATCTTGATCGCGGCTTGTGCGTTGCTCAACGGAGAAGCAGAGCAAGCGGTTTCAATGCTGGGTTCGCTCTACGAGTTTGGTGAAGAGTATTCAGTCCCGACGAAGCGCTGGACTGTTTATGCAACACCATTGCTCGCGGCTGCATTGATCGAAACTGGCGATCACTCCGACCGATTCGATGAGCATCTCGCTGAGCACTCAACGATCGTGGACAAGCTCGGGCCATCGCATCCTTGGCTCGAGCTTCTTGAGCCGTATTTGGAGCAGGCGGAGAACGATTGGGCGGCGCTGTGGAGTAGTGAGTGAGCACAGCTGGCGTGAAGATTGTTCAAGAACAAAGCACCCAGTACCTTGCGGGACTGGGTGCTTTCAAGAGCGGGTGATGAGATTTGAACTCACGACATTCACGTTGGCAACGTGACGCTCTACCACTGAGCTACACCCGCGTTTGGTTGTCGCTGGCACCGGTGTGCCTGCAGGGGTAAAAATAGTCTCTCAATTCGCGTTCGTCAAACCAATTTCTCACGAACATGGCAAGTCGTTGGGGTTGTTTGGTTATTGGAGCGTCCGGAACGGGATTATCCGTGGATCAGTCCAGCGCCAGCTCGATCGCATCGACGACCTGAGAAGGGGAATAGGCGTTGGAGAGCCAGATCGGGTCGGGGTTGTTGGGTTCGTAGACGGCGAGGAGGGGGATGCCGGTCTGTCCGAGTTCTTTGAGCTTGTCCCATCCTGGAGCGGAGGTTGAAGTCAGATCCGCGACGAGCGGGACGACCTCGGGACTCAGGAGCATCGGCTTGACGGGATTGCGCGAGAGGACGGTCGCTTCGAGGGTTTTGCAGTTGAGGCACCACTCGGCGGTGAAGTCGAGGACGACGACCTTGCCGCTGGCGAGCGCGTCGGAGAGTGCGGCTTCGGAGTATGGCTCCCAGAAGTAGTGGTACTGGTGGCTGGTCTGGTTGGCGGCGACGGCGATGCCTCCAGCGGTGACGAGCAGCGCGATGGTCGAGAAGACGAATCGACGCGTGGCGCTCTTGGTGATCTGGATGGTCCGGACGATGAGCAGTAATCCGGCGGCGAGTCCGAAGAACGCGATGATCCACCAGTGGATGGTCTTGAACCACCACGGCGTGGACCAAGACTGGGAGGAAGAGATCGAGATCGCGGTCGTCCCAAGGAAATACGCGGCGGCGGCGAGCATCAGCAGTCCCATGACTTGCTTGACGAGCTCGGAGGCAGGGCCGGTCTTGGGGATTTTGTCCATCCACTTAGGGTTGAGGGTCAGGACGAGGTAAGGGAACGCCATCCCGAATCCGAGGGAGAAGAAGATGGTGAGGACCTGCCAAGGTTCCATGGTCGCAGCGCCGGCGAGCAGGGCGCCGGCGACGAAACCGAAGCATGGGAGGCCGAGGATCGCGGTCATGACTCCGAACATGAATGAGCCGGACATGGAGTCGGCTTTGGGGTTGATCATGTAGGTGCTCTGCGGGAGCTTGATGGTGAAGAGTCCCATGATTCCCAGTCCCATGAGCGCGATGAGGAGTCCGATGATGAGGGTGACCCACCAGACTCCGAAGATGATGGAGGGGTCCACGAAGTCAGCGACGAACGCGACGGGGAGTCCGATCCCAAACCAGAAGGCGATGACTCCCAGCGCCATCATCACGCCGAGTTTGAGGGCGCGGCTTTTGCTCTCTCCGGCGTGGTTGGTCAGGGTCATGACCTTGAGCGGGATGACGGGGAGCACGCAGGGGGTGAGGTTGAGGATGAATCCCCCCACTGCTGCGGCGAGGGCGATGATCGTGAATCCAGCAGGGGTGTCGATCGGTGGAAGGACGAAGAGTCCGAGGAACTGGCGTTGGTTGGATGTGCTGGTCTGTGCTGGGGCTGTTGTTGATGCGTCCCAAGCGCCGGGGTCGGAGAAGATCGCGGGATCGAAGCTCGCGAAGATGTCGTTCTGTGCTGGGGATTCGGCGGTGTCTGCGATGGTGAGGGTGAAGGCAACTTGCTCTGCGGTTGGTGCAAGACAGGTGAAGTCATCACACGCTTGGTAGAAGGTTTCGATGGTGAGTTCGAGGTCGGCGAGTGGCGCGTCGTCGGCGATGCGGATGGGGATGTAGGCGGTCGCGTCGCCGTCGTAGGTTTCGAGGTCGATTGGTGGTCCGAGGAAGCGGACCTGGACGGTGTGGGTGTCGGGCCATTGGATCGGTCCGACTTCGATGCCGGCGGCTTGGAGCTCGGCTTGATTGACGATGGTGATCGTGGTCGCGGTTGCGGGGAAATCGCCCAGTTCTTCGGGGATGATGGGCTGGTTGGGCCAGGTGTGGTATCCGTCGGCGTGGTTGAGGGTGACGGCGATGACCATGGTGGAGCCGGGGGAGGTGGTGGTGACTGAGGGTTCAACGGTGGTGGTCACCTCCGGTTCGTTGCTGGCCATGCTCAGGAAATCTGGCTGAGCGGGAGCTTTCGGAGACAGCAGCACGGAGACGCAGCATGCGATGAGAAGGAGGACTCGGGTGGTCATAAGTCGGTGGCTCCGGTGGGTGTTCGTGGTGGCATCATATTGAATGCTGATGGAGCGAACAGGGTTTGTGGTGGGTTTGTTCCCGATCAAAGGGTTTGGTTGGTGATTGTGGGATGAAATCCGGACTGTTTCTGGTGAATTCTGGGCTTGGCGGTCGATAGAACGCACAATTGGCTCGCTGTCTGGAGACGGCTTGGGGCGCGGTGCGCCCAAACGCGGAGTACTTGGTCCATGAGCATGCTTGATCAGAGTGAGATTGATTCACTGATGGCGGCGGTGGACGAGGACGAGATCGTCGAGCCGTTGGAGCAGATCAGTATTTTCTCGCGGACGCGCAAGGATCTGGACAACATCGAGGTCCGGCAGTACGACTTCAAGCGTCCGGAGCGTGTGTCCAAAGACCAGATGATGGCGCTGGAGACGCTCCACGAGGCGTTTGCGCGAAACTTCGGCGCTTCGCTCTCGGGATTTCTGCGGACGATTGTCGAGGTCCGTGTCGCGGCGTGTGAGCAGATGACTTACGGCGAGTTCGTTTCGGGACTCCCGAATCCGACGAGCTACAACCTGATCCAGACGGACAAGCTCGAGGGGCAGATGTGTCTGGAGATCTCGCCGCTGATTATCTATCCGATTATCGATCGACTGCTGGGCGGGACGAACCACGACCTGTTTATCCCGCAGCGTCCGATGACCCCGATCGAGCAGCGGTTGATTTCCAACGTGCTCGGACGAGGGCTCGAAGCACTCGCTGAGGCGTGGGCGAGTGTCCGCGAGCTTGAGTTCAATATCGTTGCTCACGAGTCGAATCCGCAGCTTGTGCAGATCGTCCCTCCCAACGAGGTGGTGATGGTGATCGGTCTTGAGATGCGGATGTCGTCTCGAGCGGGAACGATGAATCTGTGTATTCCGTACAACGTGATCGAGCCGGTGATGGAGGATTTGAGCAGTCAGAGCTGGTTCGCGGTCACGCGGAACGAGGACAGCAACACGTCTGAGCAGCGGATCACCAAGAATCTGGACCAGTCTGGGGTGCAGGCGTCGGTATCGATCGCGGACACGACGATCACGCTCAAGGAACTCTCGGAGCTACAGGTTGGGGATTTGATCGAGACGACGCACGGGTCGAAATCGCCTTCGGTGCTGCACATCGAGGGGGAACCCAAGTTCTTTGTAGAGGTGGGTCAGCATCGGAACAACCGGGCCGTGCGGGTGATTCGGTCGATTAATAAGGGCGAGCGGATCGCTGAATAAGCTGGGATCTTGGGGGCTCTTGGGGGGTCTGGGGTGGATTTCGGACAATCTCGGATTGTGTATAGAAATAGGTATTGGATTGATCCTGTGCGGGTCGTGTTCTAGACTTCGGTACGAGAGGCGTGGAATGCCTTTCGCTTGGAGATTCTCTATGAACGATGGTTATGCACAATGTCGGTGATTGGCTCCTCCAGCCAGATTGCCGTCCTGCCGATTCGGCGGATGGGAAGGATGCGGATCATGCGGTGATCTGATCGTCCAACCCGATGGGAAGGTCCCTGATTGGGATCGTGCCCAGTGTGCATGACCGGAACTCATTGGAGTCTCCGGTCGTTTCTGTTTTTAGGAATTCCCCGATCGAGCGAAGAATCGGGGGTTTGGACAACTCAACAACCAAGCAACTCAATAGCACGGAGACTCACTGAAATGAACACCCAAGAAATGATGCGCATCCTGGACGGCATTGCTCGCGAGCGGAATGTCGAGAAATCGCTGCTGATCGCGGACCTGGAGGCGGCGATGGTATCGGCGTGCCGGAAGTACTTTGGGACGCTGGATGCTGAGGAGTTTTCGTGCTCGGTTGATCCGCTCACGGGCGAGATCAGTCTGTTCCGTTATGACGAGCCGCTGGAGATCAGTCCGCAGGACTTTGGCCGAATCGCGGCTCAGACCTTTAAGCAGGTCATGATCCAGCGTTTCCGTGATGATGAGCGTCAGTCGCTCATGGAAGAGTTCTCGGGACGTCAGGGCGAGCTCGTGACGGGTACGGCTCAGCGGTACGATCGCGGGGCTTTGGTCGTGCAGGTTGATCGTGCTGAGTGTGTGATGCTCCGGAGCGAGCAGATCCCGGGTGAGCAGTTCATGCCTGGCGATCGGGTGCGTGCGTTTGTGCTTGATGTCAAGGACATGGGCTCGCAGGTGAAGATTTACCTGAGCCGAGCGCATCCGGACTTTATTAAGTACCTCTTTGAGGTTGAAGTGCCAGAAGTGCTCGATCGCACGATCGAGATCAAGGCGATCGCACGCGAAGCGGGGTATCGCACGAAGATGGCGGTCGCTTCGATCGACTCGAAGGTGGACGCGGTCGGCGCGTGCGTCGGTATCCGCGGCTCACGCATCAAGACCATCGTTGATGAACTCAACGGCGAGAAGATCGATATCGTCCGCTGGAACGAGTCGTCGCAGATCCTGATTGCCAACGCGCTCAAGCCTGCTGAGGTCAACGAGATCTCGCTGTGCTTCGAGCTTGGTCGCGCAACGGTTGTTGTGCGTGACGATCAGCTTTCGCTGGCGATCGGTAAGCGCGGTCAGAACGTGCGTCTGGGAGCTCGCTTGACTGGGTGGGATGTGGACATCCTGACTCCGGAAGAGTTCACCAAGACGCTGACGACGCTGTCTGAGACACTGACTCAGATCGAGGGCGTGACGGAGGACAAGGTCGATCGTCTCGCGGCACTGGGCATGATTTCTGTCTTTGATGTTGTCGAGGTCGGCACCGAGGTGCTTGAAGCGGAGCTTGAGCTGTCACCAGAGGTCGCTGAGCAGGCGGTTGAGCTGTGTGCTGAGAAGGCGAAGCTTGTTGAAGAGCAGCAGGCGATCGAGAAGGCGGAAGCCGAGGCGCGTCGCGCTGAGGAAGAAGCGGCGGCATCGTCGATCCTTTCTGGTGATGTCAATCCTTCGGACAATCCTGAGGCCGCGGCTGCGGCGATTCTGGGTGGTGCGATCGATTCGGCGCCATCATCGGATGACAGCGAGGAAGCGGAGACCTCGGAAGAGGCGGAGAGCCGAGCGTCGGACATCTTGGGTGGTGCATAACTCCCGGATGGCGCAGAGGCGAATTGAAATACGTAGTTGAATCGAGAGACAGACTTCAAAACCGTTCGATGAACGGAGGACCACTTGGCGAATAAACGAATCTTTGAACTGGCGAAAGAGCTTGGGATTAAATCCAAGGCGATTGTTGAGAAGTGCCACGCGGAGGGCATTCCGGCGGATGTGATCAAGAATCACATGTCCACGATCTCCATTGGTCTTGAGCAGACCGTGCGTGAATGGTTCAGCGCCGAGGAGGGCGAGGAGTCGCCGCACACTGCGGTTGAGAAGACTGAGAAGGTCGATCTCGAGAAGGCGCGTTCTCCGAAGAAAGCGACCAAGGCGAAGAAGTCGGATACTGATGACGACTCGAAGGGCGCGACCAAGGCGGCGACCGCTGTCGCGGCTCCCCCACCACCTCCGCCTGCGGCGAAGATCGCGGCTCCGAAGGCCCCTGGTGCCAAGTCGGTTGCTCCGGCTGCTGAATCGGCTCCTGCTGCTCCGGAAGTAAGCAAGCCCAGCGTTGCGGCTTCGGCCCCAACCAGTGATGCGCCAACAGACGCAGGAACCGATGCGTCTTCAGACACATCGTCGGATCAAGCGAAGAGTGACGAGAAGGAATCAACAGCTGCGAAAGCTCCTGAGAAACCCAAGTCCACCACTCCTCCTCCACCACCGAAAATGAACGTGCCGACGCGTCCATCGGTTGTGACCCCTGCTGGGCCGCGGATCGAGGACCTCAAGAAGAAGTCGATGAAGCTTTCGGGACCCAAGGTTGTTCGTGTTGAAGCGCCTGAGCAGGTCGAGGCACCACGTCGGCGTCCACCACCTCGCGATGGTGGCGGATACCAGGGCGGCGGTGGCGGCGGCTACGCGGTTCCCGGCATGGATCCGGGTGGTCGCGCCCCACGCGGCGGGAGCACACGGCGTCGTCAACCCGGCGGGAGCGGGGTTCGTCGCAACGACGGAGAGGGCAGCGGCTGGAGCGCGGCGGATCTCGCTGAACGCGAGGCACGGCTCAAGAAATCCGGCGGCTACCTCAAGCAGCGCCAGAACCAGATGCGTTCGAGCGCGGCGGCATCGCAGACCCCTGCGAAGGTTGGCGGGAAGGTCTCGATCTCTGAGCCGTTCACCATTAAGGACTTGTCGGCGGCGACGGGTGTGAAGGGTGCGGACATCGTCAAGAAGCTCTTCATGCAAGGCGTGATGGCGACGATCAACTCCGGGATCGAATCGGAGAAGGCTCAGGAGATCATGATCGACTGGGACATCGAGCTTGAGGTCGTCGAAGCGAAGGGCGCTGAGGAGCAGGTTGCGGAGCAGTTTGCTGAGCGTGATCGTGTCAACGAGCGTGCTCGCGGTCCGATCGTGACCATCCTCGGTCACGTGGACCACGGCAAGACCTCGCTGCTGGACCGCATCCGCAACGCGAATGTTGCGGACGGCGAAGCGGGCGGCATTACCCAAGCGACCAGCGCGTTCCGCGTCCCAGTGACAGCGGGCGAGAGCGAGAAGTATGTGACGTTCATTGATACTCCTGGTCACGAGGCGTTTACCGCGATGCGTTCACGCGGTGCGAATGTCACGGACATCGTGGTGCTCGTCGTCGCGGCGGATGACGGCGTGATGCCTCAGACGATTGAGTCGATCTCGCACTCGAAAGCGGCGGGTGTCCCGATCATCGTGGCGCTCAACAAGATCGATAAGGAACAAGCGACGGAAGCGAACATCCAGCGCATCCTCGGTCAGCTCGCTGAGCACGGACTCAACCCAACAGACTGGGGCGGGGACACCGAGATCGTCAAGACCTCGGCGATCAAGGGGACTGGTATCCAAGAGCTGCTTGAGATCCTTGATCTGCAAGCAGAGGTACTCGAACTCAAGGCGGACTACTCCGGTCAGGCGCAGGGAACGGTCATCGAGGCGCGTCCTGAGGGCGGGCGCGGTAATGTCGCCAACATCCTGATCCAAGAGGGCGAGCTGAACGTCGGTGACTTCATTGTGATGGGACGCGCGTTTGGTCGTGTTCGTGACATTACTGATGATCGTGGCAAGCAGCTCAAGAGTGCGCTGCCTCCGATGCCGATCCAGATTTCTGGTATCAACGAGCTTCCGGATGCGGGCGACAAGTTCTACTGCGTTGGTTCGCTCAAGGAAGCAGAGAAGGCGGCGGAGCAACGCCGTGAGCGTGAGCGTCTTGAGCAGCTTGCTCAACCCAAGGTCACGCTGGATTCGATGTTCTCGCAGATGGCCGACAGCGAGCTCAAGGAGATCCTTGTCGTGCTCAAGGCGGACGTGCAGGGTTCGGTGGATGTGCTCAAGTCCG
The DNA here is from genome assembly GCA_965250055.1 of Phycisphaerales bacterium. GTDB lineage: Bacteria > Planctomycetota > Phycisphaerae > Phycisphaerales > UBA1924 > UBA1924. The sequence goes on along the minus strand of OZ252285.1, from coordinate 334,269 downwards.
AGATCGAGAAGGTTTCGGGAGACGAGGTCAAGGTCCGCGTGATCCATTCGGCGGTCGGCGGGATTACAGAATCGGACATCCTGCTTGCCAACGCGTCCAACGCGGTCATCATCGGGTTCAACGTCATCGCGAACGCGAAGGGGCGTACGCTCGCGGAAGCGAAGCGTGTTGAGATCCGCAACTACCAGGTGATCTACCACATCGTCGAGGACATGAAGAAGGCGGCAGAAGGACTGCTGGCTCCGGAGATCCGCGAAGAGGTGCTGGGTCACGCCGAGGTGCGTCAGGTGTTCAAGGTGTCCAAGGTCGGCGCGATCGCGGGGTGCTACGTCACCGACGGGATCGTGCAGCGTGACGCGTTTATCCGTGTTACACGCGACGGCGTGGTCGTCGAGAACAACCGCAAGCTCGATCAGCTCAAGCGGTTCAAGGACGACGCGAAGGAAGTTCGCGCCAACATGGAGTGCGGCATGAAGGTCGCTGGGTACGACGACATCAAGGAAGGCGACGTCATCGAGTGCTACAAGAGCGTCGAGATCAAGCGGACACTGGACTAAGCGATGGTCATTGGAGTGATGCAGATTGAGCTTGATATCCCGGGCGCGGAGTGTCTCAAGGACAAACGCCGCGTGGTCCATTCTGTCAAGGATGCGTGCCATCGTCATCACATGGTCAGTGTGGGCGAGGTCGGGGCGCTGGACGTTTGGAACCGAGCGGTGCTTGGTGTGTCGATGGTGTCCAACTCCGGGATGGTCGCGGCTCAGGTGCTCGATCGCGTGCTCGAACGCGTCCGCTCGGGGTACGACTGCGAGGTCATCTCTACAACGCGAGAGATCGTGCGGATGGATGACCTGCAGACTGGTGAAGCGATCGATCACGACGGGATCAGCGCGGAGATGCTGGCGCACGCGGAAGGGGCGATATGAAGCGAAGAGCACAACAGATCGCGTCCAATATCCAGCGTGAGCTGCAGGGACGGATTTCGCGTGGGTTCAACGACCCTCGGATCCGCGGATTGATCACGATCACGAAGGTGGAGATCACTGATGATCTCAAGCACGCGAAGGCGTTTGTGAGCGTGATGCCTGAGGAGCGTGCGGAGCTGACGATGCACGGGCTCAAGGCGGCGATGGGTCGCATCCGGCGCGACGTGATGGATCGGATCCATCTCAAGGAGATGCCGACGCTCAAGCTGGAGTACGACCACGGGATGAGGGAGCAGCAGGTGATTTCTGAGCTGCTCGCGTCGGATCCGTTCCGCAAGACCGATGGGGATGATGCTTCGGCGGAGGATATTGCCGACCGTACCGACAACAGTGCGGGGGACAACTGATCGTGGCGAGCAAGGAAGAGTACAACCCGGAGACCATGCTCGCGACGCTGAGCGAGCGGGACGAGTGGAGCGAGTCTGTGGATGCGTGCTCGCTGTGTCCGATGCCTGAATGGTGCGATGATCGGTTGCTCCATGAGCTCGTGTTCTCGATGCTGCTCTGGGAATCGACGATGGAGAACGCGGTCCGCGCGATGCACAAGATCCACGAGCAGTTTGTGGATTACAACGAGCTGCGTGTTGCGTTTCCAACGGAGATCGAGTCGCTGCTTGGCGCCCGCTATCAGCGAGGGGAGGATCGGTCGCAGCGGCTGATCAAGGCTCTGGGGATGATCTTTGAGAAGAACCAGTGCTTGACGCTCAAGCCGCTCGAAGAGATGAACAAGCGAGACGCGCGTGCGTTTCTCGAGTCGCTTGAGGCGTTGCCTCGGTTTGTGATCTCTCGCGTGCTGCTGCTGGGGCTCGATGCGCACGCGCTGCCGCTCGATGCGAAGATTGCCAGGGCGCTGCACAAAGCGAAGCTCATCAAGAGCGCGAAGAACCCTGACACGATCGCGGTATCGATGGAACGCTCGATCCGAGCGAACCAGACGCTGGACACGTACACTCGGCTCGAGCGGTGGTTGATCTCCTTTGAAAGCGGGACATAATGCGCAAAGACCACTCATGGATCATCCGCATGCTCTTGGCGCCCTCGCTCGGGGCGGCTGGGCTCTGGATCGGTGGATGCTCATCGCAGCAGCGTACACAGAGCACGCGTGCGAGCGACGAGCACTACTCGGCTGAACTTGGATCGCTGGACACAAAGGCGCAGCTTGTTTCGCTCGCTGAGCGGGAGCAGAAGAACCCCTCGGAACCTGCACGTGAGCTGGTCAACAGACTGATGGACGGGCGGCTCGTGCAGCTGCGCCAAGGGTCTGAGGCGTATACCAAAGCGCATCGTTCCCTCGACGAGGTGCTCACGGAGTATGTGAGCGATCAGGATCAAGTAGAACAACAAGATGTGGCGTTGAATCCGCAGATCGCGAAGGGCTACGTGCGTGCTCGCTCGGCGATGAACAACGAGGACTATGAGACCGCGATCGCGATGTTCACGCAGTTGCATGAGGTGTCTCCGGAGTCTCCTGAGATTCTTGTTGGGCTCGGGGATGCGTATCTGCGATCGGGTGATCGGATTCAGGGGTCGGAGGCGTATTTAAGAGCCGTGGATTTGGGGGAGCGTGCGACGCGGGTGGTGGTGTATGGCGCGATGGGCATCGTGGACGATCGCGAACGCGTGATCGAGTTGTGCTCGCGTGTATGGAACAACGAAGCGGGTGAGGGCGGCGAGGATTATGCGGGGCGACTGCTGGCTGGGGTGCTACTGGGTCAGACGCTGATCGAGTCGGGGTCGTACTCAGCAGGCGCAGAGGTCATGGGCTCGGCGCTGGGGATGCTTAGTGCGGACGTAGCACGCGATCCGGTGTATCGGCGCGAGCTGGTGCAGCTGTACACCAAACGCGCGGAGCGCCTCGCGACGATGGGCGATGCGTGGATGCTGCTCGATGAGGGGGACCGAGCGTTTGAGGCGTACATGGAAGCGCGATCGGTGCTTCCCAATGAACCACGGGAGTTGATGTTTCGACGCGTTGGCGCGGCGCTGCTTTCGGGACAGAGCGCCAAGGCGGCGATCAGCGTGCTCGCGTGGATCGAAGAAAACCCAGGCAATACAACGGCACAGCTCCAGCAGCAGGTCGCGATCCTTGGAGAGCATCCGCTGATTGGGGATCTTCTGTACCAATCCTTCCAGGAGCAGGCGTCGGATCCGGAGTTGTCGATCTCGAGCAGAGAGTCGCTGCTGGGGATGGTGCTGGGGATGCGGAATGACGCGGCGTCTATGGAGTCTGCGCTGGCATCGGTGGATCCGTCGATTGTGTCTCCCGTCGCGTGCGCTCGTGTGCTGAGTCTTCATGCGGATCGTGACGAGAAGATCAAGGCGGCTCGCGGGATCATTGAGCGGTCTCCTGCGACGGCGACGGTCGTGGTTCCCGCGATGGTCCGCGTCGATGGAGATGCGGCGGAGCTGCACGCGTCGATCGAGGGCGATGATGAGACCTCGGCGCTGATGCGCACGCTCATCCGGTTGGAGCTCCAGCGACCTGATCTTGCGGATGATCCAAAGATTGACTCTTTTAGTAGTCTTTCGACGACTTCGGTGATCGCGCTCGGGAGAGAAGCGGCGCTGGCGGCTCGCTGGGATGATGCTGACACGTACTTTGAAGAGTGCTCAGCGCGAGCATCTTCGATGAACGCGGCGGAGTGGAAGTTCTACATCGAATCGCTCATCGCTGCGAACCGATCGGGTGAAGCGTTTGAACTCGCTCAGCAGCGAGCGATGGGCAACGGTGCTCGTTCTTCGGATTGGTTGCTGTTTGCTCGTGCTGCTCAGCAGCGACAGGACGCTGAATCTGCGATCGGGGCGCTCGAGCGGGCGATCGATCTGGATCCGTATGACGAGGCGATCTATGAGCAGCTGATCTCGATGCGTGGTCCGACGGGGGTAGCCGCGGATACTGAGGCGCTGCGGACGGTGACGCGATCGCTTGGGCAACGGCTCCCAGAGTCGGCGCTTGTTCGGCTCATCCGCGCTCATGAACTCGCTGGGGCTGGCGCGAGTGGCGAGCAGGACGGGCGAGCGGCGGTGATGATCGGACAGAGCGAACGCTTGCTGCTCGATGTGCATGCGCGTCATCCGTGGCGCGAGATCGGGATCGATCTGCTCCTGAGCATCTGGGCAACGCAGGCATCCATGGGTGATGACACGGCGATCCGGCGCGGTTTGGGGTGGCTCGATGCGCAGCTTGGGTTGATGCCGGGATCGGTGGATCTGTCGTCGGCGATGGCGCGGCTGATCGTGCTGAGCGGCGATGAGATCGGCGCGGAGGGGTTCCTTGATGAGCTGCATCAGCGGGTTCCTTCAAGACGGGTCGGTCGGCTCCATGAGGGGTTGATCCGATCGGATGAATCGCGGCGGATGGAAGCTGACGAGATCGCGCTGGATCGGCTCGAGGGTTTGGTATCGGTCGATGACGGCTTGGAACGGCTCGAACGCGCGGGGGCGCTGGGAAGGGTCAGCGAGTTCCCGATCGAGGAGCTCATCCCGGCGGACGATTCATGGCAGTACGAACGCGGGCAGGGGCTTCGGCTGGCGCGGGTGCTTGGAGCGGTGATTGAATCTGATACGCAGCAAACGACCGCGGATCGGGTGCTTGAGTTGATTGATATTGCACGTGATCAGCTTGGTGAGGACCAGAGCGACGGGATCACGGCGAGCGATGCGCTGGATCAGATCGAGATCGTGGCGCGACCAACTGAGAGTGATTTCTCAATGGATGCGTACGAGCAGCTCGTCCGAAGACTGCGCGAGAGTCGCGGCGAGGGCGGGACACAAATCCTGACGATCGCGATGCAATCCATGCTGCGTGGGACTGATCCGAGCAGGACACTGGAACTGCTTGGTCGATTGAGTATTGACTCAAATGGGCAGCTTGATCCGACGCTGACATCTGATCTGGCGTCGCTGATCGGACAGGTCGGGTCGGCACAGGACCTTGAGGACGCGGTCAAGCGGTTCGAGGACGCGGGGCTGCTGGTCGAGGCGCGGGATCTGATCGTTGGTTCGCTTGGGACGCTCAACGAGGGGACGCTCGCGGACGCTGAGGATCTCGACGGCGTGGTCGCGGATCTGACGTACTCGGTCGCGGTGATCGCTTCGTTCTACGATCGGACAAGCGACGCGAACGATATGTACCGGCTCGCGCTGCGGTACAACGAGCGGCACGCGTGGGCGAACAACGACCTCGGATACCGCATGGTCGAAGACGGCGGGGATCTTGAGGAAGCGATCCGCTTGCTGGAGATCGCGCACGCGTCAGAACCTGGGACAGCGAGCATCACCGACTCACTCGCGTGGGCTCGCTACGCGATCGGGGTGTTCGAGGATCAGCTCGATGAGAACGGGCAGGTTGTTCTACAGGGCGCTCGCTCGCTGCTCGAAGAAGCCGCGGCGCTGGATCATTCCAACGCGACGATCCACAATCACCTCGGTGATGCGTACTGGATGCTCGGAGACTTTGATCGAGCGATGAAGTCGTGGCTGGAAGCGGAGGATCAGCTCCGCAAGCGGCTGACGGAGATCTCGGATCAGCAGACCAACGCGCGTGCGGTGGAAATGCTGCGCGACGAGCTGAGCTCGATCCGCTTCAAGATCACCGATGCGGAGTCGGGGCGGACACCCAAGGTGACTCCGAACTCGGCGGGGATTGCGATCCCGCAGTTTGAAGATAAAATGGACGGGCTGGACCCGACGAAGTAAGCAGAGGATTGATCGATGGCTGGACATAGTAAATGGGCGAATATCAAGCACCGCAAGGCGCGTCAGGACAACAAGAAGGGCAAGATCTGGTCCAAGTGTTCCAAAGCGATCATGGCCGCGGCTCGTGCGGGGGGTCCTGATCCGGATACGAACCTGGCGCTGCGCTACGCGATCGACGAGGCGAAGTATGAGAACATGCCCAAGGATACGATCAAACGCGCCATCGACAAGGGCGCGGGAGAGACGGGCGGCGCGGACTTCCAGGAACTTGTCTACGAGGGCTACGCGCCGGGAGGCACGGCGGTGCTGATCCTCGCGCTGACGGACAACAACACACGTACCGTCGGTGATGTCCGCACGAGCTTCAAGAAGGGTGGCGGCTCGATGGGCAACGCGGGGACCGTCGCGTTCATGTTCCAGACCAAGGGACAGATCATCGTCGATGCAAACAAGTACGGCGAGGACCAGATCATGGAGGTCGCGCTCGAGAGCGGCGCTGATGATGTGGAATCTCCCGAGGGTGAGGGTGAAGACAAGGGTGTCTGGACGATCGTGACCGAGCCAAGCGAGTTTCAGGGGTGCAAAGAAGCGCTCGAGGGTGCTGGTATCGAGATCATGGAAGCGACCATCGCGCGGATTCCCGACAACACTGTTGCCGTGACGGGCGACGACGTTCGCAAGGTCATGAACCTGATCGAGACGCTCGAAGACCTCGACGACGTGCAGAAGGTCTACACCAACGCAGACTTTGACAGCGACGAGCTCGCGAAGCTCTAAATTACTTACTCAACAACACCAACTTCACAGTCCCATGCGGGGCTGTTTTTTTCAGAGCTTGGATTTGTTGTATGGCTTGTCGCAGTTGACGCCGAATTTTTTGCAGATGGGGTGGTCGTGTTTGCAGTTGGGTCGTGCGGTGCAGTTGTAGCGGCCGTGGAAGACGAGGGCGTGTCCGAGCTCGGACCAGCGGGGTCTTGGGAAGAGGGCCATGAGGAGTTTCTCGACCTTTGCGGTGTCCATCTTGGGTTCGTCCACGAATCCCAGACGCCACGCGAGGCGCTGGATGTGGGTGTCTACTGTGAATCCGACGTTGATCCCGAACGCGTTTCCCAGGACGACGTTGGCGGTTTTGCGCGCGACGCCTCGGAGGGTGAGGAGTTCGTCCATTGTTGAGGGGACCTCTCCATCGAAGTCGTTGACGACGGAGGTCATAGAGGCGTGGATGGATTTGGCTTTGTTGCGGAAGAGGCCGATGGTTTTGATGTAGGGCTCGATCTTCTCTGGGGTCGATGCGGCATAGTCGGCTGGGGTGGGGAACGCTTTGAAGAGTCCGGGGGTCGCTTTGTTGACTCCTGCATCGGTGGACTGGGCGCTGAGGATGGTCGCGATGAGGAGTTCGTGGGGGTTGGAGAAGGTCAGCTCGCAGTGGGCGTCGGGGTAGTGCTTGCGGAGTGCGTTGGCGACTTTGAGTGCTCGGCTGCGCTGCTCTGGGGTGACCTCTGGGAGCGCGAAGGGGATGTCTTTGAGTCCTCTTGGGTTGTCCTTGCCTTTGGGGTGTTGTTTGGTCGCCATGGGCGATCGTAGGGATCAAAAACAGCATGAAAGCGTTCAAAACCGGCGTAGTTGGCTGGCAATCGCTGGAATATCGGGCATATTCCCTAAGCACACACTCGTACAGGGAGAACTTAAGTATGTTTACACTCGCTATGAAGCTCGCCGCCACTGCTGCGATCACAGGTATCTCATCGGTCTCATACGCAGGGGTTGCGTATGCATTCAACGATGACGCGCAAGGCTGGGGAATCGTTAACGACGGCACAGGTTTTATGTGGGATGGCACGATCGGCAATAACGAACTCGGTGCGATCCGCGCCCGCGATGTTGTGAGCGGAAACATTTGGCTGTTCTCCGCTCCGACCGAAGACCTCGGGAATCTCAGCGGCCTCTACAACAACACCATCTCCTACGACATTCTCGGAATCACCGGCAACCACACGAACCTCGGTGGAGATCGCGCTGACATCATCCTCACTGGTGCAGGAATCTCTATCGGAATCGATGCTGGCACGCAACCAGTCAATGACCAATGGACTTCAGCATCTGCGCTCGTCTCTGTGGATGCTGAATGGAGAATCATCAGTGCTTTCTCTGACGCGACGCTCTCTGGATCGCTGGCAACTCAGGAGCAGATTGAATCCATCCTCGCTGACATGACCGGCCTCTACATCCGAGGCGAATACACCAACGGCGGTGATGCGACCGCGATCGACAATGTTGACTTTATCCCGGCACCAAGCGCGTTGGCGTTGCTATCAATCGGTGGATTGATGTGTGTCCGGCGTCGTCGATGAGCTGGTATAGCCAAGACTGCTGAAAAACAAATCTGTCCATTCATCTGGACCACAACGAGAAGATCATCTTCAACGAGGGTGATCTTCTTTTATTCAGCGTTCTTACATCGGGCTCTTGGGCTGTGCACCGATCGCGGTCCAGACAGCGAGGGTCAGGCTGATGAGCGTGCCGAGGGTGAGGCCTTTCAATGAGTTGGCGGCGGTCTCATGGAGAGCCATGAAGTTGTTCTTGTGGATGTCCGCTTGCTCGGTATCACCAATCTGTGCGTAATCCCAGTAAAGCACGAGGTCCTCGCTCATTCCCGGCATGAGCATGAAGAGGTGCCAGCTGAGGAGTCCCATGGTCGCCATGAGTGTGATGACGCGGAGGACTCTTGGGATGGTGTTGAGCGAGTATCCCGCGATGAGCATCGTGACGAGTGATCCCAGCGCGATCGCCGCGGCTCCAAACTGGATGGAGTCGACAATCAAGAACACTTTGCCGGCGATCTGTCCCGCGGCGAGCAGCGAGTGGTCGCCCTCGTAGTCTGGATAAGCGCCGAGGGTGGGCTGCATGCGCGCCATTCCTGGGAAGACGGTCGCGGCGACGATGCCGCTCATGCCTACGGCTCCGAGCCAGAGACTCAGCGCGGTGATGTGGATGACTTGGAAGACACGCTGGACGCCATGCTTGCTCATGGATGATCCTAGCAGAGCGCGTGGGTGAAGGGCATTGGTTCGAGATCGGCGCGGAGATAGAGGGGGTGCTTTGGGTAGCCGTGCTTGGTGGTCGCGAGGCAGTGCGGATCGCAGACACGCTCGAGCAGTTCAGCGACGCGAGATCCGCGATCCATGAGCGAGCCGTGGGTACCCCATCCGACGATGACGAGGTCTGCTTGCTTGGCGAGGCGCGAGATGTGTCGATCGTTGTCTGGACCGATGGGATCATCGACCTGCTTGAGTCCCTTGGGGTCTGTGGAACGCAGCGCGAAGACATTGACGACATCCATCGCGTGGAACCCCCATCGCAGCGCGTAGCGGTGGCAGCGAGTCAGCGTGGGATCGAGGACTTTGGCATCGGCGGTGGATGGATTGAGCAGGCAGAAGCAGACGCGCTGTCCTCCCTCGGCCCAGCGTCGTCCGAGGGTGTAGCGGTACTGCTCACAGTCGGAGAACTTCGCCCAGCCCTTCACTTGGACCACCCCTGCATCGAGTTTCCAGTTGCTGGATCCATACGGAGGGGTCTCGGGGAGGATGAAGATTGAAAGGGGAAGCGATCCCGCTGCGATTCGAACGCAGAACCTTTGGCTTCGGAGGCCAACGCTCTATCCAGTTGAGCTACGGGACCCTTGCCCCCAAAGTAAAGAACACTCCATATGGCGTGATCCGTCGTCTGGGGGGCGTGGAGGGAGTCTACGATCCTCGCTTACCAATGGCAAACCAATCGTCCAATCCTGCTTCGATCCCGCTGGTGCTCCTGATCACATTTTTGGGGTCGATGGGCACGGCGGTGGTGACGACGGGGATCGCGTTTATCGCGGATCAGGGGCTCGGATACACAGGCCGGCAGAACCTGCTGCTCGCGCTGGCGCTTGGCGGATCATACATCCCGGCGGCGTATTTCAGCGGGCCGGCGATCAATCGTGCGATCAAGCGGTCGGATGTATTCACGACCAAGCGTGTGCTGATTGGGTTGATGCTGCTGCTGACGCTGGTCGCGCAGCTGCCGTATCTCGCGAGTACGTTTTTCCCGGCTCAGACGGAAATCGCTCTATGGGTGATGGGGATCGTGTTCATGGCGACGACTGGGGTGCAGTGGCCGATCGTGCATGCGTACTTGTCGGGAGGTCGCTCGGGACGCGTGATGCGATCGACGATCGGGAAGTTCAACATCACGTGGGCGACGGCTTTGGTGCTGTCGTTCTGGTCGATGGCGCCGTTGCTGGAGTCCTCGCCGTTCCTGATTGTGTCGCTGCTGGGAGGGATTCACCTGATCATCGCAGGGCTGGTGCTCAAGCTCTCAGCGGAACCCGCGAAGCACATCGAGGAGACACACGAGCGGCATCCTCCGGTGTATGTTCCGTTGCTTCAAGTGTTCCGGATGATGCTGATCGCTTCGTATGTGATCCTCTCGGTGATGACCCCCCTACTGCCATCAATCGAGACCAAGCTTGGGCTTCCTGAGCTGTGGTGGACTCCGGTCGCGAGCACCTGGCTTGTGGTTCGGATTGTCTTCTTCGCGTTGTTTGAACGCTGGCATGGATGGCACGGGAGATGGTCGGTGCCTTGGATCGGGATGGGGGCGTTGATTGTCGGATTCGCGATCGCGATGATCGCGCCGACTGTTGGCGGTGTGAATGCTGATGGTTTGAACTCGGCTGGTCTGACGCTGCTGATCGCAGGGCTATCGATCGCGGGGATCGGGATCGCGACGACGTACTACGGCGCGCTCTACTACGCGATGGCGGTCGGGAACGCAGACGTGGATGCGGGGGGTAAGCACGAGGCGTTTATTGGGGTCGGATACGCGGCTGGTCCATTGTGCGGACTCGTCGGGAGACAGTTCACCGATGGTCCGAGCGGGGTGATCGCGGTGACGAGCGTGGTGGTGATTATGATGGTGGGATTCGCGGTCGTCGGTGCTCGCAAGGGGCGCGTGCTTCCGTAAGTGCAGTGATCGCAAGGTGATTTCTTTAGACTTTCGTTCTTGATGAAATAGTCGTGCCGCTCGATCGTTTTGACTTGCAGGAGGTCATTGAACGAGATCGGAAACTTTATCGGTGCTCAGACGTACACCCAGTGTGGGTCAGCCCGGATTGGACTGTCCGATACGTTCGTGGATCGTTCAAGTTTGGAGCAAACTCGCTCTATTTGGTCGATCCGGCCGATCCAGTCTCTGATTCTGCTCTTTTTGTTTGGGTCTATCAACGGAGTTCACATGAAGCCAACCAAGTCCATTCTTCTCACGGTCCTGGGGACCACGCTCGGTCTCGCGACTCTCCCGGCACTTGCGGGTTCTCCGGCGGATGCGCCGATCACGCCGACTCCGGAACTGGTCTGGGATCTCGCGACTCAGGGTGATGACTCGGGGATCGCGGATCTGCTGACTCCTGATCCTTGGATCAGCAGCGCGGATATCGACTTCACAGACTCGCTGGCGCTGCTGCAGAAGAACATCGAGAAGCGTGAGGTGACTCGCGCTGAATCGATCGAGGAAGCAAACACCACGCTCGAGGAGCATCTTGCCAACTTTGACGAGAACGGATCGTCTATTGAGCTCTCCAAGGCGCTGAGCGCCGCGGTGGCGCTGCAGGTGCTGTATGACAACGAGGACATGTTCTTCTCGGATGCTGAGGTCAAGCGATTGATTGATGAGTCGATCAAGGCCGCGAAGCAAGCGGAGGCGGAGCGTGATTGGTTGATCGCTTCGGAGCTTTTCTATCGACTCGACGCGATTCATGACCAAGCGGGGACGTTCAAGGATGATGTTGAGCGGCTCAATCGTCGTCTGACGATGATCCGTTTGTATGTCCCGGAGCGTTTGTGGGAGCTCCGCAACGAGCGCCGGCTTGCGGAGGAGCTTGACGGGCTTCCTCCTTACAACTCCTACGGCGATCTCTACACAGACAAGCTGCAGGGGATCGATTCGATCACGGTCCGTACCGCGATCCAGCGGTCTGCGGCTCAGCATGTCTCGCGCCAATCCAAGCGTGATCCTTCAGGGGTCTCGATGAACGAGCTGATCCTGGGAGGTGTGGACGCGGTCCGCACGATGGCGACCACCACCGACCTGTCTGGCGCGTTCCTTGGGTTCGCGGACGACTCGCTGTGTGAGCGGTTCATTGATGAGCTGGACTCGATCCGCGCCAAGTATGAGAACAAGTCACGTCCCGCGAGCGCGTACGACCTTCGCCGAGTGATTGATTCGATCATGTCCGCATCGCGTGACACGGTCAGCGTGATGCCTGAGGCGTTGCTGCATGAGTTTGGCAACGGCGCGATCGCGCAGCTTGATCCGTATACCGCGATCATCTGGCCCGACGAGGTCGCGCGGTTCCGCAGATCAACCCAAGGCGAGTTCATCGGGGTCGGGATCCGTATCCAGCTCGATGAGCTTCAGAACATCACGATCGTGACTCCGCTCGAGGGGACTCCGGCGCAGCGGATCGGATTGCAGGCGGATGACATCATCAAGAAGGTTGATGGGATCTCTGCTGTGGGTCTGGGGCTCGATCAAGCGGTCGAGGTCATCACCGGCCCTCCCAATACCGAGGTCACGCTGACGGTCGAGCGCAAGAGCGAAGACGAAACGGGGCAGGAGGTCTTTGAGGAGCTCGAGTTCACGATGACTCGCGCCAAGATTGATCTGCCTTCGGTCAAGGGCTGGTCCAAGACTGGTCCGGGCGATGACGACTGGAACTACTTCCTCGATCAGGACGAGGGCATCGGGTATGTCCGTTTGACTGGGTTTACTGAGGATACGACGCGGGACTTTGATCGCGCGATCGTGGAGATGAAGGAAGACGGGCTCAACGCGTTGGTGCTTGATCTTCGATACAACCCTGGTGGTTTGCTTGATCAAGCGGTGCAGTTGTCTTCGCGGTTTGTCCCTCACGGGATGGTTGTGAAGACTGTTGATGCCGCGGGGATCACTCAGGATCGTCAGGATGTGCGAGCCGTGAATCCGAAGTACTCCGTGCGGGATATCCCTGTTGTGGTGCTCGTAAACGAGGGCTCGGCGTCGGCGTCGGAGATTGTCTCTGGAGCGATCCAAGCGGGCGCTCATCAGGGCAAGAACAAAGCGTTGATCGTTGGCGCACGCTCGTTTGGTAAGGGCTCGGTCCAGAACGTGTACATGCTCCCAGGTGGGTTGTCGGCGATGAAGCTGACGACGCAGCACTACCAGATCGATTCGCCTCGCATGATCCACAAGGTCCCTGGCGCGACGGAATGGGGGATCGAGCCGGATCTGCATGTGGAGATGCTCCCGAGTCAGTCCGCTGAGGCGCTGCTGCTCCGGAGGGACGCGGATATCTTCCCGATCGATCAGGAAGGCAACGAGATCGTGGATGCTGAGCGGCCTGATCCGAACACGCTGATCACGGACGGGATCGATCTGCAGGTCCAGACGGCTCTGGTGCTGCTCCAATCGCAGGTCCAGGAGTCGATCGCGAAGACGACGATGAAGGACTGAGTGAGCCGGCTTTCGGGCTGATCTTCGGATTGGCTCATTGGATAGAAACAAGCAGGCCATCGACCCGGCTCCAGTGGGTTGATGGCCTGTTTTTTGATATCCAACACACTCCGCGACCCCCATTTTTGGGCGTTAAACCGCATCTTGATCCGCCGGGACGGCGAAGTACCCCTACAATGTGCGAATCGGTCCAGAAGATCAGCGCGATCTTTCTGGACCGAGTCAAACGAGCACTGAATACGACCGATATCTCCCCAGTCGATTGGAACTGTTCCGGCATGTTCAATCGATGGGAAACAGGGGCACCCGAATGACCCAAACCACGACCGACTCAGCACATGCAGCGAAGGCGGCTAAGAACATGAGCGTCAAGACTGACAACACTTCCGCCTCCCCCACCACTGAGCAGAAGCTCCAATGGCTTCGATCCATGCAGCTCATCCGCGAGTTCGAGAATCGCACGATGCAGGCGTATCAGCAAGCGAAGATCGGTGGGTTCTGTCACATCTACACGGGACAGGAAGCGTGTGCTGTGGGGACGATCGGCGCGGTGAATCACGACGATCCCGTCGTCACGGCGTATCGCGATCACGGGCACGCGCTGGCGCGTGGGATGACCCCTGAAGCGTGCATGGCGGAAATGTTCGGCAAGATCCACGGCTGCGCCAAGGGCAAGGGTGGATCGATGCACATGTTCGACAAACCCAACTGGTTGTTTGGTGGTCACGGCATCGTCGGCGCGCAGACGCCGCTGGGAGCGGGACTCGCGTTTGCTGAGAAGTACAAGCTCGAAGTGATGGGCGAGGGCAAGAAGAAAGTGACTCTCTGCTACCTCGGCGACGGCGCGATCGATCAGGGCGCGTTCCACGAGGCGCTCAACTACGTCTCGGTCCACGATATCCCGGTCATCTTCATCATCGAGAACAACGGATACTCCATGGGCACGGCGATCAATCGTCATACGGCCAACGCGGAGAACCTGATCTCGCGTGGTCAGTCGTATGGCATCAACTCGGTTCAGATCGATGGACTGGATATCTGCCACTTGTATGAGCAGTTCAAGCCTTTTGTTGAGCAGTGCCGATCGAGCTCGCGTCCAGGGTTTGTGGATCTCAAGACCTACCGCTATCAGGGACACTCGATGTCCGATCCGCAGAAGTATCGCACGAAGGACGAGGTTGAGTCGTTCAAGGAACAGGACTCGATCGCTCGCTTGCTCTCCCAGCTCATGGACTCTGGAGATATGACGGAGGAGTCATGGAAAGAGCTGCAGGGCGAGATCAAGACGCAGGTCCGCGAAGCGATGAAGTTCGCGGAAGAATCCCCTGCTCCGGAAGCGAACGAGCTGTTTACCGATGTGTACGCGAATCCTGAGAAGAACCTGTCACCCACGACTGAGTTTGGTCATGGGTTGAATAATCCGCTGCTGTAACAGCCAATCGATTCGCTTCATATCAACATACACATACGAGATTTATCAAATGACCACACTCCCCACCATCGAGCCGATTACTGATCAGATCCATCCTGCGATCGAGGACATGCTCGAGATGCCTGAGATGCTTCCCAATGACCAGCTCCCTCCGTTTGAGGGGGATCGGGTGATTCAGTACCGCGAGGCGCTGCGTGAAGCGATGAGCGAAGAGATGCGACGCGACAAGCGTGTGTTCCTGCTGGGAGAAGAGGTCGCGCAGTACAACGGCGCGTACAAGGTCTCGCAGGGGATGCTCGACGAGTTTGGTCCTCAGCGGATCATCGACACGCCGATCTCTGAGAACGGGTTTGCGGGTATGTCCATCGCGGCGGCGATGAGCGGCTTGCGTCCGATCGTGGAGTTCATGAGCTGGTCGTTCAGCTTTGTCGCTGCGGATCCGATCCTGAACAACGCTCCGAAGATGCTCTACATGTCCGGCGGGCAGTTCGGGTGTCCCATCGTGTTCCGCGGGAACGACGGCGCGGGTGGACAGCTCGCATCGACCCACTCGTGGTGTGTGGAAGCGCTGTACGCGAATGTCCCTGGTCTGAAGATGGCGATCCCGAGCAATCCGTACGACGCGAAGGGCTTGCTCAAAACCGCTATTCGCGATCCGGACCCTGTCTTCTTCCTTGAGTCGGAGCGCATGCTCGGCGACAAGGCGCATGTCCCTGAAGAAGAGTACTACATCCCGTTCGGACAGGCGCGTCTTGCTCGCGAGGGTGATGCGGTGACGCTGGTGAGCTTTGGTCGTCCGGTGAACTTCTGTCTGGAAGCCGCGGAGCGGTTGAGCGAAGAGGGGATCGAGGTTGATGTGCTTGATATGCGGACGATCCGTCCATTGGACATCGATTCGATCATCGAGCGCGTGAAGATTACGAACAAGATTCTGGTCGTGGATCAGTCCTGGCCTTTTGCATCGATCGCGAGTGAGGTGATCACGCAGATCTGCGAGCGTTGCTTCGATTGGCTCGATTCGCCTCCGGCTCGTTTGAACACCGCGGATGTCCCGACGCCGTATGCGAAGGGGCTGGAGTACGACTACCTTCCGAATCCGGATCGGATTGTGGACGCTGTGAAAGAGATGATTGGATGAAGTGGCTCGCCCGTTACAAGATGAATCGTGATCCAAGACCTGCGCGGATTGTGTTGGCCGAGGCATTGCGTCAACTTGCATCTGGAGCAATCACAAATTATGAGTTTGAACGCTGGATCTCTGACGGGCCCGAAGATCGAGCCGTAAGAGAAATTGATTCGTTTGCATGGATGTTTTATGACGACTTCATTGAACACAAACTTCGAGGACAACATCGCCTGAGCAAGTATCAGCGACAAATTTTTGCAAGATGTGTTATGTTTCTTCACACAGACTTGGAATACGAGTATTCGAACAATGCCAAAGCACTGTGGGTTCATCCTCAGACTGGGCGAGTTTGGATACAGTATTTGTTCAGATTCCTGACTGGGCAGTTTCGCCACTCAGATATCGATAACCCCCAACACGAACACATAGACGATCGTATCTGGCCATTTAAACGGCGAAGCGATTACTTGGAAGCTCTTAAGCAACCGGTATATTTCGCTGGGCAGCATAAGATCGATTGACGGAGACTGACCTATGGCTATTAACATCACCATGCCTCGCCTTTCGGACACGATGGAACAAGGGACGGTTGTCAAGTGGCACGTGAACGCTGGGGACTCGGTCTCTTCGGGCGACGTGATCGCGGACATCGAGACCGACAAGGCGACTATGGAGCTCGAATCCTTCGATGACGGCGTCGTCGCATCGCTGGCGATCGGAGAGGGCGAGAAGGTCAACGTCGGAGAGACGATCGTGATCCTCGCAGAAGACGGCGAGTCCACGGAAGACGCGATCGCATCGGTCGGATCATCGGCATCGTCTGAATCCAGCGCGAAGCAAGAGGGTGGATCGGATGCTCCCGCGCCGTCCTCATCGTCGGCGACGGCGGTTGCTGAACCTCCCGCGACGTCGCAGAGCAGCGAAACCGACGCGGGCGAGCGCGTGTTCGCTTCGCCTCTGGCGCGGAAGATTGCTCAGGAACACAACATCCCGATCGGATCGATCACTGGATCGGGTCCGTCGGGACGCATCGTCAAGAAGGACGTCGAGCAGGTCATCAACAATGGTTCCGCGGCTGGTGGTACAGCGGCGGCACCTGCATCGATGGCGATGCCTTCGCCGCTTCCGGCTCCGGGTGCGGCGCTGGAATCGCGGAGCGTTCCGCTGAACTCGATGCGCGAGACGATCGCGAAGCGTTTGGTTGAGTCCAAGACGACGATCCCCCACTACCAGGTCACGATGTCAGCGCGGATGGATTCGCTGATGGCGCTTCGCGAGGAACTCAACGGGCAGCTCAGCACGCAGGGTGTGAAGCTTTCGGTCAACGACTTCCTCGTCCGCGCGTGCGCGATCGCGATGCATCAGCATCCGTTCATCAACTCGTCTTGGAATCCGCAGGGACCTTCGATTGATCTGCATGGGCACGTGAACATCGGTGTCGCGGTCTCACTCCCTGAAGAGAAGGGCGGCGGGCTCGTCGTCGCGACGATCCCCAACGCGGACCAGATCGGGCTGCGTCAGATCAGCTCCGAGACCAAACGACTCGCGGGCAAGGCACGCGACAAGGGGCTTTCTCCGCAGGAACTCAGCGGATCGACGTTCACCATCTCGAATCTCGGGATGTTCGGGGTCGATCACTTCACCGCGATTGTGAACCCTCCGAACGCGGCGATCCTTGCTGTGGGACGCGCGATCGAGAAGCCGTTTGTCGAGTACGACGAGACGGGCGAGGCTGAGCTTGTTGTAGGTCACGAGATGTCGATGACGATCTCGAGTGATCACCGGATCATCGACGGCGCGATGGCGGCGTCGTACCTCAAGACGGTCAAGGAACTGCTCGAATCACCGGCTTCGCTGTTGGTTTGAGTTGATCGAATATTCGCTTGCTCAGAGCGGTTCGGATGTGCAATGAGCCGAGAACCACAAGATCCTGCACGCCAGTTTTATATTGGACCTGATTCCAGCGCCTCGGCTCCGGATGATCCGGATCGGTTGCTCGATGAAGCACGCGAGCGGATCCGCAAGCAGGACGAGCAGAACAAAGAGGGCGTCCGGCTCGCGCGTCGGCTGGCGATCGCGTTCATCCTCATCGCGATCCTCGGCGTGGTGTTCTACGTCGTGCTCCCTGAGTTTGGGCTGCGACTGGATCCGATCGTCCCGGTCATGAGCTTCCTTGCGATTTTCATCGGCGCGGTGCTGACAGCGAGCGAAGAGAACAAAGACGAGGACGACCACTGGGACGATCCCGATGATCCTCGCGGTCCGAATGGTGGCGGCGGCGGTGGCGGTGGATGCAGCGACGATGGATGCGCCGTCGGGATGTGTCCAGGACCACGTCCGCTGCGCGCGTTTCGGCATCCGAAGAAGAAGTGATTGATCGCTCTACCGGCGGCGGGTTGATGCGCACAGCATGCAAAGCGCAATCAATCCCGAAGATGGCGCGGGGATTGGTGCAGTGCGAACATTGTCCACGATCTCGGCGTGGTCGATCGGGTTTCCGATCGAGTCGCCGTAGTAGAACTCGGCGGCATCGAACTCACCGAAGATTCCAATGGTTTGATTCAGAATATCGTCGTCGTTACTCATGAGACTTGTGGAGGCGACCTGGACCCCATCGTTGTATCCGATCATCCAGGCCCAGATGATGCCGTCGCCATCGACATAGCCCGCGTCGTTCCCGAAATCGAGGAAGACTTCGCTCACGTTCTCGACAAAGTCCATGCGGAGTCTGCTCGGATCGTCATCAAGGATGGCAAGTCCGATCCCATCGGATTGGAGTGCCCAATCGTTGAGCCGGAGGTCTGCGCCCACGGTGTCTGAGAACACGATGTTCGGCGCATCCACGGACACGAAGCCGTTGGGAACGAACCCGATGGTATCGCTTGAGAAATCCGTGAAGTCTGCGAATGCGGAGCTCGCGGTTATCGCGAGTACAAATAGTGCGTGCGATCTCATGGCGTTCTCCATCTCTCGCTCGGTTCTGATGTGCAAATCGACGTTTGCTCTCTCAATATGGTACCAGAACTGTGCTCGCACACAATGGTGTACTTCGATGTGAAGGGAATCGGCTTTGACAGACTCAGAATACGGATTCTGTTATGACCAGCCGTCGTCGGGGTCTTCGAGTCCGGTGCCCGTGAGGAAACGCACGGCGTTGATGATTGCGACAAATGCAAAGATCAGCGCGAGCAGTCCAGCGATCCCGGCACCGGCGTAGCCGTAGACCGCGATCTGACCGATCTCGCGGCGGTCCATCGCGTCGAGGTCCATCTCCGCTGCTTCCTGAACGGTCTGCGCTCCGGCTTCTCCCATGCCGAGGAAAAAGACGCCGACTCCGTAGCATGCCGCGATCAGGATGAGCATCCCGAAGATGACGATGAGCTGCTCTCCGCGCGTTCGGCACTTGACGAAGAGCATGCTCAGGAATGTCTCGACGACGAACATGGATTATCCGCGTTCTGAACGTCGGCGCTTGAGCTCCGAATCGACGAACGGCTGGAGCTCGCCTCGATCAAGGACGTTGGTTGGGTTCGCTTCGTGATTGGTCCGGTGGTCCTTCA
Organism: Phycisphaerales bacterium; assembly: GCA_965250055.1. Classification (GTDB taxonomy): domain Bacteria; phylum Planctomycetota; class Phycisphaerae; order Phycisphaerales; family UBA1924; genus UBA1924. The sequence goes on along the minus strand of OZ252285.1, from coordinate 314,943 downwards.
CGCGGTTGTCGTAGAGGACGTAGCTCCGGATCTGGGCGCCCCAGCCCTTGTGCTCGAGTTTGCCTCCCGATGCCTCGTCGATCTCGGCTTGGCGCTGTTCTTCCGCGATCTGCTCGAGTTTCGCTTGGAGGATGGAGAGGGCCTGCTTGCGGTTCTGAGGCATTTCCTTGTGCGTGCTCGACACGACCTGGATGCCGGTCGGTTTGTGCGTGACACGGACCGCGGTCGCGACTTTGTTCACGTTCTGACCGCCTGGACCGCTGGAACGCGCGAAGACGACGATGTCGAGCTCGTTGTCGGGGATGTTGACCTCGACGTCTTCGAACTCAGGGGTGACATCCACAGTCGCGAAACTGGTCTGTCGTTTCCCTTGAGCATTAAAGGGGGACACGCGCGCGAGTCGGTGGGTGCCTTTCTCGCACTTGAGGTATCCGAACGCGTAGGGGCCTTTGATGTGGAGGGTGACGGAGTCGAGCCCGACTTCTGAGCCGTGGGATTTTTCGACTTCTTCGACTTTCCAATCCATCTGATCGAAGTAGTAGAGATACATGCGGAAGAGCATCTCACACCAGTCGTTGGCCTCGGTACCGCCGTCGCCGGCGTGGATGGAGAGGAAGCAGTCACGGTGGTCGTGCTTCTCTCCAAGGAGCGACTGGATCTCGATTTTGTCCATACGCGAGAGCAAACCAAACAACGCGGCGTCCGCTTCAGCGAGCAGATCGTCGTCGCTTTCTTCGCGTGACATCTCGTAGGCGAGTTTGGCGTTCTCGAACTCGTCGAGCACCTCGCTCAGGGGCTCGGTCTGTGCTTTGACGAGCTTGAGCTGAGCGACCACCTTGTTGGCGTTCTCAGGGTTGTCCCAGAGATCGGGAGCGCCCATCTGGGTCTCTAGATCACTGAGCTTGGAGCGTTTGTTGTCGTAGTCAAAGAGAGTCACGGATCGTTACAATCCGCGCCTCTAAGTCGTTAATCACATTCTGGTGTGCTTCCAGATGCATGAGCGGGTCCTTTCAGGAATCCATTGAAGGTTCCGAGGGCAACTGTAGCATCCTCTGGGTGTCTTTGTCCGTACAATTGGGTGTGAACCTGACGCTGATCCAGTTCGTTGCTGTGCTTCCGAGTCCTGTCCAGAATCCAGGTCGGGACGAGGCGATGCGTCAGGGGATGTCGCTCTTGATGATGCTCTCGCTGCTGGGTGTGCTGGTCGTGTCCATGCTCGCGGTTTTGATGGCGATGCGGTCAGCGCGGCGCAAACGATCCAAGAACGCCGCATCTCCAACGGACACCAGTGTGGACGCGTGGGCGGAAGCTGGGAAACGGCTTGACGGCGGGATCACGGAGTTTGACGAGGAACTCTGAGAGACAGAACCTGAAATCAGTCTGGGAGTGAGTCGAGCCACGCTTGAGCTCGTGCGTGTCCTAGATCGCGTGCCCTTCTCCCCCACAACTCCGCTTCCTTCATGAGTTTGGCGCGCTGCAACCAGATCGCGGCATCGAACGCGGCTTGAGCGTCGTTGCTGTGCATGGTGGCATAGTCCACCATCCGCGATGCGGCTTCATCGGCGCGACCGATCATGCCGTAGCTCTCGGCGAGGAGTTTCATCGCTTCGGGACCATTGAGCCCCGCTTCGGGGAGCGAGGTCAGGAGCTCGATCGCTCGTTCGGGTTCTCCCAATCGTTTCTGGATCTTGGCATCGAGGATGATCCATGCGGGGAGGGTTGGCTCAAGCTTGCGAGCTTTGTCGATCTGCTGGGACGCGATGGTGAGTTTGTTTTGTCTCAAAGCGATCTGCGCCCATGTGCCGTAGACGATGGCGCGATCGGGGGAGAGTCGCGAAGCGATCGCGAGGGATGCTTTGGCTTCGTCGAGCTTGTTGAGCTTGAACTGGATGTTGGCGAGGTAGAGCGCGTAGTCCGCGTTGTTGGGGTCCGCGTCGAGTGCTGATTGATAGTGGACGAGCGCCAGCTCTGGTTGGTCGATCATGTTGGCGAGCGTCCCAGCGGTGAACTGGGCTTGCGGGACGGCTCCATCAGAATGCTCGATCGACGCGACGTACTGCTCGTACGCGAGCGGGTAGTCCTTGGTCATCATGTACAGATCACCAAGCGCCAGGCGCAGGTCCACATCGAGCGGATATCGAGCGATCGCGCCCTTGAGGATCGCGATCGCGGGTGGATAGTCCTCGGACGACACGTACACCTGCACGCTCTCGAGGACCTGCTCGATGGTCTGGAGCGGCGCGGTCGTCGCTTCGGACGCGGCTTGCTCGGAGACTGGTTCAGCGGTCTGCTCAGTGGTTCCGATCAGCGAGCGGAGCGCTAGGACAATGAGCAGTATGGAGACCAACGCCCCGAGAATCAGACCGATTGTTTCTCGCTCGATCGCCGCGGCTCGAAAGCGGGCGGATTCGGGATGGGATGGTGGTTTCTGGATCATCTTTCCTACGCTCGTCGCGTACACTGTAGTCGACGAAACTGACCCACTCCCATGACCGATTAGATCGGAATTTGAAGCATGAGCACCACGACCCTCGAACCGATGTCCAAGGCGTATGACCCCGCGGCGACTGAGCCCGCGATGTGGTCCAAATGGATGGATTCCGGCGCGTTCCACGCCGATCCCGATCGTGTCCTGAGCGGCGATGCTCGTCCGTACTGCATCCTGATCCCACCTCCCAATGTCACGGCGGCGCTTCATCTCGGACACGCGCTCAACAACTCGATCCAGGACATCCTCGTCCGCGCCCATCGGATGAAGGGCTACGAGACCCTCTGGATGCCTGGTACGGACCACGCGGGGATCGCGACGCAGACGATGGTGGACAAGAAGCTCAAAGGCGAGGGCAAAGCCGGGATCGCGGAGTACAAGAAGAAAGAACTCGACGGCCAGAACGGACGCGACGAGTTCATCGGACTGGTCCAGGAGTTCAAGGACGAGTTCGAGGAGCGGATCACGCATCAGCTCCAGACGATGGGATGCTCGTGCGATTGGGAGCGTCAGCGGTTTACGATGGATGACATTTGTGCACGAGCCGTGCGTGAGGCGTTCTTCCGATTGTTCAAGGATGGATTGATTTATCGAGGCAAGCGCCTCGTCAACTGGGATCCCGTCACGCAGACGGCGCTCGCGGATGACGAGGTCGAGATGGAAGAAGTGGATGGTCACTTCTACTACCTCCGTTATCCGCTCGTCAAAACCGTTGAAGGCGATGACACTATCCCGGTGACTTGGGGTGAGCTTGTGCCTCGTGGATATCCAGATGCGAAGAAGCATCCGGAAGACGAACAGGCGTGGGTGACCGTTGCGACGACGCGTCCCGAAACCTACATGGGTGACACGGCGGTCGCGATCAATCCGAAGGATCCGCGTGCTGGATCGGTGCGTGGATTCCATGTGATGCTGCCTTTGGTGGGGCGCGTGATCCCGATCATCGAGGACGACTATGTCGTCCTCCCTGTCGAATACGGCGGCGAGGAGGGTGACGCGAAAGCGGAGATGTCCACGGGATTCCTGAAGGTCACTCCGGCGCATGATCCGAACGACTACATGATCGGTCAGCGACACAATCTTGAGATGATTAACATCATGGCGCCCGATGCGAGCATCTCCGATCAGCACGGCTGGGAACGCGAGGAACGCAACGAAGGCGGACATGTCTTCCTCGGCAAGTCACGCGAGGATGCACGCACGCTCGTTATCGAAGAGTTCAAAGCACGCAGCGTCGCGGAGGGGAGCGAGGGATCGCTGCTTGAGAAGATGGTCCCGCATCGTCACTCGGTTGGGCATTCGTATCGGAGTCATGTACCGGTTGAGCCGTATCTGAGCGATCAGTGGTACTGCAAGGTGACCGATGATCGCCTCCGAGGCAACGCGCAGCGGGCGCTCAATCCGGAGCAGCGCAGCGAGCAGTCGATCAAGGACTGGGTTGAGTCGCGTCCAAAGATGATGACCGACGGCTCCAACGACGGCACGATGTCGTTCTACCCCTCGCGCTACGCAAAGACCTACGAGACCTGGCACGACAACCTGCGGGATTGGTGCATATCACGTCAGCTCTGGTGGGGGCATCGGATTCCGGTTTGGTCAAAATTCATGCTTGCCGGTGATGAGCCTGAGTTCACCCAATGGGAAAACCAATTCTTCGAGTACCAAGATCAGGGGCGTGTGGCAATGAATGGTCGCCCAATTGATTGGAATGCAGTTGATGCAGGTGACGAATACCATGGTGAGTTTGCATGCGTTCGTGATGCTGATGACACTGAAGTTATTGAGTTCTTGGAGGGTGCAGGATACAAACAAGACCCCGATGTACTCGACACTTGGTTCTCCTCCGCGCTCTGGCCTCTGTCGACGATGGGTTGGCCGGACGCTTCGGCGGCGAAGGACTCGTCGGGGGTTGCGGACTTTGAGTCGGTGCTCGGCGCGTTCAATCCGACCTCCGTTCTTTGCACGGCTCGTGAGATCATCACGCTGTGGGTCTCGCGGATGACGATGTTTAATCGCTACTTCCTCGGGGAGGAACAAGCCGGGAAGGCGCCGTTCAAGGATGTGTTCATCCACGCGATGATCCAGGACGGCGAGGGACGCAAGATGTCCAAGTCGCTCGGCAACGGCGTCGATCCGCTCGACATCATCCACTCCCACGGCTCCGACGCGATGCGCTTCACGCTCTGTCAGATGACGACGCAGACGCAGGATGTGCGGATGCCTGTAGAGCTCGATGAATCGACCGGGAAGAACACCTCTCCGAAGTTCGACATCGGACGCAACCTGTGCAACAAGCTCTGGAACGCGGCGAAGTTCGCGATGATGATGCTCGAGAAGAATCCAGTCGAAGCTGGTGCTCCGATTGATGCACAAGAACTGTCGCTCGTCGATCGTTGGATGCTCTCGCGAGTTGTCCACGCGACGGGTGCGGTCAACACGGCTCTACGGAACTACATGTTCAAGGACTACGCGGACGCGATCTACGACCTGCTCTGGCGCGACTTCTGTGACTGGTATCTCGAATCGATCAAGCCAACTGTTGGGACCGATCCGAATCAGGCGGCGGTGCTCCGTCATGTGCTCGATTCGATTCTGAGACTCATGCATCCGGTGACGCCGTTTATTACTGAGGCGATCCACGAACGCTTATCCGCGATCCCGATGCGTGAGATCGATGGTTTTAGCTTCGACGAGACCAAGTCATCGGAAACGCTGTGCCAATCGGGTTGGCCGAACCCGGATCACTCCCTGCGTGACGAGGTCGCGGAGGAAGCGTACGGCAGGATGGTTGCGCTGACGACGGCGATCCGCGAGGTGCGTGCATCCAACAAGGTCCCTCCGAAGCGGAAGGTTGTGCTGCATGTTTCTGGTGAGCTTGCGAGCGATGTCGCGCGTTGGTCGCCTTTGGTGGAGACGCTGTGTAATCTGAGCGAGGTCAGCGGCGAGGACGCGCCGGACGCGAGTGCTTCGTTTGTGTTTGAGGGCACGGAGTATCGCGTGAGCGATCTCGCGGATGCTGTGGATGCATCGGTGGAGAAGGAACGCTTGACCAACGAGCTCGCGAGCTTGAACAAAGCGATCAGTGGTCTCGAAGGCCGTCTCTCTAATCCGGGGTATGTTGATAAGGCACCAGAGCATCTGGTGAATCAAACCCGCGCGGAGCTTGAGCAGAAGAAACAGGATCGCGATTCGGTTCAATCGTCGCTGGACAAGCTCGGATGAAGCGCACGCTCGCATTGATCGTGCTCGCTGGTTCGGCTTTGGGCGGCTGCTCATCGTCGAGTCCGTCCGCGTCCCCCACTGTTCGCAGCGCTCCTGTGCAGCGGTTCGTCGCGGAGCGTCAGCGCTGGTCGTATCAGGGCAACGATGGATGGACCTACTTCACTCCCGGCGCGACGATCCGCACGACGATCACGGATCGACGCATGCTCATCCGCATCCCGGCGTTTGTCGAGCTCTCGCAGATCCATGCACGTACGGCGCTGACGACGCTCCCTGCTCCGAGTGAGCCGGTCGATACGTTCTTTCTTGGGTCGCGGCGTGAATGGGAAGCGATGACACGCAAGGTGCTCAAGGACCGCGCTCCGGTGTATCTCGCGATCGAGCGCGGCGGGTTCAGCATCGGGACCACAGGGGTCTACTACGACCTTGGACCACGAGATTCGTTCGCGATCGCGGCGCACGAGGGCTGGCACCAGTACGCACACTCGGTCATGATCGATCGGCTCCCGGTCTGGCTCGATGAGGGCATCGCGTGCTATCTCGAAGGATTCCAGTGGGACAAGATCAATCCGGATCAGCCCGTGTTCCTGCCTTGGTCGAATCTGGAGCGGTACGACCAGCTCCGCAAGGCGCACGCGGAGGGGACACTGATGAGTCTGCATACGCTCGTGAGCAATCGACCTCAGGACCTCATGGCGACGGACAAAGGCGGCGATCGAGTGCTCAACTACTACGCGCAGCACTGGGCGCTCGTGCACTTCTTCCGCGAGTATCAAGGCGGGCGGTATTCATCGGGACTCGCTCGCGTGCTGCAACTGGCATTGAGAGGCGGCTTGCTCGACGAGCTGAGTCCATCGGAGGCACGCTCGATGCGCAGTCGTCGATCAGGACCGGGCGTGCTGTCGATCATCGCGCCGGGGGTGGAGCTCCGCGAGCTTGATGCGCAGTACCAAGCGTTCATCACACGCATCGTGCGTCCCGGCGGACGCAACATGCTGCTGAGCGGTCAATCTCCCGCTTGATCCTCTTCCAAAACATCAGGCTCGACACCAAGGTACGGCAATACACGCTCAGTGATACTCCGGACGACGGGACCAGCGACCCATGAGCCGTAGTGACGACGCTGAGCGATGTGCTCTGGTCCCGGATCGTCCATCACCACGAGCACGACGATTTCGGGAGCGGTCGCTGGAGCCGCAGCGATGAAGCTGCTGTTGTACTGCTTCGCGAAGTATCCGCTCGCGTTGTTTGGTCGGCGCATGCCTTGCGGAGGGATGCAGGGGATGTACGCGGTGCCGGATTTTCCGAACATGGAGTACTTGGGTTCGGGCGCGTCGTTGACGCTCTGGTTGTTGCGGTCCATGCGATCAGCGACGAGCTGCATCGGTCCTCGCACGCGGAGCGCGACTTGAGAATCAAAGACACGCTCGATGATGATCTCGTCCTTGGTGAGTCCGGGACGATCGTCCATCCCTGCGGCGGTCAATCGCAGCTGCGGAAGCGTTCCCGCTTTGTCACCCTCACGCGCGAACACGGAGAACGCACGCACCATCTGGACCGGGGTCACCGCGACCTCGTATCCCATCGCGACGGAGGTCTGGGTCCACTTGGACCAGTTCTTGGCGCTGGTTACGAGCCCTGGTTGTTCTCCCATAATCCCCAGACCCGATTTGCTCCCGAATCCCAGAGCGCGGATGGTGTTGCGTGTCTGCTGCATATCGAGTCGGCTCGATGCGATGGACATGCCGATATTGGACGAGAACTCAACGACCGAGTCCCAGGTGAGTTCCTTGCGGAAGGTGACGTCCTCGAGCGAGCGTCCGGGATAGGGCTGGTAGTAGTTGACATCGAAGCGCAGCACCTCGTCGTCAGGGAGCAGCCCCTTGGTTTTGGCGAGCGACCAGATAAACGGCTTGAACGTCGATCCGGGTTCATACAGATCACGCACGCAGCGGTTCCGCGCCAGCGCGTCGTCTTGGCCACGCTGGGTGTCTGGTTCGAGGACTCTCCAGCGAGGGCGCTGGGATTTTTCGGGGAGGGTAGCTGCCGGGACGTCACCCTTGGGGTCATACCAAGGGAACTCGACGAGTCCTTCGAGATCGCGGATGATGTCGACCATCGCGAGGACCTCGCCGGTGTGTGGGTTGACGACCACCGCACGCGCCCCCGCGGCGTCGGCGTGCTCGGCGCCCTTGATCAGTTCTTCGTGAACGATGCGCTGGATCTCGATGTCGATCGAGAGGCGGACATCGTCGCCTCGCTGTTCTTCGGTCCACGCGCCGCGCTGGACCCAGAGTGGTCCGCCGCTCGCGTCGCGGACGTAGGTGAGCGAGCCGTCGTGTCCGGTGAGTTGTTCGTGGAAGAGTTCTTCAGCGCCGACGATCCCGGTGCGATGCACGGCTTTGTCATCCGCGTATCCGAGCTTCCCGATGATCGATCCAACGAGCGGAGCGGCGCTTGCTTGTCTGACTTGCTGGTCTTCGAGGAAGATGCCACCGAGCTTGTGCTCGGCTTTGAGTGCTTTGACCGCATCTGCGGTTTGGAGATCGATCAGACCACCGATCGGGAGGTACCTGCTCAAACGCGGCTTGCGGAGGGGCTCGCCCGCTTCATCGAGCAGTGGGTCTAGACCGTCGCGCTCACGCTGGTCCATCTCCGCGATGATCGCGGCGCGTCGTTTGTTCTCGACCACCGCGCCGATGATCCGCTCTCCCAGCTCTCCCGGATTGAGCGCGAGGATCTCAGATAACCCCACCACCGCTTGGTCGAGGTTGGATTCGATCGTGGTTGGGTCTACCACCACGCGACGCGCGACGCGTGTGGTCGCGAGCACTCGCCCTCGACGATCGAGCAGATCGCCTCGCGTAGCGCCGAGGGTATGGGTGGTTGCGCGTGGTTGGATGTGCTCAGCGAGCGCATCGCTCGGGAAGATCTGGAGCTGCGCGACGCGCCCAAGAACGAGGACGAGTCCCGCGATGATCGCAATTCTCAGAGCAAGCAGCACGCGATTGGTGTTCACGGGTTCGTGGGCAGTGATCGCGTTGTTCAAAGCTTACTCCTTGTGGTTTGGGTTTGCGTGTGCTTTCGGGTTGATGATCTTGATGCGTGTGCCGTCGCCGAGTGTCCAGTAGTGCTCCGAATCGTCTTCGCTCAGCACATCGGATTGATCCTGATCGTCGGCTACTTCGGGTTCGGGCTCGCTCGGATCGAGCAGCTTGATGTTGTGGTACGTCTGGTCCACCATCGTGGACTCCAGATCCCCTCCGAGCATCGCTCGGATCTGATCGGGGGTGATGCGCTGGGAGATCTCAGCGCGGAGTTCCATCGAGCGCTGCGTGAGCTGTCTGCTGCGCATGCGGGACTGGGTCATCTCGTTGGATGCGACGAGTCTGGATTGACGCACCGACAGCACGCCGACCCCTGTCGAACCAAGCGCCACGATCAGCACGATCAACTTCACAAACATCATCGGCTCCGGCGTCGGGAATACAGATTACTTGGCAGGGACTTTGAGCTTCATGCCCACGCGGATGTCGTTGGCATCGTCGAGACCGTTGAGCGCGACGAACTCATCGACACGCTTGGAGGTCCCGAGCAATCGCGCGGAGATCTCTCCGAGCGTATCGCCCGGCACGACGACGTAGGTCTTGGTCGACTTCCGCTCGGCTTTCTTTGCGGGAGCAGAGTTGCTCTGCGTTGCTGGAGCGGTCACACGCGCGTTGGATGGGAGCTTGAGTTTCATTCCTTCGTTGATGACGCCGTTGGTACCGACCTGATCGGGGTTGAGCTGCTGGATCTCGCGCCAGCGGTTGCCATCTCCGAGCGTGCGTGCCGCGATTCGGTAGAGCGAGTCGCCCTCCTGCACGGTGTACGTCGCGTAGGTGGTCTCCTTGAGCGGACGCAGCGTGCTCGAGGTGGTCGATTCGGTCGATCGAGTATTGATCGGGCTCGCGAGTGCTGGCGCTTGGAGCTGCTCGATATTCCGCGAGAGCTCGGCGTTGATGCCTTGGCTGAGCTGATCGAGCAGGGAGCCGTTGCTGGTCCCCTTGTAGTCTGAGCCGTTGGCGATGATGATCGGATCGGGCTGCGCTTGCTCTGGGATGACTCGGTTCATTGCTTCGTTGATGCGATCGCGCTCAGCGCCAGGGAGCTGGACGAGCGGCTGCTGCAGCGATGGATCGAGACGATCGGGGTCCATGTCACTCGCTTGTGAGAAGTGATCACTGACAAGCACCCCAACCACGAGGATGAGGACGAATGAAAGAATGAGTGCGAGTTTGCTTTCTCTGGTCACGGCCTGGTCCTTGGCTCTGCACCTGAAATGTCCGAACGGATCGACTACCGACTGAATACACAGACGCGGCCTTGCGTCTGAAATGGATCACCCGATCGCTGGACCGAGCACCCGACACACACGCAGCTTCGCGGAGCGGGACCTCGGGTTCACCTCGATCTCGTGCTCTTCGGCCCCGACGGGCTTGCGTGTGATCAGCTCGACGTGCTCGTCGCTGCTCATCCGAGCAAACGCTTGCTTGACCGGACGATCCTCGAGCGAGTGGAACGCGATGAGTGCGATCCGAGCGCCCGATGCGATCCAGCTCGACTCTCCCTTGTGCACTTTCGCAGCGCCGATCCCGATGGAGCGGAGCAGAGATTCGAGCGAGCCCAGCTCATCGTTGACCGCGATACGGAGCGCCTGGAAGGTGCGGGTCGCGGGGTGGATGCTGGGTCTGGGCCCTCGAGTGAACGGGACAGCCGATCGGACGAGATCGGCGAGTTGATCAGTCGTCTCTATCGGCGCAAGTCTCCGTGCTTCAACAATCTTTGATGCGATCCTTCTCGCGTGCCTTTCCTCTCCAAAACGCTTGATCACATCCGCGAGTTCGCGTTCTGGGAGGGTGTTGACCAGCTCAGAAGCATCGATCGGCGACGACTGATCCAGACGCATGTCCAATGGTCCTGGATTGCGGAAACTCAGACCCCGCTCCGGATCATCGACCTGCGTGCTTGCAAACCCCAGATCCGCGAGGACCATGTCCGCAACGATGCCTCGCTTTGCGAGTTCTTGAGGGAGCTGCGCGAAGTTGCCTTGGATAGTGATGACATTGGCTGACGCGGGATCATCGGGACACATCGCGGCACGCACGGCTTGCTCGGCGCGCGCCAGATTCCCCTCGTCCATGTCGTTGAGCACGATGGTCCCGGCTGAACCAACACGCTCAGCGATCATGCACGCATGACCACCCAAACCTGCAGTGCAGTCCACAAATACTTGACCCACAGCAGGTTGCAGCAGATCAACAGTCTGTTCCGGAAGGACTGGGATATGGTCGTATTGCTCGGACACACCCCACAGTATCCCCTATTGTCTCCCCATGCCGTCTGACTCTGATCTGATTCTGCTCACCACCGCGCCCAACACCACCGCCGCGGCTCAGATCCTGTATGGACTCGAGCTCCGGAGCATCAGCGCCAAGGTCATCGAGAACAGCAGGAAATCCAAGGACCCCCTCGCGATCGTGCTGGTTGAGGGAGACGAGCAGATCGCACGCAAAGCGATCGAGTACATCTGGGACACGATGCTCGAAACCACCCCTCGAGCTACAGACATCAACGGCAACTGCTACTTCTGCGGCTACGACATCCATGGCTTAGAAAGCCCGGTCATCTGTCCAGAGTGCGGGACGGATGTCGATTCGATCGAAGCACGGCGTGCTGCTTCGGAAGGACGCTGAAGGAAGTTACTCCCAGCCCCAGAATCGAAGCCAGTTGTTGTGGGTGAATCCGGCGATGTCCGTGTCGCTCCAGCCATGATCCCGCAGCGCTGATCCGATGAGCTCAAGATCACTCGGCGTGTTGATCCCCTCTGGGAGTTCATCGGCGCCGAATCCGCCATCCATGTCTGAACCCAGACCCACAGCGTCAGTGCTTCCGGTGATCTCGCAGATGTGCTCAATGTGACGCACGATCCAGTCCATCTTCGCGCGCCCCTTGTCCGCAAGTCCCGGCTCCAGGAACGCGGAGAGCAGGTTGATCCCGATGACCCCCCCACGATTGGCGATCTCGGCGATCGTTTCATCGCTCTGGTGACGCTGATTCGGAAGCGAGTTGGGGTCCCCCATCAATGCTCGGCAGTTGGAGTGCGACGCGATCACGGGACGATCGGTCATCGAGAGCAGTTCGTCCACGCTGCGCTGCGAGAGGTGCGAGAGATCGTGCACAACGTCGAGCTGGTCCATTTTCTCGACCAATGCTCGTCCCAGATCGGTCAAGCCGTTTCCAGAGCGTGTGTGATCGGTGCCGTTTCCCCCGGCGTAGCGGGATTGGTGCCACCATGCCATTCCGATCGCGACGACGCCGCGCTGGACCCACATCTCGAGTTCATCGGGATCGGTAATCGGATCGGCGCACTCGACGAGGATCCCCATATTGATTGGTCCCCCCTCGAGTGGACACTCCGCGACCATGTCGATCGGATCGTGGCCTCTTCGAGGCATCTGGCGGACCACACCTGCGTCGCGCCATGCGTTATAAAGCAGCAGTTGACGCATCCCGGCTTTGTACGCCGCGTTCGCGTCTCCGAACGGATAGGTGAACGCGCCGGTCTCCTGGTCCTCCTTGCGTGGATCGACTCCCTCGGTGAAGATCGTCGCGAGACAGTGCTTCACACCCCCCTCAATCATCGACGGGAGCGTGATGCTCGGCGGCTGGTAACGTCCTCGGCAGGTCTTCAGGTCCGCGTGCATGTCGCGGCCGTTCTCGGCGAGGTATGCAAGATCAAGATGGGCATCGAACCAACTCATAGAGACTCCTCGTTTCACCGATCCAATTAAAAATCCCGGAGCGGCACTCCGGGATCGTAGTCATTGCAGACGTTCGTGCGATTTAGTACTCAAGCGCACGCGGAAGGGTCTTCGCTTCAGCGACCCACTTCTCGACATCCGCACCGCTTGGGGTGCGACGGCAGAGATTCTTCGCGTCGTTGACCTCGACCATCTTCTCAGCGAGGTTCTCGGCATTGCGCTGCGCGAGCTCGGGGACGGTGTCCACTCCGGATGCTTCGAGGAGTTCTGCGAACTCTGAACCGACGCCGCTGATGCGGTAGAGGTCGACCATGTTGGCCCACTTGAGAACATGGGTATCAGAAATACCGGTCTTTTCAGCGAGTTCTTTGCGTTGTGCTGGGGTTTTGCAGGCGCTCAGGAGCGCGTCGGTATCGGTGATCCCCGCTTCACGGAGTTTTTCGCCGTAGGTTGGACCAATTCCTTCAACATCTTCAATCTTGTAGTTTGCCATTGTAAATCTCCCTGCGAGAGTGTGGTGAATTGTCCCTACCCAGATCATAGGATCTCAGCGGATTGGGTTCCTCATCCGCTGCGTTCGGATCTCTGAATACAGAAATGCGGCGGATGATTTTCCGAATAGAATGTGAACACACGCACAAGGAACTCTCATGCACAACTCAACACTCGCCACCAATACCCAATCACATTCCAAACGACGAATCGCCCCGACGCGCCGAGGCAACCTCCTCGTCGGATGCGGCGTCGTCCTTCTGATCTTCGTCATCCTCCTCGCGATTGGTGGCTACGTCGTCGCCACGAGCTGGCGCGGATGGACCGCATCGACGAGCACCAAGATGATCGACTCGATGCTCACCAGCGCGCAGATCGACGCCGAGGAACACGCAGAGATTATGGTCCATGTCACCGAGCTCATGCAACGCTTTGAGGACAAGGACATCACCGTCGAACAACTCGGGAGCGTGGTCGAGCAGCTCGCCAAATCCCCGGTCATTCCATCAGCAATGGTGATCTCCATTGATCGGCTCTACATCGCACAGTCCGACCTGAGCGACGAGGAGAAAGCACAGGGACGCATCGACCTCGCTCGCTACACGCAGGGGCTCTTCGATGAATCCATCAAACCCGACACGATCAACGACGTGCTCGAGCCCGTCGTCACCCATACTCCAGACGATAACGACATCCGCTTAAACCTCAAGATCGACGAGAACGGACGCACAGTCACGGCCCTCCGCTCAGCAGACGAAGTCTCAACCGAAGAACTCCAGCAACTCCTCGCGACCGCTCAGTCACTCGCGGACGAAGCGGGCATCACCGAAACGCCTCAGGAGGTTGATCTGTCTGATGAGATCCAGCGCGCGATCGGCATCGCGCTGGGCGAAATCGAAGTCGAGGAAGAACCTGAAATAGATGCTGAAGAAGTCGAGACAACCGAACCTGCGGATGCAGAAACCGACGACAACGAGGGGCCTTGATTCTGAGTGCGTTTAGAACAGGACGGTGACCAAGCGTGTCACGATCAGTTCGACCAACCGGAATGATCCAAGTCCGAGCAGTACTCCCGTCGCGATGGTGAGGATCGGATGATCCATCAGGATCGATGAAGGGAAGTTGGCGTTGACCGGGATCGCGTGGACGCGTTTGGTTGCCATCGGATCGGCATAGACGAAACACTTGAGGTCTTTGTGGAGCAGGTCGCGATCGGTGAGCTGGTTGACTTTGACCTCGATCAATCCCGAATCCACTGCGGTGAGCGCCGCGTCGTCCGCGTTCTTCGCGCTGATATCGAGGGTGCGCTGAGCGCGTGTGCGATGGTCTTGGCCGGTGACTTGGTAGAACGCCATGGAGGAATCCCCTTGTGCTGGTCCTTCAGCAGGATGCACCAGACTACCACAGACCAAGTTGACGTGTGCAACGACCGTTCTGCATCACCTCGATCGGGTGGTGCAGAACGTGGCAAATAGGTACTTCTCCGGAAGATTACACCGCAACGACAGCCGGCTCGTCGCTGACGATCAGCTCAGCTTCGGTCTTATCCACAACCTCTTGCACGCTCACGCCCGGCGCGAGCTCTGTGAGCTCGAACAAGCCACGCTCGTGGTTCATCGTCAGCACGCAGAGATCGGTGATGATCATGTCGATGCACGCGCGTCCGGTCAGAGGCAGGTTGCACTCCTTGAGGATCTTCGCTTCGCCCTTCTTGTTGCAGTGCTCCATCGTCACGACGACCTTCTTGACGCCCGCGACCAAATCCATCGCACCGCCCATGCCTTTGATCATCTTGCCTGGGATCATCCAGTTCGCGATGTCGCCTTTTTCGGAGATCTGCATGGCTCCCAAAATGCACATGTCGATGTGTCCGCCTCGGATCATGCCGAAGGATTGGGAACTGGAGAAGAACGACGATCCAGGGAGCGCGGTGATGGTCTGCTTGCCCGCGTTGATCAGGTCGGCATCGACCTTGTCTTCTGTTGGGAACGGTCCGATCCCTAGGAGTCCGTTTTCGGACTGGAGCCAGACCTCCATGCCGTCGGGGATGTGGTTGGCGACGAGCGTCGGCATCCCGATCCCGAGGTTGACGACATAGCCGTCTTGGAGTTCCTGAGCGGCGCGTTTGGTGATTTCATCGCGTGATAGTGGCATGCGAGAGTATAGGAACGCTCCGCGATGGGATCATGAACCCGATTTCTTGACGGGTTTGCCCCCAACAGTCAGCGAGGCCT
The DNA here is from genome assembly GCA_965250055.1 of Phycisphaerales bacterium. Classification (GTDB taxonomy): domain Bacteria; phylum Planctomycetota; class Phycisphaerae; order Phycisphaerales; family UBA1924; genus UBA1924. Next base: position 299,704 of record OZ252285.1, on the reverse strand, counting down.
TGGTGCCTTTCTTTTTCTTGGGAAGCACCAATCGGATCAACCACAGCGCGGCGAGCGCCCCCACTGCTGTCACGACCCAGAACTGCCAATCATCTACGGGCATGGGATACTCTAGCGCCTCACGACAAGAGCGTGATGGATTGGTACACGATCAGCGCTCCGCCATACGCGAGCAGGGTCATCCATCCGAGTTGGAGGAATGCCCAGCGCCAGCCGCCGGCTTCTTTCGCGGTCACGACGACGGTCGGGAGGCACAACATCGCGAGGATGTAGTACACCAACAACGACCAGCTCGTGGCGCGATCGAAGAGTACCGAACCATCATCGCGTTTCGCGTTGGCGATGGAATCGAGCACGCCCTCATCTTCGGTGTCGTCGCTCCCCACCACCTGCACGGCCATTGTCGAGACGAAGACCTCGCGAGCCGCGAAGCTGGCGAGGACACCGATGGTCAGCTTGCGGTCGTACCCCAGCGGCTCGAAAACCGGTTGGACGGCCGATCCGATCTGTCCGAGGAACGAGTTGCGTGCGTGCTCGGATGCTTGGAACTGCTCGACCTGCTCAGCGGTCATCTCAGTCGCTGGATCGATCTCGACCGGCTTGTTCGGATACGCGTTGAGCCACCAGAGGACAATGGACACCGCGACGATGAGCGTCCCTGCTTTGCGGAGAAACGCCATCGCTCGATCGTATGTCAGCATTAGCGCGGCTTTGAGATCCGGGAATCGGTAGCTCGGGAGTTCCATCGCCATCGGTCGCGACGCACCACGCAGGATGGTTCGTCTGACGAGCAGCGAACTCAGCAGTCCCGCGAGCACTCCAATGACGTAGCACGAGGTGAACGCGACCGCTTGCATCGCTGGTGAATCGGGGAACAGGATGACGGTCAGCAGCACATAGACCGGGATGCGAGCGGTGCAACTCATGAACGGCGCGACGAGGATGGTCGCGAGTCGATCTTTGGGATCGGGAACTGCTCGGCACGCCATGATGCCGGGGATCGCGCACGCGTGGCTCGAGAGCAACGGCACGAACGCGTGCCCACTCATCCCGAACGGACGCAGCACACGATCGATGACAAACGCGGCGCGTGCGAGGTATCCTGTCCCCTCCAGCAGCGCGAGCAAGAAGAACAGCAGCACGATCTGAGGGAGAAAGATCACCGTCCCCCCCACTCCCGCAACGATGCCATCGACAATCAGATCGCGGATCGCGCCCTCAGGGAGGATCGATCCGACCCAGCCCCCGATGGTCCCGAACCACGCGTCGATCAGGTCCATCGGGATGGATGCGAGTTTGAAGATCACCCAGAACAATCCCGTCATCACGATCGCGAAGGTCAGCACACCAAGCAGCGGATGCGTGAACGCGCGATCGAGTCGATCGGTCAGTCGATCATTCACCGGAGTCTCGCGAGCCGCGGCGACGAGCGCGTAGATGTCATCGCTCCACGCTTCGATCGCGTCCAGATCCGTCGGGGCGCTGCGATCAGGGACCTTCGCGTGCTTGAGTGCATCGAGGAGTTGGTCCACACCATCGCCCGTCTTTCCTGAGCATCCGACGACGGTGCATCCGAGGCATTCACTCAAGCGTTCAAGATCGATATGGATGCCGCGGCGTTTCGCGGAGTCCATCATGTTGACCGCGACGACGGTTGGCAAACGGCGCTCGATTGCTTCAGCGACAATCATCAGGTTCCGCGACAGGTTCGTCGCGTCGATGACGACGAGGATCGCGTTTGGGACGTGCGCCTCGACACCGATCGGTGCGAGCTCCCCCTCGAGTGTCTGCCGGCATACGCGAGATTCGGATTGTTCTAGATTCAGCGAGTACACGCCGGGAAGGTCGATCAGCACCGAACCATCACGCAGCGCGTGACGAGCCTCTTGCGTCGTGCCTGGGAAGTTGGAGGTCTTGGCGCGGATCCCGACGATGCGATTAAACAGCGTCGTCTTCCCGACATTGGGATTCCCGAGCAGAGCAACGATGCGGCTATCGACGACAGGTGGAGAATCGACGCTGCTCATGGATGATTTACTTCTTGGTTTCGGAATCGACACTGACCATCACGCGTCCCGCGATTTCTTTCGCAAGACCGATTCGGCATCCTCCGCCGCACGCGCCGCTGAGCGAGACAATGCAGGGCTCTCCGAGTCGGCACATCGTGACGGACGCGTTTGGACGCAGTCCCATCGCGCGGAGCATCTTCACCTCTTCGCTCGCCCCCTCCAGTTGCACACGCCCGCTCTGTCCGCGAGACATCCGCGACATCGGGATCGGCTTGAACTCAGCTTGAAGTTGGTCGGACACGGCGGGCTCCTGGTGCAAGATCACCAATGAGTATATCCAAACAGTGTCCCCAATTGAGACTCAATCGCAGAAACTAATGAATGATGTGCGTTTTTTGCCCTTGATGAGCGTTTTCAGCCGCTCGCCAACTTACCGACTTAGTCGCCAGTCGTTTGGATTGGTGCGAACTTGATACAGTAGCCGCCGCGCCAGATCGGGTACTCGATCTCGCAGCGGAGTCCGAAGAACTCGTCTGGGTCCCATCCGATTCGATCGAAGAAGGCCTGGGTGAGTTGCTTGTGTTTCGCGTACCCCTTCGATTCAGCGTTTGCCAGTCCGCGGCCGAGTAGCTCGAGGGTTGGGAGCTGCGGATAGCGGAGCACCCACTTGTCCCCGCCGGGAGCGGAGAGGTTGGGGTTCCACATCTGCGCATCGACTGAGGGGCGATACATCCGCTCCATGTCTTCATGGAGATAGATATCAAAGATCAGTCTCGTCGATGGACAGTTCGACAGCGACCACACTTCGTCGAAGATCGGACGTCCGTTGGGGTCGAGCGTCGGATGGTTCGAGCGTGCGGCACTGACCACATCGAATGTCTGAGGACCATCAAGATTCTTGGGATCGATGACGCGGATCAAGCTCTCCGCGCTGCCTCGGGAACTGACGGTCGGGAGGGGCTGCGAGCAGAACTCTTGGAGCAGCGCGTCCTGGGTCGAACCAATCGCATCGGATTCGTCGAGGTTTTTGAGCGCTTGCTCGAAATCGTCATCCCACTGGATTGTGTTGCCGTTGGAGATCACGACGGGCATCCCCCCCGGCACAACGGTGGTCTGGATCATCCCGGTCGCGATCGCGCGCTGGAGCACATCCGGATCATCCGGCGCATGGCGGAACGCGTAGAGCGAGATGGTGGTCTGCGCTGCGCGTCCAGTGATTCCCGTCGCGGCTTGATACAACGCTTGTCGAGCATGGATTGACGAGAGCTCGAACGGCGTGTCGTCCTCGACGCGTGCATCGATCCGAGCGATCAGCTTCGAGTGCGATCCCGCGTACTCGCGGATCAGCGCATCAAACTGCTCGATCGTCGCGCTCGCGATCCCGATCACGGCTTTGTCGTAGCGTTCCTTTTTCATCGCATCAATCAACAGCCCGAGCCCCTTGGTGCCTGGGAGTTTGACGAGCGTCTGGACGCTCGGCTCGTGGTCCGACAGCGCGTGCGACAAACGCTGGCAGGTGTTGCGGACGACTCCGAGATGGCGGGACATCCCTGATCCCCCTCGCGCGTGCTCAGGGAGCAGGTTGACCAGAGCGCTGAGGTCGCTGTGCAGACGAGCGGCGATGCGTTCGCATCGTGCCCGCTCAGAAGCACTGAGCGGAGCTGATTTAGATTTCAGGCGCATCAAGGAATCAGAAGGCATGACATGAACAATACCGCCTTCTAACGCGGTTGTGCGTAAAAATACCTGCTTTGGATCAGTTAGAGCGTCGTGCTTCATGAGGCCTCAGTTCACCCCTTTCCTTTCTAAAACAACGATCGGGTGGGGTTTTTTTCAAGAATATCTGATTTCAGGGTTGATTTCAAGTCAGATTTCTCTATATTCGAAATCAACCCAAATGCCCCCTCCCTGTATAGGGAGGACCCACGACACCTCGAAACCTCTTTAGAGAGAATCAGGAGAATCCAATGAAAGCCACCCCCATCACCGCGGCTCTGAGCATCGCTTGCATCAGCGGACTCGCAATGGCACAGAACGTCACAGCGCTCCAAGGGCCGTTCGGCGGCGACACGGTTGCCCACGATATCAACGACCTTGGACAAGTCGTCGGCCAATCCAACTCCGGACTCTCTATCAGCACCACCGTCTGGGATTCCAACGGCGTCGGGATGAACCTGGGTGCCGCTTCGGGATACGACACCTCGTTCGGTTACGCAATCAACAACTCGGGACAGGTCGTTGGGTATTCGGAAATCACGGCGACGGGGCATCGCTCCGCGACGCTCTGGGACAACGGACGGATCACCGACCTGGGCGCCGATCTCGGTGCTGTTGGGAGTTCGGTCGCACGCGATATCAACAACCTTGGTCAGGTTGTCGGCAGCGCGAGTTTCTTTGGAGCCTTCAGCGAGGGATTCCTCTGGGACAGCACTGGTGGAGGCGCGGTCGGGACTCTCGGAATGGGCGGATCAAACCTCGGGATCAACAACAACGGCGTGATGGTCGGACACTCATTCTTCTTTGGTGATCCGGACACCGCATCGATCGCGATGCCGGATGATCGCGGAGGTTACCTGACTGCTGATCTTGGTCCTGCGGGATTCAACTTCTCGATCGCGACAGCGATCAACGACAACGGCATGAGCGTCGGACATACCAACTTCGGGACCGACGGCGCCTGGCAAGCGGCGATCTTTACGACGGATCTCATGGGACCACCGACTCCGCCTACGCTGCTGGGTTCACTCGACGGTCTCAACACCTCCGAAGCAAACGACGTCAACGACCACGGCATGATCGTCGGATACTCCTGGGACGGCACGCACTCAGGGCTCGATTCACGCGCCTGGGCATGGACCCAAGGCACCATGTACGACCTCAACAACCTGCTCGACGAGGACTCCATGTTCTCGCTGCTCATCGAAGCAACAGGTGTCAACAACAACGGCGACATCGTCGGATACGGACAGCTCCACGACGGATCGATCTCAGCGTTTGTCATCGAGGGATTCGTTCCCGCACCAAGTGCGCTCGGACTGCTCGCCGCGGGCGGGATCATGGGCGCACGCCGCAAACGTACAGATCGCTAAACCTCTTCACTATTCCGTTTCAACCAAGCAAAGGACTTTCCAATGAACAAGGCCAATCTCATCGTGCACGCACTCGTCCCCGCCATCCTGTCCGCATCGACTCTCGCGGGCATCGCGGACTTTGAATCCGATACCGAAGGGTATCAGGGTGAAACATTCACCAGCGGCGGCATCACCTTCTCGTCGCTCAATGATGTCTCGGGAACCAACCCAGACGGCTCGGACTTCGTCCCAGGCGAATACGGACGTCAGTTCATCGTCGAGAACGCGACCCTCGCGATCAACGACTTCCCGGGCGTGCTCGGTGGCACCAACGCGCTCTCGTTCGGGACCGCTTACATCGCCGGAGACAACCTCTCGATCAACATCCTCTCATCGTTCCACATGAGCACAGGACAGGTCGAGAACTCCGCTTCGCTTGACCTGCTCATGTTCGAGAACGGCCCATGGGGCGGGATCGTGATCTCGCTGGACGCGATGCTCGGTGGCAGCGTCGTGGCGACCGACTCATTCGCGATCTCTGATCGCGGCGGACGCGACAACCTCGTCGGCATGGCGCTCTCGATCGACGGCGTGAGCTTCGACTCGCTCCAACTCTCGGCGCGATACACCGACGGCACGTACACCGCATTCGCGGGACTCGTTGACAACGTAACCATCACCCCGACTCCAGGGACCACTGGGTTGCTGGCGATTGGATCGGTCTTCGGTCTTCGCCGCAGACGATAACGAGCTCTCGGTTGACAAACTCTCTTTGATGTCGCTGGTTAACAACGCACCGTGACAAGGATCACTTGCTCTTGGCCTCGCTCTTTCGGGAGCGGGGCCTGAGCGTGATTCGAGCGGCACCGAACCCTGCGAGCGCAAAGATCACATACACCAAAGCCGCGGGCGCGGACGCTTTCCAGAACAGGATTTCGATCATCACCGATTCCATGTTCTGCAGGATTAAAATCAGAAAGATAACCGTTGTCGCTGCACAAAGAATGAATTTTGGACGAGCATAAATTGGCTTTGTACTCTGAGTGGCATTCGCTTCTGTCTGGCTCATGTTGTTTCTCCAGATTGAATTGCATCTGAAATCAATCTTCCGATGGACCACATAGGGAGCAACCCACCAACCACTCCAAACACAAAGCCGAGCATCTGGAATCCCAATCCGAAGTAACGCTGAGAGACACTTCTTCTTTCATCCTGAAACACTGGGACTGAATAGCTTCCGTATTCACCATTGAACTGATTGATCATTTCTTGTATACCAAACCCACTCACCATCTTAATCCCAACCATTGTGCAAACGGCGGCAAGGACTAAAGAGAGAGCACCAAACAGAAATAGTGCAGCGGGAGATGTTCTGGTGAGTCTTTCAGTCATCCATCGGACAGGTCCTGACGAGTCCGATGCCGATTCAGTTAGCGATTGATTCATGAGGCACTCACCGTACGTTGTTCGATTCTTTTTTCGGAGATAGTTTGCACAACACGATCGACATACACACCAGAAAGATGGATGTCGTCGGGATCGATCTGACCGGTCTCGACAATCTCATCGACCTCGACGATGGTGAATCGTGCGCCGGTCGCCATCTCTGGATTAAAGTTGCGCGCCGTCGCGTGGAACACGAGGTTCCCGAAGTGATCCGCCTTCGCGGCTTTGACAAGCGCGAGGTCTCCGAACAGACCGGTCTCCATAACGAACTCGCGTTCTTGTCCGCCGTTGGGTGTCGCGAATGTTCGTGTTTCTTTCCCCTCTGCGACCTGAGTTCCAACGCCGGTCGCGGTGTAGAACGCGGGAATCCCTGCCCCTCCAGCACGAACGCGCTCAGCGAGTGTGCCTTGCGGATTGAACTCGACTTCGAGTTCGCTTGCGAGGAACTGACGTGCAAACTCTTCATTCTCACCGACATACGACGAGATCATTTTTTTGATCTGCTTGGTAGCAAGCAAAAGTCCGAGACCCCAGTCATCAACACCTGCGTTATTGGAGACGCAGGTCAGTTCTTTCACACCAGTATCACGGAGCGCCATGATGAGCTGTTCTGGAATGCCGCATAAACCGAAGCCCCCCACCATGCACATCATCCCGTCAGACAGGATGCCTTTGTCTTTGAGATCCTCGAAACACGACGCGGGTGAAGCATACACTTTTGATCCCATTGGAATCTCCGATTGGTGTTTTTTACCAGTACATGAGCTACGAAATATCTGTATATTCTATGCGGTTCGGCGAGTCGTTTGCCGATCAATCTCAAGTTTGGGTGGGGCAGGATTGTGACGGTCTTGAATTCAATAAGGGACACACTCGTGAATAACGAGTCTTTTTCAGCCAACAACGACGTCTCAAACGAGCACGCCGCGGAGATGATTCCATCTTCACCCTTTGAACTCGACGCCGAGTTCGCGATGTGTATTGCTCAGAGTCTGATCAGTGGATTCCATGCCACGTCGATTCTCGCGCTCACTCCAGACGGCACCATCCTCTTTGCCAACAAAGTCGCGGTCAACGGATTCCCAGGATTCACGTCCGAGACTGTCATCGGCGCCAACATGCTCGATCTCGCTCCACGAGAATGGGCCGAGGAACGCATCGAGATCATGAAGCTCGCGATCGAACGCGGACACCCCATCATCGTGCTCGAGATCCTCGTCGGCACGCGGCTGAGCACAACGTTCAGCCCGATCTCCTTTGAGCGCGACGGCAAGCGTGAATGGAAGGTCCTCGTCACCGTCGAGCACGTCACTCCGATGAAGCTCGACCTGCTCAGGAAACAGAAGAGTCCGGAAGAGCTCATCAACGCCACGCATATCGATCTTGGGAGATTGCGGGTGCTCACCCCACGCGAGCTCGAGGTCCTCGCCCTTATGGGACAGGGACTGCGTCAGAAGCAGATCGCTGAGCGTCTCCATCGCTCGGTCTCGACGATTGATCGCCACCGCGAACGCATCGGCGTCAAGCTCGGGATCGCGGATCGGATCGAGCTGGTCGCCCTCGCTCGCGAAGCGGCACTCGAAGTCGAGGACGCACACCGCAAGCAGGTTTCTTTCGGACATAAACGGTTTGATCGGAATCCGACCGAATCCGGTTAAACTACTGAAACCAGTTTCATTATTCATTAAATCGGTTATACTTCGTTATTCATAATTTCGAGGCTGTTTTTGATGACTGATGACGCAAACCATTCCAACCAGAATCCGGGAGAATCCCACCCTGCTTTCCGGATGCTCCCGCCGTTGACACCCGATCGTCTCTTCCTTGAACTCCTCAAGGGCATGTACGCCGTATCGATTATGGTCTGGGACAGCGAGGGCAAAATCCTCTGCAGCAACGACGTCGCCGCACGCGGCTTCAAGCAGGAATCCGCCGACGGTCTCCTCGGCAAAAGCTTGTACGACTTTGCCCCAGAGTCTTGGGCACGCGAACGATACAAAGCCGCAAACCTAGCGATTGAGTCCGGAAAGCGCATCACCTTCCTCGAAATCCTCGGCGGGTTCAGACTCCGCACCCTCATGCGCCCCATCACCCTCGACATCAATGGAAGCTTAAAGAGTTTCGTGCTCATCACAGTCGAGCAGATCACCTCCAGGGAGTACGAGTTCGCTTCGTCTGAACGCAACAACGAGATGGTCATCCACGCCAACATCAATGACCTGGGCAAGCTCGATGCATTGACCAACCGCGAGCTCGAAGTCTTGGCGCTCATGGGACAAGGTCTCCGCGCCAAGGACATCGCGAAGCAGCTCAGCCGATCGGTCTCTACAGTGGACAACCACCGCGACAATATCGGTGACAAGCTCGACGTCCACGATCGCGGCGAGCTCATCGCGCTCGCGAAGCTCGCAGCGCTGCAGATCGAGGACGCGAGCCGACAGCGTGTCCAGTTCTCGAAGTACATCCCCAAGAACACTAAAGAATGCTGATTAGTGTTTGGGATGCTTCGTTGAGCGTCCCGATGCGAACAGCGATGCCTGGTCAGGTCCACCGGTCGGACGCGATGAGAGGTCGTCGAGCTCACGCTGGATATCCTCGAGCGTGGATAGCTGCAGGTGCTCGGTCGCGAAGCGGATGTACGCGATCTTGTCCACGGCTCGGAGCTTGCTCATCACACGCTCGCCGATGATCTGGGTCGGGACCTCACGTTCGTATTCTGCATGAAGCTCGTCCTCGACCTCGCCGGCGAGTTGCTGCTTGATGTCTTCGGAAATCGGACGCTTGCCGCACGCATTAGCGACCCCTCGCATGATGTTCTCGCTGCTGAAGGGCACGCGTGATCCGTCCCGTTTGACGACCATCAATCGACCTGTGGGCTCGACGCGCTCGTAGGTTGTGAAGCGCCGATCGCATTTGAGACAATGCCGACGCCGACGGATGACCGCTCCGGACTCGGTCGAGCGCGAATCGATCACCTTGTCCTCGTTGTGGTTACAGAATGGGCAGATCATCAAAAACGCCTCCGATACACGGATCATACCAAGTATGGTAGCCCGATGCTCAGAGGCGCTGAATCTCTACGAGATCCTGTGCTTATTCAAGGACATCAAAGAGCTGAGCGTACTGGGAGCTCAGGAGCGCGTTGCGGAGGTAGGAGTACCGCTCTTGCGCCTCGTCGAGTTCCAGGTTCAGCTCATCGAGCATCGCGTGCTGACTCACCAGATCAAGTTCTCTCGCGGCTTGCTGATCTTCATCCTGTGCATGGCCTCGGAAGACATTGCGAGCGGATTGGATTTTGTTCTCGACCACACGAACCTTCTGCTTGATGACTAGGAGGTCCTTGCGCGCTGCGTCCAGCTCGTGCTGGAGCTGCTCAACCGCGAGCTGGAACTCTGCTTCCCTTCGCTCAGCGCGTTGTTTCATGCGCTGCTCTTCCGCTTTCCACTCAATGCTCTGCTGTTCTCGACGCTGCTGAACAATCGCATCAAGCTCCGCTGCGAGCTTCCCGATCTCAGTATGGATCTCGGGCGGTGCTGCGACGATGATCGCTTGATCAACAACACGGATCGATGCGTAACTCAGATCATGCTTGACCTTGAGCAGTTCCTCCAGTGATTCGGCATAGTTTTGCCGATCGATTGTGCCGCTGATCCATGATGGAGTTGCATAGATCATGTTCACGATCTTTGCTTTCTGGTACTCGTCGTAGGATTGGTAGAGAATCGAGTCGTCCCTGATCGACAGCTTGTATCCTCTGATCTCTTCGCGGAAGATCGATTTGAACGCGTCGATCGCTTGTGTGAAGTTGTACTCACCAACAAAGTTTCCGTAGTGCATGTTGAGCATCGCTCCAAGATCGCTCCGCTGCACATCCCAGCTGATCTCAACGGTCCGATCGAAGGTGCTCGCGATTGCGTTGAGCACTTCTTTCATGCTCTTGTTTTTCACTTCAAAGGAATGAACTTCTTGATCCTTGGATTCATCTTCCGCGGCAGCGATCGATGTGATCCCGGCTGCCCCCGCGCCGGCGATCATCGTGGTATTCGTGCCGTTTGTGTTGTTGCTCCCTGTCGTCAGGGAATAGCCCCCGATCGACATGCCGGCGATTGCGGTGATGATGAGTGCGGTATTCATGATCCGTCTCCTTGGTGTGGTGCGTTGGTGGGCGCTGGTTATGAGTTGTGCGAGCTCCGCCGTCTCCCCGAGCTCGCCCACGGCGACTCGCACGGCTTCGGGTTCGCTCATCCCGGTGATCAACAGGTCGTCTACGCGAGAACGGAGGTGATCCTCGATCTCATCACGCACCTGCGAACGTTGTGGTTCTGAGAGCGGCAGCATCGAGGTCAGCACATCGAGCCAGCCCGTGATCGAGTCCTTACTCGAAGGCGTGACCGATCGCTTGCGCGACGCTCTGCTCTTGGATTGATCCGCGTTGAGCTTCATCCCGCGAGTCCAGTGTGCGGTTCTTGCTCTCCCATCGATCCATGAACGAAACCATCCAGGATCGATTGGAGCTGACGATGAAGCTCGATGCGTTTGGTGAGGTGACGCTGTCCCTTATCGCTCAGCGTGTACCACTTGCGACGGCGTCCGTTGGACTCGGGATCAGATCCCGATGCCTTCACTTCTTCCCAGCTTGTGGTGACCAAGCCGTTCTTCTCGAGCTTGGTGAGCAGCGGATACATCCCCGAAGCCGTGAGCTTGAAGTGCCCGTCGGAACGAGCGGCGATGTCTTTGGAGATCGCGTATCCATAGGAAGGTCCCGCCGCGAGCACGGAGAGGACGACGAGTTCTGAGTGGTCTTGCTTGAGTTTGAGCATGTGGTATTCCTCGGACAAGTAGTACGCATCAGTATATATCAAGTTTTGATATATCTCAATAATTTATCACAATTCGTCCTCAGTGCGCTGAAACGGGGTTGATTTGGTGCTCGATGATTCATATTCTCATTTTGGAAAATGAGAAATCAAATGATCACACTCCCCACCATCGCTCATGCACTCTCCGATTCGACGCGTCTACGGCTGCTGATCGCGTGTCTGGACAAAGAACGCTGTGTCTGTCAGCTCGTCGAACTCATCGATTTGTCCAACGCGTCGATCTCCAAGCATTTGTCCACACTGAAAAACGCTGGACTCCTTGAGTCCCGCAGAGAAGGACGCTGGGTGCATTACCGAGCCAATCCCAATCCGGATTCGATCATCGCTGACGCGTACGCGCTCGTCCGCTCGCACGCGATGGAAGACGACCAGATCCAAGCTGATCAAATCAAACTCGCAGAGATCGACTGCATCGATCCCGTCGAGCTCGCAAAGAAACAACGGACAGCATCGTGCTGCACCACAAACGACTGCTGCTGAGCAGTTCATGGAGGACCGTACACATGAAGACCAACGAAGAAATCCGTCAGAAGATCCGCACCGACTACGCCGGGATCGCGACCTCCAGCACGGTGACGCGCGATCAACTTACGGGAGAGACCGAATCCAGCGGGAGCTGCTGCTGCGCTGGCGCGTGTGGTGTGACCGAGTCGATTGATGCCGCGGATTTGGCGCAGCAGATCGGATACACCAAGGAAGAACTCGAAGCACTCCCAGCGGACGCGAACATGGGGCTCTCCTGCGGCAACCCCACCATCATCGCGAATCTCAAAGAGGGCGAAACCATCCTCGATCTGGGATCCGGAGGCGGATTCGACATCTTCCTCGCGGGTCCAAAAGTCGGGAAGACCGGCCGAGCGATCGGGGTGGACATGACCCCTCAGATGATCGACAAAGCACGTGCAAACATCAATCACTACCAGAGCACCACTGGGTTGGATAACGTCGAGTTCCGTCTCGGAGAGATCGAGCACCTCCCAGTCCAGGACAGCTCGGTCGATGTCATCATCTCCAACTGCGTGCTCAACCTCTCGATGGACAAGCAGCAGGTCTGGAACGAGATCGCTCGCGTGCTCAAGCCGGGGGGGCGTGTCGCGGTGTCGGACATCGCGCTGCTCAAGCCGCTGCCGGAAGCGGTCAAGGAGATCGTGGAATCTTGGGCCGGATGCGTCGCTGGCGCGATTCCCGTCGAGACGATGCGGGAGCAGATGACCAACGCGGGGTTGTCAGAGATCCAGCTGACCCCCAAGCCGGAGTATGTGAAAGCACTGACCGAAGCGAACGATCCGCTCTACACCAAGGTCTCGGCGCTGCTCCCAGAGGGGCAAGCCGCGGGAGATGTGATCACGAGTCTGGATATCCAAGCGAAGAAACCCTGCGGCTGCGGTCCGGGATGCTGCTAAATGGTGCTGCTGAAATACGCACATTTGACCGCCTACGATCACTGACCATGTCCAAGACCACCACCACGACCGGTACCACTACGACCCCGCTCTAAGGCTGGCTGGATATTGTTGAAAAACACACCCCACGCCCAGCCAACGCTGGGCGTTTTTCATAGGATCAACCGTTCACCATTCAGGTTTCATAAGCGAGCACACCCAATGCCCAACATCACCCTCCCGGACGGCTCTGTCAAATCATTCGACCACGCGGTCTCCGCGTATGACGTCGCGATGACCATCGGCGAGCGCCTCGCCAAAGCATGCGTCGGCGCGATCATCGACGAGCAGCTCTGCGACCTCTCCACCACCATCGACCATGACTGCTCGCTCGCGCTCGTCACGGAGAAGAACCGCGACAAGTCCGACGACCCCAACGCGCTCAACATGCTCCGCCACTCGACGGCTCACGTCATGGCCGAAGCAATCCAACGCGTCGTCCCAGGCGCGATGCTCGTCTACGGCCCGCCTCTCGAACACAGCTTCTACTACGACATCAAGTTCCCGGACGATCGTCCACTCAAAGAGGGCGACTTCGAAGCGATCGAAGCGGAGATGGGCAAGATCATCAAAGAAGACCGCCCCTTCACCCGCTACGACATGTCCGTCAACGACGGGCTCGAGAAACTCAAATCCGAAGGCTCGAAATACAAACTCGACAACGCGGAGCAAGCGATCAAAGCGGGTGCCGACTCGCTCTCGTTCTACGCGACCGGAGAGCCGGGCAAGAACTGGGAGGACCTATGCCGAGGACCTCATATCCCGAGCACCGGACGCATCGGAGGATACAAAATCATGTCGCTCGCGTCCGCGTACTGGCACGGCGACGAGAACTCCGACTCGCTGACCCGCGTCTACGGCACCTCCTTCTTTAGCAAGAAAGACCTCAACGCGCACCTCGAACGACTCGAAGAAGCAAAGAAACGCGACCACCGCGTGCTCGGGAAGAAGCTCCGCTTGTTCCACATCGACGAGACCGTTGGTCAGGGGCTCATCCTCTGGACTCCCAACGGCTCGGTCGTCCGCAAGGAGCTCCAGAACTTCATCGCCGCGGAGCTGACGAAGCAGGGATACCACGAGGTCTTCACGCCTCATATCGGGAAGCTCGATCTCTACCGCACCTCGGGACACTTCCCGTACTACGCGGACTCGCAGTTCCCGCCGCTGGTTGAGCGTGACCATCTCGTCGAGCTCTCGAACGAGGGGTGCAGCTGCGCCCAGCTCTCTAACAACATGAGCAACGGCGAGATCGAGGGGTTCATGCTCAAGCCGATGAACTGCCCGCATCACATCAAGGTCTTTGATTCCGCGCCCCACTCGTACAAGGACCTCCCTGTGCGTCTCGCGGAGTTCGGGACGGTGTACCGCTGGGAACAGTCCGGCGAACTCAACGGCATGACCCGCGTCCGCGGATTCACCCAAGACGACGCGCACCTCTTCTGCACCCCTGAACAGGTCAGCGTTGAAGTACAGGGATGCTTGTCACTCGTCAAGATCATCTTCGATGTGCTGGGGATGGACGACTACCGAGTCCGCGTTGGTCTGCGTGATCCGGACTCGGACAAATACACTGGAGATCCATCGAACTGGGACAAAGCGGAGCAAGCGTGCCGAGAGGCGGCACAGACGCTCGGCGTGCCGTTCACCGAAGAACCCGGAGAAGCGGCGTTCTATGGACCCAAGATCGACTTCGTCGTCAAGGATGTCATCGGACGCGAGTGGCAGCTCGGGACGGTCCAGGTGGATTACAACCTCCCGGAACGATTCAACCTCAGCTACGTCGGCGCGGACAACGAGAAGCATCGTCCTGTGATGATCCACCGCGCCCCGTTCGGTTCGATGGAACGATTCATCGGCGTGCTCATTGAGCACTTCGCCGGCGCGTTCCCTGTGTGGCTCGCTCCGGAGCAGGTCCGCGTGCTCCCGATCTCCGAGAAGAGCAACGACTACGCCTCGGAGGTGCTCGAACTGCTCAAAGCACAGGGCATCCGCGCGACGAGCGATACCGCGGACCAGCGCGTCCAAGGGAAGATCAAGAACGGCTCAGAGATGAAGATCCCGTACCTCGTTGTTGTTGGTCCGCGAGATGCGGAGAACCGAGCCGTGTCGGTGCGTGCGTTCGGGACCGAGAAAGACCTGGGCTCGATGCCACTCGATGAGTTTGTCGAAGCCGTCAAGAACGAGTACGACTCCAAGGGCAAATCGAGTGTGAAGGATTACTTCACAGCCGTCACCGCTTGATTACCAGCTGCTTTATTCGCTCAGATGCTCGCGGAACCACTGCATGAGTTCGGTGCTTGTGTACGCATCGTCCCAAGCGTTGTGATTCCCACCCGCGAGTTCGGTGTATTGAGTGTCGGCATCGAGTTTCTGAAGCGCTTCGTGCAATGACCGCGACTCGCTGACCGGGACCACGTTGTCGTCGTCGCCGTGGAACAACCAGGTCGGGATCGCGCTCAGCGCCTTGGCGGCTTTGACAACCGAAGGATCGCTCGCGCTGGCGCCGACTTCTTCGAGTCGCTGTTGATCTTCGGACATCCGCCGATCCGTGTAGCCGCACACCGGAGCCGCTGCTTGGAATAGTTCAGCATGCATCGATCCGAAGATGATCGTGCCGTGCCCACCCTGACTCAGGCCGGTGATCGCGAGTCGATCGGGATCATACAACCCCTGCTCCGCAGCGACCTCGAGCATATTGAGCAGCGCCGCTTCGTGATCTTCCCACTCGCTATTGAAAATCGGCTTTTGAGGTACGATCAGCACGAAGGGCCAATCCTCCGGATTCTCCATCGCGTGCTTGGGAAGACCCACAGCAAGCTGTCTTTCGCCGTCGGTGCCGCACTCGCCGTAGCCGTGCAGGAAGAGGATCGCCGCCCCGCCCCTTTCCGCGGCCTCGTTGATCACGACCTTGCACGCGTAATCCTGATCGTTGACTGTCATCGAGAGGTCAAGCACCTCCGCGACCAACTCGTACATGCTGGATTCATCTGACATCGGGGAAGCTCCAAAGAACGATCCGAATGCGAGGACGACGCTAAGCAGGTGTGTGATCATGACCAACATGGTATACCATGCCGCTGCATGACCGCTCAAACCCAACAGAGCTGCACTCGGATCGCGATGTGGTCCGGCCCACGCAACATCTCGACCGCGATGATGCGCTCATGGGGCGCTCGTGCGGACTGCGCCGTCAGCGACGAACCCCTCTACGCGCACTACCTCAGCACGCTCGAAGAATCCAAACGCGCCGAGCATCCGGTTTACCAGCAAGTCATCGAATCGCAAGAGACCGATGCAAAAATGCTAGCCAGCATGCTCACCGGACCAATCCCAGACAACAAACCGATCTGGTACCAGAAGCACATGGCGCATCACCTCACGAATGCATGCGGCATGGATTGGCTCGCTGACCTCACCAACTGCATCCTCATCCGCGAACCCGCCTCGATGATTACAAGTTTCATCAAGGTCATCGACAACCCGACCCCGGAAGACCTCGGACTTCCGCAGTTGCTGCGGATCTTCGAGTGGATCCAATCGAACACAAACACACTACCAATCGTGCTGGACTCAAAGGATGTCCTCACCGATCCTGCAAAGACCCTAAACACCCTCTGCGATCGCATCGGTGTGCTCTTCGACCCCTCAATGCTCGCGTGGGAGCCCGGACCTCGTCCAGAAGACGGCGTGTGGGCGCCCCACTGGTACGCAAGTGTCTATCAATCCACCGGATTCTCGCCGTATGCCCCCAAGGATGAACCAGTCCCCGATCGACTCAGCGGAGTCCTCGAAGTTTGCCAAGCGATCTACGATCAACTCGCACAACACAAGCTCTAGAGAACACACATGCTCCAGAAGTTCAACGAGAAAAACAAAGACCTCCTCATCAACATCAACGGCGAGCTCATTCACCGCGACCACGCCGGGATCTCACCCTTCGACTCCCTCGTCCAAGGAGGCGACGGCGTCTGGGAAGGACTCCGCGTTTACAACGGCAAAATATTCAAACTCGACGAACACCTCCAGCGATTGCAGCGCAGCGCCAAGGCGCTCGCGTTCACGCAGATCCCGACACGTGACGAGCTGATCGAGCAGATCAAGAAAACCCTCGCCGCCAACAATATGACCGACGGCGTCCACATCCGCATCACCCTCTCGCGTGGGACCAAGATCACCTCCGGGATGGACCCAAGACTCAACCAGTCCGGACCAACGCTGATCGTCCTCGCTGAGCACAAACCTCCGGTGTATCGCTACGCGGAGGGATCGAGCGGATTGAATCTGTCAACTTCATCCATCCGTCGCTTCTCTCCCGACACGATGGACCCCAACATCCATCACAACAACCTCATCCAATCGATCATGGCCAAAGTCGAAGCCAACGCATCGGGCGCCGACGATGCGCTCATGCTTGATCAGCGTGGATTCCTCGCAGAAGCCAACGCGACGCACGTGTTCATCGTCGCGCCGTATCCAGCGCATGCTGGAGATCCGACTCCAGTCGTGCAGACCTCAACCACCGCCGCGTGTCCGGAGGGGATCACGCGTCAGACGATCATCGACATCTGCAACGAGCACGACATCCCCTGCATCGAGCGCGACATCTCGCTCACGCACGTCTACAACGCCGACGAGTGCTTCACGACCGGTACCATGGGCGAACTCGCATGGGTCGGCACCATCGACGGACGAACCATCGGCGACGGCTCGATGGGACCGATGACCAAAAAACTCAGGGAGCTGTTCATCAAGAAAACCAAACACGAAGGCGTTCAGGTCTGCTGAGATTGCTCAATTGTGTTCTTGTTGTATACTCTGACTAATGAGCATCGAGCTGACATTGCTGTGGGTTATTGCATCGGTCATGTCGTGCTGGTGCTTCTCTGTGATCGTCCGCACGCTGTCGGACTGGATCGCGACCAAACGCAAACGGCTCGCACCCCAGTACAACAAGAGATCGAAATGGATCGCACTCGCTGTGTTCGTGCTCTGTGCCGCGACGGCGTATTTCACCGCGTCGTACGCGATCGAGCTTGAATCCGAGTATTCGTATGACGCAACCGGGATCTCCACCCCGATCGGGATCGTCAGCGCCAGCGTGTGTGTCTTCGCAGGCATTCTCATCGTCTGGTGGTCCATCGGTGATCGAGCAAGAGGCCGAATCCGATGCCCGCGCTGCTGGTACGACATGTCCGCGGCTCAGAACCTGACTTGTCCAGAATGCGGGAAAGAAGCGAAGAGTACAGCTCAGTTCAAACATACACGTCGCCCACGCTGGATCTTGGCGGTTGCGACAATGCTGCTGATTTCGGGAGGCACAGGGTTTGTGCTGAATCAACGGGCTGCAGATGAGGGTTTCCTTGGGATCATGCCCAACTGGATGATGCTGATGGGCTGGGAGCAATACCCTGACCATTGGGTTTATGACACTGGGAAGAACTACCAAGATTCCAGCTTAACAGAGCGGATTCAATACGAATCCATTCCAATTCAAGAATCCCGCAAACTCGCCGAAGAGCTCTTTGATCGCATGATCAATGATCAAAGTGAACGATGGAGCCCGAAGAATCGAGCAATTCTACAAGCAACTTTCCAAGCGGATAACCTCAACTGGGATTATGACGAGAACAAGGACGAGGACGAGTTCTGGACCCCAACTGACAACAAGCTCAATCGATTATTTGTTTCCTGCGCCCAAGATATACTCGATGGAATCCTGAACGAGTCTCCATCAGCTATCGAGACGCGCATCCTGATCAATCAATCAGATTTCTATTCGAATGACACCTACTCGCTCTGCTCATTCTGGTCAGCAGTAGCGCTCGAGGAACGGTCTCGCTATATACAATTCAATCAGCAGCTGTGGTTTCAAGCCGATAGCACGAAGAGCATTTTGAGCGAGCTCAAGACAGAAACTCAGTCGATCGACATACTTAAACTCATTCATGAAGACGATGTTCTACGATTGAGTGCTGCGATCCGATTGCTTGCCGACACTGGAGGAATGGTCGCTCACATCGATCAGTTCATCGAGCCTGGTATTTCTGCGAACCGCGAGCAGTTGGAGACAATCCTGCTCTGTCATGCAATCGCGATCAATGCTGCTGATGAAGAACGCCAGATCCAAGAGATGAAACTGCTTACGAAGATGGTACGAGAAGGCACCTATGCCGAACAAACGTATGCGCTCAAGCTCTTGACCCCATTGAGCAGATTGTCTGTGAAAGTCACACCAGATACCGAAGAGCAACGAGTTCAACTGGTTCAATCTGCATTTGTTCGAGCGAACGAACTCAGGAAAGAAGCATACTCCAAAGAGTCCCGCGCCCTGCTCGACACAGCGATTAATGCCGTGACCGCATTCGACAAAACCGGAGAATATTCCTACCAAATCATCTCCGAGTCTCTCAGAAACAACGGCAAAGAACCGAGCTCGATGGATAACTACCAGTTCTACTACTATCCACAAAGCGATGAACGAGTCCAGAACTGGATTTCTAACTTCTCCGACTTAACCCGATCGGAGCACTCCTCAGCACGGATGTGGCTACTGGAAAATCTCCCGGAACCAAGAGACTCCCCACATGAAGATCAAATAAAGCTGATCATCGAACAACTGATCAAAGACCCCGAAACCTCGATTGCAGATGAAGCCGAGAAAAGAATGCATGATCGAAGAGCTTATCACTCTGGCCCCTGATCATGAAACCCCATTCGCGTCGTACCGCGCGATCATCTCCACCGCTTCCTTGGGATCATCCGTCCACTGCACCAGATCCATATCCACGGCATCAATCGTCGCGTTCGCGATCAGCGCGTTCTCGATGAATACACGCATGTGATCCCAGAACTCCTTGCCCATCACAATGATCGGGAATCGCTCGATCTTCTTGGTCTGGATCAGCACGAGCGTCTCGAAGACCTCGTCCATCGTCCCGAACCCGCCCGGCATGACGACGAACGCTTTGGAGTACTTCACGAGCATCACCTTGCGGACGAAGAAGTAGTCGAAGTCCACGAAGCGATCGAGATACGGATTGGGGTGCTGCTCCATCGGGAGCTCGATGTTGCATCCCAGCGACAAGCCGTTCTCGTCGCGCGCTCCGCGATTCGCGGCTTCCATGATCCCTGGACCGCCCCCAGTCATCACGGCGTATCCTGCACGCGCCAGCGCCGCGCCGGTTTCTCGAGCGAGTTTGTAGTACTGATGATCCTCGTCGAAACGCGCTGAACCAAACACAGTCACGCAAGGACCGATGAAGTGGAGCGTGCGGAATCCCCTGATAAACTCGCGGAAAATCCTGAGCGCAGTCCAGAGCTCCTGACGACGCAGACGCGGTCCCTTGAGCAGATCATGCTCGCCGCCCTTTGGGGGGCGCTTGCCCCAAGGGGCGTCGGAACTCGCTTTGGACCGATGATTTGTGCTCATAGAGCGATAGCGTAGCCGATCCGCTCATGCTCGGCAATTTCGCGTCAACAATACACCATGACCACACACACCACCGATTGGACGCTCACCAACGACCTCGGACGACGCATCATCGGGAACACGGATCACCCCGCCGATACGCCCCACACCCCCCACTCCTGCCTCCTGCTCCTCCACGGCTTCAAAGGATACAAGGACTACGGATTCATCCCGCTCCTCGCAAACGCGCTCGCGCAGTCAGGCACCATCGTCCACCGATTCAACTTCTCGTGCTCCGGGATGACCAATGCTATCGAAACATTCGAGCGTCCGGACCTCTTCGCGTTTGACACGTGGAACAGACAAGTCGAAGACGTGCACTGCGTGCTCGATGCGATCCACACCGGCGCGATCGACGGCGCGGGAATCCCACTCTTCATCGCCGGCCACTCACGCGGCGGCGCGACCACACTACTCACCGCTGGTCGTGATCCGTCATTGCCTCTCTCAGGGATCATCACCATCAACGCCGTGGATCGATGCAATGGTCTCAGCGATGCACAACAACGCGAGCTGTTAGAGAACGGATCGATGACCACACCCAGCGCACGCACCGGACAAGAGCTCCCGATCAACGCGTCGTGGTTGCAAGAACAACTTGACGAACCTGATGCCCACCACGTGCTCGAGCTGTGCACAAACATCAAAATTCCATCACTCATCCTCCACGGCACCGACGATCCGGGCGTGCCGTTCCAAGCCGGAGAGCGGATCGCCAGCGCTCTGGGAACAACAGTGACCGCGCTCCAGGGCGCGGATCATGTGCTCAATACGGCCAATCCTGCGCCCAAAGACGCCCCCTTTGCACCCCAACTGAGGGATGCGATCCAGTTCATTACTAAGTTTGTGAACACGAACCACTAAGAAACGCCGATTTGACTTTTATGAGACGCGAGTCCACAATTCACTCCATGAGTCGAATCCGATTCTCACATCTTGGTCTGACCGTCGCGTGCGTGCTCGCGGCAGCGCCATCAAACGCATCCGCGTTCTACGGACCGCGCATGATGCTTCATCCCGAGGGCGACTTCGCCGCCGTCTACCAGAACCAACAAGATAACACACCGGCGCGCATCTCGATCACCACACTCAAACTCACCGATCTCCGCGCCCAGGGCGCCGACATCGACCTCGTTCAATCGCGAACACCAAGCACCACTTTCCAGATGTCGATCAACGGCCTCGCCCGCGACATCGAAAGCGAGAGCATCGAACAACTCTACTACACCACCAACTCCATCAAGTCGAGCAACTCCGATCTCCGCTTCTCCGTCGATCGCAACACCACCTTCAACGACGGCGACATCTCCGGAAGCACCGGCTCACTCCCAGGCACCGACACATCCGTCGCTTCCATGACACAACGCGAAGGCGAGTACAACTTCTACGAGATGGAAGTCGAATGGAAAGCCGCGTCCACCGGCGCCCTCGATTTCTCGCTGACCTCAGGGGTCACCGCGATCGAAGCGAACGTCTCCAAGAGTGTTCAGAACGGAGGGGGCTCCGAGATCCTCGACGCGACGCACAAGGTCATCGCGGTTCCGACGATCGGATCCGCGGTCCGCTGGAACATCTCCCGCGACTGGTCACTGACCGGAGAAGCGACCACCCAATCGCTCAACGTGGGGTCCTCGCTCATCGGATTCAACGCCAAATCCGACTGGCGCATCTCCGATCGAATCGGACTGAGCGCCGGATACCAGATCATCCGCTCCGAGTTCGACCTCGGAGCCGTGACGACTGATCTGAACCAAGAGGGTCTCTTCGCGAGACTCCAGATCCGCTTCTAAACCTGATTAGTTGCCACTCAGCAGGGATTCGAGGATATCGAGTCCCTTCTCCAGACGCTCGCGCGCCGTCGCAAAGCTGATGCGGAAGTGGGTGTCGCGCTCGGAGAACGCGCCGCCGGGAATCACAAGCAGCTCGCGCTCGATGCATTTCTCCGCGAACTGTGTCCCGCTGAGTCCCAGCGATTCGGGGACCTCGATGAACGCGTAGAACGCGCCGCCGGGAGTCGCGACAGTGGTGTGCTTGGATAGTCGCTCGATGACCATGTCCCGGCGCGATTCATACTCCGCGACATGGGCGCTCATATCCGTATCAAAGCTCGCGACCACTCCCGCTTGCAGCGGAGCGGGAGCGCAGACATAGGTGTACTGCTGGAGCTTGGACATCTGATCGACAATCGCGGATGGTCCCGCAACGTATCCGAGGCGCCAACCTGTACAGCCGTAGGTCTTCCCGAATCCGCGGATGAGCAGCGTGTCCTCGTGCGCCCCGTCCTCACGCGCTGGAGATGGACAGCGCTTGAGTGACGCATCACCCTTCGCGACATCACCAAGCGATTCACTGAACACAAACTCGTCGTAAATCTCATCAGAGATCAGTAGCACGCCTTTGGACTTGCACAACGCCCGCAGCTTCGCGCCCTCTTCCTTGCTGATCACCACACCCGACGGATTCGAAGGGGTATTGAGCAGCACAAACTTCGTCCGCTCATTAATCAACGGCTCCACACGCTCCGCCGTCAGTCGGAAATCAGGATACGTACCACACGGAACCGCCTTCGCGCCGCACAACGTCGCGAGGTGCGGATAGCACACAAAGTACGGATCGGGGATGATGCACTCATCTCCGGGATTCAGCAAAGCCATGAACGCGAGTGTCAATGCCCCGCTGGTTCCCGAGGTCACAAACGCGGTAGGTTGCCCCGCTGCACCCTGACCTGTGACGGCGCAGTCCCATCCGAGATCGAGCTTGAGCCAGTCGATGACGCGTGCGAGAAGTTTGGGATCTCCCTGCGTGAGTGTGTATCCGTTCTGGTGATTCGCGACCGCGTCGATCGCGGCGCTGCGGATCGGTTCAGGAACCGGGAAATCGGGCTGACCGATCGAGAGATTGATCGGGTCCTTAAGCGTGGACGCGAGGTTGAAGATACGACGGATTCCGGATGCATCGATCGCGCCCGCACGATCCGCAATGAGCTGCTCAATCATGTCAACCTCTTTTCGTTGAGTTGTCTGAATGGAGAGACGAACCCCACCCGCTAGTGTCGATTACTCGCGGACTTTGGTCTTTGGAAGACCGAGCGCACCGTCTTTCTTGGTGTGCTTCTTCTCTTCCTTGAGCGCCGCGACACGCTCGGTGCGAGTCATCACAGTGCGCTTGGTGGTCAGGTTGCCTTCGGTCTTCAGTGAGGAGTGGATACTCATGGCGTGCTCCGTTTGTCTTCTCAAATGCTCGGGACTCGCCCGCTTAGTTGTACTTCACCCACTGCGTCTTGGACTCTCCAAAGTCCGATCCGCCGCGGCGTTCCCGCTGCCAACGCTCTCCGAGATTCGCGATCGCTCGCTTGTGCTCATTGCGTTGTGACTCCATTGCGCCGAACTGTGATCCGCCCGGGACCGCAAGCCCAATGGAGTACAGGGTATAGCGGGAGGGATTATTGCCTGCTCGAACGCTCGAGTCGACCACCGGGACCCCGATGATTGACATCCCGTTCTCATTCATAAACAGCACTGCGTCAGCCGCCTGTTCGGTAGGGAGCGTCGCGAGCTGCAGATAGTTGTTCCCGGAAACGCGAGGATCCGCCTCGGTATACCCCTGAGCGGTCATCAGAGCCCTTGCCGGACGCGCCGGAACTCGAGGTGGCTCACCCACGTCTGAGTCATCCACCTCGCCTTGGGTGGATACCCCACCGCTCGGATTGGTTCCTAGACCGCTATTGGGAGGGAGTACCAACTGATCGTTGGGGATCAGCGTTTCCATCTCGCGTTTGCCGTCCGCGACCCCCGCTTTGTACGCGATCGCCCACACCAAGACCAGGAGCACAGCACCCAGCGCGATCAGCAGATACACACGAGGCATGCTCAGCACAATCCCGCCCTCGCCCTGGTTCGTCTCTTCAGGCATTGTCGCCGCGGAACGTTCCGCACGCGAGACCCCAGCCGATCGCTGCGCCGCTCGCTCTTCCTGCTGCTCAATCGTTGCCGCGGGAGCTTCGCTCGCAGGTGCGGATTCCGGCGTCCGCTGCGGCGCCGGCTCGTGATCAGAATCGTGACGATCCTCCGGATCAGGTTGATCCTTATTGAGCAGCTCAAACAATGGTGGCCCAGGCCTGCGATCGGTCATAACTCAGAATCATAGCCGGCCCGACTTCATCGCATCCAAACACACATTCCATGCCCGATCTCCCCCCCGACCACCCCCTACACCCTGCAATAGCCGCTATACTCACACCGATATGAGCATCCCAGACGACCAGATCAAAGACATCACTCCCAAGCCGATGACCTCGATGGAGGCCGTCTATCTCCCTGCGATTTTCGGGGGATTCGGGACCACGCTCCGTCACTTCTTCACCTCCTTCGGACAGGGACGCACCAGCTACACGATGCAGTACCCTGAGCAGCGCCGCGAGGACCTCCCTGTCGAGAAAGGCGGGATCGAGCCCAGCAACTTCCGTGGGGTCCATCGCCTCAACAAAGACGCTGCTGGACGCGTCAAATGCGTCGCGTGCATGATGTGCCCCACCATCTGTCCTGCGAACTGCATCCACATCGAAGCCGCGGAATCTCCTTGGGATGATCGCGAGAAATACCCCGCGAAGTTCGAGATCGACGAGCTCCGCTGCATCTTCTGCGGCATGTGCGAAGAAGCATGCCCCGTCGACGCGATCGAGCTCACCCCGCTCTACGACGTCGTGGGCAAATCCCGTCAGGAAATGATCTACGACAAGACCAAGCTCCTCTCGGTCTACGACCTGACCATCGATCAGAAGCCCCTTTAACGATCCTGCGATCCGCAGATCAACCGCTCAACAACTCGAAGTGATCCCGATCCGTTCCCAAACAACGGCGGAGGCGATCCGTCTGGATTTACAACACCTCATCTGATCAGACGCCCAATCGAACTTCATTCCTGCGACCTTCTCCAGAACGTCCACGCCCGGCATTATCGGACGATCCCCTCGCGAGAAGCTCAGAATTGCCAGGAAATCCACCCAGTTTACTGGTGTTTTGGCTGTCCTGGTGTATTTCTTATAACACATCGTGCCCTGCGTTCGTGGGGTTTGGGGATATGTTGTTCGATACCAAAGCTTTACACGTAAAAACGAGGAACGAAATGAAGAAGTCAATCATCATCGGCGCCGCAGCGCTCGCAACTGTCGCTGGTGCTGCACAAGCTGATCTCGCGGCTACCTTCGGGTACACCGACATGGGTGCAAACTGGGACTACGGCTCCAGCTCACTCAACATCGGTGCCGCAGAAACCGGCGCACTCAGCACCTCGGGAGACATCACCAACTACCTTGGTGCTGGATTCCCGACCACTGCACTGTTCAACTCCGGATTCGCCGATGGCTCGACCAGCGCCGACTCCCAGTTCAACATGGACCTCACCAACATCACCGCGACCACCGCTGATGCTTCGGGTTCATTCATGCTCACCGATATCAACGGCGACACCCTCTCGGGCACCTTCGTCGGAACTTGGACCAACCAGTTCGGATTCGGATTCTTCGACGGCGAGATCGTCGCAGCATCCTACAACGAAACCGAATCAGGAAACTCCGTCTTCGAAGGCAACGCCGGTCAGACCTTCGCGGTCCCAACCGACGCACTCTCTGGTGGGCTCTCAATGCTCCTCCAGATGCCAGAGTGGTTCGACAGCCAGGCAGGTGACTTCCAAGCTCGCACCACCCAACTCGACGGCATCCTTGTCCAAGCCGTCCCAACTCCAGGATCGCTCGCGCTCCTCGGACTCGGTGGTCTCGCGACTTCACGTCGTCGCCGCTAAGGAACAACCCGCATCCTGCTTACGCAGGATGTGCTAAACGCAAGAGAGAGGCCGTGCGGTGCGAACCGTCGGCCTCTCTTTGTTTTTTGAACCCCAATAATCGAACAATCGATCAATCAATCAGCGAAGCACACTCTCGCGCAAACTGCCCCGCCGCGTCCGCGACCGCATCCGACCAATGCACACCAGAATCCCGCTCCGGATACAGCACCGATCGCGATGCATTGATCACCACCCCCAAACCGCCGTGGGTCGAAGCGCCCTCGATGCACAACGCCTTCACATCAGCAACAGTCCCCCCCTGCGCCCCGACACCAGGCACCAGAAACACCGCACCAGGCATCTCGCTCCGCAGCTTCCCAGTCTCCGCCGTGTTGTTCGTCGCCCCCACCACCGCGCCGACCTGATCCCCCAGAGCTGTGATCATCCGCGCCGTGTGCTGCGCCAGTGTCGATCCGTCGTTCATCTCAAGACTCTGCAACTCATCCGCATCAGGATTCGACGTTCGGCACAACGCGAACACCCCAAGCTCCGCTTCAAGGAACGGCTCGATCGACGATCGCCCCATATACGGCGAGCACGTAATGAAATCCGCGCCCATCGAGTGCGCCCCGCCCGCGTAATGAGCCGCGGAAGACCCGATGTCCCCGCGTTTCGCATCCAGGATCACCACGAGCCCCAGATCCTTCGCTCGTCCCACGACCTCCTCGAGCACCGCGTATCCCGCGCTCCCGAAGCGTTCAAAGCACGCGGACTGTGGTTTGACCACCCCCACTTTCCCTACGACCGAATCCAGCACCCCAAGACAGAACACACGCATCCGCTGGATCGGATCACTCTCAATCTCATCAGGCAATCGCTCGAGTACCGGATCAATCCCCACGCATCCGCAGTTGCCCGCGTCGTCCATCGCCGTCTTCAGCCGTTCCATCGCGCCCATCAGTGCCCTCCGTGTTGCTTGGACCATACACTATCACCATGGGCACAAGCGGAATCACTCCAGAGCACCTCGACCTCAAAAAAGACCACGGGCTCAGCGTCCGCTGGTCCGACGGCGTTGAATCTTTCTATCCCATCGCGTACCTCCGCAAAATGTCCCCAAGCGCCGAGATGCGTGAGCTCCGCAAACAGATGAACTCCAACCCCCTCACCATCCTCCCCGATGGACTCTCAAGCTCAGACAACATCATCGCGACAGACGCGGAGATGGTCGGGAACTACGCGCTCAAAATCACCTTCTCCGATGGACACTCGACTGGCATCTACTCCTGGTCCTACCTCAGAGAGATCGATCCCGCGACCAATCCCGAGGGGAAAACCAAATCTGACAACGCTCCCGCTCACAACAACCCCCTGGGACTCTGACACGTTGCCCCTCTCGCTGACCACCCCGATCAATCAGATCCCGCGCGTCAACAAGCACGCCGCGGACAAACTCATCTCCCTCGGCGTCACCAACCTCGCGACACTCCTGACCCACCTCCCGCATCGACACGAGTGGATCCGTGCTCGCGCCACGCTCGACGACCTCCAGCCGGGAGTCATCGGATCCGCAATCGGACAGATCAGCGCCATCAAAGTCGCCGGCTACGGCCGCAAAGCACGCCTGCAGGTCGTCCTCATCGACGACTCCGCACCCAATGCACTCCAGCACGGACGACTGGACCTCGTCTTCTTCAACCAAGCATTCCTCGCAAAGAAACTCGAGCCCGGAATGTACCTCAACGTCCAAGGCACCCCCAAGATCTTCGGACCAGGCCTCCAGATGGCGAATCCCAAGTTCTCCATCATCCCAGACGACCAGCTCGACCAGCACCTCTCGACCGATCAGGACGACGAGTACCGCCCCGTCTACCCCGCGACCGATGGACTCACCTCCCAGCAGATCCAAGAGATCATCAAACCGCTCATCGACGAAGCATCCCAGCTCCTCGAAGACCACCTCGACGAAGAGTTCCGCAAGGAGCGCGCCCTTCCAACCCTTGCTGATGCGTACCGCATGCTCCACGCACCAACCAACGAAGACGAGGTCGGCAGCGCCAAACGACGACTCGCGTACGACGAGCTCCTGCTCCTCCAGCTCGGCGTGCACATGAAACGCGCCCACCTCCGCTCCACGCTCCAGTCCCCGGCCCTCCCAACCTCCCAAGAGATCGACGACCGCATCGCCGCACGCATCCCCTTCAAGCTCACGGCTGACCAGAAACAAGTCTCTGACGAGATCGCACGCGACCTTTCCTTCACCACCCCAACCAACCGACTCATCCAGGGAGACGTGGGATCAGGAAAAACCGTCGTCGCCGTCACCGCGATGCTCCGCGCCATCGCGCATGGACACCAAGCCGCGCTCATGGCGCCTACGGAGCTCCTCGCCGAGCAGCACTTCCTCTCTATCTCCGACATGCTCAAGGACTCAAGCACACGCATCGCGCTGCTGACTGGATCGATGCCTCCGGATCAACGCTCAGCAACCCTCGCGCTCATCGAATCAGGAGAGATCGACCTCGTCGTCGGGACCCATGCGCTCGTGTCTGATTCCGTCGCGTTCCACTCCCTCGCCGTCGCGATCATCGACGAGCAGCACCGCTTCGGAGTCGAGCAGCGAGCGAAACTGCGAGTAAAGGGCGGCGCCGAGTCTTCCAACGAGACCCCCCACGTCATCGTCATGACCGCAACCCCGATCCCGCGCACCATCGGACTCACCATCTTCGGCGACCTCGACATCTCCACCATCACCCACCTCCCCAAAGGTCGCAAACCCATCACGACCAAGCTCGTCACCCCTGAGAAACGCTCAACGGTCTACAACTGGCTCAACGAGAAAATCAAACAGGGTCAGCAAGCGTACATCGTCGTCCCCGCGATCGAGCCGGGAGGGAAGACCACCGCGAACCTTCACTCCGACGGCTCCACATTCGGAGGCAAAGCCCCCACCCGCAACCTCCGCGATCTCCAGAAGGAACTCGAATCGGGAGAACTGCACGACGTCAATGTCGCCGCGATGCACGGCAAGCTCAAACGCGACACACGCGAACGCATCATGCACCGATTCCGCAACCACGACATCGACTGCCTCATCGCGACCACCGTCATCGAGGTCGGCGTCGATGTCCCCAACGCGTGCGTCATCGTCATCGAGGACGCCGATCGCTTCGGACTCGCGCAGCTCCACCAACTCCGAGGACGCGTCGGACGCGGAGACCAACCCTCCGTCTGCGTCCTCGTCGCCGAACCAAAGACCGAAGACGGCAAAAGAAGACTCGAAGCGATGGTCGAATCCTCCTCAGGATTCACACTCGCGCAGCGCGACCTGGAAATCCGAGGCCCCGGCGATGTGTTCGGAACGCGCCAATCAGGGATCCCCCCCTTCAAAGTCGCCAACCCACTCGAAGACCACGAACTCCTCAGCATGGCCCGTCGCGACGCAGCGGACTGGATCGATCGCTCACCAAAGCTCGAGCATCCTGACGAGACTTTGATGCGCCGAAGACTCTTAAAAATGCACGGACAGTGGCTCGGAGTCGGAGATGTTGGATAAACTACGAGTTTATCCACAAATTTCTCTAGGGCGAATCACCCTATATAGGGGGCGGGCCTGCACACGAATGGGTGGACTCCCGCATTTTCCATCATTAATTCGAGATGGCACACAAAGTTGTTATGCAACTCAATGCAAATAGCCGTACTTTCATTACATGGACAATAAACAATATACCGACACGATTACACAGAGATTACAAACAGCATTAGGGGACACGACCTATAGCCAGCTCGGGCAGCTCACAGATACGCACCCCGAAACCGTACGAAGATACATGAATGGACATGCTCCGAGCGCCGCGTTTCTCTCCAAGGTAGCCACCGAGTTTGGGGTGTCCGGAGAGTGGCTGATCACTGGAAATGGACCTATGTTGTCGAGGGATATTCCTAAGTATGTGTTAAATAATGCGCAGCCAGATGTTCTTATGAACGCCGTGGCGCAGCTTGTCGTCTATCTCAATAAGCGAATAGACGCTATCGATCAGCGCGGACAAACATCTTCATACCCTGAACTGAAGTTGAACAACACAAGTCAGCACGACACTGGTTTAACACCCGTTCCAATCGAACGCTGCGGCTAATCTCAAAAAATTCATTGCCCCAGATTTGAGTCAACTTCCAACTCAACCACGGTTATCAAACCCATACTTATGACTCACCAACCCGCTTTCTGACCCAAAAACGAGCATCGACCCGCACAGATCAGATTCATAACCCTTCCCAGAACCAAACATTTGTGTATGCTGTGGATATGAGCACTATTCAAACCACATCCGCATTCCATGATCGTCTCAATCAAGCCGTCGGCGATACCTCATACCGACAACTCGGAACACTCACTGACACGCACCCCGAAACTGTGCGTCGTTACATGCAGGGACAAGCGCCCAGTGCCGCATTCATGACCAATCTCTGTAGGAACCTCGGCATCTCCGGCGAATGGCTCCTCTCAGGTCAAGGACCGATGAAAGTCCGCGACATCAAGTCCCACGCGCTCAAGCACGCCGATCCCAACGAACTCATGGGCGCGATCGCCAACACCCTCACCCAGCTCATCGAACGCGTCGATCGACTCGACCGCTTCGTCCAGATGATGGAAACCAAGCTCAACGCATCATCAACGACTCTTGTCGAGCCCAAGCCCGTGTCTGATACAATCCCTGCAGACCAGCAAGGGAGCAGCGATGACACAATCGGAGCCGGACAAGACCAAGAAAGCGATGACCACACCGCCAAGCGGATCGCGCGAGCTATCGCCCAACGACCACTTAACCCTGATGCTTGAGCTCTGCAAACCAGAGTCCATGCCCCTGATCCGCCGATGGGTCGCGGCCCTCATGCTCGTCCCGGAAGATCAAAGAGAATCCATCGTCCAAGCCGTCGAGACGCAGATAGTCGCGGACTTCTCAGACTGATCCGCTCCCAATCCCGCACTACCATCGTGCATGAGCTTCAACCAAACCGCATCCAAAGTCTTCTCCCAGATCGCCCAGATGCTCGAACTGACTGGGTCCGACCGCTTCCGTGTCAACGCCGCGAACAAAGCGTCCCGCGAGCTCAAAGCGCAGACCACCGATCTTGAGCCCCTCGCTAAATCCGAGGACACCAAAGCCCTCACCGCACTCGAAGGCATCGGAAAGGGCACCGCGACCAAACTCATCGAGCTCGCGCAAACCGGCTCCATCTCCGAGCACCAGGAACTTACCAACCAAGTCCCGCAAGGACTCATGGAAGTCCTCTCCATCCCAGGTCTAGGACCCAAAACCGTCAAGCTCATGTGGGACGATCTCAAGATCGAGTCCATCAACGACCTGAAGAACGAGATCGCCAAAGGCAGCGTCGCCGAGCTCCCACGCATGGGCGCTAAGACCATCGAGAACATCATCGCCGCGATCGAGTTCATGGAAAGCTCCGGAGACCGCCTCCACCTCGGACTCGCGCTCCCTGTCGCTCAGTCCATCGTCGAGCACATGCGTGAGGTCCAAGGCACCAAAAAAGCCCAATACGCCGGATCGCTCCGGCGCGGCGAAGAAACCATCGGCGATATCGACATCCTCATCGTCACCGACGACCCAGACCATGCACGCGAAGCGTTCACCACCATGCCCGCCGTCACGCGCGTCCTCGCAAACGGCGACACCAAGTCCTCCGTCCGCTACGAGCTCTCGTCCGCGAGCGAGCGATTCAAAGACCTCTCAACCCCAGCGGAAATCCAGATCGACCTCCGCATCGTTCCCGCTGAATCGTGGGGAGCCGCGCTCGCGTACTTCACTGGTTCCAAAGACCACAACGTCGCCCTCCGCAAGCTCGCGATCAAGCAAGGCATGACCCTCAACGAATACGGCCTCTTCCGCAACAACGACGACCGCAACGACCCCATCGCGTGCGAAACCGAAGAAGGCATCTACCTCGCGCTCGGGATCGCCTCCGTCCCGCCAACCCTCAGACAAGACCGAGGCGAGATCCAGACCGAAGAACTCCCCCACCTCATCGAGCTCTCCGACATCAAAGCCGACCTCCACACCCACACCACCGATTCCGACGGAAAGCTCTCACTCAAAGAATCCGCAACGATCGCCAAATCAAGAGGATTCCACACCCTCGCGATCACCGATCACTCGCAATCCTCCGCGATCGCCAATGGTCTCAAACCCGATCGACTCAAGAAGCAGATCAAAGCCGTCCATAAGTTCAACGACTCGTTCGAGGGACTCACCGTCATCGCGGGATCAGAAGTCGACATCCTCGTCGATGGATCGCTCGACTACGACGACGACCTGCTCAACGCGCTCGACGTCGTCGTCGCATCCCCCCACGCCGGACTCCGCGCCAAACCCAAGCAAGCGACCAAGCGCCTGCTCAAAGCGATCGAGCACCCAAGCGTCCACATCATCGGACACCCCACAGGTCGGCTCATCCAGCGTCGAGCGGGACTCGAACCCGACATCAACGAGCTCATCGCCGCCGCGATCGAGCACGATGTCGCGCTGGAGATCAACGCCCACTGGATGCGCCTCGACCTCCGCGATACGCACGTCCGCGCCGCCGTGGAAGCGGGATGCAAGATCGCGATCAACTGCGATGTCCACCACGCAAGCGACTACGACAACCTCATCTTCGGCGTCCTCACCGGACAACGCGGCTGGTTGACACCCGACCTCTGCGTGAATGCATGGGACCACGACACACTCCACGCTTGGCTCCAATCCAAGCGCTAGACTCCCCCGGCTGCGGTCACGGCCCTGAACATCACAAACCAATCGCGAGCAATCGCGGGAGTTCTGTATGTTCGATCGAGTCTCAGACAGTTTCAACAACGCGTTCCGCAAACTCAGCGGCAACGCCGCCATCTCCGAATCCAATGTCCGCGAATCCATGGACGAGGTCCGCTCCGCGCTCCTCGAAGCGGATGTCCACTACGAGGTCGCCGACGAGTTCTGCAAGAATGTCCTCACCGACGCGATCGGTCAGCAGGTCACCAAGTCGCTCAAACCCAGCCAAGAAATGATCGGGATCGTCCACAGAAGACTCATCGAGCTCTTCGGAGGTGATCCAAACGCGGAAGAACAACCCGCACCTCCCGGCATCATGAAACTCTCCCCCGGCCCCACCGTCATCATGATGTGCGGCCTCCAAGGTTCGGGAAAGACCACCACTTGCGGCAAGCTCGCGGGAGTCCTCAAAAAACAAGGCCGATCCGTCATGCTCGCCGCCGCGGACCTCCAGCGCCCCGCCGCGGTCGATCAGCTCGAGACCGTCGCCAACCAAGCCAACACCGAACTCCCCGGCGGATCCCAGGTCCACTTCTACGGCGAGCACGACAAAACCGCTGAATACGGCAAAGCCGTCGGCGTCGCGGTGCAGGTCTGCCAGAACGCACTCAAAGAAGCAAAGGCCAAAGGCGTCGATGTGATCATCCTCGACACCGCCGGACGGCTCCATGTCAACGACGAACTCATGGGCGAGCTCAAGTCCGTCCGCTCGATGCTCAATCCGCACCACATCTTCCTCGTCGTAGACGCGATGACGGGACAAGACGCCGTGAACTCCGCGAAGGCGTTCCATCAACAGCTCGAAGTCGACGGCGTCATCCTCACCAAGTTTGACTCCGACACGCGAGGCGGCGCGGCGCTCTCCGTCAAACAAGTCACCGGCGCTCCGATCCGCTACATCGGGGTCGGCGAGAAACTCGACGCCCTCGAACCCTTCCACCCCCAGCGCATGGCAGGACGAATCCTCGGCATGGGTGATGTCGTCTCGCTCGTCGAAAAGGCACAAGAACAAGTCTCCGAGGACGAAGCAAAGGCACTCGAAGCGAAGATGGCCAAAGGTCAGCTCGACATGGACGACTTCCTCAAGCAGATGAAGATGATGCGCCGCATGGGATCCATGAAATCACTCATGGGCATGCTCCCAGGCGTCGGGTCCATGATGAAGGACATCGACATCGACGAGAAAGAACTCGATCGCACCGAAGCGATGATCCAATCCATGACCCCCAAGGAACGCAAGAAGCCCGACATCGTGAACCACAAACGCAAGCAGCGCATCGCCAAGGGTTCGGGAACCGATCCGAACCAGGTCGGGAGGCTCACCAAGCAGTTCAATATGCTCTCCAAGCTCATGAAGAACATGGGTGGCATGGGCGCCGGAGGCAAAGCCGCGCTCGCGCAATCACTCAGCGGCGGCGGAGGTGGGATGGGGCTTGGTGGACTCCCAGGATTCGGGAAAGGCGCGACTAAAGCAAAATCCCGAGGCGTCAAAAAGCGCAAACCAAAGAAACGCCGCTAAGCACACGGAGGTACACCATGCCGCTCTCAACACTGGGATTCAACGCCGACCGCATCGCTGAGATCGCCGAAGCACTCTTCGAACTCGAAGACAAGGACATGCGTGTACCTCGTAAAGAGGGCGCATGGTCACGCAAACAAATCCTCGGCCATCTCATCGATTCCGCATCCGTCAACCACCAGCGCATCATCGAAGCACAAATCACCGGCTCCCTCGTCTTCGAAGGCTACAAACACGAGCAATGGGTCGACCTCCAAGACTACCAAAACGCCGACTGGGAAGAACTCATCACCCTCTGGTGCTCACTGAACATGCACATCTGCGAGATCGTCACCAAAATCCCCCTCGACATCCTCGACGCACTCCACGACACCCACTCCTACCACACCATGGCGTTCCGCGAAATCCCAGCAGACAAACCCAGCACGCTCGGATACCTGATCGAGGACTATTTCGCGCATCAGGAATACCACCTACATCAAATACAAGATGTCTAACTGTTAATGAATCAAAACAAAGTAGTCGCTCATTGATTCTGGATCCAAGACTGCTGAATGCGCAAACACACGCGTTCAGCGTTTTTTATGACACTTTGGACCCGACATGTAGCCATTTCACTATGAACAAGTCCATCTATGTGGTATCGTTAGGTAGTTCGTTCATTCTCATATTCACCTATTCGAGAGAAATGATCATGAAAAAGTTATTCCAACACCAATCCAAATCCCCCACCGCGGCACTCATTGCCCTTCCGCTGCTCCTCGGATCCCAGTCGCTCGCCGACGGCATCCCCTGCCGCGCCCAGAGCTTCCTCGGCGCCGACTCCCAACTCAGCCTTGCACGAAACGTGGTCACCCAAGGCAGCACCGCGTACCTGACCACCTACAACGGTTTCTTTGCCTACGACATCAGCGACCCCGCAAACCCACAACAACTCGGATCATACAACTCCCTCGAAAACCTCTACAACCTGGTCGTCCAAGGCACCACCGCCTACGTCGCCGCGGGACTTGACGGGCTGTACATCTTCGATGTCTCAAACCCAACAATGCCAACACTCCTGGGAACCTACGACTCAGACTTCGCGTCGTACGTCCAAGTCTCCGGAGACTACGCCTACCTCTCTGACTCCGAACTCAGCCTGCTCGTGATCGACATCAGCAACCCCGCCTCTCCATCACTGGTCGATACCTATGTTGCCACAGGTGATCCGAGAGATATCCATATCGACGGCACCACCGCCTACGCGGTCTACTCCGGAGTCGGACTCGTCACCCTCGACATCAGCAACCCCGCGAGCATCCAGCAGATCGGCACATACAGCATGTCCCCATCGCTTTCGGGCAGTCTTCTTGATATCGAAGTAGAAGGATCGACTGCATACGTAGCCGGAGGCGGACACGGCCTGCACATCTTTGATGTCAGCAATCTCGCTGCCCCATCCCTGACATCCTCGTATTTCACCTCAGAAGTTGCGCAGCGCGTGTCCATCCAGAACTCCCTCGCATATGTCGCAAACTCCTTGACCGGAATCCAGGTCATCGATGTCAGCACCCCCGCTTCACCAACATTGCACGGCTACATCGACGACACACTAGTAAACGCGCAAGACATCACCCTCGTTGGTGACGTCGCCTACATCGCCGATCGCGAAAACGGCCTTCAGGTATACAACACCACCAACATCGGAACCCCATTGATCGCTACGCAAGACACACCGGACGTCGCCCGCGGCGTCGCCGTGTCTGGATCGACCGCGTATGTCGCGGACTTCGAATCCGGAGTCCAGTTCTACGACATCACCGATCCCGCGAACCCAACGCCGATCGGTTCATACGCCGGACTCGAGTACGCCAACGGCATCGCCGCCAACGGCGACACGCTCTACGTCGCAACCAATAACGATGGATTCTTCGTCATCGACGCCAGCGATCCAAGCAACCCAGCACTGCTCGGAAGCATCCCAGGATCAACCCTCCCCCTGCTGGTTGATGTAACACTTGAAGGCAATATCGCCCACGTGCAAACCGTCGGATCCAACGGCAGCTTCCACAGCATCGACATCAGCGATCCTATGAACCCCACCCTCCTGCGCACCACGTACTTCTCGACCAATACGCGTGACTTCGTCGCCGAAGGAACCACCGCGTACCTCGCTGCAGGAAGCGACGGCCTCCACATCGTGGACACCTCAAACCCGGGCTGGGACGTATTCCTCGGAACCTACACCCTCTCCAACCCATCCCATCGCGCCGCGGGCATCGCAGTCGACGGCGACATCGCGTATCTCAGCTACGACCGCTCGAGCCAGTTCGATTCCGGACTCTTCATCCTCGACATCAGCGACCCAACAAACCCCCAGGAGCTCGGATCCATCGAGACCGAAGGCGACGCGCTCAACGTCGAAGTCATCGGAACCAACGTCTGCGTCGCGTTCGATGCAAGTTACACCAACGGCCAAAACGAATACGTCCGAGTCGGAGGCATCCAGGTCATCGACGCGAGCGACCCAACTGCCCCAACTATGCTCGGCACATGGGACCAAGCCGGTGACACCAAGCGGGTTTCCCTCTCAGGAACCACCGCCTGCCTCTCCAACGGCCAGTTCGGATTCCAAATGATCGACGTCTCCGACTGCAGCGTCACGTCATGCCCCGCCGACTTCACCCAAGAAGGCGACCTGAACTTCCTCGACATCTCCGCGTTCCTCTCCGCATACAGCATGCAGGAACCAGCCGCGGACTTCAACACCGATGGAAACTTCAACTTCCTCGACATCTCCGAGTTCCTCAGCGCCTTCGCCGACGGCTGCCCGTAAAGCAGCTCAGACCAACAAGCCCATCTCCAAACACGCCCCAAGTGGGCGTTTTCTTGTACGCCAATCTCAACAGAGTCCATCCGATTCAGGATCATCATGCTCGAAAATTTCATTGCAACGAATCACAATCCAATGTAAACTCTGCCACATTTGTGACAACATCCAAGCAAACGGGAACTCGACCTTTGATCCGTTACATCCATTTACTCGTATTCATGCTGACTGTGCTTGTGCCTTTGATTCCCCAAGCAAAGGCCGACGGCATCCTCTGCAATCTCAGATCAGCAATGGGGTCGTATCAACACCCGTACTATGAAGTCTTTGGGACTATCGAGATCGAAGGCAACACCGCTTATATCGCAAGCAGAGCATTCAGCGATGGCTGGAAAATTTTGGACATTACCAGCCCATACGCCCCACAACTACTCGGCTCCTTCCATACAGACTCGATCATATCAGATATCGACATAGCCGAGTCAACAGCTTATGTACTGTTCTATGACACCGGATTGCACATCTTTGATGTAAGCGATCCAGCCAATCCAAACCTACTGGGCGTCTACGAATCCACAAACACAAACACAAACACAAACAGAAGTCTGCAAGTCGTCGGCAACAAGGCGTATATGACCGACCGGGATGGAATGCACATCATTGACGTGAGCGACTCCTCAGGCCCTTCCAAACTCAGCTTCACCGAAACAGAAGGCCAAGCCCGGGGAATCACCGTCGCGAACGACAAGGCGTACGTCGCCGATGGCACCAGAGGTCTTCAAGTGTTTGACATCAGCTCGCCGTCCTCCCCAGTGCTACAAGGTTTCTACTCTGCAAGCGCTGCGAGCCATGTCGCTGTGAGGAACAACTTCGCATACTTGTGCAACGGAAGAAACTTTGAGATCTTGAACATCAGCGACCCAACAAACATTGTTGAACGTGGTTCGTACCGATTTTCTGATGACGCCATTCACACAGTCGTCGAAGCAAACAAAGCGTATGTTGCTGCGGACAGTGCCGGACTGGCAACACTCGATATCTCCAATCCTGATGAACCCGTTCTTATCGGTATCGATGAGATCCCCGGCCCAGTGAGCAACTCCAATGGATACGCGTGGGGGGTACAGGTAGTAGACGACATCGCATATGTCGCTGCGAGACAGTCAGGTCTTCGCATATACGACATGAGCACCCCAACAACTCCCCCCTACATCGGCGCATTTGATGAGAAGTATATCTACGAACTCCAACTCATCGGCACCACCGCGTATGCCGCGAACCAACACGAGGGAATGCAGATCATCGACCTCGCCGACCCCGCCAACCCGACATTGATCGGTTCATATAGACCTACAGACCACACAAACAGTGTTCAGGTTGTGGGCACGACCGCATACATAGCCGCTCGCACGCAAGGCTTCCAGATTCTTGATATCAGCGATCCCACTCAACCCGAACTGCTCGCGACGCATGGGGCGCCCACCTTTGCGCAAAGCGTTGCCATATCTGGAACGACCGCATACGTTGCTGACTTTCGTGATGGATTCCACATATTCGATGTGAAGAACCCAGCTGATCCGATTCTGCTCGCATCGCGTGACACCGCAGGAATCGCAACAGACCTCACCATTGACGGCACCACGCTGTATGTCTCTGCCGGATCAGGAGGCTTCCACATTCTGGATGTGAGCAACCCCGCCGCACCCATACTGCTGACCACATTGGATATATGTGCAAACTCGAGGGCAAAGATCGTCGGCACAACCGCATATGTATTGGATTGTGAAACAGGACTCAACATCCTCGATGTCAAAGTCCCATCCTCGCCAATCTTGCTAGGTACATATCACCACTGGTCCTGGGAATGGATCCCAAGGAGTATCGATGTCGTGGACAACATCGCGTATGTGACTGACCACCAAGAGAGCCCCTCCTTTGAATCCAATGGACTCAAACTCATCGATGTCAGTAACCCGTACGAGCCTACGCTCCTCGCACGATACGACATCGATCGAGGAGACTTCATCTACGGAGTCGTTGTTCAAAATGACACCGCCTATGTAGCCATAGCCGACGAAGGGATACACATCGTAGATGTCAGCGATTGCGAGCAGTGCTTGCCGGATTTGCTTACCGATGATGTGCTGAACTTCAGCGATGTCACAGAGTTCATCGTTGCATACCTCGCACACGAGTTCCAAGCCGACTTCACCCAAGACGGCTCCTACAACTTCCTCGATATCTCCGCCTTCCTCAGCGCCTTCGCCGACGGCTGCCCGTAAAGCTCAGTCCATCGCACCAGCCAATCGATCAAGCTTCGCCTGCTCGAAGTCCCCATCGACGATCTCTATCACTTCGCCTTGCTCATCGAGCAGCACACCGTAGATTGTGTCTTCGCTCTCGAGCCCCAGCGCCTGACGGAAAGTCCCGACATCGGTGTAGAGCGTGATCGTTCGTGCGCGTGCTTCCGGATCAGGAATCCCCGAACGCATCCCCCCATCGATGAACCCAGCCATCCACCCCCACTTCTTCCCAGAGATCGTCGGCGTCTCAATGACCCGAACCCCCTCTATCGCGGACTCGATCAGATCGAGCTGATCCAACCAAGTGTTCACGTTCACCTGCTGCCGCTGCTTGAACGCGACGAGCACGAGCGCCGGATTCCCCGCGAGATCATCTGGGAGCGTGACTTCCTCGTTGTTGAGGTTCTTCGCCGTGATCTGTGGGAAGTAGAACGGACTCTCCGCAGCGCGTTCACCATCAGTTTCCCGCACCCCCAGATCCTGGTATCGACACGATGCGATCGACACACACATGACCCCACCGATCAACAAAGGCACCGAAACCAGAAGACGCTGAATGAATGGATTACCCATGAGACCTCCTCTATTGGTATCAAGTTCGTCACGCAGCAGAGCTCAGACGCACCCTAGAGAACTTTGCCTATTTTACAGCCTTGAATCACCCACCACGAGTATTCCCATCGATAACCGCCCTTGTGCGCAAATCTGCGGTTTTTTCACGAATCCATCCCCCACCCAGATACGAAAAGGTCAAGAACCAACCCCCAATCCCCCGATCGGGGAAGTACGGGAATACAATTCCCAACCAGCGGTTGTTCTGGTACGGCATTGTTCCACGTGGAACAATCGGAGCGAACTCATGCACCAACACACCATCGATCTCCAGCAAATCTTCCAAGCCGCCGGCGGATACTCCCCGGCATGTTTCCCGTTCATCCGAGATGGACTCGCTCATACCGCGCAGATGGTTCACGGCCAACCTGATGACCAAGCCTCCCACGACCTCGGACTCGTCGACGATTCACGTCATGTCAGCGGCACCCAGCTCTGCATGGGACTCCGCGATCACGCGATCGATCGCTATGGTCTGCTCGCCAAATCCGTGCTCAACAAATGGGGCATCTACGAGACCCGCGATTTCGGGAGCATCATTTTCGCGCTCGTCGATGCGGGATTGATGCGGACTACGGATGAGGACTCGATCGAGGACTTCGAGGATGTGTACGACTTCGACGAAGAGTTCGCTTCGCCGCAAGTCCCGAGCTCGCCGGAGCCCGTCGGCTCCTGATATACTGGTCGCATGACCAGTGATTCTCAAAACTCCGATCAACAGAACCCGACCTACCCCGCGTGGTCCAAGCTCCACCTCTGGCAGATGCAGCCGGTCCGTGACATCCTCCTTGGACTGGGCATTTTCGCGTTGGTGCTGATCGGACAGAAGGCGTCGGTCGTTACGGTGCCGTTGCTGTTGGCGCTGTTGTTTGCGTACCTGTTTGAGCCGGTGATTGTGTGGTCGATGAACAAGTTCGGGATCGCTCGACGGACTTCGGTCATCGGGATCATCACGGCGATGGTCGTGCTTGTCGCGATTCCATCGGCGATCGGCGCGTCGTTCGGGATTGCGCAGATGGTGAGTTTCGGTCAGGGGATGCTCAACAACATCGATGCGGTCCAGAAGGCGCAGGAGATCCCTGACATGGCTGACGCGCATCAGTCGCTGGCGGATCAGAACATCGGCGGCGCATGGATCACGATTCACGACTCGATCCGCAACGCGGATGACGAGGAGAGTGTTGTCGGACAATCACTCGTCGCGATCAATGATTGGCTGCTTCAGAATAAGGACCAGGTCGCTGAGACGGCGGCGAGTGTTGGGATCGATATGGTGAACAAGTTCTTCTCGTTCATCGGTGCGGCGTTTGGGTTTGGGTTTATGGGGTTCGTCACGGCGTTCTTTTTCTTCTTCATCGCGACGGAGTGGATCAAGGTCAAGGGGTTTGGCGCGAGCTTGCTTCCTGATAAGAATCGGGAGCGGGTGATTGATCTGCTGACGAAGTTTGATGCCGTGATCTCTGGGTTTATCCGTGGTCGATTGACGATTGCGTTTATTCAGGCGATCGTGTTCTCGATCGGGTTCTTTGCGATCGGTGTTCCGGGTGCGTTTATCCTGGGACCTGTGGTTGCGGTGTTGTCGATTGTGCCTTACCTGGCGCTGGTTGGTGTGCCGATCGCGGTCTCGCTGCTTTGGCTCGAGGGTCACACGGGGCTGCGGGGCGAGTGGTACTGGGTTGTGGGCGCTCCGACGATTCTGTACTTCTTCGGCCAGGCGCTCGATGATTATGTGTGGACACCTTTGATTCAGGGCAAGAGCACGGGGATGGACACGCCGACGATTTTG
Organism: Phycisphaerales bacterium; assembly: GCA_965250055.1. Classification (GTDB taxonomy): domain Bacteria; phylum Planctomycetota; class Phycisphaerae; order Phycisphaerales; family UBA1924; genus UBA1924. The sequence continues at coordinate 257,745 of OZ252285.1, read as the reverse complement.
TTCGCGTCACTCGCGGGCGGGGCGCTGTTCGGCGTGTTCGGTTTGCTGATCGCGATCCCGATCGCGGCGTGCGTCAAGATCCTGATCCAAGAGATCTTCTGGCCCAAGTTCAAAGACTGGGCGGAGGGTCGAGCTGAGGATCCGCTTCCGATCGAGAGTTGAGTTGCTCGGTTACGGGCAGCCGTCGGCGAAGGCGCTGAGGAACTCGGAGATGTCGAGGAAGTTGAACGAGCCGTCGGTGTTGAAATCGGCGGCGGTGTCCTGCGAGCTGTAGGCGGCGAGGAAGGCGGAGATGTCGAGAAAATTGAGATCGCCTTCGTGGGTGAAGTCGGCGGGGCATGGGGGGCAGTCGGAGATGTCGAGGATTGTTAAGCCGCCACTGGCCATGTATGCAAGCTCAGCACGAACATCTATCGCGTACGCCCTACCTGTTATGTCATGCATACCAATGATGACTGGATTCGATGGGTCTTCGATATCCACAATAACAATCCCGGAATCCAAATCGGCAATGTATGCCTTCGTTCCACTCAGAACGATATCTTGTGCGGAATCAGGGGTATCAATTGATCCTAGCATGAACGGCGATTTTGGATTACTGATGTCCACCACTTGCAATCCAGCTTCACCATCAGCTACATACAAATTTACGCCCTTGACAGCAACACTCTGTGCAGTCCCTGGTGTATCAATATGCCCGAGAACTATTGGCTGAGTTGGTGTTGATATATCGAGAATATAAATCCCATCTGTGCGGCACAACAGAAATAGATACTGCTCTGAAAGATGGACTCCATATTCACCCCCGACTACATCCACGGAAGTGATCAGAGTTGGCGGGGAGGGGTCATTGACATCCAAGACAACGAGTGACGATGAATCAGCAACATAGGCAACTTTACCATTGACGACAACATCTCCAGCGCTATGAGGAGTGTCATACCAACCAAGAGAAACCGGATTCGTTGGATCACTCACATTCACAATTCGCAGTCCACCTGAGGATCCACCAGTTATGTACGCGGTATCTCCGTACACCTTAACACTAGTGTAAGAGTTCCCATTTCGCGTGTATGTACCCAAGAGTTCTGGACTCTTGGGTTGGCTTACATCGATGATCTGAAGATCGAACTCGTTGGCAGCGATGTATGCGATGTCGTCTTGGACATCGATATCAAATGCTGTACCTGACGTAGACAATAAACCAACCGTTGGTGGCGATCCTTCATTCGTGATGTCGAAGATCTGGAGACCAGCGGCAAAATCCGATACATATACAGTGTTGTCCTGAGCGTATACATCGACGGCTTGACCTGGAGTTTCATATGAAGCTATCCAGATGGGTGATGTTGGATCACTAATATCTATTTTTTGGAATCCATAGCTTGAGTTTGCGAGCAATGCCAAGTTCGCGGAGACATCTATTCCCCACGACCTGCCATATGTGTGGAAGTGACCGAGTAAAGAGGGATTTGACAGATCTGAAACATCTATGATCCGTAATCCTTCGCGATCATCAGAAATATAGACGGTGCCATCGACTACACTCACATCACGAGCGCTTCCCGGAGTGTCGAAAGAACTGAGAAGTTGGGGATTTGCGGCATCGCTAACATCAACGATTTGTAGTCCGGAATCACCATCTGCTATAAAGGCTGTCCCATCCTGTATAACGACATTGTAAGAAATACCAGGCGTGTCAAATGTAGACACGAGGTACGGCGAGGATGGATTGCTCACATCTACTATGCGGATTCCAAAGGTTCTAGCAGCGATGAAGGCATGATTGCCCCAAATAGCAACGCCAACAGAAGCATTTATATCATCAAGCGAACTGAGTAAAATTGGATTCCATGAGTCCGAGACATCGATTATATGGAATCCAGTATAATCAGCAACGAACGCGTTCGAGCCTTCGACAGCTACACCATAAGCCAGACCTGGTGTGTCATATGTTCCGAGTTGCACAGGATCTGATGGATTGCTCACATCGATTATCTGTAGCCCGTAAAGATCGCTTGCAACATATGCTGTTGAGCCGACCAATGTAGCGCTTTGCATATCACCTACTGTTTGAAATGATCCGAGAAAATTGCGTTCTAAGCACAACACGCCATCTGCAAATGATGTAGCAGACAATGCGCAGAACACGACAATGATCATTACACATTGAGAAGCTATCCCGCTCAGCGTATTTGTTAAGCGCAGTTTATCTCTAATGTATGTCAGCATGCCTGAGCATACAAGTTTGCACGACACCAAGTCAATCGATACTCGCTTGGCGCATTCAAATGAGATACTTCTGCCAGTCTTCCAGCTAAAAAGACCTAGTCCTAATTATGCGTATGCGTGCAGACCCGGCAGGAGCAGGTTGACTCCGAAGTAAGTCCAGAGCATCACGAAGAAGCCGATGACGGAGAGCCAGGCGGTTGTTAATCCTCGGTCTTTGAGTTGCATGAAGCGGGCGTGGATGACGATGAGGTAGACGATCCAGGTGACGAGCGCCCAGGTTTCCTTTGGATCGAAGGCCCACCAGCGTCCCCAGGAGTGGTCGGCCCACCAGGCGCCCAGAAGCGTGCCGACTCCCAGGGTCCAGAAGGCGAGTTGGAGGATGGTCATCTGTGCGGTGTCGAGGTCTTTGAGCGTGCGTGCTACACCTGCTTTGTTTTCTTCGATTCCGAGTGCGGCGTCGGCGAGGGGTTCTTCGGTTGGGGCGCCTCCGGCGACTGCTGGGGTTGGGGCTTTGAGGTATTTGTTGGCGTAGTGGGTCGCGAGGTAGAAGAGGGAGACGATGAATCCGAGGGTGATGAGGCCGTAGGACGTGAGGACGGTGGTGACGTGGTATTTGAGGAGGACGGAGGTATTGAGGATTGCTGCTTCGCGTCCGATGTCTTCACCTGGGATTCCGGTTTGGGTGGCGGTGATGAGGACGAGGAATCCGGTTCCCGCGGCGGCGGCGCCGAAGAGCCATTGGCGTTTGGCGAGCATGATGACGGAGCCGACGATGGCGGCGAAGAGTGAGATACCGGTCATGGACTCGAACTGGTTCTGGATTGCGAAGCGCTGGGCGATTATGCAGCGGAGGGTGAATCCGAATGCGTGGAATGCGATCGCGATGAACAGGAGGGTGACTCCGAGGGTGATGAGTGATTTGCGTCCTGTGCCGAACGCGAGGATGAGCGAGACGAGGGAGAGGAGGTAGATCCAGAATCCCCACTCGAATGCGTTGGCTTTGTTGTAGATGGCTTCGACGCTGGCGTTGGCGCTCGCTTGGATTTCGGGGTGGATGGATTTGAGCTGGGTTGCGAGCTGGGACGCGGCGGCGTTGACGGCTTGGGCGTCTCCGGCGCGCCAGGCGTCGGCGAGTTGTTGGGCTGCGACGCGTGCGGGGTGCGAGGATGGGAGAGCGCCGAGGTGTTTCCAGGGATCGTCTGGCGCGTCGGGGGCGACGACGAGGAGGTTGGAGACGGAGTTGCGGAAGATGTTGGATGCGCGGTCGAGTTGTCCGACGGCTTTGCGGAATGGTTCGGAGTCGGCGTTGCGGTTGAAGGCTTCGGTGGTGTAGAGCTCGGTCATGCGCGGGGAGATCATACCGGTTTTGAGCCAACCTTGTTTGTTGAAGGTGCCGTCTTGTGCATCAGCGGCGGCGAGCTGCAGGATCTCTTGGCGGAGGGGGAGGTAGTTGATCCCGATGAGGGGGCGGTCGATGTAGTAGACGGGGTCGATCATGAGATCGAGCATGGTGAAGCTTGGGTCGAACTTGAGTTTCTCTGGATCGGAGCCGTCTTGGACGAGGATGTCGAAGTACTTGGATTTGCCTGTGAGTCCGGCGGTGGATTCGCGGGCGAGGGTGTCGAGGATTTTGACTCGGCCGTTGTGGAACACGGCGGCGGTCATGAGCTCGGAGAGGTCCACTTGCTTAGAGAAGGCGTGCTTCTCGGAGAGGGACATGGTGGGCATCTGGGGTTGGCCGAAGGGGTTCTCGATCTCGGCGGAGGTTTCGGAGACGGCTTGGGATTCTGGGTGCGCGTTTCCCGAGGGCTGCGCGATGGCGCTGAGTGTGAGCAGTGCGGAGACGAGGATAGCGAATGTGGATTTCATGATGCGGCCGCCTTTGGTTGGTTTGCTGCCAGTTGTGCTTTGATTTTGTCGCGTTCTCTGCGGACGAGGTAGGGTTTGAAGTAGAAGGCCCACGGGACACCGATGGAGAAGAGGATGGATCCGAACGCGATGATGTGGATTCCGGGGTTGTTTCCTACGCCGAGGATGGTGAAGTTGACGCGGGGTTTGTCGAGTTGACCTTGGTCAACGAGTTCTTGGGATTGGTTCCATCCGGCGCGGTCCCATCCCGACTGGGAGAACTTGAACTGTTCGGGGTTGAGTCCGGCTTGGATGCGTTTGATGGTGTTGGCGAGCCAGGGCTTGTTGGGGTCCCAGTGGAACGGGGCGCGGAGGGGCGCGTTGAGCTTGACGATGTGCTCGAAGGTGTCGAAGTTGGGCGGTTCGGGGTAAAGCGTGGACGCGGCTTGCTGGACGCGGACGAGGGATTGGTAGTCACGCGGGGCGCCTCGGTGGTCGTAGGCGATCATCTCAAAGTCCACGAGGGCGACGGAGAATCCGGGGAATGGACGCTGGGTGCGTCCGAATCCGATGTAGAGGGGTGAGCCGTCGGGGAGGGTGACGGTGACGGGTTGCTCGTCGATCCCGATGTATTTGGCGAAGGGGACCCACGCGATGTGGGACCAGTCGTTGTCTTTGTATCCGACTTTCACGGCGACGAATGCGTGGGTGTGTGATCCGATGAGGGATTTGTCTTTGTTGGCATCGGGGGTCGGGATTGGGTGGGCGATCTCGCGCGCGTGCGTCCAGGATTCGGCGAAGCGGAGATCGACTTGCGCGCCGTCGTTGTTGGGGACGATGTCTTGGAGACCATCGGGACCGACAAGGTCGATGACGTTGAGTTCTGCGGTCGCGGGTTGGCGGACGATGGCGCGGGTGATGCCGTCGCTTTGGTCGTCGATGTAGACCTGCAGGCGGGAGATGTCGAGGTAGGTGATTTTGATCGCGGGATCTGGCGCTGAGCGCTGCGGGCGACCTGTTGGGGTTGGGGTCAGGTCCTGGTCGAGTTCGGGGAATCGGTGGAAGGCCCAACGCGAGACGGGGACGCTGCTGGTTGGTTTGGTGACGTTGAGGATCGCGACGGATGAGGTCGCGTCCTCGTATCCCGGCGTGATGATCGGGAACGGCGGGGTCGGCGCGAGTTGATCGACGGCGATCTCGTATCCGGTCTCGTCGAGGGTGATCGTGTCTCCCTCTTGGATCGCGTAGGTCTTCTTGAATCCGGCTTCGGGGATCTCGACGATGATCGCGTGGAGGATCTGTGATGGTGGGTCGGAGACTGGGACGGCGGTGGTGAGTGCTTCCCAGCGTTCTTGGGCCATGTCCACGGTGTACTCGATCCCGATGACCTGGTTCTCGCGGATGCGATCTGCGGGGACGTTCGGGAAGAACGGGAAGCGGAAGAGCGGTCGGTCCTGCGGGACGCTTGATCCAGGGACGACGGCGTACATGTCGATCACAGTGAGCGGGTTGGGCTGTTCTCCGGGCTGGAGATCGACCTTGTACCAGTGGCTCTCGAGCTCGGCGTAGTTGGCGTATCCGACGATGTCGATGGTGATGTCGTGGTCGATGATGGAGTCGGGGCGCGTCGGGACGTTGATGTTGAGTTTGCGAGAGCTGAGGTCGCCGTGGTTGTGCGAGGCCCCGAGGGTGTCTGAGAGGGTTGGGGCATCGGCGGGGATGTTGACGTTGAGGTCGTAGTCGTTGTAGCGCGGGAGTCTGTGGAGCGGGCGCTGCTCGTAGCGGGGTTGTCCGGAGAATCCGAACTCTTGGGCGAGGTAGAGGACGACTTCTTCGCGAGAGAAGAAGGAGAACTGCGGGACTGGTTGCTGGGTTCCGACCTGTGTGGTTTGGGGCGCTGGGAGGAGGACATCGCCTTCGAGTTTGTAGCGTGTGTAGAAGAGTGATCCGAGCGCGATGATGATGATCCCGGCGTGGACGGAGAGGACGCCGAGGTTTTTGAAGTTGAACTCGATGCGGCGGACGGTGGTGACGATAAGGTTGAGCGTGAAGAGGAAGAGGGCGGTGCGGAGGGGCCACCAGCCGTAGAACTGCATCTCGGTCATCTCGAAGCCGGGAAGTCTGCGGAGGGTGGTTGAGGGGTAGGTGTCTGAGAAGGCGCTGAAGAGTCGGATGCCATCACCGGTCGCGGGGTTGTACTTGATGGTCGGGAAGAGTTGCCAAACCCAGAGAACGGTGACGAGTGCGGCGAGCGCGAGGGTGATGAAGAAGGTCGCGAGGAAGCGCGCAGCACGCGAGGATTGGATCATTTTCGCGCGGATGAGTTTGATGGAGATGTAGGAGATCACCGCGAGCGGGATGACGAGCGAGAGCGCGTAGATGAGGTAGGTCGGGATCTGCGCGAGCATCCCGATGGGGATGGAGGCGGCGGTCGCGTAGAGTGCGACGAAGGTGAGAAGGATGATCGCGAGCGGGATGGTTTCCAGCGCTCGGAGCGGGATCTTGATGAGGGTAAGTGGGCCTGTGAGGTGTTGGTCTTCCCAGGCTTTATTGCGGCGCCATTTTTGACTCATGTGGTTCGACTCCGTTCGTTCGGGATTGTATGAACCAGAGTCAGTCGGCTCCCAATTTCAGGGCGTTTTTCGGCGCAAAGAGGAGCCAGCTTGGTGGAGCGGACGAGTGCATCGCGCTGGACCACGCGTCTGTGTGGTTGGGTTCTGCGGCGAGGGCGATGAGTCCGGCGGGTCGATGGCCGGGCTGGAGTCTGAACGCGTTTGGATCGAGTCCCAGCGCCTGTGCGGGGTTGGTGGTGGTCATCGAGAGGAGCGTGTGCATCGGGGTCTGGTCACGCGTGGCGAGCAGACGCATGTCGTCGAGGGTGGTGATGCGATCGGGGGTGTCGAGATTGACGATGGAGTCGGTCCCGAGCGTGACATTAATCCCGGCGTCGAGCATCGACTGGAAGGGATGCGGCCCCAGCGTGTCGTAGTGACCAAAGTACGTATGGGCGCGGGGGCAGTACGCGACGGAGGTCTGGGTGGTCGCGAGGAGGGCGATGGTGTCTCCAAACTCATCGTCTGTCGGCGCGTCGTTGACGTGGGCGCAGAGGACGGGGAGCTGTTTGAGGACTGGGTGGAGGTGCTCGATGGGGTGCTCGTTGTTTCCGATCTCGTTGAGGATCGAGTCGTCCCAAACTCCGAAGCGCTCGAGGAAGCCGCGCTGGGTTCCTGTGCCTTGGGAGATGAACTCGCGTTCTTCGAGGGTCTCGGCGAGGTGGGTGCAGAGGGGGATGTTGTGCTTGAGCGCGAGCTGCGCGGCGCGGTGGTAGACGGCGATGGAGATCGTGTTGGTCGCGTGTGGAGAGAGTCCGAAGGTGACTCCGGAGTTGTGCAGGTGCTGCTGGAGGGATTCGAGGTGTTCGTCGAGGTAGGTTTGGAGTCGGTCGATGATGGTTGTTGCGGTGGTTCCGATCCCGAAGAACTCGAGGTAGGAGGTGCCGAGCATCGGGGAGTCGGCGAGGGTGCGGATGGGGATGTCTTTGAGGATCGCGTTTGGGGCTCCGGCGATGTCCCCCACTGCGATGGTTCCGCCTGCGAGTGACTTGGTGATGCCGAGATTGACGGAGTCGGCGATCGCGTCGTCGTCGAGGATGCGGTTGGCGCGGATCATGTCGAGCCAGGGGACAAATCCCTCGGCTGGGTTGTGGGGCTGGGGACCGATGTGGGTGAGGTCGAGGTGGGTGTGGGCGTTGATGAGGGGCGGGATGATGACTTGGTCTGGGAGATCGAGTGTGTGGGTTTCTGGTGGGAGGTCGAGCTGATCGATCTGGGATTGGGTGTTGATCGCGTGGACGATCCACTGGTTGTGGTCGGCTTTGAGGACGAGCGAGCCTGGGGAGAAGGATTGGGTTGCGTCGGCGATGAGGGCGGCGTTGATGCGGATGAAGGGCGATCGGTGATCGAGGTTTGGGGGCTGGATGGTTGCGGTTGGGGGGGTGATTGAATGGGTCATGTGATTGGGGTTGAATGGTCGATTGTGTTGTTCTGTCGTGGTGTATTTGTGGGTCTGGTGCGATAGTATGAGGTTGGAGCTGACCGGCCTATCGGTGGCTCTGACGAATGATGAATCGGGGCGATCTTCAGTGGATCGTTCTCAAATGACCAAGGAGGCCGAAATGCTGAAGAACGGAATCAAGCGGGTTGCGCTGAGCACGACCCTTGTCACTCTCGCAGGTCTGGGCACTGGGTGTGTCAGTCAGGGCGAGTACGACAAGCTCTGGGAGACCAATCGGTCGCTGACGAGCAGAAACATGGAGCTGCAGTCGCAGCTCGATTCGCTGGGCTCGGCGAACTCGGCGCTCGAGGGATCCGCGGGCAACGCGGGATCGGTGATCTCTCAGCTCCGCAACGATAACCAGAACCTCCGCACGCAGCTCCAGAATGCGCAGAACGCGATGTCGGGGATCGAGGATCGCATGAACTCGCTCTCGATCGTTTCGCTTGATCCCGCGACGGATCGGGCGCTGCGTGAGCTTGCTTCGCAGTATCCGGACATGATCGTGTACGACGCGGATCGCTCGATGCTCCGCTTTGCTTCGGACCTGACGTTTGGTTCGGGATCCGATCAGATCCAGTCGTCCGCGGACGGGAGCTTTGCTCGTTTGGCCAACGTGTTCACCTCGGGTTCCGCGGCTGGGTACGACATCCAGATCGTTGGGCATACGGATGATGAGAAGCCGGGCTCGGTGACTCGTCGCAAGCATCCGACGAACATGCACCTTGCGGCGCACCGCGCGATCGCGGTCCGCAACGCGCTGGGGAACGCGGGTGTGCCTTGGGATCGCATGAGCGCGATGGGCTGGGGCGAGCATCGTCCGGTCGTCGCGAACAATGTTGGTCAGGGAACGGCGGCGAATCGTCGTGTTGAGATCTACCTTGTTCCTGCGTCGAACCCAGACTTCACTACAGCGGATGTTCCGACTGAGGTGGATACCTACGAGGCGCCCGCTTCGACTGGGATTGATCCGACCAAGTGAGTCGTTGAGTCTGTTCTAGAAGAATGTAAATAGAAACACCCGGTGAGAGCCGGGTGTTTTTTTGTGGATGGTGATTGTTACTCAGCGGGGGATGACTCTTCGGTGACGCGTTGTGGCGCGACGGCGAAGAAGACAGCGACGATCAATAGGAGCATCGATCCGGCGGCGGTTGGGAGGGTCCATCCCGCGGCGAGGAGGCCTTGGTTTTCCATGGTGATCGCGGGAGGGCGCGGGGTGAGTTTGATCGCGGCGCCGTATTGCCAAGTGTATTCGACGATCTCTCCGGGCTCGCGATCGGGGATTGGCTCACCTTTGAGTTTGGCGTAGTTGCGGCGTCGGAGGAGGGACTTCCCGGATTCGGGCCAGCGGAGTGGTTCGTGTGCGGTGATGGTGCCGTCGGGATTGAACTCGTAGAAATCAAAGAGCCAGAGGTCGCGTCGGACCTCGCCCCAAGCCCAGTTCTTCTCGACGGCGATCGAATCAAACTTGGGGTCTTTGGTGGGCTCGGCGCCGAAGGGTGTGCGCGTTGCGAGGATGAGGCGGGGCTCGATCTCTCCCGAGTCGATTTTGGCTTCCATCTCTTCGAGGGTCATCCCGGCGCGATCGACGAGGATCATGAGCGACATCCACTCGCGCTGACGATCAAACAGCGTCGGGAGCGGCTGACGCGGCGGGATGGTGACGGGGATCACCAGTTCCTCATCGGCGTAGCTGATCTTGAGTACTGGGAGCTCGTCGATGGTTTCTTCGGTGATGAAGAAGGGGTTGTCCGAGAAGAGGAAGAACTCTTCTTGGACATCGCGGAACGAGAAGAGGGGCGCGTCGCGTTCTTCGTTGAAGGCGCTGATGCGTTTGGCGAGCGCGTAGGAGGAGAAGGCGAGTGTGACTAAAGAAAGACCCGCGATGATCCAGAGGATCGTGCGCGGGCTCTGTGTTTGTGTGGATGTGGTCATTGTGGTCTGTTAGTGATCGGATTCGTCTGCATGATCGTCGATGTGATCATCACTGTGGTCATCCGAGTGGTCATCGCCGTGGTCGTCGTGATGCTTGGCTTCGTTTGGATCGACGGCTGAGAAGAGTCCTGGAGTGATGCCGTGGCGCGGGACGGACTTGTTGGCGGTTGAGAGCTCAACGTGGTGGTCATATCCGAGCGTGGCGAAGAAGTTGTTGACGTCCGCTTTGTGGCGGTTGTGCCCGTGTTTCTTGTAGTAGTAGTTCCAGAACGCTTCTTCGGAGCCTTTCTCCTCGAGCTTCTGCTGACGGCGGAACTCGACGATGCTCAGACCGCCGGTATTGATCTCTGGTGAGGGGTCGGCGTCGAAGCTCGGATTGACTGGTGGGGAGTCGAGCGCTTTGCCGGTGCCTCCGAGTGATGCTTCGGCCTTTCTCCAGGTCTCGACGCGGTCTCGGGTTTCGAGGTCGATCATCGAGAATCCGAGGAAGAGGGCGACACAGAAGAGGCAGAAGAGCATCGCGAAGGTGTTGAGCGCCTTGTCGTACTTGAGTCCCATGAAGTACATGCAGACGAGGATCGCTTTGACGGTCGCGATGGACATCGCGCCGACGATGTTGACCCAACCTGGGAGGTGGATATCGAACGCGTGCTCGACCCAGCTCTCCATGTTGTAGAAGAGGACTGTGGTGAAGGTAAAGAAGAGCAGGGCGATGAGCACACCGAGCTGGATTTGCCAGCTGACGACGGGGTGGCCGTGGGCGTGTTCTTCTGCGTGTGTGTCGTGATTGCTCATGTGTATTCTCTGCGAATGAGTTGTGCTTTCGCGATATGACGACTGAAAAACGATTAGTGGATCAGGTACAGGAGTGGGAAGAGGAAGATCCAGACAAGGTCAACAAGGTGCCAGTAGAGCGCCGAGTTTTCGACCATGAGGTACTCGGTTGGGCCGTACGCTTGGTACTTCCACGAGCGGTAGAGCACCCATCCGAGGAGGGACGCGCCGATCAGGACGTGGAGTGCGTGGATTCCGGTACCGACGTAGTAGAGCGACCACCAGAGGACCTCGTGTGGGTTTTCTGCGAACGCGTAGGTGAAGAAGACGCCTGGGGCTTTGCCGTCTCCGAGCTTGACGAAGTACTCGAACTTGAGCTTGATGAACACGAAGAGCACGGCACAGATGAGGGTGATGATCAGGTTGATCTTGAGCCACTTCTGTTTGTTGAGCTGCGCACAGCGGACTGCGGAAGCCGCGGTCCAGGACGAGATCAGGAGGACGACGGTGTTCCCTGCTCCGAAGCGCCAATCGAGGTAGTGGCTGCCGTTGGCCCATGCGTCTGGGTAGAGCATACGGAAGACGGCGTATCCACAGAAGATCCCTGCGAAGAGGAGGACTTCGGTGGTGAGGAAGAGCCACATCCCGAACTTTGATGCTTCAAAGTCTTCGTCGCGGTTTTTCCAGTGGTGCGCGAAACCCCGGTTGCGCCAGTGCGTCGGATGGTTGGCGATGTGCGCCGGTGCGGGGGTGGTGTCTGCATCGAGTGTTGTTTGCATATCTGTGTTGCTCCAGCTCAGTGTCTCGATGGGTTTTCAGGGAGTGGGAAGTCCTTCGGATCCCAGTGTGGTGGTACGGTGGTTTCGAAGTCGTACGGGCCGTGGGTGAGGACGGGCTCGTGGTGGAAGTTGTGCTCAATCGGTGGGGATTCGGTTTCCCATTCGAGTGTGAGTCCACCCCAAGGGTTTGGTGGTGCTTTCTCACCTGCGAAGAGGGAGGCGACGAAGACTCCGAAGTGGATGAGGAATCCGAGGAGGAGCAACCATGAGCCGTAGGTGGAGATCATGTGGAGCGTCTGGAACTCGTCCACGTAGTTGGCGTAGCGACGAGGCATTCCCTGGGTTCCGAGGAAGAACTGGGTGAAGAAGGTCAGGTTGAATCCGATGAACACGATGACGCAACCGAGCATGGCTGCTTTCTCGTTGTACATCTTCCCAAACATCTTTGGCCACCAGTGGTGGATGCCTCCCATGAACGCGATGACGGTGCCGCCCATCATGACGTAGTGGAAGTGGGCGACGACGTAGTACGTGTCGTGGAGGTGGAGGTCGGTCGCGAGGGTCGCGAGGGGGAGACCTGTCAGACCACCGATGGAGAAGGTGAAGAGGAACGCGAGCGCGTACAACATCGGGGTGTTGATCGCGATGGACCCCTTGTAGAGGGTTGCGAGCCAGTTGAACACCTTGATCGCGGTCGGGATCGCGACGAGGAAGGTCAGTCCAGAGAACAGGATCGCGGCGAGCTCACCCATCGCGGTAAAGATGTGGTGACCCCATACGAGGAAGGACACGGCGGCGATCCCCAGCGAGGAGAACGCGATGGCGCGGTATCCGAAGATGTGCTTGCGCGCGTGGATCGAGAGGAGTTCGGACATGATGCCCATCGCGGGGAGGATCATCACGTACACGACGGGGTGCGAATAAAACCAGAAGAAGTGCTGGTACAGGACGGGGTCGCCGCCCATGGATGGGTCGAAGATCCCGATGTGCATGGTGCGCTCAAAGACGAGCAGCAGGAGCGTGATCCCGATGACTGGGGTCGCGAGGACCTGGATAATCGAGGTCGCGTAGATTGCCCAGAGGAAGAGGGGCATGTCGAACCAGCCCATTCCTGGTGCTCTGAGTTTGTGGACAGAGACGACGAAGTTCATCCCTGTGAGGATCGATGAGAATCCGAGGATGAACGCGGCGAGGATCATTAACACCACGCGCCAGTGGTCGGCATCCGTCGTCGTTGAATACGGCGTATAGAAGGTCCATCCGGTATCGACACCCCCCATCAAGATCGAGAGGACGCCGAATATACAGCCGGTGACATAGATGTACCAACTCAAAAGGTTCAGTCGTGGGAACGCGACGTCTTTGGCGCCCAGCATGATCGGGAGGAAGAAGTTCCCGAGTGATGCGGGGATCGAGGGGACGATGAACATGAAGACCATGACCGCGCCGTGGAGGGTGAACATGCGGTTGTAGACTTCGTTGGGGCTTCGGGCGCCCATGATGTCTTGGAGTCCCGCGAGGCGTTCTCCGGTGACGGTGGTGATGGTCTCGCCGGTCGTGATGTCGAGGGTCTGGACGGTACGGACGGGGTCCAGGAGTTCGTAGCGGACGAGGAGCGCGGCGACACCTCCGATGAAGAACATGAAGAGGATGGCGAAGAGATACATGACGCCGATCTTTTTGTGATCGACGGTGGTCATCCACTGCCAGACTTTGGCGAGCATGCCTGGAGGGCCTGAGAAGTAGGACCCTTCGTCGTGGTGTGCGTGTGCGTCAAGTGTGATCATTATCCGTCACTCCCAGCGGAATCGTCCGCCTGTTGATTGTCTTCGTCGGAGTTTGTTTCCGCGAGTGATTTGATGAATGCGAGGAGCCCTTCGATATCGGTGTCGTTGAGCTGTCCTTGGAATGATGGCATCGCTGGCGCGTATCCAGAGACGACGTGGGCGTTTGGATCGAGGATGGATTGGCGGATGTAGTTGTCATCGCGCATCATCTCGGTGCCGTCGCTCATCTGGGCCATGTTCCCGAAGCCGTAGCCGTTCATTGGTGCCCAAGTTGGTCCGGTGCCTGGTGAGCCGTCTACTGAGTGGCAGATGGCGCACATGGTTTTCCAGATATTCCGTCCGTGGTCTACCGGATTCTGTGGGATGTTCCAGAGTTTGACCTTCGCGTCGTACGCTTCGCGTGGAACGATGCGGAGGGTTGCGGCCATGCGTGAGTGTTCGTCGCCGCAGTATTCGGCGCAGAAAATCCACATGTCGCGTCCTGGGACTTCAACCTTGGAGATAGGGTCGATGACGGTGTCGCTTGAGCGGAGCTTCGGGGTGTTGAAGCCGTATCCGGTGTAGCGGTTTGGCATGACGTCCATCTTGGTGCGGAACTCAGGGATCCAGAAGGAGTGGATGACGTCCTGGGAGTGCATGCGGAGTTTGATCGCGGTGTCTTCTGGGACGTAGAAGATCGGGTACTCGAGGCCGTTGGTGACGGTGTAGGGGTCTTGGGCGCCCGCTTCGATGAGCGCCATGTTGTCGTTGTAGGAGATGAACTTGGTTTCTGGTGAGGTCGCGCCGTTGGGGTAGGTGACCTTCCAGGCCCATTTCCATGCGTCGATCTTGAGCTCCATCGCATCGGCTGGGGAGACCATCTTCATGGCGTATCCCTGGAATCCGAGGACGAACATCACAAGCATGGATGCGGACGGGACGACGGTCCAGAGGATCTCGATGTGGAGGTTGTGGTGCGGCGATGGCTCGGAGGGGACTCCGGGCTTGCGGCGGTACTTGATGACGAAGTAGACCATCAACCCCATGAGGAGTACGAAGAAGAACGCGGAGAACCAGAAGATCATCATAAAGAGGCCGTCGGACCATGCGGCGGCTTCGGATGCGGCGTTATCACCGAAGATGATTCTTTGGAGGAAGGACGCGTTTGTTGATGCGAGCGTCGGGATGTTCATGACATATGCCCCGTGGAAACGCCGGCGACGTTGCCGGTTGATGGGTTTGTATTTGGACTGTTCGTATCTGAATCCGATGACTGGTCATCGGTGTTGATCTGTTGTGCGAGTCGTTGTGTGCGTCTCCGGTCTCCGATGAAGAGGAGTCCGATGACGATCGCGAGGATGATCGCGCCGAGTCCGGCGCCGATCTGCATGACGCGGAACGCGACGAGTGAATATGAACCTTCGAGCGGGTCGTAGCGGAAGCAGAAGTGCAGGATGCGGTCTCCGATGGAGCTCGCGATTTTGCCTTCGCTTGCGTCCAGGAGTGTGAGCTTGAGGTCCTGGGTTGGGTAGTCGTAGCCGTAGATGTAGCGGGTGAGGATGCCTTGCGGAGAGATTGCCATGAGCGAGATTGGGTGGGCGTACTCGCCTCCAGCGATCTCGTTGAATGCGAATCCGACGGATCCCGCGAGGGCGCGGATGGATTCTTCCGATCCGGTGAAGAACTCGATCCCCTCACGCACGGCGGGGTTGGAGTTTGAACGCTCGTAGTTGCGGATGAAGTTTTCACGCTTGGCGAACGCTTGACCAGGGTTTTCTTTGTGGTCGAAGGAGATGACGAGGATTCGGTAGTCTTCCCCGACGGTGTAGTCGAGGTCGTTGATGGTGTTCCCGAGCGAGCGGAGGACGGTCGGGCACACGATGGGGCACTCGTAATAGACGAGCGCGAGGATGGTTGGTTTGTCGTCGAGGAAGTACTGGGCGAGCGCGACTTCTTTGCCGTCGGCGGTGGTGAAGACCTGATCCATCGGGAGCTTGGTGCCTTGGGATTCGAGGAGGTCAACGCCGTTGAGTTGGCGGACTTCTTCTTTCTCAAGGACGCGCTGCGCCGATGCGGGGGTTGCGAGCAGAGCGATCGCCGTCGCCGAGATGGCGATGAGTGCGGTGATCGGGTTGTGCTTCGCGAAGATCATGGTGTGGTTAGTTTCCGTTGTACTCGGCGATGACCTGGTCCATTGCGAGTTCGAGCGGTTGGCGAGCGGTCTCGGAGTCCACCCAGCCGTAGGTGTCGAGCTTGGCGAGGACGGCTTGCTTCTCTTCCCATGTTGGCGCGGAGAGGGCGGAGGTCTCGTTGATTTCAGCTTTGTACTTGGACATGTAGGAGTCGAAGTACGCGACGAGGATGATGATGACCGCGAGGACGCCGAGCACCATGAGGATCAGGGTGATACCCATTGCCTTCGGGGATGCGACTTCTGCGTGCGCCTCTTGGGGTGCTGCGTCGTTTGTGTGGTCGTGGAATGCATCGGTCATTGGTGAGTTCCTTGGTATGCGTATCTATTCGTACTTGGTGTTCGATTAGACGTAGTTCTTGTGTGCGAGTGCTTCGTGGAGCATCGGGTCCTTGGTTGGGATGAGGGGCGACTTGGTGATCTTTCTGGTGACGGCGTAGCCGTAGGCGAAGATGACACCGAGGATCGCGCACGCGTGGATCAGGTGACCCGGGATGGTGGTCGCGGCTTGTCCGTCTTCCATGACGCTGAGCATCGGGAGGATGATCCATGCCATGTCCAGGACGATCATGAGGATGAGGTAGACACCCACGATCGAGAGGAGCTTCGGGCTTCGCTTGATCGGGCGCCAGATGAGGACGAGGAACGGAGCCGCGAAGTGACCGAGGATCATGACTTTGAAGAGCCAATCGAATCCGAGCTCACGACGAGCGGTGAACCACATGGTTTCTTCTGGGATGTTTGAGTACCAGATGAGGAAGTACTGGGAGAAGGTGACGTATGCCCAGAACACGACGAAGGCGAACATGAGCTTGCCCAGATCGTGGAAGTGCTCTTCGGTGACGAGGCCTTGGAGACGACCTGCGGACTTGGTCAGTGCGGCGATGATCGCAACAGCGGATGCGGATCCCAGCGCACAGGAAGCGAAGAAGTAGACTCCCCACATGGTGGAGAAGAAGCGGTAGTCGAGCGACATGAGGAAGTCGAAGGCGCAGAAGGTGGTGGAGAACGCGAAGACGGGGATCCCGAAGCTGGAGAACCAGCGTGCTTTGCGTCCAAGCGTGCGATCACCGGTCTCGTCGCTCTTGCGCGACCATCCGAGGAGCAGTCGCGAGAGGACGATCCAGCAGAACGCGTAGACGATGACACGGATCAGGAAGAAGTTCGCGTTGAGGTACGGCTTCTTCTTTTTGAGCAGGTAGTTGCCCTCGTAGACCGCGGGGTCGAGCCAGGTCAGGAGGACACCTTTGGAGAAGACTTCGATGATCGCGATGAGGATCAAGCAGGTTGCTGGGATCCAGATCAGCGATGCGAGGTTCTCAAACTGACGGCGGAGGGTGATCGACCATCCGGCGTTGAGTGCGTGGAAGACCATCGTCCAGAACAATGATCCCAGTGAGATCGCGAGGATGGTGAACAGACCGATCTCGATCCCAGCGAGCGCGTGGGGAAGGTTGATCGAGAATGCTCCGACCGCGGCGACCAAGAGTCCGACCAGTCCGGCGACGAGCATCGGGAGACCGATCTTGGCGGCGGCGGACTTGGGGAGGTGGATGTTGTCCTCGTGCATTCGCGCGTCTTTGGCGAAGCTCTCGAGGCGGTGGTTCCAGTCTTGATCGGACAGGCCGGTCGCGTCTGGGGATGGGCGGTTGGCGGCGATCTGGCTCATCCTTCACCTCCGTCGGTTGCGGTTTCGGTTGCTGGTGGTGCTGGGCGTTCACCAAGCAGGGACTGATCGACGCTCGATGGATCGACGTTCTGCGCTGCTTGGAGCACGCGGAGATACGCGACGATGGCCCATGCTTCTTCTTCGTTGACCGCGTGCTTGTAGGAAGGCATGCGGATCAGTCCTTCTGGGGTGTAGAGCCCTTCACGGATGATGTGGAAGAGGTAGCCGTCTTTCGCGGTGGGTTGCGAGCGATCGGTGAAGCGTTGGTCTTGTGCGAGGTTCGCGGGAGCGATCGACCAGAGGCGACCGACGGTGCCGGACTGTCCTCCGAGCCCGTCGTAGCCGTGGCATGCGGAGCAGTAGATGTTGAACTGCTCTTGGCCTTCCTCGATGAGTTCTTTGGTGAGCTGCATCGGCATGCGATCGACGTACTGCGGTGTCTCGGCGTCTGCTGTTCCGGAGACGATCCCGAAGTAGAGGGGCTCGTCGTCTTTGAGCATGCGTGCACGATCCGCGACGATCTTGTTGGCCCACTCGGTGTTTTCCAGACCTGAGGTGTCGTGGGTGGTGGTCCCGAATGGGATGGTGCCCTCGACGAGGTCGCGGTTGGACTTGCCGTCAACGAAGAACTCGGTCTCTGACTGAGGCTTGAGCTTCGGTTGGTAGTCCATGTCTGGGAAGAAGCGGCGTGGCGGCTTATCGGTTCGATCTCCGCGGCAACCGGTCATGGCGCTCAGGGATGAGCCGAGCACCACGAGTCCGAGGAGCATGGAGAGCCCCTTGGTCGCTTTGGATGTAGATGGATTGGTGTGATTCATCATGGTTCCTTGGTCGGTACTCGGTGGTCCTTAGTCTTCGTCCTCGATGAGTGCGATCCCGGTGCCTCCGGCTTTCTCAAGCAGGGCGCGGGTCTCGCTGGGATCGAACTTGGGGTCGGTGGATTCGATGCAGATGAAGAAGCGGTCGTCGGAGACTTTGTAGAAGCGATCGTGTGAGAACAGCGGGTGGTGGAAGCGTGGGAGTCCGTTGAGCGCGAGCATCCCAAAGATACACATGAACGCGGTCAGCAAGATACCGAGCTCGAACATGATGGGGACGAATGGTTCCCATGCTTCGAAGGGCTTCCCTTGCACGACGGTTGGGTAGATATACGCGGTGGTCCCCCACTGCAGCAGGGCACCGATGGTCACTCCGGTGATCGCGGCGGCGCCGGCCATCATCGGGAGCTTGGTGGTTTTGATTCCCATCGCGGTTTCCATGTCGTGGATCGGGAATGGGGTGTGGACGTCCCACTTGGAGTATCCCGCGTCGCGGACGATTTCAGCGGCGTGGAAGATCTTGGGAGTCTCATGGAACTCGGCGACCATGCCGTGGATTCGGTTTCCGGATTCGCTGACGTACTTGGGGGCTGGTTTGCGGACCAGCATCGGGAAGTAGTCGGCGGCGAATGAGATCATTTCTTTGGGGTTCATCGTTCGATCTCCTTCCTTAGTGGTCGTCGTGTGTGTGGGACTGAGGCATCACGACCTTGAGCTCTGCGAGCGCGAAGACCGGGAGGAACTTGAGGAACAGCAGGAACAGCGTCATGAAGATGCCGCACGAGCCGACGAAGGTGAGGATGTCGACCCAGGTCGGGAAGAACATGTGCCATTCACCTGGGAGGAACGCTCGGTGGATCGAGGTGACGATGATCACGAAACGCTCGAACCACATACCAATCGTGACGGCGGTCGCGACGATCCAGATGACGAGCGGGTTCTGACGGAAGCTTCGCTTCCAGAAGAGCTGAGGGAAGACCACGTTGCAGATGATCATGGTCCAGTACGCCCACCAGTATGGTGCTTTGGCTGGGTTGACGCGGTTGTCCGCGAAGACGGCGAACTCGTATTGGTTGGCGCCGTACCACGCGATGAAGAACTCCATGCCGTACGCGAAACCAACCATGGTTCCGGTCAGGAGGAGGATCTTGGCCATGTTCTCGAGGTGACGCTTAGTGAGCAGGTCAGAGAAGTTGGGGAGGATGATCCGGAGCGGGATCATCAACCAGAGCACCATCGCGAATCCGCCGAAGACCGCACCTGCGACGAAGTACGGCGGGAAGATGGTGGTGTGCCAACCTGGGATGACCGAGGTCGCGAAGTCAAAGGAAACGATCGAGTGCACAGAGAGCACGAGCGGGGTCGAGATCCCTGCGAGGATCAGGTATGCCTTTTCGTAGCGGTGCCAGTGACGGCTGGAGAAGCGCCATCCGAGTGACATCAAGCCGTAGACGAGCACACGGATCTGGTCGGGCTTGGGGAGCATCGGGAGCGGGAGATCGTTGCCGATCGGCATCGGGAGCGCCATCGGACGCGAGACGCCTTTGGTCAGACGCATGTAGGCGCGGTCGCGGAGGGTCGCGACGTCTGGGATCATTCCCATGTACCAGAAGAGGAGGGAAACGGTCGCGTAGGTCGAGACCGCGAACACGTCCCAGAGGAGGGGCGAGCGGAAGTTTGGCCAGATTGCGTTGGCGTTGGGGACTGGAGCGAGGAACCACGCGAACCAGGCGCGACCGACGTGGATGCCTGGGAAGATGCCTGCACAGATCACCGCGAAGATGGTCATCGCTTCAGCGGAGCGGTTCACGGCGGTGCGCCAGTTTTGTTTGAGGAGACAGAGGATCGCGGAGATGAGTGTTCCCGCGTGACCGATACCGATCCAGAAGACGAAGTTGGTGATGTCCCATGCCCAGTCGACCTGGTTGTTGAGACCCCAGACCCCGACGCCGGTGATGATCAGGTAGAGGATCATGCCGGTCCCGAGTGCGGCGATGGACGAGGTGATCGTCAGTGCGGCGAGCCAGGGCTTTGGCATTTTGGCTTCGGCGTATCCACAGACGATGTTGGTGACATCCTCGAAGGAGCGATCGCCGAGCACGCAGGGGGCGCGTTTACCTGGATCTTCGGAGAGGGTGCCGTCGTCGCTTGATCCTGGGAGGATCGGGTTTTTACGAGCGACGGGCTGCTCGCCTGGCTGAAGCCCGTGCATTCGGCGGGCCATGGATTCGTCTGGTTGGATTGCACTCATGTTTGAGTTCTCTCCGCAGTCTGTGCTGCTTGATGGGCTGCTTGCTGAGCCTCTGGGTTAGCTGATGACCTTGAGGCTCAGTGAGTAACCTTGATCGAGGTACTGTTTGACTG
This sequence comes from Phycisphaerales bacterium, assembly GCA_965250055.1. Lineage (GTDB taxonomy): Bacteria > Planctomycetota > Phycisphaerae > Phycisphaerales > UBA1924 > UBA1924. The sequence goes on along the minus strand of OZ252285.1, from coordinate 237,316 downwards.
AATCGGTGAACACGGACGAGTGGGATTCGCCGTGGTTGTCTGTGGAATGTCCGTGATCGTCGTGGCTGTCACCATGGTCGTTGCCATGACTGTCACCGTGGCTATCACCATGACCGCCGCCGTGACCGGAGTGATCCAGTGGATCGTGGTCATCGAAGACGCGGATCGCGGGGTTCGGGTTGCGGACACGCATCATGTGGGTGGTGCGTGGGCGTGTGTTGAGGTATCCGAGCAGTGCGTAGGTGCGCTGCGAGTCGCGTTCCTTCGCGACGCGTGAGTTTGGATCGAGGATGTCGCCGAACGCGATCGCGTCGGTTGGACATGCTTGCTGACACGCGGTCTGGAAGAATCCGTCGGGGATTGGTCCGACTTGGTCCTTGTCCTTCCAGATGCCTTGGATCTTGACTTCCTGACGCGCCTGGTTGACGCGCTGGATGCAGTAGGTGCACTTCTCGATGACACCACGGCTGCGGACAGTCACATCGGGGTTGAACTTCATCTTGCTGATCTCGTCGAGCTTCTTGCGAAGGCGAGGCGGGATCAGGTTCTGGTTGAAGGTCTTGTCCTGACCGATGGTCTCGTCGAACTTCTCGGCACCCGCTTTGGTGGTGTAGTTCGGGTCCAGACCGCCGTTGAGCTTGGCTGGAGCGTAATCGAAGAAGTTGAATCGACGGACCTTGTAGGGGCAGTTGTTCGCACAGTAGCGTGTACCGATGCATCGGTTGTACGCGATGTCGTTGGTGCCTTCTTTGCCGTGGGTCGTTGCGTTGACGGGGCAGACGGTTTCACACGGCGCGTTCTCACAGTGGACACACGCGACGGGCTGGTTGAAGATCTCGTCTGGGTTATTGAGGTCGTCTCCGGTGAAGTAGCGATCGACACGGATCCATGCCATCTCGCGGCCCTTGGCGACCTCGGACTTCCCGACGACTGGGATGTTGTTCTCGCTCTGACACGCGACGGTACAGGTCACACATCCGGTGCAGGAGTTCATGTCGATGGACATCCCCCACTGCGGGTTCTTCGAGAAGATTGATCCCGGAGCGGCGTCGGCTTTGGAATCGTTCTGAGGGTTGGTGTAGACCGAAACGTTTGGCGGCGTGTGCGCCAGCTCGCCCATTTGTTCAGCGACGTTGAGCGAGGAGGAGGTGTTGCCGTAGATCTCGTCGGGGACTTCTTTGTTCCCGGCTTTGGCGTGCTTGTCGAACCACTTCTTGTCCATGGCGCGGACGATGGTGTCGCGTCCTTCCATGGACCAGTGGTTCTGGGTCGATGCGATGGTGTAGGTGCCTTTGGCTTTCTTGATGGTCGCGCCCGAGGCGATCATCCCGGCTGGGGACTTGATCGCGTAGGAGTTGAAACCGACCTTGTTGCCGACGGAGCCGCAGACTTCGCGACCGTATCCGAGCTTGATCGCGACGGTGTTGTCGGCCATCCCAGGCAGGATCCACGCGGGCATGTCGATGGACTGACCATCGAGGGAGATGGTGACCATCTGCGCCTGTGGCATCTGGGATTTGGTGTAGGGGTTGTACTCGTCCATGCTCGTGTGCTCTGGGAGCACGCCGAGGGCTTTGGCGGTTTTGGGGCTCAGCAGGAGCGGGTTGTCCCAGACGACAGAGGTGCCGTATTCCGGGAGTTCTTGGAGCCATCCGTTGTTAGCGGACTGACCGACGTTGTAGCGATCGGTGTAGAACTGCACGTCGAGGTGCGATTGTCCTGGCGCGTCTTTGCCCTTGCGAGCAGCGATCGCTTTGACGAGGTTTTCGCGATTGAAAGCAGGGTTCGCGGATGCGATGACTGCATTGCTCCCAACTCCGTCGTGGAGCATGGACTTCCAGACCTTGTCGATCTCGCTTGAACCGAGGTTCATGATGTCGCGGATCGAGTCTTTGACGATGGTGTAGCCGTCTGGTTTGTCTCCTGGTCGTCCGGCGCGGACGATGTTGGAGAGGAACTCGACTTCGGAGCGTGCCGGGTCGTAGAGCGGCGCGATCATTGGCTGGGTGATCGAGATCTGGCCGTCGATGGTCTGGACCGATCCCCAGCTTTCGAGGAAGTGCGTGCCGTTGAGCGACCATGTGGATGCGACAGCGGTCTCGGACTGACCAACGGAGAGGGTGATGGTGTTCTTCGCTTTGCTGAACGCGTCAGCGAAGTTCAACGCGCCTGGAGCGTCGAAGACTGGGTTGGTGTTGAGACAGACGAGGGTGTCGACGTTGCCCTGGTTGAGCAGCGCGGTCATACGCGCCATGGTGCGGACCGAATCGACCGCTTGCTGAGGCGCCATCGGGAAGAACTCGACGGCACCTTCGTCGATCGCGCCGAGGGTCTCGTTGATGAGCTGGCACATCGCCCATGCTTCTGGGGAGAGGTTGTCCGATGGGAGAACCACCGCGTGCTTGCGGTGCTCGAAGAGATCGTCAGCGATTGCTTGGATATCTGCAGCGGACATGCCGGCGACTTCGACTTCTGGGATGTAGTTTCCCAGACCCGCGGTCTTGAGCTCGATCGCTTTGGCGAGCGCGATGGTGAAGTTGTGGACCTGTGATGGCGCGAGACGGAAGCGGTGGTCGGCGAGCACGCCGATGGATGATGGTTTGGACTCGACGGCGTACAGACGGCTCATCTCGTCATCAGCGGACATGACCTTGCGGGACGCGGTCAGCTCACGCGCCAGACGCATCGCTTCAGGCCCTTGATCGATCTGACCTTCGCCCACAGCGAGGATGCGCTGAGCGCCTTTGAGGTTGTACCGCGCCCAATGGGCTTTACCGAAGATCGCTGCGGAACCATCGGCGACGGCGCGGCTTTCTGCTGGATCCCAGACTGCGAACGCGGCGTTTGGCCAGCGCTGCTGCATCTGCACGAGCAAACGATCGCGGGTCGGGCAGGATGACTTGTCGAGGATGAACGCGAGACCGACGCCTTTGGTCGCGTCGAACTTGGTGAAGTGTTCCTCGGCCCACATGTCGAAGTCGTCCCAGGTCGCGGCGAGCTTGCCACGCGCGGGGTTGTCGTAGACAGGGTACTTCAGACGATCGGGATCGTAGAGATCGAGGACCGACGCTTGTGCGTAGGCGCTGGTCTTGCCTTGGTTGATTGGGTGGAGCGGGTTGCCCTCGACCTTGGTAGGACGTCCGGCGTGAGTTTCGATCAGGAGACCTTCGCATCCACCGCCGGGGAGAGGCATGCCGGTCGCAAAGAAGAGTGGCTTGCCGGGGACGACGTGCTCTGGGACTTCTTTGGAGTATGGAAGGATCTTGCGGTCCGGACGGCGGCAACCTGGGATGGTCGCGGCGCCGGCGAGGGCCATGGACGCGCCCATGACTTTGAGGAACGAGCGGCGCGAGCTGTCATCCATGATGGAGGCATCGACTGGGAACTCACGCTCGAGGAGTTCTTTGAACTCTGGAGTGGAGGAGTATTCCTCGAGACTGCGCCAGTACTTGCGGCCTGAGACGGTGCCCAGCTCTGGTGCTTCTTCGGGGATTTCGATCGTGTTCTTTGTCGATGGACATTGATCGAGTGTGCTCATGGTATCGGTCTCACAAGGTGTGCTGGTTCGATGGGGTCGATGATGCTCTTAAAGAGGATGCTCAGAAGTGGCAAGCGCTGCAGTTGTCCGGTGGATTCTGCTTGAGCGCCTCGCGGAGTGCTTCGGGGGACATCCCTTGGTGCACGCGCTCGGATGCTTCCTTCCCGAACCACTCGGTCTGGACCCAGTGGAGGTCGGTGACCTTCTCGCGTGGGACGAGGTGCTCTTCAGGGTTGCGGTGACAATCGAGACACCATCCCATCGACAGTGATTCTGCTTGAGCAACGACGGGCATGTTGTTGATCGCGCCGTGGCACGAGAAACAGCTGACGCCTGCGTTGACATGGGCGTTGTGCGGGAAGGTCGCGTAATCGGGGACAACGTGGATGTTGCGCCACTCGATCGGACGATCGGCTTCGTACGCGTCGCGGATGAACTGGACTTTCTCGGTCGTTGCTGAGGCGTCGGGTCCGAGTTTGCCTTCTTCGTGACATCCGATACAGGTCTTGACGGTTGGGACGTTGGCGTGCCAGGAGTCTTCGACGTTGGTGTGGCAGTAGCGGCAGTCCATACCGAGTTTCCCGGCGTGGATCTGGTGGTTGAACCCGCTGCCGGGCTGAGTCGGCATGTATCCGACTTCCCAGAACTTGGGGGTTGCGTAGTACCAGAGCAATCCAATCGCGAGGATCGCTACTGCGTGGACCACGATGAAGAGCAGCGTTGGGATGCTGTTCATCCATTTGGGAAAGAAAGGTTTCACGGGTTGGACTCCGGAAATGCTCGAAAAGGCGTAGCGGACACACGATCCGCCGAACACGAAAACCAAACCCTTCAAAAAAGGGTCTGGCAATCGGAGTCAGCGTAGCATGCGTGAACTTGGAAGTTGTGCGGCTGGGCGATAATTTCCGTTGTTTTTCAGTCCTATATTTCCAGAAGTACCAGCGAAAATGTAACTGCGACTGACTCTCAGTTAGAATTCTCGCCAAGGAGTGCGCATCCCATGACTTCACAAGAACTTACGAACAACAACGACACAATTCCCCTGAATGCAGCGTTTCTGGGGGTATCCACAACCATCGGCGTGGCTGGCGCGGTGCTGATGGGGGTTGTGAGCTGGGTCATGCTGCTGCTCGATCGAGGGCTCTCCATCTGGCTGATCCTCGCGATTTCGCTGGTTTCGTTCGGGTTTTTGACGTTCCTGTTTCTCAGGAATTTGCAATCCCAGCATATCCGCATCGGCGCGGCGTCAGGGATCATCGGAGGCGTCGTCTCGATGATCTATCTGGGATCGCTGATGGTGGTTCAACCTGAGTCCTTGCAAGGGTTTGAATCCCAAGCGAACCAGTTCAGCGCCGGCGGTGTCGCGACAGCGATTGGGGTGGTTGTGCTGCTTGCGGTGATCGGCGCGGGAGCTGGGAAGATGCTGAGTGGACGGCGCTCGTACTCAACGAAGGACATCGACTGGCGCGCCAGGTTTGCGTGGGTGGTCGCGGCGAGTTACCTGCCATTGATCGTGGTTGGGGGATTGGTGACGAGCACAGAGTCGGGGCTCGCGGTTCCTGATTCGGTGACGACCTACGGCGCGATCGGCGTGCTCTTCCCACTGAGCTTGATGGACGAGATCCGGATCTATCTGGAACACTCGCATCGGATCTTCGGCACCTTCGCTGGGATCGCGACGATCGTGCTGGTCGTGCGGATGTTCGGCGCTCCGGCGCGGACACTTCCGCGCGTAATGAGTGTCCTGCTGCTGCTCGCGGTCATCGCGCAAGGCATGATGGGCGCACTGCGAGTCTCCGAAGAGTCACAGGCGCTCGCTTCGCTCCACGGCGTGCTCGCACAGCTGGTCTTTGCACTAGCAATCTCGACGGGCGTGGTCAGCAGTAAGCGCTGGGAAACAATCACAGCGAGCGACGACGGGATTGACGCCGCGAAGTCAACCCGGCTGATGCTGCTGTTTGCGGCGATCGGATTGACGATTCAGCTTGTCTTTGGTTCGCTCACGCGTCACCTGGATTCTGGTCACGCGCTGATGTCGCATGTGGGGTTCTCATTCATTGTTGTGGTGCTGGTCATTATCGCGGGCGCCAAGTGCATCCGTCTCGGGAAGATCGATGACGGCGCGAAGCATCTTCGTCGCTACGGCGCGTTTGTGCACGGGCTGGTGATGCTGCAGTTCACCCTCGGCTGGGGGGCGCTGGCGATGACACGCACGGGCGAGGAGGGGCATCCGGAGCTCCCGACCTCGACCGAGCTTGAGAGCGCGGGGTCGATCCGTGTCGCTGAGACGCTGATTACAAGCTCGCACCACGTCATCGGGGCGCTGCTGATCGCGGCGATCTTTGGGGCGTTGATGTGGGCGATTCGGATCGCATCGCGTCCGAAAAGCTGATAGATTGGGTCCATCTGGACGCATTGGGCTCATGGATGCAATGCATCCACTGGCCGAGCGTTGGGTCTGTATGTGATCATCTGATCACACAGGAGATGGACACATGGCACGCACAGGACATCTTGAGAGCAAGGCACACCTTGAGAGCAGTTCGGTCGCTCCGACCAAGAGAGCGACGGATTCGATGTCTGCGATCCGTGATGCCAACTTCGGATACGCGCAAGCTCGACACCTGCTCCTGCGAGCGGGGTTTGGTGGGACCGATCACCAGATCCGCACACTCGCTTCGTGGGGCGCGGAGAAAGCGGTCGATCATCTGGTCAACTGCGAGGACATCCCGGCGCAGAGTGATACAGCTGACGAGTTTGACTCGGGGATCATGCGCCCACTGACACGCGAGGAACGGATGGCTGTCAATCGCGCTCGGCAGACTCAGGACGAGAACGCGCTGGCGCAGTATCGCACAGAACGGCAGAGACGACAACGCGCCGATCGACGGCAGATGCGCGAGATCGGTCGATGGTGGCTGACTCGGATGGTGCGCTCGCCTCGTCCGCTTGAAGAGAAGATGACCTTGTTCTGGCACGGGCACTTTGCGACGAGCTACCGCTCCGTCGAAGACTCGTACCACATGTATCAGCAGAACCGGATGCTGCGCGCTGGTGCGATGGGGAATCTCGGTGATCTGCTGCGCGGGATTATTCGTGATCCGGCGATGCTCCGGTACCTCAACAACAACCAGAACCGCAAGGACTCTCCGAATGAGAATCTTGGACGCGAGCTGCTCGAGTTGTTCTCGCTTGGGGAGGGGCACTACTCTGAGCGCGACATCAAGGAAGCGGCGCGGACGCTGACAGGGTTCACCTACGAGGACGACGAGTTCCGATTCAATCAGAACCAGCACGATCAGGGCACGAAGTACGTGCTGGGGATGCAGGGGAACATGGACGGCGATGGACTGGTCGACGCGATCCTGCGCCAAGAGGCGTGTGCGTTGTTCATAGTCTTCAAGCTCTACAAGTTCTTTGTGCGTGATATCCCGATGGACCTGAGCGCGATTGATACCTCGACTCGGAAAGCGATCCTGAAGCTGGCGCAGTATTTCAGAGCGGTGAACTACGAGATCAAGCCGGTGGTTCGGAGACTGTTGTTGTCGAGGCATTTTTATGACCCCGTCAACGTGGGCACGAAGATCAAGAGTCCCAGCGAGCTGCTGATCGGATCGGTCCGCTCGCTGCTGGTTCCGGTGCGGGACATCGGGGTCGTCGCGGACGCGATGGATCTGATGGGGCAGTCGGTGTTCCTGCCTCCGAGCGTAAAGGGATGGGACGGCGGACGCAGCTGGATCAATACCTCGACGATGTTCGTGCGTCAGAACACGCTGGTGTATCTGCTGACTGGGGCGCTCCCGAATCGTTCGCTGCTTACGCGCGATCAATCAAACTTTGATGCGCTGTCTCTTGTGCCGAGCTTGCAGCGAGCGAGTGATCTGGAAGCGAGCGACGAGCAGATCGTGCGTGAGTTGTCGCTGTTGACATTGGGGCATGATGACGACGAGGTCGTGGGATCGGTGCTCAAGGGCGCGCGCGGCGATGGCGAAGAAGGCACGATGCGAACAAACGACGCGGCGGTGCGGGCGCTGGTGCTGCTCACCTCGATGCCTGAGTATCAGTTGTGCTAACTGGATTGGAGCGAAGCTATGAGTAACCATCTGAATCCCGGTGATGTCAAGGCGTACACACGCCGAGCGTTCTTGCAGAACTCGACGTTGTTCGCGTCCGCGGCCCTCACGGTCCCGGCGTTCCTCCAGAGCAGCGCGTTCGCGCTCCCTCGTCCTATGGAAGGACTCAGCTCGATCGCGGGTGTGGATGAGGACAAGATCCTCGTGGTGATTCAGCTTTCGGGTGGGAATGATGGATTGAACACGCTTGTGCCGTTTGGTCAGGACGGGTACCAACGCGTGCGGCCTCGGATTGCATTGTCTGCGAATGAAGTCCTCAAGCTCGATCGCCATGGAGGGCTCGGTCTGCACGGCTCGATGAGCGGGTTCAAAAACCTCTACGACAAAGGACTCTGCGGCATCGTGCAGGGTGTCGGGTATCCGAATCCGAACCGCTCGCACTTCGCGTCGATGGATATCTGGCACACGGCGGACACCAATGGGACGGGCGATGGCTGGCTCGGGAAGTACATCGACTCGCAGTGTTGTGGGTATGGATCGGGTACGCCTGGAAAGAATCAAGCGCAGAACCAGGACCCCCCACCGCCGATGATTGCGATCGGGAAAGAAGCGCCGCTGATGCTCAACGGACGCACGCAGATGCCTGTCGCGATCGAGGATGCGGACATGTACCAGTGGACGGGCGACAAGATGGGCAAGGACCTATCAGACGCGTACCACGAGGCGATCGAGAAGAACAGCAAACAGTCCACGGAGGACGACAACAAGTCGTTCCTCGTGCGCACAGCGATGGATGCGCAGGTGTCGAGCACGAAGATCCGCAAAGCGATCGGGAGCGAATCGCTCGTGCAGTATCCCAACACGCGACTAGGTTCGCAGCTGAGCATGGTCGCATCGATGATCCGCGCGGGGATGCCGACGCGTGTGTTCTATGTCTCCCACGGCAGCTTCGATACGCACGCGAACCAAGGTGGACTGCAGGGCACGCACGCTCGATTGCTGCAGCAGTTGTCTGAAGCCGTGGACGCGTTTTACAGTGACCTCAAGGCGCAGGAGAATGACGGGCGCGTGCTGAGCATGTGCTTCAGCGAGTTCGGACGACGCGTCGGACAGAACGGCTCGGGCGGCACGGACCACGGCACCGCAGCGCCGATGTTCCTGTTCGGGCCGATGGTCAATCCGGGATTGCACTCGCGTTATCCGTCACTGACCGATCTGGACAACGGCGATCTTAAATACACCGCAGACTTCCGGCAGGTGTATTCAGAGATTCTGGATGGCTGGCTGAGCGCGCCGAGCAAGGATGTGCTGGGGCGCGGGTATCGTCATCTGCGTGTGCTTAAGGGCTAGCGGCTTTGGTTTCGATGTCTTCCCTGGAAAGCAGGTAGTTATCGAGCGTGTAGATTGTGCCGCACTCTGGACAGGTGACAGTCTCTGCTGTGCCCTCTGACTTGATCGCTAATCCGACCAGTGAGTACCCGCAGTTTTTACAGCTTGCACCGATGACCTGCTTCCGCAGCACTCTACGAGCCCACAAATCTCGAGCGAGAAGGAAGACAAGGAGCGGCATACCGATGAACCCCACCTGCATGAGTGTGAGGGCATCGGATAATTCCGGGAACACAGATAAATCGAAGATCGCTGACGCGGCGATCATGATTACAAGCCATAGAACGAGTGATAGCGGTAACAGAATGACAATAAAAAAGAAGCCAAAGCTCGATGAGTTCTCAACCTCCCACACACGGCGCATGTACCGCTTGCAGGTCTCATCATCGAACTCATCGAGTTCAGGGAACGCTCTGTAAATCTTTCGGCTCAGGAGTCTCATGTTGCTTCACCGATCAGCGTTGGATCGATGTCCGCTTCGGTCAGCCCCAGGTCACTCAGCAGCGTCACCTGTCCGCATTCTGGACAGTGCACGCTTGGGGCTTCTGGGTTGTTGATCGTGAGTCCGATGAGTGAGTAGCCGCACGGCGGGCACTGGACGCCAACGAGCTGCTTTCGCACACAGCGGTGCAGCCAGCGATCGCGAAGTATCAGTTGTGTGCCGAGTGGGACCCATGCAATCCCACTGGCCATCACACTTACAAATATGTCCTGAAGGAACCCTGGGCTACTCCGGAAACTACGAAGTTCTGTGAGCGAAGCGGTAGCGAACATCAAACCAACCCAGGATGCCCATGCGATGGGTAATGCAAGCAGCGATATCAACCAGAACTTCCAAGCGTTCTGTAGACGCTTTGCTCGTTTGATGTAGCTTTTGCAGACATCGTCGTCGTACCTATCGAGCTCGGGGTAGGCAAGCCAGATCTTGGTGGTCAGGAGTCTCATGGCATCACGATGTTGATCCGCACAGGGATCTTGATCGGATCCGAAGAAAGCGTGTCTCCTGCGATGATGGGAGCCGTTGGGATTGGTGATTTGCTCCAGCTTGAGGGGTCCGCGTCTTCTGTGCGGTATCCCACGGCGATCGTCGCGGCATCAATCGATGGGCCGAACTGGTCGAGCGTGACCCCCCACTGGTGCTCACTGAGCGACTGCGGATGACGTACGAAGACGGCGACCTTGCTTTGCGACTCGATCACGATGCGTGCTTCGAGGAGGGAGCTGTCCACGCTCTCAGGGACGATGTGCTCGAATGTCAGCAGCACGCCTCCGGGCCAATCGAAGGGATCGACGGCACTGTGCTCTCGGCGCGCATCGTTTGCTTTGGAGATCTCATCGGGATCGCGACCGGCGAGGAGTTGTCCCAGCGCGTTGGCGTTCCCGGTGTCTCCCGCGCCGGCGCCGACTGGGGGCTCGTTCATCAATCGGTCTTTGTCGAGGGAGACGAAGATCCACGCCATGATGAGCGTGAGGCAGATGAACGGCAGCGCGAGCCAAGCCGTGAGGATGAGGGTTTGCTTTCGCACACGCGATGGTATGGGGTTCAAGAACCCAAGGCACGGCTTGCCGAAGACGGACAAGCCGTGGCACCCCTCATCAATGAGAGCGCATGAAAAACCCGGAGGGGTGCTCCGGGTTTGGAAGATTCATTCAGCTGGGATTACGAGCAGCAGCCCTCTTTGCCGCAGCTTTCTGGTTTGAACATGTTGTAGTACTCAGCGACCTTGGACCAGTCCACGACATTCCAGAACGCGTTGATGTAGTCCGGACGGCGGTTCTGGTAGTTGAGGTAGTACGCGTGCTCCCAGACGTCGAGTGCGAGGATTGGCTTGTGTCCGAACATGATCGGGGAGTCCTGGTTTGCGGTCGATCCGACGTGGAGCTTGCCGTTCTCGTCGAAGCCGAGCCATGCCCAACCTGATCCGAATCGGGTCGCGGCGGCGTTTGCGAACTGCTCTTTGAACGCGTCGAATGATCCGAAGGTCGAGTTGATGCACTCCGCGAGCTCGCCTTCTGGTGCTCCGCCGCCGTTGGGGGAGAGGATGGACCAGAAGAGGGAGTGGTTGGCGTGTCCGCCGACGTTGTTCTGGACAGCGGTGCGGATGGTTTCTGGGACCATCTGGATGCGTGCGAGGATCTCGCCGTAGCACTTGCCGTCCCATTCCGTGCCTTCGAGCGCGGCGTTCGCTTTGGCGATGTAGCCCGCGTGGTGCTTGGAATGGTGAATTTCCATGGTTTTGGCGTCGATATTGGGCTCGAGTGCGTCGTATGCGTATCCGAGTTCTGGGAGTGTGAATGGCATGGTGTTCTCCTGGTTGTCGAGGCACGGATATTCGCAAGCCTCGGGAGGTGTGGATGGACTGTGAATGATAGGCGCGGAGTGCCCGAACATATTCCGCACAAATTTGTGTGAAATTGTGGATATGTCAGGTTTTTCGATCTGGGGTTGTAATACTATCGGCGATGGGGTATTATGGCGGCTCGGACAAGCGAGCCGTTGCTTGAAAAGGGCTTGAATACTGTGAAATCACAGGATAAGCACGAACAAGTCAACACCAAGGCGAACTTGTACGACTCTAGGCGGCTCATTATCGGTCGTCAAGTTCAGTAAACCAGTGTGTGAACTGGTGGTCTACTGAGCTCTTTCGTGCTGACGCCAGGACGGCGTCAGGTTTCAGCTTGAGCAGGTGTGCTCGACGCTGGATGACGATCGATGGAATGGTCGGGGACAACCTCTGTGTGGAACGATGACTGTCTGCGAAACGCAAAGTCGTCGGGACCAGACATGTTGTGGTCGGCACCACACGCCGCCCGACAATTTGAGTTTTTGTTTTGAATTCGCGCTGCTCTCGGAAACTCTCCTCCGAACAGTGCGTAAGACTTGGGACCGGCTCAACTTGAGTCGATTCGAGTAGGGATTTACCCCTTACTTTGTCCGCTCTCGAACACCCTTTCGGTCAGCGAGCGCCAATGAGCGCCTGACCAACCCTTTCGAGAAGCCGACAGCGTGTGCTCCACACCGGATGTGGGGTGAAAAATATGTTCAACAGGAAGATTTGGCCCGTCTGATCAGTTGATTCTCATGGGCTGAGACAATCTGAGTCGCGAAGAAATCTGAGTTTTTTCAGATTGGCAAAGATCGCGGTTTGGTGTGGTGGGATCGGTGACGACTCGTCGTCTCGATCGGTACGAGATTCGGTCAGGAAGCTGACCAACAACACGAACTTTCGATCGGTTTGCAGGACTGATCTGAATAGACAAATACCGCTGCAGGACAGCAGCGAGGAGACAGCATGACGCAGGCAACGAGCCAAACCAACACAGTCAACTCGAGCCGAGGCCCGAGCCCACTTGAGCAGATGCGACGACGACATCGCGTCGGTGTTTCGCGTACATCCACGCGTGCCGGCAAATCGTCCAAACAGCTCTCGCATGAGGACGAGCGTTTGCTCGCGACCATCATGCTCAAAGAGCAGGACTACATCGATTCGGAGGTCTTCTACGAAGAGGAGGCCGAGCAGAACATCTACGAGGACGCTCCAGACATCGCGAAACCAGATACCACCTGGTATCACCCAGTGATGGATGACATCTCCTCGATCTCGCGTTCGCGCACCGTCAAGTCATCGCAGCAGGTGATCCTGACCGGTGCTGAGGAACGTGTTCTTTTCCACCAGTTCAACTACTCGCGCCATCGCGTTTGGAAGCTTCAGCAAGAGGTCTGGGCTCGTCCGGACAAGAAGCCGACCCCTGAGCAGGCGCACGAGCTCCTGCACTGGTACCGCAAGAGCGAGCGGATCCGCGAACAGATCGCAGAGACCAACCTCGCGCTCGTGCTCGCGATGGCGAAGCGTACTCGCATGAGTGAAGTGGACTTCGCGGACCTCGTTTCTGAGGGCAACATGGCGCTGCTCCGTGCGGTCGACAAGTTCGACGCGGGACGCGGCTTCAAGTTCTCGACCTACGCGTGTCGTGCGATTCTCAAAGCGTTCAGCCGTCAAGGCATGAAGTTGAGCAAGTACCGTCAGCGTTTCCCGACGGACTTTGATCCCAAGCTGGAGAAATCCAACTTCCTGGAAACCAAGCGTGCGGACTTCGAGAAAGACACGGCATCAGAAGTCCGTGAGATCGTGATCGCGAATCGTGCGGATCTCTCGGATGTTGAGCGTACGGTGCTTGAGCACCGCTTCGGTCTTGAGACCGGCGGTCACGAGAAGCCGATGACGCTTGAGCAGGTCGGCCAGATCATCGGCGTGACCAAAGAGCGTGTGCGTCAGATCCAGAACAAGGCGATGGAGAAGATCCGCGTCGAGCTCGAATCCAACTTCCTCGGCACGATGGAAGATGAAAAGAAGCTCGAAGCCGCGGGCGTGAAGTAATCGTCTGAATCACATTTGATCCTTCTCACGAAGATGGCCCCAAACAGGGGCCGTCTTTTTGTTTTGATCCTGTTTCCATTGTGTTCAGAAATGGGAACCCTATCGCTTAGAAACACGAACATTGAGTCTCATAATGGGGGTTCTCGTGCGTTTGTTCGCATATCGTACAGACCTCCCCACCACTCCTGCGGAGCGGTTTTTGCTCTGTGGGTTTTGTTCAAGAAATAAGAGGAAACTATCACGATGAGTGTGACTGATACCCCAGCTAGTACCGCGACCGCGGGGCATGTAGATCTTGATCCGACCGCCGGGAAAAACCACGACCCGCACGCGACGCGATGGGGTGACTTTCTCAAAGCGACGATTAAGTTCGGCGCGTCTGACCTCATCATGAAGTCGGAGCAGAAACCAAAGATCCGTATGCGTGGTTCGCTCAAAGCGATGGACGTCGAACCCGTCACGGCGACCGAGTTCTTCGAGATCGCGAAGCACATCCTCACTGATGAGCAGATGAAGGACCTCCACAAGTTTGGTTCTGTTGACTTCGCGTACAACTACGACGCGAAGCACCGCTTCCGTGTCAACCTCTTCCAAGCACGCGGCACGCTCTCGGTCGCGGCGAGAAACATCACCTCCGAGATTCTCCCGTTCGAGGGGTTGCACCTTCCCCCGATTATGTCGGATATCGCGCTGCAGCCTCAGGGGATTGTGCTGCTCTGTGGTGTGACGGGTTCTGGTAAGTCCACCACCATCGCTTCGATGCTCGACTACGTGAACGCTCGCAAGAGCGTGCACATCCTGACGCTCGAAGATCCGATCGAGTACATCTTCGAGGACAAGAAAGCGACGATCAACCAGCGCGAGATCGGGCTCGACTGTCTGGACTTTAAGACTGGCCTTCGTGCGCTGGTGCGTGAGAATCCGGACATCGTGCTCATCGGTGAAATGCGTGACCAGGAAACCTTTGAAGCAGCGCTGCACGCGGCGGAGACCGGTCACTTGGTCTACGGAACGATCCACGCTTCGAGCACGACGCAGACGTTCAGCCGTATCTACGGCTTGTTCCCTTCGGAAGAGGTCGAGCAGGTCCGCAAGATTCTGGGATACCAGATGCGTGCGTTTGTGTACCAGAAGCTGCTCCCGACGCTCCACGAGGATATCTACCGCATCCCAGCGCTCGAGATCCTGATCAACAACGGCGTGGTCCAGAAATACATCCTCGACGAGCGTGAGGGCGAGATCCGCGAGATCCTCAACTCCATCGAAGCTCAGCAGCAAGGGATGATCGATTTCAACGATTCGCTCGTGAAACTCGTTGAGGACGAGTACATCCACATGCGGACCGCGATCGAGGCATCTCCGAACGTGGACGAGCTGCAGATGAAGCTCAAGAAGTTCAACTGAGGTTGCTGCGGATACGCACTGACGGCCCCCTATGATGGTTCGGCCCGGCGGGCAGCCCCGACGGATGACAACAGAGACCAAGACCACCACCCAAGCAAAGGGTTTCAACTATGTCGATAGCGATTGCTTCTGATCCCACCATGACACTCTCGGCCACACTGGCGGCCGATGCTTACATGCTGATGTCGATCTGGAAACCCGTCTTGCTCTTTGCCCCGTTCATAGGGTGGGCATGGATGATCTCGACAGTCCTGGACAAGCACGCTCAGCGTTTCTTCCTCGGACAAGAGAAGTGGAACCTCATCCACATGGTCTTTGGGATCGCGGCGTTGCTGCTCGTGGTTGCACTGCCTGTCGGCGGGATCGCGGGATTCGCGGCGGCGTTTGTTGGTTCGATCATCATCCTCGGACTGGACCTGCTGATCTTCGTCTCGATCACCAACAAGGACACCAAGGTCCCTGAGGGCGAGCGACTCACACTCAACATGAAGGACATGTCCGAGTCGCGTGATGCGAAGAAAGCCGCGAAGCTGATCGGATCTTCGGAACTCAAGATCGTCGGCGCCAATGGATCGACCGTCCAACCACCACCGAAGGACACCCCAGAGCTCGGTGTTCGGGTGACGGCTGAGCAGATCGTGATCAAGGGGTTCGAGGCGCACGCGAGCCAGATCGATATCCTCCCAGCAAACGAGAACACCTACGCGGCGTCGTACCTCGTTGACGGCGTGCGCCAAGCGGGTGATCCGATCGCGGCGGCTGATGCGGTCCAGATCATCGATTTCTGGAAGAAAGCCGCGGGTCTGGACGTGAACGATCGTCGGAGGAAGCTGACGGGACAGGTCGCGATCTCGGGAGACTCGATCAGCGGCGCTGATATGAAGCTCAATACATCGGGTTCCAAGAGCGGGATGCGGATGTCGCTGATCTTCAACCCCGCTCAAGCGGTCCGCAGAAAGGCATCGGACCTGGGCATGCTCGATCAGCAGCTCGACATGGTCAAGGACTGGGCAACAGAGCTCGAGTCCGTCGGGGGCGTCGTGCTCCTGTGTGCTCCCTCGGACAACGGACGCACGACGATGTCGTACTCGATCATGAAGCTGCACGACGCATACACGTCCAACATCCAGTCCATCGAGTACGAGATCGAAGATCAGCTCGAGGGAATCAAGCAGCTCGAGTGGGACTCGAGCGCTGAGGGTCCTGACTTTGCGACCACGGTCCGCTCCACGCTGCGTCGTGATCCGGACATCGTGACGGTCTGTGATCTCCCTGACGTTGAGACTGCTCAGACCGTCGCGGCGGCGGACCTGGAACGCACACGCGTCTACCTCACAATCCGGACTGAATCAGCGCTCAAGGGCATCCAGACGTATGTCCAAGCGGTGGGTGATCCGAAGCTCGCGGCGAAGGGGCTGCGAGGAGTCGTCGCGAGCAAGCTCGTCCGCGTGCTCTGCGGGAACTGCAAGGTGCCTTACCAGCCAACCCCCGACATGCTCAAGAAGCTGGGACTCCCAGAGGGCAAGGTCAACGAGCTGTACAAGAAGGGCGGGCAGGTCCTCGTTCGCAACAAGCCTGAGACATGCAGTGTGTGTTCCGGAGTGGGCTACTCGGGACAAACCGGCTGCTTCGGGGTCTTCCCGATCGGCGACGAAGAACGCGCCATGATCCTTGAGAGCAACTGGAACGGACTGCGCGCGGTCATGCGGAAGCGTGGTCTGCCGAGCGTTCAGCAAGCGGCGCTTCGGAAAGCGGTGATGGGCATCACCAGCATCGAAGAGGTGACACGGATCACGGCACCAAAGAAGAGTTCGAGCAAAGCAACCGCCAAGGCCTAAGCGATTACAAGTGAGTAGCGTGAGAAACCTCACGATGGAGCGTACACCATGTTTATGAACATCATCGTCATCATCTTCGTGCTCGGTATCGGGTATACCTGGATGACTCGTGGCGTCTTTAACTCGATGCTGCACGCGTTGTGCGTGTTCTTTGCGGGCGCGATCGCATTTGCGGTCTGGGAACCCCTTGCGATGATCTTCCTGGGACTGAGCGATATGCCGCTGGTTGAAGCGATCGCTTGGGGCGTATCGCTGATCCTCCCGTTTGTCATTATGATGATCGTGTTCCGCGTGATCACCGACAAGGTGGTCACGGCAAACATCCGCAACGCAACCGCGATGGACTACGCTGGGGGTGCGTTGTTCGGATTGATCTCGAGCGGATTGACCGCTGGGATCCTGGTCATCGCGATCGGGTACATGCGTCTCCCATCGACGTTCCTTGGGTACCAGCCTGTCGCGTACTCGACTGAACGCAGCGGTGCTGGTTCGCTCGTCGAAAGCAGAAAGCTCTGGATCCCGGTCGATTCGATCACCGCGATGGTGTACTCGAACCTCTCGGAGGGTTCGATGAGCTCGGCCCAGTCGCTTAAGACCTGGTACCCCGATCTGACGCTCACTGGATACGCCGCACGCATCAATCCGGGTGAGGGCGCTGCTCGCAACGCGATTACTGAGGATGCGTTCAAGGTTGTTTCAGCGTACACCGTTGGTACACCAACCGACGCGATGTCGCTGAGTGTGGGCGATCACAGCTTCGTTGACATCAACGGCAAGGTCATCACCCCTCAGATGGCGGGCTACGTCGCGGGATACGTCGTCGAGTTCGGACCCAAAGCGAAAGAGAAAGGCAGCAAGGGCGGTCAGGTCGTGATCTCCAACGGACAGATCCGTTTGCTGACTGAGAAGAACGACGGCACCACCAGCACGATCTTCCCGATCGCGGCGATCTCCGAATCCTCGAAGCAAGGCCAATACGGACGCTGGTTGTTCGACAGCGAGGACCTGTTCATCACCTCCAGCGGCGCCAAGAGCCGAATCCCGATGGGGTTTGAGTTCTTTGTTCCTGCGGATGAAACTCCGATCGCGCTGTATGTCAAGAACATCCGCGTGCCTGTGAGCTCGATCAACGCGACGAATGAGTTCGCAACCGCGTCTGCTCGCGAGAGCCAGATCCGCTCCGGAGCGCTGCTGACGGGCGAGCAGGTCAAGCGTGAGTTTGAGCTCACCGAAGCGATCACGCTCGGAAGCGATCAGCGGGATGTGAAATACTCCGAGAGCATCGGGACGGTGATGCCTTCGCAGCTGGTCAAGCAGCGTGGTCTGAGCATCAACGATGACAACGAGATCACCGAGGGGTCGGGCAAGTTCATCAGCGAGGAGATCGGTCGCAAGAACACGCCTCAGACCAAATCGCTTCGAGTTGAGAAGTTCACGCATGGCAACAGCCAGCGGATGATCCAGGTCCAGGTCGGCAGCGGGATCGAGGGGGGCTTCCTCTCTGAAGCCGCGAAGATTGCTGAAGCGGACCAGCCGTTCATGCTCGTCGATACCGATGGCAACGAGTACGAAGCGGTGGGGTTCATCTCCGAGGACCAGAGCACGGACATCTACGAGATCCGCTACACGCCGGGCTCGACGCTCAGCGGCTTCAACGAGCCGGGACTCCCCAACATCTCGCAGTCTAAAGAAGGACAGAAGCTCACCCTGATCTTCCTGGTCTCAACGCGAGTCGAGATCCAGTACTACACGATCGGTGATGTTGTCCAGATCATCTTTGATCCGCCGCTCGAGAGCTGATCGATCGATCCAACATAAATCCACACAACACCCCTCGGGGTGTTTTTTATTGCTCGAATCCTGCGTGATTCAGCGCATGAAAAACCCCGCTGGTTCGCAGCGGGGCTTGGTGATTCGTTGTGATGAAACTCACTCAGCAGCTGGAGCGGCTTCTTCTTCAGCAGCAGGTGCTGGCTGCTTGCTGTCCTTGACGATCAGCTCGCCCTCGTTGTCGAACTCCATCTCTTCGACGTCGTCGTCCTCGATGTGGCGATCAGGAGCAACCCAGAGCTTGACGTGAGCTTCGAGGTCCGAATCGACCTTGACGAGGATGTCGAAGGTATCGATACGCTTGATCGCACCTGGGAGACGCACTTCGCGAGGAGCGACTTCGAAGCCGACTTCCTTGAGCGCGTTTGCGATGTCCTGCTGGGTGACAGAGCCGTAGAGGTGTCCCTGGTCGTTGCATGCACGATCCATGGTGAGTTCTTGGCCGTCGAGCTTGTGGATCATTTCCTCGCGCTGCTTACGGCGTGCGGCGACTTCCTTCTCGGCTTGAGCGCGACGCTCGGAGAGCGATGCGATGAGCTCTTCGGAAGGCTCGGTCGCGTATCCGAATGGGAGGAGGTAGTTGCGTGCGTAGCCGACCTTGACGTTGACGACGTCGCCGACGATTCCCAGGGATTCGACGTTCTCGGTAAGCAGAAGCTTCACTGATCTGGACATGGTTGTTCCTTTCGCTGTCCTGACCGTTTGCGATTATGGATCGCAAACAGAGAGTTGAGGAGACCCTCACGGCGAGGATCCCCAACAAAGGTCCGGAGTGAACCGGGCCCCGAGTCTAGGTCGCAAGTAATGGGTTGAAAGGCAGTTGGGCTCGATTCCACGAAAAAAACCCGTGCTTTGGGGCACGGGCTCTGAACTCGAGCTGAATTGGGTCCTGAAGGGTGCTCAGAACGGGATATCGCTGTGGTCGATCGCGACCTCGTCGCCCCCACCGCCTCCGGCACCTGAGCGTGCGTATCCGCCGCCCCCACCGCCTCCGCCGGAGTTGCCTCCGCCGTTGCCGGAATCGACGAACTGGAAGTTCTCGACGACGACGGAGAGTTTCGAGCGTTTGCCTCCGCCGTTGCGATCGTCCCACTGATCGAGCTTGAGGCGTCCTTCGACGAAGACTGGACGTCCCTTGTGGAGGTACTGCGCCATGACTTCTGCAGTGCGTCCCCACGCTTCGCAGTCGATGAACGCGACTTCTTCGCGTTGGTCGCCGGATTGGGTTTTGTACTTGCGGTTCACGGCGATGCCGAAGTTGCCGACCGCGGTGTTGGAGGGGGTGTGGCGGATCTCGATGTCTCGAGTCAGGTTCCCCATGAGCATGACTTTGTTGAAGCTACCGGCCATTGATTGTCTCCGTTTCAGATGTGTCGTGATTGATGTAACGCGACTGGTGGGATTGACGCTGGACCGATCCAACGCCGATGTGCAGTATATCACAACCGCCCGAGTCTGGGCGGGCCAGACTCGGGCGGGTTGATTGAAAACTGCCTGAAATGCGTGCTCTGCGGCTTATTCAGCGGCTGGAGCGTCCTTGTCGGCGTCGGAAGCTTCCGGAGCGGCTTCCTCAGCAGCTGGGGCAGGAGCCTCTTCCTTGACCGGAGCGCCGAGACGGACGGTCGAGGACTTGGCGGAGTCATCCGCGGCGCCCTGCTCAGCTTTGAGCTTCGCTTCGGTGTCCAGACCCTTGCGGTCGTCGAATGACGCGATTTCCTCTTCGGTGAGGTGATCCGCAGTCGTCACGAGCAGGCGCATGATCTTGTCAGAGATCACGGCGTCACGCTCGAGGTGAGCGACCATATCGGTCGGGCAGGTGAAGTACGCGAGGATGTAGACGCCGCGCTTTTGCTTGTCCATCTCGTATGCGAGACGACGCTCGTCCCACTTCTTCATCGCGATGACGGTCGCGTCGGCGCGTTCGAAGAGGTGGTTGATGTGCTCGACGCATTCACCGAATGCGGCTGCCGCGGCTTGGGTGACGAGGAACATGCCCTCGTAAGTACCGGTTCGTGCTGCTGTGTCAGTTGACATATTGATTTCTCCAAATCGTGTCCGGCTTTGGTCGCCGGATATTTGTGTTTAACTTGCGTTCTTGGTTTCTTTATCTTGAACAGACTGATCGTCGTCTGTGGATTCCTGCTTGTCGTTGGGATGCTCTTTACGCTTCGGCTTCGCGAGTTTCTCGTTGAAGGTGTTCATCGCGCTGACGATGTCCTCGCTCATGATGTGCTCGACGGCTTTGGTTGCCTTGTCGATGCTCTGGTTGAGCTTGTCCATCTCCTCGCTCATGAACTTGCTGAGCACCCAGTCGGCTTGGTTCATCATCTTCGGGACCTCCCCGACACCGATGCGGACGCGTGGGTAGGGAGCACCTCCCAGCACGCGATCGATGTCGCTGAGACCGTTGTGACCGCCGGCGCCGCCGCTCTTGCGGATCCGGATAGATCCGACTGGGAGAGCGATGTCGTCGACGATGACCAAGAGATCCTCAAGCGGATCGAGCTTGAAGAAGCGGAGTGCTTCCCCGACGCTCTGTCCGGACTTGTTCATGAAGGTTGTGGGCTTCATGAGCAGGCACTTCTCGCATCCGATGTTCGCGTCGAGGGTGACGCTGTTGAAGCGAGACTTGGCGATCTGTCCGACGGTGAACTTGGTTGCCAGTGCATCGACGACCATGAACCCCGCGTTGTGGCGGGTCTTGGCGTACTGCATACCTGGATTTCCGAGTCCGACGATCAGCTTCATGATTACTCTGCCTTGTCCTCTGCAGGCTTCTCACCGATGACTTCTGGGCTAGCGCCGTCTGCGGAGACTTCGCCGGCTTCGTCGCCTTCGTCTTGCTGCGCCTTCATCACGATCTGAGCGACAATCGCGTCTGGATCGGTGAGCAGGACCATCGAGTCGAGGGGGAGCTTGACGTCCGATGCGTGGATCACGTCGCCGACTTCCATTTCCGAGACATCGACGTCGATGTGGTCAGGGAGGTTCGAGATCAGAACGTTGAGTTCGATGTCAGTGATCGGATGCATCATGATCGCGCCGGAGGTCTTGAGACCGACCGCGTCACCAACGAAGGTGAGGTGCGCCTTGGTGTCGACACGCTCGTTGAGATCCACGCGGGTGAAGTCGGCGTGGATGATGTTGTTGCCGAGGTAGTCGTAGCCCAGGTCCTTGAGGAGCACGTGCTGCTTGGTTCCCTCGATGTCGAGCTCGAAGACCTTCTCGCCCTTGCGGAGCTCGAGCATGGTCTGGTGCATGTCCAGCGCGATGGAAACGGGCTCTTCCTTGTGCCCGTAGACGACAGCGGGCAACGAGCCCGATTCACGCAGACGGCGGGAGTACCGCGATCCGGTGCGCTCGCGCTTGGTGGCGCTCAGCATTGGTGTGGTGTCTGACATAGTGTTTCTCCTTAGCTTTTACTTCTTACACTCTTTCAGTTTGGTTCATTCAAATAGACGATCAACGCTTGCTCTCGGCGGTGCCTCGGAACATGGCGCTGATGGAATCGTTGTTGTGGATGCGTTTGATTGCTTTGCCGATCAGTTCTCCCACTGAGAGCACGGTCAGCTTGTCTCTGATCGGATCGCAGCGATCTCCCGTCGGGATCGTGTCCGTCAGGATCACGCGTGAGAACGGGGAATCCGCGAGGCGCTCGATTGCCTTTCCAGCGAGCACGCCGTGGGTCGCGGCGGCGATGATGTCCGACGCCCCCTCGTTCATGACCAGCTTCGCGGCTTCGCAGACGGTCCCGCCCGTCGAGATCATGTCATCGAACATCAGGACAGTCTTGCCCTTCACATCACCGATCAGGTTCCCGACCTCGACGGTTTCACCAGTGATGCGGCGCTTGTTGATGATCGCGAGGTCCGCGTGGAGCAGATTCGCCATCTTCTCAGCGACTTTCACGTTGCCCACGTCGGGAGAGACCAGGCAGAGGTCACCCAGCTCATCGCGGATGGACTCGAAGTACTTGTAGAACACAGGCATCGCCGAGAGGTGATCGAACGGGAGATCGAAGAACCCCTGGATCTGAGCGGCGTGGAGGTCGATCGAGAGCACGCGATCCGCTTTGGCAGCGGTGATGAGGTTCGCAACGAGCTTTGCGGTAATCGGGACGCGTCCCTCGTCCTTGCGGTCTTGTCGTCCGTAGCCGTAGTACGGCATCACCATCGTGATCCGCTTGGCGCTGGCGCGACGCAGACAGTCGCAGAAGACGAGCAGCTCCATCAGGTTGTCATTGACAGGATCGCAGGTCGAGATGACCACAAAGCAATCGCGTCCTCGGACGTCGTCGTCGAGCTTGACGATGAGCTCGCCGTCGGGGAAGAGGATGGTGCGGGCTTTTCCCAGCTCCAGACCCGCAGAATCGCACATGCTCTGTGCGAGGTCTTTGGAGTTCCTTCCCGAGAATACTTTGATGCCGCCGTTGCTCATGAGTTGGTCCCTTGTGCCGATGGTGTGTTCTTGGTTTCTTGTCGGGCACGGAAGATCGCGTCCACCTGCGCGAGGTGGTCGAGCGTGTTGATGCTCAGGATATCTTCCGGCGGGACCGCGTCGATGACCTCGACTCGCTTGCCGTCTTCGAGCATGAACTCGAAGATGTCGGTGATGTAGTACTCTCCGGTCAGCTCGTTGCGCTGCACGCGATCGAGCGCGTCGAACATGGCGCTCGCGTTGACGCAGTAGTAGCTCGGGTTGACCTCGTTGATCTTGAGTTCGTCCTCGCTCGCGTTCTTCTGCTCGACGATGCGTGCGAAGGAGCCGCTCTCATTGCGAACGATGCGTCCGTAGCCGCTGGGATCTTCGATCTTGCTGGTCGCGAGGGTTCCCGCGGCGCTCGTCGAGCGGTGGAGATCGAGGAGTTTGCTCAGGGTTTCGGTGCGGATGAGCGGGCCGTCGCCGCAGAGGACGAAGATGTCGGTGTTGTCGTTGTCCGTGTGTGCGTACGCGTCTTTGGCGCTCATCACGGCGTGACCGGTCCCGAGCTGCTCTTCCTGGACCGCGAAATCGACCTTGTCGCCGTAGTCTGCGAGCGCTTCGCGGACGAGCTCCTGCTTGTACCCCACCACCACGACCACGCGGTCGCAACCGGCATCGAGGCAGGTGTCCACGACAGCGCAGACCATCGGACGATCACCGACGGGGTGACAGACCTTGGGAAGATCCGATTGCATACGAGTGCCTTTACCCGCGGCAAGGATCACGGCTTCGAGACGATTCGAGGATGTCTGGTTGGTGTCCGCCATATGCAGTTGGCAGGACTGATCACGTGTGAAAGATGTGAGCGATCAATAGAGAAGACAAGAAAGAAAGTTACCCCACCAAGATTCGAACTTGGACTGTCTGTACCAAAAACAGAAGTGCTGCCATTACACCATGGGGCAAGGTATTGAGTTGTCTTCGTCTGACCGATGCTCTATCGGCACAATGAGCAGTGCTGCTCGACCTCCGCTGTCGTTCTGATCAAAACGCTTGAGTAAAGCGGATCGATCGGTGTCTCAAACCTTCGCGGCTTGGACACCCTTCGACATGGAAATCGTTGGGGGCATCGGCCGCAGCTCGTGTCGCCTTGGATACGCAACGCTTGCGATCACCAAGACTTGGAACTTGGACTCCTCCCGGCTGCAGAGATCAGATCACTGATCCCGATGGGAAGAACCCTTGTCCGTGCCTCAACTCCGATCTTTCGATCTCGGCATCCGTCACGAACGGTTCCGCGTGTGAGGGGAAGTCTAGACAAGCTGGGTCGATGGTCAACCGAATGAAGCCTCGTATTGGTCCAGAAATCCGGATTCTGGATCTGATTTGGACGAGAATCGGGTTCATTTCGTTGTCATTGGTCGGATTGATCTGGTACATTGGGGGTGAGCCCGAGAAAAACCGCAGATTCCTGCATAGAACGGGCTTTTTCAATGAGATTGACTGACATACCTGCCTCGGATCGCCGATGGATCCGAGTTTCCCGCAAGCTGAATGTACACCAGCTGCTGAGCTCTAGAAAGCGATCAATATGCCAATACCAACCCCCACAATTTCAACACCCCCAAAGCTCTTGATGCTCGGCATGACCAGTTTGCTTGGACTGGGACTGCTCACAGCGTGTACAGCTGAGACGCGCGACGGCTCGCCTTCGTCATACCAACCCGAAGGCGCCGCTCAAGCTCAGGGACTTCCAGCGGATCAACTCCCCACCCCAATCGATCTGAGCGTACCCAATCGTGTGAGCCGATTCGTGGTTGTCCCCACGATCATCGACACCAACGCGCTCGCTCAGCGCCAGCAGATCACTGGTCCGCATCAAGGCGAGGTCCAGATGATCAAGCACGTGCTCCCCAAGCACGGGCGTGACAAGACGCTCCGCGAAGACCCCAACAACGTCCCGCTCCCAGTGGGACAGACGACCAGGATGGATCGCGTCAGCGCTGGAGCGACGACTGGGTTTGAAGCGATTGCGCAGACGGAGTGGAGCCCGCCGGATCCGACGCTTGCTGTGGGACCGAATCACATCGTCGAAACGGTCAACGCCGCGATCGCGTTCTTTGATAAGCAAGGGAACCAGACGTTCTCTGCTCATCTGGGGACGCCGGGGAATCCGGGGTTCTTTGAGGAAGTCGGCGCGAGCTCGAACTTTGTCTTTGATCCCAAGTGTTTCTATGACCACAAGACCGGCCGCTTCGTCGTCATGGCGCTCGAGCAGATCGGTGAGACCGAATCATGGATCGACATCGCGATCTCCGACGACTCGGACCCCAACGGCATCTGGTACAAATACCGCACGTTCTCCGTCATCCAGATCGATAACGCGAACTATTGGGTCGATTATCCGGGATTCGGGTTCGACGACAACGCGTACTACGTGACTGGCAATCTCTTCTTCATCAATGGCGATGGGGATGGATTCGGCGGAGCGCTCTTCCGGATCTTCGACAAAGCACCGATGCTCGCGGGTGATCCGATCACGATCATGGATGTTGTGCCTGACTCGGGCGCTTCGGTGCAGGTCGCTCAAATGTTCGGCGATGCTCCGCAGCCATTCTTTGTATCCAGAGCCGCGGTTTCGTCGCTCAAGGTCTGGACGATCAATAACCCGCTCACCGCTCCGACACTGGAGTCCACGTTCGTCAACGGGCTTGATCCCGTCACTGGACCATCTCAGAACGCGCCCAATCCTGGAGGGGGCGAGATCTCCACACTCGACGGCAGACTCATGAATGTGCACTACCGCGATGGGAACCTCTACACCTCCCACGGCATCGACGGGGGCACCAATCAGACCGTCTCGCGCTGGTACCACGTCGATATGAACGGCTGGCCGGGCAGCGGATTCCCCAACCTCGTCCAGCAAGGCGAGATCACGGGTGACAACGGAGAACACTACTACTTCCCCGCGATCTATTCCGACAAGGACCAGCACGTCGGGATGATCTCGGCGCGGTCCAGCGCCTCTGAGTTCGCGAGTGTGCAGGTCTCGGGACGATTCCCGAGTGATCCTCTGGGAACGATGAGCGATCCGATCGAGCTCGCGATCGGAAATGCTGGCGCCGATGGTCGCTGGGGTGACTACCTCGACATCGCGGTTGATCCCAGCGACGACAAGACTTTCTGGATTGTCGGGATGTACCAGAAAGCCGGCACGGGCTGGCAGACCTGGATCGACAGCTTCAAGGTCAGCGCCCCGTGCGCCGCTGATCTGTTCGCCGACGGAAACCTAAACTTCCAGGACATCTCGATTTTCCTCGTGTACTACGGCGAAGAGAACCCAGCCGTGGACTACAACAACGACGGCAGCTTCAACTTCCTCGACGTGTCAATCTTCTTGGATTTGTACGCGCAGGGGTGTCCATAAGAAGCTCGCCGAAGTGCGCTCAATTGTCGGAGTGCTGATCTTCTTGCATCAGCTCTTCTTGCATCAGTGCGGATTGACCGATGAGCTCGTAGCACGTCTGCATCAATCCGACGAGCGGGAACTTGCCGATGAATGGGCTTGGTCCCAAGCGGCGCAACAGCACGCAATCCACCGGAGGCGGCGCGATGGGTGTGTCGAGCTCAGCGAGTTCGTCTCCGACAGTCCAGAAGTTATCGATCTGGTCCTCGAGTGGTGGGCTCTGGTGATCCGTCACGCCTTGGATATGCGGGACAAGCACAGGGGTTGGTCCGGGACCTTGGATCCCGATCGCTCGTTTCTGGCGCAAGCCGTCGATGAGTTCCTGACCCGGCATGCCGTGGAGATCGAATACGAGCATCGGTTCGTTTCCGAGACGCTCAGCGAGCAGCGCTGTCAGACACACCGCGTGCTTGCACCACGGCTGATCCTCTTTCCAATCCGGACACGAGCACGTTGGTGATAGATCGCTGGGTTCGGTGGGGAACAACCGAAGGTCCAACGGCGCAAACACATCCTCGATGTTCGAGGGGAGCTCTCCGGCGAGCAGCTTCGCGGCGTAGCGCATCTGGTCCGCCATCGCGTGGATGATCTGCTCCTGATCGTGCACCGAGAACTGCTTGAGCGCCAGCTCCGTCTTGTACGGCTTGTCCGAACGTCCCTGGATGATCCCCTCGCAGAGCGTGCCCTCGATGGTCAATCGTTTGGTCTGTCCAGCGCGTGCGTACTCGAGCCCCTCGCGATTAACCTGACCCTCCGCACCTTCCTCCGCGACGCGGAGCAATCTTTGAGTGATCCACGAGCTAGGTTGTTCGTCGGGCTTGAGCTTGAGCTTCACGCCCCCACGCACGCGGCGCGGATTGGTCAAGGACTTGCGTGAAGAGCGGAAGGACGCGTACTGGGGTTTGACTTTCTTTGGCGCGGTCGGGACGTTTGCTGAGAGCGTGGGACGCGCGATGATCTTGGTCTCGCGATCCGCTGGAGGTGCTTTCTTGACCGCTTCGGGCTTTGGAGGCGCAGCTTTCTTGGTGGTCTTTTTGGTGACCTTCTTGGCGGCTGTTTTAGCAGTCTTCTTCGCGGTTTTTTTGGCCGCGGGTTTGGTTGGCTTGTTCTCTTCTGCCATTTACATCTCGTCGGAGATCGTGTCGGCACGCAGCGCGAGCAGACTCCGGAGTTTGTCGGTCCCGAGATCGGTGAGCCATCGCTCGCCGTGCCCGATGATGTTTTCTGCGAGTTCGGTTTTGCTCTCGATCATCTCGTCGATGCGTTCTTCGAGCGTCCCTCGCACGATGTACTTGTGCACCATCACGGTCCGCGTCTGTCCGATGCGGTACGCGCGGTCCGTCGCTTGGTTTTCGACCGCGGGGTTCCACCAGCGGTCGAAGTGGAACACATGGTTCGCTGCTGTCAGGTTCAGACCCACACCACCCGCTTTGAGCGAGAGAATCAGGATCGGGTTTTTCCCGGTCGCTTCCTGGAACTGGTCGATCATCTTCTGGCGCTTGCCCTGCGCTGTGCCGCCGTGGAGGAAGAGGACTTCCTTCCCGAGCTCGTGCTTGAGCATGTTGGACAGGATGTGTCCCATCTGACGGAACTGTGTGAACACCAGCGCCTGGTCACCCTCGGAGATCAGCTCGTCGAGCTGCTGGAGCAGACGGATGCACTTTCCTGAGCGTCCCGGATCGATGATCTTGCCGTGTTGCGGGTCGCTCTCTTTGAGCATCTGCGCCGGGTGATTACAGATCTGCTTGAGCTTGATGAGCGCCGCGAGGACGAGACCTCGACGATGGATGCCCTCAGCATGCTCGACATCCGTGAGCATCTGTTTGACGCACCCCTCGTAGAGCGACGCTTGTTCGCTCGTGAGCGGACACCACTCTTTGGACTCCAGCTTCTCTGGGAGATCCGAGACCACCGCGGGATCGGTTTTTACGCGGCGCAGGATGAACGGCCGCACCATCGTGCGGAGCTTGTCCATCTTGACCTGATCGCGATGACGCTCGATCGGAAGCGCAAACTTCTTACGGAACGTCCCCGATGGTCCGAGGTACTGTGGATTGAGAAAGTCCATGATGGACCAGAGCTCAGACAGTCGGTTCTCAACAGGAGTACCAGTCATCGCGACGCGACGCGGAACCTTGAGTGCTCGCACAGACATCGATTGCTTCGCGGCGGGGTTCTTGACGAACTGCGCCTCGTCGAGCACGACGCGCCCCCACTTGACCTTGGTGATGAACTCGTTGTCGCGATGCACGAGCGCGTAGGTGGTGATCACGACGTCCACATCGTCTGTGGACGTCACGAACGCATCGCCTTGCTTGCGATCCACGCCGTGGTGGACCTGAACCTTGACACTCGGCGCGAAGCGCTCGAACTCTTTGACCCAGTTCCCGATCACGGACATCGG
Source organism: Phycisphaerales bacterium (assembly GCA_965250055.1). Taxonomy (GTDB): domain Bacteria; phylum Planctomycetota; class Phycisphaerae; order Phycisphaerales; family UBA1924; genus UBA1924. The sequence continues at coordinate 208,573 of OZ252285.1, read as the reverse complement.
AACAATCAGCAGCGTCGGATCGACACCTTCTGGATTGCTGGCGCGTTCGTGGAGGATGAGCGCGATCATCTGGATGGTCTTACCCAGACCCATGTCGTCTGCGAGACACGCGCCGAATCCGAAGCGTTCCATGAATGCCATCCAGCTCAAGCCGCGAGCTTGGTACGGACGCAGCGTGCCTTTGAACATCTCTGGTGTTTCGAGTATCGGGAGTTCGAGCGAGACGCCGCCCTCTCCTCCGAGCATGGACGCGACCCATCCCGTTGCCTCGACGCCGGTGACTGGGAGTCCGGTCTGCGAGGAATCCGATGCAAGCGCCAGCTGCATCGCTTCTCCGAGTTCCATCTCTCCGCCGGGATTCTCGCGCATGAAGCTGATCGCGTTCTCGACATCCTCTGGACGGATCTCGACCCACTGACCACCGATGCGGACCAGCGGTGAGTTCTTCTGCGCCAGCTCCTCAAACTCGTGGAGCGTGAGGGTGGTGTCGCCGATCGCGATCTCCCAGTGGTATCCAACGAGTGTCCCCAGACCAAGCTGTGCTCCAGCAGCGTCCGCATCGGCGCCCTCGCCGAGGACCATTTCTGATGGATCCGAATCAATCTTGAGTTTGGTGCCCAAACGTCCTGCTTGCGAGTCCCACCAGCTCGGACATTCGACGCCGAACCCTTGCTCTTCGAGGACCGGTTTGACCTCGCGGAGGAATCGATACGCCTCTTTGGTTTCGATCAGCAGCTGGATCGGTTCGCTCTCGTCGAGCGCGTCCTCCAGCTTCTTGTAGTATCGACTCGCTCTGCCGAGCTCTCCCATGAGCAGCTCTTGCGGATTCTCGAGGGTGAGTCCCTCGTACACGATCCGATCGCGATTGATGAGCCAAACATCCGCGCCGCGGAGGATGACTTCCTCGTCGTCGAGCGACTGGAGGTAGAAGCTGAGCGACCACATGACCGACTCGTCTGGTTGATCGATGTCCATCGCCAAGCTCTCGCCGATTGGTTCAGCAAGACGCAAACCAAATCGCCACGTGCTGGATTCGCCTCGGTCTTCGAGTTCCGAGATCCACTTGCGGACAGTCCGCGAGATCTCTGCACGCTGACCAGTGGATGCGGGGACTTCGATCCCGCTTCCGAGCAAGCCGTTGAGCCACGCGACTTGTTGATCCATCCCCGGATCGATCGAGTCGATGGTGTCGGTCATCTCTTCGCTGACCATGACACGTCGGCACGAAGCATCGGTGATCTGCGAAAGGAAGTCCACTGTGATCGACCACGCGTCGTGCGCGTGTCCATCGGGGACCGCACGAGCCGCGGCGGGCATCGAGCGGATCAGCTTCGCAACGCGTTTGGTCGTCATATCGTCGGACAACCAGGGCTGCCAACGTCCGGACAGCATCCCCGCGGCGTCTTGATACACCATGGGAACAAAGCGGTGTCCCGCGATCAGGTGCTCCGCGAGCCGACTCGCGGCCGCGAAGTACTCGACGCCCGGACCCACGTGGAAGTCGTCGAGCGCGTCCTGGCGGTCGTAGAGCGATTCAAGCAGTGCCGGGACATTGCCCGGCTCGATCGCGATGGTCTGGACACGCACATCACTGATCCCCGCGGCGACGTGTTCCTCGATGTCCACGCCGCTGTACATCGAGAAGGTCTGCGAAGGCATCGGACGATCGCTGCTGACAGGGAGACGGAGCACGACTGAGCTCTGCTCGCCGTCGATCCAGTCAGGCATGATCGCGTTGTGGTGGATGATGATGTCGTCGTCACCCGATTCGGTGTCGCCTTCCCACCAGGTGTTGTCGGGGCACTGCTCGACCCAAAGATGCAAGCAATCATCGGCCCAGTTGGCGTGGACGACCTGCACCACATCGGGGACTCGGATCGTTTCAGATTCAGGTGGGCTCGCGTTAATCACGAAGGGCTCAGCTCCAACTTTGGCCCGGCTCGGTTGACCAAGTGGGTCTACACAGTAAGTCCGGGTCGAGCCCAAACCACCAAGCGAGGGTGGTGTGGACTTGGAATAGGAGCGCAGGGACTCGAACCCTGAACCTGCGGCTTAAAAGGCCGATGCTCTACCGATTGAGCTACGCTCCTAGGCGTATCCAATGACCTCAGCAGATGCCGAGGGCATAAGAGAGTCATGGTAGGCCCTCCCCCTCGTCAAGATCAAGATTTGACCCGTGTCAAGAGTTGTTGAGCGTGCACTTTTGATGCCCCTTGGTGCCTCGCGACGCACGCGCGTGCTCGAACCCCCATCTGCATCCGCTGCTCAGCGTCAAACAACCAGTAGTCCAGACGACCCCCAAGCTCCTCTGCCTCAACGACCTCGATCGCCTCAGACTCCAGGAGCGCCTCGATCTGGGTCGTGAAATCCGAGTTCTGAGGACCGATCAGCACCGCCTTCCCCAAAGCCGCGGCTTCGAGCGGATCCGATCCATGCAGATCAAAGAACGATCGTCCAATCACGACCAGATCCGCGAGCTGATACATCAAGGAGAGCTCTCCGATGGTGTCGAGCAGAAATCGGGTGTTTGCCCTTGGTTCTGCGTCCGATCTTCGCGTGCAGCCTTGCATCGTGAGGGCCGCTTCCTCGAAGCGCTCAGGTTTGCGCGGAGCGCACACGAGCTGAGCTCCAGCCGTGCACGCGCGGTCCAGCAGCGCCTCTTCTCCGGGACCTGTCGATCCCGCGACGATGATCGGCTTGGACAGATCCAACCCCATCTCCTCCGCGAGAATGATCGCGTCCTCGCTCGGATTGGGGAGCGGGCCGCTGACATCGAGCGCGTCCCATTTCATCGATCCCGTGACCTGGACACTTTGAGCACCCAGCGCCTCGATCCGCTGCGCATAGGACTGATCCTGCATGCACACGAACGACAGGCGTGCGAAGGTCTTGCGGAGCAGCGCTTTGATCTTTCGGTATCCCTTGAACGATCGCGCCGACAATCGCCCGTTGATGATCCCGATCGGGATATCGCGATCGGCGCACGCTTTGACGAAGTTGGGCCAGACCTCAAGCTCGACCAAACCCACAACGTCGGGATTGATTGTGCCCAAGAACCGCTTGACCATCCACGAGCAATCGAGCGGATAGCGCACGACCTCGCAGGTCTGGGAGAACAGCGTCTGCGCTCGTTTGAGTCCTGTATCCGTCGTCGCGGAGATTACCACCGTCGCATCATCAGTCAACAGCGGGACCAGCGCACGCAGCGCGTTGACCTCCCCCACAGACACAGCGTGGAGCATCACAACTGGTTTGGATTCGCTTCTTGCCCCCCACCGCTCGCTGAGCATCGGTTCGATCTTGCCGACACGCTCAGACCAGCCGCCGCGTTTCTTGCGAGCCCACAGCGGGGCGCTGAGCAAAGCAACGGGCATATACAGCAGATCGAGTGCATTCATCTCGAGGGGTGTCCACCTGTAGGAACAGGGACTTTTGAAATGGGCGGAGAGGGACTCGAACCCACGACCCATCGCGTGTAAGGCGATTGCTCTAGCCAACTGAGCTACCCGCCCGGGTAATCAGGGCAGTAGTGTAGCACACAAATCCATGCCGCATGCCCTACCGTTGAGCATGACCACCAATCCACGAATCTGCAGCGTCGGCGACATCTCCATTGGACAGGGACACCCCCTCGCGATTATCGCCGGGCCGTGCACCCTCGAATCGCTGGAGTTGGGTTTAGAAGTAGGCCGTCACTGCAAATCAGTCTGCGAATCGCTCAGACTTCCTTACATCTTCAAAGCGAGCTTCGACAAAGCGAACCGCTCCTCGATCAACTCCAAGCGAGGCATCGGGATCGAGCAAGGACTCGAGCACTTCCAAGCAATCAAACAAGAGCTCAGCGTCCCCACCACGACTGATATCCATGCGCCAGAGCAAGCGGAAGCGATCGCGGACGCTGTGGACCTGATTCAGATCCCGGCGTTCCTGTGCCGACAGACCGACCTCGTCGTCGCGTCCGCACAAGCCGCAGCGGCAAAGGGAGGCGGAGTGAACATCAAAAAAGGACAGTTCCTCTCCCCAAGCGAGATGGGAGGACCAGTCCGCAAAGCAACCGAAGCGGGATGCGACAACCTCATGCTCACCGAGCGCGGCACCTTCTTCGGATACCACCGACTCGTCAACGACTTCATCGGGATCGCGGACATGATGGAACTGGACTGCTCCAAGTTCTCCACCCTCGGCTCCCCACCAGTCTGCTTCGATGTCACCCACTCCACACAGCTCCCAGGATCGGGAGAGCAGACCGGCGGACGACCTGACCGCGCCCTCCAACTCGCCAAAGCCGCGACGGCGATCGGGGTGCATGCGTTGTTCGTCGAGTGTCATCCGAATCCGAAAGAAGCATGGTCGGACGGCGCGACGCAGGTGGGGTTTGATGCGTTTGAGGAGATACTCAAAAATGCTACGAAGGTTCGAGCAGCGATAACTCAGTAAGTGAGTAAAAGGCGATCTGTCACTTCGTGTTTTTCAAGACTTTTACCATTCATCTGAAACCGCTTCAGCATTGATCTTCCCACATCGATCGATATTTCTCGCTCAAAAAGCCCTTCCGGAATTGGCAAATCACAAATCATCCCGCCGGACATTTTTGTACCATCTATGCTGAGTGCAACGTACACTCCTCGTTTTTTGCACGCTGCGATCTCCTCCAGCAGTTCCTCAAGATCGAAATCTTGAGCGCCATAAAGAATCGATTGCGAATGAGAGTATGGTGGGTCGCAGTAGATCAAATCTCCGTATTGTGCTTGGCACATCACATCACTGTAATCAGCATGAAGGAATGTGCAATTTGCTAGTCGCTTATGCCATTCATCCACTCGCCGGGCAAAGGAATGGGGCGGTATCGGTTTATGTGGCCCACACGGTGTCGACATGTATCCATCCGCTTTGCGGAAACGGATCACTCCACCATAGCAGGAGCGAGTAAGAAACAGAAAATCCGCTCCATTTGGATTCTTGTTGTATGACGCCTTAACTGCCTCATACTCCTCCTTGTGATCCCCATTCACGAATCGTTCCCAACGAACTCTGTACCATTCTTTCAGTTCGTCAGGGTTTCGTTGGAGAGTTTGCCAAATCTCGACTAGAGGACCGAATGTATCCGAGCCTACTCCACGCTCCGGAGCAAGAGTTGCTATAACTGATGCGCTTCCCGCAAAGACTTCATAAAAAGTGCCGTACTCATTAGGGAAGTATGAGCAAATCTCTTCAGCCATTTTGTACTTGTTGCCAATCCACTTCAACAACCCCCCGCTCTTTGGGCGGGAACAAGTACTGATCGATTGACCAAAGAGATCTGTTTGAGTGGCCATACACATACCTTAATCTATCTAGGCTGTCGGAGCATATCCCAATTTTGGATATGAATCAAGCATGCATAGCGTATGCAGGCTCATGGAACGATCTCTGCACTCACATAAACTCAAACGACTGCAAACTCTGTTGCGTGATATCCGCATCGAAGCCGGCCTCAGACAGGTTGATGTTGCAGAATTACTCCAAAATCCACAATCATTTGTCAGCAAATACGAATCAGGCGAACGATGCCTAGATCTTCTCGAACTTGAGCAGGTTTGCATTGCTCTTGGAATCACTTTATCTGATTTTGTGAACAGGTACGAGGAGGCCGATTCATGAAAGCAAATCCTCGTTTCCTGAAACAACCAAAGCATTTCTGGGCAAACATCAGATCGATCAGCCAACAAGTTGGCTACACACATCGAACCAAGGATCAGAGGGGGCTTATCAAAGTCCCGACGCTCGACCAGATTGTTGAATGCTTCGAAAAACTTGACCTCAGCACCGATCACCTTCTCACAAAAACTGGTAGGCCAAACAAGTATTGCAAAGAAATTTTGGCGTATTTTGAATACAGAGCCGAGATCCTGAACACTGTTGTGGAACCACAACTCATGGATATGAAGAGGGCAAAGTCAGAGTTTGATCGCCTCAAGAAAAAACTCAAGCCTAAATGCCCGCTCCCTATGAACAAACAGAAGGGCAAGAAGAAAGCTCCAGCATTCTTTACAGGCATCATAAACATGCTGATTGAAGCCAACGCCGGAGGTTGCTCCTGTGATTATGATCCCAGAAAACTGACTACATTCACAAAAGAAGGGCAACCCTTGCGAACTCTTGCCCGGCGAGTCGATGGGGCCTTCCCAGGCACCACCAATCCAATCGCCATATGGGAAATAAAAGAATACTACTACACCACGACTTTCGGTAGCCGTGTCGCTGATGGAGTCTACGAGTCTTTACTAGATGGCATGGAGTTGGAAGAACTCTCAGAGCACGAACAAATTGATGTACAGCATCTACTGATGATTGACGCACACTACACATGGTGGGAGTGTGGCAAATCCTACCTCTGCCGCATCATCGATATGCTCCACATGGGTTATGTCAATGAAGCACTGTTTGGCATTGAAGTGATTGACCGACTTCCAGTCATCGTAAAGAGTTGGGTATCTAAACAAAAAGGTAATGACACCTCATTGTTCGAGTAAAAAACCGCCCGCAATCGCGGACGGCTTTCATTGATTCGTTTGGTTCAGTCGATCAACCAGCGTGTGCAGCGCGGTAGTCGCGGAGCCACTGTGGACGAGCGACGTCTTCTTCGTATGGATCGACGTGCACGCGGCCGTTCTTCTGGAAGACGACCTTGCCGGTCGTGACGGAGTAGAGGGTGTCGTCCTTCCCGATGCGGACACCGAAACCTGGCTTGAAGCGGGTGCCGCACTGACGGATGATGATCGCGCCCGGCTTCGCTGACTCGCCGCCGTAGAGCTTCACTCCGCGGTACTGAGGATTGGAGTCGCGTCCGTTCTTGGTTGAGCCCTGGCCCTTTTTATGTGCCATATCAGTGATCTCCGTCGATCTGATCCGCTATTGACTCATCAATCGAGCCGGGATCGGGGTTGGTTTCTCTTCAAACGACAATTCTGTCGCGGGGGCAAGCGTAGGCGGGATGTGGGTTTGAGTCCAGCGAAAAAGGACTCTTGGGTGGCCCGACGGAGGATTCTTATCCTCCTTCGGGATCGGGGGTTCCCGGCTTACAAAGTATCTGATCCCGAAGGAGCCGAAGACGGCTCCGTCGGGCCACCCGGAAGGGTCTGGTTTATCGCATGATCCAGCGTTCTTCGACGAGCTCGAACGGACGCGCGCCCTGATCCGAGAAGTTGCCTGGAGTCGCGTAGCGGAGCATTTTGGTCTTGCGGAGCGTGTACCGCTGGGGATTATCGGACTCGCGTCCCACGACGTAGGACTCGAACTCGCCGCTGAGTCCTGCGAAGAAGATCGTGACCTCGTCCACGTCGAGCTGCTCTGCAGGCCAGATCAGCACGCCGTCGCGAGCGTGTTCTTTGCCTTGGAGGACGGTCGAGACGATGTCGATCTGGGATTCGACGAGCGGATTATCGAGTTCTTCGAGAATCGCGTTGGTGACCGCGGTCGGGACATCGCGTCCAGACTGGTAGACCTTGGTGTTGTCGGTCATCAATGCGACGTCTGGAGCAAAGAGCAGGTCCGATCCGGAGTAGTTGGTGACGCCGTAGGTCAGGAAGAAGTACGGCTTCGCTCCCTCTCCATCGTCCACCCAAGCGAGACGCAGCGGTCCCAGATCGAAGGTGAACTCCCACGTGATCGCGACGGGCGAGGGCTCAGGAGCCGCGTGCGCCGAAGCGGAGAACGGGATGACGATCAGTGCAAGAACGCTCAGAATCGAGCATTGGAGGGTCGCTTTGAGTCTCTGCATGATAATCTCTGGGTCGCAAGGGTCGGAATGGTACTGAGAATCCGAGCGGATTCTATGCTCAACGGAGCGGATGCTCGAGCAACACATGGTAGTCTAGTGTTGCTCGCCGGGCCGTCAACACTTCGGACATCCCGGCGGGATGTCCCGATCCGCAGCTTTTTGCCGATGGTTGCGTTTCAGGTCGGCCCAAGACCACCAACCACAGTGCAATCATGAGCATCCACCCCCACTCCTCACAACCCCACCATCCAACCTCGGATGATCACGCTCCCATCGGAGTCCAGATCGATCGGTCGATGGTCACCAATGCACTGGAACGGCTCATCCAGGTCGGGAATCCCAAAGCCGGCGCTCAGCGTCTCGTCCGCAACGCGAAAGCCCACGGCATCGACCTCGACCTCGTCTGGGGGGTGCTTGGGGATGAATCGCAGAACCAGCCCCCTGTCCGTCAGGTCTGCATGGTGGTCCCAGGAGCGGGAGGGACAGGGATGTGCTTCGTCTCCAGTCCAGTCGAAAATAGGCAAGACCAACTGGATCCCGAACGATTCGGCTCACTCAAGACTCAGACCAATGAGATCGGTGCAGCACTGCGTGGGGCAGTTGAGGGGCTCTCGAAAGCCGCGGGCGATCGCTTGCGGATCGCGCAGATCTTGTTTGAGCCGAGCCAGCGATGGACGCACGAGGTGTGTCAAGCCGCGGGGATGATCAGCGTGGGGACGCTCGATTACCTTCGGATGGATTATGGACTTATCCGCAAGATGACCGCGCCGAGCGATTGGGGTGATGGGATTCAGGTCCGTTCATTCCAAGAGCTTGCGTGCAACGAGGGGTTGCTTGCGATCGCGCTGGAGGGGAGTTACGAGGGGACGCTGGACTGTCCCGAGCTCTGCGGCATGCGCTCGATGCCGGACGTCATCGCGAGCCATCGATCAACCGGGGTGTTTGATCCGTCCCGCTGGTGGGTGCTGATGCACAACAACGAACCCGCGGGGTGCTGTCTGCTCTCGCATTGTCCCGCAAACGAGTCTGTCGAGTTGGTGTACTTGGGACTTTGCCCCAGTGTGCAGGGACGCGGACTGGGTATCAAACTGCTGACGCATGCGCTGACATCGCTGCGGATCAAAGACACTGTCAATGAAGTCACTTGCGCTGTGGATCGGCGCAACACTCCGGCGGGCAAGGTGTATTTGAGTCTAGGATTTAAGCGGTTTGATGCTCGCTGCGGATACGTGCGTCCCATCTGAATGTGCATAACGCGCCGTGCTTGTGGATGAAAAAACTTTTGCGTTCGTAAGTGTTTGTCAACGGTGATCCATCGGCGTGCGTCGGCGATTGTGTGCAAACGAAACTGTTGCACAACCGACAGGTTGGTTCTACACTCTCCCCTGCAGGTTATGGAATGACCGGCGGGCAGACAGGACTCTCTCTGCTCTGTGTTTACAACCCGATCCAGCCAGTTCATGGCCCGTGCCGTCTGCGAGTTCTAACTCGAATCTCGCATCGATGGGGACACGCGGGGGAGTGAATGGAGATCAGGGAACGACGCGTGCTTGACGCTGTTTGGAAGCACTCGGGACGACACAGAGCACCCGAATCAGTTCGATCAACACCCTCAAGAATGTGCTCAAGCACGTTCCAAGGCGATCACTGTGCCCGTGCGTGAAGGATTCGTTCGCATTAGTTCGTAGATTGAATCGCCCGCCGGGATATGCGAGTGGGGCGCGATCGGATCGCGCCGGCTTTTCCCGCGCGGTCCCGGACGACCAGAGGCCCGACGTGACTGAACTCTCCGCACCCCAAACATCATCTGAAACACACGCACACAGCACGCAAGGATCAGATCACAACGGGACCATCATCGTCAACACGCAGCAGATCCGCGAATCGCTCGAGTCGCGTCTTGGAGCGAGCTGCGTCCGTCGGTACCTCGGCGCCGGAGTCGATCTCGCGGCTGATGAACGCGGACTGCACGTGCGTGCATCGGATCGCTTCACTTTGGACATGATCGAGCGCCGGATCGGGAGCGAGCTCCGCAGCGAGGTCCGCGACCAGACCGGTGAGTCTGGCGCAGGCGTCCATTTCTCTGTCCAATCGCGCCAAGAAACCAAGCAACCCGCTTCCCCCACTATCCCTGGACGTCAAGCGGGAAACAACAAGAGTGTTGAAGCACTGATCGCTCGTCAATCCCCGCCGCAGTCTGCGAATCGAGGAAAGCAAACTCCCAAAGCCCCTGCATGTCCAACGCTTGAGTCGTTCCTTGTCGGCAAGTCGAACCAGCTCGCGTTCGGAGCGGTCAAAGCGGTCATGGAATCTTCCGGACCTTGCCCTCCAGTCTACATCCACGGCGGATGCGGTCTCGGAAAGACCCACCTGCTCCGCGCCAGCGCTCAGCAGTACCGACGGATGTTTCCTGGCGCCAAGGTCCGCTACATCACTGGAGAAGCGTTCACCAACTCATTCGTGAACGCGATCCGCACCAAGAGCGTCGAAGCGTTCGAGAAGAAGTTCAAAGGACTCGATGTGCTGTGCCTCGACGATGTCCACATGGTCGCGGGCAAAGAATCCACACAGCACGAGCTGCTCCAGATCTTCAATACACTCTCGCTCAGCGGCGCCAAGGTGCTCATCGCGTCGGACGCACCTCCCAGCGAGATCGCACGATTGAGCACAGGACTCGCGTCCAGATTCTCTGGAGGCGTCGTCGCTCGGATCGATGCTCCAGATCGTGAGTTTGGGCTCCGTCTCGCGAAGCAGATCTGCATCCAGCGCGGCATCTCGATCGACGATGCGGGACTCGGGACTATTCTCGATCGGACCGGAATCGGGACTGGCGCTTCGGTCCGCGAGCTCGAGGGCGCGATTCTTCAGGTCCAAGCCGTGTCCCGTCTCCTGGATCAAGACCAGAACGCGACGATGAACCTGACGTCGATCCACAAAGCACTCCAGCTTCGCAGCGGATCAAACTACGCCGCTCAATCGCAGGGACCGATCCCGATCGATCTAATCATCCGCATCGTGCTTGAGCATCTTGGAGTCTCGCGGAGCGATCTGACAGGCCGGGGTCGTCATCGGACTGTCGTGCTGGCGCGAGAGCTGATCGTCCATATCGCGCGAGAGCTGACAGCGAACAGCTTCCCAGAGATCGCTCACGCGATTGGTCGTCCGAACCACTCCACGGTCATCACCGCGGCTAAACGGATCCGGACTCGGATCGAGTCCAACGATCGCTGCCGCCCCAATGACCCTGAGTCCGGGATGACCGTCGGAGCGCTCGTGGATGAACTGATTGATCGTGTCCGTCGGACGCATCGTCAACTCGCTGAGCGTGCGTGAAGGGTTGGAAACGCTGAAAGCTGAGATTTGATGCAGATTCTTTTGGTTGCGGGGTTGTGCTGAGCGGGTGGTTGTGCCGACAATCTGAGTGATGTCGCATAAAGAAATCCCACTGAGCCGTCCGAACATATCACGACACGAGGAAGAACTCGTCCTCAAGGTCCTCCGCTCCGGAAGACTCTCCATCGGTCCGGTGGTTGAGCAGTTCGAGGAGATGGTCGCGCAGCGTTGCGGCGTGCGGCATGCCGTCGCGTGCTCCTCAGGCACGGCCGGGCTTCATATGACGCTCGTGGCACTGGGGATCGGTCCTGGAGACGAGGTGGTTACGACCCCCTTCTCGTTCATCGCATCATCCAATGTCATCCTCTATGCCGGCGCTAAGCCTGTCTTTGTCGATATCTGTCCCAGAAGCTTGAATGCAGATCCGGAACTGATCGAAAAAGCGATCACCCCAAACACCAAAGCGATCCTCGCCGTCGAAGCGTTCGGGAATCCCGAGCATATGGATGCGTACGCACGGATCGCTGCGAAGCACGAGATCCCGCTGATTGAGGATTGCTGTGAGGCGCTTGGAGCGACGTATAAAGGAAAAGCCGCGGGATCGTTTGGTCGCGCGGGGGTCTTCGGGTTCTATCCCAACAAGCAGATCACGACCGGCGAGGGCGGGATGATCGTCACTGACGACGAGCGTCTCGCGGACCTGTGCCGATCGCTCCGCAATCATGGACGCGCGGTCCAGGGGAAGGGTTCGATCGAAGGCGGGTCCACCGCTGGGAGTTGGCTCCATCACGAGCGTCTCGGATTCAACTATCGCATGTCCGAAGTCGCCGCGGCGTTGGGAGTGGCGCAGATGGATCGCCTCGACGAGATCCTCCGTGCTCGAGCAGCAACCGCGGAGATGTACGTCGAGCGCATGGCGGGACTCAACGACTTCGTACTCCCAACGATCCCGGACGAGTGCGAGATGAGCTGGTTCGTCTTTGTCCCTCGACTGTCTACAGACTACACACGCGACGAGCGGGATCGGATCATCCAGGGACTGCGGATGCACGACATCGGATCGAGCGATTACTTCCCGTGCATCCACCAGCAACCGATCTATCAGCAAGCGTTCGGGTATCGTGAGGGTGCATTCCCGATCGCGGAGTCGGTGAGCGCTCGGACGCTGGCGCTGCCTTTCTATGGATGGATGACCAATCGGGAGGTGGATCTGGTGGTCCAGACGCTGGAACTGATGCTCTCGCGTGAGAATCTGTCGCGCCGCGCGTGATGAATGTTGCACCAATTCGCTCCCATTCCTGAATTGGTGCATCCGAGGTGCTCACAAGGGCTTGCCTGAGCGAAATGGTGGGCTATCATCGTGACCCGGTACTCAGGGTGAGTGCCGGATTATTTGACGAGGTGAGCTATGCCCTACGAATGCCATTACACCGGCAAGAAGACAACCTTTGGTAAAAAGCGTGCCTACGGCGGTGCGAAGATCTCCAAGGGCGGTTTCGGTCTCAAGACCACCGGCATCACTCGCCGAACCTTCAAGCCCAACCTGCACAAGATGAACGTTGAGATCACAGACGACAAGGGCGTCAAGCGCGCGAAGCGTGTCTACGTCTCCGCTCGTGCGATCAAAGCGGGTCTGGTCACCAAGCCACTCAAGCGGAAGTACGGCTACACACGTCAGCAAAAAGAAGCCCAGCAGGGTTAATCTGACGTAAAAACCCCCTATTTACAGGGAAAAAATGACACAATGCCCACTCCTTTGCGAGTGGGTTCTTTTGTTTTGAACCCTTTTCGAGTATGATTGGAGTCCGAAGACGGACCGCATCTGATCGCTGATCTGAGTACCTGCTCAAAACCGCTCGCGATCACTACAACTGGGAGGGCACCGGATGCTCTGTGAATGCCAACAAAGACAGGCGACGATCCATGAGGTTCTGATCCAGCATGGGAAGAAAGTCGAGCGCCACTTGTGTGAGCAGTGCGCCGCCAAAATCGGGGTCTCCACCGATCCCCACATGCCGATCTCCCAGCTGATCTCCAACTACATCTCAGGCAAGAACCTGTCGATCCCGACGGTCGGAGAACAGGACAAACCCAAATCGACCACCACCAAGCCCGGCGCTACTCCGCCTTGCCCGTCGTGCTCGATGACCTACAGCAAGTTCAAGGACTCGGGACTGCTGGGATGCCCCACCTGCTACTCCACATTCCAGAAGCGGCTCTCGCCGTTGATTGCTCGCGCCCACGAGGGGGGCGAGCAGCACATCGGGAAAGTCCCGCGTCGTGCACTCGAATCGCTCGCTCAATCCGGCGGCGGCTCTCGTCTCGAATCCCTCCTCGGAGGTGAATCCGAACGCGAGCAGAAGCTGACGGAGGTCCGAAAACGTCTCAACCAAGCCGTCGAGCACGAGGATTATGAGCAAGCGGCGATGCTGCGGGATGAGATGACACGTCTCGCGTCGTTCCCGACCTCGCAGGTCGAGGTCCGGCCGTCCGCTCAATCGGGATCGCTCAAAGAGTCCGAGTCCACGTCGTAAACACAACCGTCCGTGTCGTTGGCGATCTGAATGTGAAAGATCAGCCTCCCCTACCGCTCCTGAATCCGTGAACAGGCGAACCGATCTATGCAGGCCAACGACTCATCAGGACCGACACAAGAGTTCCCGGATCCCAAAAAAGCAGGGAAGAATCCCAGGATCTCGATCGAGGGTCAGCGGATGATCGAGGGCGGTCCAATCCAGACCGGCACCACTGAATGGCTCCGCGGAAACGGCATGATGAGCGATGTCGTCATGTCCTCGCGTGCACGAGCGGCTCGGAATCTTGCGGGATTCCCGTTCCCTCCCGCTGCGAGTTCCGCGGATCGATCGCAGATCATGGAAATCTGCCGAAGATGCATCGACACGCTGGGATGTCCATCGGGATCACGTATCCGCTGGTTTGATCTGCGGAACTCCGAACCGATCGAGCGACGATTGCTTGTCGAGCGTCAGCTCATGTCGCGTCAGCACGCTCGCGGACGTTATTCCAACGGCGAGGGTGGTCCGGATTCGCCGCGTGGGGTTGCGGTGATCGAGCCCGACGAGCGTGTGAGTATTCTGGTCAATGAGGAAGACCACCTGCGCATCCAGGTCATCCGTTCTGGACTCGACCTCGCGTCCTGTCTCGCGGAGATCAACGGCTTCGACGACGGCATCGAAGAGATCGTCGATTATGCGTTCCACCCCCAGTTCGGATACCTCACCGCGTGTCCCACCAATGTCGGCACAGGACTTCGGCTCTCTGTGATGGTCCATCTTCCGGCGCTCAAGATCACAGGGGAACTGGAGAAGGTCCGCAACGCCGCGAGCGATATGGGATTGGCCGTGCGTGGGTTGTACGGCGAGGGTTCCCAAGCCGCGGGCGAGTTCTACCAGATCTCGAATCAGATCACGCTGGGACGCAGCGACGAGATGCTCCTCCGCGAGATCGAGAGCGAAGTGGTCCCCAGCATCGTGCGCTATGAGCAGCACGCACGCGCTCAGCTGATGACGGAGAATCGGATGCTCCTCGAGGACAAGGTCTGCAGGGCGTTGGGAGTGCTGCAGAACGCTCGATTGCTCAAACCCGATGAGGCGCTCGAGCATCTGGGGATGGTGCGTTTGGGTGTGCTGTGCAAGGTGATCCCGGACATCACGCTCTCGACGATTCATGATCTGCTGCTCATGATCCAGCCGGGACATCTGCAGCGGATCGTCGGCGTGGATCTGTCGCAAAGCGAACGACGAGTTGCACGCGCCAAGCTTGTGCGGGATCGACTCAGCGTTCGGTAATCATATGAAGACTCTGTCAGCGATCATGGACAGCGTCGAGATCGAGCTCCTCGGTCGACGCGGATTGTCCTTTGCGCGAGCGGTGAAATACCACGGCTGGGAAAGCGAACCACGCGAACTGGTCTGCTGGAGATGCGCTGGATCTATTGGTCCGTTTGAATCCGACGGCGACGGATGCGCCTCGTGCCGATCGAGCAAACTCAGCTGGGATCGATCACTGAGACTTGGACGCTACGAAGGGATCCTGAAAGACGCGGTCATCGACCTCAAGTTCCGCAAGTGGAGACGCACGGGCACGGAACTGGGGCACGCATCAGGAGAGGTGCTCGCACGGCTCATCGATGAGCTTGGATGGTCGCCGAGGGAGCTGCTGATTGTTCCAATCCCGATGCCTGCGATGCGGAGGGTGATGCGTGGGATCGATCACACCCAGGTCATTGCGCAGGGCGCGAGTCGATCCAGCGGCGTGCCGATCTGCAGGGTCTTGGGAGCACGGAATCGAGCTGAGCAGGTCGGGAAGTCTGCTACGGATCGGCTCAAGAACATCAAAGGCGGATTCGCGGTCCACCAGTCCAGACTGGTCAAAGAGCTTACTGATTCGAAGGGGTCAGGGGCCGGGATCCGCGCCTTGGTGGTGCTGGACGATGTCCGCACGACCGGAGCGACGATGAGCGAATCATGCCGAGTCCTGAGGCGGGCGATCCGAGCGATCCCGAACGCCCGTGAATGCGAAATTTGGGGGCTGAGCGTCGCTCGAGCAGGGGAACCCGATCGAGCGGGTCTGTGACTCCTACGATCTCAGGGGCAATTCGGGCAACAATTGACGTGTATCGTCAAAAGTCGAAGAAATTGAGCAATAAGTTGGCCCTCAAAGTTTGACCTTGAGAAGTTGGTGTCTATGCTCTCCCTCGCCACTCGGAAGAGTCGGCAAGACAATCAGACGGGCTTGATGCCCCCTGATCGGCTTCTTTGACAAGTGAACAGTTGGGTCCACCGCAAGAATGTGACGCGACAACAACGATGCATAATCGTGCTTTGAACGAGCAGTTGTCGTGACCAAAAGTTTCATCGGATATCACAATCTGATGTATTACATTCTTGTGCAAGTGGAAGCCCTATAATTTATTTATAGTGAAAAAGCTTTGAGTGTAATAAAACCTGAGACTTGCCGTCTCAGGCATCGACGAGCAATCGTTGATGATGACCGACCCGGTACGCCCTGCATTGCAGGCACGACCGGGGTAAGTCGGATCGGCTTCATTTGATGCGTATTGATGCAGGATTCGTCTTGTATCAAGCAACAATATTCAACTGAAGAGTTTGATCCTGGCTCAGATTGAACGCTGGCGGCATGGCTAAAACATGCAAGTCGAACGACCTCTTCGGAGGGAGTGGCGAAAGGGCGAGGAATAGAATCGAATGTATCTTAAGGTAGAGGATAGCCCTTGGAAACGAGGGGTAATACTCTATGTGCTCTACGGAGGAAAGGTTTACCGCCTTGAGAGTAGCGATTCTCCTATCAGGTAGTTGGTGAGGTAAAGGCTCACCAAGCCGAAGACGGGTAGCGGGTGTGAGAGCATGACCCGCCGCATCGGGACTGAGACACTGCCCGGACTCCTACGGGAGGCTGCAGTAACGAATCTTCCGCAATGGGCGAAAGCCTGACGGAGCAATGCCGCGTGTGGGATGAAGCATCTTCGATGTGTAAACCACTGTCAGAATCTAGAAATACTGATCAGATTCAGAGGAAGGACCGGCTAATTCCGTGCCAGCAGCCGCGGTAATACGGAAGGTCCAAGCGTTATTCGGAATCACTGGGCTTAAAGCGTACGCAGGCGGACTTGTAGGTATCTTGTGAAATCCCACGGCTCAACCGTGGAACTGCAGGGTAAACCACAAGTCTTGAGACAAGTAGGGGTCAGTGGAACGATATGTGGAGCGGTGAAATGCGTAGATATATATCGGAACGCCAATGGCGAAGGCAGCTGACTGGGCTTGTTCTGACGCTCAGGTACGAAAGCGTGGGTAGCGAACGGGATTAGATACCCCGGTAGTCCACGCCGTAAACGATGCACACTAGGTCGCGGTACCTCTCATGGTTTCGCGGCCGAAGGTAAACTGGTAAGTGTGCCGCCTGGGGAGTACGGTCGCAAGGCTAAAACTCAAAGGAATTGACGGGGGCTCACACAAGCGGTGGAGCATGTTGCTTAATTCGAGGCAACGCGAAGAACCTTACCTAGGCTTGACATGTATGGATTAACTTTTCGAAAGATAAGCCACGCCCTTTGGGTGGAACATACACAGGTGCTGCATGGCTGTCGTCAGCTCGTGCTGTGAAGTGTCGGGTTAAGTCCCTTAACGAGCGCAACCCCTATCGTTAGTTACTAACGCGTTATGGCGAGGACTCTAGCGAGACTGCCGGTGTCAAACCGGAGGAAGGTGGGGATGACGTCAAGTCAGCATGGCCCTTACGCCTAGGGATGCAAACGTGCTACAATGGTACAGACAAAGCGATGCAATACCGCGAGGTGGAGCAAATCGCAAAAACTGTGCCCCAGTTCGGATAGCAGGCTGAAATTCGCCTGCTTGAAGCCGGAATCGCTAGTAATCGCGTATCAGCTACGACGCGGTGAATACGTTCCTGAGCCTTGTACACACCGCCCGTCAAGTCATGGAAGCTGCTAGTGCCCGAAGTCACCTCGTTTCAGGGGTGCCTACGGCAAGAGTGGTGACTGGGACTAAGTCGTAACAAGGTAGCCGTAGGAGAACCTGCGGCTGGATCACCTCCTTTCTAAGGGATTTCCTTAGACTTGATTGTACGAAACCCTGATTGGGAATCGTCCCGGTGAGAACCGGATCAAGACTATGAGCACATTCTTGCCTCCCACATACATTGATCTCTCGCGAGGTTCAATGGGGAGATAGTGACTTGGTAACAAGTCATGAAGTTGGACCCAACTGTTCACCGGTCAAAAGCCGCGAACGAAACCTGCTTACCCAAGCAGGTTTTTTCGTGTCTACACACCTTTCACCTCTGCTCCCCCACTACTGACAGCTCACCTCAATTATCGCACGCCGCGTGGGTCCACTGGGGGTCAGAGAGCGATGCCCAGATCTGTCCCTCCGCATCCACCCCTGAGATCGGCAGATCATTGATCCGAAGCTCCAGGTTCAGCACGCGATCAACCGCGGGATTCCCCTCAGCGATCACAGGATCTGTGCGAAAGATGACATCCGCTGTCCCTTGCGCGAGCATCCGTTTGATCGCTAACTCAGCACGGCGAACTACTTCTTCATTCTCCGTGTCAACTTTCCAGTCCACCATCGTCCCGTACGCCCCGCCGTGGCTTTGCTCTTGGATGATCTGATCGATCTCGATCTCCTCTCCATCAACATCGAGCAACACACGCATCGCGATTGGGATCTGAAACCCCTCCTCAGCAAAGATTGAGAATCCCAGGATCGGTCTCCATGACTTGTGGTCTTGACCGATTTCCTTGAACACCGCAACCTGCGAGCCCCTGAACTGCTCGCACAACATGTCCGCAACTGCTTGGTTCTCCACCAACTCAATGATGGGTTCATCCGGATCGATCACGCGCACGGCCTTCGAGTACGTAAACGCTCTGTACTTCTGTTTCTCTTCGCTGCCTTGCTGTGAAAGTCGAAACTCAAACTCAACATCGACCTGCAGCGTCGTCCCTACTTCGGAATCGATGGTCCCGGAAGCTCGTTGGACATCGAGTTGACCTCCCATGATCCAGTTGGATCCCTGCTCCGGGACATTGACGCCGTAGGACCCGATTGATCTTTGAATCTCGCGTGTGTGCGCGTATCTTGTTGGATCGCCTTGGATCTGCGTGCTGACAACCCCCATCTCGAGTGTCACCCCTGACTGAGCTTGATACACGCTGTGCATCCGGCTGGGCTTGATACGAACGAAACAGGGGATGCTTTCGGCCCCTTGGCGCACGCGATCGCGGATGATGATCTTCGTCTCGATCGCGTGGTCGAGGTAGCTGACGAGTTGCTCGTCACTGAATCGATCGAACATCCACGCATTAGCGAGGATCTCCCCGATCCGTGGATCCCACGGCGCCAGCGGATCGGCTTGGACGTCCAGTGCGTGCTTGATGATCCGCTCCCAGTGCTGATCGCTCATCATCTGAGGCCGAGTGAGCCGCGGGACGAGCTCTTCGAGTGCATCATCTGAGCCGAGCGTCACCAGCGGCACGATGATTGAGTCTGGGAGCTTCGCATAGAACGTGGATTTCATCCCGCTGGACCCAACACCGATGAGTCCTCCACCTGCGACGAGCAGCACGAGTCCCAGCAGCACACCTGCAACGGACTTGCGTCGGAGTGTGTTCCTTCGATTCGCGTCCCCCTGGATCGACTTGCCGCATTCGGGACATTTGCTCTCGGATCCTTCGGGGAGTCCCGCGAGGTTGAACGAGCACGCTCGGCAGAACTCGCCTCGCTCGATCGTCCTCCCGCGCCACGCGAGAATGATGAGCACCACAGAAATCAATACCAATACACAACCAAAGAGAATCATGCGGTCCAGTGTACCGCATGATGTCTATTGATGATTCTTATTTATGTATTACGAAGACGCCGGCTTCTTCTTGCGTGGGGTGTGACGCACGATGTTGCCCGTGACCAGGTACATGATCCCCTCGGCGATATTGCCAAGCAGGTCGCCCACGCGCTCGAGCTCACGCGCGATCCGGTAGATCAGCATGTAGTTCGACGCGTTCTCGGGGTCTTCCTCGATCAGGTCGCTGATCTCGTCGAACGCTTGGGAATCGAGCTTGTCGATCGCGCGGTCCTGCTTGACGACCGAGCGTGCGAGCTCCGCGTCGGTGTTGACCACAGCACGCAAGAGCTGCTCGCACATGACCGGGATCCGCTCGCCCATTTCACGCAGGGACTCGGGCCATTTGATTTTCGGATCATCGAGTCGGCTCATGATCTTGTTGATGGAGGACGCGTGGTCCGCGACGCGCTCGATGTCGGAGTTGACGCGCAGGATAAACGCGATCAGTCGGAAGTCAGCCGCGAACGGATTCTTGAGCGCCAAGATGCGGTAACACTCCTGCTCGATGCGGACCTCTTCCTTGTCGATTTCTTTCTCGATCTTGGAGATCTGCTTCGCGGAGGATTCGTCGTGGTCCCAGAGCGCGTTGATCGCGAACTTGATGATGTCGATCGCTTGTGCCGCTTCGCGGATCATTCTCCGGCGGACTTTGGCAAGGTCATCGTCAAGAGCGATGTCGTTTGAAGCGAGCGGCTCAAGGGCATCGGTTACGGTATCAATCTCATTTTCGTGTGGCATACTCATCCTGTAGACAGCCGTATCGGTCCATCGATACGGATTGGAATCTACTATGGTAGTAGAAACAGCGGTTTTTTACCTATAAAACTCCCGCTTCCATAGCAATTTCATTCATTTTGAACGCTTTGGAGCCTCTTATCCACCGCCGTCAACCCACTCCAGTAGGGCGCGGGAGAGCGCCATCGGTGAGTTGAACGGCTTGGACACGCGGACGTAGACCTCGCTGTACGCAGCTCCCGCGGCTGTCTTTGCGTTAGTCTGCGCGAGATCCGCTCCCACCACACTGACCTTGACCGGAGCGTTGCTCAACTCGTCGGCGATGCGCTCAGGATCAGCAGTCAGCAACACGATGTCGCTCCCTCGCGTGCTCATCGAACGCACGGAACGTAACTGATACGCCGCTCGCACGCGAGCACGCATGATCAGACGACGGACCAGTTCAGGGGGTGCGGTGTAAGCGCTGGTCAGATCCTCGACGACCTGGTCGATCTGTGCTTGGGTCGTGGACATCGCGAGTCTGCGGTAGACCTCGATCCGGCGTGCATCGGAGGGGATGTACGCTTTGGGGATGTAGCCGCTGAGTCCGATGTCGATGCTGGTGTGGGTGATCTGGTCTTTGAGCTCCGTGTTGGTGAGGCGCTCGACGGTTTGATCCAGGAGCTGGCAGTACATCTCATACCCAACGGTCGCAATGTGTCCCGATTGCTCCGCGCCCAGCAGGTTCCCCGCTCCGCGGATCTCGAGATCACGCATCGCGATTTTGAATCCCGCGCCGAGCATCGAGTATTCCTCGATCGCTTTGAGCCGCTTTTGAGCGACTTCTTTGATCGAGCGATCCGCAGGGAGCAGGAGGTAGCAGTACGCGCGGTTGTGCGATCGTCCAACGCGTCCGCGGAGCTGGTGGAGCTCGGACAATCCGAATCGGTCCGCATCGTTGATGATCATCGTGTTTGCGGTTGGGATGTCGATCCCCGCTTCGATGATCGTGGTCGAGACGAGGATGTCCGCTTGACGGCGCATGAACTTGAGCATGACCTGCTCGAGCTCCTTGGGGTCCATCTGCCCGTGTCCGAAGATCACGCGCGCATCTGGGACCAGCGCGCGGACCTCCGCGGCGACCGTCTCGATGTTGTGCACGCGATTGTGCACAAAATACACCTGACCCTCACGCGCCAGCTCGCGCTCGATCGCGCGTTGGATGCGATGCTTGTTGAATGGGATGACCTCCGTCACGATCGCTCTACGATCCACAGGAGGCGTCGTGAGCGACGAGATATCTCGCAGTCCCAGCATCGACATGTGCAGCGTTCTAGGGATCGGCGTAGCGCTGAGTGTCAGGACATCGACAGTTAATCTGAGTTGGAGCAAACGCTCCTTGTGCTCGACCCCGAAGCGTTGCTCCTCGTCGATCACGACCATCCCGAGATTCGCGAATCGCACGTCCTTGGACAGGATCCGATGCGTCCCCACCACGATGTCCACGCGTCCGAGCTTGAGGTCCTCGAGCGTACGTTTGACTTCCTTGGTGGATTTAAAGCGCGACAGCGACTCGACGCGGAAGGGGTAATCCGCGAATCGCTGGCGGAAGGTCCGTTCGTGCTGCTCTGCGAGGACTGTCGTCGGGACAAGCACCGCGACCTGTCGTCCCGCTTCCACGGCTTTGCACGCGGCGCGGATCGCGAGCTCGGTCTTTCCAAATCCGACATCGCCGCAGATGAGACGATCCATCGGGCGTGTGGATTGCATGTCTTTTTTGATCTCGATCATCGCCGCGAGTTGGTCCTCGGTTTCCTCGTAGGGGAACTCGGCTTCGAACTCGGTGAATAGCTGCGAGTCACTCGGGTACTGAAATCCCGGCACGTGCTCGCGCGCCGCTCGGACGCGGAGCATCTCCGACGCGAGGTCCTTGACGGACTCCGCGACTCTCTGTTTCTGTGCTTTCCATTTCTTCCCACCGATCGAGCTGAGGGGTGGCTTTCCGGAGAATCCACCCACGTATTTCTGCACGAGGTCGATCTGAGCGCACGGCACGTGCAGTCGGCTCTTGCCTTTAAACTCGAGGGTGAGGAACTCTTCCTGATCTTCCTTGCGTTTCTTCGCTTTGGGTCCGAGCTGTTGTTTTTGTTTCGCGGTTCCCGATGCGTCGAGGATGGTGAGACCCACGAACTTGGCGATGCCGTGGTCCGCGTGGACGACGTAGTCGCCTTCTTGGATATCGAGGAACGTGTCCATCGCTCGTCCCGCTCGGATCTTGGTGATCCGTCGGCGCACGCTTGAGCGATGCAGCAGCTCTCCCGATGGGACGAGCGCGAATCCCGAGGGAGAATCGTCGTCGGGATCGTGGACCCTCCAGATGAAACCTCGCCGGATATCGACGATCGCTCGCTCGATCTCTGCTTTGGGCGCATGGATCGAGATCAGCTCACCTAGACGCGCGAACTCTCCTTCGGAGTTGCACGCGAGGATCACCTTGCCCACTTCGTCAGCGAGTTGTCCGAGTTCTTTGATCGCGTCTCCAGTCTCGCGATCAAACGGCGGGACGGGCTCGACGGGGAGCGCGACCAGGGTATCAGCGCCGGATTTCCCGGCGGAGAACTGGTTCATCTCCGCGAGTGCGTGGAATCTGGTTTCGAGGAGTTTGAGCACCGCTGGTGGGCCGTAGATCGTGCGTCCGTCGTGAACGCGCTCGAAATAGCCGCGTCCCTGCTCGATGACTTCGAAGGTCTCGGCGATAATGATGAGCGCGTCCTTGGGGATCGATTCCAGCACGGATTGATCGTCGCGAGATTCTTCGAGATACTCCGCTCCGGATGCGGCGAACCTGGCGCTTTGGATCTTCCGATCCGAACCCATCGTGTCGAGGTCGATCTCGGCGATGGTTTCAAGCTCGTCTCCGAAGAAATCCAATCGGATCGGGAGCGATGCAGAATCTGGATCACTCCCCCCACCGCTCCCGCTTGCGGGGTAGACGTCAATGATCCCGCCGCGCATCGCGAACTGTCCGGCGGTCTCGATCGTGTCGGTGCGTTCGTAGCCGTGGTCGCTGAGCCACTGGATGAGCTCAGAGGGGTCGATCGAATCACCTACGGCGACCTCGCGGATGAGCGAAGCGCCACGCGACAGATCGGGGATCGGTTGCATGAGCGCCGCGATGGGCGCGATGATGACTCCATCTGTATTCCCGGCTTCGATGTCCCGCGCGATGATGAGTCGCTGTGTGAAGAGCTCCGCTGAGATGCTGGATTCTCCGGGAGAGAGTTCGAGGGCCGGGAAAAGAGTGGGGGCGGCTTCATCAACAGTCGCGATCTCTGCATAGAGGTCCTCGGCTTCATCGAGGTGCGCGCAGACCACGAGCACAGGTCGCTTGGTGCGTTGGTGGAGCGCCAGTGCGGACATCGAGACCGAGCTGCCGCTCGCGCCTGTCGCGATCACGCGCTGTCCGTCGTCCATCGCTCGCGCGAGCGTGCGGAACTCGGGGTTGAGCTGGATGGGATCGATGAGGTTCATGAGCGTGCAGATTCGGTCGGCGCATAGTCGTCCCCAGTCGGCTGATCCGCAGCCGACAGAGGCGAGTGTTGGGTTCACTCAAGCATACACGACGCGGCGGATCAGGGAGGCGAGACCATCACCCAATCTTGTACACGATCGATGGTCTTGGGACCGATCCCAGAGACTCGATCGAGGTCCTCGATGGATTCATACGGCCCGTTGAGCTCGCGATCCTCGACGATCCGCTCTGCGATCTTGGGACCGATCGAGGGGAGCATTTCGAGCGCTTCGGGATCCGCGTGGTTGAGATCGATCAGCAGCTTGATGGGATCGTGATTCGCGGCGATCCGTTCGTGCTCAGCCGATTGGTGAGTGATCGACCAGCCCAACCCCACGATCGCGGCGACTCCGAGCACGAACGCGCCAAACATCGCGGCGGGAGTCCTGGCCCAATCGCTTGGAGGCGCTGAGGGCTGCGATGGATGTTCAGGATTTGGCATGATGAAACTTTACGGCGTCACGCCGACAGGAGACAGCAAGGCATCGGGGGACCACTCTTCCGGGAGTCTGGATTCCGCGATCGCGGTGCGGAGATCGGACAGACGATCGAGCGCCGGACGTCCGAGCCCCTTGATGTCCATGAGTCCTCCCGATCGCATGTCCGTCGCGCCGCTGGTGTCAGCGAGTTCGTGCCAGCAGATGCTCTCGATATACGGCTTGGAGAGCGCCACCGCTCCGAACGCGGACAACCAGTCCGCTTGGACCGCTTCGTCCCAAGGATGACGCCATTGACCGGTCTCGGGATAGCTCGGGAGCTCCTCACGCGGCGAGAGCTTCGTGGTTGGGACTCCGATCGCGGACACAGTGAGTGGTCGATCGAGCATCGCGTAGTGGTCGAGCATCGAGCTGAACGCCATGAGGTCGCGGGTCTGGAGTCCGGATCGGAACGATCCCATCTGCACACGCAGCGAGAACGCGTCGATCTGGATGCCGGCTTGTGAGAGCATCTCCGCGTAGAGCAACGGCGGGAGCGATGATCGGTCGTGCGTGTGGTACTCACCCCACGGCTGGGTGATCTCGACCTGGATCTTGGCGCGCGGATGGAGCTTACGGGTCACAAGCACGCAGATGCGTGTCAGGTCCATCATCTGCTCGAAGCTGAGTTTGAAGTGCTCGCCGCAGTGGAGACCAGAGCAGACAGTCCATCGCGTGACAGTCCGGCGGTAGCGCGTCACGAGGGTTTTCATGTGCTCGTAGACCAGTTCGCGGAGCGTTTCGTAGTCGTTCTCCCAGATGTAGAGCCAATCCGGGACACTCGCGGAGCGGAAGTCAATCAACGGACCTGCGACCACTGGGATCTTGGCGCTGCGGATCGCCCACTCGATCCAGCGGTCTGTCTTGGTGTAGTCGTACTCACCCTCAGCAGGTTCCATCTCGACCCATCGCATCGGGACAGTGATGAAATCACACGCACGCGTGATCGCGTCGTGCGTGACAGGAGCAAAGACGTGCGGAGAGACGACCGATCCCACCGCGGGTTTGAGCGGGAGCACGACTCCGCCGCGTCCTGGATGGAGCATCGCTTTGCGGCTCGCGGGATCCGAGTGTTCGGACTCCAGATTCTCGTACATCGAACCATCGCAGCGAGCGGAGAAGTCGTTCTGTGCTTGCTGGAGTGCTAGACGCTCGGATGCTTCAAGCGCGATCCAGAGCGCTTTGAGCGCGAGTTTGGAGGTTTCGGATTCAGGTTGGATCGAATCGTGCGCCATGACGAGTGCACGCATGAAGCACACACGCGCCGCTTCGAACAAACGCATCGGGAGGGTGCCCTCGACGGATTCGATCGCTTGCCAATCCTCGAGCTTGGTGAGGAAGGTCATGATCCGATGACGCGCCAGTTCGAGCACCAAGAGGTAGGACTTCTCGCGCTGCGGGAGCAGGCAGGTCTGGAGCGTCCATGTCCCGAGTGGTTTGAGGGTGACGCCTTCGATGGTGATGTCGTCACCGATCTGGTCGAGTCGTTCTTGTCCAAGGTCCAGCTGGACGGCGAGGGCCGCGGCTTCGGTGTTGCCTTTCTCGCAGACAACGATCCCGTCACGAACAGTGATCTCACCTGCGATCGCGACATTGTCTTTGCCGATGAGATACGCGCCAGGGAGCTCGTCCGTGGTCGCGGGTGTGGGATCAAGGGAAACAAACCGAAGCATCTGGTTGATCGAACTCCATCATCCATTGGACCAAAGAAACCGGTCCCATGGACCAGCAGGGAAGAATACGGGCAAAGCTCCGCCGGGGCGAGTCTTTGCGGAGTGAATCCCGCTTGAAACCATCCAGAACCCCGATTCTAGTGGATCGAAGGTCAATGAAAATCACCTCCAAAGCTTGTAGATGTTCGAGCGGGACCAGTCCGCTGTTGCATCGCTTTCCTATCCTTTGCTATGGACGCACACACCGCCTCGTCATCTTCATCGGAAACCGCGCTGACGGCTTTCGAGACATCGCTCAACCTCCCTGGAGCACGCAAGGGCAAGGTCCGAGACATCTATCAGCTCCCGGCTCAGCACGCTCCTGACGAGCTTGGAGACACCGACACATTGGTTATGATCGCATCGGATCGGATCAGCGCCTTTGACGTGATCCTCCCCACCCCGATCCCAGGTAAGGGGCGGCTCTTGACCTCCATCGCGACGTTCTGGCTCCAATGGATCGAGAGCGAAGGGATCTGCAAGACCCACCTGCTCTCGACGGACCACAATCTGATCCCTGAATCCGCGCTGACCCCCACTACTCAGCGCGGGCATCTTGAGGGACGCACCACGATCGGACGCTTGTGCAAGGTCATCCCGGTCGAGTGTGTCGTGCGAGGATATCTTGAGGGATCGGGGCTCAAGGACTACAAACAAAGCGGAGCAGTCTGCGGCGTTGAGCTCCCAGAGGGGCTGCGCCAGTGCGATCAGCTCCCTGAACCGATCTTCACTCCCGCGACCAAAGCGGAGAGCGGACACGACGAGAACATCGGGTTTGAAGAGTCCATCGCGCACGTCGAGGCGCTGGGGGGACGCTCGCTCATGGAAACCCTCCGCGAGCGATCGCTTGAGATCTACTCGCGTGCTTCAGCGTATGCGCGGGATCGCGGCATCATCCTCGCAGACACCAAGTTCGAGTTTGGACTGCCGATCAATGGGGATGGGGAGATCACTTCCGATGACCCGATCCTGATCGATGAGGCGCTGACCCCTGATTCCTCGCGTTTCTGGCCCGCGGATTCGTATGAACCTGGTCGAGCGCAGCAGAGCTTTGATAAGCAGTTCGTGCGTGAGTACCTCGAATCGCTCGTCCAAGCGGGGACTTGGGACAAGACCGCTCCGGGACCAGTGCTTCCAGACGAGGTGGTGCAGGGAACGCTGGATCGGTATCAGCAAGCGATCACGATGCTCAGCAGCTGAGCACTCCATCGGTGTTATACCGGCAATACAACCACGCTTTAGTTCTTGCGGACACCCTCGACGCCTCGGTTTGAGCGTGCGTCGATCTTCGCTTGGTACGCGATGCGGAACGCGGGCATCCCCTCGGGTTCTGGGAACAGCACATCGAACGGATCCGAGGCCCCCTGCGCCTCGAGTTCGTCGATCGTTGGCTTGAACTGGAGCACGAGCGAGTCGTACGCGTAGCGTTTCAGGTCCTCGGGAGCGTATCCGTACAGCAGCTCCGCTTGCTCGGGATGCACGGTCATGATGATGTTGGTGAACAACTGTCCCGCGAGGAAGGTGAAGTCGCGGTCCATGAACTCCATGCGAGCGGTCGTCGTGGACGCGACCACCTCGTTGAACTGCTGCGAGAAGAAGTACGCGTGCGCCTTGCGTGCGTAGTCCCACTGTCCATTGAAGACGTCCATGTTGCGGACCATGAGACCGTTGTAGAACGCGCTCTGGAGCGACGCGTAGACCTCAGACACCGCGACCTGAGGGGAGCCCATCGAGTCGTAGAGCTGCTTATCAGCGAACTCCTTGAGCGAGAGCGCCATCTCGTCAACAAAGTCCGGATCATTGACGTTCACGCCTTCGAAGTTGCGGAGTTTGTCGAACCAGTACTGCGCGCTGATGTTGTCGCCTCGCCGGTAGAAGAAGCGGATCGCGTCGCGGAGGAAGTTCTCGTATCCCACGGCGTATTGGCGATACGGTTTGTGGTCCGCTTCGTAGATTCCAGACGCGTTGACCACCTCTTCGAGCATCGCGCCGTAGGTCGGGACGAAGTACACATTGGGAACCGCTTGGTAGTACGCGGCTCGTCCCTCGTGCACATCGAGGTAGTTGAAGTACATGTCGCCGTGGCGCCAGAGGTCCTGGACGGACTGCATCACCATGCGGAACGCGTTGAGGAAGTCGAGCGAGGAGCGGTTGCGCGCGGTGACTTCCATGCGTCCCACATCGGTCCCGCGGGAACCCCAGTACAACGCGTGAGCGGTCGGCATGCGCCAATCGATCGGGCCGAACTTGCGGATCTGCTGGACCATCCGCACGGGCTCCATGTTGTAGCCCTTGATCAGCACGTGCTTGCGAACAAAGTTAGCCAGGTCGTCCCAGTCCTGCTCGTCTGGGAATGAATCGCGGAGCTCGCGCATCTGCAGGGTCTTGGGTCCCATCTGATCGGACATCGTGATGAATCGACCAGCACGCTCGAGTTCTTTGTCGAGCTGGTAACGACGGAGGAACTCCTCGCCGACATCGGTGCTGGATCCAAGACGCCCGTTGGTGTTGAACAGACGCTCGAACTCACGAGCGATCTGATCGGACTCTGGATTCAGGTCCGCGAGCTCGGAGCGGGTCTTTGGTGCATCGACGATTTTCTGTGTTTGCTGAGCGTAGAGCTCGATGACCTGGTCGCGTCGGCGCTGGTCCGGGAGGATGACCGGCGCGGGGCCGAGGATGTTCTGCCAGGTGTAGGCGAACTGTCGTTTGTAGAACTGGTTCGCGTCGTCGGTGTAGCCACCGACTTTGTGCAGGAGCATCCACGCGAGTTCCTTGTGGATGTGCATGTCGTTGGGGTTGGCAACGAGCGCCTCCTTGCGGAGCAGATCGATCCCGGCGCGCACCCACTCCCAGCGTTCTTCCGGGGTGTGAGTGGTCACGGAGATGTTGTAAGACATGTTCCACGCGTGGAACGTCCAGACCTGCGGCAAGCGGGGCTGGAGCTGCGTGATCATCCGCGCCAGCTCGATGGACTCGTAGAAGCGTCCCTCTTCCTTCGCGGACGTTGCTTCGAGCCAGAGGATGTTGACGAAGATCCCGCGGAACGCGCCCATCGCGATTCCCAGCGCGATCTGCGGCGGATCGCCGTCTTCGGCGCGATCGGTGTATACCAGCTCGTGACGTCCTTGCGAAGCAGCGATCTGCGTGGTCAGGACACCCGAACCCAGCATGCTGATGAGCATGACCAGGATCGCAATCAGACGCACCTTTGTGTTGTGTGTCATCGTTGTGCTCCTACTGACCTGAATAAATCGCGAGCTGACGCTTGCGGAAAATGTACACGCTCAACATAAAGAACACCGCGATCGCGAGACTCAATACGAGCACTCCCGACGAGACCTGCGCCCAGTCCAGGACGCGCCCGTCCGCGATGCGCTGCGTTGGTTTGAGCTCGTGGTAGATCGAGAAGAATCCCGAGATCGTATCAGCAAAGTGGTAGATCCCTGTGCGGACCACCCCCACGACCGATTCGGTATCCATCTTCCACGCCGGGAGCGCGGACTGGACGAATCCCGCGGATTCACCGATCAGGAATACGGAGATTGACATCAAGCACGCGACCGGGAAGGACGCGAAGGACGACGCCCAGACCGCGATCATCGCGAGCATCGCGAGTTTCACCCAGAGCACGGCCATGATCCGCGCAAAGTTCCCGGCGTACGTCCCGACCTGATACGAGATCTCGAGACCATCCGGTGGGATCGTCATGGTGCCGGGGTTGGGCCGGAGCATGAACGAATCATCGCGATCGAGACCGAGCTCGCCGTTGTAGATCTGAATGTTGAGTTCGCCCTGATTGTTGATCAGCGCTGAGTCAACGGTGAAGGTATGGGAGAACCCCAGTCCGGTCTGCTTGCGAGGGAAGATCGCGCCGTCTTCAAACACGAAGGTCAGTGCATAGAAGATGTCGGGACGATTCCCCTCCGCGTTGATCTTGTACCGCAGGGTCAGGGGATTTCCGAGTCTCTTCGCTTCTTGCAATCCCTGGAATGAGAAGGTTGCGTATCCCTCGTAGCGTGGATCGATGGAGCGGTAATCGCTCACCGCTTCCTCGAAGAGCTTCATCCGCATCCCGGCTTTCATGTTTGCCGTGGGATTGAAGTCTGTCTGGAGCAAGCGTTCCTTCGCGATCTCTGCTTCGAGGGCCGTATCGAACTGCGAGTCGTTCGGATGGAACGGGAGCACGGGGTTGACCGATTTGCGTGAAGCGAGCACCTGCGTCTCGAGAATCATGCGATCCTCGGTCATCACGCGTCCCTCGCTCGCTTGGTACGGAGCGACCTCACCCAGAGCGGTCTGCGAGCGGAGGTACTCGGTGAACTGGAAGGTTCCGAGTCCCGCGACGGCGAGGAGCATTCCTGAGAGCAGGGTGACTCCGAGCCACTTGCCGAGGATGTACTGCCACGCCGCGACTGGTTTGGTCATGGTCTGCCAAATGACTTTCTCACGCTGCTCGTAGGACACAGTCGCGGCGCTGAAGAACACGACCAGCAGCGCGATGAGCCAGAATGACATGCCGGTGGACCATTGCAGGAACCCCTGCACACGATACCGCAGCGGCTGATCCGCGTTGAGCATGATCGGCATGATCGAGAGCATCAGCGCCAGGAGCAGAATGAACACAAGCGAGATCTTCATGCGGATCGCTTCGGCAAGAACATTGCGCGCGATCGTGGTGATCGGATGGGGGCTTCCGAGAGCAATCCGCAAACCTCGCAGCAGCACGGCGAAGGTCAGCATCAAGAGCGTCGTTCCGATGATGACGAATCCGACTCCGGACCAGCCCGGACCTCCCAGCGAGTAGAGGGGCCAACCAATGATCGCGACGAGGGTGATGGTGCCGACGTAGGCCAGTCCCAGACCCAACCAGATGATGACGAGCAAGAACGCGGCGATGAGCGACACACTGATCACGCTGTTGACAGGTGATTGTGATACGTCCAGGATCGAACGCAGCTGCTCGTTGCGCTGCGCGAGCGGGTTGGGGATCAGGTTGCCGTTCTGGTCTTCGAGCAGCTCGGGGATCTCTGGGACCCAGTCCACATTCTCCGCGGTCGTCGAGCTGACGATCGAGAATCCCGCGTAGGTGAGTAGCCCAAGCAGCACAACAACCGTCGCGACGATCTTGAATGTTCGCCCGCGTTGGTGCCGATCCAGTGCACTGATCCGTGTGCTCAGGTTCACCGCTTGGTCTCCGGCTCTGGGTCCTCATCGGAACCATCGAGGAGCGAGTCGATCACGCTCTCGTCGTAGTCCTCGCTCTGCGTTTGGGTCGGTTCTTGAGTTGGGGTATTTGTGGATTGCTCGATCGGTTCTGCGGCAACCTCGTCGGAATCATTGAGCAGATCGCTGATCAACGAATTGGTTTGTGTTGACTCTTGATCTTCGCTCCCAACTGCGTCCGCGGCTTCTTGTGTTGTCTCAGCTGCGGACGCTGACTCGGTCTGCTCTTGCTCTTCGCTCGAATCGTTGAGCAGACTGTCGATGAGCTCGTCCCCCACAACCGGCGCCGCGGCGGATTTGAGGAATGCCGCGGTCTCGCCGCCTTTGGTGACACCAGAGGTGGTCATGCGATCGGACTGCGCTTTCTCGACGATGCCGAGGAAGAGTTCTTCGAGACGCTGTCTTGGTGAGCTGACAGAGAGGATCGATTTTCCACCCGACGATCTGCGGCGGATGACCTCGTCGATCTCCGCGATGGTCGCGTCGTCGAGCTCGTCGGTCTCGATGGTGGTGCGTTCTTTGGAGGTGAGGAGCTCTTCGCAGGTGCCCTCGCCGCGGATCTTGCCGCCGTAGAGGATGACCATGCGATCGACGACGTCTTCGACATCGGTGAGCAGGTGGCTCGAGAGGATGATGGTCTTGCCGCGTCGTCCGAGCTCGAGGATCAGGTCCTTGACCTGACGCGTACCGATCGGATCAAGACCAGTGGTCGGCTCGTCGAGGATCAGCAGATCCGGATCGTTGATGAGCGCTTGAGCGATCCCGATGCGGCGCTGCATGCCTTTGGAGTACTCACGGACGGGACGGAACTGCGCGTGCGTCAATCCGACCATGTCGAGGAGCTCGTCGATGCGGTTGGTCCGTGTCTTGGAGTCGAGACGGAAGAGCTTGCCGTAGTAGTCGAGTGTTTCGCGTGCGTTGAGGAAGGGGTAGAGGTAGCTCTCTTCAGGGAGGTATCCGATGCGTGACTTGGTCGCGACGTGGCTGGTGGGTTTATCGAACACCATCACGCGACCGCTCGTGGGTTTGAGCAGTCCGAGGATGAGTTTGATCGTCGTGCTCTTTCCCGAGCCGTTGGGACCAAGGAGTCCGAAGATCTCACGCTCACGGACGACCAGATCCAGCTTATCAACCGCGCGGGCGCGGTCGCGCATCCAGAAGTCCTTGAACGTCTTGGTGAGCTGCTGACACGCAACGATTGGGCGTTTCGTGTCCTCAGGTGCCGGCGCTGGATTGCTCGATGTTTCAGGCGTCGCAACGCTCATGCTTACTCCTCGGGTTCCTTGATGCCACGCTGGGTCTGGAAGAACGAGCGGCGCATGTCCTCGCGACGCTGATCGACCGTCTCCTGCGCCTCGCGGCGTTTCTTAGCGCGATCAAGCTCGCGTGCGATGTCCGGATCGCGATTGAGCACCAGCTCGGCGCTCACGCCTCGTGGGAGCACCATGGTTGTGACAAAGTCCTTCTCCAGGAACTCGCCCATCGCGCTGTTCCAGTCACGCGCGATCATCAGCGTCGGGTTCGCTTCGTACTGCAGGAGTTTCGAACGGAAGTACTCCAGCTGCGCGATCGATTGGCTCACGCGGTTGGACGCGAGCGACTCAGCGAGGGTCAGGAGTTCGGAGATCTCACCTGAGACGAGCGACTCGAAGACCTCGCCGTCGATCTCGACTGGATCGCCTTCGAGGATCGCGTCGATCTTCGCGAGCTGCGTCTCCGCGTCGTCCATCTGACCAAGCTCGATCAGGCGCTCGAACTCGTTGATCTGCTCGATGAGCACATCGCTCCCGCGTCCCGCGACCTCGTTGAGCATCTGGTCACGCAGGAGCAGCGCGTCTTCGCGCGCCTTGCCCGCGGTCTGAGCGGCGGTCTGGACTGAGTTGAACTTTGAACGCAGCGAAAGAGCCGCGTTCTTGCGCGCCAGCACGATCCGATCGATGGTGATCCCGGACTCGAGATCGTCGAGCGTTTGCTGCGCCATCGTGCGGACACGACCTGAGATCGACTCCGACGAGTTCTTGAGCAGATCGTCGATGTTGACCTCTGCGATCACATGCACCACAGCACGCTGAACCACGGCTTTCATCACCAATCGCTCCTGCTCTGGGAGCATGTTGGACACAAACAACGAGTGATTCGAGCGACGGTAGTTCACGCTCCACTGGGTGTGGGCGATGTTGAAGTCTGAGGTGATATTCGAGCCGTCCTTTGCGGGATCAAGCGTGGACGAGTCATTGAAGCGATCGATGTCGATCGTCAGTGCCTCCTCGTCGGATTGCTCGCCTGGGATGTTTGGCATGAACTCCTTGGCAACCGCCATTTCAACGGCTCCCTCACCCACACGCACGATCTCACCGATCGGGTACGGGAAAGACCACTGGAATCCCGGCTCAAGATTCGTGCGGACCTGCTTTCCGAAACGAACACTGATGCCGCGCTCGCCTTCCTTGATCGACTGAACGCCGGACACGAGGAAGAGCACGACGAGCACAACCATCGCGACTTTGAGCAAGCCGTAGGTGATTTTGAGTGCGTCCGCGAGCGACTGATTCGCCGAGTCCATCCGCGCCATGTCCGCGGCTTCTTGTGTCGTCTCCGCTCCGCGAAGACGCACCGATGCCTCGCGGCTTGGTACAGGGTTTGGATCGCTCGGCTCTTGAGACTCGCCGTTGATCAGGTCGTCGAGATGTTGGTCATTGTCCGACATCAATCAGTCCTCCGAACCTGAGAGCGTGAACCCATCGGCCTGCGGGACCGGGAGCTGACCGTCGGTCTTGGTCAGGATGTCCGGATCGAAGAGCTGCATGCCGTAGTCGGAGGTCGAGAAGATCAGGGTGAACTTCTTGGACATCGACTCACGCATCAGACGGATGTTCTGGATGAACACCGCGAGCTCAGGGTTGATGTTCTGCTGCGCCAGATACGGAGCGGCTTCCGCTTCACCCTTCGCGAGGATCTCATCAGCACGGCGCTGAGCGAACGCGCGGATCTTGTCGGCATCGGACTTGGCCTTTGCTTCGATCGCGCGAGCTTGTGAGCGTCCCTCGGACTCGTAGCGTTCCGCGAGACGATCGCGGTTGGCGCCCATGCGTGTGATGACCGCGTCGGTGGTGTCTTCTGGGAGGATGATGCGATCGATCCCGACGAAGGTGACCTCGATGCCGTAGTCTGCGAGTGCGTTGCCGCCCTCTCCCGCTTGGGTGAGCGTGCTCAGGACTCGCTGCTCGAGCTGAGGCATCGCTGATGTCCCCTGATCGGGTGAGTACAGGTCGGTGATCGAGAACTTGGAGGTCTCACCGAGCGCTGAGCGGAGCAGGTCCTGGAGGATCGAGTCCTCTGCTTTGATGTAGTGATCGATCGGACGATCACCAGCGTTGGAGAAGCTGCGGAAGAACTTGAGCGGATCGTTGACCTTGTAGGTCAGGAACGCTTCGACGATGACCTGGAAGTCGTCAGCGGTCTGCTGTGTTTCCGAACGCGCCTGGACGATGCGTGTGCGCGTGTCGTACTTGGTGACCGACTGGATCGGGAACGGCGCTTTGAAGTGGAGTCCCGGCTCGACGATGATCGAGTTCTCTCCGGCTTTGCCGAAGGTGGTCTTCACGGCCGATTCGGTGAACCGGACTGTGTAGAGCATGCTGAAACTCAGGATCGCGAGCACAAACAACAGAAGCACAATGAGCGAGATGTATCGCACGGTTTATCTCCATCCCCGTCGTCGGGGCAGTTTCGGGCGTTGTGCCCGGATTTCTTTGTTAGTCACCAGCCAACGCTTCGCCCGCTTCAGGGTCAAAGACATCGGTGCCGGCTTCTTGATCCATCAGGTCGATGCGCACGTGGAGCGAGTCCAGGTCCGCGGGAGTCAGGTATACACGAGCGTTCTCGATCGCATCGAGCAACGCATTGAAATAGCTCTGTGAGCGGTACAAGCTCGGGGAGGCTTCGTACGCCATCTGCTGACCACGCAGCAGCTGTGCTTGACCACGCTCGGACATGTGGCGCGTCCAGCGCTGAGCGCCTGCGTCGAGGAGCTTCTCGCCCGCTTCGCCTCCAGCGGTCTCGAGCAGACGCTGGACCTCGAGTTCGGTCTCGGAAACCTCGACCTGATCCGCGTTCTGTCGGCGGAGCGATTCGAGCCCCTCGAGTTCATTCACAATCTGCTCAGCAAGCTCGACCGATCCCGCGATCTCTGTCAATGTCGAGATCTCGACTCGGCTCGCTTCCTCGATCATCGATTCGCGGTTCTGACGAGCCGCGATGACGCGTTCATAGGACGGAGCGACTTTCAGCGGAGGGTGCGCCCCCTGCATCCCGACAAACAGGATCTCGATCCCAGGCCCTTGCCCCTCGTTGAGCGGAGCGTACGCATCTTCGAGCAGTGTGCGAAGATCCGAGAGCATCGTGGTGCGGTTGTGCGCCAGGACCTCATCGATCGATTGCTGACCGAGGTACTGGGTCACGACTCGCCGGCCGATCATCTGGAGCAGGTCTTCGCGTTGTCCAGGTCCCGCGAACTGATCGAACAGCTTCACGTCGCGGACAACAAAGTGCATCGGGACTTCGAGCGCCACGAGCGAGAGGTTCGCACGCGATGTAGCGCTCGTGGAATCATCATCCTCGTTCCCGGCACTGCTGGGCTGCACGATGTTGAGCTTTTCACGAGTCGAGTGCGACTCGGTCCAGATCAACGGATCGTTATCGCCCTTATCAGGAGCGTTGGACGCGAGCTGGAGCACGCGGACGCCGGTCGTTGTGCGGACTTCTTCTTGTTCACCACCGGAGCGTGAGTAGGAGACCGGGGTCTCGTAGGTCGCGAACGGCCAAGGGAGCTTGACGTGCAGACCTGGTCCGATGTCGCTCTCGCCTTGCTCTCCGAAGCTGAAGATCGGACTGCTCACGCGTCCGTTGGTCAGGATCAATCCGCGTTCGTGGGGTTCAACGACGACCAGCATGGTCATGATCCACGCGATCGCGACGCCCATACCTACGAGCCAAAATACCAGTTTCGAAAGCAGCTGGTAGAGCCAGGTCCCTGTGACATCGACGCCGAACTGGTAGTTGACCGCTTCTCCGATGTTCGCGGCGATGCGATCCGGAGCTGCGAGCAATCCGAGCAGACGCGAGTCAAACGCGGGACGAGGGTCCTCGCCCGGCTTGCGTGGTCGGTAGACATCGAGCACCAGATTCAGGACAACCTCGCACCCCAGCACGATCATCCCGATCGGGATGATAATCGGGGTCAGGGCTTTGAAGCCCATCTGTCCGAGGGAGAGTTCCAGGAACGCGGCGACCGCAAGCAGCACGCCGACCATCGAGATCGCGACGGACTGAGCGGCACCTGCGCAGAGGTTGGACCAGACATTGATCTTGCCCATCCCTGACACGAAGCGTGCGAAGATAAAGCCGACCACGCCGATCGCAAGTCCGATCGCGAGCATCGCGCCCACGATGTTGGTGTTATATATAAAGGTTTCGCTCGACGAGAACGCGTTCCACGAACGCAGACGCGAGAGTCCCGCGAGGATGTTGATGAGCGCGAAGAGTACACCCGCGCCTGGGACCACCCACTTCTGGATGAACGCCAAGCGTCGAGCCGCGACGCGGAGGTCGTCACCCGCATCAGAGAACGCGCTCGCGGAGGCGCCGCCGGCGCTTGCGAACTGTTCCGCTTCCATCGCTTCGATGCGCTCGCGCCGATGCTGGTCGTAGACGAAGAGCAGGATCGCCCACACGATGACCCCTGATCCAAAGAGGATCGAGGCGCTCCGCGCAGCGTGATCGCCGGAGTAGGTTGAGTAGATCAGCATGAGCAGCGCGACGAAGATCTGGACGATGAGTCCCACGACACAGATCAAAGATGCTCTACGGAATGTTTGGTAATCGCCTCGGGCCATATGTTTCTGAAACCTTTGCGTTTGGAATCACTCAGTCGCGACAGATATTCCCGGATCCATCGCTGGGGAGACCGTGGCTCTATTGTGGGCATCAGAACGCCGGGAATCCACCCTTGGCGACTCAAACCCTCACAAGCACCGTCCCCCGCCAACAGTTGTGTCCCCTCTGGCGGTGTGCCTTACGCTGGGGATCGGGTCCTGGTTCTGGCGAAGGGCGCAACAAGAGCAAGATTCTGGACACAAGACCACGCGTTCTGATCGCACTCCCGAATTGATCCATCGAGGCGCGAAACATGCGCCGGATCGGGACGTACACCAGTGGGAAACCCTCGCTACTATTGACACCGCATGATTGCCCACATCCTCCCCATCGCACGCAATTCCTTGATTGAGAGTCTCCGCCAGCCGGTGCTGATCATCATGATGCTCATCGCGGCGTTCCTCCAGCTCCTCAATACCTGGATCATCGGATTCACGATGGGCCGTGCGTCGGTCCCAGGAGAGGTCACTGGTGACAACAAACTCCTCTACGACGTCTCGATGTCCACTGTCTTTGTGCTCGGGATCGTGCTCGCGGCGTTCATCGCGACCGCCGCGATCTCTCGCGAGATCGAGAACAAGACCATCCTCACCGTCGTCTCCAAACCCATCAGCAGACCGAGCGTGATCATCGGGAAATACCTCGGGATCGCGGGCGCGATGAGCGTCGCGATCGGGATCATGGTCGCGATGCTCCTGCTCGCTGTGCGCCACGGCGTGCAAACGACCGCCGCGGATGAACCCGACTTTGTGGTCATCACCTTCGGATTCGGAGCGGTCTTCGGCGCGATTCTTATTGCTGCAGCAGGCAACTTCATCTATGGATGGTCATTCGGACAGACCGCGACGCTGATCATGCTCCCGCTGATCTGGATCGCGTACATCGGGATGCTGCTGCTCAGCGATGAGTGGGAGTTCCAACCGATCGGGACCGATTTCACGCCTCAGATTCTGATGTCGTGCATCGCGCTGGGAATGGCGCTGCTCGTGATCGCCGCGGTCGCGACCGCGGTCTCGACGCGCGTGGGACAAGTGCTCACGATCGTCATCTGCGCCTTTGTCTTCCTGCTCGGATTGATGTCCAACCACTTCATCGGACGTCACGTGTACTCCAACGATCGCGTCGCGGAGATCGCATCGGTCCGCTCGACCACGCAGCCCCAGCTCGACGCGTACGACTTCCGCCGCAACGAGGTCTGGGAGCTCGCCGCGGCTCGGAACGGGATGGAAGTCCTTGAGTTTGAATCCCTCGGATACGACCCACGCAACTTTGTATCCATGCGTGAGGTCCTCGCGATGGGTGATGTTGACGATCCCCAGTGGCGCGAGATCATGCTCCGCGAGCCGGGATCGATGCTGATTATTGATCTGCTGGGACCACCGACACAGCAGCTCAAAGCCGGGGACTCGTTCTACTACGGCTCCTCACCCAACGGCGTGGGACTCGTGACTCCGCCGTTTGCTCCGCTGGATCCGGACGCTGAGCTTGAGAACAACACACGAGACGAGCCGGGACTGATGATCGTCGAGATCGATCCCAACTCGCTCGGACAGTCGCTCTTGATCCGTCAGATCGGTCGTGAGGTTGTGCCACTGTCGCGTCCGCCGCTCCCGAAGGATTCGGTGTTTCTCAGACCAACCAAGACCAACATGGCGCCGCTGATCGCGTGGTCCGTGATCCCGAACATGCAATCGTTCTGGCTCATCGACGCGATCAACAAGAACCAGCCCGTCCCGATGTCGCACATGGTGCGCATCGCGATCTACAGCGTGTTCCAGATCCTCGTCTTCCTCGGACTCGCGGTCGTGTTGTTCCAGAACCGAGACGTTGGCTGATCACACTTTGAACTCAGATCACTGATCCGCGATCGCTCTCGCGTAGGACTTGACGGTCTTGTCGCTCGCACCGTCCCATGTCAGTCCACGCAGCTCAAATCGCCCGTGCTCCGTCAGCGTCTTGCTCAGCGGCGGGTACTTGAGCACCGCAACGATCTTGTTGGCCATCTCGTCGATGTCCCAGAAGTCCACCTTGAGCGCGTGGGTCAGGACCTCGGCGACCCCCGATTGATTCGAGACAATCACCGGCGTGTCGTTGCGCATCGCTTCGAGCGGCGCGATCCCGAAGGGCTCGGACACAGAGGGCATGACGTAGCAGTCCGCCATCGCGTAGACCTTGTCCACATCGCGTCCGCGCAGGAATCCGGTAAACAGCACCTTGTGACCGATCCCATGAGCCGCGGCGTCCTCGATCATGCGGACCGCCATATCCCCTGAACCCGCGACGACGAACTTGACCTTGGGATAGACCTCAAGCACACGCTTGGCGGCACGGATGAAATACTCCGGCCCCTTCTGCATCGTGATTCTGCCCAAAAACAGGACGATTTTCTCGTCTCGCTCGATCGCTGTGCCTGTATCGGGTTGGATCTCGTCCTGCTCGACGCCGTTGTACACCACGTCGATTTTCTCGTCCGGGACGCCGTATTTCGCGTGGACGATTGCTTTCGTCAAACGTGACACAGCGATCACGCGATCCGCGGCGTTCATCCCCATCCGCTCAAGGTCGTAGACCTGCTGATTGATGTGCTCTCCGGAACGATCAAACTCCGTCGCGTGGATATGGCAAACCAGCGGCTTGCCCGTCAAAGCACGCACCGCGACGCCGGCGGGATAGGTCAACCAGTCGTGCGCGTGGATGACGTCGAACTGCTCGTGTAAGCACAGCGCGCTTGCGAGCCGAGCGTAGCGATCAGCGTCCGCAAACAGATCCCCTGAGTACCCCTTGGATCCTGTCCCGAGTTCCCCAAGCGAGTTCAGCGCGTCCTGCATCGCGTCGGCGAGCGTGGAGGCATCGGAGCTCGCAAGACCACGCAGGATCGTGGTGGTCTGTCCCTCTGTGAAGTGCTCTTGTTCGTTTGTGTTTGTGGTGTGCTCGATGGACTCGACGACGCGCCGGAGGACATCTCCCGCATCGACGCCGGGATAGGAGCTGGGGTACACACCGGGACTCGACGCGAGTGATTCTTCGAAAAACTCACGACGAACCGAAGTCGTGGTCGTGCTGACGGGAGTCACCGAGCGCATTGGATGCGCTGTCTTGATCTCTGTTGACTCAGACCCCCCACTTCCTGTCCCCTCACTGGCAGCCCCCCCACTATTGGACTGACGGATACTCGCGATCCGCTCCTGGAGCACGCGCGGACCGATCAGACGCACGTGGGACTGGTGACCCTCTGGGATTGGCTGCGGGAAAACAAAGGTGATCTCGTGACCCTGCGCGACCATGGATTTGGTCAAGCCGGCACACGCGGTGCCCAGTCCGCCTGCGATGAATGGTGGGAACTCCCACCCGAGCATGAGTATCCGCATTGCTGATCCTTAATGGGTTCGACCGACCCGTGTGTGCCGCGTCGATCGAACCTGATCAATCGTCTTCGCTCTCGTCCATGTCGCCGAGCTGACGGAAGCACTGCTCGTACGCGAGCAACCACTGCACGCATGCATCACTGAAGTCCTGTCCTGACATCGGGACGACCTTGGTCCGGAACACGAACTCCATGTCATCCGAGCGGTAATGCTCGAACTTCACTGCTCCGGTATCCTCGGCATATCCCAGATCGACCAGCTCGTCCTCGATGAGCTCGTCCAGTTTGTCACCCGATTCAACGAGCTCCGCTTCGATGGACTCGGACAACCATCGGTCCTTGGTCGCGAGCTCGACAATCGCTGAGTCGCCGTCCAAGTAGACCCGATAACACGCGGGCTCCGCGGCCCCCCACGCTTGGAGCTCGACCATGCTGTCTGTGGAGGTAATCGTCCCAAAGACATTGGCTTCCTTGGCGCGCTGGGAGATGGTGCTGATGGTTTCGTTGGTTGAGACGGCCATGATGTACCTCAATCGGGCGGGTTCTGGATGGATTGGGGGGTGTTGAGCGGACCCTGACAGTGCATTGTCCGCTCGATCATAGAACCAGAATGAGCGATCTGTGAGAGAAATCAAGGATTTGACACGATCTCGGCGCATTGCCTGTCGACATAGCACAAGAGCGGTGTATACTTCCTCCCCAGAAATGGGATCCGCGGCCCAGGTGGCGGAATTGGTAGACGCGCCACCTTGAGGTGGTGGTTCTCGTAAAGGGAGTGGAGGTTCGAATCCTCTCCTGGGCATTCTTCAGGAAGCACCGATTGCGGTGCTTCTTGTCATTTTTACATGATCCGCTCGACCATGTTTAAGTAATCGCGTTTTTGGCTCGATTTCTCCCTGAACAGTTCTGTTCTGAGGAGTCCGGCCGTGCGTGTATTGATCGTTGATGATTCTGCCTTTATGCGAAAGGTTATTGGGGACATGATCAAGTCCGACGCCTCGCTTGAGGTGGTGGGGATCGCACGCGATGGGGCCGAGGGGGTTGAGAAAGCCAAGCAACTCAAGCCTGATCTGATCACGCTCGACATCGAGATGCCTCGACTCAACGGTATCGACGCGCTCAAGCAGATCCTCAAAGACTCCAAATCCAATCCGCCGGCTGTGCTGATGTGCTCATCGCTCACTGTTGACGGCAGCACCGAAGCGCTCAAAGCGATGCAACTCGGCGCCTCGGACTTCATCGCGAAGGACCCGCAGGTCGTCGGACGTCACGACGAGCAGTTCCAGAATCAACTGCTCAGCAAGCTCAAAGCGATCGGATCACATCGCAGGAAACTCAGCAGCGCCACAGAATCGAAGCAAAGCACCGCCCAGGTTGAATCCAGC
Source organism: Phycisphaerales bacterium (assembly GCA_965250055.1). GTDB lineage: Bacteria > Planctomycetota > Phycisphaerae > Phycisphaerales > UBA1924 > UBA1924. The sequence goes on along the minus strand of OZ252285.1, from coordinate 166,690 downwards.
TCCTCAGCGAACGCATCGGGAGCATGCACCAGTTTCGAAGACTGGACACTCCCCGAAGGCATCAAGGTCATCGTCATTGGATCTTCTACCGGCGGTCCTCCTGTTCTAGAAAAACTCTTCGACAAACTCCCGGCGTCGCTCCCGGTCCCGATCATCGTTGCACAACACATGCCTGAGCTGTTCACCAAATCGCTCGCGAAGCGGATTGATGCGAACTGCGCCTGTGGTGCCACGCTTGCCGATCACGGGACCGCGATGATTGACCCCAAGATCTATATCGCGCAAGGCGGAAAGCACCTCAAACCCACGATGGTCGCGGGAAAGAAGCTCATCGCGCGGACGGTCGATACCTATGCGAACGCGATCTACAAGCCTTCGGTCGACCTGCTCTTCAGCTGTGCTGCGGATTTTTACGGATCTGGGGTGCTCGCGATCCAGCTCACAGGGATGGGCGAGGACGGCGCGGAGGGCGCCAAGAAAATCAGACAAGCGGGCGGTCACGTCATCGCGCAAGACGAGCAGAGCTGCGTCGTCTTCGGCATGCCTCGCGCCGTGATCGAGAACGGATCGGCAAACACAGTCATGCGTCCCGATGACCTCAAACGGGTGCTCGAATCTGTGTGCGTCTCTAGTCAAAGTGGTGGTGAATCCCGTCCACCACAACATCGAAAGAGCGCATAACCAAAGCGGACGAACTTCAGCATTGATTCTTCAAACTTGATGGACGATACAGCAACGACGCCTACACGGAAGGAAACGAACATGACCAGCCACAACACAACCACACAGAGTGACCCCTCGATGGGCAGCGAGCTCATCCGTCTTGTCAGTTTCCAGGTTGGAGAAGAGCAGTTTGCTGTTGACATCCTCCGTGTTCAAGAGATCAACCGGATGATGGAGCTGACCCAGGTCCCGCAGAGCCCCGCTGGAGTTTGCGGCGTCATCAATCTTCGCGGACGCATCGTCCCGGTGCTCGATCTGCGGACACGTCTCGGGATTGCTGTCACTGAACAGAGCGAGGCCTCACGGATCATCGTCGTCGAGCTCCAGGGTTCGACCGTTGGATTCATTGTCGATGCGGTGCATCAGGTGCTCCAGATCGACCCACGCATCATCGAGCCGGCGCCACAGATCACCAGCGGGAAGGACACCAGCTATATCCAGGGGGTCGCGAAACTCGACGACACACTCATGATCTTGCTCGATCTCGACAAACTGATCACCCCAGAGTCCATCAGCATGATTAACGCTGTTCAGAACAACGCCGCTTAACTGCTCAGGAACGAAACGAGGATACCCATTATGACCATTACTTCGACAAAGATTTCGATGTCGACTGAGCAGTTCACACGGCTCTCCAAGATCATCTACGACCGATCGGGAATCCACTTCCCGGAATCCAAGCAGTACATCCTCGAGTCCAGGCTCTCCCATCGTCTGCGTGAGCTTGAGATGGACGAGTTCGATCAGTACATCGCGTACTTGACCATGGGACCGTACCAGATGGACGAGTTCCAGGAGATGTTCAATCGGATCACGATCAACGAGACCAGCTTCTTCCGCAATGACGCGCAGCTCGCGGTCTTTGAGCATCAGATCCTTCCGGAGCTGCTCGACGCGCGTTCGAGCAACAAACGCCTGCGGATCTGGTCCGCCGCGTGCTCGACCGGCGAGGAACCATTCACCCTCGCGATGATGCTGGATCGAACGCTCGGCGTGCGCCAGAGCGACTGGCATATCGAGATCCTCGGGACAGACATCTCGGAGAAAGCGCTCAAGGTCGCACAATCAGGCACCTACAACAGCTACGCACTCCGCTCGACCCCATCGCTGATCAAGGATCGCTACTTCAAGGTCGATGGTCGCAACTTCCAGCTCAACGACAACATCCGGCAGATGGTCAACTTTGAGCGTCACAACCTCAAGGACCGAATGGCGGCCAAGCGTCACGGGACATGGGACATCATCTTCTGCCGAAACGTACTGATCTACTTCGATGATGAGATGAAGAAAAACGTCATCTCGATGTTCGCGAGTCAGCTCGCTCAGGACGGCACGCTGTTTATCGGCCACTCCGAACGCATCAAGGACCTGACCACCGACTTCACCCAGCTCCCGATCCCGCAAGGGTTCTGCTACCAAAAACCACAGTTCATCTCATCGAAAGGCTAAGGCGCTCCCATGTCAACACACGAGTTTGATCCAGAAATCTTGCAAGACTTCATCACCGAATCAGGTGAACTCCTTGAGCAACTCGAGGGCGACCTTGTGAGTTTGGAGTCCACACCTCAAGACCCCGAACTGCTGAACCAGATCTTCCGCGCGCTCCACACCATCAAGGGGAGTGCATCCTTCCTCGCAATGACCAATCTGGTCGCGATCGCACACTCCGCCGAGAGCGCCCTCAACACGGCACGCAACGGCGAAATCGTCATCGGATCCAACGAGATGGACCTGCTGCTCGCAGCGGTTGATGTGCTCAAGATCCAGTTCGACGAGATCACCTCAGGCATCACCGATCTCACTAGCGCCGATCCCGAGCTGATCCAGTCGCTCGATATCCTCGCTGAAGGCAACTCGGGTGACACAACCGCTGTCACCGCTGCTTCTGAGAGTGCTGACGCCGCTGCACAGAACGATACCGAGCCACAAAGCGCCCACCCCGACGGACGCACGATCCGTACTCTCGAGCTTGATTCATCCAAGAGCGATCTGATCGAGATGCTCACCAACGACATCGACGACTCGCTAAACGATCTCTCAAGCAAGATCGAGCAGCTGACCAATCCAGAGCTCCGAGCCGATGCGACCTCGGCACTGATCGAGACGAGCGAAGAACTCACGAAAACCGTTGACTTCTTTGACATCCCCGAGCTCACCGCGTTCGCGACCCAGCTCAGCTCAACGACCACGAAACTCGAACCCCTCAGCGGCGACGTGATTACACAGCTCGCTCCGAGACTCTCTGCTTTGTGCCTGCTGATCGGCGAACAGACTGTCCAACTCGAACAGCAGATGATGGTGGACTGGGACACATCAACCCTCTTTGAGCGCATCGACGAACTCGCTACTGGGAACATCCCGAGCGAAGGGAACCTGGAAGCGGATGCCGACGGGATTGTCGCGCTGCATACCGACGGCATCAAGTTTGGCGATCTACCAGAAGCCGCGCCGCAAGCCGCAACTGCGAGCACCGAAAGCGCCCCCCAAGCCGCGGCTGCGATGGACCCCTCCGCAAACACCAAGCGGACCGCGATCGGACAGATCGAACAGACCATCCGTGTCGAGGTCGGGCGACTCGAATCGCTCATGAACCTGGTCGGCGAGCTGGTGCTCCAGAAGAACCGCATCGGCGCCATCGCAGAGGACATCGAGAAATCCGCTGTGGACAGCGATCTGATCGAGCAGATCAGCGCCACAACAGGCACGCTCGATCGCGTGACCGGAGATATCCAGATGGCGGTCATGCGGACACGCATGCAGCCACTCGAGAAACTGTTTGGAAAGTACCCACGATTGATCCGCGACCTCGCCTCCAAGACGGAGAAGAAGATCAACCTGGTCATCGAGGGTGCCGACACCGAGGTCGATAAATCCGTGATCGAAGAGCTCGGCGATCCGCTGGTTCACTTGCTCCGCAACTCAGGTGACCACGGCATCGAGCTCCCCGCTGATCGTGTTGCAGCAGGCAAGGAAGAGACCGGGACCATCAAACTCATCGCGGGTCACGCGGGATCGCATGTGCGAGTCCAGATCATCGACGATGGTAAGGGACTCGATCGTGCAGTCATCGGCGCCAAAGCCGTCGAGCGTGGTCTGGTCACTGAGGACCAGCTCAGCACGATGCCGGACGAGGAAGTCTTCCGTTTCATTCTCGAAGCCGGATTCTCGACTGCTGAGCAGGTTTCAGACCTGTCGGGACGTGGTGTTGGGATGGACGTGGTCCGTACCAATATCGAGTCCAAGCTCAAAGGCGAACTGAGCATCGAATCCCAGAAAGGCAAGGGAACCACGCTCACGATTACGATCCCGCTCACAGTCGCGATCATGCCCGCGATGATGGTCGCGGTCGCCGATGAGGTCTTCGCAATCCCATTGAGCAATATCACAGAGATCGTGCGTCCCGCTCCGGACCAGATCTCAGAAATCGGCAGCGATCCCGTCATCCACCTGCGTGGTCAGGTGTATCCGCTGATCAGCGCTCAGGACGTGTTTGATACTCCGATGGAAGACCGCACGAGCGAGGAGTTCGTGGTCGTCCTGAGTCACAACCAACGCATGGTCGGCGTCCGGGTCTCCTCGGTCATCGGTCAGCAAGAAATCGTTATCAAACCACTCGACGGCGTACAACGCGAGGGCCCGGTCTCCGGCGCCACCATCCGCAACGACGGATCGGTGAGCTTGATCTGGGACATCACCAAGCTCATGCAGTACACCAAACCAGTTTCAATCAAACGAGAACCAGCAACAGTCGCATAACCCAACGCACAGACAGCAGCATGCCGCTTACACGAAGGAGAATCCAATGGATGCCAGCATGATCAGCCCGTTTATCAACGCTATTCAGAATGTCTTTTCAACCATGTTCCAGCTCCCAGTCGAAGTTGGTGAACCAAAGATCAAATCAGGTCACAAGTCCACCCACGACGTCTCCGGGATCATCGGTGTCTCGGGCGAGATGATCGGGACGATCGTGCTATCGATGCCTTCGGACGCGGCGGTCTCGATCGTTGCACTGCTCACTGGAGAAACCTTCGATGTCGAGTCCGCGGACTTCGCTGACGCGGTCGGTGAGCTCGTCAACATGATCTCAGGGAACGCCAAAGCGGACTTCCAACGCCGGGACGTGTCGATCTCTTGCCCGTCCGTCGTTGTCGGTGCAGGTCACACGATCTCCGTCCCATCGGGAACGCCTTGCGTTATGATCCCATGCACCACCGATTGCGGCGAAGTTGTCCTCGAAGTCGCACTCCGTGAAGCAAGCGTAGAGAGCCCAGAAGTATCCAGCAGCGCCGCCTGAACCAACACCCCACGAAAGACCACAGACTCATTTGTAGGAGTACACAATGAAAATCCTTCTCATCGACGATTCGAAGACCATGCGGAACATTCAGAAGTCCGTGCTCAAGCAACTCGGGTACACCGAGATCGAGGAAGCATGCGACGGCCAGGACGCGCTCTCTAAGGTCGGTGCTTTCCAGCCGGAGCTCTGCCTCGTGGACTGGAACATGCCGGTCATGGACGGCTTGACCTTCGTCAAGACCTTCCGTCAGACCAACAAGACCACTCCGCTGATCATGGTGACCACCGAAGCCGAGAAATCGCGCGTCATCGAAGCGATCAAGGCGGGCGTGAACAACTACGTTGTCAAGCCGTTCACACCTGATCTCCTGTCCGAACGCATCACCGAGACACTCGCGAAGTGTTCCGTTGAATCCTGATTCGGTTTGCACCTGGAGAGACTGTGTCCAACGGAACTTGCGATCTTGATCACCTACTGAAACTGAGCACCGACCCGGCCAAGCTCCGTGGTACTCTTCATGTCTCTCCGCTTGAGTCTGTGAAGGGGATCAGCTCGATCGCGCTTGAATCGTATCTAACGAGCAGGGACGTGCTTGCAAAGTGCATCGATCGCGAAGCGATCGAGAAGCTGATCGCGTTGATCCATGAGTCTCCGCTCGAAGAGCACGAACTCATCGTGGCACGCGGCACACCAGCGGTGCATGGCGACAGCGTATCGTACACCGTCCTGGACTCGATCCAGGAACAGATCGACTCGATCAAACTCCGGAAGGAAAGGCTCGAATCTGAGCCACCGGAACCGATCGAATCCGCGGATCTCATCGATGATGAGTCGATCAGTCACTACGATCAGATGGCGTTTGTCGTCGTGAACAAGGGAGACCCGATCGCGACACGCACGGAGCGCTCACAAGGCTTTGACGGGCACGACATCTTCGGGAAGACCATTCCCTCGCACGAAGGAAAGCTCAACGAGAGCATCCTGGACGATTCGATTCTTGTGGACAACGAGGGAAACTGTGTTGCCGCGGTCTCCGGATGGTTGACCGCGAGCCCGCACAAAATCTCGATCTCAAATGTGCTTGAGATACAAGGAGACGTCGATTTTGAGACTGGGAGAATCGTCTTCCCAGGATCAGTCAAGATCCACGGCGGAGTCAAATCGCTCTTCAGTGTCATCGCGAGCGATTGCATTGAGGTCAACGGGCTTGTTGAAGTTGCCAATATTGAGTCCCAGAGCTCGATCACGCTCAACCGAGGAATGGCCGGGAAAGATTCCGGAACCATCGTCTGCCAATCTGACCTGACTACGGGATATCTCGAAAGCGTACGTGGGACCATCAACGGCAATCTCAACGCACGCAGCGAGATCACCAACTCCACACTCGAGATCGGTGGTCAACTCTCAGCGACTCAAGCGACTATTCGAGGCGGACGTCTCCAAGTCTCCAAGGGTGGGGTCGTCAACGCGATCGGATCTCCACAAGGCGTCGAGACCACGCTCGCGATCGGTGTGCTGCCGAGGATCGAGGAAGAGATCCGCGCGATCGATGGTTTTGTGGTCGAACTTGAAGCTCAGGTTAAGACCTACCAGAATCGGAAAGAAACACTCTCGAACGCGATCGCTAAACCAACCGCTTCACAGATCGAAGAACTGATGGGACTCGACTTCGAGATCATGGAGTATCAGAACCGCGTCGAGTCACTCAATACCGCACGAAAGATGCACGGCGAGCTGCTCTTAAAGCACACAGACCCGTCGCTTGTGGTCAAAAAAGCGATCTATGCCAAGAGCGTGCTCTATCTCCCAGGATTCCGCGTGGACTTCAACCAGGACATTGTTGGTGAATCCACCATCAAGCTCGGATCGGTCGGAAAGCCGAGCATCACGTTCCGAGGAGAAACTGTGCCTCTGAGCGACCACGCGAAGGTGACCCCTGACGAGACCTACCTGCGGATCGTCGAAGAGGTCCCAGAAATAAAGCAAGCGGCCTGAACCCCTCCATACGAGAACGACCAGAACCGCACGCGCCTGCGAGTGGTATATGATCTTCAGCAGCCCAACTCCCATGGGTAGAGGTCAATATGCCCAGACGGCAACCAAACAAACATCCACTGATCAAATCACGCATCGGCACAACAGCCGCGGGCTTGCTCTGCGCTGTGATGCTGGTTGGCTTTGCTGAACAAACCGATCCCTCCACCCCCACCGCTCCTGATGAGTCGACGAGCAAGCAAGCAACGGATTCCGATGCGCCCAAGTCAGCCGTCAACACCACGCTCCAGGAGTGCACGATCACGCTCGATTCGGGACGCGAGATTACCGGGATCATGATGGAGTCGAACGACGACTCGATTGTGCTTCGGATCAACGGCATCGACACCACCTATAGACGCGCGCGGATCGCTGATATCGAGTTCCTCCCTCCGGTCGAGGAGCGGTACCGCCGATTCCGTGCGGCGATCCAGGACAACGACATCGACGGGCGATTGGTCCTGATCGATTGGCTCCGAGACCGACGCGCCTACGCGCTGGCGATCGAAGAACTCGGATCGATCCTGGAGATCGAGCCGAATCATCCACAAGCCAAGATCCTCAAGACCTGGCTCGAGCAGCACCTCAAGCTGATCGAGAATCGGCAAAACAAACCGAAGCAGACCAGCAGAGCCACTCGACAAATCAAGCAGAGCGCCATCCCCTTGCTCACTGAGGAGCAGGTCAATCTGATCCGTGTCTACGAGCTTGATCTCAATGATCCGCCGGACCTGAAGGTCGAGAACTCGACGATCCGGGCGCTGATGACCCAGATGCCTGGTGCGTTCCCTGTTGCGGAAGAAGAACGCGAGCGGATCCTCAAAAGCAGCGATCTGGACAAGCTCCGGATGCTGTTCCGTCATAAAGCGCGAGACCTGTATCCAGAGGTCCGCGTGCTCGAAGACCCCCAGTCCTTCAAGGATTTCAAGAAGTTCATCGCTGGAAGGACCGGTTGGTTGATCAACGGCTGCGCGACGACGCGGTGCCATGGAGGTTCCGAAGCCGGGGATCTGCAGTTTATCAGTCAGCACTCCAACTCAGCAGAAGCGATGTACACCAACTTCGTGATCCTCGATCAGTACGAACTCCGCGACGGCACGCCGCTGATCGACTACATCGACCCCGATCGCTCGCCGCTGATCCATATGGGGCTCGTCCGCTCCAGGTCCTTATATCCGCACCCAGCCGTGGACGCTCAGAAGCACGGGCGTGACTGGAGACCGGTCTTCCGATCGACCAAAGCGACCAACTTCGTGCGGACGACGGACTGGATCCGCTCGATCTACACCCCCAGACCAGATTATGGGTTTGTTTACCCACCAATGGACACCACTGAGGGGACTGAGGAGGATCAGGACGCGGATATGACCCACCCGTTCGACGATCCCGCTTCATCTCCTTGAATCCCCCCCTCTGGCGCTGGGGCGCTACCATAGACCTCAGCTCCCGCCGCCTTAGATGCTGGCGCGGTGCACGAAGGATGCGATTACCAACGACATTGAACATGTCCCTGAACACGACCCTGAACAAATCAGCGATGAAAATGATGCAAAGCACACCCTCCCAAGCCGTTCTGATTGCCCTCGCCGCGTCCTCCATGATGCTGGGTGCATGCTCTAAATCCGACGACGCGAAGTCCGCGTCCGCTCAAGCCGGGACTGAGTTCCGCAATGTCTCCGTCGGAGACCCCACCTACTCCGACGAGTTCAGCAAGAAGGCATACAACACCGCCGCGAGTCTGACCGCCGACCACGCCGGGAGCGACGCGCCCTACGGCGAAGCCGCCGCGGTCGCTCAGTCACTCGCGAAACTCGGACTCGCGACCCTCTCCGCGAACGACGCATCCGACGCCGAGACCCAAGCGCTCCACAAGTCCCGCATTATCCGAGGTCACCTCAGCGAGTGGATCGCGATGAACGCCGTCGCCAAAGCATCGACCAACTTCGACATCTCTGCAGACAAGGCGCAGCTCCAAGAACTCATCGAGCTCCGCAACAACGATGTCGTGCAGTACACCAAACGCATGGAATCGCTCCACGAAGAGATCGAAGCGTACCGTGCTCAGATCGCGGATCTGGACTCCAAGTCCCAGAGCGAGCGCAACGAGGGTGCTCGCTACGAGCTCCAGATGACGAGCGTCAGCGCAACGCAAGCCGCGCAGCTCGCTGAGCGTGTGCGTGAGCACTCGCTGCGTGCCGACGGATACGAACTCGAATCCACACGGATCCAGGGACTCGTCGGACAGCTGCTCCCAGGCGCTCACGAGGTCGAACTGCAGGTCAAGAAAGCAAAGGACCAGATCGAGCTCCTCCAGCTCTCGATCGACGAACTCGATCAGCGGGTCCGCGATTCCAAGACCGATTCTGCGAAAGCTCGCGCCGACGCTGAGCAAGCACGCACCGCGATCACCACGCTTGTGCAAGAACTCGAAGACTTCCGTGAATCAACAGTGATCCCTGCGAACGAGCAGGTGATCTCGACGATCCGCCAATCGATCCGTGCCGCAGGCGGCGCGACTGATACCGCGAAGACCAGCGGCTCGATCGCCAAAGCTTCAGGTCAGGAGCAGCTCGCTCGCGCCCTGTCGCGACAAGCACGCGGCGAAGCGGAAATGGCGCTGCTCTACCAGTCCATCATGGAATCAGGTCTCCCGGGATCATGGTCATCGAGTGCTGAATCGCACGCCGCTCGGAGCGAAGAGCTCTACAACGAATCGAAGCAGTCATTCCAAGACGCAGCGTCCTCGCTGCGTCGCGTCCGCGTCCGCGGAGAGAGCGGCGAAGCGCTCGAAGCCGCCGCGGCTCGTCTGGACCTGCTGGGTGGGGTTGAACCTGAACCTGAGTACACCGAAGAATACGAATCCGATGAATCTGAGTACGTCGATGAGTACGAGACTGACGAAGATTCAGATACCGACCAAGATGCCGAGGACTTTGACGAAGAGGGATGAGCTGATCCCAAGCTCCCTGAGTCGTTGAACGATCCGTTTGGGCATCTCAAGCAGTGCTGTCATGAGTGATGCCAAGAAATCCTCAACCGTCAAGGGAGCCCCGCTGCTCCCTGAGGTTCAGCAGCATCTCGTCCGTCCCGACGCACCACCAGTCTTCGGCACCATCGTCTCAACCAAACGCTGCACCCCCTCGGAACGATCCGCGGCGTTCACTCGACACATCGAGATCGACGTCTCCGGAACTCCCCTCGAAGGATCATGGAGAGCGGGACAGAGCTTCGGAGTCATCCCGCCGGGGACCACCGAGTCCGGCAATCCCCACAAGCTCCGGTTGTACTCCATCGCGTCCCCAACGGGCGGAGAGAGCGGCGATGGGACCATCATCTCCACCACCCTCAAACGACTCATCGACGAGCACTGGGACGACCACACGCTTTTCCTTGGAGAATGCTCCAACTACCTCGCGGATCTGCAGGTGGGAGACAAGGTCCAGCTCACAGGACCAGCCGGCAAGCGTTTCTTGCTTCCCGAGGATGTCTCGGCGCACAACTACGTCTTCTTCGCGTCTGGGACAGGGATCGCGCCGTTCCGAGGGATGATCAAAGACCTGATCGCGGCGGGGATGCCGTCGCGCGTGGACCTGTTTATGGGGGTTTCGTACGAATCCGACCTGCTCTACGACGACGAGCTCAGAGAGATCGCTGAGGACTACCCCGATCGCTTCCACTATCGTCCCGCGATCTCAAGACACCTGACCAAGAACCAATCACGCTTTATGTATGTCCAGCATCGTCTGGAAGAGGACAAAGCCGTGATGACCGAGATCCTCAAGAGCGAGCGGACGCTGATCTATGTCTGCGGCATCGCGGGCATGGAACTCGGTGTTATTCGTGTACTTGCAAGCATCCTGGACCCCGTTTCGCTCGAACAGTACGTCCGAATCCACCCATCGATCGGGACCGATCCCGAGCAATGGGAACGCTCCATGATCCCGAGGAAGCTCAAACCCACCAAACGCATGATGCTCGAGGTGTATTAGCGACTTTGATAGCGATCCGAGCCGGAAGAACGCGACTGGTCGCCATACACTTTGCTCACTGTCCGAGCCGGATTTACACGCTCGGATCGATTGACACGCACACGATGGAGGATCCCATGCGGACCGATTCCACACGACTTCGTTCACTCACCCGCTCGATTTCACGTCCGATCGTCAAGATCGCCGTGATCGGGATGCTCAACGTCGCGATGACCACATCCGCGATGGGACAGACCACCACGCTCCCGCTCTCGACGATTGAATCCGCGTCTGTCTCCAGCTCCCAGCAGTCGCAGATCTCGAGCTTCGCGTCGCACTGGTCCCAGCGTGCGACCGAGTCTGACGCACAAGCCGCGGCTCGTGCACAGAGCAAGCTCATCGAGCCACTCATCAACGACCGCGTCTCCATCTCGTTCCGCAGAGCGTACTCCGACGCACTGACCAGCTACTTTGATTCGCTTGAATCAAACGGCGATATCAGCTCGACCTTCACCGCGCTCCGCATCGCAGGTGAGCTCGGCACCTCACGCGGCACACAGATCATCCTCGACGGGCTCAACAGCGACGACGCGGGAATCCGGATCTTCGCAGCAGGACGAGCGGGACGCACCTTCCGAACCACCGCGACCAACGGCCCTGCACTCTCAGCAAGCGACCTCAACTCGCTGATCAAGAAACTCGACACCATCGCGGACTCCAGCAACGACCAGGCTCTCGTCAGCGCCTGCATCCAGGCGCTGGGATTCGGATGCTCGCTCCCATCGGATGATTTCCTCCAAGAACGCGCGATGTGCATCAGCGCGATGTGCGACGCGGCGGGATCGCAGCTGACTGGAGGCGATTCGGATCTTGAATCGCGTGTCCGTTTGGCAATGCTCGGCTCCAGCGCCGCGACCAACTCCCTGCTCCAGGTCGGAGAAGACTCCAACAAGGACGGCATCAAGTCCGCTGTCGCTCTTGGCGCTGACATGATCTCCGTCGCGCTCTCGCAGGTCATCAACAGCACAATGCCGAGCGTCAATGATCGGGATTTGCAGGTCGCTCTGGTCCGCTCGGGAGAGTCGCTGCTGTACTTCGCTCTGCGTGAGTACGCGGAGCTCAATCGCAGACCAGTCGGGAATGTCCAGCAGACCCAGTTCGCTCAGCTCCTTGAAGAGGGCGAGGATCGGGACTTCCGCAACCAAGCGGCACTGCTGCTCGGACCTGGATCCCCGATCGTGACCGAGTTCGGATTCGCCGACGACCGATTCGTCAACTAAGCCGATCCCCAAGCAACATCCGAGCACGTCAACGGGTACAGTGGTTCTATGAGCCGAATGTTGATCCCCGTTGCCGTGCTTGTCTTTATCGTCGCGTTCTCCGTGTTTGGTGATCGTCCCCAGCCGCGAGCGGATCTGACGTTTATCAACTCGTCGGAGGTCAACACGCTCGATCCCCAGCGCATGAGCTGGATGCACGACCTCCGCACCGCTCGACTGCTCTACGAGGGGCTCGTTAAGAACGATGTCCTGAGCGACGACTTCACCATCGTCCCCGGCGTTGCGGAGTCCTGGGAACTCTCCGAGGACGCACACACCTACACCTTCCACTTCCGCGATGACGCGAAATGGTCCAACGGTGAGCGCGTGACCGCTCACGACTTCGTCTTCTCATGGAGACGCGCGATCCTCCCAGACCTGGTTTCGGATTACGTCGCGATGTTCATGAACATCAAAGGCGCCCAGGAGTTTTATGAATGGCGCCAGACGCAGCTCGACGAGTTTACGGATCACGAGTTTTCCAGTGAGGATGAGCAGCGGGAGGCCGCGTACGCGTTGTGGGACCAGACCAAGTCCAAGTTTGACGAGCTCGTTGGACTCAAAGCGATCGACGACAAGACACTGGTGGTCACGCTGGAGCGTCCGGTGCCCTATTTCTTGGAGCTGTGCGCGTTTACTGTGTTTGCCCCTGTCTATCAGCCGCTGGTTGAGCAGTACGAGCGTCCCGATCCGCTGACGGGTCGGCTCGTGCGCCGTCCCGGATGGACCAAAGGAGGCGTGCTGATCTCCAATGGTCCGTTCGAGCTCACCTCGTGGCGCTTCAAGCGTGACATGCGGATGGAGCAGAACCCCCACTACTGGGATCGCGACAGCATCGCGATCCGCAGCGTGTCGATCCCGTCGATCTCTGATCCCAACGCCGGAGTGCTTGCGTACCAGACCGGATCGATTGACTGGATCTCCGATGTGACGAGTCCCTATCGAGGAGACATGGTCGCTCAGAAACTGGAGTTCCTCAAAGAACACAAAGAACGCGTCGAAGAACTCAGAGCACTAGGATACGACCAGTTCTCGATCACGAGGATGCTCCCGCAGGACCCTCGCGCCCACACACACGCCGTGTCCTCATTCGGGACCTACTTCTACAACTTCAACACCAAGCCTCGGCTTCCGGACGGACGCGAGAATCCGTTTGCGGATGCGCGTATCCGCCGAGCATTCGCGATGTGCATCGACAAACCCGCGATTGCACGCGAGATCCGTCGCTTGGGAGAGCCCTCGGCCCACACGCTGATCCCACCGGGATCAATCGGCGGATACACCTCCCCCAAGGGACTCCCCAACATTGGAGACGCCGCGAGTGAAGAAGAGAAACAAGCGATCATCGCACGATCCAAAGCTCTGCTCGAAGAAGCAAACTTCCCAGATGACTTTGTGGTCGAACTCGCGTTCAACAAAGACGCGGGACACGATCTGATCGGACAAGCGATCGCAAAGAGCTGGCAGAAATCGCTCGGTGTGCAGACCTCGCTCTCGCAAAAAGAAATTAAGATCTTCCGCGAGGACCTCAAGAACAAGCAGTATATGACCGCACGAGCCGGATGGTTTGGAGACTACGGCGATCCCACTACCTTCCTCGACATCAACCACTCCAAAGACGGCAACAACGATCGCGCGTACAACAATCCGATCTATGACCAACTCCTCGCGGATGCCGCGGATGAACTCGATCCAGTCAAGCGGATGGCGTTGTTGAGTGAAGCGGAACGGATCATCATGGAAGAGGACCTCCCGATGGTCCCGATCTTTCACTATGCGACCATCTACATGTTCGATGCGCAGAAGCTGACTGGTCTCTCGACGCATCCACGCACAAAGCAGAACGCGTTTCTGATCGACATGCTCGGCGACGGCATCGGACCTGATCAGCCGCGTCCGATGAATCCAGAGAAGATTAAAGCACCTCAACAGACTGTACATGGAGCGACGCCATGATGACCATGATCCTGCGTCGTCTCGCGGCGCTGCCTTTCATCCTGCTCATCATCTACACGATCACGCTGACGCTTGCGTGGGCTGTCCCTGGAAATCCGCTGGAGAATCCGGAGAAACGGCCCAAACCCGAAGTCATCGAGCAGATGAAGAAGCAATACAACCTCGATTCCTTCCCGAGGTTCTATGTGTCGTATCTCAGCAGCGCGACAGGGTTCGAATATGCAAAGGACTGGATCAGCGGCGATCTTAATCGTGAACGCGTCGTTGCTGCGCAAGCGGGATTTCCTCCGCCGGCGCGTCCAGTGTTCGATCTGGGACCATCACTCGAGTACGACGACTGGACAGTGAACGAGATCGTGGGTGGAGCGCTCCCAGTGTCCATCACACTCGGAGCGGCGGCGATTCTGATTGCTCTGGTGATTGGGGTTGGCGCTGGAGTCATCGGCGCGGTCAAACCCAACTCGATCTCGGATCTATTCACCCTGACGATCGCGATGATCGGGATCTCGCTCCCGAGCTTTGTGATCGGGACAGTTCTGCTGCTGGTCTTCGCGGTGCTGATCCCGCTTTTCCCTGTTGGAGGCTGGGGAGGTCCCGTCAAAGCGATCCTCCCAGCCGTGACGCTCTCGCTGCCCTTCGCGGCGTACATCGCTCGGCTCACACGCATGGGCATGATCGAAGCTCTAGGAACAGATTATGTCCGAACCGCTCGCGCTAAGGGTGCTTCAGAACGTGCCGTGCTGTATAAGCACGCGCTCAAGAACGCGTTCCTTCCGGTGCTCTCGTTCCTCGGACCTGCAACTGCTCTCGCGATGACGGGATCGTTCGTCATCGAGCAGGTGTTTACCATTCCCGGCATGGGACAGCACTTCGTCAACGGCGTGCAGAACAAGGACCTCTTCCTCATCATGGGGGTCGTCCTGATCTTCGCGACGATGCTGATTCTGTTTAACCTGGTCGTGGACGTGCTATACCGCTGGGTCGATCCGCGGATTACTTGATTAGTTCGATCACGCGAGTTCTTTGAACGTAAATGAAGCGCCTGGGAGCACATCGCAGGTCAGGAACTCGGCGCTTGCGAACGAGGATGCTCGCTGTCCAGGGGCGCTGAGCGTGAGCCACACCGCCATGCTGGGTCCGACATTGACGACCATGCCGTTGTTGCGATCGTCGATCCCGACGATGGTCCCCATGACCCTGCGGGGTCTTCCGACACAGGGATCGAAGCAGCGTCCGCCTGCTCCAGCGGGATCAATGCGACGAGCGGTGGCGTGCATCGTGCCGAGGACGGTCTTTCCGATCAACGAGCGGAGCTCATCAGCTTGGCTCGTGACCAGATGCGTTTTGTAGTTGGTATTGGCGAAACTCAGCACGACCATCGCGGGATTCGCGTGGGTTTCGTCGAGCACTTCGACAATCGTGGCGCGTGTGAGGGTCGGATCAATCTTGGTCGTTGGTGCGGGATGAAGCATGCGATAAGGATAGCCGAGATTGCACCCGCTTGTCAGCGAGCGAGCTCACCCATCTCAGTCCCCATCGCCGGCTTGGGGAGGTCCCTCCCTGCGTCTCCCATCCTCAGGAAGTTCCAGAGCATGATCGATCCCGCGGGGGTCATGAACGATTCGGGATGGAACTGCACCCCCTCGAGCGGTGCTTTGGACGGATCTGTCCAGACCCTCCTCAGTCCCATGACGACCTCGACAGACGAGCCGTCGATCAGATCGGTGCACGATGAGGAGATCTCCCAGCCGTCCTCGTCGGGATTCAGCGGCGGGATGGTCGAGGGTTCCACGATCAGCGAGTGGTAGCGAGCGACGGTCGTCGGAGCGGGGATGCTTTCGTAGATCCCTCGTCCGTCGTGGTTGATCTCTGAGGTCTTGCCATGCATCAACAGTGTGTGGCGCGCGACGGTCATCCCGTTGTTGTCCGCCATGCATTGATGCCCCAGACACACCCCAAGCACTGGGACGCGTCCTCCGAAGTGACGGATGATGTCGCTGGAGACCCCCGCTTCTTTGGGGGTGCAAGGACCGGGCGAGATGATCACGTGCGTGGGACCCGCTCCGCTGTTGAGTGCCTCGGCTTGCTGAGGTGTGATCTCGTCATGACGCTTGACCACAAGATCACGATCGGGCTCGAGGGTCCGGTCGATCTCCCCAAGCCTCTGGACGAGGTTCCAGGTGAAGGAGTCGTAGTTGTCGATAAGCAGGATCACGAGGGAGTGTAGGACGCACCCAACCGATCAGGCGGCGTCCTCACGCATCCACGAGGTCCCCGCGACGCCGTCCTGAGTCACCAGGAACAGGTCCTTGGTGATGGGGTACGGCAGTCTCGTGAAGTCCTCGCTCACGCGATCGCACAAGCGTTTGACAAACGCGTCAGGCTCGCAGCTCAATGCGATGAACATGTCCCGCGCCGGAGTCGCGACGTAGAAATCCGCTCCGAGATGGCTCGCGAGTTTCTGATGCAGATCGCCCATCAGCAAGCGAGCGGCGTCGTAGCCGTCTTGCTCCGCGACGATGACCGCTTTGCCACCCTCCGCACTCTCGATGACCTGCATCTCAAGATCCGGAGCGTACAGATCAAGGTTCTCACGTGCGAGATCATCGAGCTCCTCGATCGTGATCCCCCAGCGGATAACCTGGTCCATCGTGATGCTCACGGTCATATGCGGCATATCAAGCACGAACACGATCACCGTGTCGTTCACAAACGGCACGTGCGCTACGAGCGATTCAGTGAGGTGCTCGAAGATCGAGGTCGGCTGGATGCGCGGCATGATCCGCGCCTTGGCTTGCTCGAGCGGAATGTCGTTGACTTCAACGTGATCACCCATAAAGAGCTGGTCGAGGAAGTGCTCGACGATGTCGGTGCCGCGGTCTGGTTCGTGCGCGACCATGCGGTAGAGATTCTCTAGGTCGAGGCGTCGTCCGTTGACGTGGAGTTCGTTGGGATTGACCCGATCAATATTGAACTCGGGCTGCATGCGTTTGATCAGCTTGACCACATGCTCGACAAACGCATCAGGTTCCTTGGGCATTGTTCCCATGACGATTCCTCCAGACAGCGTGTGCGGATACGCCGCGTGCTGCTGGAGACTGTTTCGACGTGTTTTCGGGGCAGATGAACCGTGAGCACGATTGGGAATAGCTCTAGGACGTTGTCGGATGGTTTGGAGCGTTTGATTGTGGATATGCAGGGACGATAATCTGCAGTCACTCCCAAATCCCGAACAAAGTTCTATCGAGCAGAACGCAGAGTGGTTTGGCAAATGCTACACTGACTGGATACAATCGGGGCCAAGATCGGGGACGAGATTCTCGGGCGTTTGGAGCGTCAGAGATAGGGACCCCATCAGTTTGAGCGGAGATACGCTGTGACCGAACAGGAAATTGAATCAAAGGTGATCGAAATCGTGGCCGAGCAGATGGGTGCCGATAAGGACAAAATCTCTCGCGACACCAGCTTCATGGAAGATCTGAACGCCGACAGTCTGGATACCGTCGAGCTCGTTATGGAGTTCGAAGACGAGTTCGAGACTTCAATCCCTGACGATCAGGCCGAGAAAATCCTGACCGTGGGTAACGCGATCGATTTCATCAAGCAAGCCAACGGCGCCGAATAATCGACGCCTCGCGACGAATCCTCTAAGCCCCCCGATCCATATCGGAGGGGCTTATGCATTGGTCATCAATCTGATTCATCAGGTGATCGACCCAAAGAACCACTTTCAGGATCAACACACCCATGAGTTCCAACAATCGTCATCGCGTTGTCATCACAGGGTATGGCGCCCTGACCAATGTCGGGCATAACGCCGCGGACACGTGGGACGCTATGAAATCTGGACGATCCGGGATCTCCACGATCGATGCTCCGGAGTTTGCGAAGTACGAGGGCTGGAGCGTCACCATTGGTGGTCAGGTCCGCGGCTGGACTCCGGACGGGATCATGGATGGACGAGAAGCGAAACGAGTCGATCGTGTCTCGCTGCTCGGGATCGCCGCGGCACAAGAAGCCGTGGATCACTCGGGATTTGATTTCGGAACTGGTGACCCAGAGCGCCACGGGATTGTCATGGGATCGGGTATCGGTGGCATCTACACCATCGAGCAGAGCGTCCAGGTTCTTGACGGCAAAGGTCCATCTCGGATCTCGCCGTTTACTGTACCCAAGCTGATGGCCAACGCGGTGACTGGGAATATCTCGATCCGCTTCAACCTCCAGGGATACGCATCCACCCACGCGACCGCGTGCGCCTCATCAGGTCACGCGATCGGTGACGCGATGGAAGCGATCCGCTCAGGGAAAGCGGACGTCATGCTCGCAGGTGGTGCTGAAGCGGCGCTGACCCCGCTGTGTTTGGGCGCGTTTATGACGATGAAAGCCCTCTCGACACGCAACGACGCTCCGGAGAAGGCGTCGCGTCCGTTTGACACCGACCGCGATGGGTTCATCCTCAGCGAAGGCGCTGCGGTGTACGTCCTCGAATCGCTCGAGCACGCGCAAGCACGTGGAGCGACGATCTACGCGGAGCTTTGCGGCGCTGCCAACTCCTGCGACGCTGGTCACATCACCGCTCCGCACGCTGAGGGACGCGGCGCGACCAATGCGATGAAGTGGGCGCTCAAAGACGCGGGCATGGATCCGACCTCGATCGACTACATCAACGCCCACGGCACCTCCACACCGCTCGGAGACAAAGCCGAGATCATCGCGGTCAAGAACGTCTTCGCGGACCACGCAACCAGCGGCGGGCTCGTCATGAACTCCACCAAGTCCATGCACGGCCACTGCCTGGGCGCTTCGGGAGCTGTGGAGCTCATCGCGTGCATCCACGCGGTCAAGGACGGCATCGTCGCTCCGACGATCAACCTCGACAACATCGATCCGGAATGCTCTGGTGTCGATATCGTCGCCAACACGGCGCGCGAGATGGACGTCAAGTACGCGATGAACAACACCTTCGGGTTCGGCGGCCACAACGTCAGTCTCATCGTGGGTCAATACGAAGGCTGATCCAGCTTCGGCTCTCTCTATCTTGTTATCCAGACCTTGCGGAATGGCACATTGCTTGCGATTGTGAGGGTGTGCACCTGTTGTCAGCGCGTTTGCTGCAGCGGGGCGCAGTTCGTGCCGATGAGGTCCTTATGGCGTCTAATCTCAAGTCAATCCTGCGCATCGAAGTCCCGCTCGTCGTCGTTCTCGGCGAGCGCCAGATGGACATCCATGCCGTCCGTCAGTGGGTCCCCGGCTCGATTGTTGAACTCCCGATCAACGCGGAGGAAGACCTCGAAGTCCGGATCAACAACCGACGCATCGCGAGCGGCTCAGCGGTGAAGATCGGTGAGAACTTCGGTATCCGCATGACCACCACGCTTGGTCAGACCGAGCGCATCGAAGCGATGGGTCCCGATGATTCTGACACGGGTGAGGGCGAGATGACCCCCGACGAGATCGCGGCCGCGATGCTCGCTGGTCAGATCTAAGTCATTGCATTCTCAGTTCAGAGAACGGATCAGCGGACGATGTCGCGTCCCTTGATGCCGTCGCGCGTCGCCCAGAAGTACGCGGGGTATTTCCCGGCGCCGAAGCCGTCCTGACCGATCAGACCGACCTCGAACCAGTCGTTGTCCATCTGGTAGTCCTCAAGCAGCGATCCCGGCATGTCCCAGACGTCCGTCGGCGTGAACTCACGCGCGACGCGTTCGTTCTCATCAGATCCCAGTGCTCGGATATCCGAGATCTTCGCGACAACCACCGAGCCGTCCGAGGTCAATACCGCGGGCTCCGCTTCGGGGTTGTTCCACTGCGGATGCTGCTTCTCGATTCCTAGTGTGATGACCGGAGCCGTGGGATCAAAGGGGTTGGGCTGCGACGCGTTCCGTTCGTTCTTGGTCCAGTCGAAGCGCTCCCAGATGATCACCTTGTTGGATGGGAACGCGGTGTCGGAGACCTTGTTGCGCTTCGCGAGCGATGCTGGACCGCTGTTGCGGACGGCATCTGGACGCACATCGTTCTCGTATCGTTTCGGGTTGAACCAGACTGTCGGCGAGAGCACATACGAGCAGTCCCAGATCGAGTTGTTGATCGAACGATTCGGATTCTCGATGAAGGTATCGCGGAAGCGGTTGATCATGACCACATCGCTCGGAGCGAACTGGATCTCGGAGGTGTAGTCACCTTCATTGAGCCATCCGCCGACGAGGGAGTACCAGTGGAACGCGTACATCTCGGAGTACCACTGACCTGGACCGGTGAAGTGGTAGACCCCGCCCTGTCCCGGCTTGCGAGCCGTGGCCCAGCCGTTGTTGCCGATCCCGCCCCCTGAGACTCGCGTCGTGTTGAACGGATTGATGTAGCTGTCGCGGAAGTCCCCAGCGTAGAGGAACTGGACCTGTCCGAGCGAGCGGAGGTTCGCTTTGCTTTTGACCGTCTGAGCGGTCAATCGAGCCTTGCCCAGCGCTGGGATGAGGATCCCGAGCAGGAGCGCGATAATCGCGATCACCACGAGCAGTTCGATCAATGTGAAGCCGGTTTTTGAGCGTTCTGTAAACTTCATCCAGTTCTCCAAATGTAGATATATCGAGCGTACCACATTCCACCCCTAAAAACAGGCGAATTTCGGAGTTCTCGGGGGTTTCACCAGCGTTCTGTCAAGATTTCGTGCGATGATCGGACATTCTGATCCGCTCAGTGCAAATTGATCGGTGTTTGCTGCAGATCGGGCCGATGAGTGTACTAGATTTCAGGTTGTTCCCACCATTCCAGGACCCCCACCATGCCTCGTGATATCCCTGTCGGCAACGGCTCACTGCTCTTCACCTTTGACGATCATTACCGCATCCGCGATATTTACTCGCCGCGCGTCGGTCGCTACAACCACACCGACGGCCACGTCCAACGCTTCGGGGTCTGGGCCGATGGTCAGCTCTCGTGGATCGAGGAGGACTCCTGGGAACGCGAGCTCCGCTACAAACCAGACTCCATGACCACCGAGGTCCGACTCACCAATCACGAGCTTGGTCTTGAACTGACCTGCAATGATCTGGTGGACTACCACAAGCCGGTCTATTTCCGTAAGTTCAACGTCCGAGATCTTCGAGGCACGACTCGCGACGTCCGAATCTTCATGCACTTCGATCTCTCGATCAACGGCTCTCCGGTCGGAGATACCGCGAACTACGATCCGAACACCAACGCCGTGATCATGTACAAGGACGACTCGTACTTTCTGATCAACGCGAGCAGCGATCCGACGAAATGCGGCATCGAGCACTGGGCGATCGGCGCCAAACGCGTTGGTGGCGCCGAGGGCACCTGGCGCGACGCCGAGGACGGACAGCTTGGTCGCAACGCGATCTCGCAGGGATCAGTAGACTCGACCGTTGGTGTCCATATCCAGGTTCCGGAATACGGCGAAGCGAACGCGACGCTCTGGGTCGTCTGCGCCGATACCTACGAGCAAGCAAAGCACCACAACCAGCGCGTCTGGGAGATCGGACCCGATCGACTCATCTCGCGCACCGAAGCGTATTGGAAGCTCTGGTCGCGCAAGGAGCCGCTCGATGTCGCGAATCTTCCTGAACCGATCCGCGATCTCTACTTCCGTTCCCAGCTCATACTGCGCACGCAGATCGACAACGGCGGCGCGATCATCGCCGCAAACGACAGCGACATCACCCACTTTGCTGGGGATCACTACTCCTACTGCTGGATGCGTGACGGTGCGCTCGTTGCCCACTCACTGATCCTCGCGGGACAGAGCGAGCTGAGCCGGAACTTCTTCCGCTACGCCGCGGAGTGCATCGGTGACAAGCCCTATTTCCTGCACAAGTACAACCCAGAGGGTGATCTCGCGAGCTCATGGCACCCCTGGATGATCGACGGCAAACCAGTCCTCCCGATCCAGCAAGACGAGACCGCGCTGACACTGTGGGCGCTGCGCCAGCACTTCAACGAGTTCCGCGATGTGGAGTTCATTAAGCCGTTGTATGTCAAGTTGGTGCTCAAACCCGCGAAATGGATGCTCGAGCATCGCGACCACAACGGACTCCCGCTCCCGTCATGGGACCTGTGGGAAGAACGGCGCGGGATTCACACGTTCACCGTCGCTGCGACGATCGGCGCGCTCAACGCGGCGTCCGAGTTCGCGAGCGATTTCGGAGAGATGGACCTCTCCGCTGCATTCAGAGAGGGCGCCGAGCGGATGAAGGGCGCACTGCGCCGTCACTTCTGGCACGATGAACGCGGACACTTCGCGCGCATGGCCGTCCCGCTCGAGGACGGCAGCTACCGACTCGACATGACACGCGACAGCGCCAACTTCGCGCTCTTCGCGTTCGACGCGTTCGATTCCAGCGATCCGCTGATCAAGTCCGAGATGGAAACGATGCGCGATCGCTTGTGGGTCAAGACCGACGTCGGAGGGTGCGCCCGCTACGAGCGTGACTACTACCACCAGATCGAGACCGAGAACACCGACGAGGTCCCAGGCAATCCGTGGGTCATCTGCACGCTATGGCAGGCGCAGTACCAGATCGAGAAAGCGACCTCCATCGACGAGCTCAAGCCCGCGATGCGATTGCTCGAATGGACCCACCAGCGGACACGTCCATCAGGTGTGCTCGCTGAGCAGTTCGATCCGTACTCGGGAGATCCGATCTCCGTTTCGCCGCTGACGTGGTCGCACGCGACGTTTGTGAGCACCTGCGTCATGTATGTCAAGAAGCTCGAGTGGCTCCGCGCCAACAAGAACGCTTCGGTGGATTCTGCGATTTAATCGAGACATACCACCCACGCGTTCATACCCTTGCCGATGACCTCGGCGATGCTCAGTTCCATCCTCCGCGACCGCTTCGGGCTCGACGAGCTCAGGCCGTTGCAGTCCCAGATCATCAACCACGTCATGGAAGGTCAGGACGCACTGGTCGTCATGCCCACCGGATCGGGAAAGTCACTCTGCTTCCAGCTCCCAGCACTCGCGATGCGCGATGAATGCGGCGGTGAGGGCATCGGACTCGTCTTCTCGCCGCTCATCGCGCTGATGGAAGACCAGGTCCACGCGCTCAAGCAGCGAGGGATCAACGCGGAATACGTCAACTCCACCGTCCCCAAGAACGAACGACGGAAGAGATACAAGAAGCTCGCTCAAGGCGAGTACGAGCTGTTCTACGCAACTCCGGAACGGATGACCAAGGACGACTTCCGCGAAGCACTCGACCAATGTCCCGGCGGGGTTAAC
Organism: Phycisphaerales bacterium; assembly: GCA_965250055.1. Lineage (GTDB taxonomy): Bacteria > Planctomycetota > Phycisphaerae > Phycisphaerales > UBA1924 > UBA1924. The sequence goes on along the minus strand of OZ252285.1, from coordinate 143,146 downwards.
CTCCTCGCGATCGACGAGTGCCACTGCGTCACCAAGTGGGGACACGACCTGCGTCCCGCGTACCAGCGGATCGGTGAGTTCCGCAAGGAGCTCGGGAATCCAGTCACCATCGCGCTGACCGCGACAGCGACCAAAGCCGTGCGCCAGGATGTGCGTGTGGTGGTGGGAACAAGCGAAGACGAGATGCCGTTGTTCGCGGCTCCTGTGGATCGTCCGAACCTCAAACTCTCGTGCGTCGAGGTCTGGGACGATGACGACAAGATCAAGAAGCTCCGCGACACGCTCAAGAATGTTCGAGGGACTTCGATCGTGTACTTCACACTCATCAAGGACCTTGATCGCATGGCGCCGCTGATCAAGCGTGCGATGGATCGTCCCGTCGAGATCTACCACGGGCGGCTCCCTCCGAGCGAGCGACGGCGCGTGTACAAGCAGTTCATCAACGCGACTCCGGATGAGAACCTGCTGCTCTGCGCGACCAACGCGTTCGGGATGGGGGTGGACAAGGCGGACCTGCGAGCCGTGATCCATGCGCAGCTGCCGGGATCGGTCGAAGCGTACCACCAAGAGGTCGGTCGCGCCGGACGCGACGGGCTGGATTCGATCTGCAAGATCCTGTACGCACAGTCCGACCTGACCATCCAGCAGGAGTTCATCCGCTGGCAGAACCCCACCCCCGACCTGATCATGCAGACCATGAGCGCGATCGAGGCGCGATTCGCGCACGACGATTTCGACAGCGATGACCTCCGCATCCACGTGATCGGCAAGGGGCACGCCCACGGCTTAGGAGGCGGGATCATGGACTATGTCCTCATCCGACTCGCAGAACTGGGTGCGATCGAACTCACCAATATCCAAGGCGAAGAACGAGGCAGAGGACGCTACCGCTACCTCCGAACCATCGACGACGACGAGATCGACGCAATCGGGATCGATGAGAAGCTCAAACGCGATCTCATGAGGCTCCTTGATGTCGTTAAGCTCACGAAAGCGGAGCATATCCCCAGTTATGTGAGTGAATATTTCGGGCTCTGATGACTACCATTGGGCTCATCGAAAACCGATCAGAAGCTACCGAAAGGACGAGCCATGAGCGAACAAATCACCGACATCATCATCGAAGACATCACCACCGGCGACGGCATGGAGTGCCCTCAAGGCGCGACGGTTGAGGTCCACTACAAAGGCACGCTCATGGACGGCACCGTCTTCGACTCCTCGTACGATCGCGGACAGTCCATCAACTTCCCGCTCAACAACCTCATCCAAGGATGGCAAGAAGGCATCCCGGGCATGAAGGTCGGCGGCAAGCGCAAGCTCACCATCCCCTACGCGAAGGCCTACGGCGAGTTTGGTTCACCACCTGCGATCCCAGCACGCGCCGACCTGATCTTCGAGATCGAACTCCTCGGACTCAGCTAACCCCCCTCAATAATTCACCCAAGCGATGCCGATCCCCACTGTCTCGATCGTTGTGCCTTCGTATAACCAGGCGCGATACCTCGACGAGGCGCTGACATCGCTGTGCAATCAACGCGACCAGATCCACGAGATCATCGTCATGGACGGCGGATCCGACGACGGATCCAAAGACATCATCGAGCGCTACGCGCCGCACCTGACCCACTGGCAATCCGAGAAAGACGACGGCCAATCCGACGCGATCATCAACGGATTCAAACGCGCCACAGGAGACATCCTCGCGTGGGTCAACTCCGACGATGCGCTCTTTCCCGGCGCGGTCAAGGAGATGCGCGACTGGTTCTCGTGCTGCACAAACACCGGTCTCTTTGAAGGCAACACGATCGTCGTCAACGAACGCTCCGAGGTCATCCGCTGCGATCGCAGAGCGGGCCCCTCCCATCGCTGGGCGAGATTCGGATACATGCGCACCCACCAACCCAGCACATTCTTCCGCAGATCGCTCTACGAAAGCGTCGGCGGACTCGACCGATCCATGCACTGCACGATGGACACCGATCTCTGGTACCGGATGCTCCCGACCGCAAACGCACGGCGGATCAACAAGTACATCGGGGTCCATAGAATCCACACCGATGCCAAAGGCGAGAACCAACGCTGGAGAGCGCAGTACGACAAGGAACGCGCCATCCTCGACGAGCGCTACCCCCACTACCGCAACAACCCCATCCGCTACCAGCTGGGCCGGATTGCGTACTACGCGGATCGAGCACTCAACGCACGCGGACTCCAAGAACGCAGAGACCTCGCTCGATTCAGAGGTAAAAGTCTTTCAGAACTCTTCGCAGAGCACGCTACATGAGCTTGATCGCAAAGAGCATGTGATCCTTCGAGGGGAGCCATCCCGGAGGGGATGCGTGCTTGTGCATCCCCAGTCGCATCATGAGTCCCCAGATCGCGCCTCTGAGGTTGTCGCGTATTCTGCGTGATGACTTGAATCTTGCATGGCTCGTCCGCTCGTAGTGCACAACCTCGAAGCCGTGCGTTTGTGCGAGTTGATCAATCGTTGCTCTGTTGTAGAACACCTGATGCTCCGGGAGCGAGGCGTACCAATACCGCGAGCCATGCCACTTCCATGAGCGTGCGTCCGTATCTCCGGTAAACCCAACGAAGATCCCGCCCTCAGTCAACAACCCACGAACACGCTCGATGAAATCGCTCGGATCGAGCAGATGCTCAAGCACATCGATCGCGAGGATCACATCGAATCGTTCGTTTGTTTCGCACTGATCGAGCATCGACGCGATGATCCGCACGCCGCGCTGCTCCGCGTGCTCCGCGGCTTGCTGACCCGGCTCGATCCCGGAGCGTTCCCACGACTGCCCCATGTATCCGAGCAGCGCTCCATTGGAGCACCCAATATCCAGCACTTTGGGACCGCTCGCATGCGCGTTGATGACACGCTCGATGTCGTCGAACCTTCGCTTATAGGGATCGGGCGCGTCTTCCCAGTGATCGCCGGATGCTTGTTCGTAGCACGCGATGAGCTGGTTTTCTGGGATGAAGGGGTGCTTGAACTGCAAGCCGCATTGGGAGCAGCGATGCATCTCAAACCGAGCATCACCCAGATCGATCTCGACCCCCGCGACCATCGCGGGGCTGTTGTGCACAATGCGCCCGCACTCCGCAGACGGTGTTTGGCAGATTGGACACGGCGCCCCGCTCACTCGGCTGTGGTCTCGTTGATCATCTTGTCGAACAGGATCGTGCTCTGCTCCACCGTGTCTTGTGGACCCCACATTTTGATCACGATTCGTGAATCCCCCAGATCAAAGATCGCGGCATGGATCGCGTAAAAGATCTGCTCGTTGGTGCCACCCTTGGCGCCAGGATCGAGATACGTGCCCTCGAGATCGACCATCGTTACTTGTGTATCCAGGATCGTCTTCTCCGAGGTCTTCGCTCGACTGCGCCCGCCCATCGGATCGATGATCTGGTCTTGCATCGCGCGGATCAGGGCGCGGGTGTTTGCTTCCTCTTTGGTGAACGAAACCGAAGCGTTCCCCAGCGCGTGCATGATGTACATCTCCGCGAAGTTCCCGCGTGAGGGCATCGCCATCCGCCAATCCTCAGGCATCTCCCAGCGGAGCCCCGAACTCGACGCGTACTCTTCTTCGAGCAAAGTATTGGCAAGCCCGTCCTCGGCGCTGGTGCCCCCTCGGATCCGGTTCTGGATGTCCTTCGCTTTATCGCGTGAACGGCCGAAGAGTGACTGAGAGCCATCGTCCTTGACCCACTCGCGTTCCTCTTCCCCATCGTCCTCGTCATCAGACTCCGGCTCATCGTCGCTGCTTGTTGGTTGCGAGGTCACCTGAGGCTCATCGTCCTCAAGATCTATCCCCTGCTCCGCGGCGAGCTGATCTAGATAGCTCGTATCCGCTTTGGGTTCGCTCGCTGACATGTTCTCAGCAGCGGGCTCCTCGGACTTGGAACAGCCAGCGACGAACACCACGAGCAGGGATACCAAAGCGATGAATGCGACGAACGTTGTGTTGGAGGTCTTCATGACAGAGTGTAGGGACTCAGCCCGCTCCGGTTTCAGAGTCACGAATTCCGCGGCCCACGCCAGATATCAGCCGTAATCAGCTCCACTGAGTTCCCGTACGGGTCCCGGCAATAGATCGAACGCCCGTGATCGAACCCGTCGTCCTCGCCCCATGTGATCTCCTGCTCGACCCCGATCCCGAAGGAACTGAGCTGATCCTTCCACGCGTCGTAGTTGTCGTCCTCGATCCGCAGCGCGATATGTCCCGCTCCACGCGGGCCGTGACTCGGGACATCGCGTCCCGGACGATCCGACAGCTGCGGATTAAACACCAGCAGCACGTGGTGCTCATCGATTCGGAAGTGTGTCATCAGCTCCGACTCCCCACCGGGCTGGTCGAGTCCGAGCACGTCTCTATAGAACCACGCGGCTCGTTCAATGTCGTCCGCGTAGAGCACTGTTTCGAGAATGGAATGAGGTTTCATGTCCAGAGTATACGGCGCGGTCTACCATCAGTTGTCGCGAATCACGAGGGGGTCGAAAGGACACCATGCAAGTCGCAGATAAATCCAAATGGTCACCCAAATCGTTCCACTCCATCGAAGAACTCCGCGCTGATCTGGACAAGATCGAAGCCGCGCACAACGACGGCACGCTCGACACCAACGGCGGATGGAGCGTCGGACAGAACCTCGCGCACTGCGCCACGTTCATGAAAAACTCATTCGACGGATTCGAGATGAGTGCCCCCTGGTTCGTTCGCGTCCCGGTCTCACTCATCCTCAAACCGATCGCGACCAAACCAACATCACAGATGAAGCCGGGATTCAAGCTCCCTGAGAAAGCGAAGGAGCTCCGCCCCGCTGATGAGGTCAGCGTGGAGGAAGGACTCGCGATGATGCGGACCCAAACTGAACGCATCATCAACGGCGAGAAGATGGAAATCCCGAGCCCGCTCTTCGGAAAGCTCACACACGAGCAGTGGACCAACCTGCACCTCAACCACTGCCGGATGCACTTCGGGTATCTTGTGTACGGCTAAAGCTATTGCTCAGCACATGGTCATGCCGCCATCGACGGCGATGGTCTGACCTGTCAGGTATCCCGCGTCATCGCTGGTCACGTACGCAACCGCGGCCGCGATATCGTCTGGTTTCCCCAGATCACGCGTCGAGATCACACCCTTGATGTGATCGGTCACCGCCGCGGGGAGGTCCTTGGTCATGTCGGTCTCGATGAATCCCGGCGCGATGCAGTTGGCGGTGATGTTCTTCTTCCCAAGCTCACGCGCGACGGTTTTGGTGAACCCAGTCAGACCTGATTTGGCAGCCGCGTAGTTCGCTTGTCCGGAGTTGCCAACCAAACCCGAAGTCGATGCGATGTTGCAGATGCGTCCGAACTTCCCGCGCATCATCGGACGAGCCGCTGCACGGCACGCGACGAACACGCTCTTGAGATTCGTCCCGATCACGTCGTCCCATTCCTCGTCGCTCATCCGCAGGATCAGGTTATCCTTCGTGATCCCCGCGTTGTTGACAAGGATGTCCAATCGTCCCTGCTCGTCGGCGACCTCTTCGATCATCTTCGCGACCGCATCAAAGTCCGACATATCGCAGGTCTTGACGCTCGCGCTGCCTCCGGCAGCTTGGATCTCTTGAGCGAGCTCATCGAGCGGTCCCTGCGAGCGCGACACGCACACCACATGGCGGCCGTCGGCGGCTAGACGCGTCGCGATCGCGCGTCCGATCCCTCGTGATGCTCCGGTGACAATAGCGACTCGTTGATCGGTCATGATTGATTCTCGTTTCGTATGCAAACGCCGACTCAGGAGACGGCTTCGGGTTCGTTGTGTGCTTGGACCTTGGTCCCTTTGCTGATCCGGCGCATCATGCCGCCGAGTGTCTTCCCTGGAGCCAGCTCGTGGAACTGGACTTCGCTGTTGTGCTCGACGAGGTACTCGCAGCACGCCGCCCAGCGGACTGGGGAGGTCAACTGATCGACCAGTCGCTGACGGATCGAGTCTGCGTCGCTGTCGTGCGGCTGGAAAGTGACATTGGACATCACCGTGCAGTTTGGTGTGTTGATCGTGGTCGCCGCGAGCGCTTCAGCGAGCTGATCCGCGGCGGGTTTCATGAACGGAGAGTGGAACGCGCCAGCAACACTCAATCGCGTCGCACGGAGTTTCATCTCACCAGCGACTTTTTCTGCACGATCGCACGCTGCGGATGATCCGGAGATCACGACCTGTCCCGGCGCGTTGAAGTTCGCCGCGACGAGGATGTCGCCCTCGCGTGCTTTGTCGCAGACCTCGTTCGCTTGCGCTTCATCGGCGCCGATGAGCGCGACCATCGAGGAGTCCGCCGCTTCCGCGGCTTCCTGCATCGCCTTCCCACGCAGCGCGACGAGCTTGAGTCCGTCTTCGAAGCTGAACGCATCTGCGATGTGCAGCGCTGTGTATTCTCCGAGCGAGAGTCCAGCGGTCGCGGCGATGTTGAGCTCGCCCTTGGTGAGGTTCTCGCCATCGAGCCAACCCGCGAGACACGCGATCGATGCGGTGTAGATCGCCGGCTGCGAAACATCGGTGCGATTGAGCGAATCCGCAGGGCCCTCGAAGCACAGCGTCGAGAGCGGTGCGCCCAGCGAGTCACCGAGCACGGCATCCGCCTGCTGGAAGATCGCGCGAGCCGCTTCGGAAGTCTCGCTCCAGAGCTTGCCCATCCCAACGACCTGAGCGCCCTGACCTGGACAAAGAATGATGTTGTTCATTGTTGATACCCCTAAAGAAAAGTAAGAACATCGCTCAGAGCTGCCAGAGCGATGAGCCCCAGGTCAATCCCGCGCCGAACGCGAGGAACATGACCTTCTGGCCCGGTTTGATTTTACCCGCCTGCATCAGCTCATCAAACACCAAAGGCACCGATGCCCCCACCGTGTTCCCGAGCCGATCGATATTCACCAGCAGCTTCTCCGCAGGGATCCCGAACCGATCACGCGCTGAATCCAGGATCCGCGAGTTCGCTTGGTGACAGATGTAATGATCCACCTCATCCGCACCGATCCCAGCGTCTTTAAGAGTGTCAGCGATGACCTCCTGGAACTTGCTGACCGCGAACTTGAAGACCGCTTGCCCGTTCATCTGGACCTTGTCGAGCTTGCGCTCGTCGAACAGATCCTGCTCCACAAAGTCGTGCTTGCACGACGGGATGAACAGCTGCTTCGCGCCCTCACCGTCAGCATGCATGCGATGCGCGATCATGCCTTTGGACGAATCCTCGCTCGCGCGGAGCACCATCGCCGCGGCGCCGTCACCGAACAGGATCGCGGCTCCGCGCCCGTAATCCGAATAATCCAGGTGACGCGTCACTGTGTCAGCGCCGATCACCCCGATGGTCTTGTACATCCCCGATCGGATGAGCGAGTCCGCGATCGACATGGTGTAAACATATCCGGAGCACGCCGCGTTGATGTCCATCGCCCCGATCTGGTTGCACCCAAGATCACGCGCGACCACACACCCCACCGATGGAGTCGGAGAATCAGGAGTCATCGTTGCGACGAGCAAGAGGTCCAGTTCTTTCGGATCGACCCCAGCATTCTCGAGCGCCTTGCCCATCGCGCCTGTCGCGAGATCGGTAGTCTTCTCGCCGTTCGCCATATCCGCACGACGGCGTGTATGAATCCCTGTGCGCTTGGTGATCCACTCGTCGGACGTGGTCATCAGCTTCTCGAGGTCTTGGTTGGTGAGTTTCCCTTCCGGGAGATAGGTTGCCGATCCGATGATCTCAACGCCGACCCTGTTGGGCCCGCCTGTTTGTGTGTTCATTCGGGGGTTCCCTTACTTAGACAGGACTCAGAACAGACTTCACGCGAGCTCGCCCTGAAGAGCTTTTTCCGCTTGAGCAAGACGCTCGACGATCGCGTCGTTGATGTGCCCCTTGACGTACTCAACAGTCTTGAGGATCGCGTTCTTGATCGTGCGTGGTTCAGACGAGCCGTGCGCGATCATCATCACACCATTCACTCCGAGCAGCGGCGCCCCGCCGTGCTCGTGGTAATCGTTTTTCGCATAAATAGTCTTCACGACCGGCTCAAACTTGAGCGCCAACTGAGGGTCCTGCTCGTAGATCTCCGTCGCGATCGCTTGGAACAAGCTCTTGGCCATCCCCTCAGCCATCTTGAGCAGCGTGTTGCCGAGGAAGCCGTCGGTCACGATGACATCCGCTTTACCCGCGAAGAAGTCACGTCCCTCAACAAATCCCACAAAGTTGATCCCTGGAGAGTTCCGCAGCAGATCCGCGGCTCCCTTTGCGAGCCCCGATCCCTTGGATTCTTCCGAACCGATGTTCATCACACCGACTCGTGGAGACTCGACACCATGGATCTTGTTCGCGTAGACCTCAGCCATCAAGCCATACTGCCAGAGGTGGGTCGCGCGTGGTTCGGGATTCGCTCCCGCATCGCACAGCGTGACCGGTCCATGGAACGACGGGATCGTCACCGCGATTCCTGGACGATGCACGCCGGGAAGACGTCGCATGTTCATCTGCCCCGCCGCGACGCACGCGCCGGTGTTGCCCGCAGAGATCACAGCGTCACAACGGACGTCCGCTTTCTTCGATCCGAGCATCGACATGCGAACGATGGACGAATCCTTCTGATTGCGGACCGCTTCCATAGGGGACGCATCCATCGCGATGACATCGGTGGTGTGCTCGATGACAATCCGGGGATCGTTGATATTGTTTTCTTTAAGGAAGCTCTGGATCTGATCCTCAGGACCGATCAACACGAGCGTGACATCATCAGCCATGACGGGCAGCGCCTCGGCACAACCACGCAACACCGCATCCGGTGCATGGTCCCCACCCATGACATCGATCCCAACTCGAACCGTCACGGCTTACCTCGATGAATCAGATTAAGCGTTGACGCCGATGCCAAGCTTGCGAACCTTGATGCGAAGACCCGGACGCACATAGCCCGACTCGGTGCACGCGCGGTGATGCAGCTTTGGCATACCCGACAGTGGGCAAATGGTCGGCTTCGCACCAGTGATCGCATCGTGCGAACGGCGACGCTTGCTTCGGCCTCGGCTCTGTCTTTGTGCTGGAAGCATGTCGCTCTCCTATCGGGATTCAAACCCGTCTTAAATCTTCACTTGCACCCCCCAGATACAGATCCGAGGGAGTCCCATTTGGACGGGAACAATAGCCCCCTCCCCCTCGATCGTCAATCAATCCGCTCCCCCCACGCTGGACAAATCAGTTCGGAGCGGTCTATCATCTGCTCGGTCAATAGACCAATGCCTCCCTAGCTCAATCGGTAGAGCAGCTGACTCTTAATCAGCGGGTTTCAGGTTCGAGTCCTGAGGGGGGTACTTTTCATTTTTGGACCCCGCGGCCACTCATCCGCCCGATTATCGGACTTCGGTAGGGTTCCCGCGATTCCCCACCCCATCAATCCCAGCGAGCATCATCATGGCCGGCGGTCGAGAATATTCCAGCTACCAACGCAAGGTCATCAATCGCTACTACGACAACCAGGACACCATCCTCGCGACCCGATTAGGGGAGATCGTGACCGACATCACGCTCGCTCAAGACGACCAGAAAAAGCTCGATCGGCTCTGGAAACGCGCCGAGCAGGCGCTCTCCAAGACCAATCTCAAACCAGAATCCTGGAAAAATATTGTCCAGAACCGCGATCCCAAGCAGCTGGCGCAGCTTCTTGCCAAGCTCGCGTGATCCGCGTTTGCTCTGGTCGCGTGCAACTGGTACAGTCTTGTCGTTGAAGGTGCCGAGCGTGATGTATCAAGCTCGGTGAATAGGGAAGTGTGGTGAGACTCCACCGCGGACGCGCCGCCGTAACGGGCAACGATGACCGCTCCGCCGATCAGATCGGCAGCCACTGGTAACAAATTTACCGGGAAGGCACGAGCGACTCAGAGCCCCAAGCCGGAAGACCTGCCTCAACAGATGTGCCGGACCTCGCGATATGGGTCGGCGGATCGGTTGTGCGCTCTCCCTGCTCGCAGCTCCCGCCCCCACTCCACACTCGCAGCTCCGGATGTTGATCCCAGGGAGTGTCCTGCGCGAAACAGGACAACACACAGGAGCCCACGCAGTTTTGGGCAGAGAGTTTACGAGTTCTATGAACATCATCACCACCGGAGCGCTCGCGCTCACCACAACCGCCACCAGCATGGCTGTTCACGCATCGCCGTTCGCGTCATCCGTCCTGTCCTACGACCAAGGCAGCAACGCCTCGTCGGGATACACCACCGCATCGACCGCGCTGGGAAGCGCCGAGCGATTTACAGGAGAAGGTATCTTCCCATCCGGCGTCACTCCATTCAATCCCGCGTTCGGGACTGATGAGATCGTGTCCATCGGATCGGGTGGTCACCTCGCCCTTGGTTTCGACACCGCGATCACCAACAGCGCCAGCCACGCATACGGCGTCGACCTGATCGTCTTCTCCAACGCCGGATTCGCCGACACCACATGGACCGACGCCGATCCAAACAACGACGGGACCGGATTCACCGGCGCCAATCCGTTCATCTTCGGCGCCGGAGGAGCCGCGACCATCCAGGTCTCCGCAGACGGCGTCAACTGGATCACCGCGACCACCATCACCCTAGAACTCTTCCCAACACTCGGATTCGCGGACTACACCTCACCATCCCCCGCCGCGGCTGGATCGATCGAGACCGACTTCACCCAGGCGCTCGACCCCACACTGACCGCCGCGGACTTTGCCAACATGACCTTCGAGCAGGTCCTTGACGCGTACAACGGCTCAGGTGGAGGCATCGGGATCGACATCGCGTCGACCGGACTCAGCTCCGCGAGCTTCGTCCGCTTCCTCAACGAGTCCGGAAGCGCCTTCGAGATCGACGCCGTTGCGGTGGTCCCCGCTCCGGGAGCGATCGCGATGCTCTGTGTTTCTGGATTGGTCGCATCGCGCCGCCGCAGAAGCTAACTGACCACATTCCACCCCACTGGTGGAGAGAGACCCGTCTCGTTGTGGAAACACAGCGAGGCGGATTCAAACGATGAACAGATCCGCACCCATCCTGTCTGTATTGCTGACCTGCACGATTTCCAGTGCACAGCCGATCGCGTTCCCCAAGGGACCCGTGCTGATCGAACAGCCCTGGTGGTCGCAGCTTGGTGGTTCGAGTTCACACTCAACCATCCCATTCACGCAAGCCGATCTGCTCGACACCCCAAGCTGGACGAGCATCGGTGATGAATCCATCGAGCTGAGCTTTATCCCGCAAGCGGGGGTCGTTGCCGACGAGGTGCATGTCTACGCGATCGGACTCGATCTGAGCTTCGCGCGTTACCTCGCCGCGTTTGATCAGGAATCAGGAGAACTCATCTGGTCCAGCGAGATCTCGTTTGCGATCCTCGATTCGTGGTCTTCGCCTTCGATCGACCCCAACAATCACAGCGTGATCGTCGCGTCGGGATTCTCCATCGCCGCCTATGACCGATTCACCGGCGACGAACTCTGGAGCACACCTACAACCTTGCCCATCGTGAACGCATCGCCCTCCGTGACCGATGATCTCGATGGAACCAACCGCGTCTTCATCACCGACTACACCTTCGCCGCGGGCGCGACCGGATCGCTCATCTGCATCAACCTCGATCCGATGTCTACAACCAATCCCTACGAACCCGGTGAGATCGTGTGGACCGCATCGCTCCCAGGAGATTGCTCCGGAAACACTCCGGCGTATCACGACGGTGTCGTCTATGTCGCGACCGCTGACAACGGATCGGGAGGCGCGGGACACATCCTCGCATACGACGCGACAAGCACAACAACCCCTGCGCCAATCTGGGACACCCCCAACCCAGAACCACTCGGATTCTTCGGAGGCGTGACCTACCAAGACAGATTCATCTACGCATCAAGCTACAACTTCCAAGGCGGACAACGCAGCGCCAACACGATCAAAATCGAAGCAACAAAAGGCGCCATCCAATGGTCCGTCCCCACAGTCCGCACCAACGCGACGCCGATCGTGCTCAGCAACAACAGGATCATTGTCTCCGGCGGAGTCCCCACCTCGCCCTCGACCATCTTCACCGGATCACTCCCCGCGATCGAGCTCATTCAGGATTTAGGAAACTCAGCAAGCGTCCTCTGGGACACCTTCGAAGCAACCCACCAAGACCTCAACAAGTCCGGCTCATGGGACCAAGGCGAACCCTACCTCTCCATCGGAGGTTGGGGACACCACCCCATCGCGATGATTGTCAATCACAAGCACAGACTCATCGCCGGGACCATGTCACCTCCCACCGCGTTCGATCCGTTCACGCACGCCGAGTCCCTGCACACGATCGATCTCACGAAAAACCCCAGCGATCCCGCGTTCATCATCTCCACACAAAGCTTCACCGGCACCTCCCCCGCGCTCTTCAACGGCCGCGTCTTCTCAACATCTAGCGAAGGACTCAGCGCCCTCGATCTCATCAACACCCCACCACCACAGCCAATCGCACAGCAGCTCCGCGCGATCATCGATGGGCATAAACCACTCTCATCACTCAAACCAACCCCATGACAAGCTCACGCAGACATCATGGTTTCACGCTCATCGAGCTGTTGGTCGTCGTCGCGATCATCGCGCTGCTCATCGGGATCATGCTCCCATCGCTCAGCGCCGCTCGAGGGAGCACCCGCGCGATCAAGTGCGAGTCCAACCTCCGTCAGCTGACCATCGGATGGACAATGTACACCGATGAAAACCGAGGCAGCGCGATGCCTCACCTCCAGACACAATCCCACACCCAGTCCTCAAGCCGAACCTACTGGTACGGCACCGAACACGCCTCCTCCCACACGCTCGACCACACCACCGGAACACTCTCCCCATACCTCGCCGCAGCGCTCGGAGATCGCTCGGTCTTCGAATGTCCCAACCAACCAGAGGGCACCTACAAACACCAAGGACAGTTCGACACCTTCACCTCAACCTACGGCTACAACGCGTACGGACTCGCGCCAAGCACCACCGGATACCACACACTGATCAATCAGCGCACCATCAAAACACACCAGATCCAGCATCCGACCAAACTCGTCGTGTTCGCCGATGCATTGATCTCATTCTTTGGTGATCTTCCCTCCAGCAGCGCCCTGCTGGATCCCCCAAGCATCTACGCGGGACATGGATACTGGATCGAGAACTACTCCCCCACCACCGCGTTCAGACACGGCATCGACCACTCGACCGGATTCGGACAAGCGATCAACGCACGCGTGGATGGTTCAGTCCAACGAAGCTCGCACGATCCGAGCAGCCGAAGTATTCCAGAGCACGCGATCGGATCGATCAGTTCAGAGAACAATCCCCACTACATCGAGACTCCCGAACGCTGGAAGTAGAGCTTTCAGAGCAGCATCAATAGTCCCGACCATGCACGCCGTCAGCCGTGTTGTGCAGCTTCGTGGATTCGCCGGTCATCGAGTTCTCGACACCATCGCTCGCATCGCTCGGGAGCAGCGCATCGGCATGACCATCCGCGAAGACCATCGGAGTCTTCGCATTGAGCAACCCATCAACACGCTCAGGGAGTTTCTTACCAGTCAGGTACGAAAGGTCATCATCCCACAGCATCACCTTCCCTGAAGCAAACTTCACATCATGCGGCCTGGTCGATCGCAGCAGCGACAGATCCCCAGCGTGCGACTCCCCATCCCAGTACTCGGGACGAGCGACGAACGAGTTGGAGTACGCAAGCGAGATCATCTCTCGCTCGTTGATGCTCTGCTGAAAGTCAAAGTCCTCGAGCTTCGGGAGGTCCTGATCCTTGCGCGGAGAGATCCATGTCTCCCAGTAGGTTGGCCAATCATCAATCGGCGCGATCATCGCGGGCCACATCCAGCTGTGACTGAAGTAGTCCGTCGTCGCGATGATCATCCCTCCGGGATACCACTCGATGATCACCTCATCACCAACCGGCTCAAAGTCCTGACCAAGATCAATGCTCGATGGAAGCTCCCCAGGATTCTGCTGCGGATACTTCCCATTCTCGTCCGCGAAGACCTGGAACTGCGTCCCGACCGATCGCACATTACTAAGCGCCACGGTCTGCAGCGCCGATCCACGTGCGCCTGAGAGTGCCGGCAGCAGGATCCCGATCAGGATGCCGATGATCCCGATGACGACCAAGAGCTCGATGAGCGTAAATCCGCGTGATGGAATCGTGCGCGTGTTCATTTATCCGTCCTCCATCAGTCGGTTTTTGATGACTTGGTACGCCGCAGGTTGCCAGAGCTTCGCGTCCTTGTTCCACGTGAGGATCAGCGCGAAGATCGATTCGTTCTTGTCCCCCTTGGGCTGGACCGGAATCTTGATCTGCACCGCTGTTGGGTCCTGCTTTGGTGGCGCATCGGGGAACAACGTTGCGGGCTGCATCTCCATGACCTGCGTGCTCACTCCGCCGCGCCCGCCCTCGCCCGGCTCGACATCCACATCATCCGTCTCGACGTCGCGGCGCATCTGCATCCGCCCGCCCTCTGGAGCGACAAACCGCTCCAAAGTAATCCGCGAGAGATCCACTTTTGCGTCTTTGAACACCTTGGTCAGGTGCGTGAACATCGGATGATCGTCTTCGAGTTCGCCCGGGACTTTCCCGCCCATCGCGATGATCGCGTCGATGAACGAATCGTGATCGCCGCTCAAGACTGGGATGAACGCGTTGAGCGTCGCGTCGCTCAGTCCATCGGGGAGTCCTTTGGGAGCATTGATCTGCGCGAGCGCTGCCTGCGCTTGCTGCTGGATCGCTTGCTCGATCTCGCCTTTGACCTGATCAATCTGATTGTCGCTGCTTGCTTTGGTGTAGCTCGCGTCGATCTCGTTACCCTCGTCATCGATCACCGCGTCCACAATGCGAGGGCCTGTCGGTTCTGATTTTTGTTTGCCGCTGGACATGAACGACACCGCCGCCCATGACAATCCACCGAGCGCAAAGAGCAGCGCGATAATCAGTTTCACATCCGCGCCCCCGCGTGCGTTCTTTGTCCAGTCCATCCTGTATCTCCTGCTTGAGTCCCGTGCATCAGCGGTAAGCCGCTGTCTATGACAGTACTGGATGCGCCCCAGAGCATGACCCGTCACAATCTTGGGAACTATCCTTGACCATGAATACCCAGTCACCATCAACCAATCCGACCACCAACCCCACGATCGACACCATGCTCGCGCACCGCTCGATCCGCAAGTACACCCCCGATCCGATCCCGCAGGAGCACATCAACGCCGCGATGATCGCCGGACAAGCCGCCGCGACGTCCTCCGCTGTCCAGCCGTACTGCATCCTCCACATCACCGACAACGACAAACGCCAACAGATCGCCGACCTCGCCGGTCCCCAACAAAAAGTCCGCGACTGCGGCTCCTTCTTCGTCATCTGCGCCGATCTCCGCAAGCACATGCTCCTCACCCAGCACGCCGGGAACGAATACAAAACCGGACTCGAAGCATTCCTCGTCGGCGCGATAGACGCGTCGCTCTTCGCCCAAAACTTCACCCTCGCCCTCGAATCCCTCGGATACGGCACCTGCTACATCGGAGGCATCCGCAACGACCTCCCCAAACTCAACGAAGTCCTCAACCTCCCCAAAGGCGTCCTCCCCCTCTACGGCCTCTGCGCTGGAACTCCAGACGAGTCCCCGATCCATCGTCCGCGCCTCGCGCCCCAAGCGATGCTCTTCGAGAACGAGTACCCAAACGACGAACAGAACCTCGCGTACATCGATCAGTACGACGAGCTCTACAAGCAATACCTTGTTGACCGCGGTGCGCCTGCGGCAACCTGGTCCGAGTCGATCGCGAAGAAGTACAGCTACGCCGCACGCGAAGGCCTCGCAGACTTCTACGAGTCCAAAGGCGCGAAGCTCTGCTAACGCTCCAAACTACTCCAACACAAAACGCCACAACCCCGGCGAGATCACACGATCCCGCCGGGGTTGTCTCTTTGCTGTTTCAGCGTTCACTCAGGGAATATCGACCGCAATCGCAGGCGTTTCCAACTCTGCAGAACCCGCCGACGCGTTAGGAGTCAGCGTCACCGCAAGAATGATCGCTATCGCGAACACTGCCCCGAACGCACTGAGACGCCAAAACGAGCGTTGATCCGGGAAAGAACTCCATTGAGACACGATTTTTTCCGACATGGCGTACTCCTTTCGAACCTGGGGCCACGTTGAGCCGATGCTTGACAAGCGAACTATTTCGCTATAGCATACTATCCATCAGGAAGAAGTCAATCGCTATAGCGAATTATTTCGCATTGGAGAATTAATTTATGGATTTTGGCGACGCCGTCAAAGCTCGACGCACACAACTCGAACTCAGCCAAGGAGAGCTCAGCGAACGCTGCGGCATCAGCAAAGCCATGCTCAGCGAAATCGAGTCGGGAAAGAAGAACCCCACCCTCCGCGTTGCCTGCTCCATCTCGCTTGGACTCGATTGCCAAATCTCCGACCTCCTCGATGTCCCACGCTCCACGCGACTCGAAAAACTCGAAGGCGACAAACGACGCGTCCTCGTTGACCCACAATCCGGAGTCGAGCGACACCTCCTCAGCCCACCGATGGTCTCCCACGGCGTCCAGGTCCTGCTGTTCATCTTCCCACCTGGTCAGAGCGTCGAGTTCAACGCCGACGGCGCCGGAGTCGTCGAGCACGCGACCTGCATCACCGGACGACTCGCGATCGAACGACTCGACCCAAGCATCGAGGACAACGCACGCGTCGAGCTCGGATCAGGAGAGAGCGCCAACTACGCCGCAGACGAACCCCACAGCATCACCAACCTGCTCGAAGCACAAGAAACCCGCGCCTTTATCGTCATCGACGCCTCCCGCCGAGGCGAACCAGTGGTGTTTGAGTAAGGGATCCAGAAGGCGCCCTTATACGCCGACTTCGGAGCTGTGAGAATTTCATTCCCAATCACAAGTCCGATCCCCTCAGAACCGACAACGATGTTCAATCTGAGTGCAAAGTCATACTAAAAAACTCGGGCACCCTTGCAGGAACCCGAGCCGAATCATTGTCTGAACTTGATCAATCAGCTCCGACGCCGACGTGAAGCAACCAATCCGCCAAGACCGAGCAACGCTGCGGCGCTTGGTGATGGGATCGCGAATGACACATTGTCAACCACAAACCCAGTCGACGATGCTTCCCAGACGACATACGAAATATCCCCAGTGAGCACCGCGAAATCCGAAGTCGAAGCGGTGAAGCTATCTACTAGGTTATCGTCGGAGTCGTACGCCCAACCATCGATCTCATCGACTTCGCCGGTAAAGCGTCCGTTGATGAGGTTCTCGAAAGAAACCATCTCGATGTTCTGGCTAAACGAAACAGTGATCGGGCCTGTGTCCCCACTCGACGAGAGCACGTTGCCCGCGGAGAAAGCCGCGGGAAGGTCACGGATATTCAGTCCCAAACCGCTGAATGTCACATCAACACCTTGCGATGTGAGCACGAGGGTCTCGCCAGGAATGAACCCAATCGATTGGTCTTCAAAGTCAAAGTCCACACCACCTGCGTGCGCGAAGCTTGCCGCGATGGTCGATGCCACCAACATTGGAAATGCTTTCATGTCTTTCTCCCTTGAGTTGCGGGGACAGCGCCCCAGTTGTTCTCTCTAGCAGAATCAGAACCCTGTTCTACCATCTATAAACTAGATCGTCTAGGTTTGAATTTCAACACCTAACTTCAAAATGCGCGCAGCTCAGCGGGACAACTCACATGAAACAAAACGCTCAATGGCGTTCAATATCGGGTTTTAGACTGTAAACACGATCCCCGATCGGACACTCAGACAAGACACACAACTGAGTATTTTGAAACTACGCGCTTACATATGTACGACGAGTGGCATGCAGGTGCCGTCTTCGGCTCCTGCATGTCTTCGATATGTTCTGCATTCCAAGATCGTGGAGGAGTCGAAGACGACACCTCTACGCCACCCGACAAGTTGAAATCTAATCAGGAGTCGACGGATTGAGCAGCTCGAGGAACTCAGCTTTGCCCATTCCCCCCGCTTTCCATCGGAGTGCATTCCCCTCCGCATCACTCACGATGATGACCGGCGGACCGACGATGCCGTAGCGCTCCATGAGTGCCGCATTCTCGGGATCATCGACATCCAGCGCCACCGGGATGAACTGCTCGTTGACCAACGCCGTCACCTCTTCATCCGCCCACACCCGTCGCTTCATGATGCGGCAAGGAGCACACCACACCCCAGTGAAATAGAGAATGATCGGCTTGTCTGCTTCGACCGATCTCTGCTGAGCCAAAGTGAAGTTCCCAGCCCAAGCGACGTCATTCGATGGGACATAAAAGCTGTACCACGCAAAGGCGAGCGAGAGCACGAGGAAAGTCAGCCAGAAACCTCTCCACAGGTTGCGTTTCTTTTTGCCCACAGCCTTGGAGTCGGAGTCGTTAGTGGATGGTGATGTGGAAGGCGAGTCATTCATCGTGTAATCCCGTATCAGTTCAAACCTGCACTCCCGGATTCTAGGGAGCGGGTGCCCCGACTCGCGTTCTTACGCGCAGTCGGGTCTTCAGTTGTGCGAACAGTGCTCGATCCCGACTGCGCCGAAGACGGCGAGTCGGGGCACCCGGCCAGTTATGAGCTGTGATCGATATACATATCAAATACTAACTCAAGATCCATCTCCCCGAGCATCTTGGAAACGTCAGATCGAATGTTGATGGCTCCTTGATCCTGAACATCAAAGAGTCCAATCCAAATGATTGCTCCAACATCTGGATCATTCAATTTGAGCCTTTGAACAAAATCTACTGGGACCTGCTGCAGCAGCTCCAATAAACCATCAGAAAACCAATCTGTGGACTCAGTCTCAAGTTCAGCACCATCTATTCTGACACTTAGAGCCCAATAGTTAGTTTGATAGAACCCACGATCGACCGTTCCATTCCCCCTCGCATCGCCTTTGCAATGTGAATCAGATGGATTCGAATCAGCGAGCTTACTAATTGCGTCTGGAGCAAGAAGCTCAGAATGAACTGAAAGTGTCAGGCTGATTTTCGAAACATAGGGCAAATCTCACTCCCCCGTATCCAGCACCGCCATGAACGCTTTCTGTGGGATGTTGACCGAGCCGATGGATTTCATCTTGCTCTTGCCTTTCTTCTGTGCTTCGAGGAGTTTGCGTTTACGCGAGACGTCGCCGCCGTAGCATTTCGCCGTCACGTCCTTGCGGAAACCCTTGATCGTCTCGCGTGCGATGATCTTCCCACCGATCGCGGCTTGCAACGGGATCTCGAACTGGTGACGATCGATCTGCTTCTTGAGCTTGCTCAGCAGCAGCTTCCCACGCGCCACGGCTCGATCCCTGTGACAGATCAATGACAACGCCTCGACCGGATCGCCGTTGATCAGGATGCTGACCTTGACGAGCTCGTTCTTGTCGTAACGAGTGACCTCGTAGTCCATCGTCGCGTAACCCTGACTGATCCCCTTGAGCTTGTCATAGAAGTCAAAGATGATCTCCGCGAGCGGGATCTCGAACGTCAGCATGTCGCGTCCATGACTGACGAACGTCTGGTTCTTGAAGATGCCGCGCCGATCCAGACACAGCTTCATCGTCTCACCGATGTACCGCTCAGGAGTCATGATCTCGACCTTACAGATCGGTTCGCTGAACTCCGTAATCAATCCAGAATCTGGGAGGTCCGCAGGGTTGTGGATCTCTTTCTCGAAGATCTCGTTCCCCTTGCCGCGCATTTTGATCTTGTACGACACCGTCGGCGCCGTCTGGACGACCTCGACCCCCGCCTCGCGCTCCAGACGCTCCTGGATGATGTCCATGTGAAGCAACCCAAGGAACCCACAGCGGAATCCGAATCCCAGCGCCTCAGAGTGCACCGCTTGGAACGAGAACGACGAGTCGTTGAGCGCGAGCTTCTCCATCCCCTCGCGAAGTTCCTCGAAGTCGTTGCCCTTCTTCTCCGTCGTTGATGGGTAGAAGTCACAGAACACCATCTGCGCCGGAGGCTCATACCCCGCGAGCGGCTCATCAGCACGATCATGATCAATCGTGATCGTATCACCAACACGCACATCGCCGAGCGTCTTGATCGCCGCGACGAGATAGCACGTCTCACCAGCACAAATCTCTTTGTATTTTTCAGGCTTGGGGTTGTACTTCCCAAGCTCGGTAATCGTAAAGGTCCGCTCCAGACCCATCATCAGGATCTTGTCGCCCACCTTGAGCTTCCCATCAAACACTCGGCAGTACACAATCACACCGCGATAGTCGTCGTAGACCGCATCGAAGATCAGCGCCCGCGTCTTCTCCGTTGTCGGAGGCGCGGGAGCCGGGAAACGATCGCAGATCGCATCAAGCAGCGCCGGGATCCCCTCGCCCGTCTTCGCGGAAACTGGGATGCAGTCCATCGCGTCGATCCCGAGCACCTGCTCGACTTCATCCGCGATCTCATCGGGACGCGCGCCAGGGAGATCGATCTTATTGAGGACAGGCACAATCTCCAGGTCCTGCTCAACCGCGAGGTAGGTATTGACCACCGTCTGCGCCTCGACGCCTTGGGACGCATCGACGATCAGCAGAGCTCCTTCACACGCTTTGAGCGCGCGAGAGACCTCGTACCCGAAGTCCACGTGCCCCGGCGTATCAATGAAGTTGAGCATGTAGTCTTCGCCGTTGTGATGGTGCATGACCGTCACGGCGGACGCCTTGATCGTGATCCCGCGTTCGCGTTCAAGATCCATCGAATCCAGCAGCTGCGCCTTCGCTTCGCGGTCGCTCACCGCGTTGGTCGCTTGGAGCAAACGGTCCGCAAGCGTGGACTTGCCGTGGTCGATATGGGCGATGATAGAAAAATTGCGTATCTGCACAGGAATCAGCCTTTCAAAGGGGCCGTGCATGATACGCAAAGCGTTTGACGGAATGGGATTTGAGGTCGATCAGAACCCTCGAATCAATCGCACCAGTCCTCTTCCCACCACGGATCGTTGTAGTGCCCGTGCCGATGGGAGTGCGAACGATGACGCCGATCGTATCGGGAGTCGTAGCGATGATCCGATCCGCGATAGCGTGCGTTCTCACGCTCGCGCTCGTTGATGTCTCCGAGGATCGCGCCGCCCGCGGCTCCGATGATGGTCCCCGCGACCGCGCCCTCGCCGGCGTTGCCGTCCAGTGAACCCAGCGCCAGTCCGGTCAATGCCCCAAGCGCGGCACCTGAGAACATCCCCTGACCCGCGTTGTCACACCCACCGAGCGTCACCACACCGAGCGCCAGAGCACCAGTGATCGCGAGTTTGTTTCGTTTCGAGTTTCTTGCCTTCATCGTGAACCTCCTTCAAGGGACCGTCTCACCCACGAACCGCGCCCAATCCCAGACCCTGACACCAATTCCGCCAGAATCCCGAAGTTTGCCCGGCTCACTAAGTAAGCACTCACTTACTATATTGCCGAATCCTCGAATCGGTTGCAACACAATTCCCCTTTCTGTGCGTATTTTTGTGTAATGCACCAGTTTCCACACTTTTTTCGGTCCCTCATCCCCCTCCTGGTGCTCCTGAGCCCGATCCTCCAAGCCCAGAACGTCACGCCGCTGAGCGACCGCGTCGATGCGATCGTCGCGCATCCGCTTGTCCTCCCGATCAAAGTCGAGGACCCCAGCAAGCTCAAATCAGGGATCAACGTTCGCATCGACGACGGCCGAGAAATCAGCGCCAGCGCCCACTTCGTCTTCGCGTCCTTCACCAACATCTCGACCAACTGGACACGTGGGACCCCGATCTGGAACACCCTCACCCCGACGCAGTACACCAAGACCAAATCCAAATCACCCGGCACATGGATCGCGCTGATCGATCTCCCCATCGACGCTGTGGGTCAGGGAATCTGGATCGACGAGACTCGATACGAACCGAACTGGCTCCCCTCCCCCCTCCGCGTGATCCTCGAATCCAGCCGAGGGAGCAACGACCATTTCTGGGAGGCCGCACTGAATCCCGAGCAGCAGCGTTCACCCTACATCCGCGATGCGCTCACCAGTCTCCGCGCCGATCCCTTCAACCGCTGGCGCGCCAAGCTCATGAGCGAGGGATTCAACCCCACGTCCAACGAACGCACCGGACCATCAACCAGCGATCGCGACCTCACGGCGATCCACACCGAACTCCTGCAAACCGACAGCGTTTCGGTCCTCGATGAGATCGCGAGCCACTTCACCGCTCGCTGGCAGATCATCCTCGGCCGCATCTGGCTCATCGACCCAAACGTCGCGCATCGACTCAAGCACCAGCTCACGCGAACAGTCACCGCCGATGACCAGCTCGTCCCGATGTGGACAGACGACACCACACAGCTCTCGGCGCTGGCGCACGACCTGCTCTCGCCGTTCGTCAACGACGAACTCCGCGTCGAGCGCGTCCGAGGTTGGCTCGCGATCCAACCAAGCGCCATGTCCTGGATCATCGACGACGCCGGACACCCCTCGCGCCATCCGCTCATCACCTCCCCCACCATCGGGGTCCTGAGCGTCCACCACGAGGAGACCTCCCAGCTCGTCCGCATCCAGAGCCGCAGCATCAATCCGCTCGTCGATCAGCTCCCCCACGCGCAGATGTCCACGCGCTCCATCGCCGTCCCGACACCGATCGACACCAAAGCAGGACACATCAGCGAACCACGATCCATCCTCACGCAGATCGGGAACGAACGGATCACGCTCCAATCACTCGGATCGATCCCCCTCGGATCACCCCCTGGGATCGTCGTGGGTCCGATGCTTAACGACTGGACGCTCAACGCGCTGAGCTCCCGGAACTCAGCACTTGGACTCCTCCCCCCAAACGAGAAACAGATCGCGGGACTCATCATGCGCGAAGCGCCGATCATCTCCTCCAACAACTCCGAGGGTTGGCGCCTCTACCTCGAGTGCGCCATCGACCCCAAGCATGATTCCAAGCACGATCAAGACACACAGATCAGAGTCTGGACCGGACCGATGGACGCTTCGCGCGCCTCTTGGACCATTTCCCGAAAGCTCGGCGTCGTCGAGTTCCGCTCCGATCACGACGTCCCGGAAGACACACGGATCATCTCCACAACCGATCAAGACCGCTGGATCGTCCAGATCGACCTCCCCCCCCAAGTCCTCACCATCGACGGCTTCCTCCTCATCGGACTCGAACGCATCGACCCCAACAACCGCAGCGCCTGGCCGCGGCGCATGATGCCGTGGCAAAGCGAGCCGGGACGATTCGTCATCGACACCACCAACTGGACCGGCATCAACCCAAATCCATGAACACATTTTGAATCCGCTTACGCGATCCGCCGGCGTGAGAGATCGATCACCCACTCAAGCGTGAGCACGCACAGCCCCGCGAGCACGAACCATCTCCACAGCTCAACACGCCCGCTCGTACCAGCCGACGCGATCGCTTGCGTGCTGCGGTCTTCATCACCCCCCGCAAACACCATCCCCGCTCGCACAGACTGCTCGCGATCGAGCAGCGCGACACCGATCGTCTCGCCATCAACTTCGACGAGCCCCACATCATCAATCACCACCCCCGCTTCACCGATCGGATGACCGGTGCGATACACGCGCCCCGAGCCGCTGGTTCCCGGAAGCAGATACCCCACCACGTTGGACATAAAAATCGGCATCGAGATCTGCACCCCCCAGTTCGAATCCTCGAGCGCAAACCCAACCGCCAAATGCCGAACCCCGCCCTCCGCGACCTCAGCGATCACCGCACCAGAAGTCCCGATCGCCAGCGCCTCGCCTTCAAGCTCTGCGCCACCAACATAGCGCAGACCTCCGAGATCGACATCCCGCATCGTCGGATGCCCGCGCTCCCAGCTCAGCACGCGCCGCAGCGTATCGTCATCCGAGTCCGATCCCACAAACGAAATCGTCGGCAGCAGCACCCTCGGATCGCGCATGACCCGGTCGTACACCATCAGCCCCGTCGCTCCAGACACCGACTCCCCCTCAGCGGCCACATCGACACGCCCGCCCGTTGCCGCGCCGATCACATCGACCAGCAGCGGATCCGCGACGCCGTCGCGCGCGACCACCGTCGTCACGATCGGGGAGGGATCCGGAACCATCGCCCATGCTTGATTGTCGCTCGACAGCGCATCATCTCGCTGGATGGAAACCTCAATCAGCGCCGCGCGATTGAGTTCAAACACCAGCGTCGCTGTGGACTCCGCGACGCCGTCGTCGTTTGGAACGAGCTCGACCGCACGTGACGCGAGCACCGATCCATCAGCCGACGCTTGAACAACAACGCCTGTTTTCACACCGATGCGCCCCGCGATCGTCACAAACACTCGGCACCGATCCGCATCGGACTGATCTCGCTGAGCCGCGAGCACCGCGATCCCCACATTCCCGATCTCATTGGCTCGACTCGGATCCACACGCGGCACACGTACGATCGCGTCTCCAAGTCCCGCGTCCGCATCATCGGTAAAGACGTACGTCGTCATCGAATCAACAGCCGACTCCTCATCCGTTGATTCTCCGGACCGCATCGCCTCGACCAACTCCATCGCGCTGCTCAGGTCCGATGCCGAGTCGCTCGCCTCGATGCTGTTGATCGCCGCGACCGCTTGTCTCCATGTCCCGGATCGTCCGCTGACCAGCTGCGCCTGGTTCCCCGATCGGATCACCCGGAACCGCGCCGAGGACGATCGGCTCCCGATCTGCTTGACCAGCGCCGATGCGTCCCGCTGCGCAATTTGGAGCCGAGTCGCCCCATCGTTCTCCGCGACCGCCTTCATCGATGCGCCCGCATCGATCACAACCACGACCTCGCCGCTCACGATCACCGACGCATCGCGCGTCGGACGAGCGATCGCGATCGCCAGCAACAGCACCGCGAGCAGCTGGAGAAACAACAAAAACGACGGCCGCACGCGCTGCCAAGGGATATTGCCCTCAAGGTCACGCACCGATTTCTTCCAAAGCAGCGTCGAGGACACACGCACCGGACGTCTGCGGAGTCTGAGCATCCAGAACAGGACCACGAGCGTCGAGCCGATCCCGCCCGCGATCAGTCCCGCGATGGGCGCTAAAAAACTCACTCGCCCCAACCCGGCGGCGCTTGCAGCCCCTTCGGTCCCTGATCACCACGCACGCGCACCTTCGATGGATTAAACCCGGTCCCGAAAATGTATGTCTCACGCGACACGTCTCGGCACGCGTCGGGTTTGATCGCACCCGCCGTGCGGAACGCTTTTTTTACTCGATTCAGAAGATCGGGGAAGGTCTCGCCCTCAAGCACCTTCATCGTGCAGTTGCCGTTCTTCTTGAGCAGGTTTGGGAGCTCGTCCACGATCACCTGACAGAGTCGTTCGGAGAAGAAGTGGTCGCCGTGCCCTGTCGTCGAGGGCGCCATGTCCGACATCACCACATCGAACAAAGGCTGCACCAGCTCAGGTTCCGGTTGCTCATCATCCGGTTTATCAAACACCTTCTTCTGATGCATCACCTTGGGAGGGAGCAGCTCCGCGATGTCCACCTCTGTGAAGTCACCCTGCACAGTCCGCACGTTGTCACCAAACGGCGTCGTGACCCGCTGCAGGTCAATCCCCACCACCATGCCATCAGGTCCAACAAGCTTCTCCGCGACCTGCATCCATGATCCCGGCGCGCACCCAAGATCGAGCACGCGATCCCCTTTGCGGATCAGCTTGCGCCGCTGCTGGATCTCCAGCAGCTTGTACGCGGAGCGCGCGACGTAGCCCTCGCGTTTCGCTTGCTTGAAGTACTTGTCGTGGAGTTTGCGTTGTGCCATATAAATCTCGATTACTTGTAGAAGACCACGACCGCGTCGGTCCAGTGGTGCGGCGCCCAGGTCTCGCCTCGCCCCTCGTTGAGGTACTCGTCGAGATCGTATTCAATCGTAATCGTCTCGCCGAACATGAACTCGGGTTGCACATCCACTTTCCACGCTTCCACCTTATCCCCTGGCGCCCATCCCGAACGATCAAACTTCCACGTCCCCCCTTGAGGTCTACATGGATTCAGATACACATCCGTCTTCCACAGATGATTCCGCTCCGACATGCTGATGAAGTCCTGCTCGAGCACATCGCCCTCGTTCGCTTCGCTGCTGATCGTCAGCGTCCTCCAGATCGGCATGAACTCCCCCGCGTTCTTGGAGTTGGGGAACATGCCGTGCCCCGTCACCGTCGCGCGAACACGGGCGTGCGTGGCGCCTTCTGGGACCTCAACCACGCGATCCACATAGAACTCCTCGACTGGTTTCTCAGGATCACCGATATCCGCGTTCCCGTTCCACAGGTTCACGACCTTGATAGGCTCACGCTCAAGCTCCCCAGGATAGAAATCCAGATCAAAGCTCACCAGCCAACCCTTCATGTACGTCCCGATGTGCGCATCAAACTCGCGAGCATCCTGAAACAACGGCAGCAAATCCGTCACATCCATATACCACGTCCACCCCCTCCGATACGGCGTGATAAAGCGGAACACCTCGAACCGCTCCGCTTCCTCGCCTTCTGCTCCTGGAACCCGAATCCCGATCGTCCCCTTCTTGTCCCAGTGGTCGTACCCAACCTCAGGCTCTCCAAGCGTCAGCGTCGCGATCACTCGACCGACACTCTCAGGGATCTCTGAAAAATCAACATCGGACTTGAGCCAAGCCGCGTTGGTAAGCAGTTCCTTATCGAAAACCGACACACGCACCGGCTCCTGATAGTCACCCTTCTTGAGCTCGTGATCCATGATGCGCATGGACTTGATCTTGATCGAATCACCGATCGTCCCGCTCGTCAAGTTGCACAACCCGGCACGCACCCCCCAGAGCATGTCGTCGATCACCACCTCGCCGTTGATCAGCACGACGATGTGCGCCCCGCCCGTGACGTAGTTGAGCTGGACCGCGATATCGACCTGCTCCCCAGTCCGGAACTCCACTGGAGACAGCACATTGATCCGCTCCTGACCATCAACATGCACAGACACTTCTCGTTGCGGACGATCGTACCAGTTGCCAAACTCATCGAACCACCCCATCACGCGCCCGTTCTCATCCGGCTCAATATCTGTCGGAGGCGGATTGTGCACATCAAACCCGATCCCGATCGCGTTGGGATGGTTCGGTTCATCCCACGCGAACCCTTCTCCCGGATCGTCGAAGTCCGAGTTGGTGATGACCAGACCAAACCCCTTCGCGCCGTCAAGATCCGCAGGCTTGGGAACCTCAACACGCATGAACGCCCACACAGGATTCATGATCCAGTTGTGCTTCTTCTTGCCCTCATCACCCGCATCAATAGACGCGGCACACGGGACAGCAAACAGCATCCCAAGCAAAGCGAGCGCGGTGATCTGGAGTAATGATGGTTTCTTCATACCGATAGGATAGAGCATTGATCCCATCAGCACACCGGAATGACCCTAGTGAGGCACTTCCTTGATCGCGTTGCGGTTCCACGCCGGGACACGCACCACGATCGGCCCCTCACCCTCGATCTCGCACTGACACGCCAGACGCGAGTTGATCTGGAGTCCCGGAGCTTCCTCGACGCGGTCGTCCTCTTCCTCTTCCGCTTCTGTGAGCGAGTCCATCCCCTGCTCGACGTAGACGTGGCAGGTCGAGCACGCGCAGACCCCGCCGCAGGAGTGCTCGATGTTGATGTGGTTCCGGAGCGCGAGATTGAGGATGTGCTCACCCTTCGCGGCCATCAGTTCGTGCTCGGCCTTGTCGGAGCCGTCCTCATTGAGTTCCTCTGGATTCTCAAGGATAATCCGGACGGGAACAGTCTGAGGACCAACATTCTCTTCTTCATGGAAGTGCATATCGAGGTGTCTCCGTGTATTTCCTGCCAAATCGGGGTAGAGACTCTAGGATAGACTGCCCGCTCAGGAACCTCAATGGACACGCAATCTCCCACACCCAATCCAGACCTCACGATCTCGAATATCGAGCTGACCGTCCTTGCGCCGGCGCACAACGAGGAAGAGAACATCGATCTACTCATCGAAGAGATCGAAGCCGCTTGTGAGCCCCTCTCCATCCCATTCGAGTTCATCGTCGTCAACGACGGCTCCACAGACTCCACCTCTGAAAAAACACTCGCTCATCAGTCACAGCGCCCCTGGCTCCGCTGCATCACGATGACCAACACCCCCAAAGGTTCAGGCAACGGCCAATCCGCCGCGTTCCACGCCGGATTCCGCGCCGCACGCGGACGACTCATCGCGACCCTCGATGCCGACCTCCAGAACGATCCCGCCGACATCCCCGCGATGCTCAAGCTCCTCGAATCCTCCGGCGCCGACTTCGTGCAAGGTGACCGCTCCGCCGTCCGCAAGCAAGGCGACGCAACAATCCGACAGTTCGGATCGTGGGTCGGACGCAAGTTCAGACTCTGGGTCCTCGGAGATTCCATCACCGATACCGGATGCTCGCTCCGCATCATGAAACGCGAGATCGCGCTCAAGCTCCCCCTCGAGTTCAAGGGCGCGCACCGATTCATCCCCGCGACCGCTCGCCACATGGGATACACCGTTGTCGAGATGCCCGTCAACCATCGCAACCGACACGCCGGTGAACCCAAATACGGCATGGGGATCACCAAACGCGCCCTCCCAGGACTCATCGACCTCTTCGCAATGCGATGGATGCGCAACCGACGTCGCCCAGTGACTTCTGTCGAAGCAACCATCGAGCCGATACCAGAGATACACACGGCAGATACCAAGACCGAAACCAACACAGAGAACTCAGAAACCATCAACGCATGAAGTCAGGCCCAATCATCGCGATGATCCTCCTTGTGTTTCTCGGGATGTGGCTGGTCCTCCAACCCGCGCTCTCGCGATCCGCGACCGATCTCACCGTCTCCGTCGGCGCCCACGAGATCATGCTCATGCGTTCACACTCCGGAGAGCAGGTCCAGTACCAGATCGTCGCCCCCGCTTCGCTCAAATCCGACGAGCTCATGACCCCAGAACAACTCGATTCGTTCATCTCCTCGCGCGTCGAGCACTGGAACGCGCGTCCCGCGCTCGAGCGCCATCTCCTCGGATTCTTTAACATCACGAGCTGGAGCACCTTCGGATTCGTCGCGATCGGACTCATCGGACAGACCGCGTTCTTCGGACGTATGTTCATCCAGTGGATCGTCTCCGAACGCTCGCAGGTCTCCACAGTCCCCGAAATCTTCTGGTGGTTCAGTTTCATCGGAGGCATCTGCCTCTTCACCTACTTCGTCTGGCGCGTCGATATCGTCGGCGTCATGGGACAGTCCACAGGCATCGTCATCTACGCACGCAACCTCAGACTCCTCCACAAACAACGAAACCGCTGCGAACCGGCGCTCAACGAAAGCCCAAACCCATCAACAAACCCATCAACAAATCCATCAACAAATCCACCCACGACCCAACCGACTACCTAGACCAAACCCACTACCTAAACAGAACGCACTGAACACAGCACACTGAACGGAACACACCATGAACATCTGGATCGACGACACGCAGATCGAACAAACCGACGACCTCGACACCGCGCTCGAGACCGCTCGACTCCACGCGGAGTCCCAGGGACGCCTCATCGTCGACATCCTCGTCAACGGCCAGCCCGCGACCGACGCGTTCTTCGAAGAGAGCATGGAATCACTCCCCCCCATCACCGATCTGCACTTCACCACCGCCGACACCGCGACTCTTGTCAGCGAGACCATCGAGACCGCGATCGAGTCCATCACGCTGCTCAAAGCCGATCAGCAAGCCGGCGCCCAGCAGCTCCGCGAGGACGACATGGAAAACGCGATGCAGACCCTCCGCGCCATCATGGAAGGTTGGCAAGCCATGCGGGACATCGTTGACCAGATTACCCAGATTACCGATCTTGACATCAACACCCTCACCGTTGATCAGCAGCCCGCGACCCAGATCGTCGAGAAGCTGTCCAAGTCGCTCGGAGATGTACGAGAAACGCTCAAAAACGAAGATTGGTCTTTGCTCGGAGACGTGATCGAGTATGATCTCAATGAACTGGCTGATCAGTGGTCATCGCTGCTCTCAGCTATGAAATCCCAAGCCGCACCCGCCTGACCCGGACACCTTCCCGATTGGGAAACAGGAACTGGGCGGGCTTTTGTGAGGATGAACTCCCCGTGTCCCAGACGCAGGCAGCCGCCGAGTCCAACCAGATCGACACCATGATGGGTCACGCCAGCGATGCGCTCGCGTCTGGGATGTCGCTCCACGCCTCCATGCTCTGCCGCGACGCGCTCCAACTCGCTCGCTCGCGAGGGGACTTCAATCGCATGTCTCGCATCTGCATGCCGCTGCTCGAAGCGCAGCGTGCGATCCGATTCGATGCACTCGAACAGGGTCCAGCGACAGTCATCGCAAAGGGCTCCGACATCCAAGGACTCCCAGAGCTTGGGTGCTACCTCTTTGCACCAAACCTCGTCGGCGCCGATGCCAAGCAGTTCCGCGCCGCCGCCAACGCCGCGGGAGTCGCGCCGTTCGTGCTCACGCGCGAACCCCAGATGTCCAATGGTCTCTGGCCAATCGTCGGCGTCGGAGAACGCGTCGTCCGCATCCGCATCGAACCTCCGAGCAACCCCGACCTCATCGATCCCCAGTGGTTCAACTACGCGAGCGAACAGCTCGGTGATCAAGCGATCGAGGACGCCAACAACGCCGCCGAGCCGGGAGACCCCGCCGCGTGGCGCGTCGATGACTTCCTCGATCGCATCGACGCGTGTCCCGAGCACGAGAAGTTCATGATGGCGCTGGCGCAAGCGTGCGAGGAAGCAACGAAAATGCCCGTCCCCACTGTGGTGCGGAGACGGGCATTGGTCAACGATCCGTACTCGTTCTGAAGCAGAATCAGATCGTCACCGATCCGCGCCGACGACGCAGACCGATCAATCCGCCTACAACCAGCCCCATCGCTGAGGACGGGCTTGGGACATAACCGATGTTATCGATCGTCGCCATATTCCCGATGGTCCCAACGTTGTTGCCGTACTCTCCGTCGTTGACGGTGATGTGATCGTACTGACCAAACGCGTTGTTCCAGTTGTTGTAGTTCCTCGTCGCGTCCACCAGGACTTCGCCGCTCTCTTGGTTGATGATCGAGACCTCGAACCGTCCAGTCTCGGTATCCGCTTCGAGCACGACCCGATACCACGTGTCGAACTCCCATGTATGCAATCCCAGACCAAAGTCACGATTCGCACCGCCTCGCCCGTCCGCGTTCTGGACAAACAAACGGAATCGATTCGAGTTCCGCGTCGCGTACACAAACGCCTGTGGCATCCAGTTGAAATCATCCTGCACCGTCTGCTGGAACAATCCCGCGGCCGCGATCCAGTTGGGACTGCTCCCGTTGCCCGCTTGATCCAGACGCAGGTCTGTCTCAAACCGCTGGATGCGATCATGACCGATCTGTGCAATCAAACCACCCGAGGTCCCGAGTCCGTCCTGGATCTGCATCGCGTTGGTCGCGTTGCCCATCGCATCGGTCGTCCCGATGACCTGCACTGTTGGTGACGCGTTCGTCGGATCAGTAATAAAGTCCGCCGCGTCCTGCCAGATCCCTGCTGGGGAATCCCCGACGCTGTAACCCTCAAAGTCCTCCGTCACTCCCGCGATCGCGAGTGATGAGCACAGTGTCATTACAAAGACACTACTTCCTGCTTTCATGTGATTTTCTCCTCTAAATCAGCGTCGGCGCTGCACGCACAGCGATCCGAGTCCAAGTAAACCAATACCAGCCGGAGCTGGTACATGCGTGACATTGTCGATTGTGGTGATGTTCCCGAGCGTTCCGGGACGCGAACCGTACTCGCCGTCGTTAACCGAGATCATGTTGTACTGACCAAAGTCGCTGTTCCAGTTTGTGACTGAATGCGTGTGATCCACAACCTGCTCCCCAGTTTCTAGATTGATGATGGATGTCTCAAAGTCTCCGCTCGCCGTGTCCACCTCGATCGCGATGCGATACCACGTTTCGAGCTCATACAGCGCCCCGAGCGGGACATCCTCAATCAGCCCCCCATTGCCGTCCGCGTTATGGATATACAAGCGGAACGCACGCGAAGTGTTGATCGAGTACACCAGCGCCTGAGGCATGCGGATCGGATCGGTCTGATCCGTCACCTGAAAGAACCCCGCGGCGTACGTCCAGTTGGGATAGTTCCCGTTCCCACGCTGATCGATGCGGATGTCCGCTTCAAAGCGCTGGACACGCGAGTGCTCAACAAGCGCCCCGATTCCTCCCGAAGTCCCGATCCCGTCCCCATCAATCTGCACGGCTTGCGTCTGATTCCCCTGCGCATCAGTCGTCTGTACCACTGTCGCGCTGGGACTCGGGATCGTTGGATTGGCAACCCAATCCGAAAAGTCCTGCCAATCCCCTCCCGGCAGTTCTCCGACGTCATAGCTCTCAAAGTCGTCCGTCACGCCGCCCCATGCTGATGTCCCCGCCAGCATGAGCGCAGCGATCGCGCACATATTCTTCATGTTCTTCTCCAGTTGAGTGCGGCTATGTCCCTAGTCAGTCTTCTGTGCGCAAGACTGCTGATGTCACACATCTCGTCAACAGCGCCCACACTTCACGCCGATCGACGCGAGCTATCCGAACAAAGCAGACTGTTGTTCCAGAGAATGCCTGATTTGAGATCACAACTGGTCTTCCTGCCCAATGCCTAGGCAAAAAAACCCAAATCGCATCATTGAGCATCGCGCGGGAGCGTTTCGACGATGTTTCGCACGACGGCATCCGCGTCCACTTGCTCTGCTGACGCTTCGAAGTTGAGCATGATCCGATGCCGAAGCGCTGGGAGCGCCGCTCGCTGGATGTCCTCGATCGAGACCGTCGCGCGTCCATCGAGCAGCGCTCGGCATTTGCCCGCGAGCATCAGCGACTGAGCCGCGCGAGGCGACGCCCCGAGCTGCACAAAGCGCGACACCATCGGAGTCGCGAAGCGTCCATCGGTAAGCTCACCACTCGGATGCGTCGCAAGCACACAGCGAATCGCGTAATCCTGCACATGTGCCGAGACCGGCACACGCCGCACGAGCTGCTGATGAGCGAGCAACTGCTCTCCATCAAGGACCTTCTCGATTTTTGCTTTCTCCGAACCAGTCGTCAGCTCCACGATCCGTCCCATCTCCTCGCGCGATGCGTACCCCACGCGGAGCTTAAAGAAAAACCGATCGAGCTGCGCCTCAGGGAGCGGATAGGTCCCCTCCTGCTCAACAGGGTTCTGCGTCGCGAGCACGAAGAACGGCTTGGGAAGCTCGTGCGTCGCGCCGGTCACCCCGCCGATCGTGACCGAATGCTCTTGCATCGCTTCGAGCAGCGCCGACTGTGTCTTGGGAGTCGCGCGGTTGATCTCGTCCGCGAGCACGATGTTCGCGAAGATCGGTCCCTGCTGGAACCTGAATCCGCGACGGATCGCGCCCGATTCATCCTCAATCTCATCAACGATCGTCGTCCCAGTGATATCCGCAGGCATCAGGTCCGGCGTGAACTGCACGCGCCCAAAGCTCAGATCCACCGCTTGCGAGATCGTCCGCACAAGCAGTGTCTTCCCGATCCCAGGAACACCCTCGAGCAGCGCGTGACCTCCCGCAAACAAGCAGGTCAGCAGATCCTCAACCGTCTCGCGCTGCCCCACCACCGCTCGTCCGACCTGCTCCTGGACCCCCAAGAAATCGCGACGGAACGCGTCCGCGGCTTGCTTGGTCTGCTCGATACTCGCCTGGGATGCTTCACTCATACCCCGATCCTAGTGGATCATCGACTCTAAGGCATGAAAAAACCGACCCCTATCAGAGGTCGGTCATTCAAAGAGGCCGCGGTGGGATTCGAACCCACGATTGGCTTTCGCACAGCGGATTTGCAATCCGCTCCCTTAGTCCACTCGGGCACACGGCCAAATGTGCTCCCAGGCACACAAGTGCCGGGGGTGACGCTAGAACACACCTCCCCAAAGGTCAACAACTCGACCCCGAAAGCACGATAGGATACACAGGTCAACACGCAATTCTCACCAAATCAGGTCCCCAATGCCAACCACCCTCTCGACAGCTCTGCTCATCCTCCTCAGCGGGACCATCGCCAGCTCCCTTCCGGCCGCCCAACCTGAAGAGCAGCCCAAAGAGCCGGAGAACAAGCACCAGCGTATCGAGATCATCAAAGACACCCTCCCACGCGTCGGGACCGACGAGACACCGATCGAGCCAACCGAACCCGGCACGTCCGATCCCCACGAAACCGGACTGACCGAGGGCCAGGATTGGATGCAGATCGTCAACAACTCGATCGGGAAGATCGCCAAGCCCTCCTCGCTCGCCGAGGGGTCCTTCATCCTCTCGCGCTCTGGACGACTCGTCCCCGCTCCCAACGACCGCCTGATCTTCGTCCCCGATCCCGAGCAACGACTCCCAGGAGAGGGACCAGTCCTCCTCCTCCCATGCGCTGCACTCGAGCGCCTCGAAAACATCTGGGCCAACCAGCCCGTCACCGTATCCGGAGAAATCCTCACCTACCACGGCCGAAACCACCTGCTCATCTCAGACTTCACGCTCGGACTCTCCGACATCATCCAAGCGCCCGCAGACCCAACCACCCAGCCGAGCACGGATTCTCCCGACCCAGACACCGATCCAGATACTGAACTCGACAGCGAGCTCGACGAAGACCCCGACGTGCTCGACCTGCTGCGTGAGCTGGACGCCGAGAATGGGACCCCGTCTGGGATCACCTTCAACGATCCCATCGACGACCGCTTCGCAAACACCCAGCGGCCGCGTCCGCAGTCCTCGCAGCTCCAGACCGCGCCCCCAGAGCTCGCGCCTGGTATCCGCGAGGGTGACCTGATGATCCGCAGACCAGCACGCATCGATCGCGCCCAAGACGGCTCATGGATGGTCATCTTCGACAACGACAACCAGACCGCCGCGCACGGCATCGAGCTCACCATCCAGCCTTGCTCGCTCCTGATGACCATGGAAAACCAAGCGCTCGCGTTCGGAGACTCCGCTCGCTTCGTCGTCTCGGGACGCGTCTACGTCCACAACGCACGCGGATACCTGCTCCCGACGTTCTATCAGCGCCTGCGCACCTCGGACATCAAACCCTGGCAATAAGCCGGCAGACTCAACTAAACAAACTTGAAATCCGATCCCGCTTTACGCCGGAGCGTCCTGACGCGCCATTGGGTGCGATGGTCCGGTGATGACCGTCTCGCCCTCGACTGGTGAATAGCGCGAGCCGTAGAGCGGGACCTTGTGGTTCACGACCGCACGTCCGAACATCTTGGCAAGCACGGCACGACCGATCATGATCACCACGAGCATCACAGCATTGGCGCCGAGCATCGGCACCACACTGGTCCATCCCATGTACACCATGACGGAAGTCACCACGATCATGAGCATCCCCGCTGGGATCATCGCGCCCCAGCCGAGCATCATGACCTGATCGTAACGCACACGCGGGATCGTCCAGCGGAGCGCGATCGTGAAGCAGACCAGCAGCATCGTCTTGCCGACAAACACGCCGAGCTTGAGCAGCACCGCGATCACGCCCGTCGCATCGGTAGCCAATGCCCCAACGAGCGGCAGGTCGTACCCACCAAGGAACAGGAGCACGAAGAACGCGCTGCCCGTCACCATGTGCAGGTACTCAGTCAATGGGAACAGCAAGAAGCGCATCGAGGAGTACTCTGTGTGGTACCCACCAACGAGTTCCTGCTCCGCTTCTGCGTTATCAAACGGGGCGCGTCCTGCTTCCGCGAGCACGCAGATGTAGTACAGAATCGCAGGCAGCGGGAGCGACCAGATCAACCAGCCGTGCTCACGCTGATGCATGATGATCTCGTTGGGCATAAACGATCCAGCGATCAGCAAGCAGCAGAGCAGCGCCAGTCCCATCGGGATTTCGTAGGAGATCATCTGAGCCGTGGCGCGAAGACCACCGAGCATCGAGTATTTGTTGTTGGACGCCCAACCACCGATGGTGACGCCGTACGCGCCGACCGACGCGATCGCGAGGACGTAGATGATCCCGATCGAGACATCAGCTCCAGCGACAGAAACGACCTGCGCCTGCATGTCCGCGAATATGAACGTGAACACCCCACCACCAACGTACCAAGGAAGGTCCATGAGGAATCGGAAGAACGCCATGTCCTGCGCTGCTGGGATTTCCATGTATCCGCCGAGCGGGAGGATCAGGAACGCCATGAGTGCCGGGATCACCGAGAGCATCGGCGCGAGCGTGAAGAGCACCTTGTCCACATTGGGTGGTGTGTAGTCTTCTTTGGTCACCGCTTTGATGCCGTCTGCGAGCACCTGACCGAGTCCGAGCATCCCCTTCAGGAACGCGAGGAACGGGAGACCGAAGTCAAAGCCCGCACGGTTCGGACCGATCCGGTCTTGGATGTACGACGACAGCTTCCGCTCAATCCAGATCGAGAGTGCGGCACAACCAAGGATGATGTGCACACCAACCCCCATTGCAAGCGCTGAAACAATGAACTGCCAGTCGATGAGATTATGGAGGAACTCGCTCATGGTGCCACTACTGTAGCATCCCCGCCCCGATCGGGTCGTGTGCAGGGTCATTCTCCGCAAGCTCTTCGTAGCTCATTTCAGGGACCCCAGCCACGCTCTGCTGACCACCAAACTCGATGGTGGTGATACTCACGGTCCGAGCGTCCTTGCGGGACATCAGCACCGAATACTCCGGACGATCATCCCAGCGGTGCCAGGTATACGCGTCCTGAGATTCAGGGGTCGGATCAGCCGCCACCATCTGCTCAAACAACGGCACACGCACCTGCACAAACTCATCCCCCAACCCGGATGACGCGACCACTATCGGCTCAAAATCCTGATCAGGGGTCCGCACAACCCGAAGCTCGTTCGCGTCCCATTCAACAATCAGCGCCTGGACACCAGACGCCGTCGGCTTGATCGCAAACGCTGTAAACGTCGCGTAGACAGAGAGATCCATCCCTTGCAGCATCTCAAGCATCGATTCAAGATCCGAATGCTCGATCATCATCAATGGGATCTCACCACGTGATTGGGTGGGGTTGGGATTCCGGCGTTTGGCGCAGTTGAAGTTCAGCACCCCCGTGGTCACCCCGTCCGCGTCGCACACCACCCAGGTCCCGCCCGCATCGCTGTCGGTCGGATACCAGACGCGTTTGCCGTTGATCACCCGCTCTGCAGGCGGATACGCCTGACCGCGCGATCGCTGCTCGTCGCGGCTATGGACAACCCTGTACCCGCTTTGGGGCAACTCGATAACACTGAGCGTACACATTTTAGTTTGATGCCAATCCGGATTCGTAGTTGATCGTTGAGGGTGCGGTCCCGAACGCGGGATCGAGCGTGATGCCGTATTCCGCGGCTATCGCTTTGAGGATCGCGTTGTGGTGGATCGCGTGATGAAGCGCAAAGAAGATCTCGCGCCCGCGCGAGGACTGCAGGTCTGCACAGCACCCATCACACGAGCACATCACCTCAGCGGTCACGCCCTCGTTGAGTGCATCTTCTCCGAGCCCCCCCAGTGCTCCGCGGAGTTCAGTGATCTGCGACATCGCCGCGGCGCGGTCCGATTCCACACTCACCCCTCGAGCGCGATGGTCGTAATCAATCTTCTCGCTCGCTGGAGTCATGATCGAAGCGCGGAAGTGGTCCAGCGTGTGACGGATGTGCTTGCCGATGGTCCCAGCCGGGAAGATCGTTGATGCTCGCGTGTACTGGTCGTCATCGACGAGCCCGATGTAGTCGTTGAGTTGCTCAAGAATCGCGTCCGCTGCATGGACGACGTTGCGTACTGACATTCTGATCTCCCGCTTGTGTCTAAAATCAACGCTCGAAAGACTATAGAAGTACGTTCAGACACTTTCTATACACATCTCAAACAGTCTCTGGATGTGCCGCTTGGATCACTTCAGACAGTATTTCTCGATGATTGGCGCAGCGTGGACACTTGTGCTGACCCCCAAGCTTGCCCTTCATATCCAGCCAGCGATGGAACGTCCCGTCAGGGAGCACCGTAATCGTCGGATCGCTCATCCCCAGTGAATCCGACCGCTTCGTGTTGTAGTCAACATTGATCGATCGAACCGTTTCATCAAAGACATCACGGAAACGGATCAGTTGATCCGTGCTTGGCGCTGATGGGAACTCGACCGCGATCTCAAGTCCCGCACGAGTGGTCTGGGACGGATATACCGGCGCTGCGGTGAACTCACCGATCGTTGAATTGATCGCCTTTGAAGCCGCGCTCACGCCGTCTTCGATGTGCTCGCCGATGAGGTTCTCTCCGAACGCATTAATAAAATGCCGATGCCGACCCACGATCCGAAGACGCGCCGGCCCCTCGCCGCCTTGCCCATTGAATCCGCTCGGGATTGTGTCGAACTCGACCACATCCCCGATCACGTAGCGCCAGAGCCCCGCGTTGGTGCTCATCACCACGACATACTGCTGCCCCTTCTCAACCTCCCAGCACGAGAACACATCGGGATGCTCATCATCAATCTGCTCGCGAGGGACAAACTCATAGAACGTCCCGTTGTCCGTCAGCAGACGCATCCCAGGATCATCCTCCATATCCT
Source organism: Phycisphaerales bacterium (assembly GCA_965250055.1). GTDB lineage: Bacteria > Planctomycetota > Phycisphaerae > Phycisphaerales > UBA1924 > UBA1924. The sequence continues at coordinate 104,482 of OZ252285.1, read as the reverse complement.
GCATCGCGATGAACCCCTCGGACGCGGGATACAGCTCGTGCCGACACGGAAAGTCGATCTCCGGATCACCCGAAAACGCGAGACTCATCCGTTCGACGAACGGCTTGTAGTTCACCCCGCCGTGCACGAACACCTCAAGGTTTGGCCAAACATCGCGAGCGCACGTCGCCTTGATCCCGCGCTCATTGGCAAGCTCGATCACTCGATCGATCAGCACCAACGCCCAACTCGGCATCCCAGAGATGAAACGGATGTCCTGAGTGATCGCGAGCTGCGCCATCGCCTCGATCTTCTCAGGCCAGTGACTCATCAGCGCCACCTCAGGACCAGGAGAATAGATCATCGACAACGGCCACTTAATCAGAGGCGTCACCAACCCCGACAGATCACCCGTCGCGATCCCATGCTCGTTGTACTCAAGATCCGTCGATCCACCAAGGAACAAGCAGCGCCCACCCATCATCCGCTCGGGATGCACTCCTCGATTAATCAGATGCGCGAAGATGTCGAGCGACGCGAGGTAGTTCGATCGGAACATCTCCTCACTCACAGGAATGTACTTATCACCCGCCGTCGTCCCAGACGTCTGCGCGAAGTGCCCCACACGTCCCGGCCAGAGCACATCCGCCTCACCCCGATCCCGCATGCGCGAGATTGAGTCCTGGAAAACGTACCAATCATTGATCGGCAGCGCCTTGCGGTACGCGTCGATCATCTCTGCGTCGTTGTCGATCCGAGCAATCGCGCCAAAGCCGTGCTTCTTCCCGAAATACGTATTGGCGCTCACGAGCAGATTCTTGCGGAGCTGCTGCGCCTGGATCGAGCACGTCGATTGTTTCCAGTAGTCCAGATCGTTGAGCTTCCGGCGACGGAGCTCAACACGCGCCCGCAGCGCCGCGCCGACAAGACTCGTCATGGAATACCCGGCGTTGGGAGTTGGTGCGCGCATGTTGTGTGTGCTCTTTTACGAGTTGGTTCCGCGAGGGTAGCCCTGCTTATCAAAGAACTCGTGCATTGCTTCAGCGAACGGCTCAGGCGCTTCGATCATCGGCGCATGGCCGCAGTTCTCGATCCAGAACAACTCCGCGTTGGGCATCAGCTCCGTAAACCCCTGACCCGCGCTCGGAGGCGTCACCACGTCTTCCTTGCCCCAGATCAACAGCGTCGGTTGCTCGATGTCCCCCAGATCATCCGCCATACTGTCTCTTCTGGCGCTCTTGGAGAGCTTGACCATCGCCCGCGCCCCGCCGCGCTCGTTGAGCAGCGCGTAGGCGCGATCCACATCCCCCGGATCCATGAACGACTTGTCGTAGAACAACTCGCCGATCTTCTCGATCAGCCACTCCCGCGTCGGACGCACCGGCGCGCCCTTGACGACTGTCCGCTCGATCAATCCGCTCGATCCCGCGAGCACCAGCGAGCGCACAAGCTCGGGACGCTCATGCGTCACCCGAAGCGCGACATGCCCTCCGAACGAGTTGCCCACCAGCACGACCGGCTCGTCAAAGTGCTTGTCTATGAACTGCATGGTCATCGCAGAGACCGCTTGGATGCAGCAATCCGACTTGCGGAGCGACAGCAATGGCATCTCAAGCGTCACGCAGCGCGCGCGATCCGAGATCGAGCGCACGACATGCTCCCAGTGCTCGTTGAGACCCACGAGACCGTGCAGGAACACGACCGGAACCCCAGAGCCGCACTCGACGACATCCGCGACAATCTGCTTGCCGCTCATCCCCGTCAGCGTCACCTGCGATTTCACCAACTCCGTATTGGAACCGGCTCCCGATGGATTAGCGTGTGCGGTGCTCAAAGCATGTTCTCCACTGACAAAGACGAATCACTCCGTACCGACGGACGATCACGCGCATGTTCCATTGTTAGGAAACACTTGCTTTGTCATTCAATCGTAGAACCCAAGCGATGAGATTCCAACCAAAAAACCAGAATCAGTCCCCCCAACCCACGCTCACACGCTCTCAGAGCCCATTTGCTCGACCACTCGACCATCAATCAGACGGATGACGCGATCTGCGCGAGCCGCGATCCGCTCGTCGTGTGTGACCATGACCATCGTCAATCCCGAATCCCGCTGCAGCTCCGCGAGCACTTCGAGAATCGACTCGCCCGTCTTCAGATCCAGGTTTCCTGTCGGTTCATCCGCAAGCAGCAGCGCCGGCTCATTAATCAGCGCCCGAGCAATCGCAACGCGCTGGCGCTCGCCTCCAGATAGCTCAGCCGGACGATGCTTGATGCGATCGCTGAGCCCGAAACGCTCAAGGAGTTCCTTCGCACGCTTCTCAACAGACCTGCGATTGGAGACATACCCCCATCGACCGTGTCGGATCATCGCGCCGATGCACACGTTCCCAAGCACATCAAGCTCAGGGAGCAGGTGATAGAACTGGAACACGAACCCCACTTCCGTCGAGCGGTACCGATCCAGTGCTTTGGCGCCGAGCTTGGTGATCACGCGATCGCCGTAGACAATGGATGCGGGATCGTCTGGATACTTGTCCGGACGATCGAGCCCCCCGATCAGGTGCATCAGTGTGCTCTTGCCTGATCCTGAGGCGCCGAGGATCGTGATCCATTCCTTGTGATGGACTGACAGATCCACGCCGTGCAGCACCGGAACCTTGACGCGCCCGAGCTTGTACGTCTTGCGGACGCTCGAAACGTTGAGCAAAGGCTGCGATTCGATTTGTGCTTGACCACTTTGGGGGGGCATTACTCAAACCTCAACGCTTTGACAGGATCCATGCGCGCCGAGCGGAACGCCGGGATGAGCGAACCAAGCACGCATGTCAATACGCCGACCACAAACACGATGATCGCTTTGGGGATCTCCACCTCGTGCGGGATCTCGATGAAGTAGTACGTCCGTGGATCCCAGATCACGAGGTTGAACGTCGCTCCGAGCCAATCATGGATCGCGTTGATGTTCCGCACGACCAGCACCCCAAGAGCCGTCCCGACCGTCGCGCCGATGAGCCCGATCGCGGTGCCGTACCGAATCCACAGCCACGCGACGCCAGGAGTCGAAGCGCCCAGCGCCCTCAAAATCCCGATGTCCTTGGTTTTCTCGCTGACCATCGACCAGAAGATCGCGAGCACGAGGAATACGCTGGTAAACGAGACGATCCCGAAGATGAACAGCACCAAGCCGGTCTCCTTCTTGACCGCGTTTATCATCGTCGCGTTCATCTCTTCCCACGTGCGCACCTGATTATCCATCGAGAACGAGCTCGGCACATCCCCCTTGTACTTCTCCTCAAACGCTTGATAAATCGCATACACCCGATCGCGGACCTCACTGAGCACCGCACCGTCTTCTGCCTTGACCAAAACCGTCGTCACGCGCGCCGGATCGATCCCCACCACCTCGCTCCGCTTGGGACGCAGTTTCCCTGTCTCGGGATCGATCTCCGTCGCAAACGGATTCTCAACCACCTCGACCTTCCGCGCCTCGTCCAGACGCAGCATCTCCTGCATCACATCCAAAGGCACAAAGATCGTGGACGTATCAATCTCATAGATCCCCGACTGGAACTCATTGGCAATCGGGATCGTCCGCGTCACCGGATCCACGGGCTTGCCCGTCGAGTCCAGAGACAGCACCGTCAACCCAACCGAACCACCAGCGGGCATAAACCCAGGCACGCGTTCAACACCTCCGCTCGGAAGCGCGCGGAACCCGAACTGACGCGGATCATAAATCCCGTCGTGCGTGCGGACGTTGAGCCCCGTCACCTCGACTCCCAGCACCCCCGCCTGCTCAGTGATCCCCGATTCTGGATTCAGTCTCGTCAGCGTCATCGCGTTGGAGCGGAACATCTCCATCGCCTGCTTGAAGTCCGGCTCTAGCCGAACATCGGACGCGTCCTTGTCCTTCGCCGTGGGTTCATCGATCGGTTTCCACCAGATCGTGTCCTCGTACGTCGTCACTCGGTTGTAGCTCTCGACATCGATCCCCTTGATCGTGATCAGCTCGATCCGATCGTCCGGCAGCTGGATCAGCCCGAACGTCTCGATAATCGGCGTCGCCCCCTGCACCAGCTCGTCCTCCTCGAGCATCGCGATCAGCTCTTCATAGTGCGCAAACCCCACGTTGGGCCACGACACCGTGACATCGCCGATCAGCGATCTCCCCGAGTTGACCAACGTTTTGAGGAACCCCCCCATCACCGACCAGGTGATCAGGATCGTCGCGACTGACAGCATCACCGCCAGCATCGCGAGGATGGGCATCAGCTTGCTCGTCAGGTATTTCTTCGTCAGCTGCGCTTGGTACACAAGCGAGTGTAGACAAACACGCACCCAAAGGTTGCACGCAACTCAATCGTTCTTATTGCTCCCAGCGGTTATTGCTGCGATCAACATCAGGGAGCATCTTGTCCGGATCGATCGTCACCGAATCAATCGTCCGCCCGCCCGTTTTGATCCCCGCGTTCCAGCGCGTAGTCGTGTGCCAGACCTGCACCGGGAGCGTTCGGCGCTCAGCCGTCCCGTCCGTATAAATGATCTGCATCGGGACAGGCATCACCATATCTCCCAGCGAATCGATCACCACGATCGCGGCTTCCCCCTCTTCCTGCGCCACCTCAACGACCGCGAGATCCAGCGCCGTCGGATCAATAAACCACCCGCGCCAGAACCACGCGAGATCCGTCCCCGCCGAATCCTCGATCGTGCGGAAAAAATCGCTCGGCTGCGGATGCTTAAACGACCACCACTCGATGTACTGCGCAAACGCATCATCGAACCGCTCGCGGCCCAAAATGAACTCACGCAGCAGGTACAAGCCGTACCCCGTCTTGCGATACATCAATCGACCAACCCAGCGAGGCCACGCACGATCCGGATTCGTCATGATCGGCTGGGAACGATGAGCCGAGCACACCTCAGCCGTCTGCTCCATGTGACGCTTAATGTCCGGCTTCTTGCCGTACCACGCCGCCTTCGAGTAGATGTTGATAAACGTATTGAACCCCTCGTCCTGCCACATGTAACGACGCTCATCGGAGTTCACAATCATCGGGAACCAGATGTGACCGATCTCATGGTCCGTCACGCCGAACAACCCCTCCGGATTCGTCCGCGAGCCGCAGAAGATAATCCCCGGATACTCCATCCCACCCTCAGGACCATTGATATTGCTCATCACCGGATACGGATACGGCGACAACCAATCCGAGTAGTACTCGATAGAGTGCTTGATGTACCGAGTCGATCCGCCGTCCTCGTCGTCGTTGCCCCAGACCTTCGCTTCGACCGGGAAGAAAGACTGACAACGCACGTCTCTCTCCATGCCGTTCTCACCCGTGATCGTCGCGCGACACGCATCCCACATAAACGCATCGCTCGCGGCCCACGCAAAGGTCCGCGCGTTCTGGATCTCAAACTCCCACGTCATCGGTCCATCACCAGCAGGACGGATCGCATCGCTCCCGATCTCATCCTTGGTCACAATCCAGATCGGCTCATCGCTCGCGTCCGCCTGCGCCAACCGATCGCGCTGCGTCTGTGTCAGCACTTCCGCTTCGTTGGTGTGCAACCCCGATGCAGAAACCAGGTAACTCCTCGGCACCGTAATCGAAACCTGGTAATCCCCAAAGTCCGTGTAGAACTCGCCGGACCCCAAGTAAGGCAGCGTGTTCCAACCATTCACATCGTCGTACTTGCACACCTGCGGGAACCACTGCGCCAGCTCATAGATCTTCCCGTCCTCAACAGTCTCCATCCCCATCCGTCGCAGCGCCGGAGGAACCTTGAACTCAAAGTCAAACGAGAACACAAACACCTGCCCCGGCATGATCGGTTGATCCAGATCAATCTTCCCGAGCGTGTCGTAGACCTTCATCTCCAGCGCCTGTCCCGAAGCCTCGAGATTGCTGATCGAGTATCCACCATCGAAGTCGTACTCCAGCATCTTCATCACCGAACCAGGAGTGCGCGACTGCGAACCCGTCGAATCAAGCTGGAACAGGTTCTGCTCAAGATTCATCCAGATGTACTCAAGCTCATGAGGAGAGTTATTGGTGTACCGGATCGTCATCGACGCACGCACCGAATCGCTCTCCGTATCGAGTGTCGCATCGATGGTGTAGTCGCACCGCTGCTGCCAGTAGTCTGGTCCCGGCGCTCCCGATCCGAGCCGTTGATCGTTTGGGGTCGGGAGATCGATCGCGCGGAAAATGTTGTCCCCGCCCTCTCCTCCCGCTCGGCGGTAGTTCTCATCGATCGCGCCGACCGAATCGGTCATCACCGCGCTGCGTGAATCCTTGCGGAAGAAATCATCGCCGCTGCATCCGCTCAACAGCGAACCACAAAGCACCACAAAGACGAAGGAGAAGACTCGAACCCAAGCAGGAAGAACCATCGACGCGCTCCATTCACATGACCGTGAGTATGTTTAAACAGATCCGCTCCCCTCAAAGCAGATCATCGGAAGAGCAACACGATAGGGACACTTTCCCCGCTCGTCCGAGCAAATCAGACGCGCCGATCGAGCAATCGGTACTGCACCGCTTCTCCCACGTGCTCAGGGAGCACCTGATTACTCCCCGAGACATCCGCAATCGTCCGCGCCACGCGCCGAACCTTGTCGTATCCACGAGCACTCAAACCCAGCTGTGTCATCGCTTGTTCAAGCAAGATCTGCGCGGATTCACTCAGCGACATCATCTCGTCGAGCTCTCGTCCACGCAAGACCGAGTTCACCGTCGCGCCCTGTCTGCTCCGCATCATCGATCGAGCACCAAGCACCTGCTCCGCCATCTGCGCCGTCGTCGATCCCGTCGCCTTCCCGCTCAGTTCCTTCCAAGGCACCGCCGGCGCTTCGACATGCAGATCGATCCGATCCATCAATGGACCACTGATCCGCGACAAGTACCGATCCATCTCCTGCTGCCCCACTTCTCCCGGCGCGACATCGCCGCGCGGAGTCGGATTCATCGCCGCGACGAGCATAAATGAAGCCGGAAACTTCACCGACCCGTGCGCCCGCGCGATCGTCACTACACGATCCTCCAATGGTTGTCTCATCGTCTCCAGCACTCGGCGCGGGAACTCCGGAAGCTCATCCAGAAACAACACCCCATGATGCGCCAGCGAGATCTCTCCGGCTCTTGGAACAATCCCACCCCCCACAATCGCGGGGCTGCTCGCCGTGTGATGGGGTGTGCGCACCGGACGACTCGAAATCAATCCGCGCCCCGCCTCAAGCTCACCCGCGGACGAATAGATCCGCGTGACTTCAATCGCTTCCTCCGGAGTCAGAGGCGGCAGAATCCCAGGTAGTGCCTTGGCCATCATCGTCTTGCCAGTCCCCGCAGGTCCGAGCATCACGATGTTGTGCTGCCCCGCCGCCGCGATGACCAGCGCCCGCTTGACCGACTCCTGCCCCTTGATCTCCCCAAAGTCCACGCTGGCGCGCGACGACTCAAGCATCGACGCGACATCCACCGCCGGCGTCGGTTCAAGCTCAAGACCACCATTGAACAACCCCACCACCTGCGCCAGCGACGACACCCCGAACACGCGCACCCCATCAACCACCGCCGCCTCCGGCGCGTTGGCATCGGGAACGATCACCGCATCGAGCCCAAGCGACTTCGCTAACGAGGTCATCGCGATCACCCCTCGGATCGGACGCACGCGTCCATCGAGCGCCAGTTCCCCCGCGATCAGCACCGATCTCGGATCAAGACCAAACAGCTCCTCAGAAGACTCACCAACCCCACCACTCCAGTTGCTACCACCCCCAACACCCGCCGGCACGCGCTGCTGGATCACCCCCTGCGCGATTAGCACCCCCACCGCGATCGGGAGGTCATACGCCGGACCTTCCTTCCGCACATGCGCCGGCGCCAGGTTAATCAGCGTTCTCCCGCGAGGCATCGGATAGCCCGAGTTGCCCATCGCGGATCGCACGCGCTCAAGCGACTCGCGAACCGCCGCATCTGGGAGACCCACCACAGTCTCCTTCTGGAGTTGCGTGTCGTCCAGATCGATCTCGATCTCGCACACCTGAGCGTCAATACCCGACAAGATGAAGCTGCGTACTTTGGGAACCATACGCGCATGCTACCAAACACTTCCCGCACTGTCAAATGATTTGTAAGGAATCTGATTGTGCCAAGAATATCCCGAATATATGCACAAAAATCACGATTACGAGCCAAAATTGCCGCTTTCAGACCAAGCGGAACACCCCTTCTCGGCACGGCGCGTACCGATCCGTCCCAAGAGAATCCTCCTCCGCGATCTTCACAAACCCATTGGATTCGAGCACGCGGATCGACCCAACATTCCCCATCGCAACGCGCGCGATGATCGGCCGAATCTCCACAATCCCGAGCAATCCCCGCAGCGCCCTCGTCGCGATCCCCTTGCCCCAGTGCGCCTTGTCGATCCAGTACCCCACGTTCATCTGAGACTCCACCCAGAACGCGTTGATGTTCCCGACCACCTCGCCCTCGTAGACAATCGAGCGCGCGATGGTCTCCGGATCATCCATGATCCGCGCCCAGTGCGCCTCAAACTCATCACGATCGCGCGGGAACACCTTTGCGAGATCATTCGCTTCCGTATCCTGCTGATTGCGGAAGAACACCTCGAGATGCGCCCGTTGCACCTTGACCAACTCAACTGTACCAGTATGTGAACTCACGCCGCGGACACCACGCTTGTGGATTTGACATCCATCGTCGGGATCATCGACGCGATCGCGCGGATCACTTCCTGGCGCGACGTCGAGGTCCGCGCTTCATCAAGCCGAGCGATGAGCTCGTCCATCGAATCAATGAACCACGCATCGTCCTCATTAAATCTTGCAATCCCTGGATGCGCCGTCTTGGTCAGTTCTTCCGCGTCGTAGCTCAGCTGCTCGTGGAGCTTCTCGCCCGGACGCGAGCCCGTCAGGATAATCGGGACCTCCGCGGGACCCACACCCCCCGCCGGCTCGCCGATCACCGGCGAGTACCCGCACGCGCGCACGAACCGCTGCGCCAGCGTAAAGATGTTGATCGGCTCTCCCATATCCAGCACAAACACCTCGCCCCCACCAAACGTGTCGAACCCGCTCATCGATCCCGCTTGCAGCACCAGCGTCGCCGCTTCGGGGATCGTCATGAAGTACCGCGTCATCCGCTCGTCAGTCACCGTGATCGGTCGTCCCGCGCTGATCTGATCTGCCCAGATCTCAAGCACGCTGCACGCCGACCCCAGCACATTCCCGAATCGCACCATGCTCAGCTTGGTGTCGCTCCCTGGGATCGACTCGACCTGCGCCGCGAGCGACTGCGTGTACATCTCCGCGATCCGCTTCGTCGCCCCCATCACATTCACCGGATTCACAGCTTTGTCCGACGAAATCAAAACAAACCGATCCACACCAGTCGCTACGCACGCGTCCGCGATCGACTTGGTCCCAAACACATTGTTCGTCACGGCATGCGACGGATGATCCTCCATCAAAGGCACATGCTTGTGCGCCGCCGCGTGCAACACCACCTCCGGAGCCCACCGCTCCAGATGCGCGAGCGTCGTTGACGCATCGACCACATCATGCAGAATCGCGACCCGCTCGATCTCCGGATGAATCTCCTTGAGCCAGCGATCAACGCCGAAGAGCGCGTTCTCCGAGCGTTCCATCAGCACGATCCTTCTAGGCCCAAAGCTCGCGATCTGCTTGACCAGCTCCGAACCGATCGATCCACCCGCGCCAGTCACCAGCACGCAATAATCAGTAATGTTCTCACCCACCAGATCCCGATCGATGCTGTGCGCTTGTCGTCCGACCAGTTTCCCAAGATCAATCTTCGTATTACTCAGCTGCACGCTCGCTTGCTCACCCACCGCCGGGGCGCTGTTGAGCAGCTCGTCCATCGGAGTCACGAACCGCTCGATGACCCCCGACCTCCGCAGCTCCGTGCTGATCGATCGCCATTGGTCGCGATACGCCGCCGGGAGCGACACGATCCCCTGCGCAACCCCCGCCGCGCTGCAGACCGCCCCGATCGCCTCGATCGGTCCCAGCACACTCAATCCGTTGATGGACTTGATCCCAGGATCGCCATCGACCAGGACCACCCCCACAAGTTCCGGAGGGTCCGCGACCATCGCGACCTGTCTGGACAGTAAATCAGCGCTCTCGGGCGTCCCGATGATCAACGTGCGTGGTGCCATGGATCATCTATCGACCAACTCACGCCCGCTCAGCCACCAAATCACCCGATCCCCCCACGAACCCGCCCGATCGCGTGTATGCTCAGGTCATGATCACCCGCTTGTCCGCAACACTCGAATCCATCAGCCGCCAGTCGATCCCCATCGCCACCCTCCTCCCAGGATCAGGGATGATTGAAGGCCTCGCGATCGAAGCCCTCATCCCTGTCTACCTCGCTGAAACCCTCGAATCCAAGCTGGGATCCACCATCACCCTCCACACCCGCACCCTCCTCGAAGCTCAAGGACAAGGCACCAGCTTCATCCCGCGCCTCATCGGATTTGGATCCGCCGACGAACGCGCCTTCTTCGAGACCTTCACCTCCGTCAAAGGCGTCGGGACCAAAAAAGCACTCCGAGCCCTCACCGAGCCCCCCTCCACCATCGCGTCCTTCATCATCACCAAGGACGCCAAATCCCTCACCAAACTCCCCGAAATCGGCAAACGCACCGCCGAGACCATCATCGCGGAGCTCACTGGGAAGGTTGAGCAGTTCGCTGGAGACGCGATCATCCAAGGCTCAACCCAATCCCGATCGCTCATCGAGCCCACCTTCAGCTCCGGACCCGCCGCCGAAGCCGTCGCGGCCCTCATGTCACTGGGTGAAACCCGCCCAGAAGCCGCGAGAAAGGTCGAGATCGCGCTGTCCCGCACAGGTCAGGACGCCGATACAGATACCATTGTCCAAGCCGTCTTCGCGGGCGGGTAATTCATCCGATCGTCCTCCCAAGGAATCCCCACTATGCGTTACGCGATGATCATGGCCGGCGGCTCCGGCACCAGACTCTGGCCGATGTCCCGCGACGGACAACCCAAGCAACTCATCGACTTCATCCACCAGCCCGACGGCTCCCGCGCCTCGCTGCTCAAGCTCGCCGCGGATCGACTCGAAGGACTCGTCCCGCAGGACAGACAGTACATCTGTACCGGCGCCCGCTACACCGATCAGATCCTCGCATCCCTCACCAGCTTCACCAAGGACCGCATCCTAGGAGAGCCCCAACCACGCGACACCGTCAACGCCGTCGCGTTCGCGGCCGCCGTGTTCTCCAAAGAAGACCCCGACGCCGTGTTCTCCGTCCTCACCGCAGACCAACTCATCGAGCCCGCGGACGTGTTCAATCAATCCATGGATCTCGGATACAAACTCGTCGAGGAAGACCCCTCACGCCTTGTCACCTTTGGGATCAAACCAGACCACCCCGCAACAGGCTACGGCTACATCGAGCAAGGCAAAGCTATAGAAGGCACCGAAGGACAAGCCTTCGAAGTCTCCCGCTTCGTTGAAAAACCACCGCTCGAAAAAGCAGAAGCGTACCTCGCTTCAGGTCGCTACGACTGGAACGCCGGGATGTTTGTGTTCCACGCTAAAACCTTCCTCGATCTCTACCGGCGCTACATGCCCACCAACGCCGAGCACATCGACGCGCTCATCGACGCGTGGGGCACCGACCACCAACAGCAGGTCCTCGACGACATCTACCCACGCCTCGAAAAGACCTCCGTGGACTTCGGGATCATGGAACCCGCCAACTCCGCGAAGGATGTTACAATCGTCGGCGTCAAAATGGACATCACCTGGCTCGACGTCGGGTCCTGGCCGAGCTACGCCGAGACCATCAAACCCGACGCGGACGACAACCGAACTGTTGGTATCAACCTCGCCTCCCACGACTCCAAAGGCAACATCGTCATCGGAGAAGGCGCCAGCGACAAAGGCCACACCATCGCCCTCGTCGGATGCGACGACCTCATCGTCGTCCGCACCGACCGCGCGACACTGGTCATCCCCAAGGACCGCGCCCAGGACATCAAGAAGCTCCATCAGGAACTGCAAGCAGAGCTCAAGTAAAGCTCCAACCCAGCCATACACTTATCCATGCGCATCCTCGCGATCGATCTTGGTGACCAACGGACCGGACTCGCACGCGCCGATCGGATCACCAGCATCGCCTCCCCCGCCGGACTCATCGAAGTCCCGATCGATCACGACGAGGGGAAGCGTCTGCTCGAAGCACTCGCGAAAGAAATCGCATCCGAACCAATGGACTGCGAGATCCTCATCGGACTCCCCCTCAACATGGACGACAGCGTTGGTCCTCGCGCCAAGCTGGTCAAAGACTTCGCGCAGCGTCTCGCGGCCCTCACCAATCGATCCATCATCCTCGTCGATGAGCGCCGGACCTCCGTCGCCGCCGACAGCAAGATGTCCCAGACCGGACTGACGCACAAGCAGAAGAAGAAACGCCGAGACGCGATCGCCGCCGCCGCGATCGCGGAGCTGTACCTGAGCGACCCCGATGCGACCATCGACACGCTGAATCCGTCATAATGGTCGGACATCGTCAGCAATGCAACAATTCAGCGGTTCAGCCGTTGAATACCATGTAGGAACTCTTGCCCAATACCGAGGTCTGCCTTGCTCCACACCCTGCTCATCGCAACCGCACTCGCGTTCCAGCCCGCCGCTGATTCGACCCCTCAGGTCGATCCCGCGCGAGCCTTCATGGACTCGCTCGCGTACGCCGACACCAAAATCAACTCCATGACCGGCGATGTCCAGTACACCGTCATCCAGGCGCTCGAGTCCGACATCCAGAAACGACTCGGGAATCTCTACCTCCGCACCCTCCGCGACGACCAGTACAACGCCGAGCATCGTGACTACGCCGTGCGTTTCAACCTGCTCGAGATCGACGATCGTCAGGAAGACATCCGCGAGCACTACATCTTCGATGGACGCTGGTTCGTCGAGCGACTCCCGGACCAGAAGCAGTTCAACAAACGCGAGCTCGTCGCCGCCGGAGAGCAACTCGATCCGATGGAGCTGATGCGCGAAGCGCCGTTCTGGGTCTCGCTGGGACGCAACACCGATCGCGTCTTCGAGTCCTACGACATCGAGCTCCACGATCACGAAGCGGGACTCATGGACCACCCCGACTTCCCCGAGCTCTCGTTCCTCGCGCCCACCGTCAAAGGCGCCCAGCAGATCAAGCTCTCCCCCAAACCAGACTCGGGATTCGAAGACGACTGGGAATGGGTCCGCATCTGGTTCGACAAGGACTCCCTCCTCCCGATGCTCTACGTCAAAGCGGACTGGACCGGAGACCTGCAGATCGTCCAGCTCTTCGATGTCCAGACCAACATCGAGCTCGACAACTCCCTCTTCGACACCACCACCCCACCCCCCGAAGCGGGATGGCGCACGCAGACCTCCCCTTGGAGAGGCGAAGCCGATCAAGACCAACCGATCGACACCAAACCCCTCGAAGACCGCCTCAACGAGTCTTCGCCATGAGCATCAGCCGTTCGCTCCTCGCCCTCCTCGCCGGCTCTGTCCTCTCAGCTACCACCCTCGCCCAGCCCATCGAGCCGGTCGATCCCAACGACCGCGCCGTCAAGCTGGAAGAACCCGATCCGCAAACGCGCGAGCAGACCATCCGCGCCGTCCTCGATCGCATCAACGCCGAGTTCCTCACCGAAGATGAACGCGCCGACCTCCGCGTCCTCCACGGCCAGTGGATCAACGAAGACCTCGACACCCCAAAACGAGCCGCGCAGATCGCCCTCGACCTCCACGACTTCGCTAACCCCATCTTCGACAACCCCCAAACCCCGCTCACCCTCCGAGCCGCCGCTGCACTTGAGATCGGTAATCCCGCACAAGCACTCTCCCTGATTGAGCAAGCAGACACCACCACCATCGAATCCACCTTCATCCGCGCCTCGGCGCTCGAACTGCTCGGACAGTTCGACCAAGCGATCGAGCAGCTCGAACTCATCGAATCCACGCTCGCAAACCAGACCATCGACAATGCCGGACAACTCGCGATCGGATGCGAAGCGCTCATCAAACTCACGCGACTGCGTCGTCCCGAGGTCAGCGCCAAAGCGGACTACGAAGCGATCGAAGCCCTCCTGGGAATGGCGCGCGATCGCGTTGATCGCCTCGACTGGCGCGCCCGCAGCGCCGAGGCCCACCTCCTCTACGAGCACCACAACCTCGGAGAAGCACACACCGCCGCGATCGAAGCGCTGCGCCTCAACCCCCGCGCCGCTGAGCCGATGCTCCTGCTCGGACAGATCGCCGTCGATGGATTCGATTTCGACAACGCCGAGAGTCTCGCATCCACCCTCGACGCCGTCGCTTCGAGCATCTCTGAGCAAGACCCCGATGCGCCCCAGAGCGTTTCCATCGGAGGCGCGATCATCCGCGCCCGCACCGCGCTGCGCCGCCGAGATGCCCAGGGCGCTGAGTTTGCGCTGGACCCCGCGCTCGCACAGTTTCCCAACCACCCAACACTCCGCGCCCTGGAAGCATCCGCCGCCGCCGCGGGATACCGGATGTCATCCACCAACCGCTTGCTCGAGCGCTACGACGATCTCTTCCCAGGATCCCCCACCGCCGCTGTGTGGGTCGGGAAAACCTTGTCCGAATCCCGTCAGTACACCTACGCCGCCGAGGTCCTCCGCAGAGCGATCGACCTGGCGCCCAACTGGGGTGAGCCCCGCCTCCAGCTCGGACTCATGCTCGTGCAAGCCGGGAAAGACCAAGCCGCACGCCAAGCCCTGACCGAAGCGATCAAGCTCGACCCCTTCAACCTCCGCGCCCAGAACTCACTGCGACTCCTCACCGAGCTCGCGACCTACGAGACCATCGAGTCCGAGCACTTCATCATCCGCTACAAAGCCGGTCCAGACGAGCTGCTCGCGCGCGAGATGCCCCAGATCCTCGAAGCGATCCACGAACGCGTCTGCTCTGATCTCCCAGGCGGGATGGACCACAAACCAGCGGACAAAACCATCATCGAGCTCATGCCCAATCATGAGTGGTTCGCCGTCCGAATCGGAGGCATGCCGCACATCCACACCATGGCCGCGTCCACCGGACCCGTCATCGCGTTTGAGTCCCCACGCGAAGGACCCAAATCCAAAGTCGGACACTACGACTGGGCGCGCGTCCTCCAGCACGAGTACACCCACACCGTCAACCTCTCGCGCACGCGCAACCGCGTCATCCACTGGATGACCGAAGCCAACGCCGTGTTCAACGAGGATGCGCCGCGCGATCAATCGCAGTGGTCGCTCTTGACCAATGCCGTCCAGAACGACGAGCTCTTCGATCTTGATTCGATAAACATCGCGTTTGTGCGTCCCAAGAAACCCACCGACCGCGCGCTCGCCTATGCCCAAGGCGCGTGGATGTTCGAGTTCATCGTCGAGCGCTTCGGACCCATCGCCCCCCGCGACATCATGGACAACTCCGCGACCGGACGCTCAGCGCCCGAAGCATTCCAGCAGGTCCTCAACCTCTCGCAGTCCGAGTTCATGGACCAGTTCACGCAGTGGGCACGCGAGGACCTCCGCTCGCGTGGACTCCTGCGCCCCGACGACCTCCCGCCCCTCGAAGAACTGCTGGGTGACCCCGCCAATGGACTCCCCAAACTCGACGAGCTCGACGAACTGCTCGAGCAATACCCCGATCACCCCGACCTGCTCAACCTCCGACTCGGACTCGCCCTCTCCATCGAAGGCGATCAACTCAGCGACGAACAACTCCAGCTCCTCAAAACCACCATCCTCGTGCGCCCAGAAGACGAGATGCCCCACAAACGACTCGCGCGTCACTACCTCGCGTCCGAATCCCCATACGAGCAAGCCCTCGCGATCCCCCACCTCGAATACCTCGACGCACGCGAAGTCCACACCACGGCCTACGCGAACCAACTCGCCGAGCTCTACGCAATGATCGGCCAGCCCCAGCAAGCACTCACCAAAGCGATCCGCGCCACACGCATCGCCCCCTTCGACGCACCAACAAGAGAACAAGCCGCACGCATGGCCCTACTCAACCGAGACTACAACACCGCCGAGCATCAGCTCAAAGCACTCATCGAAATCGAGCCCGATCGAGACATCCACAAACAGCGCCTCGACGCACTCACCAAAGTACGCGATCAGTAGTTCCGTCAACTTGTGCTTATGAGTTCGGTCGATTAAGCAATCGCGCGAGCGTCATCACTCAACTGGTGAATGATCTCAGCGTCCGCGTGCTTGTCTGAACTCTCGTGATGCTTGCGTGAACCAAGCTCCCACCCAGTCCAGTCCTGGAAACGCTTCTCCAGATCGTGCGCGATCTCCGCGTTCCCCAGCCCCATCTCTTTGTAATCAATCGGCTTCATCACACGCACGCGAGCGTTGGACCCCGTCCAGAGCGATTCCCACGCCGTCGATGTGTACGGCGTCCCCGAGATCACCACAGGGAGCACCTTCGCGTTGGTCCGCTTGACCAGCACACCAACCCCCGGCGCGAACGGCAGCAGCCGTCCAGCAGGACGCTCGATCTTCCCCTCCGGGAAGATCCCGATCATGCCGTCTTCAAGCAGGTGCGCCTTGGCGCGACGCATGCCCGATCGCCCGTGCCGATTCCGCGCCACGAAGATAATCCCGGCCCAGTTCCAGAACGGTGCGAGCCAACGCACACGCATGTCCTCAGCCATCAACCACCGAACCCGGCGTGGAACCACCGCCGAGACCAGGAACGGATCGACCCCCGCCGTGTGATTGCAGACCACGATAAAGGGCCCGTCCAGATCATCGAACGCGCCCTCCTCCACATCAAACTCCACGCGATGCACAATCCGCGAGTACAGGTATCCGATTAAGTACATAAGTCCATCGAAGACACCAACTTGCGGACGCTTTGAGCGCCCGTGCTGACCGCCCGCGATCATCAATCCCACCACGACACAAGCCGCGGCGATCAGAACTAGAAAGAGTGGAGACATCAGGAATATGTTAGCAAATGCAAAGCTAGTGATCCTTCCTGTTTCACAAAATATTCAAAAATCACCACCCAGCGGACAGAATAGCGATCATTCTTTGCTCTCTAGACCCGTACACTTCCCGTATGAACGATCTCTGGAAAGCGAACCGCGACGCCTCTCTCAAAGCCGTCGAACCCCTCGCGGTCCGTGTCCGCCCCGCATCGCTCGATCAGATCGTCGGACAAACCCACCTCCTCGATCCCGGCAAACTCCTCCGTCGAATGATCGACGCCGACACCCTCACCTCCGTCATCCTCCACGGCCCTGCCGGCACCGGAAAGACCACCCTCGCGGAAGTCATCGCCAAAGCAACCTCGCGCCGATTCGTCCGCGAGAACGCCGCGTCCGTCGGAGTGAAACGAATCCGCGAGATCATCGACGACGCGTCGCGCGTTCTCTCCGATCAAAACAAACGCACCATTCTCTTCCTCGACGAAATCCACCGATTCTCCAAATCCCAGCAGGATGTCCTGCTCGCCGATGTCGAACGCGGACTCATCACCCTCATCGGAGCAACGACTGAGAACCCGCTCTTCGCTGTCAACTCGGCGCTGATCTCACGCTCCACCCTCTTCCGTCTCGAATCACTCAACGAGGATGAATCCAAACAACTCATCCGCAACGCGATCGAGAACCCCCGCGCCTTCCCGGATCACACGATCACCATCACCGACGACGCGCTCCGAGTCTGGGCGCTCAAATCCGAGGGTGATGCGCGCCGCGCACTGACCGCGCTGGAAGTCGCCGTGCTCTCAAGCACCCCAGGTCAAGTCCACATCGATCAGCAACTCGCCGAGGACTCCATCCAGCAAAAAGTCGCCAACTACGGCGACGACGGCCACTACGACACCATCTCCGCGATGATCAAATCCGTGCGAGGTTCCGACCCCGACGCCGCGATCTACTGGATCGCGCGGATGCTCGACGCCGGAGAAGACCCCCGATTCATCGCCCGCCGGCTCGCGATCCTCGCGTCCGAAGATATAGGCAACGCCGACCCACGCGGGATCATGATCGCCCAAGCCGCGTGGGACCTCGTCGAACGCATCGGGATGCCCGAAGCACGCATCACACTCGCACAGTGCGCCACCTACCTCGCGTGCGCTCCCAAATCCAACGCCGCGTACGTCGCGATCGACGCCGCGCTCGACGATGTCCGCAAAGACCGCGTCATCCCAGTCCCCATCTACCTCCGCGACGGCAACACCTCTCCCCGCTCAGACACCGACGGCTCAGGAAAGCGCGTCCGCGACCTCGAAACCGAAAAATACCAATACTCCCACAACGCCGACAACCAACTCACCGGTCAGGACTACCTCGGAGTCCCCAAACGCTACTACGAACCCAAAGACATCGGCTCCGAAAAGATCCTCAAACAGTTCCTCGAACAAGCCCGCGCCTCGAAACAATCCAAAGCGTGAACGAGCAACCCACCAAATCCCAGCTCCGTCAATCGCTCAAAGCAACCCTCAGCGTGATGAGCGATGACCATCGCGCCCAAGCCGCATCAGCGCTGACAACGCGGATAACACAATCGGACCTGTTCACGCACGAATGCATCCTCGCCTACGCCTCGCTCCCCACAGAAATCACGCTCGATCTGTTTATCAATCGCGCTATCGAAGCACAGAAAACAATCTGCATCCCCGCCGTCGATTGGGACGCCAAGACCATGCGACCGGTGCAAATTGATTCGCTGGACAACAATTTACAAATTGGCCGATACGACCTCCGATCACCCCGCATCGACTGCAAACCGATCCCTGACGACCAGATCACCCTCGCGCTGATCCCAGGACTGGGTTTCGATCCAGACGGGCGTCGGCTCGGACGCGGCGCGGGGTTCTATGATCGATGGATCGAAGCACGCCGGCGCCATGATGCCCCCATCACGCTCGTTGGTGTCTGTTTCGATGAACAAATCGTCGAGCGCATCCCAACCGATCCGCACGACCAGCGAATGGACATGGTCATCACCCCAACGACCACATACACCCACGAGTCACGAGCAAAGTAAAGAGAACCACGGATGAGTCTACCAAGCCAATCGTCACGCTCCGCACGCTCCTCCGCAGTCCACTACCGCAGGAGCAGCAACTCACCGATCCGCAAGCTCCTGCCCGCCGTCCTCGTCGTCGGCGCGCTGGCGCTGATCTTCTGGTTCGCGCTCATCAAACCAAAGAGCACCACCGCCGAAGAAGCCGCCCAGCAGAACACTCAAGAACTCGCCAGCTCCGGAAGCGACCAGCCCATCGAGCTCTCCAACAGCGCTCCATCCCGCACCCTCCCAGGATCAGGGGATCGACCAAACACCCAAGAAGAAATCCAGAACACGCTCTCTTCAAACCAACCTACGAACCAACCAATCACCCAGCCCATCACCCGCCCCCTCAACCAGCCGCAGACCAACACCCCAAGCAACTCGCCGCAGAACAACCCAAACTCCGACCCCTCATCACTCCTCGACGCGACGCGCAACCAGACCAACCAGACCACACAACCAATCCAGCAACCCGCCAACCAACCCTCCAGCACCGCAAACGGCGCTGATCGTCTCCGTCTCCAGCTCGACACCGCGCAGCGCATGATCGACCAGAACGACCGCGTCGCCGCGCGTCGCTTGCTCTCCCAGACCCTCAACACACGCGACCTCTCCAAACGCGACGCCCAACGCCTCCGCAGCGAGCTCACCGCGATCAACGACGTCCTCCTCTTCGGACCAGTCGTCGCACCCAACGACCCGATCTGCGAAGAGTACAAAGTCCAGTCCGGAGACTCGCTCTCCCGCATCGCGTCTCGCCGCGAGCTCGCGACCCACTGGAAACTCATCCAGCGCGTCAACAACATCGC
The DNA here is from genome assembly GCA_965250055.1 of Phycisphaerales bacterium. GTDB lineage: Bacteria > Planctomycetota > Phycisphaerae > Phycisphaerales > UBA1924 > UBA1924. Next base: position 84,574 of record OZ252285.1, on the reverse strand, counting down.
CAACCCCTCACGCATCCGTCTCGGACAAACACTCAAACTCGTCCGAGGCCCATTCCACGCGATCGTTCACAAACACGACCACCGCATGGACCTCTACCACGGCTCACCAAACGACCCCGCCGGTTGGGTCTACATCCGCTCCTTCAACGTCGGACTCGGAGAAGACAACGGCACCCCAGTCGGACTCTTCACCATCTCCACCAACAAACTCGAAAACCCAGGCTGGGTCAACCCAAGAGACGCCTCCGAACGCTACTCCCCAGACGACCCACGCAACCCCATCGGAGAGTACTGGCTCGGACTTGACGGCGTCGGCGAATACCGATCACTCACCGGCTACGGCATCCACGGCACCATCGACCCCGAGTCCATCGGAGGCGACCAATCCATGGGCTGCGTCCGCCTCGCCGACGACGACATCGCGATGGTCTACGAACTCCTCGCCGAGCGCGTCTCCGTCGTCGAGATCCGCCCGTAACCCGCCCGCTAAAGACCCCAATTTCAGGCCTTTAGAACCGTTCCCCCGACGCAAGTTGTCCATGCAACACGCGGGATTTTTCGTGCCTTTCGACCTATCATAACTGTCCCAGATTCGAGCCCGTGAAGCTCCGATTCCGGGCTCTCAATTCTGATGATTCTCAGCGCTCACCAAAGCGTTCACAGGGACACCCCATCAACATCATGACCGACCAGAACACACCATCGACCCCGCCTCAGAACGGCGCGTATTCCTCGGACCAGATCAAGGTCCTCGAAGGTCTCGAAGCCGTCCGCAAACGCCCCGGCATGTACATCGGTGGTACAGGCATCGGCGCACTCCACCACCTCGTCTACGAAGTCGTTGACAACTCCATCGACGAAGCCATGGCCGGATTCGCGACCTACGTCTCCGTCGTCATCCAACCCGACGGCTCAATCAAAGTCTCCGACGACGGACGCGGGATCCCAACCGATCCCGTCAAAAACGACGACCCCACCCTCGACGGCAAACCAGCCGTCGAAGTCGTGCTCACCAAGCTCCACGCCGGAGGCAAGTTCCAGCAGGAAGGCTCCGCGTACAAAGTCTCGGGAGGTCTCCACGGCGTGGGGGTCTCCTGTGTCAACGCGCTCTCCTCGCTCCTGGAAGTCGAAGTCTGGCGCGACGGACAGATCAAAGGCATCACATTCGAGCGCGGAGTCGTCACCAAACCAATCCACGACATCGGACCGATCCCAGCAAACGCGGATCGTGAAACGGGAACGATCGTCACGTTCATGCCCGACACCGAGATCTTCGAGGACACCAACTTCGTCTACCAAACCCTCGCGACGCGCCTCCGCGAGCTCGCGTTCCTCAACCCAGGTGTCACCATCAAGCTCACCGACGAACGCGTCGGCGCCGACGGGAAGCTCAAGCACGAGGTCTTCAAAGCCGAAAACGGATTGCTCGAGTACGTCACCCACCTGATGAAGGGCAAAAACACCGTCTCCGCCCCCGTCTACCTCCGCAAGGAACTCGAAGAAGAGTCCATGATCGCAGAGATCGCGCTCCAGTACCACGACGGATACAACGAAACCCTCCTCACCTTCGCCAACAACATCAACAACGTCGACGGCGGAACCCACGCGCAGGGATTCAAAACCGCGCTCACCCGCACACTCAACGGCTACGCAAAGCGCACCGGGATCCTCAAAGAAAAAGACCCCAACCCATCGGGTGACGACCTCCGCGAAGGACTCATCGCGATCATCTCCGTCAAACTCCCCGATCCGCAGTTCAACAACCAGCCCAAAGAAAAACTCCTAAACCCAGAGATCGAGTCCTTCGTCTCCAGCGCCCTCCAAGAAGCCCTCAACAACTGGCTCGAAGAACACCCAGCAGACGCGAAGAAGCTCTGCCTCAAAGGCATCGTCGCCGCTCAAGCACGCGAAGCGGCGCGCAAAGCTCGCGAGCTCACGCGCCGCAAGTCCGCGCTCGACAGCGGATCGATGCCCCACAAACTCCGCGACTGCAAAACCAAAGACATGGACCGCTCCGAGATGTTCATTGTCGAAGGTGATTCCGCAGGCGGTTCCGCGACCCAAGGCCGTGACGTCGAAACCCAAGCGATCCTCCCCCTCAAAGGAAAGATCCTCAACGTCGAACGCGCCCGCATCGACAAGGTCCTCGGATTCGAAGAAATCCGCACGCTCATCGCCGCGCTCAAATGCGGCATCGGCGCCGACTTCGACATCACCAAACTCCGCTACGGCAAGGTCATCATCATGACCGACGCGGACGTGGACGGATCTCACATCCGCACGCTCCTGCTCACCTTCTTCTTCCGCCAGATGCCCGAGCTCATCCGGCGCGGACACGTCTACATCGCTCAGCCCCCGCTCTACCAGATCACGCGAGGCAAAAAGTCGCAGTACGTCCTCAACGAGCGCACACTCGATAACGCCCTCACCGATCTGGGACTCGACGGCTCCGTGCTCCAGGTCCGCGACATCGAGACCGCACAGCCCGGAGTAGAACCCAAGGTCATCGCATCGATCTCAGGTCAAGACGCGAGAAGAGCCGTCCAGCTCCTCACACGTCTAGGTGATCTCGTCGTCATCGCCGAACGCCGCGGAGTCAAGTTCCTCGACCTCCTCAGCGCCCGCAAAGACGGCAAGCTCCCAACCCACAAGCTCTCGACCCAGCTCGAAGACCTCTACGCGTGGTCCGAGACCGAAGCACTCGAGCTCCTCGAATCCAAGGGGTGGAGACTCACGCAAGAAGCCGAGATCATCGACGAAGACGAACAGAACGATGACACCCCCGCGCTGGATCCGGACTCCCCCGAGTATGCCGCGAAGTTCAAAGCCGACGATTCTCCTTTGGCAACCCTCCGCGAGCTCCACGAGAACCGCGAGCTCGATTCGATCTTCGCGAACCTCAGCGAGATCGGTCTCGACATCAACGACTACGGCCTCGTCCAAGAAGAATCCGTGACCGGAGAGAACATCCCCGCACGCTTCGCGTGGGTCACCGAAAAAACCTCGTCCACCAAGAACGAAGCGGGTGAAACCACCACCCAATCCAAGGTCGTCGAAGCCGCGAACATCCCATCGATCCTCGAAGCGCTCCACCAGATCGGTCGGCGCGGGATGGAGATCAAGCGATTCAAAGGTCTGGGTGAGATGGACGCCGATCAGTTGTGGGAGACCACAATGGACGACACCAAGCGAACCCTCTACCGCGTTCAGTGGGAGCACGCTTCTGAAGAAGCAAGCATGCTCTTCTCGCTGTTGATGGGTGAGCAGGTCGAGCCTCGCCGTAAGTACATCGAGGACCACGCGCTGGAAGTCAAAAACCTCGACGTCTGATTCCATCAGCAACATCCCAATAACCGAAACCTCATCGCTCATTGAGGGTGTTTCACTCCTCAAATCTGCGATCCCTGTACCCCGTTTTCCCGGAATAAACGGACGCGGTTATCGTGGGTATCGGACCGCAAATCCCCGACTTCACGACCGAAATCCAGTTCAAGTAAGCCCCCATTGACTTTCCCCCGATGAGCCCTCCAAGAGAACTCACTGTGCACCTCTGTGCATTTCAACACTCGGCGAAACCTACTCAATGGATGAAAGTCAGACCAACACACTCCGGATCGGGATCCGGGAACTCCACGCGCTGCTCGACCGGGTCGAGCGCGAGCCCCCTTCGAGCAAACACCCAAGCCGAGAGTTCGTCCGCTGGCAGTTCCGGATCGTCCGCGCCGACCTCACCATCGAACACACCTCAGGGTCAAAGGTAACCCTCCCAGTCGCCACCAGAAACATCTCGCGAGGTGGAATCTCGATCCTCCACTCCTCGTTCATCTACCCCGGATCGTCATGCCACATCACCGCACGATTCGAAGATGGAGGCGTCCTGGATATGAACGGCACCGTGCAACGCTGCAACCACCTCGGAGGCAAAGTCCACGAGATCGGAATCAGGTTTGACCAAGAAATCTCCACCAAAGAACTCCTTGGACTCGACCCGATGCAAGAAGCCTACTCGCTTGAGTGCATCGACCCCGCCGGACTCCACGGCACCGTCCTGCTCATCAGCGGAGAAGACCTCGACCAACAGCTCCTCACAAAACTCCTCATCGACACCAGTCTCAACATCAACGTCGCCGATTCACCAGAGTCCGCCGTGAGCCGTGCCCAAAAAGGATGCGAGCTCATCCTCACCGACTACCAGGTCGGAGAGCACTCCGCGATCGACATACTCTTCAGTCTTCGCAGCGAAGGCATCGACGTCCCAGTCCTCGTCATGACCTCCGACTCAGCACAATCAATCCGAGACGAGATGAGAATGGCTGGTGCCTCAGGACTCGTCACCAAACCATTCACAGGTGACCGACTCCTCCAAGCCCTCGCCGAGTTCCTCCTGGCCGACGGCGATACCGGACCACTCTACTCAACCCTCAACCCCTCTGATCCAGCGTACGAGATTCTCGGCAAGTTCCTCTCCGATCTCTCCAGAATGATCCTCACGCTCGAGCGCGCTCTGCGGGACTCAGACTACGACATCTGTCTCAAAATCTGCCGATCCCTCTCGTGTTCAGCCGCGCCGCTGGGATTCGAGTCGATCGGTCAACTCGCCGTCCAAACAGAACGCGCCCTCTCACAGGGCTCCGCCGTCCGCGACGCCGCGGCCGATATCAGACAACTCATCATCGCGTGCAGACGCATCAAAGCACAACCCAAGAAAGCAGCATAACCACACTTCAGACCAAATCGCACACACCACACCACACCACATCGTTTCACACCACCCGAACCACTCGGAAAGCTTGAGAGAACACAGCCATGGCCTATGACTTTATGGACAAACCGAAAACCGTCAACGCAGCGAGAAACACACTCTCCGTCGACGGTGTCCTGTACCAACGACTCCTCGAAAAACTCGACGAGAGCTCAAACAAAGGAAAATCCTGCGCCAAACGAATCTACCGCAGACTCGGATACGCACACCCCAAACTCAGTCTCCACGTCGAATCCGACGGACACAACGCACGCACACTCGTCGTCGCATCCAGAAACCTCTCCCAGGGAGGAGTCTCGATCCTCCACTCCAACTTCATGTACAACGGGACATGCGTCACCATTGACCTCGTAGACCTCAACGGAAACATCGTCTCCAAATACGGCGAGGTCACCCGATGCGAACACCGAGGTGGTCGCGTCCATGAAGTCGGTATCAAGTTCGACGAAGAGATCGCACTGCGCAACTACCTGAGCCACAACGACGACATCCTCCTGCACGCACGCGAACGCATCAATCCCGAGGAGATGAACATCAAGGTCCTCATCTACTCCAAGGAAACCGAGTTCTCATCACTCATGAGGCAGTTCCTCCTGCCGTCGAACCTCTGCTACAAGTTCTCCAAATCCATCGAAGAAACGATGGAGAAGTTCTCAGAGCAGGACATGCTCCTGTTCCGCGTCGATCAGAGCGCGAGCACCATCCCGCAGCTCGTCAGAACGATCCGAGAGAACGGCTTCGAGAACCCGATCATCCTTGTCGGACAGCCCAAGAACGCCATCGACCTCCACGTGGTCAACGCGTGCGGCGCCGATATGGTCCTCCCTTGGCCAACCGATGAACAGACCATCCTTTGCTCCATCGGAGAGTTCATCTTCAACGAATGGACCCCCGAATCCCTCGAGAACATCCGCTCCTGTATCTCACCAGAGACTCGACAAACCCTCACCATGGAAATGGCCAAGCTCGGTGTCACCCTCGATCAGCAAACACGCACAGACAACCAGCCGCTCGTCCATCAGACGTGCCAACGCATCAAGATGCTCGCGCCGCTGCTCGGACTGAGCTCCATGAAGGCAACCATCAACGAGCTCACCGAAAAAACAAGTGAAGAAGGATCCATCGAGCCACTCGCCACCGAGCTCTCCGAGATCTCAGCGATCTGCAAAGCCCTCAACAGCATCGCGGCATAACCAAAAATGACCGAAGCACACCCCATCCGAACCCGTCTGCTCTCCGCAAGCAGAGCACTCATCACCAGCATCGGTCTCACCACGACCGTTTGCCTGGTGTTCATGATTGCCATCACGCTGCTGATCACGCTCAAATCCAGCTCCGTCCTCAGCTCGACCAACCAAGAGCTCGTCGATCAATCCGCCGAGCAGACACTCCGGAGTGTCAAGATCGCGAGCACCATTGACGAGATCGAGCTCGCGCTGCGCACCCAGCACTGGGAGGCGCTCAAGCCCACGTTCGATGAGTTCACCGATCAGTTCCAGCAGTGGAGCACCAACCACGAGCGCCTCAGCTCCCAAAGAAAGAACCGCTCGATCGCTCCGGACTCACAGCTCACCATCGCCGAATACTTCGATCGTCTCGACTACACAACAATCCAGATCACCCAGTCCATCTCCGAGCTGAGTCTGGTCTCCGAGAGCGTGGTCCGCCGCGCTCCGTATGTCAACCAAAGCACCCAGAGCCGAGTGTTCGCCTCAGCAGAAGCGCTCCGCAAACACCTCCCCATCTACATCAACACCATGGGTGAGATCAACACGCTCTACCAAGCCCACGCGCTCCAAAGCAGTGAGCAACGGATCGCGAGCATCAAGAAATGGACCCTGTTCCTCCTGCTCTCGCTGATCCTGCTCCCGATCTTCGCGATCGCTCCCAGACTCTCCAAGCTCAAGTCCAAGATCACAACGCTTGAGAGCGACCTGATCGAAGTGAACAACAACGCCGCCAAGCGTTGGTCTCTGCTCGCCTCGCTCGGACACGAGTTCCGCAGCCCCATGAGCAGCATCATCGGATTCGCCTCCGTCCTCAAAAACGAGCACCAAGACCACCACACCAAGGTCGAGCACGCCCAGAGCATCCACGCCGCCGGGACCGGACTCATGTCGCTCATCGAGGACATCCTCGAAATGTCCGCGATCGAAGCTGGACAGTTCAGCATCAACCCCCACACCACCAACCTCCCCTTCGTCCTCAGCGCCATCGAGCAGCGCTACCAACCAATCGCAAGCAGCAAGGGGCTCAAACTCACCACCCACCTCGAAGAGACCGCCCCCACCTCGATCACCACCGATGCGCAGCGACTCACCCAGCTCCTGAGCAAGATCATCGAGAACGCGATCGAGTTCACGGACACTGGTTCCGTCGCGATCCACGCCGCGCTCGAAGATAGCGCTCAGCAACCAACACTCACCTTCCGCATCGTGGATACAGGGATCGGGATCAACCACGACCAGATCCCACGGATCTTCGATCCATTCCAGCGCATCGAAACCGGGATGACACGCAACCACAAAGGCGCCGGCCTCGGACTCACCCTCGCCCGCGCCATCGCTGAGCAACTCGGAGGCGACATCACCATCGAGTCCGCTCCCGGCGCAGGATGCTTCGTCTCCGTCTCCATCGATCCCGGCGAGTACGTCATCAGCGAGCACGCCGAGGAACAAGACGAACCCATCGCCCAGCCCCCAGCACCGATCGACCACTCGATCCTCGATTCCAAGCGTGTCCTCATCGTCGAAGACGCCGAGGACAATCAGCGCCTGCTGACCCACCACCTCACCAAAGCAGGATGCACCGTCCAACTCGCCGACAACGGGCAGATCGGGATCGATCGTGTCAAAGACGCCATCAACTCCAATACCCCCTTCGACCTCATCCTCATGGATATGCAGATGCCCGTCCTCGACGGCTTCGATGCCACCGCGATCCTCAGGGAAGACGGGATCTCGACCCCAATCGTCGGCGTCACCGCCTACAGCTCCGCCGAGGACCGCACGCGATGCCTGCAAGCGGGATGCAACGAGTACCTCGCCAAACCCGTCGAACGCTCCGACCTCCTCGACACGTGCGCGGAACAGTTACGTAAACCTCAAGCCCAGCACAAAGAAGCCGCCTGATTCATACTTGTCCCTTTGAAACTCGCAAAACAAACAAACGCGAGTGCACGTGCACCCGCGTTGAGAAAGTCCTGCAAGACAAGATTGGAAAGGGTGAACGACGGGGCTCGAACCCGCGACATCCTGGACCACAACCAGGTGCTCTACCAACTGAGCTACGTCCACCAACTCAAAGACCCGCTAAGCGAGTCCCGGCTCCAAGGATAGCAGACAATCACACCGAAAGTCACCCCCAACACACCACCTTTTCAACCACTTTTACCACCTCAAGGTCTAGGATTCATACCCAAATTTCGTGACGCGACGCCGCTGCGACGGATCCCCCGGCACAGGCGCCACACAAACTTGGAGCACCACAGAGTGCCCTTGCTAGACGCAGGAAACGATTCATGAGCACCATCAGTATCCCAGGACTCGACCTCGGCGCCAAAACAACCCATACCAACCTGTCCACCGCCCAGCTCGTCGAGCTCATCATCAATCGAGGCGAAGGCAAACTCGCCGCAAACGGAGCCGTCAACGTCTTCACAGGAGACCGCACCGGACGCTCACCAACCGACAAACGACTCGAAGACACCCCCGCGATCCACGACAACATCGACTGGGGAAAGATCAACATCCCTACCACCCCAGAGCAGTTCGATAAAGCCGTCGAGATCGCCTCGCGCTTCCTCAACACCCAAGACGAGCTCTTCGTCTTCGAAGGCTTCGTCGGCGCCGACACTTCACACCGACTCGGTGTGCAGGTCCTCACCACCAAAGCATGGCACGCACTCTTCGCCGAGACCCTCTTCATCAAGCCCGGCTCCGCATCAGACGACGGCGACGGATCATGGTCACAAGACTGGACCGTCATCAACGCCGGATGCCACAAACTCACCGCTGAAGAACAAGCCGAGCTCGGACACGACACCCCGATCCTCATCGCTCAATCGCTCGAAAAGAAAACCGTCGTCATCCTCGGCACCGAATACGCCGGTGAAATGAAGAAGGGGCTCTTCTACGCGATGAACTACGACATGCCAGACCAAGGCGTCTTCCCGATGCACTGCTCCTGCAATGTCGACAAACAAGACCCATCCAATGTCGCACTCTTCTTCGGACTCAGCGGCACAGGCAAAACCACACTCTCCGCAGACCCAAACCGCGGACTCATCGGTGACGACGAGCACGGCTGGGGACCAAACGGCGTCTTCAACTTCGAAGGCGGCTGCTACGCCAAGGTCATCGGACTCACCCACGAAAAAGAACCCGAGATCTGGGACGCCATCAGATTCGGATCCGTCCTCGAGAACACCATCATCGACGACAAAACACGAGTCCCTGACTACGACGACGTCTCCGTCACCCAGAACACCCGCGTCACCTACCCAGTGGACTACATCGACGGCGCGATCATCCCGTCCGTCTGCTCGCACCCAAAGAACGTCATCTTCCTCACCGCCGACGCGTTCGGCGTGATGCCTCCAATCGCGAAGCTCACCGCTGAGCAAGCGATGTACTACTTCATCAACGGCTACACCTCCAAACTCGCCGGCACCGAAGAAGGCGTCGTCGATCCGATCCCGTCCTTCTCCCCATGCTTCGGTGGACCGTTCATGCCGCGCCCAGCCGCGGAGTACGCCAAGATGCTCGCCGAGCGCACCAACCAGCACGGCGCCAACGTCTGGCTCCTCAACACCGGATGGTCCGGAGGCCCCTACGGCACCGGAGAGCGCTTCTCGCTCAAATACACCCGCGCCATGGTCACCGCGATCCTCGACGGATCACTCTCTGATGTTCCAACCGAAGAACACCCAATCTTCGGACTCCACATGCCGACCTCCATCCCCAACGTCCCCGACGAGGTCCTCAACCCACGCAACACCTGGGCCGACAAAGACGCCTACGACGCGAAAGCCACCGAGCTCGCCAAGCTCTTCCGCCAGAACGACACCAAATACGACCTCCCCGCAGACATCCTCTCCGGCGGACCCAAGGCCTAAACCAACCTACAACCAACACCCCAAAGCCGACCCAAACGGGTCGGTTTTTCTTTTCTATCCTCCAATGCACGGAACAATCATCCAATCCCAATGATTCTGCATCACCAACACAGGGTCTCAGAGGAGTACCTATGCAAACCATCAGTTTCATTTCCATGTCCATGAACGCCTCAAAAGAGATGTCACTGGCGCTCATCAACGACCTCAAAGACCAACCATTCTCGCAACCCACCACCAACGGCGGAAACCACGCGACCTGGATCCTCGGACACCTCGCCTACATGGAGTCCGTCATGATTCACCAGATGATCCAAGGCAAAGACACCTGCACCCTCGCGCACCACAAAGCAACCTTCGACGCCGAGGGTGACCCATCCACCGACGCATCGCTCTACCCGAGTTTCGATCAACTCTTCAAGGACTACGACACCGCTCGAAACGAAACCAACGCATACCTGGAATCGATATCCGAAGCCGATCTCCAAGGCCCAGCGCTGGGATGCCCCGAAGCTTGGAAACCCCACTTCGGGACCGTCGCCCAGTGCCTCGACTTCATCGCCCATCACCCCTCGCTGCACTTCGGACAACTCGCCGACATCCGCAAATCACTCGGCCGCAAACCCATCTTCGGATAATCACCAAAACACAAGGACACCTCCATGCTCAACCTCAACGACCAAGCACCCGACTTCACCCTCCCCGCAACCGACGGCAACACCTACTCCCTCTCTGACTTCGCCGAGGACACCCTCGTCATCTCCTTCAACTGCAACCACTGCCCCTACGTCTACAACTCCGACGAAGGAACGCGAGCAACCGTCAACAAATACACCCCCCAAGGCGTCCGCTTCGTCATGATCAATGCCAACAACGCACAGTCCCATCCAGAAGACAACTTCGACAACATGATCAAACGCATGAACGAGCACAACTTCCCTTGGCTCTACCTCCGCGATGAATCCCAATCCACCGCCCGCGCCTACGGCGCGACCAAGACCCCCCACTACTTCGTCTTCAACAAAGACCGCAAGCTGATCTACTCAGGACGAGCCGTGGATTCCCCGCGTGTTCCCGAAGACATCACCACCCACGACCTCGAAGCCGCGCTCGACGAGCACCTCGCAGGCAAACCCATCACCCTCCCCTTCACCCACCCAATCGGGTGCTCCATCAAATGGAAACAAGAGTCCGCCGAAGCGTGCGACATCTGAAATAAAGACACCAACGGGTGGCCCGACGGAGGATTCTTATCCTCCTTCGGGATTCAAACACCAAGTACCCCACCCGAAGGACCCGAAGACGGCTCCGTCGGGCCACCAAAACTCCATTACCCAAACCGTACACGGTTCTTCAGCACCCCCACCGACTCGATCTCAACCTCCACCACATCCCCATCCTGCAACCACACCTGCGGATCCCGCGCCATTCCCACGCCGCTGGGAGTCCCTGTCAGGATCACCGTCCCTGCCGCGAGCGTCGTCCCGCTGCTGAGCATCGCGATGAGTCTTGGAATCGGGAACATCATCTGACTCGTATTCGCGTCCTGCATCACCTCCCCATTGACTCGACACACAATCCCAAGAGCATGCGGATCAGCAATCTCCGAAGCCCCCACAACGCTCGGCCCCATCGGACAGAACGTATCAAACGACTTCCCACGATTGAACTGCCCCCCAGACCCCTTCTTCTGCCACCACCGCGCCGACACATCGTTGGCGCAGCAGTATCCAAGCACCGCCTCCATCGCGTTCTCTTCCGTCGCGTCCTTCACATCGCGACCAAGGATCACCGCAAGCTCCGCCTCGTAGTCTGTCTGGTTCCCGCCGAACCGCTCATCGCGAGCGATCGCCGGGATCACGATGTCGTCCCCATCCAGGATCGGCGTATTGATGTTCTTAAAGAACACCAGCGGATGCTCCGGGATCTCCGCCCCCTGCTCGAGCGCATGCTCCGCGTAGTTGCGTCCGATCCCGATAATCTGGCGCACCGGAAGCACGCCGCCATCCACCTCAACCCCAACGCCCCGATCAATCTGTGTGAGTGTGTACATGAACGCACAATATCCGCGCTTTCCGCGCGTCGCTGGTCTACAACTCTTCAGTGAGCAAATCGCCCAACGAATCGAGCAATCCTGAGGGGGATTCCGCTGGATCTTCCCCCAGCCTGTTCGCCCGTGTCGCGTCTCCAGTCCGCTTCGTCCTGCTCGGATTCCTCTCTTTCCATCCTTCCGCAATGCCTTGGCTCGCCCGCGCCAACTACGCGCGCGAGCTCCGCGCCTCCTTCTTCCTTCCTTGGGCGATCGCCGCGACCGAGGGCTCCGTCATCGGATTCATCGTCCGCAAGCTCTACGACGGCGTCGTCGCCGACACCCTCCTCAACTTCCTCGTCGCGGCCCTCATCGCCGCCCCAGCACTCGCCAACATCACCTCATTCGGTTGGGCCGTCGCCGTCTCCGGACGTAAAAAAATCCCCTTCATCACCGGACTCCAGATCATGGTCGTCGTCGCGATCATGACCATCGCCGCCGCCCCGCGCTCGCCACTCGGTCTGATCATCATCATCGCCGCCGCGTACGTCGCGCGGATCTGCCTCGCCGGGGTCGTCACCATCCGCGCCACCGTCTGGGGGGTCAACTACCCCACCCAGCGCGCCCGAATGACAGGCAAGTTCCAAGCCGTGTCCGTGACCATCTCCTCGCTCATCGCGATCGGTCTCGGATACGCAATGCAGCAATCCGAAAACTCCTACCGCATCCTCATCCCCATCTTCGGACTCATCGCCCTCATCGGGGTCGGCGCCTACGCACGCATCAAAGTCCGCACCGAGTCCACCATCCTCGCACGAGAACAAGCCCAATCAGACCGAAACACAAGCTCGCTCTCCAACATCAGGACCCTCCTGCGAGGGATCACCCGCGTCATGTTCGATGACCGCGACTACCGGCGCTACCAAACCTGCCAGTTCATGATCGGGATCGGGAACATGATGTCCTGGGCGCCCTTCGTCATCATCGCCAAAGAGCAGTTCGGACTCGACTACCTCCCAGGACTCATGCTCACCCAGGTCATCCCGCTGCTCATGATGCCCATCTTCATCCCGTTCTGGGCAAAGTTCATGGACCGCGTTCACATCGTCACCTTCCGCGCCGTCCACTCGTGGGTCTTCGTCGTCACCTTCGTCCTCTCGCTCATCGCCGCACAGACCGACACGCTCTGGTTGCTCTACGCCGCATCCGTCGCGCGAGGGATCGCCTTTGGTGGTGGCGCCCTCGCCTGGAACCTCGGACACCTGCAATACGTCAAACCCGAACGCTCCACCGATTACATGGCGGTCCACGTCACCCTCACCGGAGTCCGAGGACTCACCGCGCCGTTCCTCGGAGTCGCCCTCTACTCCCTCTACGAAACACTCTGGCCCGGAGAAGGATCACTCGTCTTCGCCGTCGGTCTCGTCATCACCCTCTGCGGCACCTTCGGATTCAAATCACTCTCCAAAGCCGTCATCAAAGAACAATCACTCGAAACATAACCACCACTCAAAAACATCAGAAGTTTCAGGACAACTCTGATTCACGCGATCAACACAATCATGCCGATACCCCGGCGTGGTTAAATACATCGGATCCAAAAGAACACTCATCCCCAACATCCTCGAGATGATCGAATCACTCGATGGAATCACCTCCGTCGTCGACTTCTTCTCAGGAACCTCACGCGTTGGTCATGCGCTCAAAGCGCAAGGATATCAGGTCACCGCCAACGACTACGCAACCTATGCGCACTGCCTCGCGCGCTGCTACGTCCAAGCCGACCGCGACAAGGTCCTCCACCACGCCGACCAGCTCGTCACCGAGTTCAACACCATCAAACCACAAGCGGGATACTTCACCAAAACCTTCTGCGAGGACGCCCGCTACTTCAAACCAGAAAACGGCGCCCGCATCGACGCGATCCGCGAGTCCATCGCTCAAAAATCACTCGACCCCAACCTCGAAGCCGTCATGCTCGTCGCGCTCATGGAAGCCGCCGACCGCGTGGACTCCACCACCGGAGTTCAGATGGCGTACCTCAAGAAATGGGCCCCGCGCGCCCACAACAAACTCGAGCTCCGCGTCCCCGACCTCCTCCCATCACTCCCAGACCGCCCCTGCAACGCAACCAACCTCGAAGCACAGGACGCCGCGCGCCAGCTCACCGCAGACCTCGCGTACATCGATCCCCCATACAACCAGCACTCCTACCTCGGGAACTACCACATCTGGGAATCACTCGTCCGCTGGGACAAGCCCGAAACCTACGGCATCGCCAACAAACGAATCGACTGCAAAACACGCAAGTCCGACTTCAACTCCAAACCCAAATCCATCATCGCGATGCAAGACTTCATCAACAAAGTCCGCTGCCCCTACAAACTTGTCTCCTTCAACAACGAGGGATACCTCGACAAATCCACCATGGAATCCATCCTCGCGCCCCACGGCAACGTCTACACCATCGGACACGACTACAAACGCTACGTCGGCGCGCAGATCGGTATCCACAACCACACCGGTACCAAGGTCGGCAAAGTCACCCACCTCCGCAACACCGAGTACCTCTTCCTCGTCACCCCACACAGCGTCGAGTGGAAAGGCATCGGAACCCCAGCCGCGACCGGAGCCGCGTAACAGTTTAAAAACTGAAGCATTCACCCCAGTTTGAACACGGTTTGAACACCCCCAAAAACACGCCGCTGCAACTTTCATACAACTTCATGGTTTGAATATAACCGATCGTTCCGCAAACCAAGCGAAGCGGTCTATTGTTGTGTCCGCGCGCCCAGCAACCCGCCGCCGCGCACCAACCACGCCCACCGCGGAGCAGATCATGAACCAGATGCATCACCCAATAATTTCCAGATTCATCAAACCCGCGTGCGTCCTCGCGATGGTCATCACCACCAGCACCACCCTCGCGCAAGACGGCCCACCACCAGCGCAGGTGTTCCTCGAGACCGCCAAACTCGAAACACTCGCCGACGCGCGCCCCGTCACCGGAGAGATCCGCTCGCGCCACACCGCCGAGCTCGCCTCCCAGGTCGAAGGACTCGCGCTCGAGGTCCTCATCGAAGAAGGCGACCAGGTCAAGAAAGGACAGGTCGTCGCCAAACTCGACGACCACCGCGCCATGCTCGAGTTCGAGCGCGCCAAGGCACAGCTCAACTCCGATCAATCGCTGATCGATCAGCGCGTCGCCGATCTTGAGCAAGCACAACGCGACCTCGCCCGCGTGGAAGAACTCGACGCACGCGCCTCCGCTGGCGCCGCGCAGCTCGATGCCGCGCGGACCCTCGTCGCGTCCCGCGCCGCCGAGCTCGCCCAAGCCCGCGCCGACCTCGCCGTGTCCCAGTCCAACCTCGCGATCGCCGAGAAAGAACTCAAGGACATGTCCATCACCGCCCCCTTTGCTGGGACCGTGACCTCCAAACACACCGAGGTCGGACAGTGGGTCGCCGTGGGTGATTCGATATGCACCATCGTCTCCATGACCGATCTCGAAGCACGCATCGACATCCCCCAGTCGCTCCTCCCTGCCCTCGAGCGCGCCAACGCGAGCGAATCGACCACCATCGAGATCAACCTCCCAAGCATCCCTACCCCGTTGCACGCCACCGTCCACGCGATCGTCCCACAAGCCGACACACTCTCGCGCCTATTCCCAGTCCGTTTGATCGTCGATGATCCCGAGAGCCAGCTCCGTCCAGGGATGTCACTGACCGCGATGGTCCCCACCGGAACCCAAGCGGATCTCCTGACCGTGTCCAAGGACGCGATCCTCCGCAACGCCGCGGGAGAGTACGTCTACTTCAACAACAACGGCGTCGCCGCACTCGCGCCAATCACCCGCCTCTTCAGCGTCGGAGACCGAGTCGTCATCCGCTCGCCGATGATCCAACCAGGTGTCCAGGTCGTCATCGAGGGCAACGAACGCATGTTCCCAACCCAGCCCATGATCGTCCTCGGACTCGACGGCAACCCACCACCAGCACCACAAACCGCACCACAATCAAACGAATCCGGATCGGAAGGCTAATCCATGGGAATGCTCGCCTGGTGCATCTCGCGCCCAGTCACCGTCACCGTCGCCGTCTTCCTCCTCGTCATGGCCGGACTCATCGGTCTGCGCGAGATCCCCATCCAGCTCACCCCAACGGTTGATCGCCCCATCATCACCGTCACCACAAGCTGGCCCGGACGCTCGCCTCAGGAAATCATCGACGAGATCACCAAGGAACAAGAAGAGTTCCTCAAGAACACCACCAACCTCGACGTGATGTCCTCGACAACCTCCGAAGGCACCACCTCCATCTCATTGGAGTTCACCGTCGGATCAGACATCGACCGCGCCCTCCAAGAAGTCTCCGACGCGCTCCGCCAAGTCCCCGACTACCCCGACGGCGTCACCGAACCCCAAGTCGTTGAGTCCACCGGAAACGACGCCGCGGGCGCCATCGCATGGATCATCGTCGACTTCAACGACGAGAACCTCGCTAAACACGCCGGTTACGACCTCTCCACCATCTACGACGCCCTCGACTCAGAGGTCAAACCATTCCTCGAACGCATCGACGGCGTCGCACAAGTCAACATCTACGGCGGACGCGAGCGCGAAGCACGCGTCCTCACCGATCCCGTCGCACTCGCGCAGCGCGGACTCAACCACGTCGAGGTCATCCAAACACTCCAAGGCGAAAACGAAAACACATCCGCAGGATCACTCTCAGAAGGCAAACGCGAATACCGCGTCCGCCTCATCGGACGCTACACCGATCCGCAACAAATCCTCGACACCATCATCGCCTACCGCAACGGACTCCCCGTCTACGTCCGCGACGTCGCCGAGGTCGAGATCGGATACACCAAGAAGCGCGGCTTCATCCGCTCGCTCGCGCGCCCCGCGATCGCGATCAACCTGATCCGCCAATCCGATTCCAATGTCATCGACATCATGGAAGAACTCAAAGTCCGACTGCAGGAAGTCGAGTCCGACATCCTCCCCAACATCGGAGGATCCTCCGCCGCCGGACCAATCGGCCCAGACCTCCGTCTGCGCCAGGTCTACGACGAAACGATCTATATCAAGTCCGCGATCTCCCTCGTCACCCAGAACCTCTACGTCGGTGGTTTCATCGCCTCAATCGTCCTCATCATCTTCCTCCGCTCGTGGAGAGCGACCGGCATCATCGCGATCGCGATCCCCATCTCCGTCATCGGAACCTTCCTCATCCTCCTCGCCCTCGGACGCTCCCTCAACGTCGTCTCCCTCGCGGGACTCGCGTTCGCCGTGGGTATGGTCGTGGACAACTCCATCGTCGTCCTCGAGAACATCGACCGGCGCATCGGACTCGGAGAAAAACCAATGCGCGCCGCGCTGCGTGGTGGAGGAGAAGTCTGGGGCGCGATCCTCGCATCCACCCTCACCACCGTCGCCGTGTTCATCCCCGTCCTCACCATCGCCGAGGAAGCGGGACAGCTCTTCCGCGACATCGCGATCGCGATCGTCGCGTCCGTCTCCCTCTCGCTGCTCGTCTCGATCTTCGTGATCCCCACCGCTTGCTCGCGTTGGCTCAAGCCCCACAAGAAATCCAAGTCCGCGATCATGCGTTCGATCGACTCCCTCTTCGGACTCACCATCATCGGACAAAAAGCCGTGGACTTCCTCGGATGGACCATCCGCACCATGATCACCGGAGTCAAGGGATGGACCCTCCGCCCCGCGATCATCGTCGTCATGGCGCTCGCCTCCGTCCTCGGCGCGCTGGCGCTCATGCCCCCGATGGACTACCTCCCTGCAGGGAACCGCAACCTCGTCTTTGGTGGTCTGCTCACCCCTCCGGGACTCTCGCTCGATCAGCGCACCATCATCGCCAACCGAATCGAATCCCGAATCGGTCAATACGCGCGTGCCGACATCAACGATCCTGACTCTATGAAGGACCTCCCAGACATCCAGATGTTCCCAGGGATGCCCGTCTTCGATCCCGTCCCCATCGACAACTTCTTCATCGGCGCCTTCGACACCAACCTCTTCGTCGGCGCGACCAGCCAGGACGACCAGGTCGTCATCCCCATCGCCCACCTCCTCACCAGCGCCATGAACTCCATCCCCGACTCCTACGGCGGCGCGGGACAAACCTCCCTCTTCGGACGCTTCAATTCAGGTGGCTCCATCCGCATCGAAATCCTCGGACCCAACCTCGACCACGTAAACAAAGCCGCCAACTACATGCTCGGACTCGCGATGGGTAAGTTCGGCGGATCCAAAGCATCCCCAGACCCCGCAAACTTCGCGATCCAGCAGCAAGAAATGCAGGTCGTCCTCAACGACCTCGGACGCGAGCTCGGACTCACCAACCAAGGACTCGGAGTCGCAATCCGCGGCCTCTTCGACGGCGCACTCGTCGGAGACTACACCCTCGGATCAGACGCGATCGACCTCGTCGTCCTCCCCATCGGAGGAGAACTCGACGAGCTCGAACAACTCGCCGACATCCCCATCGCGACCCCAGCGGGACCCGTCGTCCCAGTCCGCTCGATCGCCGACTTCATCCCCGCGACCGCGCCCCAGGTCATCAACCGAATCGAAGAACTCCCCAGCATCTCCATCAATATCACCCCACCAGAGTCCATGCCCATCGGTGAAGCGATGGCATGGATCGACACCAACATCATCGAAGCCGCCTACAACGACGGCTTGATCGACCGCTCCATGCGCGTCCGACTCGAAGGAAGCGCCGCGGACCTCGCCAACATCCAGAGCTCCATGTTCGGTGTCGCGCCAGAAGACAACTCCACAAACAAATCCCGCCTCAACCTCTACCTCGGATTCGCGGCCCTCATCATCACCACACTCGTCGGGATCCCCGCGATCATCCGCGCCGCCAAAGCCAAAAACCCCAAGCTCCCCTACGCCATCGCAGGCATTGCCCTCATGGCCCTCATCCTCGCCGCCCTCACCTTCACCGCGATCGGGAATCCACAACTCTTGACCGCACGTATGATCTGGGCGCTCCTCGTCACCTACCTCCTCATGTGCGCCCTCTTCGAGAGCTTCCTCTACCCCCTCATCATCATCTTCACCGTCCCCCTCGCCGTCGTGGGTGGATTCGCAGGACTCAAGATCGTCCACGAGGTCACCCTCGCCGATCCAACCAAAGCGCCGCAGCAACTCGACGTCCTCACCATGCTCGGATTCATCATCCTCATCGGAGTCGTCGTCAACAACGCCATCCTCCTCGTCCACCAAGCACTCAACTTCATGCGTGGAGAGTCCGACGACACCCTCGACCAGTCCGACTCCGTGCTCGAACCGATGCACCACACCGACGCGATCATCGAGTCCGTCAAAACCAGAACGCGCCCGATCTTCATGTCCGTCCTCACCTCCGTCGGAGGCATGCTCCCCCTCGTCCTTGTCCCAGGATCGGGTTCAGAGATGTACCGCGGACTCGGTTCCGTCGTCGTCGGAGGACTCTTGGTGTCCACAATCTTCACACTCCTCCTCGTCCCGCTCCTATTCTCCCTCGTCATGGACATGCTAGAAGGCATGAAAGCACCAGAAGCAGAAACGACCTGATCGATAGAACGGACCACAACATGATGCGCCCCCTCCTCGCCGCTCTCCTCCTCCCAGCAGCCCTCCTGACCGGATGCGCCTCAACCCAATCCGTTGAACAACAACCCGTCGTCCTCCCACCCGAAGCCGCGCCAGGATTCGACGACGGATACGACACGACCGCCCTCACAATCCTCAAAGGTGACGGCTCAGGATCAATCTCCTTCGACGACCTGATCGCAGACCTCGCGGGCGCTGACATCATCCTCGTCGGAGAAATGCACGGCCACACCGAATCCCTCGACTTCATCTCCACCACCTTCGAAGCACTCATCGCCCAAAACACCACACTCGACCTCTCCATGGAGTTCTACGAACGCGACGAGCAGATCGCCCTCGACGACTACCTCGCCGGGATCACCGACTACGCCGCATTCGTCAAAGCCTCCGGACGCACCGAATCCAACAACCCCATCGGACACCTCCGCATGGTCGAACTCGCGCGCCTCAACGACCGCGCCGTCATCGCCGCAAACTCCCCCCGCCGCTACACACGCCTCGCACGCACAGGAGGCTTTGAAGCCCTCGCAAACCTCAACCACCGACAGCGCGCCCTCGTCGAGATCCCCAACAGTCTCCCCACCGGCTCCTACGCCGACCGCTTCCGCGACGCGATGGGCGCCATGGCCGCCCACGGCGGAGACGAAATGATCAACTCCTTCCTCCGCTCCCAGACCGTCTGGGACCAAACCATGGCCGCCTCCATCGCCGACCACCACACACAACAAGCTGCCAGCATCTTCCACGTCGTCGGACACTTCCACGTCGACCACGCCACCACCCCCGGAGGCAGTGCCCTCGCCGATGCGATCCACCATCGACTCGGAGACGACATCAAACTCCGCTCACTCGTCATGCACATGACCGAAGGCGATCTCAGCACCATCACCGAAGACGACGCCGGAGACGAATCCACCGGACCAGCCGCGGATTACATCGTCTACTTCCCCATGCCTAGCGAGTGAGCCCGCAGAGTAAGCCCGAATAGCAAGTCCGTATTGCTTCGAAACGCACCGATGTGAATCTCAGCACTGGTTTTGCCGTACAATACAAGCGTGAACAACGCACCAACCATCCCCGCACCGATCCGCATCTTCCTCAGCGCCCTGATCGTCCTCCTCGCGTCGATCTCCCTTGCGCAGCCAACCACCAGCACCCCGATCTCCGTCCCCACATCGCGCCAAGCCGACCGCGTCGCGATCATCACCATCGAGGGCGCGATCGACGCGATCACCGCGATGAGCGTCCGCCGTCGCATCAACGAAGCCGAATCCGCGGGATACAACGCCATCGTCTTCGAGATCGACTCCCCAGGCGGAGGCGTAGGCCCCGTCCTCGACATCACCAACGCGATCAAATCCTCCACCATCACCAACACCATCGCGTGGGTCAATCCCGACGCGTACTCCGGAGGCGCCATCATCGCCCTCGCGTGCGCCGAGATCATCTCCTCCACCCCCGCATCCATGGGTGACGCGTTCCCCGTCATCATGACCGCCGTCACCCAAGGCAACCAAACACGAGGAGGACTCCGAGGACTCACCGCCGACGAACGCACCAAGCTCCTCCCCCCGCTCCTCGCCGACGTCACCGACTCCGCTAGGCGCAACGGATACGACGAATACCTCGTCCAAGCCATCGTCATCGACGGCATCGAACTCTGGCAAATCGAAAACACCAACACCGCACAGCGCTACGCGATCAACGAAGCCGAGTACCGAACCCTCTTCAACGAAGACCCACCACGAGGCATGCCCCTCATCGCCCAGGTCACCGGAGGACGACCCACCGGAGTCACCGACAACCCACCAGAAGAACAATCAACAGAACAAACGACAGAGCAAGGGACGGATTCAGAAGACACAGACACCGACTCCGCTGACCCCGTTGACCCCACAGACACCAACGAACCCGATCAAGCAGAATCCACTCCGGATCAATCCACAGACCCAACCGACAACACCGCCTTCAAACCCGCCTCCGACACCCTCGACGACGTCGTCCGCGAGTTCAACGCCCCCGAGCGCGTCGCCGAGCTCTCGCTCCTCGCAAACTCCACCCGCCCAACCTTCACCAAAGAAGACGCGATCAACTACACCCCCATCGCCTACATCACCGATGGATCAGCCCCCATCGTCATGCGAGAACAACAACTCATCGACCTCGGATTCTCCTCCGGGATCGTCAACACCGACGAACAACTCCAAGCATTCATGGGAGCGAAAGAACTCTCCCGCGCCAACGAGAGCTGGTCCGAAGGACTCGTCCGGATCATGACCTCCCTCCCAGTCCGAGGGGTCATCATCGCGATCTTCCTCATCGCCGTCTTCGTCGAACTCATCACCCCAGGCACCGGCATCGGAGGCACCGTCGCACTCATCGCGATCATCGCCCTCATCGCCCCCCCCGCCATGATCGGTCTCGCCGGATGGTGGGAAATCATCGCGATCATCGTCGGACTCCTGCTCCTGCTCATTGAAGCGTTCGTCATGCCGGGATTCGGAATCTTCGGAATCCTCGGAGTCGTCTCCCTCTTCGCCGGACTCCTCTGGACCTTCATCCCCGCCGGATCATCACTCTCCAATCCCGCGACCCAGCAGGACCTGCTCAGCGCCTTCGTCACCGTGATGCTCGCCGGATTCTCAGCCGCAATCGTGATCTGGTTGATCGGAAGAAACCTCGAGCGCGTCCCCATCTTCGACAAGCTCGTCCTCTCCACCGCTTCAGGGATCGGCGCCGAGCCCCGCAACCAATCCCTCTTCAGCGCCATGACCAGCGACGACCACACCCTCCGCGCCGGAGAGACCGGCACCGCAACCACCGACCTCCGACCCGCCGGACAAGCCGACATCAACGACACACTCGTCGACGTCGTCGCCGAGTTCGGATACATCGAAGCCGGGACCGCAATCAGAGTCACCAGCGTCGAGTCATTCCGCATCGTCGTTGACCGAGTCGCACAGGAAGACCAAACAGACAACCCATCAGACAATCCCTCCGACACCCCAGATCAGGAGACCACCTAAATGGAAACCCTCCTCATGGCCGGCATCGGACTCATCGTCCTCGGCGCCCTCCTCCTGGTCATCGAAGCCTTCGTCCCCTCAGGTGGAATCATCGGACTCGCCGCCGGCGCGTGCGCCATCGCCGGAATCGTCCTCCTCTTCAGACACGACACCACCTGGGGAGTCATCGGACTCCTCACCACCCTCATCCTCGGCCCGATGCTCTTCTTCTGGTCCCTCAAAATCCTCCCAAACACCCCCATCGGGAAACACATGTTCGGAGACTCCGCAGAGGACATCGCACAGCGCAACAACGAATCCGCCTCCAAATGGCGCGAGCAACGCAACGCCCTCATCGACCAGACAGGCACCGCCGTCACCGACCTCCACCCAGTAGGCATCGTCAAAATCAACAACGAACGCCACGACGCGATCGCCAAAGGACAGATCATCGACAAAGACACCCCCATCCGAGTCGTCAGCGTCGACGGCATGCAAATCGAAGTACGCAAGGTCTAGAATCAAACTGAATTTCATCCCCTCCCTCGGAGACACCCAATGAACCCACTCCTCTGGATTCCCATCGTCATCGGACTCCTCGTCCTCTTCGTCTTCGTCATCATTATGTTCAACTACTTCCAGCTCTGGCTCCAAGCCTTCCTCTCCAAAACCCGCGTCAGCCTCATCTCCATCGTCGCGATGCGCTTCCGAAAGGTGAACTCCAACGTCATCGTCATCAATATGATCCGCCTCGTCAAAGCGGGGATCACCGGAATCCGCACCGACGACCTCGAAAGCCACTACCTCGCAGGAGGAAACGTCAGCAACGTCGTCTCCGCGATCATCGCCGCCTCAAACGCACGCATCGAGCTCGACTGGGGAGTCGCCACCGCGATCGACCTCGCCGGACGCGACATCCTCGACGCGGTCAACACCTCCGTCAACCCGAAGGTCATCGACTGCCCCGACCCATCCCTCGGACGCCCCACCATCGACGCCGTCGCCAAAGACGGCATCCAGCTCAAAGCACGCGCCCGAGTCACCGTCCGCACCAACCTCGCACGCCTCGTCGGTGGTGCAACAGAAG
This sequence comes from Phycisphaerales bacterium, assembly GCA_965250055.1. Classification (GTDB taxonomy): domain Bacteria; phylum Planctomycetota; class Phycisphaerae; order Phycisphaerales; family UBA1924; genus UBA1924. The sequence goes on along the minus strand of OZ252285.1, from coordinate 60,951 downwards.
AAACCATCGTCGCCCGCGTCGGTGAGGGCATCGTCTCCTCCATCGGCTCCGCAGACTCCCACGCACGCGTCCTCGAAAACCCAGACGCGATCTCCAAAGCCGTGCTCGCTCGTGGTCTCGACTCGGGAACCGCCTACGAGATCCTCTCCATCGACATCGCCGACGTAGACGTCGGAGTCAACATCGGCGCGAAGCTCCAAGAAGACCAAGCCCAAGCGGACATGAAAGTCGCGCAAGCGAAAGCAGAACAACAACGCGCCCACGCCGTTGCGGTTGAACAAGAACACAAAGCCGAGGCCCAGAAGAACCGCGCCCTCGTCGTCCTCGCCGAAGCCGAGGTCCCCAAAGCCATGGCCGAAGCGTTCCGCTCCGGAAACATGGGCATCATGGACTTCTACCGCATGAAGAACATCCAAGCCGACACCTCCATGCGCGACTCGCTCGCCGACGACAAGTAATCTTTATCTCCAAACCAAACACCCAGATCCCCCAAACCCAAATCCACCAAGCCCAGATCCCCCAAGCCCAGATCCCCCAAGCAAGGGGGATTTTTCATTGATAGATATTCCTTCTTGATCAGGTTCTCATTTCTGGTAAGCTATCCCTTTGTTTCATTCATTTTCATTCGCACAGGATTCTCTTGATCCGCGCATCCACTCTGGGGACACCAATGGGTCAGATCGAAAAAGCGTGCGTCTTCTGCGCACAGTCATGCGCCGGACAACCACGAATCAAAGACGCGCAAGGCAACTACGCGCACAAAAGCTGCGCCGACAAACACAACAAAGAACAACAAGCTAAGCAACCTGCTCCCGCAGCCGTACTCGACTTAAGCCCCGAGGAAGAACCAGAAATGGCCGCCTTCCTCGACGACCTCCCCTCCACCTCAGACTCCGACACCACCGGAGGAATCCGAGCCGCCTGCCCCGGATGCGGCGCCTCCATCTCCTCCGACACCATCGTCTGCATGTCCTGCGGCTGCAACACCAAAACCGGACGCGGAGCCAAAACCAAAGTCGCCAAATCCAAATCCAGATCAAGCGGAGGCGGCGCCAACATCGCCGCCAAAGCCGGATCGCTCGCCGTCGCCCCCTTCCTCCCCATCATCGGAGCCGTGATCGGAGGAGCAATCGGCGCCGCCGTCTGGGCCGCGATCGCGCACTTCACCGGATACGAGATCGGATACGTCGCCACCGGAGTCGGAGTCGTCTGTGGACTCGGCGCCGCGATCACCTCAGGAGGTGGCAACGCATGGGCCGGCGCCGTCGCCGTCGTCGTCGCCCTCCTCGCGATCATCACCGGGAAGACCATCGTCAACGAGATCTACGTCGGACAACTCGAATCCTTCAAAGAAGTTGTGCAGTCCGAGATGACCTACCAGTTCACCCTCGACTACTACACCCCCGACGACGTCATCGTCGAGTTCGCCGACGAGATCATCTTCGAGCGCGAAGAAAAAGGCCGCCCCATCATCTGGCCAACCGAAGGCATGACCTGGGAAGAAGCCCTCTGGCCCGACGACTACCCCAAAGACGTCATCGCCCAAGCCAACCAACAGTGGGAAGACATGGGAGAAGAAGCCCAACTCGAGCACCGACAAGCACGCATCGACGAGATGCAGTCCTACGCCGAAGAGTTCAACACCATGATCGACGACGAGATGGAAACCGCCAGCGCCAGCGTCCTGGACAACCTCCACCCATTCGACGCACTCTGGGCGCTCCTCGCCCTCGCCGCCGCCTGGCAGCTCGGCAGCGGCGGCGCCCTCAGCGAAGATTAACCCGTTCCATCAACCCCCAACCGAACCGAGCAGCTCACCCCAGCAGCACAACACAGTGCGCCTCGATCGCGCGCCCCTCCCCCACCGCATCCACGCGCTCGTGCGTCTTGCCCTTGACGTTCACTTGGTCCATCCCGACCCCAAGCAGCCGCGCGATATTGGCGCAAATCGCGTCACGATGCGGCCCAATCTTGGGAAGCTCGCACACCACCGTCGCGTCCAGATTCACCACCGAGTACCCCAACTCAGCAACCCGCCGGACCGCTTCCTCGAGAAACACCGCCGAGTCCTGCCCCTCGTGCGCCGGATCCGTGTCCTTGAATAACTGACCAATATCCGGACCCCCGATCGCCCCCAGCAGCGCATCGGTCACCGCGTGCAGCAGCACGTCCGCGTCCGAATGCCCCACCGGTCCGCGAGAATGCTCGATCCGAACCCCTCCCAGCACAAACGGGCGTCCCTCACCCTCCGGAGCGAGCGCATCGAGCCGATGCAGGTCATACCCATGCCCGATCCGCAATCCAGCCCCCGTTGAGCCGCTCGATTCTCTCTGTAGACCGCCGCTTTCACTCATCTGCGAATTCTCCGAACGCCGAGCCCTCTGTGTCGTACTTCACTGGAGCCCGCCCCCTATCTTACCGATAAGAACCGCGGGCACGCCCAATATCCGTGCCCAAGCCCGTCCATACACGATTCAAGGCATATACAATCCACCCCATACCCACTCAGCCACACGCCTGGGAGCAAAGACAGATGACCACGACCAACAAACTCGCCACGACCGCCCTCGCCGTCCTGGCAGTGCTCCTCATCCTCCCGATGACCGGCTGCTTCTACGCCGGACAAGCCCTCTCCAAAACCCCAGGCGGGAACATGTACTCCGACGACTCCTACACCTACGTCTCCACCCCCTACGAACCCCTCACCGTCACCCTCTACGACAACCGCGACAACGAACCCATCTGGACCGTGGACGTCCCCATCGGATCCAAGGTCTCCCTCCGTTTCCGTAAAAACAAGGTCAAAGAGGGCACCGCCCGCCGTCCAGACATCATGGAATGGGTCATCTACGACCAGAAGAAGCGCACCGCTCGCTACGAGAACACCATGGCCGTCCCCTCACCCGAGTCCCGCATGATGCGCGTCTCGCTCCGCAAGGGACCCGAGTTCCCAGAAGAAGCACCACCAGAGCAAACCTTCCCAGACCCAGACCACCAATGGCTCCCAGTCGAGCCCAAGCAATACCGCTCAAGCGCCCAGAACAACCCCTCCGCGTCCTACTCTGGAAACTGAACTCACCATCTGAGTCCAAAAGAAAACACGCCGCTCAGGCGTGTTTTTTCATGCACTTCATCATCCCCGTTCACCCCGCGTCGCGCATCGATCTCCGCTGCTCGATCGAGCGTCTCCTCCGACGACGACCGCTCCGGACCACCCCACCAATCAGCGCCTCCGGATACCGATCAAGCGTCGCCGCGGCGCACATCGCGCACACCGCCATCCACGCCGAGTCCATCGACGCGCGAACACGCAGCACGCGACCAACGCTCCGCCCGCAACATGGACACCCGAACATCACCGCGCCATGATCCGACGACTCACCCCCCGCCGCGCGATACAGCGCGTCGGGATCACTCTTACCAAACAGATCAATTGAAAGCTCGCTCGAGTAACGAGTCTCAGGAGCCGCGTCGCAAAGCGGATCAACCGATCCCTCCGCGCCAGTCTCCCCCACCACAGCGTCCGCCGAATCCAAGGCGTTCACTTTCTTTGGTGTGTCATCAACAAAGTCGTACATGCAGTCCCCAAGAGTTCGTTCCATCTCGTCAAAAGCAAGCCGCCAATGCCCGCTCGTCTAACAAGCATCGACAACATCTCTATCTCGTCATACCGATTTCTCCCTCTCCAGTTTCACACCCCCTGTCCCCACTACCCCCAAACCCACCCCCACGCCCCAAAACTCGACCAATTGCGCCCATCCCATCGCACATTCTCGGACGTCCCCATCGCCCCCGCAATCCACTCCAGCCCGCCCCAGCCCGCCCCTCCAAACCAACCCCTCATCACCCTCCCCAAAAACTCCCGCTTCATTCGCACATCAATCAGACCAATAACACACTACAGACACCGGAACAAATCATGCTCCACTACCTCACCCCCAACCTGCTCCACTCCCTGACAGAGTCCCCCGCGATCGCGGGATGGCAATCCCTCGTCAAATCCGCCAAAGCCGCCACCAACGACCTCGGCGACGCCCGCTTCCTCCTCATCACCCTCATCGTGCTCATCGTCCTCTACATCAACCTCCGCCTCGCCCGCTGGCTCAGCGCCTCCATCCACTTCAACCCCCCTCACCACGAACCCAAGCACAACAAGCACCCCCACTAACACCGCAACCCAGCACATTCCTATACGGATAGTCTCCCGCGATTGCACTATTGCTCGCGATTCATATTGTCGTGCATAAGGGGACTCACATGCATACCACACCACGCAAAGCGTTCAGCCTCATCGAACTCACCATCACCATCGCACTCCTCGCGATGCTCACCACCATCCTCGCGCCAGCACTCAGCTCCGCACGCAAACACATGCGAGGACTCAGCTCCCAAGCCAACCTCTCCACCATCGGACAGGTCAGCGCCATGTACGCCCTCGACCACGACGACCGCATCTTCTCATTCACCTGGAGAGGTGGGGAAACATACAAGAGCCCGAAAACCGGAAAACTACGAGAAGCCTCAAACGACCGGATCGCCGCCGCATGGCAAACCCAAAACATCCTCCACCGAGCGACCGGCAGAATTGATGGACAGTTCAACATCCGCTCCCCAAACGACCGACTCATGTACCGGCGCTGGTCCCACCTCGTCCTCGCCGACTACATGGGAGGCAACGTCACCGATCCCCTCTGGGCCGATCCCGCAGACACCAATCTTCTCCATTGGCAACTCAATCCGCTCGAATACGCCGAAGACGGCAACTCTTTCCCCTACGGCAACGGCGCACCAAAAATCCCCGGATACGACATGGACACCAACTGGATCTCCCCGGCAATCATCCAACTCTGGCCCTTCGCCTCTTCGTACCAAGTCGTCCCCCATGCATGGAATGAAGACTTCGAGAATCAGTACAGACCAATTTCAGATACAACGAATCTCTTTGCGACAGTCTTTGCTGGAGCACCAACCGTTGGAGAACGCCGCTATCACGAGGTCCGCTTCCCCACAATGAAAGTCCACATGTTCGAGGAGTTCGATCGCGAGCAAGCCGGATCACCCTACTTCGCTTACGACCACGCCGCCCCCGCCAAGCTCATGTTCGACGGCTCCATCAACACCCTCCAATCCGGACTCGCCCAAAGCTCCGTCAGCCCAAACGACTACCTCTTTGGCAGCAAAGCCGAGTGGTCCCAGTACTATGTCCCAATCGACACCTTCCCCATCCCACTCGGCGGACTCGGCGGTCCAATCAAAGAGCTCAACATGCGTTACCGCTGGACACTCGGAGGCCTCAGCGGAATCGACTACCCAACCCAGTTCGCGCCCGCTCGCCGCAAGTAAAATCACCCCTCAAGGCTCAAATTCAACGCTCAACACCAACTCAGCCCACGATTCCATGCAACCTCTGAGCCCCCCATCCCAATAGAAAGATGGGGAATCGCCGCACACCAGTGCTACCATTGAACAGTGACGATCGACACGTCACCATTCATCAATACGGAGTCTGACACAGATGAAAAAACTGATCCCAATCACCACACTCACCATCGGCGCCGCCGTCTTTGCCGCCATCGCATTCGCACAACCCACCACCAAGGAAGCCGCCAAACCAACCGCCTCCGAGCCCACCGAAACCGAAGCAGTCCAGGAGGACACAATGGTCTACATCTCGATGGAAACCACCAAGGGGACCATGTACCTCGCGCTCAACGAAACCAAAGCACCAATCTCCACCGCAAACTTCCTCGCCTACATCGACGACGGATACTACAACGACACCATCTTCCACCGCGTCATCGCAGGATTCATGATCCAAGGCGGAGGCTTCACACAAGACCTCCAGAAGAAAGACACCAAAGACGAAATCAAAAACGAATGGAAGAACGGCCTCAAGAACACCCGAGGCACCATCGCCATGGCGCGACTCGGTCGCCAACCAGACTCCGCGACCTCACAGTTCTTCATCAACCTCGCTGACAACGGCTTCCTCGACCAACCACGCGACGGCGCCGGATACGCAGTCTTCGGACACATCGTCAAAGGCGAAGACACCCTCGACGCCATCGGTGCCGCACAAACCGCACCACAAGGAATGCACGGCGACGTCCCCGTCGAACCAATCATCATCAAATCAGTCACACGCGTAAGCGACGAACAAGCCGCCGAACTCGAACTCGCCGGCTCCGAAGGCTGATACATTCCAAAGACCAGCACCAGAAAGCCCACCATCCACTGGTGGGTTTTTCATGCGCCAACTGTGCACAAATCATGCACCAGCTCAGTCATGCAAACGCAGCGCCAGATAATGCTCCGGATACGACTCCCCGTTCACACGCACACAATCGGGCTCGACCCCCCACTCCACAAACCCAAGCGACAGGTACAACGCCATCGCCGCCGGAGCGTTCCCAGACACTCCGAGTTGCAGCACATCCACACCATTCCATGAGCGAGCCATCTCAATCGCCCGATCCATAATCATCCGAGCAAACCCATTGCCCCGCGCATCGGGAGTCGTGTACACACCCCAGATCGAAGCGCGATGACGGAACTTCAACTTCTCTTCCCGCTTGATCCCCAGCGCCGACGCAAGACGCCCCGGATCTCTGGGATGATCCACCACCACAACCTCATGCTCCGGTTCATCAAACCACAGCTTCACCGCCTCCGGATGCGAAGCCAGATCATCCTCCGGAGAAGCCGCAAACGCCCAAGGCGAATCATGCAGCATTTCCTTCCGCAAAGCCGTGAACGCGCCGATGTCATCGAGCGTCATCAGCCGCGCTTTCGGATGCGGATCAGCACGAAGCTGCTGAGGTTTGTGATGCTTCCCGAAGTGCATCACGACATATCAAGCTCGGTCGCATCACTGCGCACAAGCCCGTTCATCAGCTTCAGGTCTTCATCATCAAGCGTGATCTTCCCCGCAGCCGCGTTCTCGATCGCCTGCTCGCTCGTCCGCGCCCCCACCAGCGCGTGCGTCAGACCAGGCTGATGCACCGTCCACGCGATCACCAGCTGCGCCATGCTGCACCCGTGCTTATCCGCGATCGGTTCAAACTGTTTGAGCAGGTCCGCCACCTTCTGACGATTGCCCTTGCTGAACCGCTTCTGCGAGCTCCGCAGGTCCGACTTGGGGAACTCCCGCTCAGGTCCAACCTTCCCAGTCAGCAACCCAAGCACCAAAGGCGAGTACGCGAGCACCGCGATGTCATTCTCCTTGCAGTACCCCAGCTGATCCGGAAGCCCGTCCTCCCCTTGGAACGTCCCGCCCTCCATCTTGCGATGGATCATCGAGTACTGCTCCTGATCCGAATCCAGCTGCCCCACCGAGCGGTACCGATCCATAATCTCCGGAGTCGCGTTACACACCCCGATCGCACGGATCTTGCCTTCCTCTTTGAGCTTCACCAGCGCACCCATCGTGTCCTCAATAGGAGTCTCCTCTTCCTGCCAGTGCGTCTGGTACAGATCGATGTAGTCCGTGCCCAATCGCTTCAAGGACAGCTCCACCTCGTTGCGGATCGACTCCGGATTGTTCCAGATCTTGATCTCGAGGTGTCCATGCTCGCTCGGACCCGCCGCGTTCGAGCGCCCGACGCTCCGCCCGCCGGGAGCATTAATGACCATCGCGCACTTGGTCGCGATCACAACCTTGTCACGCCGATCCTTGATCGCCTTGCCCACCACCGACTCGGAATGTCCAAAGCCATAGATCGGAGCCGTATCCAGCAGGTTGATCCCCGCATCGAGCGCCGCGTGCACCGCACGGATCGAGTCGTTCTCATCGGCGCCGCCCCACATCCAGCCGCCCATCACCCATGTCCCGATCGCAACCGTGGACGCTTCAATACCTGACTTACCGAGTGGACGCATGTGCATAACCGATCTCCTTCGAGTTCCAAAGGAGATTCTAGACACGCAACAATTCACGCAAAACCAGACTCAGAAAGTCAGACTCAACGAGTCAAATACGACCAGTGACTCAAGGACACCCAGCACCAAACGCTTCGAGATACGCGCTCACATCCAAGAAGTTGAACGAGCCATCACCCGAGAAGTCCGCCACCGGATCCATATCACCAAACGCCGCGAGGAACGCGCTGACATCGAGGAAGTTCAGATCCCCGTCACCTGTCAGATCCGCCGGACACGAGGTCCCCGTGATCGTAAAAGACAGATCCGAGTCATCGAACGACTCGTTCCCATCACCATCCCGAATCACCAAACGCAAGCGTGCATCAGTCGTCCCGACATCCGGCGCATTCCACGCGAACGATCCCGTAGTCGCATCAAACCCAGCAGCAATGCTCGTCGGGAATGTCGCCCCACCATCAGTAGACAGCAGCAGATCCGCCGTCGTCACCCCATCCGGAGAGTCATACAGCCAAGTCGTCTGCACCAGATCACCCGGATCAATCGTCGGGCCGTCATTCTGACTCGTCATGTACACCCCCGGCGCCTCCCCATTGGCAGGCCCAGGCACATGCTTGACAATACAGTGCATCACACCCGCCGCCGTCACCAGCGACTGACAGTTGATCTGCACGATCGTCTTGTCCGGATACGCCGTCTGCCACACCGACAGCGCATCATCATTGAACTGCGACGCCGTGCCGTTGGTATACAGAGGCACCAGCACCAAGTCATTACAGATCACCGCATTGGTATAAGTATAGTGCGTCCCGCCCGACCGAACCGCCGGCACGCGGTACACCTCAAACCCACGAGCCGCAAAGTCCGCCGCCGCGTTGTCCGAAGTGATCGCCCACGAAGCGCTCGGTTCATTGACCCACTCAGAGATCATCACCTTGTCGTCATCAAGCACAATCATCCACATATCAATGTGCTGCGTGCTATCCACAGACGCCGGATAAGGCGTGTACATCGTCGTCGTCAGATTCTGATAGTCACTCCAAAGCTGAATAATCTGCGACTCACTCAGCCCGGGATTCTCATTGTTAATCAGCCGCGTCGCGTGACCCACCCCCGCCGGACTCCCGGTCTCCAGGTGATAGTTCCCACCACCATGCACAAGCGGGATCAAGAAATACGGCTCATCCCGCTCGTTCGCCCAGTACGAAGGCAGCGAGTTGTCATTGGGACGAGGACGGTTATACGTATGATCAACCATCGCGCGCACGCCCCCCGTCCCGTCAGGCTGCGAACCAAGGAAGATGTACCGAGGACCATAATCACGCGCCCAGATCGTGTCGGTGCGCTTGATCTCAAACTGCACGCGCGACATATCCGCGCCCTGCGCCGCGACCTGATTCGATGCCGAAGTCAGCTCCGAAGCGGTATCGACAAAGATGAACGCCTTCGCCTCACCCGTCGTCGTGATCTCCCGCGTCATCTGCGCGAGGATGCTCTTCCAAGAACTCGACCCCTCCCACGCCATGATGATCCCCTCCGCAGGTTCATACTCACCAGGAGTGCGCACAAGCCCCGTCGGAGCCGCACCACGCGACTGCACCGCTTGGATCGGATTGAGCCGAGTATGCTCCGCTTCCGCTTCCGTCATCGAGCGAGGAATCTCAGCACCCTCCGGAAACTCCAGCTCCTGCCCAAAAGCAAAGCTAGATACAGAAAGGGTGGATACAGACGCCGCGATCAAACCCGCGGCCCGGAACGTCTCAATACTCATCAAACTGACCTCTCCCGCCGGAATCGGCGCTGTCACCCAATCCGCACGGCCCGCGAATCGGTTCAGTCCATTATGCACGCAAATCAAAGCGGCGCCAACCATAAACCACGCGATCACATCCGTAATTAGAGCTCATCTAGTCGTGGCTTCCGTCGCCCTCAACGTCGGACATATCAGTCTCCCCCTCCTCCTGCTCCTCGATCATCAACTTCGCTTCCTCAGCAAACCGACCCGGAACAAGCACATCCACCATCCCAGGCGTCTCCGCACGAAACCCCGCCGTCATCCCCCCAACAAGCTGCGACGGGATCCCCGCCTCCTGAAGCATATTCCGAGTCAACGACGCCTCGAACTCCGTCGAATACCGAGCAACCACAACCGGTTCAGCATGATCCTTGGACATGCCCCATCATAGCGACACCAATTCCCCAATCCCGTACACTACACCAATGCCGACCCAACACCCCCCCGTACCAAGATCACTGATCCTCTTCGTCATCGCCTTCATGTCCATCACCACACTCATGGCCCTCAATCAAGGAAACCACGAGTTCCTCTTCTACGGCTTCACCCTCCTCATCATCATCTTCATCCTCGTCAAACTCCACAGACTCGTCCACTTCACCAAAACCACCCTCTGGCTCCTCACCATCTGGGGATTCCTCCACATGATCGGAGGCACCGTCCCCGTCAGCCCAGAGTTCGTCCCAGACGAGGGCTCCGCCGTCCTCTACTCCTTCCGACTCCGCCCGGATCTCCCCCGCTACGACCAGATCATCCACGCCTTCGGATTCTTCAGCGCCACCATCGCCTGCTGGGAAATCGTCCGCGCCACCCTCGGCGCCAAGCCCGGACTCACCCTCTCCATCATCGCCGCGATCATGGGAATGGGACTCGGCGCCCTCAACGAGGTCCTCGAGTTCATCGCCACCCGATTCACCGAAACCAACGTCGGAGGCTACACCAACACCGGATGGGACCTCGTCAGCAACACCATCGGAACCATCTGCGCCGGAGTCTGGTGCCTCAACCGAAACCTCGAACACACCAACACAAACCCTGACGTAACCCAACCACCCAAGCCCGGGACTTGACCCATATCTCCTTAAAACCCCCGAACAAGGGGCATTCCCCTTGACACCAATCTACCAATACAGTAAAAAAGCCCTACGCGGGGGTAACGCGTTGTTTTCCAGTTCTCTGGCCCACCTCTCGGGTCTCACCGATGGAACGTGACATTCAGCTCACCGGCTCACCACCGGATCTTGACCGCCGCATCCTCTCTATGCGTCCTGTCATCGATCTAGTGACCACCCACGCTGATGCCCCACGCTCCGTGCCAAACAAAAGAAAGAACCAACCAATGAGCAGCAAAGGTTTCTCCATCCTCTCACTCGGCGTCGCATGCGCCGCCATCACATCGATGCCGGTCGCGCATGCCCCCGCATCAACACCTTCCACCACCGCGGATTTCGCAGGAGCCGCAGGACAAGCCGCTTCCATCAGCAAAGTCCAAGCAATCTCCAACTTCCAAGCACTCAATCAACGCTCATTCCTCGCCATGCGAGACAACGGCACCATCGGTCGCGTCTACGGCAAAGCATTCAGCCAAGGACAAACCGGAGCCGTCTCCGCTCAACGCTTCCTCGATCAGCACGTCAATATGTGGGGCGTCTCCCGCGATGAAATCGTCGCCGAAGGACCATTCCAAGACGCACGCCACACACAGCAAATCGGGTACGAACCAGAATTCGACACCTACAAGTTCACCGGACACTACTACAAGCAGATCAAAGACGGCCTCCCCGTCTTCCGCTCAAAGCTCGTCCTCCTCACACGCAACGAGACCAACAACCCCCTCGTCCTCGCGTCCTCCGAGCTCCACGACCTGAGCAACTTCAGTGTTGATCCGCAGCTCAAGAACACCCGCATCAACCACGGCCGGATCGTTGAAGCCGCCCAAGCGCAGTACAACAAACCAATCACCCTCCTGTCCACCGAGCGCATGGTCTACGCCGGATTCGACGCCGCGCCACACGCTCCAGTCCTCGCGGACATCTCCACCGTCATCGTTGACGGATTCCAAGAGCACCTCGTCGTCACCGACGCCGCGACCGGAGAGGTCCTCTACACCGAGAGCCTCATCTGCACCGTAGACGTCATGGGCAACGTCCAAGGCGTCTCCTCTTCAGGACCAGGCGCTGACATCTGTGAAACAGAAACAGCACAACCAATCTCAGACCTCTACGTCAACGGACCAGACGGCGTAGCTGTCACCGACGAGAACGGCGACTACGTCCTCACCAACAGCGGATCCGGAACCATCTCCATCAGCTCCAACCTCCAAGGACCACACTTCGAGATCATCGACTTCATCGGATCTGTCCAGACCGCGTCCGCAAACGTCACCCCTCCAGGCCCAGGCAATCTCCTGTTCAACTCACTGAACAACTCAGAGAACACCCGCGCCCAGGTCAACGCGTTCATCGAATCCAACCGCGTCTACGACTGGACCGTCGGAGCAAACCCCTCATACCCAGGGACCGACTTCCAGATGAACGTCACCGTCAACCGCACCGACGGTTTCTGCCCCGGCAACGCGTGGTACAGCCCAACAGAACAGTCCATCAACTTCTGTCTCTCTGGGAGCTCAAACCCCAACACCGCTTGGTCCTCCGTCGTTCACCACGAATACGGACACCACATCGTCAACCGCGGTGGTTCAGGTCAAGGCCAATACGGCGAAGGCTTCGGTGACGTCATGAGCACCATCATCCTCGACGACAACCGCCTCGGACTCGGATTCTTCGGATCCTGCGGCTCCTCACTCCGCAACGCCGTCAACAACCTCACATACCCATGTGCAACCGACGGCCACGCATGTGCAGGTCTCCTCTCAGGATGTGTCTGGTTGACCAGAAACGAAATGGTCCTCGACGGCGTCTCAGATTACCAAGAGAAACTCATGTTCCTCGCCGTCAACTCAGTCCTCGTCCACTCCGGATCACTGATCACCCCGCAGATCACCATCGACTGGCTCACCCTCGATGACGACGACGCGGACATCGGTAACGGCACCCCACACTACAACCAGATCGCTGCAGGGTTCGGCGCCAAAAACATGGACGCCCCACCACTCAACGCACTCTCGATCACCTACCCATCGGGCCGCCCAGAAATGGTCGATCCAAACGGTGGCACCATGCTCTCGGCCAACATCGCCAGCGTGACCGGCACTCTCGACCCATCCACCGCGACCCTCATGGTCGACACCGGATCGGGATACATGCCAGTCGCAATGTCGCAAGTCTCAGGGAGCGAGTTCGAAGCCGCATTCCCAACCTCAACCTGTGGCGACCAGGTCAGCTACTACATCACCGCCGACACCACCGGAGGCGCGACCCAGAACTCACCAACCGGCGCCCCTGCCGAAGGGTTCTTCACCTCGCTGTCCTCCTTCGGACCAGCAGTCGTTGAGTTCGAGGACAACTTCCAGACCAACATGGGCTGGACCGTCTCAGGCAACGTCTCCAACAACGCCTCAGGACGCTGGGAACGCGCGACACCCGCAGGTGCTGGAACACGCGGTGAACCAGGATCTGACCAGGACGGCTCGGGACTCTGCTACGTCACAGGTAACGGCGGACCAGAAGCCAACAACGACGTTGACGACGGCTCCACTATCCTCACCTCACCAGTCATGGACGCATCGGGTGACGCAACCATCATCAGCTACGCACGCTGGTACGACAACACCCTCGGCTCAGTCCAAGACGACAACTTCGTCGTCGAAGTCTCCGACAACGCCGGTGGATCATGGACCGTCCTCGAGTCCGTCGGACCAAACGGCCCAGAAACCGAAGGCGGATGGATCGAGAAGCAGTTCGCACTCAACAACGTCCCAGGTTTCGAAGCCAACAGCCAGTTCCAGATCCGCTTCACCGCATCGGACAACGGCACACAAGACGTCGTCGAAGCAGGTGTTGACGCGGTCATGCTCGCCAAGCTCGACTGTGTCGATGACGCATGCCCAGCCGACTTCACAGGTGAAGGCGACCTCAACTTCCTCGATGTCTCAGAGTTCCTCGCACTCTTCGGTGCAGGTGACGCATCAGCCGACTTCACAGGAGAAGGCGATCTGAACTTCCTCGACGTCTCCGAGTTCCTCGCTGCATTCGCAGCCGGATGCCCGTAAGACTTCAATCATCGAGTAAAGCACTCAGCACACAGTCGGCCCCGCATGGGGCCGACTGTTTTTTTATGCTCATTCCCAGCCCGATCGAGTACACTCGGGAATGCTCATCCCACACCGCACCAAATCCATCGTCTCCCTCCTGCTGTGCTCGCTCTTTGCCCTCACCACCTCCCCCGCCGCCGCACAAGACGACGTGCTCAAAGGCCCAGACCTCGACTCCAAGCAGCGCCCCTCCATCGTCCACCAGTCCATGTCCGGAGAGTTCCAGCAAGTCGATGGAAGACCAGAGATCGCCGCGTTCGCAGCGATCACCGACGATCCACAGCTCAACGAACGCGCCCGACAGATCGCCCTCGACCGCACGATCGAGCTCTCACTGCTGCTCGTAGACGAGATCGACCTCATGCGCGAATCCACCGACGCGATGAGAGACGGCAACCAAAAACGAGCACGCGAAATCCAAGCCCAGTTCCACGAGCAGTTCGATCAAGGAAAGCACAACCCACTGACAACACAACTGAAAGAGCTGCTGACCGATGCGCAGCGCGTTGAGTACACCCGCGTGCTCGATGAATACTGGGACGCGTGGATCGATTGGTCGCTCCGAAATCGGAAAGCGAAGATCACAGATCGTGTCCGAAACCAAACTCGCAAACGGCTCTCCGCCCGATTGTTCCAACGCGAGCTCGTCGAAGCGTACGACATCTCGCTCAAGCGGTACCGCGATGCGCTGGAGGTGATCTACTCCGCCGTCGAGCCAACCGACGAGCAGCGCGAAGCGATCCGCTCCATCGTCATCGAGCACATCAAGCAGACCCGCTTAGAAGCAACCCCGCAGCAACGCCGCGACGCGATGCACGAGATCTATCGACTGCTCGACGAAGATCGCAAAGCGAAGCTGTACGACTACCTGCTGCGGATCGTGGTGCCTGATGTAGAGTCTTGATTACGGACAGCCCTTGCCGAACGCCGCGAGGAACGCAGACACATCGAGGAAGTTGAACTGCCCCTCACCCGTAAAGTCTGCTGATGGATCCTGACTCGCAAACGCGCTCAGGAACGCACTCACATCAAGAAAGTTCAGATCACCCTCGCCCGTAAAGTCCGGATCGCAGAGATCCGCGTGCGCGATGACCTGCATGCCGTTGAGGACCGAGCGGATATTGGCGCTCGGGAGTCCCGAGTGCACATCGAGATCGCCGCCCGGACCAACCGTCGCGGTCTGCGACATGTAGGACATGCCGTCGATGTGCTGCCCGACCCACTGCCCCCCGACGAGTTCGGGGTCTTCCGTATTCTGATCAATCCGAAGCCTGCTCAGCAGCGAGTCATCGTCCGGCGCGACGGCGTACATAATCACCGTGTACTCCCCCGGCTCAACATTGGAGATGAAAAGACACCCATCGATCGGATCATTAAATGACGTGAAGCAATCGTCGAGCAGCGCCTCGTTGTCGCCGAAGGTTGAGGGGTTGTCGTGGGATTCGATGACGTCGAATCCGATGTTCATGATCGTCGCGTTGATGGGATTGCCGTCGAGTCCGACGAGGTTGAGCTGCTGGAAGTTGGGCATCGCGTCGAAGGTGTTCCAGACTCCGGCGAGTCCGACGCCGGCGTAGGTTGGGGGCGGCGCGGATTCGGGGGAGCCCCACTCGATGTTGAAGGACTGCGCCGATGCGGATGACGCGAGGACGGCGAGGGCGGTGGTGATGAGTGGTGTGCGCATGGCGATCTCCGGTTTTCTGAGACCCGAATAGTGGTGTCCAATCCACGACGATTGGGTTTGTGCAGCGGTGCCCCTCTTGGCTGCTGGATCGAGCGTACCAGAACGCTTGTCTGATTTCAAATCAGAAATGGGTTAGGCTGGTTTTTCGTTGATTCTGGAGCGTGAGTCGGGATTTTGGTGGGATTGATGAGGGGGTTGCGTGGGTTTTTTGTATACTGGGTGTGTACTTCACGCACTTCTATGGAGATGAACGATGGCGACGACGACACCTGAGCATGACAAGCGGGTTGCGGGGATGATCTTTGGGAAGATCTATCCGCTGTATCTGGATCGGCTGATTAAGAACGGGCGGACGGAGGAGGAGCTTGATGAGGTGATTGGTTGGTTGACGGGGTTTGAGCCGCAGGAGATCCAGGATTTGATTGATGAGGAGGTGACGTTTAAGGAGTTCTTTAAGCGCGCGAAGATGAATCCCAAAGCGAAGAAGATCACAGGGGTGGTGTGTGGGTATCGGATCGAAGAGATTGAGACGCCTTTGACGCGGAAGTGTCGGCAGATGGAGAAGCTGATTGATGAGCTGGCGCGGGGGCGGAAGATGGAGAAGATTTTGGGGCGGTGATGTGGGGGATTGGGGGGTGATTCGTTTTTGAGGGTTTGTTTTAGTTGCTTGTGCAGGGGAGGGGTCCCCTGCAACCCCTCTTTTGGAGAAGACTCCGCTGGGGGTGAGGGGGCCTTGCGTCGCGGCGTTCCGTTCGCTTCGATTCCATCGGAAGATCTGAGGAGGGTGGTGGCGGCTTTGCGTTGGGTTTCTTGTTGGGCTTCGGTTTCGGGGTAGGTCTTTAAGAGGTCGGTGAGGCGGGCTTTGGCGAGGGATTTGGATTGGGGGTCGAGGAGTTTGTCGCGGGCGATGGTGATGCGCTCGATGCACTCGACGGCGCGTTGGTAGCTCTCGGATTCGAGGATGGCGGCGAGCTCTGGGAGGGTAAGGTTGTGGAGTTGGCAGAGTTCGAGTGGGCCTAGGGTGGGGTTTTGGAGGTCTTCGAGGAGGTCGTTGGTGAGCTGGTTGATTGATCGGTCGGTTGGTTCACATGTCGTGTTCATGTGGAATTGAAGGCGGGGTGGGTGTGCGGCGTCTTGGATTGGTTGGGTTTGGGAGGGTGGATTGCGCACAGATGTGGTCGGTGCGCGTGGGAATGCGCACGGATGTTGCTTTTGGTTGGGGATGGGTTTGCGAGTGCAGGGGAGGGGTCCCCTGCAACCCCTCTTTTAAAGACCTGCTTGAGCTGTGCTTATGCAGGACACCCGGCTGCGTGTTAACAGGCCCTTGGTAGAAATCCAATAATCACGATTCCAACTCTGACAACTCAAAACCAGATGACTCTAGTAGCAATTCAGGATTTTTAATACCTGCAAGTCTTGCATAAGCCAACGCATATGTATTCAGCATATCTATACGCAACGAGTTTAAGTCTTCACGAAATTCTAAATCATTTGATAAATAATTCCCGCTCTCATCAAATTTCAACCCGTGCCACTTGGTCAGGAATGGTCGTAGCATTTGATTCAAGAACCGAATTGACACCAGCTCAAACGATTCGCCCTTGTTGTTCACATTTTTTGTTGGTCCCGACTCCGCAGTTAATCTTCTGACTGTTTTGAACAGTCCGTAAACGGAATCCATTGCAGCTCTAGACACACCAGAATCTTTAGGAAGCTCATTAACACCAATTCTAGTGACTAATTCAACAAAGATAATCCACGCAGCCTCTTTGCGGCGTCGTGAGAGTGAAACCGACAACTTCCCTCCACCAGGAATACCGATTTCCGCCTTTTCTACTTCAACGACACTCTCCACACCACGAACACCCAAGTAAACAAAATAAAACAGTGCACCTAAAAATGTAAAAAACCCATAAAATTGAACACTCTCACTCTGGTTCAAAAAAATCACAGTCGCCCGAGCGACTGAAATGCTAATTGTGATAAACACAACCAGGATGAGCGCTTGTATTCCAACTGTTTTCATGACAACCCTATCCATGTCTCAAGACTCCATGCAGCTCTGTCTGTAGGATCGTAAACTCTCCACTCGCCTCTAGAGTCATCGTAATAGATTCGTGGATATGTACCAATGTACTCTGAGCCAATCCAATTCTCATAGACTCCCGACTCAGTGAGTGGAAAGATCGCAGCCTTCTCGTATCCATGGGCACCATCAGCGACCCCAAGCTCCCATGGGATCCATTTAGATTTAGTTGCATTACTAGTAGCGATTACTACCAACTTACCACACTCATGAATCACATCACGAATCCTCCTGGCGGTCTCCGCCATACTTGGAGCAGGCAAGGATGCATCGGTCTTATCCAAGTAGATTATTCCTTGATGTTGCTTCAACACTGACACGGGACCAGACAATAGATTCTCGTCTTTGGAACTGTGAGACACAAAGATCCGACTAGCGCCAACAGATCGCTTTTTAGCCTCTGATAGTACTGCACTGGCACTGACCAACTGCCTCATTCCAGCATTGGTGTAATAGCTTCCTCTCCGCGCCTGGGAAACAGACATGTATTTACGCATGCTAGCCGTTCCTTGATTTCATAGATCGATTATTCACAATGAGGTTTTTGGATCGGACAATCGAATCCTCAATGTGCCCTCGAGCTGCAAGCGGACTCGATACAAACGCATTCCAATGAACCCATGCGGCATACTTCGAGGAAATATTGTCATGCAACCTGTCTGGCACCAATACACTCCCCAATAAACCTCTTGGCGCACTGTCCAACCAAACACCCACTAATCCATGCCCAGCGTCAAGCGTAGCCTTGATCTCCCAATCTACAAATTTCCGTTTCGATGTTTCTGCCCCGCAAAGAACTATTGTAACCGAACTTCCTTTTATGTAACGCTCGCGAATCCGGCGCATCACATATTCCGTGTCATCCGAATCCATAGGATCCGTCAAAGACCGATCGATGACTTGATATGAGTCTTCTAGAAATCTGACTAGTTGGTTTTTATACTCTTGATCGTTCTCATGATGATAACTTACAAAGATTTTTCTCTTTGAAGAAGCACCAAACAATCCCGTATTAAGGAGACTGGGTTTTGGTTTTATGCCACTCAGCAACCCAAACCCTTGGAACCCAGTAGCATTTGTATCCCTTGCCAAATTCAACAAGCTCGACAATCCTGGATTATTATTTTTTGACATAATGCAACCTGTCACCGTTAAGCGACAAGGTTGCTGTGTTTGCTAGTAATCAAAATCCTCGCCCGAGTGGCCGGCGCCTACGGGTTTGTCTTTGATTTCGACGATTGCGGCTTCGGTGGTCAGGAGGAGGCCTGCGATTGAGGCGGCGTTTTGGAGGGCGACGCGTTCGACCTTGGTTGGGACAATGACGCCCATGGCGACGAGGTCGCCGTATTCGTGGGTGAGGGCGTTGTATCCGAAGGTGTTGTCGTCGGATTCTTCGACCTTGCTTGCGATGACGGAGCCGTCGAGACCACAGTTCTTGGCGATCTGCTTGACTGGTGCGGCGACGGCGCGGCTGACGATGTCGATGCCGATGCGTTCGTCTCCCGAGGCTTTCTTGCGGATCGCGGTCAGTGCGCGGCGGGCTCTCAGCACGGCGGTGCCACCACCTGGGAGGATGCCTTCTTCGACGGCGGCGCGGCAGGCGTGGAGGGCGTCTTCGACGCGTGCTTTCTTCTCGGTCATTTCGACTTCGGTTGCGGCGCCGACATTGACTTGTGCAACGCCTCCGGCAAGCTTGGCGAGGCGCTCTTCGAGCTTCTCGCGGTCGTAGTCGGAGGAGGATGCTTCGATCTGGGCGCGGATCATGTCGATGCGGCCCTTGATGTCGCTACCTGAACCGGCACCTTCGACGATGATGGTGTTGTCCTTGGAGATGGTGACCTTCTTGGCGCGGCCGAGTTCGGAGAGTTCGAGTTTCTCGATGTCGATTCCGAGTTGTTCCATGATCGCGGTGCCTCCGGTGAGGGTGGCGATGTCTTGGAGCATTTCGGCGCGGCGGTCGCCGAAGCCTGGGGCTTTGACGGCGACGACTTTGAGGGTGCCACGGAGTTTGTTGACGACGAGGGTGGCGAGTGCTTCGCTGTCGATGTCCTCGGCGATGATCAGGAGTTGTGATCCTGATTCGGCGACCTTCCCCAGGATTGGGAGGATGTCCTTGGCGTTACTGATCTTCTTCTCGTGGATGAGGATGTAGGGCTTGTCGAGGACGGCTTCCATGGTGGCGGTGTCGGTGACGAAGTGCGGGGAGAGGTATCCCTTGTCGAACTGCATGCCTTCGACGAGCTCGACTTCGGTTTCGAGGGACTTTCCTTCTTCGACGGTGATGACGCCGTCTTTGCCGACCTTGTCCATCGCGGTGGCGATGATCTTGCCGATTTCTGCGTCTTGGTTTGCGGAGCAGGTGCCTACCTGTGCGATTTCTTTGGAGTTCTTGATTGGCTTTGACATGTCGTGGAGTTCACCGATGAGTGCTTCGATGGCCATGTCGATGCCGTTTTTGATTTGGTTTGGGTTGGCGCCGGAGGTGATGTTTTTGAGTCCTTCGGTGAAGATGGATTCGGCGTAGATGGTCGCGGTGGTGGTGCCGTCGCCTGCTTCCTTTGAAGCTTTGCTTGCGACTTCCTTGACCATTTGGGCGCCCATGTTTTCGTATGGGTCGTCGAGTGTGATTTCCTTGGCGACGGAGACGCCGTCTTTGGTGACGGTTGGGGCGCCGAAGGATTTTTCGAGGATGACGACGCGGCCTGATGGGCCGAGGGTGACTTTGACTGCAGATGCGAGTTTCTGGACACCTTTGAGGATGCGTTCGCGTGCGTCGGTGTTGAATGCGATTTGTTTCGCTGCCATTTTCTATCTCCTTGCGTCGAATTGGGACGCGGTTTTTTTTGGTTTAAAGGCCGATGCGGATGTATGCGATCCGCTCGGCTTCGATGATGTAGACGGATTGGCCGTCGGTGACTTTGACGAGTTTGTCTGTTTCTTCTGGGATGAGCATTGCCTTTGCGATGGTGAGTGTTGATGCGGCTTCGTGCATTCCAACGAGAGCGAAGTGCGCGTTGCGTTCGCCGTTGAGTTCGTTGAGTGCTTGTCGGAGTTGGGATTGGTTCATTTGTTGAGGTCCGTTTCTCCGGTGTTGAAGTTGTAGTAGCCGTGCGGTCCGAGTGTGCCGCGTGGCCAATCGATTTCAACCGAGTGGGTGCCGTTGCTTTTTGCTGAGTCTCCTGCTGAAACCAGTGTGACGATGACGGAGTCCTGTTTGAACTCGATGTCGAACTGGTCGTCCATGGTCGCGTTGAGGAGGCGGGTGGTATACGTGATCGAGGATGACAAGCTTTGTTCACCTTCGAAGAGGGTGAGACCCACAAGCGGCTCCGGGTGGAACGCTGAGTACATTGGACCAATCGATGCGAATCGTTTGTGTCCGTTGTAGAAGAGTTTGTCGTACTCCTCGGCGAGCTGGGCGAGCGCGTCTTGTCCCGATTTGTCCCTGAGAAGCTCGACCACACGATCGTTCATCAGGTTTTGCCTGTTCTCCATGTCTGCTTTGAGCTCGGCGACGACTTCTGGTGAAGCGGTGCTTTTGCTCTTGCTGAACACCATCACGATGACGGCTGCAGCGATGGCGAGAAGGGCGAGTGTTCCGATGATGATTGTTGTGCGACGCATTGGCTTGCTCCTGTTGGCCGTGGGTTTGGAATCAATCAATATTGGTGGTACCGGCGGTTGAATCTGCTGGATGCAATATTCATTTGATCCTTGCTGGTCACGGCGAGAGCGTGGTGGTCATTAGTCGACGATCGCGAGGACATCGCTGCTGTTGATGATGAGGTACTCTTCGCCGTCGAGTTTGAGTTCGGTGCCGCCCCATTTGCTCAGGATGATGCGGTCTCCGACTTTGACGTCGAGGGGGATGCGTGCGCCCGAATCGGACATGGTTCCCTGACCTACGGCGAGGACGGTTGCGAACTGTGGCTTCTCGGAGGCGGACTCTGGGAGGTAGATTCCTGCGGAGGTTTGGGTTTGTGCGGCGTCGCGCTCGACGAGGATTTTGTCGTGGAGTGGGCGGACGGCGACTTTGGATTTGGTTTTGGTTGCCATGGTGTATTCCTTGCTGTTTGAGTCCGCGACCTTCGTCGCGGAGGTTGGTTTCCTATGTGGTTCCGCATTGGTGCGGGGTTATTGACGATTCGAAATCATTTGCGGAGTCTTTGAAGACCCCCTCCGTCCGCTGCGCGGACACCTCCCCCAGAAGCCTGGGGGAGGAGAGTTGTGTTGGGTCATGGGCCGGCTCCGGGCCATCGGCCTTGGTAGTGACGGGTGAGGCAGCGGCGGAGGACTTCGAGGAGGGTCTCGAGGTCCCGCTGTGCGTGGGGACGATCGACGACGGCGAAGGCGCCGGCGCGGAGGGCGGCGTTGAGTTCGCGCATGTCGTCGCGTGCGGTTCGGTTTCGTTTGATGACCACGATCGGGGGTGGTGATGCGAGGCGGGTGAGGAGGTTGAGAAGGCGCGGTCCGGATTCCTCGGCGGGGGAGCCGATCGCTGAGTCGAGCGGGAGCGCGAGGTCTACGACGGCGATGTGGATCGGGTTGGTGTCGATCACACGCTGGGCGGCATCGGCGCACTGGGCGATGTGGGACTGGATCCCCATCGGCTCGAGCATTCTTGGGAGGCGGTCTACCCAGGGGTCTGGCTGCCAACCTGCTCGGGAGAGGAGGAGATTGAGACGTCCTCCGGGCACTCCGGGCGGGGTTGAGCGGTCGGGTTGGGTGTGATTGCGCACCATACTGGGGTGAGGTATGGCAAAGAGCGTGCCGATTCGAGGGGTTTGGGGGGTACGAATTTGGGAGGAATTGGAGGAATTTGCACTCGGGATTTGGGGTGATGGGGCAGATCGGGGTGTGTGAGTGCCAAGTTGGCAGGGTGATTGATGTCAATGAGGTGCTGTGGGGTTCGGGTACTGGTTTGGACGCCGGGATCGGGGTGTTCAAAAAATCTGGGTGATGCTGCATCGGGGCTCGGCGAGGGGGCGAACTCGGGGCTGAACTCATTGTGCTCCTTGCGGGCAGCTCCTTGTGGGACACAGGAAAGAGATTGAGAGATCTTTCTGTTGAATCAGCTCGCGGTCGATCGTTTGACGGCGGGCGCCATCTTTAAAGGAGGAACTGGATATGAACTTGAAGACTACTACCGGCGTCGCTGGTGCTCTCATGCTTGCGGCGGGTGTTGCGCATGGTGAAGACTTTGGTGTGACAGGAGGACAGACCAATGTGCTGCTCGATGTGGCAACACTCTCCGCGGCTGCGAGCTTGGACCTCTCGTCGGTTTCTCCCGATGTGATTGCTCCGGGTGAGCTTGGCAAGGGCAGCGTGGCGTTTGGGATCAACGCGGTGGATGCCCCGCTGCTCCCGACGACGTTCTCGTATGACGCTGGGTTGAGCGCGTTCTCTGGGACGATCGAGCACACGGGATCGGTGTTCTTTAATGATGATGCTGTCGAGGTCGGGAACTTCTCGATCGCGTTCGACGCCGGGCGGGTAGGAGACTCCCGGAGCGGTTTCTATGTCGAGAGCACGACTGGGATCGCGGCGATCCTCTTTGACATCGAGGCCCCTTCATTGGTCGTCGCGGACGGCTCTGGGTTGACCATTGAAGCGAATCTGCTGGTATCGGGTGAGTTCGCGTCGTTCCTGTTTGATAACGGGCTCGCATCGGTGGACCTGACTGGTGCGGATGTTGGTGATGCGCGCGTCAGCGCTGTCCCGACTCCGGGCAGCGCGTTGGTGCTGGGAGCTGCGGGCTTGCTCGCGGCACGCAGACGGCGCTGATTGAGTCGGCGTTCTCATTTCAAACTGACCCCCTCTTGAATGGGCGGCACTGAAGTGTCGCCTGTTCATTTTTTGGGGTGCACAAGTTTGGGATGCTGTTGTGATCGGCTCTCCCTGATATACCCCTGACACGAGAGTGGTGGTATTCGGTGTGGGATGCCCCTGCGCGTGGGCTTGATCTCGTATGCTATGGGTTCATGAAATTCAGTACTTCACAGATGATGGTGTTCTTTCAGGAGCGGCGGACGCAGCGGAATGTGCGGGCGCTGATGCGGTTCATATTGGTGCTGACGGGGCTGATCGTCGCGTACAGTATTTTGTTCCATGTAATCATGGAGATGGAGGGGCAGCACCACTCGTGGATGACGGGGTTCTACTGGACGCTGACGGTGATGTCCACGCTGGGGTTTGGGGATATCACGTTTGAGAGTGATCTTGGTCGGTTTTTCTCGATGCTTGTTTTGGCGACGGGGATTGTGTTTTTGTTGGTGTTGTTGCCGTTCACGATCATTCAGTTTTTCTATGCGCCTTGGGTGGATGCGGTGGAGGCGGCGCGGACCCCTCGCAAGGCGGCGGAGGAGACTTCGGGGCACGTGATCTTGATTCAGTATGACGCGGTGACGGAGGAGCTGATCGCGAAGCTGGAGCAGTCTGGGATTGGGTATGTGTTGATTGTGCCTGACTTTGAGGAGGCGTCGAATCTGCATGACATGGGGATCCGCGTGGTGTATGGGCCGTTGGATCATGTGTCGACGTATACGGCGGCGCGGGCGGAGTCGGCGGCGTTGATCGCGGCGACGAGTGATGATGTGACCAATACGAATGTTGCGTTTATGGCGCGTCAGGTGTCGCCGGAGGTTCCGATTGTTGCGATCTCGACGAACAAGACGACGACGACGATTCTCAAGCACGCGGGGGCGACGGGGGTCTTCCAACTCGGGGAGCTCATGGGACGCGCGCTGGCGCGGGGGATGGTCGGGGGCGACGCGTTGACGCATGTTGTGGGGAACATCGATCATTTGTTGATCGCAGAGGCGAACGCGCACAAGACGCCTTTGGTTGGGAAGACGCTCGCGGAGAATCGGCTCGCGGAGCTTGGGGTCAATGTGATCGGGTTGTGGGATCGGGGGGAGTTCAAGCCCGCGATGGCGGACACGGTGGTGACGGAGTATTCGATTTTGATGATGGCGGGGACCAAAGAACAGCTCATGCGGTATGACGAGGAGTTCGTGATTTACAACGTGTCGGTTGATCCGGTGCTGATTATTGGGTGGGGGAAAGTCGGCGCGGCGGCGGGTGCGGCGTTGTCTCGCAGGGGCGTGGACTGGATGGCGGTGGAGCTTGATCCGGAGAAGGCGCGGCGGGCGGGTGAGTTCAGCGAGCGGATCATTGTGGGAGACGCGACGGATCCGGAGGTGCTCGAGCAGGCGGGGCTGATGGACGCGCCGGCGGTGCTGATTACGTCGCATGATGACAGCATCAATATTTACTTGACGATTTACTGTCGGTCGGTGCGTCCTGATGCGCAGCTGATCTGTCGATCGACGCTCAAGCAGAACATCGAGACGCTCCATCGCGCGGGGGCGGACTTTGTGCACTCGTACGCGTCGATGGGTTCGACGAGTATCTTTAATCAGTTGACGGGGGATCGGATCGCGACGGTTGCGGAGGGGCTTGAGATGTTCCGGAGGCCTGTGCCTGGGGCGCTGGATGGGAAGACGCTGATTGAGTGCGGGGTGCGGGATCGGACGGGGTGCACGATCATCGCGATCCGTGATCCGGAGGAGGGGCTGATCGCGACGCCGTCGGCGACGTCGGTGCTCAAGGTCGGGCAGGAGTTGGTGCTCGCGGGGGGAACGGAAGCGGAGTCGTTGTTTATTGAGGCGTATGGGATTGGGTCGGCTTGATCGCGGTGAACGCATCGGGGGCTCTACCCTGATATACTCCTGACATGGAAATCGCTTTGATCATCGTGGGGCTGCTGGCTCTTGGGCTTGGGGGCGCTGTATTTGTCCTGTTTCAGGGGCTTTCGAGGGAACGCGTGAAGTCGGCGGGGCTCGGGGAGGAGCTGGCGACGGCGCGGGCGAATCTTGAGGGGTCGAGCGCGGAGCGGGATCGGTTGGTTGAGGAACTGACATCTGCTCGGGGTGAGATTGAGGGGCTGGAGTCGGAGGTCGATCAGCAGACGGCGCGGATCACGGAGCTGAGCATGCTCAATGCGCAGTTTGGGGAGCGCCTGGAAGCGGCGGAGCGGTCGAGGCAGGAGCTGATGAAGAATGAGGCGCAGCTGAAGGAGGCGTTTGAGGCGATCGGGTCGCGGACGCTCAAGTCGAATCAGGAGGCGCTGACGAAGCTGTTGTCCGAGCAGCTCGGACAGGCGGGGAAGGCGTCGCAGACGGAGCTTGATCAGCGGAAGCTTGCGATCGAGGCGATGGTGAAGCCGATCAGTGAGACGCTTGGGAAGACACGCGAGCAGCTGACTCAGCTGGACGAGCGGGTGAAGGCGTCGAGTGTTTCGAATGAATCATTGAAAGAGGAAACGGCTCGGCTGACGCGGGCGTTGTCGCGTCCTGAGATTCGGGGGCGGTACGGGGAGATCCAGCTGCGGCGGGTTGCGGAGCTTGCGGGGATGACGAGCTACTGCGACTTTACGGAGCAGGCTTCGGAACGGGATGGGGATGGGAATCTGTTGAGGCCTGATATGGTCGTGACGCTGCCGAACAATCGGATGATTGTGGTGGACGCGAAGGCGAACATCAATGCGTATATCGAGGCGGTCAATGAGCCTGATGAGGAAGTGCGCGAGAAGCACATGGAGCGGTTTGCGCGGCATACTTCGGAGCAGGTGAAGAAGCTGGCGGACAAGAAGTACTGGGCGTTGTTTGATCGGTCTCCGGAGTTTGTGGTGATGTTTGTGCCTGGGGACCACTTTATTGATGCGGCGCTTTCGCGGAATCCGGGGCTGCTGGATGATGCGGCCCAGCATGGGGTGATTCTGGCTTCGCCGAGTACATTGATTGGGTTGCTGCGTGCGGTGGCGGTTGGGTGGCGCGAGCAGGCGCTCTCAGAACAAGCGGCGGCGTTGTTTGAGCTCGGCAAGGAGCTGCACGATCGCGCGGCGACGGCGTTTGAGCATGCGGGCAAGCTTGGGGACTCGATTCGTCAGAGTGTGGATAGGTACAACAAGCTGGTGGGGTCGATTGATTCGCGGATGATGCCAACCTTGCGGCGGTTTGAGGATGCGGGGGCGAAGAGCACGAAGTCACTCGTAGAACCCAAGGCGGTGAGCGGAGACTTGCGTCAGCTGACGGCTGGGGATCAGATGATGCTTGGTGCGGATGACTCTGATTGATCGGTCTGATCGAACTGGTCGAGGATCTGGTCATACTCGTCAATTCGGATCGAGTAGGCGCGCACGGGGTCTTTGGTGAGTTTGGCGAGGGTGAGCTTATTGCAATTGGTGCAGCGGGCGAGGACTCGTTTGGATTTGCTTGATGCCCATGCTCGGAAGATGCCTCGCTCCATGGCGGGGGCGGCGTGGTGGCACTTGCTGCACTCGATCACCCACTGCTCGGCGCTTTCGATCGCGGCTTGCTTGAGCTTGGATTTGGTGGGTATCGGGCTCATACTTTCATTTTATGGGATTCTGAGTCCTCGTACAAGGGTTGATTTGATGCTAGTGGTGGGAAGATGCTCTCGAGTTGTGTGAAGCGGTATTGGAAGATGTTGCGGACGT
Source organism: Phycisphaerales bacterium (assembly GCA_965250055.1). Classification (GTDB taxonomy): domain Bacteria; phylum Planctomycetota; class Phycisphaerae; order Phycisphaerales; family UBA1924; genus UBA1924. The sequence goes on along the minus strand of OZ252285.1, from coordinate 33,775 downwards.
CGCGTTGCACGAAGAACTTGTTGATGAGGGGGGCGAGGATCCAGCCTTTGGGTTTGTAGAGGACGGTGTCCTGGCAGAGGGTGGAGTTGCCGTCGTCTGTTGGGGTGAAGGAGTGGGTGTGGTGCCAGAGGGTGTAGGGGCCTTTGTCTTGGTTGTCGACGAAGGAGTGCGGCGGGTTCCAGTCTTGGATAGTGGTTTTCCAGCGGATGGGGATGTGGTGGACTTTGAGGGTGTAGTTGATGACGGTTCCGGAACGCATTTCAATTGGTTTCGGTGTGAGGACTTTGAAGCCGAGGAAGGAGGGGGTGAGGCGTTCGAGGTTGAATGCGTCGGTGAAGAAGGGGAAGACCTCGTCGAGGGGGCGCGGGAGGGTTTGTGTGGCGTTGATGCGCCAGATCCTGCCGAGCTTTGGGTGGGTGTCGGGGGTGATGGTGATGGAGGGAGTTGGGGAGGGTGATGGGGATTGGGTCATGGGCGTGGGTTCGCTGGATTGGGGGTGGTGGACGCGAGAAAATACTTGTGGGGAATGGGGTGGGCGTGGTAGAGTGTTGATGTGGAGGTTATGTCATGAATATGGGACATTTGTCGGCCGGGGCTTGTGTGGGGTTGGTCTGTGCGATGGCATCGGGATCGGTGGTTGAGAACAGCTTGGCGATGCTTTCGACGGAAATCGAGGTCGATGCGAACGGGGACACGCTGTACTGGTTTGACGTCGATATCAGCGGCGCGACGTTTAATGATGGGCTCGGGAGCGCGATCAATCATGTCTTGGATCTGGGAAACGATCCGTTTCATGATTACGTGCTGATCGAGAAGATCCGATGGGATATGGGGATCTCGACGGAGGGATTGTCGTGGCTGTCGGAAGCTTCGATGGAGGTCACCACGGAGGGCAATGCGCACACGCTGACCCCTGGTATTGGGATGGACTTTCCTGGGGATGAATGGTTTCAGGGTGAGGCGGATCTGTTCGGGATGGGGAATCGTTTCTTCATTATGAACGGCGTGCAGGTGGAGTTCTTTGAGAGCTTTGATGATGTGACGGGCGCGGTGGATGCGCTTGTGCTCGACAACTCGACGCTGAGCTTTGGGCTCGTGGCGCCGGCACCTGGGAGTGTTGGATTGCTCATGTGTGCGGGGTTGGTTGGTACTCGCCGGCGGCGGTCGTGAGTTTGTTTTGTTACGAGGGCAAGATGATGTTTCGTAGTGGATTGTTTGTTGTTGCTGGGCTGTCTGGCTTGGCGTTGGGTGGAGTAGTTGATGTTGGGGACCCAACAGAGTTGCAGACTATCGAGCAAGGCGCTGGCGCGGTTCCGTTTCGAGTGTTTGACCTTTCTGGGCTAGGCTCGTTTGCAGAGATGGGGAGCATGCTCAATGAAGTGGTGAGTCATGACTTTGATGCAGAGGGATCGTCTGTCCATATCTTGTCGTTCGGATGGGATCTCAACATCAGAACTGAAGGGTCTTCATGGCTTTCTGAAGTGACTTTCAATGTTGGTGGCGATGGTGAGGAGGGGTTTGTGATCGCTCCATTGCTTGGAGAGGATTATCCTGGTACTGCGTCGGCGAGCACGGGGGGTGTGCTAGATCTCGTGAGTCTGGATCTGGATTTTTATCTTGGGCCGAACAATATCTTTGAGGTCGAGATCTTTGAGAGTTTCGTGGATGATCCAGTCAATGCGGATGCGTTCTTTCTTGAGGGCTCAACGCTGACGATTGAGTTTCAAGGCATCGCCCCATCTCCTGGGGTTGGGGGCATCGTGCTTGGCGGGCTGCTTTTCGGCGCTCGACGGCGGCGACTTTGATCGGTTGATCCGGGATACAGAGTCATTTCCGGATGCGGGGGCGTGATTGGCGTGACTTTTGTCTGAAGGACGGGAACAATTGGGCCTGTCCTTTGCCTTTGTGTTCTTGCGGCTTTTGTGGGCTGGTCCTTTGCTTTGGAGATCTTGATGACGACAGCGACGAGCGCGATTGATTTGGGGAGTTTGATTGACACTGTCAATCCGGGGCCTTTGTTTCGCTCGGCGATTGAAGAGGTTGCGGAGTCGATCGGTCCGGTGATCGAGGGGAACAAAGCGTATCAGCAGGCGCGGGTGTTTGAGCGTTTGCTGATCCCTGATCGGGTGATCCGGTTTCGCGTGGAGTGGGTGAATGACGAGGGCGGGGTTGAGGTGAACTTTGGTTGGCGGATCGAGCACTCGAATGTGCTTGGGCCTTATAAGGGCGGGCTGCGATTCCATCCGACGGTGACAGAGGACACGCTGCACTTCCTCGCGTACGAGCAGTGCTTTAAGAATGCGCTGACGGGGCAGCCGATCGGTGGGGGCAAGGGCGGGAGCAACTTTGATCCCAAGGGCAAGAGCGACAACGAGGTGATGCGGTTCTGTCAGGCGTTTATGCGTGAGCTGCATCGGCACATCGGTCCGAGTGTGGATGTTCCTGCGGGGGACATCGGCGTGGGCGGGCGCGAGATCGGGTTCTTGTATGGGCAGTACATGAAGATCACGAAGCAGCGCGATGGGGTGTTGACGGGGAAACCGATGGGGCTGGGTGGGTTGCTCGGTCGCAGCGAGGCGACGGGGTATGGGACGGTGACCTTTGCGGAAGCGATGCTCAAGCACAGGGATGAATCGCTCGAGGGCAAGCGGGTGATGATCTCGGGATCGGGAAATGTGGCGCTGTATGCGGCGGAGCTTGCGATCGAGAAGGGGGCGAATGTGGTGACCATGTCGGACTCGGGCGGTTCGGTCAGCTTCGACAAGGGGATGACCAGCGAGCAGCTTGCGGAGATGATCGATCTCAAAGAGGTGCAGCGGGGTCGGTTGAAGGACTTTCAAGGCGATGGGGTGACGTATCACCCTGAGGCGCGTCCATGGTCGCTGGTGGATGCGGATGTGGCGCTCCCATGTGCGACGCAGCACGAGGTGGAGAAGGACGACGCGGCGGCGCTGGCTGATCGCGGGGTCAAGTGTGTTGCGGAGGGGGCGAATATGCCTTGCACGCATGAGGCGCGGAGCGTGTTCCATGACAAGGGCGTGGTCTTCGGTCCCGGCAAGGCAGCCAACGCGGGCGGGGTGGCGACGTCGTGCTTTGAGATGTCGCAGAACGCATCTCATGATGCGTGGACGAAGGAACGCTCGCTTGAGAAGCTTCGCGGCGTGATGCTCGATATCCATGAGCAGTGCGTCGAGCACTCGCCGATGGTCAACGGGGTGGTTGATTATGGCGCTGGCGCGGATCGCGGCGGGTTTGTGAAACTCGCGGACGCGATTGTTGCGATGGGTGTGTGAGACTTCATTGACGATACAAACCCCCCGCTGCCTTTGGTGGCGGGTTTTTGTGCGCGTTTGTTATGCGCTTGCTATGAGTTGTGGGCGTTGGATAGGCGGATGGCTTTGAGGTCTTTGCGGATCCAGTCGAGCATGTTCCAGTACATGATGAGCATGATGAGGGCGGAGAGGGCGATGATGAGCATGAGGAGGCCTGCCATGAGTGAGATGAGGAAGGCCATGAAGAAGGTGAGGATTGCGGAGACGACGAGGATGGGTCCCATCCAGAGGAGTGTGGTGGTTCGTTTGTGGACGCGTTTGTTCATCAGGAGCGGGGCCATCCATCGGACGTAGAAGAGCTCGGAGAAGAATCGGATGATGAAGATCCCGAACCACGCGAGCGAGGTGATCCCGAGGAGCATCACGTACAGGTCTGTGGCTGGTGAGAGTGTGAACATGATGTTTGTTGCGAGCTGCACGACCACAATGATCAGCGAGGCGACGACGGTGATACGGACGAGTTTGCGTGCAGTTGATCCGGTATAGAACATGCCTTGGAGGGGACACTCGGTGGAGAACTTGAACCATCCGATCAGGTAGAGCAGGGAGACGGCGACGGAGATGACCTGGAGACCGATCTGGATCATGAGGTCGAGTTGGTTGGTGCCGGTTGCGAGTGCGGCGGTGGCGCCGATGATTCCGCCGAACATGGCTTGGAGGACCATCAGGATGATGGCGGTCTGGATGAAGAAGACGCCTTTGTGGAGTTTTTTGAGGTAGTCATCGTCGGCGAGGGCGATGGCGCCGCGTCCGATGGAGTGTTCGATGGGGAGGCCGCATTCGGGGCAGAGTTCGGAGGGGTCGAGTCCTTCGAGGTTGTACTCGCACTTGAAGCAGTTGTTGATGATCTTGGTGCCGCATTCGGGACACAGGCCGCTGAGGTCGATCCCGGTGAGGTTGTAGTTGCAGTTTGAGCAGGCGAGGCGTGATGGATTGGTCATGCGGGTATTGTATATGAGAATGGTTGGTTATGTTGTGAACTGTTCGATTTTCGGATTCATAAGAACAAGCTCAATCAATGCGATGTGATGCTTTCGCATTCGATGGATCGATGGCGCGGACGACCAGGCGCGATAGGCGTGCTCGCGCATGGTGCTTTGGGTGGGTTGTTCTTTGGTTTCAGCTGTCTGGTTTATCGTCGGCGCCGGGTGTGGGCTGCACTCATTGCGAAGAGGATGAGTGCTGATGCGGGCGCGGGGACGATCGAGACGCCGTCGATGTTGGCGAAGTGGAGGTTTGCGTCTTGGTAGTTGGCGAAGGTGAGTGTTGCTTCGTCGTCGTCGGCGATGAATGTGAAGGAGTGGAGCTCCCACTCGAACTGTGTGGATATGTTGACCAGGTCGAACTGTTCCATGGTGCCGTCGGCTTGGACGAGGATCTCGGCGGTTCCGAGTCGTCCTTGTCCGGCGCTTGTTGAAGCGTAGAACTCGACGGTGTAGGACTCTCCTGCGGTGGTTGCGAAGGTTTGCTGGATGCCACCTGCGGAGAAGGTGAAGTTTGCGAGGTCAACGGCGTATCCGCCGTCGGGGCTGGCGATGGCTCCGAACGCGGCGGGGTTGAACCACTCGACGCCGTTCTCGATTGTTTCCCATCCCTCAATCGCGAGCGATCCGCCTGGGAGGACGTTGTTTGAGCCGACGGCTGTGGTGGGCTCGAATCCTGAGTTGACGATGCTGGCGCTTGTGATTGGTGCACACGCGGCGAGGATGGCTGGGATGATCAATCGTGGTGATGGCATGGTGAACCTCTCTCAATAGTGGGTGGAAGTATACCTCGATCCGCTGAAAATGGTGGTAATTACTCGGATTTCGGGTTTGGAATCGGATTGTTTGCGACCGATAAGAAGCTGGTTTGTTCAAAAAAAGAACCCCGTGCTTGGCGGGGTTCTTGGTGGATTTTGAATGAGTGCTTTGTGCTTACGCCGGGCTTGGGAGGGTGTCTGGTGGGGTGTCGGTGTCGGGGGACTCGGCTTTCTTTGGTCCCGAGTCGTTGCCGTTTGAAGTAGGGGCTGGGGTTTGGGGGGGGTCGGCGGCTAGGAGTTCGGCGACTGTTGAGCGTCCGATGGGGTCTCCACGCATGATGGAGTGGACCTCGTCGGCGGTCAGGTTCTCGTACTTGAGGAGCGCCTGGGCGACGGCTTCGACCTTGTCCCAGTTCTCGTCGAGCAGGGATTCGGCGTGGTTGTAGGATTCGTCAACGATGCGTTTGGTTTCCTCGTCGATGATCTTGGCGGTTTCGTCGGAGTAGTCCTTGTCGGGGATGTATCCCTCGGCGGTGTCTTGTCCTTGGTAGTTGACGAATCCGAGGCGCGGGGACATGCCCCATTCGAGGATCATCGCTCTTGCGAGACGGGTGACTTGCTGGATGTCGCTTGACGCGCCGGAGGAGACGTCGTCCATTGCTTTGGCTTCGGCGATGCGTCCGCCGCAGATGACGCGCATGGTGGCTTTGAGCCACTTGAGGGAGTATCCCATGCGGTCTTTTTCTGGGAGGGAGAAGGTGGCTCCCCCACTGGCGCCGCGCGGGATGATGGTGACTTTGTGGAGCGGGTCCGCGTCCTTGAGCAGTGCTTGGAGGACGGCGTGTCCCGCTTCGTGGTATGCGACGAGTTTGTTCTCGTCCTTCTCGCGGACGCGGGACTTCTTGGCGCGACCGAACTTGACCTTGTCGCGTGCTTCTTCGAGGTCTTCGTGCTCGATGAAGTCTTTGTTGTGCATGGTTGCGCCGATCGCGGCTTCGTTGATGATCGCGGCGAGGTCGGCGCCGGAGAACATCGGTGTGCCTCGCGCGAGTTTGGAGAGGTCGACGTTTGGTCCGAGTTTGACCTTCTTGGCGTGGACCTTGAGGATTTCGAGTCGTCCTTTGACGTCTGGGAGGGGGACGGAGATCTGGCGATCGAAGCGCCCTGGACGGATGAGCGCGGGGTCGAGGACGTCGGGGCGGTTGGTCGCGGCGATGACGATGACGCCGTCTCCGGATTCGAAGCCGTCCATTTCGACGAGGATCGCGTTGAGTGTTTGCTCGCGTTCGTCGTGTCCTCCTGTGGTGAATCCCCCACCACGGCGGCGTCCGACGGCGTCGATTTCATCGAGGAAGATGATGCAGGGGGAGGCTTCTTTGGCTTGTTTGAAGAGGTCGCGGACGCGGGATGCTCCGACGCCGACGAACATTTCGACGAAGTCTGATCCGGAGATGGAGAAGAATGGGACGTCGGCTTCACCTGCGATGGCTTTGGCGAGGAGGGTCTTTCCGCATCCGGGTTGTCCGGCGAGGAGGACACCTCTTGGGATGCGACCACCCAGTTTGGTGAACTTCTTTGGTGTTTTGAGGAACTCGATGATTTCGGTGACTTCGTCTTTGGCTTCTTCGATCCCGGCGACGTCTTTGAAGGTGATGCCGGTCATTTCTTTGGTCATGGCGCGGTGCTTGGATTTCCCGAAGGATCCGAGCATGCCTCCGCCTCCGGCGGCGCCGCGCATGGAGCGGGAGAGGAGGAACCAGATGAGCAGGAGGATCAGCAGTATTGGGCCGACGGAGTAGAGGAAGATGACGAGACCTGAGGTTGGTTTCTCGATGACCTTGTTGTCGGTAAGCGCGTAGAGCTTCTCGGCGACGACCTCACGCGAGACGGCGGTGATCGGGACGCGGATGGAGGTTGAGCTGCCTTCTTGTGCTTCGGATTCGACGAGCTGGGCGGTGATCCCGGTATCGGAGAGGCGGACGGTGTCTACCTTGACCTTCTTGGCTTCGTAGTACTGGGAGAACTGCTGGAAGGTGATCTCGCGTCCTTGCTGGGCGCTGGTGAGGAACATGGCGAGCATGAGGACCATGAGCATGACGACGATGAATCCGAAGGTGCCTCGGGATTTTTGAGGGGGCATCGGGGGTTGTTTGCCACTGTTGTCCTTCTTGGGATCGGTGGGCGGCTGGGCGTCTTTGTTGTTTTTGGGGTCGGTCATGTGGAGTGTTATCGGTTTGGTGGGGGTTTGTATTTCATCCTGATCCGGTATTGGCTCGGATTGGGTAGAAACCGCGTTGGATGGGGGATTTGGGAGTTGTTTCTCGCAGTTTTTCTATTGTAGGTACGACGCGGGGTTGCGTGCGGTTTACCAGCTTTCGCGGAGTTGTGAAACAAGGTCGGAAGCGAGTTCTTCGATCGCTTCGCGCTGCGCGTGCTCGAGTCGTTCGGAGACGCCTCGTTGCGGGGCGAAGGTGGCGGTCGCGGAGAAGTTGTTGCGCGCGACGATGATGTCTCCGGTGCGGTTGTCGCGCCACTCGAAGTTGACGGTGATTCGGACGGCTTGTTCTTGGACGAGACCTGTGCGGGGTGCTTGGGAGAGCTGGGTGAGCGAGTGCGAAGTGATGACTCCGACGAGGGAGGTCTCGGCTTGCTCGGATTTAGCGAGCTTCCAGGGGGTCCGCGCGAGGATCTGTTTGTTGAGAGACTCGGTAAGCTGGACCTCGAGTCCGCGCTGGAGGGTGTCGTTGTTGAAGATGGGGATGGAGATGGTGGAGATGGACTCGTCGTAGGTCGAGTTGAAGGAATAGCCGTTGGAAGAGTTGCTCGCGCAGGCGCCCAGAGCGAGCGGGAGCGTGGCGAGGGTGGGGATCAGGATGAGGATGAGCAGCGGTCGTTTCATGTGGTGCCTGGGTGGTTGATCACGGCTGGGTGGGTTCGAGGTCCGCTTGCGTTTGGATGCTTTGTTCATCGGATTCTGATTCTGCTTCTGTTTCATCGAACGTCAACCAACCCTTTTCAAGCATGATGTCGAGGGCTTGGTCGGCGGCGATGGTCGCGGGGTGACGGCGGAGCAGACGCGCGAGGATGAACTTGGCGCTGGGGAGGTCGTCGGTTTTGAGGTACCAGCGTGCGGTGTCGAGGGCTTGCTGGGCGGCGGATTCGTCGATCCATGCGTCGAGTCCCTCGGTGATTCCCGAGCGGATGGTTTCGGCGGGGAACTTGCGGCGGTACTGCTCGATGAGGAGTTTGGCGTCGAGGAGTCCGGAGCCGTCGTATCCGGGGCCTTTGAAGCGTGCGATGTTGCACTCGATCTCGCGGAGCATCGCGAAGCGGATGTTCTGGGAGTTTGGGTGGTTGATGCGGAAGATCTCGTACATCTCGGCGGCGAGGTTGAGACGGCGCTTGTTGTAATAGTGGTTGGCGAGGTCGAGGGCGGCGGCTTCGGCGATCTCGGAACCTGGGAGGCGCTCCTGGGTGCGGATGAGGAGTTCTTCTCCGATGGGGCGTCCGGTCTCGAAGCGGATTCCTAGGAAGCGGCGCTTGAGTCCTCCGAGGTACATCTTGGCGATGTCGTACTCGCGTTCGATGGCGCGGGTGTAGTACTCGGTGTCGGAGTAGTCGCGGATGATGAGCTCGAAGTCGAAGAGGGCTTTGTACTCGCGGTCGTTCTCGAGACGCGCGAGTCCTCGGAGGTAGTACGCTTGGGCGATGTAGGTTGAGCGGGTGCGTTTGTTCTTTTCGATCCAGCTGGAGAGTTTGGAGGCGGCGGCGCCGGGGTTGCCCTCGGTGATGAGTTGCTGGGCTTCGGCCATGATCGCGGCGTCTGATCCGGGCTCGGGGGCTGGGGCGGTGGTTTCCCAGTTGCCGTCGGGGGTGAGCTCGGACTCGGTTTGGGCGAGCGCCGGCATTGCGAGCAGGCCCGAGACGAGGAGGGACAGGAGGGTGGTCAGGATCATGAGTTGGGTGGTCTTTTTCGTCACGGGGTAGGATAGGGGCGAAGCGGGTAGGATGTGGCATGGACCTTCGTTCGATGGTACAGATGGTGGCGATTGCGGAGCACGGGCATATGACGCGTGCGGCGGAATCGCTCGGGGTGTCGCAACCTGCTTTGTCAGCAGCGGTTCGGAAACTTGAAGCGGAGCTTGAGACGGAGCTGTTCCATCGGACTGGGCATGGGGTAGAGCCGACGGAGGCGGGGAAGGTGTTCGTTGAGCACGCGCAGATCACGATGCGGGCGAGCGAGAAGGCACGCGAGGCGGTGCGGTCGCTCGTTGGACTCGAGACGGGGTCCATCAAGGTGGGTGCGGGGGCGACGGCGACGGGGTATCTGCTTCCCAGCGCTATCCATGCGGTTCGCGATGAATATCCGGGGCTGAAGTTCTCGATCCGTGAGGCGGGGAGCGGCGCGGTTGCGGAGGGTGTGGTCTCGGGGGAGCTTGATCTGGGGATTGTGACGCTCCCGGTGGTGCATCCGCGCGGCGATGAGCTGATGGTGATCCGCGAGATTGAGGATGAGCTGCTGTTGATTGTTCCTAAGGGGCATGCGCTGGACGGACGCAAGAGCTTCCGATGGACGGATCTGGAGGGGGAGTCGGTGATCGCGTTTGAGGCGGGGTCGGCGGTGCGGCGTGTGCTGGACTCGGCGGCGGGGTCCAACGGCGTGGAGTTGTCGGTGGTGATGGAGCTTCGGTCGATCGAGGCGATCGTGCAGATGGTGCGCGCGGGGATCGGGGTCGGGTTTGTGTCGCGGTTTGGTCTTGGGAAGGGCGAGGGGATCCGCTGTAAGGACGGGCGATTGACACGGACGCTTGGGGTGGTGCGGAGGCGGGATCGTTTTTTAAGTCACGCGGCGGGGGCTTTTGAGCGGGCGTTGTTGACGTAGATGGATTAATATGATGGTCTGCGTAGTTCGACTGATTCAAATCCAACATGGAAGGACACTGATATGAAGAATACTGAACGCAAGAATCGTTTCCTGATGATCCTGTACTCGCTCGGGATTGCTGGTTTTCTTGGGATGACCCTCGCGGCGTGCAACACGGTTTCGGGTGTTGGGCGTGATATTGAGTCGGCGGGCGATGCGATCGCGGATACGGCTGACGACGCGAAGGATTAAGAGAGACTTTTACAGTTTGTTTTGATATGAAGCCGGGGAGTTGAGATGCTCCCCGGTTTTTGTGTGCGCTGGGGCTGGGTGATTGAGACCGGGAATCATCTTATAATCATTATTGATTCAACTTGTAAACTGCATTGATTTGATTCATGAATAGTCTGTGACGATACTTCTTCTGTACACCTTCTTATGGAGAACTCTGATGACGACTGACCCGTTTAACGCGACTGAAACTCTTGATGTCAATGGCGAGACGTATTCCTATGTTCGGCTTGGTGCTTTGCAGGAGGCGGGGCTTGGGGATATTGGGAAGATGCCGTATTCGATCCGGGTGCTGCTCGAGGCGATGGTTCGGAATCATGACGAGTTTGTCGTGACGCAGGAGGACATCAAGGGGCTCGCGGCGTACAACGCTGGGAGCGTGAAATCGGTGGAGATGCCGTTCATGCCGGGGCGTGTGGTGCTGCAGGACTTTACGGGTGTGCCTTGTGTTGTGGACCTGGCGGCGATGCGGGACGCGATGAAGAATCTTGGCGGGGACGCGGAGCAGATTAATCCAGCGGTCGCGTGTGATCTGGTGATCGACCACTCGGTGCAGGTGGATGACTTTGCGTCGTTCGTCGCGCTGACGGTGAATGCGGAGAAGGAGTTCTCGCGGAACAATGAACGGTACACGTTCCTCAAGTGGGGGCAGGAGTCGCTTGATAACTTCCGTGCGGTTCCTCCGGCGACGGGGATTGTGCACCAGGTGAATCTCGAGTACCTCGCTCGCGGGTGCTTGGTGAAGAACGCGGACGGCAAGCAGTGGGCGTACCCCGACTCGCTGGTCGGTACGGACTCGCACACGACGATGATTAATGGCGTTGGTGTGCTGGGTTGGGGTGTCGGCGGAATTGAAGCGGAAGCGGTGATGTGTGGTCAGCCGGTGTACATGCTGACTCCGGAGGTGGTTGGGTTCAAACTCAAGGGCGAGCTTCCTGAGGGCGCGACGGCGACGGACCTGGTGCTGACGGTCACGCAGATGCTCCGCGAGCACGGCGTGGTTGAGAAGTTTGTTGAGTTCTTTGGTGAAGGCATGGAGCAGCTGTCGATCCCTGATCGCGCGACGATCGCGAACATGGCTCCTGAGTACGGCGCGACGTGCGGGTTCTTCCCGATTGATAAGAAGACGATCGAGTTCTTCCGCTTTACTGGGAAGAGCGAAGAAGAGTGTGCGCTCACTGAGGCGTGGGCGAAGGCGTCTGGGTTCTTCTGGACTCCTGAGGCGCCGGTCCCTGAGTTTGGCGCGACGCTTGAGCTGGACTTGTCTACGGTGAAGCCTTGTGTTGCTGGACCGAAGCGGCCGCAGGATCGGATTGATTTGGACCAGCTCCATACCGCGTTTGCGGAGATGCTGGTGCGTCCGATGGGGCCTCAGGGTCTTGGGGTTGATGCGTCGGCGACCGATGCATCGGTTGAGATCACGCATACCGCGGAATCGCATCCGCAGAATGTTGGCGAGAAGTCCACGCTCAAGCACGGGTCGATTGTCATCGCGGCGATCACCAGTTGCACGAACACCTCGAACCCTGATGTGCTGGTTGCGGCGGGGCTGGTTGCTCGCAAGGCGCGGGCGCTTGGGCTGAATCGGAAGCCTTGGGTGAAGACCTCGCTTGCTCCTGGCTCGAAGGTTGTGACGGAATACCTGGACAAGGCGGGGCTGACTGAGGATCTGAACTCGGTTGGGTTTAACACGGTTGGGTATGGGTGCACGACGTGTATCGGGAACTCTGGACCGCTTCCGAGCGAGATCGAGGCGGGGATTCAGGAGGGTGGTCTTGCGGTCGCTTCGATTCTTTCGGGGAACCGGAACTTTGAGGGGCGTATTCACCCTGAGATCAAGAGTAACTTCCTTGCGAGTCCGCCGTTGGTTGTCGCGTACGCGATGGCTGGGCGGATTGATGTCGATGTGTACAACGAGCCGTTGTGTCAGACTCCGGATGGGAAGGATGTGTACCTCAAGGACATCTGGCCTACGAATCAGGAGGTGCAGGAAGCAGTTGAGTCCTGCGTGACGACTGAGCAGTTTGTTAAGAAGTACAGCGCGGTCTATAGCGAGAACGAGCAATGGAACGCGGTTCCTGTTTCCAAGAGCGAGTTGTTCCCTTGGGATGACAAGAGTACGTACATTCAGAATCCGCCGTTCTTTGAGGGGATGACGGATGAGGCGCCGGGGTTTGGCGCGATCACGGATGCTCGCGTGCTGTGTCTCTTGGGTGACTCGGTCACGACGGACCATATCTCTCCGGCGGGACGGATTGAGCCGGAGACGCCGGCGGGTCAGTACCTGATCGGTCAGGGGGTTGCGGTCAATAACTTCAACTCGTTCGGTTCGCGGCGCGGCAATGATCGCGTGATGACGCGCGGGACGTTTGCCAATGTTCGCGTGAAGAATCGGATCGCAGCGGATGTTGTTTCGGGCGAGCAGCCTGAGGGCGGATGGACGCGGAACTTCACGAAGGGGAACGATCTGGCATCGGCTCCTGTCGAGTACATCTACGACGCGGCGATGGACTACAAGAAGGAAGGCACGACGCTGGTTGTGGTCGCGGGCAAGGACTACGGGATGGGTTCATCGCGTGACTGGGCCGCGAAGGGCACGCTGCTGCTTGGCGTGAAAGCTGTCATTGCGGAGAGCTTCGAGCGGATCCACCGGAGCAACCTGGTGTTTATGGGTGTGCTCCCGGTCGTGTTCAAGGACGGCGATACCGCGGCGAGCTTGGGCATCCAGGGCGATGAGACCTTTGATGTGATGATGCCTGAGGACCTGACGCCTCGCTGTGATGTTCCGGTCAAGGCGACAAGGCCTGATGGGAGCAGCTTCGAGTTTATGACGATGTGCCGAGTGGATACGCCTGTGGAGATTGAGTATTTCCGCAATGGCGGGATTCTGCATACGGTGATCCGGAAGAAGCTCAATGAGAGCAAGCAGCTTGCTTGAACATATTGAATATTGAGTTCTGAGCGGGCACTACGGTGCCCGTTTTTTTATATACTCGTATGAAGGAGAAGCTCAATGAATCAGAGTGATGCTCAACGCATGATGGTGTATGACGCGCAGAAGAAATCGCTCGTCGTCGCGTATTTGCTTTGGTGGTTTTTAGGGTACTTCGGCGCCCACCGGTTTTATCTTGGACATATCGGGTCCGGCGTTGTGATGCTGATCCTCATGCTCTGTTCCTTGTTTCTTACGCTGATCTTCATTGGCATCTTCGGTGTGCTCATCGTCGGCTTGTGGTGGGTGGTCGATGCGTTTCTGATTCCCGGGATTGTCAAGCGGTCCAATATGAGGCTTGCGGCAAGGATTGGATAATCCCGTTCTAAAGAGCATCGTTTTATGTCAGATTACAACAGCAAACACAACCGCGTCGTCTGGTTTGACATTCCTGTGCATGATCTTGATCGGGCGTGCATGTTCTATCGAGCCGTGCTTGCGATTGATGTCTCGAAGGAGCGGGCCGGGGACTTTGAGTTCGGCGTGCTCGCTCATGACCAAGGAAATGGTGGGTGCCTTGTTCCCGGCACGGGCGAGGTCGCGGACACTGGCGTACTGATTTACCTGAATGTTGATGGTCGCATTCGCGATGCGCTCGATCAGGTCACTCAGCACGGCGGTGCTGTCAAGCAAGGAGTTCATGCGATCGGTCCGCATGGATATCGTGCGATCATCAGCGATAGCGAGGGGAACTGCTTGGCGCTGCATAGCAACACGGATGCGTGAGGTGAATCTTGGCGATTGATGCAAATATCTCGACGGGCAACGAGTGGGAGCGGCGGTATGGGTACTCGCGGGCCGTGCGGTCTGGGGGGATGATCTTTACGACGGGGACGGTGTCGATGAACGACGATGCGTCTGCGTATGTTCCCGATGATGGGTATGCGCAGGCGATGCGGTGTCTGGAGATCATCGAGCGGGCGGTGGTTGAGCTTGGGGGCACAAAGGGCGACATTGTTCGGTCACGGTTTTATGTGACTGATATTGGGCGTGCGGATGAGTTTGGGCGGGCGCACAAGGCGTTCTTTGGTGAGGGGGATTCGGATCATGCGCCGTGTCTGACGATGGTCGAGGTGGCGCGGCTGATTGATGATGCGTTCTTGATTGAGATCGAGTGCGAGGCGGTTGTGGGATAAGCAGCGCTCTATCCGTGGCTTCGCTTGGGGTTAGCTTGTGGATTGGCTTGGGGGTTGGGCGGTTCCGGCGAGCATGCCGCCGTCGATGTTGAACTCGGCGCCGGTGGTGTAGGCGGATTCGTCGCTCGCGAGGTGCACGGCGAGGGCGGCGACTTCTTCGGTTGTTCCGAATCGGTTGAGCGGGGTTCCTGAGGTGAACTTGGCGATGTTGGCTTCGCGGTCTGGACCGGTGCCGAGCATGGGTTCCCACATCGGGGTGAGGATCGCGGCGGGCTGAATCGCGTTGCATCGGATCTGGAGGCCTTCCTCGGCGCAGTAGAGGGCGACGGACTTGGTGTGGTTGCGGATGGCGGCTTTGCTTGATGCGTAGGCGGCGGCGCGCGGGATCCCGACGACTCCGGAGCGGGAGGCGATGTTGATGATGGATCCGATGGTGTTTGGATTACGTCGCATCGCGGAGATGGCGTGTTTGCATCCGAGGAATGTGCCGTCGAGGTTGGTTTGGTGGACGCGGCGCCAGGATTCGAGGGTTGCGTGCTCGGGGTCGTGTGGCTCGGGGCTGGTTGTTTCTGCAGTTTGATCAAACCCAGTGATCCCGGCGTTGTTGACGAGGATGTCGAGTTGGTTGTGGGTCTTGAGGATGTGGTCGATCGCGGCTTGCCAATCGTCTGACTCGCGGACATCGAGTTTCATGGATGAGGCGCGGTTACCGAGTGAGTTGGCTTGGTCAGTGCAGACTGTGTCGTTGAGGTCGGAGAGGATGACGGTCGCGCCTTCGCTTATGAATGCTTGGGCGATGGCGAGTCCGATGCCTTGGGCAGCTCCGGTAACGAGGGCGACTTTGTCTGTCAAGCGGGGCATGGTCTGGTCTCCTTCTTTGGATCATACACATGGCAATAAAAAACACGCACCTTGGTGCGTGTGTTGATTTGAAGGATTGAATGGATGACCGTTTATGTGTTGCGGGTCGCGGCGACGGGTTGGGCTTGTGATTCAGCAGGCATCATGTCGGAGACATCGATTCCGAGTTTGGAGGCGATGCGTCCGCCGTAGTCTGGGTCGGCGCGGAAGAAGTGGCAGAGCTGACGCATCTGGATCTCTTGCTCGGCGTCTTTGAGGACTCCGGCGAGGCGGGTGGTCAGGCGATCCTTGTGATCGTCGTCGAACATGCGGTAGAGATTCCCGGCTTGGGTGAAATCGTCGTGATCGACGGTCGAGTCGAAGCGGTCGACGATGGTTTGTCCGAGGTCCCAAGCGGGTTCGTTGAAGGTGTCGCTTGGTTGTGGCGCGCCGGTGCGGGTGTTGGGGTAGTAGTTTGGAGCTGAGCCGTAGGTCTCGGCGGTGGCGCCCTGTCCGTCGCGCATGTAGTGCATGACGGGGCAGCGTGGCTTGTTGACGGGGATCTGGTGGTGGTTGACACCGACGCGGTGGAGGTGGGTGTCGGCGTAGGACATCAGTCGCGCCTGAAGCATTTTGTCTGGGGATGGTCCGATTCCGGGGACGGTGGCGCTTGGTTTGAACGCGGCTTGCTCGACATCGGCGTGGTAGTTCTCTGGGTTTTTGTTGAGTTCGAGCTGCCCCACTTCCATGAGCGGGAAATCGGCGTGCGGCCAGACCTTGGTGAGGTCGAATGGGTTCCATCCGGTTTTGGCGGTCCATTCCTCGGCTTGTGCTTGGGTCATGACTTGGACTTTGAGGGTCCAGGATGGGAAGTCTCCGTTCTCGATGGCGTTGAAGAGGTCGCGTTGGTGGGATTCGCGGTCGGCGCCGATGACGTCGGCGCTTTTGTCGTCCATCCAGTTCTCGATGCCTTGGTTGGTTTTGAAGTGGAACTTGCACCAGGTGCGTTCGCCCTCGTCGTTGATGAAGGAGTAGGTGTGTGAGCCGTAGCCGTTGAGATGGCGGTAGGAGGCGGGGATTCCTCGGTCGGAGAAGAGGATGGTGACTTGGTGGAGTGATTCGGGGCACTGTGACCAGAAGTCCCACTGCATGTTGTTGTCGCGGAGGTTGGTCTTTGGGTCGCGCTTCTGGGTGTGAATGAAGTTGGCGAACTTGTACGGATCGCGGATGAAGAAGACTGGGGTGTTGTTCCCGACGAGGTCCCAGTTGCCTTCGTCGGTGTAGAACTTGAGTGCGAATCCACGGACGTCGCGCTCGGCGTCGGCGGCGCCTTTCTCACCGGCGACGGTGGAGAAGCGGAGGAAGCATTCGGTTTTCTTTCCGATTTCGGAGAAGAGGGATGCTTTGGTGTGCTTGGTGATGTCGTGGGTGACGGTGAAGGTGCCGAAGGCGCCGGAGCCCTTGGCGTGGACGACGCGTTCTGGGATGCGCTCGCGGTTGAAGTGCTGCATCTGCTCAAGGAGCTGGGTGTCCTGCATGAGGAGCGGGCCCTTTGGTCCTGCGGTGAGTGCTTGCTGGCGCGACGCGGGGGCGCCTTCAGCGGTGGTCATGTACGGGCACTTTGGTTGGTTGTTGTCGGACATTGCTTCTCCAGAATTGAGGGCGTCGGGTTCTCTTGTTTAGAACTATTCTAGTTTAGGCATTGGGTGGTTGAATGTCTTTTCTTTGGGTGAGATTCGGCGTTCGTAGGGTCTGTATACTGGAGTTGATGAGCAGTGAATCGATTGACAGCACGGAGGCTGAGGGGGGGCAAAGCGCCCAGATGTCGGCGGTTTTGGACGCGGTGCGTGCTACGTGGGGGTACGACTCGCTGCGTCCGATGCAAGCGAAAGCGATCGATGCGGGGATCGAGGGGAGGGACTGTCTGACGGTGCTCCCGACGGGTGGTGGGAAGAGCTTGTGCTATCAGGTGCCGGCGATGGTGACGGGGAAGGTGACGGTCGTTGCGTCCCCGCTGATCGCGCTGATGCGGGACCAGGTGCGGGGTCTGGAACTCAATGGGTACGGCGCGGCGGCGCTGCACTCTGGGGTCGAAGCGGAAGAAGCGCGGGAGATTGTCACGAGGGCGTTTGATGGGTCGATCCATCTGATCTTCGCGGCTCCGGAGCGGCTGGTGACTTCTGGTTTTAAGGCGATCTTGGCGGAGCTGCACGATGCGGGACGGCTGGGGGCGATCGCGATCGATGAGGCGCACTGTATTTCGCAGTGGGGTCACGACTTTCGTCCCGAGTTTCGGAGATTGAAAGAGCTGCGCCGCGTCGCGCCGGGGATCGGGATGCAGGCGTTTACGGCGACGGCGACGCCTCGCGTGCAGGAAGACATTGTCGAGCAGCTGGGGCTGCGGGATCCAGAGGTTTTGATCGGGAAGTTTGATCGACCGAATCTGTGTTATCGCGTGCAGGCGCGGAATCGGACAGCGGATCAGATCGCGGAAGCGGTGCGGAGGCATCGCAGCGCGGGCGATGGCGGCGGGACGATCGTGTACTGCTTGAGCAGGAAGGATACGGAGGCGCTGGCGCAGGAGCTTGTGGAGCACGGGCTCGATGCGGATGCGTACCACGCGGGATTGAGCGAGAAGAAACGGATGAGCGTCGAGCAGGCGTTCCTCAACGAAACGCTCGATGTGGTGGTGGCGACGGTCGCATTCGGGATGGGGATCGATCGGAGCAATGTGCGATTGGTGGTGCATGCGACGATGCCCAAGAGTATCGAGGCGTATCAGCAGGAGACGGGGCGCGCGGGACGGGACGGCGAGCCCGCGGAGTGTTTGCTGCTGTATTCTCCAAGTGATTCGGGGCGCTGGGAGCGGTTGATCGGGTTTGGTGCGGAGGATTCGGGCGCGGATCCGGCGGGGCAGCTGCGGTTGATCCGCGAGATGCGCTCGCTGATCGCGGCGATGACGTGTAGGCACAAAGCACTGAGCGAGCACTTTGGGCAGGCGCTAGAGATCGATCCGGAGAAGGGGTGCGGGGCGTGTGATATCTGTCTTGGGGAGACGGAGATTGATCAGGAATCGGTGAAGGTCGCGCAGGTGCTGATGTCGGCGGTGGCGCGGACGGGGCAGCGGTACGGCGCGGCGCATGTGTGTGATGTGGTGCGCGGAAGCAAGGGGGAGAAGGTCATCAGCAGGGGGCACGACGAGCTGAGCGTGCATGGACTGCTGGCGGGGTATTCCAAGGCGCAGCTCGGGATGTATCTGGATCAGCTGATCTCCAAGGGCGCGCTGGAGCGGGTGGTTGAGGAGCGGTTTGAGACGCTGCGGTTCGGGGACTGCGGCGTGTCGGTGATGAAGGGGGCGGAGGAAATTGTCCTGAGCAATCCGCTCGGGACGGGGTCGGCGAGCAAGGAACGCGTGCGCGGACGCAAGCAGGGACGCGAGGCGGTGGTGCTTGATGTTGATGAGCGGGTGGTCTTTGAGCGATTGCGCACGCTGCGGACGAGCATCGCGCAGGAGCGTGGGGTGCCGCCGTATGTGGTGTTCTCGGATGCGACGCTGAGGGCGCTGGTGAAGGATCGTCCGACGAATCGCAACGAGATGCTGCGTGTGAAAGGGATCGGGCAGGCGAAGCTTGATGCGTTTGGGGATGTGTTTTTAGAGGCGCTTGCGGATGAGTGAGGTGATTGGGGAAGCGGTGTTGATCGAGGCGTGTGAGGCGTATCCGCTTCGGCAGATGGTGCTGCGGCCCTATTTGAGCGTGGACGAGGTCGGTACGGATTACGATCACGCGGAGGGGACGTTTCATGTGGGGTACACGGTTGATGACCGGATCGTCGCGATCATGTCGGTGTTGCGAGATGCTGTGCCTGAGACTGGCGAGGACGCATGGCGGATTCGGTCGATGGCGTCGCATCCCGATGTGCGCGGGAGCGGTTGCGGGGGGAAGGTGCTGGAGTTTGGGATCAACCACGCGATGGGGATACAGCGGCTCCCGATCTGGTGCAATGCTCGGAGGGTCGCGTATGGGTTTTATGCGCGGTATGGGTTTGCGGTGGTGAGCGATGAGTTTGAGATCGAGGGGATCGGGCCGCACAAGGTGATGCGGCGCGAAGCGGATCTCTTCTGAAAGTATTTGATCAGGACTGCGACTGGTTCTTCGCTTTTTTCTTGGCGTGGTGTTTGTCGGTCTGCATGTTGATCAGCTCGAGCACGAAGGCGAAGACGATCGCGAAGTAGATGTATCCACGGTTGAAGTGCTCCCCGATGCCTTCGGCGACGAGGAGGATGCCGATGAGGACGAGGAAGGCGAGGGCGAGGTTCTTCATTGAAGGGTGCTTGTTGACGAAGTTGGCGATGGGTGAGGCGAACGCGAGCATCACGGCGATGGAGATGATGACGGCGGTGGCCATGATGTAGTAGTTGCTCGTCATGCCTACGGCGGTGATGACGGAGTCGAGCGAGAAGACCAGGTCGAGCAAGAGGATCTGGATGAGGACCTGACCCACTGTGGTCGCGGCTTTCTTGAGTCCCGGGCGTGCGTGGGGATCGTTTTTGTGTTCGCCGTCACCTTCGACGAGGTGGTGGAGTTCGAGGACGGCTTTGAAGATCAGGAACAGTCCGCCTCCGAGCATGAGGAGGGACTTGCCGGAGAATGGTCGATCGAAGACATGGAACCAGGGCTCGGTGAGCTTGACGATCCAGTAGGCGAGTCCGAGCAGGACGAGGCGCATGACCATCGCGAGGAGCAGGCCGATGGTTCGGACGCGGGCTTGTTTTTCTTTGGGGAGTTTGTCGGCGAGGATCGCGATGAAGACGACATTGTCGATCCCGAGCACGATCTCGAGGATGGTGAGGGTCAGCAGCGCGAGGAGGCCGGCGGTGGAGAAGAACGCGACCTGCTCCGGGGTCGCTGAGGCGATCGGATCCGACGCGAGGGTGAGGATTGCGTGGGTCAGGTCCATCAGTCTTCGTGTTCTGGGGCGTTGATGAACGCGGCGGCGTGTTCATCGGATTCCAGTTCGTGATCGGCTTGGTGGTGCTGGATGCGTGCAGGGCCGTTGAACTTGGCGGCGCTGAGTGCGGCATCGACGAGGGGCTGAGCGATCACGAGGAGGAGGATGACGCCGAGGGCTGAGCACGCGCCGGCGAAGCGGCGGGACATGTACGGCGAGAGCTCGACGGTCTGCTGCGGGCGATCTCCCTTGTCGAGGTACGCGACGGCGACGAGGCGGAGGTAGTAGACCGCGGCGATCGCGGAGTTGATCCCCAGCACGATGACGATGGGGATCTGTCCGGCGCTGACACCTGAGGCGAAGAGTCCGAGCTTCCCGACGAATCCGAGGAGCGGCGGGAATCCGAGCATGGAGAGGGCGCCGATGACGACGGTCCATCCGAGGACTGGATGGGTCTTGCAGAGTCCGCGGAGGTCTTCGATGTCGTCGGCTTCTTCTGGGTTGCCGTCTTTGTCTTTCTTTTCGATCGCTCCGAGGACGGCGAAGACGCTGATGGTCATGACGCCGTAGCACAGGAGGTAGAAGAGGATGGCGGCGATGCCGTTGCGGTAGAAGGGGGCACCGTCGTGTCCTGGTCCGGCGAGCACACCAACGAGCATGTATCCGGAGTGGGCGATGGAGGAGTAGGCGAGCATGCGCTTGACGGAGTTCTGGAGGAGCGCGAGGGTGTTGCCGACGAACATGGTGATGCAGGCCATGATCCAGATGACGGATTCGACGGTGGTTGGGAGTCGTCCGAACTCGTTCCATCCGACGGTGGCGGCGATCGCGATGATCGCGAGGAAGCCGGCGGTTTTGGGGACGAAGGCGAGCATGGCGCTGACTGGAGCGGCGGCGCCCTGGTAGACGTCTGGGGTGTAGAAGTGCATCGGGATCGCGGCGATCTTGAAGCTCATTCCCATGATGGACAGGAGGATGCCGGCGAGGCCGAGGGTACCGAGGTCGTTGCGGGCGAAGTGTTCGGCGATCTGCGCGAGGTTGGTCGAACCAGCGGCGCCATAGATGAGTGCGAATCCATAGAGGAAGATCGCAGCGCCGAGAGCGCCGAGGAAGAAGTACTTGACCGCGGCTTCGCGGGAAGCGTTCTTCTTGGTGGAGATCGCGACCATGATGTAGGTCGGGAGTGAGGTGAGCTCGAGGGCGAGGAACAACCAGATCAGGTCATCGGCGGACGCGGTGAGCATCAATCCGGTGATTGAGAAGAGGAAGAACGCGTAGAACTCCGCGCCGTTTGAACGGAGGGGGAGGAAGGGCTTTCCTTGATCGACGCCTTCTTCGAGGTCGCGGTCAACGGTCCCGGTAAGGTTGATCAGGAGCAGGAGTCCCACGAAGGCGATGATGAACTTCGCGTAGGGGATCATGTTGGGGAAGAGGGCGTTTGGGTCCGCTGGGGTGGTCGTGGCGATCATTCCCGCGGCGACGAGGGCGACGGCGGCGATCCACGGGGTGAACTGACGGATCGCGCGGACGGGCCACTGGCCGGTCACCATGACCAGGCAGGTCGCGATGAAGAGGATCAGTTCCGGGATGATGAAGGGGAGCTTCTCGATCATGGGTGTTGCTCCGAGCTGGTGTGTTCAATCATCGCGTGCTCATCGCTGGTTTCGATGTGGAGTTCGTGATGCTGGTTTTCGTATGCGGCGACGATCGTGTCGTTGATCGGATCGCTGACGGCGTTGAGCAGATAGGTTGGTTTGAGACCAAAGACGAGACATCCGACAGCGAGGGGGATCAGCGTCCAGATCTCGCGGCGGTTGAGGTCGGTTGGGAGCACTTCATGGGCGTGGTGATCTGCGGGCTCGCGGAGCGGACCGAAGCAGATCTTCCCGACCATGTAGAGGAGGTACATCGCAGCGATGACCATGCCTGTTCCTGCGAAGACGGCGAACCATACGCCTGCGGTTTCGCCCCAAGCACCGACTTGATGCGATGCGGTGAATCCTTCATCGGATTGGAACGCGGCGATCAGGCAGAGGACTTCCGATGGGAAGCCGTTGAGACCTGGGAGTCCGACGGAGGCCATGGTGAAGAAGACCATGAAGAATGCCCAGACTGGCATCTTGGATGCGAGTCCTCCGACTTGTCGCATGTCGCGTGTATGGTAGCGTTCGTACATGTATCCGATCATGAGGAAGAGGCCGCCGGTGGAGAGGCCGTGGGAGAGCATGTAGAGGACTGAACCTGAGAGACCTGACACGTTGAGTGCGGCGAGTCCGAGGACACAGAATCCGAGGTGGGAGACGGAGGAGTAGGCGACGAGCTTCTTGATGTCTTCTTGGACCCAGCAGATGAGGCCGGCGTAGATGATCCCGATGACCGACAAGGTCGCGATGAATGGTGCGTATTCGATGAATGCGGCTGGGGTGATCGGGATCGCGAAGCGGATGAGGCCGTAGGTACCGAGCTTGAGGAGGACACCCGCGAGGATGACGGAACCTGCGGTTGGTGCTTCGGTGTGCGCCAGTGGCAACCATGTGTGCACTGGGAACAACGGGACCTTGACAGCGAATCCAGCGAGCATCGCGAAGAGGACCCACGCTTGGTGCTCGAGTGGCATGCGCGGCGCGATCGCGGTGATGGTGGCGATGTCGAGTGTCCAGATGCCGGTTTGTTGTGCGACGAAGTAGACGACGTACATGAGTCCCGCGAGGGTCATCATGGATCCGGTGAAGGTGTAGAGGAAGAACTTGGTGGACGCGGCGACGCGGTTGGTTGATCCGTAGCAGCGGATGAGGATGAACATCGGCAGGAGCGTGAACTCGAAGCAGATGTAGAAGAGCATCAGGTCGCGGGCGGCGAAGACCCCCACCATCGCGGCTTGGAGGACGAGCAACCACGCGTAGTACTTGCGGCGGTCCTCGGTGATTGCTGTTTTGGATGCGGCGACGACGATTGGTCCGAGCAGGACGGTGAGCGCGATGAGCAAGAGTGCGATCGCGTCGGTCCCGATGGAGAGTTTGAGTCCCAGGTCCGCGATCCAGTTGATGCTTGCGGCGCCTTGGTACTCGGATCCCATGGAGTAGTTGAACTGGTAGAGCATGAAAATGCCGGGGATCAGCGAGAAGAGCATGGTGCGCATCGCGGATTGGTACGCGCCTTCTTCGCGATCAAACGCGACGAGCAAAGCGCCCAGCAGCGGGATGACGATGAGGAGGATGGTCCAGATCGGGCTCATGAGGCGCCTCCTTGCAGGATAATCACGAACACAGTGAGGAGGAGCAGTGCGATCCCGCCGGCCATGGAGACGGCGTATCCCTGGAGCACACCTGATTGTGATGGACGCAGGATCCACGCGAGGAGTCGTGGGAGGAATCCGAAGACGTTGACGATGCCGTCTACGAGGAGCTTGTCGATCCAGTGGAGGATGTGCGATCCGATGCGGAGCGGGGTCACGAGGATTGCCCAGTAGATCTCATCCACATACCACTTGTTCTCGGCCCATCTTGGGATTGGTCCGAACATGCGAGCGATTGGGTCCATCTTGCACTCGGCGGCGTTGGTGCGTCCGAAGAGGTGGAGGAACCATGCGAGTGCGATGCCGATGACACCGATGACGCCGGAGATGTAGTACATCATCTTGTGCGGATCGCCTCCAACGAGTGGCATCTCGAGTGGTTGCTCGATGGTTCCGCGAGGACCGATCCCGGCGACTGGGTAGTGCTCTGGATCTTTTTCGTAGTACTCGAAGGCGTGGGAGCCGTAGTTGGAGTGGTAAGACGCAGTTGATGCGGAGACCATGGTGTCGGCGTAGTGCTTGGTGTGCGCGTCTTTGTTTCCGCCGACGATGTAGAGCCCTGAGGCGAGGATCGAGCAGACGGTGAGGACCACGAGCACGGTGTTGATCGCCCAGCCCGGTGCGTGCGGGTGGAAATGGTCGGCGTGGTGATCGCCGTGTTGTCCGGCGTCGTGGTGGTTTTCTTCGCCGTGACCGTCGTGGTCGTGGAGTTCGTCTCCGGCGTGGTATTCGACTGGTCCCATGAAGACGCGGAAGAAGACGCGGAAGGTGTAGTACGCGGTGAGTCCGGCGGTGATGAGCAGGATCCATCCGATCATCGAGTACCCAGGGGTCACGAACGCTTCAGCGAGGATGGTGTCCTTGGAGAAGTATCCCGCGGTGAAGGGGACACCTGCGAGGTTGATGCATCCGATGAACATGCCGAGTGAGACGATGCCCCATCCCTTGACTTTGCGGAGTCCGGAGAGTTTGCGGAGGTCGAGCTGTCCGGCGAAGCCGTGCATGACGGCACCGCAGCAGAGGAAGAGGAGTGCTTTGAAGAACGCGTGGGTGAGCACATGGTACGCGCCACCGGTCGGGGTCAGGACACCGAGTCCGGCGAACATGTATCCGAGCTGGGAGACGGTGGAGTACGCCATGATGCGTTTGATGTCGAACTGCGCCATCCCGATGGTCGCGGCGAGGAGTGCGGTGATGGTTCCGATCCATGCGACGATTGGCAGGGCGCTCTCGCTTGCGAGGAAGAGCGGGTAGGTGCGTGCGATGAGGTAGACACCTGCAGTGACCATGGTCGCGGCGTGGATGAGCGCGGAGACCGGGGTTGGGCCTTCCATCGCGTCGGGGAGCCAGACGTAGAGCGGGAACTGAGCGGATTTACCAAAGGCACCGATCATGAGCAGGAGCGGGATCCACTGAGCGATCGCTGGGATCGCGGAGAAGTCCCCTACCTTCGCGGACGCGAGGTAGCCCTGCAGGGTCGGATCGTTGAAGAGCACGGCGTACTCGAGGGTTCCGAAGTGGACGAAGATGAGGTAGATCCCGAGCGCGAGTCCGAGGTCACCGATGCGGTTGACGATGAACGCTTTCTTTGCAGCCGCGACGGCTTCTGGTTTCTTGTAGAAGTATCCGATGAGCAGGTATGAACACAAGCCCACGCCTTCCCATCCGAGGTAGAGCATGAGGAAGTTGTCTCCCATGACGAGGCACGCCATGGAGAAGACGAAGAGTCCGAAGGCGCCGAAGAATCGGCAGTAGCTTGTTCCAATGTCGTGGGACATGTATTCGGATGCGTAGAGCGCGATGCAGGTCGCGAGTCCGGTGACGAAGAGCATCCAGTAGATGGTGAGGGTGTCGATGTAGAACGAGAAGTTCGCGATCATCGATTTGTCGCCCCCCTCCGAAGAGAAGTGGACTTGGATCCAGTCGAAGGCGTGGACGGTGTAGGGGGTGCCGTCGAAGTTCAGGTACATCGCGACGGTGGCGAGGAACGCGGTTCCCGCGGCGGCGACGGTCGTCCACGCGGGGAGCTTGGTCTTGTTCCCGATCATCGCGTAGATGCCGCAGAGGATCGACGAGATTAAGGGGAGTCCGACGATGAGGAGGATCCAGTTTGGACCACTCCCGACTTCGGTTGTTGCTGGTGCGTGAGCGCCTCCGGCGTGTGCGTCGGGGGCGAGTGCGAGCATGCTGGAAAGGAGTGTTGTATTGATCACCCGTTGAGTTCCTTCCAGGACTGGGACGACAGGGATTCACGATGACGGAACAGCAAGACGACGAGGGCGAGCGCCATCGCGGCTTCAGCAGCGGCAACACAGAGGACGAAGATCACGAAGGTTTGTCCATCGGCGCCGAGGTGGTGGCGACCGAAGGCGATAAGTGCGAGTCCGGCGCCTTGGAACATGAGCTCGGTGCACAGGAACATGACGATCATGTTCTTGCGTGTGAGGAATCCGATGAGTCCCATGACGAACATCGCGGCGGACACAAAGAGGTAGTGCGCCAAGGTGATCGCCGGGACGGCTTCGGGGAACGCGAGCTGAGCGAGACTGAGTGAGTCCATTTATGCGTCCCCCATCTTCATGTTCTCGCCCAGTTTGCGGGATTGGGCGGCTTTGAGGTCGTCTTCGAGTTCGATGTGCTTGCGTGCGAGCACGGTCGCTCCGAGCATGGCCATGAGCAGGATGATGCCTGCGATTTCGATGGTCATGGGGTGATCGTGCATGAGGTTGTATCCCAGACGATCGAGGTTCCCGGCGGTGAGGGACTCGGGCCATTGATCTGGTCCGAGTGTGCGTGTGGTTCCCAGGTCGGTGTTCTCGAGGGTGATCGTGCGTGCGACGATGTCGATCGCGGCGGTGCCGTCTTCGTTGCGTGCGAGGCGTTCGCCCATTGCGAGGACGTCTGCACGATCGAGGAGACGCTCGACCTTGCTTGGGAGATTGACGAGCACGGAGTCTTGCGCGAGTGTTTGGTCTGGTGGTGCTGGGAGGTCGCTGAGTCCTCGGAACATTGCGGTGGTGAGGATCGCGAGGAGGACGAATCCGATGCCGCAGGAGATGAAGGGTTCGCGAGCGACGGCGTCGGTCTCGTCGATGAACTCTTCAGCGGCAGAGGAGGGTGCTTGGGTCGCGAGCATGATGACGAAGAGGTAGGTGATGAGGATCGCGCCGGCGTAGATGATGACGAGGGCGAAAGCCATGAACTCGGCGGAGAGCAGGAGGTACATGCCGCAGGAGGCGATGATGGTGAGGATGAAGTAGAGCGCGGAGTAGACGGGGCGCGGGTGGGTGATCATGCGTGCGGCTGATCCCAGCGCGAGGATGGCGAAGGGGTAGAAGAAGTAGTTGGGGAGTGGTTGTCCGGACTTGCTGGCGCTGAGTCCAAGGACGAGGACTCCCAGACCTACAGCGGCGGCGAGGACGAGTCCGCCGGTGATGGCGGCGGCGTTGTTTCTGCGTGGGAGTGCTGCGGCGATGCCGACGGCTCCGAGGACACAGATGAGGTAGAGGGCGATCGGGCTGATGATGGTGTCCACCGCGTTTTCCTCGGTCGTTGATGCCGGTATGACTGCTGCGCCTGATGGCCGGCGCGCTGACCTCCGGTTCGGTCAGTGTGCCGCAGACAGAGACCGCGCCGGTCACCTGTGCTGTGACCCTCAGGATAGATCAACAAGGGGCTTTCTTCAACTCGGAGTGGGGTTTGTGGGTGTCTTTGATTGGTTTGTTGTCGGCTTTCCTTTTGGGCGAGTCGTCCAGCACGGACGCGTGTGGATAGGATGCACAATGGCACAGATGCAAACAATGATGCAGGCGGCTCAGCCTGACCGGAAAGTCCACCTTCCCAATATCCTCACGATGGCCCGCGTTGGTCTGGCGATTGTGTTTGTCGCGCTGTTGTCGAGCGTTTCGACGCCGACGGTGAATCCGGATGCGACGGTCGGGGATCGGATCGGGGAGTTGTCGTCGGGATCAACCACGATCCTGATCATCTCCGCGGCGGTCTTCATCATCGCGGCTCTGACAGACGCGCTGGACGGGCATCTGGCACGCAAATGGAACGCGATCACCAAGTTTGGACGGATCATGGATCCGTTTGCGGACAAGATCCTGGTGCTTGGTGGGTTTGTGATCCTCGCGGGACCAAACTTTGCAAGTCCATTGATTTCAGGCGGTTCGATTCAGCTCTCAGCCGTCGCGGGATGGATGGTCGTCGCGATGGTTGCTCGCGAGCTGCTCGTCACCTCGATTCGGGGGGTGTACGAGGGTGAGGGCGTCGAGTTCCCAGCAGGAGCGATGGGCAAAGCGAAGATGGTGCTTCAGTCCATCACGATCCCGATCATCCTGCTGCTGATCGCGCTTGGGAATCCGGGTCCAGAATCCGGCGAGCGGACGATCATGGTGATCTTGGTCTGGGCGACGCTTGTCGTGACGTTGCTGTCGGGTCTTCCTTATATTGGACGCGCATTGCAGCACACGATTGATGAGAACGCTCGGATGCTCGAGGTGATGCGTGGGAAGAAGGCGCGGAAGCCTACGAAAGCGACGTCGACTCCTGGAGCGAAACCTCGTCCCAAGTCCAGCAAGGGCGGACAGGGCAAGAAGCGTCGCTAAAGCGATCCACGAAAGGCGTTTATGAACACGATCTCCCCCACTGCTGAGCGGTTGCTGACGACCTTTGGGCTTGGTCATTTCAAGCCTGCATCGGGGACGTGGGGATCGCTTCCTCCGGTGGTGGTCGGCGGGGCGATTATTCTGATCGGCGCTTCAAATCCAGCGGCGAGAAGTATTTACGACGTACTGATGATCCTGTGCTTTGTCGTGTTTAGTTGGGCGTGTGTTGCGTGGGGGACGGATGCTGAGGCGCGATGGAAGAAGGATCCGGGGCAGGTCGTCGCGGACGAGACGGCGGGGCAGGCGGTGACGCTTTTGATGATCCCGAGTGCGATGTTTGAGACGACGCAATCGATGATTCTGGTGTTGATCGGGTCGTTTTTGTTGTTTCGGGCGTTTGATATTCTGAAGCCTTGGCCTGCCGGGGCGATGCAGCGGATCCGAGGGGGTTGGGGGATCCTCCTCGATGACTGGATCGCGGGGTTGATGGCGGGGGTGGTGATCTGGATCGTGTATTTGGCGATGTGATCGGCGGGTTTTTTGATTGCTTCAATTTACTGTTTAGACTATACTTATGTTCGCACAACCCTTGAACCTGAAGACGCCGGGTGGGCTGGTCAGTCTTGAGAGCAATCTGATGTTGGCCCCGATTGCGGGATGGTGCGAGCTTGCGTGGCGCGTTGGCGTGCGTGAGCTGAACGCAGTCGGAGGCCAGACAGTGGGCGGGGTGGGACTCGCGTGTACTGATTTGCTGAATCCACAGGGGCTGCTCTGCGATGAGGGCGCGGCTCGGGATCTGGCGCGGACGAATGATCTGGATCAACCGATCGGGATGCAGTTGTATGGCGCTGATCCGAAGCATCTCGCGGAAGGGGCGCGATGGTGCGCCGAGCACGGGGCGCATGTCGTGGACATCAACATGGGGTGTCCGGTGGACAAGATCTGCAAACGCAACGGCGGGTCGAAGCTGATGTGCGATCTTCCCAGCACGTATGAAATCTTTGAAGCGGTGCGCGAAGCGCTCCCTGATTCGATTCCGCTGACGGCGAAGATGCGGTTGGGGTGGGATCAGGATGCGCATGAAGCGGGCGTCGCGGCGGAGCTCGCGGTGGGGTTGTGTCAGCGCGGCGCGGCGTGCATCACGGTCCACGGCAGAACGACGGAACAGAAGTTCAGGGGGTCGTGCGATCACGGCGGGATCAAGCGCGTCGTCGAAGCGGTGCGCGATGCGACGGGCGCGTACGACGGGACGATGGAGGGCGGGGTGCCGGTGCAAGGGAACGGGGACATCAAGAACGCGATGGATGTCGTGGTCATGCGCCGCAACACGGGGTGCGCCGGCGTGATGATCGGGCGCGGGTCGTTCGGGAATCCGTGGGTGTTCCGGCAGGCTTGGGGATTGCAGAAGCAGATCGATGAGCTCGGGATTGATGTACACGACGACGATGCGATCGCGCGGGTTGACTTGGGTGATCTCAATCCGAGCGAGGACGAGAAGCTCGACTTTGTGCGGGACTATTTTTTGCGCATGGTTGAGTATCGCGACGAGAAGCACGCGATGCATGTGATCCGTCAGAAGATCAGCTGGTTGGGGCGGACGATCAACGATGGGCACTGCCGGGCGCTCAAAGATGGGGTGCGGCTGTCGAAGTCTCCTGAGGATGTGCTCTCGGCGATCGAGGCTTGGCGCGCCGGCATCGGTGCGCTGGAGCGTGCGTGATGTGGACGCTGCTGGTGTCGTATGTGCTGGGTCGGCGGGGCGTGCTTGATGATCGCGGGGAGGTTATTGATACGGAGTATGTGAGCGAGTGGGATGCGGATGACCTCGAAAAACGCTCAGAAGACCTCGCACGCAAAGCGGGTGTCGGGACTGAACATGAGGAAGTGGAAGTTCAATGGGCTCCTTGGTGGGCTCGGTTTGGTGCTCGATCGTGGAGTGTGCTGTACCTCATTGGGAAGTTGCTGATTCATGCGTTCTTGCTCCTGTGGTTCATTGTGTTCGCGTGGCGGTTTGGTGGGTGGATCGGGAGTCAGCTGCTCAATGTGCCTGGGGTGCTCGGGAATATCGCGGGACTAGCGGCGGCGCTGCTGGTGTGGGGTGTGTACACGGTGCTGAGCAATCGATTGACGCTTGCGCGGCGCGATGCGCGTGCTCGGCGGAGGAAGCAGAATATTGAGGACTTGTCGCAGGTGTTTCATGCTGTGGATCAGTGGAAGCTGTGCGCGGCGTGCGGGTTCTCGATCGCGGAGATCGATCGTGAGGAGGATGGGTGCGTGCGCTGTCCAGAGTGCGGTGGGGCGTGGAAACCGGATCGATGGGACGCGTTCTTGCGGATAGAACGACAGGGGCTCTACAGCACGATCCGGATGCGTCAGCGTCGGCGACAGTTCCTGCGCGATGGACGCGGGCAGATGATGCGGGTGCTGATGAATCGGAGTCATGTCGATCGCGAGGCGGAGATCCGGACGCGTCCGGCGCGGTTGATGCTGTGGGATTGTTTTTTGGTGGTGCTGCTGCTGGTGCTGATGGGGGGCGGGATCTTGGGCGCGGGGTGGTTGATGGTGTCGATGCAGCGGTCGATGGGGGGCATGATTGCAACAGGTGTTGCGATCGCGGCGTTTCTTGCGATCTCGATCTACGGCATCAAGCTGGCGCGGGACGGGATCCGCTTGGCGCGCATGCAGCGAATGGTGCGGGACTTTATTGATGATCGCGTGTGTCCGTCGTGCGAAGGGACGATCAGCGACGAGGCGCACGAGGTTGATGGGATGCACGTGTGCATGGGGTGCGGGCTGGCGTGGGACGTGCGGACGCGTCGGCGGCGGCATCACTGTCGAGGTCGGATCACGGATCAGCAGCTCAAGGAAGATATGGTGTTTGCCAATTAATGCACCTGCTTGCTTGGAATGCCTGTTTTTGTGGATGAGTTGGGATTGGCTTGGACGGGCGGTCTGTTTCCATTAGAATGGTCCTTATATAAGGAGGACACTCGCATGTTGCATTCACAGACTGGTTTGGTTTCTGGATTCGTTTCAGGTTTGTTTCTTCTCTCTTCGGCTCACGCGGGAGTGGGCGCGGGGGCTGATCTGATCTGCAGCGAGATCAACAGCGTCATCCGCTACAACGATCTGGATGGGTATCGCGCGTTTAGCTTTGGGGATGTGACGTGCAACATTGGCGGCGATGCGATTGTGTACAACGCGGGGACGAGCGAGCATCCGGTGTTTGCTTCGACGCTGTATCGGATTATGGATGGGCGGATCGAGCAGATCGGGGTTGGGTTTGTGGCGCACACGTTTTTCCCATTGCAGAGCAATGCGTGCTCGATTGGGTGCACGCCTGCGGCGCTGGGTTCGCTTGGGGCTGGGTGCTCGGACACGATCGGGAGTGCATTGAGCGGTTCGCAGGGTGATATGGCGCCTCGGATCGAGATTAATCCGTACTCAGCGGATATGCCTTATCCGTTTGCGACGTTTGGGCAGTCGGGCAACTCGATCTACAAGCGTGTCAAAGCGCCGGTGGATGAACTGAGCGAAGAGGATGCGTTGTACTTTGTGGAGCAGCAGTACATCTCCGTCGCGGAGACCACGGACGCGGCTCGCAACAACAACGCGAGCTACCGACAGTTCACGGTGCTTGAGAACGGGAATATCGCGCTTGTTGGCACGACGCAGAGTCAGAGGGCCGCGATCTATGCGTGGGCGGATCATGGGCTGGGCGCGGACGCTCCCGATCCGTCGGTAATGATCAGCGAGGTCCAGATTCCGGGAGACGGGATCGTGCACGTTGGATCCAAGGCGATTGATCTGGGGGACGGGACATGGCGCTACGAGTACGCGGTGCACAATCAGAACTCGGCGCGGGGGATCGGAACGTTTGCTGTCCCGACGCAAGGGAGTGCTCCGATCTCGACGGGATTCAATGGGATCGAGTACCTCGATGCGCCGGACAGCAATATCAGCTCGCTGGACTGGCTGGTCAGCTCGGGCTCTGGGGTCACGAGTTGGCAGACGGAGGACTACTTTTTCAATATGGACGCGAACGCGATCCGCTGGGGGACGATGTACAACTTCTCGATCGTGAGCAGTGATGCGCCGACGACGGGATCGGTTGAGCTGGGGATGTTTGTCCCAGGCGAGACCGAATCGGTCAGCGGATCGGCGGTTGTTCCCGGCGGCGCTGCGTGCGCGGCTGATCTGACGGGCGAGGGCGATCTGAACTTCCTCGATGTCAGCGCGTTTCTTTCGGCGATGGCGGCGATGGATCCCGCTGCGGACTTTGCCGCAGATGGGAACTTCAACTTCCTGGACGTGAGCGCGTTCTTGCAGGCGTTCTCAGCGGGGTGTCCTTGAAGCCGACAGATATTGGACGTTGATTGGGTTCGTATTGAGGAACCTGGGGCGTTTTTGAGCGAATAGTGGGCTTAGATGGGCACATTCGTGCCGATGGGTGTCTGGTGTGGACGCCTGTGAAAGACTCGCGCTACTGAAATTCTGGAGATCTCGCTATGCGTTCGACCGCTTCGCTTTGCTTTGTACTCGCATTCTCTGCTGGGAGCGCTGCGGCGCTGATCGGTCCTGATGACGTCAGCAACGGTCAGGGCACGACCACGGTCCACGGCTGCTTCGGTGATGAGCACGGGAACCTGACGGGCGGGCTCTTCCAGGTCCACATGGACGAAGAGGTGCGTGAGTTTATTGACGCGATGAATGTCGCGAATCAGGGTGTTGATGACAATCGCGTGGACCTGGTGTTTGTGGGTGACGGATACACGGCTGGCGAGATGGCGCAGTACCACGCGGATGTTAACGGGATTGTGGATTCGCTCTATCAATATGAGCCGTTCACGAGTTACCAGAACTATTTCCGCGTCACGGCTGTTGAGGTGGTGTCGAATGAATCGGGCGTGGACAACGATCCGAATCAGGGTGTGAACCGAGACACGGCTTTGGACATGTCGTACTGGTGCAGCGGGATCGAGCGACTGCTGTGCGTCAATGTTGGCAAGGCGTACACCGCGGCTGCGGCGGCGGACGACATCGATCAGGTGATCGCGATCTCCAACTCGAGCAAGTACGGCGGCGCTGGGTATCCAGCGAACAACCTGGGCACCGCGGCGGGACAGAACGGCGCAGCGGCGGATATCGCGATCCATGAGCTCGGACACTCGCTTGGTGATCTCGCGGACGAGTACACGTATGGCGGTCCGACGACATACAACGGTTCGGAGCTTGGTCCGGTGGATGTTTCGATTTACGATCGTCAGGAGCAGCTCGATCAGGATCGCAAGTGGCACTACTGGATGGACGCTTCGCAAGCGGGATTTGATGGACCGATTAGTGCGTTTGAGGGCGGGAACTATTCTGAGTTTGGGGTGTATCGACCATCGAGCAACTCGATGATGCGGGCGCTGGGTCGCCCGTTCAACTTGGTGAGCGCGGAGCAGTTGCTTAAGGAGATTTATCGCGAGGTGTCTCCGATTGATACGGGGACTGGTGACGGTGCGTTGATCTCGCGTGGTGGGACGGTTGGGGTGACTCCGATGCAGCCGTTGAATCACAATCTGACGATCTCGTGGTATCTGGATGATGTGTTCCAGCTGGATCTGTTTGGCGCGACATTGGTTGATACGGATGATCTTGATCTGGGCGGCGGTCAACACGAGCTTCGTGTGGTCGTTGTTGACGAGACCAACTGGGTTCGGGACGAGGCGATGCGTGACG